>NZ_CP009520.1:0-2400000 GCF_000969905.1 Methanosarcina vacuolata Z-761 | reverse complement strand
AAAGTTCTAAATCCAGAAATTCCAGAATTTTCTTATTTTAATTTTATCACTGGAAACCTTTCTGTAACAGAGGTTTCCAGACTCCTTTTATTCTTCAAACTTCTTTTATTCTTATATATAATTCTCATACAGAATCTTTTCTCTTTGAGCTCGCACTCCGACCCCTCTCAAAAAACACAACTTAATTTATTTAGTTATATAGTATATTACTAATTTTACTCTTTATTCCCTATTAATGAGTTAATGTTCATTACATATCGTTAGATCTGCCGAAATTATTATTGAATTATATTATATTACTAATTTTACTCTTTATTCCCTATTAATGAGTTAATGTTCATTACATATCGTTAGATCTGCCGAAATTATTATTGAATTCTCAAAATTTAAACTGGATTTTTTTGAACATTGTGGGATTCAAGCCAAAATCATTGATTTTGTTGAGCATGTGCTCACAACTGACTCAAAAAAGTTTAGTTAGTTGTTGCAAAATCACCTTATTTTTTGGAGGGGGGGCAGAATGTGATTTTGAGGAGTCCGCTTCTATTTTTTTCAGTTATTTTTGGATTAATCTTATATAACATGGAAGTGGTTATGTATTATAGTAAAAATAATGAGACATATAATCTGTTATTAAAAACTCCATTTTTGTTTTTAAATAATAAGTTATATCCGATCATGTTTTTATCGAGCATATGAATCCGTTGCAAATGGAGGTGAACGAAAATGGGTTTTAATGACAGAGGAAGTTCCTACCGTGGTGGCAACCGAAACAGCGGCCGCGGAGGTTTCAGAGGCGGCAACAGCGGCCCCAGAGAAATGCACAAGGTTATCTGTTCTGACTGCGGGGTTGAAACTGAGGTTCCATTCAAACCGACCGAAGGCCGGCCAGTTTATTGCAGGGATTGCCTTCCTAACCACAGGAAGTTTTAAAATAAAGCTTCTTAAGTAAAACTCAAGGTAAAGTGTTGATTTTGAAAAATCTCAACACATATTCCATTTTTAAGCTATATTTTTACCTTATAGCTGGTGAAGGATATCGGAACCCTGAATTTAATGACTCTTTACAATTTGTTTGTTGAGTGGGGCCTGAGTACTATTACAGGCGTTTTTATAATTTGTATGTGAAATAAAAGTGCTATGATGTAAAAGTGCTATGAAGTGTTTGAAGCAAACTCTCAGTATAAACGAAAAATAACACTAAGAACAATTAAAGGGTCTTTAAGAATCTTTGAAATGAGAACGCTTCCTGAGATTCAGGTTTTTTCCGGGATTTCAGATCTTAAAGGGTTCTTTAATCCCTATCCATTTATGAACCTTAACATCAAAGTACATGATGCATCCGTAGATACAGAAGCTTTGAAAAATCTGACATCATAAATATGACATAATAAAAGCAGAGTAATAAAAAGCAGATCGTAATAAATTTGACATAACAAACTAATAATAAGAGGAATTAACCTGGCGAACTATAGAAGCAATATAAGAAAAAGAAAAGCAGGAACTGGAAGTTCAGTGCCCGCTACTCAGGAAGTAACAAGAGTACGCACACCGCGTAGGGAAAATCACGAAGTTCTGGCAACAGTATCAAGTTTACTTGGTTCAAAAAGAGTTACGCTGCAATGTATGGACGGTATAGTCCGAATGGGCCGGATTCCCGGGTCCAAAAACAAGAAAATGTGGATACATGAGGGGGACGTAGTAATCGTCGCTCCGTGGGACATTCAGGATTCTAAAGCCGATGTGATCTGGAAGTACACAAGGCCCCAGGTCGAGTGGCTCGAGAGAAAAGGGTACCTCAAATAAGTACCGAAATAGTACCGTAAAACTTGATAAAACCAGCTTACTCTGATTATACTCCAGTTTTAACAGTTTGCGGTTAACTTCTTCCCACTTACATATTCCCTCTTCAAGCTCTTGCCTTTAATCTCTTCACCTTACCTTTATTCTTTTTAACTCAACTTCAACTTTTATAACTTGTTTATAATTCACTCCACAGCCTTTAATTTATTTAGCTGACTCACTCACTTACTCAGTTTCACTAACTTAGTTTTTAACTCCAGGGCGGGAAGTTCCCCGTACTCAACAATTTTCTGCGAGAGCCAACAAGTGATAGATGAAATGAAAGCCGGAAGCTTAATAGCATCTCAAGTATTATCACGCTTGTATATTTTACATTTTGATATTCCTTCACCTGCAAAATGTGGAGTAGGCCCTGTAGACTCGTCGCCAATAGGCGGGAGAATGGAACGAGAAGAACACTAAGAGAAGAATACTAAGTATTCTTTTTGGGCTTTGCGTCCTGTAAGTTTCTCCCTCAAAACTCTGAGAAATTCAAGGAGTTTAGGAATGAGTAGTTCATCCTCTTAGTTTTTCTCATCTGGATAGTGGAATTCAACTTGCAACTGTGTCTCTGTCCGTAAGAAACTATATGGTCAGAGTTTTTTAATAAGCAGAAGCAACTCTAAAGCAGCAAAAATTTCGGCGTGATTTTGATTTTTATGAGTAAAACTTATATAATTTGACCGTATACTAAGAACATTAAAAATAAAGAGATGTATAATCTGTTATTAAAAACTAGTTTCTGTTTTTAATCAAAGAGTAATATACAACCTTATTTTTAAACTATGGACTATCCGCTGTAAGCGGAGGTGAAAAGAAAATGGCTTTTAATGACAGAGGAAATTCCTTCAGGGGAAGAGACAGCAACCGTGGAGGTTTCGGAGGTCCCAGGGAAATGTACACCGCGATCTGTTCTGACTGCGGCGCTGAAACTCAGGTTCCTTTCAAGCCTGACCCTGACAGACCAGTCTACTGCAGAGAGTGTCTTCCTAAACATAGGAAACCCAGAGAGAACAGATATTAATTCTAGGTTCACTCAAAATATTCTATTTTACAAATTATGTCCGTTTAGTTTGAGCAGCAAAACGGACTCTCTTCTTTTATATATTGTATTGAATAATATTTTTATTTGAACGATAATAATATTCTTCTAATTGATTTATGTATTTTAGATTCTTTTGGACTCTGTTCCAAAATCCAGTGATTTTTGCATTTTTGATAAAAAACCTGAATTAGCAAGAAGAATCCAGTTTTTATCAAAATCGACATTCGCTATCTAAAGACTTGAATAACTAAGTTTTATTACACGGATGATAACCATTTACAAAATCTAGTGATTTTGAATTTTACTTTTATCACTATATGTTGGTACTGAGTCTTCTTTTGTAATTATTTAAATTAAGCCAACAAGTTCCCACGTATATTGATGTTTATTTCAAGTATATTGATGTTTATTTCAAGTATATTGATGTTTATTTCAAGTATATTGATGCTTATTTCTTGAAAAAGATCTTTATTTCTTTTAATTTACTTTGAATTTTTGGACTTTTCTGGCCATTTGTTCACAGGAAAATTTATATAAGTAAATAACTACGTAGAAGCGGTTGAAAATAAAGAGATATATAATCTGTTATTAATAGCTCCATTTTTGTTTTATCGATGATATCCGATCATGTTTTTATCGAATATATGTATCCGCTATAAACGGAGGTGAAACAATAATGGGTTTTTATGACAGAGGAAAATGGGTTTTTATGAGAGGAAATTCTTACCTTGTCGGCAACCGAAAAATTCACCGAGAAGGTTTCAGAGGCGGTAACGGCAACCCGAGCGAAATTCACAAGTTTATCTGTTCTGGCTACTTGAATACAGGGTTGAGACCGAAGTTCCATTCAAACAGACCATAGGAAGGTCGGTTTATTGACAAATAAGAACTTTGTAATCACTGAAGGTCTCAAATATACTAATATCTGCGCATCTATATCAAAGCTGAGCCAGTTTAAGATATAGTCCGAATTGATACTCAATTCACTTTCACTGACTATTCTCTTTGTTTTTACCTTTTATTTGGGAGATTTCTTGGAAAATAAAAACAGAACAAAAAATAACAATTTAATCAGAGAATCTAACCAAGTATCCCTAAAAATGTTAAGATCTCTATGGTATAAATCTATAAAGATATCCGGAAAGACGGAAAAACAAGCCGAACTGAGACTAAAATCAGAGAAAGCTTATTTTAAATTAAAGCAGTTGAAACAAAACCAGTATTGGAGGAATTAATTTGGCTAATTATAGAAGCATTATCCGACAGAAAAACTCAGGATCAAAAAAATCGGTTGCAGGAGATACTCATGAAGTAACAAGAGTACGCACTCCTCGAAAGGACAGAAACGAAGTTCTGGCAACAGTATTAAGTTTACTCGGTTCTAAAAGAGTCACACTACAGTGTATGGACGGTGTGGTCCGAATGGGACGAATTCCCGGGTCCAAAAACAAGAGAATGTGGATTCGCGAAGGCGATATAGTCATAGCGAACCCATGGGAAATTCAGGACTCCAAAGCCGATGTTACCTGGAAATATACAAGGCCTCAGATTGAATGGCTTGAAAGAAAAGGATACCTTAACTGAGGATGCCTGAAACACTTTATTCACTTATAGTAACTTTAATCTGCGATTCAACTAACCTGTGGCAACCTCTTGCTTTGGAAGTCAGGTTTAAAATCAGGACATGAAACCACAAGCTTAAGAACCGCTTAAATTTTACTATTAAATGTCTGAAATTCAAATTGATTGGTCCCGAGGCGGTATAACTAAAATTTTTTAGTTAATAATCCCATAGTCAACTTATAATCAATCAACCTGTAAATAATGTGGGAAAAACTTCTCCCGTTCATTTTCCTGGCGTTACTGCCATGAACTTAGTTATTAATCAATAACTTTTAACCCAATTTAAGCGCTTTTAATTCATTTTAACGCTTTATTTGTTTTAACGCTTTTTTCCTTATTTATCAAGCCAGAACAAGTATTTGTCGGAATTTCAGTCTCCCGTAGGGAATGTCCCTTTAATCGGTTTCCAATCAGAACTTACATGTAAGCTTTCCCAATTCTATCGAGAAAGTTTCATAGTTTACGGAATAGTCAATCGGGCACTCAATAACTGCCACCTTATTCAAGGCAAAAGCTTTCTCCAGAACTTCTGCAAGGTCGTCGTCTTCCTTAATCCTGACACCCATAGCCCCGAAGCTCCTGGCAAAGAGAGAAAAATCAGGATTTCCATAATCCAGCCCGAAATCCTCAAAATGCATTTTTTTCTGCTTCCACTTAATAAAGCCGAAACCATTGTCATTGAGGATAAGGACAACAACAGGAATTCCATAGCGGATTGCGGTCTCAAGTTCCTGGCAGTTCATCATAAAACCTCCGTCCCCACAGATTGCAAGCACACGGCGCTCCGGATGAAGAAGCTTAGCAGTAATCCCTGAAGGGAGACCTGCACCCATGGTTGCAAGAGCATTATCAAGGAGCACAGTATTGGGAGCATAGGTCTTGTAAAGGCGAGCGAACCAGAGTTTATAAATTCCATTGTCCAGTGTAATTATATCTTCTCTCCCCAGCGCCTTTCTGACACTCTTAACTACAGCCTGTGGAACAGGAGGGTAGCTTTTCCTGGCAACAGCATTTATTTTTTCTTCAATGAAATTCCTGGTGTGTTCAAAGATAGGAAACTCCCTTTTCTCCGGAATACTTGCAGCAAGTTCCCGGATTGAAGAAGCAATATTCCCTATGACTTCTACTGTGGGGTTAAAGTACCTATCAGGCACGGATTCCACAAAATCAATATTTATGATCTGTTTGTCCAGTGTACCGTTCCACAGGTAAGGAGGATATTCGACTATATCATAACCAATAGTGATAATAAGGTCAGCCCCGTCAATTCCGCAGTTAACATAGTCCCTTGCATGAATTCCTGTGGCAAAGAGACTGTAGCTGCAATCATCAGGAACGACTCCTTTCCCCATCTGGGTATGCACCAGGTAGATGCCTGTTTGCTCGACAAAATTTTCGAGCTCCCCAGTGATAGCTTTTCGGTTTGCTCCTGATGAAACTATTATCAGGGGATTTTTAGCCTCACAGATCATAGTCGCAGCTCTTTTTACAGCCTCAGGATCGGGGTAAGGAATTTTAATTTCACTTCGCTTCTGCACCGTGGCCTCAGTTTCTTCTTCAGCTACGTCTTCCGGAAGCTCAATATGTATAGCTCCCGGCCTGTCAGCTTCGGCATGTTTGAAGGCATTACGGATCACTGTAGGGATCATTCCCGGATCGGTAATGGATACAGCCTTTTTGCAGAGAGGCTCCATCATTCTGACAGTGTTTACAAGCTGGAAACGGGCCTGCCAGTTGTCAGTCAGAGACTTCTGTCCGGATATAGAAATAAGAGGTGCTCCTATAAGCTGTGCTTGGGCAACGCCTGTAACAAGATTTGTGGCTCCGGGTCCAAGTGTTGAAAAGCAGACTCCTGGCTTTCCGGTCAACCTCCCATATGTTGCAGCCATAAAAGCCGCAGCCTGTTCGTGTCTTGTTATGATCAGTTTGATTCTGGAAGTCCTCAGGGACTCAAGCAGGTCAAGGTTTTCTTCACCTGGCAGTCCGAAAATATACTCAACGCCTTCTTCTTCAAGCTGGGCAACAAAAAGATCCGAAGCTTTCATGAAAAAACTCCAATATAGCTATATGGCTTTTATTTAAGCCGAATTTTCCTTAAATAAGGTTTGTTTATAAGCCTTGGTTAAGTTATTTGTTAACCTTAATTGAGTTTACTATTTAGGATTAAACAAATTCTCATAATTAATTCTGGACAAGGTTTATTCAATAAAAACTTCAATCAATTCTCAGTCCTTTAGACTCACTTGTTGACCACAACCGTCTTTATGTTCACAAATTCCTTGAGCCCATAATGAGAAAGCTCTCGCCCGATTCCTGATTTTTTAACTCCTCCAAAAGGCAACCTCGGGTCGGATTTAACCATTCCATTAATGGCAACTAATCCGAATTTTATTCTTTTTGCCAGCCTCTGAGCCCTTTCAAGGTCTCGGGACCATATTTCAGCCCCAAGCCCGAATTCTGTGGCGTTTGCGACTTTGACGGCTTCATCTTCGTTTTTTACTGTGATTACCGGGGCAATGGGCCCGAAAACCTCTACATTACAAACCTTCATATCGGTACTGGCTGCAGGAATGAGGGTTGGCCTGAAGAAAAAACCTTTACTATGATCCTCTCCGTAAACGTGAGGTTCTGCACCTTTCTTTTTTGCGTCTTTAAGGACTCTTTCAAGACTATCAAGAAATTCTTTCTTTGCAAGAGGACCAATATCGGTTTCCTCATCCATAGGGTCCCCGATTTTCAGTTCCTGCATTTCAAGCTCAAATGCCTCAATAAAGTCCACAGCAATCGTTTCCAGGACAATAAATCGCTTGGCAGCAATATGGCTCTGTCCGGTATTTAGAAAACTGGACTTTGCAGCAACCTGCGTAGCTCTTTCGAGATCAGCGTCTTCGAGTACTATGAAAGGGTCCGAACTTCCCAGCTCAAGTACGAGAGGCTTTACCAGGCTTCCTGCAAGTTCACCTATCTCCGAGCCTCCGTCTATGTTGCCAGTAAGTGAAATCCCATCTACCAGTTCTTCTTCAATAATTTCCATTGCAGTTTTTGAGTCAATTAACAGGGTATTGAAAACATTTTCAGGAAATCCTGCCTCAAGAAAGATTTTTTCAATTTCAAGGGCCGAAGCAGGCACATTTGAAGCATGTTTGATTATGCACACATTTCCTGCACACATTGAAGGTACTGCAAACCTGAAAACATGCTCGAACGGGAAACTCCAGGGTATTATGCCGAAAATTACTCCCAGAGGCTCAAAGGTTACGTAGCTTTTCTCAGCTCCGATATCCACAACTTCATCTTTCAGGAATTCGGCCGCGTTTTCTGCATAATAATCGCAGATCCAGGCGCATTTTTCAATCTCGTCCCTTGACTGCCTGATAGGTTTTCCCATTTCTTTCGTGATAATTTCGGCATAAATTTCGGCATTCTGCCTGAGGACCTTCCCAACCCTTGAAAAGTATTTTGTTCTTTCCTCAACAGACAACGAACTCCACCCGGAAAACGCAGTCCTGGAATTTTCAATCATGGACTCGCATTCTTCAAAAGAAAAAGAATCGTATGTCCAGTTTACTTCTTCAGTGTAAGGATTAATGGATTTTATTCTCATGACTTCCCCCCAAAAAGTCATTAAAAAATCATTTAACAATATTGGAATTCCCAGTATTATAACTTAAGGAAATTGAATGGAATATAAAGAATCCGGATCTTACTACATTCAAAAAACACAATAAAGTGGAAATATCCTGGCATATAGCCATTTTTAATCTCATGTGATGAATTATGTTCAGAATCTAGTAGGAATTGTTATAAAATCCAGATATCAATTATAAAGTATCAATTAATAACGTATATAATTATATATGGGGGAAAATAATGAAAAATGCATTGATTATTCTGATAGTCTTGTTCGGTGTATTCCTGGCTATAGGATGCGCTGGTGAGGAAGGTGGGGCTCCAAATGAAACAGGAACTCCAGAACAGGCCGTAACCGAGGCTGAAGCAGTAACCGGAGCTGAAGCTGTAACTCCGGTTCAGGAAGCTGTAACCGCAACTGAGGCTGTAGAAGAAACTCCTGTTACAGAAGTAACTCCGGCTGAAGCAGTTACTGAAGCAGAAAATGTAACTGAAACAGAAAACGTAACTAAGCGTATAAGTAGTACCCAAAGAAAGAAGGAACGTATTCTGGAGAACATTCAAGCTGGAAATAATACCAGTGGAGGTAGAGTAATCAAGGTAACTCCCAGTAAAGGTTCCTAAATCGTTTGAGGATAGCTTAGACCTCTACCTCTTATCCATATTTTATTGTGTAGTTTGCCTTTACACGCGAACTCTTAAACTTATAAGGACGTAGCTGTGAATTTTCTTTTGGCAACTAACTCAATAAGTATTCAAAGTTAAACTTTATAACAACAATAGAATAATAACAAAAAAGTAAGATAAAACAAAAAAATAAGATAACAACAGGGTTGTGTCCCTTAGTTATTGAACAGGAACTCTAAACATTAGTAATTCCTTTAAACTCCATATATGATCTGTTATGCGATCTGTTATTCCTTCTGCAATTGCTGGAGTTCTTTGTAACCATTTTCTATTTCAGAGTCTATTCTTAATTTTAGAGAGTCGTGAGGTTTTATAAAGTTATCCATGCTTGGAATAAATCAAATGTTTTCGTATGCTTCTTCATTATTTTACTGAAATTCACCTTTTTTCTTACAAATCTTACAAGAGATGTCCTGATAGTAAGCTTTATCCTTTCTACATATGAAGTACCAATGTAATCATCCGAATTAGCTCCAAGCATTTCAGATATTTTTTTAGGATCTCCAAAAATAATACGTTGAATATTTTCAACTACATAATTTTTTATCTTTTTCTTTACTACGTTTTCCTTCGTGGTGGAAAAGGAGAAATCTTCTGTTACTATGTCCAGTAGCTCTCGCAAGTCCACGAATTCCTCCTTTCTCGGGAATCAGATATATTGTTTTTAGAATTTCTTTTTCAGGAGTGTTAAGTTGGAAAAATACTGTATCTCTCGTTTCACTAAAACATTTTTTACAAGTTTTACATTTAAGAAGCGCATGGTTGTTTTTACCATATTTTTCCTTTTACCATATCTTTCTTTAAGGACTATATTTCCTTGATTATTAATTCCATAATCAGGACAATCTTTGTTCCAGCAAAAAAATTGTGAAAAATCGATTTCAGAAGTGATTCTAATTCCCCCAATAATGGATTTACAAATATTCAAAAAACGAAATAATTTTAGGAGAAAACACAGGCAATCGAATATACATATTATTTATAAAAACAATCTAAAAGTTCATATATCATAGAATGTAATATATTAAAAAATGTAGAATGTTAAGGGAGATTAAGAGCTGAGTTTAATGGTATAAAGAAGAGGGTCATTTGCAATATTTCAGTCTCGCTTAAATAGACGTTGCCATCTATGTAAAAATTAGATACGCATAAGGCTCTGGAAAAACAGGAATTGAAAGTGCCAATTTTAGAATTAAAAGACTGAAAGACATCCTATTTATTTTCAGTATAACGGGCTGCATACTTTAAAATATTTTTTATATTTTAGAGGTTCCTGATAAGCTTTACACCAATGGGGGATAGAAGGAAAATGGACGACGATATCAAAAATCTTATTAAGAAATTGGAACGCTCGGTCTTTGCAGGAAACCGGGCAACTGCTGCCGAAAAACTTGGTGATCTAGGGGATCCTTGTGCTTTAACCGCGCTGATTGGAGCGCTGGATGACTCAAATCCGAAAGTAAGAGCTGCTGCTGCAGAAGCCCTGGGAAAACTCAACATGCCGGAAGCTATCCCTGGTCTTATAAATGCTCTTAATGATTCTGATAGTCCGGTTAAAAAGACTGCAATTGCTTCTCTTGAAAAAATTAGCACACCTGAAGCTATCTCAGGCATTGTGAAAGGGTTCGAGGACAGGGACAGGTTTGTCCAGAAGGAAGCGGTGAAATCCTTGATGAGGATAGGCTCAAGAGATGCAATTTACGCCCTTGAGAAATCCCTATCTTATCCGGATTATTCGCTGAGAAGGATTTCAATAATAGCCCTTGGAAAAATCGACACTTATGAAGCTGCTCTCTGCCTGGTAAAGGCAATTGAAAACTCGGATAACAAAACAAGGCAGCAAGCTGCCGAAACCCTGGGAAAAAGGGGTAAGTCGGATGTGCTTGATGAGCTAATGGAAATCCTCAGGGACCCAAGACAACCTGTGCAGGAAACTGCATCCGAAACGCTTTGCAAAATTGTAAGTGTGTCAACTTCAGTGCCTGTGCTGGTCAAGGCTCTCGGAGCTTCGAGCAGGGATATAAGAAAAGTTTCAATTGAAACTCTTTGGAAAATCAGAACGCCTGAAGCAGTTGCAGGGCTTTTGAGAGCCCTGGATGACCCTGACTGGTATCTGAGGAGCCGCGCTGCAGATGCCCTGGGAGATATAGGTTCTCCGGAAGCGGTTCGGGGACTGGTTAAAGCTTTTGATATATATGAAAACTCCGTCAGGAAGGCGATTACCTGTGCTCTTGGAAAAAGCGGAGCCCCTGAAGCCATAGAAGGACTGGTTAAAGCTCTTAATGACCCTGATAATTCGGTAAGGGAATCAGCAGTTCTGGGCCTTGGAAGATCAGGCACTAATGAAGCCATTTCAGGCCTTTTAAGAGCTCTGGATGACACTAAGGCAGCAGTGAGAGAAGCTGCGGCTTCTGCGCTTGGGGATCTCAAAGCGCAGCAAGCTGTTCCTAAATTGGTGGAAATCCTTGAAAAACCTGATAGCCCAATGCAAAAAGCCGCTATCTGCTCACTTGAGAAAATCGGAACCCCAGAGGCAGTTGCAGGGCTTATCAGAGCTACTGAAAGTACAGATGCCTGCGTGCGAAGGGCTGCATTGAAAGCTCTTGAAAAAATTAATAAAACAAATTCCTCACCTGCACCCACTCCTGATGAGACCGAAAATCCTGGAACAAAGCCTGTTATTAGGAGCCGCTTGACAGATGATGATTCTGAAGTTCGGACTGAAACTTCAACTCTCTCAGGTGATATCTGCAATATGAATTCTCTTAAAGAGCTTGAACTTTCAATTTCTGTTGAAGAAACAAAGGAGTCCAGAGCCCACCAAAACGCAATTAACGAGAAGAAAAATGGAATCGGGTTGACCTGCCCATATTGCTCCAGAAGCCTGAATCTCACCACTGCTCCCAACTTCTGTCCTTTCTGCGGGATGAAGTTGAAGCTGAAATATTAAAACCCACCGCTTTTCCCGGAAAAGGCTGTCTACATGGTAACAAGCCTTTTTAAAACAACCCTTTTCAAAAAAGGCTTGCCCGCAACCCTTTTCAAAAAAGGCTTGCCCGCAACCCTTTTCAAAAAAGGCTTGACCGAAAACCCCAAGAACCGTTTGAGTCTGATAACCTTATCCCCAAACCCTATCGGCGTGATAAACCGGCGCAACGGTTTGTGATAAACCGGCGCAACGGTTTGTGATAAACCGGCGCAACGGTTTGTGATAAACCGGCGCAACGGTTGCGGGTCAACGGTTGCGGGTCAAACAGGCTGATCTTGAGACAAAGGTGCTGAAGTTCTATCAGGAGGGTGAATTTCTCAGAGTTACGTTCAGGGGGGATATTTCTCTTTTCGGCAGGTTATGGTTCTTTAATCGGTTGGGACTTTTGCGTTAGATTCCAATGCTGACGTTTGCGTTACTTTCAGTTGAGGTATCCTGAATTCGGCCAGGGAGGCAAATAGGGCCGAAGACTTTTGTTGCACAGAATCGTCGATATACGTTTTCTGTTTTTACACGGCGGAATCCCTGGATGAGTGCATTATTTTCTTCAGTTCGTCAAAAGACTCGGCTCCTTTGATATCTTTCATCAGGGCCGTAAGTTCAGTAATACTGCTGTTGAGCTGTTCATCACTCGCGTTTTCGCTTTCGTTCACTCTGGCTTTAAGAAGCTCTATTTTCTCCTCAACGGAATCAAGTGCCTTTGCCTGTTCATGGGTTAACAGGACTTCTTTGAGTTCTGCTGCAGTAGAGGCTTCACTCACCTCGGTATACAGGTCTTGAATCTCAGTAATCTTCTCGTTGAGCTCTTCAGCTTTGCTGCTATCGCCGGCTTCCGTAAGCCTGGTTTGAGCGGCTTCGGCTCTTTCAGTCATATTCTGGAGGGAATCAAGGATAACAGCCTGAACATCAGTGAAATTTTCATCAGTTATGTTTTCAAGCAGGATATGACAAAATTCATGCCCTTCGTCAGTCTCTGTTTGCATTTCATCAGGTTCCACATTCCTTCCGTCATTTTCCATACCCTCATTTGCCTGCCTTTTTCTAGACAAAACCGTCTGGAAGTCGGATGCATTTGAAACCTTACTTATCTCAATATAAAGATTTTGAAGTTCAGTAATTCTCTTACTGATTGAGTCCAACATGTCTGCCTGAACTTCAGTGTAATTTTCTTCGCTTATATTGCCTGCAGGACAAGAAGGACAAGATCCCGGACCATAAATCAGATCCGTCGAGTTTTCCAGGGTTGCGTTTTCTGAAGCAAAAGACCCTGTAGGGACAATACTCAATATAATCAGCACCATCGCAAAACGGGAAATCAACTTTAATGTTTTTACTATCATAGATTGCCTCCGTTAATTACCATGTTTTCCTGCTCTTTTTGTCTCAGCGCTGTTTCCTGTTGACAGTCCTGAAGTTACTGGATTAAATATAAGCTTACTTTCAGAAACAGAAAAAATTATAGAAATTTAATTTAACGAATAATTTTTTTGAACTTTAGATTCCGCCAGAATCTTTTAAATCTACTGATTAATACTTATAAGGACTCTTAAATACTTCGGCCCTTAAATACTTCATTTTTCGTGTTGTATCCTGAAATGAGATTTTAAACTCAAAATTAGTTGAAAGTTTAATGTCTAATACAACTACAGACGACGCAAAAGGTTAAACGTTGAGTAAATTCCAATTTCATCTTGGTACTGTGGGACGATTATGTAATATGAAACAAATTCGAAGTTGGAGTTAAATAATGGATCACCTGTACACCTGTCTTTCCGCAGATGTTCTCTTAAAATGAATAATTTTCTTGCTATCGTTTCGACCCCCTCCATGCGTTAGCGTATCTTTAAGAAAAGCGACTTACAGCTATGCGGGCATCATGGAAAATAGGGCATTTACAATCAGTACCACATCAGAAGCTTATTTAAAACAGACCGATAACTTTGGAACCGCAGGTGGAAGGGATGAAGATAAGTTTTGCCTGACGCCGGTAAGAAGCAAGCTTGTGCCTGCCCCTTATGTGGGTGAATTTCCTGTTGTCCTGGAGCGCAAGCTTCTGCATAACTTTGATATAGGGCTCCATACCCTGCAAGAGAACTCCTGGATATCAAAGTCGGTGCCTGGATATCAAAGCCGATGAATCCTTTTTCGATGAAAAAGGAAAAACCGATATTGAGAAAATCAAGCCTATTATTATATAACCCAGGGAATGAAAAATATTATGGCTTCGGGTGTAATCTTGGAAAAGCTTTTTAGATAGACAAGGAGTGTTGAACGAAAACGCAACATCAAAAACTAAAAAGTAAAGTAAAATAAAGTAAAGTAATTGAAAGTAACAAAAATTATGCATTTCAAATTCTTTTTTATTCCTTCCTAAACGTCTTTTTCGCGAAAATCTTCCATCCTCTTAGGTCTTTTCCCTCAAATTTTTCCTTCACGGCTTCGAGAAGGGAAGGAACATCCAGGTGCTGTGGGCATTTTTCAATGCATTGTTCACACTGGACGCACTGGGAAGCATACCCTGGCACGTCGCCTCTTATTATTCCTCCGGGTTTTGATGCATACATAAGTTTTGCTTCCCTTTCATTGCCTGACAGGTAAAAGTTATCGAAGATTTCAAAACAGCCAGGAATGTCCACGCCTGAAGGGCAGGGCAAACAATATCTACAGCCTGTGCAACCGGTTTTCATAAGTTTCCTGTATTTTTGTTCCACTTTTCTTACAAGCTGCAGTTCGGCGTCGGTCAGGGAGTTCGGATAGGCTTCAGATGCGATTTTCAGGTTTTCTTCAATATGGGATTCCTCATTCATGCCTGAAAGCACAACCGTAACCTCGGGTCTGTTCCAGATCCATCGAAAGGCCCATTCGGCTGGAGTGCGCCTTACAGGAGCTTCATTCCAGATCTTCTGCACTTCAGGAGGTACAGGATTTGTCAGCTTGCCTCCGCGCAAGGGTTCCATGATAATAATACTCAGGTTTTTTGAAGCAGCATACTCAAGCCCTTTCGTTCCTGCCTGGTTTTTTTCATCCAGAAAGTTATACTGGATCTGACAGAAAGTCCAGGGATATGCATCCACAATCCGTTTGAAATCCCCTGCAGATCCGTGGAAGGAGAAACCTGCATTTATAATTCGGCCGTCAGCTTTTGCTCTGTCAAGAAAATCCAGCACTCCAAGTTTTTCCATTTTGTCCCATAAAAGCCCAACAAGTCCATGCACAAGATAATAATCGATATGGTCAGTCCTGAGCCTTTCAAGCTGGGCATTCAGGATCCTGTCCATATCCTCCCTACTTTTTATTGTCCAGGAGGGAAGCTTTGTAGCAAGTTTAATTTTTTCTCGGTATCCATCTGCAAGGGCCCGGCCAAGGAAAGGCTCGCTTTCTCCCATATGATACGGCCAGGCCGTGTCGATATAGTTTATTCCGTGATCGATTGCGTATCTAACTTGCCGGGTAGCTCTTTCTTCATCTATCTTTCCGTCCCTGACCGCAAGGCGCATGCACCCAAACCCAAGTATAGAAAGTTCATCTCCGTTCTCTGGTACTTTTCGGTAAAGCATTTCCATTACCCTTCTGTTTTAAGCTTTTACACTATTTTAAGGGTTTCTACATCCGAATTGCGTTTCGTCACCCGAGTTCCGTCACCCGAGTTCCGTCACCCGAGTTCCGTCACCCGAGTTCCGTCACCCGAGTTCCGTCACCCGAGTTCCGTCTCGGGAGGACGGTGCCCTTTTCGCTCACTTCGTTCGCTCAAGAGGGGTAATTTCTAGATAAAGAAACTAATTTAGCTTCGGGAGGACAGCGAGAGTTGCACTTTAGAAGGACAGAGCCTTTTGCCACCATAAAGAATTCAGTAGTGTGGTATTTCATAATGTGCCGACTTTTTGAAAACTATAAATCTCAAAAGTTATTGTTTGGAGAATTCAATATCAAAAGATGTGTTTATCCTTCAGCATACAAAATATTGACTTTTATTTTACAGCAAATTTAAAACAATACTATAAATTCTCTTAAATTATATTAATATTAAAATACTGTTCTTTAATGGAAAAGTTTAACTATATAATTTTCCAAAATAATATCAATATTTTTTAATAAAGAATAAATGATCAGGGCATATAATAATGAAACGGGTGGACAAGTATTTTTCAGTAAACTTAATGTCGTCAATTCTGATTTTATTCCTAATTTTCTTTTCATCTACGACATCTGCAGTTACTGAACAAAATAGTACGGCTACAATGACGGAAAATAATACCACATACAATCCATTATATTTGGATAATCTATGCTATGGTAACCTCATACAGAATAAGACGGTGTCTGTAACTGGAGATGGAAGTGGAGACTTCAACTGCGATGGAATTGATGATCAGGTCGAGATAAATCAAGCTCTTAAATATGTTGCGGAAGATCCTCAGTTTACAACTGTTCATTTAAAAGGCCCATATACATACGTCATCTCGGATAGTATTTTTATTGGAAATAACACGACCCTGGAAGGCGATCCTACAGCTGTAATTAAACTTATAGACAACGCGGGCTGGGCAGTTGATAAGCCACTGATAACTCAGATGGACAGTAACAAAATAAATGGAGTAACTATAAAAGGGTTTGAAATAGACGGAAACCATGACAATAATCTAGATAAAACGAATGGATATGGATTTTACAATATGATCCAGTTCTGCAATTCCACGGACATTCAAGTTCATGATATGTACATGCACGATGGACACGGAGACGGATTGAAAATAGACCACAGTTCCAAGGTTCAATTTTACAATAACTCTGTGTATAAAACGGGCCACAATGCTTTTTTTGCAGAAGATTGTCAGAATTTAGAGACATGGGACAATAAAATAACCATCAGAACGGATTGTGGTCTTAGAGTTTTAAATTCAAATCATGTGAAGTTTCATGATAACGTAATCGATTCCTTTTATCACTGGAGTGCAGGTGGTTCTGGCATTATGGTTGAAAAAACAACAGGTGTCGTTAACGATGTAGAAATATATAACAATACTATCCATGATACTTATGGGTCTGGAATCTGGTTAATAGGTTGGTTAGATTCTTATCCCAGGGAAGAAGCCCAGAATGTCCATATTTTTAATAATATCTTTTATAATACTGGCATGAACCCAAATATTGACCTGGTAGGAGGTATAATAACAAGTGGGTTTTACGATACTCTCATCGAAAACAATATCTTTGACGGGGTGTATAATGCGGCAATTATTCATATGTTACCTACAGGATCCCACGTTTCTCCTACCTATGAAGCTCGTCTCAGTCTTTCATCCATAGGCACAAAATACACAACAGTTGTTCGTAACAACATAATCGTAAATACTCAGAAGTGCAAAACAGACCCTGAGGGAACCGGATATGCAGTAATCAATTATCTACCTGAAACACACACTTTTGTGTTGGAAAATAACTGTTTGTACAATAACTCTGCAGGTAACTACCGAAACTGCACATCAAGTACAGACATCTATGCAGATCCTCTCTTTGTAAACCAGAGTATACACGATTATCGTTTGGAGCCAAACTCTCCTTGCATTGATGCCGGATATACTTAAGAATGATTCAAGTACAATATCAAAGTATTGTTGCCAGGAATAATTAATTTGAACTGGCATACAATGCTCAAATAACGAACTCGGATGACGGAAAGCGAGCGAAGGACTCGGATGTCGCCCAGATAAAAGGTACTTGTAACGTTCTTAAAAATTTTTTATAAAATGAGGTAGCGTTCTCATCCGAAAAAACCTGGGAGTTCCGAACGGTATTCAAGAGACTCACTTTATTATAGTTGGGGAAGAGGTATTGAGGTACTTGACTCATCGTTGCGAATTTCTCTTTCTATATCCCTTATTGTGGAGTAATGTTCTGGAGTAGGTGCTCTTTGCTAGTGGGGTGTTAAAGAGATGAGAACGCAATTTATACTACACAGTTATTGTATATAATATTTTTAACAGTTAACCTTATTTTATTTCTCTTTTTTTGTGTATCTTGCTAACTTTAGTTCATTAAACAAACGCTTGTTTCATTAATTTAATGATCGTACAATCTTGTAAACTACGCTCTGAAACAACTCAAAATTTTTAGTAAGATATAAGAGAATATTATTTCAGAATTAAAGAAGAGACTTTTTATTATTTTCAAGATTTTTTATTGTTTTCTTGTTTTTTGAAAGATGACGGTCAACTGTTATCGGAATCCATGTTATATTTTGACGGTCCCAGACGATATTAAAAAGTCTCTGAAAGAAAGTTCCAGAATAAAAGAATACAGGTAAAGTAATTGCAGATGAAATTGGCCTTATGCAGATGAAAATCAACCTGGAATACAGCTTACTTCATACGGGTGTTATAGGTGTGATATACCGTATATATCAGATATATGAGAAAGGCAAGCACAAGGATATATTTAGTATACATTATTTTTGCCACGGCTTTCTTTTCGGTACGGGTCATGGAATCGGTTGTTATCCGGGAATAAATATCGGCTGCTGTATAAATTTTTCCGCCGTTTTCGAGCAGGGCTGTTCGGAATAATGGGTTTTCGCCTACATGCATATACTCATCAGGGCAGTTCGCAGAGGCAGGTCTCCATGAAATATCTTCGATGCCGAAGCTTTCAGGTATAAATTCCTCAGTATGATTTACGCCAGCAGGCTTTTCGGATATTTTATGGAGTCCAAAGGTGGTTGGGGTGACATATGATTCGTACATATTGTTTCCGAGAGGTGTTATTTCCATAGGCTTTTTGTCAAAATAAAGCTCAGGAATTCCTTCTTCCCTGGTTGTAATAAGGACCCTGCCCTGCTGGTTTATTTTAAGGTCAGGAATTTTTAACTGGAGGCTCTCGTACATCTCGATATCCGCAACTGCCCAGTTCAGGGTTCTTGTAATCACAAGACTGTCGTTTCCGGAGTACAGCGCATGAGCCCAAGGAATTCCATTACCGTATCCATTGTCAGTTGTAATAGCTGCAACCCGGCCAAGGCCAAGTCTCCAGACTGTGATTACGGGTTTTCCCAGCCTGGTTGTTACAAGACGGTTTGCTTCCGGCTTTGGGCTTACTTCATTGTAGCCCAGAAGATCACAGGGAATTTCGGAGATTTCCTTTGTAATGAAATGCCTGGGGTCATAGACAATCAGTGCACCACTGGAATAATCGTCTTCTATCTCCTCAGACTCATCCGATCTCGCAGAAAAACTGACATTTACCCGCTGTCCCGGTTCAATCCTGTTATAATTTTTCGATAAACCGATTTTATTCATCAGGAGGTAAGCGTAATAATTGCCATTGGGATTGACCTGGCGCTCAGTGCTTGGAGAGTGGATATGGACAAAATGGATGCCAATTTCCTCTTCCCGAAGCGAATCCGCACAGCTTACCGCCTGTTCAAACGTTTCATCACCCTCGTATTTATTGCCTATCCCACCATCAGAAACGATTATAATTTCAGCATCTGAACTGCTGTTCTGTCCTCTAAGCAGGCTGCGTGCAGTTAACATTCCTCGTTCAAGTGATGTCGAGTCTCCTGAAGGGGTGATTTTGCTGATCTCGCCTTCAAGCCACACTCTATTCGATTCTTTGGACATGTCCACAAACCCGTCTGTAATGTCCTGTCCTTTGCTCCCGAATGTGATAACATCCACTCTCGCATCTTTCAGGTGCTCGTTTTCAAGAAGCACAATAGCATTGGAAAGTATGTCATCTAAAACACGCCCTCCAATTTTGTTACTTTGCAGAGTGCTCGGCGAGACATCAAGCATCAGGACAATATTCCTGCCGCCTCTCCAGTTTGAAGGGCTGGATGTAACAGGCAGAAGTTCCTCGAATTGCGTATTTTGATATGTATTTTCGGCAGGATAATCGAAAGAAGCATCTCCTCCGACCACTACCATGCCGCCGCCATTAATGATATACTTCCTGAGGACTTCAACTTCCGAACTTGAAATTGTCGATACTGCCTGATTGTCGATTATAACTGCATCCATGCCGTTAAGAGAATCAGATGAAAGGGAACCAGATGAAAGGGAGCCAGATGACCGTGCAGTATGTACTTCATAAACCTCATTAAGTATAGCTGCCAGAGGCGAATCAGGTTCATCGGTCACAAAAAGTACTTTCGGTTTTGGCGTTACATATACACCTTTCATGTACTGGTTATTATTCTCAAAATAATCAAGACCTTTAACGTTTATGCTTGCGGGATGAAGTGTTGCTTTTATCGTATGCGGTCCCAGTGTATCGAATGTATGGTTGAAATCAAAACTTTCTATCCTCCCGGTCTGGGTAACCTTCTTTTCCATCACCTGCTTACGGTCAACCGTAACTCTCAGCTCATACTTCATTTCATTTTCAGTTGACTTACGGACATGAACCTTGAAAGGAGCCTCATTTTCGATTACAAGTTCGTTTTCTCCTTCAATCTCTACGCTGAGGTCTTCTTTAACCGCATCAGGAATAAGTGCAGCTACAGGAAAGCCATTTTTGTAGCAGTAGGAAAGTGCGTCTTCAATTGAAGTACCTGAGTTGCTCTGCCCGTCAGAAACTATAAGCACATAATTTTCAGGTGATGCCTGCTGCAGAATAGTATCCCCAAGCGAAGTCTGCGAGCCTGAAATGCTTGTAACCGTAACAGGAACTTTGCCGCTAAGTTTCTCTAATATATCCTGCGGAACTCCCTTCTGAAGCAGTTCCATACTTGCGGTTTCATCCGAAATTATGGTTATCCTGGATTGATTGGTCTTTGGGGAAGTTATCTCTGCGGAATACGGAGCTGCGAGTGCCAGGATCAGGAGGAATGCAACAAGTACATGAAAAAACAGATGTTTTTTACTGGCTTTTTTTCCCAGTCCGAAAAGCAGGAAAACCGCAAGAGGCAGGAGGAGAAGCAACTCGGATTTATATAGAAAACCAAAACTCATAAAATCAAAACTCATAAAATCAAAGCTCATAAAATCAAAACTCATAAAATCAAAGCTCATATTATTCTCCTCCTGAACATGAGCACGTTCTCAAGAACAAGAAGGAGCAGAAGGGCGTAAATAAGGTATTTTCGGAGTTTGTCAGGTGATTTCGTATACAGGTCTTCTTTCTGTATATCTTTGCTCTCACCTGTCAGATTTAATCGATTCTCAGTAAAGGTATTTGACTCCGTGGAATCATAGAGGTTAGCTGCAACGGTTTTCTGGTTCAGCTCATAAAGCCCGCATTTATCGTAGTAAACGAATTTATTGCTGATCGTTTCCCCGGGGGTTTTGACTCTGACATTCTGGTCAAACGCCTCGTATCCACCTGTATTTACATTTGTTTCACTGATGTCCCCGACTCCCCATAAGTATTTGAGAAGCTTTACCCAGAATACCGGATACGTGGGAACCGTAGGGAAATTGTTCCACGCATCATTTCCAGTAGTATCGCTAATCCCCACATAAGTTGCTGTCCCGTTGTTAATCTTCCAGGTACAGACTACAGGCCCCGCTCCTTTGAGTCCGGCAAGCACCAGGGAATTTTCACGCGGAACCGCAGCCAGGTATTTTCGAGTATACACTTCGTTAAATGAAATTCCCTCAAAAACCTTTGTACCGCTCCCTGCGGTCTCAATCGTATGGCTGGAGTCTTCTTCAATTGAGTTGATCTCTACAGGAAGGACAGGATATAACTCGTGCATCTCTGAAGAATTATACAGGCATCCGTTTCCTATAACTATCAGGTCTTTCCCGCTTTGCGCGTAAGAAACGACTTTCTTTATGGTGGAAGCTGGAAGGGGTTTATGCTCACAATCTATGAGAATAGTATCATATTTTTCAATAGTATCATATTTTTCAATAGTATCATATTTTTCAACACCTGCTAGAAGTTCGTGTGGAAGGTCGTGCTGTACATCGACCGAAAGGCCAGGCATAAGGGACAAGGCCGTAATCACAGGAGATTTGCTTATTGCCGGGTCAAGGTCTGTTGTGTCAGGGTTTATTGTGTCAAGGGTTGTTTCAAGGTCTGTTAATATCAGCATTTGTTTCGGCTTGATTTCAGGGATAGAAATCCAGGCAATATTATCACAGGGTACTGCATCCTTATTGAGAATTTTCACGGTGGATATCCCCTGAGGAATACTGGAAAATTTTATCTGCTGGGTCCCGAATTCCCCAAGCGATACAGGCTCGCTTATTTTTTGGGTGGAAATCAGGCCTGATTTGCTTTCCAGCTGCACATCGAGCTTCACACTTTCATTATTAAAATTTTTGACAGTACAGGTGTACTCATAGGTCCCGTCATTTTGGTCTTTGAGATATCCGCTTATAATTGCATAATTGGAAGCTGCTTTGCCGACCTGCCTGAACTCCAGCTCCATATCTTTCGCCCTGGCGATTTTGATATATGTTTCAGGGGCTTTGCCTGCCCAGTTTTCAAAGTCGGAGATGACTACAATTTTTGCTTTTTGATTTCCCTCGTCGTTTATAACGGTCAGAATAGCTTCAGGAATCTCGCCAGAAGTATCCCTTACTTCCAGACTATTGATTAGCTCTTCAGCATCAGTGGCTTCTATCGCTTTTCCAAGTACCACAGGCATGCTTTCGGCAGCGATAATCGTGTTTTCCTTGCCCAGGCTTTCTATTGCTATGGATTTTGCAGCTTCGATTCTGTCAGGCACAGCCATGCTGGCAGACGAGTCTATAATAACCACAACTCTTTCCGACTCCTTCGTAAGATTCTCAAGTAGAGGACCTGCAATGGCAAACGCCAGGAGGATCAATGCAAGTAATTGTAAAAAGAAGAGCGGATCTGTTATTTTTTTACTGAGCTTACGCCTGGAGTCGAATGCATTCCTGCTGATTTTCCGGACAAACATCAAAGAAGGCAGGATTATCAGTTTTGGGCGGGGTTTAAGTAAGTAAACAATAATCAGGGGAATTACACCTGCAAGCGCAGCCAGACCCAGGGGAAATTCATAATCCATAGGCAGAGTCACCCTTTACCTATGACCGTGAGCACGGTGTCAATAGGCCGATTATCAATACTGATTTTGAAATAGGGGATCTTGAAATCGTGTGCGATTTTATCCAGCTCAGCCATATGCTTTCCAAATTCGGCTGCATATTCCTTCCTGAATTCCTGACCCACTGAGATGCTGAACTCTTCGTTTGTTTCACTGTCAATAAATTTGACTGTGCCGTCTACGGTTTCAGGCAGGTTGATCTCGGTTTCGTCATAGAGATGTATAAGCACGAGTTCATGCCTGCACAATCTGTGGACAGCATATCGGATAGAGTCAGGATCATCCAGAAAATCTGAAATTACTAAGACCATTGATTTTGACTTTATTCTGGGGTATATGGAATCTGCACAGTCTGCAAGCTTTGTTTTTCCATTGACTGAGATTCGGGAGAGGTTGTCAATGGTCCGAAGAAATTCATCTCTTCCTTTGAGGGCTTTAGTATAATCTACATTCTCTGCAAAGGTTGCAATCATATACTGGTCGTTGTATCGCATTACGATGTAAGAAATTCCTATAGCTACAGTTGATGCGTATTCGAATTTGTTAGGGTTATTTTCAGGAATGAGCATGCTGGTGCTGGCATCAAGCAGTATTACCATGTTCAGGTTTTTGTCCTCTTCGAACCTGCGTATATACAGCTTTTCAGTACGGGCATAGAGGTTCCAGTCAATTTTCTTTAATGAATCTCCCTGGTTGTATTTTCTGTGGTCTACAATGTCAAGCCCGGATCCCTTCTTTGTTGAGAGATGGCTGCCTGAGTGAATGGCTGCTACTCTGTTCCTGATCGGGAGTGCATACCTGTCGAGCTGAGTCAGGAATGAAGTATCTATCCTATGTTTTTTACCGTCCATATCCTGTCTCTGCCTCCGTCCAATACTTCCAGCCACTTACTATTACACTTCCAGCCATACTTATCCCGACTCCCTGCCATTTTCTATTACACCCGACCATATCTATCCCGGCCTCCTGACAGATTTACTGCCAGTTTCAGCCGCGCTTATCTCCAATTTCAGCCGTGCTTATCTCCAATTTCAGCCGTGCTTATCTCCAATTTCAGCCACGCTCTCGTTCGTTATACAGTTGTTTTTTATCCTCGAGGATTTTTTGTATAATTTTATCGCTGGTAGTATTGTTCCGTGCAGCCTCAAATGAGAGAATAATCCTGTGGCGAAGGACAGGGAGTACCATAGCGTCTACGTCTTCTTTTTCGACGTATCCCCGGTTGTCAAGAAATGCATTTGCTTTTGCACAGAGAATAAGGGCTATTGAAGCACGCGGGGATGCACCGGCTTCTATCAGTTCAGGCAGATTTCGGGTCTGGTTTACGATCTCGATTGCGTACCTTTTTAGTTTGTTGGAAATTGGAATTCTCCGGGTGATCTGCTGGAGTTCAAGGAAGGTCTCTTTGTCTATGCACCGTCTGACAGCAGGTCTGAATGCCTCAGCATACCGGTTTACAATTTCAAACTCCTCTTCTTTGTCCGGATATTGTAGCTGGATTTTCAGCAAAAACCTGTCAAGCTGGGCTTCGGGCAGGGCATAGGTTCCTTCCATCTCAATCGGGTTCTGGGTAGCGAGTATAAAAAAGGGTTTGTCAAGCAGATATGTAGTATTTGCCACTGTAACCTGCTTTTCCTGCATAGCCTCAAGCAGCGCAGACTGGGTTTTTGGCGAGGCGCGGTTGATCTCATCGGCAAGGACAATATTTGCAAAAACCGGGCCCTGTTTAAACTTGAAGCGTTTGGAGCCTTTCTCGTCATCTTCGATTATGTCAGTGCCTGTGATATCCGCAGGCATGAGGTCAGGAGTACACTGTATCCTGCTGAATTTCATGTTCATAATCTGGGAAATTGTGGATATGGTCAGGGTTTTACCCAGACCGGGGTTGCTTTCTACCAGCACGTGCCCTTCACACAGCATGGCTATAAGGATCTGCCTTATCATTTCTTTCTGGCCGACTATGGCATTGCCTATCTCTTTAAAAATAACCTCGAAAATTTCAGATGCTTTTTCATAGGTTGGTTTTAAATTAAGTTCCGAATCTTCAAGCTGGACTTCCTGTATTTCTCGCATTGGAACTCCTCTTTTTTCAAGATGAGAGCTTTTCAAAGTACTGCTTTATCAGCGGTTCATATTCTTCAGGCAGTTCTTCACTATAGGACTGGCTGTACCTGAATCCTTTTTTAGAGCCGTTTGAGCTTCCATTTAATTCATTTGCGGTCTCTGAATCGACCTGGTTTGTAAATCCAAGTCCCAGGCTCGGGTTGATCTCCATTTCAATCTGTTCTCCGTTTTTTATTATGACAGTCTCTACACCATACTCGGTATCATCAACAGTTTCATTTTCCACATCGCCTGCTGCCTTTCCTGCCGGTAAATCCGGAATTTTCTCTTTCAACTGGCTTGGAGAAATGTCAAAGCTAAAATCTTCAGCTACACAGAAAACAATCAATCCGCTAAATAGCAAAAATATCACAAATGTGCGGAGAATCTGTCTGAGTGGAGCAATTTTTTTGATATCAATGCCGATTAATTCTTTGAGAACATCAAGAAAAAGTTTATTTGTAACTATGTTAAAATTTTGGTTGTTATCGCAGGCCGTACCTAGCTTTGTCCTGAGCCCCGGAAAGTTCCTTTCAAGCAAGCTTATGAGGTTAAATTCCCCTTTTTTCCTGAGCAATTTATCGCAGACAACTGCGAAAAAAGTGATTATAACCGCTCCCACAGCCATTAAAATAATATTGAACCTGTAGGGGTCAATGTAGTTCTGGGTTTTAGAAAATGTAGCCATTCCGGGAAGAAAATAAGCAAACTCGTAGGCATTGAATAAAATCATAAGCAGGAAAAGAAAGGTAAATCTCTCAGCTATTATTAAGAGCCGCAAAAACCCGTAATAGCGCTTCAAATAAGTTTTATATTTTATCAGCACGGGCTCAAAAAACATGTAAATCCTTCCCATTATTGGAATTTCACGCTAAATATATTGTAGATGTTACTAAAATACTTTTCCAATAATTTTTGGCATTTAGAACAATGGAAAGAATCCGATAGATGTAAAAAATCCGAAAAAAGTGATAGTTTGCGGGAGCAGAAGTCCAGATTCCCGGAATAAAAACAGTAAGTGATCCGGCACAGTTTGATTTTACCAAATAAAATGAATGCACTTGCTTTTTCGGAATTGATCAAAGATTCGCTACTAAAATTAAGTTGGAACTCACTCAAAATTTAACAAAATTTAACTTATGTGTTGCCTGCTCTTGTATAAGGTATTAAACATTAAACTTTCATAGAGTTTTTAATCTGCTAAATAATTTCAGGAGACGATATCCTGATTTTATTTATTAACTCTTTTTAAGTCCGTTAGGAATTCTCAGAATTGTTTTCATGATCATGAGCTTGATTGATTATTCAAAATACAAGGCCCAGGAAGCAAATATTAAGTTTTGGGATTAATTCGTCAACTGGAAAAACAGCAACAGAAAGCCTTCAACTGTTTTAACAATAAACTGTTAATTAAATTGTATGTTTGGCATTACATATAAAATAAATATTAACAAAGATATAATAAGTTTAGAAAGTGCTTTATATAAGGACAAGCCATCACTATTTATAGATAATGTTGCAGATTTTTTGCTTTTATGAAAAGAAATTTTTACAGCAAACGATCAGCAAAATCAGTACTAGATTTTGAAGAGACCAGTTTACATTAAAAATATTAAAGAAAAGAAAAATAATGGAGTAGGATCAATGAAAATTAACAAAAAGTTGCAATCTGCAGCTTTAATACCAGCAGCTCTGATTTTATTTTTAATTCTCGTTTCATCTGCGGCATCCGCAGATACTGACCAAGGCGTTTCGTCTGCAGGTATATATGCATATATTACAAATGAGTTCAGCAGTACTGTCTCTGTAATTGACACAGCAACAAACACTGTTACAGCCACCGTGCCTGCAGGATACGAACCTGCTGGAGTTGCAGTCAACCCATCTGGGACAAAAGTATATGTGGCGAACTTTTATGGGGAGGACTATGAAAATACCCTTTCACTATCAGTTGACGCGAAATCAAAATCCTCAAAAATAACAACGGAACAGGTAGAAACTGATGGAGGAACTGTCTCCGTAATTGACACAGCAACAAACACCCTTATAGCCACTGTGCCTGTAGGAAGTTATCCAATTGGAGTTGCAGTAAACCCGGAAGAAACAAAAGTATATGTGGCAAATCGGGGTAGCAGCACTGTTTCTGTAATTGACACAGCTACAAATACTGTTACAGCCACTATACCTGTAGAAAATGCCAATGGAATTGCAGTCACACCGGATGGAAAAAAGGTATATGTAACGGGCCTTAACACTAATACTGTCTCTGTAATTGATGCAGCTACAAATACTGTTACAGCTACAGTACATGTGGAATACACTCCTTTTGGAATTGCAGTTGCTCCAGATGGAACAAAGGCATATGTGACGAATGCCGGCTACACTGTCTCTGTAATTGACACAGCAACAAACACTGTCACAGCCACCGTGCCTGTAGGAGAATGGCCTTTAGGAGTTGCAGTTAGTCCAGATGGAAAAAAGGTATATGTGGCAAATGAAGAAAGCAACATCATTTCTGTAATTGATACAGCAACAAACACCGTTATAGCTACGGTGGAGGTAGGCGATCATCCTTTTGGAGTTTCAGTCACACCGGATGGAACAAAGATATATGCGGCGAACTATTACAGCAACACTATATCTGTAATTGACGCAGCAACTAATACTGTTACAGCCACCGTGCCTGTAGGAAATGGTCCGGTTGCTTTCGGGCAGTTTATAGGTCCTATCTCACTGGCTCCTTTCACAAACTTTTCTGCAGCACCCACCGAAGGAAAAGCACCATTAACGGTTGCATTTACTGACAAAAGCATAAGATCCCCGACTAAATGGAAATGGGATTTCGGAGACGGAACAACTTCAACCAAGCAGAATCCAACGCATAAGTATTCCAAAGTAGGAAGTTATACTGTTAAACTTACAGCAACAAATGCTAAAGGCAGTAACACGGCAACAAAAACAGATTATATAAAAGTAGTAACAAAACCGGTTGCTTCATTCTCTGCGACACCTACCTCCGGAAAAGCACCATTAGCCGTTAAATTTACTGACAAAAGTACAGGAATACCGACCAAATGGAAATGGAGTTTTGGAGACGGAACAATTTCAAGGGAACAGAATCCAGAACATGAGTATTTACAGGAAGGAAAATATAAGGTTACACTTACAGTAAGCAATGTGGCAGGCAGTAGTACTGTAACTAAAACAAATTACATAACAGTGACAACAAATACCAGACCTGGCATATACGCTGAAAATAAATAAATTATAAATTGAAACGATAAAAAGATCAAGGCTAAAGGGTATGTATGATCATCAATCAGATATGAAAAAACCAACCCTTTTAGCCTTAGTTTATATTCTCCTCTTTTCGATTTTGAGTGATTGGTCTTTCTTTTAATTTATTAACTCTTTGTAAGTGTTTGAAATTCTCAATTAGTACTTATGATTGAAGTGTTCTTAACTCGTATCTACAATTCAGCTGAAAAACAGCAACAAAAAGCCTTCAACTGTTTTAATAATGAAATGTTAATTAAATTGCGTACTTCGTTTCAACAAATCAAATAATTAATAATATAAATATAATAATTTTGGAAAGTGCTTTATATAAAGGACAAGATATAAGTTTTTTAATAAATTTTGTAAATTTATACACTATTGTAAAGAGATTTTTGCAATAGACTACTAACGAAATCAATGCTATATTTTGAAGAAACAATTGCGGCATGAAAAATGTTAGAATAACGAAGAATGGAGGAGTAGGATAAATGAAAACTAACAAAAAATTGCAATCAGCCGCCTTAGCATCAGCAGTTCTGATTTTATGTTTAATTTTTGTTTCATCTGCGGCATCCGCAACTACTGAGCAAGGCGCTTCGTCTGCAGGGACGTATGCATATATTACGAACAGTGGGGATAACACTGTCTCTGTAATTGACACAGCAACAAACACTGTTACAACCATTGTACCTGTAGAAGGAGGTCCTTATGGAAATGCAGTTAGCCCGGATGGAACAAAGATATGGGTAGCGAACTTCGACAGTGATACTGTCTCTGTAATTGACGCAGCTACTAATACTGTTACAGCCAGTATACCTGTAGGGTCCAATCCGTGGGGAGTTGCTGTTAACCCGGATGGAACAAAGGTATATGTGGGGAACTTCGACAGTAACACTGTCTCTGTAATTGACGCAGCTACAAATACTGTTACAGCCACGGTGCCTGTAGGGAGTTATCCACAGGGAATTGCAGTCAACCAGGACGGAGCAAAGGTATATGTGGCAAACAGGGGCAGCAACACTGTTTCTGTAATTGATGCCGAAACCAATACTGTTATAGCTACGGTAGATGTAGGAAATGGACCTTCGGGAGTTGCAGTTAGCCCGGATGGAAAAAAGGTATATGTGGCGAACTCCGACTATGATGGGACTGTCTCTGTAATTGACACAGCAACAGACACTGTTACAGCTACTGTGCCTGCAGGAGGATGGTCTTTTGGGATTGCAGTTAGTCCAGATGGAACAAAGGTATATGTGACGAACTCCGACTATAGTGGAAAGCTCTCTGTAATTGACGCAGCTACAAATACTGTTACAGCCACTGTTCCTGTAGGGTGCACTCCTTGTGGAGTTGCAGTCACACCGGATGGAACAAAGGTATATGTGGTGAATCAGTGGGATAGTACTATCTCTGTAATTGACGCAGCAACCAATACTGTTATAGCTACTGTTCCTGTAGGAAGCAATCCATCTGCTTTCGGGCTGTTTATAGGTCATCTCTCACTAGCTCCTGTAGCAAACTTTTCTGCCAATCCTACTGAAGGAAAAGCTCCGTTAACTGTTTCTTTTACTGACACTAGCACAGGAGATCCGACTAAATGGAAATGGGATTTTGGAGACGGAACAACTTCAACCAGGCAGAATCCAACGCATAAGTATTCCAAAGTAGGGAGTTATACTGTTAAACTTACAGCAACAAATGATAAAGGCAGTAACACAGCAACAAAAACAGGCTATATAAATGTGGTAACAAAACCTGTTGCTTCATTCTCTGCAACACCTACCTCAGGAAAAGCACCATTAGCCGTTAAATTTACTGATAAAAGTACAGGAATACCGACCAAGTGGAAATGGAGTTTTGGAGACGGGACAATTTCAAGGGAACAGAATCCAGAACATGAGTATTTACAGGAAGGAAAATATAAGGTTACACTTACAGTAAGCAATGTGGCAGGCGGCAGTACTGTAACGAAGACAAATTACATAACAGTGACAACAAATACCAGACCTGGAATATACGCTGAAAATCAATAAACCTTAAATAAAAATGAGAAAAAAGTAAAAACTAAAGGATCGTGAGGATCATCGATCAAATCTGGATAAAAATGGTGAAAGTAATTTTATTCAGATTTGAGAATTACCTTTTTATATAAATTTTGAAACTGACTCCCAATCCAGTTCCTTATCTGATTTTACGCAATAATCCAGTTCTTTAACTGATTTTAAGCAAACTTAAAACGTCTATCGCCTTATCTCATTTTTGTTGTTTACATTTTTGTATCGAAACATTGGTATTACTATGTTATACTCATCAGGTCTTAGAATTTTGAATTTTTGCCTTAAATTACAAAGCAATAAATCACATAATCCTGAAAACTCGAACTGAATATATAATTTGGGTATATTATGCAAACTTATTCAAACTACATGACAGTTTTCAATAAATTATAAAAATATGTGAATCCGTAAACTAAACAAATAACACTTTAATAGCAACCTAATAATAACTCTGATAACATCAATAACTCCTAAAGACAACCCTAGAAATTACCCTAGAAATTATCCTAGAAATTACCCTAGAAATTATCCTAGAAATTACCCTAGAAATTACCCTAGAAATTACCCTAGAAATTACCCTAGAAATTACCCTGGAAATTACCTTGGAAATTACCCTAGAAATTACCCTAAAAATAACTCATGTAAAAAAATAAAAAATTGATTCCTATGCACCCCAAAACTCAACAGATCCTCGAAGTCTTCCAAGAAATCAATAAAATCCCGAGACGTTCAAAGCATGAAGAACAGATTTCAACCTGGCTGCAGGAATGGGGCCGATCCAGAGGTTTTGAGGTAAAAGCCGATTCCTTAAACAATGTGCTCATCAAAGTCCCTGCAACGGTTGGATTTGAGAATTCTCCCACATTTATTCTGCAGGGGCATATGGATATGGTCTGCGAGAAATGTAAGGATTCCGGGCACGATTTTTCCAGAGACCCTATAAGAAGCATTTGCGACGGAGATTGGATGCAAGGAGATGGGACTTCCATAGGTGCGGACGATGGGATTGCCCTTGCACTTGCACTGGTACTGGCAGAAGCGGGGAAGAACGGAGAAATCGGGCATCCACAACTTGAGCTGCTTTTTACGGTGGACGAGGAAACAGGCTTGACAGGAGCGAGAGGACTTGAGACTGGCTTTTTTGAAGGAAAAAGGCTTCTGAACCTTGACTCCGAGGATGAAGGCGTTTTTGTAATAGGGTGTGCAGGCGGGCAGAATTCGCTGATCACACTTCCTGTTGAGTGGGAAAAACCTGACTTTAAAAGAGAAAATTTATTCAAATTTTTCAGACTCTCGGTTGAGGGACTGGAAGGCGGTCATTCCGGGGTTGAAATCAACAAACAGCGCGCAAACGGGATACAGCTACTCTTTCTGGCATTGGCCAAACTAAGGGAAAAGCTTGGGGCAGAAAATGTAAGGCTTGTCCTGCTTAACGGTGGCAGTGTCCATAATGCAATTCCCAGTACTGCAGAAGCCTTTATTGTACTCCACAGGGAAAAACTCGAAAAAGCCGACGAAACCATATCAGATCTCAGACATGCATTTAAAGCTGAATATGCAAAAACTGATCCTGGACTTATTTTGAATCTTGAGGAAATTAGCAGAGAAATAATCTTTGAAGTTGCAGACGATAAGGTCCCCAGAGGGGAAGTATCTCATGTTTGGGTTTTTTCGCCAGAGACTGAAGACAAACTTATAAAAATGATCCTGGGGCTGCCGCATGGAGTTTATAGGATGTCGGACGTTATTCAGGGGCTTGTTGAAACCTCTAATAATCTTGCAACAGTGCGGACGGCTGGAAACAAAGTAATGATTGTATCAAGCCAGCGCAGTTCAAACAATCCCAGGCTGGCTGAAATTAGCGGAAAAGTGGAAGCAGTTGCAAAGCTTGCAGGCGCATGGGTTGAACATGAGCCCGGATATCCTGCCTGGGAGCCCGACCTGAAATCCGAACTGCTCTTGAAATGCAAGCAAGTCTATACCGAAACATTTGGGAAAGAGCCTGAGATTGAAGTGATTCACGCAGGGCTTGAGTGCGGAATAATAGGTTCGGCGTATGAAGGTATGGAAATGATTTCATTTGGGCCTACTATCAAAGATGCACATTCTCCTTCGGAAAGAATCTTCATTCCTTCGATTGAGAAAGTCTGGATATTCCTGGAAAACCTGTTTAAAACTTATTGCTGAAAAAGGCTTCTTATTCAGTTGCTTCTTATTCAGTTGCTTCTTATTCAGTAGCTTCTTATTCAGTGGAAGCAAGTGACAAACTGTATTTGAGAATCAAGCCTTTTAAAAAGCTGCTTGAGCAAAAACCCCGGCAACATGGCCGGCGTGGTCAAGCTAGTTAAATTACTCCAAGCTGCATGAGCCAGGCGACGGATATCAGTATGATTCCTGTCGTCAGCCTTATTTCCACTCTCCATCTTTCCCTGAATTCGGTGACTTTATTCGGGCTGAGTCCGAAAGCAAGTAGGAGACCAAGAGCTATTACGGGAATCAGAAGCCCTATATGGTAAATGCCAATGTATAACGTTCCTTTGACAATGTCGGTTTTTGTTGCCAGGATGCTAAGGAGTGAGAGAAAAATCGCTCCTACGCAGGGTGCTTTGACCAGAGAAAACATACTTCCTGAAAGGAAGGACAGCGACACAAGGCTGTTCTGGTCCATTTTGCCCATAAAGTTTTTTAATGGTTTGGGAGTCCGGAAAGTGGTTCTCGCATGCTTTTTCAGCCAGTAGCCATCAAAAATATGCCAGAAGCCGAGCAGGGCAATTATCAGAATTGAAGCTCCTATAAAACTTTCCTGGATTTCAGGCAGGAAATTAACAACACTGAGGATGCTCATTCCAGCAATCATATACATGGCAAAGATTCCTGCCGAAAAACCAAGTGTGATTTTGAGCATGTCCTCTCTTTTTCCATGCTTGACAAGGGTAACTGAAGCAAGAAAAGCCATTACCGCAAGGAGGCAGGGATTAAAACCCGCAAGAATGCCTGCTGCCAGAAGTAAGAAGGGGCTGATTTTTTCAAGGTGCTTGTTTTTTCCGTCTCGAGTACCTGTCATGGGGAGCGAAAGATTCTCGGCAAGAAGCGTAGAAGGTATCTGGGTTTCCGTCAGAAAAAAACTGGCTGTGCTTATATACATTTCATAAAAACCACTTGTCAACCGGCCTCCCGATACCGTTGCTGAAGCGATGGACGCAGGAGTCAGCAACAAAAAAATGCAGACCAGCGCAAAAATTCCTTTGTGTACAAACAACTTAGGCACATTTTTCTTGTTCATATATTTTTCCAGAACTATTTTATTAAGTGATTTTAAACATCCGGGACCAATAGACACATAATCTCTACTGAAATTCAGATTTTTACTTGTTTTAAGGTCTTTTCTTATGGAAGGAGAGACCTGTATATCCAGATCGAGTTTTCATTCTTTAATTTTCCTCTTTTATAGTAAAAAAATTATGTATTGATAACAATTATTTCTTTCGATTTTACTAATCAGTGTTCATACTTTTAGTTTTAATTTGTGTATCTGTATATTAATTTTGTTGAGATATTATCTATTTATAATAGTCTATCTGAGCTAACCAGGATTAAATATAAATTAAAACTCTTCTAATTAAATTATGAGTTTAGTATATTCTAATAGGTTCTAGCTTTGAAACGGCTGAGACACACTTACCACACTTACCACGCAGGATGATATAATCCAGAATTAATCAAGAATTAATCAAGAATTAAGTGACTTTTCCCGGCAAAAAAGTATAGGAAAGCTATGAAAGTTCAACGGAGTAATACCATTCCAAAAAAGACCTTTATCAACGGATTAACCATAAATCAACTAAAAGAGGTATACATGAAAAAAGTACCTGTTTTTTTAATAGTGTTTTTCGTAGTGGCAAATATTTCAGGTGCATCAGCAGATACAATCACAGTAGGCACTGATAGTGAAGGAGCAGATTACGCTAGTATACAGGATGCTATCAAGAATGCAACTGCTGGCTATACAGTTCTTGTTTTTCCGGGAAACTATACGGAAAATGTATATGTTGACAAAGAATTAATAATCAGTTCTCTTTCTGGGAATCCGCTTGATACGGTTGTTAAGGCTGCTAACTCTAAAAATGATGTTTTTACTATTGTGTCAGATAACGTAACTATTCGCGGGTTTAGCATAACAGGCGCTGGAATAGATCAATACGGAGATGATAAAGCCGGGATTTATTTTGAAGGGGCCAATAACGGTATCATAACGGAAAATAATGTCTATTCAAATGGTTATGGCATTTTTCTACATGACTCGTACAACAATACACTTACAGATAATAGTGCATATATGAGTGGCATCGGCGGCATTTTTTTGTGGAATTCCAGCTATAACAGGCTGTACAATAATTACATAAACACAACTAATCATGAGGGTATATATCTATATGAATTAAGCAATAATAATGAGTTGAATAATAACACTGTGAATTTTACATATTCCGGAAGTGGGGTTGCTCTATCTTTATCTGATAATAATAATCTTACCAGTAATACAGTATTAAATAGCAATTCAGGAGTTTTACTTACCGGATCAAAACTGAATTCTCTCATTAATAATGTAGCAAATTCAAATAACTGGAATGGTATAGATTTTCAAGAAAGTAACAGTAATACCCTGTGCAATAATACTGCAAATTTTAACAAGAATAATGGAATTTTCTTGATAAAATCAAACAACAACAGGTTAGATTACAATAATGCCTCAAATAATTCATATCACGGCATAAATCTAAATAATTCCAGCACGGGAAACATATTGACTGGCAATATCGCAGATTCGAATGGTAAAAAGAATATTCACGTTGTAGATCCAGAAAATAATATGATAAACGCTGTTTTGCCTCAAGAAAGCGACTCAGCTCAAGGAAGCGACTCAGCTCAAGAAAGCGACTCAGCTCAAGAACTGTTATTCCAGAGTCATATACCATCACTTCTAGCGGTAATAATTGCAGGTTTAATTATATCATGGAAAACGCGTAAACATTAAGTGTAAACTAAAGCGATCATTCACGGTAACCATTATATAATTTGGCTCTTCGCTATTCCGTATGGATAAGATGATTTTCAACTCAAGCCCGCATTGGTTTTTATGAGAAAATTATGAGGATATCCACACAAAACAACGAAGAGCCTATAATTTAAGTTTAGGGAAAACTAAAACGCACCAAAAAAACAGCCGGAAAAGAAAAAGACAGCAGAAACATGGGAAGAAGAGAAAGATATAGAAAGAAAAATCCTAGAAAAATATTCTTTTTATCTGAAAGTTATCTGAAAGTTATCTGAAAGTTATCTGAAAGTTGTCTGAAAGTTATCTGAAAATTATCTGAAAGTTGTCTGAAAGTTATCTGAAAATTATCTGAAGGTTATCTGAAAGTTATCTGAAAGTTATCTGAAGATTCTCCAAATTATTGAAGATTCTTCAGATTATTTTTAATATTCCTTAAGCTATCCTCTAAGAATATTTTATTAGAGCAGTATCTCTGAATTTTCAGAGTACTTTTTCCATGATGCCTAAGGCTTTTTCGATATCTTTCATTGAAGCCGCGTAGGAAATTCTAATATGTCCGTCCCCTTCACTTCCGAAGGCTGTTCCGGGAGTAACAACAACACCGTTTGAGATAAATTTCGAGGCGACCTCTGCGGAATTCTGGACTTTCGGGAAAGCGTAGAAAGCTCCTTTTGGAAGAGCACATTCCATTCCTAGATCATTCAGCCCTTTTACAAGCACGTCCCTGCGCTTTCTGAACTCTTCTCGCATGGCTTTGATAGAGTCTTTGGGTCCTGTCACCGCGGCATAAGCGGCTTTCTGAGCGATTGAGTTAGCGCAGGCCTGGAAGTACTGGTGCACCTTAAGCATCTGGCTTATGTAGTCTTTTCTGGCTGCCACGTACCCTAGTCTCCATCCGGTCATTGCATAGCTCTTTGAGGTCGCATTTACAGTAATCACATTGTCCGAATAGCTGGCAGGGCTTACGTGTTCTCCTTCGTAAACGAAGTACTCATAGACTTCATCGGAAATAATGGTTATATTGTGGTCGTCTGCAATCTCGGCCAGGGCTTTTATATCTGCCCTGCTTGCAACTGTGCCTGTGGGATTTGAAGGAGAATTAAGAACGATGACTCGAGTTTTCGGAGTGATTTTCTCAAGCACAGCCTCAGGCTTCATGGTAAGGTCTTCGGCAAGGGGAACACCTACGGCTTTTCCACTCAGGATTTCGGTCAGCGCATTGTAGGAAACGAAGCCAGGGTTTGAAATAAGGACTTCATCCCCATGGTTTAAAAGAGCTGCAAGGGCAATTGCAAGAGCTTCTGATGCTCCAGAAGTTACAATTATTTCCTCAGGGGAAACCGAGAACTCGTTCTCTTCCTTGAACTTGGAACTCAGGACCGCTCTTAACTCCGGAATTCCCGGACCAACCGTATAACCCGTAAAGCCTTCGTTTATAGCTTTTATTGCCGCGGCCTTTATATGCTCTGGAGTGTCAAAATCAGGCTGCCCCAGCCCGAGGTTAATAGCGTCCGAGCCCGCGGCTTCAAAAATCTTCCTGATACCTGAGGTATCTATTCGGGCTACGTTCTCTGAAAACTTTATTTCCTTCAAATTAGGCTCTCCTGTATCCCTATAAATTAATTATTTTTAGATTTACCTTCTGCTTTCTGGCGATTAGCTTTCATTCGATATTCGTATGTCTCGACTTCAGTTCGGCTTCAGAGGCACCTGTAAGCGTAATAAGCTGAGAGATTATCGAATCAAGGAAAATAAGCGATGTAATTTCGAAAGATGTACCCAGCGGAGGCATGGTTTTGTAACCTCCCCGCATGTTTCTTTCAAGGTAGCCGCCTGCGTCAGGGTCATTTTTAGTCTTGCTTGGAAGGATCATAGCAACATCTGAGATTCTACCTAATGTAGATTCTTTTTTAGATGTAACCGTTATGAGAGTTGAGCCAATGTCTTTTACTATTTTTCCGAGGTCAGCTATAGAGTGTGTTTCTCCTGACCCTGAAATAGCAATCACTACATCCTCTGGCCGGACAGCAGGCGTTGTAGTTTCACCAACCACATACACGCTGAATCCCAGGTGCATAAGCCTCATTGCAAAAGCTTTGGCAACAAGCCCTGACCTTCCAGCCCCCATCAAAAAGATTCTTTCGCCTTCCAGAATTTTCTGAATCATCGATTTTATTGCTTTTCTGTCAAGTTTATCGATTATTTCACTTAGGTTTACTGAAATCATTCTCATTGATAATAGTACGTCTTCGCAGTCGTTTACCTGAACTTTTTCCATATGAGTTCTCCGAAAAACATTGAGTTAAGTGCCTGGTTAAATGCTTAATTCTATAATAATTAATTGATTAAATTTTATTTACCTGCTTATTGTTAATGATATTTATCTGTCTCTGTTAATAATAGTTACCTGCCTGTGTTAATGATAAAAACGCCCCTGAAATACTTTTACCAAAACCCTTCTTCATATTTACAGTCAGATTTCAGAGCAAGTTTCGGAAGCTTTCTTTCCACCTTGCCGCAATGCAAGCAGTTCAGGTATTACCTGCTTGTTTGCGACTCAGTTTTATAATTAATAGTTTTCAGTTCCCAGTTTTCAATATTATTTTTAAATTCGTGATAGAGTCTCTGGATATCACAGTCATTCCCATTCCAATAAAAGTCTTTACGTGTTTCTCCTTTTTGGAGCTCTTCAAGTATAAATTTTGATAAGTGAAAAAGGGCTTTTTTATTGGAAAAAGGAATACTATAATTTACGCGATAACCACCGGCCGTTTTTCCGTAGGACACGAGTGTGTACCCTTTACTCTCATATTCTGTAATATCATCAAAACTGCAGACAATTTCAAACTCATGAACCGTAGACTGGTCAACTTTTGAAATTCCGATTAGTATCTGCGCTATAATATAATCAGGAACTTTCCGTCCAAACCATACGGCAATTTTCCCGTAAGTGCAGACTAAGTTAACATCATTCCTGCCCATCTCAAAGGAACCTAGAGACTGGGGAGGGTATATTATAGCTTCCTCGTCTTGGGTCTTTTGGGCACACATTGCTTCCACTTCGTTTACTTACTTGCAGAGACAAGTGCACTTATGAGATTCCGATCTTTTTTAAGGGTTTTTAGCTGGTTTGCAGGCCCTATTACCGTAAGTCTCTTATTGCTCTGCTTTTTGAAAATTTTACCAAGTAATGAACCATCCGTATTTGCAGGATAGCTCTGCATCTCTATGCCCGAAAAAACATCAGGCTGGATCGCTGACATTGTCATTTCTATAAGCTTTGCTTCCTCCATCGGGTTCAGGCCCTTTTCAAGCACAAGAATTTTACCTTTCCGTACCTCATCGATTATGTATCGGACTTTTTCCATTGAAGCCATCTGAGAGATTCTGGCTTCGGATATCAAATCAAGCTGAATTCCCTGCATGTAGATCACCCGAACTGTTTTGCCAGAGCTTCATAAAACGAGTCCATTCCCACTCCTTCAAGAGCAGAAACTGGCACCATAGGATGCTGGGGGAAAGCTTCCTTTATGACAGCTGGATCGGCATCAGGAAGGTCTACCTTGTTTGCTACTATGAGGAGCGGAAGGTTTCTGGCTTCCATATTCCCTATTACTGTTACGTTGACCTGAGTATAGGGATTTTCGGTGGAATCCATAACAAGTATGACACCATCAAGGTCATCCAGCCATTTGACAGCTTCGATTACGCCTTCTGTTGCTTCTTTGGACCGTTTCTTGGATTCGGAGTCACTCATTCCCTGCTCCATGAAGTCATGGAAATCGATTTTTGTGGCAAGCCCGGGCGTATCTACAATATCAAGGCTGATTGTATGTCCATTGGACTCAATACTTACTGCGTTCCTTCTCTTGGCATGCCGGGTTTCGTGAGCGATATGAGAAACAGAACCCATTGTTTCTTCGGCTCCGACCCAATCTTTGAGGATCCGGTTGCTAAGGGTCGTCTTACCGGCATTGGGGGGGCCGTAGATTCCTATGCATGCTCCTTTTTTCTTGAACAGTTTATTGAACATTTTTGAAAAGCTTACCTTAAATCGTTCTAACATATTCATGGCTTCCCTCCTTGGGAAAAGCATAGTACCTAAGGATTTCTCGGATTGCTTTCCTTTACGCATTGGTACTTAAATTTTTAATCTATTGATCCATGCACTTAAGTAACTTCTATTTATCGTACTGAGGGGATTGGGGGAAATTGTAGATATTCTTCTTCTCCAGTATGCCTGGGAATAAATAGGAAATTCAAGACCCTTTCTACGGTAGAATAGAAAGTGCCTCCGTGGAAATAACACCAGAATATAAATTGCTTTCTATCGCCTGATTCCCTCACCACATTCATAAAAAAGCTTTTTATCCAGAGATAAAAAACTTGTTATCCAGAAGACTTTGAGCTCTCACGAACTCTTTTTGTTAGTACTAAATTTTTATATGTGCAGTGATGTTCTGCACTTTCCTTTATATTTTTTCCGATTTTTATTCATTCAACCTTAAAAATATAAATCGTTTTTATGAGAATATTTTTTCTAGTGTCTTTCTCACTTAATTCTTTTTATAATTTTTACAGCTCATTTTTCCTCTATATATTTCAATATATCTTTTAGAAACTCTGAGATCGTTTTATAAATTCAAATATATTTTTTGAGCAACTCAGAGCATTGAAAGCTAAGCCTATTATTTCGATTTCAGACCTTAGTTATATATTTAACTTTTTTATTACTTTTGAGAGCTTTTACCTGGAAACACATAGAAATTTTACCTGGAAATATCTATTATTTACCTTTACATTTTCAAGTTGGAAAGAGTTTCTGATTTCTCAGATAGGATTTTGCTTATCTATCCCGAATTGCCATGTTTATAGCAATTTCGGCTATATTGGAGCTAAGGTCTCCTATTCTGGATAAACTGTCTACGACTGTCCCGAGTGAAATCATAATCTCATTGGATTCCAATTTCAGAATAGATTCATGCAGTTCTTCTACCCATGCGCGCATGTTGTCAACGTTGTCTATTACCTGATTTGCAAGAGAAGTATTCGCTTCAAATAGGGCCTCAACTGACTGTTTTACAAGTTCCATATAAGCAGCATTGAGTTTATCGACTTCTTCCATTACCTTATCATCAACGATCTCTTGCATCTTTGAGGCGGTATTTGCTATTTTCTGTGCGTGGTCGGCTATCCTTTCTATCGGGCTTGCCGCCATTCTGAACTCGTGGTATTCCTCTATACCTGTTTCTGTAGTGCCCGGCATTCCTCCTTCACAGAGAATCGAGCGAAACTGCTTGGAGATCAGGAGATATAACCTGTCAACCTCGTCATCTCTCTGACTTACGTCAAGTGCAAGGTCATAATCAATAGTTTTAAAGGCTCTTACCGCATCCTTTTGCATGGACGCCGCAATAAGGAACATCCTCTGTACACTTTTTTTGATCGGAAGTTCATTCGGGTTAAGGAGATCCTGGATAATCACGCAGTTTGAGGTTTCTTCAATAATTTCAGGACCTATGAGTTTGTAGCATACCTTCCTAATTGTTTGCTTCTGTTCGACGAGTATCCTTTCCGAGAAAAGTTCAATCCTGTCATATCCATGGAGATATGCAGCGATAATATCTCGCTCAAGTGCTTTTGCTCCACAGCCTGTAACATCAATCTTTTTTGTTTTGATTGACCGCTCTTCAAGAATGGGATTTATCAGTAATTTTCCGTCAGGCTGGGGTTGAATGGAGACTCTAGTGCCTGTTTTGATCCCAACTTTTTCAGCCCATTGTTTAGGGAGAGAAATAATGTAAGTAGATCCACCTGTCTGCTGTACTTTCCTGGTTTCGATAATAATTCCCCGTTTTTGATTTAATCTGCTAGACCTGGAATTAGAAATGTTTATTCCTGATTCAAATATAACTTTCTAATAATAGTTAGAAGTCTCTTTTTATATACGTGATTTAACTTTACTATTTATATTTGTGGATTTCCGCTTTTTTTATGAATATGTTGCAGAGCTCTGCGTTTCAGGAGACCTGGGTCCTGTGAAGAACGCAGTAAAAAATATTAAAGAACAGCGCATTCTCAGCATGATGATACTTGAAGGGCACGCCTGCGCATCAGGAGCAGGAACCATTATCGCGGCATTTGCAACCTGGAAAGGTGCGGCATTTGGAACTGGTTTAAAAACATATTCAGAGGTGGAACTCTCGGATCGCGAGAAAAAAGTCCACGGATCGATTGAGGGAATGCCTGAAGCAGACACTTTTCTTATTGAAAGGTGTGTTGAACTTGTGCTTGAACACTTTGAGATTAAACTTGGGGGCAAGGTAAAAACAAGCAGCAATATTCCTCTTGCAGGTGGACTTAAGAGCAGCAGTGCAGCCGCCAATGCAACTGTGCTGGCAACTTTAAACGCTATAGGTGAATCAATGCCTCCTCTTGATGCTGTGAAACTTGGGGTAAAAGCTGCAAGAGAAGCAAAAGTAACCATAACAGGATCTTTTGATGACGCATGTGCTTCTTTTTTCGGCGGAGTTGTGATCACTGATAACCGGGAATTGAAACTGATTAAAAGAGAAGAATACAATTCCAAAGTCCTGATTTTTGCGCCTAACAGAAAAGTGTTCAGTTCACAAACAAATGTTAAACGTTCAGAACTCATTGCTCCGTATATAGATATGGCATATGAACTTGCACTTGCAGGAGAGTATGAAAAAGCAATGACTTTAAACGGTTTTCTCTACTGCAGCGCTCTTGGTTTTGATACTGAGTGCATTCTTCGAGCCCTGGAATGTGGTGTAAAAGGGGCAAGTCTATCCGGGTCGGGCCCGGCGTATGTTGCGCTTGTCAAAGAAAACCAGATTGAAGAACTCAGGTCGGCCTGGGAAAGCTGTGGGATCGAAGGCAGGGTTATAGAAACCTCTATAAATAACAGAGACGCAATGTCTTTAGAAAACGAGGGGTTCACTTGAGCGAACTTGAGGATGTCCGCAGAGAAATAGAAGAGATTGATGGGGAAATTCTTGCCCTCATTGATAGAAGAGTAAATCTGGCTGAAAGAGTACTTGAATCAAAAAGAATAAATGGGACTTCGATAAATGACCAGAAGCAAAATGAGGTTGTAATTAACAGAGCTTTAAATGCCGCAACCGAGCTCAACCTTGATCTTGGGTCTGTAAAGTCTATTTTTGAGACTCTTATCAGGATGAGTATTGAACGCCAAAACGAGTTAAGCGGCAAAGGAAGCCTGCCCTGACTGCTCAGGAGAAGCTAAAAATGGTTGATATCTCAGTAATTATGGGTTCCGAATCCGATAGGCCTATCGCCAACCGTGCGGTATCCGTGCTTGAAAAGAGTAAATACACTTACGAAGTAATGGTTATCTCTGCTCACAGGAACCCTGAAGAACTTGAAAATTATGTCTCAAGCACTGATGCAAAGGTCTTTATTACGATTGCAGGTTTGTCCGCAGCCCTTCCCGGGGTTGTAGCTTCCAGGACAAAAAGACCTGTAGTAGGAGTCCCGGTAAGCGCGAAACTTGGCGGACTCGATGCCCTGCTCTCCATTGCCCAGATGCCCCCAGGAGTGCCTGTCGGAAGCGTAGGGATCGATAATGGAGCAAACGGCGCACATCTTGCTCTGAGAATCCTGGATTTGATTGACACCGCGAAGCCTTAAGAAGCCTGTAAAAAGCTCTTGCTTCCGGGCTTAATACGTAACATTTACTAAAAACCAACTACTAAATTGAATCGGCAGTAAACTCAGTCGGCTAGTTACAAAATTTGGTCGACTCACTCCGAAAACTCTTTTTTAAATAATGTTAATTGTGTGATTTATGTTTAACCCTTTTCCGTTCATTCAAAATGGGCATTGAATAAATTCCCTGCCATTGTTTGAAAGTCTTACTTATCCAAAGCATCTCAAAAGATTTTCAAGCCGTAATTTGTTGCGAGCATGGGGGCACTAATGCTGTTGCCGTGATCTGTTCCAATGTAGCTATCAATTCATCAATTTGAGTTGAGGTGAAAAGCCCATCTGGGCCCTGTGGCGTAAGGTCGGTAAATGGCGACTCGTAAAGTAATGCAGCGTCCATTGCTCCGTGTTCGGTAAGATGATTAATTATCAGGTTTATGAACTCTATCTGGTTTGCAGTCAGGGTCTTACCTGTAAGGAATGTGGCCAGCGACTGTTTTGCAGCTTCCCTATCAAGCCCTATGAGTGAACGCACGAAGAGGCCGAGGCCGTTTGACACCTCTCTGGCACGGACAATTTCTTCCGGCCCTCCCAGCCCGCTTTCAGAGAGTATCCGTTCCAGTTCGTCAAGATCGGGTGCAGCCAGTGGGATATTCATCCGGAGCTTGTGGATTACATTATTGTCCTGATGTTCCAGGAGGAAGGCACGGGTCTTTGCGCGAAACTTTTCAAAATCTCCGGCTTCGGCAAAGCCCGGTAATTCCACGTCGGTTTCGCTGCCAATTTCGTCTTTGAAGTCAGTGTAAATCGGCTTTTTGTGGTGTTTTTCTACGAGTTTAACCAGGTTTCGGAGGCGCCGTCTAAGAGATTCCAGCATGGGAGTTGTCACATTCTCCCACCATTCATCGGTCTGCACATCAAGAATTAGAGCCATCTGGTCACGTACCATTGGAATGGCTGATTTTTCTTCAAGGAGACCTGCGATATTTCTTACCTGATTGGTCAGGCGCTCAAAGGCAGGCTCGGCACGCAGTAAAGCCAGTTGCAGGTTCAGGACCAGGAGATCAAAACGTTTTGCTTCCTCGGCTTCCGGTTGTAATTCTGAGGGAAGAACTGCGATTTCATGGGAAAGCTCGGAGAGGTCTTCGCTGGATAATTTTATCCAGGCTTCGGGTTTTGAGTATTTTTCGACCAGCCTCCTCCTTGGACGCACTACGAAGTTGTCCAGGTTCATTGAGGCAATTTCGCTGTGCAGCATTCCGGCAACCGAAAAGCGGACTTCGGCTTCCGTTTTCGGTTCACCGTATATTTCCGAGGTCTCGGCACCGGCTTCGCAATCGCTGTCAGATTCAAGTTTTCGGTCAAGCACTGAGAGCAATTCAAGACGTGACTTGAACAGGCGCGTGCCAAGAGAATCTCCCAGTGAACCGTCTGTGGTTTCCGGGTTCTGGCTGAAAAACTCCAGGTTCTGGCAGTAATCAAAAAGATAAAAGAACTGTTTGTCTGTTCCGGGTTCGAAAAGGTCGGGACAGAGACGGGTACCGCGTCCTAACATCTGCCAGAACTTTGTCCTGGAACGCACCAGTTTGAAGAAAACAAGATTTACGACCTCAGGCACATCGATCCCTGTGTCAAGCATGTCCACTGAGATGGCAATGTGAGGGGCTTTTTCTTTGATAGAGAAGTTGTCTATCAGGCTCTGGGCGTATTCGGTCTTGAAAGTTATAACACGGGCAAACTCGCCTTTGAAATGCGGATAACTGGCATTGAACCGCTCGGCAATATACTCAGCGTGAGCCTGGTTTTTTGCAAAGAGGATTGTCTTGCCCAGGCGGTCACCGCCAGCGACTTTCAGGCCCCGTTCCATCAGGTGAGCCAGCACTTTGTCTACGGTGTCTTTGTTAAACAGCCATTTGTTGACGGCATCGGCTTCTACACGGCCAGGAATTTCGCCTTCCTCGTCTCCCCAGTCAAGAGATTCCCACTGTTCCTTGTCCTCGTCTGAGAGGTCGTCATAATTGATCCCCTGGCGCTGGAACTTCAGGGGAACTGAAACTGCTTTTGGAGGGACAAGGAAACCGTCTTTTACAGCTTCTTCGAGCTGGTAGGCGTCTGTGGGAACGCCGGGTTCAAGGTCAAAGAGGCTGTAGGTATTTCGTTCGATTTCATTTTTGGGCGTTGCTGTAAGGCCAACAAGGAAAGAGTCAAAGTAGTCGAAAATCGCCCTGTACTTCTTGAAAACAGAACGGTGCGCTTCATCGATAATTACAAGGTCGAAATGCCCGGACCCAAAGCGGCGCTGTCCGTTGTTCATTTCTTCGATCTGCTTCATCATTGTCGGGTAGGTTGAAACGAACACTCTCCCGTCGGTGTCCTTTTCCGTTACAAGGTTCACAGGTGCGGAGTCAGGGAGGTGCCGCTTGAAGGAGTTTACTGCCTGGTTGACCAGAGCTACCCTGTCGGCCAGGAAAAGCACGCGTTTAACCCAGTTGCAGCGCATGAGAAGATCGCAGAGTGCAATGACTGTACGGGTCTTGCCAGCGCCTGTTGCCATTACTACCAGGGCTTTTCTGTCGTTGTCCTGTTCAATGGATTCTCCTATGCGGCGGATGGCCCGGCTCTGATAGTAGCGGTCTGCAATTTTTGAGTTAATTCTGGCTCCAGAAAGAGACCTGCGGCTGCTTCTCCGCTGGATAAGGAGTTCGAGTTCGGATTTTTTGTAGAAACCCTGCACCTGCCTCGGAGGATAACTGGAATCGTCCCAGATCCAGTTTTCGTACCCGTTTGAATAGAAGATCACAGGCCTTTGCCCGAATTGTTTTTCCAGGCAGTCGGCGTAGAGTTTTGCCTGCTGCTGGCCGACCTGCGGGTCTCTGGTAGTGCGCTTTGCTTCAACGAGGGCAAGGGGCTTTCCGTCGTCGCCCCAGAGCACGTAGTCTACAAAACCGACCCCGCTTTCGTTTGGCATGCCTGAGACTTCAAATTCCCTGTCCTGAGCTTTGTCAAGGGCCCAGCCTGCCTCTTTAAGCAGGAGGTCAATCAGGCTTTTTCGGGTCTCAGCTTCGGAATAGTCGTGTGTGTCCGGCTGTAGGGCTGAAGCTTCTTTTGCCTTTGCAACCTCGGCACGCAGGCGTTTTAGTTCTTCGTCCATTGCGGATTTGTCGGCCAGAAGTAGAGAGAGTTTTTCGTCTTTTTCCCGGAGGCTGTTTTCCAGGTTTTGAAGCTGCTCTATTGTCTGCTTCGGGACTGTTGTTTTCGGCAGGTCGTCAGGGTTGAAGCTCAGCCCGGGCTCAGGCTTTTCTTTTCGGGCATAGGTGCGTGCCAGCCAGTAGGTTATGTGGAAAAGTTCACTCACGGCTGTCACTGAATCATATGCCTGAATGGAACTGTTGCTGTGCACAGCCTCGTTTCCAAGCTGGATAATGACCCGTGCTTTGTTGAAGATTGCCTCTCCCGCAACTTTTTTGAATGTAGGCTCATGAATGAGAGCACTCAAATTTTCCTGATACGGCAGGAGCAGTGAATAATCGTACTTGTATATCCACTGCACAGCCAGTTCCAGAGCCCTGCGAGCGTAAAAACAGGCAGTGCGAGGGTCAGGATAAACCGCATTTGAGGCTTTTTCGGCTGCCTCATACAAAGAAGGCCATTCGGCTTCGAGAAAGGCAAAATTGGTCATATCTTTACTCCATTCTCTATTTCTTGCTCAAATAATTGATGTGAAAAAAGTTTTCCAGTGAAGGCTTCATGCGCTAGTGAATCAAAGAGGTTATTGAGTTCGAGAAGAGATTGCTGCTGAGATTGCTTAATTTTTTCTATTTGTTTAACGGTTTGTGAAAAATGTATTTGATTGGAGATCTCAGGAAGCATGATCTCGATATTTAGCGCAGACTCCTTTTTGAAGAAAGCTAGAATTGAGGTTCCACTAATACCTCGATAATAATCTTCACCAAGAAGTAAAAGATAATACGCTAAGAATTCAGGAATTATTCTTTTTTTATCACATACCAAACCATAAAATTGTTGATTAGTATAAACTTCATTCGTAGATATTGCAACCTTTCCCAAGCTTCCGGCACAGCTAAGAATGACAGTCTCTTTCGGGAACAAACGAGTTTTTGTAGGTCTTGCTTCTTCTTTCGAGAGTTTATATTTTGAATCTTCGATGTAAATGGAATTTGCAAGATCAGGAAGAGTGATCCATGGAATATTTCCTGTAAAACTTTTTGGTTTATCTCTAGTTGGGACAATGATGTCGATTACATCTCTCACTCTAATTTTTTCATTTTTTCTTTTAGTTGGAGAGCGAGGATCTCCAAACATCTCAATAAAAATAGATTGAACAAGTTCATCAAGCTGGTCGAGAGTTACTCGACGTTTAGCTCGAAGAGCCTCCGCACGATCCAGAATATCTGCAATTCTCTTTTGCTCTGGTAAGGGGAGAAGAGGGATTTCCAAACTACCAAGAAAATTCGCAGGTACACGGCGTTGTCCTGCACTGCCAGTCATCTTTCTTTCACCCTCTAGTCGGATACGTTCCTGTCTTAAGAAGTGAAGTAAATAACGTGCATCTAATTTTCCTTCAACAGGACGAACTACGTGAAACTCTGTTGAACCGAATCCCACTCTATTTTTTAGTTTCGCCTGAGTAATTTTTCCGTTCTCGAAACAGGGAGTGATTTTTGCAACCAGCACATCGCCATCAACAAAGGATGTGTAGCCCTTACTTACTTCACAATATTGTTTTTCTTCGCCGGTTACTGTGCTCATCTCGGCTAGAACTGCTGCCATTGGCACAAAAGAAACACTTGAGTCGCTTTTCAGTTTTTCCTTGAATTTTGGGTTCAGTTCAGCAACATTGCAAAGCTTTTCCATATGAAGGGTGGCACTCATCCTAACATCCCTTCCAGTTCTTTCATCCTCTGCTGAATCTCAACTTCCAGCTTTGCGAGGCTTTCGAGTATCTCTTTCGGGGCTCTGTATTCCACTTCTTCATACACAACTTCCTTGTAGCGGTTGAGGGAAAGGTCGTACCCCTGGGCTTCAATGTCGGCTTTTGGCACGCAGAAACTCTGCTCGGTCCTGGCGCGTTTAAGTTCACTCTTATTGCGCTCCTGCCAGCGGGCAAAGACGTCAGGAAGGTTATTTTTGGCGTGCTCGTCCTCGTTAAGCCCGGTTGAAGGAACAGGGCCCAGTTTGTCCTCGCTCAAAAGCGGGCTCCGTTTATCGTCAAGGCTCCAGCCGTCGGCCTGCATATCGTAGAACCAGACATGGTCTGTGCCTCCTGAATTTGTTTTCGTGAAAAGGAGGATAGCAGTAGAAACACCGGCATATGGCTTGAAAACGCCGCCCGGAAGTGAAACAACCGCGTCAAGCTTCTGCTCCTCGACAAGCATGCGGCGAAGCTCCTTATGGGCTTTGCTTGAGCCGAAAAGCACGCCGTCAGGAACGATAACAGCCGCCCGCCCGCCTGGCTTCAAAAGGCGCATAAAAAGGGCAACGAAAAGCAGTTCGGTCTTTTTGGTCTTGACGACCTTCAGGAGTTCCTTAGAAGTGCTCTCATAGTCCAGCGAGCCGGCAAAAGGAGGATTTGCAAGGACAAGAGTATAAGCTTCTTCGTCGCTGGAATAGTCCTGGGCAAGAGAGTCGCGGTAGCGGATGTCCGGGTTTTCCACGCCGTGCAGGAGCATATTCATGCTGCCTATGCGGAGCATGGTGTTATCGAAATCGAATCCATGGAACATATCCTGGTGGAAGTGCTGTTTCAGCTTTTCGTCGTGCAAGATATTCGGGTAGTGTTCCCGCAGGTGTTCGCCAGCGCATACCAGAAATCCGGCTGTCCCGCACGCGGGGTCGCATATGATGTCTGTCGGCTGCGGCGAAGTAAGCTCAACCATCAGGCGGATAATATGGCGCGGGGTCCTGAACTGTCCGTTCTGGCCAGCAGATGCGATCTTGCCGAGCATATACTCGTATAGGTCGCCTTTGGTATCACGGTCTTCCATCGGCACGTCGTCAAGAAGGTCCACCACTCTTGAAAGCAGGGCAGGCGTGGGAATGGTGAAGCGGGCGCCTTCCATGTGTTTGGCATAGGTTGAGTCGTCTCCGCCCAGGTTTCGCAGGAAGGGGAAGACGTGTTCGCTGACTATTGTAAACATCTCTGCCGGAGTAAAGTTTTTGAAATGGGACCAGCGCAGGTCTTCGTAAGATCGGCCCTTATCGTCCTGGCCTTCAGGAAAAATACGGCGTTCCATAGGGCGTTTAAGGCGGACTGATTTGTTTTCTTCAAGCGTCTGGAGGTCGTCCAGCCTCCGTAAAAATAGCAGGTAGGTAATTTGTTCGATAACCTCAAGGGGGTTTGCTATGCCGCCGGACCAGAAAGTGTCCCATATGCGGTCTATTTTGTTTTTCAGTTCACCTGTGATCATTGTTATTCCTCTAAATCATGAGGTTGGAATGCATGGAAAGAGCAAGCACATGGAAATGATTCTCATATTTTTCAGGGATACACTGTCGATACACTGTCTATCCTATGCTTTCTCAGCTAGTGGTTTTGTGATTTCTTGCCGTGTACTCAGTTATTCTCGTTTATTTTTAACTTTTGCTCTTTTTACGAATTTTCACATTAAGGGGGGTAAGTTTCACTATCTTAAATCACGATTTTTCTTTTGAATGATATTATACAGTTTATATTATAACAGTTAGTAAAAATAAATGTTTTGAATTAGCTTTTTAACCTTGGTAAAAAATTTCCTGCTTACGTGCTGATTTTTTCAGTAAGATCTTCTAAATAGTATTTTTACTATTAGTTAGAACAGTATTTTTACAATAAGTTAGAGTTGTCTCATAAGAACCCCTACAATAGATATTAAGACGAGGAAATTATTCTTCCAACAAAAGAAAACTTATCTTGTGGTCTTAGAATGAACTGACTTACTTTATGGTTTTTTTGCTACTACGTGCTCAGTAAGACTTGAATTAAACACCATTCACTTTAATCGTATGTATATTTTGATAAATAGTATTAATTAGAACTATTAACATTTTTTAACTACAGAAGAATGACTGATGGGTAAAACAAGTTATGACAAGTCTAGATTCCTATTGGTCAATTGGGAGTTTAGTAAAAAATAAGGCAAATAGGATTATATTATCCATAAAAAATCCTACTATTCTTATAAATTTTAGATTAAAAACAAAAACTTTAAGAATTGTGTATAAATTTTAGTATTAATCTTATATCTTTTGTAAATGATATAAAGTAAAGGCTGAAAATATAATGAGAAAGAAGGAAAGATCAGACCAAGTTGTTTTAGCTTTAATAGCACTTCCTTTATTTTTAATTCTCATTTCATCTGCAGCATCGATGGCTTCTGCACAAAGCGCTTCGCCCACAATAACTGAAACTTCGATGATCACCAACCGATTAGTGGATAATACTATAGCATCAAAGGAGAATTCTATTACCGAAGTATCAGAGGAGAATTCTGCCAATGAAGAATCAGTAGATATTACCACAGGATCGATTGCTGCTATCTATGGTGATAGGATAGTGTGGACAGATAATCGCAATGGAAACTCCGATATCTACATGTACGATCTCTCCACTCACAACGAAACTCAGGTCACTAACCACAGATCAGCAACCAATCCTGTAATCTATGGTGATAGGATAGTGTGGGCGGATAATCGCAATGGAAACTCCGATATCTACATGTATAATATCTCCACTTCCGCTAAAACCCAGATAACTACCAATAACTCAACTAAAGGTAACCCTTCAATCTCTGGTGATAGGATAGTGTGGGCAGATAGTCGTAATGGAAATGGCTCCAATGTCTATATGTATAATATCTTCACTTCCACTGAAACCCAGATAACCACTAGTAACTCAACTCAAGGGAATCCTGCTATCTCTGGTGACAGGATAGTTTGGGTGGATAATCGCAATGGAAACTTAGATCTCAACCTCTATATGTACAATATCTCCACTCATATGGAAACTAAAATCACCACAGATGGATCTGAAATTAACCCTGCTATATACGGAGACATAATAGTGTGGGAGCACTGGGATATTTACAATGGAAGCTTCGATATATATATGTACAATATTTCCACCTCCAATAAAACTCAAATAACCAACAGCGGATCCGCAAACCCCCCTGTTATTTACGGAGACCGGATAGTATGGATTGATTCTCGTGGTCCCTCCTGTCTCTACATGTACAACCTTTCTACTTCCATCGAAACTCCACTCGTTTTCAGTGTATCAGCAGATAGTCCTGCCATCTATGATGATAGGATAGCCTGGATGAATTATCGCAATGGAATCCCCTATCTCTACATGTATAATCTTAGTTCAAAACTCCCATTTGATGCTTCCTCTGAAAATGATTTCATCTGCCATTTCCCTGTCAAACTTCCTCCAGTTGCTGCTTTCTCTGTATCCCCTCTCTTTGGAAAGGCGCCTCTGAATGTCACCTTTACTGACAAAACCAAAGGTACACCTACTGTATGGGAATGGAATTTTGGAGATGGAGCTAATTCAACACATCAGAATCCAACGCATGTTTACTCCAAAGCAGGAACCTATAAAGTTAACTTGACAGTAAGCAATGCGAACGGTACAGATTCAAAGACAAACGAAATAGATGTTAAGAATTCTTCATCCATGGGACCATATGCGTATATTACGAACTCTTGGGACAACAATGTCTCCGTAATTGACACAACTACAAACACTGTTATAGCCACGGTGGATGTCGGTCCCTCACCTTGGGGGGTCGCAGTCAATTCTGCGGGAACAAAGGCATATGTAACAAACTCTGGCAGTGATAGCGTATCTGTAATTGATACAGCTACAAACACTGTTTCAGCTACTGTGCCTGTAGGGAGCTCTCCTTATGGAGTTGCAGTCAACTCGGCAGGAACAAAGGTATATGTAACGAACTCTGGCAGTGACAGCGTATCTGTAATTGATACAGCTACAAACACTGTTACAGCCACTGTGCCTGCAGGAAGCTCTCCCTTCGGAGTTGCAGTCAACTCGGCAGGAACAAAAGTATATGTGACAAATATAAACAGCAACAATGTTTCTGTAATTGACGCAGCAAGCAATACTGTTTCAGCTACTGTGAATGTAAGTAGCTCTCCTTATGGAGTTGTAGTCAACCGGATGGGAACAAAGGTATATGTGGAGAGCAATGACATGGCTACTGGAAACGGCACTGTTTCTGTAATTGACACTGCAACCAATAAAGTTACAGCTACTGTAAATGTAGGAAGCTATCTTTACGGAATTGCGATCACTCCAGATGGAAGAAAGGTATATGTGTCAAAGGAATATGTGTCAAATGATGGCAACAATACTGTCTCTGTAATCGACACCTCAACCAATTCTGTTACAGCCACTGTGCCTGTAGGAAGCTATCCTTACGGAGTTGCAGTCAATCCTGCAGGGACAAAAGTATATGTGGTGAACTCTGTCAGCAACACTGTATCTGTAATTGACACCTCAACCGACTCTGTTACAGCCACAGTGCCTGTAGGAGGCTCTCCTCAGGCCTTGGGAAATTTTATAGGAGAAAAAACTGTAGAGCAGACGCAAAGCCCAAAAACTTCTAGGAATGGAAGTATGAAAACACCTGGATTTGAAACTATTTACGGTGTGGTTAGCTTGCTTGCTGTATTTTTGCATAAAAGAAAGTAAGGAAAGTAATAAGAAAATAAACAAAAAAATAAGATGAAGATTCAATATCTTCATCTTATTTTTTTGTTTTACTTCTCGGTCGTGGTGTCACTTACTGAAAATGTAAGCGTACGAGTCTCTTTACTTTTACCCAAAGAGATAGGTTCCGTTGCAAAAAATCTGGCTTCCTTGAAAAATCAGTGTAATCCTTCGCAATTAGGAAAGTTAATCAAATATCATCACCTGGGAAAATGGTACCTAAAGGTAGAAATTATAGTATCAAACTGCGGAAATAGTATTTTTGCACCAGAACCCACTTACTCAAAGACGTATGAAATAGAATTAGATAATTTAAGTGAAAATAAGAGTTAATTAAAAATTTAGTGCGAGAGGTGTGATTCGAACGCACGAACTCCTACGAGACCAGGCTCTGAACCTGGCGCGTTTGACCTGGCTGGGCAACTCTTGCATGTTGGTTTGTTTACCTTTGATATTATTTAGTCCTCTATATTGTACTTTGAATACAGTACCTTGACTGAGTTGCTTGCCGCAACTTAAAAGAAATGTAATAGAATTAGATAGAATTAGAGAATTTGAGCGAAAACAATAATCTAAAAAAGATAGGAAAAACTTAATAATTTTAGTGCGGGAGAAGGGATTCGAACCCCTGAACGTCTGCACGAACAGATCTTGAGTCTGCCACCGTTGACCGCTTGGTTACTCCCGCATTTACGGAATCCAATAAGGTAACGATAGAACTAACATATAAACCTAATCCTGTAAACAAACTATTCTGCAAAATCCTGTAAGTAGAATCTCTTGAAAATTAAACTAATTCTATAAGTAAACCAGTTCTGTAAAAATTTAAATTCGGGAGTTATTGCCGTTATTAACTAGGTTTTTCGATTTCAGGCCTTCAGCCTTCAAACTTTAAGTCTTGCCTTATTTTTTGGTTTCTTCGCCTGAACTGTTAACATGAACCCAGTCAAGATACTCCTTTTCTCCTTCAATTCCCCAGAATTCTATTGCAGGCATCTCGTATGTATGTAGCGACTTTACAAGCTTTGTGATTTCTTCAAAGCGTGAAGAATCAGTTTTTACAAACATGGCAATCTCATTGTCTTCTTCAATCTCTTCCTTCCATCGGTAAACCGAAGATACCGGAAACATATTCACACAGGCTGCAAGCCTCTTTGAAACCAGTTCTCTTGCAATCTGTGACGCATTCTTCATGTTTCCTGCGGTAATATACACAATTCCAAGCATAAGCAGACACCTCACGGAAACCTGATCTCCACAGAAACCTGATCTCCACAGAAACCTGATTTAGTGAACAAGATATTTAATTTAAAGCACATTATTCCATCTGTAAATAGTGTCTATCTACCTGGCATTCGAACTCCCGGGCATTGGCTATAAAATGTCTCGGCATTGGCTATTATATAAACTTTCATATATATTTTTATATAATTAGTATGTATTGCTATGTATCCTTTTCCAGATAAGAGTATTTTTGAAAAGGAACGGAATATATATTGATTCAAAATAGTAAGGCATAATATAATATTTTTATATCATATTGAGCAGTAGAACTTAACACAATGAATTAATTGGCGCAGAACATTATACGCAGAGTTATATAATAACGATGTTAACGTTTATATATACATAGCAACAATAAAAAAATTTATAAATATATTTTTCTCAACAGTTTTGTATATACAGTTTAATTCTTATATACAGTTTAATTCAAAATTTATACCAAAATGGATATTAAAAATTATATCAGATTTATATTAAAGTTTATATTAAAATTTAATATAAGTTTTATATTAAAAAACATATCAAAATATATATTAAAATTTATATTAGCTTTAAAATAAAGTTTATATTAAAATTACTATAAATTTTATATTAAAAAGCATATCAAAATATATATTATGATTTATATTAGTTTTATATTAAATTTCATGCCAAATTTTAATATAAATTTCATATTAAAATATGTACTAAAATTTATACTAAAATATATACTAAACCATATACTAAAATAAATATTAAAATTTATACTAGATTACATACCAATTTAACTTACTTCATAGCTGATTAAATTTAATTAACAACTGATTTGGCTTAATTCGCGAACTTTACGTTTAATTCATGAACGGTTAAGCTTAATTATAATTTGTTCAGTTCAATAACTCGGAGAATTCCCTTGAATGGCACAAGCATTGCACTGAGTATTTTTTTACTGTACTGGTTCGCAGTTTCCGTTCTTGACAGGAAAGGTATTCTGGAGAAGTATAACATAAGCACCTTTGGGCCACTTCCCATCCTTATGATTAGGACAACTAAGGGCCTCAAGCTGCTCGATGTACTCGCCCGTCCGAAATCTTACTGGAGAAACTTTGCAAACCTTGGAATCTTGCTGATGTTTGCAGGCATGATTGCAATGTTTATAGTCATAGCTATCTCGGATCTTGGGATGTATACTTCTTTCCTTAGCGGAAACATGCCTGAACCGGGAAAATATAACTCTCCGAGAAATATCTTTCTCATTCCGGGATTAAATGAGTTCATTCCTTTTACCTGGGGAGCTATTGCCCTTATAGTCACGCTTGTCGTGCACGAGTTTTCGCATGCGATTCTTTGCAGAGTTGAAGGCATCCGGGTTAAATCGATGGGAATCCTGTATGCTCTGGTTCCTATAGGAGGCTTTGCGGAGCCTGACGATGAACAGCTTTTCGGGACTAAAGAGAAAACAACAAGAGAACTTCCACTGACAGCCACAATCGAAGAAATCGAGAAATGGGAAAAAGAAGAAAAAACAAGGCAAGAAACTGAGATCACAAAGCCTGAGGAGCCGAAGCCCGAACCTGTTATAGGCGCAACAAGAACTCAGAGGTCCCGGATTCTTGCAGCAGGTGTTATGGCCAATTTTACCGTGGCTTTTATCGCTTTCCTGCTTTTCTTCGGGCCCGTACTCGGGGCAATCGCGCCTTTAAGTGATGCAATGATCATGAGTGTAAACGAAAGTTCTCCGGCTGCCCATGCAGGGCTTGAGAACGGCATGATAATAACACAGATTGATGATACCAATATCACTACAGCCGAAGAGCTACAAACATACCTCGAAAAAATCAGTCCCGGAGAGACGGTTCATATTTATGCCACAAAAAACGGTACATTATCCACGCATGATTTACAGGTTGCCTCAGTCCCCGAAGACTACATTGGCGGAGTGTCCGTGGGAGGAATTGTTTCAGGAAGTCCCGCCGAATCTGCAGGGATCAAAACCGGAATGACAATGATCAGGATCAACAACACAGAAATGCAAAATGTTTCAAGTTTCGTAAATTTTATGAAAACCACAAGGGTAAACCAGACCGTAGAAGTAGAACTTCTTCCCTCTGAAAACTACACAGGCGACCTCACTGAAAAAGGCACTGTCGTTTTCGATGTGCAACTATCATCTAATTCGGAAAATGATTACGGTTTCCTAGGAGTTATTTACGGGAATAATGCAGTTATGGAACTCCCTATGCTCGGAATTTCCGTGTTGATACCCCAATCAAAGGTGTATCTTGAAGCCCTGAATCAAATACCGTCCTTGCTAACCATACCTGCAGGCTGGATCATTCTCTTTGGACTTCCCATCTATGGATTTGCAGGTGAAGGATTCCGAGGTTTTTCAGGTACTTTCATGCAGTTTTTCCATCCTGTGGGCTGGGCAGAACCTCTGGGAATAGGGATTTTCTGGATTGCAAATACTCTGCTCTGGGTTGGCTGGCTGAACTTTTATGTAGGACTGTTCAACTGTCTGCCTGCCGTACCCTTGGACGGAGGACACGTGTTTAAGGATTCCATCTATTCCTTTGTATACCGGTTCACAAGGAACGATTCAATCTCAGAAAAGATCTCAAACTCTATCACAGCGAGCTTTTCGATGTTGATCCTGTTCTCGTTTATATTTATGATATTTGGGCCCTATATAGGACAGTGGATGTGATTGACATCGAAATCTCAGATGAACCCTGGCCTTCAAGGAAGTTATAAGGCTTGGGTTTTACTTTCTTTCCCTGTTTCTTATTCATGCAATATCATTCAATTACTTTTTTCTTTTTGCTCTCAAAACCCTTTTCCAGTTTTAATCCCAAAATATTATTTGCATCAAATTTTTGTTAAACTGGAGATATATAGAAATATCAGTAATATCTACAAGCATCACAAGCCATTTATTAGCAATGGTTATAAGGTGCTTACCAGTCGGCTATAAGATGTTTTTCAGTAGATAGTTACGGCATTTACCAGTAAAAACCACGAGACGTTTACAAGTAAAACAGCTACAGGACGCTTCAGCTTAACCTTATATGAAAAATTCAGGCGGGGATTCAAAGATGGTTATTTCCGGGCGCAAGAATTTCAGGTTATCAGGGTTTCGGAAGATACTGCACAGGCATCCCTATATCGCGTACAAAATAGCGGCTGTGTTCCTGTTTGTTATCTATGTTTTTACTTTTGAGTATCTCATGATTTTTGAGAACCAGCCCGAAAATGCAAACCTTATTACTGCTATCTACTGGGCCACAACAACTATTGCAACCGTTGGGTATGGCGACGTAGTCTTCACTTCCCTGCCAGGAAGACTTTTTGCTATAATCGTGCAGATTATGGGCATAATCTTGATTTCGGGTTTTCTTATAACCTATGTTGTTGCTCCCTGGATGGACAGAGTTATCAAGTTCAGGATGCCAAGAATGGTCTCTTCAGGCATGAAAGATCACATAATTATCTGCGGATACAATCAACTGGTTGAAACCCTGATAGATGAATTGACCGAGGAGGATATGCTTTTTGTAATAGTCGAAGAAGAAGAAGACCTCATCAGGGAACTTGTTTATAAAAATATTCCCTGCATTTTTGGGTCTCCGACTGATAAGCAAACCCTTCTGAACGCTGGCATAGAGAAAGCCAAACTCCTTATTGCAAATAAGTCGGACGAAAAAAATGCGAATATCGTTTTGACTGCCAGGGAATTTCAGTATGTCAACATTATTGCTATTGTAGAGGACCAATCTAACTCAAGATATCTCAAATATGCAGGAGCCGATACAGTAGTTTCTCCTAAATCGATGTTCGGGGAGTTTATTGGCAGGAAGGCAATGGACAGGCTCGGAAGCCGGGTTACGGGGGCGACTGAGGTTTTTGAGGGAGTCCATATTGTTGAGTTTCCCGTTTACCTGAAAAGTCCTCTTATAGGTAAGTCACTTAAGGAAATCTCCAACCAGCAGCTCACAGGTGCAAAGATTGTAGGAATCTGGAATAGTGGGACTCTATCTTTTGATCCCAAGGAAGAAGATATTGTCCGGGAGAATACCGTTTTATTGGCGGTAGGGACTCGTGGAGAACTTTCAAAACTGAAGAAACTTACACATTAATATGAGGTTCAAAACTGAAGAAACTTACACACTGACATAATATTCAAAACTGAAGAAACTTACACACTGATATAATATTCAAAACTGGGAGAGATTTACACATAAATCTGAGATTCACAAATGTGAGAGATTGACACATAAATCTGAGATTCAAAACTGAAAGAAATACGAAACAGTTGTAATAATATAATATGCCCGCCAAATTTATTTGCATTAGCGGGTAAAAAGGCGAGCTTTAAGGATAAAAACTCTAAGCTAACAACTCTAAACTGAATTTGGCGAATAAAATTTACAGGACATGGGAGCAGAAATGGAGCCAAAAGGGCACCTTATCGTACTGGGATATGGGGATGTCGGAAAGAGCATAGTAGATATACTTTATGGAAGTCCGTTTCGCTTTGTAGTTGTGGACTCTAATGATAAGGTTTTTGAAAACGTAGACTTCGAACATCTTGTTGGGAACGGGGCAGATGAAGACATACTGCTGGCAGCTGGAGTAAAGACAGCTTCCTTTGAGTTTGTGGCTCTTAATGACGATACCAATGTTATTTTCGCAACTCTCATTTCCAGGAACCTGAATCCGGAAATTACCATTGTAGCAAGGGCAAATTCCGTAAAATCGATTGAAAAGATCTACAAAGCAGGAGCCGACTATGTAGGTTCTCTTTCTATAGTAGCCGGGCAGATGCTTGCCAAAATGACTGCAAACTGCATGGGAAAAAGCTGTAGAATCGATGAAGACATAATGCTTTACGAAGGCATAGAAATCGAGAAATGCCACATTGATAAAGGTTCTCTTCTTGACAGCAAGTCAATAGAGGAACTTAACCTGGAAGGACAGATCGGTTGTACTATAATAGGCATCGAGCGAGGAAAACTCGTCATAACGGCTATCAAAAAGCAGACAACAATAAGGGCAGGAGACATCATTGCAGTTGTGGGAAGCAGCAAGCAGATTTTAGAGTTTAAGGAAAGGTATGTTAATTGAGGCTTTTTAAAAATTTATTTGACTGATATTTTGTTAAAGTTGACAAAAATTATTATTTTACACATATTTGACTCAGTACCAAAATCTAGTGATGAATGTAAAATTCAAAATCACTAGATTTTGTAATTGGTCACAATCCTTGTAATACAACTTAGGGATTGACGTCTTTAGATACCGAATATTGATTTTAGTGAAAACCGAATTTTTCTTGCTAATTCAGATTTTCAATCAAAAAATGCAAAAATCACTGGATTTTGGACCAGAGTCCATATTTTTAGTATTTATGGACTTACTTTTACTATCAACGTTTGTTTGCTCAAATAGTCTAGTTTTTTAATATATTAAATGACGTGATCAATTTATTTATATCTATATCTATAAAGACTTCATATCTTCACATTTTAGGCTAAAAATACACAATTTGCATTTAATTTCTCATAATTTTGCTATAAGACAAAATCCTTATTAACAATAAACAAACGTTAGATCTTAAAAAACGTATTATCTAAAATTTATATTTAGTTAAAATTTTTTTTGCCAGGGTTTAATATTAAAATCAAATAAAAATAATTTAAAAATGTTTTGTGTTTTTATTAATATCTGTTAATCTTAAAAAGAGGAGTTTCTTGTGAAAAGTAATAGTTATATAAACAACATAAAGCTCGTGAAATTAAAAAGAACAAAACTTGTTTTCGGGTTTCTGTCTGTGTTTCTTTTGCTTGGTTTATTTATTTCTCCGTCAGCAGCTAAGACTGACTGGCAGATTTCTCCCTCCAATCCTACTGTGGGAGATACTCTGAAAATAAAAGGTACGGCTTCTCCGGGAGAGGAACTTGGAGCTCAAGTTTCTTTTGTAAAGGAACTCTCTGTTACCGATGGCAGATACCAGTATTCGCTTGATAAGATAAAGATCCCTAAAGGTAAAAATGCCCGCTTTACGGTCACGACCGAGGAAGTAAAGAACCTGAACATACACTTAAAAAAACTATTCTGGATCGAGCGGTCTTCTGATGCATCACCCGAAGGAATTGCAGTTATTTCTAAGAGACATATTCCGCCCTTTACTTACAAAGTTCTTATTGATGGCGATGCTGCCCCGAGTGTAGACTCTGTAAACCTTAAAGTTGAGGCATCTCAGACCCTGAAAGCTAATTCAAAAGGGAAATTCGAATTCAATTACCACACTTCCGGGATGCCGGCAGGCAAGTACACCATATATATAGGAGATTCTAAAAAGACAATTGAGCTGAAGCCTGGAAATAAGAAATAACCCTTCTGAAATCCGACTTCATGAAAAATATTATTAAAAATTGAATTTGCTAATTAAAGTCCTGTGACGCTATTAACATGCAATAGAATGAATAAATAAAAATAAGCAGAAAATTAGAAATACAAGGATTTATTCTCCCTGAGCTTCATCTTGCCTGAATTTTTCTCGGGAAGGAAAAATCCTTGTTTTTTTAGTTGCGATGCAATTGTAATAGTAAACAGTTAATTTCACTTCCACAAACCTCAGATTCAAAATAATCAGGTTTTGGATCGTGAAAAATAGCTCTGAAATTCTTATTGATAAACTCTTACTGATAAACTCTTATTGATAAGCTCTTACTGATAAACTCTTACTGATAAACTCTTATTGATAAACTCTTATTGATAAACTCTTATTGATAAACTCTTATTGATTAAAAATGAATCAAAGTTGCTCTGGTGCACCCCGCTGCAAGCAATGGGTATGTTCGCGCCCTCACTATGGTTATAATGATTTCTTGAAATCGATTATTTTCATTTGGTAATATGATTTTTTTCTTTTCGTTTTTTCTGCTTTTTAGCATAACTTTTGATTACATTGGAATTTGCATTCACATAATTTGTTATGTTATCTCCAGCATTGCTTTTTCCTTTGAGGATCCAAACCAACTTATGAACTTTTTAAAGGAAGAGTATATTACTTAAAACACCTTAAAATAACTAAGAAATATACCTGAGTTTAAGATGTGATAGTATGGAAAGTTTATCTACAGGGATTGAAGGGTTGGATACGCTAATGGACGGAGGTTTTCCTAAAGGAAAAAGCATTCTGGTTACGGGTCCTCCAGGCGCCGGAAAAACAATTCTTGGAATTCATTTCCTGCACAGAAGCTGCAATGAAGGCAAGAAGTGCATACTAATTCTTACAAGAGAGCTTACGGAAGATATCCTCAGCCAATCCCTAAGCATTAACCTTGACCTCAAGCCTTTCGTTGAAAGTAAACACCTCAGTATCAAGAATATCTTTGAAGATAAAATGAACAAAATCAAAAGCGCTTCGAAATTTGGTAAAGGGCTATGTGCTGTGGATATTGATATAATCGAGTATTTAAGTTCCATGTCTTCGGAAGTTGATGTCATGGTTATCGACAACATAGGGGTAATGGCCATAAACCATGACATAAGAGAATTTGCCGATGAATTCAGTTCGATAAGCATTATACTTCTAAAAAACGGGTGCACAAGTCTTTTTGTTATGGATGAGGATTCCTATAATCTCACCCACAGGCTTACTGGCTACATGGTTTTCGGGTTAATCAGGCTTACTTCACAGGAGAATTTCAACTACGGAAAGACAAAGAAATATCTTTACATTGAGAAAATGCGGGACAAGGCTGTCCCGATCAAGTATTCCCTATTTGATATTACCCCAGAAGGGATAAAAATTATTAAAGGCATGAATGACCTATTGGAGGTGTGAAGGGCCTATTAGAAACATGAAGAACCTTATACTTTACTTTCAAAGATGAGTGATTTTCCGTTATCTTGCGGCTTTATCTGTGTTGCCTAATTTATCTTTCGGCAGTTACTTTTCAGATCATTCTGATTTCAATTGTTTCTCCTTTATCCTGAGCATCCAGAATCTCAGATGCAAGATCCGAGTTCGCCCTGAGTTTCACATCTCCATGTCGGCTTACGGTTGCACTGAACAGATACTGGTCTTCAAGATATATTTCCACATCCTTTCCTGCAAGCTCCGGTGCTCCAAGAATAAGGTGCTTTTTATCTCTTTCTATGAAAGGATGAACAGAAGAAACACTGGGCTCTTCCTCAAAGCTGGTTGTCTTTAGTTTCCCTCGGAGAGCTTTACTTTCAGCTCCATACTTCCGGCCTTTTGCAGCCCCTGAGGCTCCGATTTCCAGTTCTCTTACGTCAATATGCAGGCCAAGAACATTTTCGATCCGGTCAATGACATTCCCACCTTTGCCAATAACTTTTCGTACCTCGTCTTCCCGGACCTTTACGAGTGCACTGTCGTCTGAAGTCACTTCAACTTCAACCGGGCCGGAGGCGTACCTGCCAATAACATTTCTTATTTCCTCTTCCGCAAGCTTCCAGGCAGGTTTCCTTAGCTCGGTAGGAGGCCCTACTGGCATAACAACAACCTGTTCCCCATAGGTATATATTTCATATTCTGTTTTTCGGGTCTCAAAATCGGCAATGACGATTACCGGCCTTGCAAGATCCTGTTCGGTCATTCCATGAGGGACCTTGACGGTAAACTCAAGTACCAGAACCTTTGCCACTTCTCCTTTATCAATGAAAATAACGGTATCGACTACCTGAGGGATCACGCCCAGTTCAACCCTTCCTATCAGGCGTTGAATTGCGTCCACTGCCCTGGTTGCATGTACTACCCCGATCATTCCCACGCCTGCAAGCCGCATATCCGCAAAAATAAGAAAATCGCCGGTCTTACGGACTTCATCATAGATTGTATAATCCGGCCTGACCAGAAGCAAAAGGTCTGCAGTATTTTCCATCCTGCCGTTCAAAGGTGAATACTGGGTGATTTCAGGAGGCACCTGGAGGTCTCTTGGTGACTCCATTGTTTTAACTACCTGTCCGCGGTCATTCAGGTATCGAGCAACTCCGGCGGCAAAAGTAGACTTTCCGGCTCCGGGAGGGCCGGCAATAAGAATACCACGCTGGCTTACAATCCGTTCTTTGAGTTTATCGCTCAGCCGGTAGTGTTCAAGGTCCACAACCACAGTTGGTCTCACAATTGTAATTTCCATATCATCGGAAAAAGGCGGGTGAGCAATTGCAATTCGCATATTCCGGATTTGCAGGACAGTAGCTCCACTTGAAGACATCTCGATAAAAGATTCGGGGTCCAGTCTGGCCCTTTCAATAAGTTCTCTTGAGATACTGGAAAGTTCCGCAGAAGTAACAGGCTCATCACGAATTTTTACATAGCGTATATCCCCTACAGGCCCCTTTTTGGCCATAGGAGATACCCCATTTTTAAGATGTACGGACATCGTATCGTCAGTAAAAAAATGTTCTACTTTAAGAGGCGGAAGTTCGGATGGTTCCAGGACTTTAGGATGCATATACTCGACATTAAGCCCTTTAGCCTCAGCTACTAGAGACAGTAACCTGTCTTCGCTCACAAGCAGTCCCCCTACTTCACTAGCTGTGTTTCGGATGAGGTCATCTATCCTGCCTTCGTTGGACAGCTGGATATCTTCAAGAGTGGGCTTAACTCCACTGAACTGAAGGTTAATTTCTCCCCGATTTGCAAGCTTACGAAGTTCTAAAAGTTCGTCGATTCCTTTGAAACCTATTTCCCGACCCTTATTTGCCTGAGCTTCAAGTTCAGATACCACAGCTTCAGGAATTACGATTTCAGCACCTCTGAATTCCCCACTTTTGACCTTAACCGAAAGCCTCCCGTCAATAACGGTACTCGTATCCGGAATAATCCTCAGCATCTGCTTCTCTTCTGCCATAAAAGGAGATATAGAACTAGATGATATATAATAACCTATACCCTAGGCGGTACCATAAGTTCTAATGTAGGATTCAAATGAGTTACAAACTCTTATTATACTTAATATTATTTTTGATAGTGTTATGTCGGACGAAAATACTAAAATTCCTATGATCGGTTTGGAAGCCTTTTAAATTTGACGTATTTAGAAACTAAAAAACGGTAGTATTCAATTTTCACCAAGTTTCATTTGTTTTCTCTTTTATTTGAAGATGATTTAGAAAACGCTATCGTAAGGAGTATTGATTATCAAAAAAATATTCCGAAAAGTGTATTATTATGATTAATTTTATTTTAATATTAATGTAGCTAATGTACTAAATTGACACAATAATAGACAAAGCACTTTTGAGTAGATTGGTTTATTTTTAATTAGAATTATCTGCAAATTATATATTAAACTTTTATATTATAAATTTATTTTTATTAATAAAATATGATGCCCTGCTATTTATCTAATATAATATAAATATATTATAATTTCAGTCTTTATAGTAGCTAGTTTTATAAGTTTGATAGTTAATATGTTATTATGACAAATCGTTGTTTCGTTATAGGGCCAATGAACGAGAAACATATTAAACTTTTGGAATGGCTCGCTCATGATGTAGTAGAAAAGATTCTTGAGAATAATAACTTCGAAGTCTTCACGCCTGATGTGCCAGAATTCGGGAATATTATGCACCATATTATCCGTTCCTGTGACAGAGCACAGCTAGTAATTGCTGATGTCACCGGAAACAATCCAAATGTCCTTTACGAAATGGCTATTATCGATGCAATGGGAAGACCCTGCGTTCCTGTCAAAATAAGAGATGTTGCAGATAATGAAAAAGATCTCCAGCTTTTTGATAGGGCTCAATATCGCCACTTTGAGATTAATGCTCGTGAAACGGAAGAAGCCATAAATAAATTGGGGCCGGTTATCCACAAAGTTCTTCAAGCACGGCAAGATGGAGATCTAATAGAGAATCCTATGACAGATTACTTTGGAATACCATTGAATAGTATGTCTTCAGCTTATGGGATTGCCAGAAGTTATTATCGCAATTTAGTAGTTCCATGTTTTGAAGGAAAAATAATAGATGGACCTGATTTTGCTTTAGAGGAAGAGAGTCAAATAATTGATAGAAAAATGGTTTGTATCATTCCTGGGAATTTGGAACAAGCTACTCGCCGCGAAATTGATTTTTTAGTTAAAAGAAGAAGTTTTGTTCCTGTCAAATTGAATGCTTATGGAAGAGAAATCACTATATATTTATTGTCAGACGAGATTTTACAGAATGCGGATCCAGTTATTGTTGACATTCCTACTACATTAGCGAGTCTGAGAGAGAGTGTTCTTTCCAGATTAGGTAGAAATGCAAATCCCAAGCCAAATTCTCCTGATTATCAGGAAATTCAATCCGATGAAATTTTACAGTTTAAACGTTACCTTGAGAGATTTGCATATAATGATTTAGGCACTCATTCATCAAATATTCTAAGAAATTTCAAAACTTTTAATATTAAAGATATCAAAGATCTCAAAGCTACCGAGATTAAAAATTTGTTTGAAAACAATTAAGGAATATTATTTAGTAGATTCTTTGTATCCTCTTCAAATTGTATGGGTAAAAGTAAATTTCACGTATTTACTAAATAGTTAAAAATTTAACCAAGTTTAAAAAAGAACTTCAAGAGATGTATTCAACTTTATAAATGTATGATAAAATTATGCATATTTTTCGAGTTGGAAAATTCTCCATCGAATTTGAAAAGAATACGATTCTTTTTTGTTTTACTGTTAAATATTAAACTATAGCTTGGAAGAATAGGCAATTTACTGAGAGTTTTTAAATGATGAATGATTCTCCCTCCTCTCTTTCACTAAAAAGGTTGTGTATGATAAAAAATGCGGAACAGTTTGCAGCAAATTAAGAATTTTGCAGACCCTCTTTCCTATTAAAATGGAGGAAACTAGATGTCAACATACGCAAACGTCATTATCCAAGTGACATCAATAATAATTGCCTATATTTCAGACTATGTGAGTTACAAGTGTAGGGATTTACCAAAGGAGTAGAACTAAATGATTGTTATATATCATCACGATGACCTTGACGGTCAGTGCTCAGCAGCTCAGGCCAGAGAGGCAACGGAAAAAACTACCTATAATCCAATAAAATGCATTGCAGTGCAGTATAGTGGCAATACATGGAAAAAAGAAGAAATCGAAGAAGCTAACGAAGTCTATGTCCTCGATTTCACTTTTCCAGATATGGAAACTCTTGTAGAAATAGCAGGAAAAAAATTAATATGGATAGATCATCACAAAACGACAATGGAAGAGCACAAGGAATTGTGGAACTCAAACATTCTGGGAAAAAGGGATATCACAAAAGCTGCCTCCCAGCTTACATGGGAATATTTTAAAAATGATCAGCCACTCCCTACAGCAGTTGAGTACATTTCTAGGCGGGACATCTGGCAATTCGGGGACAAGAAGGAGGAAATTTCAGCATTTACGGAAGCTTGCCAAATTCTTATTCATTCCCCAGAAGATGAAGACTGGAAAGATTTGCTGGCATCGAGCAACAATGGAAAAGAAAAAGTTGAACTCTACCTAATAATTGGACGTGCACTTGCAGACGTACAGAAAGTTAGGATTGAGAAAGCGTTTGAAAGAGGCACAGACATCAATTTTCACGGTCTCAGAGCGAGACTTATCAATACTACATCGGATGCCAGCGACATTGGAGAATATGTTTACCAGAAGCCAGAATATGATATAGCTGTCATGTGGCAGATCGTTAATGATATGGTTCAGGTATCGCTTAGATCGAACTCTACAGACTGTGCCGAAATAGCTCAGAAATATGGTGGAGGAGGTCACAGAGGAGCGGCGGGCTTTAGGGTCAAAAGCGGCGGAGAATTTTCGCTCAGACTATTTGCGACAGATGTCGCTTCAAGTATTCGTTAACTCAACAAATAATCTTATTTTTTGGATGCATTCATAATGATAACATTATTTATATAAAATTAGCCACACAAGGATTCAGTACCAAAATTCAGTGATTTTATATTTAACATTCTTCAATGAATTTTTGTACTGGGTTAAATTTAATCATAATTATTTTGAATAAAATTATCATTTAAACTTTTAAATTCTAGTTTTAATAAATATAGTAATCTAATAAATATTTAAAACTATTTTGAATATCAAAAATCGGATTGTAATTAATATCGGTTTCTAATTTATATTTCTACAATTATTATATGCGCTGGATAATAATAAACTAGCGATACAATAAAAAATCACTTTTAGCGGCAAATAATGAAGCAACATAGTTTACTCATTAGATAGTCTTCCAGAAATGTAAGCAGATTACTTATTCTTAAATCAAGTAGATTTGCCCATAAAAAGTGAATTGGGGAACCAGTAAAGGTGAAATTGTATCGAACCTAGCAGAATGATGGAGATGATATAGATGAGAGAACAAAGATATAACAAAATAAAGAAAACAGTCTTTATTTTGTTAGCTGTCTTTTTAGTATTATCATTGACAGCTGCATCAGCAAGTGCATGGTATTCAAAGACTAGCGATGGCAAATGTAAAGAGGTATCTAAAGAAAAGGGAGTTAAAGAAAAAGTCGCTAAAGAGAAACCGGTTAAAGAGGCAGTTAAAGAAAAAGCTGTTAAAAAGGTAGCTAAAGAAAAGGTGGTTAAAGAGGTAGCTAAAGAAAAAGTGGTTAAAAAGGCAGCTAGAGAAAGAGTCTTTGATCGAAAGGTAGTAGATAATGATAAAGTGGGCACTAACTTGTTAGACTTCGTAGAAAATAGCTGGTTCGGTACCAGTCGGGGATGCAGTTGTGACAATGGATGGGGATGCGATTGTGACAACGGATGGTTCGGCGACGATTGGGATGACTGTTGGGACTGTTAATTGTTGACAATCCTAACAATAGATTAAACTGTAGATAAATTATACTAATACGGTTCATTTGTACACTCCGCATCGGATTGCAGAAATAGTGAAACAGTGAAACTCTAAAAGTATATTGAGTCTTTTATGGATAGGACTATATGCAGTAAATGAGCTAAAATGAAGTGCGAAGAATTCTGTAACAAGTATTGTAATAAGTATATTTCAGATTGCATACCGCTGTTTTTTGATTTAACCGCGTAAGTCCTCTCCATAAAATATAAAAATGAAATAAGAAACAAATAACTCAATATTTTTTTTATTTTCTTTAATTCTAGTTTCTTTAATTCTAGTTTCTTTAATTCTAGTTTCTTTAATTCTAGTTTCTTTAATTCTAGTTTCTTTAATTCTAGTTTCTTTAATTCTAGTTTCTTTAATTCTAGTTTCTTTAATTCTAGTTTCTTTAATTCTAGTTTCTTAAATTTTAGTTTTTTCAATTTTAGTTTCTTAAATTTTAGTTTTTTCAATTTTAGTTTCTTTAATTTTAAGGTTTATATACCTCATCAGGCTCAAAGACCTTTTCTCCTACAACCTCTCCTTCAAGGTTTCGATAAAAACAGGATCTGTATCCCATATGGCAGGCTCCCCCTACCTGTTCCACTAGCAGGAGAAGAGAATCCATGTCACAGTCGACCCTGATTTCTTTCACTTTCTGTACATGTCCCGAAGTCTCTCCTTTTCTCCATAACTGCTGTCTGCTTCTGCTCCAGAAGTGTGCGATTCCGGTCTCCACGGTCTTCTCAAGAGCTTCCCGATTCATATAGGCGCACATAAGCACCTCCCTGCTAAGCTGGTCCTGAACCACAGCAAGTATAAGACCCTTTTCGGATTTCAAAGAATCAAAATCAATCATGGGAGATAGATTGCAGAACAAGTATAAAAAAGAGAGGGCATTAGATCTTAAGGGAAGCGCAATAGAGACGAAATTAAACCTGGCTCTTTTTTCAGGGTTTGATCCCAAGTACATCCTCAACATATGCCCTTAAAATTTCCGCCACACTCCAGGCCTGGGCAATGCAGCCTCCTGGAGTGTAGGGATAATCCCCATCAAATACTTCGGAAATTGTGCCTATGCCTGCAGTTTCAAGGTTTATATCAAAACCCTGCAGAAGAGCCCGCATATTTTCAAGGCTTTCTTTAGAATAGTTGTGAACCTTCCGGTAAGCTTTTACATAAGCGCCAAGTAACCAGGGCCAGACTGTCCCGTTATGATAAGCGGCATCTCTGGCTGCGGCATCTCCTTGATAGTGTCCTTTATAAGCGGGATGATCACTTGAAAGAGTTCTAAGTCCAAAAGGAGTCAGGAGATCTTTTTCAACTCTGTTCACTATTGCTTTTTCTTTTTCAGGTGAAAGGATAGTATAAGGCAGGGCTACTGCGAAAATTTGATTGGGGCGGATCGCAGGGTCTTTAACCTCATTTCCTGCTTTGTCCTGAGACACGAGGTCAAAGAGGCAATTGGTCTCAGGGTTCCAGAAAACACTCTCAAAATTTGAAGCCACTCCGGCTGCAAGAATTTCATATGAGGAAATGTTTTTTCCTAAATAGGTGCCCAGATTGGAGGCTGTTTTCAGGGCATTATACCACAGAGCATTAATTTCACAGGCTTTACCTGCTCTTGGGGTCACTGCTTGTTCCCCTATTTTAGCATCCATCCAGGTTAGCTGAGGGCCCTGCCGGATAAGATAATCGGAGTCCATGCCGATCCCAAAGTCCGTACCTTTGCGGTAATTCTCTATGATATTCTCCACGGTATCCCAGACGTCCGAGAGGAAAAGGAAGTCTTTCGTATATGCGAAGTATCGGCCCACAGTGTGAATAAACCAGAGAGAAGCGTCCACAGTGTTATAAATTGGATCCCCTCCAAGTGCCAGGAAAGCATTCGGGATCAGTCCTTTTTTACAATTCCTGGAGAAGTTTTTGAGAATGAATTTTGCCTCCTCAAAACGACGGGGAATTAAAAGCAGGCCAGGCATGGAGATCATGGTGTCCCGCCCCCAGTCAGAAAACCAGTGATATCCTGCAATCACCGTACTTTCACCTGAAGAAGGATTCTTCACTATAAAAGGGTCTGTTGCCCTGAGAAGCTTAAGAGCAAAGGGTTCGGTAAGCCTTGAATTGAAGGCAAGAAGATTCTGTCGGTAAGTTTCCCTTGTATAGAATTCTTCGACCTGTTCGAGAGTAAGAGACGAAATATCTTCGGTTGAAGCGGCAATGAAAAAATGGGAAGTGCCCAGTTTGAGTTTGCTTTCAAAGTAACCCGGATTGAAATTATCTTCCTGGAAGTTGAGTCCCCTTTGCTTCTCAGCATCATATTCAAAGTTATAATACCATTTGGGATCGGAATGATACTGGAGATTGGATGAAAGCGAGAAGGTAAAGCCGTTTGAGCTTTGCAATTTTACTCCTTCAGGGTCGGTTTTCTGAGTAAAGGAAAGTTCTCCTGAGCGAACAGTGTAATGGAAATTTCTGGAATTTACCAGTGGAAAGATCCTTAGCAGAGCTCCTTCTCTCCTGGACTTGATGTCATAGAGAATGCAGGTTGTGTTGCTATTGTGAGTCATGAAGACTTTTTTCTTTATGGTAAAATCGCCTGGCTGGTAAACCCAGAGAGGAAAAGGAACAAGGATGAATTTGGAGAGGTAACTAAAGCCTGAAGGAAAAACAGTGCCAGGATACTTATGGGTTGCAAGCCGATAAACTTCCTTGTTAATCGAAATTTCCTCATCAAGGGAAGAAAGCAATACAAACCTTCCTGGAGAGTTTTCTGGAGCTGCCACAAGCAGTCCATGATAAGTCCTTGTGCCTGCCCCTATTACTGTAGATGAGGCATATCCCCCGAGTCCGTTCCCTACGATCCACTCTTTCTTTATCCCTTCCTCGTATGTGGAAAAGGAATCTGCTCCAAACCTGATTCCACTCAGAATTCCACTCATAATATATGTGGTTAGGATTTAATTTCTTAAATATTTGTATCCCTGGGAATAAAAGTTGAGGAGATCTAAGAAGGGAAAAAAATCAAGTTATAATAAAATATGCCAGGTTATTAAATTTCTAATGTAATCATAAACTATTTTAGCTGTGCAGGATATAAGAAAGTGAGAATCATGAAGCAAGACCTTTTAGAAATCCTTGTTGATATCTTCAAATCCTCCGGATACAATGCCACAATATCCAGCCAGTATGACATTTTTGTGGAGAAAAACAGGCATAAAGCTTATGTCAAATGTGCCCTACAGCCAGGTCGCGAGGAAATAAAAGCTTTTTCAGAAAAGATAGTGGACTGTACAGGAATCTATGTGATGACCCAGAAAGGGCCTGAAGAATTAATTGATTATGCAGCTGAACTTGGGATCCATGTTTGGAATAGGGATGAACTGGCTCTTCAAATTGGAAGATCGGTTCTTGTAAATCTGGAGCAGAAATCAAAGATTTCGTATCCTGAAACGGAGGCTCAAACATCAAATGATTCACGAGACCAGCACAGGCAAACAATTTTCGAATTACCTGTCGAAAGCTGGAAGTTAAAAAAAGAATCCAGAGAGAAACCTTACTTTAAAGAAGATCTCTTGCCTCTGCAGAACCAGCAATCAGAGGCTGAGAAAATTCATTTTGAATATCAACCTCTGAGACGGAGCTTGGAAGAGAAAAAAGAGTTAAGGAAGCCGGAACAGGTTGAGGCCCCGGAAACTGAATCGTACGAAATGCTGAATATACGGTCTGTAGAACCAAGGATTTCTAAAAACCAGGCTATTATTATTGCAAAACCCTATATATACAACTCTATGGATTCAGTTTTAAAGTTTGTACCTTTCTGGAAATATAGATACAATGTTGAAGCAGAAAAACGCTTCAGGTCAAAAGTCCTGAGTATTGCCGGAAAGGGAAAGGGTTTTCTTAATGCTCTAAATAAGTCAAAGGAAGAGATGGAGATAGAAGGGTTTGGCACACCTACAAGGGTTCCTGCCGTGCATTACGAGTTAAAAAGACCGAATGTGGACAAAAAACAGGCAGAAAGGATTCTTCTGGACTATATTAAAGAGGAAAATACACGCGAGATACGTTTTAACAATACAGAAGGACAGGCTGTTATATATGAGCACAGGAATATCGGCCCCAGGTCTGATGAAATACAGCTCGATATGGAGCTTGTGTATATCCCTGTCTGGGAAGTGAAGGGAAAACGTAACTCCGTGGAGATTAATGCTTATAATGCAAAGGTTCTTGAGGAGCCTGTTGATGAAGATGCTGAATTTCTGTGAATCAGGAATCTGAAAAAAGTATTAGAAGAAAAATATATAAAATAGAAAATAGATTTATATATACTGGCAGAATAGAAAGGATTTCTTGAAAAAGAATCCAGACCCTATCCTCCAAGATTCCTGTGAAAAAGTCTTTTTCAGAAAAAAGCGCAATTTTACGATAAATGTTATATTTGACCGATGCAAGAGTATATAAAGTTTGGAAATTATCCTTGAGCTGTAACGGATGGCATCTTATAGGAAATAAAACCACAACTATGTAAGTATGAAAAATAAAAAAGAGGTGCGTAAATGATAGAAGTAACAGACAAAGCTGCTGCAGAATTGAAAATACTGATTGAACAGGAAGAGAAGCCTGAGCTTGCTCTCAGAATTTTTGTTGCCGGGGTTGCCTGCAGTGGAATTCAGTATGGCTTAGCCTTTGATGATGAAACAAAGGAAGATGACGTGACTATGGAAAGTAACGGGATTAAACTCGTTATGGCAAAAGATATAGAGAAGAACTTTTCTGAGGGCAGTATTGACTTTATTGAGGACGAAAACGGAAAGGGATTCCTTATCCGCAATCCAAGTGCCGGCGCTGGATGCGGCACCTGTGGTGGATGCCATTAAATAAGTAAAATTGCGCTGATATTGAACCTAAATCTGAAAAATAAACGAAAATAAAGGAGAAGTAAGCCTATGTTCCCAGGAATGGGAGGTATGGGAGGCCGGGGAATGAACCCGGCTAAAATGAAGCAGATGATGAAACAGATGGGGATTGATGTTAAAGAACTCAAGGACGTTCAGGAAGTAGTAATAAAGACTGCAGACTCTAATATCATTATAGAGAATGCAAATGTCACTATCATGAAAGTCCAGGGTTCGGAAACATACCAGATCGTAGGTGACGTAAAAGAAGTCCCGAAAGAACTGGAAATTCCCTCTGAAGATATAAAACTTGTAATGGAGCAGACCGGTGTCTCTGAAGATGAAGCCCGGAAAGCCCTGAAGAACTCAAATGGAGATCTGGCAGAAGCCATTGTGGCACTTTCTTCTGCCTGACTTATTTTTTTGTGGATTTTTATAATTCTTTCCCGAGTCCCGTCTCGGGAGGACGGTGTCCTTTTCGCTCACATCGTTCGCTCAAGAGGGCTGAATTATGGGCTTGAGACACTGATTTTCAATTTGTCCATGGGTATATTTACCCAAATTACCCAAATTTCGTTTGGACTACCAATAAGCGTGATCACACTTTTTTTAAAAAAGCTTGCCTGCAACCCTTTTGAAAAAAGGCTTGATCGAAAACCCCAATAACCGTTTGAGTTTGATAACCTTATCCCCAAACCCTATCGGCGTGATAAACCGGCGCAACGGTTTGTGATAAACCGGCGCAACGGTTGCGGGTCAACGTTTGCGAGTCAATAGTTGTTAGACGATACATTCTAACCTTAATTCCCAAATTTTAAGCGCATAATTCTTGTATCCCTATTTTGCTCAATTAATTCGTGTGCAGATGCATGCGAACTTATTCATTTCCAAACAACAATTCAAAACTTTTATATACTCTTATGTGCTTATATAATAAGCACATGAAGTCCACACTCCGCATCAAGAAAATAAATGGAATTGAGTACTGGTACGAAGATATTCCTTATTACGATAAGGAAAAGAAACAAATTCGCCATAAATCCAAATATGTTGGCAGAAACATAAGCGGTAAACCTGTTAGAGTTCGTGACGCATTAAACTCTTCCGATGAAATCGTGCAAGATGAGACTTCTTTCGTTTCCAGCAAACCTATAAATGCTTATAACTATGGTGAGTTCCTTCCATTGCAAAAAATCGTAGAAGAACTCAAAATTGAAGAGTATCTTGGTGATCTGTTCAATGAGAAAGACAGAAACATGATACTTTCAATGGCACTTAATCGTGTAATTCGTCCTACAGCTATGTATAACCTTAAAACCTGGTATGAGAATTCTGTTCTTTCTCTCCAGTGGCCTGAGTTACCCTTGAAAAGTCAAAACATCAGTAATCTACTTGCAAAAGTAGGTAATAGCGACATTCCATCCATGTTTATGGGTAAAATGTTTAGAAATCTTGGGACAAAACGCACATTAATGTACGATCTTACCAGTTTATCGAGCTACTCACAACTAATTAATCTTCTTGAATACGGATACAATAGAGACAATTGCGATCTTCCTCAAATAAATCTCTCCATGATTGTGGATAAGGAAAAAGGAATTCCCGGTGATGTATGACATCTATCCTGGAAGTATTGTAGACGTTACAACTCTTAAAAATACTCTAAAAAAGATAGAAGCTCATGGAATGGAAAACTATACACTGGTAATGGATAGAGGATTTTTCAGCAAGGGAAACATTGAGGAATTAGTAAGGGAAAAGATTCCTTTTATTATGCCAGCTACAATGGCACTTAAAAGTGTCAAAGAGCTTATGAGTTCAGTACAAAAAGACATCGAAAGTCCGGAATATCTTCATAAGTTTCACAAAAAACCAATATTTGTAAAGCCAGTGACTCTTGAGGAAAAGGAATTCAAGATCAATGGATACTGTTTCTATGATCCAAAGAGAGAAATGGACGAAAAAAGCACATTTTACTCCCGTCTTTATGATATGAAGGAAAAACTGGAAGAAACAGCAATACCAGGATGGAGAAATGCGGCAGAGGTGTTCAAAGAGAGAGCAAGGGAAATGGCAAGTTTCTATTCGTGGAAAAAGATAGATGACCATTTCAAAATCAATATCAAGAAAAATGCAGTATCGCAGAGAATAAACAGAATGGGGAAGTTTTTCCTTTTTTATTATGGAGAACGTGATTGGGTAGAATGTCTCACTTACTACAGAGAAAGAGATATTGTTGAGAAAGGATTCAAAGTAATGAAAAATGATATTCAGTCGCTTCCACTAAACACAAACAAAGATTCAACAACAAAGGGATTCATTTTTGTCTGCTTTATCGGACTAATTATTAGAATGAAGCTACTGAGTATGATGAAGGAAACAAAAATTATTGAGGATTATACAGTAGAGAGTTTACTTTTAGAGCTTGAGAAGATCAGAAAAGTAGAACTGCAAAATGGAGAGGTAATAGTTACAGAACTCACAAGAAAGCAAAAAGAAATTATGGAAAAATTGAATTTATGCGCTTAAAAAAAGCGGAAGTCAGGTTCTAAAGAATGAGTGCTGGGATACTTTCAGCTTTTAGTGGGTCTCATTGATTCAAAATGGAGATAGATAAGATGTTTTTAGGGAAAGAAACCATTTTGAAGAAAAAACTTTCTTAGTTTCAATTTTACAGGTGAATCAAAATAGTGTTTTGTCTTTTATACAAGGAGTCAGAGGATCCTTTTACCATTGGATGAGATTATTCTCTCTGCTTATTTTCTCCAATTTTAATTTTACTTTTTTCTGGTTTTCAAATCCTCTGTATCCAGTAAGAATTTCGTCTAAAGTTTTTATCGAGATCTGACAGGTCCCTGTATGCAGTAAAACATTTACTCAGGAGTCTTTTCATTTTCTTTGCCAGCTTCTTTTTCAGTTTCTTTTTTTTCGGCTCTGTGCTTGTGAAGTGCCATTTCGATATTGCTGTGCAGGTCCTCTTCCTTAAAAGGTTTTGAAATATATCCTGCAGGCTCTGTCGTTTTTGCCCTCTCAAGAGTTTCATCATCAGTATAGGCGGTAAGATATAATACTGGAATTCGGAGCCGGTTTTTAATTTCACGGGCGGCCTCAATTCCGTCCATTTCACCTTTTAACATGATATCCATCAAAACAAGGTCTGCATTCGTCAATTCTGCTTTTCTTATTGCTTCCTCTCCTGTGGATGCAGTACCCGGCACAGTATAACCAAGATTTTTCAGTTTGTTTCTGATATTAAGAGCCACTATATTCTGGTCTTCGACAACCAGAATTTTTGCTTTTTTCATTGTATCTCCCCTTTGATATCGGATAAGCCTCCGGATAATCAGTTGTTTTCCCTACATAATATTTTGAAGGTAGTCCCTGAATCTTTTTGAAGTTCAATTGTGCCTTCCAGTTGTTCAACAAGAATGTTTGCAAGCTGTAGACCCAAAGAACCAGTGTTCCTGAAATCAAGACCTTCCGGAAAACCCAACCCATTGTCCGAAACTACCAGTAAATATTGACTACTTTTATTAATTGAGCTCTTTGCACCAATATTATTGGTGATATTACTTATACTTTTATTCTTTACATTCTCGTCAGCTAGTTTTATTCGGATTTCTCTTTTCTATTCTGATGTTTTATCCCGGTTATTTCACGTTAATTATATTCAATAGTTTCGATTTTGATAACTAAAATATTACATATTATGAATCTTCTATCAAAAATATTTATTTTTTTTGAATTTTGTTCTTTGCAGGTTGCCTCAAAACTCGACTCATTTCTACAATTAGATAATTGGAATTGTTGACTTTAAATTCATATCGAAAATTATTCTGAAATTCAGGTATGTATTTGCCTTGAAATATAGCACATTATCCTGCTTATAGAATCAAATATAGTTTTGAGACCGCTTGTTTGAGTTAATTTTATACTGACGTTTTTATACTGACATTGCAAATCCAAACGTTAGTGAAAAATAAAATATAAATAACAGTTAAGATAATCCCGAAACTATACCTTTTTCCCAAACATCACTGCAAATTGGTAGAATTTATACATACAGCTAACATCACAAAATCCTGCTTCTTTAAGCCAGTTGATTTGTTGATCTAATGTTGAGTCCTTGTCAAGCTTAGTTCTTTCATAACCAGCGAGGAGTTCTTCTTCGGGCAAACCACTATTCTCTACATAATGTTTCCAGATATTTTTGTTGAAGTTTTCTATGAAAGGAGTTTCTCCATGTACCTGATCGGCATTAATAATAATCCCATTTTGTTTAAGTAGAGAGTAACTTTTTTTGTAAATTTTCTTCTTCTCTTCGTCTTCCAGATGATGGATAGATAGAGCAGACACTACCATATCATAATCTTCGACGAAAGAATACTTTGAATAATCTGCTACAATATATTTTACGTTTGAGTTACCTCTAAACCGGTCTTTTGCTATATCCAGCATCTTCTCCGAGATATCAATAAGAGTAAATGAGGCATCTGGATATCTTTCCATCAAGAACGCTGATAAAAGTCCTGTTCCAGCCCCCATATCCAGTATTTTTGGATTTTCCGTGTTTACGGATGCCACGGATACTGACACTCTATAAAAATCATCGAAACAAGGAATAAACTTCTTTCTCTGCTCATCATATTTTTTTGAAATTTCGTCAAACTTTCTTTTAATTTCGCTCATTTTTTTCTCCAAAATTTTATATTTTTGCTTAACTTTGTTCGCATCATTCAGCCAGGGGCTATATTAGTTTTTTATTACTAAGAGAGCGCAGAGGGTCACGAATGCCCTGTCCTTTAAAATCTGTCCGACAATTACCTCAGGTAATAAACGAATTACTTCACTTTTTAGACAATTAATTGATGCAAAAGGCTTTGTATTCTATGACATTTTATTTATTTGGTTCTTCGCTGTTTTGTGTGTGTTAAAAATAATTGATCAGTTAAAAAAGATTCAAATCTAATAGAGAGACATCAAGCTTGAATGTGATTTTCAACAACAAACTTTTCTAAATATTATATATGTCACTCTCACATATAGAAAGTGGGTATAAATTACCCACTCGAAACAGAGAAGAACCGAATAACAGATTTAGGAAGATCAAAAAAGTTTAGTAACTTTCAGCAATAGAATAACTGTTACTGATATTGCGGAATAAAAAAGCCTGCTTTTTTACCTATCTAATGCTTATCTAAAACCTAGAGCTTATCCGAAATCAGTAAAAGCGTGTTTTAATGTTGCAATAGGTCTATATATAGATACAATAAGTCTATAATATCTAGCATCATCAGGTATTTAACTACAATATCTAGTGTCAAGAAAACTTAGTTATTGCTTATCCAGTAAACTTTGAATCGTTGTACGCTGATGAGAAGGCACCAAGTATTATGCCCAATAATTAACTTGCCATGACACTAGCATCACCAGATATCTATCACTATTCAAATTGTGTATGTGGCCATTGTAATATTTTCAATTCGTCACACATTTTAGGATAGGCTCTAAATCAGGAGGAGTGGGGAATAATATGATCTGGAAAGATGAAGGAGAATTATTTGTAAGATATAAGAAGAATCCGATACTTACAGTTGATTATTGGCCGTATAAGGTCAGTTCGGTATTTAACCCTGCAGCGATTATGGTCAACAATACAACTATATTACTGGTACGGGTTGAAGACCACAGAGGTTTTTCCCATCTTACCGTAGCTAAAAGCAAAAATGGAATTGACGGTTGGGAAATTGATCCCAAACCAACCTTTTCCTCGGATCCAACATACTATTCTGAAGAGATATATGGTATTGAAGATCCACGTATAACTTACATTGATGAGATGGAAAAATGGGCTATAGCTTATACGGCTTTTTCGGACTCTGGTCCATTAACGTCGCTTGCCTATACCGATGATTTCACTAATTTTGAGAGAGTAGGGCCTATAATGCCGCCTGAAAATAAAGATGCTGCTATTTTTCCTACAAGACTTAATGGCAAATGGGCAATGTTACACAGGCCCGTATCTAACATTGCGGGTGCAAAGGCAAATATCTGGATATCTTTTTCGCCTGATATGAAATACTGGGGAGAACATGAGGTTCTTCTGTATGCCAGGGAAGGTGGATGGTGGGATGCACGTAAAATTGGATTAGCCCCTCCGCCAATGAAAACATCTGATGGATGGTTAATTATGTACTATGGGGTACGTCAGACAACATCTAAAACGAGCTATCGTCTCGGGCTTGCCCTTCTTGACCTTGAAGATCCTACAAAAGTGCTCCATAGGTCAGAAGGCTGGATTTTCGGGCCTCGTGAAATGTATGAGCGGACTGGAGACGTTAATGATGTTGTTTTCCCGTGTGGATGGATCCTTGTGGGCGATGAACTCCGCATTTATTACGGAAGTGCAGATATGTCTGTAGCAATGGCCAGTGCAAAAATGAGCGACATTATGCAGTATATCCATGAATGTCCAGGGATGCAATGTCCTGAATAATACTGCAGATAGTTTGAAAAATAGTGTAAATAACTTGAAAAATATTGCAAAGAACTTGAAAAAACAGAATACAGGAACAACTCTATTTTTTCGTTAGAACTAGCTTGCTGCATGCAAAATCCATATATCATTTGGAGATACTGGGCTCACTGCCAAAAATTGCCATTATATATGAGGTCCCAGGGTTTCCGGGTCAATAATAAATTATAAGTTATGTCATATATTTTTATTTTTTCTGCTTCTATGTTCTAAATGGGAATTTTAGGCTCTTCGTCATTTCATATGGGTAGTTTGAAATCTAACTTTCCTAATTTTAGATAGATCATAGTAATAAAATACTTAGTGTTTCGATACCCTCTCGCATTTCTTTTTATTAACTGTACAATACTGTTAATACCTTCCACAACTCCGTTAGTAATCCTGGAATCAAAGTAGTTTAGAATTCCATCCCAATGACTTTTAATGGTTTTAGCAACCTCAATTATTGCCTCTAATCTGCTATGAGTTGCCCAAAAATACCACTTTTTTAGATATTGTTCAGCTTCCTCTCGGCTTTTGCATTCCCAGAACTTTCTAAGACTTTCTTTTATATTATATGCTCTGAATGTATTCAGTTTTTTATTTTGGAGGTTTAAAAGCTTTTTTTTCTGTTTATCAGTTAGATTTTCCTTGTTCGTAATCCATATGAATTTGGTATTTTTGAGTTCCTTGGTTTTTTTTGTTCTTGTATCCTTACTTCATTTAATCCTTCATTCATCGCTTTCATCACATGAAATCTATCGAATGTAATTTTTGCATCTGGAAATTCTTTAGAAATTCCACTGATATATGAGGGAGACATGTCGCAACATACTGATTTAATGTTGCTTTTGTTTCCATTATGATCTTGCAGATCTTTGCTAAAACTGGTAATAGTCGAAGAGTCTTTTCCTTCACAGCAAATATTACTTTTGAATCTTTTATATCAACAACAAGAGTTATGTATTCATGTCCTTTCTTGCATGAAGTTTCATCTATACCAACAACACATACATCCGATAAATCCTCTTTAGACCTTGCATTGTCAGTGTAATGGTTTATGACTCTCCAAAGTTTCGTGTCATTTTCTCCAAGCAACTTCCCAATTTGTAACACTGGCATTCTTTTTGAGAGCTCCAGGATATGAGCTTCCATTCGAAGAGTAAAGTTGCTTTTTTCGCGAGCCCATGGAACTTTTATTTGGAGAACTCCACATTTTTCACATTCTATTCTTGGAATTCTACAGTATAAATATGTAGAATATTGAAAGTAGTTAATGTGCCGTAACACTTTTTCCTTAGTATCATAAGCTGAGCAGTTTGGTTTGCCACACTTAGGACAGGGAAATTTGGAACCACGTGTAAAATCAATCCAAATATTAAGTTTTTCAGATGTTAAATCAAATTCAGTACTGGTTATTTGCCAAGGGTCTTTGACATTCAAAGGTATTTCAAATGTTTTTTCGCAAATGGGATATCAAACTCCTGCAGTTATTTGTACTAAATAATATAATACTTATTTATATTATATTACTAATATAATAACTTACCCATATTATACAGCGAAGAGCCGAATTTTATCGGGTTTATGATACAGGTTTACAACTGCGAAAAATGACAGGTTCGGAAGAAGAGGTCCAAAAAAAGAGGTCCAAAAGAAGAGGTCCAAGAGAAGAGATCAACAGTACAAATAAGTCTGAATTTTGGACATTTTTATTGGGAAAACACGGATTGGGGGCTTATTTATAGGGGAAAATATAAAGCTCAAAATCGATGAAATAAAGGATTCGCCTGCAGATGAAGTCCTGAAAAAACTTGATTCCAGTAATAAAGGACTTTCTTCATCGGAAGCTGAAAATCGGATAAAGCAGTATGGTTATAATGAAATTTCCGAAAAGAAGGTCAACCCACTTAGAAAATTTTTAGGTTATTTCTGGGGTCCAATTCCCTGGATGATCGAAGTGGCAGCTGCAATTTCAGGTATTATCCATCGATGGGAAGACTTTGTGATCATCTCCTTGCTCCTTATCTTAAATGGGGTTGTGGGGTTCTGGCAGGAACATAAGGCTGACAATGCGATTGAACTTCTTAAGAAGAAAATGGCCCTGAATGCCAGAGTACTCAGAGAAGGACAATGGACCCAAAAACCTGCACGGGAACTGGTCCCTGGAGATGTTGTCCGTGTACGTTCAGGGGATATTGTTCCTGCTGACCTCAAACTCCTCGAAGGAGAATATCTGCAGGTAGACGAATCAGCCCTAACGGGAGAATCCCTGCCTGTAGAGAAAAAATCTGATGGCATTGCCTATTCAGGATCCGTTATCCAGAAAGGGGAAATGAATGCTCTGGTTGTGGCTACAGGCATGAATACCTATTTTGGAGAGACAACAAAACTGGTGGCTGAAATTCGGACCAGGAGCCACTTTCAAAAAGCTGTCCTCAAAATCGGAAACTACCTGATTGCCCTTGCAGGCTGTATTGTTGCAATTGTTTTAGTTATAGAAGAACTTTTCAGGCACACTCCTTTTCTGGAAACCCTCCAGTTTGCTCTTGTTCTGATAGTCGCTGCAATTCCTGCAGCCCTTCCAGCAGTAATGTCCGTTTCAATGGCTGTAGGAGCTACCGAACTTGCAAACAAAGGAGCTATTGTCAGTAAACTTGTCTCCATAGAAGAAATGGCAGGAATGGACATTCTATGTTCGGATAAAACCGGTACAATTACCCAGAACAAGCTAAAATTATCCGAGTTAGTGCCTTTCGGAGACTTTAAAGAAAACGACCTTCTGATCTATGGTTCTCTTACTTCAAGAGAAGAGGATAATGACCCGATTGACAATGCGATCCTCCAGAAAGCGAAAGATACGGAATCCCTTGAAGAGAAAATGAAAACTTATGAAGTGACAAAATTCACTCCATTTGACCCTGTCATAAAGCACACTGAAGCTACGGTTAAAGGACCCGAAGGAGAGTTTAAAATTGCCAAAGGCGCACCCCAGGTTATTCTGGGTATGTCAAGCAATAAAGAAGAAATAAGGCAGAATGTAGAAGAAAAAGTAAATTCTATGGCTTCAAAAGGATATCGTGCCCTGGGGGTTTGTGTAGAAGAGGACGGAAAATACAGGTTTGCAGGACTTTTTGGACTTTATGACCCACCGCATGAAGATTCCGCTGAGACCATAAAGACGGCAAACTCCCTTAAAGTAGACGTGAAAATGGTAACCGGAGACCATCTTGCCATTGCTAAAGAGATAGCAAGCCAGGTAGGCCTGGGTACGAAGATAGTTACAGCTGATGATTTCGTAGAAAAATCCGATTCCGAAGCCCAGGAAATTGTAGAGAAGGCTGACGGTTTTTCCCAGGTATTTCCCGAACACAAATACAGGATTGTTGAACTCCTTCAGAAAAAAGAGCATATTGTTGGCATGACGGGCGATGGGGTTAACGACGTCCCTGCCCTTAAAATGGCTGATGCTGGAATTGCTGTTGCGGGGGCTACAGATGCTGCAAAATCCGCTGCAGATATAGTGTTTACAATTTCAGGGCTCTCGACCATTATTAACGCGATAAAAGAAAGCCGTAAGATATTTCAGAGGATGAAGAGCTATTCTATCTATAGAATCGCTGAGACTGTAAGGGTGCTTTTTTTTATTGCCACTTCAATAATTGTGTTTAATTTTTATCCTGTAACTGCTATAATGATTGTTTTGCTTGCTATTCTCAATGATGCTCCTATAATGGCTATTGCGTATGACAATGTAAAATATTCCTTAATGCCAGAAAAATGGAATATGCGTGAAGTCCTGAGAATGTCCACATTTCTGGGAATAGTAGGTGTGGTTTTTTCTTTTGCAATATACTATATCGGAGCCAGAGTTCTTTATCTCAGTCCGGGTGTACTGCAGTCTTTTATATTCCTGAAACTTGCAATAGCCGGGCACCTGACCATATTCGTTGCCCGCAACAGGGGGCACTTCTGGTCTCCTCCTCCGGGAAAACTCCTTTTTTGGGCTGCAGTGGTTACAAAAGTATTGGCAACGCTCGTTGCAGTATATGGATTCTATATATCTCCAATTGGATGGAAACTGGCAGGTTTTGTCTGGATTTACGCACTTGTGGCTTTTGTTATAACCGATTTTATGAAAGTGAAACTTTATGAGATAATGGACCGCAGAAGGTGGTTTTGAAAAGACGAAGTGAAATAAGTGAAATATATGCGTCTTTGGCTAAGAGTCTATCCGAAAAGTCAGTAATGCATGTTGAAAAATCACAATCGAGCTATAATATCTGAGTATCCGTTCCGGTTTTACATATTGCCGCTTGTTAAAGTTACAGCAGGTAACTACTTTTCGGATAAACTCTTAGTCCAAAACTAACATTGACCGAATCAAGCATCAAGGAGTCTCGGTCACTGCAGCCATATTGATATATAAAAGACATTATATTTATATGCATGAGGGTTATCAGGAGACTGAATATTTTTATTTTGCTCATTTTGATACTTTTTATCGCATATATCCGATACCTGACTAACTTTTACATCTTCGAGGACCGGTCTCTCCTGGATGCTCTTCTCATCTCTTTGCTTGTGATTTTTCTGGCCTATATAATAAATTCCATTACCGGAAATCTTATTCTTAGAAGAGTATCAACTGCCAGAGACAGATACACTCTGAGGAAAACTGCATCTATCCTTATCACAGTACTCGCTTTTGCCGCACTTTTTGCAATCTGGTTCAAGAGAACTAGCACCCTGTTTATTGCCTACGGGATTCTCAGCGCCGGAGTCGCAATTGCACTTCAAGACCTTTTGCGAAACATAGCCGGAGGGATTCTCCTAATTTTGTATCACCCTTTTAAAGCAGGAGATCGGATTCAAGTTGAAGACAATGTAGGCGATGTGCTCGATATAGGGAGCATAAGCACCACAATAATGGAAATAAGGGAATGGGTGGATGCAGATCAGTATACTGGCAGAATTCTCCATATTCCTAACAGCTTTGCCCTCAATAAGACGATAAAAAACTATACTAGGGATTATTCCTTCATCTGGGATGAAGTTCGGTTTTTACTTATTTATGGGAGCAACTGGAAAAAAGCTGAAGGGATTGCTCTCAATGTTGCAGGCTCAATTTTAGGAGAGTTCGAAGACCTGGCACAGAAAGAACTCCGTCAAATGGGACAAAAATATTTTATTACTACCTATGATGTACAGACAAAGCTCTATATGAAAATGGAGGAAAATTGGATCGAAATGCGGTTAAGATATGTAGTTGAACCCAGGAAAAGGAGAGCAATCAGCCACCTTTTGGTCTCAAATATTCTTGAAGCCCTGGAAAAAGAAAAAGACATAATGGTTGGAACTGCTACAAGTATCGACCTTATGGGGCGATAATTCTCTGGATGTAGCGATTTCTCTGGATGTAGCGATTCAGTCTGAACAAAACAAATACAATCGCCATCGTCATTTATGAATTCTCTGGATGTAATGCTTCAGCCTGAAAAAACAAAAGTAACAGACATTGTTATCAAGACTCAAAGAAAAAACTTTTGTGAATTTGCTCTCTTTTATCTGGAATCTTTAAGACCTTCTGCATTTGACCCCATATTTCTCCGAGTTGTAGCTTCTGATTCATACTTTTCTTCTATTGAAGGAATATTCAAAATATGGAGCTGGGGAGCCCTGATCCCATTCTTCTGGAATTCTACCCAGGCTCTTGTGTGAACATCGGATTCAAACTTGAACTGGTCCCTAAGGTCATTGACATAAGCTTTGGCCCTTAACCTCGTGTAGAATGGAAGGGCTTTATGCAGCAGAATAACAGGCCTTTCTTTGGAGATATAAACGTATTTAGAGCTCACGACTGCTTCCCATAAAATTCTCATTGCAGTTTCTACATGTGACTCTCCTGCAATATACAGGTCTATTACAACCATCATTTCCGAGACCCCATAATTTGCACTGGCAACGGTTTCTTTGAAAATCAGGCTGTTTGGGGCTGTAACGACATTAGCATCAGGCGTGAACAGTTTCGTTGACCTTAGACCTATATCAGTAACTTCTCCAAAATAATTCCCGATTGAAATCTTATCCCCTATCTGATAAGGTTTTTCAAATGTAATTACCAGCCCTCCAACAATATCTGAAAAAAGATCTTTAAGCCCAAATCCAATGGCTGCACCCAGAAGTCCCGCAAGGAGAAAGATCTCCGGTCCGAAAATTTTGAATATTTCTCTAAAGATGAAATAAAAAGCTATGAGGTAGATTACAAATTTTATGATCGGAATAACTACTTCTACTTTTATTCTGCCAGTGTGGCTCAATTTTTCTGAAAGTTTTAATAAGAGAATGGTAATGATCCTTCCAAGAACATATGCAATTAAAAAAATAAGAGCCATAGTTATGAGGGTTTGCGTATCAACTGACCTGAAAATTTCTAATAATTGCTCCCTGCTTGTGTTCCCGTCTACCACTTACCACACCAGCCTCAGTTTTTCCATATATGTAGTAACACTGCTCAAGGCTTCAGGCCTGACACGATATGAGTCATTTTCATCTTTTAAAATAAGTTCCTGGCTTAAGAGCTGGTAGAGAATTTTGTCCACGCTCGACATGGGGCCCATTATTTCGGTGATTTCAGATTTTGTAAGGCCCTGATAAGAAAGAATAAGGCTCAAAGTAAAAGCCTCTTCATATTCAAGGTCTACTTCATACGAAAATTGGCCTATATTTTTAGGCTTCATAACAGGATAGTCAAGACCAAGCTCCCAGATTCTCAAAGCAATTCCGGGGTTGCCTTTTGATTCCAGGTAAAGCTTTTCAAATACCTGGTCTTCAGCAGCTTCTATTTTTTGTTTTTTCAGAAGGCGATTCTTGAGATAAGATATATTTATTTTAGGAACAAGAATGAAAATTTTTTTGCCCAATAATGCTAGCTCTAAAGGATATTTCATTATATAGAAGAAGGGTTCTTCTTCGGATTCTTCGTCTTTAGCAAATTTTATCTCATCTTTTTCATATCTGTTGAGAATAAAAAGTCTGAGATTTTCCTTTTCAAAAGCAGGGATGAAGATCTGTACTGGAAAATATTTTCCAAGCCCGAAAGCTTCGTTTAAGAATTTCCAGGAATTAGTGTTCCAGGTAGTGATAAATATCCTGTTCTGAAAACTAATCATATCCAAAAACTCATAAAAGATATCAAAACCACCTGGCTTTCTCATATACAGGAAATGACAGTTATCAAGAATTACAATTTTTTTTGTATCATCCGGGAGGGAAATTTCGTTTTTATTCTGTACAATTTTAGAAAAAGTGATTTTTGCTGCCCTGTTTAAATTTATTCTCTCTATTTTGTCGCTCAGGGTAGTTTTTCCTTTAAGAGGTTCGGCTACAATGGCTATATTCAGCTTTTTTCCCGTCTCAAAATCAGCAATTGTTGACTGGATTTTCTCGATCTCCTCCCTTAATCCGAGAACTTCCACAAAGTCCTTTTCCCTGGAACTGCTATGCTGAATACCCACCATATTCTCCATATTATATTTTGCTTATTGCACTTAAGATGTGTCTCTTCGCTGTTTCATATGGGTCGAAAATAATTATATCCTTAGTTCCGCGTTTTTGGATACATAGCCTTTTCTATTGACACCGAATTGTGTTCTTAAGTTTAAGCTCACGAGTTATTTCTGTCTCTTCGTTGTTTTGTGTGGATGTCCTCGTAATGTCTCCACAAAAACCAATGCTGTCTTGAATTGAAAATCATTTTATCCATTGGGAATGACGAAGAACCCCATTCTCATATCTAAACCGTGATCTTCCGCATAACATATTTGGAATTTTATTCTTTTAGGCACGAGCAACAGATTAGTTATGAGTTTTCTCTGTTCTTGTCACATTCCATATTTTTGTCATTTTCTGCATTTTTCATTTTCTGCATTTTTCATTTTCTGCATTTTTCATTTTCTGCATTTTTCATTTTCTGCATTTTTCATTTTCTGCATTTTTCATTTTCTGCATTTTTCATTTTCTGCATTTTTCATTTTCTGCATTTCTGTCATATTCTTCATATACACTGTTATGTTTCCGGTTATGTTTCCAGTCATTGGAATATTCTCCATATTTCCGGTCATATTCTGCATTGTGGTTATATGACCCCCGGTTATGTTTCCGGTTATGATTCCAATCATTGGCATATTTCTCATATTTCCGGTCATATTTTGCATTCCAGTCATTCCAGTCATGTTGCAAATCATGGTTCCACTTATACTTCCGGTTACGTTACCCATATCATTGATCATTATATTCTCAGTAATATTTCCGGTCATACTTCCAGTCATACCAGTCTGCGCTTGCGTTAATCCAAGAGAAAGAGCTAAGCATAGGATTAGCAGAGGAATTCTCAATATCACTTTCCTTCTTTACCCCCAAAAAAATTAGATCATTTGAATCTGGTGAATAAAATTGGTTTCATTGAATAAAACTAATTATATATTAATAAGTAAATAACAATTGGCCGTTTATAAATAATTAATCTTTATCAATTACAGAAACTAGTTTGATTTTTACGATATGAGGACGATTCAAGTTCGGATGCTTTGAAATATACGCCAAATGGCGAAAACAGACAATTTGGTAGCTTAAGCTAGAAATCAGCTTATGGTTGTATAGCCAGAAAAATAGAGCTGTCTGGCAGGCTACTTATGCGAGGCACAACGTTATTATATAGAAGTCAATATAATATTTTATGGATATAATTTGGAAACGAAATACTTGTAGGCACAGCACTAAGAAATCCTTAAGGTAAATCTGCGGTTCATGTCTAAATTTAGACGCGGGGGGTATAGTTCATCGACGTTCTGAGCCTTGCTCATTTCCTGAAGATCTCAGATTCATTCCTCAACGTACCAGGTATATCACTCCTTTAAGCTCAACTTTTTCACGTAGAAAGTTCGATGAGTCAGGAGTTTCCGATGAATCAGGAGTTCCGATGAATCAGGAGTTCAGGACTGATCTAAATATTGTTTTAGGAATACCGGGCTTTGTGATTTTTAAATCGATCAAAATTTTTTGTATTCTAATCGAAAACGATAGCTGTGCAATGGAGAAATAAGGGGGGTTAACGTACTTTATGTCCAGGGTGTATAGGAAACTATTTTAGAATAATCTCACAGAAAGTGCCTCAACTGCGGTACAGCCTGAAGAACACCGAACAGAAAACGAGGTATACCATTGACAAAAGTCATAGAGATCTCTCCAACCACAAGACACGAAGGCCACTCCAAGCTCACCCTGAAAGTGAATAATGAGGGTATTGTCGAGCGAGGAGACTGGCTCTCCATTACCCCAGTCAGGGGTATTGAAAAGCTCGCAATAGGTAAGACAATGGATCAGGTCCCAAAGATTGCCTCTCGGGTCTGTGGTATCTGTCCTATTGCCCACACCCTGGCGGGTATTGAGGCCATGGAGGCTGCGATTGGCTGCGAGATCCCCACGGACGCAAAACTCCTGCGGTTCATTCTGCATGCAGCAAACCGCCTTCACAGCCATGCCCTGCACAATATCCTGATCCTCCCGGACTTTTACATCCCGGGTACGGAAACGAAGATCAACCCGTTTTCTAAGGAGCAGCCTTTAAGGAGCATTGCAACGAGGATCTTCCGCATCCGCGAGATTGCACAGACCATTGGAGCCGTCGCAGGCGGAGAGGCTATCCACCCTTCAAACCCGAGGGTTGGCGGGATGTACCGTAACGTAAGTCCCAGGGCAAAGCAGAAGATTGCCGACCTGGCGAAAGAAGGTCTTGTCCTTGCCCACGAGCAGATGGAGTTCATGCTTAATGTAATCAGAAACATGCAGGACCGGGAGTTTGTCGAGGTTGCAGGCAAGCAGATCCCGCTTCCCAGGACGCTTGGATACCACAACCAGGGGGTCATGGCCACAGCCCCAATGTACGGCTCATCCAGTTTGGACGAGAAGCCCATGTGGGATTTTACCCGATGGAAGGAGACTCGACCATGGGACTGGTACATGGGTGAGGAAACCATCGATCTTGAGGACCCGAGCTATCCGATTGGCGGCACCACGAAGGTTGGCACCAGAGTCAATCCTCGGATGGAGGCCTGCAATACTGTTCCGACCTACGACGGCCAGCCAGTTGAGGTCGGCCCGAGAGCAAGGCTTGCTACCTTCAAGCACTTTACCGAGAAAGGCACCTTCGCCCAGCACATCGCCAGGCAGATGGAGTACACCGATTGCTGTTACACCATCCTCAACTGCCTTGACAACCTGGATACTTCGGGCAAGGTTCTTGCTGACAATATCCCTCTGGGAAACGGATCTATGGGCTGGGCAGCAAACGAAGCGCCACGCGGTACCGATGTCCACATCGCACGGGTGAAGGATGGGAGGGTGCTGCGGTACGAGATGCTTGTACCCACTACCTGGAACTTCCCTACCTGCAGCCGCGCTCTGACTGGAGCACCCTGGCAGATCGCCGAGATGGTTATCCGCGCCTATGACCCGTGCGTCTCGTGTGCAACCCATATGATAGTGGTGAACGAGGAGAATAGGGTAGTCGCCCAGAAGCTCATGCAGTGGTGAAGGGAATAAAACTTGCGGATTTTTGGGGGACTCGCAAGCTCAGGTGGCTCACCGTTAACGAACTCTTCTTGGGGGGTTACAAGAATGTCCACTCTGGGTCTGACCGAACCGATCCAGTATATTAAGAACGGTATCCTGATCCAGGTCCTTGCCATACCAGAAGAAATACATTTCTGCCCTTGAGATGGTCAACCTCAAGATGGTCATACGGATACGAAGTACAGAGAGCCATTTCAGACACTGTATCCGGGATACTGAAATCCGGGATACTGAAATCCGGGATACTGAAATCCGGGATACTGAAATCCGGGATACTGAAATCCGGGATACTATAATCCGATATACTGTAATCCGATATACTGTAATCCGAGATACTGAAGGGAATCGGGATGAATTATGGAACTGCTTAAGAAGGTGGAAGCTACAAAGGAGGCGAAACCAGTGGCAAACAAGATCAAGCTCGGGCATGTACACTTGAGCGGCTGTACCGGCTGCCTCGTGTCCGTGGCCGATAACTATCAGGGTTTTCTTAAAATCCTGGACGACTATGCCGACCTCGTCTACGGCCTCACTCTTACCGACGTTCGGCATATCCCGGAGATGGACGTGGCAATCGTCGAGGGATCGGTCTGCATCCAGGACCGTGAATCTGTGGAGGATATAAAGGAGACACGGAAGAAGTCCAGGATCGTTGTGGCCCTCGGCTCCTGCGCGAGCTATGGTAACATCACCCGTTTCAGCCGTGGCGGGCAGCATAATCAGCCTCAGCACGAGTCTTACCTCCCTATCGGAGATCTAATTGACGTGGATGTTTACATTCCAGGATGCCCTCCAAGCCCGGAGCTTATAAGGAACGTCGCTGTCATGGCGTACCTGCTCCTTGAAGGAAACGAGGAACAGAAGGCCCTTGCAGGCAGGTACTTAAAGCCTCTCATGGACCTTGCGAAGCGCGGCACGACCGGATGCTTCTGTGACCTGATGAACGACGTGATTAACCAGGGACTCTGCATAGGCTGTGGCATTTGCGCTGCATCCTGCCCGGTGAGGGCGATAACGCACGAGTTCGGGAAGCCGCAGGGGGACCTTAACCTCTGCATCAAGTGCGGCTCCTGCTATGGCGCCTGTCCGAGGTCGTTCTTCAACTCTGATGTGATTTCTGAATTCGAAGCAATCAGCGAGATAATTGCTGGAGCGCTTAAGGAAGGTGAGAAGGATGATTGAAGATCCGTATCTCGGTAAATACCTGACATGCGTCTCGGCACGTAGCACGGACAAGGAGATCCTCAAGAAAGCACAGGACGGCGGCATAGCCACCACTCTCATGGTTTATGCACTTGAGCAGGGGATCATCGACGGGGCTATTGTGGCAGGCAAGGGTGACCTGCCATGGAAGCCCAGACCGTTTGTTGCGATGAGCCGTGAGGACATCCTCAAGGCACAGAGGGCGAAATACAACATCAGCCCCCAGATCTCCTGGCTCAAGGAGGCAACACGGTCATTTGGTCTCGACAAGGTTGGGATTACCGGTGTTTGCTGCCAGATGCAGGCGGTCAGGAAGGCTCAGCTCTATCCCATCAACATGAGGGATGTCCCGGGCAAGATCGCTTTCACAGTAGGGCTCTTCTGCATGGTGAACTTTCCATATGATTCCATACAGGCCCTTGTTGAAGATCACGCAAACCAGAGCCTCAGTTCCGTGAAGAAGATGGAGTTTGGGAAGGGAAAATTCTTTGTCCACACCGAGCGCGGAAATGTCACTACCGTCCCTCTCAAGGAGACGCATAAGTACGAGCAGCCAGGCTGCCATGTCTGCCTCGATTATGTATCTAATCTCGCTGACATATCTACCGGCTCGGTTGGAAGCCCGGATGGCTGGTCTACAGTCTTCATTCGCACAAAGGTAGGGAACGAGATCTGGTCTAAAGCAGTCGCTGAGGGATTGTTCGAGACAAAGCCCATCGAAGAGGTCAAGCCCGGTCTTGGGCTCGTCATGAAGCTTGCGAAGGAGAAGATCGATAAGAATCGGAAGACGCTCGAGGAACGCAGGAATTTTGGGGTTAATAAGGCGTTAAGGGACCCTTACGCCTAATTTTTTATTTTTTCTTTTTTGAAACTATTTGATTGTCTAACTGAATATGTGGATGTGGTTTATCCCAAATTTAACTTTTTATTTCTGTAGCTCATTCATCAGGGTTTGTAACCGAAGGGTTGAGGATAAGCCTAGCAGTGTAGAGGTATTAAACTCAGGAAAATAGATGATAGACAAACCCTCACCATTATAGATGATAGACAAACCCTCACCATTGATTTTTCTCCATCAACTTACAACTTGATTGAACTTCTTTAACATATATCGGTCTTCTTCTCTTTTTAAAGTCATCATATTTTTTAAAAATATAACGATTTTTTGGATTCACACTTAACCAAAAAAAAGGAATTAAACTATTATGGAAGATCTCGAGGTTATAAATAATTATATGTTCAAATACAGATAAAAATCTGTTTTTATATCGTAAGACGAATATTTGGAGATATGTCTGATGGCCTTTTGGCAACTGCATTAATTAATTATATATAATGATGTAATTTTATTATTTGAAATATATCTACATATTTTCCAATAAAAATAACAGTAAATAGAATAGATGCAAAATTTCTTTCATGCACTGCGCTATATTGTTTGCAACCATTTAATAGATTTTGATTTTTTACCCCAGTGCAGAAGTCCTTTAATTATCATCTCCAAATAGAAAGCAAGGTTACCAAGACACAAAAACATAATTGAAGACTTTGTGTTATATTTTGGGCACCCTCAGTAAAAGTGGATATTTTTGCATATCCCGTCAAAAAAGGTTTAGTTGTTTAGATCAAAAAACTCTCTAAAAGCATATAGGCTAAATCTGCCTAGATTTGCATCTGACATGTCTCATCTGCTTTCAGGTTATAATCAATATCTTTCGACGTTCTAAGAGTATATAAAAATGATATCTTCAGCATATCCTACTTAAGTATTCACCCAAGAAATAAAGGTGTTAGATATGAATAAGGAAATTAAAGATATTTTAACTACTATTGATAAAGCTTTTAGCTATCCTGTTTATAATGGAGATATTTCTAAACCTGTGTTAAAAAAAGATTCACTGCAATTTTTTTTAAAATCTAGGAAACTGATCCTATCTGATCGTTCAACAAAGGAATACGAGGCTTTAAAATACTATTGGTTAGGGATTCTGAGTAGATACATAAACGTGGTAAATAATCAAAGAAATGGTTTTAATTTAAAAAATATTTTTTTTAGTAAAAGTTTTAAAAAAGAAAATCAAGAGGATTTTTTTCAATGTATGATGATGGCAATTAAAACTGACCCTGAATTTTTTGAGGCAAAGATTGCTTTATCTGAAGGTAATAAATACCGTGATCCTTATTATTATCCGGATTACGAAGACCTACGAACCGGGAAGGTAAATTTTAAAGATAAAATCACATATTCAAAAAAAAATACTGGTTCGATTGAACTAATTCGTTATAATCATTCTATTATACCCGCAGTTGTGATAAAACATTCGACATCGCAAATTCGTTCACAATTAAATGATGATACCCACGCAAGCATAATTATTTCAATTGATGCAGTTCCTCCTTCACTTCCTGCTGTAATGCATGTCCTTCCAGTTGTTTTTGATGACTTTGATGACCCATTATGGCAGAATATGTATCTAAATTTATTCCCTATATCTCAAGAAATCAATGGTATACATATTATTCAACATGAGGATTTACCTATATCGGGTTTAAATACTGCTTTTAGACTATGTAGAGAATCCAAATGTGCTATTTTTGTATTAGATTTGTATAACAATATTTTGTTATCAAAAATAGTGAATTCTCAGCCAGCAAGTAACATTACATTAGATGAAATGTCACATGTCTTACAGATAATTGGTGAAAGCAATATAAAAATAAATTATTTAACATTTGCCAATTTTATTGATATTCATGATAAAAAATATGTAATTGAAACTAAAAACCCAAAGGGGAAATTAATTCGTATACCTTCAAACAGAGATATAGGTGAATCAATTAAATACGTGTGCCATGTAAAGGCATATGACGACCGACTTACGATATCCAATTCATTAAAATCTTCTAAAAATATTGATATTTTTATATCGCATGCACATTTTGATCAAGAGCTAGTTAATAATATTAATAAATGGTTATTAAATATTTGGCCCTCATTAAAAATATATTGTAGCAGGCCAGAAGATAGAATACCTCTATTTCAGTTTGTCTACGAAGCTAGTAGTAAGTCAAAGTGTGTATTATATATAGCTACACCCGTAAGTATTCAACGTCCTATGGTTGGGATTGAACTAAGTGGGAATAAATCTATCATTACCGTTTTAGCGCAGACTTCATATAATGATATAAAACACATTCGGGATAAAGATTTGTATTGTAAAATTGATATGGAAAAAATTGTTGATATTTATGATAAAAATGGATGGGAAACACTTGCGAAAATGATAGCTAAAGTTCTTGGTCTTAATTTGCCAAATAATATTCCTAAAGGACCATGGATAAACAATGCTACTATGCCTTCTCATAACATAAAAAAATTAAACGAGGACTTTACAAAATTATATGTCGAATTTGTCACAAATTTTGGAATGGGTAAGAAACAGACCAGAGTTGAAGCAGAGCAATTATTGTATCTAGTAGAAGAAGAATTAATTAAATTGGGCGAAAAAGATGGTACAGTTATTAGTCGAAGAATGTTACCGCAGTTGAATACAGAAAATAGATTACTAGTAATAGCTTTAATTATTCCTGATAAAAAGATCATGGAAGAATTTTTCAATATGTTTCCAGCCTTAATAGATAATAAATTACTACTCACGTTGAAGCATACAATGAATCGTTTGAATTCTTCAAATTCTCAAGATTCGTATGAAAAAGAACAAATTAAAATAGAAATAAAACAAACTAATTTAGCGATTGAAATAGTTGAAAATATAATAAAGAATAAAAATAATAATTAGTATAATATTATATGTGAGAATTTAGATATTAGGGAATATTTCAATAACTAATGAGTACAATTTTTTATCCCAGAACTATTTCGCTTTTTTAATTTCTTTTATTGTAGTTATATATTGAGCCTATCCCAAAAGCCATTTAGTTCTTAATCATCAAGAATTTTCAGAATTGTTTTCATGATCAGAAACTTGATTGATTATTCGGAATACAGGATTCAGAGAAGCAATTTTGAGTTTTGGGATCAGCTCATAGACTATGATCCAGACTTGCTCTCATAGTTGCTGCTAACAATGTGCCAGCTATAACGAGCTTTTTATGGCAGCTACATATTCTTCTTTTCTTCTTTTTTTCAAGCGACCGCCCGATATCTGCTCACTTCGTGAGCATGCGGGCGTGGAGGGAAGTTTTCAGATATATTTTCAAAAGAAATTTGGCAACTCTTTCAGAGTCAATAATGCGCTGCGGGACCCTTATGTCTGAAAAACATATTTTTTATCGTCAAAAGTTAGAAGGAAGGACTTTAAATTAATTGATGAGTATAATAATTAAAAAAACGGATTTAATAAATGGAATAGGCAATAAAATCAAGATTCCTTCAAGAGAAACGGAGATGGTACATTGACAGAAAATCCATTACAGGTTATTGTGGACCAGGACCCTCAATTATTTGCCCTGCTTGAAAATACACGCGAACTTGCTTTCGTGGAGGACGGAATACCTCTCAAGTACAAATTGCTGCTTGCAATGTCCCTGGATGCAGCTAATGGTGCGGTAAACGGAGTAAAATTCCTTGCAGTTCAGGCTATGCAGGAAGGGGCGACAAAAGAAGAAGTAATGCAGGCAATAAGAATAACTCAGTATATTTTTGGAGTTGGAAGCGTTTATACAGCTTCTGAAGCCCTTAAGGACATTATGTAAAGAGAGTAAAAAATATCGGGAAAATTTAATTATAGAGCACTTTATAAAATCAGGAACGAGATCATTGAAAATAGATCTGCCGCATTTGCGGCAGAATATTAAAACAAATGAGAAAATTACTTACTTTTTTTAGACTGGGACCCCCATGTAAGTTTTATGAAGTTCTTCTGCAATATCTTCAGCGCTATTGTACTTTTTGTCAGGAAGCATGCCAAGTTCCCGCAGTATATCCGGAATTGCTTTACTTTTTCTTGCTTGTTCAATAATCCCGTTCTTTTCTATAGGAAAATCCAGATTTTTAAATATTTTTTGAATTTCAATAGGAAGTTCGGTAATGTATCCAGCTTTGTTTTCAGTTTCCATTTTATTTCCCCTTTATTTTTGTTTAGTCTCCTTATTCCCTGGCGACATCTACAGCTTTTCTGTACTCCTTTTCCGAAGAGTATTATATTTATAGAGTGTCTCCCATAGCGTTTTTATTTATAACTTAACATATTCCTTCTTTGCAAAATATCAATACTTTTTGAAGTTTCAGAAGGAATATGAACTTTTTTAGTAGGAATTATAATGGCGATTTACTATTTAAGCATTAACATTATTCTGTAATAATATCTTAAAAATTAATACTTCAATTTATTTTGGTAACAATATATAGTTTAAATTAGAAATTTTTAATGATATATTTAAAACAGAAATGAACTAAAATATGTGCATTTAAAGAAAAAAGATAAAAATATTGGAGACTTGATCGGTAATTCATAACAGGGTTCAGAGAATTTTGGCTCTTCGTCATTTCATATGGGTAGTTTGAACTCTAACTTTCTGAATTTTATCTATATTATAGTAATAAAATACTTAATGTTTCGATGCCCTCTAGCATTTCTTTTTATTAACTGTACAATACTGTTAATGGTTTTAGCAACCTCAATTATTGTCTCTAATCTGCTGCTGAGTGGTAGTTCACAGATAGGAATATAGGTAAGCTAATTATATTACTCCAACGAAAAATAGATAAAAAACAAATATACAAAAATAACAGAAATACCGGATTAGGTGTCGGAAAAAATTTGTCAGAAATAATAAAGAAAGCACAGAAACTGCAAATCTATTCGACTTGAGATCTTTAAAAAAAGCAAAGGGGAAAGTACATGGGATTATTCAAAAGGATGGAAACAGTATTTAAATCGAAGATGAATACAGTGCTTAACAAGATGGAAGACCCTAGGGAAACACTGGACTATTCCTATGAGAGGCAACTTGAACTGCTTCAGAACGTGAAAAGAGGAGTTGCGGAAGTTACAAGTTCAAAAAAGCGCCTTGAACTCCAGCGTGCAAAACTGGTTCAAAATATAGACAAGCTTGAAGGGCAGGCAAGAGATGCAGTTGCTGCTAGTAGGGAGGATCTTGCAAGGCTGGCCCTTGAGAGAAAAGCAGCCCTTGCGCAACAGATCGAGGGAATCGACAGGGAAGTTTCAGATCTTGAAAAGCAGCAGGAAAAATTGATAGCCTCGGAAAAGCGCCTTTCAACGAAAGTGGAGATTTTCAGGACCCGGAAAGAGTCAATTAAAGCCCAGTACTCAGCTGCTGAGGCCCAGGTGAAAATAAACGAATCTGTTACCGGTATCAGCGAAGAAATGGCAGATGTGGGCCTTGCGCTCGAAAGGGCCGAAAATAAAACCGAAGAAATGAAAGCGCGGGCTGAGGCAATTGACGAGCTTATGGAAGCTGGCACACTCGAAGACCTTACAGGCGGCAGGGACGAAATTGATAGGGAACTTGCAAAAATCAGTGCCCAGAGTAATGTAGAATCCGAACTTGCCAGACTTAAGTCCGAGTCCGGAAAAGGGCCTGAAAAAGCAAAAACCGGAGAAGAAGGCACGGAAGAACGAAAGGAGGTCTGAAGTTGATAATCAGGATTATGGGTGAAGGCCAGTACAGGGCACCTGAAGCTCTCTGTGATGAACTGAACCAGATTGATAACCGGATTGTGGTTCTTGTTGAGGAAGGAAAAGTCGAGGAGTTCCGAAGCGAACTTGCCAGATTGATCTCCAAAATAAAGGAAAAAGGGGAGCCGATTGAAGCGGAAGAGCTTCTGAAATCCGATATTATCGTGCCCCCTGAAGACCTGAGCCTTGAAGAAGCAAAAGACGTGTTTAAAGGTTCAGGAATCTTTGAAGATTGAAGCTGTAACCTAAGAACAATAAAGAACAAATATACGAACAAGCCCTAAAGCAAATAGCTCTAAAGCAAATCTAAGAATAAATCTAAGAAATAATTTCCGACATCGTAAATAAGAATTAGCAGGCCCATAAGGCCTGCATTTACCGAATAACCATTACTGGAATCCTTGAATGCCTTACAACCTTTTCTGCAACACTACCAATAAGGAATTTTTTGATGCCTGTCAGACCCTGTGTGCCCATTATTATTAGGTCAATATTGTTTTCCTGAGCATATTCAAGGATCTTATCAGCAGGAATGCCTTTCAGGAACGCGGGCTTAACTTCAAGCCCGGCTTCTTTTCCCAGTTTTTCGACATAGTTAATTGCAGCTCTCCCCTTATCCGTAAGATATTCTTCCAATCCTTCGCTCCAGCCCTTGACCGTTCGTGTAGTTACTGCGTGCTGAGTCGAAATTACATAAAGAACGTCTACTTCAGCACCTGCTGCTTTTGCGAGATTAATTCCATAAGAAGCCGCTCTTTCTGCATTTTCCGAGCCATCGGTTGCAATCAGAATTCTTTTGAAATGACTTCCGTCCGTTCTATCCACTCCCATTTATGATACGATAAAGGCATATCTTCCATTCTTGCTTTAAAAGATATATATTCTTATTTTAAAATATATTACTTTTTATTCTTAATTAAAAAATGAGTGTTATCTTGAACTGCAATATCAACTAGAACGCTTGATATGGGATATGTTATCATGCGCAGGATAGCAAGAACTCTGTATAAAAATAAGTGTTACCCAGATTTATTCAATGTATTCTAAATATATCTCTTGAAATTTGAATCCGAGACTTTATTTTACAGTGGATAATATTTTGGGACTTATGCAGTTGAACTGAAGAGTCAACAGCATTAGACCGTAAAATCAACAGCATTAAACCGTAAAATCAACAGCATTAGACCGTAAACTGTCTAAAACTTTACTTTAATCCACAGTCTTTGTCGTAATTGATTTTGTTCCTCAAGTGCGTAAGTCCTATATTTGTTCAATGTATTCTAAAGTATAGTTTGGAATTTAAATGAAAGGCATTTAATGGAGTGAAAAGCCCTGAATATTTTAATTGAAATTCACGAATTAAGGTGGTAGATTTTGTCAAAAAAACGAGTTTTAGTTATCTTGCTCATTCTTGCAGCATTTCTCAGCTTTGGCTGTATCTTTAAAGAGGGAACAAAATTATCGGTTTCAAATAATGAGACTGAAATAAATGTCAGTTTTCCGGAGTCAGGTAATGGCAGCTCGTGCCCTGTAGGTTCTCAGCTTCAGGTCAAAGATCCGGCTACCGGAAAAATCCTGAATTTGACAATTACCGGAACCGAAAAATTTGAAAACAAAACTCTCTGTAGAGCTTGTGTAGAAACCGGTACTAAAGGAAATACTTCCAGATTCGAGTACATGTGGTCCGAAGATAAGAATACCACGGTCTGGACAAAATACGACAAGGATGGAAATGTCTCAGTAAGGTTCATCGACGTGGACGGAAAAAAGACAATCGTTGACGGAGCAGGAAGGACGCTTGAGCTTGGAAACTCGGGAGATGTTTAAGCCTATTTGAAAAGAGCCAATACTTATCTCTTTTTCTGCTTTTCATATGAGATATTTGATTTATATCCCTCTTTTTTTTCATTTTGTGTTCACACTTTTGTTTTCTATTTTAAGACCGCTTCTTTAATCGTACTTATGAGGACTCTTATAGCTGGCAACTATACACTCTCTAGAAAAACGATGGTTTTTCAAAATATTAAATTAATTGTGGCGTGCTATCATGAGGTATACTAACACAGCACATAATTTTAAATATTCAAAAATACTATTTAATATTGTGTAAATGCGAACAAACCGCGCATCTCAAAATGGATTTCGAACTCGGCAATCCCAACCTCCTGATGCCGGTTAATATTGAAGAGCCGAAAAACTGGTTTTCTTCATTACTCCATGGGAGGAGAGGGCTTCTATGACCCTTTCCCCGCTCCTCCCCACTTTCGGTACCATTTCCTGTTTTTCAAATATGGCCTTTTCTTTTTATCTCGTTCTTTGCCCTGATTCATGGTAGTTTCTGGCAAGCTCGCAGATCTGTTCTGCAACCTCTAGCGGGTCTTTTCCTAGAAGAATACTCACCGGCTCTTTTCCAACTGCACCTGTCTCGTAAAAGATCCTGGGTATTTTTCCCCCTGCAGCCCGAATAGCCTCTTCGACCATCCATGAGATAGCCTCCCCTTCTGTATCCTTCATATTATCAGGTTCAAAGCGCCGGTCTACAACTGAAAAATTCCATTCCTTTTCTTTACAGTAATCTTTCAAAAACTCGGCAATCTTCGGGTTATTTGCAAAATCTATAATAGACCTGATCTCAGAATCTTTTTTCTGGATTTCTAGCAGAAGATGAGCCATAAAGCCAGAAGCCCCGAATTTTATTCTTCCTATAGCTTTCGGAAACCCATCAACTACCGAAATCCTCCCATCGACTGCAAGAACATCTTCAGGAGTGGCTGATTCTTTTGAGGCATAAACAAAATTTGTTCGAACCTCGGGAATCAAAGATGAGAATTCCTCACAGTCTTCTATTTGTTCAAGCCCAAGATATAAACGCCCTATCATGTCTATCTTTTCATTAAGATCCATAACATCACGGCTCCCCAACCGGTTTTTCTTCTAAAATTTCCCCCATATCTTCAAATTTAGCCTTAAGTCAGTCGGACAATGGCGTGTGAAGCAAATTACAGGAAATTAGCAATTGTACTTTTATTTTCTTTAATATATAATTACTCAACATATAATTACTCCGAAAGAGGAAAGGAAACTTAAAAATGAGAGTATAAACAATCTGGAGTTTTGGGATCGACTCAATTATATCGACTCAATTATAAACTGAAAAAGTAGCTACAAAAAGCAGGTTGCAAAAAGTGGGTATCAGATTGGAGATTTTAAAAGCTGATTTGAGATCCTCAAAGCAGGCTTTTTGCATAGAATAGGGAGCATTTATTTACTAAAACTCTGAATTATTTCCAGTTTAATTTTGTTTACTTAATTCAGTTTAACGGCTTAAATTCTGTTTCTCCGGGTCCTTTATTGTAATGCAAAATTCCAAAAAATCGCTAGGGATAAAAAATGTCTGGTCAATATAATCTCATTTCCTGGAATGTAAACGGCCTTCGGGCTGCAATGAAAAAAGGCTTTCTTGAGCTTTTGCTGGAACAGAAATTTGATATTGTCTGCATTCAGGAAACTAAAGTTTCTCCTGATAAACTCCCGAGAGAAGCAAAGAACATTCCAGGCTACCACAATTATTTTGTCTCAGCAGAACAGAACGGCTACAGCGGGGTTGGGCTCTTCTCCAGGAAAAAGCCCCTGAAGCTCGAAACTGGCATGGGAATCGAAAAATTTGATAGAGAAGGCCGCTTTCTGCGGGCCGATTTTGAGGACTTTATCTTAATGAATATCTATTTTCCCAATGGCAAAGCCTCTCTGGAACGCCTGGAATATAAAATGAATTTTTACGAAGCTTTTTTAGATTACGCAAATGCCCTCAAAACTGAAGGCAAAAGACTTGTCATTTGCGGGGATGTAAATACCGCTCACAAAGAGCTCGATCTTGCCCGTCCCAGGCAAAATGAAATGATATCCGGTTTTCTTCCTGAAGAGCGGGCATGGATGGATAAATTCCTTGCTGCTGGCTATCTTGACACCTTTCGAATGTTTAATCGCGAAGGTGGAAACTATTCCTGGTGGTCAATGAGAACAGGCGCACGTAAAAGAAATGTAGGGTGGCGCCTGGACTATTTTTTCATAAGCGAAAATCTGAGAGAAAACGTAAAATCCTCCTCGATTTACAGTGAAATAATGGGGTCGGACCACTGTCCTGTAGGGCTTGAGCTTGAATTCTGAATTTAACTTGTAATAAAACTTTATAAAAATCAATTTCAATCGATAATATGAAATTCTTCTAATCACAGGCACAAAGAAATGAAAGTACTTGAAAGAACTTTCATGTCAAATGAGTACATAGTTAAGGTGTAAAATAAAATACACATCTTAAACGCTCTGAACCTTAAGCTATTCCTCTACATAAAGAGTATTCCTTAGAATATGCCCTTTTAAGTTCCCTTTTCCAAAGAATACTTAAGTAAGCAGGTTAATTTATCTGGAATCAAACTTTTTTTTCGAGGGAACCTTATGAAAGCAATAGTGATAGGGGCAGGCGAGGTTGGATATCATATTGCAAAGTTTCTTTCCGCCACACACGATGTAATTGTTGTCGAAAAAGATGAGGATGTCGCACGAAGGGCCGATGAACTCGATGTACAGGTTCTGGAGGGAAATGGTGCAAACGCTGATATTCTTGCCAATATAATTCACGATGCGGATATTCTGGTTGCTGTCACAGGTGTTGATGAAGTCAATATTGTTGCCTGTATGACTGCAAAACTGATCATAAGGTCTCATCCAGGATGGAAAGAAACAAAGACAATTGCAAGGGTTAGCAACCCTGATTATATCGATGTGCCTGTAACTTCAAGGTCTCAGGTTGGAGTCGATACAATGATCTGTCCTGAACTTGCGCTCGCCTCGGAGGTTGCCGAGGTCCTTTCGAGCCCGTCAGCTATAGATACGGAGGTCTTTGCCGGAGGAAAAGTTCAGATGATGGAATTTGCCATCCGTCCTGACAACAAACTTGTAGGAAAGCAAATCCAGGATCTCATGCTTGATGATTGCTGCATTGTCAGTGCGATTTTTCGAGAACATGAAATAATTATTCCTCATGGAAATGATCTAATTAAGGCAAACGACCATATGGTAGTTGTAGGCAAGCCCAGAGCTCTGGAAGAACTTGGCCGTGTCTTTGGGAACGTAGAACCTCACAGAAATAGAATTCTCCTGATAGGCTGCGGTATTGTGGGTTTTTATCTTGCCAAATTGATAGACAAAGATGAGAATGCCGACCTTAAGATTATCGAGTACAGGAAGAACCGCTGCATAGAAGTGGCAGAGATGCTGGAAAACGCTCTTATTTTAAATGGGGATGGCACTGACGTCAACCTTCTGAGGGAAGAGAATATCGAAGACATGGATGTCGTGCTTGCAGTTACGGACAATGACGAAAAAAATCTTCTGTGCTCGCTTCTGGCAAAGCAAATGGGGGCAAAGAAAGTGATCGCAAGAGCTGACCGCCCTGACTATGTGCCTCTTTTTGAAATGATTGGGATTGATATGGCAGTCAGCCCCAGGGAAGCAACCGTAAATGAAGTACTTAAGCTTACAATGGGAAAAGGTATTGAAAAGCTTACCATGCTGGAAGGTGAAAAGGCGGAAATCATAGAGTACACGACTTCAAAGTATTCAAAAATTATAGGAAAGGCCCTCAACAAGGTCAAGTTCCCTAAAGATGCAATCGTTACCACTATTGTTCATAATGATGACATCATCATACCTAGAGGAGATTCCATAATTCGGGAAGGAGACCGAGTAATAGTTTTTGCGCTTTCTTCCACGGTTTCGGCAGTGGAGAAATTTTTTAAGTAAATAATATATATATATAAAAAATTCAAAACAGTATATTAGTTTTTAAAATCGAGGGCCCACATGAATTTTAGAGTTGTCTTATATGCACTTGGTGGTGTGCTCCGGCTCCTGGGACTGATCATGGTAGTCCCTCTCGGAGTTGCATATTATTACGGAGAGAGTTTAACTCCTTTCCTGGTCTCGATTCTAATAACTACCCTTACAGGTTTTCTCCTGCTCACTTATAAGACTGAAGAAGAATGGATGCGCAAAGAGGGTTTTGCAATCGTTGCCCTGAGCTGGCTTGCAGCCGCTGTTTTCGGTGCAATTCCTTTCATGCTGGATGGGATTTCTCCCTTAAACGCTATCTTTGAATCCATGTCCGGATTTACCACTACAGGTTCAACAATTCTTACTGACATAGAAAGCCATCCAAAAGGCATTCTTTTCTGGAGAGGAATGATCCAGTGGCTTGGTGGCATGGGTATTATTGTGCTTTTCATCGCTATCCTCCCCAAACTCGGAGTTGCAGGCCGCCAGCTTTTTCGGGCCGAAGCGCCTGGGCCTACTGAGGATAAACTAAAGCCAAGGGTAAAGGAAACTGCAAGAATTCTCTGGGTAGTCTACTTTGCAATTTCCCTTCTTCAGGTTATTGTCCTCCTGCTTGCGGGAGTCTCCCTTTATGATTCTTTTAATCATACTTTTACTACAATGGCATGTGGAGGTTTTTCCAATTACGCTCTGAGCGTTGAAGCTTTTAATAGCCCTCTTATTGAGTTCATAATAACCTTTTTCATGTTCATTGCCGGTGCAAACTTTGCGCTTCACTATCGGGCAATTTACATAGACAAAAAGTTTCTTTTTAAAGACGATGAATTCCGTTTCTATACAGTCCTGGTCCTTTCAGCAACCGCGATTCTTGCTATTCTGCTCTGGCGGGATATGGGCACAGGATTTTTTAACTCCTTCAGATTTGCCATTTTTCAGATAGTTTCGATCATGACAAGTACAGGATTTGCGACAACAGATTTTAATCTCTGGTCCGATTCTGCCAAAATGGTACTTATAGTGGTGATGTTTATTGGAGGCTGCGCCGGTTCTACAGGTGGAGGCATGAAGGTTGTGCGTGTTCTTATTCTCCTCAGGCACAGTCGAGCGGAGTTATTCAAAGCTATTCATCCGAGAGCCATAAAAGCCGTTAAATTTAACAATAAAAATGTACCCGATGAGATTGTCAATTCGATTGTTTCATTTGTTGTCATATATCTGCTTGTCTTTCTCTTAAGCACCCTGATTCTCTCGGTTCTGGGCATGGACATTATAACTTCATTTACTGCGTCCATAGCTACGCTTGGTAATATAGGGCCAGGTCTGAATGTCGTAGGTCCAATGGGCAGTTTTGCTCCTATTCCACCTCTGGGTAAACTGGTCCTTATTGCAAATATGTGGATCGGTAGGCTTGAAGTCTATACTGTAATTCTACTTTTTACGCCCGAGTTCTGGAGCAAGTAATCGCCCGAGTTCCGTCACCCGAGTCCCGTCACCCGAGTCCCGTCACCCGAGTCCCGTCACCCGAGTCCCGTCACCCGAGTCCCGTCACCCGAGTCCCGTCACCCGAGTCCCGTCACCCGAGTCCCGTCACCCGAGTCCCGTCACCCGAGTCCCGTCACCCGAGTCCCGTCACCCGAGTCCCGTCTCGGGAGGACGGTACCGTTTCGCTCACTTCGTTCGCTCAAGCGGGGTAATTTATGAACACAAAAGTTTCGCTTCACGAGTCCCGTCTCGGGAGGACGGGGCCGTTTCGCTCACTTCGTTCGCTCAAGCGGAGTAATCTCTGGAAAAAGGTTATATTTTCAACGCTCTCAGGAGAGCTAATTTACTCAAATTTCTGGGATTATAAACAAATATCTCATCAGAGTTAAAAGCGTGATGCTGAGATAGATTGCGCATTCATCCCACGTTTGAATATGCGGGGATTCTGCTTCGGTGTTCCTAAAAAAAGAAGTCTAATAAATGGAAGAAAGTGCCTGGGCTTCCAGGCGTTACATCTTACTCTATATTACATTTAGTCTGCGTTCAGCTTATTCTTTACCACTTCTTTTGCGGCGTCTTTGAAAAGTACTCGAAGGTCCCAGAGAAGTTTTTTATTGGCTTTAAAGAGGGCCTGTAACAGGTCAAGAAGGCTCATTCTCTCGAATTTTACATTTTTCAGGGAATACGCAAGCGAATTGAGGTCCTCGTCGCTTAGATTGATAAAGCAATTCTTTACGATGAGGCTCATGTCTATTTCGTGACCCAGGGTTGCTCTCCATGGTTTCTCATAAAGTTCTTCGAGTTTTTCTAGGGAGACATCGCCTGCGGATATAGCTGTATATGCAGCTTCTCCTGCCATCTTTCCGGCATCCATTGCGTTAAGAATTCCGCCGCCTGTGATAGGGTCGGATTGGCGGGCAGCGTCTCCGATCAGCATAAGTCCGTTAGTGGAAGTTTTCTCAATGCTCCCAGAAACCGGAACTCCTCCGAAAACCATCTCGACTATCCTGGCATCGGGAAATTTCGTTTCCAGAAATTTGTTAAGATAGTCTACAGGTCTTGGTTTGAATTTTCCAGTCTTGCTCCCGAGAATCCCGATCCCTACATTGGCTTTTCCACCGCCTTTCGGAAAGACCCATATATAGCCGCCCGGTGCAATTTCATTACCTATGTAAAATTCGCAGTGGTGCTGGTCTATGTTCAATCCAGCTATCAGGTACTGGGCACATGTTTCTATATCTATCGGCTTTAAAGAGGTATCGATGCCTGCCCATCTGCCTACCTTTGATTCTACCCCGTCAGCGCCTATTACTATCTTGGCCCGTACATCGTATTCTTTTCCAAGATGCATGAGCCTGGCTCCTTTGACAAAATCGTCTTCAATGATAAGTCCGGTTGCTCTGGTTTTTACCCTCACTTCCGCCCCGGCTTTGGCGGCCTGTTCTGCAAGTGCCCGGTCAAACACTTTTCTCTCAAGGACGTAGCCTACTTCTCCACCAGCGATTTCTTCTGCCATCTCTATCTTTGTACCGTCCGGCGCGTAAATATGGGAGGCATTAAGGTCAGCACAAATCCATCTATTGTCAATTTCCACGTGTTTTTTGAGATATACTTTGCTCACGCCTTCGGCACAGCGTACAGGGTCACCTATCTCCTGGCGTTTTTCGATTAAAAGTACATCCAGCCCTTTTTCGGCTACAGTTCTGGCGGCAATGGAACCTGCAGGCCCTGCTCCTATAACTAAAACATCATAACTGTCCTTCATTTCATTACCTCAATTGCTCCGACAGGGCAGATTCGATCGCATATCCCGCACGTAATGCACGTACTTTCGTCTACTTCGACCCAGGTCTCTACAAGTTCGAGTGCTCCTTTAGGGCAGACTCCCACACAGGCACCACAGTATCCACATTTATATCTGTTTATATTAAGGCTCACCAGCTCACCTGTACATTTTAAAATTAATATATAATGCTTAACCAGTAGAAATCTTCTTTCTTGCAAATGCTGTGGCATGAACCGAAAGGCATCACAGTATAATGCCACATTATTTTCCATGAAAATCTTTAACACCAGTATAAAGTTTCTCATGTTTCATGCATGTGCCAAAGGCTCTGAGGGTTTCTACTGATTACTTCAATAGAGTCCTGAAAGTTCTTTTTAACCGTTATAATTTTAAACTTTTATTTTTCGGTCAATGAATATTTTTTGAATTTCCGAGGTCTAGTTTTCATCTCTAACTTCTTCCTCAGAAAGATCAGATTTGAATTCAGATTTACATTTTGTATGGTTACTCTTCTGAATAGTTTTCACAATTAATGTATTTGTCCAGTTAAAGTTATTGGCTCTATTGAACCAATTTATTCGATATAAAAATTTCATTCAGTTAATTTTTTATCTAATATAAATATTTTGTATTACACCACCGAATTATATTTTTACCTTTTAGAAAATTTTCATTCTTTCCTTTGTAGGAGAAATCAAGGTGTTTCTCTTTCCAGAACATCCAGGGTTTTCTTATCAAAATCCATGTTTTTCCTATATTGTTTTGAATACTTTGCCTCCACTCCTTCTCTATGAAAATTGTTATAAGTGCAGAAGGGAATCACTTTGCCATCAGGAGTAGCATAGTGGATTCCGCAGTTTTCAACCCTTTCCAGATCCAGGTTGTAGAGGTCCTGAAAGTGCATAGCTCCAAGGAAAAGTGATTTTCTATGAAATTGAGCAGCATGCTCTCTTGTACCGTTTTTAAGAAAATTATTTATGAGGGAGACTATCTTAAGGTCCTTTGGACTCCTGGCTTCATCAATGTAGCGCGGGACATTGCGGAGAACTTTTGCAAGTTTCGTTACGTTAGAACCTTGCCCCTTAAATTCTGGAGTAATACTTTCAAGGAACTCAAGTAACCCATCCACGTCTACGAACTCGTTTATAGGAATTAGTTTTCCCTCTCTCTCAAAGACATAAGTGGCAGCTCCACAGAGAGGATGCACTGTGAACTCGGGAAGCGGGACCTTTCGCACCGCACTCACGAATCGGATGATGGGGACTGCAGCAGATGCAGGATACCAGGCTGAACTGGGAATTTCTCCTTCGGTTTGTTCTTCCAGAAGTGATACTAGATCGGGAATTGTTATTCTCTGTTCTTTTCGCATGGCCTGATCAATGCGGCCTGCAAATGCTACAGGCTGGAAGTTTACGCCTCTCACTACGTCCTCATTTCTAGCCGCAAAGCGGACAATATCTCCGACCTGGTGGTCATTAACGCCTTTTATCAAGGTGGGCACGAGCACAACACTACTCAGGCCGGTCTGCCTGCAATTTTCAATAGCTTTTTGTTTTACAGGAAGGGCATTAAATCCTCGATTTTTTATGTATGGTTCTTCTGAGACTCCGTCAAAGGATAGATATACAGTATGGAGCCCTGCGGCCTTTAAAGCTTCACAGTATTCCTGGCTTTTTGCGAGCCTGACACCATTAGTTGCAATCTGGATCTGTGTAAACCCAAGCTCTTGAGCCGTTTCGATAATTTTCGGAAGGTCTTCCCGGACTGTAGGCTCTCCTCCAGCAAATTGGACGGCATAGCAGGGAACAGGTTTTTGATTCCGGAGAGTCAGCAGCATTTCTCTTATCTGTTCAAAATCTGGCTCGTATATAAAGCCACTTGCTTTGGCATTAGCAAAGCACACCGGACAACTAAGATTACAACGATTGGTAACATCGATGTTTGCAAGCAAAGTCCCTGTTTTATGTTTGGAGCAAATTCCGCAGTCCCAGGGACAGCCATTAGAAGTAAGGGTCGACTCACTGGAAACTCCATTGCCTACATAAGAATAGCGTCTGAACCTGTCGTATAGTTTGCTGTCCGACCAGTAAATGTCCATAAATGTCCCATGTTCGGGGCAAGTTTTTTTCAACATTATCTTGCCGTTTTCTTCAAACATAATGGAATCAATAACTTTTTTGCACTCTGGACAAACAGATAAAATGTGTTTCATTCAAACACCTTATACACATTATTGATAATGATCAGGTTTTTTTCAAAAAGCCTGTTTTCTCTTAAGGGGATTCTCTTCATCCCTTTTATTAGCTCTACATATCTCTTTTATTGGCATTGTCTCAAATTTGCTGTAAATTTGGAGTCAAGTTTTTGAGTACTATGAACAAAATTGATCTTCCGATTTGGAATTTTCGACCCAATAACTTATTTAGATTTCTGATTTTACAGAAAAATTGACACACTGTCCTTTTATTAGCTCTACTCGTCTTTTTTTACAATATTTTCTGCCAGGAGATCAATAAAAAAATCCATAATCTTCGGAAAATCCTCATCCCCAATTTCGTTCCTGAAACGTGTGAGGGAAAAAACCGCGCATGTGGTTTCGGCAAGAATCCTGGCATTTTTGTCTATAAGGAGACCAGCATCTGCCCACTCTTCAAAAAAAGGCAGAATCATTGCCACGTTTTCTCTATGAATATTTCTAATTTTTTCTTCCGAAGACAGGAAGAGTGTCAGCTCAACGTACTCTTTTTCTATGAAAACTTTTTTCCAGACTGGGTGGTTATTCACTATATTCAGCAAGTAATGGAGGTAAGCTCTTACAGCTTTATCAGGTTCTGTCCTGTATTTCAGGAATGAATTTTCGAGTAAGTTGTCCTTTAAAGCTTCTCGCTCTTCTTTAAATATCTGTAGAAAGAGATCCTCTTTACTACTGAAAAATGAATAAAAAGAACTCTTTGCAATTCCCAGGTCTTTAGTAAGATCTTCAATGCTTGTTTTCTTGATCCCGTATCTTGCAAAGCAATCTTTGCCCCGGTCTATAATTTTCCTTCTTATAATCTCTCTTTCTTCATCTGTAAAAGATCTCATAGCTTTCCTCTGAAAATAGCTCTCTCAGATTTTGCTGACTCCGTAATCTTCTAACTTATCCATTCAAGAGCTAATTTATTAATCTCAATGAATCATTTGTTTTTTCATTCATAGCTTAATAGGGATATTATTTATTTAAAGTTATTGGCTCTCCGCTGTTTTGCGTGGGTTGAAAATAATTGCTTACTAAAAAGTATTCAGATAAAACATGAAAACATCAAGCTTGAATGTGATTTTTCAACAACAATTTTTTTCATGTCTTATATATGATACTTCAACATTCAGGAGCTAGATGTAAGTTACCCACTCGAAATAGCGAAGAGCCTTGATGACATAAAAAGAAATAAAATATGTAACTTGTCAATATAAATTCAATAGTTTTTTGACTATTACGACTCTCTCAACTAATAAAAATAGAGAATTAAAAAGAAAACGAGGTCAAATCACAGGTCAAATCACAGGTCAAATCACAGGTCAAATCACAGGTCAAATCACAGGTCAAATTCTGTTTTCGTTGCCATTCGCGGATGCTTTATAGTATGTTGCTTGTAGTTCAGACACTTATAGTTCCATTACTGGATGTGTGATTCTGAGCAATCTTTTGTTTTCGCAGGGGATCACTGGTCGTAGTCGTGTTTCCCTGAGTTGTATTTTCCTGAGTTGTGTTTGTTCCATTTGATATAATCTTTAGAGTACCCTGATTTGAAGCAGTTGATGTATTACTTTTGCTGTTATTGTATGTAGTATAGGTTATCTGGTTTGCTTCAGAACTGGGTTGATGCGGGGCTACGTAAGTTGATTTCCTGATTACAGGTTTTGTTATATTTTCAGTTTTTTCAGTGTTATTGTCTTCCGCAACAGTTTCATTGGTTTTTTCGGTTACGTTTGATGCTTCAACAGAGGAGGGTGTTTCTGCTACTGCTGGAGCGATCTGGTTTGAGATACCTGGAGTTTCATTACCTGAAACTTCGTCTTCTGAAACTACATTTTCGGAAGTTTCGTTTCCTTGATTTGTTGTCTTTTCGGAACATCCGGCTGCAAAGACAACAGTAGCAACAACAAAGAGCATTGCTACAATTTTCAAACTTTCTTTCATCAATAATACCTCTAAAATCCCTTTTTATTTCAAAAATGTGGCTACTTCATAGATTTCATACAAGTTCATAATCCCATACATTTTGAGCTTGTTTCAGAGTTTCTTAAGCATGAGGGACATTATTCCTGGTTTTGAAGGCTTCATCGTCTGGGGCATAAACATATTATCCATACCTGAACCCCCAAACATTTCATCATTGACACGCTTGTTTATTTCATCAAAAATCATCTTGTAGGCGGTGCAGTGCGGGTCTACACCCTTTATTTCGCCATCGGTGGGCACTATTGCATTGTACGGGCACCCGCCTCTGCAATATTTGATATGGGCGCATTTGCTGCATGCAGTGTCCACATATTCTTTAAACTGGTGCATTTTCTTCCAGGCTTCGGATTGAGCCAGGTCTGCCATGCTCGGGCGGTCATAAACATTGCCCATGACATATTCAGGCATTCCTATAAAACGATAGCAGGGATATATATCTCCGTCAGGACCAACTGCAAAGGTATCTCCCATGCAATCAACATAAGTACAGACTGTTCCCCTGCCTGTGAATACACATTTGCACAGCTGATCAATGTTCATAACGTCAATACGGCCCAGGTTTTCCAGGTATCTGTCCAGAAGATAGATTAACAATTCTCCGTACTCCTCAGGAGCAAGAGTCCATTTATCAGGATTATCACCTTTTAAAGAAGGAAGGCAAGGGTGCAGCTTGAGCGTTAATCCTTTCTCAAGATAAAAATTGAAAATATCTTCCTTTTGTTTTACAGAATGCGAAGTGAAAGTGGTAATGAACCTCACATTAAGCCCATGCTCCCTAGCAATTTCATAACCTTTCATGGTTCTGTCGTAGTATCCTTTTCCTCTCTGCAGATCATTAAGTTCCTTTGGGCCGTCCAGGCTGGAGCCTATCGGAACTCCATACTCCGCAAAAATTTCGGCTATCTCAGGGGTCATTTTCCAGAGGTTTGTCTGTATCGCAAACGCGATTTTCCTGGGACTCAAACCCTCAACCAGAAGAGGCAATGCTTCCCGATAAAATTCTGCCCCTGCCAGAAGTGGTTCTCCACCGTGGAAAGTGAAAGTTACGGCATCTCCTCTAAAAGTTTTAAGCCACTCAACCACTTCTTTTATTGTTTCAATGCTCATTATCGGGGACTTTTCTTCGGAACTCCAGCAGTAGCTGCAGTTAGCAGGACAACCAAGGGTCGGGATAAGCATCACATGAAAAGGCATATTTAAAGCACCTTTTTTTTAAGCTTCTTTAAATTATTAGTACTTTTCTAAGTTCTATTGAGAAAAATAAGGCTGAGATACTCTTTAATATTTTATATACTCAGTTTTTATAACTTCTTCGACTCAACCTCTTCGAAATTTCTCTTTACTTTTTTGTCAATCAGGAGTTTATATTAAGTTCACCCAAATTCCACATATGTTTTATCCAAAAATTATTTCGCTTTTTTAATTTTTTTATTTCAATTATATATAGTATACAGTTGGCCCCAGTTGGCCTACTATTTTACTACAAATTCTAACTTGTTTTATTACAGACGAAGTCGGAAGATATCGTTTCAGGTTGAGGGCAAGAATCGGGCAGATTATAGCTTTAAGCCAGTTACAAACGAAAAGAAGGCTGTCTGAAAGGCATCAAGTCAGTAAAATTAAGTGCCGCAGGTGTACGTATCTTTATACTGGAAGACGACTCTGAAGAGGACTGAAAGTGCATAAAATAGAAGTGCATGAATTTAAAAATAAAGGCAGAGACATAAAAGTCTCAGCGCAATTTTCGGAATTCGATTCCTTCAAACCTGCAAGTTGCAATTCTTCCCTCGCGAAAAACATACAAAAAAATTTTAAAAAGAGCATAAAGCCTGAAGTAATAAGCAAGCAGGACAGAAGAGCGAAACCCACTGATATATACGATTTTCTTATCGTCCCTGACCGAATCGTCCAGGAACTTTACCATTCCGTCAAAAGCATCCCTTTTAAGTGTACTTCCTTTTGACAGGCGGGGCCCTAACACTACCACATCTTCTTCCATGCCATCTGCACTTTCCGTTCCTTCTACAAAGCCGTAATTGAAAATTGTGGGCAAGGGGGAAAAGAAAACCCTTTCATAGCCATTTTCGGTTTTGTTATATTTCCAGAAACTGTATTTAGGAGTCTCTATAACAATTTTCATGGGAAATAGTCCTGCCTGAATTATTAAGGAATAGCCGTTTAAGCTTTCTTCTGGGCTTTATCTTTTTCCATACTATCTCAGCTTTTTCCCAAAAGGAATATATTAAAAATGCTTCCTAAAAGCAGAACTAAAATCTGAAACTAAGATCTGAAACTAAAATCTAAAGTGAAAGTTTGGAATCTGATAAGTAGAGGCATATGAATGAGTTTCCGAAAAAATGTGAGCTTGCGAGATGCAATGAGAGGAATAGTTGAAGAACCCCTGCTTCCTATGGTTCCGAAACGTTTTGATTATATCGGGAACGTGGCCGTAATCTCGATCCCTCCAGAGCTTGGGGCTTATAAAGAAGCTATTGCCTCAAAGCTATTTTCCATGCGAGGTAATACGCGGGCCGTGCTTAATAAGGTGAGCAAACTCGAAGGAGAGCACAGAGTTGCGGACTTTGAGCTTCTGCTTGGGGACACGACTGAGACTATTCACAGGGAAAACGGCTATGCCTATAAGCTGGACGTCAAAAAAGTCTTTTTTAATCCCCGTCTATACTCTGAGAGAAGGCGGGTAGCTTCAAAAATCAAGTCGGGAGAAAATATCATAATCCCTTTTGCAGGAGTGGGCCCTTTTGTACTTCCTGCTGCAGGAAAAGGGGCAAGGGTTTATGCTATCGAAATAAATCCCGATGCCTGTACCTGCCTGCGAGAAAATATCCGAATTAACAGGCTTGAAGGGCAAGTAACTGTAATCCAGGATGATTTTGAAAATCTTTTTCGGACTGGAGAGATTTTCCAGATACTTGATTCAAAAACCCATAAAGAATCTCAAAATGACGGACGTGGTGGGAATTGCGAAAAAGTCAGAGATAGTGAAAAAATAGAAAACGGCGATAAAGTAGGAAATAAGGCTTTTTCTGGCCTGTCCGCCTGCCCAGTTCCCGGCAAGGGAAAAAATAAAGAGCTTCAAGTTCCGGGCAGCGGGTTTGATAGAGCCATAGTGCCTACACCATATGGAATGGACCATTTTCTTGTTGAAATCACAAAACTTGTCAGGAAGGAAGGGCATATTCACTTCTACACTTTCAAAGCCGAATCTCAGATTCCTGGGCTGATCGACGAATACAAAAAAATGGGGCTTGAAGTAGTACTGTACAGGCGGGCTGGAAACGTTGCTCCAGGCATCAGCAGGTGGGTTTTTGACCTTAAAAAAATAGGTGTGAAGAAAGAAAGTGTAGAGACTTGAGTTATTAAACAAGTATAGATTTTCAGTCTCATTGGGTAGATATTTTCAGTCTCATTGAGTAGATCTTTTCAGTCCTCAAGCCCGATATGTTTAAGAAAGTGATGATAATGTTCAAGCGGCAGCCGCGAATAAAAGGCCCTGGTTACAACTTCGTTCAGGGAAGGGTGAATATCCATACCCTGCATTATTGGTTCAGGACTCTTTGACTCCGTATACATGAGAGGAATTATCTGATGGATCAAGACTGAAGCATGAGGGCCTATTATGTGGGCTCCCAGGATTTTTTCTTCCTCCGAATCCAGAATCACTTTTACGAAATAATCCCTGATTTCCATAGCCGATCCTTTTGCAGTATCTTCAAAAAACTTGAGGCCTATGAGGATTCTTTTCTCTCCATACTTTTCTATGGCTTCTTGCTCTCTCATGCCTACTCCAGCAATTTCAGGGCAGGAAAATACTGCGTGCGGTACGGCATGATAGTCTGCCTTTACTTTTTCTTTCAGGACCGCATTAAGGTAAACTATTCCGGACTCATAGTTTGCTACGTGCTTTAGCAGGTATTTTCCGTTTGCGTCCCCAAATGCCCAGATATTCGGTTGTGAGGTCTCAAGAAACTCGTTCACCAGAATCCAGCCCTGGGTATCGGTTTTGATCCCGGCTCTTTCGGGGTGGAGAATATCGGTATTCGGAGCTCTTCCTGTTGCCACAAGGATCTCGTCTACAGTGACTTTTACTTCCTTTCCAGAATTTCTATCCCTTGCAACAACCGTTTTCTGCCCGTTTTCTTCTTTTCTAACCTCTATAGCTTCGTGGTTTGTAATGATCTGCATGTACTCCGACATCTTCATACTGGCAAGCCTGGAGATCTCGGTTTCCTCCTGTGGAAGAAACTGGAAATTTCTTCCTATAACTGTGACACTGGCTCCCATAGCTGAAAAAAAATGCCCGTATTCGGCTGCAATGAAACTCCCTCCTAAGATGGCGAGTTTTTTTGGGCATTCCGTGAGCTTAAGCATAGTATCACTTGTAAGGTATCCTGCTTCTTCGAGGCCTTTAATGGGAGGAATTGAAGGTTTTGAGCCGGTACAGAGAAAGATCATGTCGGAGTGGAGGGTTTTTTCACCTACTTTCAGGGTATAAGGTGAGATAAACTCCGCACTTTCGTGATAGTAATCAAGATACGGGTCATCGGCCAAACTATTCCTTATTGCCTCTATGTCTTCTCCAATTCTCCTGCGCATCCTTTCCATAATGGCAAGGAAATCGATGTCTTTTATTTCAAGCTTAATTCCAAAAATAGATGCAGTTTCAATTTCCCGGATTAGTTCGGCAGGATAAAGCAGGATTTTTGAAGGAATACACCCTCTGGTAAGACAGATCCCGCCTGGTTCATCTTTGTCGATAACGGCAACTCTCATTTTCGGTTTTGAATCAAAAATAGGATTTATGTAGTTCATTGCAGAACCCGTACCTATTATAATAAGGTCGTAGTTTTCCATACTTATCCCTCACCGCATAATATGTAGCATCCAGCTTTGCTGGCTATAAATAATATACAATTTATTCTGGTTATATTTATGGATTAGAATTTTAAATAATTTATAGAAAGAAACATAAAGGCAGTGTGTCAATTTTTATTGTAAACTCTCAAATTTCAATAAATCATCGGGTAGAAAATTCCATATCTGAAATCAGTTTTTTCTATAGTATACAAAAACTGGACTTCAAATTAACAGCAAATTTGAGATACTGCGAAGAAGAGAAACCTTGAATAATAAAATGTGAGGCAAAAGTTATTTTATTCATCGACTAATCTCTATAGGACTTGAAGTATTTGCGTAAATTTTCCTTGATTACAACTGTTAAAACAAATCGTTTTAAATTTTGATACATATTTTTAGATAATCTTTGAAAGAAAAACAACTACTTATTTATAAAGATAAGCCTATTGTATGTAACTTTCCATAATGAATAAAAACAAAAGATGTCTTATAATGAACAGAGCTGCCAGATTCACTAAAAACGGGGATTTCTGCCAGGGAATTCCTGTAATGCATATCCTGTATCTCCTGCTCATTCTTATAGCTCCTTTTGCAGGGATTAATCTTCTTTTTCTAATCTCTGTCATTCTTTTCCTGGGATTAAGGTTTTCTGGAAACCCTATTTTGTGTGACAGAGATGTTACCAGCCTTGTTTTTTCCCTGGCTCTCATGCTCTTTGTTTCCGTGATTTCTGGAGACTTTTCTTATACCTATCCTTTCTACATAGTGCTCGCCGCATTTGCGATTGCGGCAGTCGGAAACCATAAAACCTCTTTTTCTGAAACAGATTCTGTACCTGATTCTAATTTAAGGCGGAAAACAATCAAAAAGAGGAGTTTTTCAATACTCTGGAGTTCGGCTTTCCTGGCACTTCGGATTAGTGCTGCATTCTTTGCCGCAAGCTGGGTTGTCTACTGGCAGAAACTGCCGGTTTCATATAACCTGATTTTCTTCATAGCTGTTATCGGGGCGGTTACCGGTTCTCTTTTCGAGTCAATCCCCTCCAAAATAGACAAGAATATTTCTGTGCCGCTGGGTGCAGGCATGACAATGTGGATTTTTGAAGATTTCAGGTACTGGGTGTCTCCTGAAAAAATGGTAGTAGCACTTGTATTCTCGTTTATCCTGGGTGTGCTGGCTTACAGGGCGAAGATTGCAGATGTTTCTGCCCTTCTGAGTGCTGCCCTTCTAGGATTCCTGATAATTGTCTTCAGCGGGCTTTCCTGGTACCTGCTCCTGCTCACGTTTTTTATTCTCGGAGGCGGGTTTACAAAGTATAAATATGCATACAAAGAATCCATAGGGATTGCACAGGCTAAAGACGGCATCCGGAGTTACGAAAACGTATTTTCGAATAGTACAGCAGCCCTTGCTCTTGCAGTAGCATACGGGGTTTTCCCGGAGCACAGTCTTCCGATCATCTATGCCTATATGGGCACGGTTGCAACAGCTACCGGAGATACCCTGGCAAGTGAAATAGGGACAACAGCAAAAGGAAGGCCAAGAATGATAACAACCCTCAAACTCTCGGAACCCGGAGTAGATGGGGCCGTATCGTTACTTGGTGAACTTGCTGCAATCTTCGGTTCTGCAGTGATAGGAGTCCTTGCATATTTACTGGGGATCTCGGACAATTTTATATTAACAGTCCTTATTACAACCGCAGGAGGGTTTGTCGGGACAAATGTGGACAGCTTCCTTGGGGCTACGCTTCAGAAAAGGGGAGTGCTATCAAACAGCGGAGTCAATTTAGTGGCGACCTTTGCAGGGGCAGGAATCTCCGCTATTCTGTATTTCCTTATAACTTGAACCGGGTACGGAATAAGTCTTATTGATTTCTATTTTCTTAGACTCTTTCTGAGACTCTCAGACCCTTTACATTGGTATTTCATTTTTTTTCATTTTTTCACAACTTTCCCGAGGCTTCAAAAACTTGTTCACTAGTTAAAATTTTTTCAGTGTTTTTATGTATTTTTCTCTGGCTTCTTACACCTATCTCAGTATCTTTCTATTTTTCTCATAATTATTCTATTTTTTAGCACAATCTTTCTACTTTTCCCACAATCTTTATACTTTTCTAATAATTTTTCTATTTTTTCTTATAATCTTTCTATATTTTTCCAGAATCTTCACAGATTTTCTCAGGTTGTTCACTACCGAAAAGAAGTATCCATTTATATGTTTATAACATATCCTTAAGGAAACAGGGGTACTGAACCATTCACTTTTCATTTCTTCGACTCTTAATTTTCAAGTTTACAGAAGGTAACCAGATGACAGAAACCGAGTATAAAGATAAGAAAATCCTGCTTGTAATCGCCCAGGAGCAATTCAGGGACGAGGAATGTTTTGTTCCGAAAAAGCTTTTTGAGGCTGCAGGATTAAAAGTTACTGTTGCAGCCGAATCTAAGAAAACGGCTAAAGGGGTGCTCGGAGGAACAATCAAGCCTGATATCGCGATCTCAGACGCCAGAATTGACGACTATGATGCAATAGTAATCTCAGGGGGCTCAGGCTCTAGAAAATACCTGTGGAATAACAAAGCTCTGCAGGCACTCGTAAAAGGAGCTGATGACCTGAAAAAAGTGATCTCCGCGATCTGTATTTCCCCTGTAGTACTGGCAAGAACAGGCATCTTGAAGGGCAAAGAGAGCACAGTCTTCAAAAGTCCTGATACTGTACGTGAACTTAAGGAACACGGGGTTATCTATCTGGACAGAGAAGTAGTGGTTTCGGGTCGTGTGGTCACAGGGCGAGATCCTGCAAGTGCTGATGCATTTGGAAAAGCCGTACTTGAAGCCCTTAAAAAAGCTTAATTTTCATCAAGAATTCTGAAAAGTAGATCTCCTTACCGAAAAAATTGTCTGAGAATTAGATTTCTCCGGTTACCGGATGTGCTTATTATGACAGCGGAACTTGAAGCCATACTGGCTTATCACCAGGCAAGTAAACACAACTTCAAAGCTTATGCTCCGGGCCCTTACCACCTGGATCTGCCTCTCAAGCCCGATCCCTTCCTTAACTATCATGGAACTCAACTTTTTAATCTGGAGATCTGGAGCGATGAGCGTATAAAAACTGAGACTTTTCCTGCCTATGAACAGGCTTTCTCACCGGAAAAACTAAAGCCGTATGAGCTGAGTGAGAAATCGATTTCCAGGCTTTTTTTTGACAGTTTTGCTATTTCTGCCTGGAAGAGAGCAGAGGGTACAAAATGGCCTCTTCGCGTTAATCCTTCAAGTGGAAACCTCCATCCTACCGAGGTGTACCTCCTTTCCGGCCCTGTGAAGGGGCTTCTGAAAAACCCGTCTGTCTGCCATTATGCTCCTTTGCCTCATGCCCTTGAACTCAGGGCGGAATTTTCGCCAGAGACCTGGGAGTTATTAAGTTCGGGCTTTCCTGAAGGCACTTTTTTCGTGGGGCTGAGTTCAATTTTCTGGCGGGTTTCCTGGAAATACGGGCTCAGAGCCTTTCGATATGCACAGCATGATATTGGGCATGCAATCGCTGCCCTGACCTTTGCTGCCGCCGGGCTCGGCTGGAAAACCAGCCTTCTTGCAGACATGGGCTCGGAAGAGATTGCAGTGCTTCTTGGCATTTCCGGAGAGAAAGGTCCTGAAAAACAGGAACCTGCCTGTCTGCTTGCGGTCTATCCGGCAGGAAAGACCTGTACTAAAGGCAGGATTTCTTCCGGAGCGGTTTCTGCTTTTAAAAATCTTTCATGGGAAGGTGTTCCTAACAGTTTAAGCCCGGGGCATGTTGAATGGGTAAGTATCGAAAAAGCGGCCTCATCAGCTCAAAAGAAGGGAACCGATTATTTTGAGAAAAAAGAAGAATCAAATGAAGAATCAAATGAAGAATCAAATGAAGAATCAAATGAAGAATCAAATGAAGAATCAAATGAAGAATCAAATGAAGAATCAAATGAAGAATCAAATGAAGAATCAAATGAAGAATCAAATGAAGGACCAAAATCCTATATGCAGACTGCTTCATCACTACAAACCAGCAGCTTCGTGAACCTGTCCAAGCTTGATAAAGTTCCTCTGCGCGGAGTTATCCGGGGAAGGAGAAGTGCTATTGAGATGAATAACAGCGCATACCTGGAAAAAGAAACTTTCTATGCGATGCTGCAAAGAACCCTTCCGCAAAACAACCCGATTTTCAATTCTCTTGCTTTTGGTTCCTTTACTCACCTGCTTATTTTCGTGAACCGCGTAAAGGACATACTTCCGGGACTTTATATTTTCCTTCGCAAACCCGAAGAAAAAGAGAGGTTTAAAGCTGCGATCAGGTCGGACTTTTTATGGGAAAAACCGAAAAATTGTCCGTCAGACCTTGAATTTTACCTGTTGATGGAAGAAACTCTGGATTATTTTGCAGCCCAGCTTTCCTGTACACAGAGAAAAGCTGCCGATGCCTGTTTTACTGCCTGCATGCTCTCGGAGTTCGAAGAGCCTCTGAACAGGTTCGGGGCCTGGATATATCCATACCTTTTCTGGGAGTGTGGAGTTCTGGGGCAGCTCCTTTACCTTGAAGCCGAAGCATATGGCCTCAGGGGTTGTGGAATCGGGTGTTTCTTTGATGACCCTTTGCATGAGGCTATAGGGCTCAAAGGGCTTGAGTTCCAGGACCTCTACCATTTCGCTGTTGGCTATCCACTTCCAGAGATAGGTGTTATCACTCTTCCTGCATACGAAGAGTAATTTATTATTGTTCTTCGTCGCATAATATAAACGACTTTTATAAAAATTATGCAATATAACTAAGTAGATTAATTGAGCTGAGTAGGCTGAATGTTTATAATTATTTCAGCCTCTTGCAGCTTATTTATAAACGTTTTACATGGCCATAACTTATTCTTTTTCCAGCTCGTCAATATATGGAGCAAGTGAGGATAGAGCCTCAGTTTTTTGGGACTCGGATTTTATTCCGGACGCCATATTAAGGGCTTTTTTAATAATCTCTTCTTTTCTGGGTTCGTCCAGGTGTGGGAGAACATACGAGAGAGCTTCGGGCCTCATGTCCTTATCTTTAAGGCCGAAAGCTAATTGAAGGGCTTGTTCCAGCACTTCTTCTTTTTTCTGTTCATTTAGATATGGAATAAGAGATGAGAGAGCCTGTACTTTTTGATAGTCAGAGAAAATTACCTCTATGAGTTCAAGGGCTCTTTCAATAATAGCTTCATTTTTTAACCCGTAAAGATGCGGTACAAGCGAGGAAAGTATCTGGAATTTCGTGTCTCCATATTGGAGATGGTGTGAGAAGCAAAAGATATTTTCAATAAGCTCTTCTTTGCCTGGTCCTCTCAGGTGAGGGAGAAGTGAGGAAAGGACAAGGGCTCTTTCGTTCTCATCCTGAATATGGGAGGTAGATTCAAGGGCTTTCTCAATAGATTCGGCTTTTTTTGGCTCGTCCAGGTACAGGACAGACAGGGAGAGGGCCTGTGACCTTAAATCTCCATACTGGATCCGGGAGGCAAAGTCAAGGGCCTCTTCCATAATCCCTCTTTTTTCCGGATTTTCCAGACTTGAGATTGTCATTAAAAGAGCCTTTGCTGTTTGAACCTTATCTTGAATCTCGTTATCTGTTTTTTCAACGTTGGCTCTTGCAGAATCTGTTTTTGTGATATGTTTAATCTCTGCAATTTGCTCAATTCGTAAGTCGCTGGGACTCTTTTCGCCTGTGGCTCCCAGACCAGCAACAGGTTTTTCGGTATCTGGCATTCCTTCTCGCTCCATACCCTGAGAAACACCTTTTCTTGTTACGAAGGCCTCAAGCAGCCTGTTAAATTCGTCAAACACCTGGATTCTATCAATCAAAGTTTGTTTTGAACCTTGTTCTGAGGTTTGTTTTATAATCCTGGACGAACTATCTTCGGTCATTAGCTTCTGTACTGTTTTATAATCCATAAAAGACGAAACTTCTTTAACTAAATCAGGGTTTTTTTCAAGCAATTTTAATATCTCCTGAATAAAAACTTGCCTTACATCCATATCCGAGGGAGCAACAATCATATCTGCGGCGGCTTCTTTTAATTCCGTGCATTCTGTTGAACACAGTTTTTCCCAGAGCTTTCTTTTAGTCTCCCAAACTCCAGACCCCACTTTTTTGCAGGCTTCTTCAGCCGCTTTTTTAGACCCAACAACCAGATAAGGAATAACAGGTTCGATAAAATCTACTATTTTTTGTGCCAACTGTTTAATTATTACGTCCTGTTGCCGCATTATTTCATCCTTCTATTTTTATATCCTATCGGATACTATAATTCACAATTATATAAGTACATTATAATTCAGCGTGATACAGGTCCATAGTTAAACAATTTTGGACTAAAATAATTAATTTGTAATGGCATAAATAAACAATAATATAATGCAATATATCTTTGATTGAGAACCTATCTGCTACTCAGAGGTATTTAAGCTTTTTGAAAGGTGAGAAAGTGTAAGCGAAGGGCCGTCCCGCTATTAATTGTTTACCTTATACTTGAAGAAAAGCAATGTGTAATCATATGTGCGTTTAAATCTCCTCCAGAAAACAACAGGGAGAAAATTGCATGTTTTACTTTTCCTGAGTACAAGGATCAGGTGTCTCTACACGCAGTCCAGGCACTTATACGGATATAGCATTCGACGAAAAGCCAAGAAAACTGTATCCTCACCTTTTGCCTTCTACTTAATAAAAGATATTTTGTCCATATGTCCGGTTAGTTTATCCAGTAATGGTTTTTAATAATGGTTGCAATTAATTTCTGAAAGACGGCAGTAATTTCCGGTTAGACACTAATAATTTTTACTTCCAGCTAAAATCCAGAATCAATACTTATATGAGGAAACCTGCCAGATTGAGATAGTAAATAAAGAATAGTTAGATAGAACGGTATTATAGCAAAGTTGGTGGGAATTCTTGAGTGAGCAGCCAGAGATACATAATAAAGTTTTCAATCAGTCTTCGGATGAGAGAATAAAGGCTGCAAAGCAGCTGGGAACTTTTTTTGAGGCTTTGCCTGACAGAAGACAGGCTTTTGAAGATCTGTTAAGGCTTTGTTCTGACGACGATGACGCAGTCAGGGAAGAAGCCGTCAAGTCACTTGTTGCGGTTTTCCCTAATGTTCCGGATAGGAAGCTCGTATGGGACAAGTTTGTGAATTTGACAGCTTATCCGGCAGAGTCCGTAATGATCGCTGCAGCCAGTGCTCTAATAAGTGTTTTTTCCCTTATGCCGGACAAAAACAGAGCATGGAAAGATCTTGCCGGGCTGATAAACTCCAGATCAAGCATGGAAGATGTAAATAGGGAAATTGTCAGCTCACTTCAATATTTAATAAAGGAAATTCCTGATAAGGTGCAGGTCTGGAAAGATCTGCTTGAAATGGGAACCTCAGAATATTCTTATGTGCGTGAGAAATCGACTTTGCTTTTGAGCCTTGTTTTTCCGGAACTGACAGACGAAGAAAAAGAAGAAGCCTGGGACGAAGTACTTGAACTGGCTAGCGAATCTGCGGATGAAAAGATAAGGGAGCAGGCTACCCGGACTCTTGGAGTTATTTACACACAGATGCCAGACGAGATGAAGGATGAAACTCTTGAGACTCTGATGGAACTTGCAGTATCAGGAAACCCTGAAGTCCAAAAAGAAGCCCTTCTGGCTCTACCCTCGGTTTTTTCTCATATCCCGGATAAGAAAACAACATGGTGTGACATCCTCAGGCTTATAGATGACGAGAATGAGTATATTCGAAAGCAGGCTATCGATGCCCTGGTTTTTATTTTCCCTGAGATGCCGGACAAGAAAAAGGTCTGGACTGATTTCCTGAGCCTTGCGAAAGCCAGAGATCATTATATCAGGAACATGGCCGCTGATGCGCTTGTATCCTTATTTTCAGGTATGGATAATAAAGACTCACTATGGAAGGAGCTCATTGAACTCTCAGGTAATGAGGAAGAAGGCAAGCAGAGTACAATGGTTAACATTCTCACGAAGACTTTTCCACACATTTCCTGCAAAAGAAAGGCATATTCCGAGCTTGTACACCTGGCTGAAATGAAGGATAGCCCTGTGCTCCGAAAGGTTGTGGATACGCTTACTTCTGCTTATCCGGAGTTATGCAGTATACCTGAGGTAAGTGAAGTGGAGTGGGAAGAGATAAGAAAATGCAACTATGGAGAGCAGGATAAAACCTGGAAAAATAATTCAGGAGAACTGGAGAAACTCTGGGAGGAGTATGAATCGGAGGGAGACAGCAAACCCGAAAAAGAAGGTGAATTTAGAGAAAAACAGAAATCAGGGGAGAAATCAGGGGAAAAAGAAAAAACTGGAGAATATGAAAAAACTGGTGGTCTCCAGGTTGAAAAAACAGAAGACAGAAAACCAGTCTCTAACCTTTTTAAAAAATCAGTGTCTGATAATTCCGGGCTTGAAGCCGAAAACAGGGCATACGTACGAAGAAAAAATATGACGGATTTATTTACTGGGTCAGTCTCTGGTCTTTCAGGTGAAGAAGAAGCTGTAAATAAGCTTATTAAACTGGCTTCGGATCCGGATCCTCAGATGCGAAGAGGCGCAATAGAATCCCTGCTTGCAGCCTACTCCCGAACCGGCAAAACACAGGATATCTGGAACGGACTGCTTAAACTGACCGGGGAAGAGGAGACAGACACCAGAAGGGATGCTGCAGACCTGCTTTCAGAGGTTTTTCCAGCGGTTGAGGAAAAGTCCACAGTTTTTTTCGACCTTGTAAAGCTTGCTGAAAGCCAGGATGTCCGGCTCCGGAGGAGAGCTGCAGAACTTCTTGCTGCCGCTTTTGCCTATTGTGAAGATAAGCAGGCAGCCTGGAACGAACTTGTAAGACTTGCATCATCTGAAGACCGCGAAGTCCGGAAAGGAGCGGTTCTTGCCCTATCTTCAGGCTATGTAGAGGTGCAAGATAAGGAAAAAGCCTGGAAAGACCTGTTAAGTTTTTCCGACCACAGCGACAGTTTTGTGCAAAGGACAGCAACACAGACTCTTGGACCTGCTTTTTTCTACATGCCTGATAAAACCCAGGCCTGGAGAGACCTGCAGGCGCTTACTGACAATCCTTACGTTTATGTCCGAAGGTATGCTTTCCGCTCGCTTGGAAGAGCTTCTCTCTGGAGGGCGCTAAGGGCAGAAAATGAAGCTACTTATATTTATGGGCTGAAAGAAGCCGTCAATTACTTTAAGGAAGCATCCGAAGCCTCTGTTGGCTTTCATATTCCAGAATTCTATTATCCCTTTTATCAAGCGCTTTTATTCATCCTTTTCAGCGACCGGCCTGGTATAGCAAAATCTGAAAGTGAGCGATACTTCTCAAAAATGACAGATGAGGTAAGGGAGCAAGCTGAAAACCAGGAACTGCTTGAGATCTTTAAACAGTTTTCAGGGCTTCTTACACGCGCAGGTGAGCTTTCTCCTGGCAACCTTTCAGGACAGAAAAAACTGCTTGAAACTTCAATTCTGCTTTTTGATCAATTTTCAGGCCTCTTTGGAAAAAAAGAAGAAGAGGCTATTTTCACCCAAAAAACCGTGAAAAAAGAAAAAACTGTGAAAAAAGAGTATTCGAACCTTGGCAAAGCTCTTCTTGAGCGGGTAGAGAAAAAGAAGGCAGCCTTAACAAAAGACCGTAAAAACAGAATTTTTGACCAGAAATGAGAAGTTTCAAGCCATTTCAAAAATGTCTTGCCCGCAACCCTTTTCAAAAATGTCTTGCCCGCAACCCTTTTCAAAAAAGGCTTGACCGAAAACCCTTTTAAAAAATGTCTTGCCTGCAACCCTTTTCAAAAATGTCTTGCCCGCAACCCTTTTCAAAAAAGGCTTGACCGAAAACCCTTTTAAAAAATGTCTTGCCTGCAACCCTTTTCAAAAAAGGCTTGACCAAAAACTCCAGCAACAACGTGGTCGGCGTGATCACAATTCTGTTCATAAAAGGCTTGACCGAAAACCCTGACCATTTGAGTTTGAGATCCTTATCCACAAACTGTAAAATGAATGTAATATTTCTATTATTTCTATTTTTATATTTACATTATCTCTGAAGCTAAGATCCATTACCCAAATCCATATCCTTACTTAGTTTTCGAGTTTAGTTAGAGGTGGGAAAATTCAATCCTCTATGTGCAAACAGACATGCAATAAGCTGGTGCTCGTCTCGGGAATGAACATTTCCTGGAGACGTGCACCAAAATTGAAAACGAGCAAATTCTAAAATGAAATTGAGTTCGGAGGTATTAGACGATTCAACAAAAATCAATAGCAAGAACACCTGAGATAATATGGACTCTTGATATTAATGAAGATGGGAAATCTTATCAGGAAAATTACATGCTCCTGTTTCCCAGGTACGTCAGTGCAATTGACGAAGAATGAAAATTGGCAGCCTTAAAAATAAAATTTTAAAAACACAATCTGGTTTTCAATATCTATCAAATATCGCTCGAGGGTAGATACTCTCGAGCAAATCTCCAAAAACATGTAATGTGTAAAACACTAAAAATCATGTAAATGTATAAACTTCTCAAAATCCTGTAAAAACCATGTAGTACCTTACTAAAACCTTACTAAAAGAAAATGATATTCTTTGAATAACATGCACAAACAATGAAAGTGCTTGTGGATGGCAGTATTTTCATGCTGAATATTGCTCGAGGGCAGACACTCTCGGGCAAACCTCCAAAACCGTTTACTTGCAACCGTTGCGCCGGTTGATCACGCCGATAGGGTTTGGGGATAAGGTTATCAAACTCAAACGGTTATTGGGGTTTTCGCTCAAGCTTTTTTTGAAAAGGGTTGTTATCACGCTAGGGTTAGAGGATAAGTTCTTCAAATTCAAACGCTGTCTTGTTTTCTATCAAATAGTTTTACTATCAAATAGTTTTACAAAAGGTTTGCAGTCAAGCTTTTTTTTGAAAATGGGTGTGACACAACCGCTACTCCAGTTGATCGCGCCGAACATATTGTTGCTGGAGTTTTTGCTTAAGATTTTTTGTAAAGGCTTGCGCTCAAGCAGTTTTTGAAAGGCTTGCGGGCAACAGCAACATTAATAAAAAAAGAGTTTATAATAAATGTATAATTTTTGGTGGTCATACGTAAACCTGAGAATAAGAAGATTGGGAGTTCTATTACTCTGCAACTTATCTAGCTTATAGGCTGCAGTTATTTCGTTAAAGGGGAAAATCGAGATAATCGGGTGCAGTTCTAGAGATGCGTGACTTTGAACATGTAGTTATAGAGAAGCGCGATTTTAGAAATGTTAAAAAATAGTAAATGAACAAAAAATAGAAAAACAATTCAAAAAATACAAAAGACGGATGACAAAAATGGACAAAACAAAAATTCTGGTTGTTGAAGACCAGACTATTGTGGCCCTGAACATTAGAAACCGACTAAAAAATTTAGGGTATGCTGTTCCGAGTGCTGTGGGTTCAGGGAAAGAAGCAATAAGAGAAGCTGAGCTTACAAACGTTGATATCGTTTTGATGGATATTATGTTAAAAGGAGATATGGATGGAATTGAAGCGGCACGGATTATTAAATCACGCTTTGGCATACCCATAATTTACCTTACTGCCTGTACTGATTTTGAGACCCTCGAACGAGCAAAGCTAACAGACCCCGAAGGATATATTTCGAAACCTTTCAAAGAAGAAGACCTGTGTAAAAATATAGAGACCGCTCTTCTGAAAAGCCGGTCAAAAAAGAAAAAATCAGAGAGCTTTTAGAGCTCAAGTTAATGTTATAAAAAATTAATTGAAAATATTAAAAATTAGTTGAAAATGTTAAAAATTAGTTGAAAATGTTAAAAATTAATTAAAAGTATTAAATGTTAATTAAAATTATTAAAAATAAATTGAAAGTGTTAAAAATAAATTGAAAGTGTTAAGAATTAATTGAAAGAATCATCACTTTTTTCAGAGCTTAAGGACTTTTGCTGCTTTCATAGCATTGAAAACCATAGTTTCGATATCCATTTTTTGTTCTTCAGTTACGGCAAGGTCGTAGTTTGCTCCTATTTCAGGCCGTTCAGGCACAGCAGTGCAACTGCCTGCGGGTTGACTGGAAATATCATAGGTTCCGATTTTGCGGGCGATGTCTATTATCTCTGTTTTATCAAAGGCGATTAAGGGATGATAAATCGGGATAGCAAGCTGATAGATTTCAGCATACATATTGGCAGCCGTCTGGGAAGCTACCTGTCCCAGGGAAGAACCAGTGATAATTCCGCTTGCACCTTCTTTTTTCATAACCTCATAGGCTTCTCGGTACATCATGCGTTTGCAGAGAAGACAGGTATTTTTTCGGTTGCAGATGTCGATAAAGGTCCGAAGATTGGGGCCGTGAGGGAGCTCATAAGTCTTAAACTGATGCCCTGGAGCCCACTTCTGTAGTTGACGAATACATTCAAAAGCGCGTTCTCTTGCGGCATTCTCGGCATAGGGTGAAGTATTGCAGTATACCGGAATAATCGTAACTCCGCGCTTCATCATAAGCCAGGCTGCAACCGGAGAGTCAAGCCCGCCGGACATTAAAACGACCATACTTCCCTGCGTGCCGAGAGGAAGACCCCCTACGCCTTTGAATGTTTTCAGATAGACGTAAGCGAGATTTTGCCGCATTTCGACGAAAACTTCCTTATCAGGAGAGCTCAGGTCAACTCTAGGGTGCCTTCCTTTTTTTTCCAGAGCACTCCATACGGCATCTCCGCAGGTTTTGCCTATGTCCACTGAAGAAAAAGGATGGTTCCCACTTCTTCTGGCCCTGACGGCAAAAGATTCGCCTTCTAAAATCAGGTCCTTAGCCAGGGTAGCACATATACTGGCTGCATTCTCGAGGGTAGGTTCAGTCGTCAATGCAGGGGAAGTAGAGACAATCCCAAAAACGTCAGCAGCTGCTGCAGCTGCACGGAAATCCGTAGTCTCGATAAATATTCGGCCCCATTCCCGACGTATCTGGGAATATGGAATATCTCGAGAATCCAGCATTGCCGCAATATTCTTCATCAGAATCTTTTCATACCAGTTCCGAACTCCTGTGCTTTTAAGAGCAAGTTCGCCATACCGAACTATGACTACATTATATGGAATTTCAAGCTTTAAAGAAGAGGGGTCGGAACCGGGGTTATCCGGGTTTTCGATATAACCTTCCAGAGTATGCTTGTTTTCTCTCGAGGTATGAGCATAAGCCTGAGGCTTTGCCTCGATCTCATTGGAATTGTCTGTCATGGATACTTAGGTTAGGGTAGCATAAAGCTTAAAACTTTCAGGATAAAAAAATTTTATTTGCAAAAGTTGCAGAGTCAGTAAGCCAGAAAAAAGTTAATAAAGCAGGGCAGTAGCATAAAAAACAATAAATACAAATTGCACCGGTGTGCATTTAGATGCATACCGGAAAAGGTTTCTGATTTTCAATTTTTCGGAATTCGAATTTTAGCCGGGTTCTGTAATACTTCATTCTTCACTGCTATTTTCTCTTCACTCATCAGGTTCAGGAACATACCAGTAATCTGGATCTTCACTTTCCTGTCCATCATCAAGCTCCGTATTATAATTGCTGCTATTATTATTGTTGCTATTATTATTGTTGCTATTATTATTGTTGCTATTATTATTGCTGCTATTGCTATTGCTGCTATTATTATTGCTGCTATTATTTTCCGGGCTGTTAGAGAGTTCAGTTATCTTTCCTGATTGAGGAGGCACAGTCGTGTTTGTACTTACATTACCTGAAACGTTTTCCTCTCCGCCATACCATCTTGAAGGCAGGGAGTAATTCAGAGCACTATTGTAATATTCAGGAAGGAAGAACTTAGTTCCTCTTTTCTGCAGAGCTTCCGCGAAACCGGGGTCGATTTCATCTAATTTTGACTTGCACACAGCAGCCTCATCTAGTTTCTTTAGAGTATAAAGCGCAAACCGCTTATTGTAGAGGGCTGAAGGTGAGTTCGGGTTAATTGCAAGTACATTGTCATAACATGAAACTGCTTCTTCAGTTTCTCCCATCATGTTATGAATGTATCCTTTGTTATACCAGGCTGTGATACAATCGGGTTTAAGCTGTACTGTTTTGTTGAAACAATTAAGGGCTGCTTTATTGCTGCTTAATGTGAGATAAGTGCAGCCCTGGAAATACCAGGCTGTAACATTATCTGGACTGTACTCCAGAGCTTTATTGTAACAGTCAATAGCTTGCTGGTATTTTTCCAGCTTGTAGAGCGCAAAGCCTTTGTTATTATATGCATTCAGATTTCCCGGATCCAGCGCAAGAATTCTGTCGTAACAGCCTACTGCCCCCTCAAAGTCTCCGCTGTTCTCCAGAGCTCTTCCCTGTTTGTAAATTATCTCCCTGTTGTCAGGTGAGATTTCAAGCATTCTATCATAACATGCAGCAGTTTCCTGATACCTGCCAAGTGCCTCAAGTAAAGAAGCTTTCTCAGCCAGGGCCTGGAAATTTTCAGGCTGAAGCTTAATTATTCTGTCGTAATCTGCGAGCGCTTCATTGGGTTTATTGGATTTCGACAGAGCAAGAGCCCGACTTCTGAGAGCCTCAAGGTTTTTAGGCTCAGATTTGAGAAGTGTGGTGTAACAGGAAATTGCCTCGTCATACCTGCTCAGGTTCGAGAGGGCAAGACCTTTTCCAAGTAGGGCATCCGAGTTGCTGGAGTTTAGAGCAAGCAACTGGTCATAGTAACTGACTGCTTCTTCAAGCTTTCCAAGATCATCTACAGTAGAGGCTATCCCATAAAGGGCTGTACTTGACTGAGGGTCAAGTTCCAGGGCTTTTCTGTAGCATTCCAGAGCTTCCTCACTTCTGTCCAACCTATCAAGTATCGAGCCTTTTTCATACCAGGCCTCGGCGCGTGCAGGATTAATTGCAAGTACCATATCATAAGAAGTAAGTGCATCGTCGTACATTCCGAGTTTACTGTAGATTGAGGCCTTTCCATACCATGCAGCATCGTAACTGACCTCTGGGCTAAACAGGTCCAGATCTTCGGAAGGTTCGGCAAGGTCTTCTGGACTTGAGTATTCATAGTCCAGAAGATAAGCCCAGAAACTTCCAGAAAGCACCTGGGAAGGATTGGAATCTGCACTATTGTTTTTAAAGTGTTCCAATACTGGAGTTTCTGTTGAGTCCTGTTCCATGTTTTTGTTCAACTTGAAGCGTGCAGCCGAATATTCGGGATCAATCAGGAGAGTCTGGTTATAGCATTCTGAAGCTTCTTCATGCTTTCCAAGTTCATCAAGAGCAAGCCCTTTATTGTACCATGCAACTGCACTGCTGGGAACGGCTCCAAGGACTTTGTTGTAACATGTAAGAGAGCTTTCGTATTCTCCAAGTTTCGCCAGGGCAAAAGCCTTACCAGCCCAGGCAAGTGTATAGTTTTCGTCAATCTCGAGAGCTTTATCATAACTTTCTACTGCATCGTTGTATTCTTTGATTTTTGAAGAGTCTAAGCCTTTCTGATACCAGACTTTAGCATATCCGGAACCCAGTTTTAGGGCTCGTTCATAGCATTCAATTGCCTCTTCATATCTGCCAAGCTTTTCCAGGTCCAGTCCTTTCATATACCAGACAACAGCATGTCCGGACTCGGTTTCAAGAACCTTATCATAACAGTCAATTGCAGATTCGTATTTTTCAAGCTTATCAAAAGATAGGGCTTTCTCGTACCAGATCTTAACTGTAGATGATTTAAACTCAGGATTTTTGGGATAAGACGGAAGTGCAGCTTCATAAGCGCTTAGCTGTTCGAGTGAATCACTTCCGATTTCTTCAACCTGAATCCCTGTGTCCGGGTTAAGCGCCTTATCATAGCATGCTATTGCAGCGTCATACTGACCTGTCTTATTAAGCAGAGAGCCTTTACTATACCAGGCCTCGGAATTGCCAGGATTGTAGACCAGAACCTCGTCATAACATTGAAGAGCTTCTTCATTTCTCCCAAGCCTTTCAAGGCATACACCCTTTCTCTGTAAAACATCAAGATTTTCAGGCTCTGAAAGAAGAACAAACTCGTAGCAAGTAAGCGCCTCATCATAAATTCCCATCTTTTCAAGGTTAACACCTTTATTATTCCAGGCGTTTATCATATCCGGATTAAAAGAAATTGCTTTGTCATAACAGCCTATTGCAGTTTCGTAATCACCGGACTTATCGAGAACCACTCCTTTTTGATACCAGAGTTCAGCATTGTCAGGAGTGATACTAAGAGCACTGTCAAAGCATTCAATTGCCTCAGGATACTTTTCAAGGCCGAGGTAAGCCATTCCCTGCATCTGCATAGAGCTGGAAGAATTGGAATTCAGTTCGATAGATTTGTCATAAGAGTTCAGAGCTTCCTGATTAAGCCCCAACTGCCCAGAAGCAAGAGCTTTTCGATACCACACTGTGGAGAGATAAGTATTGGCAGCAAAGCTTTTGTCATAGCAGTTGATAGCCTCAATATATTTCTCTAGCTCAAGCTGCTTGTTACCCTTATCATACCAGTTTTCGGAAGAGGCCGGAAAAGTCGAAAGGGCCTTCTCATAACAGCTGACTGCCTGATCATTCTTTCCCAGTCCGACCAGAGAACGTCCTTTTCCATACCAGGCCAATGAGGAATTAGGATCGATCTTAAGTGCATCATTATAGCAGTTTATAGATAATGAATATTTTTTTGTAAAGTATAATGCATTTCCCTCATCAATTAGACCTTCTATAGAAGATGGGCGCTGTGCCATTTTCTCATAAGAATCAGGAGCGGCTTCAGTTTTTTCATAAACTTCATTCCTCTCATTGTCTTCTGCAATCAGTTCATTACCCATAATAGCTCCTGCTACAGATAAAAAACCTGAAACGAAATATAACATCAATGCAAGGAGAATAAAAGATCCGACAATCAAATTATTTTTCTTAACTGAGCTCATTAAATACCCCTGTTTATTCTAATGAGTTCTTATGAAGACTTTTCACAAAGAGTATCAAACTATCATTATACTCAATATTCTGTACTATCTCTATACTCTGCGTAAGCGCGAACAATTAAAGAATAAAAGTAACTAAATAAAATCTTTTTGTTCCACTCGTGGATAATTTAGTTAGTTCGAGAAATCAGTCGCATTCATTACCATTTAATTTTAGCAGTTAATCCATATAAAATTTATGGAGTTTATAAATACCCCTCAGATCGCTCTATATTTAACTCAACAGTATATTATGGTTAGAGAAATAACGTGACATTGTCACATTAACCCATTTTTGTATATATTACAGCCTATTTTCACCCAAATTTCCACCCAAATTTCCACCCAAACATAGTTAATTTTAAATATTTTTGCCCTGTTGTGTTTGTTTTTTGTTTTTATTTCCGGCTTATTAAAACTTTCACTATTTTCACTGTCGTTAATTTTTCCTGTCTAAATTTGATACTTGCCAGTAATCAGAACAAGAATTTAATTTTTTAAACCTTAGTTAACTTGACTATATCACATTAACAGGTAAAACGCCATCAGTAGATCTCGTGGGTCAAATATATCGTTCATAGTGAAATCGATAACAGCGATTGAAATAACTGTCTAATCTGACAACGTCAAGTTAAAAAGCCTGATTTAAAAAGAACATTGACTTTTCAAAAAAGAAAAAAATAATGACTCTATAAAGCCATTTTTACTTCAGTTCTTTTGGCTGTTTGTGATCAGGAAGCACAGGTAGAGCCATAGTATTGATCAGAATCGGGCTTTTGATATCCTTTGCCCTTTCGATCACAAGTTCCTTTCCTTTCTGGGTAAGAGCAAAAAGTGGAACTGCAGTTCCCACCTGAGCAAGAGGCTTTACGAGGTCTCTGATAGGCTTTGAAGCGCAACTGGTCACAATGTCTGAATTTTCCACCAGGCTCTGAGCTTCTTCCCTGTTTAAGCCTGTGACATGTACGCCAATTACTATCAAATCAAGCCCGAGTTCGGCTTCAAGTTTCCGTAACTCTTTTGCGGTTTCTGCGAAAGCTGCGGTTACTGCAATTTTTTTGTACCCGAGTTCTGCTGCCTTTTTAATACCTGCAACAGGGTCCATTTTTGCAGTTGAAGGGTCAAGCACAATTCCGCCACGTTCCTGAATGCCGTTTATGATGGCATCGATTGGTTCGGTTTCGACCAGACCGGACATCCTGCCGCCCATGCCCTGAACGAGAATAGGGTTATTGGAAATTACAGTGCCTGCACCTTCACAAGCTGTTACTGTTGTGTCGAGTAAACCCCTACTCAGGCCTGTCATCATAACTTCCGATGCTCCAAACCCAACAAAATCCTCGAGTTCCAGTAGGCGTTTGTCGGTGAACATTCCAAAGTCATTGATCCTGAATTCCATGTTCTTCTTGACTTCTTCAGGGGTGATCTTCTTAATTCCGCGGATTTTGGCAAAGAGGGGGCACCATTCGACTTCAGGCTCTCCTACTTCGATAACCTTTCCATCTTTTACGACGACTCTTGTTTTTCCAAGTAATTCCATTATATGAGGCATAGTTCCACCTTTACTGGCTGAGCAAAAAAATAATTGTTAAGAAACTAAAATTAGATAAAAACAACAGTTAAGGTTTGTGGCTATTTATATAATAGCTTTTGGTTTTAGGAATTTTTGATTTTATCCTAACTTTACCTGGAAATTTTCAATACTTGAACTGTAGTTTGCAGGCCACTTCTCGATCCATTGAGTTTGGAAAGTTGAGCCCATGCTTCATCGGGTTAAGCATTAAATAATTACTTTGTCAGGTTGTCTCAAAAACAGTTGCTCTGTACTCTGAAAAACATCTAAGATAAAAACATTAAAAAAGCACATGAAATTTCTCGAATAACATGAACAGACAAATGAAAATACTTTCACCTTACTTTTTTACCCTTTAACTCCATCATTATCTTGGGCAAGAAGGTTGTACTTATTTCGGTTCTTGAAGCCGTCAAGAAACTAACCAGTGAATTGCCATCGAAGGCTCAAATTTAAGGAATTGTAATGAAAAATTATATTTTTCAGGTTGTCTCAAAATAACATTTGATTCTACAAATGGGTTAAAAAATTAGATTTTAAAGCAAGTGTGTACCTTAATTCCAGAATAATTTCCGGCTTACATTTAAAGTCAACAATATAAATTGCCCAATTGTAGGAATGAGTCGAGTTTTGAGACAGCCGGCTTTGCCAATTTTTGCACCAGGATCTTATAGCCCGACTTGAGCTTTGAAATTCTCAAGACCAACGTCGTCAATGTATTTTCCAAGTCTCTTTTTAGTACCTGAATTTTTGTAATAATCAATTATCCTATCAATGGCCTCAAGGACTTCTTCTTCAGATAATTCCTTTGCTACAACGTCACCAAGTCTTGGAGATGCAGCCACGGCACCTCCCACCATCAGGGTGTATCCTTTGGAAGTGCCAATTACCCCAATGTCTTTAATAGCTGATTCAGAGCAGGAGTTTGGGCATCCTGAGACGCCTATCTTTAGTTTGGAAGGCATAGGCATTCCGTGATATTTCTCATCGAGCTTCAGACCAAGCCCCAGAGAATCTTGCTTTGCCTGCTTACAAAAAGTTGTACCGGGACAAATCTTTATGCTCCTTACACATAGTCCTACAGCCGCCCCTGGTTTGATTCCAAGATCAGCCCATATGTTATCAAGATCTTCTTCTTTCAAGCCCACAATTGCAATTCTCTGGGCAGAAGTTATTTTAAGAGCAGCTGCTCCATATTTTTCAGCAGCATCAGCAATCTTCCTGAGAGTTGCAGGATCTACAACACCTCCTGGAATGTGGGGAGCTATTGTGTAAGTTTCACGGTCTCTTTGAACAATTGCGCCTTTTTCAAGTAAATTATCTTTCATATAGATATGTCTCCAAGCGATTAAGTCAAGTGTTTTCAAGTGATTAAGTCAAGTTTACAAAGGTTAACATATCTTTACAGCGGCATTTGAACCTAAAATATATCTAACTCTAGTAGACTTGACTGTTCCCTTTAGTTTACAAACTATAATAATTATTAAATTTATTTATAATTAATTATATGAAAAATTGGTTCTGAACAAATAATATCTCCGCATAAAATGTTTTTTTAGCAAACAACATTTAAATATTTATGATTATATAGTTACGAGGCGACATAGTGCAAATATGTCAGGAGAAAAGAAAACTTTTGGCCGTCAGTCCTGAGAATTCTGGAAAGGAGTTTTCGACTAACGGCTTCTTCTAGCTCTGGGTCTTTGATTTACATGGAAAAAACTGAGGTCTGGCTACTCAAAGGAGATCAGAATACATCGGGTTTATATCAACTGCTTTCTCATAGGCCTCCATTGCCTTCTGGTGTTTCTTAATCCTGTCGTATACGATGCCTTTACCAATCCAGGCTTTTGTAAAACTTGGATTGATATCGATAGCTCTCTCAAAAGCTTGAAGTGCCTCTTCGTATTTTTCCAGGTCTCTCAGGGCAATTCCCTTATTGTACCAGAACCGAGCATTATCGGGATTTGTCTTTATCTTGTTGTCAAAAACCTCCACGGCTTTTTTGGTATAAAGTCTTGCTTCATCGTGTTTTCCAAGCCAGCGGAGAGCTACACCTTTATTATAAAGGGCCTTCCCATTCGCAGGGTTTAACTCAAGAGCCCTGTTAAAAGCGCTGATGGCTTCTTCATAACTTTTTATCTTGCAGAGCCCCATACCCTTCTTGCACCACTCACTTGCGCTCATGGAACCCAAATTATAATTTTTCTCATAGAGGCAGATAGCCTTCTCAAAATCATCCATAGCTTCTTCGTATGCCTTCATTTCCCTCAGAGCCATTCCCCGCCTGTACCAGACTTCAGGGTCTTCAGGAGCGAGATATGTAGCCTGGTAGTATGCATCCATAGCTTCTTTATACTGCATAAGACCTACAAGCAGTTCACCTTTAGAGCACCAGGTCTTCGCATCCGTAGGATTGATCTGAAGAGACTTATTAAGAGCATCAAGAGCTTCATCATATCTGAAAAGGCTTTTCAGAACCATACCTTTGCTAAACAGAATTTTTGCATTGTCAGGGCTTATTTCCAGAGCTTTATTGTATGCATCCAGAGCTTCTGTAAATCGTCTAAGTTCATGGAGTGCAACACCTGTATTGTACCACTCGTTCAAAGTCATCACTCAACCACACCTTTTTCCAATAATGTTTTTCCACTTTTTATCACATCTACTCTAGCAATAATAATATGCCTTCAGAGCGTTAAATTAATTTTGTACTTTAGCTCCATACTAAAAATAAGGAGATATCTACAGTTTCATGTCATAATTTCTGTGTTAAAGACAAATTTACAGTTATACATGATTTACAGTTATACATGATTTACAGTTATACATGATAATCTATGTTTTTGCTCTTTTTTAAGGATTTTGAAAAATTCATTTACTTTAATATTTTAAAAATAGAGTTTTCACAGAGCGAGCAAGAATTCGATAAAGTTAGATAACTTTATACATGTTTTTTCAATTATTTGTAAAATTAATAAAAATATATTTATTATAGCTTCAAAATTCCTCCGTCTTTCTTTTATTTAATTAGTGTTTTTGCCCTGACATGAGGAAAGTTGATCTATAAAATAAAACCTGAAAAATCCGGTAAGTTTGATTTTGGTAAAAGTTAAGATTGACTCCTCTCACGGCCTGCCAAAAGTCTAATTATCGACTTTTTACATTGAGGAATTGAGGAATTCTCTGGTCTGGAGAAACTTATGTAAGGACCAGATGCTTTAATTAGGGCCGAACTTAGCTCTGAATACCCCCTAATCTTTTTAAAGTTTATTAAAAACATCATTTAAAAATAATAACGATAAATATCCCAAGAGTCCCGGCACACTTTATAAACTAATTAGTGTAATTTTGGGCGCTCGTAAAAATAATGATAGAGACATTTTAGAAAGACATTCGATAAGGAATTTAACAGGAAATTTTCTGAATCTATTTAATAATAATTATAATGCATAAAAGTATTTCTGACACGCAGAAAAATTAAAAATTTTAAAGGGATGCTCTGAAAAGCCCTTCAGAGCGGCCTTTATATCCTACTAGTTTTAATACAAAAGAGTTTTTCTGTTAGAAGCTGGATTTGGAGTTAGAAATGCGTACGTTTCAAGATCATTCCTACTCTGACTCGCAGTTCCACAGGGTTAAAAGGCGTAGTAACGTAGTCATCAACTCCCGATTCAAAAGCCTCAATCCTGTTTTTTACCTCTCCTTTTTCACTGAGCACCATAACCGGTATCCACCAGTATCTTGAACTTGTTCTAATTTGTTTGCAGATTTTGAAACCTTCAAGGTCTGCAAGCCCAGTATCCAACAAGACAAGGTCGGGTTTTTCAGCTTTTATGGCTTCAAGTGAGGAAAAACCACCAGGGACTTTGACAACATTATAATTTTCAGCTTCAAGTGTTGCCTTAATACTGAGGGCACTGTTTCCATCCCCCATTATTAGTATTTTCTGCCGCGTGTCTATAAGATTTGCGATTCGGGTCTTAATCAGTTCTTCTGGAACTGAAAGACGGGATGCAATCTCTCTCTCACTTATTTCAGGTTGTGTTTCGATTAATTTCAAAATCTCATGATCAAGATTTTTATTATTCATCACCCTCCATCACCATACAGTATATATTTTCTTAGCTTTTAAACATTTCTCAAATCTTTTAAAAATCACATTGTTTTAAAGTTAACACAGTCTAAAGAGTATAGAGTTATCCAAATATTCAGAAGACTTCTTATGAATCGTCGGCTTGACCAATTAGGAGATAAGTTTATAACCGTAAATAGCAAGTTAATATTGGAAATAAGAATCACTTACAGAGAACAGCCACCTCTGAGATGATATAAATGGATCCAATGGAAAAAATTTTTGGTAAAACCGCACAGATGACAGTACTCAAGAATCTAATTGAACACCAGAACGAATCAACCTACCTTTCGGGGATAGCTGAAGAAACTGGCCTGTCTCACTCCAGCGTATCAAGGGTTATTACACCCCTGATCGCATCGGGCATCGTCATAGAAAAGCCTCTGGGAAAGCAAATCCGGACTTTCCAGTTGAACATGGACAATGAGGCAACAAGGCTGATAATAGATTTCTACGATAAAATCAACCATATGCTGGAATAAGCCTTAAAAACAAAAGTACGGAAAACGAAAAATAGGGGCAGAAACGGTCTACTGTCCCGTCTTTTAAATTTCTGAACAGTTTTGAATTTTGAACAATTAAACTTTAAGGCAAATTCAGCCTGAAGGTCTTGATTAGAATCATTCTTGATTAGGATTACTCTTGATTAGGATCACTCTTGATTAGGATCACTCTTGATTAGGATCGCTCTTGATTAGGATCACTCTTGATTAGGATCGCTCTTGATTAGGATCGCTCTTGATTAGGGTAACTCTTGATTAGAGTAACTCTTGATTAGAGTGACTTTTGATTAGAGTGACTTTTGATTAGAGTGACTTTTGATTAGAGTGACTTTTGATTAGAGTGACTTTTGATTAGAGTGACTTTTGATTAGAGTGACTTTTGATTAGAGCAACTCTTGATTAGAGTGACTCTAATCAAGAGTGACTCTTCAGGTAACCAATCTCAAGCAACTTTAGCCAGATATCCTTATTTAGATAGTTTTCATGTAGTCTCTTTTTTGAAGTCCTCTATATACACGCTCGCAGCAGTAGCTGCCAGTGCTCCATCTCTAACAGCTGCCACAAGTTGCCAGATTGGGGTATCACGACAGTCTCCTACAGCATAAATTCCTTTCTTTGAGGTTTCAAGTAAGTTATCCGTCCTGATAAAGCCCTCATCATCCTTGTCCACGTCAATGATTTCAGTGTTTGGATGAATACCCACGTAAATAAAAACACCGTCTGTAGCCAGTTCGCGCTGTTCTCCACTTTTAAGGTCCTTATAGTTTATTTTTTCGACTTTTCGAACTCCCCCGCTGCCTCCCATGATTTCCAGAATCTGGGCATTAAAAATGAATTCAATATTCGGAGTTGCAAAAACCCTATCCTGAAGGACTTTAACAGCTCTCAGCTGGTCTCTCCTGTGAATAAGATATACTTTCCTGGCAATTTTTGAAAGAAGAAGAGCATCCGTAACTGCTGAGTTGCCGCCCCCGACCACCACAACAGTTTTGTTTTTAAAAAAAGGCCCGTCACATATGGCGCAATAAGAAACCCCTTTACTGATAAACTCTTTCTCACCAGGCACGTTCAGACGCTTGGGGTTTGCACCTGTAGCAACTATGACAGCTATTGATTCAAGATCTCCACTGTCCGTGGAGATTATTCTCTTTTCTCCTTCAGCGCGAACGGAGAGGACTTCAGTTATCTTTGTTTCTACCCCGACAGCCTGAGCATGAGCCTTATATTTTTCCATTAATTCTAGCCCTGAGATAGCTGGAAAGCCAGGATAATTTTCCACGAGATCTGAAAGCGCAATCTGTCCGCTAATTTCACTTCTTTCAAGAATCAAAGTATTAAGTCCGAGGCGTACGGCATAAATACCGGCTGCGAGCCCTGCAGGTCCTCCTCCTATGATTATAAGGTCATACATACTTACCTCCTGAACCCAGAAAACAGTTTCAATAGAATACCCTTTTGAGATTTACTCAGCTAATACGAGATATAGCATCAGCTTTTTTCGGGAGGCCTGTAAAAGCTACCTCTCCATCAATAATAGTCGTAGGTACTCCAACTATGCCATACTTATCTATCAATGCCTGACCCTCTGGAGTTTCCACATCTATTTCCTCGTATTCAAAGTCATACTCGGATTTCAGGTCTTTCCAGAATCTTCGAGCTGCCGGACAGGCAGTACACCAGCTGGCGTGAATAAGCGTAACTTTAGCCATAAAAACCCCTTTAAAAATTACAGTTGTAAATCCATTCTAATATTAATTTACATATATAAATAAGTTAAGAATATCCTCAAATTCGGAAAATAAAGAATTATTGCCTGGATCTGCTCAAACAAAAAGCTTTAAACTAGCAGGGCTCTTAAAGCGGGCTATGCTTACATTTATAGGTCTGGGCCTTTTCGACGAATATGACATTTCTTTAAAGGGACTTGAGGCTATCAGGGAAGCTGATATGGTTTACGCGGAGTTCTATACATCTTTTCTCATGGGTACGAACCTTGAAAAAATGGAGAAACTCTACGGCAAGAAAGTCTTTTTGCTTTCAAGAGAGGATGTGGAGCAGCACCCTGACTGGCTCTCCAAAGCAAAGGACAGCAATCTTTGCTTCCTGACTGGCGGGGATACAATGGTCTCCACAACTCATGTAGACTTACGCCTGAGAGCTGAAAAACTGGGGATAGAGACCCGCCTGGTTCATGGGGCTTCAATTGCCTCGGCTGTCTCGGGTCTTGCAGGACTGCAGAACTACCGCTTCGGGAAATCCGCAAGTATTCCTCATCCCTATGAGAGCAGAAGAGGCACAAGGATAATCTCGGAAACTCCTTATGATATTATAAAACAAAACCTGGAACTTGGCCTGCATACCCTGGTGTTCCTGGATATAGATAAGGAAAAAGGCTATATGACTGTAAATACTGCCCTTGAGCTTCTCCTTGAGGTTGAGGAAAAAAGGGGAGAAGGAATTATGCGAGGAGCTATTGCAGTAGGAATAGCCAGGGCAGGCTCTGAAAAGCCGGTCGTAAAAGCAGATTATGCGGAAAAACTCAAGGACTTTGATTTTGGAAAACCTCTCCACATCCTCGTAATTCCCGGAAAACTGCATTTTCTTGAAGCCGAAGCGCTTGTGAAACTTGCAGGAGGCCCAGCAGGATTTATGAAAGAAGTGGAGTAAAAAAGAGAATACTGTTTATAGCGCCTACTGGTGATTATAATGCCTGCTGATCTTGATGAAAAAGTCAAAAGATACGAGGATATGTTAAAAAGAGCCCTCCAGAAAGCCAAATATTCCCCAATCCAGGGGTCTCATATGTATGCCGTTGCAAAGGATTATTATACAATGGCAGAAGCCTACTATAAAGATGGGGTGTATTTTCTGGAAAATAGAGATCCTGTAAATGCCCTTGCCTCCTTCAGCTATGGTCACGCCTGGCTCGATGCGGGAGCAAAACTAGGGGTTTTTGCAGTTGATGATGAAACTCTTTTTACTATATAAATGAGAAATGAGAATAAAAGAAAAATGACTAGAGGAAAATGACTAGAGAAAATTAAAAATGCCTGAACCTGATTCTGGAAGAAAGCATAGATACTCAGTTGAAAGGATTAAAGTTGTGGGACCAAGAATTAAAAACTTAACTGAAAAACCATATAAAAGCAAACATGATACTGTTTATTTGAAGCAGAAACAATTTTATATACATTATTCTATTCTTTAGATTCTGTGAAAACTTTTCCCTATCGGGAAATCTTCTTAAAAAACGTGCATAACTGAATAATTATGGTGGACAATAATGAAAAACTTCCATGTGGTACTTGAAGCAGCTTGGTTGGTTAGAGATGTAAAGACGGCTGATGATGCTATAGGAGTCGCGATTTCAGAAGCTGGAAAACGCCTGAATCCTAAATTGGATTTCGTAGAGGTTGACGTGGGAACTACATCCTGTCCGGTATGTGGTGAGCCCTTTAGCAGTGTTTTCATAGCGGCAAACACTGCTCTTGTAGGTCTTATTTTTGAGATGAAAGTTTTTGATGCTGAGTCTGCCGAACATGCGGAAAGGATCGCAAAATCTGTGATCGGAAAATCTCTCCGGGACATTCCTTTGACAGTTGTGGAAGTCACCGAATTCGAAAGGCCAGCTGAGAAGAGCGAACAGCAGCATAAGAGCAAAACAGGAAAATAAAAGTTTTTTCCCAGAACCTTTTGGGAAAGAATAAAACATTATGATGCAGTTAGTTATGTCTATGGGTTTTGTTCATGACTTACTTTATAAGGCTAAAAAGAATATTTTGTTAAGAAAAGAGCCTTTCATAAGAACAGAGTATCTATCACTGATCGAATCCCAGCAAAAAAGCAAGTTTTATCTCTCCTTCAGGCTTTGTTTTTAAAGTTGGACCCGGCGTAAAGAACCGGGTTTTTTCACAACCCATGAAAAAAAGAGGACACTACATGGACAGAATAATTTCCATCGTAGGGCATACTGCCCTTGATTACATTGTAGATGTTGAAAGAATCGCAGGAAAAAACGAGTCATCACCTGTCATTGACTATGAAGAATATCCTGGTGGAGGGGCTGCTAATATTGCGGTTGCCATTGCAAAGCTGGGTGGAAAGAGCCAGTTGATTTCCCCTGTAGGCACAGATTTTGTAAGTTCAGGATATGAAAAACTCCTTACAGACGCGCATGTTGACCTTTCCCGCCTTTATAGAATTGAGGACCGGAAAATTTCTAAAGCCTTTATTTTCACTGACAGGGAAGACAACCAGACAACCTATTTTTACTGGGGAGCTTCTTCAAAATTCAAAGAACTTGAACCCGAACCTGTTGATTTTGTTCATCTTGCAACCGCTGACTCGGTGTATAACGCTAAACTTGCACAAATTGCCGGCTTCGTTTCCTTTGACCCTGGACAGGATCTTGTTACGTATTCAAAAGAAAACCTTGAACTCATACTCGCTCATACTGACATCCTTTTTGCGAACCGGCACGAGATAAAGCGAGTTTCAGAGATGACCGGAAAAAGTTTCTCTGAACTCAAGGCGATGATCGACATCATTGTGGTCACATATGATTCTCAGGGCAGCAGGATCTACACAGGTAAAGACGAATTTTTAATTCCTGTAATTTCTGTCCAGGCTTCAGATCCCACCGGAGCAGGAGATGCTTACAGGGCAGGATTCCTCCTCGCCTTCACAAGAGGATACCCGCTTACCACCTGCGGTAAAATTGGATCTACCGTAGCTTCTTTTGCTGTACAAGCACGAGGTTGCCAGACAGACCTTCCCACCTGGGAAGAAATGAAAGCTCGTTATGAAGTTAATTTTGGAAGGCTTGAGAAAGAGTGCTGAAATTGCAAATGCCGACGAAGCATGATCAAAAGTCAAAAAGTATATAAAATATTACATAATGATCCACGCATTATAACCCCCCGACGTACGAAATAGATATTAAAACAAAAAGGGATGCAGATGAAACTCGCAGCACTGATTTCCGGTGGCAAGGACTCGATTTTTGCCATATATAAAGCCCTCCAGGAAGGGCATGAAGTCACCCACCTGATTAATATTGTTCCCGCAAGGGACGATTCCTATATGTACCATTCCGTCAACCTCCACATGGTAGAACTAATCTCTGCCGCCTGTGAAATCCCCCTGATTCAGCAGGAGTCCAGCGGAATAAAGGAACTTGAACTGGATGACCTGACCCTTGCCCTCAAGAAAGTAGATGTAGACGGCGTATCCGTAGGTGCAATTGAGTCCCAGTACCAGGCAGGCAGGGTGAAGAAGATCTGCGATGCCCTGGGGCTTAAGGTCTATACTCCTCTCTGGCACAGAGACCCTGAAGAATTGCTCAATGAGATGTCAAAAGTGCTCGATATCCGGATCGTCAGAGTCGCAGCTGACGGCCTTGACGAGTCCTGGCTTGGTCGCCCTATTAATGTAAACTCGATTGAGCATCTCAAAGCGCTGAACAAGCGGTACATGGTTCACATGGCCGGAGAAGGCGGAGAATATGAGACTGTTGTGCTCGATGCCCCCTTTTTTAAAAAGCGGATTGAGATTGTAAAAAGTGAAATTGAATGGCAGGGTGACACTGGCTCCTTAAAGATCCTGGAAGCAAAACTTGTCGATAAAAAGTGATTGTCAAAAAAGCTTCCTGAGAAACAGGTTAATCCCAAAGATATATTCATTTATTTCACAATTTAGAAGTGCCATAAGCACTATAACTCTTTAAAACATGATCTTTGTATTTTAGATTTTTTAATTTCTCATTTTTTATTCTTCAACTTTTCATTTTTTATTCTTCAACCTGACTTTGAAAGTTAAATAAAAATAAGTGCTCTTTGTTTTGGGTTATTGGATACAATGTACATCACAAAACAAGGAGCCTTCCCTACAATTCCTAACCTACAAGACCAAGGTGAACAAACCTGGTGGAGGATCTCACTCTTCTGGTCGTAGTTGGCATCATCGATCCACAGCGGGCCGAAACAAAAGTCCTGACGACAACTTTACTACCGTTGTCAAATTAGTGGAATAAAGTCATAACATCTACAAAAATCTGTTCCACTACATACATTTCAAGATAGGGCAACTGAGCTTCGTCTCCTGCAACGAATCCTGGGCCTGACCTCGCTGAGCAATGACCAGTGGCTGATCTTCATCATCGTTGTTATTGCCTTGCGGCTTGTCGACGAGGTTATCAAGTTTTTCCTGCGCAGCAGTCGCAGCACCCGCTCAGGCACAAGTGGCAACCCCTGAAACCATTTGTGACATGCTGCTTGCCTGCAATTATCGGGGTATATCAAAAAGTGTAAGTGAAGTAGGAGAATGAAAACAATTTCTTTAATGATATCCTGTGCTCTTTTTTTAGTCGAGTATCCCGTTGCTTGCAGTGAGATGCACCAGCTAAATTCTGATAGTGAGATGCATCAGCTAAATTCTGATTAAGTTGATATTCCAATACTGAAGTAAATAATAGGTGAAGTTTGCTTCCCAGTATGAAATCACTGAAATTGACATCATCCGGTGTGCAAATATTGCTTTTCGAATTGATTTCTGCAAAAGCCGGCTGTTAAGTGGGCGAAAATGGGAAGCGGGTTTAAAAATGTGGACAATAAAGGTTCCGGGTAAAGTACGCCTTTTTAATACTTCCCCGTCATCTTCGCAATCGTCCTGTGTATCCCATGTATACTGAACCCGCTTCCGAGGTACATCATCGGGCAGTGTTCGGTCATGCATTCAAGGCCTTCTGTCTTGCAGGTGTCAACAGCTTTTTCGGTTTCTGTTTTCCAGTGGAGCCAGATTTTATTTATGCCTTTCTCCTTCAGGGCAGAGATAAAGTTTCCAGGGTCAGTTATTGTGACGCCCAGTACGGCGCGGTTGAGGCCAGCTGGAAGTTCAGAGACTTTTCTTAAAGAGCCGGGTTCCGGCTTGTCGGAAAGATCAATGACATAGACGTCTTTGCCCCGGTTTTTAAGTTCGGATATGGCCCACTTCATTGCAGGCTTTGTATTATCGGTGACGAATGCATAGGTTTTTGCGTTCCAGAAGTTTTCCCTTTCGGATGTCGTTGGTTCCATCTTGAGTTCCCCCTATTAGATTCTAAGTTAAGTATATCTTCTGGCTCATATAAAAATCACAACGCAGTTTTCAGCCAGCTTCCGACCACCACAGGAAGAGGTTCTGAGATATCAGGCCGGATAATATCTAAATGGTATAAAGAAGTATATAAAGATTAAAAATATAAAAGGAGCGCAGATCCGAATAGGATTCTACTTATTTTTACCTATTTCTGCTTATTTCTACCTATTTCTGCTTATTTCTACCTATTTCTGCTTATTTCTGCTTATTTCTGCTTATTTCTGCCTATTTTTCCTATTTTTGCCTATTTTTACCTATTTATCCTGCTTACTGTCCCTGAAGCTTCTGTCCTGCCGCCTGAAGCGCTCCGCCGAGTGCCTTTGCAAGTTCACAGTTCTGAGAACACTTTGAGGGACAGTTACAGTACTTTGGGACGTTTTCCGCCATCCATTGCCCCAGAAAACCAAATGCTTTGAGCTGATCTTCATTTGCGGTCTGTACGAAATTGTTTATATCCTGTAATTCCATGATTTATCACCAGCATCAGAAAGGTTGTGTATATTTATATACCTGAGCGTCATAATTATATACATACTTCCGATTGTATAGAAAAATGACCTTAAATGAACAAACTTTAATAATCCCTTCACTTATTCCTTCAAATATCAGTCTTAATAAACACCATTAGTAAGCCCTTCAAGTTCAACTTTAATAAATACATTCAATGGTGCCTTCAATTAACAGCATTTTTAGTAACAGTAATTATTGGCCATGATTACAACAAACTTTAACTAAAATAATTTTAATTTTTTATAGTTCAGTTTTTAAAAAGTTTCCGAGGCAAATAAAAAATGGAAATAGCTAACGAAAATTCCGAGACTTATTACCGGGAAGAACTTCACTCTATTAAGGAAGAAGTAACATCCCTGCGGAACGAATTCTCACGGTTTTTGCAGAAGGCAAACCAGCAGCATATTGAAGGGATGATTGAGGAGATGAGAAAGAGCTTCATGAGGCCCATGGTAGACTATCTCTGTGAGGACGCAAGCGATAGGATGCATACCCGGATGACAGCAGACTGTGGGATGCGGGATTTTTGTGAAAAGGCTTTTCGTGATCTCTTGCATGAAACCGCAGGGCTTGTTGGAAGAGGCCGGATCGAAGCTGAAACCATAAAGCTTTATCGGGATAAGCTGGAAGAAGTAAAAAAGGAATCTAAAACCTCAAATTGCAGCAAGTGTTTTTCGGAAGTGACGAATCTTTTTGAAAAGCAGGTCAAACTTATGCGTTCGCTCCAGATCTATGAAGAAAAGAACGAAGAGGAGAAAAAAATAGACATTAGCGAAATCGAGCCCGAAAAACTGGTCACTGAAGTTTGCGAGCCGGTAGCAAACCGACAGCGCCTCTTGATGCTCAAAGCACTTTCAGGGGAAAGCAAAACATTTTCTGAACTTTCCAAACTTACAGGCCTGCGCGGCGGGAATCTGCTATTTCACCTTCAGAAACTCCTTGAAACAGGAATGATTTTACAGCGAAATGAACGGGGAGACTATATCATTACCAGGAAAGGTTACTCTACCCTGCAGGGGCTTTCCAGAATATATTCTGAAATTGAAAATGAATAAAGAAGCAAAAGCCGTGAAAAAGCGATAAAAAACGGTAAAAGAAAGCAATAATTTAAAAAGGAAGTAATAATGAAGAATAGTGGTATAAAAAAGCAATAATGATGTAAAAAGGCAATAATGATGTAAAAAGGCAATAATAATCAATAAAACTAAAAAAAAGCCAGAAAATTGGCTTAAATCAAACAAATTACCAGCCGTTACATCATCTGCTACCTCAGACGATCATTCAGCCGTCATTTCCTATTGCGTTAACCGGGCAGGCTTCTAACGCTTCTTCGCAAAGTTCTTTTTCTTCGTCGTCTTCAGGCTGCTTATATACGTAGGCATTGGATTCGTCGTCATTCATCTTGAAATTTTCAGGTGCAGTATCCACGCAGAGATTACAGGCTATACAGTTGTAGTCACAATAATAAGGTCCTGGAATATTTTCAGCAACTTTATCTGAATTATCGGCTATACTTCACTCCCCCATTGTGTTTATTTCACAATAAGAGTAATTAAGAGGATTTTTATATATAATTTAACGTTTGAAAATGACTTTTTCAGTGAATTAAGTTCCTCGATAATCTATACAGTCCCGTACATCCATGTATTTCGAAAAAAGAGCTGGTTTGGTAACTAGCTGGGTTAGTAACTATCCGTTAGGTTTTTTGTATCTATTCATTAACTTTTTTGCATCTATTCGTTAGCTTTTTTGTATCCTCTAGGACTTACGCACTTGAGAAACAAAATCAACTACGTCAAAGGCTGTGGATTAAAATCACGTTTTAGACAGTTAACGGTCCGATGCTGTTGATTTATCAGTTCAACTGCGTAATTTTTTTTGAATAATTTCACTGCTGGACACAGGTTTTCAAACTGGAGAACAGCCTTTGTTGAGGTTCTGGGAAATTTATTTAATTCTATTCACCTTTTTATTAGATGGAATGCATAAAATTGTTTTAGATCCATAACTTGAGGGGAGATGGTACCATCGTTACGAAAGAAGAAGTTATCGAAGTTCTAAAGACCTGCTACGACCCCGAAATTCCGATAAACATTATTGACCTTGGACTTGTTTATGGGGTAGAGGTAGAAAGGGATCGGGTCCAGATAAAAATGACTCTAACTATGCCTGGCTGTCCTATGGGAGAGCTCATTATAGAGAATGTAAAGCGAAAGGTCGAAGCAATAGAAGGAGTAAAAGAAGCAAAGATCGAGCTCGTTTGGGACCCACCGTGGACTCCTGAAAGGATTTCAGAAGAAGCAATGAAGCGGATTACAAAATAATTAAGGAATAATTAGGAATAATTACGGAAAAGAACTAATTAAGGGATAATTAAGGGATAATTAAGGGATAATTAAGGGATAATTAAGGGATAATTAAGGGATAATTAAGGGATAATTAAGGGATAATTATGGGATAATTAAGGGATAATTAAGGGATAATTAAGGAATAAAAATGTTGTACCAAAAGTATGGGGGAAATAAGTATGGGAAATCAGGGTCTTACAGACCTGCCAATGAAAGTCAAACTGCCTGAGCCAGAAGCTGCGGATAGAAGCCATATCGAGGAACTCATTGCAAAACGAAGGTCTGTAAGAAGATATAAAGACAGGGAACTCTCCGAGTCCGTTATTTCTCGCTTGCTCTGGGCTGCGCAGGGTATAAGTTCTAATGGCGGTTTAAGGACTTCACCATCAGCGGGTGCGCTTTATCCTCTTGAAATTCATGTAGTTACCGGAGAAGATGGAAAGCTTGAACCTGGGGTTTACAGATACATTCCCGAAGGCCATACTCTTGTCCGGGAAATTGACGGTGATATGAGGGAGAAACTTTCAAAAGCTGCTCTCTTACAGCCCATGATAAGAAATGCTCCCGTTTCATTTGTAATCTCCGCGGTTTATCCAAGGATAACAGGCAAATACGGCAGTCGAGGCATTCGTTATGCTCATATGGAAGCAGGGCACGCTGCACAGAACGTATGTATCCTGGGAGTGGAACTCGGGATAGGAACCTGTACAGTAGGAGCTTTTGAGGACGAAGAGGTAAGAAAAGTGCTTAAACTGCCAGCAAACGAAGATCCTCTCTATATTCTGCCTCTGGGTTACATGTGAACCTTTTCCGGCGCCAGAACCATTCGAAGAGTCATTTACGATCAAACTCCTTTCCAGTACCATAATATGTAAAACTGCGAAACCAGAAAAGTGGGAAAGAAAACAGGAGAAAAAAGATCTAAAAAAGATCTAAAAAAGATCTAAAAAAGATCTAAAAAATATCTAAAAAAGGAATTTAAGAAAGAACTTAGAGGTTCTTTTTAGTTTCAGGGCTCATCTCAGAGTTTTCCCGTGTTAGCTTGCCCTCAGAATACTGATATATCGCAAGTTCGCCTGTGGAAAACCTGATTTCCCTGATATCCTCATCGGAAATCCCTTCTATATATTTTACCAGAGCTCTCAGACTGCCCTGGTGGGCACAGACCAGCACATTTTTCCCTGCCTTTACGGCAGGCAGGATTTTCTCCTTGAAATAAGGCACTGCACGTTCGTACACGACTTTGAGGCTTTCTCCTTCAGGTGGGCCTGGCTGAAAGTTCCACCGCCATGAGGCAAGTTTTTTGGCTCCGTATTTTTCTTCTATTTTCTGTTTTTTCCTGCCCTGGAGCTTCCCGTAGTAGCGCTCGTTTAAAGAAGGCGTGAAATAAATCGGAATAAGGTTTTTACCGAGCTTTTCAGGATACGAGTACCAGGCCATTTTCCCTGGATTTTCTTCATTTCCTGTTATCTCATGGACAACAACCCCTGTTTTCTTCTGCCCGGACAATATTAAGAAAAGTGTTTCCTGCGTCCGCACAAGGTTTGAGGCAAAAGCAAGGTCCAGTTCGAACTTTTCAAGCTCTGCTGCACATTGAAGAGCCTCTTCGATCCCTTTCCTGCTGAGAGAAATATCCACCCAGCCGGCAAGCCTTTCCTCGGGCTTTAAGCCAGGTTCTCCATGCCTGACAAGTATAAGATGACCCATTAAAACGATACTCCATATAATCAGTTTCTATAGCCAGGAGCCAGTAAGCAAAGCTAGAAGCCAGTAAGTAAGGCTAGAAGCCAGTAAATATAGTCAGAAACCAGTAAACACTATGGTTTATTACTTCTTCGGTACAGGCCTGAACTCAAGCCGGGTATTGTAGAGAAGATGCCATAGATCGCCTTTCTTTGCCATTCTTTCTGCATCAATTACAGCTCCTTGCCCTTCGATCTCGAATCTGATACTTTGCTTCCCGAAGGTAACTTTTCCAAACCTGCTTTCCATCCTGCTATAATCAAGGGCGTCGGCAAGCCGGACAAGGGCAGCTACTTTAAGGGTGAGGTTCTGAAGATCCTCAGGCATTTTCCCGAAGTCCTTTCCTTTAAGTTTCTCAACTTTCTCTTTACCTACACTCTTTTTATGCAGGAAAGCAGTCCAGGCAACAACAGGCCTGAGTCTTTCGGGCACTTCTAAAGGCGGGTGAAGGAGTAAAATGTTCCTTCCTGCTTTGTGATGGTTTTCAAGATCTGCTGTCACGCCGGCATCGTGAACGAGAGCAGCGATTTCTACCAGGTTCCTCATTTCGGGGTTCAGTCTGTGTATTGAATTAAGAATGTCAAAGAGTTCTAGGGCGTTTCTGGCCACGTTATTGGCATGGCTACGTTCAATTTCATAAATGTAGTAGAGATCTTCCAGAGGCAAAGGCTCGGGACGAAGGGCTTTCCCAGGTTTTTTATCTACTGATAGCCTTGCGCTTGAACCTTCCTCTAGCTGATTACTTCTTGAAGGTTTATTGGCCGAATTCGAATTAAAACCCCCTTTATACACATTTCTTCCTTTATACACATTTCTTATCTGTATTGGTATTAATTAATTTAATATTATTTTTGTCCAAACTTCAAAAATGATATAATGGCTCAAATAAATAAGTACTGTAAACTCTGGAATACTGTGGATAAAGATAATTAGGAGCAATACCTCCGAGACTTTGTTAAAAATGGACAGAAAGATTGCTGACGAAAAAATGTCAAAATACTATGCACCATAAATAAGGCGCCACGACACTATAAATGGCTTCTCACTTACTTGCTGATTCCTCTAAGATATACTCAAATTATTAAAAAAGCTAGTGATGGGCATTATATTCTGAAGTCTCACTAAAAATATATTGAATGTTACAATATACACTTTAGTATCTCATCATTAGTCCAAATGCTTTTTTTCTGATAATATCTCTTTGCATGCTCCACAAGCAGTGCATGATATTCCTGGTAAACAGCCAGGTCTTCAAGCAAATTTTCTTCAAACAGGGCTTTGATTTCATTGTAGCCCGCCTTTTCGTCAACAAGACCCAGGTTTGTCACTATTCTTTTAGTATAAGCATCAACAACAAAAGAAGGCTGTTTGAAGGCATAGAGCAGAATAGAATCTGCAGTTTCAGGACCCACGCCTTTTAAAGAAAGAAGCTCTTTACGTGCAGGAATTCGATCTTCAAGTTCCAAAAACCAGAAGGCAAGATTTTTCAGGCGCACTGCTTTCTGGTTGTAATAACCTGCCGGCCTGATAGCTTCTTTCAGGACTTCCGGGTCAAGGGAAAGAATTACTTCTGGAGAAAAGGAGTGTGTCTGCTTAAGGCTAAGGATATCTTTAAGGTTCAGAAGAGCCTTTTCAACCTGTATCCAGCTCGTGTTCTGCGTAAGCAGAGCTCCACAGATAATCTCAAACTGCTGGTTTCTGGTTTGTGGATAGGTGTAATCTGCGGGGTGATACCCCTGGATAGAGCCGGTTTTTGTGGGATTTGTCCCACCGGATTCACGAAGTTCGGTTAAAGGCCACCAACCCTGAGGGCCATAGGAGCCAAGGAGACAATCGTATATTTTCCTGATAACAGGCTTCAGCCCTTTTTTTTCGGTATTGAGATTTTGAGCACTCTCTTTCATTTAAACATCTCATACTCAAGAATAGTTTAAAACTTTTTATTTCAGGATTAGCCTTTACTACCTTTCTAACTTTCCAGCTTTACTAACTTTCCAGCTTTACTAGCCTTTACTACCTTTCTAACCTTCTGGCTTTCTAGTTTTCCAGCTTTCTAGTTTTCCAGCTTTACTAACTTTACTAATTTTACTTAATCTTCGTAGCCAAAATTTATTCTAAATTTATCCTTACATGTGTGATCAAGACTCAGTACCAAAATCCAGTGATAAACGTGAAATTGAAAATCACTAGATTTTATAATTGGTTATAATCCATTAAATACGTCCTCTCGATGGAAGTCTTTCGATATCAAATATTGAGTTTGATTGAAGAACGAATTCTTCCTGCAAGTTCATGATTTCAATCGAAAAATACAAAAATCACTAGATTTTGGACCAGAGTCGTGATCAAAAAGAAAAAATATTTTATTCTGTCTTCTAGAGGCAGAATATAACACAGCAGAGGCGAGACTGCTCAAACGCTTTAAAAAAGAAATTAATTGCTCTCAGAGGCAGCTTTGCATTTATCTAAGATGGCACTAACACTCTGTTTTGCAGTTTGCCCTTCACTCTGTACATTAGTTGTATCAGCTCCAGGAGCCCGGGATTTTGCGGGGGAATATTTGATAGCAAGCACCCTCATTATACTGAGTACAAACAATAAAGCCGCCAGACTTAAAATAAATTCATATCCGAATTCCTGTGAATAGAGTCCGACTGCAATTTCACGCAGGACTATAAATATTGTGGCATCTGTGATATCCGTAAGCCTGATCCTGTCGTTCTCCTGGTAATCAACAAAAGCTTTGAAAAGGTCAATCACAATAAAAACCGTCAATACACTTGTTACCATGTGACTGAATCCGCTTTCGAGAGACTCAAAAATAATGAGACGGATATCCAGCAAGGTCTTTACCATTCCCATAATTAAAGCCAGCAGTAGTATATAAAGAAAGATTATACTGATACTATCAGTGACCTTTTTAAATAGTTTAATACTATCCATTTTATCTCCTATATCCACTGCTTCTCATATTTTAGGCCATATATATAGTTTTTCATATAATTCTTCATATTTATTCAAGAAATATAGTTTTTGACTTATAATCACCTCTTTTTCTATTCCTTTTTCTATTTCTCTGTTACTTTCTAAGACGATTATTTCAGGTGAAATAATCTCTAGTAAGACATTCTTCTTTTAAACTGTTCATTCCAAACTGTTCATTCCAAACTGTTCATTCCAAACTGTTCATTCCAAACTGTTCATTCCAAACTGTTCATTCCAAACTGTTCATTCCAAACTGTTCATTCCAAACTGTTCATTCCAAACTGTTCATTCCAAACTGTTCATTCCAAACTGTTCATTCCAAACTGTTCATTCCAAACTGTTCATTCCAAACTGTTCATTCCAAACTGTTCATTCATATCTCAGTGCATCCACTGGTTTCAGTTCCGATGCATTCTTTGCAGGCACGAGACCTGCAATCAGACCCACAACTATGGAAACTAAGGTCGAAATAAAGGTAGCTTTAAAGCTGAGGGCGAATTCGAAGGGAGCATTCATTTTTATAGAGATGAAGAAAAGGACCGCCTGCACTGCAACTGTGCCGAGGAGAATACCTATGATTCCGCCTACAAGGCTAATCATTGCAGAATTGCAAAGAAAGATCAGCATTATATCTTGGTTTTTTGCTCCTATGGCTTTCATGATCCCGATCTCTTTAGTTTTCTCAAGGACAGACGTAAACATTGTATTCGCAATTCCTGTAGAGCCTACAAGGAGAGAAATACCTGCAATGAACGCCAGGAAGGCGGTAAGGCCGTTAATCATCTTTCTTGTGCTATCAATTGCTTCTTTTTGAGAATTCACATAGAAGTCCTGGGTATCTTCAGTAACTCTTCTCGAGAGCCTTAGGCTGCGCTCGATATCTTTAATGGCTACTTCATAATCTGCATCTTTTTTGAGTTTAACTTCTATTGTGCTGTAAACATCTGTGCTGTAGTCATCTGTGCTGTAGTCATCCGTTTCGGTCTCAGAAAGGTCTTCGTTGCTGGAAAGGGAATATGCATCCTGGTAAGGCATATATATACTACTCCCGAAAAGTCCTGAAAGACCTCCAAGAATCCCACTACCTGTTGCCAGAATCCCAACTACTCTGTACGATTTGCCATTCAATAGAACTATCTCGTTAATCCTGATTTCCCTCTCGAAAGTTTTCTTTGCTAGCTCATTTGAAAGAACCACAACGTTCCTATCTCCGGTTTCCAGCATTCGGCCCTTCTCTACATCCTTTTTTGAGATTTTAGGCCAGACAGCTGGGTCCACGCCTGTCACCCAGACATCGGTACTCTCGGCTCCTATCTTCATTTCTGCGCTTTTTTCAACATTAACGTTGATATATTCGATAGCCGGAATGCGGCGCAGGGTAAGTATATCCATATTTGTAAGTTGAGGTTCCGTCATCTGTTCAAAATCGACAGTATCAGATGTATTGATCTGAGTTTCCTCTTCACTTTCTCCGTTCTCTTCGGTCTCTACAGTTGTCTCCAGGCTATCTTCAGAAACTTCTGAACTTCCTTCCGTATTTTCCGAGTCAACTACTACAGATTCTTCATCGTTTACCTGGAAGGGAGTTGAGGCTACGATTGTGATGATATCACCACCGAAGCCTTCCAGAGTTTCAGTTACCTCTTTCTCAAAATATTCCCCAGTAGTGACAATCGCCATTACCGAGGCAATGCCTATTATTATCCCTATTATAGTCAGCCAGCTCCTCAGCTTATTGGCTTTGACCATACTAAAGGCAATTTTTAAAATTTTTCCCGGTTTCATGGAACACAGACTCCATTTTCCGCGTTCTTTTGATTTACTTGTCCGGGTCATCGAACTTTATTTTGTTAAGCTCATCTTCCTGTGCGTTCTTCATTTGGATCTTCTTTTGACGTTTTTTGTAGATGACAGCGCCCGCTACACAGACGAGTATAAGTAATCCGATATACATCAGTGAGCTAGAATTACCCCCTTCCGATTCATCGGACTCGGCTGATGGGGTAAAAGACGAAGAATAAAGAGGGAGCTCTTTTTCCAAAGTCTGCCTTATTCCGTCATTTGAGGTATAGCTAATTTCAAATTTAATAGGAAGTTCTTTATTCATTGCTACCGGCTTCAGGTCGAAATCGGCAATTGTATTGTCTCCTTTTTGAAGGTTCCCAAGAACTACTGAGTTACTGCTACCACCCGTAACAGTCCAGTTTGCCTGTGAGGGGACAGAAATCTTGACTGAGTTTGCCGCGTTGTTTCCGATGTTCGAAACCGTAAAAGTATAAGCTCCTGTCGGACTTCTTTCCATAAATGCGATATCGAAATCAGTGGTGCCTCCTACATAGACTCCTGCCTTGCTTGTGATCTCTTTTCGCTTCTGGTTTTCTACAGTGCCCGCTTCCGTTATAGTCTGAAGTTCTTCGACATCATCATAGGTGAGCACCATGTCCAGCTTATAAAGTCCCGGCTTTGTATTGACGTTTGTCAGGACCTGAAAGCTGACATTCTCAGTGTCTCCGATGTCAATCAAGTTAATGTGCTTAACATTGCTTGCTCCGACAGGCAGGATCACATCATTAGTACAGTCCCAGGAAAACATCGCATTCTTCAGAGGAGAATTTCCCACATTTTTTATGCCGAAAACAAGATTGGTTTTCTGCCCTGGCACCATTTTTTCGACACTGATATATTCTATTTCAGCGTTTGATTCGCTATCAATTTCAATATCAAAATCTTTTGTAAGAGTAAGCCGGCTGTCGTCCTTAGTTGCGTAAACGTATACTTTTAGAGGATATGTGCCTTCATTGACATTGTTTTCAATCCCCAGCTTGAATTTTACGACCTTCTGACGGTTATCTGCATAGCGTTTTCCCAGAGTGCCTATATCCTTTACAAGCGTCTCGCCGGCAAGAGCCTTGAAAGGGTACTCTGGCTTGATTTCCAGAACACAGTTCTCCAGATCCTCATATCCCGTGTTCTGAATCGAAAGCCTGATTTCAAGGACATCTCCGGGTTCTACCGGGTCAGGGTCCTGGTTAAGCAGATCCAGAGTTAAGCCTTCATCAAGTCCCGAACTAATATTGGAGGTGCTCTCATCTTCTGAAGTATCTTCCGCCAGGGCAGGGGGAACGCAAAAGAAAAAAAGCAAGAGCAAGCAAATAAAACCTGTAAGTTTAAAACCCATCTCAATTCCTCATTTTTTACTTTTTTCATAACTCTAAAAATGTCCAAAAAGGTTTTATCGGGCGTACATGGTCCGAATAGAGTTTGGTATGATTTGAATACTGAAATAATCCAAATAATCTGAAATAATCCAAATAATCTGAAATAATCCAAATAATCTGAAATAATTCAAATGATCTGAAATAATTCAAATAATCTGAAATAATTCAAATGATCTGAAGTAATCCAAATAATCTGAATAATCCAAATAATCTGAAATAATTCAAATGATCTGAAATAATTCAAATGATCTGAAGTAATCCAAATAATCTGAATAATCCAAATAATCTGAATAATCCAAATAATCTGAATAATCCAAATAATCTGAATAATCCAAATAATCTGAAATGATCTGAATTTAATCTGAAACAATCATAGCTAAACCTGATGTTTTTAATTAGTCTTAGTAGTTGTAATTTAGTCTTAGCCTTTAGTTTAGTCTGCAATACAAACTTAGATTGAATATAAGTTGGATCTATTCTAAAACCGCTCCATAGTTTTCCTCTCAGGTCTCGGTCTCCAGCATCCTTTGTTGAGTTTCTGGGTCAATTTTTTCTTCATTCATTTCATCCCTGATGATTTTACCATCCTTCAGTTCGATGTGCCTGCTTGCATATTTCGCAAGGTGCAGGTCATGAGTAACCATAACAATTGTTTTTCCTTCTTCTTTCCAGAGCCTGTATAAAATTCCCAGTAATTCTTTTCCGGTAACACTGTCCAGAGCTCCTGTTGGCTCATCTGCAAGAATGATTTCAGGGTTACAGGCCAGAGCTCTTGCAATCGAGACTCTTTGTTGCTGGCCACCTGAAAGTTGAGAGGGCTTATGTTGAATTTTATCCGAAAGCCCTAAAAGCGAAAGCATTTTCTTTGCTCGTTTTTCTGCCACCCTGTCATCAATTTCCTGGATTTCCAGGGGCAAAAGCACATTTTCAAGAGCTGTCATGGCAGGAATCAAGTTGTACTGCTGGAAAACAAACCCAATTGTTCTGCCTCTCAGGGCTGCAAGATCCGATTCTTCAAGGCGAGCTATATTCCGGCCTTTCAGGAAAATCTTACCTTTTGTAGGGGTGTCAAGGCAGCCAACAAGGTTCATCATCGTGGACTTTCCACTTCCGGAGGGCCCAATTATTGCAACGAACTCTCCTTTTTTGAACTCCACGTTCACATCTCTGAGGGCATTGACCTGGACTTCTCCCATTTGATAAATTTTCCAGACATTCTGAAAGGCTATAAGTATATTTTCCATGTTTTCTCCTGCAAAACTTAGCAAACTTATTATAATATTAAATTATTTAAAAGTTTATCTTGATTTTTTTTAAAACGGCATACCTATTTATAGAAAAATAAAAGAAAATATAAACTTCAATTAATGAAAAAATACAAAAGTTCTAAAAATACTGTGAGGACGAAGGTATTTTTTAGGACTCATTCGAAATCCGAATCTTCAAAAAGAAACAACTCGTCGATTGTGGTGTCCAGGCACCTTGAGATCCTATATGCAAGCTTTAGTGAGGGGTTGTATTTTCCTTTCTCAAGAAAAACAATGGTTTCTCTCCTGACACCTACCATTTTTGCAAGGGCTTCCTGAGTAAGGTCATGCCTGGCTCGGAATTCCTTGATTCTTGTTTTCACGGTTTGCCCTCCGAAAGCCTTACTCAATGTCGCCTTTTCGCATGAAATACCACCTGAAAACGTTTGCTGAAATGATCATGAAGATAAGAAGTATACCAAGCACGCTTCCAGCAGTAAACTCAACCATTTTGAAGTAGTCCGCCAAATAGAACACTGAAATGAGTACCAGTGTCAGAAGCCAGGAATAAGTTATCCCATAAGCTGCTAGTTTTTTTGTCCTTTCATCCCTATCTGGAAAGTCACCCTGCCTGAAGAACCTGAAAGCTGTTAGAATAAAGAGAATTAGCCCCATGCTGATTAGAAAACTTGAAGCCAAAGCTTCATGTTTATAACAAGTTGCTGATACTATTCCAGCAAGCAGAATAATAACTCCTAAAGCAAGCTTGTACATATATATCTTTTTTATATTTTTCATAGCTATCCCTTTGAATAATCTTGATTTCAATAAGCGTAGCCTAGTGGAGTCTATTTTATTTTACATTACCACGGTATTGTTTCTTATTTACAACATATTATTAGATATTAATAACATTTAATTAATTATCTCTAACATTTAGTTAGATATAGTTAACATATATTAGATCCATATAACATATATTCATATTTAAAGTTTATCAAAAAAGAAATCTTAGCCCGGAGTCAAAATCAAACTTTCTTTCTTCTTTTTTCTTTTTTCTTTTATCTAGCTTTTTCTGAAAATGTCCTTCTCACATTTGATCTGCTAGTTGAGTCAACAGTAAAATGTCGTATAAAATCAATTGCAATTATCCATAACTATTGAATTCTTAATGATTGACTCGACACCAGACTATCCTGACAAATGTTCTGACAAAGCTACAAAGCATAATACAAGGCATATTTTATGCGCTGGTCAGAGCCATAGAAAGCCCACAAGACATTTATTTCGATACAACTAGAAGAATATTCCAGTAGATGTAAGATCAGAAATAGCTGAAGTGGATCAAAAACACAAATGGCTTATAAGGCAGAAGATCCCTTAAAATGCAGAATATTTTTTATACAGGTTCTGGAGCGGATTAAAATGACCCTTGTTATCGCTTTTATCGGGAAGAACGGTGCAGTAATGACCGGAGACCTGCGGGAAATAACTTTTGAAGGAGAGAAGCAGAACAGAGAAAAGCTTGAAAAAGATCTTTACAACGGGACAATAGTCACGGATGACGAGCTCGCAAAAAAAGCCCGAGAATTCGGGGTCGGCATAACTGTTACGGACTGCAAAAGCAAGATCTCGGAAAGAGACGGCATTTTAATAGGGGAAGTATCCTCAATTGAAGGCGGGGTCACCAAAAAAAGAAGGCTGTACGCCTCAGCCGGGAACCACGCAATTGCCGAGATCAGGGATTCCGAGATAACTTTAACCTCACACACAAAGGGAAGTAATTTAATAGTTCTCGGGAACGATTTCACAAAGCAGGTAGCCAATAAGTGCTTCAAAGACAACTGGACGAAGAAGAGCACTTTTCAGGATGCCATCAAAATTCTCATTCTCTGTATGGAAACTGCAGCAAGGAAAACCGCGTCTGTGAGCAAGCAGTTCTTTTTGATTCAGACTACTTCAAACGTTGATGTTTTAAAAATTGTAGAGAAGGACCGAAATAACTGAAAAAGCAGAAGAAATAACCGAAAATAAATCCAGCTATTCTTATAAGTCCAGCGGATATCGAATTGAAAATAGTGTTATCCATAGGGAATGAATAAGAACCAAAAAACCAATAAATTTATATTGGTTTCTGCAGATTATTATATACGCGAATAAGATCTGTTAGAACAGGTGTTAAAACGGTAGGAAAATTCTACACTACTTTTATATTATAAAAATTCGCGAGCAATACCAAAACACACATGAAATTCTTCGAATAACAGGCACAAAGAAATGCAGGTACTTGAAAGAACTTTCGTGCTAAATGAAAGTACTTGAAAGAACTTTCATGCTAAACATAAATAAAAACATTACTGCAAATTGCAGACAGAATTGTTTGTTGATACATATGCTGAAAAGCATCTGTCATTTAAGCTGAAATAATTGAGCCATCTATATTTGCTTCTTTTTTTGGGTGGTTGTTCGGAAACAGCATATTGTATCATGGAATTATAGAGTTGATAGATATGGAAATGGAAAAAAAGAGCTTTTTAAAATCACTAGGATTTAGGCGAGAAATTAAGATAGTTGCAAAGTGTACATGTCCGTTATGTGAGGAGAGAGTAGACGAAGACGAATTCCGAAGCGAAGCGTTTGTCAAGGAATTCAAGATTTCAGGACTGTGCCAGGGATGTCAGGACACGGTTTTTGGATACAGGGTAGCATGGTGATCAATCAATTACCCTACATAAGGTATTGAAAATCCCTGTTTAAGGTGGCAAACATGGATTTTGATTTACCTCTACATTTTATTCCTCACAGAAAAAGTTTCATATTTTTTCACTAATTTCTTGTTTTTACTCTTCTTTTCAGATTCGACAGTGATCTCTTATTTCTTGTTCATATTTTCAGATTCGACAACGATTTCTTATTTCTTGTTCATATTTTCGGATTCGATATCGATCCTGATTTGAAGAAAATTTCCACAAAAGTTTACTTTTGAAGAGTCCATTTCCTCAACTTTCTTCAGTTTCTTCAATCGGACCCATCAATCTGGCCAGCCATTTTGTTTCCTCAAAGCTTTCAAGTATAATCTTCAAAACTATTGTAAGCGGTATTGAAAGCAGCACACCTGCAAGTCCAAACACGAAATTCCAGTAGAGAAGAGCAAGAAACAGGAAAGCAGGAGATAGTTGCAGGCCTTTTCCCATAAGTGATGGAAAAAGAACATTTTCTGCAAGCGCGTCCACAGCAACAATAATTAGAATGACTGCAAGAGCACCTAGAGGCCCATACTTAAAAAGCGCAAGCATTATTGGAGGAACAGAAGCAATAACCAGACCAATATAGGGAATATAACTTAACAGAAATATGAGGACTCCCCAGAGAATAGCATAGTCAATGCCTCCGATGAAGAGGAGGAGAGCAATTGTAATACCAGTTATAAGGTTTATTTCTGCTCTTATGACAATGAATTTTACCAGCTTCTTGCTAAATTTACTTATCCTCAAGCGGAGTTCGGACTGCTTTCCAATTTCCGAGTCTACTTTTTCAGAAGTATTGGCGGCATCAATTAGCAGAAATGCTGCTGTAACAATAATAATTCCGACTGTTGCTCCAGCATTCACAATTCCGTTAACGGTATTTGCCATGAGAGAAATTGTTATCGACACGATACTACGGAGAATCGACTGTATGGAAAATTCTTCATATGAAGGGATATATTTTGTAAGGTTATTCGCCAATTCAGTCAACTGAGCTTGATAACTCGGGATCTGATTTCCAAACTGCAATGCTGCTTCAACAACTATTACCCCAAGAACCAGGATAATTAAAGTAAATAGTAAGATTACCAGAATAACACTCAGTGTACCTGGAATCCCTCGTTGTTTTAGCCAGCGGACAAGTGGAGTAAAGATCAGTGCAGTAAACACAGAGAAAAAGACTACTGTAAGTATTGATGCAATTTCCCGCATCCCTATTGTCAAAATAACGGCAGCGGTGCTGTAAAGTAAAATTTTAGCGGGTACTGAGTGATCATTTGAATTTATATTTTCATCCCCCCTATATTCTTTCGCAGTCATCCATAGAAATTTGTGCCCTGCTTTTTCCTCCTATAGAAGTAACATCTGTCAAATCTATCAATATTACTTGCCTTAGCACAGCTATATCTTTTAGCTCTTCTCAGGCCAGGATTCAGTCCTCATGTGCCATTTGATCGAGTGCAGCTGTAATCGCCAGAATGAATGCATTGTCCTGTCCAGGTTCGATTTCCACTCCATAGGTATCCCGGATGTGGAACCATTTTTTCGAGATTTCTGCAATTCTCTCTCCTTCAACATCAATTCGATACTCATGATCAAGAATATCGCCTTTTAATTTCATCTCCGGCCCATCCGAAATTTCAACAGTCCAGCTGTCCCTCAAAATATTAATGAACGATTTTTTAATTGTTGCAGCCAGGCCGTCATCTACTCGCGTTATATCCATTGTATCCCTTATTTTTAGTAACCTCTCCTGAATTTTGTAAAGATCTCTTCCCTGTGAATCCTTTAAAATCAGAGTGTTTCGGAGACGAAATGCCTTACCGTCAACATAAAATTCTCGTTTTCCTTCTTCATTCTCGATCCAGTAATCATCTCCAATGGAAACAAGTTTTTCGTGCATTCTGTATATGTGCTTTTTTTCTTCGTCATGGCCTTCATGGCCGCCAAATAGTTTCATCAAGAATCATTCTCCTTATTTATTCAATCTCAAAACCTTCTCTTGAAGACGCAATTTACTGATCTTATCATAAAACAAAGAAGGATAATAATAGTTCGTTTTTTGGCAAGATAGTTAACAATTTAAAATCTCAATTTCAGGTGTTCTTTCCAGGCATGCTCTTTCCAGGTTTGAGTTTTCTAGAGTTACTCTCTCCAGAATTGTTCTCTCCAGAATTGTTCTCTCCAGAATTGTTCTCTCCAGAATTGTTCTCTCCAGGCATTTTTCACATGGCCTTTCTGTATATTTCGATAATATCTTCCTTTGAAAGTTCTCTGGGGTTTGTCAGGCGGCAGACATCCTGCATTGCATGTTCAGCCAGGATTTCGAGATCTTCTTCCTTTGCGCCAAGTTCTTTTAAGCCAGAAGGAATTCCTATATCCAATGCAAGTTTCCTGATGGCTTCTATAGCTCGGTCTGCAGCTTCTTCATAGCTTAATCCCTCCACTTTTTCTCCCATTGCCCGAGCAATATCGGCAAAACGTTCCGGAACGACCTTCTTGTTGTATGCTTCCACATACGGAAGAAGAATCGCGTTGCAAACCCCATGAGGAAAGTTATAAAGCCCCCCTAGCTGGTGCGCCATAGAATGTACATAACCAAGGCTTGCATTGTTAAAAGCGATACCTGCGAGGTATTCGGCATGTGCCATCATATCCCTGATCCCCACGTCTTCTCCGTGGGCAACGGCTTCACGTAAATATTTTGAGATAAGTTCTATGGATTTAATAGCAGCTGCATCTGTTGTAGGCGTTGCCATGGTAGAAACATAAGCTTCAACTGCATGGGTTAAAGCGTCCATACCGGTTGCAGCCGTAAGTGCAGGCGGCATGCTTACCATGAGTTCAGGGTCGTTAACTGCAATATCAGGAGTAATGCGCGGGTCGACGATTGCCATTTTGATATGCCGCTTCGTATCCGTAATAATTGTGAAACTTGTCATCTCACTCGCAGTGCCAGCAGTCGTATTTACTGTGATAAGTGGAGGAGTTCCTTTTGTAACTTTTCCTACGCCTTCATAGTCATTGATCAATCCACCGTTATATACTACAATTCCAATTGCCTTTGCGCAGTCCATAGGGCTTCCTCCTCCGACAGCAATTATTATGTTGCAGTTCTCTTTTCTGTAAATATCCGCTCCTTCCATAACTGAAGTATCGGTCGGATTTGGGTCTGCTCCTGGAAAGATGGTGCCTTCCAGACCTGAATCTTTAAGAATTTTGTAGATGTTCTGTGCAAGCTGCTCTCCATGCTTGCTTTTGCCGGAAACTATAAGGGCTTTTGTAGCTCCAAGGTCTTTTGCATGCTTGCCGATCTCTTTTACGCAGCCAGCCCCCATCAGGGCTACTTTTGGGTTTAGATAGATATATGTCCTGTTTTCGGTCATTATTTATACTCCCCCTGATAACTCTTTTTAGATACCTCTAAACAGATCTTTATGAATTTTTTATTGAAAACTCAAAATATTAATGGAAATCATTTTTCCCGGTAACTAATAAAGTTTTGCTCCGTGACAGAATTTTTGAAGCCGTGATCAAAAGTTATGAGAGTAAAGTGTTTATCCCGAAATCATTTCGCTTTTTTAATTTCTTTTATTACAATGATCTGTCATATACAGGTGACCACCATTTCGCTTCAACTTCGAAGTTGTTTCATTTTATAGAATCATTCTACATTACCAAAATGAAACTTAAAATACTCATATAGATATAAATCCAAGTATAAATATTAGTGTAAATGAAAATACAAATATAAATATAACTACATATATAAATTTTAAAATATATACAAGCGAGAGAACTGAAAAACATACAAAAAAGAGCCAATAGCTCCGGATAAGCTTGTTTTTTTCTAAACGTATAGCTATTTAATAAATCAATCCTAATTAAATATACATGAGTGGGATCAGGCTTGGGGCAGATTGTCTTTCAACATACGAAGAAGGAATAAAAAGAGAGTGGATTATAGGAAACGGACTTGGAGGATATGCTTCCTCTACTGTTATCGGGGCAGGGACCAGGACTTACCACGGGCTGCTTGTGGCTGCTCCAGAGAACTCACCAGGAAGGTTTGTACTGCTTTCTTCTCTTGATGAGGAAATCTCTACTGATGAAGAACTTTATAAACTTGCCGTCCATAAATTTACAGATACTGTTTCTCCCACGGGCTTCAATTGCCTTTCCGAATACGTTCAGAACCCATTTCCTCTCTGGGTTTACCAGCCTGGCGATTTTACCGTGAAGAAAAAAGTCTTCATGGTCCATAACAGTAACACGACCTGTATTCTCTATGATATCGAATCCATAACAGAAGAAGCTTTACTGAAAATATTTCCGTTGATAAACTCAAGAGACTTCCATTACACTGCTCGCTCAGGATACCTTTCTTTTTCTCAGAAAGCTTATCCAGAGGGAGTAGATCTGGAGAGTTCTAATGGTTTTACCTTCTCTCTTTCATCCAACCTTGAATATCATTCTGATCCCAGGTGGTACTATAACCTGGAGTATGATGCTGAAAAGCAAAGAGGGCTTAACTATCAGGAAGATAATTTCAGTCCTGGCTATTTCGAAGGCAAACTCAAACCTGGAACTTCTCGTTTCTTTATCATTGCTTCAACAGACGACATTCCTCCTCTTAACCTCAGGAAAGTTGATGAACTCTATAAAAGGGCAGTAAACCGACAGAACCTCCTTATTCTCAATTCCAGGCTTACAGATCCCTTTGCTCTTAAACTTCTCAGGGCGACGGACACTTTTACAGTGAAGAATCCTTTTTCAGGTGAAAATACTATAATTGCAGGATATCACTGGTACTCTGACTGGGGAAGGGATACCATGATCTCTCTGACTGGCCTGTATCTAATTCCTTATCGTCATGAAGAGGCCAGGTCCGTTCTCATGAATTTTGCTAAATATTGCAGGAAAGGCTTAATTCCCAACACTTTTCCGTCTTTTGGAGGAGAGCCAGTATATAATACGGTAGACGCTTCTCTCTGGTTTATCCATGCTGTTAGCCGCTATTTTGCATATACGGGCAACTTTCTTTTCCTCGCAGATATCTGGGACACTATAGAGGCTATTATAGATAACTACCGTAAAGGTACGAACTTTGGAATCTGCATGGATTCTGATCATCTTATTCAACAGGGGCCTCAATTAACCTGGATGGACGCTAAAATTGGAGAGCGGGCAGTAACTCCAAGAGCAGGTAAAGCCTGTGAAATCAATGCCCTCTGGTACAACGCCTTGAAAATTGCTTCCAGCCTGGGTACTATTCTTGGAAAAGAGGTCTTTTTATATGAGATGCTTGCAGATGGTGTTGCCTCAAATTTTGAAAGCACTTTCTGGAACCCGGAAACTAACTGTCTCTTTGACCTTGTATGTCAGGATGAAGCCGGAAACGAGGTTAAAGACCCTGCAATTCGCCCCAATCAAATCTTCGCAGTAGCTCTTCCTAATACCATGCTCCCCCCTGATAAAGAAAAAGCGATTGTGGACAGAGTTGAAAAAGACCTTTTGACGCCTTTTGGGCTTAGAAGTCTTTCGAGTGATCATCCTTTATACAAAGGACAGTATCACGGGGATGCATTCACCCGAGATACAGCTTATCATAACGGGACAGCCTGGCCCTGGCTCCTTGGCGCTTATGTGAGAGCTTACCGGAAAGTTAACAATTATTCCAAAAAGAGTCTTGAAGATATGAGGGCTCTCCTTGAGGGCTTTGACACGCATTTCGAAACCGCAGGCTTTGGTACCATTTCCGAAGTTTTTAATGGTGATTATCCTCATTCTCCAGGCGGGTGCATAGCTCAGGCCTGGAGCGTTGCAGAAATTTTTAGAGCATATGTAGAGGATGTGCTTGAGGTCAGGCCACTTTTAAGCACAATATCCCCGGTAGTCTTAAGCACAATATCCCAGGAAATGGATATGATGAGCTTCTCATCTATGAAGATAAATGAGAAAACAACATAAGCTGAAGGGGAATAATATGACCTGGAAAGACCATGGGGAGCTATTTATACGGTCTAGAAAAAATCCAATACTTACGGTTGAAGACTGGCCTTATAGAGCCAATTCAGTATTTAACCCAGCAGCTGCCATAATCGATGGTAAAATTCTGTTGCTGGTCAGGGTTGAGGACCACAGGGGTTTTTCTCATTTTACAGTTGCAAGGAGTGAAAACGGAATTGATGGCTGGGAAATTGACAGTGAGCCAACCTTTTTTCCGGACCCCGCAAATTATCCTGAAGAGATATATGGCATTGAAGACCCGCGCATAACTTACATCGATGAGATGGGAAAGTGGGCTATAGTATATGTGGCTTTTTCGGATAGTGGCCCTTTGCCAGCTCTTGCCTTTACCGAGGATTTTCGTAACTTTGACCGAGCAGGACCGTTGATGCCTCCAGATAATAAAGACGCTGCCGTTTTTCCTGTAAGGTTTAACGGCAAATGGGCTATATTACACAGGCCTGCGCCTACTACTCACACTTTGAAGGCTAATATCTGGATCTCCTTTTCGTATGATATGAAATCCTGGGAAAAACCCGAAGTTCTTCTATATGCCAGAGAAGGTGGATGGTGGGATGCTTATAAAATCGGTTTATGCCCGCAGCCGCTCCGTACACCTGAAGGCTGGCTAATTATGTACCATGGAGTACGCCAGACGACCTCCAAAATTAGTTACAGGCTCGGGCTGGCTCTTCTTGACCTTGAAGATCCCACAAAAGTGCTCCGCAGGTCGGAAGGCTGGATTTTCGGGCCTCGTGAGCCATACGAACGCAGTGGAGATGTCAATGACGTTGTTTTTCCCTGTGGATGGGTCGTAGTAAACGATGAACTCCGCATTTATTACGGAGCTGCCGATACCTCGGTATCAGTTGCCAGCGCAAAATTTAGCGATATTATGGAGTATATCTGCGGATGCCCTGGAAAACAGTGCCCTGAAGAATACTGCAGGCGGTTTGAAGAAAATAGGGGAAAGACTGTTGATCTGAGAAGAGGATAAATCTGGAACTGGATTTGGATTGTCTACTGAAAACCATAATCCTGTATATTTAGTTTTAACATTGATATGGAAGAAACCTAATGTTTAATGCATCCTCTCTACTGTTTTTCTAACTCTATGCCGGATCGCGCAAGAAAAGGTGTAGAATTAGATATGTTTTATCTCAAGCCTGATGGTACTGGTTTAACCATCTACCTATCTTCAATTTAGTCTCACATAGGCAAACATTATAAAAAGTTCCCCACTCCTTTTATGTTAACCTTTTATTTGTTTTCAGAATATATACCAGGTCTTGTATCTGTTGTCACTTTTATGAAATTTGTCTTCGTTATAGTATTGCTGCCTGCGGCATTGCTTACTGTAAGCGTAATCTTATAGTTTCCTTTCTGTGTATACTGATGTGTTGGATTCTTTTCTCTTGAAATTGTTCCATCTCCAAAACTCCATTTCCATTTAGTTGGTGTTCCTGTACTCTTGTCAGTAAATTTAACTTTTAATGGTGCTTTTCCGGAGGTAGGAGATGCAGAGAATGCAGCAACAGGTTTTGTTATCACTATTATATAATCTGTTTTTGTTACCTTGTTACTGCCTTTAGCATTCTTTACTGTTAAGCTAACAGTATAACTCCCTACTTTGGAATACTTATGCGTGGGATTCTGGAGGTATGACTTTGACCCATCTCCAAAGTTCCAGTACCAGGAAGTTGGGGATCCAGTGCTTGTGTCAGTAAATTTAACGTTTAATGGTGTTTTTCCTGAAGTAGGAGAGGCAGAAAAATCAGCAACTGGAAGGCTTGGGCCATAACTGAGAGTAGCCATGTAAATACCTCCTGGATTGCGACCGTCCTCCCACACTATTCTGTCCCCGTAGATGGCAGGCCTGCCCTGATATGATTCATCAGTAGTTATCTGGGTTTCCGTAGAAGTAGAGAGGTCATACATGTAAATATCATAGTTATCATTTCCTGCCCAGGAGTTACGACCATCAGTCCACACTATCCTGTTACCATAGACTGCAGGTAAGAAATTTTCGATATACTCGAAAGAGGGACCTGGTTCGGTGGGATTGGAGATATTATACATATTAATAAGGTATTCTCCCATTCCATCTTCATACATCCATACGATCCTGTCCCCGTAAATCCTGGGATCATGACTCTGGAATTCCTCTTTAAAAATGCAAGTTTCCTTTTTAGTGGAAAGATCGTACATGAAAATATCGAATCTATGATGATCTATATTGCGATTGTCTTCCCACACAATTTTATCTCTGTATATATCGGGATATTCCTGTGTTGATTCATTAGTTGTTATCTGGTATTCGGTGCAGGTAGAAAGATCGTACATGTAGATATCCCAGTTTCCATCAGCCCAGTTACTTTCGTCCAGGCTTCCTCCATTGCGGCCATCCATCCAAACAATCCTGTTGCCATAGATTCTGGGCCTCAATGTTTTTCCACTGGTTGTAATCTTACTTTCCTTTTTAGTGGAGAGATCGTACATGTAGATATCCCGTTTTCCATTTTGATCATCATCCCAGACGATTCTGTTTCCGTAAATAGCGGGGTTGATCTGATTTGATTTATTGGTGGTAATACGGGTTTCCTTTTTAGTGGAAAGATCATACATGTAGATATCCCAGTTTCCATTGCGGTCATCCTGCCAGACTATCCTATCCCCGTAGATAGCAGGTGCTGATCCGCTGGTACTGATCTGGGTTTCAGTGATCAGTGGTGAATTATTTTGTGCGGTTGCTGCCGATGCTGTAGATATAACGAAAATTAGAAAAATCAAAGCTGCTAATGCTAACATTGTTGAATGCAATTTTTTGTTAATTTTCATTATCTTATTCCTATGTCTTCCTTTTATATTTAATATAAAAAATGTTAATACTTTGGTTATTTAAATTTTTAAACTTTCTCGTTCGAAGACTCTGTTCCAAAAAAAATAATCCCAAAATAAAAAGAAATAACACCGGAGATCTTCACTTTCTGAAATCTGAGGGCATTATCCGATAGCGTTATATTTCTTTCATGTGAACAAATTTATAATGTAAATGGAGATATTTTTAAATTTTCAGTAAATATATGAAATTTACTTTTACCCATAAAGTTTGAAGAGGATACAGCTAATAACGGTAATCAAGATATATAGAGAAAATATTTTCGTTCTTTTCGAGCTCACTTTTTATTCTGATTGCATCTTTTTCCGGAATCCAATTCTTGGACCCATCTTCAAAACGAATATAACACCAGGTAGACTTTTTCACTTGAATATCATATTTATCGAGTATTTCAAGAAAATTTTCATCTTGAACAGCTTGTTCAGATACCGTAAATACGTAATCATCTCCTTTCCTGATTACATGAGCAGGAGAAGATGTAATCCAATCTTTTTTTTCCTCTTTCATTTTTTGACTTAGTTCACGTCTTATATCCCAATTGTCTTTGTCTAACATTATGTAGTATTTGTCCGCCGGGTGATCAATATTGTACTTTATGCTATAGTTCATAGTAAGGTTGTAGCTTTCAAGAATGGTTTGAACTTCCGAATCGGAAATTCCATCTTCAAATTGAATATACATATCACCTACCTTAAGCTCATCGTTAACTTGCGTTTCCGTATCTACTGGTGTTTTTACAAATAACCCTGCAATTATTACTAGAATCAGAAAAACAATAAAAAAAGCAACTTTCTTGTTAATTCTACTCATACCAATTACCCCAAAAAAGTGAAGAGTTTTAGCTCTTCACTTCACATATATATGACAAGTTTCAGCTCCCCAAGTTTCTAGAAATTGGTGCCCCGATCCAATGGGTAGTGGAGCATTAATCTTCAAATAGTGTAGTCCAACGCCAGAATCTGAGTATCCTCTACAGACTTGAACATGCCCTGGAATCAGACTAACTACATGTCTATTGTTTTTTATTTTGGAGGTAAGTTGACTAAAAATTGGAGTCCCATCGTCAAATGAACCAGTTTTCCCTAACCCTCCTTCAGATCTGCTTGTTCTATAATAATATGTCTGGTCATCAATAGCAACCACTTCATCCATCATTTAATAGATGTGCGTTTGGGTTACCTGGAAAGTACTTTTGAACTCCATAAACTATTACTAATACATTATATATAAGCCACAAACTTTTTCACCAGATCATTAAACTATCCATTTTTCATACTTTTTTTCGAATGAGCTGATCCCAAAACGCAAAATTGCTTCTCTGAATATCGTATTCTGGATTATCAATAAGAGCTTCTAATCCTGAAAAATAATTCTGAAACTCTTATTGATGTGGGAATAATATTGGTTTTGGGATGAGCTCAATCATTAATTATTTCAGAATCCTTGATTGTTGGATGATTTGGCCACAAGTAATTTATTTGAGTATACACCCCAACTCATATTCAAAAATATATATAGAGCCTATTCCAGAACCCAAAATTATGTTCAGAATCTCGGATTTGGAATGATCAATCAGTTTCTTATCTTGGAAAATAGTTCTGAAACTTTTACTGGTTGAGAAAAAATTGGTTTTGGGACGAGCTCATAAAAATGAAGCTAGTTGGCGCATAGATCTCAACGATGAGCCAAGCATAGCAAAATGTATATTCACTTGGTAGTATAAAACTAAAGCAGTACAATGAAATAAAGAAAAACTTAATCAAAAATTAAAATAATAGAGGTGTATATATGGGTGAGTTTAAAAGAATGTGCAAAAAAGCTGCAAAAATAGCTTTTGGTGTTGTTGTGGGCGTTGGTTTAATTGGTTTTGTTAAAGGCTTATGTGTAGGCTATTTAATTGGTCATTACAAAGGTAAGCGTAGTTTGCATAACATAAAATGTACTGATTAGACAGAAGAAGAGCAAAAATAATAGAGATCTGGTTAATCCATCGATAAATTCGACAAATTAATAACAGATTCCTTTGCATTAGTTGGGGGTTTGCATTGCCTTGTATTTCTTGTAGAAAATTTCATAATTTTAAAATATTCTTCCACCACTATATCTTTTATGAAAGATCAAAAATTTTCGAATGGATTTCCTGGCCTCACTTCATGAAACCCGATGCTATTATATTTCTTGCAAGTGAATGAATAACTGGGGGATTTTGCATAGAGAACGTTACTTTTAACAAAATAATGATTGCAACTGACGGCTCGGTTTGCTCAAGGCTTGCTGCCAATAGAGGAATAGAACTTGCCAGGTTAAGTGGAGGGACGGTTTACGCAGTTTATGTAATATCAACGGAGTATTTTTCTTCGATGGCTGTGGATTTTAACTGGGAGAGAATGCATGAGGCTTTGAGAAAAGACGGATGCAAAGCCGTTAATTATGTAAAAGGAATAGGAGAAATGGAAAATGTCAATGTCAAGTGTGTCCTGCTTGAAGGTCACCCTGCCACTGAGCTGATCCGATACGCCGAAGAAGAGAAAATGGATATTATTGTCATGGGTACTCTTGGCAGAACAGGAATTGATCGGTTGCTTTTAGGCAGCGTTGCCGTAAATGTTGTACGGCACTCAAAGGTCCCTGTTATGGTTGTAAGAGAAAAAAGCAAGTCTGAAGAAAAAGCAAGCTAATAGAAACATAATGGAGAATCATTTTGATGTAAAACAGAGTATATTATCAAAAAATTCAAGAAGGGTTATTTCAATCGGACATACCAACGATTGGATTCTTTATCAATGTTGATCTTATCTTCTCTAGCAAGCCAGCCAATAGACATCAAAGCCATTTGAGAATCAAAACCATTGGCACTTAGGTGAATCTTTACCTGGTTCAAACTGCATTCACCTTCTTCGAGCTTGTGATACAACACTCCTGCAGCTTCTCCGATTTTTAAGTTCATGTTCTCTGGCATATTTCTCACCAATTTCATCCTCATAACTGTTTTATTTTAAAAAGAAAGTACGGTTTTCAGAATTATAAGTTTATGAATTCCAAATAGGCAGACCTTAAATAATATGTTGGGTCAATATATTAGGTTTTTCTGTAAAGGTCTTTTCCAATAAGTAAAAATGGTTTAATAGTAAAGTGAGAATTTCGGCTCTTCTTTGTTTTGTGTGGATATCCTCATAATGTCTTCATAAAAACCAATGCGGTCTCGAATTGAAAATCGTCTTATCCACAGGGAATGACGAAGAGCCATTAACTTTTACTTTCTTCAATTCTCACTTTTACTTTCTTCAACTTTCACTGTTTAACCTTCTATTTTCTTTTTCACAGCTGCAGCTGCATTTTTCGGAGAGTCAGTTTCCCAGAGTTTCCTGACTTTCGCGCTCCTGAGAGCTGGCATTAAAGCCTCAAGCTTCGCCTGCACGGCTGCAAGCATTTCCTCGTCAACTCCAGGGGGCGTTATGCCCATGAACTTCTGGGCTTTAAGGGTCTCGGTTTCCCTGGGTATTGCACGGTCTACTCCTTTCCTTACTCCAGTTTTCAGGGACTCGATTGCATCCCTCCACTGGGCAGCCCAGGGAGCATCAGGAATATCGGTGTGGTGGACATCGGTCCTTTCCACTTTAATAGCGTCAAGGTGACATGCCTTCACACAGGCTCCACAATAGGTACAGAAATCCGCTGCAAAAGCAATTTTTCGCGGGTCTTCAGGATCTGTGGGCACATACCAGAGTTTGGAAGGGCAGACATTGAAACAGCCGCGGCAGCCCTGGGGATCGCATTCCTTCAGGTTTGTCTCAATAAGGTTCAGTCCTCCTTCCATAGGTTTTTGCAGGTCTATGGCTTCATACGGACAGACGGTCTTGCAGCGGGCGCACTGTGTACACTTCAGCTCGTCTACCTTAACATTCCCCTCAACTTTCGGAGCCTCGCAGGGGCGTTCCCCTTTAACCTTTATTGCTTCTTCAGGGCAGATGTCCTGGCAGAGTACACAATAATCGCATTTATCCTCGTCCACAAGGATCTGCTCGAAAGGCACGGGGTTATCAGGTGTGGGCTCACGCTCGAGCAGGATGAAGGCATCACAGAACCGGGCGCAGATTCCGCAGAAATTGCACTTCTCAGTGTCAATTTCGATCTCTCCTTCTGCCCCTTCCTTTAAAGGCGCAATCTCCTCTTTTTTCGGGAAGGTGAATTCAACTTCGATTGCATCCTGAGGGCAGGCCCCCTCACAGAGAGCGCAGGGGAGGCATTTCTCGTTAATCTTAACAAAGGCATCGTACTTAGGATACCGTTTCTCATCAGGAATTTCCCCCACAGCCTCAAAGGTTATGGCATGCACAGGGCAGAGGTTTGAGCACATCCTGCAGAAGGTACATTTCTCAAGGTCCATCATCACCGCAGGCGCATCAAGCCCGGTTGCAATCTCATGAAGGGGCCCCATTTCAAGAGCTTTTGTTGGGCAGATTTCTGCACAGATTCCACAACCATTGCAGCGCTTGTAATCATAATCCAGAGTTTTAATGGATTTCTCGGTTGTCTGGGTATAAATAAAATGGGAGCCCTGAAGGTCCATACCGGTCGTAACTGTGATCTTTTCCTGGGCTTCATCCTCAGCAGTCTCCGGAGCTTCAGCTTCGAGGTCCTCGGCTTCAAAATCCTCGGTCTCAACAGTGGCTTCAGGTTCCGTAACTTCGTTTTCTCCGGCCCCGCAGCAGCCTCTGCAGATGTGAACTTCCTGTTCGGTGTGTTCCTCGCTCATTATGCCACCTCCTCAGGTTCAGCTTCGGGTTCTCCAAGCTTGAGTTCGGTTCCTATGGGCCCGACTTCTTCAAGTTCCTTTACAAACTCGCTAATTGTGTTTGAGAACCGTTCTCCTTCGGCAGCCGAGATCCAGAGGGTCCTCAGCCGTCTGGGGTCAAGTCCGATTTCCTTTATAACTTCCTTTAAGACATCCATCCTCTGTTTTGCGTCAAAGTTCCCGTGGATATAGTGACACTCGTCCATCCTGCAGCCCGCAACAAGCACTCCGTCGGCTCCGCCTTTTAAGGCTTCAAGCACGAATTCCGGGTTTACCCTTGCCGAGCACATAGTACGGATAACTCTGATGTTTGTCGGGTAATGGAGCCTTGACATCCCGGTCAGGTCTGCACAGGCGTAACTGCACCAGTTACAGAGGAAAGCCACAACAAAAGGACTTTGGGACCTGTGAGCAGTTGCAGCCCGAACCTGGGCAAGAATCTGTTCGTTTTCGAAGTTTCGCATCTGGATTGCCCCTGCAGGACATGCAGCACTGCAGTCTCCACAGCCATAACATGAAACCTCGTCTACAACAGCTTTTTTATTCTCTATCTTGATTTTCCCGAACTTGCAGACATCAAGACAGGTCCTGCATCCTATACATTTTTCAGGGTCAACATGAGCTCCCATAGGATCGGCTTCAAGTTCTCCTGTCCCGAGGAGCTGCATAACCTTGGATGCGCATGCACTTCCCTGGGCAATCGAAACCTGAATCTCTTTGGGTCCTGAGGCGCAGCCTGCAAGGAAAACCCCGCTGACCGGGGCATCTACAGGACGCATTTTCGGGTGGGCACTTGCAAAGAACCTGTCAGGCCGCCGGGCAAGATTTAGCATCCGGCCTATGCCTTCTGCCGCTTTGCTGGGCTCGTAACCTGTTGAAAGCACAACAAGGTCGCAGGCTTCTTCTTCGACCCGGGATTCAAGGGTATTTTCATAACGGAGTACAGGCCTGCCGTCTTCGCCTGCGTAAATTTCGGCAACTTTTCCCCGGATGAAATCCACGCCCATTTCCTGCGTCCTTACATAGTATTCCTCATACATCTCCCCTGCAGCCCGGATGTCAATGTAGTGGATTGTGATCTCGGTATCAGGGTAGCGTTCCTTAACCATCTGGGAATTCTTGAGTGCAGCCATGCAGCAAACTCTTGAGCAGTACTCATTGCCAACGGTTTTATCCCTTGACCCGACACACTGGATGAACGAAACGCTTTTTGGTGGTTTGCCCGTTGAAGGCACAACGACTCTTCCACCTGTAGGTCCTGCAGAGTTAAGCATGCGCTCAAGCTGCATATTTGTTATAACATCAGGATATTTCCCAAATCCGTACTCCTTTTTCCGTGATGCATCAAAGAGCTGGTAACCTGTTGAAACAACAACTGCTCCGGCTTCAAACTCAATCTCTTCAGGTTTTTGCTCGTAATCCACAGCATCGGCAGGGCAGGCCTGTAAACACAGCCCGCAGCCTACACAGTGGTCAGGGTCTATGAGCACTACCTGCGGGACAGACTGGGGAATTGGCATATATATGGCTCTGGACTTTCCGACCCCGTAATTCATAGGGTTATCGATTTCTACAGGACAGACCGCAGAGCAGAGGTCGACACAGCCTTTGCACTTGTCTTCAAGTATGAACCTGGGCTTGCGTGTGACTTTTACGTGGAACTTGCCTACAGATCCGGAAATATCGGTAACTTCGGAGTAGGTGTAAAGTGTAATATTCGGATGGTTCTGAACTTCCGTCATTTTAGGGGCAAGCACACAGATGGAGCAGTCATTTGTAGGAAAGACCTCATTCATCAGGGCCATTTTGCCCCCTATTGTGGATTCCTTTTCTACCATTGTGACTGGAAAACCGGCTTCTGCAAGGTTCAGGGCTGCTTCGATTCCGGCGACCCCTCCTCCTATGATCAGGACATTTCTGCTGGCTTTTGAACTTGTTGCACTGAGTTCCTTGAGGAACTTTGCCTTTGCGACTCCCATCCTTATAAGGTCAAAAGCCTTCTGGGTCGCCATCTGGGGGTCATCGGCGTGTACCCAGGAACACTGCTCCCTTATATTTACCATCTCCATAAGGTAAGGGTTCAACCCGGCTTTTTCCATTACATGCCTGAAGGTCTTTTCATGCAGCCTTGGGGAGCAGGCAGCTATTACAACCCTGTCGATTTTATTTTCTTTTATATCCTTAATGATGCCTTCCTGTCCGGAATCGGAACATAGAAACTGTACTTCCCGGGCGAGCACCACATCTTCCAGTTTAGCCGCCATTTCCTGCAGAGCTAATACATCTATTACTCCAGCAATATTTAGCCCGCAGTGGCAAATGTAGACTCCGATTCGCATAATTGGTGACTCCATATATCTGTGTTTTATGTTGAATGTTAATGATTACGTCAATCAGTTTTTAATATGTTTTACATATAACTTGAAAGTTATAATTTCTGAGAGTTTCTGGACCATAATTCAGAACCGTGTATCTATGGCATTTTACTATACAGAAAAGTCAGGTTGGTACAGCTGATCAACAAAGACTTTTTTTAAACTGAGAGGGTTTTTATCAGTTCAAGTTCATGAATTTGCTAATACCAGTTCAGTTATTACTTATCAATTAATTTGTCACTCAGTTGTGAACTAGGCGCTCAGTCACAAATCAGTTACTTTTACATATCCCTATACTTTATCTTTTGAACTGAATAAAAATATAGGTGTTTTATACAAAATCAAAACCTTTATTTTATCAAGGGGATTCAACTCAATATCTTTATCAATGTTGGGTTATTTTTTAATAATATTAGAAGAAAAATTGACAAGACTGTAAAAATTTGAAATCTGTGTGCATAGTCGATTAAGCAAAAATGGGAGCTTAAACTTACTTTTTTATAACATAACATAAATAATATTTGTTTTTGTGATAATATAAGGGTTTCTATAATACATCCTTATACAGATATATTGAGAAGACAATATAAAAATCAATGTTTTCTAATACTTAGATCTGCTGTAAATCCGAATTGGTAGAGGACTAATCAAAAATTAGTAGTCAGGGAAATTGGTAGAGGACTAATCAAAAATCAGTGGTCAGGGAAACTGGTGGAGAACTAATCAAAAATCAGTGGCCAGGGATTTGGGTATGCATATATGTGCAATGTGCAGGTGTACATCTATTTGTTAAAAATCTTGAATACTCTTGCTCCCCCAGCCTAGTAGCGAGGAGAATGTGCAACCGGGCTTTGACTGCAAAATTATCACCCATAGCAGTTGCCTATAATCATCCACGTGCGCCAGACTTTGATAGCAACATGATTCACTGAAAGCAGCACGCTACTATTGGAATTACATAAGGAAGACAACTTCTTTACAAAAATAACTTCTTTACATATAGGTAAACTTTTACGCTATTTTACTCTGAAAACACCGCCAGTACCCTGTTCGTTTGAAGTGTAGAGTTCCCCTTCTAACGTATTATTTGTGCTTTTAAAGCTATAACATATTTTGAAATCAGTATTTAAATATTTACTGTTGCCTTGAAACGTGTTATTTTGAGAATCGGCAAGAACAACTGAAAACGAATAGCCACGTCTCAAAATAGTGTTATTCAAAACTTTATTATTATTTGAATTAACAAGACTAAGGCTGAAGTAGTTATGTAAAATCGAGTTATTATTTAGCTCATTATTAGAAGACTCAGTGAAGTTTACACCATCCCATAACTTTGATATGGTGTTATTCATTAATTTATTGTTGTCTGAATCTTCCAGATAAATTCCCGTTGCACTATTCTCTAAGCCAACAAATATCCCAACGCCTGTGATATTGTTACTTTTTAATTGGTTATTATTAGAATTTCTCAGATAGATTCCAAGTGAATTGTTATTCACTTCATTATTTTCCAGGATATTCCTGCTTGAATCGTTAAGGTAAACTCCATAGTTATTATAACTTAGTTTATTTCCAGTTATGTTGCCACCAGACCCGCTACAATAGATGCCGGCTTTATCCTGTGACCCAGTTATATTGAAGCCGATAATTGTCACATTATCCGCAGTTATGTGGAATACATCTTTTTCTGGGTCTGCAGCTTGAATGGCAGCATATGCGGCTTCTCCTTCGTTTGATCTTATAACCTTCAGTGGTTTGCCTACAATCAAATTTTCTTTGTATAGTCCTTGGTGAACAATAACCGTGCCACCGAAACTGACATTGTTTATCGCGTTTTGTATTGAATCTCCTGGGTACACTTCAGCATTTATTGAATTGTTATTAATATTACCAAGACATGTTTCGGGATATACTTCACTATTTTTTGTATGGAAAATATAAAATGCCGAAGCGATAATAATTAACAACAAGATAATTAGTAACCTTTTATTAATTTGTGCGAGAGACATACATATCTATTATTTAACCTTTAATAATGTTATTAACCTTTAATAATGTTATTTTCATCTGCTACAAAAGATTTCTGGAATATATTTATTTCCTTGTATATTCATGCTTTTATGGGGGGATTTTATGGTTCAGGAGTACAAGCTGTTTATAGGGGGAGAATTTAAAGACTCTTCAACCGGAGAGACTTTTGAGGATATAAATCCGGCTACTCTGGAAAGCCTGGCAGCAATACAGGTCGCTGGAGCAGAGGACGTGGACAGGGCAGTTGAAGCTGCTGAAACAGGGTTCAGGCTATGGAGCGATATCCCGGCTGCAAAAAGAGCTGAGGTACTCTTCAGGGCAGCCCGGATTTTGCAGGAAAGGAAGGAAGAACTTGCTGTCCTTATGACAGAAGAGATGGGAAAGGTGCTGCCTGAGACAAGGGGAGATGTACAGGAAGCCATTGATATCACAAATTATGCCGCAGGGGAAGGAAGGCGGATGCTTGGGGAGACGACGACTTCCGAACTCAAGGAAAAATTCTGCATGACCATACTCAGGCCGATAGGGGTAGTTGGCTTAATAACGCCCTGGAACTTTCCTATTGCTATTCCCGCGTGGAAGATTATGCCAGCCCTTGTAGCTGGAAACGCGATTGTTTTCAAGCCTGCAAGTGACACGCCTCTGCTTGCCTTCAAGCTGATAGAGGTGCTTAGTGAAGCAGGCCTGCCTCCCGGAGTGATAAATCTGGTAACAGGGCCCGGAGTAACTGTCGGTAAAGCTGTAGTCCAGCACCCTCACATAAAGGCTATTTCCTTTACAGGCAGCCTTGATACCGGGAAATGGATAATGGAAGAGTGTTCAAAAACCATGAAAAGAGTCTCTCTGGAACTCGGAGGCAAAAACCCGGTAATTGTTATGGATGATGCCGACCTTGAACTGGCCCTTGAGGGCGTGCTGTGGGGAGCTTTTGGGACTACAGGGCAGCGCTGTACTGCTACGAGCAGGTTGATTCTGCATGAGAAAATAAAGGACGAATTCATGAAAAGGCTGCTTGCAAAAGCAAAAGCTCTCAGGATAGGTAGCGGACTCTTTCCTGAGACAGACATCGGGCCTGTAATCAACAAAGCGCAGCTTGAGAAGATCGAGAGATACGTGAAAATAGGAAAAGAAGAAGGAGCAACTCTTCTCTATGGGGGAAACAGAATCGATCCCGGGCTTCCTGGCTATTTCTTCGAGCCCACAATATTTACGGATGTCAGGCCAGACATGCGGATTGCACAGGAAGAGATCTTCGGGCCAGTCCTCGGGGTTTTTACGGTTTCAGACCTTGAAGAGGCAATAACGCTTGCCAATAATACCAGATACGGGCTTTCTTCGGCAATCTACACCGAGAATATAGGAAACGCTTTCAGGGCAATCGAGAAAATCGAAGCCGGAATCACATATGTTAATGCTCCTACAATAGGGGCTGAAGTCCATCTCCCCTTTGGAGGCGTGAAAGGGACAGGAAACGGTTTTAGGGAAGCCGGTACTGAGGCCGTCAAGGAGTTTTCCGAGGTAAAAGCTGTGTATATAGACTACAGCGGCAGGCTGCAAAAAGCCCAGATTGATTCAACGGAATAAAATTCACAGGATTAAACTTCAAGGGTGTGGAGAAACTGGGGAGGAGTGCATTTTGGCTCAGGAAAAAACCGAAGAATTTGAAAAGGCGCAGGGAGTGGAAAAGCCGGGAAAAAATAAAGCAATGGAAGCGGGGCAGTATTTTGATTTTTTTGAGCATGAAGCAGGAATGTTTAATACCGTTGGCCCGAAAGCCAGGGAGATAATCGAACAGGACTGTAAAATAACATCAGCCTGTACAGCCCGTCCCTATCCTCTGGTTGTGGACAGCGCAAAGGGTTCCGTAATCAGGGATATTGACGGAAGAGAATACATTGACCTGGTTGCAGGAATTGCTGTTATGAACGCAGGCTACTCCAATCCTGAGGTTAAAGCTGCAATCTCAGCCCAGCTTGAAAAAATGACTCACTGCGGATACGGGGATTTCTTTGCCGAGCCTCCTGTGAAGCTTGCAAAAAAGTTATCAGAGCTCTCAGGCTATTCAAAGGTATTTTACTGTAACAGCGGGACTGAAGCCGTGGAAGCTGCAATCAAACTTGCCTTCTGGAAAACAAAACGGCAGGGTCTTATCTCTTTTTATAACTCATTTCACGGTCGGACTCTGGGCTCCCTCTCTCTTACCTGCTCAAAAGCCAGGCAAAAGGAACATTTTCCTGCGCTTCGCACAGCTCATTCCCATTATGCTTACTGTTACCGCTGTCCCTTTAAACTCGAATATCCTTCCTGCGGGATCGAGTGTGCAAAAGAGCTTGAAAACCTGATTTTCAGGCGGGAATTGAGCCCAATGGACACTGCTGCAGTTTTTGTGGAACCGGTCCAGGGAGAAGGTGGATATATCGTCCCTCCTCCTGAGTTTCATAGGGAAGTAAGGCAAATCTGCACTGATAATGATGTCCTCCTTGTAGCGGATGAAGTCCAGGCAGGCTGCTTCAGGACAGGTCCTTTCCTTGCAATGGAAAATTTTGAGGTCAGGGCTGAGATCTCATGCTTTGCAAAAGCTCTTGGAGGAGGGCTTCCACTGGGAGCAATGCTTGCAGACCGCGAGATTATGGACTGGCCCCAGGGTGTCCATTCAAACACCTTTGGAGGAAATCTTCTGGCTTCAGCCGCATCTCTCGCATCTCTCGAATTTCTGGAAAAGGAAAATATTGAGGACCGAGTAAAGGAGCTTGGTTCCCAGATGAAGCAACGCCTGGGGGAACTTCAGGAAAACTTTCCATGCATAGGGGATGTACGCGGCCTCGGCCTGATGGTCGGAGTCGAGATTGTAAAACCTGATAAATCAATAGACCCGATACGAAGGGATAGGATTCTGAGGGAAGCCTTTAAAGAAGGAATTCTGCTCCTCCCCTGCGGGGATTCGGTAATTCGTTTTTCTCCACCGCTGGTTATTACAGATGAAGAACTCGACTCTGGACTTGAGAAATTCCAAAAAGCTCTGAAAAAAGCAGGCATTTGAGCTCAGGCATTTGAGCTTCCGAAAAATATAATGAAATAAAAGAGTTTCCGGATATAAATAAAAATAAAAAGACTTCCTGGCTGAGTTTTGCAGCCTTCATAAATAAATTAAAGGATTGTTCAATATGTTTCTGCCCAATAATTAAATGAAAATTGTAATGCTTTTATGTAGAGATTACATATATAATAATATGGAATATAAGAACAATGATCTAATTGAGAAAGACAGTTTCGCGTTGATTATTTTCATAACTGCTATTGCAATGGCAGTAAGTCTCTTAGGGATAATCATCTGCATTAAGGTAACACATCTCTAAAAAGATTTTATGGAAATTGAGATGATTATATTCCGATACATGAATCAGAGATAACACATGAGTCAGAAACGACATATGAGTCAGAGATAATACATGAGTAAGAGACGACATATGAGTCAGAGACAATACTCTGAAAAGTTATCGAGATAAGATTGAAACAGGTTAAAGGACAAGTTATGTATAGCCATGCGCACATTTACAGTACTGAGAAGGTGATCATAATAAGTAAGTCGAACAGTTCAGTTTCTCAGCATAGCTTTTTCCTGTTATAAATGCTATTTTTTCTTCCTGATCTTTCCCAGGTATCCTAAGAAATAAAATTTGTTTTCAGAATTTTTGACTTCGTTTTTATTCTCCACTACTTCGAACCTTTTATCTATAATATATTCTCCAATCGGATTGATAAAACCAATCAGGATTCCGAGCCCTATAAAAATATAAACTACAGTAAAAATTTTTCCCAGGTCCGTTTTAGGGGCAAAGTCTCCATATCCCACCGTTACCAGGGTTATAACCGAAAAATAAAAAGAGTCGAGCCATCTCCAGCCTTCGACTTTATGATAAAAGACAGTACCTCCTGCGAGAGTTATCACAGTTAGATATAGGAGGGCCCTGAACTTCGGATCTTTAAGCAGCGTTTTTAGTGTTTTCAGAAATGTCCAGAATGTGTAAAGAAAAGGAATCATTATCTTTCTCTCCAAACATATTTTCAATCTGAGATTAAAAAAAGGTATGTTCAAGCTGTAAATTCTGACGTAACTGGGAGATGACTGAGATATTATACGACTATTAGAAGCGCGGGCTTTCAATCCTGTCCCACTTTCTGAAGCTTTGTCCAAGCAGATAGAGGGAAGGAGGCACCAGCAGGAAGTTTACAAGCACATAGTACGGGCCAAACATTGACAGAATAATGTTAACCAGCAAAAGAGGCATGACTGAGAGTACATATACTGCGAAAGTCCTGCCGTTATAGAGGTTTATCGAAGGGGAAAGCCCTGTCAGGTAAATAAGTATCGAAACCATGTAAAACGACATTGAAAGAAAAAGCAGCAGGGCTGGTAGTAGAAATGCAGGGTCTTTTTTAAGGATTAGCAGGATAAGAAGTATAAGCGGAACCAGATTCAAGAAAAGGTAACTGTTGAGTTTGCTCCTTATCATATCCGAAACTTTCAGGGGAAAGAAAGCATATGAGGAAAAGATATCGTATTCTGTAAGCCAGTTGTACATTGAAGAGGAAAGTACTCCCAGAACAAGGGAAAACAGGATTAAAATATTTAAAGCTGGGAGAACCTTTTCCAGGGCTGAAAGGAGCATCCAGATAAGAGCTGCAGGCAGCAGAAATGAAAAAATTAACTTTCCGAGTCCTCCCTCACTTCTTTTAAGGTCAAGAAAATCCTTTGCGACAAAAGCTGCATACCTGTAAGAACCAAATTCCTTGCAGAGCCTGGAAAATGAATTTGAAAAGCTCTTTCTTGCCTGGGGAAAATCCACTTTCAGGAAAAGCAGGGATAAAGCTGAAGGAATGATTATAAGCCCAGAGGAAAGCAGGAAACAGCTTTTTGAAGGAAGCAGGAAAAGAGAAAGGCCAGGTAAGCTATAAAAGATTCTTGAATCCAGATTTCCGGAAATAAAAAGCAGGAAAACGCAGCCTGCCAGTAAACCCCAGGTCAACAGTTTTCCGGAATAGGCATAGATAGTAGATAAGAAAAACACCAGGGAAAGCCCGATCATAAAAGAAAGAGAAAGTGTCAGGAGAAGGAGAAGGATAACAGGAAAATGGAAGTTTCCTGCCGGGATAAAGGCTACAGCAAGCGCAAAACCTGCAATGAAAGGCATCACATAGAGGACAAAATAGTATACGATATCTTTTATAAGAAAGTTTGCAAAGATCAATCTTTCTGAAACAGGAAGCGTCCTTGCAGAATATGCTATCAGACTTGCTTGCCCGAAACGCCGGTTCATAAACTCTCTGCTCATAAGCCCGAAGGCGCCTACCATGCCTCCCAGAAGCAAGAAAAGATAATGCATTCCGAGTGCGATCTGGGCATACGTAAAGATTTCGCTGAAAACCGGCAGAACCAGACTTACGCAGAAAGTAAACAGGAAAATAAAAACCGGAAATAGGGAAAACCCATTGTTCCCGAAAAGATTTGAATGCATTCGCCACTCTTCTTTGAGCATGCTTTTGAAAATCTCAAACATAAAATCCCTTCTATATATAGTCCGAGTTTCAGTCTTGATTTCGCGCCATTTGACGCTTGTTTTTGTGATATCTGCTCTTATTTCAGGCAATTTTTGCTCTTATTTTCAGGCAATTTTTGCTCTTATTTTCAGGCAATTTCTTCTTTATTTCAGGCGGATTTTTGCTCTTATCTTTGTGTAAATTTGCGAGTTCCTGCGTGATAAAAGAGTCTCACATCCTGAAATGTTGTTATGCATACTGTGCAGATATAATCAAACCAATGCCGAATTCCCTGGTTGGCCTACCAGTTCCAGAAAGAATTCTTCAAAGTTTCTTTCCTGAAGGGTAAGATCGTCCAGGTGGCCTGTATATACCAGTTTTCCTTTGTAAATGATCCCAATGCTGGTACAGATCTGTTTTGCAATTTCGAGGATATGTGTTGAAATAAAAACTGTTCCCCCGCTTTTCACATAGCCTGCGAGAAAATCCTTTACTTTTCTCTGCATTACAGGGTCCAGATTGATTAGAGGCTCATCAATAATTGCTAGCTCCGGCTCATGCAGAAAAGCCTGGGCAAACATCAGTTTCTGCCTTGTGCCTCTTGAGAGGTCTTTGCACAGTGAATTTTTCTGGTCGCCAAAATCCAGGAATTCGAACCATTTTTCACAGGCTTTCTCATAGTTTTCCATTTTCCGGATATTTGCAACAAAATAGAGGTATTCTTCTGCCGTCAAAAAACTCGGGGGGGTTTCCTGTTCAGGAACAATACCTGCAAGTTTCCGAACCCGAACAGGGTCTTCGAGCACATCCACTCCCAGTACCCTGATTGAACCTGAAGTTGGTTTTATTTGACCAGTAAGCATTTTGATTATGGTTGTTTTTCCTGACCCGTTAGGACCCAGAAGCCCGAAAAGCTCACCTTTTCCAACTGAAAAGGAAATGTCATTTACTGCCTTTGTACTTCCGTAGGATTTAGAAAGATTTCTTACTTCAATCATCTTTAAGGCTCCTGAAAGCCCGACATTTACAGGCAAATAAGATACGACGCCAATCATAGAGTAAATTAGAGTAAATTAGAGTAAATTAAAGTAAATTAGAGTAAATTAGAGTAAATTAGAGTAAATTAGAGTAAATTAGAGTAAATTAGAGTAAATTAAAGGAAATTATATAGTGATTAGTTGTAATATAGTACAGAATAAAAATTTACTATAAGTTCTTATTATCTAAAAATATATAAAAGAGTTTCGGAGAATATTTTTGAATTTAATTCAGAACAGGAATGATATTGTTTGGGTTGTGAAATATGGAAAAATGAAAAAAGTTTAAAGTGAAATTATTTCAGAATAAAACAAAAATATAATTTTATTAAAAATATTTATTGAAAGAATTTTATTAAAAATATTTATTGAAAAAATTTTATTAAAATTATCTATTGAAATAATGTTATTTTTTCAGCTCTTTTTCAATGGTTTCAACAACACTTCTCAGTACTTTGATTCTGGAGTACCGTTTGTCGTTTGATTCTACAATAATCCACTGGACATTTGTTGTGCTTGTTTTCTGAAGCATCTCATCGACTGCGATTTTATAATCTTCCCATCTGCTTCTGTTCCGCCAGTCCTCGTCTGTAATTTTCCATTTTTTCTCAGGGTCATGTTGCCGACTGTTAAAACGTTCCAGTTGAGTTTCTTGATCAATGTGAAGCCAGAACTTAATTACAATTGATCCGGCCTGTGTCAGGATTTCTTCAAATTCATTGATCTCCCTGTAGGCTCTTTTCCATTCTTCCTCGCTGCAAAAGCTTTCAATTCTTTCTACCATGACGCGACCATACCAGCTCCGATCAAAAATTGTTATATGGCCGGCTCGAGGGATTCCTTCACAGAAACGCCAGAGGTAATGATGGGCTTTTTCGATGTCATTTGGCGAACCCACAGGAACTACCCTGTAAAGCCTGGGATTTAGATTTTCTACAAAGCGGTAAATGTTTCCTCCTTTGCCAGCCGCGTCCCAGCCTTCAAAGACCAGAATCAGGGGACGTTTTTTCTCAAAAAGCTCATACTGGAGGTCTGCAAGTTTTTGCTGGTATATCTTTTTTGATTTTTTATATTCATCGGTATCCATCTTTTTGGAAAGCTCAACCTTTTCTAGAATGGAATTGTTAAGCTGGGGGACCTCTGGGGTTTCCGTATCAAGATATTTGAGGGTCTGTTCAGCCGGTGTTCTAGTTGCCTGTTCAATAGAGTCTTCAATCGCATGGATGACCGTCGTCATAATTTTTAAAGTTGCAAAGTTTCGGTCATTAGCTTCCACTATTGTCCAGGGGGCATAAGGCATATCGGTCTTCTCTAAGATCTTCTCGACAAGCGGCATATACTCATTGTATTTATGGATGAAGTCAAGGTCCGGTCTTGCTTCATCCTCATACTCGTCAAATATTGGGATATCAATTTTTTTAAGATCTTTAAAACGTTCTTTATGCTCTTTTTCACTGATGTGAAGGAAAACTTTTATTAAAAGATACCCATCATCGGCAAGTTGTCGCTCAAAATAGTTTATTTCTTCCAGGTATTTCCCCAGTTCTTCTTCAGATTTGTTCTTTTCCAGACACTCTATAATTGCCCTGCTGTACCAGCTTCTATCAAAGATTCCAATCTTTCCCTTCACAGGAACTCTAGACCAGTAGCGTACAATAAAGGGCTTAAGGAGTTCTTCATAGCAGGGCCTGGTCATGGTATGAAAATCGTATCCTCTGGGGTCAAGAGAAAGAATAAAACGATTGATATCCTCTGCCATTCCGGACACGTGCCAGCCTTCGAAAACGAGGATAACAGGTATCTTCAAATCCCAGGCTTTGCGCTGTAGTTCTCCGAGGATGGCTTTAAATGCTTTTTGATTTTTTTTGTACTCGGCAGTTGTTATTGTCTTGGAGATATCTATTTTTTCAAGCATAAATGGCCCTGCTTATTTTTTTAAATTAAAATTAATCTCAGTAATAATATATTTTAATATAGGCTTATAAGATTTAGTTAATTGGGTATAATAGCTTTCTGAATAAATATGATACGTAACCTGCATTTAATTTAGTTTCGTCTTTTTGCAGATGTTAACTTATTTTCAATTAACATATATATCAATTGTCTGATTCCATAAATTGATAATATTTAGACCATGTTATAGAAAATAATGAAAATTCCTACTTATGGAACAAAGTATTCGTTTCGCTCAATATTCATCCATAAAAGTCTATACAAACAGAACAGAAAACTATTTTATAACCATAGCTTAATAATTATTAGATTTTAAGTATATATATTGTATTTAGTCACCATAGATAATATAGTTAGCAGTTAATTCTATTTAGTATTAATAAACTATTAATATGCAAAAAAACAATATAATTTAATACAGAGTATATAGCATACTTAAATTTATATTATAATAGTTTACAAATATACCTATATTTTAAAGTATGTTTTTAATGATCTGTAATTTGTATAATAAGAATACATAAAATAATACGTATAGTTAAAAATATTCAATATGATATAGATTATGAATAAACTGTTTTATTTTGTAACATTTTATTCTGGCCTAAGTAAAGATATTTTAGAATGTATGTTTTATTGTATTTATCATGTATATCTATAAAATGATATACTTAAAATGTGTATTTTTGAATATGTATTTTGACAAGACGTTGTAAACTAGATACTTCATTTAAAGATATGTATTGTATATTATGTATCTTAATATTATTGCTTCCTAGTTATTACGAATAATAATCATCATTTTGATTGTTTGATAAAAACGATATTAGAGTATATTATTAAATATAGTTACTCCTTAAAACAAATATATACACTCAACATACTAATCTAATTCAAAGAAACATTTGAAATATATATATATGTATTTTCTGATTTTTAATTATTTTTACAAAACGTTATTAATATAACACTATATTTATAATATGCTTTTTCAACTAATTAGTGTACACTAATCAGTTTAAATTTTGACTAATACACATATTTATAAAAGGAACAAATAATCTTATAATATATCTAGCATGTTGACAGATGGACAAGTATAATGATATTTCAAAATAAAGACCTTTTTATATTCTGCATGAAAAAAATGTAAGCATTCTTATAGTATATGAGTATGAATTCTGTTAAGTTCTTTGTCTTTTTTCTTTTATTATTTTATGCATTTACTGTGGCGGTTGTCGGCCAAATACACCATATTCTTATAGTCATTGTAACAGATGAGTTTACAAAATTGGGGTCTAAAAACGATTTTATGAAAATTTTCAATCACATGCTTATAATATATAGGAATAGATTCTTTTATTTAGCTGTCTGAACCTGCAGAAAATTTTCATAAAACAAACAGCATGAAATAATATTCTTGTTATGCATATCCAATATAAACAGATATACAATTTATTACAAAAACCGAGCTTTGTTCACTCAGTAAGAGTTTCAGTAAGAGTTTCCAGATAATTATAAAGGAATATAAGGAATACATGGAAAAATAGACGAAGAGCTAATCCCAAAACTCAAAATTACATCTCTGAATATCAAACTTGGAATAATTAATTGAACTTCGGATCACGAAAACAATTCTAAAAAACCTATCGATTTGAGAATAAAATTGGTTTTGGGATAGCCTCGAAGTCTGTCTGAATAAGTTAGTTTTTTTGTATATTTCTGTAAATTTCTCTTAAGCTTTTTCAATCCAACTTTTATTTATATAGCAAATATATATTACGTACAATATAAAAATAAACGTTCACTTATTATGCCCCTATATTTATATAATACTTTTTAACTCAATTGGTGTAGACTTACTATGCGAAAAATTAATAAAAAAACATACCAACAATTCACTCAATTTTCCCCAAGAACGTGCTTTAAGATTTATCGATTAAAATATATAGAGATCTTAAATAACATATAAAAATTAGTTTTACTCTTTAAATTTTGAGAGATTACATGAATATCAATATACTATTTAAAGATAATATATAAATATATTAAAAAATATAGTTTAAAAAATTAGTATTTAACTTTAATAATATATTGATTTCATACATATTTTTATAAAATAATAGATAAATTTAATAATTATTATATAGATCATTTAACAAATTTTTATGTATTATTATATAATTACAATTAAAAATACAAATTAAAGCACCGTACTCTTCAAAAAATAAGAGAAATCTAAAAATATATAATAAAATTATAATGCCAGCTCAAGGTCAAATATTTCTTCAAAAAGTTTGTATTTTTTGCGGGCCCTGTATAGGTACTGACGGATGGGAGTTTCATCTTTTGCCCTTGCAAAAAGAGCTTCTATTTCCCCTTTAGAGAAGACAGCTTCAAGCTTTTTTATGGGAATTGACTCAAGACCTTTCCAGTCATCGATCCTCTGACTGCTTATAGGAATTGGAATAGGAAGCAAAGATATCTGGACCTCATCCACCCAGTTCCATTCAGAATCATAGATGTTTGCATAAAAAGACCCGCAAGAGATGCATTTTGTTACTACTACGTTTCTTTCTCCTGCCGTGTGATAACTAAGGCTCATAAGAATAGAGTCGCATATGGTGCAGTTACCAATCTCATTTTCTTCCAGGCTATAAGCATTTATTTGGTTATCCCCAATGTAGAGATTATTTCCTTTAAGGTCATAGCTGTATTCCATATTATTCGCTCCTGGATGAATCTGAGAGGGCCAATGCTATTGATTTTTAGGCTTTTTCTTGTTTTTCACTCTCTTTCTTTGTAAAGGTTATAAACCTATTAAAATTAATCGGGTAAGGATATCCGAAAAATCATATATTTTTACATCCCTTTATAAAATTTTAATATTTTACTTTCCTGTCCTCCAGAGAGGATTTCATAGAATTCTCTTCACATAATAATTCCTGTATTTTATACTCTTATTATTCAGTATGACTTTTCTTATATATTTCGTTTTACAATAATTATAATAGGTTCCAATTAATTTATGTAATTAAATAAAATTACAGTTTTTATTTTAATTTTGGATACATCTATTTGAACAAAAATACTATTTTCCTCTAAAACGTAGACTAATTTTTTATAATTTTTGAAATCTTGCTATTAAATAAAATCATGTCCTGAATTGCTTTAATACACCCTTTCCATTTGGGGTAACCCTAACATAATGTGCGCCATTAATGATGGGGTTCAAAGCTTCTGGGACAATATGAGAACCTCTGAAAATCCAGTTCAGATAACACTGAGTTCATCCTCACTGAGTTCATCTTACTAAATTTATATTTAAACCAATACAAATTTTAGAGCTATATTCCACGACAAGAAACTCGATTGATCTTTTAAAATTCGAGATTCAGAGAACCAAGGTTGAATTTAGGGATGAACTCGCTAAGTTTTGAAAAGAAGCATTGATTTTGGCTAAGGTAATTTTTGAAAAATAGAATCCTGCACAGAAGTTTCACTCCTGAACGATTCCATCTTTCAACCTTATTACTCTGTCTGCGTATTCGGCATGCCATTCTTCATGTGTAACCATTACAATCGTCTGCCTTTTTTCCTGATTGAATTTCTCGAAAAGGTCAAGGACTTCCTTTGAGGTCTCGGAATCAAGGTTGGCACAAGGCTCGTCTGCAAAAAGGACTTCTGGGGAATGGGCAAGAGCTCTTGCTATTGAGACTCTTTGCTGCTGGCCGCCACTCATTTTGGACGGGAGTTGCTGCAGGCGGTCGCCAAGCCCAACTGCAGAAAGAATTTCGGCGGCTGCGGATTCGCATTCGGTTTTACTTTTGCCCTGCATCATAAGAGAGATATAGACATTTTCCATAGCATTGAGTTCTGGAAGTAAAGCATAGTCCTGAAAGACATAACCAAGGTTATGAAGCCTGAATTTGCCTTTTTCGCTGTCCGACAGTCTGGAGGTATCCGTACCGTCTATAAGGATCTTTCCCGAGTTTGGAGTATCAAGCAGGCCGAGCTGGTTCAAAAGCGTGGTCTTGCCTGAACCGCTCGGGCCCATGATTGCAATAAACTCTCCACGCCGGATTCTCACATTTACGCTGCGCAGGGCCCGAACCTCTACTTCTCCCATCTTAAAGGTTCGCACGATATCGATACCTTCTATAATAGTATCTACAATAGTATTATCTATCGGTTTTTGGATTTCATCTATCCTTTTTACTGCATCCCCATTCTGCTTTCGGATTTTATCCACACTTATTACTGCTTCCTCAGCCTGCTTTTGGATTATTTTCATAGTTTCACCTTTTATTTGCCCCATTTATTTACCTCATTTATTTGCCCCATATCAGGTCAAGAAGATCTTTCTGAGCCAGTTTGTACGCAGGAATTACCGAGCCAACTACAGAAGAAAGAAACAGTAGGACTGCCCGGTTTAAGGCTTCTGCATTGTCCAGCTTGAGGCTCATGTCTCCAAGCGGGACTTCTACAGGGTGGGAAACCGTATAAGGCACAAGCCCAAAGCGCATAAACAAGTAGCCAAGTATAACGCCTGCGCCTGCGTAAAGCATGGCCTGGAGCACAAAGGATGCAACTATCACGTTTTGTTCTATCCCTATTGCTTTCTGAACCCCTATCTGTCTTTTTTTGTTCACAATATTTACGTAAATAACCACAAAGATGATCACAAAAGCAATTAGCAAGCCGATAGCATTCATAATATTCCGGACCAGCCCAAGTGTGCTTTCGATCAGCCGGAGGATACCTGCAAATTCATGCCAGGTACGGATATTCTCACTGATGCCAAGAGAAAGGAGCGCAGTCCTGGTATCGTCCTCAGGTGTGCCATCTGCGGTTTTAACGGCTATTTCCTGAGCAAGGTCCCTGCCCTCAATACCCAGCATATCTTCAAGGTCAGATCTGGTAAGATAAGCCGAGGCATCAGCCATGAAATAGCGCGTTGTATAAATTCCTTTTACCCTGAACTCCCGGGTTACGCCTCCGATTGTGAGTTCAACGGTGTCTCCTACTTCCACACCACCTAAAGACCTTGATTCCATAAGGGCTCCGAAACCTCCCGAGACCTCCCTGCCCAGAATTATTTCTCCTTTATCAGGCCTGCTCAGAAATTCCCCACTTATTATAGCGTCTTCAAGGCCTGTTACAAAAATCTCATCCGCAGGATCTATCCCATAAACCGTAGCTCCTATTTCCTTCTCTTTATAGCGGAAGTTTCCAGTAGTTTTCAAGCGAGCCGAAGTCCCTACTACCTGCGGGAGACTTTCTATCTTCTTCTGGAGAGCTGATGCGTCCTCTATATAGCGTTCTTCTTCCTTCGGTTCGACCACGACGTTTCCGGTCTGAAAGTTCACCATAAGTTCATTGAACTTGAGCGTAACCCCGGCCAGCATGCTTGAAAAAAGCACAAGCTGTATAAAGATAAGGGTCAGGACAAAAACCGTAAAGATTGTAATCCCTTTATTACCTCTGGTTATGGAGCGGCTGGCAAGGAATAAGGAAACTCTCGCTTTTTCGAGCATAATAGGCCATCCTTTCTGGTTAATTCCATTTTCGGGCTTGTTTCCGAAATTTTTGTTTCCGAAATTTTTGTTTCCGAAATTCTTGTTTCCGAAATTCTTGTTTCCAAAATTCTTGTTTCCGGATATTAGATCTTGCCTTTCTTTTTCATATAGAAACTGACAGCTGCAAGAACCAGAACGGCTCCGAGCACAATTGGAAGAACGCTTCCCTCCTGCCTCTGCACATTAAAAGTGAGGTGCTCGCTAATCTGGTGCTCGCCAAAATCATCCTCATACTCTACCAGCAGGGTCACATTCTGATCACCTGTCTTTTCAGGAGTGAATGTAAAAACTGCAGGAGCATCATCGTCTTTATCCAGCCGCCCGAGAAAAGCACCCGTACTCCCGCTGCCCTCAAGTCCTTCAAGCCTGGCTTTAACTGAGCGAGCTTCTCCTTCCCCAACATTTTCGAGCCTTAAAGTAAGGGATGCCTGCTGTCCTTTCACAGGAATCTCCGGGTCAAATTTCAGGCTTGAAATATCAATTTGCGCCCGATTAAGTACGTTAATTCCAATTTCCTGGACCTTTTCTATCTTGAAGGTCTCCGTATTATTCGAGGCTGTTATCCGCAGTGGAATCCTGTAAGGCTTCACATCGGCGTTGCTGCCCAGGAGAAGTTTGAAAGAAAGGTTTTCGGAACTGCCTGCACTCAGGTTCTCAAAGAAACGAACATTATCTTCCAGCGGGATTAAAGGTGACGAGTTGTTGAGGTTAAGCATTACCCTGACATTTTTTGCGTTTCCATTTCCCGCATTCTTAACTGTTGTCCTCAGGTAGAACTCCTGTCCAGGAACTATGGCTCCTGAAGAAGAATTTCCATCATTTACAGGAAGAATTTCAGTGCCGCTGAGTACAAGGTCGGGATTTCCTTCCACCCGAACAGGAATTCTTTTAGAAAAACTTGTTCCGCTCTTGTCTTTGATAGTAAACTCGATCTGATAGATCCCTGACTCAGCCTCTGGATCTACCCTCAAATAGAAGTTCAGTTCTACCTTGGAACGCTGCTGTATCTGTTCAATCCGGAAAGTTCGCTCCGTGTTCGTCCCGGAACCGTAAAGTTCTGACGTACTATACTTAAAAATGAAAGGATGAATTTCCTCAATTCCTACTATCACGTTCTCTGCAGGCTCGTCTCCGGCATTCTGAATATTGATCTTTATGAGCAGATCTTCACCCGGCCTGGCAGGATTGGGGTTGATTTCCGAGACCTCAACTCCAAGGTGAGTGTTTCCTGACACTACAACTGCAGAAGCCGGGCCTGTCAAAAAGACAGTTATCATCAATAAGGCAAGTACAAAACGAAGAGGCAATACCGAGCTTCTATCTGTTAGTGTTCTGTTTACCGATTTTTGATTTCCCGGTATTTTATCTACCACTCTTCGATTTCCCGGTGTTTTACTTACTGCTTTTCGATTTACAAATGTCTTACTTACTGCTCTTTTATCTTCCAATGTTTTGTCTACTGAATTGTCTACTGAACTTCGATCTCCCGATATTTTACTCATCAATTTTCGGTCTGCGGACATTTGATCTATTAACTTCTGCTTCTTTTTCCCGATGCAGGAACGCTTTTCTGGACAGGCGGGCTTCATATATAACAGTCCTTATGCCTAGTTTATAACGGTTACACTTTATTTGCAACCTATAATATGTTGTATTCCAAGCCTTTTCAAAAAAGGTTTGATCGAAAAGCTCCTGACAGCGGCGTGATCAACCGGCGCAACGGTTGCGTCTTAACGGTTGTGGCACAACCGTTCACACAAACCCTTTTCAATGGCTATAGTGGTGATGCAGGAGTATGTTATTGGCATCAATCAAAAGATGTGAGCGAACGTATCTAGCTTCCGAGACAGGATCGACTAGAACAGATTCCTCCAAAAAAAGCCGCTAATTATTGAATTAATAATTTCACAATAATCATTCTCCGTTAAGTTCTTTTATTCTCTTTGTCAATTGGTCTATTTCTTTTTCTTTATTAGTCATTATTGATTTCACACGAAGTTTTAGATCTCTTAAATCAGTTTCAGTATAACTAATTAATTTAGGCAAATCACCCTTAATGTTAGAGTCGTCTAAATACATATGTTCATTAAAAACACGCATCAATTCTTTTTCAAGATCGACCACTTCTGATTCTTTTGAAGAAATTCTTTGAGAAGTGATTTGAATCAATAGATACTCATTCAATGGATAATAAAAATAAGTAAGACTATTAATCAAATCAGTTCTCTTATGCAAGCATATAGACAACAACAAGGAGTGATTGGTTGCTTTTAGAGCCTTTTCTGCGGATTTCAACGCTAAAATAGCCACAATTAATGAGATAAATGCTAAAAGAACACCAAGCATGTCAGTAAAATTCATAAAAAAACCATTCCTAATTTGGAAGTCCCTAATAAAAAAATAAATTGATAGAGGAGTATAAGTCATAAGTTAGCTGAGATTCTTAATCACTTAAGTATCACTAACCATTTTTTTCCTTAACTCTTCATTTATCTCTTCAACATCTGTACTATACATAGCCTCTGTGTTTTGAGTTATTTTATTAAGACGTTCGCTGTCATCTGTGTTTGAATTAGTTACATCTGTTAATATCTCTTTAAGAACATCTTCAAGATTGACTGTAGATCCTGCATCTATGTGATGCGCAAGGACATAAATCTTTATTTCATGATTTTCTTCATCCAATACCATAGCATTAAAGGTTATATAATCATCTTTGACATTTATAGACGAGTTATCCACTTTAATATCATCAAGGTCATCAAATTTGTCCAAGAAGTCATAGGGTTCTTTAGCTCCTCCACTGATGGCTGTGGCAATTGTTTCTGTTACAAAATACATTTCAGCTTTGGATTTAAACCATGTCTCCCCCGTGACAGAAGGTGGCTTCTTATAGTTAACAGGTCTTCTGTCCAAATAAGATCCAAGCAAGCCGTCAGAATCTACTGATAAGGCATTATTTTTTCTTTCATAAGCAGCAGAATCGAGTTCGCTCTTATCATCCGATTTTTCCAAAGACTTTGGTGAAATGATCACAAATGCAGCAGATTGATCCGTTAGTAAATCTATCACTTTATCAGTGTGTGCTGCACCAATAATCATAACTATAGGTGCGTCTGGACTCTTTGAACATAGAGGGATAGCATTATTAACCATTGTATTACTGCGTGCTGATGCAGCTTGATAGAATGCTTTTAAATCTTCAAAGTCTGATTCAGTTTCCTCGTCAATTTCTGCTCCAGATGATGTTGCTTTTTCTTCAATTTCTTTTAAAATACCCAATTGGTCCTCTAAGGAGTTTGTTTGATTTGCTTCTAGAAACGTCTTGTATCGCTCGCTGGTCCAGGGATCTGCATTTATTACAAAATCTATGTATCCATTGTAGTCTTCTTGTTCAATTAGATTATTTGCCTGATCTATTTGCTCATTTGATAGCGAATTTTCTGCAATCGCTAATAAATAAAATAAAAATGAATTTGCCGCGTCTTCTGATATATCCACTTCATATTCCTTAGGATCTTCAATTCCAATTACCTCAACGTCTGGATAATAAAGGGCCATGAATTCTGCATTACTTATTTCGCCATCTCCTAGAAGTCCTACAGCAACATCTTCTTTTATAGGATCATCGGAAAGGCTATGAAACCATTCAACATCTAATGTTTCCCCTTGTTTGAGTCCTTCTAAGGCGATAATCCTAACACCATTGTTATATAGCCGATTAAGCATAATTGCGGTTTCAATCTGGACTGCCCTTGAATCATGAGTTTCCTCAAACACAATAATTCTTTTTGCAGACAAACCTTCTTTATATTCAGATACAATACCATAGTCACTAGAAATATTCTCTGCCAATGGGAGGAGGCTAACTGAATCTGTAGTTTCTTCCGTTGTTCCACCTGATCCCTTCTGTTTAGAATTTTCTAAACAACCACTTAACATGACAATTCCAAATATTAATAAAAGTACAGTTATCGTCATTTTTGTTTTTTTCGAGGTTTTAAACGCAGCTCTCATATGTGTACACCAAAAACAACTTTTTAATCTTTTAAAACAGTCTAAGTGTAACTAAAATATAAGCGTTTTCTTTAATTTTTTCATATAAATATAATTATATAGAGGTGCATTAGATACTTTTACTCTAAGAATTACAATAGAAATATGGCTCTTCACTGTTTTGTGTGTTGAAAATAGTTAGGCAAAAATAGAAACATCAAGCTTGAAAGTGATTTTCAATCAAAGGGTTTCCCATTTGGATTTGGTTATGGTATGAAATGCAAATAAATTATTATCATCTATGTGAATATCTATGAATTAATACAGGAGAATCGCTATGCATGATTTTGAAGTTGTGCATAAAACTTGAGAAAGTCGAAAAGAAGGGCATCTTGGAGAAGAAATTGAAAAAAGCGAAATCTCAACTACCTTGACATTGTCAGATTAACTTCTTTTTTCGGATTCTACTTACTTTTTTATCCCATCTGCCCCATGATTTTAAAAGATTTTTATTCATTTTCCCACTCTGCAAATCCTATCTCTCTTAATTGAGAGCCTTATCTACTATAAATTTACAACCAGTTCCAGCAAAAATATAGACTTACCAGTATCAATAGCGGGAATTCATCCTATTTCAATTAAAATATCAAAGATTATGATCCTTTTAACCTGCTATTCATCGCGTTCAGAGGATTATGATACTTCATAATTTCATTGACAGCAGAAATTGATACCTTTTTGTTCAACGTTCTGAATTTCATTTGATATGAGATAAAAAGAACATCTAATGGAAATAATCAAAGATGAGTTTGCAAGAATAGGGAAGTCATTATCATTTGCAAAGAAATGGATGGAAAATTTCCATCCTAAAATTAAAAGTGTATTTAATTGAGGCAAGAACTATAAAAGAAGGAATTTTAGGTTTTTGTCAGATAACAAAAAAATCGAACTTTCTAAAAAACAATAAGGCAACAAAAAGGTATTTATTCAAATAAGAAAGGGTTGATCGAAAATCTTGGGTTTCAGCAGGAAGTGGTCCGTTTGGATTATTTTGATACCTCTCTCGAACTCGAGGCTTCAGACTTAAGTTTCTCAAAATACTGCCTGGTCTCGGCCGTAACAACTTTTCGCAGAGCCAGCAGGGCAATAAGGTTTGGGATAGCCATGAGCCCATTTACTATATCGGCAAGTACCCAGATAATATCTATAGTCAGGAAAGCACCTGAGGCAACAATCAGGATGTAAATTATTTTGTAAGGGAGAATTCCTTTTACGCCAAAGAGATATTCCGCACATCGTTCACCATAGTAATTCCAACCCAGAATAGTTGTAAAGGCGAACAAAATGAGCCCGACTGTTACGATGTAATTTCCGGCCTCTGCAAGTATGGTGGAAAAAGCGTAGCTTGTCATGTAGGCACCTGCAAGGTTGCCTGTCCAGGAGTCCGTCGCGATCAGGACGATTCCGGTCATGAAACAGATAATGATGGTGTCAAAGAAAGTTCCTGTCATGGAAATAAGCCCCTGCCTGGCCGGTTCTTTTACCTTTGCAGCCGCAGCGGCTATTGGAGCACTTCCAAGGCCAGACTCGTTTGAGAATATTCCACGCGCAATTCCCATTCTTACTGCAAGCATCACCCCTGCACCAAGAAAACCTCCCCGTGCAGCAGTTCCTGTGAATGCAGTGTTTATTATCAAAGAAAGGATTTCAGGAATTTTCTCAAGGTTTAACCCAAGAATTATCAGGCAGCTCGATACATAACTTATTGCCATGAAAGGCACAAGCAGCTGGGCTACTGCTGCAATCCTCCTGATCCCGCCAAGCGTTACAAACGCCACAAGCAGGCTTATTACAAAAGCGCTCAGGTTTTCAGGGATATTAAAGGCAATCCTTGCCGAATCGACAATGGCATTCACCTGCGGAAATGTTCCTATTCCAAATAGGGCTACATTCATCCCAAAAAAAGCAAAAGCGTCTGCAAGAACGCGGCTGTACTTCATCTGCCCAAGCCCATTTTTGATATAATACATAGGCCCTCCTGACATCTGCCCTTTTGCGTCCACGACCCTGTATTTGACTGCAAGCAGGGACTCGGAATACATGGTTGCCATCCCAAAAAAGCCCGCAAGAAGCATCCAGAAAAGAGCGCCTGGACCTCCCATTTTTATTGCAGTTGCAACCCCAACTATATTCCCTGTCCCGATAGTTGAGGACAGTGCAGTGGTGAGAGCTCCAAAACTCGAAACGTCTCCCTGTACTCCAGTTTCGGCTTTTCTGGAATTAAGCACATACCTGAGAGCAAGAGGCAGCCTGAAGACCTGAATCATTCCGAGTTTCAAGGTAAGGAAAATCCCGGTCCCTACAAGTAAAACCAGAAGTGGTGGTCCCCAGATTAACTGATCTATTCCTGTAAGGATCTCAAGTACATTAACACCCGATAATTCCGTTAAAGCCAGCCCCCAGAAAGCAAAAAGATAGTTTAAGAAAAGGCATAGTCTTGAGATAATTTTAACTCAGTATTTGTTCCAGGCTGGTCTTAAACTTTGATGTTCAGGCACTTTCGCTGTAAAACTGAGTTTCGAGTTTAAAATATGTGGAAAAATATCCCCACAAGCAAAAGGTTACCTTCTCCCCCGTTAAACAGAGTAAATTTTTATACTAAGTAATCTTTTTATTTTTTAGGGGATTTAATATGATGCGTATCACAGCTTTAAATAGCATGTCTCTGGCAAAAGTCCTGAGTCTTATGTATCTCTGCTTTGCAATTGTATTTTCGCCGCTTATTCTTTTCATGGTAAGTATGGATGGGACAGGTCTTACTGAAGGTATATTCATAGCTGTATTCCTTATTGTTTTTTATGGGATTGCGGGAGCAATAGCGGGATTTCTTATTGGCACAATATATAATATTGTTGCAAAACAGGTTGGAGGCATCGAAATAGAGACTGAAACTATCTGATATGATAGAGAAACTCGTCAAAAAAATTCTTTTATTCTAAACTCTTTTTTTTCCGGTTTTTCTTTTTTAGATTATTCAATGAGTCCCCAATTTCTGAATTTTTATTCTTTTTTAATCCCGGAAAAAAGCCGAAAGTTTCATCTGCTCGATGTTCTGGATTGATTTACTTTGACCTTCCTGATTTTGTTGTTTCTTAGATTTTACTATTTCTCCAAGCTCAAGTCCGGGCTCAAAAACAGGCTCAAGAATGTTATCAAAAAAAGCGGCTTCATCTTCTGGACTTAGCGAATCTCTATAATACTCTGTTGTTTTTTCCTGCCAGTTTTCCGAAAGCAGCAAGAACTTCATCCCTCTTTTTTGCTCATTCCATTCCCACACTCCAGCCTGGTAAAAAATAGCTCCTAACTGGCTTGAAAGTTGAGCATAAGAGACTTCGGGACGGAGTTTATAAAGGGATTTCCCGATGCCGTCCTTTTCCGTGCCCATGCACAGTTTTGCAGCATTGTTTGCAAGGGTCTTCCATTCCCTATCCTCCATGAATTCACAGAGCCTGTCAAGATGGCGGCAGCTAATCTTATCGATTCGGGGAAAACGATTCTTTCTGAACTTCCTTTTTATGAAAAGGTTTCCTCGACTGTCTATCCGCCAGGAAAAGACCTTCTGCTTTGTCCCAAGGGTTTTTGATCGAGACCAGGAAGCAGCCATTGGGAATAAATTGGATTTTAAATATAAAAAATTGTTTCTTGTAATCTCCCTGCAGTGCCTTCAAATCTGAAGGTTAAACCATAAATTATTTTATGCAGCTTTCAGTAATTTTGAATTCCCTTTGAAAATTATTTAAGTTTCTTTGTTAGAGTCCCAAAATTAAGAGGTACAGGCATTTATGTAGCTTCTGATAATAATCCAGAGGACAAGCCAACCAATGGCTGAAATTAAATCTTTTTTTAACTGTAGTTCCATGTACTTATTTAACCGACTTATCTTATTTAAATTTTTGTAGATGTTTGAAAATTGATTCATCTATTATTAATTCCCACAGGGAAACTTCCCTTCTCACAAACCAGAATAAAACGGGACGGACTAACCATCAGTTGTCCTGCACGTCTTCTTCACAAAAATCGTCATCCTGTTCCGCGATATCATCAACCAGATTAGAGATATAATACTGTAAATTGTCCCCTATTACGTAAGGGCTATTTTCCGATTTCCGGTATAGTTTATGAAGCCTATCTCTGAAGTACGGGTAAAAATTTTGCCCTTCTTCAGTCCTGGCCAGCTCACAAAACTTTTCCATCATATCAGATCCACCAACGTAAGATGCTTCGTCAATGCCTGAAAATTCATGAATATACTTCATAATGTTTTCCACAAGTGTAAGAGCCAGATCCATTATCCCTTTTATGTTTCCGGAAGCCTCTGAATAGTCGTTGATAGCCTGTTTTGCTACCAAATATTGGGGCCTACTGGCTGCCCCCCGTGGGGTATAATATGCATTTATAACCTTTTTCCGGTATGCCTCAAGAATTTTGCTCTCGTCTTCTGTTTTTGCATACCTGGCAGTGATGTACCTGCGGTTGTCAGCGGATTTTTTGTACAAATCGTGCAGCAGGTTGATAAGTTCTTTCTGGTCTGATTCTTGTAACGATTTCTTCAATTCAGACCATTTTATAGTTGCTTCTTCTGCCATTAAAACTCACCTGAGTTTTTTGATTCACGAGTCACTTTGCTCTTCCTCAAAGAAATCTTTAATATCTGATACGAGGTCGTAAATTGCCTCCTCAAAACCCCATCCGACATTTTCCAGACCCACATCGACCTTAAGCAGTCTTTCCCTGAAAAAATGATAGTATTTCTGTCCTTCCTCAGTTATTAATTGTTCACAAAACCTCTCCAGCATCCCTTCAATGTTGTCATAGAATTCATCGTCTATGACTCCATAAACACGGGCAAATTGAACCCCTCCTTCAACGTATGTAAGCATCAGGTCCAGAGTCCCCATAAGGTCTCCCGAAGAATTTGAATAATCACTGATAGCTCTTTCTGCTGTAGAGTAACGGATTTTTCCTGATACATTCTCCGTTGAAAACTCTTCTTTAATGATTTCCCGATACTGCTCCAGCATCTTATTCATTTTCGTCTTTATGCTCTCCCCAAGGTATCTGGAATTTATGAGCATGCGGTCTCCAACCGAATGTCCATAAAGTTCACGAATAAGATCGATGAGTTCTGTTTTTTCGGCTTTCTGCAGGATTTTCTTCACCTGTGCCCATTTTACAGAATCTGCTTTTTCCATGAAAACCCACCTCCATTTTTTGTGTTATGAATCACTTTGCGCGTCTTCAAAAAAAATTTCAATTTCTTTCACACGCAGTTTTATTCCGTCTCCAAATCCCCATGCCATTCCTTTTGTTTTCCTGCGGATCTTCAAAAGCCTTTCCCTGAAACCGGCATAAAGGGTTTTGCCTTCAGGTGTTTCTAACCTGGTGCAGAACTCTTCAAAGGCGCTGTATATCTCTTGATAAAACTCCTCGTCTATATCCCCGTATTTACAGGTAAATTCCACCCCATTTTCGACGTAAAAAAGCATTAACTCCATTGTCCCTGCAAAATCCCCTGAAGCCTTTGAATAGTCGCTAATTGCTTTTTTTGCAACCGAGTACCTGAGCGTCCCATGCCATTTTTCCGGAAAAAACTCATTTTTTATTACTTCCCTGTAAGCTTCCAGAATTCCGGGCTCGGCATTTGTATTTATGGATCTGGCAAGCAGATACCTTCTATTTTCCTCAGAATACCTGTAAAGATCCCGAATAATATTAATAAGTTCTTTTCTATCTGTGTTTTGTAGGGCCTTTTTTAAGTCAAACCACCCTAAATCCAGATCTTTTTTCATTTTACAGCCCCATAAAGTAAAAGTGTAACTATTCAGGCCAGAATCTATTTATCGTTATCGATTTTGATGAAATCGGCATGTCTGAATTCTGACCAGTGAGAATTGAAAAAACGCAACCGATAGCCAACAATTAAATAAAATACATTTTCTGAAATTTGCCAATTGAATTCTGTTAAATCAGGCTAATGATGTTGTTTTTCCTAGGCTAAGTAGTTACAATAATTCTAGAACTAAAATCCCTGTAAAGAAGTAGCAAACCTATAAAACTCAACCGTTTCAAGAGGACAAAAATATTCCAGGCGCATACGACACTACACCTGCAAAAAAGCAAGAATTGTGGACTCAATATGGACTTTAAAGGAACTGCTGACATTCAGGTGCTTTAAAACATTAATCAAATAAAGATGGACCATTCAGTTTTTTAATTCCCTGAAAATTCATTTTTCTCCAGAACCAGGCTTTTAACCCTTGCAAGAGCAGTTTCAGCATTTGCCTCAAGACCCTTGCTTTTCCAGAGATCAGCCGCGATTTTGAAAGCATTTTCTGCTCCTTTCGGGTTTCCAAGCTTCAGGAAAACCCTGCCTTTTTCATACCAGGCTTCAGGAAAGTCTGGTTTCTTCCGGGTTGCCATTTCAAAAGCGTGCAGGGCTTCTTTTTCAGAGCCGGTTTCAAAAAGTACTTTTCCTCTGAGGTGCCAGGCCTCTGCATTCTCAAGTTTCTCCTCAAGGGCTTTTCCAAAAGCTTTTCTGGATTCCTCAATTTCTCCAAGCTTTAAATGCAATTTGCCTTTCTCGAACCAGATGCCTGCATCATCAGGATTTATTTCCAGGATTTTTTCAAATTCCTTCAGCTTCTCTTCGCACTTATGCACCCTAACAAGCGCAGTTTCCTTCCCATCCCAGGCATTTTTCTGCACCGGGTTCAGGGAAATAGACCTCTCAAAAGCTTCAAGTGCCTGCCTGAGATGCTCAAGCTTTAGCAGCGCAAACCCGGTATTGGTCCAGAGCCCTGGATGATCCGGTTTTATCCTGGAGGCACTTTCAAACGTTTCAAGGGCCTCTTCATAGCGTTTAAGTTTTAACAGGGTATTTCCCTTATGAAAAAGAGCTGGAAAATGCCTGGGGTTTTCAGAAAGTACCGTATCGAAAGCCTCAAGTGCAAGCCTGAGCCTGCCCTGCCTGTAAAGAATTACTCCTTCCTCATAGAAGCTCTCTGCACTTTTCGGGTTACTTTCTTCCGGACCCTCGCCTTCAGGATAGCTTTTTCGAAGTCCGGTTTCTGAAAGGTATCTGAAATCCGGAGATGTTTCCGAGCCAGGCCTTGAATCGAGGTATATGAATTCTTCTTTTGGCACAAAAGACTTGCAAATCCATCCAGATTCAACTTTCCGGTTTGTAACAACGCAGTATCCGTTAACGCGCCTGGAACATACCTCACAGCAGTAGATTCTCCTTTCCAGTCGGTACCGGATCTGGTCAAGCTCAGTTGTAACCAACCCCTCATTCAGCCGTGCTTTGAAAGTCTCGTACGGGATGTTTTTAATTTTGATATAGACTGTTGAAGGGGCAGGTGGGTCCCATTCCGGAGGGTTTGAGGTCGGTTTTTTGCAAATCATAGTTTTGGCAGGGTTTTTTCTTGCAGAGTTTTTTCTTTTTACCGGAAATTTTTCGTTTTTTGGAAGTTTTTGTACTGAAAATATTTCATTCTTTATTGGAAACTACGTATTGAAATCAAATGCTTATCTCAGTTTACAGATTTAATCGTAGATTAACTCTTTTATTATGTCCCATTCTCAGAGGAGTCAGTCCCTGAGGTTGAATCATTGAGTTTTGTCTCATTATCCGTTGAGGGCTGTTCTTGCGTTGAAGTTGACGTACTAGAGTTAGAAGCCGTTTGTTGAGAAGAAGACGCGGAGGACTCCTTTACAAGTACGACTTTAGTAACCACCGTGCTTCCAACCTCATTTGTGGCTGTCAGGGTATAAGTTGTGGTTTCACTGGGGGATATGCTTTGGCTGCCAGTTAAACCTACGGTTCCTATTCCAGGTTTGATAGAAACTTTCGAAGCCCCAGAAACGCTCCAGACAAGCTTTGAGCTCTCCCCTTCCTCGATAGTATCAGGATTCGCATTAAACGAACCGATAGATGGAAGGCTTTCTTTAGATGTTTGACTCTCCTTAAGTGCCGAATTATTTTGTGATGCTTGATTATCTTCCGATGACTGGCTTTCCTGCGATGCCTGAGTATCCTGGGAAGCCTGAGTATCTTCCGATGTCGGATTTTCCTTAGTCGATGAACTCTCCTGAGATGTCAGGCTTTCTTCCGAAGACTGAATATTTGATGTGGAAGCGTTTTCGGAGGATGCAGCATTTTCCTCAACTGCAACAGTACAGTAAGCTTCGTCTTCTTTCTCGCCATTTGAAGCTGTAAGTTTGTATGTCGTAGTACCGGCAGGAGACACATTAAATGTTCCTGTGGGCTCTGTAACTCCCATATCAGGCTCGATAGTAACATTCGAGACCCCGGAAACGTGCCAGTTGAGAACTGCACTCTCGCCTGGTGTGATGGAATCAGGACTTGCATCAAATGAGCTGATAAGAAAAGGCTCTTGAGATTCATTAGATTCATTATTGACCGTAACCGTGCAGAGCGCAACTTTTTCATTTCTTCTACCAGTCGCTATCAATTTATAGGTTGTAGTCTCTGAAGGGGATACAGAAATGGATCCATTTGAACTTACAGGTCCTATACCAGGCTCTATTGTAATATTATCAGCTCCAGAAACGTCCCAGTTCAAAACAGAAGATCCTCCAGGTACGATAATTTCCGGGCCGGCATCAAAATTGCTAATTCCGACCGCCGCCGCAGGAAAAAGAGCTTTTAGAGCTATAGCTATACTCAGGATGGTACCTAATAATTTTAAAAATTCTGGCAATGAGTTCCACATTGACTTAATTTTTTCCCCAATTGAATTATTACTATCCTCTTTATCCATAATTAGACTCCGTACAACCTATAAATTAAAACAAACAACCATGTTTAGCAGGTTGAAAAACAATATTTTTCAGGAAAGGTAACCTGAAATATAAGTTACACATTCGATTCTTTTTTGCATCGCAATTAGAATATATCTCATAGTTTAATAATATATATATTTATTAATTTGGGGATATATTTTCAAAAAGTTAGAAGAAAGGATAAAACTTAAGGATTAAAGCTAAGGGTTCAACTTAAGAGTTCAACTTCAGAATTTTTCAATTTACCGTCAAATTGGATCAATGTTATAATCTTCAAGAGCGTCATAGAAATCAGATTTTTAATCGGAATTATTGTCTGGATAGCGCAGATTTACGATGCTTATGGTGCATGAAAAACAGGTTAAGAAACTTTTATAATAGATGCTTAATTCCTTTTTGGAATGCTTAATTCCTTTTTGAGCTGTTTAATTCATTTTTTAGATGTCTAATTCCTTTTTGAGTTGTTTAATTACTTTTTGAGCTGTTTAATTACTTTTGAAAGGTATATTTTTTAGAGGGGGACTATTTAAAAAGAAAAGATTTTTATATTAAAGGGAAAGGTCTTTTTATGTAAACTATTTATATACACCCTCTTATTAAGTACTTAAAGAAGGTAAGTTCTATGAACTATTGCAGAACACACGGAATTCCAGCCTTATTTTCTTTTTTCTTCCCTGGCCTGGGTCAGCTTGTAAAGGGACATCTTTTCAAGGCACTGGGCATCTGGATAGCCTTCATTATCACAGGGACGATGCATATTTTCGGGGCTGGATTTTTATTATGGCCGATTATATGGGTATGGCAGCTCTATGACGCCTACAACGCCTGAATTAAAGTAGACTTGAGAGCAATCCCGAAAAGGTAATCTGAAAAGGATATAATCTGAAAAGAATAAAACGAGTGTATAGTAAGCTAAGTTACTTAGCTATACATCAAACTTTTTTAAAACTCAGGGGCATGTAATTCTATTTTTTCAATTATTCTCTATGAGTCAGCTTCATCTGGTTGAGTCTAATCTATCTCTTTATTTTACGATTAATATTTATAAATATCCATTAATATCTATTAAATTGATAAAACTCAAAAATGAGAACGGCATCATTAAACTGATCTCATATTCGTTAATAACTAATTTTCAAATGAATTAATACCTGCGTACCATTTCCGCCTGCCATTCTGTTTCCGGCCAGCCTCTAAATCCTCTCAACTTGTTTATATCGTCCAGATAATTTATCACTTCATCAGCCTGAAAACCAAGATCTTTGAGCACACAACCAAGAACGGTTCCAGTTCTGCCTATACCTCCCATGCAATGGACAACAATGCCTTTTCCTGCGTCTATTTCTTTTAATATTACATTAGTTGCCCTTCTTACGAGCCATTCCAGTGTATCAGGGTCATATGGAAAATTGCCATGATGAAGGTCTTCTAATTCTGCAGAAAAAAGGACCTTGAGAGGATAGGGGTTATAAGATACTTCGGAATCACAGAGACATACAACGCTTGAGAAACCTGCATTTCTAATTTTCTTCCAGGGCGTGTACATTCCGGGATAAGACATGCCAGCCAGAGGTACAGGTTCCTTAAGAACTACATAAAAATTCATTGGGATTCGGATGCCTTCTATTTCAGGCATCGCCAGAGGACTCAATAAAGAAGATGCCATGCTATAAGAGTATGGAGTTAGAAGATATAAACTTCATTTAAGGACAGAACATTTGAGGTATAAGTGTAACAGTCAAGGAATTTACCCAATATAAAATAATTAATGAGGTTTCTAAACAAGAAGCCGATGTAGAAAAATAAGCTTGTACGGAAAAGTAAGCTTCTACAGAAAAGTAAGCTTCTGTAGAAAAAGAAAAATAACCCCCACTTTTACCCACTACTGTTTTTCACTTTTCATCGTTTTTCAATTTAAGGCATTCACTTCCCTTATGCGACTTTGACATAGTCAAATACGGATTTAGTGCCACAGTAGGTATTGTTTTTCTCTGTTAAAGTAACTGTATATTGTCCTGAGCTGTTGTACGTGTGCACAGGATTCTCTTCTGTCGAATTCGTCCCATCTCCAAAGTCCCAGTTCCATGATGTGGGCGATACTGTACTATTATCAGTGAAAGCGACTTTCAGTGGCGCATTTCCTGAAGTTGGAGTTGCGGAAAAATCAACTTTCTGAAGGTTCGAGTCAAGAGAATCCATGCGTAAATCGTCATTCAGAAGGTCATTGAACCAATCATCTGAATTAATGTCATTATTGAAGTCCTTGTTTATGAACCCGTTGAACCATTTGTCCCATATTGTCCTGTCATTTGAGATAAAAGGTCTCAAATTATTTATTTCACTGGAAAGAAATGGAACATCCGACAGCCACTGATTAGCCTCATTTGAGACTATCTGAACATTTCTGGAAGTCGAGACGTTGGAAGCATAAATATTTACACTATCTACACTACCATTATCAGTGCTGTTGTCATAATGCCATACGACTTTGCTGCTGTAGACAATAGGAGAGGACTGCGAGGACGACTCATTGATTACTGTCCCATTGCTTGTCATAACCTGAGTCTGAGTAACAATTACCGGACCATTCTGGTCACTCGACGCCGATGAAATGGATAAAGCAGAAACTGAAAAGGATAAAATAAGGGCTGTTGAAGCTAAAAGTACATACAACTTTTCCCTATTTTTCATTTTTTATTGCCTTCTTTATATTTCATTTATCCTTGTTTAATTGTTTTTCATGGGACTTACATGGCTGTTGAGGGAAAAATCAAAGCATTAGACTTCTAATTGTCTTGACTACAAGAATATGAAAAATTCGTTCGTGTTTGATTATACCCCCTCAAACGTGTAAGTCCTGTAACACTAATTTCTCTTTATTTATATTTATTTCCTGGCCGTCGGTTGTACATTGATGATAAAAAGCGTGCTGAAAGGCACAGATATAATTCATAGAATAAATTTATCAAAATCTGCCGATTTGTAGAAAAAACAAGAAAAAGTGAATTGAGAAGTTAGAAAAAGTAGGTGTAGACTTCACAAGCCGCAAAAAAATCTGAGAATTATGAGTTACGAAAGGAATCTTGGAAAGGAACAAAGTATGGCATATGTTACTGTCAAAAGTGTTTTATCTCATCTCGAAATTTTGGTTTAATGAAGAAACTCAATTAGTATTTATACAATCAGTCTAACTTATTAAAAGCATAAATTAATAAAATAATGTGAGAATTAATGATGGGAAAGCTAGTGAAAGGCAAAAAAGAAAGTGAAAAAAATATTAGTGGAATAGTGGAGAAGGATAAAGTCCAAGAAGAAGTTATCTTTCAAGAAAAACCTCAAATATGTCTCATAGATATTGAGGATAAAATTAAGGAGAATTTAACGAAAAAGGGGCTTAATGTCGAATCTGGAACGTTGGGTAAAGCAATTAAAGTTTCGAATGAAGATAATTATAATTCCAATAGTCATAAGTGCCTCTCAAATTTATCTTTTCCTCCGAATCTTCATGAGTATGAAATTATTGTACTAGATCTGGAAAATAAGGAAGTAATTCCATATAATGTAGGCCATCATTCTAAAAAGTATATTCAAGGATTTTCAGATGGCTTTTTTCTTAGTCAATACCCAGAAAATTTGTTTGATCCAAGACCTTACGGTTCTTATGTATTGAGGTGTGAAATTGCTAAGAATAATGGCCATCAATTTATTTTAATTATTTTTGCTAGTGCTTACGTAAAAAAAGAATATCAGTTTGCCACATACACAAGCTCTGGAACTCATTTGGAAGAAGTGCAAACGTATTATAACTATGATTTTTGTTCTAAAATACCCTATGCAACTAATAAATTTGGGTAACTATTCAGGGTATAGCTAGCGGCGCTCCTTTGAGCGCCGCGAGAATACCCTCTAAAACAGGTAAACCATTCTTTCTTATTGTGGAAATATATGCTCTAATTCTGCAGAAAGCTTCCGCTCCCCGTGTAGTTCTGAAAGTTCCTGATATTTTCTGCTGTAGTTTCATCATCCTGACATCTCTTTCTGCTTGATTATTCTCAAACGGAACTTTCAAGTCTTTCAGGAATCTCAGAATCTTTTCTTTATGTTCTATAAACCTATCAAGCAGATTCCTTGCTTTGGTTTTTGGATACATACCACGTTTTCCTTGTCTTTCAGGATTTAGAGAAGGTGGATTTTCTTCAATTCCTTTCGCGACTACAGTATCGAACCTTTTTTCTAATGCCTTAACTTGTTCAAAATCCAGATATTTGCCCTGCTCTTTGCACTCATCAGTATACTTTTTCATTTCAGATAACAGCTCATTCATATCTTTAGCCCATTGCTGTTTATAACTCTCCTCAATTCCAATAAGTTCTCTTTGGAGATGGGCATTGCAAAGAGCATGATCACAATTATAACCGTTGTAAGGTTTCCATCCATCATGAACTGCTACCCATTTAAACTCTGGAAGAATTCCCATAGCATCAATAGCTTCTGATCCTCTTTTCGGATGAGCAAAATAACAAGTGTATTTGTCAGTAGAAGCTACATGAAGCCAATGTCTTTTTCCGTGAACTTTCATTCCAGTTTCATCACAATGGATAACAGGAGAAGAGAGTAACTTTTCTCGAATTACGTTTTCAAATTCTTCAAGGTTCTGGAAACATTCTCTTTCTGCTTCAATAATGGTAGCAGAACTGATTTTTATCCCCATTACATCATGAAACAATTCAGAAATCCTTTTATAAGGAATGAAATGGTGATTTTTAAAGTAAATTGCTGAAGCTACGATATTAGGACCATATTGAACTGGGGAATTTACTGATTCTGGAAATTCAGCTTTATTTAACCTTCCACAGCAAGGACAGATCTTAATCTGACTTTGATGTTCTGTAACAATAAGATTTACAGGCGGAATATCAAAAACCTGTCTTACCTCATAAGCTTCAACTTCAACATCCTCAAGATTCTGGCCGCATTCTTCGCAACAGTTCAAAGAATGCTCTATTACCTAATCAGGATTATCTACCATTTCGAGAGTTGTTCCTGGATGACCTTCTTGACCTCCAGGTTTCTTGCCACTCTGTTTACGGAGACTTTTTGGATTAGGTTTTCCTTTGGAAATATAGTCACTAGAAGGAGGTTTACTGCTGTTTCGGCTGTTTTGATTTAAGCGAAATTCTAAAACTTGCAATCTTTCAGTGAGGTCTTTAATTTGAGATTCAAGACTTATAATATAAGCAATAACTTCAGGGTTTGAAGCACACAAAGCAAGAATCTCTTCACGTTTCATCAAGGAAGAAAATGGTTCATTTTATATCCAATTTTTCCTCGGAACGAGGAAAAATTGTGTAGCCTTAACAAGGCTACCTGAATAGTTACAAATTTGGTAGAGAATTAGTTATACAAAAAGAATCAGATCTACTGAATCTACATGATTTTTTGAACAAATACTCTGAGGGAGCTACTTATCATATTTTTTTTAGCAATCCAGATATTAATAAAGAAACTGAAGTATTCCTGCCTTTGATTAAAAACTCTCATGGGGAAATTGTTTCTTTTTTTAGATTCTTTGACAATTGCCTACTTTTTGTATTTCCCCAAATTGTAGAAAAAAGTTCATTTTTAGAAGAATTACTGACAAATCAATTACCTACCTTATGGCCAAATCTATTTCCATTTAATTCAAAGTTTAAATGGCTTGAACAAGAAGCGTATATGTTACCGAATGTAGAACACTTGCTTGAAGAAAAAGAATCTCTAATTAAAAGATTCGATGCAGAAATTGAACAAAAAGAAAAAGAAATTGAAGCTAACTACAAAAAGTATGAATGCCTACATCGTTTATTAACAGAAAGTGGGGATGAACTTGTAAAATCCGTAAAGGCTTTTCTTGAATGGTTAGGCTTTAAGAAAATAAGAATCATGGATGATGCAAGTGAAGGATTATTGGAAGAAGATTTACAAGTGGATACTGAAGATGGATTGCTAGTTATAGAAATCAAAGGTATTGGAGGCACATCAACAGACGGACAGTGTAGTCAAATTGAAAAAATAAAAAACAGAAGGATGCAGGAGAGACAGAATTTTGACGTTTTTGGCTTATATATTGTCAATCATCAAAGATATCAGCCTCCATTATTAAGAGAAAATCCTCCGTTTAAAAGGGAACAGATACAAGATACTGAAAGTGATAAAAGAGGTTTATTGACAACGTGGCAGTTATTTAACTTGTACTTCTCCATAAAAAATGGCTGTATATCAAAAGAAGAAGCACGGAAAGCTTTATTAAAATATGGATTGATTGAATTTTCACCTCAAAACTGTGTTTCATTAGACGAACCAGTGAAGATATTGCATAATGGAAAAGTTATTCTTCTAGATCTGTCTCCTAAGATGAAAACTAATGACGAGTTAATAATAAAAAGAGAACATAGATATATAAAAACTCAAATTTTGGGAATTCAAGTTAATGATAAGAAAGTTGAGTTTGTAGAGTCTGGCCCAGTTGGAATCGAACTTAAAGTTCCTGTTAAAAAATCGGACGAGTTATTCCTAAAAAGCAACAACTCTTTGGATGCCTCTTAATTTACGTCTGTTAACCATACATATGTTAAAGTTCACAGTTTTCATTTATCCCATACCTTTTAATATTCCAAATACCGTAACTATGAAAACTTACGCACGCCAATCATCTTCAGGTGACTTTATCAATGTACTCTGATAGAATCAATGCACTACCCCCATATCTTTTTGCTACTATAGACGAAGCGAGGGACGAACTGATTGCCAGGGGAGTCGATGTTATCGACCTTGGCGTAGGAGATCCTGACCTGCCGACGCACCCGCACATTGTGGAGGCTATGCGAGAAGCTGTCTGCGACCCAAAAACGCACGATTATCCATCTTATGCCGGGATGCCGGAATTCAGAAAAGCGGCAGCGGACTGGTGTAAGAAGTACAAAAGGATTGAGCTTGACCCTGCAACTGAAGTCCTTGCCCTGCTCGGGTCAAAGGAAGCGGTTGCACACATTCCGCTCGCTTTTGTCAACCCTGGAGATGTCGTGCTCTATACTGATCCCGGGTATCCTGTCTACAAAATAGGAACAATGTTTGCGGGTGGAGAACCATATCCGCTGCCGCTGACTGCCGAAAATAATTTCCTGCCTGACCTGGACTCAATTCCTGAGGATGTCCTGAAAAAAGCAAAGCTATTTTTCTTTAATTACCCGAACAACCCGACTGCTGCAACTGCTGATATGCAGTTTTTTGAAAAGGTCGTTGAGTTCTGCAAAAAGAATGACATCATTGCAGTGCATGACAACGCCTACTGCCAGATGACATACGACGGGTACGAATCTCCCTCATTCCTTGCTGCCGACGGGGCAATGGATATTGGCATGGAACTCTATTCCCATTCCAAGACCTATAACATGACAGGCTGGAGGCTCGGGTTTGCAGTCGGAAATAAAGACCTTATAAAAGGGCTCGGCAAGGTCAAATCCAACGTAGATTCAGGCGTCTTTGACGCGATTCAGATCGCGGGCATTGCAGCTCTCTGTTCTTCCCAGGACTGTGTTGAAGAAACAAATAAAATCTATCAGGAGAGGCGGGATGCTCTCATAGAAGGGCTTACAGCGATAGGCCTTAAAGTAAAGCCGCCAAAAGCTACTTTCTACATATGGGCTCCGGTACCTGAAGGTTTTACATCAATGAGTTTTGCAAAACTCCTCCTCGAAGAAGCCGGAATCATTGCAACCCCTGGTGTCGGGTTCGGAGACGCTGGAGAAGGTTACATCAGGTTTGCCCTTACAAAACCGGTCGATAGAATTAAAGAAGCAGTCGATAGGATGAAAAAACTGAAATTCTAACTGACTGCACTTGAAGAAGTTCTAAACTTTAGAGAGGCTCTCATCACCTTTACAACTTCAGAGACGCTTTCATTAATTCTAAAGATTAGAACATTAAAAATAATCTGGCCAGACACCTTGGATGCCAGGCCGGAATAAATTTCTCTTTTATATAAAATCTGTCTTTTTTGAGAGTCCTTATATGAGCCTTATTTTTACAAGTCTTGATATGAGCCTTATTTTCACAAGTCTTGATATGAGCCTTATTTTTACAAGCCTTGACATGAGCCTTATTTTTACAAGTCTTGTTTTCTTACAAGCATTATTTTCTATCGAAAAAGATATTTTTCCCGGTTACACTCAGCGGAATTCCAAAAACGACATCTGCATCAAGCAAACCAGAAACCCTGGCAGCTGCACCAATTGAGTACATTACTCTGTTGTCTATGCAGAAATCCTTAGCCTTTGCAACGGCTGCACCTATAGCTATTCCCAGGTCCACATATTTGAGCATGCAATTCGGACCCCTGAAATCTCCTTCTATCTTTTGCCGGTTCAGCATCTCAGCACAGGTTTCAGAGCCGCAGGCTCCACAGTCCAGGCCTGCAGCCCCACTGGTTTTAACACCGATAAGAACAGCAGCCCCTGCGTTTCGAAGATTTGCAGCATCCCTTTTCAGAAAAGCAAACCCTGCGCTTTTTTCCTCTGCCAGCCTTTCCATTGTCGAGGCAAGTACTTCGATATCAGGTTTCTCAACAAGGGCAGTCACTATATCATCTACGCCTTTGGCTTTCGGGGCAGTCCGTGCAGCCAGAAGTATACTCTTTGCAAGTGTTTCAAGCACTTCGGATTCAGGATTGAGAATCATATTCAGTTAATGGAACTTCTGGAGTTTAAGGCTTTGCAGGTGACAGCTCCCACGAGTAAATCAGGCATCTATGGTATTTCAACCAATGCTATACTGTCCTGGAGCAACTATTTATTCATGTCTCGCTGCCATCGTTTCAAGTTTTACCTTTGAAACTTCTTCAAAGAACCTTATACCTGGAGTTTCAGAGCAAAGTCAAGCGGCTTCTGTAGTATTTACAGCTTCCAGAACAAAACTTGACAATAGAATATAGCTTTATAAGTGAAAGTGCTAACATCAATTCTAAAATCAACACATGATTCATACCACAATTATAAAATCAACACATGATTCATACCACAATTCTAAAATCAACACATGATTCATACCCATTGCAGCTATGAACATGAACATTTAAGAAAATGTAAGAATGGCTGCATCGGCATCCTCTGTCAGCAGAATTCCGCGTCCTTCTTTATATAAAAAGCTAAAATAAAGTAATTCGCGGTTCCTAAAAAGTTATTTCTCTTATGCTTCAAGAGTTAAAAATTCCAACAGTTGCAAAAGCTAAAAATGCTTTTTATCATTTTCTATGCATTTTAATGTAAAAGTTCATTATCTTCATTAAAAAGTAAACAACTCCCCGTTTGCGGGCGCATATGCATCCACGCCGATTTCTTCCGAAATCCACTGTGCAAAGCTTTCGGTTTTGTCCCCATGCATTACAAATACCCTTTCCGTACCTTTCCTGCAGAAATCCTTCACAACTTTTTTGAGTTCACCGTCTCCACTGTGTGCGGAAAAGTCATACTGCTCTACCCTGGGTTTGAGAGCCAGGACATCTCCGTTGGTTTCTATCATCCGATGTTCCAGAGCCAGCCTGCCGTTTGTGCCTTCAACCTGGTAACCTGTGAGCAGGACTTTGGAACTGGGGTCTTTGTAAAGCCGGCTCAGGTAATAAAGTATAGGCCCTCCGTTCAGCATCCCGGCTGTAGTAACAATAACCGAAGGCTCTTTAAGTATTGAATCCCGCTGATGGTCTTTTACGGAAATGGCACGCCCGAAAGCCCGGTCAAGGAGCTTGGGGTTTTTAAGGTATTCCGGATATTTTTTAAGGAGCTTGTAAACGTCCCTGCCCATGCCGTCCACATAAGCCTGAATTCCGTGGGCATCAAGCAGCATAAGTATCTCCTGAGTTCTGCCTATGGCAAATGCAGGGATAAGGGCAGTGCCTCCCCTATCTATAGTGCTAAGGATCGATTCGATAAACCTCTCTTCGGTCTCTTTTCGCGGGATATGTTCTTCCCCAAAATATGTGCTCTCGAGAATAAGAGTATCGGCCTCGGGAAATTCGGCTGCACCGGGCACAAGCCTTGTTTCTTTAAGGCTAAAATCCCCGGTATAAAACAGACTTTCTCCAGATTCCGACTCAAGGAAGATTCCAGATGCTCCAGGGATGTGACCCGCGTTGTAAAAACAGATTCTGTACCCATGACTTTTGAAAGGTTTGTCATAATCGATTTTTTGTGTCCGATTGGCAAGCTTCTGGAGGTCATCGGGATCAAAAGGAGACACTCCTGACAGCGTTCTTTCTGCAATCTTCAGGGTGTCTTTTCCAAGCAGGAAAGTTAGATCTGCAGTCGGCGGGGTCATGAAAACCTCAGGATTCTGGTACATGAGGTTTGGAACAGCCCCGCAGTGATCAAGATGTCCATGTGAGACGAGCACAACCTTTGGTTCCATGCCGTTGAGAGGATACTCCGGGATATCCCCAGTCTTTATGCCGTAATCAAGCAGAATCTCCTCGTTTACCAGCAAACCCGAACGTCCTACTTCCCTGCACCCGCCTTTAAAGGTAAGTTCCAGAATAAAACCTCTTTAAAATTTATGAATTTATTAAATTTAATAAATTCTATCGCATTTATTCAGCTTATTAAATTATTAAGCCTAATAGTTTAATAAGCTTAGTTCTCAATAATTTTGCTTATTTTATTATTTCGAGCGGTTCTCTGGCTGTTTTCAACTGTATTCACTCTCCAAAAAGCAAAGTTCCATTGTATACTGCTGTATACTGCAGTTATATGAAACATGTCAATTTTATCTTCTTTATGTTTTTTCTCACGGTTTTCACAGTCATGCAAGACTCTGACCAGGGACAGTTTGGAAGAGTTATGCAGTTTCAAGGAGTTTAGTTTTAAGGAGTTTAGTTTCAAGGAGTTTAGTTTCAAGGAGCTTAGTTCCAGGGTTTTACAGTTAGATAGACAAAAAGTAGGCAATTTCAAAACGATTATATCTGAAAAATATTTCATTTTTAACTATTCAAGTACCGGTGAAAGATTAACCATAGGTACTAAAGTCTTGGAATAATAGAACAATATCCACGCCAGAATGTTAAAATGGATGAGTGATAGATTTGCAACAGAGCAAAATAAAAGTTGACTTAAGTGGCATACCGCAAACTTCCTTATTGATCCTTTATGGACGAGCAAAGGTGAGTAAAGAGCATGGCTCATTATTCAATGATACTAAAGCACTTGAGCTCGTTGAACGATTGGATTACGATTTTTCAACTGAAAAGGCAATTACTGATTATTTATTGTTTGCTTCCGCAGCACGAGCGATGCAATTTGACAACAAGGTAAAGGAGTACATCACAAAGCATCCTCTTGCATTTGTGGTTAATCTTGGGGCTGGATTTGAGACGGAATTTTATCGCATTGATAACGGCAAAATCCACTGGTATGATCTTGACCTTCCCGAGCTAATTGAAGTCAGAAAGCAGTTGCTTCCGGAAACGGATAGGTCAACATGCATTGCAAAGTCGTTTCTAGATCCAGAATGGTGTACGGATATTGACACTCAAAATGGCGTACTTATCATCGCCTGTGGGCTTCTGCGTTACTTCGATGAAGCAAAGGTGCGCCAGCTCTTCCTTTTACTTGCAGATCATTTCCCGGGTTGCGAAGTTGTGTTTGATATAGAATCAAAATCGAGCAGTGATGCTGATGGAGGAGGCTACGGAGCAGGATGGAGTAACGATGAACCTAAAAAACGAGACGCAATGCTAGCAGAGCGTTTCAAGTCGTTTAAGAACGCCTGGAAGGCAATTCCACAGAGTTTGAAAGATAAAGTGCTAGGTACTCTGACAACAGCTACCAAACCCAGCGGAACAGAATGGGTTGATATCGAAACATGGTGGAATGAGCTAAATGCTCAGGAAAAAAGTAAGACAATGCATGAGTTTGGAGCATCCCTTGGAATCACCTGTAAATGGGCACTGGATGATGCAAATGAAATGACAAAGTGGGACGACCGCATTAAAGTTGTAGAACAGTTTTCCATGTTTAAAAATATTCCACGTGATCCTTCGCTGAGTACGTCAATCAGGCAATTCATGAATTACACGGACGAGAAAGGAAGAATGAAGATAATTCACTTACAAATCTGAGAACTATAGATAGTCTTTTCTTAAGGTGAAGAAGCCGGAAAAGGTAAAACTAGAAACATGAAATCATATAATGAAGAAATGGGCTCTTCATCCATTCGATATTTCAGTTTTTTTGTTCATCTCTCAGGCCTTTTTAACTTCTTGATTTTTCAGAAATCGATGAATATTTTTATTATTGACTTAAATGGCTCGGGAATTCTCCTGCTTTATACATTAACCAAGCAGAACTTTCCAATTATAGGCAGATCCGAGCATCACACAACATATTTAATATTTTTATATAGTAGGCGCGTGTAAATTTTTACATGGAAAACTTTTATCCGTGTCTGTTCTGTGAAGCAGTGTTTGTAGACCTTGGAGACGCAAAAGACCACATTAACTTTCCGAAGAGCTTGTATTTTTGATTCTCCTTTTCTTAACCAATTTTCATTAAATTCATAAATTTGCTGTAAACTTTGTTCTTCTGGAGCATCCAGAAGACTTATTATTAGCGAGGAGGCTCCAGCCCATGTAAAAGCTCTGCTTAAACCTATTACTCCATCCCCTGTAATTTTTCCTACACCTGTTTTACATCCAAGTAAGACTACTAGGTCAGCACACAAATTTAAAGTAAAAATATCAGAAGTTTCAAAAAGTCCTTCGTCACAAGTAGTTCTTGCCAGGGCAATATAAGGATTTAATGAGCTATTCTTAGATATTTCTGCGTGAGTCACTAAAAAAATTACCGTGTGTTTCGATGCTTCTTCTCTAAACCTTTCTTTTGTAGCTTCATTTCCTTTAAAAACTGTACAAGTATTATAGAATTCACTAATTCGGTAAAAATTATTTTCAGCAAAATCAAGTGATTGTAGTTTTGGATTCAGAAGAGGCTTAGGGTTTACAAGAGCAAGCAGATCTAAATTTATAGAAGGGTTTATTAGACTTTTACTTTCCATATTTTGTTTTATTACAGCAATCGAACTAGCATAATTAATTGTATATTTTTCAAGGAAGTAAACTCCTGTTTGACTTTTTAATTCTCCGAAAGGTATCTGAAATAACCTTGTATGCTTCAAAGGTTATGTTAAAGATCCGGTTCTTATGCACTAACCTGATTCGAGCGTTTGACTGAAATAAAGGGAAAAGACAAAAGAAATAGGAACTATGAAAGCCATTGGAGCGAAAAACAAAGATATTCTCATGATATTAATATTTAATTCTGCATTAGTAGGTTTTGTTGGAGGGCTTCTTGGAGTTATGCTTGGATCTACTATTTCAAGTGGTCTTCAGTCAATGATGGGAGATATGACCTCAGGAAGTGGAATAAGTCCTTACCTAATAGTTGAAGGTCTTGTCCTTGCAGTTTTAACAGGGGTGACATCTGGAGTTATCCCTGCATATAGAGCCTCTAAACTAAAGCCCGTAGATGCACTTAGATATGAATAAATTGAGGAAAGGAAGGTTTGAATTCCTTTTCTTAATTTCCTCTTTCATTGTCATTGAATTTAAAAATAGGCTCTGTAGACAACCTATCTAAATCAGCTATAAAAGACTAAAGATAAATGACTAAAACCTCATCATATTACTCAGTCAAATTATGAAAATTGGATATTTCTGAGGATTTTTACAGAGCCTAAAAATAAAGAGTTATGAAATAGAAATAACAAGAATAATATCCCTGACAGCTTTACAAGCAATTTAAATGAGTAAATGAGTGCTTTAAACCTTTATATCCTTTGCTTTCATTAGAACTTTCTACTATGTTTCCTTGTTGTGCCAGATCTGTCACAACAGTGTCAATATATAGACTTATTGAATAATTATCTAAAGATGTTTCGGGATAAAAGAGGTAAGGTAGCTGTTTTTAATTGAGTGTAGAGGCTATGGGAGAGAAGTAAGCTAGATTTTGGGGCTGACTACTCAGTTTCTTGCAGCAAGGTGAGTCAGTGCGACTTTGATTCAGCTTTTAAATATGTATTTTCACCTTTTTACTTCTCTCTCGCATCCTAAGCAAATAACATCTGCCATAGTCCTAGGATGCTTAATACAAAGTCCTCCGTATTTGCATAGAACTATTAATTTTATTCCATCATTTACCAAATTGCTTTTATCTCTTTTTCTTTTTATCATAATTTACCCTATTCTACCTCTCTAACTCGTTCTGCCAGCTTATTAAGCTGCTCCTGTCGTCTAGCAAGGTCATCTTTAAGTTTCTTTATTTTCTCTTCCTGCTTTGCGACTCAGTTTCATAATTTAGTGATTTCTCTTTTTTTCTTTCTTAAATCTTCATTTTTCTCTGTTAACTGGCCAAATAAACTATGATACTCCTTGAGAAACGATTTCTTCGGCAGGAATGCGACTCTGAGCTTTAAATAACCAATAACTAAATTTTCTTGACACTAGTGTCAAGTCCTGACAATACCGACGTTAAAAAAATAGAAGCAGAGGAACTAATAAGTTGTTTCGGTATAAGGGACTGGAGCCGTGAGCCGTTTGAAGCGGGTTGTCATATCTGGAAAGCTGGCGTCCGTGCTGAAGAGGCAATAAAAAAGTTAACTGCGTTCTCATTACAGGGTTCACTGCTATCAAATAAAAATATTCATATATGTGGCGAGGCTTACTCGGATTTCCAGGGCTTTATCGAAGGTGGTTTGCGCACGGCTCTACAGGTTATAAAACACATTACCTGAACTTATAGATCGTTTTCTGGCTTTGTAGAGATTCCTTATTTTCTTAATAGTTACCCTTCTGCGATATTAGTTGCACTTCAGGCAAGATTTCTCTTTTGACCGGACTCCATAGAAAAGATCTTATCTATTAGTAACAGTATAAACATATTAAATCAGTTTTGGATTACAAGGAGTTGAACTAAGATGACAAAATTATGTCCAATGCGTCCGAATTCTCCCATAGGAAACAGAGCACCTGACTTTGCAGCATGCCTTGAGGAACAATGCGCATGGTTCGATAATGGAGAATGCGCAGTAAAACCGTCTACGGGCTGGCGTGTTCGGGTGAGAAGTGGCTTGTGAAATATCCTCATTGAAACAGGTTGTTTTCGGGGTTATTATCGGGGTTATTATCAGGCAGGATACGAGAAGAAACGCAGAAACGCATTCAACTTTATAATTGTATAATAAAATATTGCATATTTTTCGAGTTGGAAAATTATCCATTGAATTTGAAGAGGATATGTAAAAAGGAGTAAAAAGAGATAGATTACTATTTGCCAATTCTCTTCTTTTTCTTCTATTTTGCAAGACCGCTCTCCTTCGTCGAGCGTGATATAAACGACATGGGACAGCGAATAAGGTTACATGGGTCAGAATTTATATTCAATTTTCCAACCTTCTACTTTTGTTTTATCCCAAAATTATTTCGCTGTTTAAATTTCTTTTATTGCAGTTATATATTGCGTACAAATGACTCACCATTTTACTTCAACTTCAAATTTGGTTCATTTTACATGATCATTCTATAGTATCAAAATAGAATTGTAATTAAATCAAGTTAATTTTTTGAGTCGCTTGCTGTTGTATCGTATATTAACTTCCAAATAGTCTTGAATCTGCGAAATCATTTCAGGATACAACACCAACCTTCTACTTTTGCCAAATACATCAATTATATGACAACAGGCAAAAATAGAAAAAACGATTCCATTGAGTACTATTTTCATGCGTCTTCAACTGTACTACTGCCTTTAATTGTACTACTGCCCTTAACTGTACTACTGCCCTCATCTGTGCTATTGCTTTCTACTGTAACTGTGCCGTTGCATGAGACCTGCCAGCTTTTTACTCTCTTTACACTGGTCTTTATTGCTTTTGCAAGCTCTACAGGGTCGGCTTCTGCCAGAGCTTCTACGCTTGTAATACCGGCTTCTTCCAGTTTTCCTGCTATGGCTTTTCCAACGCCTTCCAGGTCCTTAATTGATTTGGGCTTTTCTTTTTTGGGCTGCTTGGCCTGTTCTTCCTGCTGGGTTTTCTGCCATTCTATGAAATTACACTGAGGGCAGCCAAGGTCCCAGGGCCGTTTTCCTGAATTAATTATACGGATATGGTGCAGGCCGTGAGCTTCACAGACCTTGTCAGTAACTATAATCTGTCCGCTTCTGGGCAGAGGGAGGGAAAAGGTACAGTTAGGATAATTGTTGCAGCCTATAAAACGGCCTCCCCTTTTCGAACGCCGGATAATAAGTTCGTTTCCGCAGCCTGAGCAAATGCCTATGATTTTGTCTTCCCTGAGGCCTGCCTGGAGAGATTCCACGATTTTTTCCCGGTTTTTATCGAGTTCAGAGAAGACCTGCTTTAATATATCCCGCGATTCTTCAAGAACGGCAGACTCTTTGATCTTGCCTTCAGCAATCAGGTCCATGTTTTCTTCAAGCAGCTTTGTCATGTCCGGTTTTGTGATAGTAGGAGAATACTTCTCAAGAGTATCCATTACTGCAAAAGAGGTATTCGTAGGCTGCACAGGATTTCCGTGGATGTAGGCCCTGGAATAAAGCTTGCTGATTATCTCATGTCGCGTTGCTTTTGTTCCGAGCCCGAGCTCTTCCATAATATTGATAAGTCTTCCCTGTCCGTAACGGCCTGGAGGCTGGGTTTCTTTATCCAGCATCTCTGTTTTAATCACTTTCAGGGACTCGCCTTCATGAAGTTCAGGGAACAACCTGTCTTCAGGCGCATTGTAAGGATAGTACCATCTCCAGCCCGGTTCAACAAGCCTTGCCCCGTTTGCCCTGAACTCTTCTCCGTTGATGTCGAGCCTCAGGCGCATAGTTTCCCACTCGCTTGGCCCGGCAAAGGTCGCAAAAAAGCGCCTGACTACAAGTTCGTAGACTTTCCATTCTTCCTCTTTTAAGTCGGACTCTTTTGCAAGGGAAGCCGGAAAAATAGGTGGATGGTCGGTAGTTTCCTTTTTTCCTCGCGTAGGGGTGAGTTCGGCTTTCTCAAGCAGGGCGTCTGCGTATTCTTTAAAGGGGCCTTCTTTGAAAATCTCAATCTGCGCCCTCAGGTCAAGGGTCTCGGGATAAACCGTATTGTCAGTTCTGGGGTACGAAATATAACCATTAGTATATAGAGATTCAGCTATACGCATCGCGTTTGCGGGGCTGAGCCCGATTGAGTTTGCTGCGCTTATGAAACCTGTGGTATTAAACGGAGTCGGGGGCTGATCGGTTTTTTTCCCTTTTTCAATTTCCTTTAATTCGGCCTTTTTTCCCAGTTTTTTGAAGACTCCTGTTGCCTCCTTTTTATCCAGGAAACGGCGGGTTGAGTGCTGAGTTGAGAAGGTTTCTCCGTCTGTATTTTGAAGTTCGGCATAGATTTCCCAGTAAGGAATTGGGACAAAAACATTCCTTTCTTTTTCCCTGTCAACAATAAGAGAAAGAGTTGGCGACTGTACCCTACCTACGGAAAGGAACATCTTCCCTAGCCTGCCTGCAGCAAGAGAAATATAACGGGTAAGGGCTGCACCCCAGACGAGGTCAATAACCTGTCTGGAATGGCCGGCGTCTGCGAGATTAAAATCAACATCTGTTGCATTTGAAAATGCAGCGTCTATCGCCTTTGGGGTTATTGCACTGTAGCGCACCCGGTCAAAAGGAACATCCTGATTCACCTTTTTTATAATATTGAGGGCTTCGACTCCTATAAGTTCTCCTTCTCGATCATAGTCAGTAGCAATCGTAACCCTGCTTGCCTCTTTTCCCAGGCTTCTAAGGGCAGTTACGATCTTCCGGTTGATAGGAGTCGTTATGATGTCGGCGTCGATAAGAGTTTTAGCCTCCACTTTCTGCCAGTTATTGTACTCCTTGGGAAAATCGATCCCCACGATATGGCCCGACAGCCCTACAACTACAGTCTCCTGCTTCTCTCCATCGGACACAATCTCATACCGGTATACGTCTACTCCGCTGACTCTATCTTTCTTTGGGTTTTTTGGAGCCAGAATCGCAGCTATCCTCCTTGCTGCTATATTTTTTTCCGTTACAATAAGGTGCATCTAACACTCCGGTATAATTTTTTAAATTCTCTGGAGGAATACTAGCGTACCCCAAAACTCCTTCCAGTCTGAGACAAAGCCTGCCTCCTAATTCTTTGAAGTTTCCTTTTCCAATATATATTTTTGGATTGAATCATAAAATACGCTGTCATCCGTAACTATAATTAGGCTCAGAGCTCTTCATCTGCCTTTCAAGAGTCTTCATCCATCCGTTAAACTCTTCTACTTATCTGTCCTTATTCCTCTCTTCACAACTCTATGGGATACGATTTTCTATGGGATATTTTTCCTGTTAATTCTTTTCAATATTTTAAGTCTTCCCAAATTTTTCAGCTATTTTTTAGCTGTATTTAACTATTTTTTAACTGTATTTAGCTGTTTTTTAACTGTGTTTTAGTTGTATTAAGCGGTATTTAGCTGTGTTTTAGTGGTATTAAGATGTATTAGGGTATATTAGGATGTATTAAGAATTATTAAGAAGTATTAAACTGTATTAAGATGTATTAAGCTGTATTTAACTGTATTTAACGGTATTAAACTGTATTTAGCTGTTTTTTTAGTAATTTTCCCCAGTACTTTCCTTTAAAGATGCTCCCTTATCTTCAATCAGCCTGAAAGCAAGTTCTACGGCTTCTTCCGGATTTTTTGCCCTGTGAACGCCTTCGATTTTCCAGCCTGGTTCAACCACGACTACAGGTTTCCCCATCTTCAGACCCAGAGCTATCTCTGAAAGTGTTCCGTATTCTCCATTAACCGCAATCAATGCATCCGAGGACTGCGCTATAAGAGCATTTCTGGCATGCCCCATTCCGCTAACAACCGCAATATCTATCCAGAGATTTGCTTCTTCCCTCTGGGCTCCGGGCAAAATCCCCAGGGTTATTCCTCCTTCCTGCTTTGCTCCGTATGCAGCAGCCTCCATAACTCCGCCCAGACCTCCGCAGAGCAGAACCGCCCCTCTTTTTGCGATCTCTCTTCCCACCCTTTCTGCAAGAGCCCTGACCTCGCTGCCGCAAGCCCCTGCACCTATAACTCCTATCTGTTTTCTGGCCTCTGCTTTCACAGGTACGTTCATTGCGCAAACACCCTTTTCTTCATTTCAGGTCTTTTAAGAGTCTTTTTCTTTGAATAAGCCCGATTTGCTGGCTGTCAAAAATAGTTAGAGACAATGGATAGTCAGAGATAATAGACAATGGATAGTCAAAGATAATGAACAATGGATAGTCAGAGATAATAGACAATGGATAGTCAGAGATAATGCACAATATGTAATTAGAAGTAATGACTCTGAATTTCCACGATCTCCGTACTGTTCTTTGCGGTTGCATACTCTTCAAGTGGTTCCTTATTGAGTTCAAGAAAACTGTGCCCCCAGTTAAACTTGGAGAGGACTTTTTCAGCCTGTTCTTTATACCCCAGAATGTAGAGAGCTGCTGCAAAAGCTTCGGCTGAATTAAGTTTGAAGGGCCTTCCGAAATTTACAGGATTGCCTGCAAGCAGGTATGGAAGGGCCCTGTGCTCAAGGTTCAGCTTCGCAAGTTCGGGGAAAACCCTTTCCACTTCTTCCCAGGAGCAATCGAGTACGATGATTCCTTTTCTGTAATCGTCGGCAGGAGAAATGGCTTTTTCTGCAGTAGGGTCAAGAAGGATCGCTGACCTTGGCAACCTTGAGATCCTGTCGTAAAGACGGGCAAGGTCAAAGCGAGCCAATTTCCTTCCGGTGCATTTTTTCGGGTCACACTGCCCGGCATGATAGATATAAAGGGGAATATCCCGTTGATTTGTCGGATTCATTACTGATCCTCTGGACGATGAGATACTATTTAAACAGCTTCCTTATTTACCTGTTTTCTCTTTTATCTGCTTGCCTGCGGAATGTTATCGAACATTTATTATTAACTCGAAAATATTTTGAAAACAAATAATAAAATAGTTTATATATAATAATTAATATATAATTATTTAGACCACTGCTTCGTCTCTGGTAAAGCTTGAAGATGGATAAATATTGAAAACTGATATTTTATAGTATCCTATCTTCGTGATGTTGAGCGATAAATAAACATTTTACGTTAGCCTGCGTCATACCGGTAATTCGCGATGGAAAAAGCGTATTCATTAAAATTGCATTTAGTAAAAGTGCATTCAGTCAATGTTCTTTAACAGCAATGTTATGCGGTATTTATGAGGGGAGATTGCACAATTATGGCTGGCTCCATCGATGAATTGAACCTGGAGAAGGAGACTATTCTTCTTTGAGAGGGGGAAGGATATTCTCTTTGACTCTGGCTATTTCTAAGTGTAAATAAGTCATCCAGAAACATGAAGTCCCATATAGGGACAAAAGATATTCCTTTGACGGTGCTCAGGTCTATATTCCAGCCGCAGGGAGTACTGGTTGAAGAACTAAATGTTTGGGGAGTGAACTATATGGAACAACCAGCTGATGTCACGGGACAATCAATTGAATCTGAATATGAAATTGGGTATGAAATACTGCAGGTACCCTGGTGGGTGGTTCTTCTGGAAGGGATCATTGCCATCCTTGTAGGATTATTCCTCTTATACAGGCCTGCAGGAACCACTGTTTTTCTTGTACAGATTCTTGGTATTTTCTGGCTGGCAGAAGGAATTCTTTCTGTCATAGGGGCATTGATATTTTCGGGAAATAGGGTATGGAAATTGCTTTCGGGTATCCTGAGCATTATTGCAGGAGTTGTTATACTGACGTACCCAATCTACAGTCCTTTCATAGTCCTTACATTATTCGTTATTTTCATAGGGGTATGGGCTATTATCAACGGGGTCGTAAAAATTGTCTTGGCCCTTAAAGGAGGAGGATGGGGAATAGGAATCATCGGTGTCCTCACCATAATTCTCGGCCTGCTTCTTCTAACCAATTCTCTGGTAGGAGTCCTGTTTTTGCCATGGATATTCGGTTTTTTCCTTATTCTCGGAGGAATCGGGTCACTTATCTGGGGATTAAAAATGAGAACCTGACGCAGGTTATCGCAGCACAGGGGAGATTTGAGTATGGAAAGACCTATTGGTGTCACAATACTGACTTTTGTAGCTGTTGTTCTGGCGTTTTTAAACGCTATTGTAATGCTTCGGTTTCTCGGCTTTTTGCCTTTTTTAGGGGTAATCGAGGGCCGTGTTTTCAGTCTATGGTATGCACTGCTTTATGGCCTGCTCGCCTACATATGGGTGTGGCTGGCTCAGATGCTCTGGCAGGTGGACCAGCAAGCCTGGATGTTTCTGGCTATTATTACGATATTCAACCTGTGTATTGATTTTGTGCTACTGGTTACAGGAGGTTCATGGTATGATGTGAATTTATCAGTTCTCGCGAATACCCTAATTCTCATCTATATCATGCTGCCGGGTGTAAGGGAAGCATTCAGAATGGGTTAACGAGCGAAGATGCAGGTGGCATAGATTACGGTTCTTAAGTAATGAAAAAAGTTTATGCCTTCCTGCTTCTTCTTTAATTTCTGGGTCTACTGGCTGTAAACATAATTATGTGAGCTTCTTCTTGCAGATAAACATAATTATGTGAGCTTCTTCCTGTGGATAAACAGAATGAAGTAAGCTTCTTTCTGTAGATAAACAGAATGAGGTAAGCTTCTTCCCGCAGAGATTACGCCTTTATATTTTACTACAGGAGGCGTTGACATAGAAAGAAAGACTGTACTTGCTGCTCTCGTGCTTGCAATGTTTGTGCTTGTTATTGATACGACGATAATGAATGTTTCTATTTCTACACTCATCAAAGATTCTGACACTAACGTTGCCACTGTCCAGGCTGCCATTACACTCTATTCTCTTGTAATGGCATCACTTATGATCACCGGAGGAAAGCTTGGAGATATTATTGGCCGAAAAAGGGCATTGAGGACAGGACTGATCATCTACGGTACCGGTTCTTTCCTGACTGCAATCAGCCCGACAATGGCCGTGCTGTTTATAGGCTGGTCAATCCTTGAAGGGCTAGGAGCTACCCTTGTAATGCCTGCCATTCAGACGCTTGTGACCTCAAACTACAGCGGAAAGGACCGTGCACTTGCTTACGGCATATTAGGGGGAATCGTTGCAAGCGCGATTGCACTCGGGCCCATTATAGGAGGCTGGCTGACAACTGAGTACACCTGGAGGCTTGCCTTTGGCGGGGAAGTAGTTATCGTGCTCATAATCTTACTGTTAAGCCGGTATATTCTGGATGCACCCCTTGAGACTGAAGAAAAACCCAGGCTGGATATAGTCGGCTCTATAATTTCTGCGCTGGGAATGGGGCTTATTGTCTTTGGGATATTACTGGCAGGGACCTATGGCTGGTGGGAGGCGCGTCATCCCTTCTCAATAGGAGGAATTGAAATTTCTCCATTCGGCCTTTCTCCTACCCCTGTATTTATTGCAGCAGGCATTATCCTGGTGGGTTTTGCCCTATGGGAACTTCATGTCATTAATCTGGGTAGAATGCCACTCGTAAGACTTGACGTGCTCAGGGACCGCAGGGTCACTTCAGGTATTTTTGTACAGATGGTTCAGACCGTTCTTATAGGAGGTTTCCTGTTCAGCATGGCTCTTTTCCTCCAGATAGCCCTGGGCCTCAATGCTATGCAGACAGGCTTTCTCTACCTTCCCCTTTCCATGCCACTTTTAATTGCTTCGCTCACAGCATCTCGGTTATCTTCCCGCATAGCCCCAAAGCGCATTATTCAGGTAGGGCTACTCGTACTTATAGCAGGGCTGTTACTGGCTATTGCAACCATTAATGTGGAGGTCAAAGGGTTTGCCCTGCTGACCGGTTTTGCCTTAATAGGCATAGGCGCAGGAGTTATAGCATCGCAGATAATGAACCTCGTCCTCTCTCAGGTAGTTTCTGAAAGAACAAGCGAGACAGCTGCTCTTATGAGCACTTCCCAGAATTTGGGCATGGCTATTGGAACTGCCCTGATGGGTTCCATAGTTATTGTGGGCCTGGTAGGAGGAGCCACTAACCTCATTAATGACAGTACCGCTATTCCAGAGGAGCTCAAGCCTTCCGTGATATCGGCAGTAGAGGATCACGCCCGCTTTTTGAGCAATGAAGAACTGACAGCTATCCTGAAAGATGCTCCTCCTGACCTTTCACAGAAGGTCTTGAGAGTAAACGAAATCGTCCGCATCCACGGGATAAAAGCTTCCCTCTGGGGACTGGGGGTTTTTGCGATACTTGGTATAATTGTCTCAATCTTTCTGCCACCTGAAATTTTGGTTCCTCCGCAAACTAAGATATAAAAATGGTCAATAGCTCGAAAGAATATGAGAAGATTTAAGGTTGGATGAATTTTTTGAAATATATTGCAGGATGAATATGCTTTTTCTATTTTATCCATTTTATTGAGAGTAAACACGTCTATCTATTTTCTGGTAATGTTATTTGAAAAACAGGACTTTTCTACTAAGCAAAATCCTTGAACTAATTTATTAAGGAATTTAAATTTAAGGATGAAAAAATATATATTTATCTTTTATAAAGTAAAGGTGATGAGATCTAACCTGATCACAATTCTTTTGTCCTCCGAAAAAAGGACTGACCTGCTTCTCCTCCTCAAAGAAAAGCCTCGAACCATTGAAGAGATCAATAATGAGCTTGATACGAACTCAGTCGCGATCCTGCCCCAGCTTAAAAAACTGAAGGAAAAAGGGCTCGTGATTCAGGAGGAAAAGATATATGAGCTTTCCCTTCTCGGGAAAATCATTGTTAGAAAAATGGAATCTCTTGTAAAAGCCTTCAGACAGCTTGAAAACAATTACAAGTAAGCAGGGCTTTGAGATATCTTCAAAAATCTGCAAACCCTTCTTCCTGAACCTGCTAATCCGGCAGCCTATTCAAAAACCTTTTTCCGAATTAGCTACCGGCAGCCTATTCGAGATTAAGGTAAAGACCCGGACGACATCTTCCTGTAACCCTCAATCTCTGCTGCCAGCTAATGAAGAAATACTGGCCTTATCCCTGATTTTCAAGCTTTTTAAGAATTTATCTTTGTTTTTCAAACCTTTTAAAAATTTAGTTTTGGTTTTCAAGCTTTTTAAAAATTTATCATTGCTTTTCAAGCTGTTTTTGAGCTTTTTCCCTTACCTCGGCAAAAATATCCTTTCCTTTTATATCAATCCCTACAATAAGCGGCCCGAATTCTTCCACTCTGAGCACCCAGACAGCTTCAGGCATTCCAAGGTCAAGCCAGTGGACGGCTTTTACTTCCTTAATTAACTCTGCCGCAAGAGCTGCACATCCGCCTGTATAAGCAAGATAGACAGACCCATTCTTCAAGGCATCAGCTACGCCTTTCATCCCGCCTTTTCCAATGATTGCCCGGACGTTATGGGCTTTCAGGAGAGGAGGAGTCATTTTTGACATCCTGCCGCTGGTTGTAGGGCCGGCAGATACTACTTTCCAGCCGTTTTCGGTTTGCTGTATCAGAGGGCCGCAGTGGTAGATTACAGCACCTTCCAGGGAAAAAGGAAGAGCTTCTTTCTTTTCTCCCATTTCAAGAATTCTGGCATGAGCTTCGTCCCTGGCTGTCAGGATTTCCCCTGAGATATAGACAATATCTCCGGCATTGAGTTTCTCGATATCTTCTTTCTTCAGCGGAGTTTTCAGGTGATATTCCATTACTCATCCCCCCCAAACATAACCGAAGCATGTCGATTCGCCCAGCACTGGATATTTACTGCAACCGGAAGGGACGCAGTGTGGCAGTGAGCAGTTTTCACGCGCACTGCAAGGGCAGTTGTGCTGCCGCCAAGCCCCATACAGCCTATCCCAAGGGCATTTACAGACTCAAAAATTTCTCTTTCCAGTCCTTCCATCGGGGCGTCAAGAGGCTCAAGAAGGGATTCTTTTGCAAGCCTGGCTGCCGCATCAAAAGAACCTCCAATACCGATTCCTATGGTCAGTGGAGGGCAGGGCATTCCTCCGGCGTTCACTATGGTTTCTAGCACGAAGTTTTTGATGCTTCCGGTTTCTGTAGGGTTAAACATATGCAGCGAACTCATATTTTCCGAACCTGCGCCTTTAGGGGCTGCTGTGATCTTTAACTGGCTTCCGGGAACGATTTTCCAGTGAATATCCGGAATTCCAACTCCTGTATTATTTCCGCTGTTCTTTCGGGTCAGGGGATCGACTGCGTTCGGCCGGAGAGGAATTTCGGCTGTTGCAAGGACCACTGCTTCCCTGATTGCAGCCTCAAGGTCAAAACCTGGATGAAATTCGCTCCCGATTTCCGCAAAAAAGATCATGATGCCTGTGTCCTGGCACATGGGGACTCTGTGTTTTTTTGCAATTTCAAGGTTCTTCAGGATTGCCCGAAGCTGAAATTTTGCAACCTTATTTTCTTCTGCGGCCTCAGCGTTCCTGATTGCGTTTACCACATCATCAGGAAGTTCGGTTTCCGTTTTTCTTAATAGGTCTGCAATAGACCGAATAAAACTTTCACGGCTAATTTTTGTAGACAAAAGATCACCATTGTATAGGAGAAATGAATTCTTTAGAACAAAGGGAAGGCATGAATATATATCCTGCACAGGATACACAGTGAGCGCTTTATGAGATAAATTTCTGGGCGCTTTTTTGTTTTTAATGTTTAAATATCGAGCGGCCCATATTCTGGAATTGTGCAGTTGTCTGGTAGAAAGTGGTAGATTAAAGCCGTTTTTATGTTCAGGTATGAAGTGAGTAAAACAGGCAATAGATATATTGTTGACTGATCACTAAAAATAACCCACTTCAAGTTAACTGCTCAACAATATCTTCTCTGTCTTTCAGTAATAAATAACCTTTAATTTTGTTAGCTAATCTTTTTGGGAGCTCAGACAATTTGCTAATATGTTCTCCTTTTATCCTTTGCAAGTCTTCTTTAATTTCAGCGTAAGAAATTTCTTGCAAAGGAATCGTTGTTATTAGCGCTGCACCTGTTCCTGCAATTTCAATTCCTGAAGAAATTTCAATTTCTTGCGTTATGCCAGGGCTTAAGCTAATCCTTATCTCATTCATTTCTTGAGAAAGACCATCTACTTTTGTTCCTAATTCTTGAAATCCTTTGCTAATATTTCCAACGACAGGCTCTACTTCAACCACGTTAACTGTAGGTATTAATCCAATAACAGTAGATAGAGTTCTATATTGATTTGTAAGGTCTTTCTCAAACTTCATGTACTCAATCATATCAAGAATTTCTTTGTTTTCAGTATTGTGAGGAATTTTTGATTTAAGAACTGTAACAAGATTGTTTACATACCAACTCATTTCTTCCGGACTGCCGATTTCCCATTTTTGGATTTCTTTGTTAACCGTGCATGCAATTTCTTTGTTAGCAGTTCCTTGAGATAACTGACATGCAGCTTCTGCTTTTTCCTTGATCTCTTCAATAAGCTCTTTTAGATTTCTATCTAAAATGGGTAGCCCTTTTCTCAGAACTTCTGTCGCAAACGGTGCTTTTTCATCAGTGCATTTCATTATTTCCGCAGCATGCTCGCAGTATTTCCTATAGAAATTAATCTCACTTTTCATCCTAGGCAAATCTATAGTTCCCATACTCTGAACTTCTTTTAATGCTTCTGCGAGGTTTTCAACAGCTTCAAAAAGCTGTTTTTTGCTCTCTGATCCTTTAATTGCAGATTTAGCTTCTTTCAGATATTTGTTTACTTCTTCTCTGGCTTCTTGTTTTTTGAAAATTATTGTATGGAATGAGCGATAAAAAGGGAGACAAAACTGAGCTGGATTAAAGCCAACTGCTTCCTTTGCTGCGATTTCGAAAAATTCTATTGCCTTTTCTAATTCTTTTTTGTAATCTTCATCTGTTGCCGCCTTAGAAGCCATAAATATTGAAACTCTTCCAAGAGAATGATTTGAGGAGGATCTCACAGACCTGTCTTCATCATTGGTCAGTCTATGTAAATCATTCCATGCCTGTTGTTTATCTGGCATTTGGGAAAACGCAGAACCAAGAGCAGAGGCAGCATCTCTCCTCACACTACTATCTTCATCTTTGGTTAGTCTATGTAGGTCATTCCATGCCTGTTGTTTATCTGGCACTTGAGAAAAAGCAGAACCAAGAGCAGAGGCAGCATGATACCTTACATACCTGTCTTCATCATTAGTCAGGTTATGTAAGTCATTCCACGCCTGTTGCTTATCCGGCATTTGAGAAAAAGCAGAACCAAGAGCATTAGCAGCATTAAACCTCACAGATCTGTCTTTGTCTATGGTCAGGTTATGTAAATCATTCCACGCCTGTTGTTTATCTGGCACTTGAGAAAATGAAGAACCAAGAACTGAGGCTGCATTAGATCTCACAGAGCTGTATTCATCAGAGATTAGTTTAATCAAGATATTCCATGCCTGTTGCTTATCTGGCACTTGAGAAAACGCAGAACCAAGAGCATTAGCAGCATTAAATCTTACATCATGGTCTTCATCATAGGTCAATCTATGTAAGTCGCTCCACGCCTGTTGTTTATCTGATACTTGAAAAAAAGCAGAACCAAGAGCATTAGCAGCATTAAACCTCACAAGGTTATCTTGATCAGAGGTAAGTTTATGTAAGTCTTTCCATGCCTGTTGTTTATCTGGTACTTGAGAAAACGAAAAACCAAGAGCAAAGGCAGCACTATACCTCACATAACTGTCTTTGTCTAGGGTCAGTCTATGTAAGTCATTCCATGCCTGTTGTTTATCTGGAACTTGAAAAAAAGCAGAACCAAGAGCAGAGGCAGCATTAGACCTCACATCATAGTCTTTATCTTTTGTCAGTTTAACCAAATCTTCCCATGCCTGTTGTTTATCTGGAACTTGAGAAAAAGCAGAGCCAAGAGCAGAGACAGCATTAGGCATTACATACCTGTCTTCATCATTGATCAGTTTAATTAAGTCATTCCATACCTGTTGTTTATCTGGCACTTCAGAAAACACAGAATTAAGTGCTTTGGCAGCTCTAAATCTCACATTAATGTTTTCATCATTTGTCAGTTTAATTAAGTCATTCCATACCTGTTGTTTATCTGGCACTTCAGAAAACACAGAATTAAGTGCTTTGGCAGCTCTAAATCTCACATTAATGTCTTCATCATTTGTCAGTTTAATTAAGTCATTCCATACTTGTTGTTTATCTGGCACTTCAGAAAACACAGAATTAAGTGCTTTGGCAGCCCTAAACCTCACATTAATGTCTTCATCATTTGTCAGTTTAATTAAGTCATTCCATGCCTGTTGTTTATCTGGCACTTCAGAATACACAGAATCAAGAGCTTTAGCAACATAACTCCCATAACTGTCTTCATAATTTGTCAGTTTAATTAAGTCATTCCATGCCTGTTGTTTATCTGACATTTGAGAAAAAGCAGAACCTAGAGCTTCGGAAGCAATAAATCTCACAACCCAGTTGTCTTCATCATTTATCAGTTTAATTAAATCATTCCATGCTTGTTGTTTATCTGGTATAAATGAGAAGAAATTCTTTAATTCCTTTAACGCATGTATACGCTCTTTTGAATCATCGCTTAGACATTGATTATGAATTTTCTCCTGGTCGACCAACTGCCAAACACCGTAAAATCATATTAAGTAGGTGTTTAAAAATTTTCCTTTTTGGTTTTCGAAAATAGATAGCATAGATTATTTTGCTTCAATCCAGGCATGAGTTCAAGTCTATCCTTTGGATTACCAAATGAACTTTCCTCTAATTCCTTGTCTTGAAAACAAAAAATCCAAAAGTGAGTTAAAACAGTTTTTAACAGACGTTTACTTTTAATGAACGACCTTTTTTTTGGTTCGGTCCCAGCTCCAGGGCTCATCAAGGATATTGACATTAACCTTTTCTACCCCTTCCGCACTCAGGACTTTTCGCCGGATCTGTTCCTTAAAGTACTCGATCATGGGGCAGGCGCTTGTTGTCAATACAAGGTTTACGTCTACATTTGGTCCGTCGACTATTACTTCCTTTACCAGTCCCAGTTTGACGATATCCATCCTACCCCTGGGTCGACCAGATCTTTTAGCAGGGAATAAATTTGCCCATCCTTAAGCGCTGTTCCTTGTGAAATTTCTCCATGTCCGGAAGCTAACTCTTCATGTGCCTGGAACTTTTCTTCTAGCCTGCTCAGCCGGTCAAGTATCTGGCTTATCACAATCAAAGTTGCGCTGGTGCACGCCGCAGCAAGCTAGCGGGGTATTCAAATGAAAATAAGGCAACGGTTTCCAGAGAATAGAATGATTTCAGGAATTAATATTAGCACTTAAATGGACTTGTGATTCTATAGAACAGCGAACCTACTAAAATCCTACTAAAATAGAATTATATGTATAATCTAATATACATAAAAATCTAAATATACAATTGCAATTGTGGGGCCGTGAATTCTGGGGGTGGATATCGCAGTTCAATAAGGGGGAGAGTCGAAATTTCCTTTTGGATTATACCAACGGCAGCCATATGTCACCATTCAGCAAGTTGTTTGCTTGAAGGTGGAAATATCATATGCCTGGTTTTTGATATGCCTGGTTTTTTGGGTGAAAAAATAAATTATCTCTGGATACTCACCAGAAACTGTGGACCTGAGATGCTCTTCTCCAGAATCCTGATTGGCGGGCTGGCACGATAACCAGAAATAAATCTGAAAGCAGAAATCTGAAAGCAGAAATCTGAAAGCAGAAATCTAAAAGCAGAAAGGAGCTTGAGAATGGCAACTTTAACAGTTCTGAAATTTGACACAGCTAACGGTGCAGAACGTGCACTTGATGTGGTAAAGGATTTGAGCAAGCAGAATCTGATCAACCTGCATGATGCAGCCATAGTCACCTGGCCTGAAGGTAAAAAGAAACCAAAAACCAAACAATTGACTGATTTATCGGGCGTGGGTGCATTGAGCGGAGCTTTTTGGGGAATGCTATTTGGCCTGATCTTTTTTGTCCCCATATTTGGCCTGGTCGTCGGAGCTACACTGGGTGCACTGACCGGTTCAATGGCGGATGTTGGGATTAATGATGATTTTATCCGATCTGTCCGCAGCAAAGTTACAGAAGGCACCTCAGCCCTCTTTTTGATGACCAGTGATGCTGTACAGGATAGGGTCTTCGAATCCATGAAACAGTTCAAGTTTGAGATAATTGCATCCAACCTGTCTAAGGAAGAGGAAGAGAAACTTCGTGAAGCGTTTGCCGAAGAAGAAGCAGCACCTGCATACTGAATTTTGATAGACAAGCAAGCCACTCTCCCGGGAATGTAAATATTTCTGGGATCGATTGCAAAGCAAGAAAAATAATTCAATAAAAATAATTCAATATAAGATGAATTGGGGAGAAAAACAAAAAACGAATATGAAATTCTTCTAATCACAGGCACAAAGAAATGAAAGTACTTGAAAGAACTTTCATGCCAAATAAGTTTCCCCTTATTTTTATTACTTCAACAGAATTTTAAAATTAATAGAGGGGGTGCCACTCAAAGAATACAAATCAGGAGTTACTTTTCCAGGAATTATCGGGCTCACGTTTGTCCAGTCTGAACCAGCCTGAACGAAGCATTGCACGCCAAAAAGAGTGTTTCAAATGTACTGTTCGTTGTGCTGGACAACACAGGCTTTGGACAATTTGGGTGCTATGGCAACCCTATCCAGACACCAAACCTGGATAGCCTGGCCGCGGGAGGCCTCATTTACAAATCGGCCGAAATCACTATTCAAACAACATGGCCTGTACAACGGAGGATCAAGAAGCAGATTCCAAAACAATCGACTACGCAACATAATGGCATAACCTGAAACAAAAGGAATTTTCATGACATCAGAAATTGAATATTTTGTCATAGCCTTTGCAGTGCTGCTCTTTCTCTTTGGCCTTGTCTCCCGAAGGATCTCAGGTACTGTAGTTACAGCCCCTATGATCTTTGTGGCAGCAGGAATGCTGCTCAGCCCAGAAGGACTTGACCTTTTGAGTTTCTCTTCAAGCAGCACTCCAGTTCTTAGTGTAGCTGAGCTTGCACTTGTCCTGACTTTATTCTCGGATGCCTCAAAAATTGAGCTGCAAACACTATTGAGTGAAGAGAAACTTCCAGGACGGCTTCTAATAATTGGAACGCCGCTAACAATTGCCTTCGGAGCTATTGTTGCCGCTTTTCTTTTAAAAGATATAACACTTGCAGAAGCAGGTCTTATAGGAGCCATGCTTTCTCCTACCGATGCAGGACTTGGTCAGGCAATAGTTAACAATACAAAAGTACCTGCAAAAATCAGGCAGGCACTTAACGTAGAGAGTGGACTCAATGACGGGGGTGCAATTCCATTCTTTCTCTTTTTTCTGATACTAGCAAGAGGAGAGGCACTAAAATGGCCAGTAGGTACCTTGATCGTCCTGGCGTTTGAACAGATAGGTATAGGGGTGCTTGTGGGCGCAGCTATAGGGCTTGCAGGGGGATGGCTTTCGAGCAAAGCTGTAAGAGTCGGGTGGATGACGGGGCTTTACCGCAAAATTGGATTTATGTCTCTGGCTGTCATTTCCTGGCTTGGAGCAGACTTCATTGGCGGTAGTGGGTTCATTGCCGCTTTTACAGGTGGTCTCATTACTCAGGCTGCAGGTAAAATAAAAGCTACAGAAGAAGAAATCATCCTTACAGAAGCTGAAGGAAGCATACTTAGTTTTGCAGTTTTTTTCATATTCGGAATTACAGCGGCTGCAAGAATTTTTTTAATCAGCTGGCCGATATTTATCTATGCGGTGTTGAGCCTTACGCTTATCCGTATGATACCTGTGGCAATCTCCCTGATAGGCATGAAATTGCATACTAAGACCGTACTTTTTCTGGGCTGGTTTGGGCCCAGAGGTCTCGCATCTGTTGTTCTGTTATTGATTGCTATGGAAGAAACGGGAGGAATTGGGGGAAGTGAAACTCTAATTCTTGCCGTGATCACGACTGTTTTTCTAAGCGTTTTTGTCCAGGGAGCTACAGCAGGCCCTGGAAGTGAGTGGTATTCCCGCATAGTAGCGGCGCTGCCTACTGATGCACCTGAAAGGAAGAAAGGAGGAGAACCTTCTATAAGCTCCGATAACCTGGACCATCAAACCTGATTAGCTGGGTATAAAAGAAAATGATTAGTGTGAAAAAGGCAGCCCTGCTGTATTTTAACACGGAGCACTGCAAAATATGAAAATAAAAAGCGGTCATTACCGGTCACAGAGCATAAACAATTAGGGACTGGGAGAAATGTGAGTGGTTGAAATTGAACAGATACTGCCGCTTGGTAGAATTCTCCTGAGGCTGGCCGTTATTCTGGTACTGACAATAGGAGCCATAATAATAAGCCGATTAGTTCTGAAGCGCTTGCTTTGGCCGGCAATCAAAAAGACAAAAACAACGGTTGATGACCGAATTCTTCGCCTTCTGGAAAATCTCCTGTTACTTTACATTATTCTGCAGGGCATGCAGGCGACAGTAAGGCTGTTCAGTGAATCTGTAGGTATCTATTCAAAATTAGTGGATGATTTCTTCTTCCTTCTCTACTGGAGTATAGGAGCCTATATAATTATTCGCCTCATATCTATCACTTCAAACTGGTACTTATCCAGGGTACCCCTGCGGGATCGGGAAAAAATTGACCAGCGAATCGTTCGCGCCATACAATACATATTTCTTCTTGTTTTCGGTTTTCTAGCTATAGTTATACTCCTGAGACATTTCGGGATCACGGGTACTGCACTTACTGCATCACTTACAGCTCTCGGTCTCGGTGGAATAATCATTGGACTTGCAGCCCAGACAACCCTTGCTGATATCATTACCGGGATTGTGCTTTTAATTGACCGCCCCTTCAGAATCGGAGACCGTATTCGGATCGAAAAACTCGATACGTGGGGAGATGTGGTAGAGATTGGGTGGAGGTCAACGCGTATTCTTACAAGAGACAATAGGCTTGTAATAATCCCCAATTCTGTAATCGGAATGGATTTGATCACTAATTATTCCATACCCGATAAAATATACCGCGTCGAGATAGATGTAGTTGTATCCTATGGCCCGGATATAGAGTACGTACGAAACCTGATTATTGAAGCTATGAAGCACGAAGACTGGATCATGCATGAAAATCCCATACAGGTCCTCTTACTCGAGTTTACAGGGTCAGGAATGAAGCTCAAAGCCAGATGCTGGATAGAGGATTACGTGGAGACAAGAGTTTCAGAGGATCGATTAAATACGACAATTTATAAAGCTCTGATAAATGCAAATATAGCGATGCCTTCTTCTGATGTCATTATTCATTTTGCTGACAAGGAAAATGTGTTAACAATTTCCAAAAGAAACGAGGATTAAAAAAGGAAATAAGATTAGCAGAAAGAAGAGAACATCTTTAATTTTATAGAATAATCCTCCTCAGCAGACCCGATAAAATTAGTCAACATGCATAAAATAATATATATAAAAGAATAATTATATAAAGTGATTTATTGAACACCGAGCCTGGGGAGATATCGGAGGTTCTATTGGGGAGGGTTGACAGTGTAAAAATTAGCCTGTATTGCAGGTTCCATGACTCATGCAGGCATCAGTGAGAATTTCATAAAGTCAGTATGCAGCGAAGTAATTGAAGGCGCTTCAGCTCTCTTTTTGATGACTAGCGATGCCATAGGAGATAGAGTAGAAGATTCCATGAAACAGTTCTAGTTTGAAATCATTGCTACAAATCTGTCTTTTATTTAAGTCAAGAAAAAAATTCAAAACGAAAATGAGTGGGAGTACAGGGTAAATTCAGTTCCTCTCCACACCCTTATTTTTATAAATTTTATAGGTAATCCAAAATAGATCGGGGGATAAATGCCGCTTAAAGAATACAAATCAGGAACCACTTTTCCAGGAGTTGTCGGGCGCACGTTTGACCAGTCTGAACCAGCCTGGCCGGAACCATTGCGCGCCAAAGAGGGAGCTCCAAATGTACTTTTCATTGTGCTGGACGACACAGGATTTGGACAACTTGGGTGCTATGGCAGCCCTATCCAGACACCTAACTTTGATAGCCTGGCTGCGGGAGGACTCAGGTATAACAATATGCATACTACCGCACTGTGCTCTCCCAGCCGCTCGTGTATAATTACCGGCCGAAACCATCATTCGAATAATATGGCCTGCATCACTGAAGGCTCAACCGGCTATCCGGGCTATAGCGGCAATGTACCTTTTGAGAACGGCTTTCTGTCAGAGATACTGCAGCAGCATGGTTACAACACCTATGCGATAGGCAAATGGCACCTGACACCTGCAGAACAGACTTCGGCAGCCGGACCTTATGAACGCTGGCCTCTGGGACGGGGTTTTGAGCGTTTCTATGGTTTTTTAGGAGGAGATACACACCAGTATTACCCTGAGCTGGTCTATGACAATCACTCAGTAGCCCCTCCAAAAACTCCCGAAGAAGGGTACACCCTGAATGAAGACATAGTGGACAGGGCTATCCAGTTCATTGCCGACTCCAAACAGATAGCACCCAGCAAACCCTTTTTCATGTACTTCTGCCCGGGAGCTATGCATGCCCCTCATCACGTTCCTAAAGAATGGGCAGACAAATACAAAGGCAAGTTCGATGAAGGTTGGGACGTTTACCGGGAGAAGACATTAGCCCGGCAGAAGGAGCTGGGCATCTCCCCAAAAGAAACAGAGCTATCTCGCCATGATCCGGATGTCAAGCCCTGGGACCAGTGCTCTCCTGAGGAGAAGAAAGTATATGCCCGTATGATGGAGGTCTTTGCCGGGTTCCTGGAACATACCGACTACCACATTGGCAGGTTGTTACAGTTCCTCAAAGATATTGGCGAATTTGAAAACACGTTGATTATGGTGATTTCCGATAACGGAGCAAGCTCAGAAGGCGGGCCTACGGGATCGACTAACGAGATGAGATTTTTCAATAATGTGTCTGAGTCTGTGGAGGAGAATCTCGCAGCTCTGGATAAACTCGGGGGCCCCGAGACTTTCAACCATTATGCCTGGGGCTGGACCTTTGCTGGAAACACACCCTTCCGCCGCTGGAAACGTGAAACCTACCGTGGCGGTATCAGCGACCCATTTATAGTCCACTGGCCCAAAGGAATAAAAGACAGAGGTGAAATCAGAACTCAGTATGCCCACATTATCGATATGGTTCCTACGGTTCTGGACTGCCTTGGAATTGAACCTCCGATGGTTATCAAAGGTGTAACCCAATCACCTATTGAAGGCGTAAGTTTTGCACATACTCTGGACAATGCCAGTGCACCTACCAGGCACCACACCCAGTATTTCGAGATGATGGGGCACCGCTCCCTGTATCACGAAGGCTGGCGTGCCGTATGTCCATGGCCTGGTCCTTCGTTCACAGAATCAGGAAAATTCTTCGGGGCACCGATTACGGCAGATGTGCTGACCGAGCTTGATGCAAAAGGCTGGGAGCTTTATCACGTCGAGAAGGATTGGGCAGAGAACTATAATGTGGCTGCAGATAATCGACCCAGACTGATAGCGATGATTTCCGCCTGGTATGCAGAAGCCGGAAAATATAATGTGCTACCCATAGATTCTCGAGGAGTCATGCGCTTTGCCGATGAACGGCCGCAGATTACAGCCGATAGGCCCAGCTACGTTTATTATCCCGGAACTCAGCCGATTCCCGCAAACGCAGCAGTCCGGGTCCTCAACCGCCCGCATAGTATCATAGCTGACGTCGAAATCCCTGCAGGAGGTGCTGAAGGGGTCTTGATCTCCCAGGGTGATATTGAGGCTGGCTATATATTCTATGTAAAAGGCGGAAAGCTGCACTGGGTACACAATTACGTGACCAAGGCCTTCTATCATGTAGAGTCCGGTGAGAATATTCCTGAAGGGCGACATCAACTCGGTTTCGAGTTCGAGGTGACAGGTAAGCCAGATCCTGCTAACGGCAAGGGTGCACCGGGAATAGCTCAACTCTATATAGATAAAAAGCTGGTCGGCAAAATTGATGTACCTGTGACGACTCCGCTTTCATGGGGGATAACCGGGTTAAGCTGCGGCGCAGCTCATGGAGCGCCAGTTGTGCCTGAATACCAGCCGCCTTTTGAGTTTACCGGCAAGATATATAGCGTGACCGTGGATGTAAGCGGCCAGTTGATCGAGGATAAGGAAGCTGAAGCGCGTATGGTCATGGCCCGGCAATAAAGCGATACAGTCTGGCAGATTCAGTATCCTTTACATCTGAGATCTGTAGGCTATGATATAAAGTGTTTATAGAATAGATTGAAAATAAATCTGAAACGAGAGTGAGAATGGCACAAAAATAACCACTTAAGAGTATGAAAACGATTAATGATTTTTGGGCCATTTTCACCTCTTAAAGGTATCACGGAACTACAGAAGGAGTATGTATGAGTTCGATTCTACCAAATGATGAAGCATTGCGTGCCCTGGCCTCGAATCCGGATGAAAGCATCGTTGTTATGCTGAACCTGCTGAAGTTCAGGGGTGAAGAAGGAGCCCAGGCATACGGACGTTACATGAAAAACGTCTCGAAGATACTTGAAGCACGTGGCGCACGCGTAGTCTATTCAGGTAAGGCTACCGAATTGCTTGTGGGCGATGAAACATGGGATGCCATTATACTTGTTGAGTATCCTTCGCGCAAAGTCTTTCTGGAGATGATTAACAGTCCGGAATACCAAAAGGCTCATGTCGACCGTGAACAAGGCCTGGAGCGTACCGTGTTGTATGCGATGTCATCAATGGGAGAAGGGGAACGATTCTCTAAGTAAAAGTCGTCTAACCGAAGACAGGCTGACAGATTCAGCGTCCTCTGTACCTCTTTCAGTCTATGAGTGCAAAGAGTTTACGAAATTTTTGTGCTCAATAACCTGACACTGAATTCTTACAGTCCCGCAGAACTTGTCTCGCTGCACAGTAAATAGCTGATACCTGGTCTATAAAGGGGGGAGGTAAGAAGGGCATACCTGATGATTTTGTGGGATCAACAGATCCAAAGCTCGGGGGATATAAGTGATCGATATTGGACGGATGCTGTCACTCAGCATAGTTCTCTTGAGGCTGGTCGTTATTCTGTTAGCTATGATCGGTGCCTTAATAATCAGCCGATCAATTTTGAAGCGCTGGCTCTGGCCGGCAATCAAAAAGACAGAAACAAAAGCTGCAGATAAGATTTTCCTCCTTTTAGAAAGCATCCTGTTGAGCATCATCATTCTGCAGAGTACGCAAGCCGCAGTAAGGCTGTTCAGTAAGTATTTCAGTCTCTATGCAGAACTTATAGATAATTTCTTTTTCCTTCTCTACTGGAGTATAGGGACGCATATTGTTCTTAGCTTGATGTCCATCATTTCAGATTGGTACCTTTCCAGGGTACCCCTGAAGGATAGGGAAGAAATCGACCGCAGGGCAGTTCGCTCCATACAATATACTTCTCAGCTGGTTTTCAGTTTTTTTGCCGTAATCATACTTCTTGAGCGTTTCGGGATCACAACGGCTGCTTTTCATCAATCACTTACTGCTCTCGGTATCGGAGGCATTATAATTGGCCTTGCAGCCCAGAATACGCTTTCTGACATCATTACGGGGATTGCAATTTCCATAGATCGCCCCTTCAGGGCTGGAGACCGTATACTAATAGAAAAGCTCGGCACCTGGGGGGATGTGATAGAGATAAGCTGGCGGTCAACTCGCATTCTTACCAGGGATAACCGTGAGGTAGCAATTCCCAATTCTGTTATCGGCAAAGAACTTGTCACAAATTATTCCATACCCGACAGGATGTTTCGTATCGAGACCTTTGTCATTGTATCCTATGGCCCGGATATCGAGTACGTGCGAAATCTGATTCTTGAGGCTCTGGCTCACGAAGACTGGGTCATGCAAGATAAACCGATACAGGCACTTTTATTCGATTTTACAGAATTCGGAGTGAAGTTCAAAGTCAGATGCTGGATAGAAAACTTCGTGGAAACCAGGATTTTGGAGGATCGGCTCAACACGGCAATTTACAAGGCCCTGATAAATGCAGGTATCGCAGCGCCTTCTTTACATAATATTGTTCATTTCGCTGACCGGGAAAATGAGTTAACAATTTCCAGAAATGGCAATGATTTTAAGAACGGTTAATTGCATTTCTATGGAACCTTGCACTCTATGCCAGGGAACCCAATAAAATTGAGTAAGAAGTATACTAAACTACACATAAAACTCATATACATAAAAATTTAAATATACAACTGCGATTATCGGACTGCAAACTTGGGGGTAAATATCGCAGTTCAGTAATGGATGGGGAAGGCAGATAGTCTCAAAATTAGTCGGGTGCGGGCCTGGAATGTCATCTTTGACATTATAATTCAGTCACCTGACAGGTTTTCATCAGCTAGCTTGAAAGGATGCGGGAAAAAAGAGAGAGTAAAATACTATTTTTCCGTTCGAATCAAAACGGTTGCGGCCCGATGTCAGGGTTCAGTAAGTTCTGCGCGGGAAGGCGAAGAATACCAAATTCATTGCTTTTCGGTCACAAACAAAATTATCCCTGGACTATCCACTGTTAAAAAGTCTACAAATCTGAAATTGCTTCTCCAGAATAGTCTGTTGAAAAATAGCTACAAAAATTTTTTGTAAGCAAAGATCCGTATTGCCAGTTTATGAGGCAAGTTATTTTCGGCTCTTTCCGCTATGCCACCGATTTGGGGATCGTCGGTCTGGACAGGGGTGCGGGCGGTAAATACCTGATCTTGCCTTCGAGGGAAATCGAGCTGGTGAAGTGACTACTGGCTAACAGGGTGACACGACGACGATTGCTTCGCTGGCTCATGGTGGAATATACAGCCTGGCAGATCAATACCCCTTACACATGATCTGTCAGGCTATGAGTACAAAGTGTTTACAGAATGGACTGAAAATAAACCTGATAAGAGAGTTAGAATGGCACAAAACTACCTGCCTCCCAGAATTCATATACTGGCAAAGCCAACAGGAGCGATCTGTAATCTGGCTTGTTCCTACTGTTTTTTTCTGGACAAAGAGCTGCTTTATCCAGGCAGCAGGTTCCGCATGTCAGATGAAGTTCTGGAAAACTACATCCGGCAGCTTATCGAAGCCCACCACAGCTCGCAGGTAACTGTCGCCTGGCAGGGAGGGGAACCTACTCTGATGGGAATAGACTTTTACCGGCGTGCAATCGAACTGCAGGAAAAGTACAGAAAACCGGGGATGACTTTCGAAAATACGATGCAGACAAACGGCACGCTGCTGGACGACGAATGGTGCCGGTTTTTTAAGGAAAACAATTTTCTCATAGGGCTCAGCATCGACGGTCCTCGTGAATTGCACGACGTCTATCGGGTGGATAAAAGGGGGAATGGAACTTTCGACCAGGTCATGAAGGGGCTTCGACTGCTGCAAAAACACGGTGTTGAATACAATGTCCTGACCACAGTAAATAGGGTCAACGCCAATTATCCGCTTGAAGTCTACCACTTCCTTCGGGATGAAGCAGGGACAGACTGGATGCAGTTTATTCCGGTTGTAGAGCGAATCAATGAAGAGGGGCATACTCTTTACCAGAGAGGAGACACAGTTTCGGACCGTTCTGTGCAGCCAGAGCAGTTTGGCAGTTTCTTGAACCGTATTTTTGACGAGTGGGTAAGAAACGATGTGGGAAAGGTATTCGTGCAGACTTTTGAAGCTTCTGCGCGCAGATGGCTGGGGCTTCCTTCAGGCATGTGCGTTTTTGAGGAAATGTGCGGTATTGGGCTTGTTCTGGAACACAATGGCGATCTTTACTCATGCGACCATTTTGTGGAACCGGACTACCTGCTTGGCAATATTCTGGAAAATGAGATTTCTGAGCTTGCTGCTTCGGAAAAGCAGTACAGGTTCGGGCAGGACAAAAGCAACACTCTCCCGCAGGTATGCCGGGAATGTGAGGTGCTCTTTGCCTGCAGGGGAGAATGCCCTAAAAACCGCTTCCTTACAACTCCTGCTGGGGAACCCGGACTTAACTACCTATGCGAGGGCTTGAAAGCTTTCTTCCGGCATATCGACTTTCCGATGCAGATCCTGGCAGGTCTTATACGCAGGGGTTATCCGGCAACAGAAGTGATGAAAATCCTGGCTCTGGAAGAGGCTTTTGCAAGAGCCGGAAGAAACGACCCTTGTCCCTGCGGCAGCGGCCGAAAGTTTAAACGCTGTCATGGTCTCAGGAAAAATAATGCGAAAGGGGAGACGAGAATCAGATAAAGCAAAGGGTTCAGACGTAGTCTGGATCAATTATACGATTGTGAAAAAATGGGGTATAGCGAAGAAAAAAATTAAATTTATCTCTCAAACTGCGGAAGGTTGCTTTAAATTGCCGAGTGAGATATCAACCAATTTATTTGGGGGGTTAAGAATGACAGAAAAGAAACCAAACATACTGGTCATCTGGGGAGATGACATCGGAATTACCAACCTGAGCTGCTACAGCGACGGGCTGATGGGATACAGAACACCAAACATTGACCGGATAGCAAACGAAGGTATCAGATTTACGGACTCTTACGGGGAGCAGAGTTGTACTGCCGGAAGAGCTTCGTTTATCACCGGCCAGAGCGCCTTCCGTACCGGACTGAGTAAGGTGGGAATGCCCGGAGCTAAGATGGGACTTCATTCCGAAGACCCGACAATTGCCGAACTGCTGAAACCTCTGGGTTATTCCACAAGTCAGTTTGGAAAGAACCATTTCGGAGATCGGGACGAATACCTGCCCACAAACCACGGTTTTGACGAGTTCTTTGGCAATCTCTACCACCTGAATGCTGAAGAAGAACCTGAAAAACGCGATTATCCACCTGAAAAAGATTTTCCTAATTTCAGAAAGAACTATGGTCCCAGGGGCGTAATCCATAGCTATGCCGACGGCCGCATCGAGGATACCGGTCCATTGACCAAAAAAAGAATGGAAGACGTAGACCAGGAATTTCTGGATGCAGCCATCGATTTTATTAAACGTCAGCATGAGGCGGAAAAGCCGTTCTTTGTCTGGTTCAATACCACAAGAATGCATTTCAGGACCCACATCCCTGACAGGATACGAGGACAGTCGGGGCGCTGGCAATCCGCATATCATGATGCCATGATTGAGCATGATCGGCAGGTAGGCGTGCTGCTTGATTTGCTGGACGAAATCGGCATTGCCGATAATACCATTGTTCTCTACAGCACGGACAACGGACCACATATGAACTCCTGGCCCGATGCAGCTATGACTCCGTTCCGCAACGAGAAAAACTCCTGCTGGGAGGGAGCTTTCCGTGTTCCTGAGGTAATGCGCTGGCCTGGCAAGATCCCGGCAGGCACAATTTCTAATGAGATTGTAAGCCACCTGGACTGGCTGCCCACTTTGCTTGCAGCAGCCGGAGAGCCGGATATTAAGGAGAAGCTTAAAAGAGGCCACAAAGCAATAGACAAAACTTTCAAAGTGCATCTTGATGGCTATAATCTGCTGCCCTATCTGACCGGAAAGGAAGAAAAATCTCCACGTATTGCGTTCTTTTACTTCTCAGACGATGGAGACCTGGTGGCTTTGAGATACGACAACTGGAAAATGGTCTTTTTGGAGCAGCGTGCTGCCGGTACGCTCCTGGTCTGGGCTGAACCTTTTGTTCCGCTGCGCGTACCAAAAATATTCAATCTGCGTACCGACCCATATGAAAGAGCAGATCAGACCTCTAATACTTACTACGACTGGCTTCTCGACCACGCCTTCATGGTTGTTCCTGCTCAGGGAATTGTGGGAGACTTCCTGGCAACGTTTAAAGAATTCCCTCCACGCCAGAAAGCAGCAAGCTTTACCGTTGACAGGATAATGGAAAAGCTTGTGCAGGGAATCGGGAGCAACTGAAGGTTAAAGCTTTATTTGAAATAAAAATCTGCAGGAAAAGGAGTGATTATTGATGAGACGAATCATGGGCGGTCTCAGAGGCCGTGGAGAAGAAAGCATACAACGCTACAAAATGCACGAAAAACTTGTTTCCATAGGAGACGACTACTGGATAGAAAACGAAGCTGGGGAGAGGGAATTTTATGTGGACGGCAAAGCTCTCCGCCTACGCAACACCCTGATTATCAAGGATGTACAGGGTAATGAGGTATATAAACTCCAGGAGAAGCTTCTCAGGATAAAAGATACGATGGACCTCCAGGATGCGGATGGGAAAACAGTCGCAACGATCAAAAAAGCCCTGATCTCACCTCTTCGCGACCGCTGGAAAGTTGAAGTAGCAGATGGGCCTGAAATGGAGGTCCAGGGCAATATTCTTGACCATGAGTATAAGATTGAAGCCGGGAGGGAAAAAGTCGCCGAGGTATCAAAAAGATGGTTCCGGGTAAGAGATACCTATGGTGTGGAGATTGAGCCCGGACAGGACAGTGCGCTTATCCTGGCGATTGCAGCTGCGCTCGATCAGATGGCCCACGATTGATAAGATAGGTGGAGAAGAGTAAATTGAGCCTTTTCTTTTTCGAATCTGCAGTTAACTTGACAACGCGATAGATTTCGCATTGAGGCGCACTGTAATTGTGGTTTTATTCAAGTTAAATTTGTGCGCGTGTAGAACCAGTTATAATCATTTGTATTCCTTCAGTCTCAGTGTTCGCAGATAGTCCATGTCTGTTTCGCTCAATTTTTAAATTTAAGTAGAAATCAAGAAGCTGTTAAAGACAAGTTCTAACGTTCTCCAAAAGTGAAAAGACACATTTTCATTTTTGTACCCTAACAGATGGTTTAGTTTCTTTGTAACTGCTCAGTTGAACTTGTTTATTTTACCTTTCGATTTCATCATACTTGCGGCAGGTACCTGGGCACTCATATTCTTTTCTACATAAAACATTATGGAAGTTAGACAAATGGGATTTTTTATGAGTGTCTCAAATATACACAAATAATGAGGTTTTACTAAAACCTGTGCATTTCCTACGTTTTTCGTACCGTTTTAATGTAAAAATTGGGTTAAAAGCGGATAAAATACACAAGTTTTACAATAAAACCTGTGCAAATTCTTAGCTTCAATTGAAAACGTAATATTTTTTATTTAAAAAGTATATATTTTCTCATATCCTTTTACAAAAAAAAGAATCGATTTTTTTTGAAGCTACATTGGAAGTTTTAAAAATAGAAGGAATTGTTGTGGAAAGTTCAGTAGGATACGATTATGGCATTAAGCCAAGGTTAATGATAATAGGAGATATGGAGTTTCCAAGATTATTAAGAGATGGATTTATAGCTCTTGGCTATGGTTACGTCCCTCAATTTGGGAATTTATCAAATGCTCCACTTTTAATAATGATGTTCAACGATGAAAATTTAGCGGAAGAATGCTTTTCACGCTTTAACAGTTGGTGTTACGAATCTAAAGATGGAGATGCAATAGCTATTAGTTTTATTGAATTCGAAACGGGAGATTATGGTGTCTGTGTTTATCCAGATCTTCAACAAATTATTAATCGCTCAATACCTAAAATATATGCTTCTGATATAGAACCAATTGTAGTGGCAACTGGTTTTTTTAAAAAATTTTCAAATATAAGCGGAAGTTATACTCACTTTAAATCTGTAGTGGAGGCATTGAATTTTGTTTTAGCACCTGGGACCCTGAACTATGGATCAATTTTGGACTTGGGAATAATAAAAAAAAGAGTGAACTTTTATAAAGAAAACGAGATTTCAGAGCAAACTATGGAATCTCTTTTGCTTCAGTCTTGTAAGAGTAATGATCTTGAAAAACCATTTCAAACTCCTCTTGAAGCAAAAACGGATCTAATAGAGATTTATAAACGGAGAGAAACTCAACTAAGTCGTTTTTTTCCTGTTTCACTAGAATATTTAAGATTTAATTTTAAATTTCTCCAGATGAAGAATCAACTTAATGAAAAGGGTTACTACGATTGGCAGATCTATCAAGCTACATGTAACATTATATTAAAATACAGAGTTCCCGAGCTTTTTGATAAAGATACAAACCTCTCAAATAAACAACAAAAGGATAAGGTCCAAATAGAGGTATTAAAATATTTGTGTTACAACTTTGAAGATATATCCCTGTCTTATCCATCTCTGGACTTTTTATTAATCTCAGAGATATGTGAACAAATTAAAGCAGATTCCTTTGAGTTAATTTGTTATTTAGATCACACAAATTTACCAAAACAGAATCTGAGTCCAGAAGAGACACAAAGTGAACTCATAAGGCTTTGTTTGTCAAACAAGTGATCATAGGGAAAAACATGATTGAAAGAATAAATATACGAACACCAGATCAACGTGTACGTGTTTTTATTAGTTCTACAATTACAGAACTCAAAGAAGAGCGTGAGGCAATAAAGAATGCAATAATCGATCTTAAACTTCACCCTGTCTTCTTTGAAGTGGGTGCACGTCCCGACAATCCACAGGAGGTGTATCGGGCATATCTTGAGCAAAGTCATATCTATGTTGGTATTTTTTGGAAATCTTATGGCTGGATCTCTCCCAAAATGACTATCTCTGGATTAGAAGACGAATTTAATCTTAGTTCTCAAAAAAAGCGTCTTGTATATATAAAAGAGGCTACAGAAGGAAGAGATCCTAATCTTGAGAAACTTTTACAGCGTATCCGTAATGAAGGAAATATTTGCTACAAATCATTTAAAACAAGCGAAGAATTAGTTGAAATATTCAAAAATGATTTAATGCAGCTTTTATCCGAATCTTTCGGTTTAGATACCTTCCAACAACAAGATAGACCTGTACTCCAAAATAACTTAGATGTTCTAAGTAAAGAAATGGATAAAAAACCGATATTGAAGCGCGAAAATTTAATAAACCAAATTAAAGAGAAATTGAATCAAAAAAAGGTTCTGGTTTTATATGGTGATCCTGGATCAGGGAAAACGTATTTGTTGGGACTACTTGGTTCAGAACTTAACGCGATTTATATTTCATTAAGAAATAAAACTGCTCAACAAGTTTTTTCCTATATTGCAAATCATCTCTCAGTGAGACGTAACCGCAACCCTGAATCTCTTCCTTCTGAGAATGAAGCATATGCTACACTTCAACAGGAACTTGCTAATAATTCTGAGTTGATCCTCATTGATGATGTTGATCAAAATCCAATTGTTGCAAAATTACTTTTAGGACTTGATTTATTCAATTGTAGTGTTGTTTACGCAACGCGTTCTAAAGAAATTAAACTTTTTCAACAAATACCAAAATTTGATGTTGAATTATTTAATTACGATGAGTTTAGGCTTTTTCTAGAAATTAGTAACATAAAATTACCTCCGGGAAAATTGCAAGAACTATATACAGCTTCTCAAGGCAATCCTTTGTATCTTTATTATTTTACTCAGAAACAAGTAATTCCTTATCCAAGTGACCTTGCAGAATATCAATCTATTATATGGCAAGAACTTTCACCACTACAACAAGAAATTATTAATTTTATTGTACATAGTTACTCACTTCTTAACACACTAGATATTCATACATTAATAAATTCGCAACAGTGCGTAACATCAACAATTATGGAGACAAAAAAGCTCATTGATTTAGCATCTCCTATTATTAATCAAACTGGTCAATATTACGAAATATTCCACCCATATTTTAAAGATTATGTTCTAGAAACGGCTGACAAGAATAATATCTCGATTCATTATCATCAGATCCTAAGCGAATATGCAATAAAAAAACAATGGATTTTGCCAACTGCATTCCATCTTCTTCGCTCTAATAACCCCAATGTGGAAAAATATTTGATAGAAGGTTCAACTGCAGCATCTCTTCATGGAGATTGGATACTTGCAGAAGAATTTCTTCAATGCAAAATTAGGTATACTTTGGATAATGGCGATAATTACGGTGAAGCTCACGCGAGGTATTTACTAGCACAAGTATATCAAGAAATGGGAAAGTATCAATATGCCAAACGTGAAGCAGACATTTCACTCGAAATATTTGTCAAATTAAATGAAAGTGAATGGATAGAAATTATTAGAATTTGGTCAAGTTTGATCTTCATTGAAGAAGGTGACGTAGAAAAAGCTATTTCTATTCATCAAAATGCTTTAGAGTTCTATAAAGGGAAAGATATTTTTAAGGAGGCTTTTATTCAACTAAACCTTGGGTATGCCTATATTCAAGTATCCCGTTTTAGAGAAGGGTTTAAAGCATCACAAAGAGCTTTCGATTTATTTACTAAGCTAAATGATGAATCTGGAATCTACAAAAGCCTTGTGAATCTCGCCGGTTGTGTTGGTGAACTTGGAGATAACGAATTACAAAAAAAGTATGCGTTGGAAATTATTGAGATAGCGAACACAAAAAATCTTCCAAGACTAAAAGCTGCTGGGTTAAATAATCTTGCTGTGGTAAAAAGGCGTGAAGAAAATCCTGAGGCTGCTCAAAATGTTTTAGAAGAATGTATTAGAATTTGCCAAAAACTTGGAATCACTGAGTCTGAGACTATTAATATTATAAACCTTGGAAATGCACTACGAGACCAACATAAATATGACGATGCAGAAAGAGCATATAATGAAGCATTAATTAAAGCAAAAGAAAATGGGTTCCTTAATCAAGAAGCTAGAGCTCTTATGCTTTTATCGAGAATAAAGCAATTAAAAGGGTTTAATGAGGAAGCCATAAAATTTGGGAAAGATGCACTCAATATTTATTACAAGATAGGAGATTATCTACAAATAGGTTCAGCATTGAATTATATGGCTCGTTCATATACAGATTTAGGAGATTATCTAGAGGCTGCGAAAAGTAATGAAAATTCAGGGATACATTATGGGAAAGCTGGACAATGGGATGATGCAGTATCTAACTTTGACCAAGCAGCAAGCTTATGGAATTCACTCGCCCAATTTGATCGCGCTTTTTATTGTGTTTCTCAAAGTTTAAAATGTAATTTTTTAAGTGAAAGTGATAATTGTGAAACTGAATATTTTATAGAGAGCTTCCCAGACGAATATGATAAAGTTAGCGAAGAAGAATATCTAAACTTATTACAGCTTTTTCTGAAGCAAGGAACCCTTTTGTCATTTACTTGTTTTATGTATAATTATCTTGCTTATTGTAAAAGAACTAAATATAGAAATGGAACCAATTATCTAAAATCAGCTCTAAGTCTATTTATTTCTGAACTTAAAGAAACTTCGTCTAGCAATATATTGAATTCACTAGCAATTTCTATTGAGCAGTCTTGTGACGAATTGCTTTCAGTCTATGAACTTGAAGAGTTAGCAAAAAATATCTCCCATAAGATAGACCATCTACATTATCGTTCACATCATGATGGTAAAAAAATTTGGACGATTGGACTTGACTGGAAACAACCTATTATTGTCCAAATTATTTGTTTAAGTGATGATTCTATTGTTCAGCGTTTGGCAATGTCTCTTTCTCTTATATTAATATCAAATAAGGATCATATCCAAAAAACGATTTTAGAATTTGGGGAAATTAAAGAAAAGGGATTCTCGCTTCAAATGATCACAAGAAGCGACGCAGTACAAAACTGTAATATGGAAGTTTCTTTATCCGAAGGATTTCCTGCGAGTGCTACAGGCAGTAATGTACCGTGGGGTCAGCAACAACCACCTACATTCTTGATAATTCATGATGACTATGAAAGCATTACAGATTGGTCGGAGCATCCAAAAAATAAAGCTTTTGTCTGGGTACTCATGACCATGCATAGCTCATTGGTATCCCATTGTATACATCAAAACCGTGATATGTCTGATCTAGCTAAAAAAAGTAGAATATTCTGCGAAAAAGTACTTTTGTAATTAACAATAGGTTTACATGGTATAACCTATGGATATTATAAAAGTTTCAGATTTCTGAAAAATTACAAAATACCTCTAGTATGCAGAACTAACATAATTTTGCTAAAAGCCGTAATACAAAAAATGTTATTTTTGTTTTATCGTCTAATTATTATAATAAAAATTGCCAATTAAAGGCTGATTTTTCCACAATTGCCTATGTATTTGTTTTCTCGATCATTACATGGTATATAAGAATACACTAGTGTTATGGCAACTTAATTATCGAACATAATTTTTGATAGCTTTTCATCAAAAGATATCTATTCAGATTTAACATAAGACCAATAACTAAATTTTCAAAACACTAGTTTCCTTCGATAACCCCCCATCAAATGTAAAAAATACATAGAAACACATACTCCATTTAAATAGCGCCTAATGATATCGATTTTAAACTTGAATAAGTACTACAAAAAGAAAAATAAAAACGCATTCAAATAACGATAATACCTTACTGTATCTTTTGGAGAGGTTGGGCAAAAATACCTAACTTGAAGGAATAAAAGAAGACTAAAAAATAATCAAACTTCGAACTAATTCTATCCATTCGTCTCTTGAAATTTTCGCTTCATTTAAAATTGCGTTGATGATTTCAACTTTAATTTCTTTGAATGAATTGGTATAATGGTAGTTCTACCATCTGGGTTTTTCATAAATAAATGACTGCCGGTTTGTCTGACAGGTTGGAAACCAACTTTCTCAAGTGCTTTGATTATTTTTTTATGTGAAAGAGGCTTAATTTTTGTCATACTTCAACCTGAATCATTTCAGCACTCACAAATTTTGTAGGTTCTTCATCTAAATAATCTTTTTCGACTTCAAGATAAAGCTGGATTGCATCTTTAATGTATTTTCTTATATCTTCCAATGTATCTCCTTGTGTATGACATCCAGGTAAATCCGGAACAAAAGCTACATAGCCACCATCTTCACTTTTTTCAATTATTACAAGGAATTCTTTTACTTTCGTCTTTTATCACCTTTTTTGTTATCTTGATCTTAGTGATCTCGGACATATTACCGCTATAACGAGTAAAGTATTTAAAAATAAAGTAAATAAATATAAAAAATAAAGAACTGTTGAATTATGGGGTTCTATGCACAACCCGTCCAAAATTCCAGTGGAATAAGTCCACGAGCAAGTTCAGTTACCTCTACTTCGAACTTACTTTTCTATTACATTCATTGCTAATAATTTACATATTTATTATTATAAAATTACATGCTAGTGTTTTTACATGAAATGCGACGAAATTCAAGATATAGTGGCACTTCTAAAGCAAAACAGTCAAAATACGATTACACCTCCTTCCACTGTTTCTTTTGCTCAACACGATGAAATTCAGATGTAGTCTGGATTACTGATACAATAGTTAGAAAAAACGGGGTATAGCGAAGAAAAAAAATTTAAATTTATCTATCAAACTTCGGAAGGCTGCTTTAAATTGCCGACCGAGATATCAACCATTCAATTTGGGGGTTAAGAATGGAAGAAAAGAAACCAAATATACTGGTCATCTGGGGAAAGCAAGAAGGAGTCTGCCAATGAAAGTTGTAAGGTTTATTGCAGGAATGCGTTTTTTTGTGTTGATTCCAGTGATAGGGTTGGCAATTGCTGCTTGTGTCTTATTTGTTAAAGGTGGCATAGATATTGTTCACTTCATGGGAGAACTCATTACAGGAATGGCAAAAGAAAGTCCAGAAAAGAGTGTCATTGTTGAAATTGTGGAGACCGTACACCTTTTCCTGGTCGGTACGGTGCTTTTCCTTACATCTTTCGGGCTATACCAGTTGTTTATCCAGCCGCTACCTTTACCAGAATGGCTGAAAGTAAACAATATTGAAGAGCTGGAATTGAACTTCGTGGGACTTACTGTTGTCGTACTTGGGGTTAACTTCTTGAGCGTTATCTTTGAACCGCAAGAGACAGATTTAGCGGTATATGGAATAGGCTATGCCCTGCCCATTGCAGCCCTGGCTTACTTCATGAAAGTACGCTCACATATTAGCAAAGGGAGTAGTGAAGAGGAACAAACGAAAACCATAGGCGAAGTGACCTCTGTGAACAGCGAATCAAATTGGTTAACAAACAAAAAGAGAGACTGAAGTCAGATAAATGTCTCACTTTTAAATTGGTTAACAAACAAAAAGAGAGACTGAAGTCAGATAAATGTCTCACTTTTAAATTGGTTAACAAACAAAAAGAGAGACTGAAGTCAGATCAATTATCTCACTTTTCTTCTTTGCAGATCGCTCTTAGTTCCTGTGTAGATCAGCAATTACTTTTAATTGCGTTTTGTTGATAATATCGTATTAAGTTCTCAGGATCATTTTAATAAGGATCATTTAATAATTATACTATGGAGGCAGATTTATATTACCCGAAACAGCATGCATGGAATAAGATTACTCTTTTTACTGTTGTTGACGGTACTTATTTTACCTATTGCTCAGGCAGCTTCGGAGTTTAATTATCCAAAAATATTAGATAATCCCTGGGATCATTCTCCTATAACCGTATATATAGATAACAAAAGTGTTCCTCCACATTATAGTCCTACCTATTACACACAGGTACAAAAAGCTCTGAATTACTGGGCAGAAGGAGGAAATGGAAAACTGGATTACACCCCTGTTTTTAAAATTGTGGATTCCGAAAAAGCTGATATCAAAATAAGATGGGTCGAAGACCTGCAGAAAGAACAGGATGTTCCTCCTGGAGTTGCAGGTGATGCCATTCCATATATTATCGATGGGCGATTTATACGCATAGATATAACGCTTGGAGTTGGATTTTCTCAATGGGGAGAGTGGGTCCCATATACTGATACTGCAATGCTCGCCATTGCAAAACATGAATTGGGGCATGCGCTGGGATTGGATCACAGCAATGACAAGCAGGACATTATGTATCCAACAAATGAGCAGATAAATAACACAAGTCCTATCCTGAGCAAGTACGGTTCATTTTTGCTTTTTGCCATTTACGCTATTCTTGCTATTGCCGTTTTCCTCTCTGTAAGCTATATATTAGGACGCGTTGCTAAATAAGAGCTTATCCGAAAATAGTTACCATCTGTAACTTCCACAATAGAGGGGAGTTAATTAAATGAATACTGCTGACACAGTCACTTCTAGCCTGAAAATAAAAACTCTGCTTAGCTTTGTAGAGCTTATTGCCATCATCGTTTTGTTCCTTTTCGTTCCTGCAGGTTCATTTAATTTTTGGGAAGCATGGGTTTATTCAATTATATATGTTGTATCATCAGCAACGATTACTTTTGATTTATGGAAAACAAACCCTGAACTTCTGGCTCGTAGGGTTAATGCGGGGCCAGGCGCTGAAAAAGAAAAGACTCAGAAGATTACACATTTTTTTGTTATCTTATTATTTATTGCCTTTCTCGTTATTTCTGCACTTGACCATCGTTTTGGTTGGTCGCACGTCCCTTTCTATATTGTAGTTCTTGGCGACGTTCTTGTAGTGTCAGGATATTATTTACTCTTTCTTGTCTTCAGAGAAAACGCTTTTGCATCTTCAATTGTTGAAGTAACAGCCAATCAAAAAGTAATAACAACTGGGCCGTATAGTATAGTTCGGCACCCACTGTACGTGAGTGGTCTCATTATTATGTTAGGCACTCCTCTCGCGCTTGGATCGTGGTGGAGCTTACTTACATTTATTCCCCTTACGCTGGTAATTCTCTGGAGACTTCTTGATGAAGAAAAGTTTCTATCCAAAAATCTACAAGGCTATACAGAATACTGTCAAAAAGTTCGTTATAGATTAATTCCATTTTTGTGGTAAGTTATATAGAGCCGTAAAAGTAGCTAATGGTTGGCCATCAAAAAAATTTCAGCGCAAAATTTTTGATGGCCAATTTGTATCCGATTGGTATTATATATTTTAAATACAAAATCAAGAGCTATCAGGCAAGAAAATTCCTTAACCGATTACCAGTGATTAACTCTTAGATTACCAGTGATTAACTCTTAGTATTCTATACTTACCGTTGCTTTTCAATATGTATTATTTACTTTTCGGATCTTTTCAATATGTATTATTTACTTTTCGGATAGGCTTTGAATCAATTTGCAGACGAATCAATTAACTCAACCCCTTGAATTGCTATACTTAACGCTCTTGTGTCGTTATTCTTTAGTTCCGGAAAGTCACATGGTCTTTCTGTGCCTTCAGGTACATTCAAAAGAATGACATTCTTTCCCTGATTTAAGGTAACAGGAATATTTACTGTGCTTAAATTAGTGCTGATATTTTGTTTACTCTGGAGAGTTTTGCCATTATAAACCTCGAGCGTCTTTGGTGAATGTAAACTGCATGCGCTGATTTTCAATACTGCATTTTCAGCAACACCTGAATAAACCGATAATGTAGCCTTGTTTGATATCCACCTGGTCATTGTGCCGTCCCAATTCTCCAGGCGGTTCCACCCTGTACCTAAAAGCATGAAGGGCTGAATTGTTTCATCTGGAACACGGTAAACAATAAGCTCGTCTTCCTCGTATACATCAGGTTCGGTTTTAAGGGTTTTTTTCAGTAAATTGGTTACAAACTCAAGCTGTTCACTGGACAACTGGTTTTTGTGGACAATAACATACCTTATATTATTGGCATTCAGGACAGACGTACCTATATCAGTAACATCTTCCTGTAAAATATCTTTAGTTCCTAGAGAATAATACTGTAATTCTTTAATAAACGGAGTCTTCCTTTGGAAATCACTAACGTTGGCCGGATATCTTGCTGCGTATCCACCGACAAGAGCTTTATTGTGAATTGTCTGATAGTACAGGTACCGAAAATCCATATATCCTGCGTTAGAGTTTTGTGGGATTTCGAGCATCGAATAGTTATCCTCATCGTTACTAATTTTATAGTAAAAATCAGGAACATTTACCTGTGTGGTCGGATACGGAATAGCCAGGTATTCGAAAACCACCAGGAAACCCACTATTGTAAAGATAAGCTTTTTTCTATCGGGCTTATATTTTAGTAATTCTGAAAAACCATACCCTGCCAGGACGGAATACCCAAGGGTTGCGATAACAAAAAACCTGCCAACTGTCCTGCAGTTTTTCAGGAAAGGAACCGTGTTGTATAGTATCTGATATGGAAGTGGAATTTTCAGGTTGGAGTCCGTGAAAGCAACCGCTCCATTGAAGTGTAAAATGGGTCCTAAGCTAATTATTGTAAAGAAAAACGTAGATACTAACCAGAACTTTATATCAGGCTTTCTACTTGATTTCAGGAGTGAAAGGACTGAAAGTCCGAGGACAATATATCCTATAAAGTTCACATGTTCAGCAGGCCAGCTTTGTATATTCGAATATAAGTCTACGGTAAACTGACCGAGCAACGGATGTAGATGAGATGGGAGGAAAAAGCTCATCAAATCATTTGATAATTTGGGAATTTCATTTGCGTTTGGCTTTAAGAAGTTTTGATTTGAAAGGGCAGTGAGTATCTCATTAATGGTCAAAGGCAGTACTCCGAGAAAAGCGACCCCGCCAAAAATGAAGTATTTTATAATTATTTGTTTCACAGAATGAGTAAAGTTTTTCCCGGAACTGATAGTCAGGTAAAAATCATAGAAGAATACTAACCCTGCAAAGATCCCCATAAAGATCAGGTACTGCAGATCACTCATTGTTACCAGAATGAAAAATATTCCTGCAAGGATCGGGTTCTTGATTCCTTTTTCCTTAACTGTTTTCATGAGATACAGTGCACAAAAGGGTATCCACTGAACTGTTGCTGCCCCAAAAAAGTATAGTCCTCTAGAAAAATGGTACGGGGAAAATGCGAATACAATTCCTGCAATAAAGGCAGCATATTTATTATCAGTAAGATATTTTACCAGGAGATACGAACCAATAGCCCCTATTATAAAAGTTAAGAGCCATAGTATCGTGTATATGACATGCAGTTCTAAAAAGGGCGACAGCAATACATATAGCATTTGATTGAAGGCTGATGAAAAGGGCATTGATTCTATGCCATTCGGATAAAAAAGGAGATGGTCATGCGTCAAAGCTGCTAAATCCGCTTCTTTTATTGCTATTTTTGTGTACCATAATATTCTCATCCACTGAAACGAATCTGCTCCCGTTCCAGGAATATCGGTTTTTATCTTAAATAGGACAGGATAAGTAAGAATAATTGTCAAAAGAGTATATGAGATTCCCACCAGAGAATATTCCAATGAGTTGTAAAAATGTTTATTCTTAAGACTTTTGTTTTTTTCCGGGTTAGATGTTTTTCTTATTTCCACGAAATTGTCTCCCAATTTCCTGAATATCTCTTATTCTTTTTTCAAAATAAATTTTGAATAATATATAAATGTTATTAAAAGGCAAATGCTATTAAAATACAAAGTTTATCAAAAAGTAAATTTTAGTAAAAGATATATTTTAATAATCTATATATATCTCTATTTTAATAAACTATGCATATACTCTTAAAATGATTACGTTTGTAAAAAGTAAATATTAATAATTATTTTTTGCATAGAACCATAGTCCAGGGAAACGGCCTTCGAACTTCCAGAACATCAAAATAAGTTTCTATTAAACTCACAAACTTTCCTGAACTCCAGTTCTGAACATGTTCAGGATCATTCCCAAAACGTGTTAAATTTTTACCCCGTAAGAAATTCATAGCACGGAAATAGGGTTCATTAGGCACACTGATAATACAGTAATTTTTGGTTATTCGTCGGATCTCCTGAAGGGCTAAATCCGGTTTATCGAGGTGTTCCAGTACTTCGGTTGCTATAACAAGATCAAAACTGTTTTCTTTAAACGAAATGTCACATATGCTGCCTGAACAAAATTCACATTCTGGATTTTTCTCCTTTGCAATTCTCAGAGCATTTCTGGAAATATCAACGCCTGTTATTTTTGGATAATTAAGGCAGTTAATGACAAATCCTTCCCCACAGCCTATATCAATAACATTATTTATATTTTTTAAAGGAACGGCCGTTTCCTTTAAGTTTTTCATAAAATTGGATATCACTACGCCCATAAGCGGATTTTTTGAGTTGTATTTTTTGTAATTTCTACTCTGGTTCTGATCCATTTAGCCCCACCTGGTTAACACGCGTTTTTAATTTTGTTTTTTCGTAATATTCAGTTTTAACTTTTTATTCTTAATAGCCCGATTATTTTGAATTTGTGTCAATTGTTTTGACTTATTTTTAATGTCCATTTTCAATATCTTTTCTTGATATCCTTTCTTGATATCCTTTCTTGATATCCTTTCTTGATATCCTTTCTTGATATCCTTTCTTGATATCCTTTCTCTATGTCCGTTTTCAATATTCGTTTTTGATGTCCGTTTTCAATATTCGTTTTTGATGTCCGTTCTCTATGTCCGTTCTCTATGTCCGTTTTCAATATCCGTTTTCAATATTCGTTTTTGATGTCCGTTCTCTATGTCCGTTTTCAATATCCGTTTTCAATATTCGTTTTCAATATTCGTTTTTGATGTCCGTTCTCTATGTCCATTCTCTATGTCCGCTCTTGATGTCCGTTCTCAACATCCATTCCCAATGTCCTTTTTATAACAATTTAACCTGCCTTGAAATTTTAAGGTTTTTTTCTTAAAGTAAGCATGAATCCAAATATCGCTGGTAATAGTGTAGTCAAGAAATATAGAACGATAGAGCAGGAAAAACCATATGCAGAACTTTCATTCAATAACTTGAATATTGTAACGCTTACGAACTCTCTAACTCCAAACCCTGATATGGAAATTGGAAAATTACCCAGAACTACTACTATTGGAAGGGAAAAGGTAAGTAAGCTGTTTAATGCAGGATTTAAGGATTTTATAACTACCCAGTATACAAATAAATTGAGTAAATAATACCCAAGAGTTAATGCAGAAACCGAAAAAATAGCTTTTTTATTTCCAGTGATTTGTTTTATCGTTTGAATATAATTTTCTTTAAATTCACTTTTCTTCGAAAATATCCCAAAAATAAGAGTTACGATCTTTTCATTTGTAATAACAAAAATACCTGCGACAAAAATCATTATCATTGGCGTCATTATATAGATTAGATATCTGTCCTTAAAAAAGAAAGCTATAGATAGTACACTTAAAACCAGGAGACAGACCATATCTATGACTCTGTCCATCACTACGGTTGGTATGCTTCTGGAGTTCTCAGCATCTAAATAAAAGGCTCTTGAAACTTCTCCTGCCCTGCCCGGAGTAAGGGCTCCATAAAAATTACCCATCAAAATTATTTCAAGCGACCTTTTTACGGGAATTTGGACATTTATACAATTAAGTAGAGACTGCCATTTTATCGCTTTTATCAGGTACATCAGAGCAATAAAAGGCAACGAGAGCGAAAGCAATTCCAGGTTCATCTGGGTAAAGGTCTCGTAGATTGTCCTCAGGTCAAGTTTGGCTATCAGGTAAAACATTAGCCCCAAACTGACTACAGTTTTACCTATTGTTTTCCAGTTCATAGCTATCGTACTTTATAATATAATCATCGTTATTTCTGGAGTTTGTGATCAGTTCTCCGATCAGGCCAAGGGAAATAAATTGAGCTCCAAGAACTGTGATTAATATACTCAACATCAGCAGAGGCCTATCTCCTATCTTGATACCCCTGAACCATAGCGAGACCAGGTTCAGGTTTATGATCATTGCTGAGAGTATTAGTAAGAAGCCGATACCTCCAAAGATGTGAAGAGGCCTTTTCTTGTATAGGTTCAAAAATGTGACTGTGATCAGGTCCAGAAAGCCTTTAAGTAGTCTTTCAAATCCATATTTTGATTTTCCATGAATTCTAGGATGGTGTTCGACTTCAATTTCTCCAACAGTGTATCCTTTCCAGTGAGCTAGAGCTGGAATATAACGATGGAATTCTCCATATAATCTTATATTCTTTACGACATAGTTTCTATAACCTTTAAACCCGCAGTTGAAGTCATGAATTTTGACTCCTGTGATATGTCGAGTTAATGCGTTGAAGAATTTTGAGGGAAGGGTTTTTGAAACAGGGTCATGTCTTTTACTCTTCCAGCCTGAGACCATATCATATTCTTCTAATTTTTCAAGAAATCTCGGGATTTCTTTGGGGTCATCCTGCAGGTCTCCATCCATGGTAATAACAAAATTTCCCTGTGATTTCTTAAAACCGCAGGAAAGAGCCGCAGCTTTTCCATAGTTCCTCTGGAATCTTACAATCTTAATTTTGCTATCTTTGATTGTTTTTAACTTTTTAAAAGTATCATCCATAGATCCATCATCTACGAAAATAATCTCAGATGCTTTTCCCAATTTGGAAAGAACTACATTCAATTGATTATATAATTCCCCTACGTTTTCTCCTTCATTGAAAACCGGGATTATGATTGAGAGATCTAATTTATCGGACATTTACCGTTTTCTCCTAAACAGTGTTTCAGTTTACTGTAAAATTGTAGTTTAAGGAGTCTCTGAAACCAAACGAATACATCTCAAACTTTAATTTAGAGCCAGTTTCAATAGAGGAAGATTTGAATTGAAATTGACAGCAAATTGGAACAAAGCCTCTTTACAACAGTATTTTTAGTCATGTTTTATATTTTTAGTCATGCTTTAAGCCACGTTGTTTAGCCACGTTGAAGTCTCTACAGAACTTATTTATGTATTTTTAGATCAATTTTTAATGCATCTCCATTTATCTTCGGTTAAGGAATTTTCTTGCCAGAAAGCTATCGATCTTGCATTAGAAACCAGCCTTTAAATTTGGCCTGTTTACATGAAATCAATACCCTGTTCCAGCTTATAACTTAGCAAATTCTTTTATTAAGTTATAAAACAGACTCAATTTATCACTATTCCTTGCTTAACCGAAGACGCATGAATTCATCTCTGAAGTTTCTTGTTCTATAAAATGAACCTAGATAAAGATTACTGGCGTAGAAAAAATCTTCAATTCTCACCAAAAGTTTTTCCTCGAAATTATCTTAAAAACAATAAAATTACTCTCATATAAAAGTTAAGATTTAATTATAATCTTATAAAAGTTATTTTATATCTTCTTCAAATAGCGTCTTATTAACAGGAAAAACTGTACTTTTCATTCTTCTTGTAAGAAACATTTCCATGATCAGATAAAACAAGACAACTGTCAAAAGAAATTGATATTATAACTTTGAGAAATATATAAGTTTTTCTATGTTGTGCTAACAGCATCCAGTTAAATATTGAAATATCCATATTAATATATGTCAATGTAAAACTGTGGGATCTTGCACAAAAGAAAATAGTTTTCTTATTTATATCAGGAACTCGGGAAAAACTTGCAAAAGGATCGTGAAAACAAGACATTACAGGCCTTTACCTGACAACAGATCACTACTTCTTTTACCCTATGGGTAGCATTCAAAAACGCATTCTGTAGTGATCTAACTGCAAAATAAAACATATAAATATATAATGAATAGTTGATATCAAATGCAGATCAAACGGAGATGTATAGCATGGTAAGTGAAATGACTCCAACCCGAAGAGTTCTGGCAGCAGTGCTTGGAGGCAGGGTTGACTATGTACCCCCTGCAAATCCCCTGGCTCAAACCACAACCGAACTGATGCAGATATGCAATGCCTCCTGGCCAAAAGCCCACTTTGACAGCAAGATGATGGCAGACCTTGCAGCCGCTCCCTATGAGGTCTGCGGCATTGAGGCTGCACGTCCCCAGTTCGATATTTCTCTCGAAGCAGAAGTCCTTGGGTGCAAACTTGACTGGAATAAACCGGACAGGCCTCCTGTAACTGGCCCTGCTTATACAGACTCCTCAGATATAACCTGGCCCGATAAATTGGAAGAAGCCGGAAGAATACCGGTAGTGCTCGGGGCAATCGAAGAACTGAGAAAGCGCTACGATGGCATGCTCCCTATAATCCCAGGACTTACATCCCCCTTTACGGTAGCAGGTCACATAGCAGGTGTTGAAAATATAGCCAGGTGGACAAAGACCGACCCAGAAAAAGCCCATGCCTTCATTGAAGCAGCAACCGATTTCGTGATAGCTTACGGGAAGTTGCAGACTATTTACGGGGCACATATCATCTTCCTCGCTGATCCTTCGGCTTCTGGGGACCTGATTTCTGCGGAAACATACAGGGAATTTATACTTCCTTCCCACAAAAGAATAGCAAAGGAAATAAGCTGCCCTCAGATCCTGCACATCTGCGGAAATACCAGTAAACTCTTGCCTTACATAAAACAAAGTGGAATTGACTGCTTCTCCTTTGATGCCGTTCCAGTCTGGTATTGCCGTAAGGTAATGGGCAACGATATGTCCATTCTCGGAAGTCTGGATGTCATAGACCTGATGCCAAACGGTACCCCCGAACAGGTTTATAACAGAACTAGGGAATGCATTTTGCAGGGAGCTGATATTGTAGGGACTTCATGTGGGGTCTCATATGGAACCTCCCTCGAAAATCTCAGAGCGTATGTTAGAGCCTGTAAAGAAACCCCAATCCCGAAATGCGATGATGTTGAAGATCTTGTCAGGCAGATTGGAGTCGGTATCGGTAGGAATATGAAAGAAAATGTGCTGGGAGGGGTGCAGGAATGATCAGGCACATCGACGTTGCGGTTCAGAAGATATTCGAGATGAAAGAGAAAGAACCTTCCAGGTTTAAAAAACTCATTGACGAAGGAATCATGATCGGCCTTGGGGTTGACATTGGAGACAAAAGTAAAGAAATAACTGCTGTCGACCAGATAAAGAAACAGAACATGCCGAAAGATCCCAAATATGCAGCCGTGGCAGAATCAGTGATCGAGGGGGACAGCGCCGAAACAGTAAACCTCACAACTGCTCTGCTTGCAGCAGGAAGAGATCCTACAGACCTGGTATTAAATGCCCTTATGCCGGGAATCCAGACCGTATGTGAGCTTTACGACATAGGAGAGAGCTACGTACCTGAAATCCTGCTGGCAAATGAAGCACTTGTAGGAGGAGTGAAACTTTGCCAGGAAAGGATAGGCGAAGTCCCCTCCAGGGGGAAAGTAGTGTCCCTCGTTATTGAAGGAGATGTGCATGATATAGGCAAGAACATTGTAGCTGCCATTCTCAGAGCAAATGGTTTCGAGGTAGTTGATATGGGGAGTGATGTAACGGTAGAAGAAGCCGTTAAAACCGTAAAGGCAACAAATGCTGACCTTGTTACCGGAACAACTCTCATGAGCACAACCAAAGGCGGCCTTAAAGACCTTGCAGAAATCCTTTATTCTGAAGATGTTCCCGTAGCCTGTGGCGGGGCTGCAATCGACAGAAATTTCGTCGAGACCTTTAGTAACTCAATATATGGAAAAACTCCACTTGACGCAGTAAAAATCGCAAAGAAGATCTGTGCAGGAAAGAGCTGGAAAGAAGCCCGTCAGGAACTTTACTGATTCTACTTTACTTCCATCTCTATTTATTATTCTTCTTTTTTATTTTTATTATTCAACCATAATTTTTTTATTTAACTCTATATCGGGAAAGAAACGTTCTACGATAACAAATAAAGAATGCTGGAAAGTGAAAATAGCGTCAGATTCAATTTTCAAATATTTTGGTTGAATACTCCTCTTGCTAGTGAAAATTTACACATCCATAAAGAGGAAACAGTAATCTAACAAGAGTAATTTTACTCAGTAAAAAACTTAAAAAAAATTATCTGACCCTGAAGAGAATACCCGCTATACACAGGCACGAAACAATACAACCTAGATTCGGCAGGTAAACATATAAGTTAATATAATTAATTTTCATATTTCTTTTCTTGATCTTCCATGGCAGATAAAAACAACAGTAGAAGAGTTGAATCCTCAATAAAACGTACAAGCTTCTTAGGTCACCTTGGTCTTATTGCTGGAGTTTTCCAAGAGCTTGAAGTTGACAAATTGATCGATGAGAAACTTCCTAAAGAACGAGATCACAAGGTTCCTCACTCCGTCTGTATCCTTGCCATGGTACTCAATGGTCTTGGTTTCATAGGGCAACGTCTGTACCTTTTTCCTGATTATTTCAGGACTATTTCTATAGGAAGACTTTTTGGAGACAGCGTCACACGAGAAGACCTGAATCAATATGCTATTGGAGAAACTCTTGACAGAATCGTAAAGTATGGTCCTACAAAACTGTTTACTGAAATCACTCTTCACATTATGAATCGTCTACCTATTCCTGTCCATTGTTTACACGCTGACACTACAAGTGTCAGCGTTTATGGGGATTATGAAGACGAAGAAACTGAGTATATTGATATTACTTTTGGAATACCCAAAAACGGAAGATGGGACCTCAAACAATTTGTTTTGAGCTTGATTGTTAATCAGCATGGAATACCACTTTTCATGAACACCCATTCAGGGAATGCTTCAGACAAAAGCACAATTCTGGAAGCAATCAAGTCTCTCAAATCAGCTTTAAGACCTGAAAGCAAAGTGTACTATGTAGCTGATAGTTCTTTTTACACTGATAATAATATCAAGAACATAGGAAAGTCATTCTGGATCAGTCGTGTTCCTGCAACAATTACTGAGGCAAAGGAACTGCTAAATGCAAATCTAAACCTGAAAACGTTGAAAAGCGACGAAAGATACTCATTTTATCAAACCTTTGTGGATTATGGTGGAGTTAAACAAAAGTGGGTTTTGTTACTCTCTCATAAAATGAAAGAAAAAAAAGAGGTAACTCTCAGAAGGAAGCTTGAAAAAGAGCTTGAAAAAGCAGAAAAGTCGCTTAAAAAACTGGCAGGAGATGACTTTTTCTGTGAAGAAGATGCATTAAAAGCAGCAGAAAAATGGATTGCAGATTTCCCTTCCGTTCTTTTTGAAAAAGTAGATTTGAAAACCATTAAAAAACGCGAAGCAGGTAAAAAAGGCAGACCTTTAAAAAATGAAAAATTAAAGACATATTATAAGATTGATGGGGTTATAAAGGTTAATGATGCTTTTGTTTTAAAAGAAATGGAAAAATGGGACTTTTCATTCTTGCAAGTAATGATATCAGTCTTTCTCCTGAAGAGATGCTGAAGTATTACAAAGGACAGGATAAAGTAGAAAAAGGATTCAGATTTTTGAAAAGTGATGCCTTTAGCATATCGAAGGTTTATCTCAAGAATAAATCAAGAATTGAAGCGTTGACAATGATAATGGTTCTCTGCTTAATGATTTATTCTATTGCAGAATGGAAATTAAGGACAAAGTTAGAAGAAGAAAATGAAACGGTTCCAGATCAAAAAGGGAAACCAACAAAAAGACCAACAATGAGATGGATATTTTTCAAGTTTCAGGGAATTACAGGACTTATAACGCAGAAAAAAGGGAAAACAAAGTCAGAAATACTGAATATGGAAGAAATTCACTGGAAAATATTGAGTCTCATGGGAGAGAAATATGAAAATATATATCTATAGTTGCGTTAACCTGCCGAATCTAGGATACAAATTTAAAATAGTTCTCCAGAATACATTGTCATAAACCCAATAATACGAAACAAATATACGAAACAAATATACGAAACAAATATACGAAACGAATATACGAAACAAATATACGAAATGAATATACGAAACGAATCTAAATTTTTTACTTATTCCAGATATCCAGTTTAACCAGGGACTTTTTAGATAAAACTGAGTATATCTGCAGACAAATATTTAATCAGGAGTCAAATCCCTTGTTCCAGACTGAACCTATACTCTACCTGCAATCCCTTGGAAACGATTGGCTTACATCCCTTATGATTCTGATAACTTCAATGGGATCATCGGCTTTTTTAGTTTCCATAGTAATTATCGTAACTTTCGGGATTAGTTTCCGGAAAGGTTTTCTTCTGTTCCAGCTTTTAATCTGGACAGGGCTGATTACCGAGATCATTAAAACAGTAATCGCCTTTCCAAGGCCGGACTATGTAGATAATAGAGTACTGAACCTTGAATACGGAGTGAAAAGCACGTCCCCTTTCAATGGGAGTGGGCCTGATTGTGTGTTCGGACTTCCCGATAAAGAAGTTCTCGAAACCTTCCGTCTTCAAGAAACACTTTCCCCGTCACCTTTCGGTTTCCCTTCGGGGCATGTTGCAATTACGACTGCACTCTGGGGGGGAAGCTCCACGATTTTCAACAGCCGGAAAATCAAAATGATGGCTCCTTTTATGGTATTGCTTGTAGCTTTATCGAGAATGTATCTTGGAAGACATTTCCTTGGAGATATTCTTGGAGGAGCTATTATAGGTTTATTTTTCCTGACTGCTTTTACCTTCTTTCTCAAAAGCTCCCTGAAAGATGATTTTTTCAAGAAAGAGAATTTTGAACTTGCACTCAGACGCAAGAACCTAATTTTATATTTCGTTATGTTTGTTATCCCTCTTGTTCTTATAGCTTCATCTATGATAAGTGCAGAAGCAGCGGGTTTTTTCCTCGGCACGAATGCGGCATATGTGTTGATTATACGAAGAGGGCTCCCTGATGATGCTGGAAGTACCGAACAGAGAGTTTTGAGGATATTTATTGCGTTTCTGCTGTTCGGGATCTCAAGCTTTATTCTGAGTACCGGGTTCGAGAATATTGAAACTGCAGCCTATTTTGGCCCTACACTCATCGAGTTCTTGAAAGCTTTTATACCTGCATCTACAATCTGGGTGTCTGTAGTTATCTGCACAAAGCTCAACCTGTATAGAAGAGAAAGGGAATTCTTAAGCAGCCGGAAAGGAAATCTTGAGCAGCCAGGTCAAGGAATGGAGTAGAAATACATCAAAAAGGACTCGGTGGAGTAGAAATACATTAAAAAGAACGCGGTGAAGTAGAAATCTATTAGGCAGTGTCTCAAATTTGCTGTAAATTTGAAGTCAAGTCTTTGCGTATTTGTCGATAATTGATCTGCCAATATGGAATTTTCGACCCTGCAACTTTTTGAGTTTTGTGATTTTACAGAATAATTGGCACACTGCCTGTTTTGTGGTTACCGCACTTTTGCGTGATGATGCACATCAATTCAGGCAAATTGCATATCATCATGCTCTTTGCTGGATTCATGATGGTAGAAACTACAAGAAATCAAGGCCGATAGTTCCTTATCATAGAGAAAAGCTTCCAGCTTTTCTAGATCTGACTTTCCGCAGATGTCCATTCGATTTTCACAATTTTTCTTGCTATCGTTTTTTCTGAAAATTACCCTGCTTATTCAAATTTCATTGAAAGATTCTAACCTCTATTTCCGGAAGTTTCAGTTGAGATAATAATTGCAAATTATTGAACAAATGCACAAAAACAATAGCCAGAAAAATGTTCTTTTTTTCAAGACATCTGCGGAAGGTCGGCTGGATAGTTACTGGGATTTTTATGGTAAATTTTGTGAGTTTAGAATAAAACCAGATTCAAGAGGTAACATAGCAATTATCTATTAAGTTTGATCAGTTGTTTTCTAGCAAAATCGGATATGAACAGCTGGATGAAAGAATCGCTAAGACGAAGGAGAACAAGGAATAGCTGTTAAAGGTACTTGTTCTGCCAGAGGTTCCGCCGCATAACAATGCAGTGTAACTGGTGTCGAGAGCAAAGGTCAGAAAAAGGGATGTGAGCCTTCAAACCATACAGAGGAAGGAACAAAGGCAAATGACACATTTATGACGATTGTTCAGACAGCAAAGAAACTGGGGGTAAGTACATATCAGTACATATGTGATAGAGTCGGCAGTACATTTGAGATGCCATCTCTGGCTCAACTCATTAGAGAAAAAAGCTCAGTGAGTGGAAGGTGAGAGATTTCCACTCAATTTGAAGAAGATACGAAAGATTTAATATATCTGCAAGACCCAAATTTTACCTGTAGCAATAAATATAAAAATTAGCGTCGGAGTATTTATTATATCGAAAAGTAAATAAAAAAATAGTAGAATTTATATAGAAAGGGAAGTGGTACATTTTTAATACAAGTATGATTATTAAATAACAATTATTTTTGTAAGTTGGCTTGCCAGTAAATGGTTGCTACAGAGGTCAATTCACATCTACATGAAATTTCATTTATAGGAATTGAGACTATGAAAAACAAAATAATTGCATTTGATTTCTTGAGGGCTTTAGCAATAGCGATGATTATTCCGGCTCACTTAAGTAACTTTTTATCTTTCACTTATCTCAAGTTAGCTCTTTATGCCGTTGATCCTTTTGTTGCAAATATGGGACTGGGACTTTTTATATTTATGAGTGGATATTTGTTATATTATAACAACCATTCAATAAAATCGTTCCAGAACGTATTGTCTTTCTACAGAAACCGACTCCTGAGGATCTTTCCCCTTTACTGGGCAGCGATTGCTGCTTTTACACTTGTGTTCTTTATATTTGCTCCAAGGCTAAACTCAGGTTTTGAATTTCCCAATGCCGCACATGTGTTTAGTTTTCACAATCTAATCATGCATGTACTGGGACTACAAATCTTTCTTGCCCCTGCATATGCGTCCCCAATGCTGACATTATACTTTGTAGGTTTAATTATTGTTTTCTACGCAATTTACCCGCTTATCATTATGCTTTCAAAAAGTTCAAAACAGATCTTACTTTATTCTTCTCTCATATTTCTCGGGTGCTTGTTAGTCTCGAGAGCTTTTAACATCATTGAGTACCGCTTTTATACGTTTTTCCCAATGTTCGTTTTTGGGATTCTTACCTGTAAGGAAAGCCTATTTGAAAAGTCAATGATGATTAACAGGAAAAATCCTTTTGTCCAGATATTGCTGGCGGCCCTCCCTGTTATGCTGGTACTGGTTATCGTTTTGGGCTCGAGAACAACCCTTCTCCTGGACCCAAAGACTACATTTACTATTGAATCTGCAGGCAGTGGCACGATAGGGTCTTCTACAGTGATATCGATGCTAGGAAATATGGCAAATTCACTGGGCCTGAGTTACCTGATCTTAAAATTCATCATTGATTCTGTGCTTCTTAACTTATTCGTTATAATATTCTGTGTTCTGGAATACAGATTTGCAATGAAATTTATCAATAATGAATTTTCAAGCTCCCTGAGTTCTGCGTTTACGTATGTCGCTACAGCTTCATATTGTATCTATTTGTTCCACAGGCCATTTCTGGCGCTCTGGAATTCAGTGACGCACTTTATAAGTAATCCACTCCTGCATGATGTAATCCTTATCTTCATAGCGCTACCTCTCCTGGTCGTTATCTCTTATCACCTGCAGATTCTTGAATTATATTTGAAAAAGCATCTTTTTCATAAGAAAGCGACTCACAAAGACTTTCCTTTTAGAGGTTATTCAAATAGCTCTGGCAAGTGAATTATGGTAGAAAAATTCCTGTGAAAAAAATCGGAGTTTCAAAATTCAGAACTGAAATCTCTAATTCCCGTGTTTCGTCTCCCGAATCTCATCTCGGGAGGACAGGACCATTTTTGCTATGCTTCGCTTTTCTCAAGAAGGCTGAATTATAATGAAGATACTGAGATGAATCAAGAAGGTTAACTTACCTTATTTCTGTCTCGTTCGAGTCCGGTCCAACCGAACAGGTTCATCGTTTGGGCTCCCATAATCCCCAGGGAAAACTAAGGAATAATAAAAATATTCCTTCAAATTTTTAGTTTGGGAGTTGATGTATAGTTCTATTTTCCCAAATAATCATTTTTGGCAACAAAAACCCTTGATATTATATTTGAATCATTCCTAAATGGAAAACTTACACCACACTGCTTACGGTATTTCTTCACGGCCTAGCTAAGGCATGCAGGTTGTCCCAGACCCAGATCTCTGAATTCCGGGGAGACTCTCAGAAAGAAGATATAGACATCTATGACCATATTACAAACTGAATTAAAAGAAGATTATCTGAAATTTATCTGAAATATGTTCCACAGCTTTTAATCAAACCCTAAAAGATTTTATATATTATTTAATTTTACACTTTTTAACTATAGTCACGCCTGTAATTGTTGCAACAAAACACTTCATTGTACCTCAGAGCAGTTACATTATTTAGCCTCGTGACTATAGGGTCGTTAACATATTCTATTTTTGTATAATTCTATAGATTATAGGGTCCTTCCAAATAAGTACTAAAACTAAGGGTATACAATGCTTATTTTGGATAATAGGTATGCATTTAGAGTTTCCCCAATTAAGGTACACTCTAAAAATCAATTTTTTAGATAAATAATCTATAATACTCTTTTAAATCAAGAAGAGAGCGAGATAAATACTTTATTCTTTTACAATTTATATTTATTTATGAACAAGGCATCTGATGTCATTTTTACCCATACAAAATCCAATGTTAAAAGTAAGGAAAAATCAACGTTTAATTTACCAATTAAAGTATTTATACCCTTTAAACAGCAAATAGATCCTTTAATAAATGTACCTTAACGGGGGGAGGGCTGACACTATATTTAATTGGGCAAATAAGATTTAATATCCCTTAAAAAACTACTCATTTTTCAAGGGGTCTAATAGATTAACACATGAATTTTATTCATTTTACACATATTATCTAATTATTTTAAAAAAATAATTAAATAAAACTTTAAATACTATAAATGTTATAAAATTAGTAGTTATATACTAAAACATGTATTATACTCAAAAAAATAAGTTCAATTTTATATTTAAAAACTATTATCTTTGGAAAAAATGGGTGGATCACATGAATCTTATTTTGAACCTTTTAGTTCTCGTTTTTATGATATGGCTTGTGTTTTATATTCTGTTTAAACTGCTAAATATTATTACACGAATACTGGATAAAAAACAGTAATATGTTGACACATTTTTTGCGGAGGCTCCACCCAGCAAATCTTAAAACTTGTGACTTATGCATCACTCCCTATTTTCTTAAAATATATCCCACAGATTTTAATTAATCGCTAAGTAAATTTATGTTTTCTATTTTTTGTCTTTGTGAAAATCCAATGCATTTAATGCAAATCGTGAGTAAGCAGCAGCTGGCCCTCCTCCCATCTCGATGGCCACATCTATAGTTTCATATATTTCTTTATCTGATGCACCTGCTAAACAAGCCTGTTGAACGTGCCATTCAATACAGGGTTCACATTTAGTAACAATAGAAATAGATAGAGCCATTAGTTCCTTATGTTTCCGTGAAAGGCAACCAGCTTCAAATGCTTTCTTTTCTAATTCAAGAAAAGAGTTATAAGTAATACAATTCTCTAAAAATTGAGAATGGTGTTGCTTTCTATCGTTTATACTTTGATTTATTTTATCTTTGACAAATTTATCCATGTAGTCACATCCCGATAATAGGATTACTCTAACTCTACTTAAGTATTTATTTAGTTTAATTAAACTGATCCGAAAACTAACTTCTCAGGTTGTGTCAAAAACGATGCTCCTTTTGATTTTCTGCTCCTTCTCAAATTTAAGCCTTCTATGGCAATTCACTGCTCAGTTTAGCAATGGTTTGAAAAACCATAGTTAGGGCAACCTTACTACTCAAGGTAATGACAGGATCAATAATCAAAAAAGTGTGGGTGAAAAGTAGTAAAAAGTACTCATACATTTGTGCCTGTTATTCGAAGAATATCATGTACGTTTAGAGAAACAACTATAGGTTTTTGAATGAACTCTAGCTTGGAGTTACACTTTTTAGTATATACTATGGTTTTGTTCTCTGCTTTTGTTATTTAAGCCGTAACCAAGCCACGGAGGCCATAACATCACCTAAAAGTGCCGCGACTCCATAACAGAATTTAATCAAGTTTCACAAATAAAAAACAGATTTCTTTTTCAAAATATTCCCAGTAAATTAACGCTGAGGGGGAGATTCGAACTCCCGTAGCGCAAAGCGCTACCGGTTTTCAAGACCGGCGCCGTAGTCCGCTGGGCTACCTCAGCAGGTTGAAAAAATCATTCTTACAGCTTCCCGCAAAGGGAAATATACAGATTAGCATTTGATTCCGGAAAGCGTATACAACAAACCCGATTATGGTATATAAAATTTGCGAAGAGAAAGTGCTCTTCGCCTCTCTGAACAATTAAAAGCTGAAATCAGACTTCCGGTTCTGAGGATTCCTCGGTTTCTGGTTTAGACTCAGATTCGGGTTCAGCCTCTGCTTCAGCTTCGGGCTTGGCTGGTATCTGAGTTTCGGGTTCTGCTGTAATCTTTTCAATGAACTGGACTTCCTTAAGACCAGCATACTTGAAAAGTTCGGATGCAACCCTATCCTTTGCCATGAGCCAGCGCTGGTTGAAGGTCAGACCTGTTGGAGTATAAATCTTTGCAACACCGTCAACAGCCTCGATTTCCAGATCCCTGAGGCCGGTATAGAGGGCAAGAAGACCCTGAATTTTCTCAACTTCAGTCTCAAGAACATTTTCAATAGTATACTCATAGGTAACGGTCTTGCCTGCAAGAGGACCATTAAAGTCTACAGTGACCCTGCGGCCTATAACCCTACTGACAACTCCTCTTCTGCCATCTACCTCAACAGGAAGACCAGGGTGAACATTTCGGTCTTTCAGTTTTGTGATAGAAATCGTTTCTACAAGCTTGGGATTACTCAGGCCAAAAGCCTTTTCCGGAGGGATTACAACGCTTCCGTTGTAGCCGACTTCCTTTCCCTCGAGATCTTCATCAAGTCCCTCAATAGTATGATTTGCCCCGACAATAACAACGTCTCCGCCGTAAAGCCCGCGCGGATTAAAGATATCCTCCTTTTTTGCTAGTTCTTCGTCTGTTGTATCGAAAATTCTGCCGTCTTCGAACTTACCTGTGTAGTTCAACTTTATGAAATCGCCTTTCTGGATTGCCATAATTTTCAACTCTTTTTATTAAATAAACTAAATTGATAAGCAAGAAAATTATTCATTGTCAGCCAATTCAGCGTAAATGTGTTTCACGCTATAGAACTCTGCCTTTAATAAGCTTTTTGGGAATCCACAGGGTTACTGTCGATTTTACGGATACTTTCAAAAAATTGTAGTTTTAGGAAAGATTTACCAGAATCACTATCATTCGACCTTGAGACTTACATTTAGCAGACAACTGGCTTGAAAATAAGCAGGTAAAACTATTTTATTTTAATGCTTATGGTGAGCACCAGCTTTTGTAGAAAGAGTGCATTCCTGCAAACAACCTGAACAAAAGCAGAGGTTCCGGCAGGAAAAATTTCTATCCCGACACTTTGAGAGCCGGAGAGTCGGTGATTTCTAAGTTTAATGACTTTCTCATATTTCATATGTCTTTCGATTACTATTTATGCAACGAAATTACAATCAAATATTAGAGTATAATTCTGGGAATCACAGTGGAGAATTTGGGGTCTACTATTAGTTTTTTCCGCTAAGTGTCCTGTTGAGTTTTACCACCAGATGTGTGGAATAGGTACTTAACAGAAAACTTTTGTTTTCGGGAGAGGTATATGGAAAGGAAGCTTATGAGAATAGGGGTTTCCATGCCAGGGGAACTTCTGGACAAATTTGATGAAACTCTTATGAAGAGAGGGTATTCCTCTCGATCCGAGGGAATAAGGGATGCCATCAGGACATATAACCAGCACTATGACTGGATGCAGCAGATCAAGGGCAAAAGAGCTGCAACGATTTCTATAGTATATGATTGCTCAAAAAAAGGGGTATCGAGCACCCTGGCAAGCATTCAGCACGAGTACCTGGACCTGATAAATTCCTCAGTGCACTTCCATATTGAGCCAAACTTGTGTTTTGAGGTAATAATTCTGCAGGGAGAAGGGGAGAAAATAATAGAACTGACTGAAAAAATATTAAGTTTGAAGGGAGTCAAGCACTCCAGGTTAACAACTGTTCCAGAAGAGAAGATTGAAAAATGAATCATTGGTCATCGGTTAAGGAATTTTCTTGCCAGGAAGTATTGATTTTGCATCAGAAACCAGCTTTCAATTTGGCCTGTTTACATGAAATCGACACCCTATTCCAGCCCAGAACTTAATAAAATATTTAGCAAGCATTGTGGGAATGGACGCAGTTTGTCACGATTTCCACTTCACAGAAGACGCATGAAAAGTGAATATAAAATGGGAATTAAAGCTTTCTGATCATGGAAAATAGTTTAAAATTTACTTATTCAAGACTCAGTACCAAAATCCAGTGATAAACGTGAAATTGAAAATCACTAGATTTTATAATTGGTTATAATCCATTAAATACGTCCTCTCGATGGAAGTCTTTCGATATCAAATATTGAGTTTGATTGAAGAACGAATTCTTCCTGCAAGTTCATGATTTCAATCGAAAAATACAAAAATCACTAGATTTTGGACCAGAGTCTTATTCAAACTTCAGATATTAAATTCCACTTCAAAAGCTGTGAGTATTCCTGAAGACATGGAATCGGAAACCACTCGTATATTTGTTCAGAAGCGGAAAAACTCAATTCATCGGATAGAATATAAGGAATTATTAAGGGGTAAGCTAGCAAATCGTTATGCTCGCTTAAAAGTGATCTTTATGGGTCTAACAAAAATTCAGGTTACATTAAATGTATATGCAACGAGTTTTGAGAGATTGGCGAAGGATGTAATAACTAATCTGTTTATTAGAAAATGGATACAGATAGAGAAAGAAAATGTTGTATCCGTAGAGGATTCCATGCTTCCTGAAATTATCAGAATTCAGTCCGAAGGTTTTGGAACTAAAAACCAAAATGGTGTTAAACGATATTCGAAAAGAATGAAAAAGATCTTCTATGTGATAAAAAGCTAGGATCAGGTTGTGGGTTACTGCATATATTATTTGAAGCCTGTTCTATCCCTAAAGGGTTTTAAGAAAAAATCCGTAATCTATTCAATTTCAATAGATAAGAATTTTAGAAGAAAGCACCATGGAGAGAATTTATTAAAAGAAAGCATTAAAGAAATGAGGATAAATAGGATATCTTCGATTCTCTTATATGTAAATACGGAAAACTTTCCTGCCATAGGGTTGTATGAAAAAATGGGCTTTAAGATAATTAAAGAAATAAAAGACATCTGTGGCTCGAAAGAGACATGTTATGAAATGGAATTAAGAATTCTTTAATTCTCAGGTCTTTCTCTAATTCCTTGACCTCTCTAATTCCTTAATTCCAATGGCAAGTCTCATCTTTTATCAAGATTGAGAAACAAAACCATACTTTTTCAGTATATCCTGTCCTTCTTTTCCGGTCACAAAATCAAGGAACTTCTGAGCTTCTTCTTTATGTTCGGAAGAAGAAATCACAGCTATAGGACACTTAACAGGAATACTAACAGGCACGTTTCTAACGATTTTGATAGTTCCTGGTTCTGCAGTTTTTGCGTCGATTGTGTATACAAACCCTGCATGAACTTCTCCTCTTTCCACGTATGTGAGTACTTGTTTGACGTCTTCAGCAAATACCATCTTATTTTCGAGCTGACTCCACAAACCCGCTTCAGTCAATGCGGTGCGTGTATAATTTCCGACAGGAACTGTATCAGGATTTCCAACGCCGATTTCAGTCACAACGCTAAATATGTTTGATTTTTTACATCAAGTGTGGATCAAGATTCCGGATGACCACATGGGAAGCTAAAAACTCCAAAAACGAAAACTATTGGAAGAAGTAAGAGCGCACCGTTGCGGTGTATTACCAGTGTAAAACACTACTGTTAAAAGAATGAAATTCAGACGTTTGTTTAAGGTTTTGCATTCCCCTATAAGATAGCATCGATCTCATCTAAACTTTTACAGTAATTTTGATAGTTATGAGTGTTCTCTTTTCTTACCAATATTGCTTTAATTCCTGCGTTTATTGCCCCTTCGACATCTGCAATATAACTGTCGCCGATCATTGTTACTTCACTGGTATCTTCGAGTTTTTCAAGCACTCTCCTGTATATCTGGATATTTGGCTTTTCATACCCTATCTGTGCTGACGAATATACTTGAAAGAAATAATCACTTATTCCTAAATCTCTGACCAGACTGGATAATTCAGGTACATGGTTTGAAACGATTATATTTTCATAACCTTTACTTACTGCCCTTTCTAAACAGGGAATTGTATCATCATAAAGATGCCATTTTTCAATATATAAATATTTCATTTTTATTTGACCTGCAATTTCAGCTGATAATGTCTCATTGACCCCAATTTCATGTATTATTTTAGAAAAGTGCAGTGTCATATAATCCCACCACTGGACTCCCCCTAAAAACTCTTCGTGAGATATTTCCGGAGTGTGCCAGGGAAATCCTCTGGTAAGAAGTGGACGAATATCCTCAAGTTTAATGCTGCCGTATCCATGTTCCTGTAATAGGTCGTATATAGTTTGTCCCCACATTCCATCCCGATAAGCCAATGTATTATCAAAGTCCCACAGAAGATATTTTTTATGCATTGTAATACTCCTTCATGCATCTTCAGTTAAGTAAGGAATCTTGACAAATTGCGTCCATTTCCAGAATGCTTGCTAAATATTTTATATGTTATGCGCTGGAACATGGTATTGATTTCATATAAACAGACCAAAATTTAAGGTCGGCTTCTAATGCAAAATAGACAGCTTTCAGGAAAGAAAATTCCTTGACCGATGACCAATAAAGCTTATTTTGCATTTCTGGTACATGGGAAGAAAGATAAATGAATTTTAGGAATCCAAAAACAGCAAGTTAATTTAAGTAATGATATAAATGGTTGATACCGGATAAAAACATCTATTCCTATTACTCTTGCCGTTACTCCCTAAATCAAGGTTCCACTCTATAAGCCATAATTTCTTCTTTTAAAAAATCTTAAATCTTTCTTCTTCATTTATTCTTCAATTCTTCAGCCCTTTTATAACAAGCAGACGCCTCTTCATGCCTGCCCAAATTTTCAAGGGCAATACCTTTATTATGCCATGCATAGACATATTTCGGGTCGATTTCTAGGGCTTTTTCATAAGCTTGTAGTGCCTCTTCATATCTGCCCAAATCATTAAAGGCATTCCCTTTTCTATTCCATGCAGGTACATATTTAGGGTTGATCTCCAGAGCTTTTTTATAAGTTATTATTGCCTCTTCATATCTGCCCAAGCAATAAAGAGCAATACCTTTGTTATTCCATGCATGGATATATTTCGGGCCTGTCTCAATGGCTTTATCATAAGCTATTATTGCCTCTTCATATCTACCCAATTTTTTAAGGGCAATCCCTTTTCCGTTCCATGCATCGTCACATTTTGAGTCTATCGATATGGCTGTGTCACAAGCTTTTATTGCCTCTTCATATCTACCCAACTTATTAAGAGCATTACCTTTGTTACTCCATGCATAGGTAGATTTCGAGTCTATCTCTAGGGAGTGATCGTAAGCTATTATTGCCTCTTCATACCTACCCAAATCATAAAGGGTAATACCCTTATTATTCCATGCACAGATAGATTTCGAGTCTATCTTCAGGGATTGATCATAAGCTTGTAGTGCTTCCTCATATCTGCCCAAGCAATAAAGAGCAATACCTTTGTTATTCCAAGAATCGATATGTTTATGGTCGATCTCCAGAGCTTTTTCATAAGCTATTATTGCCTCTTCATATCTGCCTAATTTATAAAATGCCAGCCCTTTCTCGAAGTGTTGAATCGCTTCCTCTGTGAAGTTCTCTATTTCTTCTGCCTCGCTTGTTCCTGAGTTTTCCTTTTCCTTATCTTCCTCTTCTCCCATCTGTTCCCTCAACTTCTCCTGTTCAGCTGAAAAACACTTTTTGCATAGCGGCCTCTCCCCACGTTCTCTCTCTTCCCGGGACCAGCTCTCACAGATCTGGCAAAAATGTGCTCCACATTTCCCACATAACAAAGAACGATTGGAGGAATCAATCAGATTCTTGCAGACAGGACATCTCAGCTGCCCATTGTCTGATTTTGAATCCTCTTTCATACTTTCCGTATTCCGTTTGGGCGAAAGGTCCTGGGCAGGGGAACTCGCCTCATTAGCTTTCAAATCAGTACCCACAACTTCGATATGCAACTGCTCCACAAGAGAGTCACAGAGCCGGAGGTATCGCGACTTGAATTCGCTCATGTTGCCTTCTTCAAGAATAGTAAGCACTTTGATGCCATCATTTAGAAGAGGATTGATACGTTTATCGGCAATTTCGGGAATCTTTTCGAAATTGGAATACAGTGAATTGAGCTTGTAAAAAAGGTCGTCCTTTACAATATCACCGGAATGACAGTATTTGTAAAGCTCGTGTATCATCCGAAAACTGTTGGTAAAGACTTGGATGGAATTTGAAGAATAACGGGCCAAGAGGCGTTTTTCAGCATAGATGGAAGCCTCATCAGGGTTATTATCGAAGATCTGACGAAACTCTCCGACTTTGCAGGAATAACGAAACATTTTTTCCGGGATATCGATAGCCTCAATACCTTCGGCAACGAACTTGCCAGAAATTCCATATTCGTGCATCAGACCTTCACGGCAGTTAATGTCAACTTTGAAGAAAATACGGCGAATCCCTTTTCCAACAATGGGAATTCCCAGCTGTCTGGGAATTGAAAGGACATATTTATCGCTCCAGGGGTCACGTTCACGTTTTCTCATTTCAAAACGGCGGTCGATGCCATCAATGTAAGCATCTGTAATGGAAAGAGCTTGATGAGTGTAAAGTTCAACAGCCCACTGATCAAACAGGAGTTCGAAAGGGTTGTCTACACGAAGAATGTACCAGTAAATAACAGGGTTTTCCTTCTCTATCCACTTCCTGACGTTAGGCATCACCTTCTCTTCAGGAGAATCAAAAACGAAATTTTTGAGGGCAGGATCATATATGGTACGGGTTATTGTGATGGGATGGGAAGACATAAATATTCAGCTCCGGGTCAGAGAGAATAATACAAGTGAAGTATTTATCAAATTTTTGCTTTTGTGGAAAAAATTCAAGAAATATATTTGAACTTAAACTTTTTATCAGAATGTAACTCCCTAATTATAGTTAGTAAGCACCCAGTCCGCTCCACTCAGTAGCATACCCCGGTGGGGTAGATTTTCATGATTTTTTTGTATTTTTACCCAGCGCATTTCCCAAAAGCGAGTAAATGTCCTTATGAGATAAAGCCAGAAACTATTTAGATATTCACTAATAAGCATAGACTTCTAAACATTTTTATTATCACAACATATCTAAATTTTTACATTATTTCTCCAAAATGTAATAACATAAGTTAAATAGGTACAAACATAACAAAAAGGCATGAGACCTTCAAGATCAATTACCATAAAGGATTCCATCATTATAGGTGGAAGAAATATTGAAAGCACAGGAGATGCAGATATCACTGAATTCAAATCCGATATGGAAGAAGCAAATCAGGGCCTTGAACTTCTCCACAAACTCAAAAAAAGAGATTCGAAGAGAAAGCCGGGTACCAGCAGATAGAAAATGAAGCTAAAATGGCCGAGGCAAAAATCGAATTGATGAGGATAGAAGCTCAGAATACTGGAGAAAGAAGAGATGGAGAACTTGCTGCCCTTGATCTTTCACGAACCCTTAATGAGCTCAGGAACCAGTGCATAAACGATGACGCTTTTGCTGTCAAGGTAACTGTGGAAGTCCTGAAGAATAAAGTAAAAGATGAAAAATCCCTTGGATATCTGGAAAACACTGGCAAAATGCTGGATGCTGTATATGATGATCCATTCCGCAAACTGGAAGAAACTCATCAAACACGAATTCTTGAATTATGCAACTACATTGAAGAAGCTTATTTTGCATCTCTGGTGCATGGGGAAGAGGAAAAATGAATTTTAGATCGGATTTCACAACCATTAAACTTTCCTTTATAAGATGAGTGATTTTACGTTATCCCGCGACTCTATTTGTATATGCCTAATAAAAGAACAACCCTAACAATAAATATTGTATTAAGATGACAGACATATAACCTAGCTTCGGCAGGTAAACATATAAGTTAACATAATTAATTTTCATATATATTTTCTTAATCTTCCACGGCAGATAAAAGCAACAGTAGAAGAGTTGAATCCTCAATAAAACGTCCAAGCTTCTTAGGTCACCTTGGTCTCATTGTTGGGTTTTTTCAAGAGCTTGAAGTTGACAAATTGATCGATGAGAAACTCACGAATGTAAGATACTCAAAGACACAAAATAGGTGAGAAGCTTACAGACAACAATGTTAGTGGACTATATCCAGAATCACAAAATCAGTTATGCAAATTACTGATGTCTGATACAGAAAGGGTTTGAAAACACTCGAGCCGTATGAAGGGAAACTTTCAAGTACGGTTCCTGGGGAGAAAAGAGGAGTAATCCTCCTGACCTACCCAACAAATAACTACGGATTGTTCAAATAAAAAAGAGAAAATACATTTTCCCTTATCTATTCAGTCCTTGTTTTTATTCTCTGTTCTTCTTGATTCATTCAGCCCATCTGTCTGCCTGAGCATTAAAAGCCTGCTTGCAAGAGGAGCCATAGGAAGGTCTGCACTAAGCGTCAGAGAGCTTATCCTTGATTCTGTCAGCATTCTTCCAGGCAAGTCAGGGAAAATCTCAAGCCCTTTTCCTGCAGGCAGCCTCGGGCTTTTGGGCATGGACTCCAAAAGACCAGTAGATTTTATTCCGGTAAAGGAGCTGGAAACAAGCCTCGGAAGAGTTTCCGGACTCAAGCGGAGGTGATCAGAAGAAGAGAGTCCAAGATCCCTGTTAGGTGAGAGGCGTTTATTGAAATCAGGCATAAGTCCCCTGAACTGGTCAAGGACCGGACTTGAAAACGAAACTGATTCATAAGTAGGAGTGAGATTTTCGGCAAGGGCCTTTTCGCGGGCTGCACGGTCAGTTAAGTGAGAAGGCGAAGCTGAATTTTCGGGTTCACTGTCATTCATAGCAGTAAGGATTGTCACGATGGTATATCAATTATACGAGGGCTTTCTCTGTTTTCTTTACTGTAATCAAAATTACAATGATTTTGGTCATCCTTTATGCCCTGGTTGATATTATTCCCAGAATGCTAGTAAAGTCGTTTTTAGGCCCTTTTGCTCCGATCCTCAGTCAAATGGAGCTGACTTGCGTTCCTTGCACAAAAACGCAAGTATTTGTCATAATGAATACTTAACCATGGCAATATCAACCATATAACACTGGACGACCCAATGATTTTTGATAAGCATTTTATTCTATTGCAGGTTATTTGGTATGAAAGTTCTTCCAAGTACTTTCATTTCTTTGTGCATGTGATTAGAAGAATTTCATGTGCGTTTTTTGTATTTCTCCTGAAAATGTTATTAAGTTAATCCTTCTGAACAAATCACGACCTTAAATTCGCGTCACTTTGAAGGAGCAACTCAACAATCTCGGTAAACTCCATTTCTGCCGCAATATCCAGAGCAGTATTGCCATTTTCGTCCTGAATATTAAGGTCAGCACCACTTTTAATAAGCAACTCTACAATGTCCCTATGCCCCGCCTGTGATGAGAGCATCAAAGCGGTAAGCCCATTTTCTTCTTGAACATCGATACTGGCACCACTTTCAATAAACAAGTCTACAATGTCCCTGTACCCTCTATCTGCTGCATAAGTCAAAGCTGTATTTCCGTTTTTATCCTGAAGATTAAGATCAGCATCGGCGTTAACAAGCAACGCAACAATACTTTTATGTCCAATCTTTGCTGCAGCATTCAAAGCAGTGTTAAGATTTTCGTCTTGAAGATTAACGTCTGCTCCACCTTTTAGGAGCAACTCCACAATATCCTTTTGCCCCCTGGATGCAGCAGAAATCAAAGCCGTTTCACCGTTCCTGCCCTGAATATCAGGATCGGCTCCACCTTCAAGAAGAATATCAACAATGCTCTTGTATCCTACTTTTACTGCAAACTTCAAAGCAGTCTCGCAGTTTCCGTCCCGAATATTAAGGTCGGCACCGCTTTTAATGAGCTGCTCAACAATATCCCCACGTTCGATCTTTGCCGCAGAAGTTAAGGCGGTATCCCCGTTTTCATCTTGAATATTAAGATCGGCACCGCCTTTAATAAGCGATTGTACAACGTCTCTGTATCCTTTATTCACCGCATAATTTAAAGCAGTTTTACCATATGTGTCCTGCGAGTTAATGTCAACTTTATCGCTTTTCAAAAGTTTCTCTACATTTTCTACCTGCCCTAACTTAGAAGCCTCGAAAAGATTTTGGTTTTTATCTTTTCCAAATAAATTGGATATAAAGTCCATCACTGTTTTCTCCTTAAATATCGAATGTTTTGTATTTACCTGATTGTAGCTATTCTGACGTTTTTGATTGAAGCATGGAATTAAAAGTACAATTTTTATTGCTCAGATAAAATATAATTATAACTCAGAGAAAATATAAGTTTTATCACTCAGAATGACTCAGTACCAAAATTCATTGATGAATGTAAATGTAAAAATCAGTAAATTTTGGATTTGAGTCCACAGAAGCCTAAAGTAATATAGGTGATCTTTTGTTGGAATTTACCAAATCTATATAGAATTTTTTAAACTCACATTTCATATCTAACTTCCGCTTTTTAAGCACATAAATTCAATTCATATTTCCATATTTCTCAGGTACCTTAAAAGTTAAGATATCTTTCCTGGACGTTGATCTATAGCAGTAATACAAGTTTTTAATATAATAACATCAAATATGATAAACATAAAGAAAAGTATTAAATAGAAGTTCATCGTATGTATCATATGTCTAAGCGAACAGACAAAAATAGAAAAGCCTCCTAAATCTGTGAATTGAACGCATAACTCCTGAATTCTTTACCTGTATGTGCAGCAGATGAGGAATTTTAGGTGTTTTCGCGTTCAAGTTAGGATCAAAAATTCCCATTTTCAGGCTATCTCAAAACTACTCCAAGTTCGTACATTTGAGTCATAAACACACATTAAATTCTTCGAATAACAGGCACAACTAAATGAAAATATTCTCCCCTCTTTTTTGACTATTAAGCCCTCATTACCTTGGGCAGTAAGGTTGTCCTAATTTTGGTTTTTCAAAACCGTCCCTAAACTAATCAGTGAATTGCCATCGAAAGCTCAAGTGTGACTTTGATCACGTATGCTAAACTGGCTTTTAGGCAATTTCACTGCCAAATAAATTGGGTGATATTATTTGATGATTGAAGTCATAAACAAAGCTTGTGGGATTGAAGTCATAGACAAAGCTTGTGGGATTAAAGTCATAGACAAAGCCTGTGGTTTAGACATTTATAAAACTTTTTTAATTGTTATTATTCTCAGTCGGTCTGGTGAAAAACAACAGCAAAAATGTTACCTGAATTATCAAAAGCATAAAAAGGAAATGGAGACTTTAATGTCAGTTGTAATCCCGTTCCTCCTCATGCCTCTCCACAACCTTTTCACGGCTTTCTTAAGATAACATCATTATATAGACCGTTTACGACGTAATTCCCTGTTCCCAGGCTTCTTCAGTCATCACGATTAGTGCTGAATTTGCATTTTCTGTATACGTATCATATCCAGAGGATGTCGCCTGATCAAAATATGAGACTTCATCGTCGTCAGTACTCTCCGGAGCTTTAATCATCGTTGTTTCAATTAAATTCCATATCCCATCCACTTTAAATGCAACAAACACATGACCAGGGATATGGATCAGTGCCGTATTCACACCTACAGACTCAAGTGCAGACGCATAAAGTACAGCCAGATCGTCGCAATCTCCACCTTTCAGAGATAAAGTTTCGGATGGAGTCTGGATATAATCTATACCAGTCCCCAATGGGTCATGGGGATCGGAAACATAATATACTCCGTGTTGGCCAAGCGCATCAAAAATTAGTTTGGCTTTTTCTAGATCGTCATCAGTGCCCTTTGTTGCATTTGCTGCAATACTCCTCACATTTGAGTCATGTGGATCGATGTAATACGAATAAAACGATTTTGATGAGATACCTGCATCTGAAGATGCCAGCCTGGAAGTATCTGCTAATGGAAGCGCATTTTTACCATATACCTTGAGGGGAATAGTGCTTTCCACAAAAGGCTGTTTTGTTCCTGATGAACTGTACTCGAGTTTCAAATACAGATTTTTCGTTGATTCTTTGCCGGCTTTTTCAAATAACTCTTCGGGTATGCTTGGGGTTACCCCGATTTTCGATACTTTATTCGGAGAGATCCCATTGATTGATGATGAGATCCAATCTCCACCTTCAATGCGAGTAGACAGAATAACATTTTCTGCAGACGATTCCCCTTTGTTAGCAATAGTCACCTGGAAAAGCTTCTTCTTGTTATTTACATAATAACTATATACTGCCGGACTCACACCAGACATATCGGATACTGCACTTGAAATCGCCAGTTTTGAAGGGGAGTAAGACTCATAATCCCCAACAATATTCATTTGTTGTCCAAATTTTAAGGTCACTAACTGAGACTGAGGAGAATGATAATTATTTACATTACCGTATTGCACTTTGTATGCACCAGGCTTCAACTCTATTGATATCTGCCCATTACCCTGAAATTCTCCATCTATGAATATATCACCATTCACAGGAGAAGTTTTGACTATTATCTTTGACACCGTCCTGGAATTGGGGTCTGTACCGAACTCAAATATCTCCTGATAATCTCCGTATAAGTCTCCATCAGAATTTTCGCTTAACGGATTGGTTTTATACTTGTTTACCTCGTCAAAGTCCGAGATTTTATCGGAATCTGTATCGCCGTTTGCAGGATCAGTATGGAGTGTGTTGACCTCATATCCATCCGAAATTCCGTCAGAATCCGAATCAGATGCGAATATACTGGTATCATGCTGAATCTCACTGGGTGTATTTAATTTGTCTCCATCAAAATCCACAATAACCACCCCTACCCCACAGAGAGCAATAATTAGTATTGCCGGAGCAGTATAATTGGACCTGAGCCTGTGAACAGCTCCATACAAAACAACAAGTAATATTGCTAGCTTGGCTAGCCTGGCGATTGTATGTGAAATTTCAGCATCAATCAAAAGTACACCCCCCTGAAAACAGAAATTATACTGTAAACCCAGCTCAACTTTAAAAGAATATTATGTAAGTGTAGTTATTTGAAAGTTTCTCCTATTGGTTCATATGCCCCCACGACCTAAATGTATCATTGGTGGCTCATATAAACGACATATATGTTACAAAGAGTAGGATGACTAAGGAGCAAATATTTCGTCTTCGTTTAATAAATGGTTTCAACTTCGCTCATATAATTGCAGATACAATAGTTATTATTAGTAAAAATTTCTTTCAGAATAATAATTCTGGAATTTGTAATGGTCAAATTCTTTATCTTTCCATCTCTGATGAAGATGGTCCTGGAAAATCACTTCTTGGTTCAAAGCATGTAGAGGTTATCCTAACGTTAGATACTCCTGAAGACATGGATGTCCACGAAAAATTTGGTTTCTCAGCATACAGACAAGGCATATTGCTACGAATCACTCAAGAGGCTAGAAATCAGCATGCTCATTTAACAATCAAAGATCTTGTAAAACTTTTAAAACGCAGTTACAGTACTATAAAAAAGGACTTAAAGAATTTCCGAGAAAAGAGACTTTATGTTCCCCTGAAAAGAGTGGTCAAAGATATTGGTCTTTCTTTTTGGCAAGTTTCTTTAACCACATTTAAGGGAAAATATTCCGGATCGTGTTTTCAAGAATAGAGGAGGCTGGAACATCATTGAATAAATTGAATAAATTGAATAAATTGAATAAATTGAATAAATTGAATAAATTGAATATATTTAAGTAATGTAAAATCAGTGGCAAGAATAACATTTTAAACCTTAATCGATGACCAATGAAAATATAACTTCAAATTTGCAGTTCAGGAGTTGATCCATAATTTCATTATCTCAATAATGATGCTTGGCAACAAATACCTTGAGATTATACTTGAATCATTCCTAAATCAAGTTTTGGGATGAACTAATATAAGTGGTATAAAGGAGTGAAAGAGTGAAAAAGGATCATCTAAAGCCAATTAAAGCCCTTACATTCGGAGAAGCTCTTTTTGATATTATAAAGGGTTCAGCCCACCTTGGAGGAGCTCCGCTGAACCTCGCAGCCCACCTTGCAAAATTGGGAGCAAAATCGGCTGTGATTACTGCAGTCGGGAGGGATGAGCTTGGAAAAAGCCTGCTTGCCAGAGCTGAAGCAATGGGGATTGATACCTCTTACGTCGTAATTGATAAAAAAAGGCCGACAGGGACGGTTACTGTTGAACTGCAGGCTGAAGGAATTCCGGTTTTCATGATTAACAAAGGTGTTGCCTGGGATGCAATTACACTTGGAGAAAAAGAGTTCAGGGATCTTTCCGGGGAAGAATGGGATGTTTTCTGCTTTGGAACCCTTGCCCAGAGATCGGAAGAAAACCGAAAAACTCTTCAAAGGCTGTTTTCGGAAATAAAAACAAAATATTTCTTTTACGATGTAAACCTGAGGACAGGGAATTACGAAAAAGAATGGATACTGTCTTCGCTGGAACACACAACTATTTTAAAACTGAATGAGGAAGAAGCCGCCACTATTTCCTGCCTGCTTTCTGGCACTGCCGACACCTGTAAGCCTCTTACTTCTTACAAAGCTTTCTGCCGCCTGGTTACTGAAAAATATCCTGAAATTTCCGTGGTCTGCATCTCAAGGGGGCCTAAAGGAGCTGCGATTTACCACAAAGGCATTTATGAGGAGGTAGAAACCACTCCTATCGAGGTTGTAGATACCGTCGGAGCCGGAGACGCCTTTTCCGCAGGTTTTCTTTACACCTGCCTCTCAGGGTACGGAGTTTCAAAAGCCGCTTCAATCGCCTGCATCCTTGGAACGTATGTTGCATCAAAAGCAGGTGCAGTACCTGATTATTCAAAAGAGCTTATGGAAGAGCTCAAAGCTCAAGGATTAAAGCTGAGCTTTATCAAAACCTGAACGTGATCAAAAACCAAGTTGAACTTATAGGCACCGCAGTCTTTTAGAATGGAATTCCCCATAGAGGATACCACTTTTCTACATTTTCTTCGATAGGCATTTCCCTTTCCATTTCTGCCCTTAACCTGAATTCAAAGGGGCTGTCTCTCTGCTTGCCGGAAAGCGGGATAAAGGGATAATAAGTTCCCTGCTTAAAATTGTAGATCCAGTAAACGGTTTCTCCACGGCTGGATTTTCCGGCTTCGGGTTCGCTGTCAAACCTGTAAATGGCACAGAGAAGCTGCCCGCCAAAGCCGTGTTCTTCAAGGGTTTCACTTACAAGGTGAATGTTTGCAACAAGATCTTCTAAATCCGGGTCTTTAAAAATAGCCCACAGGAAATTGAACTCATCTTTTTCCAGCCTGAACTCGGTTTCTGTTTCCTTTGAACTATACTCCAGAAGCTCCTGAATTTCCTTTCGCGCAGATTCGTACGCTGAAGCCCCTATTGGCTTAAAACAGATTCCTGCCGATCCTGAAGGCTTCAGGCCAAGATTGCTTTCCAGAGTAATACTGGCTGTAGACATTGCAAATAGTTTCTCACTTTTTGCTTTCGGAAGCGCACTCTTCCCTAGAACGGCGTCCACTAAATCGCGAAGACCCATTTAGTTTCTCCTTTTTAAGTCATGTTCTTAATTCGTGCTATGAATTTGTTTCTGTTAACTAATATTTTATGACCTGGATTAGTCCTGTAAATGGGATTAGTCCTGTAAATGGGATTAATCCTGTGACCAGGATTTTGCCAGTACACCAGGTTAGCCCAGATCCTGCTGCATCTTTTCAAGTTTGGCTATTCTTTTTTCCACAGAAGGGTGAGTGGAAAAAATGTCCATTATGGAAGAACCTGAGATTGCAGGGATGATAAAAAAGGCATTCATCCCCTCTACTGACCTGAGGTCTTCACTCGGGACTCTGGACATGACGCCACTGATCTTCATTAGGGCCGATGCAAGGTCCGACGGCTGTCCGGTAATAATGGCTGCGCCCCTGTCTGCGGCATATTCCCTGTAGCGGGAAAGGGCTCGAATAAGTAGGAAACTAACAGCCCAGACTGCAAGTGAAACTAACCAAACAAGCAAAATGCCTCCGCCTTCTTTTCTCCTGTCTCCTCCCATATCTCCAAAGTAGAGGCTGTAACGAACAAAGTAAAAAGCCAGCGTTGAGATAAAACTGGCAATTGTCATGATAGCCATATCCCTGTTCTTGACATGGGTAAGTTCGTGAGCAAGCACGGCCTCGAGTTCGGCTGGAGATAGTTTGTCCATAATTCCTGTTGTAACTGCAACAACAGCGTTGTTCTGGTTTCGGCCTGTTGCAAAAGCATTCGGGACCTGAGTCCTGACAATTGCCACCTTAGGTTTCGGGAGGTCAGCTATTGCGCAGAGACGCGTAATTATCCCATGTAATTGTGGGGCCTCGCTTTCAGAAACGATTTGTGCGCCTGTTGACCACAGCACCAGTTTATCCGAGTAAAAGTACTGGATAGCCATGAAAGAACCTACAAAAAGCATCATAAACACTGGCGGAGTCCCGTTGTACGAAAGAAACAACAGGAAAAAAAAGTAAACTGCTGCCAGAAGAAACATCGTGAAAATCATCCGTCCCTGAAGTCCCAAATCCCGTTCCCACTTTCGTTTCATTGATTACTGCTCCTGAGTATGATTTACATGTAGAAATCTCTGATTGTTAATTGCGCTTATGCATGATTTCAATCGATTACTCCTTAAGTAAAGTGCTGTTGCAGCGAATTGCAACTAAAGTAAAGTGCGATTATAGTTATATGCGGTTAAAGTTAAGCGCGTTTTAAATGATTATTAAGTCTGAGTTTAAATTATAATCAAACCCATGTTAAATAAAATATTAAACCTGCAAATATTAAATATACTGATATTAAGCTTACAAATATTAAATATGAAATATCAAACATACTGATATTAAACTTATAAATATAGCTTCCGTTAAATGGAAGCCAAGTCTGACTGAGTGTACTTACAGGTATTGACCTGTAACTCAAAGAAGGCTGCACACAAAAAGAAAAATTTTTAGTAAGATTTGGGAAAGAGTTACGAAGGCATAACATGATTGTTTTTCTCTTTGGGAATATGAAATAATCCAGCTATATATCGGATAAAATATTTCCTCAAAGATTAAAGTCCTTTCCCCCTTCTGGAAAGGCTCAAAGCTTCTTTTATTCGACAAGAATTACTGTCTATCATTAAAAATCTGATGTTTATCATATGCTTATCATTAATACACCATTAAACAAAATAAATCGTATCATATTCAAATTCAATGTCGAATTTTCCAACTCAAAAAATGTGCACAATTTTATAATCCAGTTGAAAAGTTGAATGTATCACTTGAGGTTGTTTTTTAAACTTGGTTTAATTATTAAATTTTCATCAAATACATGAAATTTACTCTTGCCCATAAAATTTGAAGAGGATACAAGAAACCAGAAGAAAAAGAAGAGATGAAGATCAATAAAAAAAATAAAATTAAGAGTGATGGTACAAAATAAACAAAGAAATTGTAAGTTCATTTAAGCTGAAACTACGAATTTCTACAAAGCTCAGGAAAGGACTTCTTCCCTGTACTTATCAATACCGAGCCTTTCAATGAGCTCTCCTAATCTCTCCCCGTCAAGACCTTCTCTCCTGTAGTACTCAAAGGTTTTTTCAAGGACTGAGAAAAGCTGCTCTTCGTCTGCAAGCTCAAGAAGCTTTATCCCCTGCATGGGTTGGCGTCCGGCCTTGCCTCCAACGAAGATCGTGCATCCGGTTTTTTCTGCTCTCAGGGCATCTTTCCGGCAGGCTGCAATACATGCCCCGCAGAGGATGCACTTTTCAGTATCTATAGAAGCTTTATCTTCCTGGACTTTTATTGCTCCCACTTTACAAGCCTTTTCACAGCGCTTGCAGCCGACGCAATTTTCTTCGACGGTTTTGGGACTTACAGTACCCATGACTCCAAAATCATTTTCCTGAGGTCTTACACATGCTGAAGGGCAGCCTGTTACTGCAATCTTGAGTTTTTTAGGGACAGCTTCCCCAAAGTATTTTTCATCGATCTTGCAAGCTATGCTTTCGCAGTTAATTAACCCGTTTCTACAGACCCTATCTCCCTGGCAGGCAACCACGGCTCTTACCCTTTTTCCGGCAGAGCCTCCAAAAATACCCTGCTTTTCAAGTTCGTTGTTTGCTGCTTCCGCATCTTCAAGTTTAACAAAAGGAACCTCAATCTGCTGCCTTGAGGTTATGTGAACATAGCCAGAGCCATACTTCTCGGCTGCATCTGCAATTGCCCGCAGTTTTTCGACATCCAGATTCCCACTCACGACCTTCAGACGCATTGAAAACATGTTTTCCTGCCTCTGAGGCAGAAATCCTTTACTTTTTAGTAAAGACACATCGATTTTTTTATCATTCATATAAGGTCACTTATGCAAAGGCATTATTATTGACCTATATAAATATTTTTGTCTTTTTTCAGTTGGCTTTTTTAATAGATTTCGGCTTTTTAAAGATTGCAGCTTTAACCGAACCTTGAGATGTAAATAATTTGGAAACATACCTGTACCAGAGAAAACAGGAGATTTTTATCAAATACAGGCAAGAAAACTGGATCAATGAAAGACAGGAGAAAAATTCAGAGAAATGAAAAAACGTTGAACTGCACGAGTACCATATAAAGCGCTGTTCCTATAAAGATGCTAAGCATGGCATTTCTTTTCCAGAAATGCAGCCCGGCAACGACACCTGTGGTGACAAATTCCGGAATCCCGTAAGGAGCTGTAAGCCATTGAACGTCTTTTAAGCAGTAGATAACAAGCAGCAGGAGAATCATAGGAGGCAGGTTTTTTTCAATAACCGCAAGCATTTCAGGGGGTTCCCTTGAGCCAAAAAACAGGAATGGAAGAGCTCTGGTTGCAAAGGTTGCAAGCGCTATGACTGCAATGGTAATGAACATTTGAAGAGCGCTCAGCATCAGTTTTCCTCCTTTATTTTATCTTCAACAGACTGCATGGATGTATTAATCAACCGAATTTCTTTCTTTATTTGTGAAATGCCCTGCATTTTCTGTGTTTTCTCCGTTTCCTGTGTTTTCTCCGTTTCCTGTGTTTTCTCCGTTTCCTGTGTTTTCTCCGTTTCCTGTGTTTTCTCCGTTTCCTGTGTTTTCTCCGTTTCCTGTGTTTTCTCCGTTTCCTGTGTTTTCTCCGTTTCCTATGTTTCCTGTGTTTTCTGCTTTCTTTGTGCTCTCTGCATTGACTTTTCCCTGCCAATCAGAATCAGAGTCCCAAGAATGATTGAAGCAAGCAACATGTTGTCAGAGCTGAACAGAATAAGAGACAGGGCCCCCGCACCAACTGCGGCTATGAAGGGAAAACGCGCCTCTGAACTGAAATATTGCTCTATGGTCAACACTACAAATAGCGCGGTCAGAACGAAACTCATGCCTTCAAGATTAAGATCCAGTACAGAACCAAGTGCAGCTCCCATAACTGAACCTGCGATCCAGTAGAGGTGGTCAAGGGCTGCAATATAAAAGTAAAACTTTGATTTTGAGCTGCCCTGCGGGACATCTGTTGTGGTCAGGAGAGCATATGTCTCGTCGGTTAGTGCAAAGATAAGATAAGGTTTAACCTTTCCGATACCGGAAAACTTCTCAAGCAGGGACAAACCGTAAAAAGCATGCCTGAAATTCAGAAGTAATGTGGCTATGGCAAACTCAGTTAGTCCTGCGCCGGCAGAAAGTAAAGCTACTGCCAGAAACTGGCCAGAACCTGCGTAGACAAAAAGGCTCATAATAAAAGCATAGATCCAGTGATATCCTGCACCGTCAAGAAGAAACCCAAAAGCCATTCCAAGAGGTATGTACCCAAGAAGCACAGGAATTGTGGTTTTGAAAGCGATGGTTAAAAGATCTTTATTTTGCTCGCCTGCTTCCCTTTTGTACTCCCCATTTCTGACCATGCTATCTATCTTCTACTGCCTGCTGTAATTTCTTTTGAAAAATGAAATACAGAAATTATATCTATCATATATATCTTTTGTCAACATAGAATTACTTTCGGGAGTAAGAACCGTCAGACTGCTTGCATTTAGAAATCAAATTTGCACTAACGCACTCCGCTGCAAGCAACGGAGTATTTATGAAATAAATATAAACTGTTGACAAATGTTGATAAATGTTGTTGATAAATAGAATCCCACATTCTGCAGGTGCGACAAGAAGCTATACTATGAATTGCGTTATAGGCTACCTTTTCCATTTGAGGTAATCTTAGTGTGACATTCACAAATGGTAACTTTTTTGTGAAGTTCACATGACAATATCAATAACTCAAGGAATCTGGCTTTGATAATTGGTCAGGATAAGAATACTATGAAGAACGTAGGGTGAACCCCTATGAAGAACGTAAAGTGAACCATCGTAAGAATCGTGAAGTGGAATAAGCGAAAACAGGTTGATGCTTAAACCAAAAGGTACGAAATCAGGCTGTAATGTGTCTGCGGACATTATGGCAAGTGGACAAATGATTCTCGGTTTATAGATAGCTTCTAAGGTATTCACATTATGCAGTATAGAAACTTGGTAAGCCCTAAATGCTTCCATAAGTGTCGGATATTTCTTTTTGCAAGGCTATATACTTTCGGACACTATGCATCGGTCTGCCTATACTCAGGAAAATAAACATATGACTGCTATTTCAGAGTTTATTTCGAGAAGTTTCTCTTTTTTTTTCAAGAAGTCCCCATAATTTTTCACATTCACTGGCTGTAAGCCCGATCTGCTTGACAAAGTATTCTTCCGTTTTCTGGTTCTTTACTGTGTCTTTTATCAAGTGGCTTATTGTATCCCTATGATGCCCTGTTATTCGTTCAATACTTCTTATCCCGTTTTTTTCAAGGAATAGCCGATATATCAGTCTTATCTCATCTGCAGATAGATGCTTGCGATAAACAGCGGTACCTTTCGTATCCATAAAAAATTTTCCACAGTGCTTACAGTAGTACCGCTGATGGCCGGTTTTATACTTTCCTCGTTTTATAATAGCTTTCCCTTCTATCCTGAGATAATACTTACATTCAGGATTTGGGCAAACAGTCTCATTTTGGTTTTCAACTGACATAATATAATCAATAAGTTGTAACTTCAATAATATATTTATTTTGCTCGGTTCGTTTCAAACACTTTGTTTCAGATTGATTCATCAGCATAAAGACAAGCGTTATTTAAAATTCATTATCAGATTGGCTCATACAATTATACAAATAAAATCCATTGTATTTATTATTTATGAGAATGGATAAAAACTGTCTCAGAGCCTTTCTCATGAACTTCATATTTATTAGAAACTTAGATCCCATAAGATCATTCAAAACCATATAGAGAGACATTTTACATTCATTAGCCCGGGAAAATGAAAAATGAGTTTTAAAAACCTCACTGTTCATAATTATTAACTTTAAACTTATATTCATGGTAGTTATATCTAAATTTTTTAATATTCATATTTAATTGCCACTTTCGTATAACCTTCTGCACGCTGAGAAAACTCCCTGTAGGCGGCAGTCGCGTCCTCAATAGAGATACTGTGGCCTACAATAAAGCCTGGCTTTGCCTCACCTGCAATTATTGTATCCCTGAGCATCAAAATGATTTTATTCACTGGGGTAGGGACTGTTCCAATTGTTAAGCCTTTTTCCCACAACTGCCCAAAAGGCAGAATATACCCGTTTTTTAGCATGTTCATTGACGCTGTCCAGATCGTCCTCAGTAAAGAGTCCTGTAATTCCAGGAAGGCTTGTAGGGTTTACTAACCTTACAAGGTTACTTATCACCCGGTTTTTTAAGGGATCAGCCCTCTCCATGACCTGATAACCTACCGCATCTATGCCGGACATCACGTCCTTCATTTTCTCCTCGCCTGGCAAAAGGGATTACATAACTTTCGGGTTCATGGTTCTTAGCGTTTCAATTACGGTTACAGGGCCACTTCTGTGGCCTCAATTGGAGCACCTACACTCTCAGCCAGGTTTTGTACGCCTGATACAAAACTCTGCATTCTTCTTCTCCTGTCTGCAGTGTATCCGCAGCTGAATGTTGGGACTACGTTATTTTAAGTATACGCTGATCCAAAAATAAAAGAAATAGTCTTTACTCATTAAAAAGTTCGGACAAACTTTTCACTATCTTTACATAAGGATATTGTAAAAACTCAGTTCCCATTGTCGTTCCTGTTGTCACAGCCGCAAAATCAACATTTGCTGCCAGGGCCGTTTTAGCATCAATCAGACTATCTCCAATATATAGCACATTATCAAGTTGTTCACTAAGGCTGTCAATTGCAAGGAATAATCCTTCTGGAGACGGTTTGGGGACTTTAACATCCTCTCCTCCAACAATAATATCTATTAAATCCAGGACCCCATGCATGTTTAAGGTCTCATCGATTCTAAAATGATATTTTGTGGTTACAATACCTGTATTGAGCCCACTCCGTTTTAATCGTTCTAAAGTATTTACTGTGTCGGCATACAGCACTGTATCTCTGGACATTACCTCGTTAGCCTTTTCCCGAAACAAGCTTAGAAACTGATTTATCAAAACTTCGTTTTCGTTCTTTGTTAGCTGAATAAATGCTTTGTCGAGTGGTAGTCCAACAGTTTTTTTTATACTTTCACGGTCAAAGCAGGGAATGTCCAGCTTGCTGAAGGCATAATTGAAACTTGACACAATACCACTCGTTGCATCGGCTAATGTGTAATCAAAATCAAAAATAACAGTACTATATTTCATACTCTCCCGCCTTGAGTCCTGCTGTTGATAGAGAATCCTGCAGGAGTGGATTAAAATTCCACAGGAGTGGACTAAAATTCCACAGGAGTGGACTAAAATCCTGCAAGAGTGACATCGAATCCTGCAATATCAACATAAAGTCCTGCTGTACTGGCATAATATCTTTTCGCCCAAAAACAAAGGTTTTTTATTTACTCCTTACATTCGCATGCCTTATATTTTTAGAATTAAAGACATAAAATGACTCTGGTCCAAAATCTAGTGATTTTTGTATTTTTCGATTGAAATCATGAACTTGCAGGAAGAATTCGTTCTTCAATCAAACTCAATATTTGATATCGAAAGACTTCCATCGAGAGGACGTATTTAATGGATTATAACCAATTATAAAATCTAGTGATTTTCAATTTCACGTTTATCACTGGATTTTGGTACTGAGTCCATAAAATGTAGGGTAGATATTATTCTTAAAGGCACTTGCTACAAGTACTTTTGTCATAACCATTAAACAAAAAAATAAAAATTCATATACAGGATAATTTAATTAGAATTAATTAAGCTATTTCATGAGTTAATTCCAGAATTTGAAGCTTTTGGTGGATATTCTGATGTCCTGGAATTCCAGATCAAAATTACCAGTATGATTTTATTTCATAACTTATATTAAAAAATAAGATTTAAACAGATATAAATGAGCTGGTTAAGAGAATAAAATCAAAAGAAATATACACATTAAGAAGTAACACAAAACAAACTAGCTCTTTATAAGACCTTTAAACACATGTAAATCTTCTGTATATAACCTAAAAGATTTTGCCCGGAATTGACATAATAATACTACTTAATATTATTTACTTAATATTATTTAGAGAAATAAGTGTGAATATCTATTATTAATAATCTGCCGAGGGAAAGTTGATTGATAAACGAATCGAATAATAGAAACTGGATTAAAGTGAGTGTAGTTTTGCTGGCAGTCTTTGTCATACTAACTTTGATACTAGGAGTAAGAATGTCGGGCATGAGGTCTCCCGACTACCAGCATGGCTACGAAGATGGCTACCGAGACAGCTATCAGACTGCTTTCAATGGCAAATATTATGATGTAAAAGGTGGCTTAGGTGAGAATAGTAGCTATAACGAAGGTTACATACACGGTTATGATGAAGGTTACCCCGATGGTCAACTAGACCTTGGAGGCCAAGAGGGACATGGAACAAGCCAGACTCTCGAAAACAGTCAGGCTCTCGAAAACAGCCAGGCTCTCGAAACCAGCAAGAATAATGAAACCAGCAAAGCTAATACCAGCGCGAATAGTGAAACCAGCGCGAATAGTGAAACCAGCGCGAATAGTGAAACCAGAACGAACACTGAAACCAGCGCGAGCAGTGAAACAAAACAGGGTCGCCAAATTAGCTTCAAGAGTGAAAGTTAATGCAATTGGCGTTATATAATCAAAAAATGGATATCTCCATACTTTTTCCTGATTTTTGCATCGATTCTACTCTTTAGAAGCAGTGCAAAATAGCAAGACTAACAGGAGATTTCTCAGATACTTAGAAAAATTTATCAATACAACTCACCAATCATCTTTTCATGCCAGTGGAAACAAGGGATATCTCTGTAACCGGAAAAGAGGACTGCGGAATTGTTGATATTACCAAAATAATCTCAGAAGAAATAAGAAAATCAAAAATAAGAAATGGAACGGTTACGATCTTTTGTATTGGGTCAACCGGAGCAATAACCACGATGGAATTTGAGCCTAATCTCTCAAAAGACGTCTCTGAAACGCTTGATCAGCTAATTCCTCTTGACAGGGACTATCACCATCACGAAACTTGGGGAGATTATAATGGAGGCTCGCATTTAAGAGCTATGCTTATCGGTCCGAGCCTTACAGTGCCTTTTGTTGAAAAAAACCTTACTCTTGGAACCTGGCAACAGATTGTGTACATTAACTTTGACAGGATTGAAAAAGTAAGAAGAATCGTACTGCAGATTCTCGGGGACTGTTAAACAGTTTTGTTTTCTAAAAGAGGGATCTCGTTAAACTGGGGTATATATTGACTAAATTGTTCTTTTAATTTTGTTATTGAGTATATTTTTATTCATCTCAACACGCCTCTCACCATTTTACTGAAAAAACTTTCGATGATATTCAGCCACGAAGCGTTAAACATTTCCAATTGCCTGAATACCTGGTTTTTCAACATAGGAAATAATCACTATTGTCGAGTCAACCGCAAAATGTCGTATAAAATCAATTGCAATTATTCAGAGCCATTGAATCCTTGATGATTGACTCGACACTATCTTAATTTCCTCATTTAGGACGATGACTTATACGAGGCATAAGCAATGTTATATAATTAATATAATGTTTAATTATATATTAAAATAAGGGTCGATGCACTAGGGGTTATTATCCACAAAAAAACGAAGGACCTAAAAATATTCAAAAATTGTTATGTTTCTATAGGTTTTTTACTCAAACCAATTCTTCTCCAATCTTTTCTCCCTTTCCCCCGGTTCACTTGCATAAGCAATATATTCCTCGCTTTCCTTCTCAAAAACGAACCTGTAAACCGCTTTGAAATAAGCCCAGTATTTAACATACTGATCCCTTGCATCGCTCAGCGTAACAGTTACCGAGCCATTTTCTTCCGAAACGCTGTAAACAGGATAATCGATTTCCTGAGGAACGGCTGTACTATAAAGTTTTCCGGTTCTTTCAATATACACGGAGGCATCCGGAACAGCGCCGATCACGTTGACTTTTTCGATGTAATTGTTTCTTTCGATCCCGGACCAGTAGCTAACTTCCATAATCCTGTAATGAGTGGAGTTATACGAATACGCGGAAATAAACTTCCCTACAGAAGACGGATAGGTGTCCTGATAGCTGATTTTTGCGCCTTCAGCGCCGGAAATATAATTCACAAAAAATAATTTTACCACCGGCAGGACTGCAAGCCATACCAAAAGCACAATTAAAAGCGCGGGATAGAGTTTACTCCGTTTTTTCGTGACAAAGGCACAGAAATCATTGAATTTTCCTTTCCATTTTCCGCGGCTTTTCATGTATGCTATAACTAAAACGAAAACGGGCAGCAGGGGAAGAATATTTGCCAGAGGATCGAAGAAATAAATAGCTCCGAGAGTAGACGTCTCGGTACTGAAAGGGTAGAAGGGACGCATTTTCCAGCTTGTCACATAATCAAGGTAGATGTGGGAAAATATGGCTGCAAAGCCGGCTGCTGTGAACAGGTGGTCTTTTGTTTTAAACCAGATGAAAAGTGTGACAAGCAGGATGAAGAGGATTGAGTGCAGGAATTCCCTGTGGCCAAGCAGGTAGAAGAGCTGGTTTCGTGTCTCGTGGCTTACACTGCCGCTGATGAGAGCAAACAGGATGTATGGGATAAAATCCAGGTCAGGAAGGATTGCCAGAAACCCGAGAGAATTTCGTTTTTTTCCTTTGAAGCCAAAGGCTAGGGCAATCAGAAGACCGATCCCCAGGTGGGAAAGTGTATTTACCATTTGCTTTCTCCCTTAATTAAAGAAGAAAACTGTTAAAATATATATGTTTAATTGAATGGACTTGCAAAAATCTGCCAGAATAGGAGAAATAAAAAATGAAGAAATATCAAAAACAGAAAATACCAGAAACTCCAGGGTAGATTTGAATAAATGATTATTTTTTCCTCACATCAGGCCAATCTGCTTCATCAATCCCACAAGGTCATAGAAAAGCTTCTCTTCGATGATCTCACCATCTTTCCAGTGAGCAACTGTACAGAATTCCACTTTGAATTTCTTATTAGTAGGCTGGATTTCTTTTCCATTGGACCCTTTCATAGGTCCTTTCATGGTACCTGTGAATGTGGCTACTGAACATGTCCAGTCGCCCTGGCCAAAAAGCACCTTATACGGCCTGTTCTCGACATGGTTGTCCGGAAATGTCTGAAAAAATTGCACGGCTTCTTCATGATGTGCATTTTTTCCTCTTGTCGGTTCCGGTTGACCCGGCCAGTACACAGCAACTTCTTCAGCATGACGTTTCTTGAAGGTATCCCAGTCCTGTGAATTCCATGCATCATCCAGAGTCACCATCAGTTGCAGGTTTTCTTCTACTGTCACTCCCATCATCCCCTATTTACTCTAGATCCTAAAAACGATTATCAATAAATTTAATTTAAACTACAGATTCAGAACAATTAATGAAACCCATAATTAGGTACCAATTATCCCAAAAAATCCCAACAGGAAGCTAATGGATGTACTTATTAACTTTAAAATACGTTTTTGAGCCTAATTTTAAAATACGTTTTTGAGCCGCTGTTAATTATATAATTCAATGCAGATATATTCTTGCAGCTTTGTATTAATTCAATTGAGTTTTGCCTCTCTTACAAAATTTATGGTACTCCAGTACTGGAAACTATAAATGTTAACAAAAATTTCATTTATTAATTTTTAATTCTGTATTTTGTAGCGAAATGTTCTGGTATATATAAATTTGCTAAGTACTGGAAACATAAGAAAATAATCATCGTTATTTTAATATTCAAAATTTTAATATTAATCCCAGATGAATAATTACAAAAATATTTTATTAGTTTTCATCTTTTACCTTTAAATAGATGTGGCGTATAACTATATTTTACATCTGGAATTGTCATGCGGCAATTTAGTATGTAATTGACGAGATAAAAAGGCATAGTGACCTTTGAGTCACTTTAGATTCACCTTAGAATTGCCTTAAGCAGAATCGTTTAAGTGACAGATTTCTGTTAATATCGTTAAGGGGAGAACTGGTTAGCAGAATTTGTAATGGAGTTTTATTGAACCGAGTCTTAAAGCTTGAGTTCGATACATGAGCTTCAAACAAATTAAATTTCAGATTAAGTTTCAAACAAATTTTGCAAAACCGGCGATCAGTAAGAGGGTAAAACAACATGGATAAAGGATTATACAAATTACCGGATTTGAAATATGGATATGACGACCTGGCACCTTATATTTCCGAAGAACAACTCAAGTTACATCATGACAAGCACCACCAGGCTTATGTTACTAACGCAAATGCAGCTATAGAAATGATGGACAAGGCAAGGAAAGAAGGAACTGACTTTGATTACAAGGCAACTGCAAAAGCCCTGTCTTTCAACCTGGGTGGACATATCCTTCACAATTACTTCTGGTGGGAGATGACCCCTGAGAGCAATGCGAGCAAAGAGGCCGTGGGTGAACTGGCCGAGGTGATCAAAGATAACTTTGGAAGTTTTGACAGGTTTAAAAAGGAGTTTACCCAGGTTGCATCAAGCGTTGAGGGTTCCGGATGGGCAGCCTTAACCTTCTGTAATGATACAAATAGACTTATGATAATGCAGATCGAAAAGCACAATGTAAATATAGCTCCGGATTACCCTATCCTCATGGCGCTCGATGTGTGGGAGCATGCTTACTATGTCGATTACAAAAACAATAGAGGTAAGTTCATTGAAGGATTCTGGAATATAATCGACTGGGAAGAAATCGATAAATACTTCGCGAAAGTCCAGAAATAATTTGAAAGTTGCTTTTTAAAGATTTCACGCCTATTCCGATTACGTTTATCATTATTGGGAAAATAAGTAATCGGAATCAGATTATTTTTTTGGAATCAGATTATTTTCAGGGGTAGTTTTTTATCGAGATCAATTCCAGCTTATTTAAACGGGCTTTCTATCTTGACTTTGTCACATTTCCTTTCCACGCCCAACCGTGAAGTATAATTTTTCCGTTATAAATATAGTTTCATGAAACAAATAACAACTAACTTCATCAAGTCAAATAATATTTTTATAAAAAAATATTTTAGATATACATCTTGAATCCGGTTTTTAAACAATGACTCTTTGTGTTGTTTTAACCTGTATTGATTACTTTAATGGTTTGATTCTCTTCTCCCATATAGGAAAAATACAAGAAAAATGGTAATTTATTGGCATCTATTCAGCGTACAAAAAACAGGTTTATTGCTATTGATTTTAATGTTTCATAAGCATAGAATTACCAACTGTATAAAACCAAAAAGCGCGATCAGTAACAACAGTTATGAAAAATTGGACAATAGAATTTTGCCCATTTTAAATTTAAGAAGATGCCTATTGAGAGTGTTTTTCCTACGCTGAATAGTTACTTCATTTTTCGAAGAATATCATGTATGTTTTTTAAAAAACAAAAATACTTGTCATGTTTTTTAATTTTTTCTGAAAGGCCACACTGCGTGCGTGACAATACAATTTTGAAACTTTCCCGAAAACAGTCCTTTTGAGCGAAGTGCAGCGTAGCGAAAAGGACACCGTCTTCCCGAGACAGGACTCAGGCAATGAAAAGGACTGCAAGTTCTCGAAATGCTGCAATTGATAGTATATAAATATATACGAAATGAGAAATTAGTAAAGTTATATACGTGTCCAAGTTTCTATAAAAGACTAGCTCTTTATTCATATCACTCTATGAAATTACCCGGAGTAGAGCAAATGAACAAGAACAAAAGATTAAAGCTTATAGTTATGCTTTTAGTGGCCCTGTTTTTTGGGATAGTGCTTGGCCCGGTGGCAAATGCCACTTCGGAAGAACCAGTCACAGAGAAAGAAGAGAGTGAACAGAAATCTGTTGATGATTTACAATGGAGTGAATGGCAACAGTCTCATACCATGGAAGTTGAAGTGACAACGGTTTATGATTATAAAACAGATGGCACACTCAAAATCACTGAAACTTATTCGGGAATAGGACTTAAGTCTAAATTTAAGGAAAATGAACTAACAAGATCTCAGACTTTTCCAGTCTCTGACGGAAAAGAGATCGCTCTTAGTACAAAAAGCGATAGTTTGAAACTGAAACCAGGAGATAAGAAAGAATTTGTAACCCAAAAATCTGTAGTGATTACAACTAGCAATGATCCTTTTGAGTGGTGGAACAGTTCTTCTTTAGCCTCTATTTCCTACCCCCAATGGACTTTCTCAAAGATTACCTCGGGACAGAATACTTATTACGTAGTGGCAGACCCCATAAATTTAATATGGAAACAGAAAAGTCTAAAGACAGTTAAAAATACGATCCTTAAGAAAAAATGGATTGACAATCCCGTAGAATACACTCATTATATATCATATCCTAATGGAAATTGGGTTGCTGGAGACGGAATGGCAGACAATAAATACAGACTTCTCGGTGGCTATCATTTACGGCTCTGGAAACTACCAAATGGAAACGTCGTTTCAAATGCCCACCACGATGACAGTGTTCTCATTATTCCTGGACATCAAGTAGATGGATATGAAAACGCAGAAACCAAAGTTGCTAAATTTTTTGGAACCGGAAGTAAATCATATTGGCTGGACAATGTGTACTATAGTAAGTACTATAAAGCCTATAATGACGGCTCAGCGAAACTGTTCTGAAAGTTTAAAAAGTAATTCATATTAATTCATATTAACAGTATCTCTTAATGACAAATATCTATTCTTCGCAGCAAACTAATTCCTTAAAAAACAAACATGATATTCTTTGAATAACATGCACAGCCAATGAAAATGCTTGCAGATGGCAGCATTTTCATGCTAATTATTTGGTTTCCAAATTTTATGGGATTATTATCAATGGTTTCTGGAATCCATTAACCTGATCTCTAAGTTCCAGAGTGAAATTTGGGTAGCTCGATTTGGGAGTTTCACCTCAATAAACATAATTCGTTGAACAAATATGCATTTTGAAATTGAGTTTCTGAGTTGAGTTTTTCTCAGGAAAAAAGCACTTACTTGGAAAAAAATGGATAAAAATGCACTACGTTCATAAATTTAAGAGAAAAATATATTAACTATAAATTTTCAAATTTTATAGAAAACGAACTTTATAGAAAACGAACTTTATAGAAAACGAACATGATACTCTTTGAATAACATGCACAAACAATGAAAATGCTTGCAGATGGCAGTATTTTCATGCTAAACGAACATGATACTCTTTGAATAACATGCACAAACAATGAAAATGTTTGCAGATGGCAGCATTTTCATGCTAACATTAGTATAATCCAGTTTTTAGTGTGAAGATTCCTTATTGCGAATCTTCTTCTAATTTACGAAACATCTATACATTTACAAGCCTGCAGGCAGTCGGTCAAGGTGCATAATATGGAAAACAATCTACTCGATCTGATCCTCCTCTCTGAAAAAAGAAAGAATGTACTGCTTCTTCTGCTTGAAGGACCAAAGGATATTGAAACAATAAAAAAAGCTCTCAGTGCCAGTGCAACCGCAGTCCAGCCCCAGGTAAAAAAGCTCAAAGAGCAGCACCTGATAGTCCAGGAAAAAAACCTCTATAAGCTTAGCGAGATAGGCAGAGTTGTGGTTGAGAAGATGAAGCCTCTTGTGGACACGCTTGCTGTTCTAGAAGAGAACGCGAATTACTGGGCAGAAAGGGAAGTGAATGAGATTCCACCTTTTCTCCTGCAAAGAATTTGCGAGCTTGGGCACTGCACTATAATCGAACCTCAGGTAGACTATATGTTTGAGATGATCCCGGAATACGTCAGAAATGTCCGGATGGCAAAAGAGCTAAGGGTTGCAATTTCATATTTCCACCCGCTTTTCCCTTCTTTTTACCTGGAAATTGCCGAAAAAGGAATCCCTATATCGCTGTTACTCCCCGAGTCCATCCTGAAAAGATGGATCGAAGATTACAGGGAACAGACCGAACAATACCTGAAAAAGGAAAATGCTAAACTTTTTGTCTGCACGGACTGCGAAAGGATATCTGCGGTTGTAGCCGCGGATAATTTTATGGCATTGGCCCTTTTCCCGAAAAGCACGGTCTTTGACCGAAAATATGTGATCTGCTTTGAGCCAGGAGCTCTGGCCTGGGGAAAAGAACTCTATGACTACTATGAACAGCACTCTGAACAAATTAAGAATATAGACAATTACACCCAAGCGTAAATATAGACAATTACACCCACGTGTAATATAGACAATCGCATCCAATGCAGAATATCAATAATTATACCGGCGTCCCCTGACCGAATAAAATTGGAATTTTAAAAACCAACCTGTGAGCCTATATGCTCCAGGGAAAAAGGGGTGTTTCTATTTCTTCCAGCCGCCTTTCAGAGATATTCTTCAAAACCTGCTTTACCTTTTGAATATTCTTCGTGCCAGCCCGGAGGTACGGGCATTTTTTCATAAAGGTTTTTCCTCTGAGCCTCAAGAAGATTCGGGGTCTTTCCCATAAACTCTGCAGCACAGAGGACGCGGGTTTCAACCATTCCATCCAGTTCTTTTAACCAGTTGTACCCTTCAAAAGACCTGAGCAAATGGTGGTCCAGAATCAGAGTATCAACACGCCTGGCTAGAAGGAGAGCATTTTCCAAGGCCTGTTTTCCTGCCTCAGGAACGCGGTGTGAAAGATAAAGAGGAGGGCCTGAGGCAAAAACAATTGTAGGTTCCCAGGCAAGCACCTTAAGGACGGTTTCCCTGTCCAGAAGCTGGATGTCAGAACTATGGACAAAAACATCATCTCCCTCGCAGATCCGGGTCATCATTACAGTCCCGAAGCCTTTTTCTCTGGCACCATGAGGAACAGGAGAAGAAAATTCCATATTGCCAGACTTCACGCCTTCCGAAGCCGGGAGAGGAAAACCCAGAAAATCCGAAAGTTCACGCCTCCGCTTTGAAGACAGACCTGAGATTTTTTCCGGGCCTTTGCACCAGAAGTTTATCCCGTCAAGCGAAGGGAGGGATTCCATCGGGAGCTGATACGGATCTTCAGCCCTCATTGGCATATGGTCACCGTGAAAATGGCTGATAACAACATCTGTCGCCTGCCCAAATGCAGAAAGAACTTTTTCTCTTATCCTGAAAGCAGCAGCAACTTCTATTGGGTGGGGAAGCAGGCCTGAACGTAAGCGTGCAAGCGCAACTCCGGGATCGATCAGGATCGTCCTATCGTCCGTCTTTACAACGCAGGCAAGAGATCTTGCTCCAAAAGACTCACACCCGAGTATTTCGATCTGCACATTTTCACTCCTTTCCAGAAAGGTATTCTCTGGAAAACATCTGTACGGTCAGAACAAAGTAGGAGAGCAAGAGGGGGCCTATAACGATTCCTAACAGTCCGAAAAGGGATACTCCTATAACAACCCCAAGCAGGGACAGAAATGGATGGATTTCTCCAACTCTTTTCTGGATAATGGGCCTGAGGAAGTTGTCAATAACACTTATAAAAATCCCGGCTGCAAGTATAGCAAGCGCTGCAGTATAGTCTTCCTGGAAAAACTGGACAATAGTTGCAGGAACCCAGACAACAGGCGCTCCGACAACAGGCAAGAAGGATAGAATTGCTGCAATGAAGCCCCAGAGGAAAGCTCCCTGGATATTAAAGATAACAAATACTATAGTCAGAATTCCACCCTGGACAAGAGCAACTGCCCCGCTGGCGATAAGAGTCGTCCGAACCATTCTCCGGAATTCATCCAGAAGAGTGGCTGTATTTTCTTCATTGAAAGGAACTGCAACAGAGACTTGACGCATAAAATCCGAGTCTTCTCCAGTAAAGAGGTAATAGAGCATGAAGTACATTATCAATAGCCCGATGGACTGCTGGCTTATACTCTGGATTGACCCCACAATGAACAGGCTTGTGTAATTAACGGCCCGCGAAGCAAGTTCCATTGCTTTTTCTTCAATTTTTTTCTGGAATATATCTACAGGAATATTCAACCTTGAGAGAGAATCAGTTAAAAAGTGGCCTCCAGCCTCAATAGACGTGAGAATAGATGCCTGATTAACTAAAAGCTGTTCAATTTCGTCGATGACTGTATTCAAAAGAAAGTAAAGAGGGACCAGTACAACAAAGATAGAAATTATTATTACAAGTATGGCTGCTAATTGCTTCTGGAGCCTTAGTTTTCTTACGAGAAAATGATATAAAGGACGAAATATAACGAAAAGGATCAGGGCCCCAAAAATATAATTTAAAAAAGGAAGTGTAGCATAAGCAATAAGCACAGTCAGAACAACAATTATGAGAAGGGCCAAAGTCATCTTTACAGCTTTTTTCATCAAACTTAATTGGCTTTCTATTATTAAAATATAATTACGACTGTTCCAAATAAACCGTTGGCCCGCAACCGTTGCGCCGGTTGATCACGCCGATAGGGTGCGGGGATAAGGAACTCAAATTAAAACGTTGCCAGGAGTTTTCGATCAACCGTTGCGCCGGTTGATCACGCCGACCTGTCGTTGCTTGGGTTTTTCGCTCAAGCCTTTTTTCAAAAGGCTTGAGATTGAACTAAAAATATTCAAAGTTATCAAAAATCCGTTATCAGGGTTTGCTTTTCGTCCCTTTCGCGGAGTTTGGTGACTCCTATGCCTACTAGCCTGAGTTTTTGATTCCCTATAAATTCGGAAAGAAGCTGCATGGATGTCCTTTTGATCACAAAGATGTCCGAAGTCCAGATAGGGATGGTTTTTGAGCGTGTATAGGTAGAGAAATCCTCAAACCGCACGGTAAGGGTTACGGTTTTGAAAAGGAACCTGTTTTTGAGAAGGGATTTATGCACACTTTCAGCAAGCAGGTCAAGAGAACAGGCGATTTTTACAGGGTCGCTGGTGTCTTCAGCAAAAGTTCCGTGCCTGCTGATTGATTTTACACTTTCCTTTTCCCGAACCTCCCCAAAATCAAGTCCGTTTGCCAGTTGCTTCATGCGAAGTCCCATTTTTCCGAACTTTTCAGAAAGAAGCTGTACATCACAGGTTGCAAGTTCTTCTACCCTGTTTAAGCCCATCGATTTCAGTGTATCAGCCGTTTTTTCTCCTATTCCGGGAATTTTTGAAACCGGCAGCGGAAAAAGAAATTTCCTCACCTCTTCGGGCCTGACAACGGTAAGCCCATCAGGCTTCTGGAAACCAGACGCGATTTTTGCGATTAACTTATTCGGCCCGACTCCGACTGAACAGGTAATTCCTTCCTGTTTCTGTACTTCATCCTTGATCCTGAGAGCGTAAAGGGCAGCCTCTTCAAAACTCGTGATCTCGGGCCCTGGTACAAGATAGGCTTCATCCACGCTGACCTGCTGGAACCTGTCTGCAAATCCTTTCAAAAGTTCCATTATTTTTTCCGAAACGCCTGCGTAGAGTTTCATGTTCACAGGCAGAAAAAACGCATTCGGACAGAGCCTGTAAGCCTGTGAAATGGGCATTGCGGAGTGAATTCCGTATTTCCGCGCCTCGTACGAGCAAGTGCTTACAACTCCCCTTCCTGAGCCTCCTTTTGGGTCAGATCCCACAACTACAGGCAGACCTTTTAGTTCTGGCCTCTCTCTTACCTCAACAGACGCAAAGAAACTGTCCATATCTGCGTGGAAGGTAATTCGCCTTTCAGGGGGATTTATTTTCGAAATGGAAATAGGCATTACTCTTAGATAGAAAAAAATATAAAAAAGGTTTGAGGAAGTCGAGTGAAAGTATTAACCTGTTGTTTTTATTTCAGCGCCATCAGGAATATTGAACACAAATTCAGAATCTGGAATTCCGGAATTAACCTTAAGATCCCATATTTCGACTTTTGCTGTCAGGTTTCCACTACTGTCGTACATCTCGTACTTAAGAGGCATCCATGTTTCTTTATCTACCCAGACTTTTGTATAGTATTGTGCAGCACTTTCTCCGGTTTCTTTAGGACTTGTTTTCAGCAGATACGTTTCCCTATTGTCAAGTTTCTCAACTCCCAGTAAAGAGACATTCGTATCATTAAGGGTAATTCCTATTAGGGTCAGATAGTCACTTTTAGTTAGTTCAGAAGTTTTGGGGAGCTTTGTTTTCATTACTGTATTTGTGCCGGGGGTATAGGTCCACCGGAATTCTCCATCTGAAAGTACAAGCGTCTCTTCCTCTTTTCCTGGTTCCTGTATAAAGTTCTTAATCATATGAGGTTTCTTGTATATGGTTTTAAATTCGGTTTCTATGGCCTTTTCCCCGGTGTAGTAAGTAGAATGCATTGTATACGAATAATCTTGAATGCTGTCCTGTTTCTCCAGCATCTGGGTTGCAATATCTTCGGCACTCAGGTTTTTTTCCGTGCAGCCTGAAGTAAAAAGAGCCAGAGTTATGAAAATTAACAGGAGCATTGACTTGAATATTTTCTTTATTTTCACTTTACTCATCCTCTTTATTTTTGTTCGTTGAATTCGTATTCACAGGGTGACACTGCTGCTACTGGCTGACATTATCCAGAGACAGACCTGACATCACCTCGGTGCCTTCTTTGCCCGGCACAAGATTGCGGCTAAAAAGTGAGACCTTCAAGGAAAAAATGAAAATTGTATTTGATGATTATTTGTGGAAGTGAAGTTATAAAGCAATTTCCAATGTAAAAACATGAAGTTATTTTTTGAATATTTCTAAACAAGATATGAACAGCTGGATGAAAGAATCACCAAAACGAAGGAGAACAAGGAATAGCTGTTAAAGGTGCTGATTTTTCCAGAGAGTCCACTGCATAACAATGCAGCGAAACTGGCGTCGAGAGCAAAGGTCAGAAAAAAGGATGTGAGCCTTCAGACCATAACAGAGGAAGGAACAAAAACAAATGACACATTTATGACGATTGTTCAGACAGCAAAGAAACTGGGTGTAAATGCATATCAGTACATATGTGATAGAGTCGCCAACAAATTCGAGATACCATCTATGGCCCCTCTGGCTCAACTCATCAGTGAAAAAAGTTCATTGAGCGGAAATTGAGGGACTTCCACTCAATTTGAAGAGGATACAATAATCCTCAAGATTAAAAACGATAAAAAAGATTGAGGTTAAAGGGGTGTGGGGATTGTTTATCAAATATGACAATAGCTGAGATTAGGTGACCTCAGATTGTCGAGTCCGGCAGATATTTCTATGCCTTCCAGTACGCTTTCTTATAGCCACAAAAAAGGAACAAAAATCACCGGGACTTTTTATATATTTGAGACCTTCAAAGTTATATAAGGATTGTAACCATATTAATAAAAACCAATTCAATAAGGGGTGAAATAAATGGTGAAGTTAACTGATGAAATGAAGGAAGACTTTGCAAAGATGAAAATTTTTCCATTTGCAACTGCATCTAAAGGTGGAGAACCAAATGTCATACCAATAGGCATGTGTGACCTACAGGAAGATGGAGAAACAATCTGGATCGCAGACAACTATTTTAATAAAACTCGCAACAATCTTGATGAAAACCCCAGGGGAGCGATCTATGTATGGGGCCCGGAAATCAAAAGCTGCTACCAGATAAAAGGAGATATTGAGATTAAGACTGAAGGGGAAGATTACGAGAAAATGTATAAAATGGTCAAGAGCAAAGGAGACAGGTTCCCTGCAAAAGCCCTTGCAGTTATGAAAATTACTGATGTTTATGAGTGCAAACCCGGGGCTGGGGCAGAGCCAGGACAGAAACTGCTTTGATCCCGCTTAAAGCTTAATCCATAATTTAGTCAATCCATAATTTAGCCAATCCATAATTTAGCCAATCCATAATTTAGCCAATCCATAATTTAGCCAATCCATAATTTAGCCAATCCATAATTTAGCCAATCCATAAGTTTATGATTTTCTTGTCATGAAGATGATAAATCTTCACAATCTTTTTTTGAAAATATTGAAAATGATTGGTGATTCTGCCATAGAAAATTGTGAGAAACTGAGACACATAGGAGGCTGCAAGATGGTCGAAGAAATGGAAAAAAAATCAAATTTACTCAATGACTCCATGAAGATCACTGTGTTTAAGAACGGTCCATATATGGTGACAGGTAGAGTTCCTCTTATGACCTGGGAAATTTGTAAAGATGAAGACACTGAACGTCTAATATGGCGTGAAGTCAAGAAATACCCTATAAGGAACCGGTATGCTCTGTGCCGATGTGGCCAGTCAGGGAATAAGCCTTTCTGTGATGGGACACATTCAAAGATCCACTTTGACGGAACCGAGTCAGGAGACTTTGCGCCCTTTAGTGAAACTAATGTTATCACTGGCTCTTTGCTGACTCTTATTGACAATAAGCATCTATGTGTCCATGCAGGATTTTGCACACAGGCAGGGAAAATATGGAACCTTGTCCAGCAACCCGAAAACTCGGAAGCTCGAGACATTGCTATAGAAGAAGCAAGTAACTGCCCTTCAGGCAGGTTGGTAATTATTGACAATGCCACAGGAAAAACGATTGATCCTGAGCTTGAAAAATCGATTGTTGTTGTGGAAGGGCTTCACCAGGGCGAGCACGGTCCTCTATGGGTACGTGGGGGCATCCCGATAAAATATGCCGACGGCAAACAGTACGAGATCAGAAACAGGGTCACTCTCTGCAGGTGCGGGAAATCCAGAAATAAACCGTTCTGCGATGGGAGCCATGCGGAGATTGAGAAAGATTGAGAAAATGGATGAAAATGAAGAGATGTCAACAGGCTGTCTCAAAACTATTCTTAGTTTTTGTTCCCTAACCGAGCCCAAATGAATTCAAATTCCATAACTTAAATCTGCAGAACTGGAAGTTTAAGCCTCCAGAGCTGAAATTTCAGATTTCCGAATTTTCTTATTAGTTTTCAGGCCTGTGTTTTTCATCATCAAGGTTCTCAAAGTCTTCCGTAGTTTCTTCTCTTGCCCGTTTTTTAAAGGCTCGGTTTTTCAGGTAGATCGCCACTATTAAAACTGCCAGTAAAAGGAATATTGGATATTTAAAGAAATTAAGTAGTCCCTGAAGCCTTGATGAACTTTCTGTAGAAGCTGAACTCTCCGTAGCATGATCATTTTCACTTTTTGTATCACCTGGCACTTTACCTGAAGAGGCTGAAGCAATCTCAACTACATTTTCAATGCCTCCCGTTACTGCCGTACCTTCTTTTAAAGGCAGTCCGAGCCCGTCTCCTGAAAGGAAACGCGAATCTTTAAAGAGCCGTGCAAAAACCGTGGAATTTCGCTCAAAAAGATATGTTGCTCCGTTATCACTCGCTGCAGCAAGGGCCGAGCTATCGCGAGAAATGGACACGTCATTAATATTTCCTCCGCAACTGTAGTTCCAGAATTCCTTCCCATCGAGATCGAGGACATAAAGCGTATCGTCCCAGCTTCCGGCTGCAATGAATGATGAATCCGGCGAAATTGCAACACTGTAGACATCATCTTTTACCTTATAATCCCAGAGTTTTGTGCCTGTGCTGTTAAACAGATATACTTTATCGTCAAAACTTCCTGCTGCCAGATATGAACCGTTGTTTGTCAGGGAAACGCTGCTGATCCAGTAAGCAGGGTTGTGTATCCAGGAAAAATCTCCTTTCTGGTTAAGGAAATATACATTATAATTGGACCCTCCGGCAGCCACATAATGGGCCTGTGGAGTAATGCATACACAATTGATTACACTACCTGTCCTTCGTTCCCAGATTTTATTCCCTTCTTTGTCAAAGAGATAAATGCAATAATTAGAACCTCCGGCTGTAACGTAAGGGCCTTCTCTGGAGAGGGCTATACTGCGGACGGAAGCCCCGGAATCGAAATTCCATAACAGCTTGCCTTCTTTATTAAAGAAGTAAATCTTGCCGTCGTCACTGCCTGCTGCTACATATGAACCATCGGAAGAGATCACAACACAATTCACGTTGCCCCCGGTTTTGTAACTCCATAGCACTTTCCCTTCCCTGTTAAAAAAGTATACCTTCTTATCATTGCTTCCTGCAGCTACGCCAGTTCCATCGGGAGAGATCGATACAGTGTAAACAATATCTCCAGTAGTATAATTCCAGAGTTTCTTCCCCTCGAAATTAAAAAGAGAAACATTATGATTAAAATCCCCAACTGCAAGATAATTTCCGTCAGAAGAAAGAGAAACCGTATTAACTATACATCCTGTTTCACATCTGCAGAGCAGGTCAAAAGCTCTGAGTTCTGAAATATTTACGTCCCCGCCCGAGGCAACAGGATCTGCAGCCCCCAAATCTACAAACAGGCCGAAAAGCAGACCCAGTACTATAAATAACCATATTCCCGCTAACTGTCTCATAGTAATGTATAGTTTAGGAGTTTATTCCACATGAATTTTTTGTAAGAGTTCACAATTAGATAAAGGGAAAAAGAACGTCACTATAGAAAACAGAACATCATTTTATAACGGATGGTGTCATATTATTATTTAACTGATCTTATATAATAAACTGACATATTTTAGATTTTGTTGTATCCTGAAATGATTTCGCAGACTCAAAATCATTTGGAAGTCTAATTCATAATACAACAGCCTGCGATACAAAAGGTTAAACGTTGAATAAATTCCAATTCCATTTTGGTATTGTGGAATGATTAAGTAAAAGAAACAAATTCAAAGTTGGAGTCTTCATCCAGGAACAATTGAGATCAGGATTTTTGCCAATTCAGGATAAAAAGAAAAAAATAAAATTATTTTTCATCAAGGTGACTTCTTTCGTCTCAAAACCAGCAACGTAAAGGCTACAGTCACAGATGCAAATATCCAAAATATAACGGTAAATGGGTTTATTGCTTTTTTGAGCACATCTACTTTCTTTCTTAGCCGTAGTGGGTTCACGTAGTTCAACTCCACGAAATTTTTGGCTATGTAACCATATGCCTACTATGTAATCATATGCCTAATTAGTATTGAATATTGGTACCATTGCCAGGGGTAACAGATATTGATTTTGATTTATTAGGTAATAGAGCTATCCGAAAAGTCAGTAATCGAATGTTGTAAAAATTACAATCGATCTAAATATTCTTTTATCAGCTTCGGTTTTACATCTTGCATATTTTCAAAGCAACAGTGGATAATCACTTTTCGTACAGGCTCTAAGTCACAGAGCAATTTTAGGTTTTCATGAAATTCTCGGACTTTGTTTAAATTTCTATGAGATTTACCTCTATTTAGCATGAAAATGCTGCCATCTGCAAGCATTTTCATTGGTTGTGCATGTTATTCAAAGAATCTCATGTTCGTTTTTAGTACGACAGACCTCTGTTTAGTATGGCACGCATCGGTTTAGTATAATATCTGCGTAGTCTAACAACACACATACCTTTCTAGTGAAAAGGAACTCAAATCTGAGGGCGACTTACTAATTAAATGAGCAATTTAATATAAATATCATACCATTTGAGATGATATTACTCAATGTTACTATCTAAAAATAATAAATTGTGATGGAATTCTGACAATATATCCATTGGAAAGTTCTCTTATTTTTGGGTATTTTTTCCATCTATCCTTTCTAAATCTAATTATTCTTTACTGAGTAGAATAGAAGACATCGGAAAATATATATATTATTTAATATCCCAAAATTGACAAAAACATATATTTCATAATGTATAAATTGACTTCAGACTTCGGTTTTGTTTATACAATTCAAATTTATTCTTTGTGTTTAAAGAGTTTTAACATATTTTACTGTTCCACAAAATGATGTATCAACGCGAGGCGTTTTTTGTAAAAAATAATGTATTAAGTAACAGAATCTGTCAAACTAAGGTTTAATTAGAGGTTAGTTAAACCGGAAGAATGAGCAGATAGTTACTTAACGAAGTCACACAAAAGGTCAGACAAAAGGTCACACAAAAGCAAGCAGTTCACATTCAAGCTTGATCCATTTTCAAAGCTTAATTCAGGATAGTATTAATCAGTTTTTCAAGTTCATTTCTATCAACTAAATCAATAAGATTTGCTTCAGCTAATTTTCTGGCAGAATCAGTGAAATAACTATTCGTAACTACTATGCCTTCGGTACATTTGTAAAAGCCTTTTGCAGCTACAACTTCCTGTACTGCACTGTTTGATACCTTACCCGAGTATCGTTTGACCTGAACAGCGATTCTCGTTTTTTCTTTTGACGTCAGAATCAGATCTGCACCCTGATCACCTGAAAATGGAGTGTGATAGACTGAATACCCTAACTGTTCATAAACGCATTTCATAAACTCTTCAAATTTGTATCCGTTCATTTCATCAATTTCGGCTAATGTGGGTAGTACTGGTTTTGATGGTTTTTTAAGGAATTGTTTTACAAGCCTATGCGGTAAGTGAATTAAGAAACTGAAGAGTAGCCATAAAGATTTCAGTAAATGCATTGAGAGACTGAATAGTCGCCACATTGCTTTCAGTAAATGAAGTGAGAAACTAAACAATAACCTCATTGCTTTCAGTAAGTAAATTGGGAAACTAAACAGTAGCTTTATTAATTTTAGAAAAAGATATAGCACAATTTTAAATATTTCAGTAATAAGGTGATGTTGTTTTCTTCTTTTTTCTCTCTTTCCGATTTTCATCAATGTACTTCCTTCTGTTTTTAAAAGTCTGCCGAAAATCTATGATATATGTTGAAAAGTCACAATAAGTCTATAATCAGAGTAGCTGCTTTGGTTTTTCATCCTGTTATTGTTCATCTTTATTGTTCATCCTATTACTGTAAAAGTTGCAGTAGATAACCACTTTTCGAATAGACTCTAAATAACGGGACAATTTTAGGTTTTCGTAGAAGTCTCAAACTTAGGTTAAATTTCGATGGAGATTTGCCTTTGTTTATTATGACATTTGCATCGTGTGATACAGAAATACCTCTCTAGCGAAAGGCAATTCAAACCCAAGAGCAACTTGCCAATTAAAAGAATAACTTAATATAAATATACTGTCGTTTGAAAAGCCGTTTCCAATACTGAACTCAATTTTTCTGTGGCAAGTAATAATTGAATACCTAAATATCTCCCATTTGACGAAGAAGGAGATCACTGCCTATTTCAGCTGATCTCAAGACGTTATGAAAAGAAGCAAACGACCTTAACATCGAATAAGTCATTGGGAGAATGTGGGGAGATATTTAAGGACCATGTGATAGCGGTCGCTGTACTTGATAGGACTGTGCGACAAGAAAGCTAAAGCATGAATTGCAGAAATGCTATCCCTTCCATTTGGGATAATCCTACTATGACATGCGTTGATGATAACGTCAAGGTGTGAAGCTCATAGGACAATATGGAGAAATTTGGAAGTCTAATCTAAATCATCTGTTAGGATAAGAATACTATGAAGAACGTAATGTGAACCATTGTAAGAGTCGTAACAAGTGACAAGTGAAATTAGACTGATACACTTGAACCAAAAGGTGAAGAGTCAGACCATTATGGCTTATTCGACGTAATGGGAAATGGACAAAGAACTCTCGGCTTAGAGATGGCTTCTAAGGTATTCATAATTATTCATGTTATAGAACTTGGTAAGCCCTATATGTTCCCTAGGGTAGGAATCCTGCAAAGGATAACAATGACATAGAGGGTAGAGGAAGGGAGTAGCAAGCGAATGACAATTTGTAATCAATTGTATAAGGGTTCCAAATTTGCCCTAATCCGAAAGGATGCTGACTTACTCTATGGTATCAAAACGTAAGAATGAAAGTATGTCCTATGAAAGGGAGTCATTCAAATACGCTGATTCAGAAAGCAGAAACACTTGCTGTCAATCTCTTATGGAATAAAACAAACAGAGAGACTGGCTGTTATAGTGAACAAGCTGAACCAATCAACGAGAAGCTCACTAACAAACAACTGAAATTTCGATGGAACAATATCAATTGGAAAGCAGTTGAAACACATGTTAATAGGCTACAAGTCAGGATTACGAAAGCGGTTTTTAAAGGCAAATGGAACTTAGTTAAAAGATTAAGCTATTTGTTAACCCACTCTTTCTACGCCAAATTGTTAGCTGTCAGAAAGGTAATTCAGAACAAAGGTAAGAAAACGGCAGGAATCGATGGTGAATTGTGGAAAACTCCCGACGCCAAGATGAAAGCCTCCCTTAGTCTAACTAACAGAAGATATAAAGCCAAACCATTAAAAAGAGTTCATATTGAAAAATATGGGAAGTCAAAGAAACGACCTTTAGGTATCCCAACCATGTACGACAGAGCTATGCAATCATTATATGCATTAGCACTTAACCCGATTTCAGAAGCTACGGCAGACAAACACTCCTTTGGATTTAGAAAATTCAGAAGTACACATGACGCATGCGAACAAATATTTGGATGCACATGTCAAAAGTTCTCTGCATCCTGGATACTGGAAGGAGATATAAAAGGTTGCTTCGATAACATTAGTCACCAATGGTTACTTGACAATATTCCAATGGACAAATCAGTTCTTAAACAATTCCTTAAAGCAGGCTTCGTTTTTAAACAAAACCTCTTTCCGACCAAAAAAGGTACACCGCAAGGTGGTATCATATCCCCAATTCTTGCCAACATGACCTTAGATGGGATTGAAGGTATATTGGCAAATAAATATCATCGCGGAAAAAGTGGAAGAATAACAAAATTTCAACGTGATAAACATAACGTAAATTTTGTAAGGTATGCAGATGACTTCATTGTTACTGCAAAAACTGAGGAAATAGCGGAAGAAGCCAAAGAACTGATTAAAATATTCCTAAAGGATAAAGGTCTGGAATTATCGGAAGAAAAAACACTAATTACCCATATTAACGATGGTTTTGACTTTTTAGGCTGGAATTTCAGAAAATACAAAGGAAAGCTTCTTATCAAACCATCCAAAAAATCCATTCAGAAAGTCACTGAGAAAATCAGTGATGTCATTAAGAATGGCAAACCTTGGACACAAGAAAAATTAATCCAAACTCTTAACCCAATCATAACTGGATGGTCTAATTACCATCAAGGCGTGGTATCCAAAGAAATATTCTCTGAAATGGATAAAAGAATCTGGAGTATGACATGGAAGTGGGCCAAGAGAAGACACCCAGGTAGATCCCATCACTGGATAAGTCGGAAATACTGGCATACCAAGGGAGCAAGACATTGGGTATTTTCAACTGAAACAAACCAACTGAAGCTTTTATCAAATAAAAAGATAGTTAGACACATCAAACTAACATTAGGTATAAATCCTTACCTCGACAAAGGATACTATTCTGAACGCAAATACAATCAAGGCTTAAGAAAGCTTTCAGGAAAATTCAAGAAAGTGTGGGATAACCAAGAAGGCATATGTCCTATCTGCAATTTTCCAATTGACATTAATACTGATGCAGTAGAAAGACCTCTACATCACAAGAATGGAAGCCACGAAGATAACAGAACATCCAACTTAATCTATTTGCATGCACACTGTCATAGACAATACCACGCAACTAACTCCAAATCAAATAACTGCTGCCCAACACAAGGGTTAGGAGATGCTTGAGCTGTATGAGGTGAAAGTCTCACGTACAGTTCTTAGGCGAGAAAGGGAGAGTAATCTCCCCGACTTAGCTGACCTTCAGCATAGTGCGACGATTAACATCAAAGGAGAAAGTTACAGGCTGAAAGAAAAGAAGATGCAGGGAATTAAAACAGGAAATATATTTGTCAATAATTTATAGCAAGTTTATGAAAAATTGAGTAAAATTCATATCAAAAGATGGGGAAAAGTAATCCGGCTAAAATGAAGAAAAATCGGCCTTGACACTATGCTGAATTACAAATTTGCGTTAAGAAAACTTTCTTTATTTCCCTTATATTTCGCCTCTTGTTAGATCTCAAAAACCACCTCCCTTCGAACTTCCCCATCAGAAATAACCATAACTATAAATCAGGGTTATTCAAAATAGCCACTTGTGACCTCTGGAGAAACTGTACGGGCAGAAATCCTTGTATCCGGAAGGGTGCAGGGTGTGGGTTTTCGAAGATTTGCTAGAAATGCTGCCGAGCGTCTGGGCGTAGAATCTAACCCTAAAAATTTAAGGGACGGCAGGGTTTTTGTCATTGCCGAAGGAAGACCTGAATCTGTGGAACTTTATATTGCTGAACTCAGGAAAGGGCCCATGTTTGCTCATGTGGAAGATGTCGATGTCACTTTTAAAGAAGCCCTTGGAAATGTTTACCAAGCCTTTTGAAAAAAGGCTTGAACGAAAAAGCAGGAAAAAGGCGTGGTAAATATCTCTTCAGCTTTTTTTCAGGATCTTTGCAATAATCACAATTCCTACAAGATTGACCAATCCTATTACAAAGTATCCTATCAGGTGCGTTAAGCTCGAATTAGATTTTCCAGATTCCTTTTTCAAGAAACTAGCAGTAGAGTTTTTTCCTGAACTTGATACTGATTCTGAATTTTCTTCACTACTTTCTTCGATTTTCTGCCCTTTTTCAGTGAATTCCAGTACCGAGTCGGTTTCAAGAGTGAGCTCTTTTTCCTGCCCTTCAAGGCTGTTTCCGGAATCAAGAACAGCACTGACCGTATAGGTGCTTTCTGGATCAAGCCCCAGGAAGAGAAACTCGTCATCATGTTGCAGGGAAGCTACAATATTTCCGTCCTGCACGTTTCCGTCTTTTCCATCCCCATTCTTTCTTAGTTCTACAGAGCCCTTTTCCGGAAGTTCCACTTTCAGGTTTACATGGCCTGTCAGAAGAATCTGCTTTCCTTCTGCAAATCTTGGCCTGTCTGGGATATCCAGAATTCCAAGCAGCGTTGGAGCAAAGTCTTCCTGACCATGCTTTCCCTTGATAATTCCGCTTTCAACATCCTGGGCATGCACTATAAGGGGAATGAGTTGTGCTTCATAAGTCTCCGTAAATTTCTCTGACTGATGACCGCCCTTGGAATCGTCTTTGGAAAAACCCATTCCATGGTCTGCTGTTAGTACAAAGGCAAGGTCATTTTTCTTGCAGAGCTCATAAAGAGGGTAAATATCAGTATCAAGACATTCAATGCAGTCTACATACCCATAATTATCCCGGTGGTGCCCGCTTGAATCTACAGCGCCTACGTTGATAGTGAGCATGTATTTTTGTTCCGGCCTGTTTCTAGCCATATACTTAACAATATTGCACGCAGTCTCGACTCCCCATCGGTTATATCCGCTATACTTTTCCCGTGTCTCTTTTGATGTGACATATCCGGGAGCTTTGTCAACTGCTTCTCCCATAACCTGTAAAAGCCCTTCAGGCACCTCCAACCTGTCAGAGGAAGGTTCGGGTTGCTCGAGAACAATTTTTATTTTATTTATAGAGTTATTTTCATCCCTGAGAATGACATCCTGCTCGGCACGGATTGACCAGGAATCCCCTCTTTCCATAACTGCAATACAGAGATAGCCTTCCCTGTGTAGAATATCGAAAATAGTGGCATCTTTGAAGCTTACAAGTTCACTGTCTGCACCCGGGTTTCCCGTGACAAGTACTGAATGCCCTCCTTCGGTAAAGGTCTGAGGTGCTCGGAATTCCAGAACTCTGATACTTTCCTTACTTATTTCGGGTAGATTTTCAAGTTCGGCTTTTTCAAGGGATGCCCCGTCAAGCGCATGCGGTGTAAGTTCAGGATAGATAAAAGGTGCACTTAGCCCGTCTACAATCAGCACGACTGCGCCCTGAGGTGTGTTAACAGGATTTACCTCCACTTCGGTCAGTCCGGAGGCAGGAACTGGAAAAATGAAAAAGACAATAAGCGTTAAAAGAATAAATAGAACTGAAAAGGAGTGGGGTTTTCGGACGGTCACAAACATTGTAAATTAGTTTAGTTTCAAGCTATAAAGAATTTATCTTTTCAGGATAAACTTTCTGCCGGGTATTCTGTATTACTTTCCGATTTTCTTACACCGGATAGCCCTTTGGGTTTGACCCCACTCCATAGTTTTTTTGATCAGATTGGTCCACCCGAGTGAACTAGCATTACTTCAAGTCTCTCATTCCTGAACCTGAATAAAAGAATGCCATTAATATGAACACTCACTTTTCTATTTTCTTCCCAAATCTGAATCAAAAATCAATAAATCGAAGAAAGAACATACACAGTTATTGTTTTTTCTTTCTTTGATATATGATTACTCCGATCACTGCTGCAAACGCCCAGAAAGAGCTCAGGAAAGGAGCACTTTTTGGTTCCTGAGTAGAACTGGAATTTTGTTCCTGCTTGCTCGCCGTTTCCGTATCATTTAATATTCCGGTATTTAATATTCCGATATCATTTAATATTCCAGCATCATTTGATATTCCAGCATCATTTGATATTCCAGCATCATTTGATATTCCAGCATCATTTGATATTCCAGCATCATTTGCCTTATTTTTGGTTTTATTAATCGTACGAAGCAACTCATTAAGAGTAGTATTTTCATATAGTGTTATAGCTTTTCCATCGTCAGTTAATGTATATTTTCCCCGATAAAAATTTGTAACTGTAAAATGTTCAGGGCCAAAATCCTTTGTATTTGAATTATTGTCCTTGTTCAGGTAAATCAAAACTTTCTCACCCGTTTTGAAGCTTGGATCAGCATCTGTAGTCATTTTGACATTTCCAACTGTCCCACCAGTAACTCTCACAATAACATCTCTGGATGATAGCGGGTTTTTCAGGTACTCATCAACACTTATAACGATGTCAGTGTAAATAATATTTTCAAAGTAGAGTTCAGAAATTGGTTTATCAGGTTGTTTCCCATCTATGGTATTCCATTTGGACGGAAGTATTTCTTTAACGGTGCCTATTACAATCATGTCGGAATAATTTCTCAACTCCTCATGGTTGTATGGTACGAAATCTATACATATGTCAACACCAATGGGTTCTTCACTATTGTTTTCGGGTTTGAAAGTGTCATTTGAAGGATCGGGCAGTGCTAAAGCGTTTAATGTCAGCAAAAAAAGAGCTCCAACTAAAAAAATTGCATGTTTTACAATATTTCTCATGGTTTAGCCTCGGCGTGTGGAGTTAAGACAGAGTTTACCAACAAAGACAGAATTCACCAATACATTGTGAATACATTAGGAAATTTTAACTTTGCTTTCAAAGATGACTGATTTTACGTTATCCTGCGGCTTTATCTGTGTATGCCTAATAAAAGAATAATCCTACCAATAACGATTCTATTACGATGGCAGATATTTCTCCAGATTCAGAAAAGAAAATAACGATGCTTGTTTAGTGTCCATTTCTTCCACAATAATTTTGCTTTTTTTGGATTCTTTTTCCTGAACTACTGCAATCTTAATTTCAGACAGTTTTTCAATCAGTTGTTTCATAGAAAACCCATATATCTTTGCTTCCCAGGCCAAATATCTGTAGAAAAGCAGGCCAATCATAGCCAAAAATACATGAACCCTTATATTTTCATCCTTGTGGTGATACACTGGTCCTACAGGGACAAGTAAATGATCGTTCAACAGCTTAAAATCGTCTTCAACAAGATTTTTACTGTTATATGTTTTCACTATCTTTTTAGTATGCCACTCCTGCTTATCCGTAAACAGAATATTCTTACCAAACGTTTTTTCACACCTTTTTTCGTTTTCCTCATCAACCCAGAACTTCAACTGAGGTTTTTTCTTACCTTCAGGAGCTTCAATTATTTCGTATTTTATGACAGTCCTGAATTTTTTCAGAATAATTTCTGAAACTTCATTTTCGACACTGCTTCTGTTTCTCTCTTTTCCTTTACTGCTTTCTAATCTTCTCTGCAGGTCTTGGAGTTGATCAATTATTTTTGATTTGTTTGTTTCATAAGTGCTTTTTTGAAGTTTGTAAGTCCCTTCATTATAGGTAATTACGGTTATGAATTCTGTTCCGTAGAACTGATGTTTTGTCCTATATCCAAAAATCTCGTTACCTTTTGTGTTTTTATACAAGTAATTATACCTTGAAAGTGGAACATCAAGGAGTTCCTCAGCCTGATTTGCTTTTGCGGCTCCTACAAAACTCATTTTTGAGATTACCTTTTCAATGTTATCCTTAGAGTTGTTACCTTTATCGAAAACAAGAACAAGATCTTCAGAACAGATATTTAATTCAGTCAGTCGATTTATGATTTTGTCTACAATGCCCGAAAATTCTTCCGAATCAGGAACATTTCCAGGATAAGTTTCGTGAATAAAGGGTATATTGTTTTCATTTACAGCCAGTGATACACAAATTTGATTTTTGTCTTTACGATGCTTTTTGTTATATCCTTTATGAAGCAGTTCACTTTTTTCATCATAATTAGTGGCAAAGGTAAACCAGTTTGATTCATCAACAAACATTATTGATGGAGTTAACCCCTTCTCAACAAGAACCCGACAAAGGTCGTCTTCAATCTTTTTCATCGTATCTGAATCAATGTAACTCATTTGGTTCAGGAAATTCTGGCAATTTAGTTTGTGAGGAAACTTCCACATGAAAGATATTGGGGATTTTTTGAACCAGTCTTCGATCCCGTTTTCACTTAAAATGCCGTGACTTTTCCCAATTATATCGAGTAAAAGGTATTCTCCAACACTCAATCCATCTATTAATTTTTTGTCAGTATGCTTGTTTACTATGTCAATGAATCCAAGTTCTTCATTTACATGAAGGAGTGCGGCAAGCTTGCCGTACTCAAAAGACTTAAGTTTATCATAAGGCATCGATTCACATTGTTTTTTCATTTCAAGTATTTTTTCTGCACTACCCAGATAAATCTGAAAAACAGTCTTTACCTTTCCGTTAACCCTGGCAGCTTCTACAATGTACCAGTAAGGTTTGCCTTTGATAAGTTTCTTTCTCAAAAATACCATACTCTTTAATTAGGATCAACATTTATAAATACTTTTCCAATTAAATCGTTAGTATTAGACCTTTTAAAGTGAATTTAGTAGTTAGGATCAACAAATTAAAGAGAAATGAAAAGGCATCTGATAGTGGTTTTGAGGAGAAATCCAAGCAAAAATCGCACTTCTTTGAAAGTAAAGTTTAAATAAACAATTATAAGTTTGCCTGGTTAAAAACCTTGCACAATCTCTTAGTTGATCGACTTCATACTGGCAAAAAGAGTCAAGAAAGCACAGACCTATGGCGAGATTATTTAATAGCTGTGCCTTTAAAAAAGGTATAACAAAACGTGCCTTCTTGCCCGGCTGTCCGGTAGAGGTCGTTAATGCCTTTATTCCACGTTTTTTCGTCGATCATCTTTAGTTCCAGCGCCTGCTTCCTGACACCCTCGACCATCGCAGTGAAAGTATTTTTCGTAAATCCCTCTACCAGATCGGGTTTACTCGAATCAACATATACCATTCTGGGGGAGACAATTACGTTTTTAAAACCAGTCCGATTTAATAGCGGATAAATTTCTCTGCCTATAAGAGAATTGCCCCCCAAAAGTTCCTGAAAATCAATCAGACACTTTATTGCTTGCATAGCTTCATCGCTCCTGGGGTAGAAATAGCTTGAACCGTGATCACCCTCTATGACAGTTATCGTACCCTCTTTTTTAAGTACCCTCTTAACTGACAATAAGGCATCAAGAGGATTTTTAAGGTGTTCAAGTACAAAGCATATGAAAATATGGTCGAAAGTCTCGTCTTCATAGGGTAGATCGAAGATACTAGCTACCTGAAAATCAACATTCTTCACCCCCTCTTTTTCAGCCAATTGTCTTGCTTTTTCAACTGATTCATCTGAAATATCAATTGATGTAATGCTGGCTTCGGGGCTATTTCTGCTAAGTATGACTGTTTGTGCGCCCACACCGCAGCCAGCTTCAAGCACTTTACTTCCTGGAGGGTATATAGTATCATGATGTAATAGCTCAGTGAGTGCATTTGCCTGATCACAAAGTCTAGAATTCTCTCTATTAGAATATCCGTGTACGTAATCCATCTTATCTACCGAATTCCACAATAATTGCTTTTCTGTTATTAATCTGTCCTTTGATGTACTTATGTGTACAGGAATTTAGTGCTAAATAAGTATTTTTATAAATGCTCTGTTTATCTAAATATATTATATTTTAAACAAATATGACTATGTATTAGAATAATATGCTCAAATTTAAAAATGTATAACATTGGTTTGCATTCTTTCTCTTCTAAATTGCTTTCCACCTTAAACTTGATGGCAGGTTTTTGGTTGTGGAGCTTAAGTTTTATGTCTCAAAGTCCAGTTTTGACAACACTCTGAAAATTACCCGATCCATAGGTCTGGAACAGGTCTCTAAACCTAAGTTTTCCCTTAATATTAATATATTAATAATCCGCAACATTCATATTTAGAGAAAACTCTTTAAATATTTAATCAAAAGTCATGACTTATCTGTTACAGTTGTTTTTTGAGGGAAGCACAGTGATTAAAAATGTTGAATATATAATCTTTCAAATTTTTCTTTTTTTAGTTCTGTTTTTACAGGTATCAAATGTGGCAGCTGTAGAAGAACCTGCAGAACAATGGAACAGATCTTTTGGTGGAAATGGTGAAGATAGTGCCTGGTGCATTCAACAGACTTCAGAGGGAGGGTATATAGTGGCAGGCACAACGGCTTCATACGGCAAAGGTACAGAAGGTTGTCCGGACGCCTGGCTTATCAAGGTTGATAAAAGTGGGAATATGCAGTGGAATAAAACTTACGGGGGAACTTATTTTGATGGAGGATATTTCACCCGACAAACTTCAGATGGTGGTTACGTGCTCTCAGGTTACACATTTCCTTCTGGTTATGGTGAACCCTGGCTGATTAAGACCGACAAGAATGGAAATAAAATGTGGGATAAAATTTCTGATAATATTACTCACGAAGATTACCTTCAGTATAGAGCTGAACGTACCTTTGATGGAGGATACATAGTTGGGGATATGGTTGAGTATGAAGTTGGAAGTGAATTCGATTTGCTTATAATTGATGCTGATATCAGATTAACTAAATATGACATAAATGGTATCCAGCAGTGGAATAATACTTTTGGTAAAAAGAATAGTTCCGAAACGTTAGATCCGTTGTTAAGTTCTGCCAAACAGGCTCCAAATGGCGGATATGTAGTTGCCAGTGAAGTCAATCTAAATGAAACAAACAGTAATTATGACATATGGCTTATCAAGACTGATGAATATGGTCAAGAGCAATGGAACAAGACCTTTGGTGGACCACTGGATGATTCTGCGTTTTCTCTTTCGGTGACTTCTGATGATGGCTATTTATTGACTGGTAGGTACACCGAATTCTGTTCCTATGGTACTGAAGGTGCTGCTTTCATACTTAAGACAGACAGTGAAGGTAATCAGGAGTGGATGAAAATATTTTCTAATTGCACGCTATATTCCGTTCAACAGACTTCAGATGGTGGATATGTAGCTGCGGGCGTTAAAAACGGGAACGCATGGTTAGTTAAGTTGGCGAATAATAGAGAAGGCACTGAGTATGAAGGTGGAAAAAACACTGAGTCTGATGACGGGAAGGATACTGACTATGAGAGTGGCAAGAATATTGAATCTGCAAATGGAGAAAGTGTTGGATATGGAAGTACATCAGAAAGCCTCTCTACCCAAATAAGACATTACATTTGCGATATCTTCAGGGGAGTTTTTCAATGGGACTACTATACTTAAGTAGGAACTTTTCCTGAGAAGATTACATTCATGCTTTTGGTGCAATGTTGCAAGCTTCAAATCTTTTACAATCCCTGGGGCACTCTGCCTGCTTTCCTTTTTTTATAATTCCAAATAAATTTTGTAGTGTTTCGATCCATCGAGAGCGGACTTCTTTCCAATCAACGCCAAGAAGGATCAGAACCCGCATTCCATTAAACAATGATACAAGAGCGATTGCAAGGGTACGCGGATCGGTTTCGGATGGAATAAGGCCTTTCTGCTGCTGTTCTTCAATTTCATGAGTTGGCTGGTCAAGACCATGCTTCATGCCTTCGATTGATCTTTTCTGGACCTCAGGTTTGTGTACTGTCATTCCCAGAATTTCAAAATATAATGCATGTATTTTAATATCAGGTGACATTATCTGATCGAAGATTCCTATCCACGCATCAACCGGGCAGATGTCAGAATTACAGCCTGTTTTTATATCACGGTATTGTGCCTGCAGATAATTTGCACTTTCTATGATTAATTCATCCTTATTTTTAAAGTATCGATAGAGGGCTGGTTTGCTGACATCAAGGCGGCGAGCGATATCTTCCATTGTAGTGTTACAGTATCCTTTCTCATACATTACCTCCAGCCCTGCTTCAACAATTCTTTTTTTTGCTTCTTCTCTGTACTCCGGAAGCATCTTTGACAAACAATCACCCTTTCATGTTTTGGTGTCAATTTATATATAACTTACCAATAAAACACTAAAGTTACTAATAAGTAACTTTAATTACTATAACGTATTATTGGTATTGTAAATCCTTGTCAGCCATGAAGGAAAAGATTAAAACCTGGATAAAATCGGGATAACCAAGATTAGGATCAAGAAAAGCATAAACATATGTAAGAGGCTGGATTTTCATGGAAAAACCGGAAAATACCGAAAACAGAATTCTTGAGGCTAGCGGAAAGAGAAAAGGATCAAGTATTACAGCTGAGAATGTAGCATTCGTCAGAGCCCTTGAATCGCTCAAGCCAGAGGGCGAACGCATCTGTTATGACCCATTCGCCGTCCGCTTTCTTAGTCAGCAATATTTGACGTTTTTGGAAATGGCAGCTCGTGATTCCTCTAAAACCCCATTCCCCGGAATACACAACTCACTTTCAGCAAGAGTCAGATATTTTGATGATTTCGTAAAAAAGTTTATTGATGAAGGGCTTGAACAGCTTGTCATTCTGGGTGCAGGGTACGATACCCGGGCATACAGAATCGAAGGACTCGGGGGTAAGATTAGAATTTTTGAGGTTGACCACCCTGAAACTCAAAGCATGAAAATCGAAAAAATCAAAGATATCTTCGGCTCACTCCCGGATCACGTCGAGTATGTTTCGGTTGATTTTGAGAGCGAAGATTTCAGTCATCGGCTGTTAGAACATGGATATGAAAGGTCGCAGAAGACCGTCTTTATCATGGAAGGACTCATCTACTACCTTCCGCCAAAAACCGTGGATGAGATGTTGTGCTTTATTGCAAAGAATTCGGGCGTCGGGAGTGCCATTATCTTCGATTATGTCTATGAGTCCAGTATTGATAGAACAAATGGAATATGCGGCGTGCAGTGTACGGCATGCGACCAGATTGCAATAATGGATGCTAAAAAAGGCATGGCACAACAGGGGGAACCTTATAAGTTCGGCGTCAAGGACGGGATGTTAGAAACATTCATTGTTCAGAGCGGTTTTTCTCAAGTTTGCAATGTGACCACTGAGGATTATAAAAAGATCTATTTTCAGGGAATTAATGAAAAACGACCAGTATGTTACCTGTCACACTTCGCCTATGCAATAGTGGAATAAAATCTTATCAGCTACTGCCAAACAATCGTAGACAGTAGAAAATGAGACTTTTCGGAGCTTTATTATGAAAAATAATATTGACGCAAAGAACGATTCGATGATTGCATTCACGGGTGGGCAGATACTTACTATGGACTCCGAGCAAAAATACGTGGAAACCGTAGTTATCAAGGAAAGTCATATTGTAGACGTTGGTGATAGGAGTCTCCTTAAAGCTTATCCTGATGCGGAAATTCATGACCTGAAAGGTCGGGTTCTACTTCCTGCTTTCATTGATTCACATAACCACCTATCTTCATTCGGTTGTTTTTTTCCTACCTGGGCGAACCTGATAGGCTTGACTGAAAAGGAATCCGTAATGGAGGAAATTCAACTGCATGCCCGAAAAAAACCGGGAAAAGGATGGATTGTCGGCTTCGGTTGGTTCGATGCCAAGATTGGCGGGTTCGACCTGACGAAAAACGATCTGGATGAGATTATTTCCGACAGGCCGGTTCTTCTTATCCAGGCTACCTTCCATCAGAGTGTAGTAAACAGCCAGGCGCTGGAACTTGTGGGCATCACCCGCTCAACTCCGGAGCCTCGTTGCGGAATTATTCTCCGGGAAAGTAACGGAATGCCAACAGGCGTGCTTGTGGAATATGCACAGGTTCCGGTGTTCCGACTGGTAATGGAAGCGGACACGGAAACACTTGCGAACCTCATAGAGGCGCGTGCTAAAGAGCTTCTCAAATTCGGTATCACTGCGGTCCACGACCCCGGCGTCACACCGGCTGCTGAGGCGGCATATCAAAAGCTTCACGATGAAGAACGGCTTCCGGTATCGGTACTTATGATGCCACATGGAGAGACCGTTCTGGACAATCAGCTGGGTTATAGGCTTCATGGACCGGTCACCGGAGTGGGTGATGAAAAGCTGCGTGTAGGTCCTGTCAAATTATTCGCTGACGGTGCAACCGCAGAAACAGTAGCCTTTTCTCTTAAAATCGGAGGGCAGACTATAAACAGCGGTAACTACCGGGATGACTTTGAGGAAATGCTCTTTGCAGCGACAGAAAAGGGATTCCGAGTATGTGTCCATTCTTTTGGGAATGCAACAACTGATGCGGTGCTTACGGCATTTGAAAATGCTGTTACTCGAGCACCGGCTGGATTTGAAATGCGCCCACGCCTTGAACATGTAACCCTCATAAGTACATCTCAGATCAAACGCCTTGCCGCCATGGGCGGATGTGCGTGTATCCAACCTCAATTTCTGTCCAGGGCGCAAAATACAAAACAGGTTGTGTTAGATGATGGAAAGTGGTATGCCTATGGTGATCTTGTGAAGGGAGGAGTGACTGTGGCCTCAGGTAGTGACAACCCCGGAGGATTTATGGATGCTCGCGACCCGATTGAGGGTTCTGTGATGGGATCAACTATGAGCGATGGAGCAGGCAATGTCATCTTTCCGGATCAAGTGCTTCCTTTTGAGCAGTGGCTCTGGATGTATACCGCAGGGGGCACTTACGCCGGTGGACAGGAAAAAGAGCGTGGTATGTTGAAAAAAGGTATGGTTGCGGATCTTGTAGTCCTTGAAGGTAATCTTGATCCTAAAAACCCTCCTGTTGTTTCTGAAACCTGGGTAGCAGGAAAGAAGGTATATGACCATCGAGTCCTGGGAATTTGAAGTTTTGAAAATTATAAATATGAGTGAAAATGAAAAAATTGAAAAAATGTGGATGCGTGTTATTTGGAGAATAATAAGACTTACGCACTTGAGGAACAAAATCAATTACAGCAAAGACTGTGAATTAAAGTCACGTTTTAAACAGTTGGCGGTCTGATGCTGTTGATTTTTCATTTCAACTGCGTAAGTCCTAAATAAGTTATTTTGTTCACCAACATTTTTAAGAGGCTTTTAATGAATGAAAACCAAATTTTTGTAATTGAAGATTGAATGCCATATTAGTGTGATCAAAGTAAATAATTTTGTTTAGTCCCAACTTTTCTAACTCCCAAAATAGATATCGGTACTTTTGTGTCAATTTGCTTTACAAAAAGATCACTTTGTTATACAAAAATGGCTATGCTAGTTTATGCTTGTTTTCTATTACTAAAGCGTTTTCCACTAAAGCGTTTTCCTGCTGTTTTCTATTACTAAAGTGTCTTTTTTCTGCTGTTTTCTATTACTAAAGTGTCCTTTTCCTGTTTTATCCCATTACTAAAGCGTTCTTCAACCATAATTTTTTAATTAATATAACTATTTTATATTAATATATATGTGAAAAAAGCATATATGGTAATACATACAATAAATACTGTAATATTTGCGATTAAAGTTAAACTGTCTGGTGGGTGATATGATAGAAACTGAACTTATGAGGATAGGGGTCTCTCTTCCAGACACCCTTCTGAGTAAATTTGATGAGATTGTTGAGAAAAGGGGTTATTCTTCCCGCTCGGAAGGCATGAGAGATGCTATCAAGAGTTATATTTCCCATTATGAATGGATAAATGATGTTAAAGGCGATCGTATAGGAACAATTGCGGTTATCTATGACAACACAAAAAAAGGGCTTTCAAATATTTTAACAAATATTCAGCACAATTATTCTCACCTGATAAGATCTTCAGTTCATGTTTACCTTGATCATGAAAATTGTTTTGAGCTAATTTTTATCAATGGAAAAGGTGAAGATATTGCAGAACTTGCTGAATCCATAATAGCCTTGAAAGGAGTCAAATTTTCAAAACTTACAACTATATCATTAAATAAATAATGTACGTATAAATGTACCTATGGCCAATTTGTATTTGATTGATGTTTTAAAACACCTGATGTCAGCAGTTCCTTTAAAGTCCATATTGACTCTGCAATTCCTGCCTCTCTTGCAGGTGTATTTTTGCATTTCTTGACTCAACACTAGAGGAGGAAATCAGAGCTGTAACGAAAGAGGAATTATAGCGAGAATATAGCAAATAAGATATTTTGATTAATGAAAATTAATGAATTCTGTATACGAGAGGAATATTGAGATAGAAAATCACCCAATTGTAGAAATCAAAACTGTTTTGATGTGACCTGTTAAAATATCTGACCATACAACTAAATATTTAAATTTATTTCAACATGGCGTGAGTAAGGCTTGGCTTTACACGGACTCCAAGTAAAATAAACGGGCAATATAATAAAGAGACACATATTGCAGCTATTATGCCACCTTTTAATTAAAAAAAGACAATTATAGCTTTAAAAAGGGTATGTGGTCTTAATAACACATGCATGTGTAAAAAAAATAGTATCCTACCGGTTTTTTTGAATATGGTGAACTATATTAACTTTTTAGGAGATAAGACTCTCCAGAAAGACCTCTATTTTGTTTTTAACTAATAAAAAGTATAGATACGCACAATCTACAACATTATACTCTTTCATGTACTAAAATGAAGAGTTATAAAGCTTTAAATTCCATTTTTGAGTTTTATAAAAGTATAAATAAGAAAGTATGTTTATATATTAATTTATCCAGTTATTATTGTTGTGGTTATTTACAATGGAATAAGGAGGAAAAAAATGAATCATAATAGAAAGTCAATATGGAAAATTACGGCATCTGTTTCTGTTGTATTAATGTTGTTGATATTAGGAATTTCTGCAGCTTCGGCATGTCCAGCTACGAAATCCACTGCTGACTCTACTGATTATAATTATCAATATATCTCATCCAATGGCAACTGTAACAGCGCAGAGTGTGAAGGAAACTGCTGTGACGAATGTGCAGATGTCTGTGGCCAGAGTTGCAATGGTGAGTGCTGTAAAAACTGTTCCGAATGTGAAAACTGTGCTGAGTGCTGTAAAAACTGTTCTGAATGTGAAAACTGTGCTGAGTGCTGTAAAAACTGTTCCGAATGTGAAAACTGTGCTGAGTGCTGTAAAAACTGTTCCGAATGTGAAAACTGTTCTGAATGTGAAAACTGTTCCGAATGTGAAAACTGTTCTGAATGTGAAAACTGTGACGATGACGATTTCGCAAACGACTTCTCTGCCGACTGCATAGTCATCTGCGACCAAGATTGCGCATGAAATTAAAAGAACACATGCAAAAATAAACCTTTTAAAAACCCTGTCATGATTCAAGTTTGATAAAAACAAGAGGAGAATTTCGAGTACTTTATCTTGGTAATTATATATTTCCCAATATCACTTATGATTTATCGAAATTCTCTTTCATGTTGTTTCAAAAATCGACCCATTTCTACAATTGGATAATTGGAATTGTTGACTTTCAATTCAGATCGAAAGTTACTCTGAAATTCAGTTATGTATTTTCCTTAAAGTACAGCATATTATCCTATTTGTAGAATCAAATATCGTTTTGAGACAGCTTGTTTAGTTCCTTTTTTAATTTACATGATGTTTTAGCCTTTCGTTTTTTGATGTTTATGTTATTATTATTTAAGTCCATTTTATGGCTCTTCGTCATTCCCCATGGATTAAGATAATTTTAATCCAAAATCGCATTGATTTTTATGATGACATCATGAGGATATTCGCACAGAACCGAGAAGAGCCATTAATGATTATCCCAAATTGGCAGTTGTTCGGAATGTGCATTATAAAAGCAATATGCCTCCGGTTTCCTTAAACTACTCGAGAAGCTTCAGGACTTAGGCACTTTCAGGTATAAAGCTCCTTCCTCAGACATAATTTTAATTTCCTCTTCTGTTACCGGAGGCTCAACAGTCTCCCTGACCCTAATGATCCTGGCACAGCTTCGGTAGAACTACTGAGAATAACTACAAGCGGCTTTTCAATAACAGAAAGATAGATAATAGAAAGATAGATAATAGAAAGATAGAACACAGGTTTTGTGATGCTGGATATTGATGCTGGATATAATTGATTCCGCATAATTGAATGTGAGCCTTTTTGGGACAAGTTCAGAGTAAATGAGCTTTTGGGATAGGTTCAGAGTAAAAATATGATAATAACAAGAGATCCTGGAGAGTATTTAATGGAATATATGAGGGCTAAGCTGAATACCGCAGGAGGAACTGGTCTGTTTGTAGACATTTTACCCAATCTATAACTTATATTTAATACTTTTCTCACAAATAGTAATAATAAATAAAAATATTATCTGGTTATCAGAGATTTATTTAGAGATATATCTGTGCCCCTGTACAAATTTTTGTTAATTAAAGAGCTCCACAAAGTTAAAATTCAAAGGAGAGAGTCTAAAATTATGATCAAGTTTTGAGTCGTAACAATTAAAACAGTTACACTGGCTAGAAACTTGCCTCACGGAAAAAATATAGGTCGTAAAAAGAGAGGTCGTTTTGGAAATGAAAAAGTATGACGCAGTTGTTGTCGGGGCAGGCATAAGCGGGCTTTTAGCAGCTCTAACGCTTTCCAAACACGGGAAAAAAGTCCTTGTTCTTGAGAAAAATCAGCATATTGGAGGAAATTGCAATAGCTACATGGTAGATGGCTATCAGGTAGATACAGGGGTACACGCGATCACCCACTTGAGTAAAGGACCTCTGAAGAGGTTAATGGATAATTACTTTGATTTTTTGCCTGTATTTGAGGACTATGGGCATTACTACATTCGGACTGAAAATGCTTTTGTCAAAGTTCCTTCAAACCTGAAAGATTTCGTGACTTTTGACATACTTCCGAGAAAAGACAGGCTTATACTCTCTCAGACTCTCACCAAAGCCTTTACCCTTTCCTCATTTGGCATAGACCTCTCAGACCGAGCAGTTTATGATTTTCTGCCAAAGAGCCTTTCAAAGGATACCTATGATTTTGTGGACACAATGTCAATTTCCCTTTCTGGGAAATCTATGAAAGAGACCTCAGCTAAACGTATCCTGTATGGCAGCAATTTTGTCAGAGACAGCATTACCCAGGAACAATTTGATGCCATGATAGGGAAACTGGAATCGAAAAAATCCCAGTCCACAGAATCTATCCTTGCCTCCATCCTTCCGTATCATCTCCATGCTTCTCTTCATGCAAGAATGACCAAGGTTACTCAGCCGTTTACATCCCTGGAAAGGCTTGCAACAAATGACGTAAACAACTCTCAGGGCTATCCCAGAAAGGGGTTAAAAGCCATTCTCAACGCCATCATTTATTCCCTTCCCGAAACTGTTGAGATCAAAACAGAATGTGAGGTTAAAGCCATTCTTGTACAGGACGGAAAGGTTTCAGGCGTGGAAGCCGATGAAATTTATTTGTCTGGCCTTGTCATCTACACAGGTTTTGCAACCGAGATTCCCATGATGATAAAGGATCTTCCCACAGAGTATGTTAAAGACCTCAAGGAAATTGTCCACAGTAAAAGCCTGACCATCTGGCTTGGACTGGAAAAAGAGTTTCCCAATTTTAATTATACAGGCTCAGAGATCTGGTTCAAGGATTTCGCCTACTGGGCAACTCCTATAAGTAACTATGATCCTTCGCTAGCCCCAAAGGATAAGCAGCTTATAGGCTTTTCCTTCGTAATCGACGAAAATAAAAGTGAAGAGCAGGAGATTAAAAAAGCCTATGATACAATTTTCCGTGCCCATCCAGAAATCGAGAAATATATCGATATGCAACACGAACAAACAATGATTCCAGAAAAGGCTGCAGTCGCAATTAATGGAAAGTTCGCAAATATTCGAACCCCGGTTCAGAACCTCTATGTAGCTGGTACCGATACTGACAAGCGCAGCATGGGAATTACCCGAGCTTCGTATTCGATCATTGAGCTCCTGAAGATTCTTAATGAGGATGGGAATCTTCATTAAAATATAAAAAGAAAAAAATCTGAAAATTAAAAACCCAGGCCAAAAGTAAGGTCATGAAAAAAATAAAAGATCCTGAAAAATAGAAGACACAGGCTGCGAAGAAAAGTTAAAGGGGAATAAACTTAATCCTTGTAATTTTCTATAACCTGTTTGCCCCTTTCTGCTGGCACAATTGTCAGCTCAGCATTGGGAAACTCTCTTTCAAGTGGCTCGCCGTCTGCAATCCTGTCCAGAGTAATTGCGACTGCTGCAACCTCGGAATGGGGCTGGCTTCCAACTGCAACATTCCAGTCCGCAAGCTGATAAATTTCAGGAGGCACCTTCTCTGCACCTACCACGATCATAAGATTCTCACAGCTTTTAAGCTCGTCTGTAATATCGGGCAGATTGACCCCATACATTGAAAGATGGCAGACTTTTCCACCGGCAGTTTTCCATTCCTTGATTTCCTGCTTGTAATTGACATTATTTTTAATATAGAAATTTCCGCCCCAGCGGCTGACAACGTCTTCAAGAGTTTTTACTATTCCGGGGTCATTCGAGGCAAGGAGCATACCTTCTGCACCAAGCAACCGGGCAGTTAAGCCTACGTGAGTTGTGATTCTTTTATCCCTTTCAGGGCGGTGCCCCAGACGCAGCAAAACAATTCTTTTCATGCTCGTGCTAAAACCCTGCAAGGTATTAAAGGGTTTCACTGAAAAAAAGAAGAGAAGATTACTGGAACCCGTAGATTCCGGGAATTCTCTTAAGAAGCATGCCCTCAACAACTATCGGGTTTGTCCTCTGGGCCGTTGTCAATGCGGTATCTAGTTTGAACTCTTTTTCAGCATAAATTGTAAGGATAGGGTCTCCCTTCTTAACGGATTCTCCCATTTTCTTGTGAATAGCGACCCCGGCTCCTTTATCATTAGGAGCTCCTGCAAGCCTGGCAATTTCAATTATCCACTTATTGTCAAACTCGATTACATATCCGTCCGCAGAAGCGAGAATGTCGGCAGTATATTGCCCTACCTGGATGTCAGCCGAGGTAATCTTCGGATCTCCGCCCTGGGCCTCAATAATCTGTTTCATCTTCTCAAGGGCCTTTCCGCTCCTGAGTGTTTCCAGTGCAACTTCCTTTCCACGGTCCCTTGGAGCCGCACCTCCCATCTCAAGCAGGATACCTGCAAGAGCCGCACTCTTTTCAATAAGGCTGTTAGGGCCTTCCATACTTTCCAGCACTTTCAGGGCTTCCCTGACTTCCAGCGAGGGACCTACTTTTCTTCCAATTGGAGAGGAACCATAGGTAATTGCACATTCAACGTTCATTCCAAGCCTGTGCCCGAGGTTAATAAGGTCTCTCGCAAGTTTTTGCCCTTCCTGAATAGTTGGAACTTTTGTGCTTGGCCCGACCGGAATGTCCATTACCACATTGTCTGCTCCGATAGCTCCTTTTTTTGCCATAATCGAGGCAAGCATCTGGTAGTAAGGGTCAATGGAGAGGGGGTATTCAACCCTTATGAGCTTGTCATCGGCAGGTGCTATGTTTGTGGCTCCACCCCAGACAAGTGCACCCCCGACTTTTTCGGTTATCTCTTTTACTTCTTGAGAACTGAACTCTACCGGACAGAGCACTTCCATAAGGTCAGCAGTTCCGCCTGCTCCTGTAATCGCCCTGGAACTTGTCTTTGGAATAAGAAGGCCGTTTGCAGCGATAATAGGCACAACAAGGAGAGAAATCTTGTTTCCAGGCACTCCTCCTATAGAATGTTTGTCCATTATAGGGTGAGTGTCAAATTCAATTGTGTCTCCACTCTCAATCATAGCCCTGGTAAGCCATTCAACCTCGTCATCGGTCATTCCGTGAATATACGAAGATGTTATAAAAGCCGAGAGTTCGATCTCACTGAGATTTTCTTCTACGATATCGTTTACGAGTGTTTTAATCTCATCCTGCGCAACAGGTCTTTTATCCATCATTTTCTTGATCACGGACGCTGATTTTGAACGGAATGCCGGAACAACTTCGACCGGCTTGTCCCAGGTTACAAAGTGTTCATATACCTCGGAAAAAACACCCAGCGTGCCTGGAGGAACCATATCATCTGTTGTATCCGCAATTGCGGAAAGGCTTTCACGCCCGCGAATACGGACCCTGTCCCCCGGATTAACCCCCAGTTCCTTGGCATCGACAATATTTAGTAATACCTTGTGCTGCCCTATTTTTATGCTAAAATGTTCTAACTTCAATTGCATGAGTAAACTCCTCCCGTTTCGTTCTTGTTATAAGTGTAAATCTGTGACTGAAATTTGTTTCCCTGGAATCCATACTTTCTGTTTGTTTCTCTATTTGAAAAACTGACAGTTCAGCCTGAAAAAACCAGGTAGATCAATAGTATGAGTAGTAAATATGAGTAGTAGAGTAAATTGTAAATGCTAAACTGAGGTGACATATTGACCTTCATATTATTTTAAAATAATTCCGCAAAAAACTTAAGAAACAAGAATAAAGAGATTAAAATGAGTACTATTAAAAAAAATTTGTAATTATGACTGGAATATACTTTTCAACTTCTGCCGGGTATCTTCAGTAAATTCAAAAAATTTTGAAAAAAAAGATTTTTTTATAGTTTAAATTGATCTTGAGTAAAGAAAGAATAGAGATTAATGGGAACAAATTAAACTGGAATAGTAATTTTTACTTCCAGGATATCGGTTGTTCTCATTAGTTAGTGTTTATGTTAGTGTTTATGTTAGTGCGTCTGTTAGTGTTTATGTTAGTGCTTAGCAGTTATCTAAAATTACTCAGTTACCATTTAGTCGTATTTCATCTAAATCTTCAAAGTTACTCATTCATTCAGTTATTTTTCATAGTTGCGCCTGGAAAGGGAAACAAGACCTTTTGCAATCCCCAGTGCGATAATTCCTATTAGCGCTGCGGTTAAGAGAACCATAAACAAGTTTTCCTCATCAGCAAACTTGAACATGAAGTAAAATAAAATGATATCTATTATTGCTCCAATGCCCACCAAGGCTATTGCCGGGCCTCCTAAAGCTTTTCCAGTATCCCTGCCCATTTTCCGATCCATCCTGAAATAATTATCATTAAATTAAAGTTTAAGGCTTATAAAACACCATATTAAATAATTGGGTTAATAAATTTTTTATAAAGGCAAGCTATTTTAGTAAACTTTTTTCGTAACAGAAACCATAGGTGGGAGCTCATGGATAAGGTAAGTCTGTAGCTAAGCATAATGGTTCCTGAAATGTATCAGAGAATTGGGGTAATTGCATATAAATCTTAGGAAATTATAATCCCTCAGGTGCAAATAGACAGAAAGTTTCATGTTTTTGATAGTAGGTTCTCTAAAAAAGGGTATCCTATTCAAATTGAGCGGTAATCCCTCAATTTTCACTCAATGAACTTTTTTATTTTGTTTAACTTTCCGCAAGTGCGGCAAGGCAAGTGCGGCAAGAAGATATACTGCGAATTGCGTCATACGCGCTACCTTTTCCATTTGAGGCAATCATACTGTGACATTCAAAACTGGTAATGTTTGTGTGTGAAGCTCATATGACAATATCAAGAACTCAAGGAACCTGGCTTTGATAATTGTTAGGGTCAAGATACCATGAGGAACGTAAAGTGAACCATCGTAAGAATCGTGAAGTGAAATAAGCGAAAGCAGGTTGATACACTTTAACCAAAAGGAACAGAATCAGGCTGTAATGTGTTTGTGACATTATGTGACAAATGGACAAATGATTATCGGTTTAAGATGGTTTCTAATGTATTCACGTTATTTGAGGTTAATCCTACAGCTTTACTATCCCTTTTTGAGTACGCTTCAATCGAGGAGTATATAGAAACTCATTTTTTACACTCGATATCCAGGTTAAGGAATAGATTCATAATATCTTATCTCCAACATTGTTTACGAGAGCAAGTGATTGATCATCCAAAAGCCTGGAGTTATTTCCAAGTCAGAAAAAGTCAGAAAAAGATGATCTGTCCTTTGTGAGTGCTCTATTTCAGCGGGGAGGTTTGATAAAGATGTGTAAAATGCATAGAATGCTTATGGATAATACTCTATACATTCCGGCTAAGCTGCTAACGATAATCGGGGCTCTTAACTGGGGTCTTGTAGGGCTCCTGAACTTTAATCTGGTAGCGGCTATATTTGGAAAAAAATCCATTCTCTCGCGGTTGGTCTACATTCTTGTGGGCCTGGCTGGAGTTTACATAGTGATAAAATACAAGGCAACGTATTTAGCAAAGCGCGAGGCTAAAAAGGGTAAGCGCCAATATAGCGGTAAGCAATACAGTTGGAGCGGCATTCAATAAAATACAGGAATTGCTTTATCAATCGGATTTGCTTAATCGGATTTGCTTAGAATGCGTCCTTAATAGTATCTTGAATAATATGTGCTTGCAATACCAAGCACATATTAATCCCTTTTACCTGCAGCTATTTTTCTAAAAAGCTTAAGCAAAAAAATAAGAACTATATTAGATAGTCTTATCTGAAATCTCAGATACATTTTTTTGGGCTATGGGCGTCCAGGTAAATTTAAAGAACTATAAAATTAAAATCAAAATTATATTTCGTTATAAAGCATCCTCAGCATAAGTGCGTCTTCTTCAAGAATAGGACTCTCAAGTATGACCCTTCCTCTGGCTTTGAATTCTTTTAAGGCCTTCAGAAGCTCGGGATAATTTAAGTCGGATTCTTTCAGAGTCAGATGCCTTTTTTCTCCGCTCGTGCCGTACTCAACTCCTGAGACATGCATGTGCATGTTCGAGAGCCCTTCCTTTCCAAGGCTTTCCTCTACTTTTGATAGAATTTCCATAAACTCGGAATAAGAATTTTCTTTACCTTCCCTTGCATGCAGATGACAAAAATCAAGGCAAGGCATGACCCCTTCGATCTCTGCACTTAGCGCAAGTACTTCTTCAAGCGTTCCAAATTGCGTACGCTTGCCCATCGTTTCAGGCCGCAGGACTGCAGGGATTCCTTCATCCCGGAATTGTCCGGTAAGTTCTTTTAGAGCTTTTGATATGCTCTCAAAGGTGTGTTTTTTGGTACTTTTCTGATAAAATCCGGCATGCAATACGATTGATTCAGCTCCGCAGAGGTTGCCTATTTTTGCGGCATTGTAAATCCTTTCCAGGCTGGCTTTTAATTTTTCCTCTTCACAAGAATTCAGGTTGATGTAATACGGGGCATGGACGCTCAGGGCCACTTCTTCGTTATTTGCAGCTTCCAGGACGTTTTTTGCCCCTTTTTCGCTCATGCGCACTCCCTGAACAAATTCAAGCTCCATACAGTCAAGGCCAAGTTCCCGGATCCTTTTGATTCCTGAGACACTGCCTGTTCCTTTTGTGCTTCTCGGGATTCCTGCGGTTCCGAAAAGTAGATCTTTTGAGGGCATTTTCAACTATCCTTTTAGAAAATTCCCACAAAATCTTTTAACTGCTTTGCCCTCTCAGGAGACAGCTTTTCGGAAACTACCGCAACCAGCTCTTCAAGATCTTCGTCCAGGGATTGAACATCCTCCTTTCCTTCAAGGGCAAGCCCTACAAGGTAATCAAGTTCCTCAGGGTTCAGCCTCTCCAGCCTTTTCCTGAAATCTTCAGAAGACTCGGCAAACTTGTGTGATACCGGGCGCAGGATAAAGGGAAACTGGTGCCCTGCTTCCCTGGAAGTTAAGTTTCCTTTGGCTTCAGGCGCAAGCTTGTTAAAAATCTCAATGTCCTTCTGTGTAAATTCTCTGGGCATATTATCACTTTATGGCTCTATCCTGATTTATAGCTACTTTAATCTAATTATAATAAAGTCTAATTGTATAGTGTTAGTGAAACTACTTAATGTTCAATTCTTAGTGTTCAATTCTTAGTGTTCAATTCTTAGTGTTCGATTCTTAGTGTTCGATTCTTAGTGTTCAATTCTTAGTGTTCGATTCTTAGTGTTCAATTCTTAGTGTTCAATTCTTAGTGTTCTGTTTCAATCTGCCGTGCCTGTCAATCTCCCCTTTTGCAATCCTTGTCGAGGAAATAGGGATTCCATCTTCAGCCATTACATACTCAACGTATTCGATTTTAAGGAGCTTCTTTCCTTTTTCTTCCCTGATACGATTCATTTTGAGGGCGACCGGATAAGTCTCAGGAGAGACAATTATATAATCGAAATCCTCTTCTAGAGCAGGGCCGTAGGGGTTATTCAGCTTTGTAATTTCGTATCTATCATCTGGGATTCCCATTTCTTTTATGTATTGCAGCAGCCAGGTTCTCCTTTTCTCATAGTTATCGACGCTGTGACTTTTACTTAGCATCTCGTCCGAGGTAAGCCCTATGTGGACTTTTCCATCCTTTGCTATCTCAAATGCTTTTTCAATCAGTTTGGCGTGACCGTCATGAAAATACTGAAACGTACCGCCGACTGCGACCTTTGGCATGATGGGTGATAATCTACCAAGTAAAAAGAATTTTTGGTTTTTTTTCGGCTTTTTGGAAATTTTCACTCATTTTTCTCCTTTCCTTCTTTCTCTTTCATTTTCATTTCCTCTGTTTTCTTCTACTTTCTTAAATATGACTGCCAGAAAAAACCTTCTTTTTTCCTCCATTTACCTGGTTTCCCGGTAATATAACCGCGTTTTAGAGGCATTGTAGAACACTTTCACCTCGCTTCCTCTAGTTATTTATACCTGCAAAACCATTGTGGAGCAACTGTTATGCACCTTATACAAACATGTGCATCTTAGGAGAATTTGTAAATGAGCCAAATAGCACTCGAAGAGTTGCCCGGAGTTGGCCCTGCAACCGCAGAAAAACTCAAAGAAGCTGGATTTAATACCATTGAAGCAGTGGCTGTTGCCTCTCCTTCTGAACTTGCAACTACAGCCGAAATAGGGGAATCAACGGCTGCAAAAATCATCAATGCCGCAAGGCAAGCTGCTGATATCGGAGGTTTTGAGACCGGAGACATCGTGCTTGAAAGGCGGAAAATGGTAGGCAAGTTGACTACCGGTTGTACTGAATTTGACGAAATGATGGGTGGGGGCATAGAAACCCAGGCAATTACCGAACTGTACGGAGAATTCGGTTCAGGAAAGACCCAGCTGGCCCACCAGCTTGCAGTCAATGTCCAGATGGACAGGGAACATGGAGGGCTTAACGGTTCGGTTATCATCATAGACACTGAAAACACTTTCAGACCTGAAAGGGTCGCCCAGATGGTAAAAGGGCTTTCCGAGAAATACGGCATGGAGCTTGACCCAGAAGAGTTCCTCCAGAATATCCATGTCGCAAGAGCATACAATTCCAATCACCAGATCCTTCTTGTTGAATCTGCAACAGACCTGGCAAACGAGCTTAGGGATATGGGAAAACCCGTTCGCCTGCTGATTGTTGACTCGCTTATGGCTCACTTCAGGGCTGAATATGTGGGAAGGGGAACCCTGGCCGACCGGCAGCAAAAACTCAACAAGCACATGCACGGCTTGCTCCGCTTCGGGGATTTATTCAACGCCTGCGTGGTTGTAACAAATCAGGTTATGGCAAAACCCGATGCTTTCTTCGGTGACCCCACAAGACCTGTTGGAGGGCACGTAGTCGGGCACACAGCAACTTTCAGGCTCTACCTGCGGAAATCCAAAGGAGACAAAAGGATCATACGTCTGGTTGACTCTCCCAACCTGCCCGAAGGAGAAGCTGTTATCGCAGTTACTACAGCAGGACTCACAGACCAGTGAACGTGTGAATCATACGATACAAACAATTTTAACTGTAAATTTAACGGTAAATGTTTAATGGTAAATACATTACCGATAAACATATTCAAAGCCGGGTAGGGAAACATTTTATCTACCCATACCCAATCTTTTTTATGAAATTCAAAGCTATTGTAGCCGATATAGACGGTACAATCACCTGCGAGAAAAGGGAACTTCATCTGGGAGCCATGAAAAAGATCCGTTCTCTTAAAATTCCTGTCGTGCTTGCCACAGGAAATACTCTGTGTTATGCGAGGACAGCTTCAAGGCTTATCGGCCTGAATGGAGCGGTAATCGCAGAAAACGGAGGGGCTATTACTTCCCGCTTCGATTTGCAGGGCACTTTTGAGGAAAGCCTTGAGGAATGCGAGAAAGCCTATTCTGTTCTTTCCAACTATTTCAAGCTCACCAAACTTGACCCTTTATACCGAAAAACCGAGATCGCTCTCAGGAGAGACTTTAATCTCGAAAAAGCTCGATACCTTCTCAAGACCCTGGATCTGGACATCGAGATGGTTGATACTAAATATGCCATCCATCTCAAGAGCACGAAAATCAATAAAGGGGTCGGCCTTCAGAAGCTTGCAGGCATGATGGACCTGAAATCCAAAAATTTCGTAGCTATAGGAGATTCAGAAAACGACTTAGAAATGTTTGAAGTCTCAGGTTTCGGGATTGCTGTCGGAAACGGGGATGAAATAATAAAGGAAGCCGCGGATTATGTGACAGAAGCCTCATATGGGGACGGAGCCGTAGAAGCCCTTGAGTTTCTTGAATCAAAGGGTTGGATTTAAAAAACTCTATCTTCACTGCCTTCCCTGAACCCTATGAGTTTTCCTTGAATCTCTCTGAGATTATTCTGAAGCTCCTCTGAAGCTCTGAAACTCCTCTGAAGCTCCCCTAAAGCTTTCCTATTTATCTTAAGGCTCCTCAAAGCTCTTCTCAAAGCTCTTCTCAAAGCTCTTCTCAAAGCTCCTCTCAGGCTCGCTTGATCAATTTTTAAGTTTTAAACAGGTCTTTCAACCCAAGATCCCATTGATCCCATAATTCTTTCATATCTTTACTTGTCTTTAATATTTCAATAACAGTAGGATTGGGCTCTGTGAAGATTACCGGACTGTCTTCTTCCCCAAGTTCTTTATTTACCTTCTTTGAAATCTTTTCTTCGTATATGGAAAACTGAGCATCACGGCCTGGCTTGTTGCCTCTTGCATCCAATCTTATCCATTTATCCAGATCTTTTAAATATACCGCGTTTAAGCCATGCAGGAATTTTATGTTTATGTCACGACTTGAAGATAGTTTCTGATAACAGAACCCGGCCGGAACCCCGAAATATCTCAACATGGCTGCAAACAGATGGGCTTTGGCACAACATATCCCGTGGCCGGCTTCCAGAACTTCTGATGCCTTGCAGGTAACGCTCATTTCTCCGATATCACCGGTGTGATGAATCTCATCCCGAACAAATTCATAAACCTTCTTGATCAGGCTGATTTCGTCGCCGGTGCCTTTCTGTAGTTCGAGGCACTTATCAACGATCAGCCTGTTATCAAAGTCTATGACTTCACTCTTTTTAAGGTAATCCTGAAGATTATCGCTTTCAGTATACATTTTTACTCGCCTGTCAATAAGTACTAAAAGGCCCTTCTATATGAAATTTAAGTATGACATAGAAACCGACTTTTCTAAAATTGCCTGTGAACTGATTCCGAAACTCCAATTGCTCTTCTGGATTTCATATTTTGAATCCTCAATCGAGTTTCTGCTCATAAGAACAATTCTGAAATATTATGGACTTAGAAATAGAATTGGCTTAGAATGAGTTTTCTTTTTAAAATATACAACTTTAAAAGAGTAGTATCGTGACTTAATGTCTTATTTATGGGCGCAGGTAAAATAAACTTTTTAAAACCTTTATTTTAGTAAATAACTGGTTTAACTCATTATCTTCTTATAAATACTTTTTATAACTTGTCTTTTTTCAATTAATCCTTTTAAAACACTCATTTTAATAATTAGCTTATTTTTATATTTTTTTATTTATAAGTATGTTTATATTTTAACCGGCGTATATCGGAATTGTCAAGCTGCGAATAGTCAGCGAGATAATTTAGATAATAAACTAAGGCTACAAACTAAGGCTACAAGGACAGCAAATATTTTGGGGTAGGTAAATGATGAAAATGAGAAAAATACTGGGTATTTTGCTGGCACTCTGTTTTGTGCTGTCAGTGACAGCTGCAGCAGTAAGTGCGACTCAGAACAATGTTAAGAACAATTACGATAGTAAGCAAAAGTACGATGCTAAGAACAAGTACGATAGTAAGGACAAGTACGATAGTAAGAACAAGTACGATAACCATTATGGCAAGAAAAAATACTTTATGAAAGGTCATTGGGGATATAAAAAAGTAAAGCACAACAAGGATAGCAAACACAAATCTCTCTGGTATACCTCTGAAAAATACTGGATTCCTGGCTACTGGTACTGGAAGTAAAAACGTATAAGCATATTGAAAGTTGAATCTAAATAAAAAAATCCTAACTGGCTGATGTTTAAATGTTTACATTAGCCAGTTGTGCTATTTTCTTTTTCCAAATCTGAAATAAATTATTCAATAAAAGAGGGCATATTCTCAAAAATAGTAAGGTTTTTGATAACCTCAAGTCTTTCCTGTATTCTTCTGTAAGAAAATCGGATTGGAAACAACAATTTTCATCTCATTACTCGAAAATGAGCTTTTAAACTTTCCAGTAAGGAGGAACATTATACTTTTCATATATGCTAGTCAAATCATTATGAGTTAAAGACCACACGTTGTCACCCAGATCTTCTGCCGTTTTAAATGCTCCTTTCTCAACTCCAAGGATATAATCACCTCGACTTGCTTTAAGAGCTTCCCAAGGAATGGCAAATAATTTACAGGACATACCAATAAAACAATCACAAGCAAGTACTACGTATGCTATTCTTCCCCTTTCAGAATCAATCATGACTTCTTCAATCTTTCCAAGTTCTTCATCGTTAATAGTTAAGACCTTAGATCCTTTTATTCTAGTTGCCGGTACAAAATTCATTTTTTTTGCAACGTACAGTTCTTCATTTATTCCCATATACTTCAGCTCCTAATGTATTATTCACTTATTGTATTTTATTAATTTCAAACGTACTGAGAAGCATTACATTCTTTTCGCCTGTCAGTTCTCCATTCCAGACTTAAGTATGTAAGTTTCCTTTCTCGATTACCCCCATGAGTTTTCCCATTAATATTAATAGTTCATTAATAATATACATTCTTTACGCACTTGAGGTCATTTCCTCCAGTAACTAAACCGGTGATCAAAAGAACGTCTATGAATTACTCCCAAATTTGAAGGTGTTTTTGCAACTGCTGTAATGCTAAGGAATGACAAAAATATAAATTCAAAGATTTTCATTTCCTAAAGATAATTCTGTTTTACTATTTCATCCCAAAATAATTTCGCTTTTTTAATATTTTTTATTTTAATCATATATCATATACAGTTGACCCACTATTTTACTCCAATTTCGAACTTGTTTCATTTTACATGATTATTCCACAATACCAAAATGGAATTGTACTTACTCAACGTTTAACTCTTTGCGTCGCCTGCTGTTGTATTGGGCATTAAACTTTTAACGGATTTTGAATCTGCGAAATTATTTCAGGATACAACAGCCACAAGATAATGGAAAATCACTCATCTTTGAAAGCAAAGTTTAAATTAAAAAAGAAGAAATTTTGCATTACTATCAGTAATTGTCGGACAGCCTGTTAGCTCAGCTTAATAAAATTATTTAGTATCTGATTTTATTAACTTTATTTGCATATTAACAACTATCAAAAACAGGCAATTTCCTTCTGTTCAGGAGTTGTCACAGAATAAACGATACATAAATTTTGATTGCACACCTTGATTTTCAAGATTAATGTCGCCAATTAAAAATTAACTTTAGGAATAATTTACCTAATTAATTTTATGACGGTTACTTACGAAGCCTTAAGAAATTCCGTGTCTAAAAAATTGAAGCTTACAAATCGAGATAAAATGATTAAGTTTTTTTATTTCCGCCAGCTTCTCTCCATTTTCTCATACAGGCCAATTAAATTATTCCGTGTGATTTTGAAATAAGGATGTTCAGGTCCGTACTCTTTTTCGATTATATCGAGGGCTTTTTCGTAGATATTGATTGCGGTTTCGTATTCACCCATGCTTTCGTGGAGGCCTGCGAGATTGTTCAGGGTTGTGCCGACATCTGGATGTGTCGGGCCCAGGGTCGTTTCGTAGATCTTGAGGGCGCGGGTGTAGAGAGGAAGTGCTTTTTTGTGCTGTCCGAGGATCCTGTAGAGTTCGCCCATGTTGTTTAGAGTCTTGGCAACGTCAGGGTCGTCAGGGCCAAGGACACGTTCCCGGATTTCGAGAGCTCTTGTATAGAGTTCCAGGGCTTTTTCGTTGCGGCCTTTCTGGACGTATACACCTGCCAGGTTGTTCAGGGTTGTAGCAAAGCCAGTATGCTCGGTTTTTCCGAGTTTTTCCATAATTTCGAGGGACTGTGTATAGAGGATCAAGGCTTTCTCATACCTTGTGGTCTGGAAATAAAGCAGGGCAAGGTTGTTCAAAGTCTGGGCCACTTGCGGGTGTTCAGGACCGTAAACCTTTTCCTGAAGCTTTAAAGCCTGCCCATACCTGTCTTCAGCTTCGTCAAGTTTGCCCATTTCCGAGAGCAGAACACCCATGTTATTCAGGGTCCCGGCTCTGTATCCCATAACCACGCGGTTGTCCGGTTCCTGCTCCTGAAGCTTTTCAAGAAGTTTGAGAGCCTGCATGAAGCATTCTTCAGCTTTCTCGGGTTTTTCCAGCCCCTTATAAAAAAAAGCCGTCCTGTTCAGGGTCCTGACAGCACCGAGATTTCTAGGGTTAAGGAATTTTTTCTGGATCTCCAGTGCCCGGGTATAGAACGAAAGAGCTTCTTCACGCCGATTCATGAGAGTATAAAGAATTCCAAGCTCACTGAGCGTATTCCCGGTTTCAGGTCTGGGCTGGTCTGGGAGATTTTCACGAATTTTTAAGGCCCTTAAAAAAAACTTGAGGGCTTCTTCATAATTCTCCATATATCGGTAGATTCCTGCAAGCCCATTCAGTACAGAAGCAGTTTCCGGACTTTCGGGTCCAGTGTTTTTTTCCACAATACCAAGCAGTTCTTCATAGAGGGGAAGGAGCACTTTCCATGATACGGACCTGTAAAAAGGCTCGGCTTTAACTGTGAACCAGCTTACCAGTTCCTCTGGCTCAAAAATCTCCTTTGCATGTATAAAAGCTTCCTTTAAAGCAATCTCATCTTCAGGGGTGATAAGCTCCGGATCCAGATCTTTCAGGCGCTGTTCGTACCTTTCAAATAGAGTTCTGTGATTTTTTGTTTCGATTTCTATTTCTTTTCCTGTTCCCTTTTTAATTTCTTCCTCTGGATCTTTGTCTTTAGCTTTGATAGAGGTATTTTCGTCAGAAATCTCTTCTTTTCCCAAGTTTTTCTTAAAATCAGTCATATTTTACCCCTCCTGAACAAAAAGTAGTATAATTATATCTTTATCTGAAAATATAAACATCTTTCTGGAAATCTAGTACATCGACTCTAATATTCTGGAACGTCTCTATATTCAATAGTTTCTATCAGACTGACTTCCAAATGATAAAAACACATTTATCTTGCTTTTCATCTACCGATTTTCGAAGTGGACTATATTATTAATGGTCTATCTTTATTCGATTGATGTTTAAAACACATGAATGTCAACAGTCCTCTGAAAGTCCATATTGAGTCCACAATTCCTGCCTCTCTTACAGGTGTATTTTTGCATTCAATTTCTCTTCATTTTTATCCATAGAGAACGGCGAAGAGCCCTTAATAAAACACTTTTTATGGCAGCCTTTGCTTCTTGCCAGCAACCTTCTAATATTTGCTCACTTCTTGAGCATGCGGGCGTGGAGGGAAGTTTTAAGATGAATTTAAAAAAGAAATTTGGCAACTCAAAGCCTATCAGAAAAATAGATTTTGTGTAGTTATGGGGGATAAGAATTTCTCCATCTACGGTTGAGCAAGTAAATTTTCAATCATTTGAAACCATACAGTACCCATCAACCAATAAGAAAAATAGTTTAAAAAATCGTAACTATTCAGGGTATAGCTAGCGGCGCTCCTTTGAGCGCCGCAAGAATACCCTCTAAAACAGGTAAACCATTCTTTCTTATTGTGGAAATATATGCTCTAATTCTGCAGAAAGCTTCCGCTCCCCGTGTAGTTCTGAAAGTTCCTGATATTTTCTGCTGTAGTTTCATCATCCTGACATCTCTTTCTGCTTGATTATTCTCAAACGGAACTTTCAAGTCTTTCAGGAATCTCAGAATCTTTTCTTTATGTTCTATAAACCTATCAAGCAGATTCCTTGCTTTGGTTTTTGGATACATACCACGTTTTCCTTGTCTTTCAGGATTTAGAGAAGGTGGATTTTCTTCAATTCCTTTCGCGACTACAGTATCGAACCTTTTTTCTAATGCCTTAACTTGTTCAAAATCCAGATATTTGCCCTGCTCTTTGCACTCATCAGTATACTTTTTCATTTCAGATAACAGCTCATTCATATCTTTAGCCCATTGCTGTTTATAACTCTCCTCAATTCCAATAAGTTCTCTTTGGAGATGAGCATTGCAAAGAGCATGATCACAATTATAACCGTTGTAAGGTTTCCATCCATCATGAACTGCTACCCCTTTAAACTCTGGAAGAATTCCCATAGCATCAATAGCTTCTGATCCTCTTTTCGGATGAGCAAAATAACAAGTGTATTTGTCAGTAGAAGCTACATGAAGCCAATGTCTTTTTCCGTGAACTTTCATTCCAGTTTCATCACAATGGATAACAGGAGAAGAGAGTAACTTTTCTCGAATTACGTTTTCAAATTCTTCAAGGTTCTGGAAACATTCTCTTTCTGCTTCAATAATGGTAGCAGAACTGATTTTTATCCCCATTACATCATGAAACAATTCAGAAATCCTTTTATAAGGAATGAAATGGTGATTTTTAAAGTAAATTGCTGAAGCTACGATATTAGGACCATATTGAACTGGGGAATTTACTGATTCTGGAAATTCAGCTTTATTTAACCTTCCACAGCAAGGACAGATCTTAATCTGACTTTGATGTTCTGTAACAATAAGATTTACAGGGGGAATATCAAAAACCTGTCTTTTCTCATAAGCTTTAACTTCAACATTATTAAGATTATGTCCACATTCTTCGCAACAGTTCAAAGAATGCTCTATTACCTAATCAGGATTATCAACCATTTCGAGAGTTGTCCCGGGATGACCTTCTTGACCTCCAGGTTTCTTGCCACTCTGTTTACGGAGACTCTTTGGATTAGGTTTTCCTTTGGAAATATAGTCACTAGAAGGAGGTTTACTGCTGTTTCGGCTGTTTTGATTTAAGCGAAATTCTAAAACTTGCAATCTTTCAGTGAGGTCTTTAATTTGAGATTCAAGACTTATAATATAAGCAATAACTTCAGGGTTTGAAGCACACAAAGCAAGAATCTCTTCACGTTTCATCAAGGAAGAAAATGGTTCATTTTATATCCAATTTTTCCTCGGAACGAGGAAAAATTGTGTAGCCTTAACAAGGCTACCTGAATAGTTACAAAAAATCAATCTTTTTAGATGCACTATGGACCCAGTGCACTGTCTTTTGCTCCATTTATGACGTTTAGAGTAAATCTATCAATTCTTCTTTGCTTAATCCAGTTTGATGAAGAATATCAAGAAGTGTCCCCTTAGCAAGTTTTGTATGTAAAGGAACAACTGTTCTGTAAGTTCCTTCACTGGTTATCTTTTGAAGTGATACATGGCTTCCTTTTTGCCTTACAACAACAAACCCAACCTTCTCTAATGCATTTACAAGTTCTTTTCCGGATACAACTGGCAATTTAGACATGGGCGACTTCCACAAGAGTCAGATAAGGTTTGGAAACTTGTTGCGGAAGATCTTCAGTCCCGAAACTCTCAATGTACAGTTCTATAGCTTCTTTAATATTTTTTTCGGCTTCTTCAAGGGTCTTACCCTGAGAAGTCACATTGAGTTCAGGACATCTTGCAATAAAGAAGTCATCTTCTTTTGTTATAGCTACGAGAAATTGTCTCATGGTCACTCCAAGCCTAGTTTTTACATGTTTTTCTTCAAAATATTTGTTGCGATTCTATTTATATTAGCGTAGAAAACTGTCTGATCGAGTAATATGCTTAATTTTCAAAATTTGCTTTATACCATTGAGTTTTAGAGAGATTGAAACTCAATTTGTTTTTGTGCGTAGGTTTTACCATAAAATCTGTGTATTATTTCATGGTTGTGTTTTTGGGTTCTGCCCCTCTTTTTTGCCAGTGGCTTTTTCCCCATTGTTCACCCGATATATGCTCACCTCTTGAGCATGCGGGCGTGGAGGGAAGTTTTCAGCTGAATTTTAAAAAGAAATTTGACAATACCATCAGAGTCAACAAGACGCTGCAGGACTCTTACACCTAAAAACTATCTTTTTTATCATCAAGAATAGACACTGAGAAAAGTACCTATATGTTTCTTGCATTATTTTTGCATTTGATATTCTCTTGACAGAAGGAAACAAGCATATTTTTAGATCATGAAATACTCGAGAAAACAAAGACATAGGCATTTGTGTAAAACTCTGCCCGGAAAGGATTATTTTATTATCAAAACTTTCGAAAATGAGAATGATTCTACGTTGTCATAATACATCGAAAATTTTTCTACCGACGCGGACGATGCTTGCACCTTCTTCTATTGCTATTTGATAATCGTCTGTCATTCCCATTGAGAGATACTGAAGATGTTTTTTTAAGTGCTTCTCTGCTTTGTCTTTCAGGTCTTTTAATTCTTTGAAATATTTTCTTGAATCTTCGGGGTCTTCGTTTTTTGGCGGGATTGTCATCAGGCCTTCAAAACTTAAGTATTCGAGGGTTGAGATTTGGTCTATAAGCTTTAAGAGGTCACCGGGATCTAATCCAGTGTGTTTTTTTTCGTCTGTCTTCATCTGTATGAGGATTTTCTGGACCCTTTTTTTTTCTTTTGCGGCGTTGTTTATCTTTTCTGCAAGTTCGTACGAATCAACACTTTCTATCACGTAGGGATTCAGGTTTACTACTTTTTTTGCCTTGTTTAACTGAAGTGTGCCGATGAAGTGGGTTTTGATCTCAGGTGGAAGATATGGGGCCAGATCTTTCATCTGTTGATAATGATTGAAGCCGATGTCTGTAACACCTACTTTTATGGCTTCGTCTATTTGTATTTTTGACGCGTATTTTACTGCGGCGACAAGTGTTACATCAGATGGTATCATTTTAAAAAGTTCTTTTACATTGTCTTCTATCATATGTTATCATTCTACGGGTATCATTCTATGCAGAGATTTTCAGTATTTTGTCTCTTTTATAATAAGTATTTCTGGTATGAAGTAATCGTCTAATACAATTTGAGTCGGTACTACATATGAAACTAAACTAAGTAGACCTAAAAATCAGTTATGGCTAAATCGTTTCTTAAGTTAATGCTTCAGTCTTGCTTCTTTGTTTCTTAAGCTTTTTGCATTTACCATGGAGTTCATCAGAGGAAACCAGTTTATTCTTATATATCATAGAACAATCGAGAAAACAAACATTCAGGCATTTGTGGAAAATTCTGCTTGAAAAGAACATTTTCTTTATATAAATTAAAAGATAAAATAAGAATTACACTTATTAAACTTTCATCATTACAAAAATATTATAAGTATGTCGATTTTATCCTATTCATAAGGTGGTCTCTTTCAGGCCAGGGTTACTTACGCGGTGAACTGCTTCGGATTTTTATTGTCATCTTGCGGCCTTTTTCGGCCTTTTGTCAGAGCACCAAAAAAGGTTCTATCAAGTCTTTGGAGATAAAGGAGATATCTTCGACATAGACCTGATCTAACTCCCGACAACTTGACATGACCTAATCTTACTCTTTAATATCATCGCGAAAAGTTTCCGCACACTTCTGGTTCCAGCTTCCGTATTTCCTCTTCTGGTACTCGTTTCCCCACTCGTTTAATGCCATAAGAACGGGAAAGACCGAGCGGCCGTCATCAGTGATACTATATTCGACTCGTGGTGGGACCTCGGGATAGACTGTCCTTTCGATCATCCCATCGGCAACCAGCTCGCGGAGCTGTTTTGTCAGCATCATCTGGGTGATCCCGGGGATTTTCTTCTGGATCCCAGAGAACCGGACCGGTCCGTCTTTGAGAAACCAGAGGATTATTGGCTTCCACTTTCCGCCAATGACTGAGAGAGAAATCTGGATCGGACATTTTCCTACAGGAGGAGATTTTTGCATAAGCAATAGTATCATTTATAATAGTATATACGATTTTGCAAACTGCTCATTTTTTAATACTACAGCACTTACGGTCTTTTACCTGCATTGAAGCGGCCCGGACAGGAAAAGACGGGCAAAAAGGTAGAAGCATCATGGACACAAATCGCGTATATCGCGTGGGCGAGGCCACAGTAACCCGCGTATCCGAACTTATTCTCGATTCAAACACTCCTGAATATCTGTATCCCCAGTGGGACCCTTCATTCATTCAGGAGCATGAAAAATGGCTGGTTCCCGGAAACATGGACAAGACCCGTACGCATGTCTTCCAGAGTATCCATACGTGGGTGCTGCGGACAAAGCAACATACGATTCTTATTGACACAGGGACGGGAAACGACAAGGAACGTATCTGGATGCCCCGGTTAAACAGGTTGAAATCCCCCTACCTGGAACGGCTCAAAGCCGCAGGTGTGACTCCGGCAATGGTGGATTATGTTATCTTAACACACCTTCACGTGGATCACGTTGGATGGAATACGCAGCTTGTTGATGGTGTATGGGAACCGACATTCCCCAATGCAACGTATGTCTTCTCAAAGGCCGAGCAGATGCATTATTCCGACCCGGAAAACTACCCGGTGAATAACCGCGTCAAATTCATAGTATACGAAGACAGCATCCTGCCGGTGATCCAGGCAGAGCAGGCCGAAATCATTGAACCTGATGGGACGGAGTTTCTTGAGGGAATCTCCTTATATCCGGTACCCGGGCACAGCATTGGCCAGATGGCAGTCTGCCTTACTTCCGGCGGAAAAGAAGCTCTTTTTGGTGGGGATGTCATGCACCATCCCATCCAGGTATACCGCCCTGAATGGAACTCGGTGTACTGTGAAGATGCACTGCAAGCCCGTGCTTCACGGCGGTGGGCGCTGGATTATCTTGCAGACCGGCATGCCCTGTTTTTCAGTTCACATTTTGCAGAGACCTCAGCGGGGCGCGTAACCCGTAAGGGAGGCCGCTTTGTGTGGCAGTTCTGCTGACGCAGGAGTTTCTGTTGCGTTGTCAGGAATTGATAAGTTTCCTTTGTCGCGATCTATTGCAGTTGATATTTAAACGTGCCGAGATTGCAACCGAACGGAAAAAAGAGTTAAATAAAGAGTAGTTTTGTAAAAAGAGGTTAGCAAATGAGCCTTATTTCGTTTGACGTGGAAAAATGTACAGCTTGTGGAATTTGTTCTATGGTTTGTCCTGTAAATATAATCATGCCTGGAGAAAAAGGTGCTCCGTCCTTACCCACCGAATATGAGGCATTTTGTACTCGTTGTGGGCACTGTGAAGCTGTTTGTCCTGCGAATGCAATTATGGTAAATTATCAGTCATTCCCTCCTGAAGATGATAATGCTAGCATTGAGCAGATTAACCCTGAACAACTTAAAAAATATATTCAAAGCAGACGCTCGATAAGGATTTTCAAAAATAAGCCCGTTGAAAAAGAGAAAATCAGAGATATTTTTGAAGCCGTCCGCTTTGCTCCATCTGGCATGAATGGACAACCTGTTAAGTGGCTTGTTGTAACTGATGCATCGAAGATTAAAAAGTTTGCAGATCTTACTATTGATTGGATGAGAATGATGGCAGAAAAAGACGCAGACCATCCTCTTAAGCGTTATTTTCCTATTCTTGTTGCTCTCGCTGATGCAGGCTTTGATCCCATTTGTAGAAATTCTCCGGGACTTGTCTATGCTTATTCAGAAAATGCCTCTGGATACACTGACAGCATTATAGCCCTGACAACCTTTGATCTCATTGCTCCTTCTTTTGGTCTTGGAACTTGTTGGGTAGGACTACTACATAGAGCAGCAGTAGAATATCAGCCATTAAAAGAAGCTCTTGGTATTCCTGCAGGATTTGTTTTGCAATTTCCAATGCTTTTTGGATACCCAAAATATAAACATAGAAAAATACCCGGTAGAAAAAAAGCGGATATTATATGGAGATAACCATATCAAAGTTATTGGTTCTTTGCTGTTTTGTGGGTTCTGGTGCAAAAAATCATAAATATGGAATTAAAATTTAGTGGCAAAGAAAAGAACATAAAAAGCACAGAATATGGTGCTTTTTTTCTTAACTCTCAGCCAAGCGTTTTAATCCCTTTTTATCATTAATAAAGAAAGCTATAACTGCCCCTATCAAAAATACAGCCAGAGAACAGTATCTTTTTACGGAGATCATTGTATATTGGTTTAAATTCTCCGTATTACACGTTTTTTGTCTAATTAAAACTCGTCCTCTATGAGAGATCTAATAGTTCTAAGTCCTAATAGTTCTAAGTCCTAATAGTTCTAAGTTAATAGTTCTAAGTCCTAATAGTTCTAAGTCCTAATAGTTCTAAGTCCTAATAGTTCTAAGTCCTAATAGTTCTAAGTCCTAATAGTTCTAAGTCCTAATAGGTTTAAGTCCCCCCAATTTTCAATCAAAGAGCCTATCCGAAAAGTCAGTAATGCATGTTGAAAATTTACAATAGGTCTATAATATCATAGTATTCAGACAGATTTTGTAAGAACATAGGCTTCATATTTTCCTGCTGGTAAGGGAACTCTCGTTCACCTACTGTCCAGGGAATCAACCTTTCACCTTGATTATATCTACAGCCTTCTGTCAATTTTGACACTACCTTAAAGGCGTATTCTTTTCGAAAATAGTCAAGTTACAAGAATATTTAATACTGAATAATAACTATTATTCAGGGAGCTGAAAAGATAAGGCGGTTAAACAGGGTTAATAACAACATAAAAAAGGAAGTTGATAAAGAATCTCTGTTTTGCTGCAATCATTACGAAACTGCTCAAACAAGTTTTGTATTAGAGTTCGTATTAGTGACTTGAACTTATTCGAACAATCGAACCAAAATTAAAAAATAAAAAATATTTGGGGGTAAAATATTTGGAGTACACACTTCGAGTAGGAGGAGAGGCCGGACAGGGGCTGCAGACCATAGGTGGAGCTCTTGCACAGGTCTTTTCCAAAACAGGATTTCACGTATTTACTCACCAGGACTATATGTCCAGGGTACGTGGTGGGCACAATTTTTATCAAATTCGCTTTTCTGAAAAGGAAATCTCTGCCTCAAGAGATATGGTTGATATCCTCCTGGCTCTTGACCTGGACACTATAGAAATTCATAGAAAAAGCGTACGGGATGAAGGATTTATTCTTTATGATTCCGAAATTACCAAAAAGAAATTTGAAGAACCCGAGTTCATAGATATCCCGTTCAAAAAAATAGCCCTTGATGTAGGAAAAAAAAGCGTGATGGCAAATACTGTAGCTACCGGAGCAGCGCTTGGGATTCTTGATATTGGGCTTGAAACCCTCAGGAATGTTCTAAGAAAAGCTTTCGAGAAAAAAGGGGAGGAAGTAATCCAGGGAAATATAGCCTGCGCAGAAGCGGGGTATAATTATGCTCGTAAAAATTGTCTCCGTTGCGAAGCTCCCGAAATCCGTGAACCTGAAAACAGAAAACTCATGCTTATTGACGGGGTTAATGCAATTGGAATGGGCGCCCTTATGTCGGGCTGTAAGTTTTATTCCGGTTACCCTATGACGCCTTCAACAGGGATTCTAAACTATATGGCTTCCAGAGCAGAAGAGTACAACCTGGTCGTTGAACAGGTTGAAGACGAGATTTCAGCTATTAATATGGCGATAGGAGCCTCTTTTGCAGGCGTAAGGGCAATGACCGGAACGTCGGGTGGAGGATTTGCCCTGATGGTAGAAGGCCTTTCTCTTGCAGGAATGACCGAAACTCCTATCGTTATTGCAGAAATGCAGCGCCCTGGGCCTGCAACCGGCTTACCTACACGCACGGAACAGGCAGACTTGCTTTTTGTCCTTTATGCAGCGCATGGAGAGTTTCCAAGGGTGATTTTTGAGCCTGGAGACCCAAAACAGGCTTTTTACCTCACTAACAGGGCCTTCGAGCTTGCGGAAAAGTACCAGATCCCTGTGTTCATCCAGTCAGACCAGTATCTTGTGGATACCGAATGGACTTATGAAAAATTCGACCTTGAGAATATAATTTACAATGATTATCGGCTGAGAGAAAAAGACCTTGAAGGTGTTGAGGTTTATAAACGTTTTAAATATTCCAGTACAGGAATTTCTCTTCTTGCAGTTCCCGGAGAAACCGGAAAACACCTCGTTGTAGCGGATAGCGATGAACATGACGAAGAAGGGCATATCATAGAAGATTCCGAGACCCGGATCAAAATGGTCCAGAAAAGGTTATTGAATAAATTGCCTCTTATAAAGAAAGAGATTGACCCACCACTTCTTTATGGCGATTCTTCTCCAAAAATCGTGCTTGTAGGGCGTGGCTCTACTTATGGTGTGATAAAAGAGGTTGTCGATACTATTTCTAAGGATCACAAGGTTGCGATGATGCACTTTAGCCAGGTCTATCCTCTTCCGGAGCGGGATAAGTTTGATTATATTGAACTTCTTGAGAATGCTGATCTTACCATCTGTATAGAAAACAGTGCTACCGGACAGTTTGCAAAACTAATGAGAGCAGAAACAGGGTTTGAATTTTCCCACCAGATTCTCAGGTATGATGGGAGGCCTTTTACAATCGAAAATCTGAAGGAGGAATTGCATGCCTACATCTGAAGATTATAAGGGCCAGGTTCCTGCCTGGTGTCCAGGGTGCGGAAATTTCAATATCCTTTCGACTGTCGAAGAGGCACTTGTAGAACTTGGCATTGAGCCCTGGGAAGTGCTTATGGTTTCAGGGATAGGACAGTCTGGAAAACTACCCCATTATACTAAGTGCCACACATTTAATGGGCTTCATGGAAGGACCCTGCCCGTAGCTACGGCTGCAAAACTTGCCAATCACTCTTTGCACGTAATAGCAGTTGCAGGGGATGGGGACTGTTATGGAGAAGGCGGAAACCATTTCCTTCACACAATTCGCCGCAACCCGAATATTACCCTGCTAGTGCACGACAACCAGATTTACGGACTGACAAAAGGGCAGGCTTCTCCTACCACAGCTCAGGGAACTCGCACCAAAATCCAGCCTTATGGTGTCCTTGAAGAGCCGTTGAACCCACTTGCTCTGGCAATATCTCAGGACTGCAGTTTCGTAGCCAGAGGTTTTGCAGGAGATAAGGCTTATCTGAAAGAGCTCATGAAGGCTGCTATATCACACAAAGGTTTTGCTCTTCTTGATATCCTTCAGCCCTGTGTTACCTTTAATAAGATAAACACTTTTAAGTGGTATCGGGACAGGGTGTATAAACTCGAAGAAGAATATGACCCACATAACCGCTTAAAAGCGTTCGAAAGGTCTCTGGAATGGGGAGATAGGATTCCTAACGGCATTTTCTATAAAAATGAAAGAGAAACGCTTGAAGAAGGAATACCGACGATTCAGGAAGAGCCTCTTGTCAGACAAAAATTCTCTATTGAGGACGTAAAGCACGAAATTGAAAAATTTTATTAATTAATCGGCTTCCTGTTTGGGACATGTTTAGAAAAAGGATATCTTCATTTCGGTTCCAGTCAGGAATAGTCCAGGAAAAGAATAGCGACAAAGGAAAGTCAAATACTCAGAGAATCGCTTCTTTTCCTGGGAGCTTGTATTCGAGAATGATCAGGATCGAGACATATGTGCGGTCAGAACTAATACACGAGCATGATCAGAACTCAGAAATGAGCATGATCAGGACTAAGACATAAGCATGATCAGGACTAAGACTATGTATACAGTTTTCTTAGAAAACTGTGTACATCTGACCAAACAACACATGAAATTCTTCGAATAACAGGCACAAAGAAATGAAAGTAGTTTTTACCCACCTTTTTTATTAAAATATTTGACAAATGTTATGGAAAATTGACGCAATTTATCATGATTTTTCACTTAACCGAAGACGCATGGCGGGGTATTTGACTGAAATCAAAATGGTTTTGATACAACCTGATTACAGAGAATTTCTTAAAGATGAAGTTTCGTCTCCTTTTTTCTAGCGTTTTATCGAAACTTTACAACATATCTTTCTTGAAATCCTACAGTAAATATCTTCTCAAAGCAGATATCTTCTGGAGCTCAAGACCGTCCTGAGAATCTCTTCACCGCCTGATTTCTCGACCCTGATGTCAGACGGCTTTTCAATTATCTCAAGATTGAAAGGAAGGCGTTTTCGAATTTCCCCAATTAGCTGAAAATCTCCGCTTAGAATAACGCAGTCGATAAGCTTGTTTTCTTCAAGAACCCTATCAAGAGCCTCGATAACCTTATCCATGTGGTGTGCGATATCCTCTTCCCTGAGGCGTTCGAAACGGCGCTGGCTAAAGCCTCCTTTACTGTGCTTCTCTTTTACGCTGCTGCGGATAAGCTCCTCGGTATCGAAAACCCGAGCATCGGGAGCAAAACCTATGAAGGATTCGCCGGCGTGCAGGACAAGGACAAGCATCCTGTAGTCCTTATTTAAGATCTCTTCAAGCAAAGAAACCTCAAAACTGTCCCCAAGCTGCCAGGAGGAGGAAGTAACTGGAAAAGAAGGAGCTATAGCTTCGCAGATCATTCGGTGAATATCATAAAAAAGTACAATGCCGGTCTCAGTCTCAAGCCTGTCAAGAAGGGTAAGGTTTTCCTCTTCCACGCGTTCAAGAACTTTTTCACTTATCACACCTGAGAGTCGGGTACCGGAGGGCAGGTAAGCGGTCAGCAGGTCGTCTGCAGGGGCGTGGAAGGACTTGAGCTTGGAGAGGTAAGCCTGAATAGCTTGCAGGCTCAGGGTTTCAATTCCGCGAAATTTCAGTTTACTCTGGGACTCAGCTCTGATTGTTTCGAGTTCGTGAGAAATAGTCCGGGTGCGAATACGTTCCTGGTTTAAAAGAGCCTCAGCTTCCTGCCTGTCCGAAACTGCCTGCCTTGCAAGAATATCTTTCTTTTCAAGCTGGTTTTTTGCACTCTGCAAATCAAGTTCCAGTTTAACAATCTGTGAGTTGAGACTCTCTATCTCAAGTTCGAGCTGCTCCTTCCCTGAAATCTTCCCTAAAAATGTGCTTAAACCTTTTTTTGGAACTTCAGAGGCTTCTTTTTTTGTGTTTTTGTCGCTGATTTGTCTCCCTCACATTCTGTTATTTTTGACTTGGATATCGGATTAATAAAATAATAACTCTCTATAAAGTTTATTTATTAATTAATTTTAATCCTTATTATTTCGAAAGTTTTAATAATATCGTATTGAATGTCACTTTGTTTTCAGGATCATTTTCTGAAAAGCAGGCTGATTTAAAAAATTGTTGCCCAGATATTAACCTTATAGATCACTCCACTGCCTGAATGAAACATTATTAAAAGACTTTTAAACCCGGACAGGCAGAAGGACCCTAAACAGGAAAGCCCCGGTCAAAGGGACCGGATAGAGTAGATGAAATGGATAAAGAAGATAAGCAAAAGGCCACCAGGTCCAGAGCCGAAAAGTTCCATCCCACACTCTGGATCCAGGGGCAAAAGAGCTCTTTCCTTGCCGGAAAAACCATAGTTCTTGGCGTTACGGGAAGCATTGGAGCAGTCAGGGTAGTTGAACTTGCAAGAGAGCTAATCAGAAACGGGGCTGAGGTCCATGCTGTTATGACAGAGGCTGCTACACATATCCTGCACCCTGATGCCCTGCACTATGCTACCGGAAATCCAGCAATTACCGAACTTGGAGGCAGGGTTGAGCATGTGGAGTTCTGCGGGCTTAAAGGCAGGGCCGACCTTCTCCTTATAGCTCCTGCAACCGCAAACACCATAGGAAAAATCGCATACGGGATAGATGATACCCCTGTTACCTCGTTTGCAACAACTGCCCTTGGCTCGGGTGTGCCTGTGATGGTTGTTCCTGCAATGCACGAATCAATGTTCAGGCACCCTGCTGTAGCTGAGAATCTGGTAAAATTGAAAAGCTGGGGAATCTCTATTGTAGGCCCCAGACTTGAAGAAGGAATCGCAAAAATTGCGGCAAATGAGGAAATCGTGCTCGAGGTAGAAAGAGCTCTCGGAAATAAAACCCTCGAAAACCGAAAGATAATTATCACAAGCGGTTCTACTGCCGAAAGCCTGGACCCCATCAGAATTCTCACAAACCGGGCTTCGGGTAAAACTGGCAGGGAACTTGCTCTTGAAGCTTATCGCAATGGAGCCGATGTCACCCTGGTCCATAGGGACAAACTTGGGTTTGCAGGGATCAGGGAAATTTTTGCAGAAAGCGCCGCCGACATGACTGATGCTGTCCTCTCGGAACTTGAAAAAGGATACGATGTCCTTATCAGTTCAGCAGCAATTGCAGATTATACAGTTAATCCTTCTCCCGAAAAGATAAAATCGGGAGGAGAACTTACCTTGAAACTGAATCCCACCCGCAAATTGATTAAAGAATGCCGTCAAAGGTATCCTGACCTCGTGATTATAGGTTTCAAAGCTGAGACCGGAATTGAAAAAGACGAACTCCTTAGAAGGGCAGCTTCAGCCCTTAAAACTTCAAAACTGGACCTGATTGCAGCAAACGACGTCGCAAAAGGCGGAATGGGTACTGAAGAGAATGAACTGTACCTGCTTGGACGGGAAAAAAACGAACCAGGGCACGTAAGTGGGAACAAACGCAAACTTGCAGCCTTTATCCTTGAAGAGGTAGCCGATCTGTTAAAGTAAAAAATCTGCTGCAAAGTATCCCAGAGTATTTCACAAAAATCCGAAAGCATTTTGCAAAGTATCCTGCAAAACACGAACGAACTTTGAAAAAATGATTTAAGTGGCAAAAAGGCGTTTTCTATGTATACATATGAGAGTGAAGGAGCAGACATTCAGGCAAAAGCCTATGCTCCGGGACACATCACAGGTTTTTTCCAGATCCACGAGCATGAAAACCCTCATCGTAAGGGTTCTACAGGCTGCGGAATCGTCCTGAATGGAGGCGTAACCACCGAAGTAAAGATCGGGAGATCTGTGGAAAAAACCGAAATTTTCCTTAATGGAAAGAGAGTTGAAGGCAGAACTACTCGGACTGTCGCAGAGATGATGACGGAACTGCCTGTAAGAATAAGGAGCTGGTCAGAAATCCCAACCGGATGCGGATTTGGAGCTTCAGGTGCAGGAGCTCTAGGGACAGCCTATGCCCTGAATAGTGCACTTTCCCTGGATCAGACCGTAAAAAGTCTGACTGAATATGCCCATGTGGCTGAGGTCATCAATTGCAGCGGACTTGGCGATATTGCTGCCCAGTCAAGCGGTGGAGTCGTGATCAGACTGCAGCCGGGTGGACCCGAGTTTGGGCTTGTGGACAGAATTCCGACTTCCGAAGCCAGGGTTTTTTGTATTGTGCTTGGCGAGATCTCTACCGGTTCGGTCCTGAGAGATGAAGCTGCAGCCTCAAGAATTAACAGCGCGGGAAAAGAAGCTATGTCCGAGCTGCTTAAAAAGCCCACTCTTGAGAACTTCATGCAGCAGTCAAAAGTGTTTGCCAGTAAAGCAGACCTTATGAGCAGCAAGGCAAAAGATGTGATCGAAGCTGCAAACGCAAATGGTGGGCTAGCTTCCCAGGCAATGCTTGGGGATACGGTTTTCGCAATTGCCCCTTACTCCGAACAGTTCCGTCTCTACGAAGCCCTCCAGGAATTCGGGGTGGTGCTGGAATACGGCATAAGCACCTGTGTGCCGAAGCTGATGAACGAATGAGTTCAGGCAGAACATATTTTGAATGGGCCAGGAAAATAAAAAATACTTGCAGAAAATTGCTGCGTAATTAATTTCCTTATAACTTAAAGAGAGTTAAAATAAAGTAAAGGTCGAAAGTTGGGATCAAATAGTAATATATAATTCAGATTACTCATTTTAGTTTTTTATTTGAGTGTCTGAACTAATCAAGCGGTTTATGCTAAAACTGATAATACTCAAGCGGTTTATGCTAAAACTGATAATACTCAAGCAGTTTATGCTAAAACTGATACTCAAGCAGGTTATGTTAAAACTGATACTCAAGTAGTTTATGTTGTAACTAATACTCAAGCAGTTCATGTTGAAACTGATACTCAAGCAGTTTATGCTAAAACTGATACTCAATTAGTTTATGTTAAAACTGATAAAACTCATTTACGGATTAAGTTCATAAATAAAAAAAGATGCTGGAAAGTCAATTAAAAAAAGGTAAGCGACCGATATGACCGAGATACCCAAAGACCACCCGAGGTATGAGTCCCTGCTAGCCCGTGAAAAGGTTGCAGCCGGGGTAAAAATGGGAATGACAAGCATTCAGGGTTTGATTTCTCAGGGAAGAGGCGAAAGCTTTGATTACCTTATAGGCGAGCGAAGCACCAAGTCTGCCCTGTATGCTGAAAGAGCGGCAGTTGCTGCTCTGCTACTGGCAAAAAATCCTGTAATTTCCGTAAACGGCAATGCTGCAGCTCTCGCTCCTGATAAAATTGTTTCCCTTGCAGATGTAACAGGAGCAAAGCTCGAGGTCAATCTTTTTCACAGGACCGAAACAAGGGTCCACCTTATAATAGAACAACTCAAAGCCAACGGGGCTTCCGAGGTGCTCGGGAAAAATCCGGATGCAAGCCTTGAACTATCTCATGCCAGGCGGCTGGTAGAAAGCCGGGGGATATATTCTGCAGACGTAGTTCTTGTCCCGCTGGAAGACGGAGACCGGTGTGAGAAACTTGTAGAAATGGGAAAAACGGTCATAGCTATTGACCTGAACCCTCTCTCACGGACTTCAAAGATGTCTACAATCTCGATAGTTGACAACCTTACCCGTGCACTAGAAAACATGATCAAGTTCGGAGTGGAACTGAAAAAGGAGAGAAATGAAGAACTTGTGAAATTAATCACGACTTATGATAATAAAAAAACCCTCATAGAGGCGATTTCTGAAATCCAGGAATACCTTAAAGCTATGGCTGTAGAATTGGAACAATGAATATGGACCTGATAGAAAAAACGAGGGAATTTGTAGCCACTTTTCTTGAAGGTGAGCCCAGTTCCCACGATATGTCCCATATAAACCGGGTAGAAGCCCTTTGCCTGGAAATCCAGAAGGAAGAAGGGGGAGACCCTCTCGTACTTCAGCTTGCAGCTCTCCTCCATGATGTCGGCGTAATTAAGGAACATGAAGAAGGCGGGGACCATGCCGTATACAGTGCCGATATCGCCTCTGAATTTCTTTCGAGAACAGGGCTTGGAAAAGAGGTTATTGAAGCTGTTACCAGTTGTATCCGGACACACCGCTTCAGCGCAGGGGAAAAGCCGGATAGTCTCGAAGCTCGAATTTTGCAGGACGCCGACCGGATTGATGCCCTTGGAGCAGTGGGGATTTTCAGGGCTGTTCTTTCGATGGGAGCTCTCAGGATGTTAAAGCACACAACTGGGATGGATAAGGGAAGTTCAAAAAGAACCGTGTACATCGAAGACCCTATTGAAGGCTTTAATGAATATATGCAGTACAAACCTTTCACCATTCCTGAAAAATTGAATACCGATGCTGCAAAAAAGATTGCCGAGGAAAGGCTGAAAATCATGCGCCTTTACCTCGAAGCACTGAACCTAGAGGCCGGAATTGACGAAAGAGGGCTCTAAGAGTCTATCCGAAAAGTATTGTTACCTATTGTAATTTTTAGAGACTTTTTATTATTTTCGATCTTTTATTTCATATATAAGAGAGCGTCGCAAAAGTCAAAACAATTCTACAATTGGATCATCAAAACGTTGACTTTAAATATGGTTGTAAGATTTTGCATAGAATTTAGGTAAACACCAACCTTATTGGACATTAATTTATCCTATTTATAGAATCAAATGGACTTTTACGACGCTCTCATATAAAAGTGAATCCCAGATTTGAAACATATTTTAATATCAGCAGTTGAGTTATATATGCAAAATAAGAGGCTTCTTCAGGATATCGGACTGACTTCTTATGAAGCAGCAGCCTACCTCTTTCTTTTAAAAAATAAGGTATTTTGGACAACTGCCGTCACAGAGCTTTTACAATAAAACCTGTGCATTGAATAAACTGCAAAAATACACAGATTTTCCCCTAAAGCTATTCGGATTCACTTGAGTCCTGGCAGCTGCAAAATACCCATGTTCCATAGACGCAAAGTAATTAGCTTATATTGGGAATAGGGCAATGTATTAGGTTTTCTGTAAATTTACACTAGTACCACGAAAATTTAGTTATGGAGCATAAAACTTGGATAGTTATTCATAACAAATCGACAAGAGCAAGCTTCTTTGAGTAAAGGGATTCAAAGCTTATTCAGGCGATCCATAATTACGTTTTCTCGGCACTAGGGTATCTTGTCGGAAATGTTGGCGGTACCCCATAATGAGATTGTATGATGTTTTGGGATAGGCTCATTAAATAATTACGATAGTTTAATTTATTGACCTAAACAAATAGTATTATAAGTGATATGAAAATAGAGAATACAGATACATTGATTGAAGACGACAATCTGGAATTATTTGGGAAAGCAATAAAAATCGAGCCAGAAAACTCTGATGCATGGAGCAATAAAGGAACGATTCTAACTAATCTTAAAAAGTACGAAGAGGCTCTGGAAGCATTTGAGAAAGCAATAGAGATCAAAACGGATGATGCAACAGCATGGAGCAATAAAGGAATAGTTCTAGATAATCTTAAGAGGTATGAAGAGGCTCTGGATGCATTTGAGAAAGCAACAGAGATCAAACCGGATAATGCAACAGCATGGATTAATAAAGGAATAGTTCTAGCCGACCATTTTAAAAAGTACGAAAAGGCTCTGGAAACTTTTGAGAAAGCAATAGAGATCGAACCGGATAATGCAACAGCATGGATTAATAAAGGAATAGTTCTAGCCGACCATTTTAAAAAGTACGAAAAGGCTCTGGAAACTTTTGAGAAAGCAATAGAGATCGAACCGGATAATGCAACAGCATGGACTGTTAAAGGATATGCCTTATCTGATCTTGAAAAATACGAGGAGGCTCTGGGAGCATATGAGAAAGTAACAGAAATTGAGCCAAAGGAAATAGGTTCATGGATTAATAAAGGAACAGTTCTAGCCAACCATTTTAAAAAGTACGAAGAGGCTCTGGAAGCTTTTGAGAAAGCAATAGAGATCGAACCGGATAATGCAACAGCATGGAGCAATAAAGGAATAGTTTTAGATAATCTTAAGAGATACGAAGAGGCTCTGGAAGCATATGGAAAAGTAGAGATCGAACCGAATAACGCAATGATATGGGTTAAAAAAGGAATAGTTCTAGATAATCTTAAGAGGTACGAAGAGGCTTTGGAAGCTTTTGAGAAAGCAATAGAGATCGAACCGGATAACGCAAGTTCATGGATTAATAAAGGAACAGTTCTAGCCAACCATTTTAAAAAGTACGAAAAGGCTCTGGAAGCTTTTGAGAAAGCAATAGAGATCGAACCGGATGATGCAACAGCATGGAGAAATAAAGGAACAGTTCTAGCCAACGGTTTTAAAAAATACGAAGAGGCTCTGGAAGCTTTTGAGAAAGCAATAGAGATCAAAACGGATGATGCAACAGCATGGAGCAATAAAGGAACAGTTTTAAATAATCTTAAGAGGTACGAAGAGGCTCTGGAAGCTTTTGAGAAAGCAATAGAGATCGAACCGGATGATGCAACGGTATGGGTTAAAAAAGGTAATCTCCTTGAAGATACTGGTAAGCACGAAGAGGCTCTGGAATTATTTGGGAAAGCAATAAAAATCGAGCCAGAAAACTCTGATGCATGGATTAGTAAAGGGATAGTTCTAGCCGACAGTTTTGAAAAGTACGAAGAGGCTCTAGAAGCTTTTGAGAAAGCAATAGAGATCGAACCAGATAACGCAATGGTATGGGTTAAAAAAGGCAAAATCTTTGAAGATATTGGTAAGCACGAAGAAGCCCTGGAAGCATATGAAAAAGCGATAGAGATTAAGCCAAAGTACATATGCGCATTGCTTAATAAGGGAGCAGTTTTAGCCAATTATTTTAAGAAATATGAAGAAGCTCTGGAAGTATTTGAAAAAGTAATAGAGATAAAACCTCATAATGTAACGGCGTGGAACAATAAAAGGACTATTCTAACCAACTATTTTAAGAAGTACAAAGAAGCTCTGAAAGCATTTAATAATGCGATATGCATCGACCCGGAAAATACAGATGCATGGGTTGGCAAAAGCAATATATTTATCGATTTAGAGATATATGGTCGTGCTTCTGAGCTGATTAGTAAAGCAACTTTACTAGACAAAAAGAAAATAAATTTATTTATAAACAAGGCTATTATTTCAAAAAGACGCCGTAAATACATCGAATGTAAAGATTCATTAGAACAAGCGATTTCAATTGATCCAGATGAGCCTAGTGTTAATAACTACTTAGCTGAATGTTATTTAACCTTTGGTGATCTTATAAATGCGTCAAAGTATGTCGAAAAAGTTCTCTCAATGGATAATGAAAATGCATTTGCATTAGGCCTAAAAGGCAAGATCAAAATTGAGGAACAAGACTATATTGAATCAATTAAGTATTTTAAAAAAGCAATTTCTTCAGATTTAATGAATCCGACTTATCTTCTATGGGATTCTTATGCGAAATACTTAAATGCAGAATTAGAATTTTCATCCAGTGAAAAAAAGTATCAAGATATGCTACTTGCAATCATAAGAGAACTTGAAAAGGTAGATACATGTGTTTCTCAAGAAGAAAATAATTTAAAAATGATTCCTCAATGTTTAAAAAGTTTGGTTATATACTTAACAAAACTTGCAAAAAGTACTTTAATTTATTTAAATAGAAGTGAAAAATTAACAGTAAGCATGTCCGAAAAAATGGACATATTGATAAGCAAGCTAGAAAATCCTAAGATCATAGCGTATAATTATTATTTCCTTGGTTGTTTTTACTATAAAATCAATGATTACTCTACAGCAGTCGACTGTTTAAAAAAGTGCACTGATTCGAAATCGGATTATGATACTAAGAGATCAGCTTGTGAGACTCTCAACAATATATGGGATAATAAAGTAAGACCTTCGATCTGGGTCTGGTGGTTATATTCACCCTTAAAACGCTGGACTCGAAGGGTAACATTTGTAATACTTATTTTTTCTTTGTTTGGAATTTTACTTCCCTCTGTATTCAGTAAAATGATTAATTTTATAAATGACCTGGTATTGAAAACTATTTCTGTTTATCAACCAGCATTAAATTATCCGATTATTAAATCATTAATATCAATGATAATTATTTCTTTAGGCGGTTTCTTTTCTTCAATTAATTGGCAAGATAACACGATATCACTAACTTTTATGGCTTTAATCATAATTTTTATCTTAGGTTCACCAATTTTGCAGCGCTTCAAAAGTAGCCAAATAGAAATAGAAATACGTCCCCCTTCTACGTTCGAACTTGCTCCAAGTTTGATCGAAAGGAAACTTAAAGCTCTCGAATCAAATAATTTAGATATTAAATTTCTACACTTCAAACAGATACAACATAAATACAAGTAGAATCTACAAAATTCTAATGAAATATCCCTCTAACCAGTGAGATGATACCAAAAGGCAGTGTCGCGAAATTTTTGTAAAATAACAAATATCAGAAAAATTGCAAACTACCTTCAGTATGCATAATCGACATACTTGCATTGGAATTCGCAGCAATAGAACCTAGCTTCGGCAGGTTAACGCAACTAGAGATATATATTTTCATATTCCTCCCCCATGAGCCTCAATATTTTCCAGTGAATTTCTTCCATATTCAGTATTTCTGACTTTGTTTTCCCTTTTTTCTGCGTTATAAGTTCTGTAATTCCCTGAAACTTGAAAAATATCCATCTCATTGTTGGTCTTTTTGTTGGTTTCCCTTTTTGATCTGGAACCGTTTCATTTTCTTCTTCTAACTTTGTCCTTAATTTCCATTCTGCAATTGCATAAATCATTAAGCAGAGAACCATTATCATTGTCAACGCTTCAATTCTTGATTTATTCTTGAGATACACCTTCGATATGCTAAAGGTATCACTTTTCAAAAATCGGAATCCTTTTTCTACTTTATCCTGTCCTTTGTAATACTTCAGCATCTCTTCAGGGGAAAGACGGATATCATTACTTGCAAGAATGAAAAGTCCCATTTTTTCCATTTCATTCAAAACAAAAGCATCATTAACCTTTATAATTCCATCAATCCTATAACATGTCTTCAATTTCTCATCTTTATAAATTCTGCCTCTTTTACCTGCTTCACGTTTTTTAATGGTTTTCAAATCTACTTTTTCAAAAAGAACAGAAGGGAAATCTGCAATCCATTTTTCTGCTGCTTTTAATGCATCTTCTTCACAGAAAAAGTCATCTCCTGCCAGCTTTTTAAGCGACTTTTCTGCTTTTTCAAGCTCTTTTTCAAGCTTTCTTGTTAGAGTTGCCTCTTTTTTTTCTTTCATTTTATGAGAGAGTAACAAAACCCATTTTTGTTTAACTCCACCATATTCTACAAAGGTTTGATAAAATGAGTATCTTTCGTCGCTTTTCAACGTTTTCAGGTTTAGATTTGCAGTTAGCAGTTCCTTTGCTTCATTAATTGTTGCAGGAACACGACTGATCCAGAATGACTTTCCTATGTTCTTGATATTATTGTCAGTGTAAAAAGAACTATCAGCTACATAGTACACTTTGCTTTCAGGGCTTAAAGCTGATTTGAGAGACTTGATTGCTTCCAGAATTGTGCTTTTGTCTGAAGCGTTCCCTGAATGGGTGTTCATGAAAAGTGGTATCCCATGCTGATTTACAATCAAGCTCAAAACAAATTGTTTGAGGTCCCATCTTCCGTTTTTTGGTATTCCAAAAGTAATATCAATATACTCAGTTTCTTCGTCTTCATAATCGCCATAAACGCTGACACTTGTAGTGTCAGCGTGTAAACAATGGAGAGGAATAGGTAGACGAGCCATAATGTGAAGAGTGATTTCCGTAAACAGTTTTGTAGGACCATACTTTACTATTCTGTCAAGAGTTTCTCCAATAGCATATTGATTCAGGTCTTCTCGTGTGACGCTGTCTCCAAAAAGTCTTCCTATGGAAATAGTCCTGAAATAATCAGGAAAAAGGTACAGACGTTGCCCTATGAAACCAAGACCATTGAGTACCATGGCAAGGATACAGACGGAGTGAGGAACCTTGTGATCTCGTTCTTTAGGAAGTTTCTCATCGATCAATTTGTCAACTTCAAGTTCGCGGAAAACTCCAGCAATGAGACCAAGGTGACCTAAGAAGCTTGTACGTTTTATTGAGGATTCAACTCTTCTACTGTTGTTTTTATCTGCCATGGAAGATCAAGAAAAGAGATAGGAAAATTAATTATATTAAATTATATGTTTACCTGCCGAAGCTAGGCTCTTTGTTTTTGACTTTAAATCTGCTTTGAGAAAAAATTCGTAAATTTTATTGCCAAGATCGCCACATGGCTTTTTAGCTCCAGGAGCTTCAATTGCCTTTTAATTTTATGGAATTTTGAAAAACGTTATCACTTAAAGAGGATAAGTCCCTCTCATTGCTTACTGAAATATATCAACATCCTAACATATGCACATTATTATATACTTTGAATTTATATACTGTTTTATTTAAAAGGGTAAATTTGCGAGTAATAGCTTAAAAACAGACAGTTACAGTAAGCTATTTTCATCAATTTTAAGTTTCGCATCGGCAATCTTCTAAAAAAAATTACTTCAGGGGAGTTAACTTTCTAAATGAATTCCAATAGATGAGGAGGGTTTAAAAATTAGATTTCAACAATTTACTATTCGAAATAAAGTGTTTTTATGTTTTATTGTATTATTTTTTGGATTGATGAGCGCTTCTGTTACGCATGCTGAAACTTATACTTTTGTTACAAAGTGGGGCTCTGATGACAGCCTCAACGGACAATTTTACAATCCAATGGGTGTTGCAGTCGATTCTTCTGGCAATGTTTATGTTGCCGATACGGGCAATAACCGCATTCAGAAGTTTGACAGCAACGGTAAATTCATTACCAAATGGGGTTCAGAGGGCAGCGGCGACGGACAATTAAATGGTCCAGGCTGTATGGCTGTTGATTCTTCTAGCAATATTTATATTGCTGATATAGGCAATAACCGCATTCAGGAGTTTGACAGCAGTGGAAAATTTATTGCCAAATGGGGTTCAGAGGGCAGCGGCGACGGACAATTTCATGGTCCTGAGGGTGTTACTATCGATTCCTCTGCCAATGTTTATGTTGCCGATAAATATAATCATCGCATTCAGAAGTTTGACAGCAACGGTAAATTCATTACCAAATGGGGTTCAGAGGGCAGCGGCAACGGTCAATTTGATGGCTCGTCTGGTATTGCTGTAGACTCCTCTGGCAATGTTTATGTTGGCGATTCAGGCAATGATCGAATTCAAAAATTTGACAGCAGTGGAAAATTTATTACCAAATGGGGCTCTGAAGGAAGCGATGAAGGTCAATTTATTGATCCTGAGGGTGTTACTATCGATTCCTCTGGCAATGTTTATGTTGTCGATACTTTAAATAATCGCATTCAGAAGTTTGACAGCAACGGTAAATTCATTAACAACTGGGGTTTAGAGGGCAGCGGCGACGGACAATTTGAGTGGCCTAAGGGTGTTGCTGTAGATTCTTCAGGCAATGTTTATGCTGCCGATGTAGAGAATTATCGTATTCAGAAGTTTGACAGCAATGGGAAGTTTATTACCAAATGGGGTTCTAAAAGCGGCACCGCAGACGGTCAATTTGAGTATCCTGAGAGTGTTGCTGTCAATTCATCTGGCAACGTTTATGTTGTCGATACTTTAAATAATCGCATTCAGAAGTTTGACAGCAGCGGTAAGTTCATAACCAAATGGGGTTCTGAGGGCAGTGGCGACGGACAATTTGATTCTCCACCTGACGTTGCCGTTGATTCATCTGGCAATGTTTATGTTGTCGATTCATGGAATTTTCGCATTCAGAAGTTTGACAGTAGCGGCACATTCATAACCAAATGGGGTTCAGATTCATGGTATATGGACCCTATGGATGGTGAGGTTAAACCAAATTGTATCGCTGTCGATTCATCTGGCAAAGTTTATGTTACCGATGATAATAGTCTCATTCAGAAGTTTGACAGCAACGGTAAATTCATTACCAAATGGGGTTCAGAGGGCAGCGGTAACGGGCAATTTTATTGGCCTCAGGGTGTTGCTGTAGATTCTTCAGGCAATGTTTATGTTGCCGATACGGGCAATAGCCGCATTCAGAAGTTTGACAGCAACGGTAAATTCATAACCAAATGGGGTTCAGAGGGCAGCGGCGACGGACAATTTAATGGTCCCGTTGGTGTCGCTGTAGATTCCTCTGGCAATGTTTATGTTGCCGATTCAGGCAATAATCGAATTCAAAAATTTGATAGCAGTGGGAAATTTATTACCAAATGGGGTTCTGATGGCAACAGCGACGGCCAATTTAATGAACCAGAAGGGATTGCTCTCGACTCCCTGGGCAATGTTTATGTTGCCGATACTTTAAATAATCGAATTCAGAAGTTTGCTAAAGTAGCATCTACTCAACCAGTTGCTTCTTTCTCTGCATCCCCAACCTCAGGAAAAACTCCATTAACAGTTTCATTTACTGACAAAAGCATAGGAACACCGACTAAATGGAAATGGAGCTTTGGAGACGGAACAACTTCAACCCAGCAGAATCCAACGCATAAGTATTCCAAAGTAGGTAGATATACTGTTAAACTTACAGCAACAAACGCTGAAGGTAGTAACACTGCAACAAAAACAGATTATATTAAAGTGGTAACGAAGCCGGTTGCTTCATTCTCTGCGAAACCGACCTCAGGAAAAGCTCCATTGACTGTTGCTTTTACTGACAAAAGTACAGGGGTGCCAACTAAATGGAAATGGAGTTTTGGAGATGGAAAAACTTCAACAGTCCAGAATCCAAAACATCAGTATTTACAGGAAGGAAAATATAAGGTTACACTTACAGTAAGCAATGTGGCAGGCAGCAATACTACAACAAAAACAAATTACATAACAGTGACAACGAATACAAGACCGGGTATATACTCTGAAAGCGAATAAAACGATGGTATATCTCTATCCGATTAGTGCTTTTAAAAACCTAAATGTCAGCGGTTCTTTAAATCCACATTTCCACCCCCTGCCCCAATAGGGACAAATAATTCCTGTATAGTAGCCATTTGGTTAATAGAACCTCAAAAAAGTGGCATATTTGTACCATGAGTTTGTACAAGTATGCTAAAATTTGAAATATGAGTTTAAAGAACCCTACAATAGATTTGGTAAATTCCAACAAAACGCCGCCTATATAATTTTAGGCTTCTGTGGACACAATGCCAAAATCTGTGATGAAAGTAAAAATAAAAAATCACTAGATTTTGGAACTGATTCATTCCTATTTTCTCAGGAATTCTTATTTTCTCATAAATTTATGAATTTTTCACATGTTTTTAGCGTAATTTTCAGGACAACTTTTTTTAGGATAACCTCTTAATTCCAATACCTTTTAATTTCATTTGTCTGTTAAGTCCAGTACTTCTTTAATTTGGATAGAATTATTAAATTTAGAGAATAATTTAACAGTTTCAGTTCATTACCTTACGGATCTGATTGTATGGCTGACATAATTGTAAAAAATGCTTACGTTATGACAATGGACCCTGATGCGGGAGACCTCAAAAACGGGACTGTTGTCATCGAAGATGGAAAGATTACGGAGATCGGGGAAAAGACCAGCGAAAGTGCCGATACCGTGATTGATGCAAAACACTCGGTAGTAATGCCAGGGCTTGTGAACACGCATACTCATGCCGCAATGACTCTTTTTCGGGGTTATGCCGACGATTTACAGCTTGCAGACTGGCTTGAAGGGCATATCTGGCCTGCCGAGGCAAAGCTGACTGCAGACGATGTATATAAAGGCAGTCTGCTTGCATGCATGGAGATGATCAGGTCAGGCACCACATCTTTTGCAGACATGTACTTTTATATGGACGAGACTGCAAAAGCTGTTGAGGCATCAGGGCTTCGGGCCTCGCTTTGCCATGGGCTCATAGAACTCTGGAACGAAGAAAAAGGGGCAACAGACCTTAAGGAAGGGAAGCGCTTTGTCCGGGCCTGGCAGGGAGCGGCTGACGGCAGGATAAAAACAATGTATGGGCCCCATGCTCCGAATACCTGCTCTGATGAATTTCTTGCAAAGGTTAGGGAAGAAGCCAACAGAGACGGTGCAGGAATCCATATCCATCTCCTTGAAACGGAAGCCGAACTCCTGGCTATGAAAGAAAAGTACGGAAAATGTTCGGTACATCTACTGGAAGACATAGGGTTTTTAGGGCCGGATGTGCTTGCTGCTCACTGCGTCTGGCTTTCGGACGGCGACATAGAAATCCTGGGGAAAAGAGGAGTGAATGTTTCCCATAATGTCATAAGTAATATGAAACTGGCTTCAGGGATTGCACCTGTTCACAAGATGCTCGAAAAAGGAGTCAACGTGAGCCTTGGCACTGACGGCTGTGCCTCAAACAATAACCTTGACCTTTTTGAGGAAATGAAAACGGCTGCTCTTCTGCATAAAGTCAATACTTTCAATCCAATTGCCCTTCCTGCGCAGCAAGTGCTCCAAATGGGTACGATAAACGGTGCAAAAGCCCTTGGCACGGAAACCGGCATGTTGAAAGTCGGAATGAAGGCGGACCTTATCGTGGTAGATATGAAAAAACCGCATCTTACCCCCTGCTTTGACGTTCCCTCTCACCTGGTGTACTCTGCAAAAGGAAGCGATGTCAGGACAACAATTGTAAATGGAAAAGTCCTTATGGATGATTACAAAGTGCTGACCCTGGACGAGCAGAAGGTAATGGAAGAGGCTCAAAAAACCGCAGAAGAGCTTGTTGCAAGGGTAAACGCCTGAAAACTCTATTTATGACAAAAAAATATATGTCAAGAATAATTTATGTCAAGAATAATTGATGCCAATAATGTTCCACTGTGGGACCTGAATTAGTAATCTGAGTGAGTAAAAGATAAACACTTATGTTCGAAGCTAGAATAAAGATCGAACTCAACTGTATACTTGATATCACGGGATCAACATGACCGAAAAAGAACTCATAGAATCTGGAAACATGAAGATGGACTGGGCAAGAAACCATATGCCCGTACTTGCCATCGTAAGGAAAAAATTCGAGGAGGAAAAACCCCTTAAGGGGATGAAGGTAGGGATGGCTCTGCATGTGGAAGCAAAAACTGCAGTCCTTGTAGAGACTCTCGCTGCAGGCGGTGCAGAGGTAGCAATTACCGGCTGCAATCCTCTAAGCACTCAGGACGACGTGTCCCTTGCCCTCGGCACTCGCAAGAACATATGCTGTTTTGCAAGATACGGTGTCGAGAGCCAGGAATATTACGAAGCAATCGACCGGGTCCTGGACATTAAACCCGATATCACAATAGATGATGGGGCAGACCTTATATTCAAATTACATACAGAAAGGACCGACCTGCTTCCGAATATCCTTGGCGGTTGCGAAGAAACAACAACTGGTGTCCACAGGCTTCATGCGATGGAAAAAGAAGGAGCCCTGAAAATGGCGGTAATCGCAGTAAACGATGCCATGACCAAATACCTGTTTGATAACCGCTATGGGACAGGCCAGTCAGCCTGGGACGGGATTAACAGGACGACAAACCTCCTGGTAGCAGGCAAAAACGTCGTTGTTGCAGGCTACGGCTGGTGCGGGCGCGGAGTTGCAATGCGTGCTTCAGGCCTTGGGGCAAATGTAATCGTTACCGAAGTCGATCCTGTAAGAGCTCTTGAAGCAAGGATGGACGGGTACAGGGTCATGAAGATGGCAGATGCTGCAAAATTAGGTGAAATCTTTGTGACCACCACCGGAAACCGCGATATCCTCACAGCCGAACATTTCAAGTCCATGCCTGATGGGGCAATCCTTGCAAACTCCGGCCACTTCAATGTGGAAATCGATATGGAAGCCCTTGCCTCCCTTGCCAAATCCACCCGAACTGTAAGACACAATATAAAGGAATACGATATCGGCGGCAGGCGCATCAATGTCATAGCTGAAGGTAGGCTGGTCAATCTGGCTGCCGGTGACGGACACCCCGCTGAGGTTATGGATATGAGTTTTGCAAACCAGGCCCTCTGTGTGCGTTATATTGCCGAAAATAAGCTTCCGAACGGAGTCCATAAGGTACCTCTGGAACTTGATACTTTTGTGGCAAGAATGAAACTTCAGTCAATGGGCATAACCATCGACGAACTCACGACGACTCAGGAATGCTACATGAGCGGCTGGGAGTGCGGAACGTAATTTAGAAAAAAAAGCAGTAGAGAATAATTTCCGCAATCAAGAAACTATAATATTTTAGAAATGCGGTGAATATTATTGCTTTTAATTTTTGATAGCGTTCAATCTTCACAAAGTGATACTATTTACTGCATTTCAGGGTCTTTACGGCATTTATAAAAACTACAATACTCTGTAAAAAATTAATACGAAACTCTGCAAAAGATTAACATGTGCTGTAAAAACTTAACATAATTATAAAATAAATGTTGCCTTATAAAAATTACTTTACTTCATAAGTATTGCCATACATTATATCTATTCTTTATATGTGATAATAATCGTTGCGCCTCTTTTTTAATAATTTTTGATTACGACTAAATATTTTGACATTTATTATAGGCAGTTTTATAACTAATAACTCGTAAAGGACATAATGAATGTATAATTTATTTACAACTGCCTTTGGAAAAATAAAGTATTTATTACTTTTTATAAAAATATTTAAACTCGCTTTTAATAAGGAACGTTTACGTGAAATCGATAGCAATGATAACTGTAAAGCAATCTTGAGATCCTGACTACAAACTATTGATTAACATAAATTAGAAAATAATGGACATCTGGCGTATGAGAAAACATCCAGAGTCTTAAACGTTACAGAAAGTGGGTTAAAAATTTAGCGTTGAACATCAAACGATTAGATTGAGCGATTGCATCTAAATGTTTACTGTCAGGTTCTGGGTTTTGAAAGTCCTGACAAAGGGATAATGAATAAACTGATTGATATGGCAGAATTTTATAAAAGTTGCCTGATCTTATAGGTGACAAATAACTTGAAGGTTACGAATTTCTCGCACCTGGTTAAATACTAGCTTTAAATTACCTTTGAATTCGGAAAGGGTTGAAATGGAAAAAAGCTTGAGAAAATCTGGGATTGACATTATTGGAGAGGTACCCTGGGGAACGCACTTCTGCCAATTCTACCAGACAAAACAGGATTTAATTGACATACTTGTTCCTTATTTTAAAGCCGGCCTGGAAAATAACGAATTCTGCATGTGGGTTACATCAGAGCCCCTTGATGTGGAAGAGGCAAAAGGAGCTCTTAGAAAAGCTATTCCTGAGATTGATGTTTATCTGGAAAAAGGACAAATTGAGATTATTCCTTACACTTACTGGTATGTCAAAGAGGGAATTTTCGATTCTCAAAAAGTGCTTAACGGCTGGATAGAAAAACTCAACCGAGCCCTGGCTAACGGCTACGACGGTTTAAGGTTGAGCGGAAACACCTTCTGGCTGGAAAAAAAAGACTGGAACAATTTTGTCGATTATGAAGAAGAGATCGACAGCATCATTGGCAATTACTCCATGATAGCCCTGTGCACATATTGCCTCGAGAGGTGCAGTGCAACCGAAATTATTGATGTAGTTATCAACCACCAATTTGCCCTGGTTAAAAAAGAAGAGAAATGGACACAAATCGAGAGTTCCAGGCGCAAAGAAGCCGAAAAAACAGCTATTCAAGCCACAAAAAATTGGGAACATACATTTGACTCTGTACCAGACCTAATAGCTATAATCGACGAGGAATATCGAGTTGTTCGTGCAAACAAAGCCATAGCTGAAAGGCTTGGAGTGACACCAGAAGAATGCGTAGGGTTAAAATGTTATCGTGCTATTCATGGGACGAACAAACCGCCCTCCTTTTGTCCTCACCGTCAGTTGCTTGCAGACGGACTTGAACATATAACAGAGGTTCACGAAGACAGCCTGGGTGGCGATTTCATAGTAAGTGTATCTCCTATTCATGACTATGAAGGAAAAATTGTTGGATCTATTCATGTTGCCCGTAATATCACCGAACGCAAACGTGCCGAACTAGAACGTGAGATTATTGTGGAATTCTTACGTCTCGTAAATGAAAGTAGAAGTACATCAGAACTAGTTCATTCTTCCGTGAAATTCTTTAAGGGACGCTCCGGCTTTGAGGCTGTCGGCATTAGGCTCAGGGAAGGCGAAGATTATCCTTACTTCGAAACTTCTGGTTTCCCTGAGGAATTTGTAAGGTTTGAGAATAGCCTCTGTACAAGAGATCCCATCGGACAGCCTATTCGCGATAGTAATGGCTATCCAATCCATGAATGCATGTGCGGAAACATTATTCACGGAAGGTTTGATCCATCGAAGTTGTTCTTCACAAAGAAGGGAAGTTTCTGCACAAATTCCACTACTGAACTTCTCGCTACCACAACTGATGCTGACCGTCAAGCAAACACGCGTAACAGGTGTAATGGTGAAGGATACGAATCTGTAGCTCTGATTGCTCTACGAGTGGGCGGCGAATGTTTAGGTCTTCTCCAGTTGAACGATAGACGTAAAGGGCAGTTTTCTCCTGAAACAATTTCATTGTGGGAACGTTTGGCTGAATATCTTGCCATTGCCATTGCCAAAACTCGTGCAGAAGATGCTTTGCGTGAGGCTTATGAGAATATTCAGGTGCAAGCGGAAGAGTTGGAGGCTCAGACCGATGATCTTCAGGAATCTTATGAAGCATTAAGCGAAAGCAAAAAACGCTTCGAGCTCCTAAGCGAGGCGAATGCCCTCCTCCTTTCAAGCAAAGAGCCCGAAACCACGATTCAGACTATCGCCGAGAAGGTAATGCGACACCTGAATTGTGATGTATTCTTTAACTACGTTTTTGACGAGGTACAAAGCAGGCTACATCTCAAAGCTTACGGTGGGACAAGCGCAGAGTCGGCTAAAGAGATCGAATGGCTTGATGAAGGAATTGCTATATGTGGCTGTGTAGCCAGTAACGGTTGCCTTATCGTTTCCGAAGACGTACAGCATAACGGAGACAAGCGGGCTGACCTTGTGCGGTCAATGGGAATTCAGGCGTACGCCTGTCAGCCTCTCCATGTCGGAGAGAAAACAATAGGCACACTCTCCTTTGGCACGAAGAGCAGAAAGAGCTTTACGAGGGACGAACTTGCTCTCATGAGCACCGTGGCTGACCAAGTGTCGGTAGCTATCGAACGCAAACGGGCAGTAGAGGCGCTGCAACGAGAAAGAAGCTTGCTAGAAAGCGTAATGCGAACCACCGACTTTATGCTGGCTTTTTTCGATCCGCAGTTCAACTTTTTGTGGGCTAACGCCGCCTATGCCGAGTCGTGCCATATGAAGCTGGAAGATATTATCGGCAAGAACCATTTCGCATTATATCCCCATGAAGAAAACGAAGCGATTTTTAGGAAGGTTCGGGACACCGGCGAAGGAGTGTTCTATAGGGACAAGCCGTTTTTCTATCCTGATCAGCCCGAACTCGGAGTCACTTACTGGGACTGGAGTCTTGTACCGGTCAAGAATCCGAACGGAAACGTAACTGGCCTTGTCTTGTCGTTACGTGAGACGACAAAATACAAACAGGCAGAAGATGACTTGCGTGAAGCATACGACAATCTTCAGGTACAATCCGAGGAATTGCAGGCTCAGGCGGAAGAACTCCAGGAAGCTTATGAAGCTTTGAGTGAAAGCGAAAAGCAATATCGAATGCTTTTCACAAGCATGACTGACGGCTTCTTCCTTGGAGAACCTATTTATGATAAGGATGGTACGCCACGCGACTATCGCTTCCTTGAGATAAATCCTGCTTTTGAGTGTCAAACAGGCTTAAAGAGGAAAGAGATATCAGACAAGACTATACAGGAAGTACTGCATAACCCGAGTCACTTGCTTATCGAGAAGTATGGTGAAGTAGCACTCTCAGGTAAGTCAACGCATGTTGAGATTTTTAGCCAGGGGCTAGATAGGTATCTTGACAGTTATGTATTCAGCCCTGAAAAAGGGAAGTTCGCAGTAATCTTAAGAGATATCACAGAGCGCAAGCAAGCCGAGGAGGCGCTTCGCGAGAGCGAAGCACGTCGCAAGGTTACTGAGGCTGTGCAAGCTGAACGGGAGCGATTGAACAGCGTGCTGGACATGCTGCCGGCTTATGTGATACTGCTCTCAGCGGATCACAGCGTGCCGTTTGCAAACCGTTTCTTCGAGGAGCGTTTCGGCAAATCTGAGGGCAGGCGTTGCTACGAATATCTCTTCCAGCGCACCGAGCCCTGTGAGAACTGTGAAACCTACAAGGTGCTCAAAACAGGTGCACCTCATCGTTGGGAGTGGCTAGGTCCAGATGGCCGTAATTACGATGTATATGACTACCCATTCAAGGACTCCGATGGTTCCACACTCATCCTGGAAGTGGGCATTGATATCACCGAGATCAAACAGGCACAAGCGGCTGTTAAGGCAGAACGGCAGCGGCTCTTTGACGTTCTTGAGACGCTGCCGGCAATGATATCCCTGCTGACACCTGACTATCACATCGCCTTTGCCAACCGTGGCTTCCGTGAAAAGTTTGGCGAATCAGGCGGCCGGCACTGTTATGAATATTGTTATGAGTGCACCAGACCCTGTGAATTCTGCGAAACATATAAAGTGCTTGAAACCGGTCAGCCCCATCATTGGGAAGGCACCACCCCGGACGGAAGCATAATTGATTCCTACGACTTTCCGTTCACAGACATTGACGGTTCGCCCATGATCCTCAAGATGGACATTGACGTCACCGAGCAAAAACGCGCTGAAACGGAGCTAAAGAAGCATAGGGAGCAGCTTGAGAACGCTTATAATTCTTTGAAGGAAAGCGAAAGGAGTCTTTATGAAGCTCAGAGGATGGCACACCTTGGAAACTGGGACTGGAATATTGTAACTAATGAGTTATACTGGTCTGATGAGATATATCGTATCTTCGGACGCAGCCCTCAAGAGTTCGGGGCAACTTTCGATGCGTTTCTGAGTTATGTACATCCGGATGATCGAGATTATGTAAATAATGCCGTTAAAGAAGCTTTAAACGGCAAAAAATACAATATTAATCACCGGATTACCTTAGCCAGTGGAGAAGAGCGTATAGTACATGAACAGGCTGAGGTTATTTTTAATGAGGAAAATATTCCTGTCCATATGAGAGGAACAGTTCAGGATATTACTGAGCAAAAAAAGGCTGAAAAAGCCTTAGAGCTGGCTAACACGTATAATCGCAGTCTCATTGAGGCCAGTATAGATCCCTTTGTAGCTATCGGTCCGGATGGTAAAATTACTGATGTAAATAATTCAACCGAACTTGTTACGGGTTACTCCCGCAAGGAGTTAATTGGGACTGATTTTTCGGATTATTTCACCGAGCCTGAGAAAGCCAGAGAAGGATATCAGAATGCATTCCAGAAAGGGCTGGTGCGAAATTATTCTCTGAAAATTCAACATAAAAACGGGCAGATAACGCCTGTTTTGTATAATGCATCGGTTTATAGGGATGAAACTGGAGAAGTTATTGGGGTTTTTGCAGCTGCACGTGATATTTGTGAGCAGAAAAAGGCGGAAGAAAAGATACAGGTACTGGCGAGTGCTGTAGAGTCATCGGATGATGCCATTATGACAAAGTCTATTGATGGCATTATTACAAGCTGGAATAAAGGAGCAGAGCAGATTTATGGCTATCTCGCCGAAGAAATTATTGGACAAAATATCTCAATACTTGAGCCAGATAATCGTAAAGGAGAGATAAAGCAGTTAGCTAAGAAAATTCAAGAGGAAGAGAGAATCCAGCACTATGAAACAGTACGGTTAAGAAAGGATCGTACATTAATAGATATTTCAGTAACTCTTTCTCCGGTTTTGGATGTTTCTGACCAACTTATAGCTTTCTCCGTTATTGCAAGAGACATTACTGAGCGAAAAAAAGCAGAAGAAACTCTGAGGTTGTCAAGCATTTATAATCGTAGTCTGATAGAAGTCAGCCTTGACCCTATGGTTACTATCGGCCCTGATGGGAGGATAACCGATGTAAATAAAGCCACAGAACTGGCTACCGGTTATTCAAGAAATGAGTTAATCGGGACTGATTTTTCAGACTATTTCACCGATCCTGAGAAAGCTAGAGAAGGATATCAACATTTCTTCAGGGAAGGTTTGGTACTGGACTACGAACTTGAAATTCAGCACAAAAACGGTCGTGTAACTCCTGTATTATATAACGCTTCAATTTATAAAGACGAAAATGGTGCGGTTATTGGAGCTTTTGCAGCCGCCCGTGATATCACCGAACGGAAAAAGGCAGAAGAACTGTTAAAACTGAAATTAGAGGAGCTTGCTCGCTCAAACGCGGAGCTGGAACAATTTGCCTACGTCTCGTCCCACGACTTGCAGGAACCCTTGAGAATGATAGCAAGTTATTTACAGCTTTTACAAAGAAAATATCAGGGAAAGCTTGACGAGAAGGCTGACAAATACATCTATTTTGCTGTGGACGGGGCTTCCCGTATGCAAAACCTGATTAACGACCTTCTGGAATTTTCTCGGGTAACCACAAAAACCAGAGAATTCGAACCTACAGATTGCAAATCTGTTCTGGATAAAGTCTTATTTAATTTAGAGGTATCAATAAAAGAAAATGAAGCCAGTATATCTTCTGGTTCTTTACCTGTAGTAATGGCGGACCCTGTCCAGTTCACTCAACTATTCCAGAATCTTATAAGCAACGCTATAAAATTCCGCAGTGAAAATGCCCCGGAAATTGAAATTTCTGCCGAAAAAAAAGCTGGTCAATGGTTATTTTTAGTAAAAGATAATGGGATTGGAATTGACCCTAAATACTCTGAACGGATTTTTGAGGTTTTTAAAAGACTTAATAAAAGAGAAGAGTACCCCGGTACAGGTATAGGGCTTTCGATCTGTAAAAAAATTATTGAAAGGCATGGAGGACAGATTTGGGTAGAATCTGAACCAGGGAAGGGCTCTACTTTCTACTTCACTTTACCAGTAATTCCTATAAAAGTTTGTGATAAAGACTATACCGTGAATTCGTGATTATGACTATACAGTAAAAATTTAATTTTTATAAAAAAATTTAATTTATATAAAAAAATTAATCCCTATAAAAAATTTAAATTTTAGATATTCGGCTCAAATTAGATAACCAGTTTCGGGAAAGCTCAAAATTTTTGACATATAACCAGGATGGTCATATAAATGAGAACTCGAATAGCATTTAAACCGGTAGAGATTCTTGTAGTAGAAGACAGCAAAGGCGATATTGGACTAATAGAAGAAGGTTTCGAAGATGCAAAAATCGGGAACATTCTTCATATTGTAGAGGACGGAGAAGAAGCAATCGCTTTTTTACGTGGCGAAGGACAGTTTTCAGGTTCCCCGCGCCCGGATATAATACTTCTGGACTTAAATTTACCAAAAAAAGACGGGCGCGAGGTTCTTGAGGAAGTGAAAGGCGACGATGAACTTAAAAACATACCTATTGTGGTTTTAACTACTTCCAAAGCTGAGGAGGACATCCTGAGATCTTATAATCTGCACGCCAATGCATATATTACTAAACCTGTTGACTTTGATCAGTTTCTAGACGTAGTTAAGTCCATAGAAAATTTCTGGCTTGAGATTGTAAAGTTGCCATCTAAGTAAGGCCAGAATAACCCGGATAGGACGGTTTGACTATGTATAAAAAGGTAGAAATCTTGCTTTTTGAGGATAATCCCGGGGATGCAGGTTTAATTGAAGAGATGCTCGAAGGATTCACCGACTTTCAGTACGAATTTAAAACCGTTCAGACCCTTAATGAAGGTTTAAGCCTTCTTAAAGAGAATCGGTTTGATATAATATTATCTGACCTGGGATTGCCAGACAGCGACGGTATTGATACTTTTCTTGAAATTCATGCAAGGAATTCACGAATTCCCATTATAATTCTGACAGGAATGAATGATGAAAATATCGGAATTGAGGCTGTAAAGACAGGTGCTCAGGACTATCTGGTCAAAGGGCAGGTAGATGGCAGATTATTGAAACGTTCTATCCAGTATTCCATTGAGCGTAAAAAAGCAGAGGAAAGAGTTCAGAACTTAGCGAATATAGTGGAATTTTCAAATGATGCCATTGTAACCCGGTCTCTTGATGGTTTCATTACCAGCTGGAACCTTGGGGCAGAGCAAATCTATGGGTATCCAGCTGAAGAAATTTTGGGAAAGCCTGCAACAGTCTTAATGCCTTCCATCCTGGTAAATGAATCACAAAAACTGACTGAAATGATAAAACAGGGAGAAAAGATTCACCAGTATGAGACTTCACGGTTAAGAAAAGACGGTACGGTTATAGATGTCTCAATGACTCTTTCTCCGGTTTTTGATATTTTCGGAGAGCTTATGGCTATCTCGGTTATCGCCAGAGACATAACCGAGAGTAAAAAAGCCGAAGAAAGGCTTCACAATAGTGAGGAAAGATATCGGATTGTTACGGAACAGACAGGTCAGTTAATATATGAGCACGATGTCGAGGAAAATAAAATCTACTGGGCAGGCACCATAGAAGAGATTACAGGATATACTCAGGAAGAACTGCTGGACACCGGTATTGAACTATGGATAAACAATGTCCACCCTGAAGACCAGAAGAAAGTCTGGAATCAAAAGATAAACGGCTGCAGCTATGACTTAAGGAACACTGAAAATAAGAGGAATTTCCACCTTGAGTATCGTTTTAGAAGGAAGGACGGAGAATATATCCATGTTGAAGATCATGGGGTCTGTCTTCAAAAGGGAAATTATCTTACAAACAAAGTCCTCGGAATAATGAAGGATATCACAGAGCGTAAGCGGATAGAAGAAGAACTGCGAAAGTCCGAGGAACGCTTTCGTCTCGCTCTGAGAGGCTCAAGCATTGTTATGTTCAGTCAGGACCTTGAGCTGAGGTACACATGGGTGTACAACCCTGCGCCGGGCTTCAAAGTCGAGGATGTCCTGGGTAAGCGTGACTATGAGATATATCAGCCAGAGGATGCTGAGATATTTACCGCTATCAAGCGTCAGGTATTAGCCAGTGGCACAGGTAGACGTGACGAGGTAGTCACCCATAGGTCAGCTTCCGCTGGTGGTAATCTGGTCCATGATATGACCACGGAACCGCTGCACGACGCCACAGGAAACATTATTGGGGTCATCTGCGTCGCAATGGATATTACTGAGAAAAAGGAAGCTGAAAATTTCCTGAAAAAAATTGAAGAAGCCCGTAAAAAGGAAATTCATCATAGAATTAAAAATAATCTGCAGGTAATCTCGTCTCTGCTAGACCTGCAGGCTGAAAAATTCGCTGTCAATGAGGTTTATGACACTCCAAAGGTGCTTGCAGCTTTCAGGGACAGCCAGAACAGGGTTATTTCTATGGCTTTGATCCACGAAGAACTGTATGGGTCAAAAGAAGTCAGTACTCTTAATTTTGCGACTTACCTTCAAAAACTGATTGAGGAGCTCTTCAGGTGTTACAACGTTGGAGCTTCGGAAGTCAAAATGGTTCTGGAAATAGAGGAAAATATTTTCTTTGATATGGATACTGCAGTTCCGTTAGGAATGATTGTTAATGAGCTGGTCTCAAATTCCCTCAAACATGCATTTCCAGGTGGGAAAACAGGAGAAATTAAAATAAAACTCTCACGGGAAATAAGTGAAAAATCTGAAGATAACGGAATTGAAGATAGTAACGAAGCATGTAAAAGTACCAGTTATATCCTGGTCGTTTCAGATAACGGAGCAGGCATACCTGAGAGCATCAGTCTGGAAGACTCCTATACCCTTGGAATACAACTGGTAACCATCCTGGTAGACCAGTTAGACGGAGAACTTGACTTGAACAGGGACTCTGGAACTGAGTTCACTATAAAAATCACAGTAGCGGAAAAGAAGTAAAAACATGTCAGTGAACGCAAATCGATAGAGACGTTTATTTTACAGTTAAACTTTTTTCAATAGATTGCATTGTCAATAATATAACAAACTATACAACACCAGCTGGTGCGTTGATTCCGGAGTATGTCAAAAATGAGCTTTTTAAAAACCACGGAAAGCATGGAAGACACGGAAGGCATGGAAGATACAGAAGACACGGATGATACAGAAGACACGGATGATACAGAAGACACGGATGATACAGAAGACACGGATGATACAGAAGACACGGATGATACAGAAGACACGGATGATACAGAAGACACGGATGATACAGAAGACACGGATGATACGGAAAAATAAGTAGTAAATGTGTGGTTCTTCCGTGCTTTCCGCGTTTTCCGTGGTTGTAATATCCAGATAAAATCACTCTTTCGAATCACTCTTTCGAATCACTCTTTCGAATCACTCTTCGGACGACTGCATTTTTCGTGTTACAAAATTCCATGTGACTTTAAAATAATGTTTGCGTCATAAGCTGTAATTATTTAATTAGTATGTATTTATTTCAGAATCGATGCACTCGTTCTTTCTTCATAGCCCTTTTATGGTTCCCATCCCTCAGCTTCTAAAGCTTCCAGTACTGTATAAACTCTACGATCTGTAGTTCCGCTTTGTTCTGCTATTTCATCTATGGCTGCTTTAGGAATCAGTCCGTCACTCTCTGCTTTACGCTGGACTAATAATGAAGCTATTTCATTGAATGTCTTTTTAGCCCCGTTAAATTTTTTATTCTCGCCATCGTCTTCTGTACCTGATAAATTCAGAAACTCCCTTGCAAATTGTTTTGACGTTTCACTAACATTCACTCCCTTCTCAGGTGTCCATTCTAAAAAATCCAGTTTGCAAGCTTGCAACTCTGCAAGATATATTTCTTCATTTTGATCTCCCATAAAGTTTACCAACTCCTAAAATTAAGATTTCTGTTTGATTCTATTTTTCTATTACTAATTGGGTGTCAAATAGTAAAGTACTTTTTTAATTCAGGATTCTATCGAAAGTATGAGCTCATTCCAAAACCAACTTTTATTTCCAAATTCATAAATGTTTCATTAAAATATTTTTATTAAAATTGGCGTTAATATCACAATTTTTTTCGAATCTTAGTACTTAACAATCAATCATATTGATTACATAAAACCGTCTTAGACTTTTTTCTTTTTATTTGTCAAAAACCACTAACTTTCCCAATAGCATATTATGCACATGAATAAAATACTTTTAAATATAATATATGCCCGGCAATTTTAACCATATAAACTCTCTCATGAACCCCAATTCATGAACCCCAATTCTAAAAAATGAACAGGAGGCATTTAGATACAATACAGCATGGGAATTGATGCAGGAGGCACCTATACTGATTCGATCATCATTCGGGATTCCGATGGCAAAGTGATGGATTCGAACAAGGCGCTTACCACTTATCCTGACCTGCTCACAGGAATTAAAAATTCCATAGACGGGCTGGATGAGAAATATTTAAAAGACGTAAAAATGGTTTCGGTCTCAACAACGCTTGCTACAAACACAATCCTTGAAAAAAATGGCTATCCTGTAGGGTTGATCCTCGTAGGAGATTATGAAATTCCGGAAAGGAAGGATATTGAGTTTTATACTATCGTAAAAGGAGGGCACGACCATCACGGAGCCGAACTGGTTTCTCTTGATATGGAAGCTGTGGAAGCTTTTGTCAGTAAGGTTAGGGATAAGGTTTCAGCCTTTGCAGTCTCGTCCTATTTCAGTATCAGAAACCCTGCTCATGAATTGGCAGTCAAAGCCCGCATCCAGGAACTTACCGGGATGCCTGTGGTCTGTGGGCACGAACTTTCCCTTGACCTTGGAGCCTATGAAAGAGGGATTACAGCCTACCTGAATGCCCAGTTGATTCCTATTGCAAACCAGTTTATCCGCTCAATCAGGGAAGAAATCTCCAGGCGGGGAATGGACTCAAGGCTGTTGATGCTCAAATGCGACGGTTCGGTAGTGGGCATTAACGAAGCCCTGGAAAAACCAATCGAGTCTATCTTTTCGGGCCCTGCAGCAAGCCTTGTAGGAGCGTCCCATCTTTCGGGGCTTGAGACCTGTGCAGTTATTGACGTAGGCGGGACAAGTACGGATGTTTCCATGCTCGAAAACGGGCTTCCTGAACTCTGTGAAGAGGGCGCTGTAGTCGGAGGCTGGCAGACAAAGGTAAAAGCTATCCGGATGGAAACCTCAGCAATGGGAGGGGACAGCCATGTCTGGATCAGGAACATGAAAATAAATATCGGCCCAAGGCGAGTTATCCCACTCTGCGTTGCAGCGGTTAAATACCCTGGTTTTCTTGAAGTCCTGAGAAAAGGAAGAATTCCTGGAGCTATGCACCTTGACGAAAATGTGCAACCTACTAAGTTTTTTGTAAGGACAGGCATTGAACCCTCAGACCTCGGAAAATTTGAAGCAGAACTCTTTGACAGGATAGGAGATTTTCCGGCATCGCTTAATGATATTTTCTGGGAGACCAGGAAAACGCTTTCTCCGGGTCTGCTTGATTCGCTCATAAGAAAACGCCTGGTCCAGGCAATCGGTTTCACTCCAACCGATGCGCTTCATGTGCTCGGAGAATATACAGCCTGGGACCAAGAAGCCTCAAGGGTAGGAGCAAAACTTCTGGAACGATATACCGAGACCGACCATATCGAGATCTGCAAACAGATAAAACAGGACGTTGCAAGGAACATGGCCTTAAACCTGGTATCTTTTATCCAGACGGACGTGCCGTCCTCCGAAATCGAGAAAATCCTGCTTTCTGACAGGTTTACACAGTTCAAAATGAAAATCCCTGTGGTGCTGATAGGAGGCCCTGTAGTTGCATACACCAGGGAGTTGAAACAAATTCTCGATGCCGATATCATAATCCCGGAGCATGCCGAAGTAGGAAACGCGGTCGGAGCCGTTGTAGGCAAGGGCATAAAAAGAATTGAAATCCTGATCAAAAGCGCCTACTCAAAAGATAAGAAAAGGCTCGTTCTTCTGTTTTCGCCTCAGGGCAGGGAAACCTTTGGAAGCTATCCAGACGCTCTGGAATATGCCGATGTTCTGGGAAGAAAGCTCATCATGGAATACATGACCGAAGCCGGGCTCGACAAAGGGCAGATCCAGATCGAAGTCAGTAGAAAAGATATATCTCTTAGTGAAGCAGGGGCAGTACCCTTAGAGACAAAGCTTGTTTTCGTTGGAGTTGGAATGCCAAAAGTTTGAGTTCCGGAAATCTCCCGGAATATTTATATTTACCCTCAATAGTGCAATAATGCAATAATTAATTCAGTGTTTGGTCTTGAGTCTCTCACCAGCTCCTGAGGACCGAACAGAATTGGACGTAATGTCCTGGACGTAATGTCCTGGACGTAATGTTCTGGACGTAATGTCCTGATTTTGCGGTCAGAACATCAGCAAGTAATTAAAAATGGCATAAAAGGAACAGCATTACAAATGGCGAGGAAAGAGTAATGCAAAACCGCCAGAAAGTAAATGTGGAGATATAAAAATGGAATGCAGTTCAAAAATGGCATATGATCTGGGCATTGATGCAGGTGGAACTTATACTGATTCGGTTTTAATCAGGAAATCGGATGGAAAAGTTGTATGCTCAAACAAGGCCCTCACAACTTATCCTGATCCTATAGAAGGAATAAAGAAGTCAATTGACGGACTTGACCCGGAAAAGATAAAACTCGTGACTGTAGTTTCGGTTTCAACTACTCTTGCCACCAATACTATTCTTGAAGGAACAGGATATCCTGTTGGGCTCATCCTTATCGGAAATTATGATGTTCCTGAAGATTCGGGAATTGAGAACTGGATTATGGTAAAGGGAGGGCATGACAGTAATGGCGAAGAAGTCGCAGCCCTTGACCTGCCAGCAGTCGAAAAATTCGTACTTGAAATAAAAGACAGGGTATCGGCTTTTGCAGTCTCTTCTTACTTCAGTGTGAGAAATCCGGAGCATGAGCTGCGTGTAAAAACCCTGATCCAGGAATTGACAGGGCTGCCCGTTGTCTGCGGGCATGAACTGGCCCAGTCGCTCGGGGCTTATGAAAGGGGAGTTACTGCCTACCTCAATGCCCAGCTCTTGCCTGTAGCAGAGGGCTTCTTAAAAACGATAGTAACTGAGATCGAAAGAAGAGGCCTCAACCCGAGAATTGCCATGCTCCGCTGCGACGGTTCTGTAGTAAGCATGCAGGAGGCTATGAAAAAACCCATCGAATCGGTCTTTTCAGGCCCCGCAGCAAGTCTCCTTGGAGCTTCCTATCTGTCCGGGCACGAGACCTGCACTGTAATTGACGTCGGAGGAACAAGCACGGATGTCTCCCTGGTCCATAAAGGACTGCCAGACCTCAGTGAGGCAGGAGCAGTTGTGGGAGGCTGGCAAACAAAAGTCAGAGCTCTGCGTATGGAGACTTCGGCTATGGGCGGAGACAGTCATATCTGGGTCCAGAGTGGCAATATACACATAGGCCCCAGGCGGGTTATCCCTCTCTGCAGGGCAGCAGTCCTGTACCCCGATTTTATGAACACTCTGAAAAAGCGCTGGATTCCGGACAGGCTCAAGCTGGACGAACATATCCAGGCAACAAAATTCTTTGTCCGGACAGAGCAGAAACCTGTCAATTTGAACCGGGAAGAAAAAGAGCTCCTTGCCCTTATACGGGATGAACCGCGTTCCCTCAAAGATGTCTACTGGGACAAAAGTATCCTCCCTCCAAAGAGAGTAATGGATTCTCTAATCCAGAAGCGGCTTGTTCAGGTAATCGGTTTTACCCCAACAGATGCGCTTCATGTGCTTGGTGAATATACTGAATGGAATGTTGAAGCTTCGGAAATCGGAGCTACTCTGCTTGCAAACTTCATAGGGATTGACAGGGATGAGTTCTGCCTAAATGTTAAGCGGCTCTTTGCCAGAAACATGGCCCGAGACCTTATTGCTTTTCTGATGGAAGGAGTGGACAGGAAAGAAATTGAAAAAATGCTTGATGGCAATTTCTTCGCTCGTTTTAAAGTGGATATCCCTGTTGTCCTGCTTGGAGGACCTGTAAGGGCATATGTGGACGAACTGAAGAAGCTTATAGATGCCGAAGTCTTTGCTCCTGAACACTCAGAGGTTGGAAATGCTGTTGGAGCTCTTGCAGGAAAAGGGACAAAACGCATTGAGATAACAGTACGCACGCTTTACAGTGAGTCCAAGTATGACCTTAAAACAAAAGGGATCTTTGTGTACACACCTGTAGGAAGGAGGCATTTCATAATCCGGAGTGAAGCCGTGGAGTTTGCTGAGGAGTTTGGAAGAAAGCTGATTCTTGATTATATGGCCGAATCCGGGCTTCTCCCTGACCAGGTTACAGTTAATGTACAAAAAAAAGATATAAAAGTCCATGCAGGTGAAATTCCGATAGAGACAAGATTTATCTTTGAAGGGGTTGCAAATTCTAATGTCTATGAAAAAGCTCTTTCTGGGCAGAGGAAAAAAGATGATGGCTTTACAGACCTAAACAGGCAGGTCCATTCTCTGGGTTGCAATTCCTGTGGAGAATTCTCTATCTCTGAAAATTATGAGTAAAAAGGGTAAAGTTCATAACTGTGGCTTACGTTTCAGAAATTAAAGATATAACTATGAGCTCAGTAGTTTAACTTACAACAATTAAAAAATTTTTAAACTAATTTGAAAATTTTATAATATGTGTCGGTTGCTCATACAATGGAAACCGCACAGTAAATGCATAAATCTCTTAAGGATAGGACTTACGCACTTGAGAAGCAAAATCAATTAAGGCAAAAACTGTGGATTAAAGTCGGTTTTTAGGCAGTTAACGGTCTGAAGCTATTGATTCTTCATTTCAACTGCGTAAGTCCTGAAGGAGTTAACATGATCCCAAAAAAATCATTTTTGACAAAGGGTACAGGGGTACACAAAGACCGATTAGCATCTTTTGAACTTGCGCTAAGGGCTGCAAAAATTGAGAAATTCAATCTTGTAAGTGTTTCAAGTATTCTGCCCCCGAATTGCAAAGTTGTACCCAGAGAAGAAGGACTTGCAGAGTTAAAACCTGGTGCCATTGTCCATTGTGTACTTGCAAGGAATGATACTAATGAGCCTCATCGTTTAATGGCTGCAGCCATAGGGACTGCAGTTCCTGTAAATGAAGACAACTACGGGTACATTTCCGAACATCATTCTTTTGGAGAAGAAGAAATTATTGCAGGAGAATATGCTGAAGACCTGGCGGCAACAATGCTTGCGACCACCCTTGGAATAGAGTTTAACGCAGAAATGGCCTGGCATGAGAGAGAGCAGGTCTACAAGGCGAGCGGGCATATCTTTGACACATTCCATATGTGCCAGACCGCAAACGGCGACAAGGATGGAAAATGGACCACGGTTGTAGCTGCAATGGTTTTCGTCACAATATAAGTCACAGAATAAATGAGTTGAGAAAGACAAATTAAAAACTTTAAGAAACTATGTTTTAGAAACGAGGTCATGACAATTTAAATTTAGTGCGTTTTTATATACTTAAAATGTTATAGAGCTCTTTATGGTGAAAATCAAACTTAAAGATAACGAGGAGCAATACCTCCAGGACTTTGTTAAAAAAGGACAGAAAAATGCAAGAGAATTGATCAGAGCACGAATTCTATTACTTGCAAATAAGAATAAAAAGAATCTGGAGATCGCTGAAATACTGAATGTCGGCAGGAATACCGTTGGGAGAACCAAGAAGAGATATTTGGAGGAAGGTCTCCAAAGAGCTCTTCAAGATAATCCAAGAACTGGTCAACCCATAAAATATACAGAGAAACACATTGCAGAAATCATAGCTCAAGCATGTACTACACCTCCTGATGGAAGAAATAAGTGGACACTTGCACTGCTGACTGAAGAATTGCAGAAAAAAGAAGGTTTTGAGACAATAAACAAAGAGAGCATCAGGCTTGTTTTAAAAAAAGCAAAACTAAGCCCTGGTCGAAGAGAAAGTGGTGCATCCAAAATATAGGCGCAGAATGTAGGAAAAGAATGTATGACGTTCTCAGTCTTTGAAGAAGACTATGATCCGGAAAAACCTCATTGTATCTCATTGTGAAGTTGCATTATTTGGCCTCGGACTTATAGATATGAATCTGGCATCACAAATGCCGTAAATTTGAGATTTTATTGAAAGTTTCCATCGTAACACCAGAGCCACTTTGCAAAGGTTTATTTTTTACATAATTTGACTATCCTTAGCCAATCTACGATTAAATCTTTAAGTTTATATACAATGAAGTACTCTTAGCGTATTGGGCATCTGGGAAGGTCATAAGAGACCTTTTAACTCTTTTTAATAACCCCCCATACCCCCCAACTCCCCAATAACCGGATGCCCAATCCCCATTAATGCTATGTTCAATATTTTTATCTTCAATATTATTTATCCAGAATGTTACCTTCTTTTTCACATTGCTAGAACATCTTTAGCTTTGTCTGCCATATGATTTCATATAGATTTCAGGTTCGATCCGAATGGAGTCAAACTGATATTGGGTTACAACTTATATTGGATTACAACTTATATTGGATTACAACTTATATTGGGTTACAACTGATATTGAAATTGTTTTTAGAGCTTGTTTTTGCAATTCGTTTATGCACTTTTTCGTTACATGAAACGGATATCGAGTTCCTGAAAAATGAATTTCCATCTTACCTTAAGGAGTGCAATCTGGACAATTCTTAAACAAACTTGTCCTATTCTATATATTACATTAGACTTTTCCACGAATAACAAACCGAAAATACACGCACCTGACCATAGAAGTGCTTGACGCCAGCGAGCTGAGATTCCTGGACCTTACCACGTCCACCGAATCAGCAGGAATGATAAAGCGGTTTAAGCTCATGATACTGGTTTTTTAGTTAAGCTACGTACTGCATAGCTCTTGTGCTTTCATTAATCGTAAAGTAGCTTCTTATGCATGTGCCTGGAAAATAAAATAAGCAAATTTTTCACTTTTTTGTAAGATCTAATGATTTAAAGAGGTTTTTTCCATGTTATTTCTATTATTTATTCAGATATATGGATTTTAAAGTTTAAAAAAACTTATTTTCCCTAAAAACTTCCATTAAATCCCATTTTGCTTGAAAAAACCTATATTCAGGCAAAAAATGCTTAATCGATAACAGAAACGGTAATTCTAAGACACAACCATAAAGCAAATTGTTGATCGTATATAAAGAGCAAATACAACCCGATTTTTTTGAATCTGTTAAAAGGCTTATATACCTTAGATCCTGGCAGTTCGCCTTGAAACACCAATGTTAAGGCGGTTTATAAGCATTAAACACGTTATATGTCGATAAAAATAAGTTTTAAGTTTTAAAAACATTTATTTTACGAATTAAATCATTTAAAACTATTATTTTATTAATTAAACCCTTTTAAGCTATTTTTTAGTATAAGTATATTTATATTTAATATAACGAATTTTAAAATTGTCAAGCTGCGTGTAGTCGGCAGGACAACTAGAACAAGTGAATTGAACAGAGTAAATTTAACAGGTAATTTAAGGTATAAAACAAAATCACGTAATATAATCAAAATAAAATAAAAACCAAAGAAATAAATAACGTTTTATAAATAAAAAGAGTTTAAATAAATTTCTGGAGAATAAATTTTTGGAGTGAGGTATGTGTTAGAAATGAAAAAGACATTGGGAATTTTCCTGGCAGTCTGTTTTGTACTGTCAGTGACAGTTGCATCAGTCAGTGCAGCTCCTTGGGACAATAATAAGAACAAAAAGGATGGAAATAAATTTAAGTTTGACAACTACAACGGAAAGAAGTGGGATAACGACAAGAGAAAATTTGATAACGATAAGAGAAAGTGGGATAACGATAAGAGAAAGTGGGATAACGACAGGAAAAAGTGGAACAATAAGAAACATGGCAAAGAGTACAACAAATGGTACAAAATGTATATGAGCTGGTTCATCAGCTACAATACGTTCTGCAGTTCTTACAACAAATTCTATAGCTACTACTACGAGTACTCCTATGTATTCTACAGCAGATAAAAGCCACTACGTAAAAGCCACTATGTAAAAGTCACTATAAAAAACGATGAGGATTGGCTGTATAAAAAATTGGCTGTATAAGAAGGTAGTTATCTCGTCATACACCCCTCTATTAAATAAACAACAATCTGGATAAAGAAATGGGTTCGATTAAAGTTTGGAGTGGGTCATGTATTGAAAATAAAACAGATGCTGGGAGTTTTCCTGGCATTCTGTTTTGTACTGTCTTGCACGGTAAGTAACAATTTTATCATTAAGTTAAGTATAGCACCCTGCAACAATGACAGGAACAAACGAGATAACAGTAATAGGTTTGAAGACAACGACAGGAAAATTTGATCCTATAATTGTGACAAAATATTTTACTATGCGATTATCCTCATAATGTCATCATAAAAACCAATGCAGCCTTGAATTGGAAATCATTTTATCCATAGGGGATGGTGAAGATCCTTTTTGTTTTTTAATCTTCTTTTTCCTGTTTTTTGCCTTTTTAAGCCTTCTTCTTCCACGTATTTCTCCTTTTTGTGCAGGGCCGCCAGACAAACTGGCGGATGTTTTCGATATTACAGGAGTTAAAAATCGGGTTCAGGAAGTAAAATAACTCAAGTTTTATTGCTTTTGTTCTGCTCTTTCAGAGCTTTTTGCCGTTTAACGAATCTGGCTCCCATCTCAAAGGCTTTCTGGCAGTCCTGAGGGAATACTTCTTTTCGCCTATTTGCCTTTTCCTGAGGATTGAAAACAGACGAAGCGTATTTTGAATAATCATCAAACTGGTATGTATCTGTGCTGCATAACGATTCTGAATACCCAAATATCCTTGTTGCAACCCATTCGTTTGCCTCAATAAGCTTATTAGTCCCAACCAGCTCAAAAAGGTCCTCAGTGATGTTCATAGTGTAGATAAAACCAACAGGAATATTTTTGGGATAAAATGTTTGTATGTCAGTAGAGTAGGTTATATACGGGAATATATAGCGCTCCATAAAGGACCGCATTTCTCCTGTGGAATTTCCAAGGTAAATTGGCGATCCGAGTATTACAGCATCGGCTTCCTCCAGCCTTTCAAGTACAGGTGTCAGTTCATCCTTTACTGCGCACTTTCCAAAGCTTTTTCCACCTTTTAATTTGCAGGCAAAACAACTTATACAGCCTTTAAAGTCAAGGTCATAGAGGTGGATTAATTCGGTTTCTGCACCTTCTGAAGCTGCACCTTCAAGGGTTTTTTCCAGCAGGGTGGCTGTGTTCCAGTTCTTTCGAGGACTTCCGTTTATTGCTATCACTTTCATGACTTTTACCTCGGGTTTTTAACTTTCTTTACATTTATATTCGCAATATAGGTACGTTAGGCAATACAGGTCCTTAGTTTTCTTTATGTAATCACTATGGTTATAAGTTTCACTACGTTACAGATTATTGGGATCATGGGCGAGTTTTATCTGAAAACTTTGAAAAGTTATAGGTTTCACTACTTTACAGATTACTACAGTATTCTCTCAATAGCCAGAAACAGAAAAACTTGGAAAAAAGAACAGTTTTTTAGAAAGTTTTTCTCCGAAGTCGAGTAGTGAATTTCGACCAACAAGAACGGAGGGAAAAATAACGTCACAAATAACACCACAAATAACGTCACAAATAACACCACAAATAACGTCACAAATAACGTCACAAATAACGTCACAAATAACGTCACAAATAACGTCACAAATAACGCCACAAATAACGCCACAAATAACACCACAATGGGCAGGCTGTTGAACCCTGGGAAAGTTTCCGAGCCAGATTCTTTGGTCTACCTGCGCTTTTTTCTCGGATTATAGATAATTTTTTAAATAAGTAGTGGAAATATATAAATTATTTAGTAAGTGGATCTGTTTCATATAATAATGTGAAAAACTCCAATTATAATTCCAGTATTTTTAAGATTCTACATATAAGGAACAAAGGAACAAAAACGGCCTCCCAGTCCACTGAAGCTTTTCCAGAGTTGAGAGTCTCATGAATAAGCAAAAAGCCATACTGATATTATTATTGCTCCCGCTCATTCTATTTATGCTGTTTCTCTACGGCCCTTTCTTATTAATGGATTTACTTGACAGTTCCTGGTACTACTCCGAAGAAGTTGATATTGGGTCTTTTGACTACAATTCCGTACTTACGAAAGCGGAGAAAGCTGGTTATGAGATAGAAGGTTCATGGCCCTGGCCCGGAAACTTTTCGGGCTTTGAACCAGGAGATGTCTCTGAAGTCCGGGAAAACTTCGGAAGTGCTGTTCTTGTGCAGAATATAAGGCTTAACTATAAAGATGACTCCGAGCTTATGGTCTTTGTATGTGAAAACGGAACTGAAACCGGGATTAAAACCTGTATTGCAGTCTCGAATTTTAGCCATTCCGACCCCAAGTCTCCGTTACAGCTATCGGAATTTCCTGATGACTCCTGGATGCTTGAAAAATTAGGGCTCCTCTTCGGCTCGGATGAAAAAGCTTCGGAAAAGTATCTTGAGGCTCTGAAAAAAGCTGCACAAAATCAGACATGGGACGCCGAAATACAGGTAAACGAGTCCCCGGATTTTCCGGCTGTATATGCCTATCTTGCGGAAAACAGTGATGATTCCAGTTACGACAATTACGTTTTGAGTTTTTATGGATACCCCAAGATAGGTTCGGATACGAAAGAAGTTTTTTTAAAGGACGGGAACCAGGTAGGTTTAGTAAGGTATTTTGTCCCAAAGGCAGGGGTCGTGACTTATGATAAGGAGAACAGGTACATGGGGAACAGATACATAGGAAATAAGTACATAGTTGAACTTGATTCTTCAGGAAAGGTCAGGCTCGAAATCATAATGCATGTCGGAAGCGTCGGAGAATCGATACCTGAAAAGAAATATCGCGCATTTTTCAGGGAGATGTTTGAAGAAATAGGACTTCCTCCTGAAGCAGTGGGCAACTTTGAATTTTTACACACTTCTTTAATGATGTAATGAAACTGCCTGAAGCTTAAGGAATTTTTTCTCTCCCTGCCTGAAGCTTAAGGAATTTCTTTATCTCCCTACCCGAAGCTTAAGGAATTTTTTATCTCCCTATCCGAAGCTTAAGGAATTTCTTTATCTCCTGGGATCTGGAGTTTGTAAATAATTTGAATAACATGAAAACGGGATAAGAAACAGGAACTCTAATATAAGGATAACTAAAAATATATAATATATCCTGTTAACTTATTATAAAAATAAATTAACAACCCCCATAAAAATTCCAGGCTAATGACATTATGATACGTAAAAAGCTTCATCGCTATGCCATGTTGAAACGATATGGCCAGATAATCGAGGTTCTCCAGAAGTATGGGTTTGGATATGTTGTTGAAAAGATAGGTTTGAGCAGTATCAGGGATTTGACCTATAAGTTTAACAATAAAGATAAGATGGACAGGCTCAACACTTCAGGCCCGGTTAGAATACGTAAGATACTTGAGGAACTGGGTCCGACCTACATTAAGTTAGGTCAATTACTGAGCATGAGACACGACCTTATTCCTCTGGAATATGCTGCCGAGTTTGCAAAACTTCAGGACGAGGCGCCTTCTTTTGAATTTGAAGAAGTCGAGCTAATTATAAGAGAAGAACTCGGCCATCCCATTGAAGAATTATTTGAGTGTTTTGAGAAAAAACCACTTGCCTGTGCATCCATTGGTCAGGTGCATAGGGCAAAGATAAAAGATGGCGATGAGGTTGTCGTGAAAGTCCAGCGTCCTGGCATAAAGGAAGTAATCGAATCTGATCTGGACATTATGTACAGTATAGCCAGGCTTGTTGATGAACATATGCCAGAGGCAAGATTATACAGGCCGATTGAGATTGTTGACGAGTTATCTCGCAGTATTCTTGCAGAAATTGATTATACTCAGGAAGGCTGGAATGCAGACCGTTTTGCAGACAATTTCAGGGAAAATAGCCAGGTCCATATTCCACGGGTTTACTGGGACTATACAAACACATGTGTGTTGACGCTGGAATATATCAAAGGTATAAAAAGTAGCCGTGTGGATTTACTGGACAGACAGGGCTTTGATAGGAGCACTATAGCTTCTGTAGTCATAGAAGCTTTCATGCAGCAGGTATTTGAAGATGGCTTTTTCCATGCAGACCTGCATCCCGGAAACATCCTTATAATGGAAAACGGGATCGTAGCTTTTCTTGATTTTGGAATGACAGGCCACCTTTCCTCGGAAATATGCGATATGTTTCTGGATGGCATGGTAGCTTTAGTTAATGGAGATAGTTCGTTGTTCATCGAGTTACTCCGAGATATGGGTTGTATAGACTCTTATGCAGACACAAGGTTATTGAAAGAGGATGTTGAATCTTTTCGATCCAAATACTATGGTAAGTCTCTTAAAAACCTTGATGCCTCCATGATAATTGAAGAATTGATAAGCATTTTAAGAGACCACCAGGTTGCGATGCCTCATAATATAGTCTTACTGGTTAGAGGTATAGTGGCTGTTGAAAGCTTTGGACTTATAATGGACCCGGATTTAAATTTTAGCGAACTTCTCGAACCTTATGCAAAAAACGAATTGAAAAAGCGTTTTTATCCACAAAACCTGGCTCACAAAGCCTATAACAATATTTCAAGCTGGACACGTCTCTTTCGAAAAGCACCGAATAAAATCTCACATATACTTGATCATGCTGAAAATGGCTATTTGAAAATAAAATTTGAATCTGAGGAAGGCAACCGGCTGGTGTCCGAGATTGACGTTGCAAGTAATCGGTTATCTATCAGTCTGATTATCTCTGCTATGATTGTCGCTTCCTCTCTGGTCATTCAGACACATATGAGACCTCTTGTTTGGGGTGTTCCTTTTCTTGGCACATTCAGTTTCGTTGTTGCCAGCATCTTTGGACTGTGGCTTATATATAATATATTCAAGACAGGCAGGATATGACTTTCCAAATGTATACTTTGCAGAAAAATAGATAGCACGAAAAATTATGAATTTGAAATTTTACTGCAAAAAGTGGATTTTATTTGGGGATTTTATTTGGAGATTTTATTTGGATTTGATATTTTCTTTCTGCAGCGCTAGATCCAGAACTTTTTCGAATTCTTGCTGATCCCTGAGTCCAAGAATTCTGGCCGTGAACCTGTCCTTGCTGACGTTTCCATCCTCTTGCATATATACGTATTCTCCGTTTTCAATACCTATGATCACAGATGAGTCAGGAATAGAGCTTATTCCGAAATACTCAATAAATTCAGGGCTTTGTTCTAGATCTACAGACATGATCGTTGCTTTTCCTTCATATTTATTTGCCAGTTCCTGAAGGATAGGCTCCATTTTCTGGCATGGCCCACACCATTCGGCGCCGATTTTCAAAAAGACCGGGCCTTTCTCAAGTGATGTATTTATCTGCTCAAGTTCGGTCGTATTGACAATGGAACCATTATAATGAAGTTCGGTTGTATTGACAACATAACCATTATCATGAGATTCTTGAGTAGGGTTTGGCTCAGTACAACCAGCTGTAAAAAGCACAGCTATAATCAGAATTGATAATATAACTAATTGCTTCATGTTGATCGTCTGCTACTACATGATTAATGTTTTATTTTCTATAGGATTTCCGCAGTAAAACTGAAAGCAAATGTCTGAGTAAAACAACAAATAGCCATATTTATTGATATTCAATGAACTAACTTCTGTGAGTTGATTTTCTTTAATGATTGTATTGATTGCTTTTTTACATTTTTCATTAATTATCATACTTATATGCGAAGTTAAAACGAATATCAATAAATTTATTTGAGTAGGCTAAATTGTTATGTAGAGCCTATCCAAAAAGTCAATGGTGGCATGTTGTATCAGTTACAATAGTTTATAATATTAAATATCAGTTAATTTGTGCACGCTTCTAACTATAAAAGTTACAATAAGTATAATACTTTTTGACATACCCTAAAAAGTAAACTAAGATATAATTCCATAATCCTTATGTTTTTAACTTTAAACATGGCGATTTTTGATTTTTTGGCTTTGGTGGAGTTCCGGTTTTGTAAATCAGACTCTAACGACAGTCCAGGACTGTAAAAGAGCCGTCTTTTATTCCATTCTCGATACTATTTTGCATATTTTTCTATGAAGAAGAAAGACGTTTTTTCAAAGTTTTCTGGGTAAAAATTGGAAGAAAAATCAGGAGGAAATCAGGAAGGAAAATTAGAGAAAATCAGGAAGAAAAATCAGGAAGAAAAATCAGGAAGAAAAATCAGGAAGAAAAATCAAGAGGAAATCAAAAAGAAAAATCAGGAAGAAAAATCAAGAGGAAATCAAAAAGAAAAATCAGGAAGAAAAATCAAGAGGAAATCAAAAAGAAAAATTAGGAGGAAAAATTGGATGGGTATTATGGTCTGAAAACCATAAGCCCAATCCTGCATTTCTTAACGTTTATACACTATGCGTAATTGCAAAGCTGTTTCCCGAATATGAGGGTACTACCGGCCTGGGCAGATCAATATCCAGAGCTTCTCTCAAGACCTCTTCGATGGTCTCTACAGGCACGAACTGAAGTTCGTTTCTGGCATCTTCAGGTACATCCTCAAGGTCCCTCTCGTTCTCTTTTGGCAGGATTATCTTCTTTATGCCTGCCCTGTGAGCTGCCAGAACTTTTTCTTTTATGCCTCCAACGGGCAGTACTGCACCGCTCAACGTTATTTCCCCTGTCATGGCAAGCTTGGGGTCAACCGCTTTGCCGGTTATGAGGGATGTGAGGGCGGTAAAGAGGGTTACGCCTGCTGACGGGCCGTCTTTCGGGGTTGCACCTGAAGGTACATGGATGTGGATATCGCTTGAAGTAAAGTCAAAGCTGTTTGCAGTGTTTGCAAGCCTTGACCTGACAAGACTCAAAGATATCTTTGCAGATTCTTTCATCACATCTCCAAGCTGACCTGTAAGCGTGAGTTTTCCACTGCCTGGCATAAACGTGCCTTCTATGAAGAGGATATCTCCTCCCACTGGCGTCCATGCAAGCCCTGTAACAACGCCTGGGACATTCTCTTTTCTGGCTTCTTCCTGCCGGATTATTTCTTTTCCGAGAATTTCTTTGAGCATATCAGCCCTGACCACGTAAGGAAGGTCGGCCTTGCCTGACACGATCTTTTCGGACACAAACCTTGCAATCTTAGCAAGCTGCTTTTTAAGCCCACGGACACCAGCTTCGCGGGTATACTTCTCGATGATTACTTGCAGGGCTTCATCTTCAATTTTAAGTTTCTCCGCATCAAGGCCGTGGTCTTCCAGTATGCAGGGCACCAGGTGGTCTTTTGCAATTGCAAGTTTCTCATTCTTTGTGTAACCTGAGATCTCAATGGTCTCCATTCTGTCAAGAAGAGGCCAGGGGATACTTGTCAGGGAGTTAGCTGTAGCTATGAACAGGACATCGGACAGGTCATATGGGATTTCCAGATAGTGGTCTGAGAACGTGCTGTTTTGTTCAGGGTCAAGGACTTCCAGGAGAGCACTTGCCGGGTCTCCCGAGTAGGAAGTTGAAAGCTTATCGACCTCATCAAGAATAAACACAGGATTTTTCGTGCCTGCTTTTCTCATGCCCTGAATAATTCTTCCGGGCAGGGCGCCGATATATGTCCGCCTGTGTCCCCGGATTTCGGCTTCGTCCTTGACGCCTCCGAGGCTGGCCCTGATATATTTTCTGCCCAGAGCATCAGCAATGCTTTTCCCAAGGCTTGTTTTTCCGGTTCCGGGCGGCCCTATCAGAAGAAGAATTGAGCCCTGCTTCTCATGTTTTAATTTCATGACTGCCAGGTGCTGGATTATTCTCTCTTTGACCTTTTCCAGTCCATTGTGGTTGCTCTCAAGCACCCGACGGGCTTCGGCAATATCGATGCTCTTTTTCTCCTCGGTTACCCAGGGAAGGTCGATCAGGAGGTCAAGATAATTCCTTATAACAGGGGCTTCAGGATTGTGACTGCCTCCGGTTTCTAGTTTCTTTAATTCGGAAAATGCCTTCTTTTTTACATCATCAGGCATGGTTGAGTTTTCAATTTTCTCCCTGTATGCAGCATCGCCTGAAAGCGAGTCATCCCCTTCGTTTAGCTCTTCCTGAATCACTTTCAGTTGCTCGCGGAGCATTGCCTCTCGATTTGACTTGCTTATTTTGTCAGTGACTTTTCTTGCCATTTCGATCTGTAGATTGATATTTTCTTTATGCTTTGTCAGGATATGAAGGAACACAAGATGCCTCTCACGAACCGAGGCAAGCTCCAGGAGGTTCTGCTTTTCGGCAAGTTTTACGGGTATATACGGCATGACAAAGCCTATTATCTGGTCAATGGAGTCCATCTTATCTATTGACCGGGTAAACTGCTCGGAGCCCTGGAACCTGTTGCTGATCTCGTGAATTGTCTTTTTTATATTTGCCATTGCCTCGGTCTCAGCATCCTCATTGAAATCCGGCAGATCATGGACAGGCCTGTAAGTTGTGTAGAACAGCCCATTTTTCCTATACAGAGAAATAGCCTCTACCCTTTCTAGAGCCCTTGCAACAACGAGATATCCATTATCGGCAGGCTGGACATATTTAATGTAAAGGAGATTTCCAGTTCTATACAGTTTATCCTCTGTCAGGTCGGAAGGTTTTGTGCCGCTTTGTACTGTCAGCCCGATGGCATATACAGATTCAGCGTTTTTCATGTCATTCAGGAGGGTTTCTCCTGTGACTTTGTCAGCAAGGAATTTGGCCCGGCTTTTCGGGTAGACAACTACCTCAAAGAGCGGCATTACGATGCTTTCTCTGTTTTCATCGGGTTGTTCTGGATACATTGTCAATCGTCTCATTTTTTTGAATTTGTTCTTCTGTCTACCAGGTCAGTCCAATTATTTAGTTTGAATTAACCTAACTTTTTCGCTGGACAAAAAAAATTACCACACCTTTTCAAGGAGGTCGATAAGCGTGTCAATTTCTTTCTCGTCCAGAGATCCTGCCATTTTTTCAATGACCTTCAACAATGCGTTTTCTTCGGCACGAGCTATTCTCCGTCCTTTTTCAGTCAGGCGAATGTAGAATATTCTCCCGTCTTCCGAGGACTTTTCTTTGTACACGCAGTCCATTTTTACGAATTTGTTTACCATCTCTGTGATGGTCGGCTTTGAGTTTCGGGTGATCTTAGCAAGCCTGCTAAAAGTCACGTCCCCATGTTCATCGATAATCTTCAGATATCCGATCTGTTTTATAGTGATATCCGATAACCCGCATTGAGAGAGGATCTCACAGGAGCATTCGCTTTTGATTTTGATCAGATTTTCAAAGACTAATAACAAATGCTCTTTTTTCTCTGTCATGCTGAATCTGGATAGTTAGTTAGGTATTGACTAATTATATAGTTTTTGGCTGGGCAACCTCCGGTCAGGGATTGGAAGGTTAACGTATGTTTGTCCATGCTCCAATAAGGACATGAGAGGTAATTTTTTAAAATCAAACAAATTTGCGAATATTCCACTAATTATTTAGTTATCCGACACCCGCGGAAAGCGGAGAAGGGTTTGTGTGACTTATCCTTCAATAGAAAAAATAATGAACCAAAAAAGCTCCTACCTCGAACCTGAGCTGTCAGGCAAAGGATTCAGGGAGGAGTAGTTCACTCAGAGAGATTAATTTAACTTTGTACCACATTCTCCGCAGAACCTGGTACCAATGGAGACCTTGTTGCCACAGTTTGGACATTTTGTAAGGGTAAGGGATGCTCCGCAGTTATTACAGAATTTTCCTTCACCTGAGGGTTTGCCGCATTCCGGACATAAAGTTTGCCTTCTCTCTATATTTCCTTTAAATACGTTTGCATTTTCAGCTTTGTCCCTCATTTCATCTACCATGCGTTCTGCTCTTATTGCAGTCAGCTCAACATTTTCCCTTGGTGCACATTCTACACAGAGATTATCCTGCTCATTCCAGTCGGCTTCACAGACATAGTGCTTGCATCTTGGGCACCTGAAGAAATGTTCTTTTGCCTCATTCTGGGCTATTTCAAAGGCATCTTCCCACTCCTTGCGCCATTCAGGAGACATTCCCTGCTTTCGGTCGTTGAGTATATCCACGCCTCTTTCCAGTGCATTTCCAACACCGTACTGGCCTACAAGGTCGGAGCCTGCAGAAAGGGCTCTTCCAACCATGCCAAACAGGCCTGTCTTCTTATATGTTTTGGATTCGATGAATCTTGTTTTATAGCCGTCTTCACAGATGTCACAGTAGAAAGTAAACTGGAAACCTGCTTCTGAACTGTTGTCTTCATAGTTCCTTGTAAAAGGTTGGAGTTGTGATGTCTTGAATCCCATATTATCACCTCAACGGTTTACCGCATTTGATACAATTCTTGCTTGCAGGGGACTGTTCGGTCCTGCATTTCGGATTAGGGCAGACAATTAAAAGAGGAGCACTGCAATTGCTGCATTTATCCCCAAGAAATGTTTCTTTTCCGCAACTTTGACATGTGATCCACAGCAAAACGCCGCAGTGTCCGCAGACTTTTGCCCCGTCCTCAAGAGGGTACCTGCATACAGGGCATCTCATAGGCCCAAGAGGGTTCTCATGCGTACAGAAAGGACAGAAATTAGAATCACGAGCGATTAATTTACCGCAGTAGTTACACGGATGTTTATAACTGGCCATCTCTTTCCCTTTGTTAACTTTTTATTTGCCTGGAAGATGCCCGACAAATATACTATCAATATTTATTGTATTGTAGTTTTTTAAATTTTCTATATTGAACTGTAAAATTCAGGGTCTCAAAAAATCAGATTTGAACCCTGATCATTTTCTCAATGAAACGGCGCAGAATCGGGTATTATCAGGAAAGTTGCAAGAAACTCAAAACTATAATTCTATATATAGGAAAAATTATTTTACAACCATGACAGACTCGATTGGCAATCTCCTCTCCACTTTGAAACAAAATATTCCTTATTTTAAAGACCACGACGTAAGTTCTGAAGTGATGCTTGGAGCATTGATGCACTTATTCCTTATCCTTTGCTTTATTGTTCTATTTTACTTATTAGTGAGAAAATTCATGTAACTTCAGAAGGAGATAGAGTCGTAAAAGTAGCTACTGGTTAGCCATCAAAAAAATTTCAGTGAAAAAATTTTCCCTTCCAAAAAACTCTCTAATTTTTGGAGACATTTTCATCGAAAAGGTCTGTTCTTCTTTACTCATTTCTTTATATTTGGCATGAAAATGCTGCCATCTGCAAGCATTTTCATTGGTTGTGCATGTTATTCGAAGAGTATCATGTACGTTTGGCATGAAAGTGCTCTCAAGTACTTTCATTTTTGGGGCATGTTCTTCGAAGAATATCATGTATGTTTTTTGATTATTTTTAGTTAAAACAATCTGTAAGATATAAGACTCTGTTAGTTATATAATCGAAAATATTTTCTCTCCTGTTCCTTTTTTTATTTCAGTCGAATACCTCACTAACTTGCTGCGGGATGCGCCAGCGCAACTTTGATTTACCCAGTTTACATAAAATTTGTTTTAAAAAATCTCAATGCGTAGGTTTTGTTGTAATGTCTGTGCATAAGGAAAAAAAATGATTTTATACAGATAATCCGCATACTTTATTAATATAAAATTATTTTCCGGCTTTAAAATATTTTATGCTAAACTGTCTTTTGTTAAGAAACAATTTTTCATATAAATAATTTAAAATAATTACGAGGATAATTGAGTAACTACTGGGAGAATTATTTATTGTAACATAAAAGAATTTGATTGATTTCAGTTAATTACTAGCAGAATCAATCTCAAATTTTGTGATCCCAGGATAATGAAATATCTAAGTTGTGTATATATTCTCAAATTTGATTCAGTTGATGTCTTATTGGTCATAAGGAGGGATGGGAAAAAACTGTCAATGTATCTGAATAAAGTTGGCAGGAGCAATCTGAACATAACATGAAATTGGGAATCATAAAAATTGGGAATCATTTGAAAGTTGATAAATTTGATCAAACTGTATAATCTATAAAAATTGTTAAAAATATAACTGATTAAGGAGTTGAATCTATGACCCATCATGAAAAAGAAAAGAAGGCAGAAACAAAGGAAGAAGAAGCAAAAGTTGAGCCGATACACCCCTCTGAACAAAGGGGAGGTAAAAAGAAAGGGCTTCTTGACACCTGCAAGTAAGCAGGTTCTCGCTAGTGGGTGAGTCTTTAATAAAATCAGAAAACAAGCACATTCCATATTTATGAAAAAACATGAAAAGAGATCAGTGTTTTGTTCTTTGATAACCCTTTTACGGTACATAAGACATATGTCTTTTAAGATCTCACCCATAGCAAACTTAATTTTTTGTCATTAAAGTTTTCAGAGAATTGGCTTTGAATTTTTGGATTGTTCTCTAAAAACTGAATAAGTCTAGCAACAGGAAAGTTTAATTAAATTGCTTTGAGATAATAACTTAACGGAACAGGAGTGAAAGGTTTATGGGTGTATCTGCTAAAGGGGAAAGATATCTTTGTGAGATATGCGGTAACGAAGTTGTAGTAGAAGAAGTAGGTGGAGGAACTCTTGTTTGTTGTGGCCAGGAAATGACTCTTGTTGAGGAATAAAATCATCCGCATAACTTAATTAATTATACTTTCATGCATTTAGGAATGATTCAAATATAATATCAAAGGTTTTTGTTGCCAAAAATGATTATTTAGGGAAACGGAACTGCAGATCAATTCCCAAGCTGAAAATTTGAAGTTATATTTTTACCATTCCTTAACCAAATTTTCGGATAAATAAACAACTTTTTCTTACCTGGAGGAAAGCTTATGAAATGCTATGAATGCGCTAAAGAAGGTAAAGACACGGACGCCGTTGGGATTTGTATTGCGTGTGGTAGAGGGGTTTGCAAAGAGCATCTTATCCGCGAGGAAACTCCTGTATGGGAAGGAAGTTATCCAATTGAACTGAAGCCTGACATTGAACACATTAAAAGAATTATGTGCTATTCTTGCCATGAAGCCCTGAAGGAAAACTGTCTATTTAATGAAGTTTGTTGATAATGGAGTTTGTTGAGGTGATAAAAAATGCTGAAATGTTATGATTGCTCTGAAGAAAATAAAGTAAGTGAGGCAGTAGGAGTTTGCATTGTCTGTGGAAAAGGTCTCTGCATGGATCATATCAAAGAAGTAGAGTTACCTATGAAAGGAGGATATCCACTTCCCCATTTGACACTAAAGAAAGATCTTCCCAGAATGATGTGTCGTGAGTGCATTGACGCCACTATTGGGGACATCGGCTGCGTCTAAAAAGCTGGTTTCGAAATTTTTACAGTTCGTCATTAGACCGAAGGATTAGTTCCAATTTAATTTATTGGCATTATTTCTTTGCCCCTAATTTCTTTGCCCCTAAGTACTAATCTAGAAGGGTTGAAAATCGGTCAGAACGGGCTTAATCAAAGATTCATCTATAAATTTATAGTTGTGCAGTTCTTTATTTACCAGTCAAGTCTTAATATAAAAAGAAATGTCTGATATTTCTACATATTATTCTATAGGTAGGTGACATAATTTGGCAGACCATAAAACAGTAGAGAGTATAGAAAAGAAAATGGGATTTAAGCCCCAGATCTTAGAAACACTTGAAGAACTTGATCCTGAGTTTCTTACAAAGTACAGACGTTGTGATGGAAAATTATTATCTGACGGGGCTCTGCCTGCAAAAACAAAAATCCTTATGGCTCTTGCAGTTGTGGCATCTAAGCAGTGTGAGGCCTGTACAGTGGCGCAGATGAAAAGTGCTCTTAATCATGGAGTCACTAAAGAAGAAATCATGGAAGCCATGGAAGTTATCTTTATCACCTCAGGAGCTCCGGCTGTTGCTGCTTGCCGAGAAGCTCTGAAATTATTGAAATAAAACACTTAAAACATTTATTTAATTTATTTAGCATGAAAGTACATGAAGATATCTTCCTCATGTACTCTCTCGTCCCTCTTTTCCCATAATTGCGAATATTCCACTAATTATTTTAATCCGTTCATCAACCGAGAATATCTCAGTCTCAACAATCTTTCTCTTTTGAATTTCTCCCTTTTTATATCCTTTTTCATCTTCGTACATCTCATCCTTTGTGATAAGATGCCATATTATTGTTGCAATTTTCCTTGCCAGAGCAACGATTGCCTTAGAATGTCCAATCGACTTCTTTTTCCTGTTAAAAAACTCTTTTAAATTGCTATTTTTCGTTCTTGCTGCTGCCTGAGCAATCTGTATCAGAATCCATCTTGCTGTTTTCGATCCTCTCTTTGTGATTCTGCCGTTATAGTATTTATCTGCAGATTGATACACATTTGGAACCAGACCAAGCCATGAAGCAAGTTTATCTCCCGATAAAAAATCCCTGAAATCACCTATTTCAGCAATAAGAGTTGCCACACCAAGCTCTCCAATACCTGGAACTGACATCAAAATTTCCATTTCTCTTTTATGCTTTTGATAAGCATAATTGAAAATTTCCCTTTCCAGAACTTCAATTTCATCATCTAAATGTTTTATAAGGTTCAGGCATATCTGAAGTCTGATTGCAGCACTCTGGGAGATTTCTCTGTCCAGAATTTCTCTTATCTGAATACCTTTTTTCTTTACATTTGGAGAAAGTGATTCTATAATCTGATCAACATTCTTACCTGAAGAGATTCCAGCTAGAATTGCTCTCCCATTTTTTCCAAAAATATCAGTAAGTACATCACCCAGATGTAACATTTCGGAAGAAAGGATAGCATGAGCTTCATTTTTAATATCGGTTCTTTTCCTTACAATAGTTAGTCTGAACCTAACGTATGACCTGAATTCTCTATGCCTTTTCGGAAAAACTCTTGATGGTTGAACCATCTTATTCAATGCAAGTTGTGCAATTACTTCTGAATCTATTTTGTCCGTTTTTTTACATTTATAAACCTCTATGATTTTGATTACGTTTTGCATTTTTTCCGAGATTTCTGTAGAGCCATGAATGAGAGTATTCTTTGGGTTATGCAGATGGAATTATAATTCTGGATGAAAGTTCAGTGAAAAGTAATTCTTTTTTGGCAAGAACTATATTTTGAACGGGTTGACTTTGTTTTGGGAAATTCTTGTCAAATTAATATATTTTTTTGGGAGTTTATTTAATAAAGTTTTTTTATTTCAAATACATTTAGTAACACTCTTATAGTTTTAAGTAATAACACGTAGGCGTTATTAGTATCTTTATTCCTATTGCAGGTGATTAGGCAGGTTAATTCACAAAATAGGTGTTCTTTGATGGAGAAAAAAAAGTTATTATTTTCTATTTTCCTGATAGCCCTGATTTTAATGACAGCGGGCTGTACTAATAAGGACAGTGCTCAGGCAGGGTCATCGGCTGAAAACAGTTCTGATCAGACCGGGGCATTGGTTGAGAACCCTTCCAACGGATCAAAGTATGTGAATGTTGTTAATCTAAGTGGAGGAGATTGTGGCTATCCACAGCCATTTACGATATATCCGAGGGGTCCTGGGTCATCAAAAGTTGGAATGATCTTTGACAGTCTGTTCGAAAGGGATGAAAAAGGTATAATTCCCTGGCTGGCTGAAAGCTGGGATGTCAATTCAAATGGAACAGAATATACAGTTTATCTCCGTGACGGTGTCAACTGGAGCGATGGAGTGCCTTTTACAGCAAATGATGTTAAATTTACTTTCGATTATGAGCAGAAAAATGTACCCGTTTCAGGCGGAATTGAGTCCGATATTATAGATAATATTCAGGTCGTGAATTCCAGTACAGTAAAGTTCGTACTTGCTCAGCCTGTTTCGACATTCATTTACAAGCTCACGAGTTTTGAAATCATACCTGAACATATATACAAAGATGTCTCCGATCCCACCAGTTTCCTTGATCCAAAGGCAGTCATCGGTACTGGTCCGTACATTCTTGATGAATACAATAAAGAGCATGGAACATACCGGTTTGTAGCAAATGAGAATTTCTGGGGACCAGAGCCTGTCGTTAAAGCCGTCGAGTTTATTCCGGTCAGCGACTCATTAATAGCTTTTGAACAGGGACAAATAGATTTCACAAGTATATCGCCTGATACTCTTGACCGGTTCAAATCAGACTCTGATATAAGAATAGTCCAGCAGCCGGCTTTCTGGGGTTACCAGTTTTATTTCAATATGAAAAACTGTCCTGAGCTAAATGACAGTAGAATAAGGCGGGCCTTTGCTTACGCCATTGATCGCGATGAACTGGTGGAAAAGATCGCAAGAGGTGCAGGGAAAGCCGGTAAAATGGGCATACTCCCTGAAGACCATATCTGGTATAATCCTGACCAGCCGAAATATGACTACAACCCGGATAAAGCTCGAACATTGCTTGAAGAAGCCGGATGGACTGACACAGATGGAGATGGAATACGTGACAACAATGGGGAAAAACTGTCATATGTATTATCTCTTGCTAGTGGCGAAGTCCGTATTGGTGAACTTATAAAAGAGAGATTAAGTGAAGTGGGAATTGACATTCAGGTAAAAGCCCTTGAGAGCAAATCCCGTGATGCCAATCTAAAGAGCGGAGACTTTGAACTTGCGATAAGCGGCTTTGGCGGCTGGGGGGCAGACGCAGATTATCTCCGTACAAGGTACTGTGATACAGGTTCACAGTCAGGAAGTGTATCATCTGGAGCAGCAATATTTGGTTACCACAACGATACCCTGAATGATCTTGGCACTCGGGAATTGCAAGAATTGAACGATAGTAAACGGAAAGAAATAGTATACAATATGCAGACCTTGCTTGCTAATGATGTACCCACAATACCGCTCTATTATACTACGTCGTATGATATATGGCGTATTTCAAAATATGACGGCTGGATGACCAGGTACGATCATCATGCAAGAACACAGTGTATTCTTTCGTATTTAGAGAGGGATGGAATTGCAGCAAAAAGATAACATGGATAACCTGGTCGAATGCTGGAAAAAAGCTACAGGTAATGGGATGATCCAGGATGAGGGCAGGATGGCAGAGTTCTGGAACAAACGGTCTGGAAACTATGCCAATAACATTGAAAAAGATAACAGAAAAAAGAGGACCGATGAGATTCTCGAATTACTTGAAGAATCCGGCTTTACTCCGGAAGGTTCCAGAGTCCTGGATATCGGGTGCGGGCCCGGTACCCTCACTCTTCCTCTTTCAAAACTTGGAGCAGAGGTGACAGCACTTGATATCTCATCCGGAATGCTCGACAGACTGAAAGATGCTGTGAAAAAAGAGTCTCTTCCGGTAGATATCATTGAATGCTCCTGGTGGACCGCGGACATAGACGAGCTTGGATTCCGGAATGAATTTGACCTAGTAATTGCATCCATGACTCCTGGAGTAAAGGATATCGAAAGTTTTGACAAGATGATAGCTTGCTCAAAAAATCTCTGTTATTACAGTAATTTTTTGAGAAGAGAAGAGGACAGGGCATATCGTGATATAAGGAGTTCAATACTCGGTGAAAAATCCGAGAATAACATGAACGGTATAGTTTTTCCATTCATGTATCTTTATATCTCAGGCTACAGGCCACTGATCAGGGTTAACTATTCTAAATGGGATGAAAAAACAGACTGGCGAGAAGCTGCAGACCAGGCAATAGATTTCATCGGAAGGGGACGCGATTTTGATGACGAGACAAAAGAAAAAATAAGAGATTATTATAAAAACGCCTCTGTGGATGGAATCTACCATTCTGAGTCTGATGTATATACCGGTATGATGACCTGGGAAGTTAACGGCAGATGATTGGATAGTAAAGGGGTAAGATGATTGGATGGTAAATGACAGGAATTCGTTTATTTTTAGGTTGTTATCGACACTTTTTGTAATTCTTGTCATTAATTTTTTTCTACCAAGGATGATGCCTGGAGACCCATTCTCAACCACTTCCGCAGATGAAGTTGGGGAAGATATTATTGTAATGACAGAGGAGCAGCATCTTTATTACATAAACTATTACGGACTTGATAGGCCGTTGCCTGAACAGTTTTTAGCATATATGAAAAACCTGATGACTGGCAATCTTGGGAGGAGTATTTATTACAAAATGCCGGTCAGTGACGTAATAGTGCTCCATCTTCCTTGGACTATATTGATTGTCGTGAGTGCGACAGTAATCAGTACAATCTCCGGTGTGGTTCTTGGAACAATTTCTGCAAAGAACCGGAAGAAGGGGAGTGATCGAATTATGATGACTGGTATGATTGCCTTTGCAGAAATTCCTTCCTTTCTGCTTGGGCTGATCCTTCTTCTGATTTTTAGTGTGTATCTCAGGCTATTTCCACTTGCAGGTGCTGTTACTCCTTTTGCAAACTATAATGGTCTGGCAGAGCAGATACTGGATATATCGTACCATGCCTTTCTGCCTGTTTTGACTCTATCACTTTCACAACTGACCGGCGTATACCTGCTCACCAGAAACACACTGATTACAGTGACAACAAAGGATTATATCCGAACTGCCCGAGCCAAAGGTCTGGGCGAAAAAAAAGTTTGGATCCGGCACGCACTCCGGAATGCACTGCTCCCTGTAGTGACAAGAACAGGTTTTACGATCGGCATAATGATGGGAGGTGTTGTCCTGGTTGAGAATGTTTTTTCCTATCCAGGCATAGGGATGACACTCAGAAGTGCTGTAGTCGGCCGGGATTACCCGCTTATCCAGGGTATTCTCCTGGTAATTGCAGTTTCCATACTTCTCTGCAACCTTCTGGTTGACAAAATATACGGGAAACTTGATCCGAGGGTTGTGACATGATGAAAGATACTGCTGCCTCTGGAAATGCCGGAATACTTTCGTTTGTTCAGGCTTTGAATATTGACAGAATTAACAGAATTGTTAGCAGTATAAACAGAATTGTCAGCAGTATAGTTAAGCCATTCTCCAGGTTCAGTACTGAAGGTAAAATTGGTATCTTTGGAATTCTCTGCATCATTTTAATGGCAGTTTTTGCTCCTGTGATAACAATTTATCCTCCTCAGAAGATCACAGGGGATTCACTTGAACCTCCCGGTCCCGGACACATACTTGGGACCGATGAACTCGGTATGGATATCTGGTCACAGGTATGTTACGGTGCCAGAATGAGCCTTACAATAGGGCTTGCAGTAGCCTTTATAGCAGGTTTTGGGGGAGGAGCCATTGGAATACTGGCAGGATATATTGGAGGGTACATTGATCAGAGCCTTATGAGAGTAATTGATGTGACAATGGCTCTTCCAAGCTTTCCTCTCCTTATTGTAATATCTGCTTTTCTTGGGCCAAGTATTCTTAACGTGATTCTTATACTTGTTCTTTTCAGCTGGGCCAAACCCGCACGTATTGCGCGTTCCCAGACACTGTCGCTAAAGAAGAACAGCTATATTATTGCCGCCCGGAACTACGGCGCAAAACCATTTTACCTGCTCTGGAGGCATATATTTCCTGAAGTTCTGCCTGTCCTTTTTGTGCTTGTTATCGGCATATCCTCACACGCAATCATAGCCGAAGCAGGACTTGCCTTCCTGGGCCTCGGAGATCCTACTTCCAAGAGCTGGGGAATGATGCTTAATCATGCAACCAGTTTCCGTTCGATATATTTTACACCTTACTGGAAATGGTGGTTATTGCCTCCGTTGTTTATGCTCATTTTCCTCCTGCTCTGTCTTGCGTTCATAAGCAGGGATATGGAAAGGATACTTGATCCGAAATTAAAGATAAAAAAGGGTTCTGATCATGAGTCTGCTTAAAATCAATGATTTTAAATGCCACTATCTGACTGACATTGATACTGTTAAGGCTGTTGACGGCATTTCTTTTGAGATTGAAAAAGGAGAAATTCTGGGCATTGTCGGAGAATCCGGAAGTGGCAAGACCACTGTTGCTCTCGGGATTATAGGGCTATTACCGGAAAATACAGCTATTTCAGGGGAAATTCTTTACAGGGATGAGCTAATCTCCTCTTTGCCTGAACCTGAAATGGACAAATTCAGATGGAAGGATATTGCAATAGTTTTTCAGAACAGTCTTGAGGTGCTGAACCCTGTTATGAAAGTGGGCGTTCAGGTAAGAGAACCGATGATAAAGCACCTTGATATCAGCCCTGAGAAAGCACAGAGTAAATGTGCTGATCTGTTCAGAAAAGTTGGCCTCGATCCTGAATGGATGGATTCATATCCGCATCAATTATCCGGTGGCATGAGGCAGAGGGTTCTTCTGGCAATGGCTCTTTCATGCGACCCGAAATTACTGATTCTCGATGAAGTTACTTCTGCCCTTGACGCATTTACCCGAAAGGAAATCAGGGACCTTCTGGTCGACCTTCAAAAGAAGAACAGGTATACGATGTTAATGATCTCTCATGATATCACTTTTGTATCTTCTGTTGCGTCCAGGATTGCTGTTATGTATTCAGGAAGGGTTGTTGAAACAGGACCTGTAAGGGATATTCTCGTATCTCCCCGTCATCCTTATACAAGGGGCCTTGTCCACTCTACCCCGGATATTTTCGTTTATAAAGATTTATGGGGAATTCCCGGGGATGTTCCGACAGGAGATGAGTTTAAAGGCTGTCCTTTCAGCCCGAGATGTACACAAAAAATCGATATCTGCAGTAAAGTTTCTCCGGTTCTGAAGCCGATAGGAGATGGGAGGGAAATTGCATGCCATAGAGGGGGCATAGCAGACCTTCTGGTGGCTAAAAACCTGAGTTTCAGCTACCGCCTGCCAGATGGAAAAGATCTTCAGGCAGTTGACAACGTTAATCTGGAAGTGAGGGAAGGAGAGGTTCTTGCAATTGTCGGCCAGACCGGTTCGGGGAAGTCGACCCTCGCACATATTCTTGCAAATGTGATAAGGCCCGAGTGCGGAGAGGTATTGTTTATGGATGGGAATGTTGTCGGGGGAAACTATGGAAGCAGGTTCAACGGTATTCAGATAGTATTCCAGGACCCATTCAGTTCAACCAGCAACAGGTTTACTGTGCTTGATGCAATCAAAGAGCCTCTTTATATCAATAAGATCGGATCCAATGGAGATAGACTGAAAATGGTTAAAAGTACCCTTGAACTTGTTCGTCTTCCCAGTACTGACAATTTCCTCAGTAAATATTGCGGGGAACTCAGCGGCGGGCAGAGGCAGAGGGTTGCACTTGCAAGAGCAATGGTTATGGAGCCAAAACTTCTTATTGCCGATGAAATAACTTCGGCTCTGGATGTTTCAACCTCTGCAAATATATTGCGTCTTTTAAAGGGCCTTCAGAACAGGAGAGGGTTTGCAATGATATATATTTCACACGATCTCTCCCTGACACTAAAGATTGCTGACAGAATAGCCGTTATGAATTCCGGAAAGATTGTAGAGATGGGGAATTCCCATGATGTAATGCTCTCACCTTCTGATGAGTATACAAAAAGGCTTGTGGGGTCAAGAATAGGACTGTGTTGTCATACTCATTAAGCATCATGATCTTTTTTAAAATTAGTAAATCATCACTGTTTATTACTGTGGGAGCGCAGAGGGTCACGAATACCCCGTCCTTTACAGGCTGTCCAACAATTACTTTTGGTAATAAAATGATTCCTTCTTTTTTGATTTAAAGGTCTTATTTGCTTTATTTATATCACTTTTTATTACTACCAATAATTGTCGGACAGCCTGTTTAGGGTGGGGTGGCCTCCCGCAATTTGATTTTAAAGTCACAGGAATTTTGTAACACAGAAAACGCAGCCGGTCACAGAGTGATTCGGTCTGGATATTACAAACATGGAAAACACGGAAAACGTAGCCGGTCATAGAGTGATTCGGTCTGGATATTACAAACATGGAAAACACGGAAAACACGGAAAACATAGAAAACACGGAAAACACAGAAAACACGGAAGAAACACGCCTTTACTACTGATTTCCGTGTCTTCAGTACTTTCCGCTGCTTTCAAAAAATCCGTTTTGGACATACTTGGAATCAATGCACTAGATTTTGGTACTGAGTCGTTGAAGATTATTCTACATAAAAAGGGTTATCTGATCGCCGTACACATCTTCAGTTACTTCTCCATACAACTTCACCAGTTTCCAATCACAGAGCTTTTTGTGTACTCCCCAAAATAGTTATAAATTATTTAGGGAGCAGTAATTGTAGAACAATACTATAGCGATTCTCTCAAGAAGCCATAGTAGCCTCAATATTTTCCAGCAGGAAAGCAACAAAAGTACACCGTTTATAGGTGTACTCTTGTTGTCATTTCCTCTCACCCCGTGATTTGACTCCAGAGACAGGATTAAGTAAAACTTTAAACGTTTAAAGCTAACTTAATTAAGTCTCTGAGCATTTGGATTCAATTGGTTTTTCAGAGATCTTTGAACTCCATAATTTAATACTAATGCATTCTATATAAAACACAAAGTTTTTAGCTATATCATTAAACTATCAAATCAGATGTTTAATCTCTGATTTCGTTTTTCATTGATAACACTTAATATGATAAACTATCTGGTATTTTGGATATAAAGTTATATCCAAAAGTAAAATATGTACTATATTTTACATTTCGACCCCCCTTAAAAATTAAACAGAATTTATTTTTTATAATATTGATTACGACATCAAATGGATTTTTTGTCAAAGTTTTTTTCAATAATATCTTTCAAACTTAGTTCCGCATTTTTAGGCACATAAATGTCGTTGGAAATCGATACATGTGCTCAGACTTAGGCACATCATATGCAAGGTAAAATTTTTAAATCGTAATCTTCTGACCTCACAGAGATAAAGAAAAGAATATATGCGCCTAAAAAGGCGGAATTTAGGGTCGAAATGTAAATCTGATAGTGGTTTTGAGGAGAAATCCAAGCAAAAATCGCACTTCTTTGAAATAAAGTTTAACCATGGTTATCTTCGCTGAAATACAGAATGCTGACAAAGCCATGATTAAAAGAGGGATTCGGCAATACTTCGTACTGAATTTTCGTACTGTGTTTAGCGGCACTTCTATGTTATGTATTCTTCTTATTTTTTATTAGTAAGTTTTCAGTTTCCATGTAACATGTCTGTTCATAAGATAGTTCCAAAAAAAGACAATTACTATTCCTATGAGGTTTGAAACCAGATAATAGATACCAAAGAAATCTGTCAGGAAATACAGTACTCCTATATTAATAATAAGTCCCACAATTGAGATACACTGGAAAGAAAAGAATCTCTTAAATCTATTCTGTGTATATTTGTTGGCCTTATCCTTCAGTTTAAATGTCCAGTAGTCATTCAGGAAAAAATTACTCAGGATAGATATTTCGATTGCTACTAAACTGGATATAATATAATAAAGGCCTATGTATTCAGTAAATAAATATAAAGAACCTACGTTGACCAGTACCCCGGACAATCCGACAAAACAGAATTTTCCCAATTTTTCCCATTCATTCCAGACATGGTTATTACGAAAAACAAGAGAATACTTAGCGATATTTGAAATTTGTTTTACATAGTCAGTTATGATGCAAAAAGTGAGCTTACTCTCTCCATTCTCCCGATCTGTAAATGTAAACGGAATCTCTACAACTGAATTCCATTTTCCTTTCCCAAGGACTTCCATCAGAATTTTGTACCCTCTTGGGTGGAGTTGAGCTCCGGAGACCACTTTCTTTTTTAGGGCAAAAAATCCGCTTACAGGGTCTGTAATTTCAGGAAATAGTATTCTTCCGAGGCCAGTTGCTCCAAGAGATAAAATCCGACGTTTAAGAGGCCATTGTTTAATGCCTCCTCCTCGAGTATATCGACTTCCTATGACGATATCTGTTCCTTTTTTTATTTCTTCATAAAAAAGAGGAATTAATTCCGGAGGATGAGAAAAATCGGCATCAATTACCATAAAAGCGTTCGAATTTGCCTGCCTGAAGCCCTCAACTACAGATTGTGAAAGACCATGGTCTGTGTGCCTTACAATAATTCTCAGATTATTGTATTTCAGCATAAGCTCCTCGACAATTTTAATAGTTTTGTCGCGAGATTCGTCATCAACAATAAGAATCTCACCATGAATTTTATTTAATGAAAGGGTTGAATTCACAGCTTCGATCATCCTGGCAATATTGACCTCTTCATTAAAGGTGGGAATAATTACTGTTAGTTCATAATTAGAATACATTTTAACTCCAACTTGTGACTTAAATATAATAAGCAAAATAATAATCATGTACTTGTATGAAATTTATAAAAAATCTCATTTTATACCACCAAATTGAAACTATTAGTCCAGAAAACCATTAAAAAACCCTGGAGAAGAGCAAAAGATAGCGTAACAAGGTCTTCTGAAATGTGGTTTTTAGTAATGTCCGCAAAGAGGATGTAAATCGGAAAAATTACAAGAATAAAACGAGGCATGGACTGAATTCCTGTACAAAGTGGGACGAAAAGAGAATACATACAAAACAACCAGTAAGAAAACCGGATCTTTCTGTAAAACAATATAACTATAAAGATAGTAATAACGGCAAAAACTGCCTCGAAGGCTGTGCCAGTATTCCCATGATAACCGTTAAGTAGAGTCTCCAGAGGATTTCCAAAATGCCTTTGCCACATTACCTGAGCATGTGCAAAAGCCATGAAATCTCCAGTTAGGTGATAATTAAAAATCATGAAAGAAATTGTGCCCAGGGGAATTAGGGAGAGATAAAAAAGAGGCAGTATCTTATGCATGGAGTTTTTAAGGTTTTTTAAGTTTTCCTTATCTCTTATCAAGGGCATAAGACCCTCGTAAAGTAAAGGTAAAATGATAAGAACACCAGTAGACCTTGTTAGGGATAAAAAGAACCCTGTGATTCCAACTATGTACCATTTACTTGTTCTGGCATAATAGAAACACACCAAAGTAAGAGTGAGATACAGGGACTCGGTGAAAACTCCCGAAAGGATGAAAGAGACCGGAAAAAGAAGTAGATATTTTATTGATTTAATGGAGGTGTCTTCATCATAATCAAGCCTTACAAGCCGGTAAAGATAAACACAAGAAATTATCAAACAAAAGTTTGATATTATTAAGCCGGCAAGATACTCATTTCCTGTAACCAGGCTTAAAAGTCTCATAAGTAAGGGGTATAAGGGAAAAAATGCGATATTAGTCTCCTGTGAAATAACCTGACCCAGAGAAACTGGAGTGTAACCAGACTGAGAAATCTTCATATACCAGCCTGTATCCCAAACACCCCATATATCCAGCCAGACATGACCTATCCAGTCAGGTTGACAGGCGAATTGAGACTCTCCGTATACTGATAAAATTTTACGGGATATTACCCCGATTATACTCAAAATTATTCGCGTACTGAAGAACATCAATAGGATATATTTTATTTCAGGGACATGAGGTCTGTGTTTGGAAAATGAAATTGAGTTCATAAGATACTATTTCCTGTTCAATCCATGTTTTATTTTTGCATTTATTTTAAAACGCAAACATTTTAGCTCAGTAATATAAGCTTTATATCCTGAATTTTGCATTCACAAATCTTCAGAATTCAAGTGATCTTTTGCTTTTTCAAGTGATCTTTTGCTTTAAGTGGAAACGATAAAACGTGTAAGATTATAAATAAAAATATACTATATATGTTGTCAGAGTCTGTTACAACCTGTTAATTTTTTGAGTTCAAGGTATAATTGTAAAATCTAAAGTTTATTTAATCTAACTTTCTGTTTTTAATGAAATATTAGTATAAATTTTAGTTAGTATGTGTGAATAGGAACATAGAAGTTAATAAATAAAAATATTATGTTTAATTTAACAAGATGGAACATTTTATGATCAATTCTATTTTCTCTTATTACAGTTTTTTATATTTATATTTTTTGAAAAATTAACACTGTTTTTTCAAAGTGATTATCTTATAATATATATAGTATTAAAAGTGTTGCCGCAGTATTCAGGCAGGTAGTTTTTCATGCGTCTTCGTTTAAGTAAGGAAACGTGACAAATTGCGTCAATGCCCTTAACATTTATCGAATATTTTGTATATTATTAACTGGGCCCGGGTATCAATTTCATGTTAATAGGCCAAAATTTAAGGCTGGCTTCTAATGCAATATCAATAGCTTTCAGGCAAAAAAATTCCTTAACCGATGACCAATGAAGATCACTTTCTATTTTAATAAAAAAGATTTTGGAAACTGCAAATTGAAGCAAAAATCTACTGTTCGAGAAAGAAGGACAATTACCATCAGTGAACATTCTGAATTACTAAATAGAGCAAAAAAATACTTTTACGGCTCTATATTATAAAAAAGGAAGTACGACTTTTAGATATAAGATATATATAAATAGTTATGTTTACAAATAAATAGTTAATTTATATTACGCCAAAAATTTCGGTGGGTCTGGCCATTGAGGGTGTTTTTCCTCTTAAATGCTGTCTTAAGATTAAGTAATCTTTATTTTCTAATTAATTATCATTAATGCTTAAATTTTGTAAACTTCTATATTAATTCTGAGATATTTGAACTTTTCTATTAAAAGAAAAACATGCTAATTTTTCATCAAGTTATGCCATTCATATTATGAGTAATATGAACAAAAAATATCTAAAGCTCGTAATGTTAAGTACATTAGGCTTGCTTTTGATTGCAAACACCGCTGCTGCAGACACCTATTTAAATTGGTGTGGTAAGGAGTGGTGGGTAAGAAGTGGAACTGGTAATCCTGGTGGTAACTACTGGAGCAGTTCCAGCAATAATGTTTGGATTGATGAAAACCAGAAACTACACCTTACAATCCAGAAAGTCGGAGATATCTGGTATTCAACAGAAGTTGACACAACATCCACTGACTATAGCTATGGTGTATACAAGTGGACGGTTTCATCACCAATACTGAATCTCGATCCGAATATTGTAGCTGCTATGTTTTTCCGCCATAACGATACCAATGAGATAGATATTGAAGCTACTCAGTGGGGCTGGATATACAGTGACAGACTTAGTTATAGTGTCCAGCCAAATGCATACCAGAGTGCGATAACTTATGACTCTCCTTACCAGAACGCTGCAGACGTAACATACAGTTTTGATTGGGAGCCAACGTATGTCCACTTTACTGCAAAGCTTTCTAACGGAGCTGTCATATCTGACTGGAACTGTACAGATCAGACAAGCATTCCGCATGTAGAAGGCGGAGTTGCGATGCAGATGTGGCTTATGAGTCATTTAGCGCCAATAAATGGACAGAATGCAGAGATGGTTTTATCTAACTTTAGTTATGTGCCATCTTAACTGAGGCGAAAGCCTCTTTCCTTTTTTAATTTTTAGATACGGCTCTCAGGGCATAACTCTTCCAATTTCAAAAACAAAATGAGACAAAATTAGCAAATTTTTCTGTTTCTACTTACTGCCCAGGATGCGCAGTATTTTTTGAAAATAAATACTTTTTCCAGCTAGCATTTTTAAAACAGATCCCAATAATTTAATCTTTTAATCATATTTGGTGAATAAAGGATGATATATTGGTTTCTAAGTACACGATATATAGTCACGGTTTCTAAATACACGACATATAGTCACGGTTTCTAAATACACGACATATAGTCACGGTTTCTAAATACACGACATATAGTCACGGTTTCTAAATACACGATACATAGTCACGAGGCTAAATAATGAAACTGCCCAATGAGGTACAATGAAGTTTTTTGTTGCAACAATTACAGGCGTGACTACAGTTGCTTTTACCTTCTGCATAAAAGTTCAATAAATCCGCATTCATGCATCTTTGTTTAAGTGAGTAATCATGACAAGTTGCGTCAATTCCCTCAATATTTTTCAAATTTTTTTAGAAAAAAGGTGAAAAAAAAGTTTATCAAAAAAATTCGACGCGATAGGGTCTTTTCGAATAGCTATGAATGATATGACTTCTACGAACAAACATGAATAACAGAAACCTTATTGATAATAGCTACTAATAACAGGACCTGATAAAAATGAAGATACTGGCTATTACTGACCCCCATGGAGATTATTCGAAAATAAAGGAAATGATTGAAAAGGCAGGAGATTTTGATCTTGTAGTTATTGTTGGGGACATTACTAATTTTGGGCCCGATGAGAAGGTTGAAGAACTGATGGAAATGTTTGACAGACCTGTACTTGCGATCCCGGGTAATTGCGACTATAGGAGCATTTTAAAAGCCCTTGACGCTTCTAAAGCTACTAACCTGCACGGAAAAGCCGAACAGATAGGAAATATCAGGTTTATAGGCCTGGGCGGCTCAAATCCCACCCCTTTCAATTCTCCCTTTGAGTTATCCGAAGACGAAATTGAAAAGACCCTTGAAGGAATGGTCCGCTCTGCCGAAAACGACAAAGATTGCGGCACCATAGTGCTTCTGACGCATGCCCCACCTTACGGTGCAAGAGATGAACTTCCTTTCGGACACGTGGGCAGCACGGCTATCCAGAAATTCCTTGACCGTGTTGACCTGATCGTCTGCGGACACATCCATGAGGCAAAAGGCCTGGAGCAGGTCGGAAAGACTGTAGTGGTAAACCCTGGCGAAGCCTGTAAAGGCTCCTGCACCCTTATAACTCTCGGAGAAAAGGAGGAAAACAAATCTATTGAGGTTAAATTTATAGAGGTGTAAAATAACAAGATTCAATAACATCCAAGCGTAAAATAACAAGATTCAATAACATCCAAGTGTAAAATAACAAGATTCAATAACATCCAAGCCTCAAGTTCTAATCAGCTTCAGTCAGGCTTGGAAAATTTACCCAGGGACAACCAGGTTTAGCTCAGGTATTCAGGTGTAGCAATTGCCTGAAAAAGTATTAGACAGGCCCTCAATACACTCTGAACCTTTTCTCTTTTCAGGGACTAAATTCATTACCTGGAAAATCTGTACTATATAATTATATTTTATTTTAGCTCACTCTGTTTACTTTACCTTAAGGAAAAATCCATTTTGCTATCACAATTATTCACTTACCTCCGTCGACTTACTTTCTTTATTTACTTGCATAAAAAGCAAATAGCGTTTGATTAAAAGCGCTTTGAGAGACGGGAATAAAAGCGTTAAATGGTAGATGTCGGAGTAAATTGGCAGATAGAATACTTAAATAAGTTCTGGAAATATTAATAGAGATTTAATAGAAACATTAAATAGAAGTTTCTTGGAACTTGACTCTGAATTTTATAACTTGAAAAATTATAGAGGTTGAGCCACGGACATCATAGAGGATTTTGGTTTCGATCCGGTTTTTCTGGATTTCATGACAAAACTTGCCATCTCTTTTCTTATAGGGATAATGGTAGGTATTGAAAGGGAGCACAGAGGAATCGAACATGAAATTTTTGCAGGGGTGAGAACTTACAGCATAACCTGTATAACAGGTATGTTAGCTGCTTTCGTAAGCGAGGCAAAAGGGCCGGGTTTTGTTTACGTAGCTGCGCTCTTTTTCGGAGCAATTTGCTGCATAATCACTTATTCCAAGATATTTCTCTTTAAACGGATAGGAGTTACCAGCCCTATCAGTCTCTTTTTCATTTTCGTTATGGGAGTGCTTGTTGGCTATGATTATGGCCTGTTTGCTATTATTTCTTCAATAGTTGTGGCTTTTCTTCTGATCCAGAAACAGCCTCTTCACCAGTTCGCAGGAAACCTGACAAAAGAAGAACTCTACAATGCCATACAGTTTCTGGCCGTGACTTTTATACTTTATCCGGTAGTGCCGGATAGGGAGTTTTACGGAATTATAAATTTCAGGACTGCAATACTTATTGTAATTCTTGTTTCTCTTATCAGTTTTTTAAGTTATGTGCTCCTGAGAAAGTTCGGCACAAAGCGTGGAATCTGTTATTCAGGTTTTGTAGGAGGCTTTGTGAACAGTGAGGCAACAACAGCCGCGCTTGCAGGTCTCTCAAAACTAGTGGAGGAAATGGCCGATCCCGTGCTTACCGGAATACTGCTCTGCAATATCTCCATGCTCATTCGGAACCTTGTATTAGCCCTGATTGTTGATCCGACTGGCCAGACAACTTTGCATATGCTTCCTCCCCAGGCAGTGATCATCCTTGCTTCTGTAGCAATAGTTCTCAGGTATGACAAAAAATTCTGCCCTATAAGTGGAGGAGAACTTAAAATTGAATCTCCTTTCTCACTTGGACAGGCGTTTAAATTCGGCTTTGCTTTTACCGTCATCCTGGTAGTAGGAAGTTTTGCTTATAAAGTTGCAGGGACTGCCGGAATTTACGTTACCGCCCTGGGTGCTCTTGTTAGCAGTTCGGGAGTGATTGTTTCGGTAACCTTACTTGCAGTAAGTGGAAATATTTCCTATGCAACCGCAGCGAACACTGCAGTGCTTGCAAGCCTGATTAGCACGATTAACAAGATCCTGCTTTCGAAAATTTCCGGTTCCCCCAACCTTTTCGCCCTTACAAAGAAGACTTTTGGGATAATTACAGTTTTTGGGATCCTTTCTTTAATTTTGTGGAACTTCATGTAACAGGGCCTGACTTTTAGATCTCATACACGAGTTGAAAGATTTTTAAAAGTAGCAATTGCTAAAAAAACAAAAGTAATTTGAAAAAGTAAAATAACATTTTTTCTGTTATCGTTTTTATGACTTGGGGATTTAAGTCCCTCCAGGGTAAGAACAAATCTTATTTAACTGGCTAAGCTGGCTATTTTGTGAGTTTGACCTCAGGATATTCAATATTGAGCGATTTGCAAGTTTATGAAAAAGTTTATACTGTAAACAGTGCATAATATTTCACTGTGATAATATGGACGAGACAGATGCGATGGACGTGTATGTCTGTGCAGATCATAAGAAAGCGCTGAACGACAAATGTATTGAAATTGATTATAGTAAAATTTTCGAGAACAGTAAACTTTGCGATTGTGGCTCCGAGCTAAACGATGACACTGCCAGAGTTGTGCTTAAAGCAGTCGCTCGGACCTCTGAAAAATCGTTATCGACTGGCATTGAAACTGTACATATACTATGCATCACGAAAACGGAATGTAAGAAGTGTGGGAAGGAGTATTTTCTTGAGTCTGCACAACCGATAGAGGAGCAAATACAGACTGCGTTCAGCGACTGCAAATATCGGATGTGCAAAACGTTTTATAAATATCTGGACCGTATTGACATCGATAAACAATATGAGCTGAAATATATTTGCCGCGAATGCAAACCAGCTGCCGAAAAAGAGCCTGCACAATCGGACACAACGATGGACTTACATTCGGAACCTAGCCCAAAACCTATTTTATTCTAAATAACCATGAGTTTTCAGGATCATTTTAGTGATTAGGTATTCAACTGACTTTTCCATATACGAAATTCAAAAATCAAAAATTCAAAAATCAAAAATTGGTAGTGGGTTTGAATCATTGAAAACCGAAAGCGCAAGAATCTCTCAATATATTCATTAAATACGTGAGATGTACTCGCTTTTTCGGAATTGATCAATAACTCAGGGACACGACCCAAAAATCAAAAATTCAAAAATCAAATTTTGAGTTTCAGGATAAGCTTATCTATTAATTATTCGATGTTGTTTCTAAAAACCCTTAATGCCTCCAGGTCCTAATGGTGAACGAATAGAAAATGAATTTTACATTTTTGTACATGTTGAGTAAAGATCTGAATTTTAGAGATTCAGAACTCAAGTTTAAAATATTAATTGTTTAATTTTATAGAAATAAAACGGAGTTGTTTCAACAATGCAGTCATCTTTTAAAATCGGAAACATAATGGACATACCTATCAAACTGGACACATCTTTCCTTCTGGCACTTCCGATATCTGCATATTTTTTTGCGATCAATTCACAGCCATATGGTTTTGTGGGAGTTGAGCCAACTGTAGTTAGATATACTCTTTCTACTCTTTCTGCCATCTTCCTTTTTGTCTCAGTACTTTTACATGAACTTGCACACTCTTATCTTGCAAAACGTTATGGGGCAAATATTTCTAGCATTACTCTCCTCCTCTTCGGAGGTGTGGCCTCTATGGAGATCCCACAGAAACCCGGACAGGAAGCAAAGATAGCTTTTGCAGGGCCTTTAACGAGCCTCATTATAGGTTTTATCTGCCTGTTCACATACAATTACGTAATATCCTCTAGCTCTGCGCTTTCTCAAAACCCTATATATCTTATTATCTGGGTCCTTGGATCAATGAACTTAGTGCTTGGGATCTTTAATTTACTGCCTGCTTTTCCTATGGATGGTGGCAGGATACTCCGTTCACTTTTTGCCAGGAAAATGTCTTATGTAAAGGCTACTCATAGTGCAGCTTCCATCGGAAAGTTTATTGCTATTCTCATGGCGATTTATGGAATTTATATAGGTGATATCTGGTTTCCCCTGATTGCTTTCTATATTTATGGAAGCGCATCTAATGAGGATCGATTTTACTCAGAATTAGATAGATCTGTATAATATTTAGTTAGGGGTTAGTGAATTTTGTTTGGGTCCTGGGATATGTGTGCTGGGCTAGCTAAAGTTTAGCATATACCCTCAAGGCCCAACTTTAAGCTTTATCAAGAAGAAGGTATTTGAAGGCTTTTTGAAGTTATTATTTGTTTTGTTTGGCCATGACTGAGTTTCGCGGTTCAGTTGCCGGGATATTTGTAGCATATCCCGAAGACCAAAAATGATAAAACCTTCATCCTCAACAGCCATGTTTTGGAGAGGGTTGAGGCTTGGGAAAACTTGGTTTCTAGGATAAAAGTCCTTAATAAATTTTTTCGATTTCCTTCTTTACATTTTTCAAAAATTCAATCCTGTTTTCAATAACACCCCTCTCAGCCATTGCTTCATTTAATTCCCATGCTTCACCAGGTTCAACTGTTTCGGCCACTTTCTCTACATTATTATCTAATATGATGTAGACACTATTTAATAAGGACAATTCTTGATTTATAGAGTCGAGATCACGTTTTAGATCGGAGTCATTAAAGCTTTTATAAAATCTTTTGTTTCCCAAGTTTCCGATGTAATTTCCAGATTCTCTTAGAGAAGAAATTTCTCTTTGAATTTCAACTGTTTCATTAGTAAGGTAATTTACGGTTTCGAGAATAGAAATTAAGATTTCATTATCTTTCAATTCCCTTTTACTATCTTGTAAAGCTTGCTGAATTAATGGGTTTTCATGAACTGGCGTTATAGGATTCGTCCCTTTGAACTCGCCTTTCTCTATTAATTTAATTTGCTCGTCTAGTTTATTTTTGGCTTGTTCTGCATTTTTTAAGTCAATGTCAAAAAAAATTGTTTCAATTCCATAAACATCAAATGGTACTTTTTGACCATATTTTAACATCTGAATGCAAGGTTTTTGTGTAATATGACGTATTGCTAATTCATAAAACACATTGGGATTATAATCCGTAAGATCTGCAATAACTAAATCTGAATCAAGAAGTTGTTTAATTATATGATTAGAGATCATTCCGGTCTTTCCCATACGATCTGCTCTATTCAGACTATATCCATGGTTTTTAACCACAGGTGTGATAATATAATCAAACGTTAAATCAGAACATCTCCTAGTCGCAGATCTTTCATTCCCTATGGGACATATAACAAAACAATTTTTATTACTATCCAATAAATCATCTCGTTGGTTATGTTGTCTTATATTTTATTCGAATACCCCACTGTAAGATGTGGGTATGCAGTGTCACATGCGAACTAAAAGATTCGCTTTATTCTGCGACCTTCTTTTACGCAATCCCTATGCAGGTATTAGCAGTTTCACCTGCAATTGTTAAATTTTTAGATATTTCTCTAATTTCCTTGAGTTCTTTAGATATTTCTCCAAGTGTATCCAGTTTTCTCGATATTCCTTTTAATTCTTTGAGTATATTTTTTAGTAATTCCTCATTTTCTAATCTCATGTTTTCAACAGGAACCGTTTGCATCTGATCTATTTGTTTCCAGTAGTCAGACTGCGCCTTTTCGATATCTTGCACTTCATTGAATATTCTGTTCAAGTTATCCATGTTATTCGCCTGTAAATATATGTCCAAGAGTGCGATATATTGATCTGCCGGCTTTCGCAAATAATGATGAACTTGGGTATAAATACAAACATTTTTTATGTAAAGCTGAAAGCCTTAATCGAATATGTGTGCCACGCTTAGCATTATTCGGCATAATAATGTAGGTGCTCAGCGTGGGATTGTAAAAAAGTTAGAGGGAATTAAAAGGTATCCTTGCCCTCCTCATGAAAAACTCTACCATTGTCGTCACGGTATTGGAATCTCATATTGTCTTTGTTGCATGGAATCATTTCTCCGCCGATGGGACAGCTTACAATGTTTCCATACGTTATTGCGCTGGTAAATGTGCCAGGCGTGCCGAAAAATATTGGCGATTTGAAACAGATATTATGTTCTTTGCATTTTATTTCACACTTGACTGTATGTGACATATGCACTCCAGTTATTTCTATTTATTTAATATAAATGGAAATTATAATATATAAATTTAGCGTGTGGGTATGTTATAATGTTCGTGTTGTGATGTTGCATAGTTACCATTGCAGAAATTTCATTAACCAATAACGAGTTTTGGTTTTTTTTCGTTTTTCAGTTTCTACTAGTTAACCGAATTTCCTTATTGACTTGTGATCAGTCTAGCAATCCCATCGTGGGTTACAGTTAAAACTGCTGATAAATAACAGAATAAGATAGAAAACACAAAAGAGCAAAAATTAGAACAAAAATAAGAAAGTACGGGATAAGTTTATTGGACTTCCCGATCGATTCGCATTTGCACTATTACTTCAACAGAGCAAAGATGATGGTAATACAAACAGTTATTACCTCAATACTTTTTACGATTTCTAAATCGATTTTTGACATTTATTTATTATTTCTCCATTAAAATCTAGTAGAGTTATCTAAACCACGTAACATTACATCTTTAAAGACTCGCGGGGAAACTTTTATCAAAATAGATCTTAGAACTCGTATCAATCCAATAAGCCTACAGTTATTATTAACTGTTTTATCTTTTATTATTAACTGTTTTATCTTTTACTTGTTTATCTTTTCTACCACGAACCGTATAAATTAATGAGGACAATATATAAAAACATTTTGTGTTAATTAGCTAAGTTCAAAACATCCCGAGTATATCTGGCGCAACCATTGCTCCTTAAACTTGAGCCCAAACCATATTGCATGATACTTGCGAACCTCCTTTTCTTAGTGCCACTGACAATCCAGAATATTCACACTCACTCTGTGCCAAAAATCGCGACAGTAGCTTCCGTAATATGGAACCTATCAATCGCGAATCCCACCAATATCCCCTGAGCAATCATCTTGGCTGCCATGATGTAAGTCATATCACAATCTATGACACTCGGCCCAGCAGATAAAAAAATCAGGATCAAACTGTCAAAAAAGCCTTCAATATATAAACATTTAAAAATTAGCAAATCACTTACTTAAAAAGCATTATCAGAAAAAAGCAGTTATTCAAAATGCCCGTTTCTTAAAATTATCTAAGATTAAAAAAGGTTTTTGGGAAAAAGAATCTAGCTACCCGCGAAACTTCTAATGAATTCATATCTGTACGGAAGTTTTCGCTGTATGTTACTTCTTTATCCGATTTGGACACCTGATCTGGTGTGCAAATACTTAACTAAGCGGCCAAATATCCAGTTAAGTTCTTAGATACTCAGTCCGATTTACTATTTCTCAGTTAGTCCTTTTTGTCGTCGTGCAGTGTTTTGTGATTTCTATTTCTTTAATTCCTGCTCGAAAGGCAGCAAGCTCTTTATACGAGCTTTATCTCATACCAGTCCGAGAGTTCTGCATCAAGAACCCCTTCATGGACCATCTTCTCGATCTCGTTTTCAACCTGTCCGTAAGTGAACTTATAGTCGTATGAGATTGCGGAGATGACGTCCGGACTATGGCAGAATCTGTTCGGAAACGCCTTATTGAACATTGCTACGTTTTCGAGGATCAAATTCCTTAGTCTTTCCATTTTTTATCACCTCTTTTTATTGTTTTTAGTTTTCTCTTCATTTCGGTTCGATTTCTCTTCTCCTCAACCACTATATTTGCACATCAAATATATAGAGATTATCCTAATATACTATATAGATAAAGAATCTTTAGATTATACACCATGGCTATATAGTTAAAGATGGCAGGCCGAAATTTGGAACCTGGATATTTTAGCCTGGATTCGGCAGGTTAACGCAACTAGAGAGATATATTTTCATATTTTTCCCCCATGAGACTCCATATTTTCCAGTGAATTTCTTCCATATTCAGTATAATCGATGCACTAGGATAATTAATAAATAGTGAAATATATAAATGACAGCTTTCTAATTCTGACAAAAGTTCTTTATCTAAAGGCTTTTATTTAGTTATAAGAGATTTTCTGCCTTTATATTTCCAAATTTAACTATTATTTTATTGGCAATAAATTCTTTAACAATGTCAATGGCATATTTTATAAATTTATAATATTTTATTAAGTCTATAGTTTATCTCAGCTATGCAAAAGAAAAAAAGTCAAAAAAGAAAGAAGGTCAAAAAAGAAAGAAGGTCAACTTAGATAATGTATCGATGTGAACTGATTGTAATAGATACCCTAATGTTGACAAATACGGTGAATGCAAATGATGCTTCATTACATAATAATTAAAATTATATTAATATAAAAACTAAAATATTGATTTATTTAATTATCATTAAAATCAGGCATTTTGTTGCATAAAAGAGGGAGAGCAGGGGAATAATGACAGCTAAAATGGAGCAGTCTCAGGCAATAAACCCGAATCCTGTAATCAGTGTGGCAAAGGATGGCACAGTGCTTTACTCTAATGAAGCGGGAAAGCCTTTATTGCATGAGTGGGGCGTGAGAGTAAGAGAAAAATTGCCTCCGCATATCAAAATTTTTGTTCACAGGGTAATTTCCCAGGAAGTTAGTGAAAAAATAAAAATTAGAGTGGGGGAAAGAGTATACTTTATTATTTTTCATCCCTTGCCTGAGCAAGAATGCGTAAACATTTACGGATTTGATATAAGTGAGAGTAAAAGGCATGAGGGAAAACTCCAGGAAAGTGAATCTCTGGAGATGCCAAATCTGGAACTTGCCAATATTATTGATGTTCAGGCTATCCAGTCCATGATGGAGGATTTCTATAAGCTTGCTAACATTCCAATAGCCCTGGTTGACCTCAAAGGCAATGTTCTGGCATGTGCCGGGTGGCAGGACATTTGCACGAAATTCCACAGGGTTCACCCCGAATCCTGCAAACACTGCATGGAAAATTACATCAAGCTATCCTCAGGCATTCTCCCAAGAGAATTTAAGCTGAATAAATGCAAAAATAATATGTGGGATATAGCGACTTCCATTATTGTAGGCGACCGGCATGTTGGCTATGCCTTTTCAGGGCAGTTCTTTTTTGAGGATGAGCCTGTAGACTATGAATTATTCCGAGCCCAGGCCAGGAAATATGGCTTCAATGAGCAGGAGTACATAGCAGCGCTTGAGAAAGTTCCGAGGTTGAGCCCGATAGCTGTGGATATATGCATGTCTTTTCTTACGACATTTGCCAATATGGTTTCGCAGCTAGGCTACAGCAACATCAAGCTGTATCAATCGCTGGCTGAGCGTGATGCTGTATTGGATGCATTGCAAGAGAGTGAAAAGCGGCTGTATCTCCTGAGCAACAACCTGCCAGAAAGCGCTGTATATCAGTATGTCCTTGAGCCCGATGGCAGTACCAATTTCTTATACTTCAGCGCAGGAATCGAGTGTTTGTTCGGCATCAGCATGTCCGATTTGCTGCGTGATCCCAACACACTGTACAGGCACGTTCCACGGACATACTTAGAACAGCTTGTCGAAGCCGAGGCACGCAGTGCCCTCGAATTATCAGATATCGATATGGAATTACCTGCGCAGCTGCCCAACGGCCAAGCTCACTGGATACGGTTGCACTCCCGTCCGCGCAGGCTGCCCGACGGCCGAACAATCTGGGACGGTGTACTGACTGACATCACCAAGCTAAAACAGGCTGAGGAAGTGCTGTGCGAGAGCGAATCACGCCGTAAGGTTACCGAAGCTGTCGATACTGAGCGGAAGCGGTTCTTTGATGTACTGGAGGCACTGCCGATAATGGTTGCTCTATTAACACCTGACCATCGCATTGCCTTTGCAAACCGTTGTTTCCGTGAGAAGTTTGGCGAGTTAGGCGATAAACATTGTTTTGAGTATTGTTTTGGGCGTAACGAACCCTGTGAGTTCTGTAAAGCATATAACGTACTTGAAACCGGTAAACCCCATCATTGGGAGATCACCATGCCTAACGGAAGCATGTTTGATGCTTATGACCTTCCGTTCACAGACGTTGATGGTTCTCCCATGATCCTTGAGATGGATATCGACATCACCAAACGAAAGGAAGCTGAAGAAGCTCTTGCAAATATTGAGACTGCTCGGAAAAAGGAAATCCATCATAGAATAAAGAATAACCTTCAGGTAATTTCCTCTCTGCTGGACCTTCAGGCTGAACAGTTTAGAGATAGAGAGGATATTAAAGATTCAGAAGTTCTGGAAGCCTTCAGAGAAAGCCAGGATAGAGTAATATCTATGGCTTTGATACACGAAGAACTGTATAGAGGCGGCGGATTCGAAACACTAAACTTTTCCCCGTACATTCAAGAACTTGCTGAGAATCTTTTATTAACATACATGCTTGGAAATTCCAATATCACCTTAAGCATGAATCTGGAAGAAAACGTTTCTTTTGATATGGATACTGCAGTCCCATTAGGAATAATTGTCAATGAACTTGTTTCCAATTCCCTAAAACATGCATTCCCTGACAGAGAGAAAGGAGAAATCCAAATTAAACTTAGTAGAGAGGAAAAAGAGTGTATAAAAAACATAAACGAAGACTGGAAGCGCACTCACTTCATTCTCACCGTTTTAGATGACGGTATAGGCATTCCTGAAAATCTTGAAATTGAAGAGCTTGATAGTCTGGGATTTCAGCTTATAACTTCCCTTGTAGACCAATTAGATGGGAAATTTGAATTGAAAAGGAATAATGGCACAGAATTCATTATGAGATTTACAGTAACAGAAAAAGATAATCTGGCTTAAGCTGGTCTGAAATCACAATAAAATAGATGAAAAATTAGTGCGGGGAATAGGTATCTTCAAAAAATGCCACGCTGTTTTGTAAAGAATTCATCCCAAAACCAATTTTATTCCCACATCAATAAGAGTTTCAGAATTATTTTTCAGGATCATAATCTCTTATTTGTAATCCGAATACGATATTCAAAGAAGCAATTTTGCGTTTTGGGATCAGCTCTATATATCAGCTCTATATAAAAGATATCACCAATTCAAATGTAAATAATGCAGCTTAAAAGGAGACAACATATGAGCACATTTCAACCATTGAAAGCAGATGCATTTGATTTTAGTCCATTTCGGATGATAGGAAAAGAATGGATGCTAATTACAGCAGAGAAAGAAGGAAAGGTTAACAGCATGACTGCCTCATGGGGTGGGCTTGGTGTAATGTGGAATAAAAACGCTGCATTTATTGTAGTACGCAAGAGTCGTTATACAAAAGAATTTATTGATGGTTCAGATAATTTCTCAATTTCTTTCTTTGACCGTGAAAAATATGGAAAAATGTTGACTTATATGGGTACGGTATCAGGAAGAGATGAAGACAAAGTGAAAAAATCTGGTTTGACAATAAATCATTATGAAGGAATTCCTTATTATAATGAGGCTTCTAAGGTTTTGGTCTGCAAAAAAATGTGCTGCCAGCCAATCAAACCTGAAAGCTTTGTGATGGAGCAAATTGATGAACAATGGTATGCGGATAAGGATTATCACGATCTTTATATCGGAGAAATTGTCGAAATTCTTACACGCTAAATAGCGTATTTTTTGAATCGTTTATTTCAGTCGAATACCCCGCTAGCTTGCTGCGGGGTGCGCCATCTCAACTTTGATTCCACAAGGCAGAGCAAATGCCTGTCATTGTTGAACCACCCGACTACTTATATTGCCATGCCTTTTTTGAACTGGCTGTTGTAAAGGTTGGCATAAAAACCGCCCGAAAGAAGCAGTTCGTTATGCGTGCCTGTTTCTACTACTCTTCCGTCGTCTAAGACGATAATTTTATCTGCGTTTTTGATGGTAGAAAGGCGGTGTGCGATGACAAAACTTGTTTTTCCGTGCATCAGTTTGAGCAGCGCACTCTGAATAATCAGCTCTGTCCGTGTATCAATTGAAGAAGTCGCTTCATCAAGTATCAACACAGAAGATTGTGCGATCATCGCTCTCGCAATACTGAGCAATTGCCGCTGTCCCTGTGAAAGGTTGCCGCCATTGTCAGAAAGAATTGTATCATAACCCTGTGGCAGTTGCATAATAAAGTCATGGGCATGTGCCAGCTTTGCTGCCTGTTCAACTTCTTCGTCCGTTGCTGTCAGCTTGCCATAGCGGATATTCTCGCGTATGGTGTCTGAGAAGAGAAAAGTATCCTGGAGTACCATTGAAATAGACTGCCGCAGACTCTTTCGAGTAATGGCATTTATATTCTGCCCATCAATATAGATTGCCCCGTCATCAATGCCATAAAACCTGGTGAGAAGATTGATAATGGTTGTTTTGCCTGCACCAGTCGGTCCCACAATGGCAATCGTCTGGCCTTTTTCCGCAGAAATTGTTGCTTCTTTAAGTACAGGCTTACCCGGTATGTATGAAAAATTAACGGATTCTATTTCCACGTTGCCTTCAATGTTTTGAATGTCTCTGGCATTATCCGCGTCCTTTTCTTTTTCTTCGTCCATTACCTCAAACACTCGCTCTGCGCCTGCAAGGGCTGACTGGATAGTGCTGAAAAGGTTGAGGATATTGTTGATCGGCTGGGTAAAATTGCGCATATAGAGCAGGAAAGAAAATATTACGCCGACAGTGATTCCCGCAAACCCCTTTATTATTAAAATACCGCCGCAGACCGTGATAACCAAATAGGTCAGATTATTAATAGTGTTATTCACCGGTCCCATAACACTGCTTATCGTCTGTGCTTTCATAGAACTGGAGACAAGCTTTTCGTTGATTTCTTTGAAGTGACCCTCACTTCCTTTTCTCGGGAAAAGACCTTAATAACTTTTTGGCCGGAGACCATTTCCTCTATGTATCCGTTGAGCCGTCCAAGCTCAGATTGCTGCTTCTTAAAAAACTTCTGGGACTTTACGGCGAGGGCTTTTGATGTAAAGAACATCAGAGGCATTGTCAGCAGCCCGATCAGTGTAAGCAACGGGCTGAGCAGCAGCATTGCTACCAGCATACCGACAACACTGACGACACCTGAAAAAAGCTGCACGACACTCTGTGAAAGTGTAAGGTTGATATTATCAACGTCGTTTGTCAGGCGGCTCATGAGGTCCCCGCTTGAATGGGTATCAAAATACTTGAGGGGCAGCTTTTGCAGGCTGCTGAAAAGATCGCTCCGGATATTGGCCGAAGTTTTCTGAGCAACACGGATCATCAGAGAATTCTGCATGTAAGTAGAAAAAACCGCAACAAGGTAAATGAGAACCATGACAATACAGATGCGAGCAAGTCCGGCAATATCTTTTTTAGATATGAACTCGTCAACCGTGTACCCATTTAGTTGAATGCCGATAATTGTAATCAGCGTTGTAACAAGAGCACAGAAAAAAACGATGAGCAATGTGCGCCGCCATTTTCCAAGGTACATAATAATGCGTATGAGTGTTTCCTTAACGTCCTTGATTTCTGTTTTTTCCCTGTTAAGAAAAGCGCCTGGTCCCCCCGCGGGACGGCCTGTAATATTATGAGGTATATCACGAGGCATCACGTTATTCTGTGACATTAAGGAGCACCTCCTTGCCAAGCTGTGAAACGGCTATATTGCGATATACTTCGTTGCTTTGCAGTAATTCTTTATGGGTACCTTTTGCAATAACACTGCCATGATCAAGCATCAATATTGTGTCCGCATCCATAACACCGGATATACGCTGCGCAATGACGATTATCGTGTTTTCGTTCATCTTTTTTGCAATTTCAAATTGCAGGCGAGCCTCGGTCGAGAGGTCAACTGCGCTTGTGGAATCATCAAAAATCAAAATTTTTGGCTTTTTCAGAAGAGTTCTTGCGATGGAAAGGCGCTGTTTCTGCCCACCTGATAAGTTTTTTCCTCTTTGTTCAACTTGACTTTGTAATTTGTCCGGGAGAGCCTGAATAAAATCTTCTGCCTGAGCAGCTTGAAGGCTATCCCATATTTCTTCCTCCTCTGCTTCTTCATCGCCAAAATTCATATTTTCTTTAACCGTCCCCTGAAAAAGGACGTTTTCCTGCAGCACGATCCCGATACTGCTGCGCAGGTGCTGTACTGGTATATCCTTAACATCACAACCTCCTATCAGGACCTGTCCACAGGTTACCTCATACAGCCGCGGAATCAGGCTTACAACTGAGCTCTTTCCTGAGCCGGTAGCTCCTATAATACCTATTGTCTGCCCTTCCTTAAACAGGAACGACAGGTTTTTCAGAACATATTCTCCACTTTCGCCGTATCTGAAACTGACGTTTTTGAACTCAATGTCATAATTCTCTGGCAATACGGGAGAATTGCACTCCTTAATACTCGTTTCGCAGTCCAAAACCTCTTTTATACGACCTGATGATGCCTGTGCGCGTGAAACGTTTATAATCATATTGACAAGCATTATAAGAGAATTTGTTATCTGCACAAGGTAATTGACAAACGCCATTATCTTGCCTGTTTCAATATTTCCGGAAACGACCATATTGCCTCCGAACCACAGGATGGCAACAATGCTCAGATTCATAACCAGAGTAGCTATCGGCATCAGCGTAAAGGTCAGGTTCTGTGCCCGTATGCTTTTTTCTGTAAATTCCGTATTTACTTTGCCGAAAAGTGCATTCTGTTTGTCTTCTAAATTAAAGGCTTTTATAACACGTACACCCAGCAGATTTTCACGCATGACGGTATTAACTTTGTCAAGCCAGAGCTGCATCTGCGTGTAAAGCGGCACCGATTTCATCATCACAAATACGACACAAGTGATGAGAATAGGCAGAATGATGCAGAAAACAACGGCAAGACGGGGACTCAGCAAAAAGGACATAATTATTCCGCCAATGCACAACAATGGTGAACGCACCATGCCACGCAGCAACATGAGAAACATATTCTGAATTTGCATTACATCGTTGGTCAGCCTTGTAATAAGCGACGATGTTTTGAAATGGTCAATTTCCGTATAGGAAAGCGATTGTATTTTATGAAAAAGCTCTTCTCTCAAACTTCCAGCTAACATCACAGATGCAAATGAGGCGAGCACACCGCATCCTGCACCGCCAATTAATCCCGTAAGCGCACAAAGCACCATTTCGAAGCCTGTCGATAATATATATCCCAGGTCTCTGTTTTGAACTCCTATGTCCACAATATTTGACATAAGCCTTGGTTGTTGAAGGTCCATGAAGACTTCTATCAACATCAAAAGAGGAGCAAGTAAAGAACAAATCAGAGCTATGCCCTTAAGATTTTTTTTAATAAGTTGAAACATAAATGTATCCTTTTGCTGTTTTGTAATTATTCAAAATGATAACGTTATCCCTATTTTCTACAAAGGCAGTGATTATTGGCAACATTCCTCGCTACAATCTTTCGGTTCTTTCAAGTCCAGCGTATCAAGACTTTTACACAGCTTTGAGGTAATTGCAAGCATCTTTTCGATTTCTTCTTCCGAGATTTCTCTGAACACGATATCTGTAAATTTTTTCATGAATTCTTCTTCGGACCTGACAGTGTCTTCAACAATTTCCCTGCCTTTATCTGTCAGGTAGATGTGCATTGACCTCTGATCCTTTTCATCCCGTTTACGCAAAATAAGGTTCAGTTGCTCCAGTCTTCCGAGTGCTTCTGTCATAGACGAAGGACGCATATCCATTTTTTTCGCAAGGTCCCGCTGGATAATTCCTTCATTTTTCGCGATTAGCTGCAGCAATTTTGACTGCATGTGGAATAGACCGTGTTTGTGGTCCGCCTTATGAGAAAAACGGTGCATTTGCTTGTTCAGACGGTTCAACGTATTATACAGCTGTATCACATTCTTATTCTGCATTTGACTACGTCCACACTGTTATTTAAGCACCTAATATATTTAGGTACCTAAATATCAATATCGCAACGTTATCTTACAGTGTCAACAATAATATCAGATACCGCAATAAATTTTCAAAAAAGCCATTGCGCTGTTGAATGCTTTAAGCTTTGATCTAAAAATACCAGTTCTTCGCGTCTCGTTAAATTGTCTGATATAATTTTTGGCTCTTCGCTGTTTTGTGTGGCTATCCCCATAATGTCCTCATAAAAATAATTCGGTCTTGAATTGAAAATCATCTTATCCATGGGGAATAGCGAAGAGCCTGAAAGTTTAAGTTTTCGGAACACGGTTCATAATACTTTAATAAATAGGTTGAAGCTGTCATAACTGCTTATAACCGCCATGAAACAAACATGATGTCGATGAAGTCAATAACGGTGGCGATCTTGTAGAGAAATATCAAGGCAATTAATGTAAAAATTTATTTTACGGGTTATCTCTAATGTAGGGAAAGGGATCACTGACACCCCTCGATGGGTTCTTGACCGTACCATCTTAAGTAAAAGTACAGCCAGAAAATACAACCAGAAAATACAACCAGAAAATACAACCAGAAAATACAACCAGAAAATACAACCAGAAAAGAAACTTCTCCACAGCTTGCGTGGGAAGTATGCCAATTTGTAAATTAAAACCTGTTCCGGACTTCTCAAATGTGGGTCTGGTGAAGATATTTCACATTTCACAATCCATAGACAGAGCAAAAAACAAGAAAAGGGAAATAATCCCTGTCAATTAACTCACATTTTCAGGCAGCTTCGGCTGCTTTTTGAGCTCCATTAATTTTTGTTCCATTTACAAGTGAAAGTGCTTCACAGGGAATATAGACTTTACCAGTTGCCGGAGCGTAGACAACTATTCCTTCTAGCTCATGAGCTACGCCATTCTTGATAAGAATATTCGTGTCAACTGGCAGTTCGGCATCTCCAATTTCCAGCACAGGGTTTGAGGAATCTGTCATGTTCATCAAATATTCATCTTTATCCAGTTTCCCATCTCCGTTGTCTTTGGAGAAAACTTCCCCCACTTCAATAAAGAGATTCGAATTGGTCTTGTTAAGGTCAAATCCGAGGTCTTTAGCTATATATCCTGCAATTTCGGTATTATCCATATGGCCTGTCGGATGGTCAGGACCATAAGCCCATAGAGGAACATCGTCTCCAGAATGCCCGTGAGTAGTCCAGCCAATTACTGTGTGATTGCGGCTTATTACCTCGCTGATGGCATAGTCAAGTGATAGGCCTTTTCCATCGTTGTAGAGCTTAAGAATTTCAGATATATCCTCATCAGTAGCATCAATGCCCCACCAGGTCTTTAGCTGTTTTTTGATATTTTCAGATGAAAGATCAGTCCCTATTTTTGTCTCAAGGCCTGTGGAACTGAGTTTCATACCTTTGAGAGGCGCAATAACATCTTCTACGGTTGTGGATGTATAATTGGGATCATAGTCGCTGCCAATAGTCATGCCGCCTGTATTATGATCCGGGAAAACCAGGACTAGTGTATGCCCGTCCTTTTTAGCAAAGTCAACTGCAACCTTAACAGCTTTGTCAAAAGCCAGAAAATCGGTTACAGCATAGTTAGGGTCATTGGCGTGGTCTGCCCAGTCAACCTGGCTGCCTTCGACCATCAGGAAGAAGCCATTTTTATCATGAGATAACAGTTCGATGGACTTATTGGTCATTTCTGAGAGAGAAGGCTGTTCAGGTGCAAGTGAAGAACGATCGATATCCGGCATCATGTGGCTACTGGCAAAAAGACCCCAAACCTTTCCAGTGGTCAGGTTCATCATTTGATCTCTGCTGTCAACATACTGGTAGCCTCTTTCAAGAAGTACTTTTGTCAGGTTTTCTCCGTCAGCCCTTTTTCCTCCCCCAGTTACAGGTGTGAGATAACTGGAACCGCCGCCAAAGACCACATCAATATTCTCATAAACCATCTGTTTCATGATTTCGGTTTCATTATCTCTGTTATCTACGTGAGCAGCAAAAGCCGCAGGTGTGGCATGGGTAATACGAGAGGTTGCTACAAGTCCTGTAGCCTTGCCTTCGAGCTTTGAACCTTCAAGCACTGTTGCAAGTGGTCTGTACTGCAGTTCTTCAGGTGGAATTTCCAGTGTACTTAACACAGAGCTATTGCTCGGCCCGACGCTTACAAAACCGTTAGTAGTTTTATATCCTGCAGCAAATGCGGTTGCAGCTGAGGATGAGTCAGTAATGACTGAGTCAGTGCTATAAGTCGAGACTGTCCCAGTCACCATATTGTCAAGCTCAAGAGGCTTTCCGCTATACCAGCGAGCTAAAGTCTCCACACTTTGAGAACAACCATCAGGAATCAGGACAATCACGTTCTTTATATTAGCTTCCGGCGTAACAGGAAATTCGCAGTTAGTAGAGTTCGTGAAATTAACGCTAGAATTCGAATCAAATTGTACAGCTGCTGCAGAACCAACGTTTCCCAGCAGCAAAAGTCCCAGTATTGAAATAATAAATAAAGTATCTGTTTCCTTAGTCTCCATAGAATTACCTCAACTTTTAGAATAATTTTTTAAGTTTCGGGTCTAACGCAATATAAAAAATACAAATCCCATTTTTAAAAAAGAAGCCATCTGTATTTGAATCTTTCACATATAGAACATATGCAGATTCATACTCAATATTTGTGAAAGGTATCTATGTAACACTATTTTGCAGTACCCGCTATTTATTAAAATATTTAGAATATATACTCATTTATACTTTGATTTGTGGTCGTGTCCCTAAGTTATTGAACAGGAACTCTAAACGTTAGTAATTCCTTTAAATTCCATATGTGATATGTTATTCCTTCTGCCATTGGTGGAGTTCTTTGTAACCATTTTCTATTTTTAGAGTTTATTCTTAATTTTAGAGAATCATGAGGTTTTATAAAGTTATACCATGCCTGGAATAAATCAAATGTTTTCGTATGCATCTTCATTATTTTACTGAAATTCATTGTTCTCCTTACAAATCTCACAAGAGAGGTCCTGATCGTAAGATTTATCCTTTCTACATATGAAGTACCAATGTAATCTTCCGAATTAGCTCCAAGCATTTCAACTATTTCTTCAGGATCTCCAAAAATAATACGTTGAATATTTTTCATTTTGGCAAAAAATGCATTTCTTTGAAAGGAAAGTCTAACGATAATCTGTCTGAATGGGGCGAAATTTCAGCATTTGCAGCGAGGCATCACTAAACAATTAAAGTCCTGGACCACGGGGAACATTACTTTTATATGGAAGAGAAATTGAAGAGATTTTATAGATGGGCAGATGAAAACCTGTTGTAAAACTTAATGGCATAATGTAAATAGAAAAGTACCCAGTCTCTTATTCTTTGCCCATCCAGTTATCGAATAAATGAAACTTCACAGACCGATAAAAAAAGAAAAGTAATAAATGCCGGCTGGTCGATATATCTACTTTTAATAGGATTTGATACGATGACTCACATTATTGTCGATCAGGATCGCTGCACAGGATGCGGCTTTTGTGTAAAGATGTGCTCTTCAGGTATTATCGGTCTGGATGATGAGTCTAATCTCCCCCAGGTACAGGAAGCAAACGTTTCACACTGCCTCTACTGCGGGCACTGTGAGGTTTTCTGCCCATCTCAGGCACTCACCCTGAATTTCCTACCTGATGAAAAAGTTCTTCTTCCTTCAGATGCAGGCAACATCTCTCCTGAGGATGTGGCTTTCTACCTCAAAAAACGCAGGTCTATCCGGCACTTTACCCGGGAACCCGTGCCAAAGGAGAAAATCCTTGAAGTCCTCGATATTGCCCGCTACGCCGCGTCCGGAGGTAACGGTCAGCCGGTACAGTGGCTGATAATCCATGATCCAGAAGAAGTAAAGAAGATTGCCGGACTCACAATCGAATGGATGAAAAACCTGCTTAACACCGACCATCCTATGAGCGGGTTTGTGCCGATGCTTATTTCAGCATGGGAACAGGGAATCGATGTCATCTGCCGTGGTGCTCCACACCTGCTTTTCGCCCACATCCCGGAAGACAACCCTATTGCGCCTACTGATGCTATCATCGCCCTCACACATTTCGATATCGCTGCACCGGCATTCGGGATCGGGACATGCTGGGCTGGCTTTGTTGCGGCTGCTGCCATGTCCTATGAACCTCTTCAAAATGAACTGGGCTTTCCCGTAGGAAGGAAATGTGCCTACGCAATGATGTTTGGCAATCCGGAGTACAGGGTTTATGGAATCCCCCGCAGGAAGCCTCTTGAGGTTATGTGGAAGTAAGGTTGAAATATTTTGAGGAAGCGACAAATACTATGATAAAAATTGCCGTTCTCCTGGGAAACTCTTGAATGAACGGCAACACTACTATTTTGCTGGGATCAAGAACCAGACCAAAGCCTGGCTCGACTAACTTTTCCCATATACTGACATGGACCTGAGGCCAGAAGTACCGGAATTAAAGGAGTCTCTTGAATCAAAAGAGCCTATTTATCCTCACTGTATTAATTTACACATATGAAAAATTATCATACATATAATAACTGCTGCCGAGTGACTGAGTGACTACTACCAGTTTTAACTTTGCTTTCAAAGATGAGTGATTTTACGTTATCCTGCGGCTTTATCTGTGTATGCCTAACAAAAGAATAATCCTACCAACAACGATTCCATTACGATGGCAGATATTTCTCCATATTCAGAAAAGAAAATAACGATGCTTGTTTAGTGTCCATTTCTTCCACAATAATTTTGCTTTTTTTGGATTCTTTTTCCTGAACTACTGCAATCTTAATTTCAGACAGTTTTTCAATCAGTTGTTTCATAGAAAACCCATATATCTTTGCTTCCCAGGCCAAATATCTGTAGAAAAGCAGGCCAATCATAGCCAAAAATACATGAACCCTTATATTTTCATCCTTGTGGTGATACACTGGTCCTACAGGGACAAGTAAATGATCGTTCAACAGCTTAAAATCGTCTTCAACAAGATTTTTACTGTTATATGTTTTCACTCTTTTGGCTCTTCGTTGTTTTGTGTGGCTATCCTCATAATGTCTTCATAAAAACCAGTTCGGTTTCGAATTGAAAATCATCTTATCCACAGGGAATGACGAAGAGCCTATCTTTTTAGTATGCCACTCCTGCTTATCCGTAAACAGAATATTCTTACCAAACGTTTTTTCACACCTTTTTTCATTTTCCTCATCAACCCAGAACTTCAACTGAGGTTTTTTCTTACCTTCAGGAGCTTCAATTATTTCGTATTTTATGACAGTCCTGAATTTTTTCAGAATAATTTCTGCAACTTCATTTTCGACACTGCTTCTGTTTCTCTCTTTTCCTTTACTGCTTTCTAATCTTCTCTGCAGGTCTTGGAGTTGATCAATTATTTTTGATTTGTTTGTTTCATAAGTGCTTTTTTGAAGTTTGTAAGTCCCTTCATTATAGGTAATTACGGTTATGAATTCTGTTCCGTAGAACTGATGTTTTGTCCTATATCCAAAAATCTCGTTACCTTTTGTGTTTTTATACAAGTAATTATACCTTGAAAGTGGAACATCAAGGAGTTCCTCAGCCTGATTTGCTTTTGCGGCTCCTACAAAACTCATTTTTGAGATTACCTTTTCAATGTTATCCTTAGAGTTGTTACCTTTATCGAAAACAAGAACAAGATCTTCAGAACAGATATTTAATTCAGTCAGTCGATTTATGATTTTGTCTACAATGCCCGAAAATTCTTCCGAATCAGGAACATTTCCAGGATAAGTTTCGTGAATAAAGGGTATATTGTTTTCATTTACAGCCAGTGATACACAAATTTGATTTTTGTCTTTACGATGCTTTTTGTTATATCCTTTATGAAGCAGTTCACTTTTTTCGTCATAATTGGTTGCATGGGTAAACCAGTTTGATTCATCAACAAACATTATTGATGGAGTTAACCCCTTCTCAACAAGAATCCGACAAAGGTCGTCTTCAATCTTTTTCATCGTATCTGAATCAATGTAACTCATTTGGTTCAGGAAATTCTGGCAATTTAGTTTGTGAGGAAACTTCCACATGAAAGATATTGGGGATTTTTTGAACCAGTCTTCGATCCCGTTTTCACTTAAAATGCCGTGACATTTCCCAATTATATCGAGTAAAAGGTATTCTCCAACACTCAATCCATCTATTAATTTTTTGTCAGTATGCCTGTTTACTATGTCAATGAATCCAAGTTCTTCATTTACATGAAGGAGTGCGGCAAGCTTGCCGTACTCAAAAGACTTAAGTTTATCATAAGGCATCGATTCACATTGTTTTTTCATTTCAAGTATTTTTTCTGCACTACCCAGATAAATCTGAAAAACAGTCTTTACCTTTCCGTTAACCCTGGCAGCTTCTACAATGTACCAGTAAGGTTTGCCTTTGATAAGTTTCTTTCTCAAAAATACCATACTCTTTAATTAGGATCAACCTTTATATATACTTTTCCAAGTAAATCATTATCAATAGACTTTTTAAAGTGAATTTAGTAGTTAGGATCAACAAATCAAAGAGAAATGAAATGGCATCTGATAGTGGTTTTGAGGAAAAATCCAGGCAAAAATCGCACTTCTTTGAAAGTAAAGTTTAAAGCTGATCATTGAAGGCATCAAGAATAGTTCACGAGTCTTAATTAAACACCTGTTTTATCAGCGTCCGTCAAACCTGATAATAAATCCTGTCTTAGATTTACACTCAAATCCAGCATTTTCGTAAAACGGTATAGCTTCTTTTCTTCCCGTAAGGAGCATAATTTTATAACAGCCTTTTTCTCTAGCTATCTCCTGCGCCTTTTTTAAAAGTCTTGTTCCAATCCCCCTTTTTCTATAATCTGGATGCGTCACAACACTCTCGATAATAGCATAAGGACTTGCGCTCCTTGTCAGGTTCTTAATAATAATCATTACGCAGGTGGATACCAGTTTTCCATCTACTTCGACCACAAGGTAGTGCTGACTCGGGTCTTCCAATATTTCTTACCATAGCTTTTTGAGTTCAGCATCCTCTACAATATCTGGGTCATCCTTGTTCAGGTATTTATAGAGGTCCAGCAGTTCTCTCAATTCATGTTTTTGAATATAGCGAATAATTTCACTCATAGTCAGTCATTTTCCTTAGTCCCTTTTCCTTAAATATTCAGGAGCCTGCGGAATTTTGTGCATCATACCATAAGACCTGCCGGAAGGGTAGTACTCGGCACCAAGCTGAATTTTACCCGCCGTTTTTTCATCTGTCATGTATTCAACAAATGCAAGCGCCATATCAATTCCAGCAGAAATGCCTGCCGAGGTCCAGATATTCCCATCCCTTACGATTCGATCCTCCACTACCTCCACGTCACCCATGTCTCGCAGTTTCTGGAGGGAAGCCCAGTGTGTAGTGGCTCGCCTGTTTGAGAGCAAGCCGGCACTGTGAAGTATGAATGTGCCAGTACAGACCGACAGCACAGCTTGGCACTGTTCAGCCTGCTCGGCAACGAATTGGATCAGGGATGGGTTATCAACTTCTATCTGTGTACCTTCCCCTCCAGGCACAAGGAGAAAATCAAGTGGAGGGCAATCTGCAAAGGTGACATGAGGATTTACGGACATTCCTTTGCTGCAGATCACGGGAGCAGGATTTTCGGCAACCATGAAGCATTTCTCAGGTCCCTGGGCAAATTTGCTCCAGAGTGATATTATTTCCCAGGGGCCAACAAGGTCCAGTTCTTCCAGCCCTGGGAAAATCAAAAATCCGAAATTCATGTTAGAAAGGTTGGGGATGTTTTGTAAATAATTTTCTCTTATTATGGACTCAGTTCCAAAATTCGTTTTAGTTTTAATTTTTTTATTGTAGTAATGTCACGTATCCAGGAAACACACTATTTCATTTCATTTTTTAAATTTTTTCATATTACATAGTCATTTTCCTTTACTAAAGCGAGTTAGAATTACCCAACGTTTAGCTTATATCTGACATGCTTTTGTATCATCTATTGAACTTTCATACAGTTCTGGATCTGCGAAATTATTTCAGGATATAGTAAAATTCTCTTGGGTTTATCAATCCTCTTTTAAAACCCCGTTTGAGTATACTGGAAGATGTGTATACAGAACAGGCCAGGAGGACTGATGAGGCGACTGGGAGGTCTGTTGAGAAGGCTGGCTATAGGTACTGTATGGTTGGTCAATAACCATATACCTGAAATAGATGGTTTCTAGTAAATTGTAGAGGTTTCAGCGGTTATTACTGGAAATAAAGAACTGTCTTAAGATCTAGGATTATATAATCTTCTCCTAGTCATTATTTTTAAGCTTGCAAAAAATTAGAACAATTATCAATGAATTTACAGTGTTATCATCTTTTAGGTAAGAAGATAAAGCTTTATCAAGCTTTAAATTGTCATCGCGTTTTTTATTAAATTTTTTGAAAATAAGTATGCTTATAAGGTAATTTCTCCTGTAATTTTTTGCTACGTGGACTACCAGATAAATATAAAAAAAAACAGGAGGAAAATATGAAAAATAATAGAAAGTCTATATGGAAAATAACAGTATCTGTTTTTACCGTATTAATGATACTAGCTTTATTGTCTCAAGGAGTCTGTGCAAAATGTGTTGTAACCAAGACTCCTCTAGGTGCAGGAACTCCACCAGCAACAGAACGTCTAACAGGTGGAAATAATCGTATTGATTATACTGCGGTAGCCGCTTCGAATACTGATCCTCGAATAGTGCGATTTAAGGACCTATCAAAAGGTACAGAGACATATATCAGATGGGACTTTGGGGATGGAACCTCAAAATCAGGAACAAAAATTACTTCATCACTAAAATATCCAGTGCACAAGTATTCAAAGACTGGTTTTTACATAAGTTGTATGACTATAAAGTGTACGGGTTATAATGGAAAACTGTGGGTTCATAAAAATATTGTTATTTCCTAAATTGGAAAAGTTGGAACTTACTTACCATTTCCAGCTTTTATAAAAAGTGCTTTTATATTGGGCTGATACCAAAACTCAAAATTACTTATCGGATCCTGTATTTTTAGTTATTTACAAAATATCAGGTCATGAAAAATAACTCACGAAAACAACTTTAAAAATATAGTTATATTTAAATTAATATGTTTTGGAATGGGCTCAGTAATCACATTTTTATTAAAGTCTTGGTTGAAATCGTAATCAGCCAATGTTAAATTAATATTACTATCTATTTTGTACTATTTTTGCATTTACCCGATTTCGTACTATTTTTGCATTTACCTCTTTGTCAAAAGAAATCAGATATTCATGTAGTCTATTTAATAATTGCTCCAAACAAATATACACTCAAAAAACTCCTAATTCCTGGCGTTATGGCAATTTAATTATTGAGCATAATCTTTGATAGTTTTTCATTAATAGATAGCGATTCAGAGTTAATATGTGATCAATAACTAAATTTTCAAGAAACCCGCTTATAGTTTACACCCCAGTCTTTTTAAAATCTATTAACCGAAGACTACATAGGACCTTAAATATCTTCAAAAATCTGTTTCATAACGTGTATTACTTTATTTATATAGTTTACATATTTATTTTTCAAAAGATTTTATTATAATCTATTAAAGAATATTAGATTAGAAAAACCCTCAATTATCATACAAATAACATAAAAAGAGATAAATAAGTAATTTTTCTGTGCTGTTTTTATTTGAGTGATATTATATAATAAAAATATAATTGTGCTTTAATGGAAAAACAAGGAACAAAACCAAAATTCACTGATGTTTTCTGTCCTGATTAAAATTGCAAATTTCATCATATCACTGAAAAATGAAATATCATAGGCAATGGCAAGTATCAAATCAAGAACAAAAGAGTTTGCAAATAGACCTGCCTCAAATAAGGTAGTGTATTCAATGATCGAACAGATATTTTCTTTGATAATCTTCGTAAAGAGGAATTCATTATCAAGTTAGCCTTGATAATGGCTTAGGACTTACGCACCTGCGGAACAAAATTAATTACGTCAACGAGTGTGGAGAAATGCAAACCACTGGGTCTTTAAATGCACATGGTATTCTTCGAATAACAGGCACAAAGAAAAGAAAGTACTCCACTTTACCCTTCTTTGACTATCGACCTCGTAATTACCTTGGGTAGTTGTCCTAATTTTGGTTTTTCAAACCATCGCTAAACTCAGTAGTTCCGATCAGGTATAGTTCCGAATGGCTGAAATAGCCAATTACTTTTTCTTCATTGATAACTGAAATATTACATATTACGAGTCTTCCATCAAAAATATTTATTTTTAAACTATTTCTCGTACAACAGAAATCAAAATACCATTTGTTTCTAAAAACTTCATTAACTTCTGCTATCCAATGATTCTCTATTTTATGATATTTTTTGGCTACTATGTTCCACTTAACTGTCTGCGTAGTTGCTTATCTCTTTACTGAATGTACTCTTTTAACCGACGCAGAAACGACTTAATTGGCATTCCAATTAGTGATTTTATTCCCCAATTTATAGATTTGCCAATGTCTTCATTGACTACGGATCTCATTTCATGTGCTGTAATTTCCAATGTAGGGGTCAGAGTCGTTTTTTTGCACGCATTCGAATTCATTGATCCTGCATAATTCATTTTAGGTCGAGAATATTGAATGTATTTTGTAATTGGCATTCGGAACCTGGATAAATCGGAACTATTGTATTCTTAGAAAACTATATATTTAAGAACCTGAAGGAGATCATATATATTATATGAAAACAGAGATAGTGCTAATTAACCTCAGGCAAGCATATTAGAGGTAGAATAATAAATAGCATTAAGGCTCTGTAATGCATTATTTAAAAGAGCAGAATAAACATTACAGGTGTAAGAAATACTTTTAGTTAATGGAAAAAATATTAAGTTATTATATATGATTTACTTTGTATTTATTAATAAGGAATAACTTAAATAATGCCTTTGACTATTGAGCGTATTCACAATTCACTGGAGAAATAACTAACTGAAAACCGCAACCTATTGGTTGCAATCAGTGGAAAAGACCCAAGAGTTATTTCATCGTGTAAAGGGTTTCCCACGGCATAGAATCTTATAATCATATCAAGACAGAGAGGATGACATTCATGGACTTTGAAAAATTACGACATGGGACCGAACTTATCAAAAGGGGCTTTGCAAGAATGCAGAAAGGGGGTGTAATCATGGATGTTACAAACCCGGAACAGGCCAGGATCGCAGAAGAAGCCGGAGCAGTTGCTGTTATGGCCCTCCAGGCTGTTCCAGCAGATATAAGAAAAGCGGGTGGGGTTGCCAGGATGGCCGACCCTGAGATTGTCCAGCAGATTATTGATACGGTTACAATTCCTGTAATGGCAAAAGCCAGGATCGGGCACTTTGTCGAAGCCGAAATTTTAGAAGCTCTCGGTGTTGACATGGTGGACGAGTCTGAAGTCCTGACCCCCGCTGACCCCTACTTCCACATAGACAAAACGCAGTTCACCGTGCCTTTTGTCTGCGGTGCCAGAAACCTCGGAGAAGCCCTCAGGAGAATTAACGAAGGAGCAGCCATGATCCGAACTAAAGGAGAGGCTGGAACCGGAGATGTCAGCCAGGCAGTTAAGCACATGAAGCAGATTCAGGGCGAAATCCGTGCCCTTGCTGGCAAAACCAAGGAAGAACTCATTATGGTTGCAAGGGAAATCGAAGCTCCGATAGAACTTGTAGTCGAAACCTCAAAAATGCAGCGCCTGCCTGTGGTAAACTTTGCAGCCGGCGGAGTTGCAACCCCTGCGGATGCCGCTCTCATGATGCGCCTTGGTGCAGACGGGGTCTTTGTAGGTTCAGGCATTTTCAAAGCCGAAAACCCTGAGAAAATGGCAAAAGCCGTTGTTGAAGCCGTAAACAACTTTGACAACCCTGCAAAACTCGCAGAAATCTCAAAAGGCGTGGGCGCAGGCATGAAAGGCATCAGCGCAGACACTATCCCTGAAAAGGAAGCCCTTCAGGAACGCGGCTGGTAACCCCCTGAGTTCCGCCACCCGAGTTCCGCCACCCGAGTCCCGTCTCGGGAGGACGGTGCCCTTTTCGCTCACTTCGTTCGCTCAAGAGGGCTGAATTATAATGAAGATACTGAACTTAGCTAGGAGGGTTGAACTATGGGCAAGAAAGGCTATATTTCCAACTCTCTGAGGACGGCTGATTTACCCGAATTTTGTTTTGGGTCAGCAGAGGGCGCAATCACAGGTCTTTTTAATATGTGATTGCCTGCAAGCCTTTTGGAAAAACTGCTTGCTCGCAAGCTTTTTTAAGAGGCTTGATCGAAAATCCCTTGAAACGGTGTGATAAACCGGTGCAACGGTTGAAATTCAATTTTTAAAAATGGATTCTTTCTTACGGGCTGTAAGAATAAATCAATTAAAATTTTTTATTTTCGGATTAACAGATAATGAATTAATTTTGGAAAATGGTGTTTTTCATGAAGATAGGTGTAATCGCTATTCAAGGAGCGGTTTCTGAGCATATTAATGCTTTGAAGAAAGCCCTCAAGGAAAGAGGGATAGATGCAGAGGTAGTTGCGGTAAAGCATAAGGGTGTTATCCCGGAGTGCAGCGGAATTGTGATTCCTGGCGGAGAGAGTACCACACTTTGCAGGTTGCTTGCCCGCGAGGGGATTGCAGAGGAGATAAAGGATGCGGCTTCAAGAGGAGTTCCGATCCTTGGGACCTGTGCAGGTTTGATTGTACTTGCAAAGGGTGGCGACGAGCAGGTTGAGAAAACCAGCCAGGAATTGCTCGGAATTATGGATACAAAGGTCAATAGAAACGCTTTCGGAAGGCAGAGGGATTCTTTTGAAGCTGAACTTGAGGTCGAGATACTTGATTCTCCTTTCACCGGCGTGTTTATAAGGGCTCCCGGAATCGTGAGCTGTGGGCCTGGGGTTCGCGTGCTTTCCAGGCTCGATGACCTGATTATTGCTGCAGAGCAGGGAAATGTGCTGGCTCTTGCTTTCCATCCGGAATTAACCGAGGATTTACGGATTCATCAGTACTTCCTGGATAAAGTGTTTAATTGTTAAATTCAGAAGGGCTTTCGGCTTTACTTCTGGCTTTTTTGGGATTTCTTTCAATTTAATTTACCTTCTGCTAATTTTATTTATTTTCCTTTCATTTTCAATTATTGATGATTGTTTTTTTATTATTACTGTTTTATTTTCCATTTGACCTTCCGCAGGTGTCTTCAAAATGATAACGTGTTTTTCTGCTATCGTTTTTGGAAAATTATTTGGAAATCTGGAGTTATTATCTCAACTGAAGCTTCGGGAAATAGGTGCTGGAAGTTTTCAATGAAGGCAAAAGGCAGAAAATTGTGGGATGTTTCAAAAACACATGTTTGAGTAGACAGGACGGTTTTCAGAAAAAACGATAACAGGAAAAATTGTGAAAATTGAACGGGCATCTGCGGAAAGTAAGTTAATCTGCGGAAAGTAAGTTAAAAGCAATAGAGAAGGGAAAAATGCAAAAATCCGTTGAAAAACAACATTAAAAGACACAATTCTTTAATTGGTTTACTTTCTATGCGAGGGAGAGTTAAGGTTAATAAAAAGAAATGCAAGAGGATATCGAAACACTAAGTATTTTATTACTATGATCTATCTAAAATTAGGAAAGTTAGATTTCAAACTACCCATCTGAAATGACGAAGAGCCTAAATTCTTAAATATGAAGTTTTCCTCAGGAAAGTGTTTGTACATATAACACTACTTAACAGTTTCTATTTTATCAAAGTAATACTAATTTTTATCTAATTACTCCAATTAATAAATATGGGGAATAAATATACTCAAATCATAATGTCAAGTATGTTAGGCTTGCTTATGATTACAAATGTTGCTGATGCAGAAACTTATCTAAACTGGTGTGGTGAAGAGTGGTGGGTAAGAAGTGGAACTGGTAATCCTGGTGGTAACTACTGGAGCAGTTCCAGCAATAATGTTTGGATTGATGAAAACCAGAAACTACACCTTACAATCCAGAAAGTCGGAGATATCTGGTATTCAACAGAAGTTGACACAACATCCACTGACTATAGCTATGGTGTATACAAGTGGACGGTTTCATCACCAATACTGAATCTCGATCCGAATATTGTAGCTGCTATGTTTTTCCGCCATAACGATGCCAATGAGATAGATATTGAAGCTACTCAGTGGGGCTGGATATGCAGTGACAGACTTAGTTATAGTGCCCAGCCAAATGCATACCAGAGTGCAATAACTTATGACTCTCCTTACCAGAACGCTACAGACGTAACATACAGTTTTGATTGGGAGCCAACGTATGTCCACTTTACTGCAAAGCTTTCTAATGGAACTGTCATATCTGACTGGAACTGTACAGACCAGACAAGCATTCCGCATGTAGAAGGTGGAGTTGCGATGCAGATGTGGCTTATGAATCATTTAGCGCCAATAAATGGACAGAATGCAGAGATGGTTTTATCTGACTTTAGTTATGTGCCATCTTAACTGAGGCGAAAGACTCTTTCCTTTTTTAGTTTTTAGACACGTTCTCAGGGCACAACTCATTCAATTTCGAAAACGAAATGAGACAAAATTAGCAAATTTTTCTGTTTCTACTTACTGAGCAAATTTTTCTGTTTCTACTTACTGCCCAGGATACGCAGTATTTTTTTGAAAATAAATATTTTCTTCGGATAGCATTTTTAAAACAGATACCAATAGTTTAATCTTTTAATCACATTTGGTGAATAAAGGATGATATATTGATTTCTAAATATACTATATAGTTACTTATCATTTAGATTCGGTTGAGGAATCTATTAATCTCGAAATGACTACTGCAACCATCTACTCATCCAAATTTATATTTTTAGGTTTACAACCTAACTTTTACAGTTAAATAAAAAATAAGGTGTCCTCTTCAAATTCAATTGAAAATTTTCTAACTCGAAAAATATGCAACAATTTTAGAATACAGTTATACAGTTTAATACATCGCATGAGGTTGTTTTCTAGACTTAGTCAAATTTTTAAATTTTCAGCAAATACATGAAATTTACTTTTATCCATAAAATTTGAGGATACAAAAATTGGGTAAAATTTATATCAAAATATGGAGAAAAGTAATCAGGCCAAAATGGGGAAAAGTAATCAGGCCAAAATGGGGAAAAGTAATCCGACCAAAATGGGGAAAAGTAAACCGGCCTTGATAAAAATATATATTTTTGCGAATTTTTATCAGATCAATAACTTGATTGTAGCAAAAATTAATGGAATTATGTAGAATATATAACAAATTTTTAGAAATTTATAGGACTTGTTAAGCCAACTTGGGTAAAAATAAGAGAAATATTCAGTATTAATTAGTGGGTGCTGTCAAAATAAGATTACAAAATCAGCAACAAAAATAACATATTTTTGAAGAATCGTATCTTAACCGACTCCAAAAGAGTTGCTTTTACCTTCTGTATAAAAGTTTAATAAATCCATGTTTGATTGAAAATCGATATCTGTAAAGATTATTAAATATAAAATTTTTCTGCGGAAAGCGAGTTATTGAGAATGCTATAGATTTAATTTTTAGTAAATATCTAATGAGATTATCCAAACTAACTTTGTTCTCAAAAAGAGAGAGTTTTAGAATTACTTTTCTGATTAGAAGCTTGATTGATTCTCCAAAGTTCTATATTTTAAAAAAATCTTTGATTTTTGGGATCAACTTGTATATTTTCATATTAATAAAATAGCACTCTATTTAATAGCAAGTTTTATTATTTTTTATGAAATATATGATTTATTATTACAAATACTTCTATATACTAAAAATCTATGTATATTACTACTCGGTAAGTAGTTAGATGGTAAAAATAGGACTATATGTATATAGATACTTACAATTTATGAGTATTACTTTAAAAAGTATAGTATTAGAGAACAGAACCAATAAATTATTGTAGTATATATCAGGAGGAATTGAAAAATGACAACCGTTCTGCCCTCAAGGAACAACGTCATCGCGTTTGTGCCAGCTCATAATGAAGAAGATATAATCCGCTCTACCATTGAATCCATTCTTACTCAAACAGTCAAGGTCGATGTTCTTGTAATAAGTGATAACAGTACAGATAATACAGCGGGCATAGTAAGAAGTATAGCTGCTACTGATAACCGCGTAAATTTGATAGAAACTGTTGGAAATAAATTTAAAAAATCTGGAGCACTTAATGCTGCCTATGAAAATGTTGATCTGAATTCATATGATTACGTGTTATCAGTCGATGGTGATACAGTCATAGCTCCAGATCTTGTTGAGCAGGCATTAATCGAATTTCAACTGGACCCCCTGCTTGGGGCAGTGTGCTCTCGCGCCGGTGTAGTCAAACAGGAAACTAATGGATTTTTTGAAAAGTTAGTATATCACTGGCAGTATGTCGAATATGCAGAGTTCGACAGAAGCCGAGTTAGTCAGGATAGGGGAATTAAAGTCGCACACGGGATGTGCACGGTATATAAAGTGAAAGCAATAAAAGCAGTTATGCAAAAGCGCATCGATACCGGAAAAGTTGACTGCACCGTGTACGATGTGCATAATATCACCGAAGACTACGAGTTAACGATGACTCTAAAAGAACTTGGTTACCACACAGCTTCAGGCTTTGGGATGCTTGCCTGGACAGATGTCCCATTAAAACTAAATGAGTTATGGAAACAACGGGTTCGCTGGCTTCGTGGGGGACTTGACACATTGTGGGAGCACGGATGGAATAAAAGCACCAGAAAAGACATCCTGAATGCTGGATTTTTCTGGATTATGTTGGCTTTCCAGATTCTTTTGCTACACTATGCTTTTTATGACATAGTGACGGGTGTTTATCATCCCAATTGGATATTCTTACTGGTAATGATTTTAATGTACGTGGACAGTGTTTACACACTTCGATATGTACAGAATCCCAGTAATTGGGACTATCTTGTAAGAATAACATTTATTCCTCAGATTTTTTATGCATGGTTTACTATTGCTCAGCTGGTCTATGCATACTACCTCTTCCTCTTTAAACCGAATCAGGATTGGTAATAATGTCATTGACCTACTACCTGAATACGATTGGCATGTATCGCGTACCGGATCAAATTAATATCTGGCATGCATTATTAACGCACTATTTGCATATTATTTTTACATATCGTGTGTATTATCAATTTAATAACTGGCATATGTTGTTGACGCGGTACCTGCAGACGTTCGTCTCATTACTGGTTTCGGCGGATGTTACTATAAAATTATCAAAAGACATCTACAAAACAAGAATTTTGCAGAAGAATCGAAAGGGTTGTTAGTATTAAACTGGACAATCTCCAAATGGGTTCGTGAAAAAGCATATCCAGAATTCAACAAATATGCCTCGCTGTTAATAGATAGCGGCAGAGTCCAGAAAACTACAACATTCCTAGTAGGTTTACTAATGCTCATCTTTGGCATCAGCCGCATTTTTGTATAACTCCATAATGTTGATCTGCAGTACCTGTGGCTAAATGTCAAACAATGGCAACATGCAATGTTTTATCTAATGGCAATACAGAATTTAATGTATACAGTGTGCCTGTATACTATCAAATAGGCATCTGATATACGACAACTATAACTCACTCAGCTAGACTCAAACAAAGTATCTCTGAAGTCTGTAATAAGACAACCATAACTCACTCAGCTAGACGCAAACAAAGTATCTCTGAGTCCTGTAATTATTCCCTAAATATAGATAAGAGTCCACAGGTTCATTCTCTACCTGCTACATTCCTGTTCTCACAGCAAATTATAAAGGAAAGAGACTTACGGTCTTATTTTTCAAAGCCGCTTTATAATTCACTCATCTGTAACTGTGAAATTACTTAGTATAAGTTCAATGTTTTTTCCATCGGATGGAGGATCCACTAACCACAAATTCATTATGACATTTTCGGGCTCCTTCGGAATTGTAGAAATATTTGTATTAGTATAGCCTGCTATAACTGTTCCGTCTGCCTTTGTGGATGTGAATCTTATATAATTTGGTTTCCACTCAATTCTATAAGTCGTGTTTGTGCCTTCGATGCTCGGTGGAACCCCATACGCCTTACTGTTTCCTTTAATTATAGAAGGTTCTATAAAGTACCATAGTTGATTTCCATTATGGTCACCCCATCTTGAAATTCCCAGATTTAATGCATTATTGTCATCTAAATAAGTACAGAGTCCTACTACACTGTTTTTATCAAATGTGTAAACAGGTGAAGCTACAGTCCACGTAAAAGTACCATAACAGTATGTATACTGGCTGTTTAACATTGTGCATTCCCATTTACTGTTATTATTTACAACTGTTAAGTGCATTCTGTCCTGGTTATCTATCCATGCACCCGAAGTATTCCAGTAATTATTGCCAGGGTTTGCTTTGTCACCTGTCAAATACCAGTTTTGCCCTTTCCAATTAATTACTCCTTTTGAAGTGGACGTGTCCTTTCCTGCCTGGACACGTTCAATATCCGGAGAATCATTTTGGGATGATGAGTTAAGAAGACTCGCAGAAGCCATCACTTGAGAATTAGTCGTGTTCTCGGAGTCATCTGGCACAGGTTCAATATCCAGAGAGTCAATCTGAGATGATAAGTTAAGAAAACTAGCAGGGATCATCACCTGGTAATCAGTCACTTTCTGGGAATCAGTTGGCACAACTTCAATTTGCATATATGTTCCCATATTCGTTACTTTTACTTTTGGTGTGTGACCTATTTTGTATCCCCAAATTTCGTTGATTTTCCTTATGACTCCTTTGTTGTTTACGTAGTCGCCCTGTGAGAGCATCCACTGTTTCGGGGTATTGAGACACTTTTCATTTTTGACTGTCATGACAGGAGCATGTAGAGTTGTGAAATTTCCAACTTTCCAGATACCATTTGCCTGAGTTGCTTGTGTGTAAAAAGCATCCCAAACCCCATTGGTATCTTTAGCAGTTATCCATAGTTTCAGAATGTTTCCGTCATCGCTAAATTTACCTGCACTGAAAGAGAATTCAATATTTTTATGTGTGATAGATGAAGAGTCATCAACCTGTAGAAGAGGTGAATTTTGAATTGTAAAATTATCCGTGTATTTGTTTGCAGTTGCAATATATAGATCGTTGTTGCCTTTGAATGTAAAAAGCGCATAGAGCTTTGAGTCTCCAGGACGATTAATTACTTTTACATGATAGGGTTCGCACTCGCTTGACTGACCAACTACTTGCTTATTAGTGAAATTTATACCGTCAGTTGAAGTATACCTGTATATTACATTTGGATTGGAATCATTATCAACAGTCCATATGTAAAACGTTCCTGCGGTGTTATCGTACAAAACAGTTGTTGCTACTCCATGAGCGATAACTTTCATTTCAGGCGAAACAGTATTACCATCATATGTCTTAACTTTTAAATCTTCTACATTTACATTACCGGTATCGTCTCCAATTACATAGTAGCACATAAGTTTTCCAGTCGCAGGATTGTATACAACATCAGGATCAGACCCATAAACGTTTGAGTCATATTTAGATACAATCTGCTTTCCTATTGGATTTGTTACTCCTGGTGGTACATACCAGAGCAGGCCATCATCAGAATAATATAAACATGCATTTTCATACTTACTATCTGAATATGTACATATTGTTGTAACAAGCATCCACCAGTTGTGGCCAAATACTCCAGATGAATTGTAATATACGGCAATGTGATTAAACTGGTTACAACCGTATGGGTCAGGTATAGATAATGGGAGACGATTTTGGTTTACATTGAGCATACTCATATTTGCATTGCCGTAAGTATCGTAACTATATGCAACTGTATGTGGAAGATTTTCTCCGGTGTACTCACTTAGCGTGATGCCAGGATTAGGCATAATAGCATCCGAAGTGCTTGAATTTGTCCAAATTATTGATCTTGATATTCCCTGACTTTGGAATGATCCATCAACGGTGGAGAAAACGGTGTGCCACCAACCTGTTCCTGAATTACTGCCAATATCAACCAGATTGTCAAGTCTTAAGATAGAGATCAATCTGTGGAGCGAATAGAGAACTATATGACACAAATCTAAATCGACTTCATTAGTCACACCTGCGAGTGGGCCAGAACCAAAAGAAGCATCAGTATATGTACCTACATCACCGGTACCCTTCGAAATCGTTTCATTAACTGCCAGTTCAATTCCGTTAGTAAACGGTTTATTCAGCACAACATTTGCAGAGGAGGTCACGCCTGAACCTGACAATATAAGCTGTCCATTCTTTATAGCTACTGTTGATTTACTACTCCCTTTTTTATAACTGGTCCACTTTGATGTGTCTAAGTTGCTTGAGCTGAAATTATCATACGCCCACATGACTGCATCCCCATTTGGAGAATATCCAGGTGTATTATATACATTGAAATATTGTGTACTACCATCCATGCTGATATTAAGCCACAAATTCCGCTGTGGGTCAATGTAATATGGTAGTGCAGCAGAAGCAACACCTGCTGATGTAAGCAGTAGTAAAGATACTATTAGTAGCATGTAACTATTTTTCATCTGGCTCACTTACAGAAATTTCATTTCGGGTTTAAAGATTCAATTCTAATTATTTTTTTACTTTCAGGTAAATGAGCAATTCGATTTACACTGAAATAACTTAACAAGACTGTTAATAAAAATAAAACCGGCTAAAATATCAATTGACTACTGGATATATCAAAATATAGTATACTATTTGGGATAATATCTATATAAAAAACATGAGCCAAATATATTCCGAATGAATATTTGCTTAATAACAAAAACGCACATGAAATTCTTCTAATCACAGGCACAAAGAAATGAAAGTACTTGAAAGAACTTTCATGCTAATAAGAAAAGAAATAAAGCCGCAAACTGCAGCTTTACTCAAAACTCAATATTCATGAACTTACAAATGCCCATGCCCGTGTTCACAAGCCGAACCCTCAATCTGTTCCCCTTTAAACCTTATATAAGTCTCATTGATAGAATCCAGGCATTTTGTGCAGACATTTACCTTTCTTTTTATAACTCCTGTTGAAAAATCAGGAATCTGGATTTCCACAGGGTAAACCCTGCCTTTTTTACCGCACAAAACGCATTTGTTTCTCCTGCAGGAGATTTCGTTTTTGTCGATGCTTAAATAGGTCTCCTGGGAGGAATCCAGGCAGGTATCACATAGCCCTTTCCAGATACCCTCAGAATAGGCGAATTTGAGGCGGGAACGGAAAACCCGGACAGGAATAACTATTGGAATTGTGAGCCTGCAAAGAGCACAACCTATCATGTATATCCATTCTTACAACATAACGTATTTGAAAGAACAGGACATAGAGAAAATACAATGGGTCTTAAAATTCACGAGATAGGGAAAGAAATTCTGTGTATCTTGCTTCCTGAATTTTTTAATAAAAAGGAATATGTAGAACTTGCATATCTCTTTGGTTCGACAGCAGAGGGAACGGAAGGACCGCTAAGCGATATTGATATAGGTGTTTATCTTTCCAGCAAACTTACAAAAGGAGAAAGGATAGTTTTCAACTTGCAGTAAAAAAGGTAGTTGAGTTATATATAAAAGTCAATGAAAAAATAAATTATATGCTGGTGACTCAAACTCGCATTTTAGACTAAAATGCACTTGTGCATTAAAAAATAAGTTTTAAATCACACTTATTATTTCGTTGTATCCCTTTTTCTTCCCTTTTCAATCACTGTTATTAAATTGCTCCTTCAAAACTTGCCATTCCTTAAGAGATCTCATTTTCATACTTTACTTTGTCCGTAAAAACGACTTTTACCTGATCTCCAGCTTTAAGGATGCCTTCAACTTCTTCACGGTTAGACCTGAACATCCTTTCAGAAATCTGAAAGTAGTTGAAAATACTTTCATGCTGATTAGATAGTGACAATAATTTATTAAAAATAATATATATGTATGGATTCTCAACTCTGCAAAATAGGGTGTGTGGGCCCTTTGTCAGATTTGATCAATGACCCACCACTATCCTTTAGTCTTGATATTTTTCTTGTTTTTTAATTTGGGTTTTATTCGTTTTCAGAGTATATTCCCGGTCTTGTATTTGTTGTCACTGTTATGTAATTTGTTTTTGTTACAGTATTGCTGCCTGCCGCATTGCTTACTGTAAGTGTAACCTTATATTTTCCTTCCTGTAAATACTGATGTTCTGGATTCTGTTCCCTTGAAATTGTCCCGTCTCCAAAACTCCATTTCCACTTCTCTGGTAAGCCTGTACTTTTGTCAGTAAAGGCAACCGTTAATGGAGCTTTTCCAGAGGTCGGAGACGCAGAGAATGCGGCAACCGGCTTTGTTACTACTTTTATATAATTTGTTTTTGTTACTTCGCTACTTCCTGCAGCATTCTTTACTATTAAGCTAACAGTATAGACCCCTATCTTTGAATACTTATGAGTCGGATTCTGTAGGTATGACTTTGATCCGTCTCCAAAGTTCCAGTACCAGTAAGTAGGTGTTCCTGTGCTTGTGTCAGCAAATTTAACGTTTAATGGTGCTTTCCCAGAAGTCGGGGAAGCAGAAAAGTTAGCTACAGGTTTTTCTATAACTTGTATATAGCCGTCTTTTGTTACTGTATTACTGCCTGCCGCATTGCTTACCGTAAGTGCTACCGTATAGTTTCCTGCTTTGGAATATTTATGCTTAGGATTCTGTTGGATTGAAGTTGTTCCATCTCCAAAATCCCATTTCCATTTGGTCGGGTCTCCTGTACTGGTGTCAGTGAAAGCAACCGTTAATGGTGCTTTTCCTTCGGTGGGTTTTGCAGAAAAGTTCGCTACAGGGAGTACAAGTTCTTTTTTGGTAGTACCTGTTGAATTGACCCACGTCTGATTGACATTTCCAGAATCATCTACAGTGCGCGTACTGAGAGTATAACTTTTTTCTGGCTGGAGGCCGGTGGCGTTGAAGTATTCAGCAGAAGTGTTGGTCTGGAAAGGACCGTTCAGGTAGATTTCTGTGTGGGAGAAATCGGGATTTGAGGGGTTGGTCCTAATGAGAGTATAACTTTTTTCTGGCTGGGGGTCGGTGGTGTTGAAGTATCCAGCAGAGGTGTTGGTCTGGAAAGGACCGTTCAGGTAGATTTCTGTGTGGGAGAAATCGGGATCTGAGGGATTAGTCCAAGTCCAGTTGAGCCAGGTTGTGCCGTTGGTGGACTGGATATTAGTTATTGAGGAAGGTGGAGTAGTATCCGTTGAGGCATATTTGGATATGTCAACCGACAATTTAACGCTCCCAGTCGCAGATTCAATCAAATCAACTCTACCACCATTGTTGAAATACGGTAGTGTCAATTGGAAATTAACATTATCTAACAAGGTTGGTCCTTCATAGTCCGATTCAGCTAATATTCGTCTCGGATCATTAAATCCATATTCTCTCAACAATTCTCCGCTGGTTGAATATACCTTTGTCGTAAAATCATACTTTCCAGGAAGATAGCTAGGGGCAGAGTCTGTAACAAAACTATCATCCAACAGACTGAATACATCCGACGATATTTGCAGATTCAAGGATATGGATTTCTCCGATTGGGTAGAAGCTTTTGCTTTCGTATTGTCACTTGGATATTGGCCTAAGAACCATTGGATTCTCCTGGAGGCCGGCGCTCCCCATCCATTGGCAAAGAAACTTCCGTCACACATAATGTATTCTTTGGTGCCAAGTTTCCACCAATCACCCTGACAATCTGTGAAATTTTGAATATCATCAGGGTTCCAACCTTCTTTAGTTGCATCTGCTCTACCTTCAGCTTCGGTGGCCCAGATATTTGGCATCGGATTTGGCTGGAAGTAGAACGTGATGCAGTTATCGTCATCATATTCGTCCGCCAGTCCAAAAATCCCGTGGCCACTTTCATGGATAAATGACCTTCCGACCGGTCCTTCAGCTCCATAAATACTGGGTGGGCCCATTCTAGTTGAATCACCGAACTCTTCAGTATGAAAGATTACGTATGCATCGGCAAAAGGCGACATCTGAGTTAAGTCGGCTGGAAGTGTCTTGCTGCTGGCAGTTCCCTGAAGTTTCGTGTAGTAAAAATTGAACTTGCTTAGATTTCCACTCACGGGAGCTGCTCCACCAAGCCTCTCATCAATTTGATGATTAATGTCATCGAGAAAAGTCGGCAACCACTTATCAATATCTGCTGATGATCCATAGTCATCATCGGGTACAAACACTATGTCGAACTTATCGCTGTGTTTCCCAATAGATCTCCCGGGCACAGGGATAACACCTTTGGCATCTGTGCACAGATCATCCATTAGCCAGTAGTTGCCCGTATCATGAATCAAAACGTAAGAAATATACTGTCCTGTGGGAGCGTCAACGGTCAGACGAGTTAAGGTTCCGGTGTCAAGATTAGAACCACACCTGCCACTAGTAGCTATTAATACACCCGTACTGTTGTAGGCATCCAGAACCACACCAGAATATGTACTAACAAGGACGGAACAGTAAGTAGCGCCTCCTCCTGGAAAATCGATTCGGCCCGTGTCTCCAGTTTCACCCAACCAGGCAAAGAAATTTCCTCTAGTTTCATATGCTTTGCTCCCGTATGGATCAACATTATAATTACCTGTTCGGATATCACCGTATCTCCAATTGAGCCCAGAGGTTGTAGTGAACTTCAGACTTGGAATAGTGTTTTCAATCTGAATTCCATCGATTCCCTTCTCAAAGTCTATGAAAAGATCATCTGCATTTTTGGGAGTGTTCGGTTTGCTAACTGGCCAACCTTCTTCAACAGTAGCCTGAGCAACTGGCACTCCTGCGATCAAGAGCACAACTGCTATGAACGCAAACATTCTGAGTATATGTTTCATAATATCCTTGTCCTCCTTGACGAATATTAGACACCTGCTCATACTATCGAAATTAAGGGAAATATATGCTTAAATTTCAGAATAGTTTCCGATCTAAATTTAAATTCAATAATAAAAATTATTTAATTGTAGGAATTGGTCGAGTTTTGAGACAGCTTGATCGGAAAAGTTATCAACGACCATTAAAATTATAATAGGGCTATGATGTCCAGTACCCGTTAGTTAATTTTCCAAATGAAATAAAAATAAACGTTTTTAACTATTAAGAATTACAAATGTATTCTATTAAAACTTTCTTATTTAAAATATTTTTTAAAATTCGGGTAATCAAATGTTTTATCAATGTCATATGTATTTGGCATGCTCTTTCAAGATCAAAATCGGTTGCTGACTTTTCAACATCTTACTATACAAGAAAAGCAAGTAAAAAGCAGTTTAAGGCTAGTGTCGAGTCAAACCTAAACGGTCGTAATGTATTTCTTGTATTTTTTCATAAGTAATCTTTAGGATTACTTATGAAAAGATATACTGTAACACTCACTGAAGACGAACGCAAAGATCTTTGTGAACTTATCTCAAAGGGTAAACAAAATTCACAAAAAATTCTCAATGCTCTAATCTTACTCAATTGCGATAAAGGTGAATGTAATGTCAACCATTCAACCAACGAAGAAATCTCCCGTATCCTGAACATCAGTATGAGAAAAATTGATCGTGTAAAAAGGCGCTTTGTTGAAGACGGTCTTGAAATTGCCCTTAATGGAAAAAACAGAAATCGGATTTATACTAAAAAAGTTGATGGTGATTTTGAAGCCCATTTAGTTGCATTGAGTTGCAGTGAACCTCCTGAAGGTTTTGCAAGATGGTCTTTGAGGTTGTTAGCTGATAAAGTTATAGAGCTTGGCTATATCGAAAGCATTTCTCACGAAACAATACGTCATATATTAAAAAAACGAAATTAAACCCTGGCAAAAGAAAGAATGGGTAATTCCTCCTGAACAGAACAGTAGTTTTGTTGCAAATATGGAAATGGTTCTGGACGTTTATAAACGTCCATTTGATCCGTTAAATCCTGTCATATGTATGGACGAATCTCCAAAACAACTGATTGCAGAAACCATAATTCCTATCCCCTGTTCATCTGGAAAAACAGCCAGATATGATTACGAATACAAACGTTGTGGAGTGTGCAATATATTTCTTGCCTGTGAACCGTTAGCAGGAAAACGAATGGTAAATATTACTGAAAGAAAAACCAAGCAAGATTGGGCGTATTTTCGGGAAAAAATCGCACTTCAACGTGAAAATGCAAATAAAATTACGCTGATAATGGACAATCAAATACTCATGTCCCTGGATCTCTCTATGAAGCATTTCCACCAGCTAAAGCAAAGGCACTGTGGGATAGGTTTGAGTTTGTGTACACACCAAAACATGGAAGTTGGTTGAACATAGCAGAGATTGAGTTGAACGTGCTTTCAGGTCAATGTTTAAAAAGAAGAATGGATAACATCGAGCTTGTTAGAAAAGAAGTATTGGCATGGCAAAATTACAGAAACAACAAAAATTCAAAGGTTAACTGGCAATTCACAACAGATGATGCAAGGATAAAATTATCATGTCTTTATCCGACAATTGAAGATTGACTCGACACTAGTATCTGAGCAATTTAGTTATGGATCACTATAATTAAGAATGGGACTAAGGATGAAATGTTGTCTAGGTATTAAGGCATCATAACTAAGTTGCCATGACACTATTAGTTGTATATGATTTTTTCGTGGGGTCATTACTCTGTATTATAATAAGTTGCAGTTATTCTACTCTCGTATAGGCTCTCCATAATCCTGGAAACGTTATTCCATTTACTTCAAAACAAATTCATTAGAATAAATTGTCTTCGTTTCACCTAGGTCAATCGGTCTTTTCCAAGGTTCATTCTCGACGTTTTCTGATTTCACTGTGAACAAACTGTAGTGGAATACAAATCTGTATTTACCTCGCTTAATTATCTCAGGTTCGAATGGTTCAGTCACTGTCTTGAGTGAGCATATTTGCTGGTTCCACTCGTAAAGAAGGTCAGAGTGGGGTTTAAGCTCCGTTACGTCACCAATAGGTCGTTCATAAAGTATTACTTGACAAACCTCTTTTCCTTCTTCAATCACTGGCAGACGAAAGTCCACACTTTGCCAACCATTGCTTTGAGACTTTTCAATCTCCCAGAAGACTAGATCGCGCTGAGGGTAGCCTATATACCAAATAGGATCATCTAGGTTGTTTGTTACTTTTAGCTTGACCATTTCGCCGTGGACATATTGCGTCTTGTCTGTGATCATGGAAATTGACTGAGACGTAGAAGAGGAGGTAGTCGTACTTTCTGTCGATGATGAACATCCAGACGAGAGCAGGAACGCACCGAGAAGGATCATTTGTAGAATTCCTAAAATAACTACTTTTTTCATATATCTTCTATAGTTTTTTTATCATATTATGGTATCTGGCGTTCAATTTGTATTTGATTAGAGTTATATTCATTAAGATCATCCCAAAAGTAATATTATTAAGACTTACGCAGTTGAACTGAAAAATCAATAGCATCAGACTGTTAACCGTCTAAAAAATGATTTCAATCTACAGTATTTTCCTTGATTGATTTTGTCCTCAAGTGCGTAAGTCCTATAAAATTACAGCCGAAAGCACATTTTTAAAAAGAGCTTTCAGTATTGTACAATAAAAATTAAAACTAAGAGATATTATAATGATTTTAGTTATGCAACACTGTGAACCTGAGAATATAGATAAACCCGACCTTCCGCAGATGTCTTGAAAAAAAGAACATTTTTCCGACTATCGTTTTTGTTCTTTTACTTAATAATTTACAATTATTATCTCAACTAAAACTTCCGGAAATATAGGTTAGAATCTTTCAATGAAGCTTGAATAAGCAGGGTAATTTTCAGAAAAAACGATATCGAAAAAAATAGTGAAAATTGAATGGACATCTGCGAAAAGTCAGATAAACGACTGATAAACTCAAATTGCAAATTATAAGCAGACAAAGGTGATGGAAAAGCAATCGGTTTCAGCCAAAAAAGAAAAGTTAAACTTACTTAGTAATTCTTGTCCATTCCGTCTTTTTCCGTTTATTATAACGAAAGAAATGAACCAATAAAGTAATATAAAGACACAAAACGTAGCTTTACTCAAATTCAGTGTTCATGCCCGTGTTCACAAACCGAACCCTCAATCTGCTCTCCTTTAAACCTGATATAAGTCTCATTGATAGAATCCAGGCATTTTGTGCAGACATTTACCTTTTTTCTTATAACTCCTTTTGAAAAATCGGGAATCTGAATTTCCACAGGGTAAACCCTGCCTTTTTTACCGCACAGGACGCATTTGTTTCGCCTGCAGGAGATTTCGTTTTTGTCGATGCTTAAATAGGTCTCCTGGGAGGAATCCAGGCAGGTCTCACAGAGCCCTTTCCAGACACCCTCAGGATAGGCGAATTTGAGGCGGGAGCGGAAAACCCGGACAGGAATTACGGCCGGGATCGCTTTTCCGCAAAGATCACAATCTGTCATGTCTCATATCTCCTTAGATCAGTACCTTTGCTGCTTCCATTGCCCACTGCAAGAAGGGTTCAGGCCATAGGCCCATTGCAAACACGCCGGCTGTTGCAAGCAGGAGGGCTGCTGCATATGGGAAAGGCAGGCCGATCTTTTTGCCTTCAGGGGGAAGGAAGTACATGTACCTTACAAGCCGTGCATAATAGAACAATGAAAGGGCACTGTTCAGGATTGCAATTACCGCAAGCCAGGTCATACCTGCCTGAATGGCTGAAGAGAAGAGCACGAACTTGGCCATGAAACCGGAAGTCAGTGGAATGCCTGCAAGGGCAAAGACGAAAACCGTCATGCAAAGAGCTACTAGCGGCATTCTCTTCCCAAGGCCCCTAAAGTTGTCCAGGTGGTCTGGAACCTGAAGGTCCCCTGTCCTTTGAGTAGTTATCATCCAGACAACTGCGCCGGCTGCGATAAATGCCCCTCCTTTCATAAAGGCATGGGCAAGGGTATAGAAAATTCCACCTGTAAGAGCCATTGGGGTCATTACCACAAAAGCCATTGCAATATACCCTGCCTGGGCCAGAGAAGAGTAAGCAAGCATACGTTTCACGCTGGTCTGAGAGACTGCAACCACGTTTCCGAAGGTCATGGTTACGACTGCCAGAATTGTAAAAGCTAACTGCCAGTCAGGCTGGAGTGCAGCAAGCGCCAGGATGAAAACCCTGAAAGCCGCCACAAAACCCATTTTCTTCGACCCGGCTGCAAGAAGGGAGGAGACAACTGAAGGAGAACCCTGATAGGTATCCGGAGCCCACATATGAAAAGGTACAAGAGCCATCTTGAAGCCAAAACCTGCAATGAGCAGCACAACTGCAACAAGCCCGATAGGGTTTTCTGCCAGGAGGGAGGCATTTTCAGCAATCATTGGAATGCTGGTAGTGCCCGTTGCCCCATACACAAAAGATATCCCAAAAAGCATAAGCGCTGAAGAAACTGCACCCATCATAAAGTACTTCATGGCTCCTTCGAGGGACACTTGGTTCTGTTTCTCAAAACCTGCAAGGGCATAGGTAGCAAAGCTTGCCAGCTCAAAGGCACAGAAGAGCAGGATAAAGTCATTTGAGGAGGCAACAACCATCATCCCGAGGGTTGCAAAAAGCACCAGGGAATAAAACTCTTCGGTATGGTCACTGTTTTCATTATACTTAATTGAAGCAACCGAAACAATCAGTGCAACTGCCAGGAAGACCAGTTTGAAGAACTGGGAAAGGGCATCAATGCTGACAGTGCCAGAGAACATCGTAGCTTCAATCCCGAAACTCTGGATTGTCAGAACCAGAGCTGCAAGGACTCCCAGAGTTGCCAGGTAACCAAGAATATTCTTGGTCCTGGGGGACATGAAGACCCCTATAAACAGTATAATCAGACCGGTTGCAGCGACTACAATTTCAGGTGCGAGAAGCATTAAATTTTCCATTTTTTACACCCCCAGGGCAGCCGCGAGGCTTACTATTGCTTTCGAATTCGTAATCATCATATTAAGCACAGGATTCGGGTTCAGGCCGAAATAAAGCACAAGAAGGGCAATTATTCCCATCGAAAAGACCTGAAGAGAATCGATGTCCCTGACATCCCCGAACTTCTCGCTATAAACTCCGAACATTGCCCTCTGCATTGCCCATAGATTGTAACCTGCAGTAATCACTATTGACAGAAGGGCAAGCAAGACAAATCCAGGCAGGTTGACGTAGCTGAAGGCCAGCACCAGGAACTCGGCAATAAAGCCGGTAAGTCCTGGCAGGCCAAGGGATGCCATAAAACCGAGCATCATAAGTACAGCCAGCATTGGCATCTTCTTTGCAAGCCCGCCAAGATTGTTGATTATCCTTGTCCCCGTGCTTGTCTGGATCGCTCCTGCGGACATGAACATGATACTCATTATAAGCCCGTGGGAAAACTGCTGGAACATAGCTCCTGAAACCGAAAGGGTAACAAGGCCTGCCGAACCCAGTAAAACATATCCCATGTGGCTTAAACTGGAATAAGCGATCATACGCTTGAGGTCTTTCTGCCTCAGAGCTACAAGAGCTCCATAAAGAATGCTGAAAGCTCCAAGGAAACCCAGCATGGTAATCATAAGCTCAGGGTTGCCAGTATTCGGGAGCATTGGAAGTGAGATCCTGAAAAGCCCGTATCCTCCTATTTTGAGCAGAATAAAGAGTACACTGCCTGCGGTCGGGGCTTCGGTATAAGCATCCGGAAGCCAGGAGTGGAAGGGGAAAATCGGCAGCTTTGCCAGGAACCCGAAAATGATGGAGAGAAAGATTGCATCCCTTAACAGGCCGGACCCTAAGAACTGGAACTGTGCAACAAGTGTCCTTATATCAAAGGTGGGGACCCCGGTCTGCTGCCAGGAGGCATAGAAGAGCCCGAAGATCCCAAGAAGCATTACCAGAGAGGCAACATGCGTGTAGATAAAGAACTTATAAGACGCATGGGCCCTCTTTTCTCCTCCCCAGATGTTTACCATGAAGAAAAGAGGGATCAGGGTAAGTTCCCAGAATACATAAAAGACCACGAAATCAAGGGATACGAAGACTCCTATAACTGCAGCCTGCATGGTAAGAATCAAACCATAAAACCGGTTAGGAGATTCCCTGTCTTCCTTCCAGCTATAAAGGATCAGGAACGGGATAACTATTGCATTCAGGAGGATAAGGGGCAGGGAAACGCCGTCAATCCCAACTGAATATTTAACTCCCAGCAAGGGGATCCAGTCTATCGATTCAAAGAACTGCATGACAGCCGTACTGCTGTCAAAGTTCAGGTAGGCATACAGGGTAAGGCCAAGAGTTGCAATGGACCCTAAAAAAGCCAGGCCTGCAGCCTGATCTTTCGTTTTTGTGAAAAAGGTAACTGCTGCAAAAATCAGCGGCACCAGAATCAACAGTGATGCGACCGGCAGCATCAGAGTACCTCCATAATTAACTTAACAAGTATTATTAGCAGGCTGACACCCACAACTACTGCAATTGCATAAGTCTGAACAACTCCGGTCTGAACTCTCCTGAGCTCCTCACTTACACCTACTGTAAGAATTCCGATTCCTTCCACGATACTGTCAATGATCACATCAAGCACCTGTGAAAGGAAAGCAATGACTCCGTATACGATTCCAAGCGAGAAGAATTCAGTATAGATTTCATGCTGGTAATAGCGCTTGTAGAGCAGCCTGTAAACCGGGTTCTTCATGGAAGCAAGCGGCCCGAATTTAATTATCCTCAGATAATAGATCACAAAAGCAACTGCAAGACCTGCAACGGCAACTATCATCGGAAGCCACTGGACAAAGAGAGATTCGCTCCCTGCTGCCCCTACAAGCTCATTTCGACCTAAGGCTGCAAGGCTTCCTATGTCAAGATTCACGAAGCTGTTTGCAAATGTTTCTTCAAGGAAATCCATGAACCCTGTTTTTGTCAGCCCCCCAAACACTAGGGAAAAGATTGCCAGAATTGAAAGTGGTATTGTCATAATAGCGGGAGATTCATGTCCATGGTAGTCACTTTTCGGCTTCCCTGTAAAGGTCATGAAGATCAGCCTGAAGATGTAAATTGACGTGAGAAGTGCAGCCGCAATTGAGAATGCATAGGGGATCCAGTTGTTGCTGTGTTCTCCAAAGAGATAGGCAGCCTCAATAATCGCATCCTTTGAGAAAAAACCGCTTGTCCCTATTGAGGTCCCGGGTATTCCGAAACCTGCCAGAGCCAGGGCTGCAATTGCCATAGTGGCAGCCGTAACTGGCATTACCTTTCTTACGCCTCCGAGTTCCCTCATGTCCTGGGTGCCTACTGCGTGGATTACGCTGCCTGCACAGAGGAAAAGAAGGGCCTTAAAGAAAGCATGGTTGATCAGGTGGAAGAGAGAAATGCCTACTGCTTCAAGCCCGATTGCCGAACCGAGGCCAAGGCCAAGCATCATGTAACCGAGCTGGCTTATGGTCGAGTAAGCAAGCACGCGCTTGAGGTCGTTCATTACGATTCCCATCGTGCCTGCAAAGAGCGCGGTAAAACCTCCAAGGTAAGCAACTACCATGAGGGTATCAGGGGCTGCAATAAACATGGGGAAGGTTCTTGCGACCAGATAGACACCGGCAGTAACCATTGTTGCGGCATGGATAAGGGCCGAAACGGTTGTCGGACCTTCCATTGCGTCAGGAAGCCATACATGCAGAGGGAACTGGCCGGACTTTCCTACGGCCCCTCCAAAGAGGAGCAGGGTGATGATGGTAAGGTGGCTTACTTCAAAGCCGAAAATGTTTGAATGAAAGGCAGAAAGCTGCGGGATATAACTGAAGATTTCGTCAAAACGGAGCAGGTATGTCCCTTCCTGGAATCCGCCTGCAAGTTTCAGGAGGTCGGAGGTCAGTACAATTATCCCGGTAAGGAACATCACATCTCCTATCCTGGTTGTCAGGAAAGCCTTCTTGGCAGCCGCTGCAGCCGAGGGCCTTTCGAACCAGAAGCCAATTAAGAGATAGGAACACAGCCCTACAAGTTCCCAGGAAACAAAGAGCTGAAGGATGTTGTCCGAAAGCACCAGGGAAAGCATTGCTGCGGTAAAGAGTGCGGTTTCTGCAAAATACCTGGCTTCTCCCGGGTCACCTGACATATAGCTAACTGCATAGATATGGATCAGCAGGCTCACAAAAGAGACCATTGACAGCATTACTGCGGCCAGGGGATCAATCAACACTCCTATATTGAGCATTGCAAACCAGGGATAAGACTGACTTATAACCTCTTCTGGGTTTGCCAGCAGCCTGAGAGTAATCATTAAAGAGATTACGAAGGAAGCGGCAATTGCCAGTATAGGGACAATGGCACCACCTGCTGGCATTTTCCTGCCGAAGAAGAAGGTGATTACAAAAGCCAGTGCCGGAAGCAGAGGAATTAAAAATGCGAATTCTTCCAGAGCCGTTTTTACCACCTCAGGATCTTGAGCTCATTAAGGTTGATCTTATCGTGCATTCTATAGATTGCCATGAGGATTGCAAACCCGACTGCTGCTTCGGCAGCTGCAAGGGCAATTGAGAATATGGCGAAAACCTGCCCGTTCAGGGTATCCGTGTAGCTGGAGAAAGCCACCAGGTTCAGGTTTGCAGAGTTGAGCATGAGCTCAATGCACATAATCATCCTGATACCGTTTTTATGTGTCATTACGCCATAGAGTCCTATTGAAAACAGCAGGGCTGCAAGCCCGAGGTAAAAGATTAAAGGAATCATTGGTTTCTCTCCCCTTTTGCCAGGTAAAAGTTTAGAGTCATCGGTTGCCCTCCCCTTTTGCCAGGTAAATCGCTCCTATGAGGGAGGCAAGCAGGACGATTGAAAGGACTTCAAAAGGCGCTACATAATGAGTAAAGATCAGCATTCCAATGCCCTCTATATTACTCTGGTCAGCCTGGTTTTGGGGGAGTTCGGAAACCGTGTTCCAGGAAGTTCCAAAAGCCCCGATTACCACAATAGCTGTAAAGAGCAAAACTACGAGAAAGGCTAAAGGCCGGTTAATCCTCACCGGGTCCACCTCCTATCTCGTGCTTTGTCAGCATAACCGCAAAGAGAATGAGAACTCCGATTGCTCCGATGTAAACCAGTACCTGAATGATTCCCAGGAACTGGGCATTCAAAAGGATGTAGAGAGCTGCAATTCCAAACATGCACATGATCAGGGCAAGCCCGGCCCGGACAATATCTTTTGCAGTTACTACGAAGACTGCAAAGAATACTGTAGAGATGGCAAGAACCCAGAAGACAGCCATTTTCAGGGCTTCTCCCATTGTTTCGAGTCCGATCATTTCTCGTCACCTTCCTCAATATCGACTTCCCTTGCAAGTTTTTCAGGGGTCATGAGCAGGTCTTTGTGCTTCCATTTAACGAGACCTTTAGCGTATTCCTTGCCGCTGGAAAGCGCTTCTTTCGGGCACTGGTCGATACATAGCCCGCAGAAAAGACAGTGTCCGATGTCAATCTGAGGGAACCAGCGTTGTTTTGTGCTGCCTGGTGCAATCGGAGCTTTTACGATCTTGATTGCGGCATTGGGGCATGTATTGGCACAGATGCCACAGCCTATGCATTTACTTTTATCGAGTATCTGAAGCCCCCTGAACCGGTCGGAAAGCTCGCTTTGTTTTTCCGGGTACATCCTGGTTACGGGAGGCCTTGTGATGTTTCTAATTGCGTATTTAATGTTTTTAAGGACCATAATTTCACGCCCCCAGGTAGAGTCCGAGCCCTACAGCCCAGACAAGGTTTAAAAGGGCAAGAGGAAGCAATTTTTTCCAGCTCAGGTCAACAACCTGGTCAATCCTGAACCTCGGGACAGCCCATCTGAGCCCTATAATTACCATAAGTACAAAGACAACTTTTACAATGAGGAAGCCTGTTGGAGCAATAATGCCAAAGAAAGAGTTGTTTGCAATAAAGCCTGGTACGTTCCAGCCGCCGAGGAAGAGAAGGGCTACAAGGAAAGAACCAAGGATCATGTGGATGTATTCGGCAAAGAAACCCAGCCCGAAACGCATTCCACAGTATTCCGTAATCCACCCTGCTATCAGTTCTTCTTCGGACTCGTTCTGGTCAAAGGGGAGTCTTCCCATATCAGCCATTAGTGATACAAAGAATACAAAACATCCCAGGGGCTGCAGGAAAATATTCCAGCGCAGGCCCTGTGCAGTCGAAATGTCTACGATATTAAGCGAACCTGTCATAGCAGCTACACTTATGACAGTTATTCCAAGAGGTACTTCATATCCTACCATTCGTGCAAAGTTTCGAAAAGCCCCAAGCAGGGAGTATTTGTTATTCGAGCCGTAAGCCACCATGAAAATTCCGAAAATGGATAATGCGGACACCGCTTCGATGTAAAGCACGCTGATGTCCATCTGGGTGACCGCAAGCGTGTATTCGACCCCATTAATAAAGACCGCGCCCACAGGAAGGGCGACAAGCATAAGAAAAACCGAACCAAGCATGAAAATATTAGCATTATTAAAAAGTAAACTGTCAGCATTCAGCGGCTTTAAGTCTTCTTTCGTAAAAAGCTTGATTGCATCGGCTACAAGCTGCAAGAGCCCATATTTTCCTACGCGGCAGGGCCCCATCCTTGTCTGGATGTCAGCAGAAAGCTTCCGTTCAAGCCAGACAGCTCCCATTGCTCCGACGAAAATAATTCCAATCAGAACAAGGCCAAATATTCCTCTGATCCAGGGAATTAAAGGGGTTATATATTCAGGAATTACTACTGTCATCAGAATCACCTGTCCGCTTCACTGGTACACCCGTCCATGCTGCCTGAGATTGCTGCTACATCTGCAACAGTCGTGCCTATTATAAGGGGAGGCAGAGCTTGCAGGGTAGGATAGTAGGGGCCTCTAATCTTTACTCTGTATGGCTTGTCCGAACCGTCGGAAATCATGTACATTCCCATTTCCCCTCTTGGGTCTTCCACCCTGTAGAACACCTCACCGGCAGGAACTCTCATTACAGGGGTTCTCCTGCCGTACAGGGAACCTTCGGGGAAGAGAGGGCCGCTGGGAATCTGGTCGAAACACTGTTCCAGGATATAGATACTTTCCCGGATCTCATTAAGTCTGACCTGGACTCTTGCAAAACAGTCTCCTGCAGTTTCAGTGCAGACTTTGAAGTCAAGGTCTTTATAAACCAGATAAGGTTCATTTTTCCGGATATCGAAAGGTACACCGGTTGCACGCAAAGCAGGCCCTGAAACCCCAAGGTTCTTTGCGACATCAGCAGTCAGGACGCCAACTCCGACAGTTCTTTCCCTGTAGATCCTGTCCGTGTGGAACATTTCCTCAAAATCGTCAACTGATTTTTTGAGTTTGTTGAGGACAGAGATTGCTTTTTCTTTAAACCCATCCGGAAGGTCGTCGCGTACTCCTCCGAACTTGAGATAGCTGTGAGTAATTCTGGCTCCCGTGATCATATCAATCAGGCTCAGGACTTCTTCTCGTTCCCTTACCGTGTACATGAACATGGAAACAAAACCAATGAATTCTCCAAACTCGCCCATACCCAGCAGATGGCTCTGAATTCTTGTAAGCTCGTCAAGAATAACCCGGATATATTGAGACCTTTCAGGCGGTTCGATGCCAAGTAATTTCTCGGTACAGCCTACAAAACATTCTTCGTTTACAAGAGCCACAAGATAGCAGATCCTGTCCACGATTGTTATTCCCTGGAGGTAAGTCTTATTCTCCAGAATCTTTTCAATACCTTTATGAATGAAACCCAGTTCTATGTCAGCATCCACTACTGTTTCCCCTTTTAACCTCAGGTTTAGCCTGAAGGGGCCGGGCTGCATGGGATGCTGAGGGCCCAGGTGTACGATCATCTCATCTGGTTCAAGCCGTTCTTCCATTTTTCACCCTCACACCAGGTTTCTGGCCGTCTTATTCGGAAAGCCCTCGTAATCTTTCCTGAGGGGCCATTCTCCAAGCATATCTTCGGGAAGTACAAGTGGCTTCAGGTTAGGGTGGTTTTTGAATAGAATCCCGAAAAGCTCGTAAGTTTCCCTTTCATACCAGTTTGCATTCCAGTACACCGATACAACGGATTCGATTTCCGGACTTTCTCTCGGAAGCCTGGCCTTAAGCGTCAGAACCACAGGATGATTATATGATGCTATATGATAGACTACCTCAAACTCATTCCTTTTTATGTAGTCCACCCCGCAGACTGAGCAGAGGTGGTCAAATTGAAGGGAATCCTTAAGGTACTGGCAAACTTCTTTCACCTTCTCCCTGCCCACATATGCCCTGGCACGGATTTCGGACTCGGCTGCGGCTTCGGAGATTGCCTCAGGAAATGTGCCTGTTAATAACTTGAGAATTTCTGTGACATCCATAATTTTCCCTCAAATAACTCTGAAATTTCAGAAGAACCTCAGTAACCTTAATACTCCGAGCCCAGGTCTTTTTTGGCTTTGATTTTTTCCTGTAGTTCCACAAATCCCTGAAGCATTGCTTCTGGCCTTGGAGGACACCCTGGGACAAAGACATCGATTGGAAATATCTCATCAATATTCTGGACAGTACTATATGACTCATAGAATGGGCCGCCACTAATTGAACAGTCTCCAAAAGCGATGACCCATTTAGGAGAAGGCATCTGTTCCCAGAGTCTTTTTAAAGCAGGCAGGTATTTCTTTGTCACGTAGCCGCTTATGAGCATAACATCAGCCTGCCTTGGAGAGTTTCTCGGAATAATTCCAAAGCGGTCCGTATCATAGTGGGCACAGCCCATTGCAATCATCTCGACTCCGCAACAGCCCATTGGCTGGGTCATAAACCATAGCGAATTTTTCCTACCCCAGTTAATAAAGTCCTGAACCTTAGTTTTCTTGAGAAAATCACTGATCGCATTGCCTGTTGTTGTAAGAACTCCAGGAATTTCTTCTTCCGAGGTCTCATAGGGTTTACTCGTTTTTTTCTCCTTCACTTCACCCATGTAAGGGCCCCCTTTTTCCAGAGATAAATGTATCCGAAGAGCAGTATAAAAATAAAGGCAAACATCTCAACCACTGCAAGAGAGGTGATCCCATGCCCCTTATAGACCGTAACCCATGGGTAAAGAAAAAGCACCTCTATATCAAAGAGCACAAATGCAATTGCATAAAGATAATACTCAACATTGAACTGGATCCTTGCAGTTCCTGTGGGAACCGAACCCGACTCATATGTCGTGTATTTGCCGGCTGCCTTGCTCCTCGGGCTCAGTTGCTTTACCATAAACATTGTCATTGGAGGCATAACAAGTGCCACGACAAGGAATATTGCAACTGGTATGTAGCTATCAATTATTTCAGACATTAATATCACCTGTTAAAGTGCAGCAACCTGAATCAAAGTGCAGCAACCTGAATTAAGTGCAACAACCTGAATTAAGTGCAGCAACCTGAATTAAGTGCAGCAACCTGAATTAAGTGCAGCAACCTGAATTAAGTGCAGCATTACATGACACGAATTTGGGGTTTTTAGACAACAAAACTGCGTCCAGACAACCGGGTTTAGGGAAATTGTTTTCGGTCCAGACACAGGTCCTTTGATAGATGCCTGAGTCCACAGAGATCTTTAATTTCGATAAAAAGATCCCTTTGTACAGGCATTTGCTTCCAGGCTTTGAAAATTTAGATTTCTTTGCCCGGAATTGTATGATAATTGCCAGAAGTTCAGGGGAATTCCTGTTTCAGGCAGCATAGGTCCAATTGATTGAGATTAATATAATTAATAATTATAATTGCTTAAAATTACAGAACCTCATACTAATTGCTGCAAACGAATGAGGAGTTACTTATCGCTATTTGCTAGATAATTAATATTATATAAATATTAAGTTCAAATAATTAAAATCTGTTTTTAGAATATGGATATGTTTAAAAAATTGGAATAAAGTCCTATTCCGTTTACGGAATTCTGCAAGTTATGTATATGTTATTCCCTTCCAGTTCCCCAAACATAAATAATATTATTTATAATATATATAAGTAAGCTTCATAGAAGCACAATAAGTATATATAGACTTTAATTATTTTAGATTGAATAAAACATTCATATATAATAATATAAAAATCATGAGAAATTCCCAGAATAAAAGGTTTTTCATGCATCACATAAAATAAAAATAATAAAGAAATAATAAAAGTTAGGCCATCTTGCTGCAGAATCTGGAATGGAACCCCACTAAATATGGAATGGTCCACCTTATATTTTACGAGATATGATAAAATCAATAGCAGAATCATTAGTGAAGCAGTATAAGAATAGTTGACAGAAAATAAATAAATTACATACTACCGGGTACACATAGGGTCTCCGTATTCATGGAAAGAGAATACTATACTTTTTAGCATGACCCTGAGAACATACTGTACCAATACATTATAATAAGTCTTTTCATGATAGAAAAACTGGTGGAATCGCATGAAGATTAATGATAATTGTGTAGGATGCGGCCAGTGTGCTTCTTTTTGTAAACAAGGAGCAATAGAGGTAAAAGGAAAGGCACAAGCTACTGACGCCTGCATAGACTGCGGAATCTGCGCTCTTTACTGCCCTGTTAAGGCTATAGAGGTGTTGGCATGAAAGCGATTGTGATTGGCGCAGGACTTGGCGGGCTCTTAAGTGCGGCCAGGCTCTCAAAGGCAGGGTACCAGGTAGATGTTTTTGAAAGGCTTCCCATCACAGGAGGAAGGTTTACAAACCTCAGTTACAAGGGATTCCAGGTTTCAAGCGGAGCTTTCCATGTCCTGCCCCATGGACCTGCAGGCCCTCTTGCCAAGTTCCTCAACGAAGTCGGAGCCGATGTAAAAATTGTTAGGGCAGATAATACAACTGTACGCGTGCCTCTGAAAAAAGGCAGCAAGGATTATGAGAAAGGCTTCAAAGATATTTTGTTTAACGATTTTTCCACACTTCTCTCGCATAAAGACCGCCTGAAGATCGCCCTTCTTATAGTAAGTACGCGAAAGAACCGCCCAACAGGAAGCACTTTGCAGGCATGGCTCAGGTCACAGTTTAAAGATGACTGGCTTGAGAAATTTGCCGACGCTTTCTGTGGCTGGGCATTGAGCCTTAGAAGTGACGAAGTTTCTGTGGAAGAAGTTTTCGAAATCATTGAAAACATGTACAGATTCGGCGGCCCAGGAGTTCCTATTGGAGGATGCAAAGGAGTAATCGATGCTCTGGAAAGTGTGATTGCTGCACATGACGGAAAGATTCATACCGAGACCGAGGTTTCCAAAATCCTTGTAGAAAACGGAAAAGCTGCGGGTGTTCTTGTTGGTGAGGAGGCTCATAAAGCAGACCTGGTCATCAGCAATTTAGGGCATGCTGCAACTGCATGTCTCTGTGCGGAGGCCCTGTCAGGCGAAAAAGCTTCAGAATACCTCAGAAGACTTGAAACCCTGAAGCCTTCTGCCGGGATAAAGATATGTCTTGCTGCAGACGAGCCTCTTGTAGGGCATTCGGGTGTCCTTCTAACCCCATATGCAAAAAGAGTAAATGGGATAAATGAAGTTACGCAGGTCGATCCGAGACTCGCTCCACCTGGCAAGCATCTTACAATGTCCCATCAACACGTAGCCCCTGAGAACGTGAAAAATCTCGAAGCTGAAATTGAACTGGGGCTTCAGGACCTTAAAGAAATCTTTCCCAATAAAAAATACGAAGTCCTGCTTATCCAGTCATACCACGACAACTGGCCGGTAAACAGGGCTGCCTCAGGCACGGATCCTGGTAATGAGACCCCTATTCCCGGACTTTACGTTGTAGGGGATGGAGCCAAAGGAAAAGGCGGCATTGAAGTTGAAGGTGTAGCTCTTGGTGTAGTTGCTACCATGAAGAAAATCCTGGACTAAAATTTCAGAAAACAAACTCATCAGGTGTTTTATCATTCCACCAAAAAATCCCAATTTTGTGACCTACTCGAAAAACGTTTTCGTTCCTGTGACCAATATTTGCAGGAACCACTGTGGTTACTGCGGTTTTCGGCGGGAGCCCGGACAACCAGGCGCCAGGCTCATGAGACCCGGAGAAATTCTTCCTGTACTTGAAAACGGGGCAAATGCAGGGTGTACCGAAGCTCTTTTCACCTTTGGGGAATATGCAGAGGAGGTTTCGGAGTACAGGAAATGGCTTAAAGAACTCGGTTATTCTTCCACGCTTGAATACCTTCTCATTCTCTGTGAGGCTGCAATCGATATTGGAATCCTTCCTCATACGAATGCAGGGATTATGACGCGCTCGGAGCTGAAGGCTTTAAAGCCTTTGAATGCAAGCATGGGGCTTATGCTTGAGAGCACGGCAACCCTGGACGCCCATAAGGACTGCCCCGGCAAACTTCCCGAACTCAGGCTTAATACCATTCGAGAAGCAGGAAAACTCCAGATCCCCTATACTACCGGCCTTCTTATAGGAATTGGGGAAAAAAGGGAAGATAGAATTGAGTCCCTTGAAGCTATTGCGTCTCTTCATAGGGAATACGGGCACATCCAGGAAGTTATTATCCAGAACTTTGCCCCAAAACCCGGGACAACTATGGAAAACTTTCCTGCTCCTTCAATAGAAGAAATGATTGACACTATATGCCTGGCCAGACAGATCCTTCCTTCTGACATAGCAGTGCAGGTCGCCCCAAACCTTATAGACCCCAAAGCCCTTATCGCAAAAGGAGTAACTGACCTGGGAGGCATATCTCCACTGACAATTGACTGGATTAATCCTGAAGCTGAATGGCCGGATGTGAAGGACTTGCAAAGGAAACTAAGTCCTATTTTGCTCAGGGAACGCCTGCCAATTTACCCTCAGTATGTAAGAAATGAATGGTATTCGGACAGGATAGGCGGGCTTATAGAACAACTCTCTGATGCTGACGGTTACAGGAAAAAGCCCTGGACAGAGGGCATGCGGAGGAATTGAAAAATGAACAACAGGATTCCCGAAGATCTCATAGAACGAGCATACCAGGGGAAGAGCACAAAAGAAGATGGTCTCCTGCTTCTGGAGGTACCTCCTTTTGAACTCTTCAGGTTTGCGGACGAACTTCGCTCTCTTACGGCAGGAGATACGGTTACTTACGTAGTAAACCGAAACATAAATTTCACAAGCCGCTGTGTAGGCACCTGCGGGTTCTGTGCATTCAGGACAAACGATGGTAAGGTCCTCAGCATAGAAGGAATTATGGAAAAGGTTAGAGAAGCTGAGAAGGAAAAAGCTACCGAAGTTTGTATCCAGGGAGGTCTTCTTCCGGATGTGGGCCTTGACTTTTACCAGGAAATTGCAGAAACCATAAAAGCCGAATTTCCGGAAATGCATATTCACGCTTTTTCCCCGATGGAGGTTTACCATGCTTCTCGTGTCAGTGGCATAAAAGTAAGTGAAGCCCTTTCAAAGCTGAAACGAAGCGGGCTTGATACAATGCCCGGAACTGCAGCCGAAATTCTCTCTGACCGTGTCAGGAAAATTATTTGCCCTTCAAAACTCAAGACTGCGGAGTGGATTGAAGTGGTCACACAGGCACATGCTACAGGAATCCCTACCACGGCAACCATGATGTACGGGCATGTCGAAACTCCTGAAGAGAGAATTGAGCACATCCTGACTATCAGGGATATTCAGAAAGAGACTGGCGGAATTACCGAGTTTGTGCCTCTGCCTTTTATGCCTTATAATAATCCGATTGGTGAAAAAATGATCCGAGAGGGCAGGTATGCTACTCCTGGCCTCGATGACCTGAAAATCTATGCTGTTTCACGTATCCTTCTTCACGGGCACGTAGATAATATTCAGGCAAGCTGGGTAAAACTGGGGAAGAAGCTTTCCCAGTTTGCTCTTCACTGTGGTGCAAATGACCTGGGAGGTACACTCATGGAAGAGAGTATTTCCAGATTGGCAGGAGCTCCTAATGGAGAAAGTATCTCTGTTGAAGAACTGGAATGGATGATCTACGGAGCCGGAAGAGTTCCAAAAGAGAGGACAACCCTTTACAAAGGAGTACATGAATTGACTTCCGGGAACTCTAACAGAATTACAGGGTGTAGAGCCTCAGAATAAGCTGGTATCCTCTTCAAATTGTACGGATAAAAGCAGTAGATAGTTGAATAACACTCAGGGAAATGAGGAATTTTAAAAAGGATGATCGGATGTACACGAAAAAACCGACAACTCCAGAAGATGTAATTGAAAGGGCATACCAGGGAAAATGTACTAAAGAGGATGCCCTCCTTCTGCTTGAAGGAAACCCTTTTGAGCTGTTTGAGCTCGCCAATAATCTGCGTGCCAGTACGGTAGGCGATACTGTTAGTTATGTAGTGAACAGGAATATCTATATCACAAATAAATGTGTGGGAAACTGCGGGTTCTGTGCCTACAGGACAGAGAAAGGGTATATCCTGAGCGTTGAAGAAATCCTGGAAAAAGCAGGAGAAGCGAGAAAAGCAGGAGCTGTGGAGGTATGCATCCAGGGTGGATATATCCCGGAAGCTGATGTAGAGTTCTATCTTGAGATTATAGAATCAGTAAAAGCCGAATTCCCTGACCTGTGTATTCATGCCCTGTCCCCTATGGAAGTAAATTACGCAGCAGGAATCTCAGGCATGTCGGTTGAAGAAGCCCTGCGAAGACTTAAAAAAAGTGGGCTTGATTCCCTTACCGGGACTTCGGCCGAGATCCTTTCCGACAGGGTAAGAAAGATTATCTGCCCTGGAAAAATCAATACCCAGCAGTGGATTGATACCATAACTGCAGCACATAAAGCAGGGATTTCCACTAATTCCACTATCATGTACGGACATGTTGAAACCCTTGAAGAACGCCTGGACCATGTCTTTATCATCCGTGAAATCCAGAAAGAGACAGGCGGGTTTACGGAACTTATACCAATGGCGTTTTTGCCTTACAATAACCCTGTAGGGGAAAAGATGATTGCATCCGGAAAATTCTCGACCACAGGGCTTGAAGACCTTCAGCTCATAGCTATTTCCCGCGTAATTTTACATACTTACGTTAACAATATTCAGGCCACGTGGGTAAAGTTAGGAAAGAAACTCGCTCAGGTAGCCTTACAGTGCGGAGCAAACGACCTCGGAGGCACGCTTATGGAAGACCAGATCTCCACAGCCTCGGGAGGCAGTAATGGAGAATATGTATCTCCTGCCGAGTTCGAATGGATGATAAAAGGAGCAGGAAGAACCCCTGTGCAGAGGGATACTCTATACCGGAAAATAGAACGAGATTTTTCTAATAAAGTCAATCCCCTTCCTATTTTGTGAAAGGTTGCAGCTCCCGAGTCCCGTCTCGGGAGGACGGCATGAGGTCATTCAGGCAAGGTTGCAGCTCCCGAGTTTAGACTCGGGAGCTGTCCGTTTCGCTCACTTCGTTCGCTCAAGCGGACTAATTTAGAATGTAGAGTGTAGAATGTAAATTTAGAATATAGAAAAATTAAGTTTTGCCTGAGAGGGTGAATTTTGTGAAGTTACTTCTTCCTGTGCGCCTTTCTCAGTGTGGTTATGATTTAATATTAAGTCAGAGCGGTTGAAATTGCTGCAAGCCGGAACCATAAGAAAAACGAGTTTATCTTTCCGGGACGCGGGGGTTTTACGCTTCTTCATATAAATTTCAGTGAATTGAGTTAATATTTATTTATATTTATTTCTGAACTTAGATTTTCAGGAGTCAAGATGAAAGCCGTAATCCCTTATAAAAAATGCAGTGCAAAATCCAGATTGTCCCCTGTCCTGACTCGGGAAGAGAGAGAAGAGTTTGTGGAACTGATGCTGAATCAGGTGATAGACACCCTTAAGGAAGCGGGAGTTGGAACAATCGATATTCTCAGTCCTTCTATATACGGGCTTGAGAATATGACGAAAGCCAACGTGCTTCTGGACAAAAATGACCTGAATGAAGCCCTTAACGGGTACCTTGAACAGGCTGAGGAGCCGGTTATTATTGTTATGGCTGATCTTCCGCTTCTTTCTTCTAAGCACATAATAGAGATTGTTTCGACTAAAAAGGATGTTTGCATCGTTCCTGGAAAAGGTGGAGGTACTAATGCCCTTTATATAAAGAACCCCTCTAACTACAGGGTAAGGTACTATGGTTCGAGTTTTCTGACTCATTGTTCAATTGCAGCCGATTCCGGACAGAATTTTGAAATATATGACTCTTTCTTTGCAGGTACGGATATTGATGAACCTGAAGATCTGGTAGAACTCCTCATACATGGAAAAGGACCTGCAAAAGATTACATTAACCGAAAGTTCAAACTCGAAGTTAGCAGAGGAAGGGTAAGATTGATTACTCTTTAAAAACTTTCCATGCATCTTTGGTTAAGTGAGGAATCATGACAAATTGCGTCAATTTCCTCAACATTTACCAAATATTTAAATAAATCACGAGCTGGAATCGGATATCGATTTTATATAAATAGGCCAAAATTTAAGGCCGGCTTCTAATGCAATATCAATAGCTTTCAGGCAAGAAAATTCCTTAACCGATTACCAATGCCATATTTTGAAACCTTGCTTAAACTTATTTAAACAGAATATCAAAAACCTTGCGTGAACTTATTTAAACAGAATATCAGAAACATACTTACCTGAACTCTTATCAGCAATAATCGTTGCAATATCGTTATATTCAAGTTTCAAGCTGCTATATGCGATAATCGATTCGCTTCCCCGTTGTATCATAACCATGAGGCTTTTTTCTGGAAAATTTATTTCCTTTATAGTTTTTCCCACGACTTTTGGATTGGTAACCTTAACTTCCATAATATTGCCCCTATTTCCGATTTCACACATCGAAAATAGGTCATTACCGCCAATCATATTTTCCATGACCGCAGCAGTTGTCATTGTAGTGCTCATCGCTCGAATTCCGAGATCCCAGAATGCCTGGAGATTTTCTACGTAATTTACCCTAACAATTAATTGTTCTCCCTTAAACCCAAACTTTGCCTTTGCAATCTGACAAAAAAGAAGATTTGCATCATCCTTTTTTGTAGTTACAACTACATATTTGGCATTTTCAATCCCGGCTTTTTTCAGAATAGCTATATCTGCTGCATTACCCTGAACAGTCCTGATTCCTAATTCCCTGCATTTGTTACATTCCTCTTCCGAGATGTCTATAACTGACACATTTTCTCCTCTGTTATCAAACCTTTCGGCAAGGATACGGCCTATTTTTCCTCCTCCAATAATCAAAATTTCCATAGGAATTATCTCCAGTATCTGAGCTACTTTTTTTGACATACTACCTGTCAGGAAAACAGTAATAATAACGGTCAGGAAGACCAGTCCTACAATAGTTTGGCCTCCTGCAATCCCCATTTCATCCAGTTTAATTGCAAAATACGTTGCAATCGAAGTAGGAACCACTCCCCTTGGCCCCACAAAAGATATGAACATTTTTTCTTTAGTACTTATTTTTGAACTCCGCATCGAGATAAATACAGCCACAGGACGGACAAATAGTGCTATAAGCAAGACCAGGGCAATCCCTTTTAGCCCGATCTCCATGATGTACCAGAACTTGAGCATTGCTGCAAGCAAGATGAAAATCAGAGAGATCATTAAAACCGCTAGATTATTATTGAATTCTTCTATCATCTTCTTCTGGGGAAATTCGGTAGATCCCATAATGATCCCAAAGACAGCCACTGCAAGAATCCCCGACTCATTGCCTATAGTTTCTGACAATACATAGCAAGCAAAGATAAAAGTAAGAGTGAACAACCTTGCAGGCTGTTTGCCAATGGATATGCCTCTGGTAAAAAACCAGCGTAGAATAAACCCACATAAGCCCCCTATAATTAACCCCATCCCAACTCTTTGCAGCATAAAAATAACTGCACCAGTTCCGGAAATCTCAGCTGTAATCCCTTCAAAAACCAGTGCAGTTAGGATTACACTTACAGCATCGTTTAAGACACTCTCAAATTCCAGGATTTTGGCAACCCTATGGCAAATCCCTATGTTCCTGATTATTGGACCAACAACACTGGGACCAGTTGCAGTAACAAGAGCTCCAAAAAGAGCAGCAATTGGAATAGGGATATTTATAAGAAGATGTGTCAGTATGGTTATCCCGATAAAAGTGATAAAAACTCCTAATGTACTTAATTTAATAACACTTTTTTTAACTCCTCTCATGTGCTTCCAGTCGATCTGGAATCCTCCGTCAAAGACTATCACAGAAACGCAGATCGAAACGATAGCACTTAGCACATCGGAGTAAAGAGCCGGGTTTAAGAGGTTTAGAACTTCAGGTCCTACTATTATTCCTTCAATAAAAAGAAAGATTATAAAAGGTATCTGAAAATAGTGGGTAAGGACCTGTGCCAGCATGGATAGAACGAGCAAGGCAACAATTATTTCCATCAAAAATATAGGTTCGATCATTTAGGGCTTCCCTACTAATAAATGAACTTTTTGATTAAAATATTTAATTAAAATATTTAATGTGAATTGAATTGTTGAATTATGAAAAGTTCAAGGCATACATCTTAAGATATCGTACCTAAGATCTCGTACCTGTGATCAGCCAGAGTTCAGGTCCAAAAAAAATATGATAACTCCTGAGAGTAACACTAAAGTTAAATCCTGAGCAGTAGAAGATATTTTTCAGCAATATGCTTATTTTTTCTGTATAATTTGCTCTGTACCCCTTAGTATTTTTTTTGATTATTGATCCATTACTGGCTCCATTAGTATATACATTTTTCCAGTAATCCAGTCTTCATATATATCAATGAGTATTGAAATTGCCGGTCTTAATACTGATTTTCTTCCAGCTCTTTTGTAATTTTCTTCCAGCTCTTTTGTAATTTTCTTCCAGCTCTTTTGTAATTTTCTTCCAGCTCTTTTGTAATTTTCTTCCAGCTCTTTTGTAATTTTCTTCCAGCTTTTTAGTAATTTTCGTCCAGCTCGTTAGTAATTCAGAAAACAGAAGAGTCTGAGATTACCTCTACTCTAAAACAGTCATGACCTGTTCCACCCATCTGGTGGAAACACTTTGAAGGAGTTAACCTTGAGAGCTAACCTTGAAAGAGCTAACCTTATAGAAGTTTATGTTTTATCAATCGACCAGCTTTCTACCTTCTAAGGTGAAAACACCTTATGGTATAAAATTAGATGAAGAACTTCCTGCCTTAAAAAATAGAATTATCCTGCCCTTTTTGAAGGTAATTATCCTGCCCTTTTTGAAGTGCCTGATTAAGATTCATTTCACTTAAGGACCTGTACAAAACCCCTGGTACCATCAACGCGGACGTACTGGCCGTCTTTTAAGATTTTGGTTGCATTTTCGATACCGACAACCGCAGGAATACCATACTCTCGCGCAATTACTGAACCATGTGTCATCATACCCCCAACCTCGACCACCAGGGCTTCAACGGAATAAAACAGTGGAGTCCAGCCAGGATCGGTAAAAGGCGCTACTAAAATATCCCCTTTTTTCAGCTTTGCGGCTTCGGGTCTGAGGATAACCTTTACGTACCCTTCCGCAACCCCGGCGGAAACAGGAGTCCCGATTAAAGCCCCTATTGGAGCCTCAATATCGATCCTAACACCTGTAATAACTTCTCCTTCGCTGGTCATAACCCTGGGAGGGGTCATTTTCTGGTACTGCTCGCAGGCTTTTTTACGGGAGTCTATAAACCGCGTCAGGTCCTCACTAAAATGATTTTCTAGCAATGCAACCAGTTCATCGAGATATAAATAAAATACATCCTCTTCTTTTTCCAAAATTCCTCTCTGATGTAAAGCCAGGGCCTCTGCCAGGATAGCCTGTCGATAGATATCAAAAAATCGAACAATAACATACTTGGGAAACTCACGCAAGCCTGTGGAATTTCGGTAAATGGAAAGAAGCCTGGACATTAGTCTTGCTTTGAGGCTTCCGGCAGGGGTGTTGCTAATACTTTCCATAAGTTTTTGTACGACTTCCTGCGCTTCTTTTCTGCCCTGTCTGAACCGGTTTCGGTGCTCACCCGGAGCATTGCTTTTAATATGGTTTATAATGGACGGAACAAGAAGGGTAGGGGCTTCCCACCATCGAACGTTTGAAATATCGATTTCACCCGGGCAGCGCATGCCATACAGTTCCATGAACCTTTCCAGTTCGGTCCCGAATATATCTCCGCCCTTTACTTTACTAAGTCCCTGATAGAAAGTGTCCTGATAGAAAGTGCTGTCTTCCGATTTTTCCAGAAAATCTACCACTTCAGGATATTTTCGTGCGGTATCGGCCAGATCCCCAATCATTAACCCCATCTCACCTGTCACGTTACCAGGCAGGGATTTATTCAGCGTATCAACATCAAGGTTCTCATCCAGCCATAGTCTGGTCAACCGGCTGGCAATGGGCAGGACAATGAATGGTAACGGTACGTACATCATGCTGCCAATCAGTTCCTGTAGCAACTTGCCCATACTTTCCTGAACTCTTTTAATTCGCTCTATCCCTGAGGCCTGCATAATGCTGTGCCTATGCTTATTGATTATCTCTTCCGGTGGAGCTGTAGCTCGCTCAATGATGCCGGAGGGATCGAGGAAAAATAAATTGTTAACAATAATCGGGATACCCTTTAAATAGAGCGGAAGAATCGGTTTGAATAATTTAAAAACCTGTCTCGTCGTATCTTTGTTTGCTTTTGCTTCTTGTTGAAATATCTCGCTTGATACTATTTTTTCCAGGGCATCTCTCATTAGTTCGTCTACAATAGCAATTCTCCAGATAAAATACCGCCGAAGAGCTTTACTGTACAAAAGAGGGGTAACGTCATAAAAAAGCCTTCCTCCCGCTTCCACAATCATTGAATTGGAAAAGGGTACGGAGTTTTTTCCAAAGGGAAATATCTCCCAAAAAACAGAAATCCCCATAGGTTTCATGGCATCTGTCATCATTTGCAGGTGAGCAATAGACAAAAATACGTGAAGTTTATTGTCATGTACTTTAGGAATCGGATAAAGAGTAGTGATAGGACGGCTCTGTAAGATATAGAACTTATTCCCTGCCAGACACCACTCGATGTCCTGCTCTGAGCAGTAGTGTTTTTCTATCCTTTGCCCAAGTTGGGCCAGTTCCAGAATTTTATCATCGGATAGAGCCTGCTTGTTCTGGAGTTCAGGAGCAAGTTCTCTGGTTACTGTTCCTCCTTCTGTGACCGGATAAACAGCTTTCTTCTTTTCTGCGATTTGCTTTTTGACAATCTGGTTCTCGCGGACCTGATAAGAGTCGGCTGAAACAATTCCTGAGACAAGAGCTTCACCCAACCCGAAGCTGGCATCAATGGAAATAGTATTCCTGTGCCCGGTGACAGGGTCCACGGTAAACATAAGCCCGGAAACCTCCGGAAATATCATTTGCTGCACCACTATGGATAAATAGACAGAACGGTGGCCAAATCCATGTTTAATTCGGTAGATAATTGCCCTGTCGGCAAATAGAGAACTCCAGCATTCCCGCACAGCCTGAAGGAGTTGATTCATCCCTTTTACGTTCAAATAGGTTTCCTGCTGGCCGGCAAAAGAGGCAGTCGGCAAATCTTCGGCTGTGGCGCTGGACCGAACGGCATAAGCCTTTTCTTCACCCACTATTTTCCATGCATCAAGGATAGAGAATTTGATTGTTTGGGATATGGGGATGGTTAATAAATGGTCCCTTATCAGTTTTCCCAGCCTGCTAATTTCGTCCGGTTGATCCAGTTTCAACTGGTCAAGCAAATCAAAAAATTTGTCCATCTCATTGCTTGCTGCAATAAAATCACAGTAAGCCGACGTTGTAATGCAAAAACCCGGCGGAACAGGAAATCCTGCTTTGACCATTTCTCCCAGATTAGCACCTTTTCCCCCGACTTCAGGCAAATTTGTCCTGTCGACTTCATTAAAGTGCATTACATAAACGTTCATGCTAATACACCTCGAAAAATGAAATCTTGATTTTTATATTATACGCTTTTATAATATAGGACTATGCGGGTCTTATCCTTGAGTTATTGATCAATCCTGCAAAATGAGTATTCTCCCACTACTCCATTTTGCGTCAAAAGATGTAACGTTGACACCGCAAAAGAGATCAAATCAATATACCGCAAGAAACAGATTACATCAATACGGTTGTAGGAAAATATCCTTGTTGAGTTGAAGTCGGGCAGGATGAATTGAAGGTATGAGTTTAAAAGTAATAAAAAAGGTTAAGGCAAAGGTAGTAAAGTTGTTATCTAACCAATTACCCTCAGCCTTGTTTGACCAGTTTGAAAGCTATGTTCCAACTGGTTAAATTATGACATATTGCTTGCATTTCCTGCCTGAGGAGGCATTGACATGTTACCTGGGGCGCCTTGAGGCATGGAACCGTTACCGGACATGTTACCTGGAGCACCTTGAGGCATGGACCCATTACCGGACATGTTACCTGGAGCACCTTCAGGGGGCATGGTAGCGTTGTCAACTGGCATCTGGCCTGCGTCTTCTCCTGGAGGCATAGTAGTATTAGCTGACATATTGTCTGCATTCTCTTCTGCAGGGGCAGTATTGTCAGATGTCTTGTTATCAGCACATCCTGACATGGCTACTATTGACATAAGTAGCAAGCCGATCACTAAAAAACTCATTTTTTTCATTATAGTACCTCAGATATTCTCGAACTTTAACTCTCAATCTCAAGGGATTGTATCTGTAAGTCCTGAATTTTCAATACCAGTAATCCAATTCTGGGGGTTTGGAAGTTTACTGCAAATCCAGATCTAACATTTTACATAATATAAACAGTTAGATCCTTTGAGGTGAAACCTCCTCCTAAAATATTGAAAATTCAGCTAAATAGAAGACCGAGAGTTTTACTATAAAGTACGCTACATATTTCATATAGCATTTACTTTTCGAAAAGAAAATGCCACAAACAATAAAAAACCTTTTTATATTTGCCAATATTCATTTCTTTCTTTAATATTTTTCTGTTCAATTTATTTCTTGTTTAAAATATCTAGCGCGGATTTAACAATTATTTTTCTTATTTAATAAGCTGATCCCAAAACTCGAAATTACTTTTTTAGATCTCTTGTAAGCAACTAATTGAGCTCTGGATTTTGGACTCCAATCGTTAAATTTTACATACGACTGAATTCCAAACTTTACAACCCCTAAACATCAATATAACAATCTCTAAACATCAATATAAGCTGTATTACCAAAGTCTCTAACAATTAACACTTTAATTGACTTAATTATAAATTGATTACTAAGGACAAGCAGTGTACTGGAAAAATCATGCTTTGGAGTTGTAATATCAGCAGCAATACCGAAAATTAAATCAAGTTTTGAGATGCGCTCAATATAATAAAAACTGGATAAGCTGAGGAAACAAGGAAATAGTAGAAACAAGGGATAAACTGAAAGAAAGACGAAAACGAACTATAAATAAATTCAAAATGAGAAAATTAAGAAAAAACACGGAAGAAATTAAGGAAAAAATTGAAAGGAAAAAATTGAAAGGAAAAAATTGAAAGGAAAAAATTGAAAGGAAGAAATTGAAAGGAAGAAATTGAAAAAAAGTATGAAACTACAGTTTAAACAATATCTGCTACCTTTTTTGCGGATGCTTTTAACGCTTCTCTTGCCCTTGCCTCAGTAAGCCCTGCCCCCATTGCGATCTTCAGGGCAATTTCATCAGTGATAAGGTCTTCAGGGGCATGTGTGTCGGTATTTACAAGAAGCGTTGCACCAATCTCAAGAGCAAGCCTGGCGACATGGCCGTTTGTCCGATTGTGCCCGTTCCTGGCTGTAATCTCAAGGCAGACATTGTTCTCTTTAGCGGTCTCGACATCTTCCTCGGAGATCAGGCCCGGGTGAGCCAGGATGTCCACATATTCACAGGCAACAGATGCTGCGTTTGTTCCGGGGGCAACTGGCTCGGAGGTGGTCTCCCCGTGCACGACCACAATTTCTGCACCTAGCTCTTTTGCTTTTTTTGCAAGAGGGGCTATTTTCCGTGGCGGCACATGTGTCAGTTCAACCCCGGTTAGAACGCGGATATCCCATTCACTTTCAAGGTATTTTGCTTTCTGTCCCGCTTCGATAAGCTGTTCAAGATTAGTGTAATCAGCATGGTCGGTAAGTGCAATAGCCTCATAGCCGTGAATAACCGCCCGTCTGACAAGTTCGCTGGGGATCAGTTCCCCGTCACTGAAAATTGTGTGAGTGTGAAGATCAATCAACCGGATCACCGTGTTTGAAAGTGTTTTTTAAAATCGGGGTAGACTCTTATTAATTTTACTAACTGCTAATTCAATTAACCAATATATTTAATAGTTAAGCTGGGTATTTAACTACTTAAATATATAGGTTCTTGCTAAATTATATAGCTTGTGTTAACTGATATGTCTAATAAAATTACTCAGGCGTTTCGGTTTTTCCAAGCCTCTCTGCGACATCGGCAAAAGCGAAGTTGGGCTTTACATCTGTTATTTTGATCCTGACTTTTTCTCCGACCTCAACTTCCTTTACGAAGACAACAAACCCTTCAATGAGCACAGCCCCGTCTCCACTTGAGCCCAGCTTTTCGATATCCACAACGAATTTGTTTCCTTTGCGGAGTGGAGCTGTAAGGAATTTCTTTCCGATAACGTAGATTTCAGCACTCTGGGACCGCGAGGCTTTCGGAGAATAAGCCATTGTCCGGACAAAATTATCCCTTACCTTCTGCATGTAATCGTTAAACATATCTCCCTGGAAAACCTTCACAACGAAATTCCCTTTGGGCTTGAGAATTTTTTTTGCGCATTCCAGAGCTGAAGTTGCAAGCTCGATTGACCTTGCATGGTCATAAGACCAGTTTCCGGACAGGTTAGGGGCTGCGTCACAAAGTACCACATCAGCTCCTTTTGCCCCTACAGTCTTAATAATCTTCTGTATGGTTGATTCTGCATTTATATTGCCCTGAATGGTCTCGACGCCTTCAATAGGCACAATTCTCTGAAGATCCACACCAAGGACCTTCCCTCCAGACAGTTCCTTTGCAACCTGGAGCCATCCGCCTGGGGCTGCACCCAGATCAACAACCGAGTCTCCCCGATTGATAATATGGTGTCTTTCGTTAATCTGCTTGAGCTTGAAGGAAGCCCTGGACCGGTATCCTTCCTCTTTTGCCTGGTGATAATAATAATCTCTTCTATCTCTTGCCATTGCTACCTTCCCTGCACTGAAAGCTGATATAGATTACGCAAAAGCTTTTTTGTCAGTAATTTACTGATTTTTGTCACGAATTTACTAATCTTTGTCACGAATTCACTAATCTTTGTCAATTACTGATTTTTGTCACGAATTCACTAATCTTTGTCAAGAACCACTACATATATTGTAAGTGACTCATTACTCTATCTGTTACTGCTCTATCTGTTACTGCTATAGCCTTTACTGCTCTATCTGTTTCACTGTCATGAATTTCAGGATTTGTTTTCAGTGGTTCACCAATCTACTATTACTAATTCACTGAGTCTTAGATTTCAATGTTAGCCTTCTGATCCTTACGCTCGTTACTGAATAAAAGTACAGAGCATATCAGCACAATAACAGGTATCCATATGGCTTTAACACCAATAAATGATGTAAGCAACCCTCCTAAAATAGCTCCTGCTAGAAACGAAAGGTTAATTGTAGAATATCGAACGGTTCTACGAGCCGATTCATTGTCTTTTTTCGTGAAAGCAATATACGCTTCCTGTGTAGCTGAACGTAAATTTCCTGTAACCATTGTTGTACTATATGTAGAACCAATGAGTTTGCGAAATGAAGATATCTGAACCGAAGAAACAAACGAAACAGCAACTGTTACAATGATATTTGGGCTTGTGTAAGGTATAAAGCCTACGATAAAAAGGACTACAGTTTCAAGAATTAAAACTGCTTTTTCGGAATCTGTTATAAACAGGCGCATTGAAGGATTTTTAATCATCTCGGCAACTACTACTCCGACCATGAATGCCAGAATAGGTACAGCATGAAGCACTGCCTGCCCCCATTCTCCTGTTGCAGCTTCTATGCCCATAAGCACGACATTTCCAGTCTGGGCATTGGCGAAAACCCCGCCTCTTCCAACGAATGTATAAGCATCAAGAAATCCCCCTACAATTGCAAGAAGTATCCCAAGCTCCACCGACTCAGAAGTGAAATTACATAAACTTATTTTTCTTTCTTTTCTTTCGTTTTTCAATTTTAACATCTTTATCATTCGAATTCAAAGAACTCTATTTAATAGTAATGAGCCTTACTCATAGTAATATTTAAACCTTTTTATAAAACACAATCAATTTTTAAAAATGATTATTACGGGCTGTCTCAAAATTACTCTTAGTTGTACATTTGGATTACAAAAATCACAATATTTATTTTCCTTAGATATATATATAAAAGTATACTTTTTAAGAAAAAATAAATTCAGTCTTTCCTGTGTTCAAAAAGTACGATCAAAAGCAGCAATTTCTACTCCACTTAATCTGGAAGATTTTATCCCTGAAGGCCACATTTCCAGAGTAGTAAATGATCTTTCTGATGTTGTTGATATTAACGCAATTGAATCCACTTACTCTGAAAAAGGTTGCCCTGCCTATCATCCAAGACTTCTTCTAAAAATCTGATTTTAGGGGTTACCTGATAAACATCCATGCGTCATCGGTTAAGCATTAAATTCCATTTCCTGTACATGCTTTTATAATAATATTATCACCTCTGTATCTATGTCTCCTCGTTTCCCATCCTCTTGAAGACTCTCTTCGGAAAATGTTTCCCGAAGAGTTTAAGGCAAACTGCCAAAGAAGCTGTTCTCATGTACGTGAACGTAAAATTGACCCTATCATCACCTTTTGGGTTTTAACTCTGAGTTCTGGCGTATCACTCCATAACTTGTTGAGTTTCTTCGTCAGTGTGTTATTCACGGCATAGAGAAGCTTGCAAAAGATTCTGGAAGAAAACTTAGTAAAAAACTCGAAACCTTCCAGGATGTTATCATTCAGGACAGTACAATTGTTCGTCTCCACTCTTCTTTAGCAGATAAGTTTCCAGCAGCAAGAGCAAGAACAATAGCTGCAGGCATAAAAGTGAGAGTTATGGTAAGCGCAGTTGCTAACATACCTAAAACAGTTGCCCTGTATTCTGAAAAACAGCTGAGATCAAAACATTAAAAATAGGTCCCTGGATCAAAGATCGTGTTCTGCTTGTTGATCTTGGTTTTTACAAAACTCAAATGTTTGCAAGGGTTGAAGAAAATGGAGAATATTTTGTTTCAAGAATCCGGAAGAATATGGATCCATATTTGCAGAGAATGCATCAGATTTATTGACAGTAATTCTGCATATATGTGGAATTCAAAGAATTTTTGAAATGATAATGGGTGTATATGACTTTACTTTCAAAGAAGTGCGATTTTTGCTTGGATTTCTCCTCAAAACCACTATCAGATGCCTTTTCATTTCTCTTTAATTTGTTGATCCTAACTACTAAATTCACTTTAAAAGGTCTAATACTAACGATTTAATTGGAAAAGTATTTATAAATGTTGATCCTAATTAAAGAGTATGGTATTTTTGAGAAAGAAACTTATCAAAGGCAAACCTTACTGGTACATTGTAGAAGCTGCCAGGGTTAACGGAAAGGTAAAGACTGTTTTTCAGATTTATCTGGGTAGTGCAGAAAAAATACTTGAAATGAAAAAACAATGTGAATCGATGCCTTATGATAAACTTAAGTCTTTTGAGTACGGCAAGCTTGCCGCACTCCTTCATGTAAATGAAGAACTTGGATTCATTGACATAGTAAACAAGCATACTGACAAAAAATTAATAGATGGATTGAGTGTTGGAGAATACCTTTTACTCGATATAATTGGGAAAAGTCACGGCATTTTAAGTGAAAACGGGATCGAAGACTGGTTCAAAAAATCCCCAATATCTTTCATGTGGAAGTTTCCTCACAAACTAAATTGCCAGAATTTCCTGAACCAAATGAGTTACATTGATTCAGATACGATGAAAAAGATTGAAGACGACCTTTGTCGGGTTCTTGTTGAGAAGGGGTTAACTCCATCAATAATGTTTGTTGATGAATCAAACTGGTTTACCTTTGCCACTAATTATGATGAAAAAAGTGAACTGCTTCATAAAGGATATAACAAAAAGCATCGTAAAGACAAAAATCAAATTTGTGTATCACTGGCTGTAAATGAAAACAATATACCCTTTATTCACGAAACTTATCCTGGAAATGTTCCTGATTCGGAAGAATTTTCGGGCATTGTAGACAAAATCATAAATCGACTGACTGAATTAAATATCTGTTCTGAAGATCTTGTTCTTGTTTTCGATAAAGGTAACAACTCTAAGGATAACATTGAAAAGGTAATCTCAAAAATGAGTTTTGTAGGAGCCGCAAAAGCAAATCAGGCTGAGGAACTCCTTGATGTTCCACTTTCAAGGTATAATTACTTGTATAAAAACACAAAAGGTAGCGAGATTTTTGGGTGCCGGACAAAACATCAGTTCTACGGAACAGAATTCACAACCGTAATTACCTATAATGAAGGGACTTACAAACTTCAAAAAAGCACTTATGAAACAAACAAATCAAAAATAATTGATCAACTCCAAGACCTGCAGAGAAGATTAGAAAGCAGTAAAGGAAAAGAGAGAAACAGAAGCAGTGTCGAAAATGAAGTTTCAGAAATTATTCTGAAAAAATTCAGGACTGTCATAAAATACGAAATAATTGCAGCTCCTGAAGGTAAGAAAAAACCTCAGTTGAAGTTCTGGGTTGATGAGGAAAACGAAAAAAGGTGTGAAAAAACGTTTGGTAAGAATATTCTGTTTACGGATAAGCAGGAGTGGCATACTAAAAAGATAGTGAAAACATATAACAGTAAAAATCTTGTTGAAGACGATTTTAAGCTGTTGAACGACCATTTACTTGTCCCTGTAGGACCAGTTTATCACCACAAGGATGAAAATATAAGGGTTCATGTATTTTTGGCTATGATTGGCCTGCTTTTCTACAGATATTTGGCCTGGGAAGCAAAGATATATGGGTTTTCTATGAAACAACTGATTGAAAAACTGTCTGAAATTAAGATTGCAGTAGTTCAGGAAAAAGAATCCAAAAAAAGCAAAATTATTGTGGAAGAAATGGACACTAAACAAGCATCGTTATTTTCTTTTCTGAATCTGGAGAAATATCTGCCATCGTAATAGAATCGTTATTGGTAGGATTATTCTTTTATTAGGCATACACAGATAAAGCCGCAGGATAACGTAAAATCAGTCATCTTTGAAAGCAAAGTATGAAAGTCAAGCATTAGATCCGCATGTAAATAGAGAAAGATTTAGAGATGAATCGTTTGAATAAAAAATGAAAGAATTGAGTTAAAAAAGAGTAACAGGAGACGGACATGAATCCTTAACCAATGGCCAATGCAAAAATATTATAGATATGAAATAGAAAGAACTCAAAGCAAAATCCATTTAATTAAGTGGAAAAATGAATTCATGTAACTTAACGTATTAAAAATGTGATCCCTATGCCCAGAAAATACACCAATAAGACAACCCATTTTATTCTCCACGATGATGGTACATTCGACGTCTATATAAATAAAAAGTTTAAAGAATGTGGACTATATGAGGAAACCCCAGATACTGTAAAATTGAACTACTTCAAACACTCTTCAATATTCCAAAAAGAGGTAGGATGTTTAATTTCTGAGAATTACAGAATCTGGATAGAGGACAGAATAATTAATGTTCCAGGCGGCATCCTAGACAATGGAGTGTTCATAGCTAACTGTGATGATACAAGTACCATCCTGAAAGATTGAAGTTTACGATATTTAATAAAATAGACAAAGAGTGTTTGGATTCGAAGGAATCCATTTCGGAATTTTTATTTAAGTTTTTGAATTTTTATTTTGTTTTCAAAATTTTTGTTCAATATGGGAAAACATTTCCTATGATAAGTGATTCCCAGTATTATCCTCTTTACTTTGTATGTTCAGTAGACTCTTTTTACGCTAGAAAATGGCTCTTCGTTGTTTTGTGTGGATATCCTCATAATATTCTTATGAAAACCGATGCGGTCTTGAGTTGAAAATCATCTTATCCATACGTAATAGCGAAGAGCCGAAAACATAAAGCAAATAAAAGGATTTTTCCAATCCGAAGCCTTGATCTGGAATTTAGTGTTGAACATCAATATTAAGCATCAATACTTATTTCCAAAATCCCTTCAGATTCAAAAGACAGACCCATTAAAAAAGGAACTGGAACAAATGGAAAGACTTATTTTATCTGCAGTTCTCGTTATTTGAGAGAGATTTATCAAAAAATAATTAAGGGTCTTACGCGATTAAGCTGGAGCTGAGTTTCATTTATTAAATGCGGTCATTAAATACGGTTTTGTTATGGAAATTCATGGGTTCTGTTTGAATAAAATTCTCTTTGAGCAATAAGTATGAACGAGAAGATAAACTATCTTGATGGGCTGCGTGGTATAGCTGCGATTAATGTGATGATAATGCATTTCTTCATCATATTAGTCCCGGCGATGATTTATAGTGATCGAATGCCTTCACATCTGGGGAATCTTGAACAGATTTTCTCGAGTACACCACTGGGATTAATTGGTGCCGGAAATTTTTCGGTCTGTATCTTCTTTGTTCTCAGTGGCTACGTATTAACTCAAAAATACTTTAGAACTAAAGACAAAAAAATAATTGTAAGTGGCGCAGTTCGCCGATATATCCGGTTGTTTGTTCCGGTGCTAGCAGTAACAATATTATCTTTATTACTGGCATCAACTGGAGTATTCCATTACTATATTGAAACCGTAACGGTTTCCGGAAATAATAACTACGACAACTACTGGACTTTTACGCCAGACATTGTCGATGCAGTTAAGCAGGCGGTGTGGGGATCGTTTTTTACAGGTGATGACACCTATAACCCGGTTTTATGGACAATGACCACAGAATTTTATGGGTCTATGCTTGTTTTCGCAATGACCATACTGTTCGGGATGAAACGTAACCGATGGACATTCTACCTTGCTGCATCTGTGTTTTTCTTCAATTCCTACTATTTTGCTTTTATAATAGGAATGGGGCTTGCAGACACATTTAACAGTAAAAAGTCTATTTTTAAAACCGATAACAAAATAATATTATATATTATACTGTTTTCAGGACTGTTTCTAGGCTCGTATCCTGTAGGCACCGTGACAAATGATTCATTGTACGGTTTTCTCAATAACGGCCTCTTTGAAATTCCAAAGTTGACGTATCATATTCTGGGCGCCGGAATGATAATGTATGTTCTATTGAACAGCCGACGGCTGCAACAAGTCTTTTCTTCTCCAGTGCCAGTGTTTCTCGGCAAAATATCCTACTCGCTGTACTTGATACATTTCCTGATAATAAGCAGTTTCACCTGCGCGCTATTCCTCGCACTGCACCCTATATTACCATACTGGATGGCTGCTTTTATTTCGTGTTTCTTGTCTGTGCTATTAATAATACCCTTGAGTTATCTGTTTTACAAGTACGTCGACACGACAGGCGTAGAACTATCAAAGACCTTTTATAACCGGGTGATCGATCCTTTCATATCCAGCATCTCCGGGAACACAAAGCAAAAACATATCTCAAGCACGATTTTCGGAATATATAACAAACTATTTAAATAATTTTTAAAGTCGTGTACGGGTATGAGAATTATGGATGTAAGATCGGAGAAAAAAGCCACTTTCCTTTATCCGGAGATTCCACGCAAGAGGCAGTGTCACGAAATAGCCTGGAAAAAATAGAGGTTAAAGTGGAAAAAGAGCATACCTGATTTATTTTTATTCATTGGGCCTAATTAAAATATGTGAACCATACGGATTCGATAATAACTGACCATAACGAGCTTGAAAAAAATAGCCCGAAGTTTTGTCTCAAAAACATTGACTCAAAATCAAGAGATTTCATATTTACGAGGTTTCTTCCTTCTTATTAGAGGGGATTACCAGTTTTTCCAGGTTAACAGGCTCGTACTGATAATATACAATGTCACTACTCATTGTCAAATAGAAATATCCAGATGTTGCAGAAAGGTTATACTTGAAAGGATAAAGCATGGATTAAGAAGGCGCCTATTTTTCTTAAATAATTTCCCCCCGGAAAACGATGGCTATTTCTTAAACTACTGAATTCAGTTTTTCAGTTTTTCAGTTTTTCAGTTTTTAAAGTCGGTTAGTTTTTTAAAAATAGTTAACTTTTTAAAAATGGTTAGCTTTTTAAAAATGGTTAGCTTTTTAAAAATAGTTAGTTTTTTAAAAATAGTTAGCTTTTCAAGATAAATCGATTTGTTTAAACCATTTCATTTGTTAAAAATCAGTCCGTATACACGAGTTAGTTTATCTGTCATGGATAGATTTATAAATTGCTTATCACCTCGATTGATGAATCGTTTACAACAGTTGCAACAAACAAATTTATAAATTGCTTATTGTAATGGGTTTAAGAGGCGCTTTTATGATTAAGATGAAATTACACGGTACATACAATATCTATTATGCCATTCTCGGCATGCGGAACCCTATGAACTCCTGGCACCTTATGGACAGCAGTAAGCCTGATGAGGCAGGAAATTGCAAGCTCGGGGAAAAGGACCTGAACCTGGCCCAGCGCCTGACCCTTGCGGGGAACGAGCACGGTAAATTTTTAAGGTTCATTACGGTCTGTTTTGACCTGACTGCCCCTCTCTACTGGTGGAAAGAGTTTGACACCTACAAGTTCGCAGAAAAGAACTCCACTTCAACAATGCACAAGCTGACCAGCAAGGAGCTCGCACCTCACGATTTTTCGTTTGACACCCTGACAGATTATAGGAACGACCAGATCCGGCACCTGAACGACCTTATCAAAGCCTACAAATCCCGTGAGGGAGATAGTGAAGAGGACAACGCATACCGGAAAGCGATTTTCAGAGAACTCGTCCAGGACCTGCCGAGTGCGTTTCTGCAGAAAAGGACCGTCATAACCAATTATGCTGAGCTCAGAAACATTTACTTCCAGCGCCGCTACCACAAGCTTGATGAGTGGAGGGAGTTCTGCGACTGGATAAAAGAGACGCTTCCATACGCCGAAGAGCTTATCTGCCTGGAAAAAAAGGAATAAAACCATAAATATCTTTTCAGTGACCCCTGCTGGAAATATATCGATCTCAAAACCCCGGGCTCTCACCGGTCGTGCGGAAACGACCGGCTTTTTCCAAAATTAATTTGAAAAATTTGAAAAAATGGAAAAATTCGTGTCCTCTTCAAATTGAGTGGAAATCTCTCACCTTCCATTCTATGAACTTTTTTATCTAATGAGTTGAGCTAGGCATGGAATTTTCTACCCAATAACTTTTTAACATTTGTGACTTTACAGAAAATTGGCGCACTTCCCTCTATAAGTTTAAATTTTAATTCTGTTAACTCTCATTTTATGTTTGTTTTTGTCCTCTCAAATGATGACGATTTTTCCCAACTTTCAAAACCCTGGATTTTTACCAGTTACTTGCAATCGAATAATTCCTTAAACTGATTTTCAGTCATAACTTCAATATGAAATTCATTCCTGGACAATTTATTAATAAAGGATGCAAAGAATAAATGGATTGAACAGTGATAATTTTATAATTATTTTTATTTCATATGTCATTTCGCTGTTTGAGAGGGGTAATATGGGGCTTCTAAGTGAGTTTAAGGATTTTCTTTATGAATACAAGGTAATTCCACTTGCAATTGCTTTCATTATGGGTATCGCATCCACGGCTCTTATAAAGTCTCTTGTGGATAATATCGTAATGCCGATTATCACACTTTTTGTGCCGGGAGGAGCCTGGAAAACTGCAACTCTAGAAATTGGGCCAATAGTACTGGGATGGGGGGCTTTTCTGGGAGAACTGATAAATTTTGTAATTATTGCATTCGTGGTCTTCATGATTGCAAAAATGGTGTTAAAAGAAGAAAAAGTGGAAAAAAAGTAATTTAAAAGTATTAATGTATCCTCTTCAAATTGAGTGGAAGTCCCTCAATTTCCACTCAATGAACTTTTTTCTCTGATGAATTGAGCCAGAGATGGCATCTAGATTTGTTGGCGACTCTATCACATATAGTCACGCTGTAATTATTGCAGAAAAAAACTTCATTGTACCTTATTGGGCAGTTGCATTATTTAGCTTCGTGAATGGTTTGAAGGTTTACATCCCTTTTTCTGACTGTAAAAGGATATTGTGAACTATCTGAATACATAGTGAGAAGCTGAAATGCATGGCATCACCAGATGGCATTGATTATGCTTACGATGCTTATTCTGTTGTCGTACAAGATAACATTTATGAAATTTCATAAGATTTCACTTCATGGTGCCATTTTGATCATGAAGTTTCATAATCCATTGAATATATTGAATGCGGGGTGGATAGGTTGCAAGAATATTGAACCAGGATAATGATATGAGAGCAAGAGCAAGAGCAAGCAGATTGAGGGTTCCTGACAAAAATATGAGTAGGATTTTACTGAATTTTCTTCATGGTTACCGGCAAGTATTCAATTTTGAAAGTAAAAATGCAGGACAGTCTCAATAATTACCCATTGATCAAAGTGGATAATGAGAAAACAAAAATTTCAAGTCAAAAATATTCAAAAAAGGGAATCAATTGGAAGAAATATGTAGTAACAGCTCCAAACAATAGATAATTTAATAATGTCAAGAGAAAAGGATCCCCCAAAAGGGTACAAACTATCAAGTCAATGAAAATTAAATGGGAAATTAGAGAGGGAGTTAAAATATAAAAGTCATAAAGTCATGTGACTCTTGGCAAGCTTACTGAATGCAGATCTTCTTAAAAATTAGGGGAATCACCGTGCTTGCTATTAATTACTCTCCATATGTCTACTGGTTTTGGTCAATCTTTTTTGCAAAAAGCTTGCGGTAAACTATACTACATATAGCTGTCAAATTTTTGGTCAAGCTTTTTTGCAAAAAAGTTACTGGTACAATTATTATTCTGTAGAATTCAATAACGTATCGGATTAGAACCGTATCTTGAACCAGTTGATTTTTTATCCTCTACTTTTGTTTCAGGTTGTACAGTTGAACCAGTTGGTTTTTCATCCTCTACTTTTATTCCATGCGATACAGTTGAACCAGTTGATTTTTCGTCTTCTGCTTTTGTTTTATGCCAACCAGACAAACAGCAACATTCTTTGCAATGCATTATATATTTTATAACGCAGGCAAGTCCTATTGCTGCTAAGATACAGCCCACTATTTTCATTAATTTATGCATAGTTATTCACCCCAAAATATTATTGTACTTTATCGTTTATGAAGATACGCAAACAAATAGATTTGTCATAATAAGATCTCAAATTAGCTTTTAAAACCTCTAATCTAATTTGATATCCATTTCTTTAAAAGTACTTCCCAAATAAATGCTTATCTCCAACCTTATTTTGCATTTCTGTCAACACCAGTAATTGATATGCTATGAAACTCAATAGAGAGTAGAGTTTTGTTTTCTACTCTGATTTCTTACCTTTCTGATATCGAATTTTACTGTACCCTTAATATGTCAATGTATCTTTTCACATTCAGCTCTTTTTTTATACTGATAATCAAAAGTCTCATCTTTGATGTTCTGGTTTCTCAGATATATTCCTACCTGTTTTTCCTTCCAATCTCGTATAGAAATTTGAGTTTTTTTCATTGGTATATAAATATCTCCACCGATTTTCCACTCTTTTTCCACTTTTTATTTACCCAGTGATTGATTCTTTCCACTTCACCTTCTTGATTTATTACGGCATTTGAAGCATAGGAAATAATCGGTTTTGAGTCCAAGTGATACTAAATAATAAATGTATACCATTATGTATTCAGCTTGAAAACTAATTGGAAAACTCAAGAGTAGCTAAGGGTTCTATTATGTTTTCTATTAAAGTTTATAAAGCCCCAGCTCTCAGTTCTGCAATATATGAATCATAATCTGCAGTTGAGCCGCCCGAAAAGCGTGAAATGTAATAATCTGCAACAATACAAGCTTGCTGCTCACGATTATACTCATGGAAATGCTTTTTTTCCCCAGCTCTATATGCATATCCTTCACTTGCCTGAGCATGAAATGCTTCAACCAGATATTGCGAACCTGTGTGTTCCATCTGCGCCACATGAGTTAATTCATGTATAAGCCATTTCATATCGGAGCTGCCTGCTGCCGTGTTAAGCTTTCTATTGAAGTTAATTGTATGAAAAGTTGTAATCCCCATACCTGAGCATCTCTTTAGCTTTGTCCCTAACCAAGCGAGAAACGAAGCTTCGTCGATATGTACCTTCTGGTAATCAATTTTATCTCCAAATATGCTTCGAGCTTCCTTTTCTTCTATTGTGGTAAGGTCCCGGGCATTAGTTTTGACAATTTGCCATAAATGATCCATAAGCTCAGGGAAGGCACAAATATCGAGAACTTTTGAGACAGCACGGCCGACACATATAGCGAGGGATAACAGCTCATATTGTATCAGTTTTAAAAACCTTCGGCTCCCTGCCAGATCAGGATTTCGATGGTTTTCAAAGACGGTTTTCAAACAATCACCTGCTTTATTACTATTTTTCAGGCTTTAATGCTTTGATTATCTCATAATTGACTTCTATACCTTGATTCATATATACACTACACTAAAAAGTATTATACATTAAATATAAAAGTCTGAGTATTTAAAAAAGACATTTTAGCTTTCTCAGCATAATTTCGTCATAATTTCTTAAGTGAATTAAATGGTCATATTTATAAAAACGCTGGCTGAACAGCAAGTTTCTTTTTTGGAAGGAATAGCACCTAGAATAATATTCTCATTCTCTAAAATTTTTGTATAACATAGACCTATTTGCTGCGATTAAAACCTATAATGCATCAGTTAGTATACTCTAAGAAATTATACTCTAAGAAATTATACTCTAAGAAATTATACTCTAAGAAATTATACTCTAAGAAATTATACTCTAAGAAATTATACTCTAAGAAATTATACTCTAAGAAATTTTTCCTCTTTTAACTTTCAGTATTCTTCAGTCTAAAACTCAGGTTTTTTACTCAAAAAATTGGAACAATTCCATATCTTTGTTTTATATTTTACTATTAATGCATAAATATATTCAGATTTGGATAAAGCCAGTGTGGATAAAAAATCAACACATGTTAAAGAATTTCAAACAAATCACTGGAAAAAAATTCTAACAGAAAAGACAATGAACAAAAGCTAAAATTCAGTATTGAATTGGTGCTGATTAGGAAAAAGACCAGTGATAGAAAAAACCATTTCATAGCTTCTCAGGCACTATCTTTCCACAATTTTCTGTTGAACTTATTCTGTTAACACAAGCAATTATATTTATAAATAATATTAAATAGCATCGAATACAATTATTAGGTCTAATCAGTGTCTAATCAGTATTTTATTACCTACTTTGTTGAAATTTAGCGAAGTGAGTGATTGGGTGGGGACCATAAATCTATCGCTATTTAGTAATCATCTGAGTTACCAGTGTCATGAAAATTTAATTATTGAGCAAACCTTTGATAGCTTTTCATCAGCAGATAGCGATTCAGAGTTAACATGTGACCAATAACTAAATTTTCAAGATACTAGTGATTACCTGTGCCTGGTATAGAGCTATATTTTATGGATATTTGGCTATATATTTTCACGGTAGTCATGTATTTAAGAAAAATATATATAGCTTTATTCAAGCTCGAATGAATTTTGTGATGCATAGTATGAGGATTAGTATGCAGATAATATGGTTTCACGGAGAACATGAAGCATGTAACTGGAAAACTATACAGCTAGTAAGAATCAGAGAATGCAACTGAGTCACTTTAAGTGTGGGGGTATTAATTGAATAAGCAATTGAAAGTATTATTTATAGGAACCTATGTTCCAAAAGAGTGTGGAATTGCCACATTCACATCTGATCTTTTAAATTCAGTGTATGGGGAAGATAATGACGTTCACTGTGAAGTAATTGCTTTGAACGATCCCTCTGAGACCCATATTTATCCTGAAGAAGTCGTTTTTCAAATACAGAGGGACAGGATCGAGGATTATTACCGGGCTGCGGATTATATAAACCAATCTGATATTGATATCGTATGTCTGCAGCACGAATTTGGACTTTTCTGGGGAAATGCGGGAGACTATATTTTTACTCTTCTTTCAGGAATCAACAAACCTGTGATAAGCACAATGCATACTGTAATCCGAGAACCTGAACCTGAGTATCGAGCATCCACGGAAAAACTCATCAGGTATTCCGAAAAGCTGATTGTAATGAGCCAGACTGCAGTCAAAATGTTAAAAGACGTTTATAAAGTTCCTGAGGATAAAATAGAATTAATCTTTCACGGAGTACCTGACTACCCTTTTAACAACTGCAGTAAATATAAAAATAGATTGAACCTGAAGGGATCTCCACTTGTCTTAACTTTCGGCCTGTTGAGCCAGAATAAAGGTATCGAAAGTATGCTTGATGCTCTTCCTGAAGTCATAAGCCAGTACCCTGACCTAGTTTACCTCATACTGGGTGCTACGCATCCTGTAATTAAAAAGAACTTTGGAGAAACATACAGGCAATACCTCCAGAACAAGGTCTCAGAACTCGGACTTGAAAAAAATGTAGTATTCCATGACAAATTTGTCGAGAAAGAAGAACTCTGTAATTATATCCTTGCCAGTGATATTTACGTATCTCCTTACCTTTCCAGAGAGCAGATAGTAAGCGGCGCTCTGACCTATGCAATTGGTATGGGAAAGGCAATAGTTTCCACTCCATACTGGTATGCTCAGGAAATGCTTTCTGACAATCGCGGTTTGCTTGTAGATTTCGGAGACACAGGCGGTTTAAGAAAATCTCTTTTGCATTTAATCAAAAATCCAGAAGAGTGTGATAAGATGCGCAAAAAGGCATATGATTTTGGTCGAAAAATGACATGGAAAAACGTAGGTAAACAATATAATAAGGTTTTCACCAGGGCTTTAAAGAATTACAGTGCTTATTCCAGTGCCTACTCCACTTCGAAAAAGTTTAATTTCCTTCCGAACCAGCTGCCTGAAGTAAAACTTGATTACCTGAAATTGTTAACCGACGACGTGGGCATTATTCAGCATACCAATCTAGGTGTACCGGCTCGTCATTACGGATACAGTACTGATGACGTGGGCCGAGCTCTTGTTGCACTGACACAGTTAATAGATAATCAGAAGAAAGCCGAAGAGTTCTGGAAGTTAATTACCACATATATGAGTTTTCTTGAACACGCCCAGACCGATACGGGTCACTTCCACAACTTCATGAGCTATAAACGGGAATTTCTGGATGAAAAAGGAAGTGAAGATACTCTCGGACGTGCTATCTACGGTCTTGGGCATGTGGTAAGCTGCCCTTATCTGTCAAAAAATATACGCACGCTTGCCCATACCCTTATGAGCAGAGCCAGGCCTGAGATGGAGAAGCTTAATTATCCAAGGGCAAAAGCCTATACCATGTGCGGCCTATCTGAAATGCTCAGGGCAGGTGTGGATACCGATGAATTTGAATCGGTATTTAATTCGCGCAGGGATGCCGTCAAGTCTGTAGACTCCCTTTTAAGTAAAGATACCTTTGAATCCATATTTGTCAGATACGCGAATTCTCTGGTCGACTTATATGAGGCTAACCACAAAGAAGATTGGAACTGGTTCGAACCTACGGTAACCTATAGTAATGCAAAAATTAGTGAATCCCTTTTACTGGCATACAATTACACCAAAGACCGAACTTATCGTAAGGTCGGCCTTGACACTCTGGATTTTCTTACTGAGATCCAGTGGAAAGGTGACTTTTTTGACATGGTTGGAAACCAGGGCTGGTACTCTTACAATGGGGAAAAGCCTATTTTTGACCAGCAACCCATCGAAGCAGGTTATCTGACTCAAGCCTATGTTTCAGCTTATGAAATTGTACATGACAGGCAGTATCTGGAACTTGCAAGATATTCTTTTGAATACTTCCTTGGAAGAAATCGTTTGCAAACTGTTATGTATGATTATTCCACAGGCGCGGTCTGTGATGGGCTCAACCGCGATGGTATGAATTGTAACCAGGGCGCAGAATCCGTAATTTGCTTCCTTATGGCTTTAACCTCTTTAAATAAGCATATGGATAAAGCTTTCAGTACTATATTGCAGTCCAGGGTAAGCGACGAGGTAGATGATAGAACTCTGCAGAAAAGAAAGAGTTTTTTGTCAGCAAATCAGGTTGAGTGAAAGAAGAAAGTAAAAGGGTATACGATCCCGAGAGTCAGAGAATATGATCTGGGAATGAGAATAACATGGTATGGGAATGAGAGAATAACATGATCTGAGAATGAGAGAATAACATGATCTGAGAATGAGAGAATAACATGATCTGGGGAGCAAGAATGAAATGATCTAAGGAATGTGAGAATAATATAATCTGGTATAATCTGGGGAGCAAGAATAAAATGATCTGAGGAATGTGAAATATAATCTGGGGAGCAAGAATAAAATGATCTGGGGGATGAGAGAACAATATGATCTGGAAAGACCATGGGGAGTTATTTGTAAGATACGATAGAAATCCTATATTAACCGTTGACGATTGGCCTTATAGGGCCCATTCAGTTTTTAATCCTGCAGCTGCTATAGTTGATGGCACTACACTGTTACTGGTCAGGGTCGAAGATCACAGGGGTTTTTCTCACTTTACAATAGCAAGGAGTAAGAATGGAATTTATGGTTGGGAAATTGATCCAGAACCAACCTTTGCTCCTGATCCTGTAAGCTACCCTGAAGAGATATATGGTATCGAAGACCCACGCATAACGTATATAGATGAGATGGAAAAATGGGCTGTGGCATATACGGCTTTTTCGGATTCAGGCCCTTTAACTGCACTTGCCTTTACTGAGGACTTTCGGAATTTTGATAGAATGGGAGCTACCCTGCCTCCTGAAAACAAGGACGCTGCAGTTTTTCCTGTAAGGTTTAATGGCAGATGGGCAATGTTACACAGACCTGTATCCAACATTGCGGGTGCAAAAGCAAATATCTGGATTTCCTTTTCGCCTGATATGAAATACTGGGGAGAACATGAGGTTCTTCTATATGCCAGAGAAGGTGGGTGGTGGGACGCGAACAAAATAGGCCTGTCCCCACAGCCAATCCGTGTATCTGACGGATGGTTAATTATGTACCACGGAGTACGCCAGACAACAGCTAAGGCAAGTTACCGGCTTGGACTTGCCCTTCTTGACCCTGATGACCCCAGGAAAGTGCTCCACAGATCTGAAGGCTGGGTTTTCGGGCCTCGTGAAATGTACGAACGCAGTGGAGACGTCAATGACGTTGTTTTCCCCTGCGGATGGGTACTTGTTGGCGATGAAATTCGTATTTATTACGGGAGTGCGGATACTTCCGTATCGTTAGCTATCGCAAAAGTGCAAGATGTCCTGAGATATATTCACCAGTGTCCTGAGAAACAGTGCCCTGATGAGTATTGCCGGTGGTTTGAAGAAGATATAGAAAGTTCCACTGACCCGAAAAGAGGCTATTCAAAATTGAAATGAGATAAATAAAAAATAGGGTATGAAAATCAAAAATCAAAATATAAAGATCAAAAATCAAAAATCAAAAATCAAAAATCAAAAATCAAAAATCAAAAATCAAAAATCAAAAATCAACAATTAAACAGTAAAATTAAAAACAAGGATTAAATTAGGGGAATATGGAGTGGTTTTGGGGGTATTAATATAAGAATTGCAATGTTGTCTCCGATTGCCTGGAGCACGCCGCCTAAAAAATATGGTCCATGGGAATCTATTGTATCTTTATTAACTGAAGGACTTGTAAAAAGAGGTATTGACGTTACATTATTTGCCACAGCAGATTCTCACACTGCAGCGAAGCTTCATGCTGTATGCCCGAGACCTTATGAAGAAGACAAGGATATGATCCGAAAAGTGTATGAAGGCCTGCATATATCAGAAGTTTTCGAGAGAGCAAAGGAATTCGATATAATCCATAATCACTTCGATTATCTTCCTCTGACCTACAGTACACTTGTGGACACGCCTGTTGTAACAACAATCCACGGCATTTCTTCACGGAAAATTTTGCCTGTATATAAAAAGTACAATAATAGAACTTTTTACGTATCCATAAGTGATGCCTACCGATGCAATGACCTGGACTATATAGCAACGGTTCGTCACGGAATTGACATAGAAAGCTTTTACTTCAATGAGAAACCCCAGGATTATCTACTTTTTTTATCGCGCTTGCATAAAGATAAAGGCGTAAGGGAAGCAATAGAGGTCGCAAAAAAAACTGGCAGAAGACTTAGAATTGCTGGTTTCATTGCAGATCAGGCTTATTTTGAAAAAGAAGTCCAGCCTTATCTGGATAATGAACAGATTATTTATGAAGGGCATGTTGACCCTGAGTTTAAGAAGGAACTTCTGTCAAATGCCTATGCTTTACTGCATATGATTAATTATGAAGAGGCTTTCGGAATTGGCATAGTTGAAGCTATGGCCAGCGGGACACCGGTAATTGCGATAAACAGGGGGGCAATGCCTGAACTTATCCGGGATGGAGAGACTGGATTTCTTGTCAATAGTGTTGATGAGGCAGCCGAGGCTGTGCAAAAACTTGGATCCATATCCCGTAAAAAATGCAGAGAAAATGTGGAAAAACGCTTTTCGGTTGATAGAATGGTAGATGATTACATTAAGGTGTATGAAACTATTCTGGAAAAGTGTAAACGTGAAGAAGAAAGGCCCTGGGGTTTTTATGAGGTGTTTATGCATAAGCCTGGATATAAAGTCAAAAGCCTTACTGTTTTTCCCCAGGGTGAAATTTCACTCCAGCGCCATTCTCATAGAAGCGAGCACTGGTACGTAATCAGTGGAGAGGGACTTGTAACCAAAAACGGAAGTGAAATTAGGGTTCTTCCCGGAGATTCAGTCGATCTTCCGGTGAATAAGGTTCATCGAATTAAGAATATAGGCAGTCAAAACCTTGTTTTCATTGAGATCGCACAGGGAGACTATATAGGAGAAGACGATATTGAAAGACTTGAAGATAAATATGGGAGAGTTTGAGCAGGGTTGTGTAGAGTTGAGACTGTTACTTTTTACAATATCTTAATTTTTTACATTTTTACCTTAACTAATAAAAATTTAATCCGGGCATTCTGAACGGTTATAGGAATCCCTCACCTGAGTCGCCATTTCCTCACCCAGCCTTTCTGAGACATTTTCTATGAAAAGCTCGATATACTCGAGCGGTACGCAGCCAAGGCTTTCTTCTCCTGATAAGATTAGCCTGACAAGATATTCAAGGTCATATCGAGATAGTAGTTTTATTCGCCGCAGGAAATCCTGAGCATCTTTTGCATAGTGGTTTGCCAGCGGAGGGAGTATGGAACGATAAGCCATTCCCGAGCCTGAACAGAGATACCCCTCGCACTCTGGAGCAACGGTTTTCAGAATGCCAATGTCCGTTTCTGAGAGTATTCTTGCCATGATAATCACCAGTGATAAAAGTATAGATTTGTGTTTCGGATATGTTTTGGAGGTGTTTTGGAGATGTTTTGGAGATAATAGATGCATGAGAATCATATTTCAGATACGATAGATGTGTGCAGCTGGGATTTCATACATGATAAATATATACAGACTAAACGCATACAGGCGGTATTTCAGAGCTTTTTCTGTATGAAAGTGATCTGTTTTTCTGATATTTAATCATAGAGCTGCATACTCACCTGACAGGATGCAGTCGGATGATTTGATAAGTAAATCCAGAAATGTATAAGTCAAGAATAACAATTCTGGGTCGTGGGGGTGAGTTATTGAAAACCAAGAGCCTCCAAATCTCTCCATATTTATTTCAAACATGGAGTGTGAGCTTGTTTTTTCAGATTTAGTCGATGACTCACCCCCACTACCCAATTCTGAGTTTAGCTTCTTTTAAGAGGAGGGATGAAGAGTAAAATTCGAGGATTGCCGAAGGATTTACTATTGTTCGGATTGCCTCTCCTTTTAACAGTATAGCCTTTGTTTACAGATGAGATTTCACTTTGTACCTCATGGATTATTCTATACTTCACATCTCTCTTCGTGCTTATCATAATTCAAGTTTCATGAGGTCTTCGGCAAGAATCACATTTCCTTCAAAATATCCTTTCAGGCGGTGCACTGCTTCTCTTTCGTGTCCCCGCATTTCCGGATAGAAATGTGTAAGGCAGATGCTTCCGATTTCATTATTATACTCTTCCAGGATGTCGGCAAGTGAGCTGGGAGTTGTATGGTTTGTGACTTTCATGTCCGATGGAAACGAGCACTCGTGGATCAGGAGATCGGCCTCGGATGCAAGGTCCATTACATCTCTTGAGGGCTCGGTGTCTGCGGAGTAAACGAATTCCCCGTCTTCTCCAGTCACGCGGTAAGCCAGAGTCGGAACGCTGTGCGCGGCTGCCGTGCAACTGATCTCACAATCGAATCCTTCGGGAGTAAATTCTTTTCCGGGGGCGAGCTCAATAACGTCTACGTCCACTTCTTCCTGGAGATATTCATAAGCGTCAATCACTTTTGAAAACCATTCTTCGGTTCCTTCAGGCCCGTAGACCTTCATACTCGTGTTTCCGCGGAGCCAGTTTGCCTTTATGAGAGGGTGCAGGTCAGCTACGTGGTCAAGGTGGAGGTGAGAAAGCAACACTGTATCCACATCAGTGTGGGAAACCCCAGCCTCAGGAAACCTGTTCAATACGCCGCTTCCGCAATCGATAAGCAATGGCTTTTCGTCTAACCTTACAAGTATTCCGGACTGTACCCTATTTTTTTGAGGGATTGCAACTCCAGTGCCAAGAAATGTAATTTCCATGAGCTAAAGAATAAACTTTAAATAATTTAACTTTATTTAAAGCATGTCCGCATGACGAATTTCTGCGGCTCAAATAAACTTGCTTTTCTTCAAAGAGCGAGGGTTGCCCAGCCCGGTCAAAGGCGCCGGACTTAAGATCCGGTATCGAAGGATTTCGTGGGTTCAAATCCCACCCCTCGCATATCTAATGTGGGATATAGGTAACTTGAAAAAACGCAACGCATGTGTAAGAAATCTGCACAACCGATTCATTTTAAAAAGTTGCCCTAATCAAAAAATAGACTTATTTTTTATAATGAATTTTTAATAAAAAAGTCGATTTTTTTGTACGCTACTCTGAGTACAAATTCCTAAATCGACAACATAACAAAAGAACTATCTACAAAAAATGAGGGTTATTCGTCAAACTCTATAAAAAAGTCAGAGTCCAACTTTTTGAGATTATACGTCTTGTAAGTACTAACCCCTATGTTATAATCTATCATCAATTGAACAAATTCACTCCCATCTATCAACCTAATATTCTTGCGGCATTTAGAAGCAGAATCCTTGGCGTTTGGTCAAAATTTTGATGTAGTTATAAAGACACCTTTTGTAACACCTTTTAAATCTAAAGCTCCTATAAAATCTCTTAACATAGAGGATCCAACTGTATTATCTTCTGCATATCTTTTTGCTTGAAAGATAATAGTTTCTAAGCCTAGTTTATCTTGATGAATTATTCCATCTATTCCGTCATCCCCCGTTTTTCCTGTTACTTTTCCTTTACCATAATCCATTGCTTCTAATAAAAGTAATATGGCATTTTCAAAAAAATGAGGCGAATTTTCTTTTAATCGCGATAATAAGTCTTGTGCCAAACTTTTTCTTATAAGGGAAAAGCCTTCCTCTATTAACTCATCAGGGGTTTTCTCATCAACGTTTTCATCTTCAGAATAAGAAACTTTAGTCACAGTTTCCTCTTTATCTTTACTAGGATATTTAAACTCTATAAATTCAGGATACTGTTCAAGAAAACGAAGATCTATTTTTTTAAGGTTTGATTTTAGAGCCTCTAAGCCCCGTTCTGTAATTACTAAATAACCTCTTTTTGGATCATCCGACCTTCCGCAGATGTCTTGAAAAAAAGAACATTTTTTCGGCTATCGTTTTTGTGCATTTGTTCAATAATTTACAATTATTATCTCAACTGAAACTTCCGGAAATAGAGGTTAGAATCTTTCAATGAAGCTTAAATAAGCAGGGTAATTTCCAGAAAAAACGATAGCAAAAAAAATTGTGAAAATTGAATGGACATCTGCGGAAAGTCAGATCATTTATCAAATCAGCTTTTTTCAAATAAAGCCGTGCCCACCTTACACGATTCCTAAATATTTTACTATTTCCACTTTCAAACATCATCTCTTTTTCTTCGTCGGTAAGCTTAAATTCATCAGCTAATATTTCAATTAATTCACTAATTTTATAAGTTTGTTTGTCTTTTAAGCGTATCAATAAAGGAAGCATTATTGTTTGAAAATCAGGAATTGCCATGTATGGAAGAATGAGAATCTAGTATAATTAATTTGTTAGGTTATTGTTAGATAATCATGAAAAATAATTGATTTTAATTTGGGAAGGTTTCGGATTCGTATTTTTTAATTATCCTTTCCATATCTCCAACCTCTCCCTTAATTTGCAACGTGGATTAAAAAAGGAGGGTATATACATAAAATTGTTCCCAGCTATTTTAGTCAAACAGGGTTTAAATTGAATACCGGGTTCCTCCGCAAAACCGGCAAACATTTGAGGATAGGATGGATATTTTTTCGAAACTTTATTCTATATATTGTTCTACGTAATATATACAAAAATAGCCCTAATAAATAACAGATAAAGTTAAGAAGTCTTCACTTTATATAATCATACGGCGATGCATTATGACAAAATACGAATATTGTGTTTACGAAACAGTACAGACTTCACAAGGACACTACTGTTTCCTTTCATTCACAAATGGAAAAGATATCGAATTAGAAAATAGATCCACAATAAGTGTCATGGAAGAACTAGGAAAAGATGGATGGGAACTGGTATCAACTACACATTTTGACAATAAAATGAATCATTTTTTTAAAAGAAGATTGGAGTAAAAATCATAAAATAAATTTCAATCCATCTACTTAACGGATTAATTATAGAGATCATCCCAAAACCCTTTTTTAATCTCAAATACATAAAAGTTCTCAGAAGTTATCTTCTTGTCAGCATCTCGGTTAACTACTTCAGAATCAAGATTCTAATAGGTTATTTTGAGTTTTGGGATCAGCTCATTTACTGTAAAATTTACAATTGCTCATAATACCGTTTTACTATTTTACTGTAAAATTTACAATTGCTCTTGATGCCGTTTTACTATTCTACTGTAAAATTTACATTTTTACATTTTACAGTAAAAGTATACACCTTTTTACTTTTGACTTGAAACCAATGCCTCCCACTTATTCACTCTTTCCAGTACATGAACATTAAGAGTAAAGGGTTTATCTGACTTGGCATTCTGCTTCATGTAATGTAAAGTACCTTTAGAAAACCCTAATTTCTTCCAATCAACATAAGAAATATTGAGGATTTTTTGCCTTATTTCAGAAGAATCAATTCTCTCAATTTCATATCCAGGCTTAACAAAGTCTAATTTTTCCTTTTTGCTTGTAAGATAATGGGCTAATTCTCTTACCTTCAGAAAAATAACATAACTCCAGATGCTTTCTTTTCCCTAGTAACTTACTTTTTTGTTCAGCATATTAGAAAACTCATTAACAATCTTCCTGGCTCCTGTAGGTTTAAGCCTCAGATTGTAATTTTCTGTCCTTATGAAATCCTTACTTTCCATAGCTCCACTTTCAATAAGGCTGATAACTGCCAGATCCACAAGGAACCTGAAACCGACCTTCCGCAGATGTCTTGAAAAAAAGAACATTTTTTCGGCTATCGTTTTTGTGCATTTGTTCAATAATTTACAATTATTATCTCAACTGAAACTTCCGGAAATAGAGGTTAGAATCTTTCAATGAAGCTTGAATAAGCAGGGTAATTTTCAGAAAAAACGATAGCAAGAAAAATTGTGAAAATTGAATGAACATCTGCGGAAAGTCAGTTACCTAATTTGATTTCTGCTTTTTTATTTCTTCATTTATGAGAGTGGTTTGCTTATTTATATCCCTAACTTTTTTACAAGTCGATAAGGTCTTTAAAGCTATCATAGCCGCGTAATAATAGAGCATAACAGTGATCATTTGAGTTAACAAGTACAAAGGATCAGTAAAATATTTAATAAAATTAAGAACGTTTGCAAAAGCAAATAATACGAACATTTGAAGAAGAGATTCATTTACATAAGAAATAAGTCGAAGAGGATTTGCAGCATAATTATTAATTTCCTCTTTAACCTGCTCTAGATGTTTTATTTTCTCATTTATTCTTTTCTCTGACTGTTTATTCAATAAATCTTTTGCTGCTGGTGTTATTAAATTACCCACAACGCTGATTGCTATGCCAATTAATATGGAGACAAACCAGTTTATTTGATCCAAGCTATTAAGCGCATCCAATAACGACATTCAACTCGATCCCCGATAGATAAAACGTTATAACTATTTAAAGGTTTAAAAATTTTTTTATAATCCGGTCATTCATAGTACACTTGTATTAAAGCTATTGATTTAGGGTTCTGTAAAGTCTTAGGGTACTATAAAAACGAGTCATTTTACAAGAGAATCATTCTAACGATTTATAAATAATACGATATTAGAGTAGCCAAGAATTCAAGACTTAAGAATTGGTTGTATATTTTTTATACAAAATTATGTAAAAAAATTCGAGTTGTTTATTTAACAGGGATTATAAAAATAAACTAATTTTTTGGGACAATTTTCTAAAAAATATGGTTGTGCGTAACTCTTGCACTTGCGTACAAAAAATTTGAGTTACCTATATCCCCGCATATCTAATGTGGGATAATATCTAATGTGGAATATATCGTCACGCCTGTAATTGTTGCAACAGAAAACTTCATTGTATCTATTGGGCAGTTGCATTATTTAGCCTCGTGACTACAGGTATCTTTAAAAAAGTGTATGCAACTGTAAAATTATCGCAGTATTTTTTTCCTTAAAGTTGCCATAACAAAAAATGTTCTATTTCTATAAGCAGTGTAGGGGAAGTTCTGTAGATTATGACGCAGTTTGTCACAATCCCTTACTTAACCGAAGACGCATGACCGATGATCCAATAGAGAGTACTATCAACTTCACAGTACCCCATTTCTAATTAAGTTCTAAAGACATCTTTTAAGTTCCCGCTGAACGTGTTTCCTTCACTTATAACATTGAATTTACCAGGCACCGTAACAGCGATTGCATACCCTGCGTACGCATCCCTATTAAAAGGAGCTACAGTATTCTTTATTTCGTTGCCTGTAAGACGCAAAACATACCCGGATCCCGCAGAAGTAGTTATGTAGGTCCCTATTCGGATGCCGTTACAGTTACCACCCAGGACATTTTCCCGAATGTCTACCTCTGTCCACCCATCGAGGCATATTCCGGCAACGGCTGAAAGTCTATCAGCAGTTTCTTTGTTTTCAAATACAGGCATTTGTCCACAGTTTGTTATGGTATTCCCTTTAATTGTAAGTCCGGTTGCTGCATCTAAAGCAGGAGCAGTATGACCAGCAGCCCAGATCCCTGGACCCTGACACCCATCAATAACGTTGTTGAGTATCTGGATATTCGATGTAGTTTCGTTTGCCCTAGAGTTTTCTACCTGAATGCCTGGGCCTGTACGAGGTTTGTACTTCTTAGTGCTCTTTATTATGTTGTCGTGGAAAATTACATTCCTGGAACCTTTAGAACGCAGGCCTGAATTGATCCTTGTATAGATCTCATTTCCTGAAGCTTCTACGTCAACACACCTTTCACAATAGAAACCATCATGTCCGACGCCGTATATTTTGTTTCCATAGACAGTTACGTCTTTTGAGTCCAGAATCCTGACACCATCACCCTTTGAATTTTGAATTTTCACGTTCCGAATTTTGACTTTTGAAGCTCTGTTTCCTCCAAATAGATTATGGTAACCTTTCCCATGAAGCACACTCTGCTTATCAGCCAGCCCATCAAACGTGAACCCTTCAAACAGATAATTTTCGCCAGAGAAACTGAAAACTGGTACCTGTGGCTTCCAGAGGCACGTCGAAGCATATGGTATTAGCTGGATGATTGCTTTTTCATCTCCGGTTATGGTCGTGCCAGGATGTAGCTGAATAGGGGTTTTGGCCGTAAATGTTGTTTTCGTTCCTGTCGTTTTGAGCTCTATTTCTTCGTATTTCCGGCCATCGCCGACTTTATCAAAACTACTCTGAAGAAATGTTCCTGGTGTTAGAGTCAGTACGTTTGTCATATATTATGCAGGTTCCATGAGGTTGAAAACGAAAATTGGATTCTTATTGAGGTGTTTTAATTTTAAGACTTTTATATTTGCTGTTACAAAGACACTTTTGCACACGTATTTTGAAAATAAGGAAAAAGCGCAGCCAATATTTGATTGGGGGAAATATCAGGAAAGAGAAGGCAAATTTATGATGCCGTTTGCAGTCCAGGTTCATCATGCATTTGTTGATGGTATTCATATTGGCAAACTTGCGGATAAGCTGCAGAAATACCCAGATGAAGTGTAGAGTATAAGCATAATGTGAAGACCAGTGGTTCACTAATTTTGCTTTCTTAAAGGTTGGAGTTCAGCAGAACTTCAATATAATTGAAGAAGTTAAAATTTGCTCAATATATATTGATGATCATTCTTACCGTAATAGCCAAAGCTTTCTCAATGAACTTTTGCCACGCAACTTTGATTCAATTTCTTCTTAATAAAAACGCAAGCATTAACATCATTATTAGACTTGCCGCTCCAAATCCAGGTATATCAGGAACAGGAATGGTAACTGACTTATCCTCAAGCGTGGAGGATTGAGTACCTAGAGCTTTGTTTACTTGAATAGGAAGATTAAGAGTTTCAGCTACTGCATCCTTTTTGTTTTCTCCAAAATAATAAATTACTCTGCCTATGACATTGAAATTACCAACTTGGGTGGCTGCAATTCTCACTTCAATATCTTTTTCCCTGCCGGGTTCAAGGTCATATGTAGTTGTGTACTGTCCCGCGCCAGACTCGACAAACTCTGAAGAAGAGACACTCATCCCAGATGGAGGAATAATAATTGCCTGGACATGCATGATAGGTTTTGTGATAGGATTCACGGCTGAAAGCTTGAGCAGGATATCTTCTCCCTTAATGACTGACGTTTTTTCACCGTGAAAGTTCACACTTGTAGAAGATTCTTCCGCCAGTTCATCTGATGTGTCTGCAAGTTTTTCTGGTTCAGGTTCTGCGATTTCAGATTCTTCACTATCATAATTGTTTACAGTAGTTGTATTATAATCATCAGTTGTTTCTTCAGATAAAGACTTTCCTACATATATTTTTACCAGTTTGAGTTCAAGTCCTTGCTTGTCTTGCCTGGAGATATCTTTTCCTAACTCATTGAAGTATATGCTACCGTATCCTTTTGTTGAGTCTGGATCTACATAATACAAACTGAGTAGCTGATTACCATCTTTATCTACCCATATATCACAGTTCCATGTCGGCTGTTTATCTATCACGGCATTAAATACTGTGATAATATAGTTATCAGATACTGGTATACCAGCAATAAAATCAGTTATTTCTTCTTTTGTCGGGAGATCTTTGGTTTTAGTTGCTGCTACACACGATGTCAGCAGAGCGAAGATTAAGAATATATATATAATTTTCAGTGGCAGTTTCATTTTAACTCCAATTTTCAATCTGTTGTAAATAATTTATACAATCCGAATGATGGCATCATAATGAAGTACAAAACATACACATACCAGCTATGAAGTAAAATGGTCCAACGGTTGGGTTCTGTTGCAAAAATAATATTTCCTCGATTGTGTACCATTTTCTCCGTGGAGAGATTGATTAACTTTCCCAACTGTGGAAATTTTCACTGATGTTTAACAAAGCCAGATTTTTTACAACGGGACCAAATTAGATATATTCATATGTCGCGGATGAAGAACTTTGTACAGTAGTCATCAACACAAAGATGAAAAACAATAAACGAGACTTTTTAATATCTTATAGGATCGTCAAAATTTGACATTGATTCCGATGACAGTTGACCACCATCATTCAAAAAACCAGAAAATAATAAAAAGTCTCCAATAAACAATAACAAACTGGTTGAAGCTAAAAAATTGAATGTTTTTTTTTCGTTCTGTTTCATAATTTTTCCATCCATTTGTATTCAATCAAGGAATCTGTTAACATTAAAATGACTATTGCAATCCTCGAGTTTTTGTATACTGAATGTAATTTAATTCTTAAGATATTGAATTTTTTACTGAATAACTTATCGAGATTTGTGATTTTTCAAAAAATAGACACACTGACTGTAAGATATATTAAATCCTTATAATCAACTTGGTAATAGTTGCCATAAGAATCCCCAGAATACTCCAGCCAAGAACTCCTTCAGCAATGACCCATTTTCCGAAATTATCTCGATTGTACCATTTTCCATTGTTCATAAAAAGGAATGTTCTAATACTATAGCTAACAATATCACGTGTAGATACCTTTTGCCTCTGATTACAACCATTTACAATAGCAGGTTCTTGAAATTTAACAGTTACTACTCGATCACTTGTTTTTTCCCATGATATATTCCAAGATACAGGAATATATATCTTCAAAATTGTAGAGTTTTTAAAATCTATAAAAGGTATTAACCTATTGCTTCTTTTTAATGATATATGGGGTAAAGGGATAGGTATTTTTTTGTATATAATAGGATTTGCATACACAATAGAAAAGAAACCTATAATTCCAAAACCACACATAATAGCATTCCAGGGTCTTAGACCATAGCCACAGATAATCCAGCAAATAAAATCAATCCATTTTGAAATATCTCTCCTACTCTTTCTTTCTTGGTCATGTATCCGATAGTTGTAATATATGTTGTCTGCGTCTTTATATCGTGTTTCACTATCGTAGTTTTTCCTGAACAATGAGCATGTTTTTCCGTCAGTTATTATATTTTCAGATGCATCTGGCACTATGAATTTGATAGTATCGGTAAAACGTATATCAATGAAGGTAGCAAATTTGCCAAACCGCACACTTTGAAAATTCATAAAATTACCAAAGTTCGCATTAGAGAAATCAGCAGAATTACCAAAATTAGCCTCAGAGAAAGTAACAGAATTGCCAAAATTTGTCCAAGAGAATTTTATAGAGTCCCCAAATTGCGCATACTGAAAATTGGAATAATTGCCAAAATTTGTCCAAGAGAATTTTATAGAGTCCCCAAATTGCGCATCCTGAAAATTGGAATAATTGCCAAAATTTACATCCATAAAGTTTGCAGAACTATCAAAAGTTGTATTATAGAAGTCTGTATAATTGTCAAAAGTTGCATTCCATAAGTTTACATTATTACCAAAATTCGCATTAGAGAAGTTAGCAGAATTACCAAAAATCGTATCTATAAAGGTAGTATTATTGCCCAAATTCACCCATGTAAAATTACCAAAATTACAAAATTTCGCATCGGAAAAGTCTGTAAAATCACCAAAATGCGTATTAGAGAAGTATGTAATACCATCAAAATTCGCATTAGAGAAGTCTGTATAATCGTCAAAGGTTGCATCTCTAAAATTCGTAGAATTACCAAAACTTGCATTAGAGAAGTCTGTATAATCATTGAAGGTTGTATTTATAAAGGTAGCATTATTGCTAAAAATCGCACTCCCAAAATTCGCAGAATTACCAAAAATCACGTCTCTAAAGGTAGCATTATTGCCAAAATTCACCCCCCAGAAATTGCAAAATTTATCAAAACTTGCATTAGAGAAGTCTGCATAATTGTTAAAAGTTGAACCACAAAAGTTAACAGTGAAAAAATTTGTTCCCTCAAAAGAAACAGAATTATTAAATAAAACATTTGAGAAATCTGTATAAGTATCAAAAGTTGAATTTTTTATTGTAATATTGCTTTTAATAACACTTGAATTTTCATTTACTCCATAAGAAATAATAGTTTTTTGGCCATACCCTTCATTCAATAATTTATAAAAATATGGGTTTGGGACAGTTTCAAGTTTAATTGTACTTACGTTAAATTCACCAGTTATGTGGCAGTTTGTAAGATTCACCTCTTCTCTATTTTCAATCTGTTTTAATATTTCTTCCGCTTTAACATCTCTATATTCGGTTGCCTGAGTTGCTGTAGATAATAAGAGAACTACTACGGTTGACAATATAATACAAAAAATTAAAGTCCGAACTTTCATTTTTATACCACATTACGTGTATTTCGGGTTATCATTAGTTATTATTCCATGTTGTTTTAAATTAAAGAATTTATTGTTTTGTTACGTTGAATTAAACACTAACATATAAATATTAATCAAAGTTGCGCTGGCGCACCCCGCAGCAAGCTAGCGGGGTATTCGACTGAAATAAAAATTTAGATTGATCTATAAAAGTAAATTTATAGTAGTGACAATGATCTTGAAAAGTAAAGCATCTAATCGAAACGTCTGCATAAATTGTAATTCTATTCGGTTAGGGAATCTGTTAACGTAAAATGACTACTGCAATCATCTATCCATCTTGATTTACATTTGGAGATTAACAGAAAAAGCAACGAAAATAGCACATTTCTTATAGATAGTATCTTAACCGAATATATCACCTAAAAAGAACCCACGAAAGTGCAATAGCTACAATATATTTCATAGGAAACAGTAACAGAAGAGCTTAAAGTTGTTTCGGGTGCTTTTCGTTTAAGGCTTAGAGCATTGCGGTTTGACTTGTGACTTAAGGAAAAAGTTATTGAAAATTATCACTTTCTCCCCTTCAGCACAAGTCGGAATAAGAAGGAATTTTCAAGCACAATTGAATTTTTACAGAACAAATATCAAAATATTTATCCATTTAATCGGATACTTCCATCTTATGAACAATCATAACGACAAGGAAAGTTCAGTTCACTGTGACCCCAATAAAATTCCAGGATGGAACGAAGATCTTGAACTGGCTTTTTCTGCCTACAAAGGCCCCTACACTCCCGGAAGAGTTGCATTAAGGCATAAAACTGTCTGCGAGGTCCTTGTCTCTGGAGCTGTCGTACAGGCTGGAATCTCAGGTGCACTTCTGAAAATTGGGAAGTAGCCGGTTGTAGGGGATTTTGTCGTTTTGCTTGACCAATCTGAACTGGGCTCACGCATGGTTGTGAATATTCTGCCCAGGAAGAGGCAGTTGAAGACGGGCTTATTCCAGAAGAACGGCTTACCAGCTATCACAGATTAGCTGAAGAGCTCATAGTCCAATCAAAAAAGCGGAAATTGGGCTTAAACGACTTTAAAAGGAAAAATTCAAGAAAAGATAGGCCCTTAAGATCTTCTGCTGAATACTTTCTTACATATGTATTTGTATAAAATCATCTAACATTTGAATAAGCGGATCAACTGCTCTTATATCTCCACTCTGATTGAATCACGTACTATTTCTTCTCTTTTTTCCCATATAAAGCTCCAAAAGCCATTCCAAGGGCAGGTCCGAGAGCAATCCCCAGGGTTAGATTGTCCATCATAAGGCCAAGTATCAAACCAAATGACATGCCAAGGGAAAGTCCAATCGCCATTGCGTCTTCTTTTTCATTTTCGCTCTCATTTTCTTCCTCTTTAGCACAGCTTTTAATGCATTTGTCAGCCTTATCGAGCCTTTTCCCTAAACGTGAGAATATAAGTAAAACGGCTATAACAATGACAATAAAAATTACAATTATTCGTAGAGATGCAGAATCGATCATTATTTTGAATTTGCCACTTTACTATAAAAAGAGTTTGAAAAGAAAAAAAGAGTTTAAAATGAAGTCAGTTCTCCAACAGGGAACTTTTTCAGCCGGAATAAGAAAGAATTTTCAGGCACAATTGAATTTTTACAGGACAAGATATCAAAATATTTATCCATTTAACCAGATACTTCCATCTTATGAACAATCATAGCGAAACGGAAAATTCAGGTCATAATTCAGTTCACTCTGACGCCGATAAAATTCCAGGATGGAACGAAGATCTTGAACTGGCATTTTCTGCCTACAAAGGCCCTTACACTCCCGGAAGAGTTGCATCAAGGCATAAAACGGTCTGCGAGGTCCTTGTCTCTGGAGCTGTCGTACAGGCTGGAATCTCAGGTGCACTTCTGAAAATTGGGAAGCAGCCGGTGGTAGGGGATTTTGTCGTTTTGCTTGACCAGCCTGAACTGGGCTCACGCATGGTTGTGAATATCCTGCCCAGGAGGACCTGCCTTTCAAGAGGAGCAGCAGGAGACGGGAGCGGAGAGCAGGTAATTGCTGCAAACCTTGATACCATTTTTATCGTGACGTCGGTTGGTAAGGACCTCAACCTTCGAAGGCTTGAGAGGTATCTTGCCATTGTGTATTCTTCCGGGGCAAACCCTGTGATTTTACTTAACAAAATCGACCTTGAAGATAACCCAACCCGGCTGGTAGAAAAAATCCGGTCCATTGCAGGTGACGTGCCGGTTATTCCATTAAGCGCCCTTTCAAAAACCGGGCTTGACGAACTTAGCCCTTACCTCAACCCTGGGGAAACAGTTGCATTAATCGGTTCCTCAGGCGTCGGAAAATCCACGCTTATCAACGCTTTTCTTGGTGAAACTGTCCAGAAAACCGGAGATATCCGGAAAGACGATGAAAAAGGCAGGCATACAACAACAGTCCGCCAGCTCTTTCTGCTTCCAAACGGAGCAGTCCTTATAGACAACCCCGGGATCAGGGAAATACAGCTCGGAGACTCTGCAGAAGGGCTTGAGAAAGCTTTTTCCGAGATCGTTGACGCAGCCCGCAATTGTAAGTTTAAAGACTGCACTCACCGCGACGAGCCGGGCTGCGCTGTCCTGAAGGCGGTTGAGGAAGGGGTTATTTCTGAGGAACGGCTTGCCAGTTATCACAGATTAACTGGAGAACTCATATTCCAGTCAAAAAAAGCAGAAATTGGGCTGAAACGGCTTGAAAAGGAAAAATGGAAGAATATAGCGTTGGATATTAAGAAATATAAGAAATCTATGGGAAAACTGTGAGATGAAGTGTATTTTTAGAGCCTATCCGAAAATTCAGTAATGCATATCGAAAAGTTACAATAGGTCTAAATATCCGGGCGTCCGTTCTGATTTTGCATATTGCATATTGTAAAAGTTATAACAGGCAACCACTTTTCGGATAGGCTCTTAATCGACTGAAGCTGATCTACTGAAGCAGCGTTTTTCGTTCTCTCTATTTTTTTCTAAACAGAGCACAAACAGCGCAATACCTAAAAATGAACAACACTTTTTTAACTTCACAGTTTTATAAAAACATTAATTCAGATTTAGGAGGCACTGATATGGCAAGTAAAGTTTATTTTGCAGATCTCAGAGCAAGAAATCCAGAGGAGAATACGATCAGCAAGATCCAGAAGCTTTTTGACGAAGCAGGTTTTGCTGAACTCCTTGGAGAAGGTGATCTGACTGCAATCAAAATTCATTTTGGAGAGTACGGAAGTGACGGATATATAAATCCGGTCTTTGTGCGGCAGGTCGTAGAAAAAATCCGGGCAGCCGGAGCAAAACCGTTTGTTACGGACACAAATACTCTTTATTCAGGCAGCCGGCATAATGCAGTTGACCACCTGACGACTGCAATTGAACACGGTTTTGATTATTCCGTTGTCAGGGCTCCGCTTATCATATCAGACGGTTTGAGAAGCCAGAACGTTGCAGATGTGGAGATCGGGAAGAAACATTTTAAGTCCGTAAAAATAGGTGCGGATATTGCTGCTGCGGATTCTATGATTGTGATGTCCCACTTCAAGGGGCATATAGTAGCTGGTTTTGGAGGAGCTATCAAGAACCTCGCTATGGGTTGTGCACCTGCAGCCGGCAAGAAGGAACAGCATTTCAGTACAAGCCCGCATGTTATTCAGGATAAGTGTATAGGCTGCCAGAAATGTGTTAAAATCTGTCCTGTAGGAGCTTCTTCTCTTCTGGGAGAAGTCTCAATGATTGATCCCAATATCTGTATAAGCTGCGGACAGTGCATGGAAGTTTGCCCTGCCGGAGCTATAACTATAGATTGGGAACATGATATCCCGAACTTCCTGGAATGTCTTACTGAGTACGCTTATGGGGCAGTAAAAGGAAAAGAAGGAAAAGTAGGTTACATAAATTTCCTGCTTAAAATTACACCTGACTGCGACTGCGTACCCTGGAGTGATGCTCCGATAGTACCGGATATCGGAATTATTGCCTCAAAAGACCCTGTTGCCCTTGACCAGGCAAGCTATGACCTCGTAAATCGGCAGAAAGGGCTTGTCAACTCCTCTCTTCAATGCAACCACGAAGCAGGAGCCGATAAGTTCAAGGGAGCATGGCCAATGATCAATGGAACCCACCAGCTCACGTATGGAGAAGAAATCGAGTTTGGAAGCCGTGAGTATGAACTTGTTGAGATTTGAGCGAATTTAAAGACGGATTGAGATTTGAGTTATTTTAAAGATTGGCTGAAATTCAACCTCGGCTAAAGAAATTAACTTCAGAAAAACAATTCTCAACAATTTTTCCTTTTTATTTGTTCCTTAAAAAACCTGAATATAGGCTTAGTTATAAGATTTAAGTAAGGTAGATTTATAGGTCGATTCTTAATCAATTTACAAATAATTTACAAATAATTTACAAATAATTTACAAATAATTTACAAATAATTTACAAATAATTTACAAATAATTTACAAATCAACTTTAGTTGATTTAATCGCAAATCTATTTTTTAAAAAGATAAATATAGCAGATGCCACCACTTAATATATGAGTTAATATTACCCAACTTTACTGGAGATGAATTAGAGTGACCATCTGGGAATACGATGTTAAAGAGATAAGGTTCAGTGAGTGGTCAAAGGCAAAAGAAGATCTTAACAGCCTCGGGACTGAAGGCTGGGAGCTCATCAAATTTGCGGATGATATCGACGAAAATGGTATGATAGCAGCTGTTTTTAAAAGACCGGTCGATTACGTTGACGCATCAATCTAAAGTTTTTTTTAAATTTATTGTTTTTTAACCTTTTTTTCGGTGTGAAAAATTCAGTTTAGAGTTCAGGGCATTTGAAACAAATTCGGTTACTACGATTTCTAGAGGAACAGCTGTATCCATTGCTAGGTAAACCTGCTCAAGTTCTAATTTTAAGGGTTTCTGTATATATCTGTAGAAATCCGAACTATATTTCAAAACTAATTCCCTATTAATTCTAATTCTCACTTTAACTCTAACTGATCCTAACTCTAACTGATCCTAACTCTAACTGATCCTGACTCTAACTGGTCCTAACTCTAACTGGTCCTAACTCTAACTGATCCTAACTCTAACTGATCCTAACTCTAACTGATCCAAATTATCTTAACAATGTTTAAGGCGAGAAAGAAAGTTTCTATACAGATTGCCGTGTGTACCAGTTCGTTATAATAACATTTTTCGATTGTTTCAATCTTCACCTTAAGCTTTATTTTCTTAGAGTAGTACCTTTAGTTAACAATGTTTACTGATATTAATATAAAGCAAATTTCTTATCTTATTAATTATTACAATATTTTATTAGATTAATATTTACAGTGGGTAAATATATGAGAATAGTAACTTTTTAAAATTGATCTGTGAAAAGTCTGGAAGAATTAATAAAAAGGAGATAGGGCATGGAAAGTAAAATTGATGATAAAGCAGAACCTGATACTGAAGTTAATGCACAGGATACAGATAAAAACAGATTAGAAAATGAATTTGACCCCAGTGTAAAGCTTAAAAATGAAGAAGAGGCTGGAAAAATTCTGGATTTAATGCAAAAGCCTGAGATCGATTTCGATCGCTTTTTTAAGTTTATGGATTCTTCAATTCAGGGTTTAAAAGAATACAGGCTGATTGTTTCGGCTCTTGAGCTCGGAGTGTTTGAAGCACTTAAATCTCCTTTGTCAGCAGAGGACCTGGCTGAAAAACTTGGCTGTGATCCTCTGCTCATGCCTCATTTCTGTGAAGCCCTCCATAGTCTCGGGTTCCTTGACAGATTTGAGGAGGGAATGGGTAAGGAAGAAGAGAAGGCGCAGATTGGAAAAATAGATGCAGTCGCCAGTCAAGATAACGGTAAATCCGAAACCGGATCTGAGGACCATGACAATGGAACAAAGAGTGGCGAGGCAGTGTACCTTGTCTCTGAACTCAGTGCAACTTATCTCATGGAAAGTTCTCCGTTTTCTCAGCAGCATTACCTTGCCGAAAGGATTCGAAATGTTGAACGCTGGGCTCGCATTCCTCAGATTATGAAGCAGGGGCCCGATATTGTCGAGAAAGGGCCTTTTTTTGGGGAAATTGTCCACTGTATGGCTGAAAACGCACGCTGTGGTCTGCTTCAGGAAACTGTAACTGTTGTCATGGAAAATGTTGATTTTACAAATGTCAAAAGGCTGCTTGACATAGGAGGGGGGCATGGGCTTTATGCAATCGCTTTTTCAAAGCTGAATGAAGACCTTCAGGCTTTTGTTTTCGACCTTCCACCCGTTACTGGCGAAACAGGATATTTCATCGAGAAATATGGGGCTTCAAGAGTGAGTACAATTCCGGGAGATTTTTTTAAAGATGAAATCGGAAGTGGCTATGACCTTATCTTTTCTTCCTTTAACCCCGGCGGAAAAGTGCCTTCCCTTGTCCCCAAGCTTTCGGAAGCCTTAAACCCTGGAGGCATTTTCGTAACCAGGCAGATGCCTGACGAAAAAATAAAATCAAGCCCACTTCTCAGCCTTGACTGGAACCTCTGGACTTTTGAAGGTGTGAAAAAAGGAGGATCAGGTTACAGTTTCGAAAATAGCGTCCCCTTTAATGAGTATATAGAGCTGCTTGACAATTATGGGCTTGAAGTCTTCCGTGCTCTTGACATGACGGACGGTTCAAGGATTGTGTTTGCACGGAAAGCAACCTGAAATTTGCAGGAACAAGTTGTCTCAAAACTACATTTGATTCTACAAATAGGATAATGTACTATACTTCAAGGCAAATAAATACCTGAATTTCAGAATAATCTTCGATCTGAATTTAAAGTCAACAATTCCAATTACCCAATTGTAGAAACGGGTCGAGTTTTGAGACAACCTGAAGAAGATTACTTTTTTCTCAGTTACTTTTTTATTATTTCCGAATTTCAAAAATTACTTTTTCCTTTCTTTCCTGAAGAGATAACTATTAATTATCATGAAATGTAATTTAATTTATTGATTTATTGTAAATTGAACATAGAAAACATCAGGAAACTTGTTTTAACTTTATCAATATTTATTTAACCAGATATTCCGTCCATTAAAAACATAGAGCCTATCTGTTAATTTGAGTGCCAAAAAACTTGATTTTCGAGAAACTCTGGGGAAGAAAAATGAAGGACTATGATGAAGAACCAGAATGTCAGGAAGGAACGACAGCACTGGTAAACGAAGATAAAAAGACAAACAAGCTAAAAGCCTCAAATAATGTGGCTTGTAGCCAGGTTCAAGTATCTGGTGAAAAAAGCAAGATCTCAGGTCTTATTTTTCTGGATAGTCCTCATATTATAGAAAATATACTTGACACTATGGTCAATCCTATTTCATACAAGGATAAAAATGGTGTTTTCCTTCTAGTAAATGAAGCGCATTCAAGGAAGATGCTTGGCCTTCCAAAAGAAAAGATTATCGGGAGAACACTCCGCGAACTCGTCCGGAAATTTATAGAGAGTCCCAGAAAATATATTGTAAAAAAGAGGGACCTCCTGGAAAGATGTAACGAATGGGCCCAAATCGAAAATGAAATCCTGAATCATGGTGGAACGAGAACCTTAGAACAGGAACTCATAGTTGCGGACGGGACAACAAAAACTTTTATTTTAAATAAATCAGCCTTATGCGACGAGAATGGGGAGACTATTGGGATTATTACTGTAATGCAGGATATAACCGAGCTCAGAAAGACTGAAAACATTCTGAAAGAGAGCCTTAGTTCCAAAAATAAATTGAATGAACAAATTAAGAAAAATGAGAAAATGTACAAGACCATTCTGGAAAAAACAGGGCACATGGTATACAATTGCGACATGATGGCTGATAAAGTAGACTTGCTCGGCTCGGTTGAAGAAGTTACGGGATACACGCCTGAAGAATTAAAAGATGCAGGTGTGAACTCATGGATGGAATACGTTCACCCTGAGGACAGGTATAAGCTCTGGATAAACAATGAAAACCATATGAAAAACGGGGTAAACTTCCATCTGGAATACCGGTTCCGAAAAAAGAACGGCGACTATGCTTATCTTGAGGAAAGCGGAACCGATATACTGGGCTCAAGCGGAAGTATCAGCAGGGTCACTGGAGTAGTAAAAGATATAACAGAACAGAAACTTGCCAGCAAAAGCCTGCAAGAAAGCGAGGAAAGATACCGCACCGCAACCGAGCAGACAGGGCAATTAGTGTTTGATTTCAGGCCCGATACACACGAAGTAGAATGGGCAGGAGCCATCCGGGAAGTAACAGGATACTCTCCTGAAGAGTTTAAAAACTTTAATGAATCGTTCTGGATAGAGCATCTTCACCCTGAAGACAGGACCGAGACGATTGAAAGTATGGAGAACTTCTTCAAGAAAAAAGCGAGAATTCATGCAGAGTTCAGGTTCAGGAAGAAAGATGGAAAATATATATACGTTGAAGCCCGGGGCGTCTGGCTAAAAGATGACGAGGGGAAAGTTTACAGGGCTATTGGTGTGATGAAAGACATCACAGAATGGAAATGCACGCTGGAAAAAGTTGAAGCGAGTGAAATGAAATATCGTTCTCTCATACAGAATTTTCAGGGGATTGCTTTCCAGACAGACAAGAATTTCATTCCCATATTCATGAACGGAGCTGTTGAAGAGATCACAGGACATACCGAAGAAGAACTTATGTCCAGGGCTAAGTGGAAAGAGATAATCCTTCCTGAGGATCTGCCTTTACTCCTCAAAGAAGAGGAAAGGATTCGGAATTCACCTTTTATAAAACACACTAAAGTTGATTTTCGCATAATACACAGGGACGGAAAAATCCGATGGTTACACGAAATTTACCAGAAAGTCCTGGGAAAAGATGGGAAACCGAAATACTATCAGGGCACGATTTACGACATAACCGAAAGGAAGGAAACCGAGGAATTTCTTGCGAACATTAAAATTGCCCGCCAGAGAGAAATTCACCACCGCATCAAGAACAATCTCCAGGTAATTTCCTCCCTGCTGGACCTCCAGGCTGAAAAGTTCAACAGCATGGAATGCGTTAAGAATTTTGAGGTCCTTGAAGCCTTCAGGGAAAGCCAGGACCGGGTAATCTCCATTGCTCTAATCCATGAGGAATTGCATGAAGGAGAAGGAACTGAGAAGCTTAACTTTTCACCGTATCTTAAGAAACTCATCGACAACCTTTTCCAGACTTACAGGCTTGGAGATGCAGCTATTAGTCTCAAAACGGAGCTGGAGGAGGATATTTTCTTTGACATGGATATTACTGTGCCTTTAGGGCTAATTGTCAATGAACTTGTCTCAAATTCCCTGAAGCATGCGTTTCCATACGGGAAAAACGGAGAAATTCGGATCAGACTTTCCAGAAACAACGAGTCCGGATGCCTCAAAGAAGAGAAAGGTCCGGAAGGCAAAAGTACAGAATTTAACCTTACGGTCTCGGATAACGGGAAAGGTATCCCGGAAACCATAAACTTCGAAAATCCTGAAACCCTTGGCCTGCAACTGGTAAGCATTCTGGTTAATCAGCTGGAAGGCGAAATCGAACTGAAGAAAGAAAACGGAACCGAGTTCAGCATGAGGTTCAAAGTGGAAAACAAATTTTAAACTGTTTTTTCTGCACAGGCAATGGCATCAAAGCATGAGATTGTTTCAGATCGCTTTGTTCCAGACCGTTGTGTTTCAGGTCGCTTTGTTCTAGAACGCTTTGTTACAGATCACTTTGTTTCAGATCACTTTGTTTCAGATCACTTTGTTTCAGATCACTTTGTTTCAGATCACTTTGTTTCAGATCACTTTGTTCCAGATCGCTTTTTTCGGATAGCTTTGTTTTAAACCCTATTGTTCCAGATAGTATTACCAGGTGCAGAAACTTACCCGTAAGTTGACCATTTCTTCCCGAAAAACTGGAAAAATATGAAACAGCAACATTATTATGCTGTAAAGCAATTTCTAAATGGGGATTGCTGTGATAAAAGAAGCCATGCTCTACGAGAAAATCGGAGATAATAAAGTACACTGCAAGCTCTGTGCCCATAGTTGCAAAATTTCCCAGGGAAAAAGGGGCTTTTGCGGAGTCCGGGAAAACAGGGACGGAAAACTATATACTCTTATTTATGGGACGGTCTCAAGCGAGGCTGTTGACCCTGTCGAAAAAAAACCTCTTTATCACTTTTATCCAGGGTCTTATGTTCATTCTGTCGGGTCAATAGGGTGCAATTTCCGATGTAAGCACTGCCAGAACTGGTCAATTTCTCAGGTCTGCCTGGAAGATGCTTACACAATGGATATTCCACCTGAAGAACTTGTTGAAAGGGCGCTTCTCTCACGTTCAAGCTCCATTGCCTGGACCTATAATGAGCCAACAATCTGGCACGAGTATACCTATGAGTGTGCGAAAATGGCAAAAGAGGCAGGGCTTGGAACAATCTATGTGACAAATGGGTATATGACGCCTGATGCTCTCAGGAATATAGCACCCTATCTGGATGCCGCGAATATCGATATCAAAGCATTCACTGAAAAATTCTACCACGATGTCGCCAGCGCAAAACTCGCCCCTGTGCTCGAAGCTTCTGCCCTTGCAAAACAACTTGGAATACATGTTGAGATTACAAACCTCATTATTCCAAGTGTAAACGATTCCCTTGATGAAATAAGGGAACTTTCAAAATGGGTGTATAAAAATCTCGGACCTGAGACTCCACTGCATTTTACTCGTTTCCATCCCCAGTACAAGATGCAGGACCTCTACCCGACGCCTGTAAAAACCATGCAGGAAGCCTGTAAAATTGCAACTGAAGAAGGAATGAAGTATGTTTACATGGGCAACGTTCCTGGCAGTGACCGCAACAATACTTTCTGCCCGAACTGCGGAAAAATGTTGATCAAGCGTGGCTATTTCGACATTGAAAAGTATGAGATCACACCTGAGAAAACCTGCCCGAAATGTGGGGAACACATTCCCATTGTAGGTGAATATGCCGGTTCAAAACATGCACCGGGTGAATACGACTATTAAGCGGATTATTCAGCAAACGATAGATGAGAATAAAATACCAAGAATAAAATACCAAGAATAAAATACCAAGAATAAAATACCAAGAATAAAATACCAAGAATAAAATACCAAGAATAAAATACCAAGAATAAAATACCAAGAATAAAATACCAAGAATAAAATACCAAGAATAAAATACCAGAAAAAATTATATCTCAAAAAATATATTTTTCGCACCCTTCGTGGAAAATTTTTATAATTCCTTCTCGCAGGGAAGGCGTATATTTCTCAGGTTCAGTTTTGACAGCCCTGTGCAGTTCTTCAAGTTCAACCCATTCTACAGATACGGCTTCTTCCGGGTCAGGCCGAATTAAGCTTGCAGTTTTTTCCGAGCATAGGCCTGAAAATACCATATGGAAGGCTCCTTTGTTTTCGATGATACAGGGAATTTTAAATAATTTTTGGAAGGGAACCGAGATTCCTATTTCTTCAAGCATTTCCCGTGCCATGCAGGCTTCATAAGACTCATTTGCTACAGTACCGCTTACCGAATATGTATAACGGCCCGGAAACCACCGTTTTTGAGGTGCCCTTTTCTGGATAAGCATTTTATTTTCAGGGTTGAGAAGGATAAGTTGGGCAGCTCTGTGGATATGCTTTCCCGAATAAAATTCCTCTCGTTCGCGCAGCCCGAGAACGTTATCGTTTTTGTCTACTTCAGTGATTAGTTCTGCCACAAAAGCACTCCTATTAAGTTGTTTCACTACCTTTATTCAGGCGGGGAAAAAAATAAAAATATCGGTTAAAATAAAAATGACAGGCTTCATTAAAAAAGGTTAAACCTGGAATAATGCCATGAAAAGAAAAAAGAAATTCACTTTTCAGGATTTTTCAGGGTTCTGAGACCTCTTTTGGTTTTTCTGCGGCTTTCTGGATCTCATCCAGAAGCTGATCATCGGTCTTACCTTTTATGTCAATCCCAAGTTTCTGGGCAGTTTCCTGTACCTTGCTCTTTGGAGCTGTGGGTTCTGTTATGGATTTTTCAAATTCTTTAAGGTTTAGCTCGGATTCCTTCTGAGCTTTCTTAAATTCGCCCACTGAACTTCCCATGGACCTGGCTAGCTCCGGAAGTTTAGTAGCTCCGAAAAGGAGTACAACTACTGCAAAAATCATTATGAGTTCTTGTGTGCCTATCATGGCTTAACCTCAAGCTTTTCGTTTTCTTAAATAAATATAATTCAGCAGGTGATAATGATCTAAAAATTGTAAATATCTATAAGTTAAGCTAAGATTTTTTATGTTATATAAAGTTTCTATTTTTATTTACTATTTTGCAGATTTTATATATTTAATAGTTTTTATTTTGCTTCTTATATTTATTAAATTTATCCCATTTTGGTTTTCGACTCAGGTTTATCTACTTTTATCCCGATTTAATCCTGGATTTCAGATTTTCCGGAGCTCTTCCTGTTCAGAAACAGATTTTCCGGCTTCCGGCTTGTTTTCCAGATCTGTATCGATTTTCGTGTCTGTACCGGTTTTCAGCTCTGTATCGGTTTTCAATTCTGTACCGGTTTTCAGCTCTGTATCGGTTTTCAGCTCTGTATCGGTTTTCAATTCTGTACCGGTTTCCAGCTTTGTATCGGTGTTTGTTTTTTTACTGCTGCTGGGAGTATCTTTTTGTTCCGTCCCTTTCTCTTTTTCCTCAGAAGCAGCTGTATTCGCAGCTTTTCTGGTGTAGGCATCAAATTGATTGAGCTCAAGCTCAGAAGCGCGCTGTGCTTTTTTAAATTCTCCCATTGCACTTCCTAACGATCGTGCAAGCTCAGGAAGCTTCTGCGGCCCAAAGAGGAAGAGAGCTACAATAAGAATTACTATTAATTCCTGTGTGCCTATCATTGTTGGTTATTATCAACAATCAAATATAAAAGTTCTTGTAATAAGATCGGTAGGACTGGCTTGTTCGGAGATCCTTTTAAAAACACCTGTTTTTAAAAATAAAGGGTCCTATAAATAGGCAAACTAGCTATCAAAATAGCCGGATAAGTAGCAGGCTGAACTCAAAGAGAATTCCCAATAAAAACGCCACAAGGATCTGGGCAATGAATGTAGGATCAGGCGAAAGGAAAAGTGAAATTGCCATAATCACACTGTAGACCAGTATCCTTTGCTTTTTAAGAGTCTCGTATTCTATAAGCCCCATTTTCACGGCAAAAATCACAAGCAAGGGAAGCTGGAATACAATTCCGAAACCTGACAGAATTGTAGTTACTGCTGAGAGAGTATCCTGAACGGAAAGCTGCGCTGTAGCCATGTCTCCCGAGTAAAATAGAATGTATTTGAACATGACAGGCAGGACGATAAAGTACCCTATAGAGGTCCCAAAGATGAAAAGCAGGAAGGATAGAGGAATGACCTTGAGGAAAAAGCGCTTCTCATGTGGATAAAGTCCTTTGCCTGCAAACCTGTAAAGCTCGTAGAAGAGCAGAGGGATTGAAGTGGCCAGAGCAAAAACGAGGCAGAGCTTGAGGCGCGCAAAGGTCCATTCAAGAGGTGAGTAAGCCGTCATGTAAAAGTCAGTATTTATAAATTCCTTCCAGACAATCAGCATCCCTTTTGCTGAAAATGGGAAAGCAATAAGTATTCCCAGACAGAGCCAGATCAAAACGATTGCTAGACGGTTTCTGAGCTCTAACAGGTGAACCATGAGAGGTTCCTCATTATCTCCCGGGACACCGGAAGGATAAGAGTTCATCCCCGAGTTTTTTTCGGTAGAAGCTGTTGGTCTGTTGCCTGTGTTCTGTGAGTTCATTTTTTCCGCTCTTACATCTATCTAGGTAAATATATTAATGTCGGAACATAATATAGAATGTAAATCTGCAACTCTTCGGAGGTATTCCAATTTCCCGGTGAAAGAGATCTTCACAATCCATTTTACGATCCCTCTTCAGAATATCTTTCTACTATATATTTGCATACTTGAAAGCTGCATACTTGAGCATTTATAGTACTGAGCCATTAATAATGCAATCACTTAAAATGATTAACATAATCACTTAAAACGATTAACATAATTACTTGAAGCGATTAACATAATTACTTAAAATGATTCACATAATTACTTAAAATGATTAACATAATTACTTAAAACGATTAACATAATTACTTAAAATGGTTGACATTATCACTTGAAATGATATATAATTACTTAAAATTATTAATATAATACGATTAAGAGAGTTTGATTAATATATGCTGACGATTACTATAATTTACTTAAAATAATTTATGTATTATAATTATTCAATTAATATAAATTTAGTTATAACAAATAATATAATCGGATTCAGATAATTAATTGATGATTGTGTAAACGAATTAAGATAATTAATATAATATACTCGTAATAAATACTATCACCTATTAAAACAACTGCTATTTCCCGGTTCTCTATACTTGAACCCGTTGTTTCCATACTCAGATTTCGTGACTTTCATCAATTGAATCTTCTGAATGGCTTGCAGTCTCAGGAAAATTTGAAGGATTCCGTGAAAAGAACCGAAAAAACCTAAAATCGAAAAAACAAAATAGGTAAAAAGAAAGTTGATATGAAAATCTCTGCAATGAATAGATCTCACTGCGGTGAATATAAGGTTTCTTTAAATAGGACAAAAAACTTTCTTTTGCTTTCCCGGATAGGTACTCATTATGTCTGAAGCGATTGAAAATCTCAGTGCAATTCTGCTGACCCTGCGAAATAAGTTACTTGTGATTGCTGGGGTCCTTATCACAGGCATTATTCTCTCTTTCCAGTTTACAGGCCCTCTAATTGAGAGAATGAAGGTTGATCTTCTCCCAGAGGGCGCAAAGCTGGTGTATGTATCTCCCCTTGAGGTAATGATGCTGGAGCTAAAGCTCTCTATTATAATAGGAATTCTCATCACCCTGCCTCTAATTGCATTCTATGCTTATAGGGCAATCTCGAAGCGGTACTCAATTAAAGTTCCGATATCTATTGGAAAAGGCCAGTTTGTTTTCCTGAGTCTAGCGGTCATTGTCATGTTCGTCATTGGAGCTTCATATTCTTATTTCCTCATGCTGCCTCTCTTCCTTAAGTTCCTCTACATTGACGCAGCAGACTCAGGGGTGACTGCGACTTATTCGGTTTTCAAGTTTATCTCATTTATAGCAACGACTACAGCAATCTTTGGTCTGGTCTTTGAACTCCCTATAGTACTTACTTTCCTTACCCGAAATGGATTTGTAAAATACAGTACTCTTGTGACGTACCGCAAGCATATTTATGTCCTTGTCGTGTTTATTGCAGCCGTAGTTACTCCTGGGGCAGATGTCTTCAGTCAGATGATGGTTGCCGTGCCCATGGCGTTCTTTTTTGAGATCAGTATGGTAGTTGTGCGGTTAATTGGAGTAAAGAACAGGCTCGGAAACTCTGACCCTTCAGCAACTGCATCCGGGATTACAAGAAGAAACTAAAAGAAGAAATGTGACAAAATACAGTTTAGGGATCTAAAAGTAAAATGGCTCTTCGTTATTTTGTGTGGATATCCTCATAATATTCTCATAAAAACCAATACGGTCTTGAATTGAAAATCATCTTATTCATAGGGAATGAAAAAGAGCCAGTAAAAGTTTGATAATGTGCAAGTTAACTTCAAAAGTGCAAGTTAACTTCAAAAGTGCAAGTTAACTTCAATTAAGACCATAAATTATTCAGTAATCCAGATACACATCTGGACCTTAAAAATACTATTTTTATATAATTTTTAAAACAAGAGCTATTATAGGACCTGCATATTCGATACTAATCATTCTATTCCGCACTCGTCTATCCGCATTATCCTGTTTTGAGAACTTTAAGATTATCTAGATTTCTTTTATAAAACGGTTTTTTGGTTGTTTTTAGACTACTGTTTACAAAATGCCGACTGCTAATAGTCTGATTGTCTGGATATTGCTAATAGTCTGACTGTCTGGATATTGCTAATAGTCTGCTGTCTGGATATTACTTTCAACATACTCAGGATAATCTTATTTAACAGAAATACATATTTGAAGAGGTCATGGAGCCGCAGCACATAAAAGCAAATATCCAGGTAATTGCCGCATCTGTCATCTACGGATTTTCAGGAATTTTTTTCATGTATGTAAAGAATATGGCCGCAGGAGCTGTTGTGTTTTACCAGCTTCTTTTCGGGCTTCTCGCACTTACAGGTTATCTGGCAGTTACTGGAAAACTGTCAGGAATCAGGCTCCGAGGTAAAAGAAAAAACTTGATACTGCTTGGAGCTTTCAATGCAGGTGCAATGGTTTCTTATTACATGGCTGTGAGCTTTACTAATGTATCAATATCCGTACTTCTACTTTATACGGCTCCGTTTTACGTTTTGCTGCTCGCCCCTCTTTTCCTGAAGGAGAAACATAACAAAAAGAGCCTTGTTGCCCTTATTCTTTCTCTTACGGGTGTAGTAATGGTAATAGGCCCTGAAAACCTTGTTTCTGGGTCGGGAATTGAGCCAGCATATCTTTTTGGAGTGCTTATGGGACTTTTTTCAGGCTTTTTTTACGCCTGCGTTACTATTACCTCCCGAGATCTCAGGAATGAGTATTCAGGTTTAGAACAACTTTTTATCTCAACCATCGTAATGCTTGTATTATTGCTTCCTTTTGTAAAACAGGCATCAGTAATAGCTCTTGTTGAAAACCTACCTGTTCTCCTCTTTCTAGGGATAACAATCACTTCAGTAGGTTCGATTCTTTACTTTACAGGGCTTTTACATGTCAAAGCCCAGAATGCAAGCATACTTTCCCTGATTGAACCTGTAAGTGCGATTTTTTTCGCTTACCTGCTCTTAAAAGACCCCATATCCGCTGAAACCCTATTTGGATGTGCCCTTATCCTTTCCAGTTCTTTCCTGGCAAGTCTGGAGGAGGAAAGCAAAACCGAAGAAGAACCTGTTTTCAAGGAAAAACTGCCTGCAGTCCCTTAGCTTACCAGAAGCGGGAAAAGTAATGTGAAAATCTCGAGTCCAGCAAGCTTTTTGAAAACACTCAAGAAGGCTGAAATATAACGAAAATACGAATAACCGCAATTTTTAGAAAAACTCTAATAATAAGGAAATAGTTTTCAGATATAACAAAAAAAATATTCTTAAATGTGTTATTCTTAAGAATTTCATTCTTAAATGAGTTCTCTGCCATCCGGGTTGTATTTTTTTATTTATTCATAGCTCTGTTTCCGGTTGGAACTAATAAAATTTATTAGTATGTGATCTTTATTCTATTAATCTTAAGCATATTTCACAGATTATTTCAAAAGAGCCTGGTATTCTTATGGTAGACGTAGTTAAGGAATTGGAAGCCCTGAGGCAGAATTTGCTTGATCTGTCCCTTCGAAATAATCTTCTCAATTACCGCCCTTCTCAGAAAAGGACCATCTCGATTACAGGTAGGAGCCCGGAGGAAATTTACGAACTCTTTGTCCTCCAGGAAAAATCGATGAGGTTCAGAGCAACAGCTCAGTTAAGAAAAGGCAGGAAAAGTGAAAATGGGGAGAAATACGAGGCTTCTGAAAAGGAAAAACGGCTTTTGAAAACAATAGGAAATATTCTGGTATCCGAAGATAAAACCCATACTTCTCGCTCCGAAACTTTTCTGGAAACCCCTGATGACAGCGAAACCCTAGATAAAAAGCTTTTTTATGTCTTTAACCAGGCAAACTCCATATTTGAAGAACAGGGATATCCTGTTCTCTACCTTGCACTGGGCTTTCTGCAGTGGAGTGAAAGCCGGTCGGCCATAAAAAATCCGAAAGCTCCTCTACTTCTTATTCCCGTTGAACTCAAACGCATAAGCAAAGGCCGAATTTTCAGCATCCAGTGGACAGGAGACGAAATCTTCACTTCAATTACCCTACAGGCAAAAATGAAAGAATTCGGAATCACGATTCCTGAATTTGAAATGCCTGAGGAAGCTTCGGGGATTGAGAAATATTTCAGGGCTGTATCCAGAGAAATTCATGAAAATAGAGACTGGAAACTTCTGCCTGAAATCTGCCTTGACCTTTTTAACTTCAAGAAATTTGTCATGTATAAGGACCTTGACCCTGCAACCTGGCCTGAAGACATGTCTCCTGCTGACCACCCATTGATCCAGGAGGTCTTTAACCCTGAAGACCCAGAATGTGAGGTTTCCGGTTTTCTGGAAGAAGAGGTTGACCTTAAACTTCCGGCAAAGGACACTTATCAGATAATGGACGCAGATTCTTCCCAGATTGCAGTCATTGAAGATGTGAAAGCCGGAAGAAACCTTGTTGTTGAGGGACCTCCCGGGACCGGCAAGTCTCAGACGATTGCAAATACGATTGCAGAACTTATAGCCCAGGGAAAAAGCGTACTTTTCTTGAGTGAAAAAATAGCTGCCCTTCAGGTTGTAAAAAGCAGGCTGGACTCTGCCGGCCTTGGAGAACTCTGCCTGGAGATCCACAGCAACCAGACCCGCAAAAAAGCCGTGCTCGAAGAGCTGGAAAAGACCCTGAACCGCGAAGCTCCTTCCCCCATACGCCCCGACAGAGATATAAACGAGCTCGAAAAGCTAAAACATGAACTCAACCAGTATGCCCTATCACTTGGGGAACCTGCGGGAAAAATCTACCCAAGCCTCTATACCCTCTATGGCATTCGGGAAAAAACAAGGGCTTATTTTGAATCAAAAGGCCTGAAAATGCCCTTATATAAGTTTCAAGAACCCGAAACCTGGGATCCTGAAGCCTGGGCCGATGCAGAAGCTGTTATAGAAAAACTGAGTCAGGTACTTCCTTTTCTCGGGCCGGTCTGGAAAAATCCCTGGTACGGCTGCGATCCAGGGCTTGTACTGCCTTCGGATCTGGGAGAAATCGGAGCCTTTACAGACGAATGCGCTGAGGCTTTTGAGACCCTTGAAACCGCCATAAAAACCCTTAATGACCTTTCTGCAACCTTAAAACCTGACACTCTCGAGGGAATTGCAACCGTAATCAATGCCGCAAAATTCCTTGGAAACTCAAAAACCATCCCTGAAAAAATGCTTCAGAATTTGGGATATGAATCCGAAAACTCAATAACAGAGGCAGAAACTCTGGTTTCAAAATTCAGGAAATACCTTGAGCTCAAAACTTTTGCGGACAAAACTTTTCGCCCTGAGATTTTTAGCCTTGATACCTCTGAATTCGAGGAGCTTTCCGGCAGTCTCCTCAAGTTTTTAAGCCCGAAATACAGGAGGCTCAAAAAAGAAATTTCAGCTTGCTATCTCTCACGAGTGCCTTTCAGAAACAGTAAAATCCTGCTTGACCTAACCGGCATTTCCGAATACAAAGCCCTCAGGCTGGAACTTGAAAATTCGGGTGCAGAAGGAGAAAAATACTTTGGAGATTACTGGAAAGGCTTTGAAAGCGATCCTGAACAGCTTGAGGAATACAGCCAATGGATAATTCTTTTCCAGCAGTATCTGAAAGAAGGCACTTTCACAGACAGGAGTTTAAGGCTTATAGGACTTGGAATTGACAGCGAAGCAATCGAATCTGCGTCCAGCCATGTACTGGCCGCAACGCAGGAGTTTCTGGAGTCATTTAAGAGAGTTGGGATTCGTATAGGCGCAGATTTTGGGAAAATGTGCCCAGAAGGCCTGGAAGCCGCAAAGCTAAGTTCATTAAAAACCCTCGTAACCTGCTGGAAAAACGAGACTTCGTCCCTGGTGCTCTGGAGCCAGTATCTTTGTTACAGGCAGGTCTGTCTTGAAACAAAGGCAGCCCCGATAATGGAAGACCTTGAATCCGGAAAACTCGCAGTGTGTGACGCAATTCCTGCTTTTGAAGGAAACTACGCCGAAATCCTCCTGAATCGCACTTTCAGGAAAAGGCCTATACTTTCGACTTTTATCCGGGAACTCCACGAAGGTAAACTTGGCAAGTTCAGGAAACTTGACAAAAAGGTCCTTATGGAAAACCGAAAAAGAATTGTATGCTCGGCTTATGAGGAAACCCCAAAATTAGTTTCAGGAGCCTCAAGATCTTCAGAGGCGGGCATTCTGCTCAATGAGTTCAACAGGAAAAGAGGGCATATGCCTATCCGCACTCTTATGAAAAAGGCAGGCGGCCTGATCCAAAAAATCAAGCCCTGTTTCCTTATGAGCCCGCTTTCCATCGCCCAGTACCTTGATCCCAGAAGCACGCGTTTTGATGTGATTATCTTTGACGAAGCCAGCCAGGTCAAACCCGAAGATGCAGTTGGAGCTCTCCTGCGCGGAAAGCAGGTCGTAGTAATGGGAGATTCAAAACAACTTCCGCCGACTGACTTTTTTGATACTGTGCTCGATTTTCCGGAAAGCGAGCCTGATGACTGCATTACAGCCGTAGATATGGAAAGTATCCTGAATGTGTGCAAACGCAGTTTTCCGGTAAAGACCCTGCGCTGGCACTACAGGAGCAGGCACGAGTCCCTCATTGCAATTTCAAATCAGGAGTTTTACGATAACCGTCTCTATGTTTATCCCTCCCCCATGCAAAAAGACGAAAAACTTGGGCTGAAGTTTGTGCATCTTCCAGACTCAATTTATGAAAGGGGTAAAAGCGGAGCCAATCGGATAGAAGCAAGAGCCGTTGCAAGATCTGTTTTCGAGCACTTCAGCAGGTACCCTGATAAAAGCCTGGGAGTCGGGACTTTCAATATAAAACAGCAGGAAGCTATCCAGGAAGAAATCGAGGCTTTACTTAAAACAAATCCCGGACTTGACCTTAACTCTGGAAATGGAAAAGGTGAGCATTTCTTTGTTAAAAATCTTGAAACTATCCAGGGCGATGAAAGGGACGTTATACTGCTGAGCGTGGGTTTTGGCTTTGACAGCAACAGAAAGCTTTCCCTTAACTTTGGCCCGCTTAATCGTGAGGGAGGGGAAAGGCGCTTGAATGTGCTTATTACGCGGGCCAGGGAAAAATGCGTTGTTTTTGCAAATTTCACATCAAGGGACCTGAAGCTGGATGAAAACTCACCTTTCGGGCTTCGGGCCCTGAAAGTCTTCCTTGAATTTGCAGAGAGCGGCAAGCTTCCCTTACCTGCATACCGCAGGGAAAAACTCGATTTGCCTTTTGAAGAGGCAGTTTACAATTTCCTGGCAGAAAACGGCTGCGAAATCCACAGGCAAATCGGTTGTGCAGGATACAGGCTTGACCTTGCAGTCCCTGACCCCGCCCATCCAGGGCGGTATGTGCTTGGGATCGAGTATGATGGAAAAAGCTATTATTCCTTGCATGTTGCACGGGACCGCGACCGTCTGCGCCAGCAGGTGCTTGAAGGGCTGGGCTGGAGGATCTACCGGGTCTGGTCAACGGACTGGTACTTACATCCGAAAGAGAGCAGGGAAAAACTGCTTGAAGCTGTGAATGGGGCTATAAAACAGGCAAAAATACAGGCAATATCCGAAATCGGACCTGAGGTTTCGAGGGTTAATGAGCCGACTGCCCGGCCTGGGCCTGTGAATCGAAGTCCTGCAGGAAGGTATTCCAGTTCTCCTGCAAATCCGGGTTTATCCCGGGTTCCGGTCTCGCCTGCAGTGAGTGTGGAGAGTGAAGATGGGAATGAGGACGAACTTGAAAGTCGATCTTATAATAGAGCCTGCCTTTCGGAAACTTTTGAGGCAAAACTTCTTCTGGAGCCCTCCTTTGGAGCTGAAGCTGAAAAACCCTATTCAGACTCGTTTTTTAAACTGGAAGAAGGACTTACAGCCCCATCAGATACAGATTTCTTGCCCGAAATAGATGTAAGAGCCAGGTCGATGGCTCTGGTAGCCGATGAAAACTCCCGTAAGAAGCCTGTAGGAAGGTCAAAAAAATCAAAACTCCTTAAATTCAGTGTAGATCCTCACTCCAAGGGAAACAAAGCCGATTTGATACCTGAGCCAGAGCCTGAGAAAGTGAGTTTTTACCAGGCTTACCCTGAGATTGACTTCAGCGCAAGCCCTGAAAAAAAGAAACGCAAGCGAATTAATGAGTTTGCGTATATTTACGGCTCAGAAGGCTATTTCGAACCCGAACCAGACTTAGAGGAAGAGAATTATGAAGCTGGAGATGACAGTTATGAATGGACATGGGACTCAGAAACTCAAGTTAAGCACGAAGAAGAGCCTGTAATTGAGCATGATATAAAAAGAAGAACTGAAACCCGGTTAAGTGAGCCTGCTCTAAAACATACGTATAAGGCAGAAACCAGAAACCCAAAGGAACCCTTCTCTTCAGCCCCGGCTGAAAAAACAGGAACGTTTTTTGAGAAACCCGATACTGGAAGCTCCTTAAAATTCAGGGCCGGTAATACCGGATCGAGAACTGTCGAACTCCGGGAAATTCCAGGAAAAAAACCTGAACTGGGTAATTCAAAAAAAGAGCCTGAAAATCTATCCGGAAAATCCAGTTCACTCGAAGATGTCGTACCCCTTTACCAGGTCTGCCTTTCCTCAGGCCTTCCGCAAACCGGCGATCTTTCGGAGGTTTCGGATAAGCAGCTTGAGGAGGCGATTCTAAGAATTGTAGCGTGTGAAGGGCCCATTCACGCACAACTCCTGCAGCAGCGAATAAAATCGCATACAGGAATTTCCCGAATGCTCGGGAAAATCAAGCAGCGAATAAATAATGTTGCAGATCTTGCCGAAAGTTCCGGAGAAATCAAGGCCAAAGGCGAGTTCTACTGGCCAGTTTCGAAACCTGCATGTCTCCTGCGCAGGCGTGAGGGAGATGAATCCGCAAAAATCGAGTGGATCTGTGACGAGGAAATAAAAGAAGCTATCCGTTTTGTCCTGTACAACCAGTATTCAACTCCTCTTGAAGATCTTATTGTCCAGACTTCGAGAGTGCTCGGAATAAAAACCACACGCAAAAACGCAAAGGAACGAATCGAAAAGCTTGTAAAGGCAGGAATAGAGAATGAGGAATTAACTCTCACGCCAAATGAAATGATTTATTTTGTTAAATGAAAGAAGTAGTTTGTTGAAGAAAAGAAGTAGTTTGTTGAAGAAAAGAAGTAGTTTGTTGAAGAAAAGAAATTTTCAGAAAATCATATTTTTTCCAAAAAGGTTATTTCTTTCTTTAAAATCTTAATTCCTGTTTATAATTTCTCATTTTTCACACACTACTTTTTAAAAGAGTGCTTTACCCTTCCAGGTACCTTTGCTTGAAACGCAGCCAACTATTTCCCTCGTCTAGAGTCCATGTATCGTACACAGATGTCGCATTAAGGCCGCTATAGTGGTAGAGCGTATAATTACCGCAGTACAACACCCTATCCGGCTTATATGCAGTAACAAAGGCATCAGGCGTATTCGATTGTGAGTCATTATTACGAATAACGAAGTACTCAGTGGGTCTTTCGTCATACCACCTTACACAAGAATTCCACTTATAAGGGATAAAGCCACTATCCGTAAAAATGACTGGACGGACAATCACCTTTTCGTTTGCAAGATATGTAGTTATGCCGGCATCCCAATAGTAAGCATATGCATAGGTAATATTGTTGGATTCCATGTAATCAACAAGTTCATTTACTCTGGCATTCGGTTGAGAATCTAAATTTGCGACAGAAGAAATGTTAGCAGTGGCAGATGATATTAAGAGAATGGCAATGAGGAAAATATACAACTGGTTTTTTGAGTTTGTGAAGAAAGATAAGATCATGAAGACCGAAATGGCTGTGAATCCGAGGTATCTGTAAGTTCCTTCGCTTAAACTAGTGAAAGTAAGGCCGGTGAACATAAGCGCGGCTGATATCGCCATTATGACAGCGAAGCTTTTCATAATATGGTTGGTAGCATGCCCCAGATTCCAAATAGCGATGCAAAGGGCTGTTAAAAAAATCAGCGTAAATAATATGTCTATCGACGAAGGGGTCTGTCCTTCAGTTAGTACATGATATAAGCCTGTGTTCAAATACAGTGACAATTGACGGAAAATTTCTAAAGCGTTGGAGAATATGCTAGCCTGGTTCTGAACAGCGAACGGGTTAGGTACAAGGTAGTCAATAAACATGGATTTAATGACAGAGACAAGCCCAGCGAGAAGCGTCCATGATATAACCCACATATTTAGATTCCTGGATCTGCCCTGATTAACTAGAAAATAAGCAGCAAGAAATGGCAAAACGAACCATGCTACCACGATGGTATCAGATAGAACCACCAGCGCTATTAAAACTGTGATTAAACTAAGCTGTAATGTACTGGCCTTTTTTAGGTATAACACGAAAAGTAATAGGATGCCTGTAAAGAATAGAGTACCAGTGTGAGTCAAAGCTAGGGCGTAAACATTTTCGTAAGCTGTCATATTTACATTAGCTAGCATAGCAGCAAAAACAAGGGATGGAATAAGTCCTTTATTTGTGATTTTGTAAACAAGAACAGAGAATATTGCCAGAACACCAATAAAAATTATAAAAACCGTCAGCCGCAATACCATTGGGTCATAGTTGGTGATTCTCTGTAGGACCAGGTGAAAAGGTATCAATTCAGTAAAATAGTATGGATCCAGGGAAGGCAGATAAATGCCTGAGAACAAATAGTTATGATGTTTCCAGAACTCCATCGCTATGAGGCCAGCATTAGTATTGTCGCTATTCAGACGAAGATGTAGTGTAACAAGTAGCTTGCAGACTAATCCCTCGGTGATTAGCACGAGTAAAGCGACAACTGGCAGCTTCTTCATTAATAGATCTTCTCTGTCCACAATAACATCCCAATTTTTTAATTAGCCTGCATCTAAAACAATTGACTTCTTTGATTTTTATTTACTGATTGCTTTTTTATTATCCTTAGTTATTTATTGAATTTGTCGTTTTCATTAAAATCAATATCAGCAAACATGCCTTGCTTAGAATCAGTATCAACAAACATGCCTTGCTTAGAATCAATATCAACAAACATGCCTTGCTTAGAATCAATATCAACAAACATGCCTTGCTTAGAATCAGTATCAACAAACATGCTTTTACTTGCTGAATAATTACTATAAGTTTTTAGTTTCCATGTAGTATGCCTGTTCACCAGGTAATTCCAGAAAAAAACAATTAATATTCCTATGAGGTTCGAAACAAGATAATAAATTCCAAAAAAGTCTGTTAAAGTGTATAATATTCCTATATTAATTATAAGCCCTATAATTGAAACACACTGGAAAGAAAAAAACCGCTTAAGACGATTCTGTGTAAACGAATTTACTTCATCCTTTAGATCAAATGTCCAGTAATCATTCAGAAAAAAATTATTTAAAATAGCTATTTCGATTGCTACTACACTGGCTGTGATATAATAAAGACCCAGATATTCGGTAAATAAATACAGAAAACCTACGTTGACCAAAACTCCAGAAAATCCAACAAAACCGAATTTTGCCATTTTCTTCCATTCGTTCCAGATCTGGTTATTGCGGGAAGTCAGAGAATATTCAGCGAGACTTAAAATCTGTTTTGCATAATCGCTTATTATGCAGAAAGTAAGCTTACTCTCTCCATTATGTCTGTCCGTAAATGTAAACGGGATCTCGACGATTGATTTCCATTGCCCTTTGCCAAGAACTTCCATAAGGATCTTATACCCTCGGGGATGAAGTTGAACTCCAGAAATCACTTCTTTTCTAAGAGCAAAAAATCCGCTTACAGGGTCTGTAATTTCAGGAAATAGTATCCTTCCCAGGCCTGTTGCCCCAAGAGAGAGAACCCGACGCTTAAGGGGCCACTGCTGAATTTTTCCCCCATGGATATATCGACTTCCTATGACAACATCGGCTCCTTTTTTTATTTCTCCGTAAAAAAGGGGAATTAACATCGGGGGATGGGAAAAATCGGCGTCTATTACTATAAAAATATCCGAATTCGCCTGTTTGAAACCTTCTATTACGGATTGCGAGAGTCCATGGTCTTCATGCCTGACAATAATCTTCAGATTATTGTATTTCAATGTGAGATTCTGAACAATTTCGATAGTCTTATCCCGAGATTCGTCATCAACAACCAGAATCCCACCACGAATATTATTTGCTGAAAGAGTTGAATTCACAGCCTCGATGATGTCAGCAATATTGGCCTCTTCGTTAAAAGTAGGTATAATTACTGTTATTTCATACTGAGCGTCCATTTTAACTCCAAATTGGATACTTTAAGGGTTAAAATAATTATCAAGACCAAAATAATAAAACTTTTGTATGATTTTTTAAAAATTGCGTATTATTTTATAACTGTCTATTTTCCATTGTTACTTGCATGTGAACTTACTTCTCCAGCTATCGCTCTAGCCATAAAACAGACTATGAGTAGAATTTCTGATACATTTTTTATTTTTTTATTGTAACAATACTATTCTATAAAGATTTTTTGTCAGTCAGTGTGTATTATTGAAAACATATGCACAAGCCTCTTTTCACATTTATCTCAAATCAGACAAATGTACTTGCTTTTTCGGAATTGATCAACAACTCACGTACACGACAGACTTTTGTTGATCAGTTTAAGACTAAGTTTAGAACTATGCAGTTGAAAAAGAAAGTGCAGTTACCAGCGATTATTGTTAGTTCAATTGCATAAACCATATTTTTGATTAACTTAGTCACCTATTTTGGTTAACTTAGATTTTATCCGAAAAGTCAGCAATGAATGTTGAAAAAAATCACAGGAGGTCTATAGTTTTGGAGTAACCATTCAGGTTTTAGATATTGTGAAAGTTACAGCATGCCATTTTTGGACAGGCTCTTAGTCCTTGGCTCTTAGTCCTTGGCTCTTAGTCCTTGGCTCTTAGTCCTTGGCTCTTAGTCCTTGGCTCTTAGTCCTTGATTCTGTGTCAACAATTCCTAAATTAGCTAAATAAAATATAATCATACTTGTATAATTGAAGCTTTATGGCAGTCTTCTTTTTTAACATACTTTAGTTGAGATTTAATCTCTAAAAAAAGTAATTATAATCCATTTGATACTTATTAAGGTTCATTAAGAACTTATAAGCTAAAAAAAAGTCATATATTGTTTGTATTTTTGTAATGAAGTCCATTTCTTACTTTGAGGCAAGTAGCGTCAACAAACAAGGAAGTAATTTCATGCTCAATTGGCTTTGAAAGAAATTCTTCACTTTTTTTGATGACATCATCAAGGTTTCGACACGCCAACATTGGTCCATTTGCATTCGTCTCCAGAGCACGTACCTGACGAAGTCTATCTTTGCCTTTTCCATAACGCTCAATACCGTGGCTTTTGACCAAAACGCACATGATATTCTTTGAATAACATGCGTAAACAATGAAAATGCTTGCAGATGGCAGCATTTTCATGCTAAACAGCTTATGGAAGTTTGAAATCACTTCCTGTAAAGCGAATTCGAGGAGCCTTCCCTCATCTTCTCTGCAGCATAGCTACACGTCATGAGACAAAACTGCCTCATGGGCGTGCTTTCGTGGCGCGCAGTCAGCATCCTTTCAGATAGGATAAAATTAGAACCCTTATTCATTCCGTTACAGAATGGATTTCGCTTTTTACTGAATCCTCTGCCTTCAACGCCATCGCCATCCCTAACGAGAATCATACTCGTAATGGGAGTATTTATAAAACAGCCCTTTTGGTTACAAGCATTAATCTGCAACCGTTGCGCTGGTTTATCACGCCTAAGGGGAGGATGTGGACAAGGCACTTAAATTCAAATATTTATTCAAACATTTCGCAGTTTTCGATTAAGTATTGTTTTTCGCTCAAGCTTTTTTTTGAAAAGGCTTGCAGGGAAGTGATTATTCAAAAGGCTGGAACTAACAACTGACTTCATACGTGGTTTCAAGGACTTCCTGAGCAATCTGGATAAGCCTGAACCATGTATTCAGGGCTGAACGCAGGGAAACCACATCTTCAGCTTTTACGCTGAGCACCAGCTTATTTGCATCTTCAAGAGACAGGCCTATTGCAGACCTTTGTGAAAAATTGTCATCGAGTTCGGGCAGGAGAGACCTGTAAATCGTTTCTGCAGCTTCAGTTTCAAAAGTAAATTCTGCGAAAAGTTTCAAGGGATTACCTCTAATCAGTTTTAAATTTTTTTGAAGTAAGTAAGGGAAAATCGGTTTCCAATTTCCTATGAGAATTGTCTCAAGATTCTTATCATAAAAATCCTTATCATAAAAGTTCTTATCATAAAAATTCTTATCATAAAAAATCAATTTATAAAAATCGGCTTTAAATATAAGGGTTTGGAAAAAGTTTGGAGGTCAGTACTTTTTAAAACCTTTGAGATTAAGCTTAAAAAGGGACTTTCCACTGCCTATAAAATCAATATCTTTTTCCCCAATCGCTATTAAGATGGAACTGGGAAGAAGTTGATCGATTTTATCGCTCTCAACCCTTTGAAAATGGAAAAAAGCCTCAAAGGCGTCCGCAATCTCTCCCTGGCCTGTAAGCCTAGGCTCGATATCGGGAAACCAGTAGGAATCAAGTTCCTTGGAGTACCAGTCCGTAAACCTGAGTGAAAAAAGGAGCTTTCCGACTTCATCGTAAAAGCTGAGTTCCCCGGGATTTCCATGGTACTCTCCTACAACTATGAGAGGCCCGCCCTCCGCAAACTCCAGAAGCTCCTGCATGCCCATTTTTCCGCGCGTTATACATCTGCCAGCCATAAACCGCGAAAGCAACTTGCAAAGTGCCCTGGTTCTTGCAGAAGGTTTTCGAGAAGAAGTAACCAGCATACTTCCCCTGATAAGTTAGAAGTATATATTACTTTCTCTCCATGGTTCTGGAAAGCGTGTAGGCCGAAATCAAAGAATCAAATCTGGATTTTTTTCTTAAAGAATATTTTCTGTATGATTCTGCATCGGTGAATTCTGGATTGAAGAATAGATTTCCTGTACGCCTTGTAGAATTTTGGCTCTTCGTTATTCCCTATGGATAAGATGATTTTCAATTCAAGAACGGATTGGTTTTTATGAGAATATTATGAGGATCTCCACACAAAACAACGAAGAACTCTATTAAATAATTCTGAACCTTTTACTTATTCTGATTTCATGATAGCCGCAGTTTCTGCATTTAAAATACCTGATTTTCTTTTTGAAAATGTAATTTAATACATCAATGTTTCTATATTCTTCTAGTGCATGCTCTTCCCCGCATTCCTCGCAGGTGTCTTCTTTTAAATTATCTTGCCTTTTCTCGTGATGGTGGTCTATGTATTGAGGTTCGACTTTTATGTCTTCACGCCCACAATTTATGCAGTGCCAGTATTGTGTAAGGGTTTTTGTATAGGCATCGATTTTGCTTTCTTCTTTTACGAGTGGAACCTGAAATTCCTCAAAAACTAAATGCTTCCTGCATTTCTCGCAGTATGAATCCATACAATAGTTCGTTATTGCCCTGTAATAACCAAACATATAAAGGAAAACGATTTCTGACACAATTGTTAGGAATCTTCCGGCTGATAACAGAAAGCTTTCGGATTTTGTAGATGGCTGAGCAGGGAAAAACATCAAAAACAGGAATAACAGTATTGAAATAAGAAGGAGTTTTGAGAATAACCTGGCTCTTTTTTGAATTCCTTCTACTCCAAGCTTATTTGCCAGATTGAAAGCTTCTTCACTGCTCTCAGGGCTATATCTTGGATTCAATTTCTGGGTCATTTCCACGGTGTCATTCTCAGGGTCTATTTTGTATAGGACGCCTTCATAAAAAGCCTGATATGAGCCTGATGGAAACCTTATCCGTTTGTCTTTTGTCAATAGATCAGCGGCTCGTTTCTGTTTAGGTTAGCTATTATTCGTAAGTAATTTTATATCACAAGGCATAATAAATGTTTTTCCAGCAGAGCTGTGGCTCTGCAGCCCGAGTTCCGTCTGGGGAGGATGAGGCACTTTTTGCCTTCCGAATTCCATCCAGTAGGGACAGAGCTCTTTTAACTACGCTACGCTTTGATCAGGAGGGCTTAGTTATAGTTAAGATACTGAGCTACATTCAAGAAGGGCTGACTTATTATAAAGTAGTATTATTTTTACTCAACCGGACCGGTTTTAAAGATCTTGTCATCAGGTTATCAGATGTGAAAGTTTTTGAAATTCACTCAAAACAGGCTTTATATTCCGAGTTTTTCTCAGGCTCAGAGAAAACTGGAGTCCTTCTAGGATTTACTTCGCAACCACAAAATCACAATATTCTTTCCGGTCTTTTCTGCTCTACTAAACAGGGCTTAGAAAACCCATTTTGTAGTTAACTTAGAACTCTAACAACAAAAACTTACAATTGTCATGAGGTACTTCCGGGAGAAACAAGTAGACTTAAATTATATATATCATGAGGTAGACTAGGATGTGGGCATCTGGAAAGGTCAGATAAGACCTTTTAACTTTTTTAATAACCCCCAACACCCCCCACTCCCCAATATCCAGATGCCCAATTTCCATATAATCAGTTTTCTTGAGACTTTTTATTATTTTCTGGCCATTAGATTTTCTCTCGAAATCGTGCAAAACAATAAAATTTTAATTATATTGAGATAATTTTTTATTTATGGGAAAAGGAAAAATCGTGTGGGAAAAGGAAAAATCGTATAGGAAAAGGAAAAATCGTATGGCAAAAGGAAAAATCGTATAGGAAAAGGAAAAATCGTATGGCAAAAGGAAAAATCGTATAGGAAAAGGAAAAATCGCAATAGATAAGTCAATGGTAAAAACGGTTGTTGACAGCAAAATAATAATTCCTTTGTCAAGGGTTTTGGTTGGAAATCAATAATACTCTATGTTCTCCACATCATATCCTATTCTCCATATCATACCCTAATCATTGTGATGACTGTGGCAGTAAATTACATGTAAACTCTCACTGCACTCGTTTTATTTTGTCAAGTCACGGCACTATAGTTCGCAATGTTACCTCTTGACTTTGACAGTAAATAAAAATAAGTGCTCTTTATCTTGTGTTACTCGATACAATGCACATCACAAAACAGAGAGCCTTCCCACAATTCCTAACAAGAGTATATATCTTCTGTCAAGGCCGGTGAAGTATCCACAAGGCTTTTGCATCAGTGAAATCTCCAGACAAACGGGTTTTGACAGGAAAACTGTGAGGAAATATCTTCGGCTGAAAACCCTGCCTGAACCCCAGAAACGTCCCGGAAGAAAGAGCAAGCTTGACCCTCATATATCCTATATTATTGATAAACTCAGAGAAAGTCATTATAAAGCTCTTTTATAGGGAAATCAAAGAAATGAGTTTTGATGGAGGGAAAAACATCGGTAAGGACTTCATAAAAAAGTCCAGCCAAAAAAGGAGTAACTGCAGTACTTTGCTACGACAAAAACAGGTGTACAGGGTCAGGTAACTGTGGCCTCTTTACATGAAATCGATACTCTGTTCCATCTCACAACTCATTGAAATATATTACAAACGTTGAGATATTGCTGCAATTTGTCATGGTTCCTCACTTAACCAAAGACGCATGGAAGAGGATATGCTTTTTAGATATTTATTATTTAATTTTTAATAAAACATTTAATAATAATGTGTAAAACTATGATATTTACAATAAAAAAGTTTCAAAAAATATTCAAATTATGTCCAGCGCAGGTGGGGCACAAAAACCGATATATCAGAGAAAGAACAATATTATATACGCAAAAAACTGGATTTGAATTAATATAATATTGTTTATGGATATCAATTTTTTCGTGTCCATCCCCCTCACAACGAATAAATTTAAAAATCTATATATAGATCTATAACTTACATAGTTTACTACATCAGTAAAGGTGGTAATTAATGGTATCCATCCGAGCTAAAATTAAATCCAGGTTAGAGAAATTTCTAGAAGTTGATTCCAGTGGATATCGAAGGGCAATCCTGTGCATTTTTATCAAGGTAAAAAAAGCGACTATTGACGAGCTGCATGAAATGCTTACAAGTAAGTATAATGTATCTCGAAATACGGTTGCATCCATGGTAGGATATATCCATTCGAAGCTTGGAATTCTAAGAGCGCATAAAGAATCCTATAAAACCCCTATGGTTTACCTTTTGAGAGAAGAATATGTAGATCTGCTGATGAAGATTGTAACTTCACCTAAAGAATCTGCTGAATTCACGGCTTGATAAATTTACTATTACACCCTAAAATGTCTGATGGACGATGTCACTCGTTAAAAACGCACCCAGAACAGCAACTACTATTGTCGTAAGATCGGATTCCAATTCTCGAATAAGCCATTCAAGGGACCCATACTACACCCTTATGCGACGCATTTTTCAAGAAGATGCCACTGCAGTAAGAGGTCAAAAGTTCCTAACTCTAGTAGAAGAGCGTCAGGCTGCTGGAAGTGCTATCCGGACTGATGAATGGAAAAACCTTCTTGAAGAACTTCAGATAGGGCGTGCCTCATTTTATGCGATGCGTAACAAGTTGCTTGGAGCCGGGTTGATTTCGATAAAAGATAAGGAGTACAGGCTTTCAGGCCAGTTCTCAAAGGATCTTTTAGATATGGCTCGCTGGTGGTGGACCGCAGTTCTCAACCAGTCTGAAGAGAGCCTTTAAAGGAATAATTCCTCTTTTTCATTTGACTTTAAAAAATCTCATTTTAACATCTCATTTTAACATCTCATTTTAACATCTCATTTTAACATCTCATTTTAACACTTCATCTCAACATTTCATCTCAACATTTCATCTCAACATTTCATCTCAACATTTCATCTCAACATTTCATCTCAACATTTCATCTCAACATTTCATTTTAATATTTACAAGCACTTCAGCCGAAAGGTATTTATATAAAATCTTCCTTTAGAAGATACGCTTCAGGGCGAAAGAAATGCGTCCCACAGCGAAAAATCATCGAAGCCCGGTAGTGTAGTGGTCAATCATGCGGGACTCTGGATCCTGCAACCTCGGTTCGAATCCGTGCCGGGCTATACTCACTAAATAAGTAAATCTATTTTTCCGCTATGATGTAAAAAATTTTTCTAAATTTAGTATCTATCTATTTTTATAAACAAATGAATAATTAGGAAGCCGATCTTTCTTTGTCTTTGAATAATGATTCCTGGGTATCCTCTTCAAATTCAATAGAGAGTTCCAACCTTTGTAGAATTTTCTTCTCAAAACGAACATGATATTCTTTGAATAACATGCACAAAGAAATGAAAATGCCTGCAGATGGCACATTTTCATGCCAAACAAAAGGAAAGTTCCCTCGAAATAGAGTTTTTCCTTGGGATTCTGTGTTCTTCCCAAAAGCTCTTTAGTTAAAAGCCCCTCTTTTTATTATAATTTTGAAAATGCAGGAAAAGCATGACTGAAGAACGCCCAATTATCGAGCTTAAAAACCTGACAAAAATATATAAAAACGGAATGGAATTTCGCGCCCTCGACAATGCAAACTTGAAAATTAAGAAAGGAGAATTCGTGGCAATTGTAGGACCATCGGGTTCGGGAAAAAGCACACTTATGCACATGATAGGCCTGCTGGACACCCCAAGTTCTGGGACGCTCTTAATCGATGGTAAAGACGTAACAAATATGTCGGATAAGGAACGTTCTGAGATGCGAAACAGAATGCTTGGTTTTGTCTTCCAGTACCATCACCTGCTCCCGGATTTTACGGCTATGGAAAATGTAATAATGCCGCTCTTGATTGCGGGAAAAAGCAGGAAAGAAGCACAGGAAATTGCTGAAAACCTCCTTAAAGAGGTAGGACTTGAAGACCGGATGGATCACAAGCCCGGTGAACTTTCAGGAGGGCAGAACCAGAGAGTTGCAGTAGCAAGGGCACTTAGCTGTTCTCCTGCAATCGTGCTTGGTGACGAGCCCACAGGCAACCTTGATACAAAAACGGGTGATCTTATCTATGACCTGCTCAGACGACTGAACAGGGAGTATAATCAGACTTTTATTGTGGTTACTCATAATGAGAACCTGGCATCAAAAGCTGATAGGGTTATCAGGCTTGTGGACGGAAAAATCACAGATCAGTGAGGATAAAAAGATGGAATATGCAACAGGAAGAATAGGTAGAGTATTTACCGTAAGGATCGATTCTGGAGACGACCTGATTCTGGAACTGATTAAACTTGCTGAACTGGAGCGCATCGAATCTGCTGTTTTTGTGTTGATAGGCGCATTAAAAGAAGCAAAACTTGTCACAGGCCCTAAAGAAAGTATAATCCCTCCAGAACCTGTATGGTCCGGCTTTGACAATGCACACGAGATTCTGGGAATTGGAGATATTTTTTTAATGGAAGGAAAGCCTAAGATCCATCTGCATGCAGGTGCAGGCAGGGGAGACAATGTAAAACTTGGGTGCTTGAGAGGAGAAAGCGAAGTTTTTATGGTAATTGAGGCTTTTGTCTTCGAACTAGAGGGATTTTCTGCCAGAAGAATTACAGATCAGGAACAGGGTTTTGCCCCAGTAGCTTTTGAGCAAGTTTTAGATATGAAATGACGTTCTGGTAGAAGAAGAGTTAATAAAGACTCAAAAGTTTGAGTAGGAAGGTAAGAAGTAAGAATATAGTCCTGCAATATTGTCTGGCAGTCTTCTTCAAATTCAATTTTGCAATGTATTCTCCAGTTCCCGAAGCCTTTTGAGTGCAATTATTTTTTCTTTATTATCTTTTAAAAACTCTTCTTCAAGGACCGTTACAATTTGTGAAAAGGGCAAAGTTAACTGGTAGTACTTCACAGGTCTGCCTTTTCCTTTATTCTTTTTTTCAGACCTTTCTTCCACCCAGCCTCTATCCCGTAGGGGGCGCATGGCTACACTTACTTCCGGTTGTCTAAGCCCTGATACAAGTTCAATATGAAGAGACCTGAGTTCACTGCAATCTTTTAGACACACGATTGCGGTGGCTTCTGTCCTCGGGAGTCCCAGGCTCTGGAGCATGTCAATGATTGAATACTCTTTTTCGGTTAAATTAACTGGAGAATCGTCGGTCATCGAATGTGAATAATACTTTCAGGTTTATATATTTTATGTAGATAAAATTGTTTTTTTAAATAAATTGAGTATTGTTAAGGAGTTAATTGGCTATCAAACCGTGTTAATACCTTTTTTTGGAAAGTTTTAGTATAAATACTAATATTAGCAAATCTCTGGAAAAAAAACGGTTTTGTAAAAACTGGCTTTGTGATCCTGACCAAAACCTTTAAAGCTAGTGCCTGCAGGAAAATGGACATTCCTTGATACTCAGGAAGCCTGAGTTAAGGGTTACAAAATAAGAAAATCTCTTGCAAATGCTCCAAGGATAATATTCCGGAACTAACACAGCTAAGGATGCAGATACTCGAGGCAAAAGTATTTCTGAATTCGGAAATTCAACATATAGCCTTCATTTGTTAATAGGGTTTCCTATGGAACAATAGCGTAAAACTTAATTAAAATTATTTCCGTTAACCGGATAAAGAATTAAATACAATTCGGACATCTAACGGTTAGGTTAAGATTAAGCTTTGAATTAAGATTAAGCTTTAAATTAAGGTTAAGCTTCGAATTAAGATTAAGCTTTGAATTAAGATTAAGTTTCGAATTAAGATTAAGTTTCGAATTAAGATTAAGCTTAAAAATTAAGGATAAGCTTTGAATTAAGATTAAGCTTCAAAATTAAGACAAGCTTCAAAATTAAAGATAAGCTTTGAATTAAGACTAAGCTTTGAATTAAGACTAGCTTTGAATTAAGGATAAGCTTTGAATTAGTTAAGCTTCAAAATTAAGGATAAGCTTTGAATTAAGGTTAAGCTTCAAATAACAGAATATATCTATAGATAGATCAGAGATTAAAAAGGGTGAAATAATGTCGTATATCGGTCTACAGCAGGATTCTGGAGAATATAAAATCCAAAAGATACATGCTCGGGAGATCCTGGATTCAAGGGGAAATCCCACTGTTGAAGTTGATGTGTTTACGCCAAAAGGATTTGGCAGAGCCGGTGTTCCTTCAGGGGCTTCTACTGGTACGAACGAGGCCCTTGAACTGCGGGATGCAGACCCTAATAGATATGGAGGAAAAGGAGTTCTCACTGCAGTAAAGAATGTGAACACCATCATCCAGAAGGAATTGCTGGGGCTTGATGTGCGAAACCAGCGAGAAATCGATGAGTTAATGATCGAGCTCGATGAGACCGATAACAAATCAAACCTTGGGGCGAATGCAATTCTTGGGGTATCCATGGCTGTTGCAAGAGCTGCTGCAGATTCCCTCAATGTTCCTCTCTACCGCTATTTGGGAGGCTCAAATGCATTTACTCTTCCGGTGCCCACAATGAATGTCCTTAACGGGGGCAAGCATGCAGGCAATGATCTTGCAATCCAGGAGTTCATGATTCAGCCCAAAGGCGCAGAAACCTTTTATGAAGCTCTCCAGATAGGAGCCGAAATCTATCATGTTCTTGGAAAATTACTGGAAAAGAAATATGGTCGGTCTTCTACTAATGTGGGCTATGAAGGAGGATATGCTCCCAAGATGAGTGAGTCAACCGAAGCCCTTGACGCCCTTGCCCAGGCTATTGAGGAAGCAGGCTACACTGACACCGAGGTTACAATTGGGCTTGATGCTGCAGCCTCCGAGTTTTACGAAGATGAGGCCTATGCAATCGATGGCAAGAAACTCTCTGCTCCCGAACTGATGGACTACTACGTCGAACTTGTGAACTCCTATCCTATCCTTTCCATTGAAGACCCCTTCTATGAGGAAGCCTTTGAGGACTTCGAAGCCCTGACCAATGAGCTCTGGGACACAATTATTGTTGGTGATGACCTCTTTGTCACAAACATTGAGAGGCTTTCAAAAGGCGTTGACATGGGAGCAGCAAATGCACTTCTCTTAAAGGTCAACCAGATCGGGACTATTTCCGAAGCTTTTGATGCCGCAAATATGGCTTCCAGAAACGGCTATACAGTAATAGTAAGCCACCGCTCTGCCGAAACCGAAGACACAACAATTGCAGACATCTCGGTAGCTATCGGAGCAGAAATGATCAAGACAGGAGCCCCGGCCCGTGGAGAAAGGACTGCTAAATATAACCAGCTTCTCAGGATCGAGGAAGACCTGGGTGAAGTTGCACATTACGTGCAGCTCTAACCCTTTTAATTTTTCATTTTAAAATAGTTTTAGCTTTCTTTTTTTGTTTTAAAAATTCATTTCATAAATCACACTTATCCCTTACAACCATAACCGGAACCTTTGAGTGACGGACCAGATTTTCTGCGACACTGCCAAGAAGCAGCCTGTTCAGTCCTGTCTTTCCAAGTGTGCCCATAACAACAATATCCATTTCTTCCTCTTCGGCATACTGGATAAGCTCTTCTGAAGGATTGCCGTCAAGAAGGACGGGCTCCACATTGACTCCTTTCTTCTCTCCCAGGCTTTTTACAGAATTTACAGCTTGTTGCCCCTGTTTTTCCCATGCCTCATGTACCGATTCCCAGTAAGGGTCAACACTCGCAGGAAAGGTATCCCCATTGATAGGAGCCAGGTAGGCTGTTGACACTACATAGACTGCATAAACCTTTCCTCCACTCAACCGAGCAAGCTCAATTCCTTTTTCAGCAACCAGCCATGAGCAGGGTGAGCCGTCGGTTGCAACCATTATTTTCTTAAAATTAATAGCTTCCATATAGAACCGTATTAAAATACGTGGATTTCCTAAATTAGATTTTTGGAATGCTGCAGGAAAAAGCTGTAAAACCTGAAAAGCTGAATGCCTTTTTCAAGCCTGCAAGCTTCTTGAACTCTTAGATTACCAGAGCCAATTTGAAATCTTCAAGGGGATTTTAAACTGGAAAGCAGACCTGACCCAACATAGAAACAGCAAAAAAAGAAATGCTGGCTCTTTGCGATTTTTCATAGATAATTTAATATAAATTTATCCCAATATTATAATAATAGGGGTATATAAAGTGTCAGAATATTGGGAGAATGAACAATTAGCAGAAATGGAAAAAAAATCTTTTTCTAATAAGGGCTTTAACTTGAATAACATTTCCTTATTGTGCTCCATATGGTCCACATGGAAAGCAACCTCACTTATAATTTTTCTCTTAGGGTACAACCCCTACTTTTTTCTAGTGGCCTAATATCCGTGTACGCAAAAAACCATTTCTGATCAATTTATATCTGTTCCGGTTTACTTTCAGAAAGATCAGGAGAAGGCAAGTCAATCGAAGCTCTAAAAACCGATATTTTTGAAGGGCGTATTTTTAGTCCTTAAACGAGTTCAGATTGTCTCACAGGAAGAACAAGTATAAGCCAATTTTCAGCCAGAGCAGCCCTGTTTTACCTGAAATTGTTTCGCTGTTTTAATTTCTATTATTTCAGTTATATATTGTGTACAAATGACTCACCATTTTATTCAACTTCGAAATTGGTTCATTTTACATGATCATTCTATAGTATCAAAATGAAATTGTGCTTTATCCCAAAATTGTTTCTGGATAGCCTTATATAATAAAATTGAAATATCTTTACTTTTGGAATTTTAAAATTATTTAAAAAAAAGTCAACGTTTTCTGATAAACATTCCGAAACTTAAAGAACCAAAAACAGAAGGGATATTACAACAGGTATGAAAAAATATGGAAACAACATTCGATCCGGAGAATATAACTGGGCTTTCAGACGAAGAGGCTGCTGCGATACTTAAGAACGAAGGCTATAACGAGCTGCCGTCCCAGAAGAAACAGAGCCCTTTTTTTATCTTTCTAAATGTTCTTAAAGAACCGATGTTGCTTCTCCTTTTAATTGCAGGTACGATTTATCTATTCCTTGGGGAAGTTAAAGATGCTCTTATACTGCTAGTTTTCGTTTTTGTGGTCGTGGGTATAACATTTAACCAGGAAATAAAGACCGAAAGAGCATTGGAGGCTTTAAAAAATCTTTCAAGCCCAAGAGCTCTTGTGATAAGAAACGGAGAACAGAAAAGAATTCCAGGGAGAGAAGTCGTTAAAGGAGACATTATAATTTTAAGAGAAGGAGATCGTATACCGGCAGATGGAGTTGTGCTTTCCAGTACAAATCTTCTGGTGGACGAATCCTTACTCACAGGCGAGTCACTGGCTGTTCGAAAATGTGAATTTGCTGGCTTAACTCACTCCTTAAAACCTGAACAGCCAGGAGGAGACGATCTTCCATTTGTATATTCAGGAACCCTGGTAATTCAGGGTCATGGAGTATCCCAGGTAAGAGAAACCGGAATACATACTGAAATGGGAAAAATCGGAAAAGCTCTGGGGACGATAGCCGAAGAAGACTCTCTACTCAAAAAAGAAACTGCCCAAATTATAAAGACTTTTGCGGTTTTTGGAGGAATACTCTGCGCAGTTGTAGTTGTCGTCTACGGTTTGACCAGAGGAGATTGGCTTCACGGTTTGCTTGCAGGACTGAGTTTGAGCATGGCCCTTCTTCCCGAAGAGTTCTCAGTAGTTTTACTGATATTCCTGAGTATGGGAGCCTGGAGACTGTCAAAAAGAAATGTGTTAGTACGACGGATGCCTGCAATTGAGACGCTTGGGGCTTCAACCGTACTTTGCGTGGATAAAACAGGGACTTTAACCTTAAACCGGATGATTCTGAACTCCTTATTTTCGAAGGGTGAATATTGTGAACTCGAGAAAAATAAATGCCTGTTTGAGAAGTTCCATGAATTGCTTGAGTTTGGATACCTGGCAAGCCAGCGAGATCCTTTTGATCCTCTTGAGAAAGAGATAAAAAGAAACACTGAAAAATTCCTTATTAATACCGAACATATCCACGAAGAGTGGAAAACTGTCAGGGAGTACCCTCTCTCAAAAAACCTGCTTGCGCTTTCAAACGTATGGAAATCCCCAGGCTCCGGACAATACGTTATTGCTACAAAAGGTGCACCAGAAGCAATTTTTGACCTGTGCCATCTGAGTGAATCCGAGAAAGAAGAGTTATCGGCTCATGTTCAGGAGATGGCAAACAGGGGTTTGAGGCTTCTTGGTGTAGCTAAAGCCAGTTTTCAGGATGACTCTTTGCCTGAAAAACAGCACGATTTCGAGTTCGAGTTTATAGGACTGCTTGGGTTTGTCGATCCTGTCCGGCCATCCGTTGCCCAATCAATAAAGGAGTGTTATAAAGCCGGAATCAGAGTCATTATGATTACCGGAGATTATCCAGGTACAGCTCAGCATATTGCCAGGCAGATCGGTCTCGAAAACCCAGATAAATATATTACTGGCCCTGAACTGGCAAATATGGATCAACAGGAGCTTGCAGAGAAGATAAAAGTAACAAACATCTTCGCCAGGGTTGTACCAGAACAAAAACTGACAATTGTAAATGCTTTAAAACAAAACGGGGAAGTTGTTGCAATGACAGGAGATGGGGTTAACGATGCTCCTGCCCTGAAATCTGCCCATATTGGAATTGCGATGGGAGAAAGAGGCACGGATGTAGCTCGTGAGTCTGCATCAATCGTCCTTCTGAACGACGATTTCTTTTCCATAGTTGCAGCTGTCAGGCTTGGAAGGCGTATTTTCGATAATCTCAAGAAGGCAATAGGTTACATATTTTCAGTCCACATGCCCATTGCAGGACTAGCCCTGTTTCCGATATTATTTAATTTGCCCCTTGTCCTTTTGCCTGCACACATAGCATTTCTTGAACTGATAATTGACCCTGCCTGTTCAACAGTCTTTGAGGCTGAACCTGAAGAGAAAAATATAATGAACAGATCGCCTCGAAACTTGCAGGAAAGACTGTTCGGAAGAAAAAACCTGGTTCTCAGTCTGGTACAGGGAATAAGCATGCTTGCAGGAGTGATTGCTGTTTTCCTGTATGCCCTATATATGGGCAAGGGCGAAGTGGACGCACGCACACTTACCTTTGCGACGCTCGTAATCGCAAACCTTACTTTAATTGTGGCAAACCTTTCCTGGTCGCAGAGCCTTATCAAAACGTTGTCTTCCGAGAACAAAGCCTTGAGATACGTGCTAGCAGGAGCGCTTTCAGGTTTACTTCTGGTTTTGTATGTGCCGGCTTTAAGAAGTATGTTTCGTTTCTCACTGCTGCACGGTGATGACTTGCTAATCGTATTTGTTGTAGGGATACTAAGTATCGTGTGGCTAAGATTACTCAAAAGCCAAATAAACAATAATATCTGACAGCAAAATAAGCAATAATATCTGACAAACCAAATAAGCAATAATATCTGACAAACCAAATAAACAATAATATCTGACAGCAAAATAAGCAATAATATCTGACAAACCAAATAAGCAATAATATCTAACAAGCAAAATAAAAAATAATATCTAACGAGCAAAATAAAAAATAATATCTAACGAGCAAAATAAGCAATAATATCTAACGAGCAAAACAAAAAATAATATCTGGCAGACTCCCATAAGTAAATTTAAAGTTTGGAGGCTAAATGGAAAAACTGTTTCTAGAAAAGTGGCTCTGAACTCTTGTGAGGTATGTCTTTGAAGATGGGAACTTTGATAAAAATCATTGTGACCCTTTTACTGCTCGCAGCAGGTGCATATCTCGTCCGCAGTTACTGGATAGAGATCATACCTGTTCTGGAAGAAATATTGGGAACACTCAGAGAAACAAAGCTACGTTATGTTTTTCTGGCGATCTTGGTATACTTGCTGAGTGTATACTTATTCTCAGTTCGCTGGCAGCAGGTTCTCTACTGTATTGGTTACAATCTAAAAGTCACAAGTCTTGTTCCTATTTATTTCGGAGCAGTATTCGTAAATAACGTTACTCCTGGAGGGAACATGGCAACGGGAGAATCCTTCAGAATTCTTTGGGCCAACAAACTTTTTGGGATAAGCTATGTCAACGCTTTTAAAACAGTTTTCTTTGAAAGATTGGTTGAAGTAATTCCTGTTTTTCTCTTATCAATTTATATTCTATATGCATTCCCTTCTTTAGAGATTAGACTCCTGCCCTCAATTGACAATTTAACGTTAAAATCAATTCATCTGTTTTTCTTAGTCTTTTTGGCAGCAGGAATAGCAATGTGGTTCTTTCGAGCAAAATTAGCTTCTCTCTTTCGGAATATACAGAAAAATTGGAACCAATTTAAACAAGCTTTTATTCCTGTTCTCCTTCTATCCTGTGGGGTCTGGACCCTTGACGTAATACGCCTCAAACTGGTTGCTTTAGCCCTGAATGTTGACCTCTCTTTAAGCTTGATTGTAACAATTTCAGTCTTGACTTTCATTCTAGGAGCCCTACCATTGACCCCAGGAGGCCTCGGGATAATTGAAGGAGGCCTGATCTCTTTACTTCTGTACTTTGGCTTGTCCCTCGCATCTGCAAGCAGTTTCGTTTTTTTAGAGCGTTTTATTTCTTATGGGCTCAGCAGCGTAATAGGATTTATTTACTTATCCTATTATGGAGGATTTAAGATCTGGAAAAAATTAAAAGAAGAAAAAGAAGAAAAACTACGTTGATTGCAAACGATGTTTCCCAGAGGTTTGTAAAATTAAGTGCTCTACATTGGTCATCGGTTAAGGAATTTTCTTGCCTGAAAGCTATCGATTTTGCATCAGAAGGCGGCCTTGAATTTTGGCATATTTATTTACATGAAATCAATACCATGTTCCATCTCACAATCTATTACAACATTTGATAAACGTTATGGAACTGAAGACAATTTGTCACTACTTATCACTTAACCGAAGGCGCATGAAGTGCACTATACATGTCTCTTTTAAATGTATGTTTCTTTTAAATGCATGTCTCTTTTAAATGTATGTTTCTTTTAAACACAAATTTGAGGAAACGCTGCCTTGATAGGACAGTTGTGAGCATAAATAGTCCCCTGGGGCTGGTATGGAAAGGTATTAATTGGAGAAGTATGAGTAGTAATATGTGGGTAGTATAATTATTACTGAACCCCTGATAAAACCGTGAGGTGACAATGATGTGTAGTGTTGGAGACTCGTTTGATCTGGATATGGAAGGAAACTTGCCGGTTAAAGACTATGTATGTAAAGACTGTGGGAACAGATTCAAAGGCATTGGCAAAAATGTGACATGCCCTTCCTGCCAGTCTAAAAATGTAGCAGAATCCTGATAATTGACTGAATTTTTAAAATACTTATTTTAACATGAAAGAATCTAACTCTTCTAAAGACATTTCACTGAAGGACAGTGAAATGATCCTCCTGCGCGGCACAGCAGGAACAGTGGCTATTGTGAAAGCGGGTCCGCGTGGGCAGTTCTTTCTGGAAACCGAGAACGAAGAAATTGTACTCGGACTTGAACCCCATGACCTGATTGTTGCTTCTGCGCTATCTGTGGATGAGAAAACTGAAAAAGGGCTTAAATGCGTTCTTTTTATGATCCGGGAAATCAAGTCCCCCTTGATCGTTCTTCCAAAGAACCACCCTGCATCTCCAAGGCTTCCAATTGTAGTGTCGGCCGGGCAAAAAACTGTCCTGAGCTGCAATATCACTCCTGGCACGCACCCGAATCAGGACGTACTTTGCGGTTCAAATGAGTTTGACAGTCTTGAGGTAACGGGAACACTTGAAGGCGTACATATTGAAAATCTTCCAGAGTGTGAGATATTAAAAGTTAACTTTGATATCTGACCCGAATATTTCTATAGATACAAAAAATAGGGTTTTTGAGGCCCTCCGCTTCATATAACCGTTTTGGTTGGCTTTATATAGTGATTTCTGAGCTAGTAACCTTGATCTGTAGTGAGTTTAATTAACTCTCTCCACGCATTTTTTAGTATAGCTGGTAGTTTATCTTACAAGCCCCAATGGTGTTTATTTTTCGAGTAAATAATGTAATTGAGAGTTCTATGGCAACTCACATTTCGATTTTTGATACTTTTGTGTAATTTCAAATCACAAAAGTATAATTATGGCAGTAATCCATTAGCAAAATGGCCAATATCAAGTGATTACTATTCTAGTTTGGCAGGGAGTCGGAATGTCAGGTATCAGGTGAGTCATAACTTGATTTTCACGACACTAGCTATTTTTATTTATTGTAAATTATGGTCAAAATCGCGTTTCTTTGAAAGAAAAGTCAAAGAAGCAATTTTGCGTTTTGGGACCAGCTCAATAAGAATAAGTTAGTTGACCAGTTTTATTACCTGAAAATTGTGGTAGTTTTTATACTGACCCTCTCCAATTTAGTAATACAATTAAGAATTATAATAACATTAGGTATTATTAATTTAAAGAATAGTGTTAAATAGAAGTTCACCATATATATCTTTGTTCAAAAGGCAAAGAAAAAAACTCCTAAATCTATTAATTGAACTTGAGACTGTAAATTCCTCACCTGTAATAACAAGCAGGTGGGGAGTTCCAGGCCCAGTGGCTGAAAACCTATCTGAAAAGTCAACAATGTCATATCGCAAAAGTTATGATAAGTCTATAATGTCCAGGCACTGAGGTGTTATAAATATGCAGAAGACGACATTGCCTGAATGCGTTTATGGTGATCTGAATAAGTTTATATCTACATGTTATTCCAAACATTTACCACACCCTTTACTTATTGCTCAAGCATTTTGTTTGAGGTTCCAGGAGCATGGGAAAAAATATAGTCTTTCTACCATAACTGATAATGTAGAATACATTATAAATAACTATCATTGAGCGGATCCCAAAACGCAAAATTACTTTTCTGAATATTGTATTATGGACTATCAATAGAACTTCTTATCCTGAAAAACGCACATGATATTCTTCGAATAACATGCACAATCAACGAAAGTGCTTGCAGATGGCAGTACTTTCATGTTAAATAATTCTGAAAACTCTTACTGATGTGGAAATAAATTTGTTTTGAGATGAAATCATTAAATAATTAGATAGAGTCGTAAAAGTAGCTAATAGTTAGCCATCGAAAGAATTTCAGCGCAAAATTTATTCCCCTCCAAAAAACTCTTCAATTTTCGGGAGTATTTTCATGAAAAATCGGAATTACCTGGAGTTGCATTGATATTTAGCATAAAAGTTCTTTCGCGTACTTTCATTTCTTTGTGCCTGTGATTATAAGAATTTCATGTGCGTTTTTTATGTAGTTGGAAACCCATTTAATTTGAAGAGGATACTCTTTGGCTTTTCGTCATTCCCTATGGATAAGATGATTTTCAATTCAAGACCATTGATTTTATGAGGAGATTATGAGGATATCCACACAAAACAACGGAGAGCCAAAAACTGTGATTCACAGCCCTTCATCCGGAATGATATTCCGAAGATAACCTGAATTATCAGATAAAAGTGGTCATGACCGGCAGTGCAGCAGAAGACGAAAACCTGCAGACACATATCCGGAACAAAAGCCGCAGAATGAAATAACCCTTTAGCAACAGGTTTACCCGCGAATTAGATGTACTATATCGATAGACGCTTCTTAAGGAATTTAAATAGCAAGCCATATTTTTGTTTATGAGTGTAAAGAAACAACCACCAGCCAGGACAGGTACCGGCTGATGTCCAGGAATGAATATTCTACCTGTAAAGAGAATGCCGACGTTTAATGGTGATTTCTTATGGAAAACAATAACGATCTCAATCGCATGGTCAACGATCTCATCAAAAATATATTCAGCGATGCGCTGAATGTCTCCTTGAAGAAACCTGCCATGGCTGCCTTTTTCGTCAGGGCCACGATGGCACAGAAAAAGGCGGCCTCAATAAGGCAGAAAAACGAGGATAAGGGGCTCCACGTGCCTCCAGTGATGATACTCAGCGTTACCAACAAATGTAACTTGCACTGTGTGGGCTGCTACTCACGGCTCGTCCCCCGCGAACAAAAACCTGAAATGAGCACAGCCAGTCTGACGAGCGTACTACAGCAGGCGAGTGAGATGGGCGTTTCCATTGTGTTAATTGTAGGCGGAGAGCCACTGACCAGGCCAGACATATTCGATGTTACTAAAAACTTTCCGGATATGATCTTCACATTATTCACGAATGGTACCCTCATCGATGACGCTGTGCTTGAACAATTCAAGGAACAAAAGCATGTTATCCCGATACTCAGCATGGAAGGCCAAGAGAACATGACGGACCTGCACAGGGGTGACGGTGTTTACGGCCGGTTGATGAAAGACATGGCGAAACTTCACGAAAGAGACATCTTCTTTGGCGTATCACTCACTGTCACCCAGTCAAATTACGAGACCGTCACGGACAAGAGCTTTGTTAAGCTCATGCGGGAGTACGGCTGCAAAGCGTTTATCTATGTCGAGTATAACCCTGTCATGAAAGGTACGGAGGACTGGGTGGTTACAGATTCGCAACGAGACGAGATCCTGACTAAAATGGCTGCCTTCAGAGCAAGCCAGCCGGGCGTTTACATCGGGTTCCCAGGTGATGAAAAGGCCTTTGGAGGCTGCCTTTCTTCAGGAAGAGGCTTCCTCCACATAAGCGCCTCTGGAGATGTCGAGCCTTGCCCTTTCGCTCCGTACTCTGAATGCAGCATTCTGGACATGCCGCTGAAAGAGGCTCTCAATTCCAGATTGTTCAAAGCACTGAGAGAGAATCGTGATAAGCTCATGGAATCAAATGGGGGATGTGCACTCTCAAAGAAGCCAGAGTGGGTGAAATCTCTTTTGGACTAAAAGACAGGTGAAAACATAACAATGTTTGCAATTATGGGAAGCTTGAAAGAAAAGGAGAGTGATTAAAAGGTTGTACAGTAAACCGCGCAAGAATCACAGGGCAAAAAGAGAGATACGTAAATGAAAGAAATTAGATAGACAAAATACGAATCACCGTTTCGTCTTCAGCTCATACAGGCGATAAGATTTGTTGAAAACCTTTTTTAGGAATTTTCATAAGTTATTAACACATGCATGAAGAATGAAAAACTTTCATTATTTTTTGTCTTTTTATACTGATATGGGCAATGAATATTGTTTATATTTTTGGGCATTGATTCAGTTGAAGAAACTATAATTACTCTACATTGGTCATCTGGTAAGGAATTTTCTTGCCTGAAAGTTATCGATTTTGCATTAGAAGCCAGCCTTAAATGTTGGCCTATTTACATGAAATCGATACCTGTTCCAGCCCATATTATAAAATATTTGACAAATATTGTGGAAATTGACGTAATTTGTCACGATTCCTCACTTAACCGAAGACGCATGAAAATATATTATATCTTTGAGAAAGAGATACTCTGAAGGAAAACTAAAAGTTGCTGGATTACATATAGAATTACATACAGATATTGAAAGTAATAATTATTGTAAAAAATAAACTTAAAGAAATAGTATTGCTTAGGACTATTAGGTTATTAAATGGACTCGGCGGGATTCGAACCCGCGGCCTTTACGTTGCGAACGTAACGATCTTCCCCTGATCTACGAGCCCAAGAAAGGAGAATATGAAAAGACTGTTTTCCGGACACATTGTCCGGGTCTCTTCTCCTCTTAAATACGATAGACATCCACAACCTGGACGTTTTCAACGCCGGAAACTTTTGCAAAGGCTTCTTCTGCAGGCTCAGTTCCGCCTTCTTCATCATCAACGATTAATGTTACAATCAGAGCCTTCAAACCAAAAGCGATAGGCTCTTCAACAATATCTCCGTGAAGATCCGCCCCTGCTGGAATTACGCCCTTTATCTTCTCTTTCAGCTCTACAAGGTCAGTATCAACGCTTTCTGGCATAATTTTAATCTTTGCTGCAACGTCACCCATTATGATTCCTCTTATACTTTTATCTGATCTTTTTGACCGAGTTTTATTCCATTCACATTTTCGGCATTAATCTGGTTCGAGATTATTGCAGAATCAGGGTGCCTTGTATCCGCATTTGGGGCAGGTGTATACGTTACCCTGCTGCCTGCAGCTTCCACATCTTCCGATTTCTGATCCGCACTGCGGGCAGGGAAACTTTACATAACCCTTTTCCACGAGGCGAATTCCGCATGAAGTACAGTATTCAACTTTTTGTGCTGACATTTTTTTTCTCCTTAATGGTTACTTTAAATTAATAGTTACTTCAAATAGTAAATTTTGTAACGAGTTGCCGGTGAATCAGGCGCCTTCCTTAAGCATCGAGCTTCTGCTTTTCCGGGCACCTTTGTTAACATTAGCAGATTTAATGAACTGAATTTAATTAATGCTTTTGGACACGCTGTGCTTCTTCTGCCCTAGTCATATACGATATACGATTTAAATATTCCCCTTTACCACAGTACCGAGCACAGACTTCCCATACACGGCCTGAATTACCCTATCCGAAGATTTACCATTTACAATCAGGCACCCCATTCGGTTTTTCAGAAGAAATTCCGGCAGGGCAGAATCAATACAGCTTTCACGACTTCCTCCATAGCTGGCAACAGAAACTTCCCTGACTAATTTCCCATTTCTGAATATACCGTCCACATCCGTGGCCTTTATTAAGGTTGCCCCAATCTGCTTTGCAACCCATGCCGCGATAGTATCCGAGGTCACATCCCAGCTATGAGGCAGAGGATCCTCTGTTCTCAAGAGCCTGTATGGGAAAAGAACAGATACACCCTGGGGCAGACTGGCTATCGAATCTATCCCCCGTGCGCGGCTTTTATCCTTAAGATAACAAGCATACTGCTCCATACCCAGTATAGCCATCCAGTGAGCTGCATCCGCACTCAGCGAAAAGCTTTCATCAGTTTTCCTTACAGCATCAGCAAAAATGCCTCCTCCGGGCACTATTAGAATGGAATAAGAAAGTCCTTCGGATGCACACGCTTCCTCTGGAAGTTTCGGGATTCCTGAGCCAAATTCCTTTACCAGCCTGTCTACAAGCTCGGGAGCCTCTTTGATAAGGCTTCCCCCGATTTTAATTACCACTCTCATAGTTCTTCCTTTCAGGCAACCGTTGACCCGAAACCGTTGACCCGAAACCGTTGCGCCGGTTTATCACGCCGATAGGGTTCGGGGATAAGGTTATCAGACTCAAACGGTTCTTGGGGTTTTCGGTCAAGCCTTTTTTGAAAAGGGTTGCGGTCAAACCTTTTTTGAAAAGGGTTGTGATCACGTCGATAGGGTTTGGGGATAAGGTTATCAAATTCAAACGGTTCTTGGGGTTTTCGGTCAAGCCTTTTTTGAAAAGGGTTGCGGGCAAGCAGTTTTTTGAAAAGGGTTGTTTTTAAAAAGGCTTGCAGGAAAGCAGCCTGGCAGCCGCATACGCCGGAAAGACTTTTGAGATTTCTTCTCCCCAGCGTCCGGATACTGAGATGCATTCGAAACCAAGCCGCTCTGCAGCTTCCTTTATAAGGAACTCACCAAGACCTGCAGCTGCGATTCTTTTAAGCCCGTTTCTTTCTGCAACTTCGGAAATGGCCTCAGCCAGGACAGAGATTTGTTTTTCCTTTACCTGGGATGCAATTTCGTAGATGTCTTCTTCCCGGATTTCGGAAAGGTCAGCACAGACCAGCCTTGCAAGCCTGCGCATAGCATCGGTTTTGCTCCTGCCTGCTCCATCAGCGGTCTCGCATGTGTACATATTTTCATCAATTTTTCCAAGCAGGAGATAGGCGTCCGCAGTTGTAGCAAAGAGTTCGGAAGCTGTCCTGCACCAGCCCTTTTCAAGTTTTACTTTTTCTAAAAGTGCGGCAAGGTTTGTCCGGAGGGTGCCTGCATACACGAGCTCACTTCTGACCAGCCGCTCAAAGTCAGTAAGCCCGGCTTTATGTTCTCCTGACAGGATAGGGATAATATCGCTTGTGGTACTTCCCACATCCACAAAAATACAGTCTCCTATCTCTTCTCCTATCAACCTGGCTGAAGCCGCCCAGTTGGCAGCAGCAAGTTCCCTTAGATCGTCAGCTTCGCTCTGGAACCTTCCCAGACTGTTTATATAAGACACATTTGAGATCCCAAAGGCAGAGTTGACACATGACATTATAAAGCGGATGCCCTGTTCCTTGTCCTCAAAGCAGTCCGCAAGTTCACCGGTCATAACAATAGCAACCTTTTCGGGCTGCAGCCGCTGTGCGATTTCCTTTAAAACTTCCGGAAGCCGTGTATTCTTCCAGAGGGGCAAATAGTGCAGTTCTACAATAGTTCCGTCCGAGGAGGCAAGTTTAGTATTCGCTCCTCCAATATCAAGCCCGATAACTTTAGAATTCATTTTTGAGCCCTTTATCATGTTTTTTCAATCTGTTCTCTATCTTTCAAGCCTCTGGCTTTCCAATCTGTTCCCTATCTTTCAAGCTTCGGCTTTTCAATCTGTATTCTACCTTTCAAGCTCTTCCGAAAAGCTCGCCCAACGCATCTTTTGAAAAGCGGTATTCGCCCTCAATATGTATAGAGTCCGGAAGTTCTCCAAACTTATTTTTCAAAAGCAGGTCTCCAATTTCCTCCCGCATAACGCGGTTAATTCCGAAAAGCGAGGCTGTGGGCCTGGGGTTTACATCCACTACATACGGAAAGTCCGCAAGTATGATGTCTACACCCACATATCCAAAACAGTCAAGGCATTTGACTGTGGAGATCGCGGTTTCATAGAGTTCATCTTGCCTTGGAGTCTGGTAAGGAGTAAGGCTTCCATTATATTTTATGCCGGAAACTCCTGTTTTCTCATTTTCTATGGTTTCGGCTTCTTTTTTGCCAAACTCTATAAACTGGCAGTTTACAGTAAGAGGAAGCGGTTTTTTTCCTGCGATAAGGCTTACGCTCAGAGTTTTTCCTTCAACATACTCGCTTGCAATAAATTCTTCGTTGTCCTCAAACTCCGTGACAAGGTATGTTGCTTCTGCGCCGCAGCCGAACCTGGGCTTTGTAACATACTTTTTACCTTCTTCAGCCTTTTTTGCAATCTCAGGGGCTTTAATTCCGGCTTTCGCCAGGATTTCCGTACACATCAACTTATCAGCGCAACAGGCTGCCGACTGAGGCGAACAGCCCAGGTTTACGGTATTTTCTTCAAGGACTTTATTCAATTCGGGAAGCATAGAATCAGGTGCAATAATCAGCCCTGCATCACAGTCTTTTGCTTTTCTCTCGATTACCTGCATGAAATTTTCAGCTGTAGATTCAATGCACGTGCCTGCGCAGATTTTCGTACCTGCTGAAGGATAGTATACCTCATGCCCAAGACGAACAAAGCTTTCCGCGAGGGTTTTTAGCATGGCAGCTCCCTCCGGGATAAGGGACTTTTCAATGTCCGTGCCGACAGCAAATTCTGCAATCAGGATTTTCATCGGAAAGGAAAAACTCGGGAACTTATTTATTACTTTTTGTTCCAAGCCTTTTCAAAAAAGGCTTGAGCGAAAACCCCAATAACCGTTTGAGTCTGATAACCTTATCCCCGAACCCTATCGGCGTGATAAACCGGCGCAACGGTTTCGGGAAAGCAATTTTTTGAAAAGGCTTGCTAAAAATGAAGTTGAGTATGTAAAAGTTTATATAAATTATACAGTTTATACCATAAAGTTAAACATTGAAAAACATAAAGGTGCCTGGTACTATTAACAGCATAAACCCAAATACTCAGTCGATCTTTGAAAACCCGTTTGTCAAAACCCTTACCATTGCGGTTTTCATGGGTATATTCCTGGTTGATATGGGGCTTGGGCTCTTTGAGGTTTTTTCCACAAAAGAAAGTCCATTGCCCTCCGCAGTTGTACTTTTGATTTTTGCAGTAATGTTTATTGCAGGAATGGTTTTTTATGAAAAGCATGGACTTGACACCCTGAGTTCCCTTGTAGGAGGAGCTCTTGCAGGCTTTGGCTTTTCCTTTGTGTTTGTGTCGCTTGTAGGCGGCGTACAGTTTGCACTTGGAGGAGGAATCTCAGCCATCGGGTGGGATCAGGTGATTTCAGCAGTTGCGGCTTCCATGATTGCAAGCGTCGTAATGCTCAAAGCACTCTTTTATAAACTTCAAAACCACTTATACTGATTTTTCTTTTTCTTCTCTTTCTTGAGTAATATGTATCATTAACCGTTCGAAAACTATTTATAGAATTACAAACAATCACAGATCAGGACGAGCGAAACCGTTGTACTTACTTGATGGGGTTCGACGAATGAAAATATTCAATAAAGAAAAGAATAAGGATTCTAACGAAGATGCCCAGGCTGGGGCTGAAAATTCTGAAGCCCAAAACTCTGGTTCTTCGGCGGAAGAGATTAATGAAGCACGGGAAAACCCCGAAGAGGCTTCTGCCAGTTCGGAAGCTGAGAAAAGTCCTGAAGTCAGGTGCCAGGAGGAGAAACAGGTTCTCATGGATAAGTATTACCGGCTTGCAGCCGACTTTGACAATTTCAGAAAACGGACCGCCCGCCAGATGGAGGAAAACCGGAAAGCTGTGCTTGAGCAGGTACTTCTTGACTTTCTTGAAGTAACGGATAATTTTGATCGCGCCCTTAACTCTGCAAAGACTGCAGATGATATGAGCTCAATCGTCAGTGGAATAGAACAGCTTTCAAGGCAGTATTTCTCAATCCTCGAAAAATACGGACTTGAGAAGATCGAAAGTGAAAAAGCCAGTGAATTTGACCCTCACAGGCATGAGGCAATTCAACATATCGAGACCTCTGAAGTCCCGGACAATACTATAGTAGAGGTTTACAAAACCGGATATGTTCTTAACTCTAAAATTATCAGGCCTGCTATGGTCTCAGTGGCCAGAAACCCTGATGAGGCCGAGAAATAAAGGAGAAAAATCTTACTCCTTAATTCAGGCATACTTACTCTCTAATTAAACTGAACATAATTAAACTGAACTGAACATAATTAAGCTGAACATAATTAAGCTGAACATAATTAAGCTGAACATAATTAAGCTGAACAGCTTTACTATAACTTTACCAGATAACTTAATTAATAATTTAACTTAATGATTTATCTAAATATTTTGTAACTTTATAATTGAATGAAAACTTTAATTGAATAATTTAATCAGGTAATCTAGTGAGGATAAAACATGGCAAAAATACTGGGTATTGACCTTGGTACTACGAACTCATGCATGGCAGTAATGGAAGGCGGGGAAGCTGTCGTGATCCCAAATGCCGAAGGCGCCAGGACAACTCCGTCAGTAGTCGGATTTTCCAAAAAAGGAGAGAAACTTGTAGGCCAGGTTGCAAAGAGGCAGGCCATTTCGAATCCTGAAAATACTGTTTATTCCATTAAAAGGCATATGGGAGACGCCAATTACAAGGTGACTCTTCAGGGAACGCAGTATAAGCCGCAGGAAATTTCCGCAATGATTCTGCAGAAGCTCAAAACCGACGCAGAAGCTTATCTTGGAGAAACTATCAAACAGGCTGTTATTACTGTTCCTGCTTATTTCAATGATGCCCAGAGACAGGCTACAAAGGACGCAGGGGCAATTGCAGGCCTTGAAGTCATGAGAATTATCAATGAGCCAACTTCCGCATCCCTGGCTTATGGTCTCGATAAGGGGGATATAGAACAAACAATTCTTGTCTACGACCTGGGAGGCGGAACCTTTGATGTATCTATTCTCGAACTTGGAGGCGGAGTCTTTGAGGTGAAATCCACAAGCGGGGACACTCACCTTGGAGGAGACGACTTTGACCAGCGTATAGTTAACTACTTACTTACTGAGTTCAGGAAAAACGAGGGAATTGACCTCTCCAAAGACAAAGCTGTACTCCAGCGCTTAACCGATGCTGCGGAAAAAGCCAAGATCGAGCTGTCCGGAGTTGCAAGTACAAATATCAACCTTCCATTCCTAACAGTTGGTCCTGATGGCGAACCAAAGCACCTTGATACCGACCTTACAAGGGCCCAGTTCCAGAAGATGACTGAGGACCTCCTTGAAAAGACCCTCGTATCTATGCGCCAGGCCCTCAGTGATGCAAAGCTCACTCCAGGTGATCTTGATAAAGTGATCCTCGTCGGAGGCGCCACAAGGATGCCTGCAGTTGTCGAGCTTGTGGAAAACTTTACAGGCAAGAAACCCTACAAGAACATCAACCCTGATGAAGCCGTTGCAATCGGGGCAGCTATCCAGGCCGGTGTGCTCGGGGGCGAAGTCAAAGACGTCCTGTTGCTTGATGTCACTCCTCTGACACTAGGAATAGAAACGCTCGGAGGTATAGCAACCCCACTTATCCCGAGAAACACGACAATTCCGACCAAGAAAAGTCAGGTCTTCTCAACTGCTGCTGATAACCAGCCTTCAGTAGAGATTCATGTCCTTCAGGGAGAAAGGGGAGTTGCCTCCGAAAACAAGACTCTCGGCCGCTTTACTCTTGACGGTATCCCACCAGCTCCAAGAGGCATCCCACAGATTGAAGTTACCTTTGATATCGACGCAAATGGGATACTGCATGTAGGTGCAAAAGACCTTGGGACCGGTAAGGAACAGTCCATTTCCATCCAGAAGCCGGGTGGGCTCTCGGATGACGAAATCGAGCGCATGGTCAAAGATGCGGAATTGCATGCCGAAGAAGACAAAAAGCGCAAAGAAGATGTCGAGACCAAGAACAATGCCGAAGCCCTGATCAATGCTGCGGAAAAGACTTTGAAGGATGCCGGAGATGTGGCAACCGAAGACCAGAAGTCAAAGGTAACTGCCGCAATCGACGACCTTAAGAAAGCTCTTGAAGGTAAGGATAGCGAGGCCATAAAGTCAAAAACCGAAGCTCTTCAGGAAGCGGTATATCCAATCTCCACTGCAATGTACCAGAAAGCCCAGCAGGCTCAACAGGCTGCAGGCGGAGCAGGAAATCCTGATGCAAAAGGTCCTGATGACACAGTCGTTGACGCTGATTATGAGGTAGTTAACGACGAAAAGCGTAAATAAGGAAAAACCAAGTAATAAAACAGGCCTGGAGATTCTCAGGCCTTGCCGGAAACCTGCTGCTACAGGCTCCGGAGCTTTATCTTTTTTAAAATAACAGGGAATCCTGATGGCCACAACACGTGATTATTACGAAATTCTTGGATTATCCAAAGATGCCTCACCTGAGGATATAAAGAAAACGTACCGAAAACTTGCGCTAAAGTATCATCCTGACAGGAATAAGGAAGTCGGGGCTGAGGATAAGTTCAAGGAGATCTCCGAGGCTTATGCCGTTCTTTCAGATGATGAGAAAAGGGCTCAGTACGACCGCTTCGGACATGCCGGAATAAACGGGCAATACAGCGCAGAAGATATCTTCCGAGGTGCAGACTTCGGCGGCTTCGGGGATATATTTGAAATGTTTTTTGGCGGCGGGGGAAGCAGAAGAGGTCCTATGGGACCGAGAAGAGGTTCCGATCTCCAGTATGATCTTTACATCACCTTTGAGGAGGCAGCTTTTGGAGTCCGTAAAGATATCGACATCCCTAGAACAGAAAGATGTTCTAAATGTTCCGGAACCGGATCCAAACCCGGAACAAGTCCGAAGCGCTGTCCCACATGCGGAGGCACAGGGCAAATCCGTACTACTCGCTCCGGATTGGGTATGCAGTTTGTAAGCACCACCACCTGTAGCACCTGTCACGGCAGGGGCCAGGTTATTGAATCTCCCTGTCCGGTATGCAGCGGTACAGGCAGAGTCAGAAACACAAGGAAGATAACAGTAAACGTGCCTGCTGGAGCCGATTCAGGCATGAACCTGAGGCTCAGTGGAGAAGGAGATTCGGGAGAAACCGGGGCTCCAGCCGGAGATCTTTATGTTGTGCTTCATGTGATGGAACACCCCTACTTTAAGAGAGTTGATTATGACGTAATTTCCGAGCTTCCTATCTCCTTTGCCCAGGCTGCGCTCGGGATGGATGTAATGGTCGATACCCTACATGGAAAGGTCAAGATGAATATCCCTGCAGGCACCCAGACCCACTCCGTATTCAGGCTTAAAGATAAAGGGATTCAGCACCTTCACGGGGGTAAAAAAGGCGACCAGCTCATCAGGGTTGTAGTCAAGACTCCGACAAAGCTTACTCACGAGCAAAAAGAGCTACTCCGTCAGTTCGAAGACCTGAGCAGCAGTAAAAATCCTGAAGGAAATCAAAACGGCAGGACTGAGAGATCTACGGAGAAAAACAAGAAAAACAAAGGATTTTTCGAAAAAGTAAAGGATGCCTTTGAAAATTAAAAGCGGCTTTTAGCCCCTTTTTTATCATTTTAGAGGCATCTTTTTCTTTTTAATTGTCGTTCTTCTATACTACTTTTTTCTTTACTTTATCTTATTTTCTCAAGATTCGTTTACTTTTGTATTTTGTTTCTTGCTGTAAATATTTGAAAACATTTATATAACTGTTTAATTTTAGAATTTTAACTTGTGGTTATATCCCAGTTGTATTCATAAAAGCCTGGATCGTACAAAATTCTGTATGCAAAACATTTAACTTCGAGAGATGGTCAACACGCCGATTAATATTATCAAAAACAGTTTATTGAGCTGCGTTTTACAGTTTCATTTTATCGGTGTGCTCTCAACTTTCTCTAGTTATATAATATTCGTATCTATTTATCTCGTGCCTGTTCTTTTTATCCGCCAGGCCCCACAGTATAAGGTTAGTTAAAAACAGTTTTTTTGAAGGTGTGCTATGAAGGTTATAATTATCGGCGCAGGGGAAGTAGGTTATCACATCGCAAAGGCTCTTTCCCCCAAAAACGATGTAATAATTATTGAAAATGCTGAAGAAGCGTCAAAACGGGCAGATGAACTTGATGTGTTTGTTATCGAAGGAAATGGAGTAAATGCTGAGATCCTATCAGATATCCTTCAGGGTACTGATTTGCTTGTAGCTGTAACCGGTATAGATGAGGTTAACATTGTAGCCTGCATGACAGCAAAGCTGATTACCCGGGGAAAGCCCGGATGGAAGGAAACTAAAACTATTGCCAGAGTCAGCAATCCGGATTATATTGATTCGCCTGTAACCTCAAGGTCTCAGGTTGGAGTCGATCTCATGATCTGCCCTGAACTTTCACTTGCATCCGAAGTTGCTGAGATCCTGTCAAGTCCATCCGCGATAAGTGCCGAAATGTTTGCCGATGGAAAAGTCCGGATGACTGAGTTTGCAATAAGTCCTGAAAACAAACTTATAGGAAAACAGATTAAGGACCTAAGGCTTGCCGACTGCTGCATTGTCAGTGCAATTTTTCGAGAGCATGAGATAATTATTCCTCATGGAAGCGACATAATTAAGGCAAACGACCATATGGTAGTTGTGGGTAAACCTGAGACTATGGAAGGGCTAGGCAGTACTTTAGGTAGCAAGGTACCCCACAAAAATAGAATTCTTCTGATAGGCTGCGGCATTGTAGGATTTTATCTCGCCAAACTGATAGACAAAGAAGAGAATGCCGACCTTAAAATTATCGAGTACAGTAAAAGCCGCTGCATAGAAGTGGCAGAAATGCTGGAAAATGCTCTTATTTTAAATGGAGACGGCACCGATATCAGTCTACTCAGGGAGGAAGGCATTGAGAACATGGATGTTGTTATCTCGGTTACGGACAGCGATGAGAAAAATCTCCTGTGTTCCCTTCTTGGAAAGCAACTGGGTGCAAAGAAAGTGATTGCCAGGGCTGACCGCTCGGACTACCTGCCCCTCTTTGAAATGGTCGGCATAGATCTGGCAGTCAGTCCCAGGGAAGCAACTGTAAACGAGGTACTCAAGCTTACAATGGGCAGAGGAATACAAACCCTGACGACCTTTGAAGGCGAAAAGGCAGAGATCATAGAGTATACGGCTTCCGAGAACTCGAAAATTGTCGGGAAACCTCTAAACAAAGTCAAGTTCCCAAGGGGAGCTCTCGTCAATATAGTGGTTCGGGGAAAAGATACTATAGTCCCGAGAGGGGACTTCGTCATTGAAAACCAGGATAGAGTGGTCATCTTTTCCATGGCTTCTGCAATGTCGGAGATAGAAAAGTTTTTCAGATGAACTTTAAAAGGCAGGTGGTTTCTTATAGATAACAAGGCAGTCTTTAATGCATTAGGGAAAATTCTATTTCTTCTGTCTTTTACAATGCTTGTTCCTCTTTTAGTAGCTTTTTACTACCGGGAACCTCTTGTACCCTTCATTGTCTCTTTTTTCATAACCCTTATTTCGGGCTTGCTTCTCATGCGGTTTAAAGGCCGTGAGGATTGGCAGCAAAAGGAAGCGCTTTCCATTGTAGCCTTGAGCTGGCTTGCAGCAGCGGTTTTCGGAGCTATTCCTTTTCTTTTTGAAGGGGTCTCTTTTATTGATGCGGTTTTTGAAACAATGTCGGGTTTTACTTCAACGGGTTCTTCGATTCTTGTAAATATTGAGAGCTATTCAAGAGGGCTTCTTTTCTGGCGTTCTTTCACCGCCTGGCTTGGAGGAATGGGGATTATTGTACTTTTCATAGCAGTTCTACCAAAGCTTGGAGTTGCCGGCCGCCAGCTATTCAGGGCCGAGGCACCTGGTCCGACTGAAGATAAGCTGAAGCCAAGAATCCGGGAAACTGCAAGAATTCTGTGGACGCTCTACGTTCTCATTTCTGCTCTTGAAGTTGTGGCTCTGGTGCTCGGAGGAATGTCCCTTTACGATGCTCTCAATCATACCTTTGCCTGTATGGCTTGCGGGGGATTTTCTACATACAATGCAGGAATAGAAGCTTTTCACAGCCCTGTTATTGAATTTATTCTTACATTTTTCATGTTTGTTGCGGGGGCAAACTTTGCCCTTTATTACCGGGTTATTCGTGTTAATAAGTTTGTTCTCTTTCGAGACGAGGAATTCAAGGCCTATTCTTTTTATATCCTTGGTTTCACAGGTTTACTGACATTGGTTCTATTCAAAGATATGGGATTTTCTCCGTTCAATTCTTTCCGTTATGCCATATTTCAGATAACCTCTATTATGACAGCCACTGGTTTTGCTTCAACTGATTTTAATAGGTGGAAAGATTCGGCAAAAATTCTGGTTCTTTCAGTCATGTTTATCGGGGGATGTGCAGGTTCTACAGGTGGAGGCATGAAAGTTGTACGCTTTATGCTGATGTTAAAATACGCAAGGAGAGAACTCTTTAAATTTGTTCATCCCAGAGTTGTTAAACCTATCCGCTTTAATAATAAAGCAGTGCCGGATGACATTTTGCAGTCAATACTCTCTTTTGTTGTGCTTTATATAGGTGTTTTTGTCGTAGGTACAGTGCTTCTAACACTACTGGGAGTTGACATGGTAAGCTCGGCTACGGCTTCGATAACGACTCTCGGAAACATAGGTCCGGGTTTTAACATTGTCGGGCCTATGGCAAACTTTGAATCAATCCCATCACTGGGAAAAATCATTCTTATCAGTAATATGTGGGTAGGCAGACTTGAGGTTTATACCGTTCTTGTACTCTTTACAAGGGAGTTCTGGCACTCATGAAGAGAATTGTGGAATACAAAAAGGAGTATTACAAACTGCTGATAAGCGACGAAATAGGATATCTCCCATTTGATGAAGAAGGAGCTTACTGTTTGTTTTAGTTGACATTAAGACGTTATGAAAAGAATTCGACCATCTTTCATCGAATAGTCATATGGAGAATGAGGAGAGATATTTAGGAATGATTCAAGTATAATATCAAGGCATTTGTTGCCAAGAATCATTATTGTGATAATGAAATTATAGATCAATTCCTGAACTGCAAATTTGAAGTTACATTTTTATCATTCCTATGTCGTTACTGGAGTTTTCGCTCAAGTCTTTTTTAAAAAGATTTGCAGGCAAGCAGTTTTCCGTTTTTGATCAAACTCTTTTTAAAAGTTTGTAGTCGTAACTATCTTAGTAATTTTGCATATTTGTTTATAGAATAATCTTTTCTATTTGAGACTTCAGGGTACAATCCTCAGTCGTTATGTTATAGTTTCAGTCATTATGTTATAGTTTCAGTCGTTATGTTATAGTTTCAATCGTTATGTTATAGTTTCAGTAGTTTTGTTAACTCAAGTGTTAAATGTCAACTTATTGTAAACGGAAACATTTATCATAAAGTAAACAATATGATTCGATGCTGATTTGTACCAAACCAATGGTTAACAATAACGGACTTTACCTGCTATTCACTAAAAAAATTGCAAGTATAGTAATAAATCCACTAACGTATTCAGTAAGAAATTCAGCAGCGTATTTCATAGTAAGTTCAACACTCAGTTCAGCGGTAAACTAAGGTCTGAGCTGTACACAGTGAGGATTCATTTCATGAGTAAAAAAACCGTTTTTCCAAAAGTAATGTGCACCCAGCATCCGGACTCGGCGTCAAAATATATTGCGACGCAGGAAGAGCCAGGAGAAGCTATAGAGGCTGCACAGATATTCGGCTGTGATGAGTATATGCCGGATTATGAAGGGAAGGCAACTCCCTACCATCAGAATGTCCAGATTGTATCAAAATTCATAGAAGAAACAGACCTGACCCCAGGAAAAGATATTTTTATTACTCCTCGAGCTCCGAGTGCGGTTCAGGAAAACCGGTTCAGGCAGCTCATGGTTATGATGTCAATTGCTGAGGCTAATTACAATGCCCTTGAATACTCGGATGTCCAGGCGATCAGCGAATTCGTGCATCCCATGACAGACAGCGTCAGGGAAATTATTGGAGCTCAACAGCACATGGTAGACGTAAGTGAGCTTGCAAAAAAGGAATTTGGTTTCTCAATGGAAGTCCCTCGCATAATTCCTCTCATAGAAGATGCTCCTGCGCTGCTGAATGCAAAAGAACTTGCAGAAAATACGATTCTTTCCTGGAAAGAACACTTCGGGACAGTCCCTGAGAAATTCCGGGTGTTTCTGGGTAAATCCGACTCTGCTCTTTCTTTTGGGCACATTGCGAGCACGCTTTCATGCAAATACGCAATAAACGGAATCTGCGAACTAAATTCCGAAATAGGCACCCAAACTGGCATTATATTCGGAGCAGGAACACTGCCTTTCAGAGGACACCTGGACCTGAAGAATGCAGAGAACTTTTTCCGGGAATACCGTGGGGTTGGAACCATTACTCTCCAGTCCGCGCTCAGGTACAGCCATAAAAAAGGAGACGCTGAATCCCTTGTAAAACTTGCAAAGGCCAGGCTACCTGAAACGCCTGAACTCTTTTCTGTCGAAGAAAAAGAAGAAATAATAAACCTCATTGGGATATTTGGAGCAAGCTACAGCAGGATTCTCAGGCAACTGGCTCCTGTGATAAACAGGATAGCTGACCTTCTCCCACAGCAGCGGGATCGTCTTATGCACAAAGGTACAGGCGGCTATTCAAGAAGCGCTCCTGATATCTCAGGCATGGTTAAACTCTGCCGTGCCGATATCGGAAAAGAGCTTGAAGCCAGTATGCCTGCTGAAGACCTTCAGCTTCCAAGGGCAATCAAGTTTACAGGCGCTCTTTATTCCATAGGTCTGCCTCCGGAATTCATAGGGACAGGCCGTGCTCTTGAAGAAGCTCGGGAAAAACTCGGAGAAGCTGCCTGTGAAAACTTGCTTACAAAATACTTCCCCTCCCTTGCAGGTGACCTGAAGTTTGCATCAGGATATCTGGATCTCAATGTGGCTTCTCGCTTCCTATCCAGGGAATGCCTGAAGGAGGTCCGCAAAGATATAGATATCCTGCATGAGGTCTTTGATCTTGAAATCAGCCCCGAACCTTCATACCGCATCCTGGTAGAAATGATGCAGCCTGACCTCCTGCAGGCCGGAAGTAAAGGAAATTGTATGGACGAGGAAGTTTCCCAGCTTGTATGCTCGACCCTCACCAAAATGGGAAAAATAAGAAAGGCCCTCGGTTAAGTAATTCTGGCTCCGATCGATTGATTCTTTCTTTTTTTTCTTTCTTTTTTTCTGTATTTTTATCGCCTTTCGGTGCTGCTGGCCTTCGACCTCACTTCTTATCAAAATTTGCCACTGGTCATTGACTTTTTCCGTGGTATTGTCCTCGTTTGAGCTGCTTTTTGAAGGTATAGGAGTTTTAGCTATTTCTGGAACAGTAATATTGGTAAGATCGTTACAGAGATTCTTACTATTGGTACTGGAGTTTTAGCTGTTTCTGGGACAGTAATATTGGTAAGATCGTTACGGAGATTCTTACTATTGGTACTGGAGTTTGTAATATATATATACTAAGGAACTGTCACAAAATCAAATTGCGAGCGGCCACCCAACCCTAAACAGGCTGTCCGGAAATTATTGGAAGTAATAAAAAAGTTCTAAAAAAAAGCAAATAAAGCCTTTAAATCAAAAAAAAGGGAATTATTTTATTACGAAGGGTAGTTGTAGGACAGGCTGTAAAGAATGGGTTATTCGTGACCCTCTGCGCTCCCTTTGTAATAAAAGGGCAGGACTTAAAGCCCTGCTCTTTCAACTATTGTGTCTGCTACTTTTTTTGCGTCTTTGAATGGAAAATCTGCTGGAGTAAGCAATTTTCCTGCTTCTCCTGCAGTAACTTCAAGGTTGCCCGACCTGCATGTAGTATCTGCACCTGCAGGAAATGCAGCAAGCAGTTCTTCAGGGGTATTTATAGGAAACTTTGCATCTTTAAGGCCTGCAACGATCTGCCCGTGAATATCATCTTTTACAGTCATTTTTACTCCTCATATTTTGCTTTTTTCTCAACTTTTATTCCGTGTTTTTTATATATTCTTTGTCTGACATTCTGGATCTTTGCAGTTTGATTTCCCCGGAGAATTCATTCTACACTCTGTTATTGGCAGGTTATTGATATATACTTAATCGGCACTGAAATATAGTTAATGCATTCAACTGTATTACTACACCTGAGTTGCTAATTTTAACCAGATAGTGCTTAAAAAATGGAAAGTTGCGAGGTTGAACGCTGCAAAACTGAGGATCAAAAATACCTGAGTTTAAATAGTCATCTCTGTTTTTTCTTTTCTTTCCATGAGATCGTTCTTTTCAGGTTTCTGCTTTGAGGAATTTTGAAGTGGATAATTTTGAAGTGAAGAATAAATTTCGTTTAGACCCTGAAGTATTTTGAAACCTTTCTCAGTAATCATATAATCTCCCCTCTCGTGCTGTTGTAGAATCAGCCCGCTTTCCATAAGTTTCTGGAGATGGAAGAGCAGATTTCCTCCTCTGAGGCCCGTAAGTTCGGAAAAAGCAGAAAAACTTTTCATTTCGAATGCTACTGCTCTGAGAATTTCCAGACGCTGGGGGTTTGAGACCGGCTCAAGGATTTCACTCATAACTACAGAGGTTTTAAGAGCAGAAATATTCGGTTTCTGTTCCTGGTTGTTAGTATAAATCCTCATAGAGCGCATAAGGTTCACCTGTTTTACCAGAAGGCTCGATACTTCGGAAAAGCATTTCTCACATTTGTTGTAAGGAGCTTCGCATCTCAGTTCCTCCAGTTTTTTTCGGTTGTCCGATATTGATTTGTCATCTACTCTATTTTTCGTTATAAGCCCTGCATTTTGCTGCAGAAGAGCCGTAAATGCAGAAGTACATTTTTGCTTTTCAGGGTATTTTTTTACCATGTTCTGTTCAAGACCGGAATCGATGTCTTCGAAGAGGTGATTGAGAAGAGCATTTGAATACTCTTGCCTGGACCTTTCAATAGCAGCTTCTAAACGCAGCCTGCTGGTAAATTCCATCACTTTTTTAATGTCATTGTGCATTTCAGAAAGCTTTTCTCTAATAGCTTTTACTTCCCCCAGCTCCAGGTCATCGGATATTGTCAGGGCCTCAGGAGAACCGTTCTCACTTCCGCTTTTCATACTTTTAGATCTTCCTGCCTTGTTTTTAAAGTTTTTGCTACGACTTTTAGAGTCACCAGGATGTATAAATTCCTTAAAGGCAAAAGAAATAGTTAGGATCTTTTAATGCTGATTTTGGGATATTTGTATCAAGCTCATGAGAAGAGATTACAAAAAATTTGTAATAAATGAGTCTATAAGAAATGAGTCTATAAGAAATGAGTCCATAAGAAATGAGTTTATAAGAAATGAGTTTATAAGAAATGAGTTTATAAGAAATGAGTCCATAAGAAATGAGTCTATTTAAAGAGTAAAATCTGTTTTTTTTGAAAGATTACTTTTTGGACTTCAGCTTGCTGATAATAGTCTGAAGTATATTTTTTGAAGCCGGAGAAAATCTTGAATCTGGAGAATTATTAGAGGTTGGATAATAGTTTGAGTTTTCATTGTCTTCAATCCCATCAAGTTCTTTCAATTTCTTCTCACAAAAGCTAATTATCCTCGGGTCTTCAATCGTTTTTCCTATAGCAAGGGATTGCTTCAAAAACTCAATTGCTTTTCTTGGTTCGCCCAGATGACTGTATGCTAACCCCATATTTCCAAGGTGATTTCCTTCTCCGCGCCTGTCGCCAATCTCTCTTGAAATTTTTAGTGCTTGTTCATAATATTCAATTGCTTTTCTTGGTTCGCCCAGATCCATGTATGCTAATCCCAGATTTCCTAGATGATTTCCTTCTACACGTCTATAGCCCATTTCTTTTGAAATTATCATTGCTTGCTGGCAATATTTAATCGCTTTTCTAGATTCGCCCAGATCATTGTATATGCTCCCCAGATTTCCAAGACAATTTCCTTCTCCACGTCTATTACCTATCTTTTTTGCAATTTTTAGTGCCTGCTCGCTATATTCAACTGCTTTTTTCGTCTCGCCTAGGTGACTATATTTTAATCCTAAATCTCTAAGATGATTTCCTTCTCCGCGTCTATAGCCGATCTCTCTTGCAATTTTTAGTGCTTGCTTGTTATATTCAATTGCTTTTCTCGTCTCGCCTAGGTGACTATATTCAACCCCCAAATTTCCAAGACAATTTCCTTCTCTGCGTTTATCATTCATTTTTCTTGAAATTTTCAATGCCTGCTCAGAATATTCAATTGCTTTTTTAGGCTCGCTCAGATGACTATAAGCTAACCCGAGATCTTCAAGATGACCACTTTCTCTGCGTTTATCACCCATTTTTCTTGAGATTTCCAATGCATCTTTGTAATATTCGATTGCTTTTCTTGGTTCGCCCAGATCCATGTATGCTAACCCCATATATCCAAGCCAAGCTCCTTCGTTATGTCTATCATTTGTTTCTCTTGAAATTTTCAATGCCTGCTCAGAATATTCAATTGCTTTTTTTAGCTCGCCTAGATAACGGTATGCTAACGCCAAATTTCCAAGAATATTTTCATGAACCTTTTTGTCCTTAAGAATTGGTTCATCCACAAAATGATCCTTAGGCAACAATTTTTCATAGATTTCAATTAGGGTTCTCTGATTTCCCCAGAGATCCAGAAGATCGACAAGATTATATTCCCATATGAGAGATGCTGCCAAATCATACTTTCCAGCCATACATGCATGGTAATGAGCTTCAATTGCTGGTTGAAGCTCTTCTTTTTTGGTTGGGTTTTCGGGGAGTTTTAGAGATTTATAGTAATTGTAAGCAATTAGGTGGACTTCATTTTTGTTAATCAGATCCTGATACAAGAATTCTTGGACTAAGGGATGGAGCCAATAGTTTTCTTTATGGTCGATTTCGAGAAGGGACTTGTCGCGGAGTCTCTTAATAGCGTTTATTGGAGTATTTTCCGTAAACATTTCCCTAAGCCCTTTCATACTCACAGGCTCACGATAAACAGAAAAGCGTTCAAGAAGTTCTTTTTCGTCTCCTGCCATTTTGTCGAATAACTTTCTGGCTTTTAAGATTGTATCCTCTTTGTCTTTTTGATACATACTCAGGTCTTCAAGCATATCCTTCACACCGAATTCTGTTACCAGCTCTACGAGTAACTTCAGGGCAAGGGGATGACCATCCACGCCTATAGCCAGTTTTTCCAGCTTTTCAGGTTCCACTTCGTCAAGTCCATTACTAATAAGGTAGTCAACTGCAAAATCCTTATTCAAACCTTTGAGGTCCTGTTTATCCTCATTTTCTACCACATCAATCAGTTTTTCCCCGTTTTCAAAGATAGGAAGAGTTCTGCTTGTTACGATAACTTTTGCATTGTGGGTGTTGTGTCGCAGGGAAGAAAATAGAAGTTCGATTCCTTTGTCTGCAAAACGTTGGTCTTCAAGAATAGTGCTCAGGTCATCAAAAATAAGCCAGACTTCACTTCTTCTTTGAAATTCACCTGTGAGTTTATCAATGTCAAATTTTCCGGGCTCTCTCCTTTCGTCTTTAAAAGATGCGATTTCTGGTGCTTTCAGATAGGAGGCAAGTTTTTCAAGGATATCTCCCAGTTTTGCGCTCTGATTTTGATTAAAGTCAAACCAGAAAGGTTCAGGTACGTTTACAGGTCTGAGGTCTACAAGAGCCCTTGCAAGGGTGGATTTCCCAACTCCACCAACGCCGCTGATAAGTAAAATTCGGTGATTTTCGAGATATGTAAGTGCTTTTCTTAACTCTTCTGAACGGTTTTCGGTAACAAATAGCTTTAGTTTTTCGGGATAATATGGAAGGGTTGAAGGGTTGTAACGGTTCAGTATTTCCTGATTTGCGGCTTCTTTCCTTTTCTGATCCAGATACTCAATGATTTTGATTAGTTCGTCTCCAGAAGGCGTTTTAAAATTGAAGAAATTATTGTAGTTTCCTAATGCAAGCTGGTCAATGTTTTCAACATTAAAATTTATCACAATAGGTTCAATTTCCCTGGCAAGGTCTGGATTTTCCACCAGCAGCTTAAGGATTTCTTCCTGAAGCTCTTCATTTGCTTTTGGATCCTGGGAGTTTCTGAGAATTTTTGTAAGTGCTTTTTCGAGGGATGAACTCATTATAGGGCTTATTTTATCCAGCAGAGCCTGTGCTCTTTTTCCACTTTCAGAACCGAGTTTTTCAAAGGCTTTTTCATAAATCAAATCCACAAGAACTTCTTTGCCTTTGTCAACTGCGGGTTTTCCTGCAATGCACAGGGCAGACAAGGCAGGAATGAGAATATTTGTTGCTTGCTGAGCGAGCTGGGCGAGAGCGGCTGGATCCATAAACTCCTCCAATTCTTTTTTGATATTGGAGGCATGTAAAATAAATTTTGTTATTTAGAACTGTTAGAATAAAAATGATATAGATTTTAACTTTTTTAGGGATCCGTTTGATAAAATTCTAAAACTTCACCTTTTTTGCAGACTTCATGGAAAAGGCCGCTCTCCTGCGTCGAGCGTTGAGTGTCCGGGATATTAGAAAGCAGTATTTACAACCGGTTATTTGGGTATAAAATGAAAAATGGGTATAAAATGAAAATTGGGTTAAAATGAAAATTGGGTTAAAATGAAAATTGAGTATAAAATGAAAAATGGGCTTTAAAGTTTTGTTAGATTTGTTGGATATTCTTATGAAATTATTGTTACAAAGTAAACATAAGTCCGAACCGGGTGTTGGAGAAAGGAATGATACTAAATGTTAACTGATTGACTGTCAAAATTTAGTCAATGTCCTGACAAGATTTCTAATATATTAAATAATAAATTAACTTGGGGGTTATATATGAAAAATTATATAATGGTTATAATAATTGGCGTTTTATTCACATCATTAACAGGAACTGCCCTCGCAGAGAATGTAGAAACAAATATGGAAACGTATGACGCAGAGGCTTTTCGACAGGCTTTAGAACAGGAGGGGTTCACCGTACAGGAAGGTGAACTGGGTTACTTTGATTTAATAGGGATGTTAGAGAAAGGAATATTACCTTCTGCATATGGAAACAATCCCACCACAAAATATGTTGCATATTTTGTTCCAGCAGCAACTGGTCAGGGAGTAGATGAACGGATTTCTAAATTAACCAGTACGCTTGGGATGAGCGGAAATACAACTCCATTCTGGAACCTTGGTCCTGATGAAGCTGTTGTTTTCGTGGGAAGAACACCTCCGGAATGCAGGTACTTCAGCTACGATCATTACATAATGCACAGGACGATTGGTAATGAAAGGAGATGGCTCTTTTCCAACATAGCAGATACGGTGAACGACCTGGTTATTAAAACCGAAGGGACTCCAAACGGGTCGTCTGGAAATCCTTTCAATCAAACCACGGTAATAATAATTACGGCCGACAGAGGCATTGACCAACGCATCCGGGCTGCTGCCCAATCTGCGGGATACTCAGACGATATAATTAACACCCAGGTGTTGCCATCAACCATATTAAAAATGGGACTGGAGAATGATTCCGATACGTTTGCCGCGTTTGTCCGCCCAGCTTTATTCAATGACACACAGGCTGGTGATGATTACATAAATAATACACCTGCAACTGTTTTCAGGATTACTCCCAACAACACTACGGAGCTGGACCCGTATGATTATCCGGAACTGAGGGTCCGCGGAACCGGGCAAACAGAGTTTGAGCTTATGGATGATCTCGAAGAGCTAAGGATTGCAATTCTTAACAAATATAATGAGTCGAGTGCCACAGAACTTCCGACCAGTCAGGCAGTTCCTGTAGGGAGTGATGCTATCCAGAGAGGAATTAACGGTGTCGGTCCTAACAACGATGCGTGCTATTTATGGACAGCAAACCAGACTATCTCTTCGCCTACACCTCCTTTCGTTAATACCTCGCTGTATTATCCTTTCTTGCGAGAACCAGCAATTACCCTGGGCAACGATTCCAATGAATTCATAATTGTCTATGGGGTTAACCATGTAGCCACAGGAAAGGCGACGTACTCGAACTTCGCAATATACGGAGCAGATGTGTGGAATGGTGTTAGAGCAATTACAGACGCAGATTTCAATGGATCTGCCGAGGAATACCTCCCTGACAATCCAAATGCGAAATACCTGTATGTCTACAAGCTCGCCAGGAACTGCAGCGAAGATGATCAATACTGCTATGAGGTTCCCTCCGGCGTGGGAGTTCACGGTATAGAGCCTGATCAGCCGCTTTTTGTTGCCTGGAGAGCCTACATGGAGAACACAACAAAAACCGGGCCAGCCTACTCAGAGATAGTATACGACCGGGCTATAAAATTTGATCCAAAGAGTTAAGGGGAAAGCAACCGGGATATTAAGGCAAATTCAAACTCTGGCTGATATGTGTTACCTATAACACATATCTTCATTTTTCGTATTCTTCATTTTTCGTATTCTTCATTTTTCGTATTCTTCATTTTTCGTATTCTTCATTTTTTGTATTTACAAGCTAGAGCTGTATTTTATAATACTTTTTTATTGCTTCAGATCGCCAAAACAGATTATTTTACAATTTTGGCTTATTGTAGGCTTCATTAAAACAAAATCAAAAAATTTCAGCTTATTTTCAGATTTTACGCAAAAATCACTCTATTTTACCGAGCGTAGGGTTGTCCGGAGTTCTGAAGGTTCTGAAACGCTATTTTCTCTGCTCTGAGAGCTGGATAATAAAAACTGGAGTAATCTAAAAAGGACTGCTAAAAAACAGGTCTTAAAAAAGGTTAAAAAAAAGACCAGGGAATAATTTTTCCCTGATTTATTGTTAATTGAGGCTGCCCTTCCGGTTAGAGCTGCGGCCGCCTGTCGATGATTCTCTTTGCCTTTCCTGCGGTTCTTTCGATGCTACCTTTCTCAAGGAGCTCGACATTTGTGCGGATATTCAGGACAGCTTTGAGTTCGTGCTGGACATAATTCTGGACGGCTTTAAGGTCTTTGAGATCGCCGGTAAAGGCATTATCTTCGAGTTCGACCTCGATTGTAAGTTCGTCTAGCATGTGTTTATTACGGTCAAGGATGAGCTGGAAGTGTTCGCCTACCTGCGGGATGCGAGAGATCACGTCCTGGATCTGGGAGGGGAAAACGTTGATTCCTCTTACGATCAGCATGTCGTCGGCTCTGCCCATGAGGCGGGAAATTCTTGTGGTTGTCCGGCCGCACTCACATTCTGATTCAAGAAGCCTTGTCATGTCGCCTGTGCGGTATCGGACGTTGCAGAAGCCTTCCTTGTTGATGGAAGTGAGGACAAGTTCACCTTTTTCACCTTCTGAGACCTGTTCTCCGTTTTCATCAAGGACTTCTACAAGGAAATTATCGCTCCAGATATGCAGGCCGTCCTGCTCCTGACACTCAAAACCGATTCCTGGACCGAACATCTCGGACAGGCCGTAACAGTCATAGGCTTTAAGGTTGAGCCGCTTTTCGAGCTGCTTCCGCGTGTTTTCGGACCAGGGTTCCCCTCCGAATATAGCGGCTTTTAAGGAGAGTTTGTCTATAAGGTCCATTTCTTCAGCGGTTTCGGCAAGGTAAAAGGCATAAGAAGGGGTACAGTGGATTGCAGTTACGCCGAAGTCGATCATCATTTCAAGCTGCCGGGCGGTGTTTCCGGTTGCAGCCGGCACGACCATTGCGCCCATTCTTTCTACACCGTAGTGGAAACCTATGCCTCCGGTAAAGAGCCCGTAATTCATTGAGTTCTGAATAGTGTCGCTTTTTGAAAGCCCAATCATCGTGAGGTCACGGGCGACCAGGTCAGACCAGGTTTCAATATCCTTTGCCGTGTACCCGACAACTGTCGGTTTCCCGCTGGTTCCGGACGAGGCATGGATACGTACTATATCTTCTTTTTTGGCAGCGAAAAGCCCGAAAGGATAGTTGTCCCGAAGGTCGGTTTTCCGTGTGAAAGGCAATTTACGGACATCATCGAGGGTCTTGATGTCATATGGAGTGACTCCGGCTGCTTTGTAATTTTGCCTGTAAAAAGGAACATTGTCATAGACCAGCTTTACGCTGTGTTGAAGGCGTTTTAGCTGTAATTTCTTCAATTCTTCGGGATTCATTGTTTCGTATTTCGGCTGCCAGTATTTCATTAACAGAACCTTCTTTTTTATTTATGAAACCATTATCAGGTTGTAAATTTTAATACATGAATGCCATGTTTCTACATGTCATGATATATTAAGTAATCTAATGAGTAATATAAAACGTTCGGAAAAATCAGGTGTACTGTAATCCTTACTACATATAAACGTTGTTGAGGAGGAGGGTTTTGAGTTGGGAGGTTTGAGAAATCCTGATATTTGCCTGTGAAAGGGGAGCAATGAATGTGAATTGACTTAGAACCTATCCGAAAAGTAAAAGAACTATATTTTAGGATAATATTGAGTTGTAACGTTTTATTTAGGAAAAGAGATGCGTTCCCACCTGAGAAATTCTGGAAGTTCCGAACGGCACTTATTAAGTCTTGTTCAGGAAGAGGTTTGGTATTGGACTCACGGGTTGCGAGCTTCTTATCTCTTCACTTTTATATTATATTTTTCGGAGTAGGCGTTGAAGTATTTCTTGTGGAATAGGTCTTGCTATGTGGTCTTGTAATAGATGAGAACGCAATTTATACTATGCTCTCACTCTATATAATATTTTTAACAAATAATATTATTTTAACCCTATTTTGCTAATATAGAGATCTAATTTTTCTTTACTGGTTTAACCTTATAGCATTAAGCTACGGTACAAGAATGTGGACCACCCCTAAGCTAAACAGGCTGCCCAGCAATTATTGGCAGTAATAGAGAAGTGCTAGAAAGAAGAGACTTTTTATTATTTTCTGGTCTCTTTAGATTTCCACTTTAAATCGTGAAAAACTAAAAGGCTCTTCGTTGTTTTGTGTGGATATCCTCATAATATTCTCATGAAAAACAATACAGCCAAAAAACAATACAGCCTTGAATTGAAAATCATCTTATCCATAGGGGATGACGAAGAGCCTATTTTCTTTGATAGGAGACATTGTAGACAAAGCAAGATCATTCAAAACTGATAATGATCTAACTGATGTTTGAAATTGGAGATAAACCAGAAAAAATTAAAAAGACTCTCACTATCTTGAATTTTGAATAATTAGTCAGAGTATGAAATATAGGAGAGAAGATTTGGATTTGAGATTAACTCTTAAAATTAGTTATTAACAGTAGTTCTCTAAAAAATAATTGAGGTTTATATGCCTCAAAAATCAAATATTCGGATATACAATGAAGTTTGATCCAGTTACACAGAAAAGCATTTTTTAATTCATACTGCCAGAACCTGATTTGAAGGCTTTCTTATTTCATAAAGACTCTGACGTGAGTCAATGAAATAAAAACGTTCCATTAAAATTTTTTCTTCCTTTAGCCTGTTTATTGCATATCTTACTGTGCGTGAAGGAAGTATTGTTTCACGAATTATGTCTTTCTGTGTCATCTGCCCTTTAGCTTCAAGTGTTTTAAATACCAGCTTTGCCGACGGGGGCAGTTTCTCAAGTTTTTCGTAGTTAATTTCATTCACATTGTTGTTTATAGATTCATTTTCAACAAAAACGATCCCTCATAGTGAATCACCATTTCCATAGAAGGATTCTTTGTTTTTAAACCTTTTGGCCGAAATTTCCAAAATGAATACAAAAAGGATATTTGTTTACCCAATAATCCAAAAATGGCTTTTTCAATAGCCATTTTTTGTACAATTGTGACTTTCAGTAACCCATATGTAATATGCCCTAAAATAGAGCATATTATTATTTCAAATATTTGACTAACTTGAAATAAATAATTAGCTAAGACGAGTAATTAGCTAATAACAATCAGTTCAAATGTCCCATCCATACATGAGACTGCAAAGTCATGGAAATGTTTCATGTTATCTGACATCTCTTCGTAAATTGAGTGGGAAATATATATTTTCATATGCGGTTTTTTGTCAGGATATTTTTTAAGCTCAAGGTAAAGCTCCTTGAAAATTTCAATCAGAGTTTTCAGGTTAATGCGTCTGATTATTCTAATATGGCCTATCCCCTCCGAATCAATCATAATTCGGTAATTTTTGTTTTGCTTTAGATTTCGCTCACTTAATCCCATTATTTCTACCGCATGTATGATTTTTAATTGAAGTCTTGACTTCACAATTGTGAAGTTAAATTCGTATTGTTCACAATCGTGAAGATAATTATTTTTTAAGATATAAAAGTGTTTTGTCCACATAACGAACAAATCACTGGAAATTTCATGAAACAATTTGAAAAAAGCAATTGTCGCTAGTAAAAAACCGATGGGAAAAAGAGATGGAAGAAAGTGATAGAAGAAAAAGATAGAAGAAAAAGATAGAAGAAAGAGATGAAAGAAAGAGATGAAAGAAAGAGATGAAAGAAAGAGATGAAAGAAAGAGATGAAAGAAAGAGATGGAATGCCCCAATGCCCAGATAAGGATTAAGTTCATCGAGTTAAAAACTGTAAGTTCGAAAACTCCTGCTATATGAGTAATTCACAACAGGAGCTTTAGATTCATTTAGTTTTAAATTTATAAAAGAGTTTGAGATACAAATTTTAGACTTTGTAGAAATCCGGTGGTTGGAGGAACCTCAAATACCTGTGACTCAAGACGCGAACTGGATTTCAATAATTGGATCTGATCCGTTTCTGTCGATTTGAAGAGATTTCTACAGAGCCGAATTTTGAGTATCTCATGCTTCGGAACTTATTGGTGTTCCTTCTTCAATGCTACTGCTTTTCATTTTTCCTTCATGTCCATGTACCTGTTCACGCTCCCTGAGGAGTATATCTGACCAGCTTTCGGCCCAGGTTTTGAGTTCTTCAGACTCAAGAGGTGCAGGAACATATTTCTTATTGTTATTCAAAATGCCTCTTGCAAGTTCTCTATATACCTCAGCCTGCTCAGAATCAGGCGCATGTTCAACTACAGTCTGTCCTCTGAGTTCACTTCTTGTAACATCAAGTGAACGGGGAACATATCCGGCAATCGTTGTTTTTGTCTGACGTGCAAAATCATTTATTATCTCTTTTTGAATCGGCTGGTTCATTGAATTCGCAATTATTCCGCTGAAAAGCGCACCGCCATTGTTTGCGTATTTCCTTATACCCTTGAAGAGATTATTCGCTGCATAGATTGCCATGAAATCCGAGGATGCAACAGTGTATACCTGTTCTGCTACGCCTTCACGGATAGGGATTGAGAATCCTCCACAGACAACGTCTCCAAGCACGTCATAAATTACAACATCAGGGTTAAACTCTTCAAAGACGTTTTTTTGCCTCAGAAGTTCGATTGCAGTAATAATACCTCTGCCAGCGCAGCCTACTCCAGGCTCAGGACCGCCTGCTTCCACACAGAGAATTCCATTGAACCCTTCATAGACGATGTCGCTGATTTCAATTCTTTTTCCACTTCTCATAGCATCAAGAACGGAAGGGATCGATTTGCCTCCTCTCAGGTTATTTGTGGAGTCGCTCTTAGGATCACAGCCTATTTGCATTACTGTAAGGCCCAGGTCAGAAAGAGCCGCTGAAAGATTTGATGAGGTAGTTGATTTCCCGATACCGCCTTTTCCATATATTGCGATGTTTCTTGCTTTTGTCATTTCATCACCATACAGGGAAACAAACAGATCCGATTTATAAGCTCATACTTCAGCAATAATTGACATGGAAATTCTGTTTTTCTTAATTTTGCGGCAAAAATTCCCCTTATCTCTCAATTATACTTAATTTAAGTCAGGCCATTCATTTAGAGTTGTCAAAAACACAACTACTAATTCAAATGAAAATGAAAAACACAACCAGTAACTGATAGTTGAAATGAAATAATTGCAAATAGCGCTTGTCTAATATAGAGACTATCCAAAAAACGATAACGGGATGCTGAAAAAGTAAATATTTTTTTATCCGTTTTTCTTTTTTCCTTCACACTGCTAATTAGCAGCAATATTGATGTAGTTTTCCAGTATTACATCTCTTATGGGGATTAATGTGGGAAACAAAACAATATATCTATCACTTGCTTTGATTTTCCTCATAAGTTTTACATCAATAGCAAATGCTGGCAAAGAGACTAGGGTCGTAGCTTCGAGGCTAACATTGGATTTATCAATCTACGGCAACATTGTTACATGGGCTGAGACTACTACTGACACAGCGTGGATGTATAACCTGACTACCGGAAACATAACCAGACTAGGACATGCAGGAAATAGCCCAGTTATCCAGGGAGATAAAATTACATGGTGGGATTATGATAAAAATATAATTGTGTACAACATTTCCACTGGCAAAGAGATTAAAATTGTTGGTGCGAATACGCCCTCGATCTATGGTGATAATGTTGTGTACGTAAGGTCAAAATATGAGGACGGTCAGCCTGCCTCTCATCAAAATGATGAATCTAACAGTTTGTACTTATACAATCTCAGCACCAATGAAGAAACTCAGCTAACTCCGTATGAACATGCTCGATTTTATCCTTCTATTTACGGGAATAAGATTGTATGGGGACGGGCAAATCAGGTAAATTCAGGTGAATGGAGTTCAAACATTTCCATATACGACATACCCACAAAAAGAGTAAGTGACATCAGTAGAACTGGTACAGCAGCAGGAGGTGAAATTTACGGAAATATTGTTGTGTGGGTAGAACAAAAAAATGAGTCAAGGGATATCTACATGCGAGATATTGCCAAGCATGAAACACGTCAAGTCACTTTCGATAACAATTCTACCAGTGCGGATATATATGGTGATAGGATAGTGTGGGAAAGAGAATACTGGATAGGAAACAACTTTTCAAGTGACATTTATATGTACAATATCTCAACCAATGAGACAACTCGTATTACAAACAGCACTTGTGCTGGTGATCCTGCAATTTATAACGACAAAATTATATATGTAGATACACGCGATGATCCAGAATCCCAGGAATACAGAGATATCTATTTGTATAATCTTTCAGCTTGAAATTCTAAGGCGAAAGCTCTTTTCTTTTTAGGACGGAATATAAAACTAGAAGGTTCTCAGCTAAGTTGTAGTTGCAAATATTTCTCATTTTTTTCTTTTAATTCCCGGCAAAAATCTGATGGTCACTTTGTATCTGATTGGTATTATATCTTTTAACATCATATGTTTATGTTATGGGAAAAAGAGGTCCAAAACCAAGATTCATTGACGTTGCCTGTCCTAACAAAAACTGCAAGCTCTATGGTCTTACTAACCAAGGCAATATTACTGGAAATGGAACATATATAAGTCGTGGAGAAAAAACAAGAAGATATCTTTGCCGTCATTGCGGTAAAGTATTCAACGACCATACAGACACTTTTTATCATAATCTTCGGAAAGCTGAGAAAACTATTGATTTAGCTTTAAAAATGTCTATGAAAGGTATGAGCATTGAAGCCATTGCCGATGTTTTAGAGGTAGAATCTGCCAGTGTAAAACGATGGTTAGCTCGTGCAGCTGAACAATGCGATAAAGTAAATGACAGTATGATGAAAGACGTGGATGTACCCAAGATAGAAATGGATGAACTATGGGTAATAATTCAAAAAAAAAGTTCCTAGAATGAAGGATTATGAAGATAATGGGCCATGGATGTGGGTAGCTTTTGCACCAGGTTGTAGGCTAATACTGGACTTTGTAATAGGACCAAGAAAACAGTATGTTGCGGATAAGTTAGTCGAGTCAGTTAAAAAACATCTTTCGGATAAAATACCTCTTTTTGTCACAGATGGATTGAACTTTTATAGAGAAGCCCTTTTGAAACATTTTGGAGTTTTAATTGAGTATCCAAGAACTGGGAAAAGAGGAAGACCAAAGAAACCAGAAATTTTTCCCCGTGATGATTTGAAGTATGCACAGGTAGTCAAAATAAGAATAAATGGGTTACTTAAGAAAGTCAAGAAGAAGATTATCTTTGGAAACAATATTGAACAAAGTGAAATCTCAACAACTTTACTTGAAAGACAAAACCTGACTTTTAGGCAGGATAACAACAGAGTTTCAAGAAAAACAATAGGGTTTTCAAAAGTCAAAGAATGGTTAGAGCATCAAATGAGGTTATATTGTACCCACTTTAACTTCTGTAGAGGTCATGGAGGATTAAAGTACAAAGATGAAAGAGGGGTAGAATGTAAAAATACACCTGCAAGAGAGGCAGGAATTGTGGACTCAATATGGACCTTAAAGGAATTGCTGACATTCAGGTGTTTTAAAACATCAATCAAATAAAGATTGACCATCAAAAATCTTGCGAGTTGTAATTAAATTGGTGATGTGGTACTTTACATATTAGACATATCTCTTTTGATAAACGTGGAGCAATCGTCAATTTAAAGGACAAGGCCGGATGTAGATGAGTTGTATTTGGAGAAAATAAGAAATTTAGAGTGCAGAAAAAACAAGAATAGAAGAGAAATAAATAAGCATTTATTTACTCTTAACCTAAGCTTTTCCTCACGATCCATAGTATTCTTTTACGATTTTGTTATTTCATTGGCTGCGGTTTCACAGCTGACAAAAAGGGTTTTGCATAATTTTGACGGTAAGAATTGACTTCCTATCTCATTCTTAGTAAGATTTTGAAGATCTGAGTATGAAAAAGAAAGTAACTTTTGAAATATAAGAATACTTTCAGCTTACTTGGCAAAGAATAATGAATTTGAGATAGCTTTTGTAAGTAAAGGTGAATGCAATAGTATTGAGATTCAAATGACTGATAAATCTACTCAACGTTTTGAATAATTTAGAACAGTTACTCACCTTAAACAACAAAATTTGCTTATAACTACTGAAATTGTTTACGGAAGGTATAAAGATGATCTGTGTATGTGGAGCAAATTGTGAAGGATGTACTCATCTGAATAACGACTGTGTCGGTTGTGATGCAGTTGAAGGCAAGGTTTATTGGGCCCAGTATATCGGTGCTGATATCTGCCCTGTTTATAAATGCGTTAAGGAAAAAGATTATCAAAATTGCGGCGGTTGTTCGCAAATCCCCTGCGAACTTTGGATTTCTTTAAAGGATCCTTCCTTGAGTGAAGAGGAACATCAAAAATCAATTCAAGGTAGGGTTTCCGTCTTAAAAGGACTAAGGTAAACTTCAGATCAAAATTAAATCTGAAAAAGTGTCATAAAAGATATAGGGATAGCATGCTTGGAGACTATAATTTTGTTTTAAAACAATAAATAACCCTCATTCTTCTTTCTTTTCCCCCATATTGCTAATGAGCAGCAATGTTGATGTAGTTTTCCAGTATTATATCCTTTATGGGGATTAATGTGGGGAATAAAATTATACATATAGGGCTTGCTTTGATTTTTCTTATAAGCTTTACATCAATAGCAAATGCTGGCAAAGAGACTATGATTATAAGTTCGAGGCTAACATCGAGTCCATCAATCTATGGCAACATTGTCACATGGTCTGATACTTTTGGTAACATGGTTGGCATGTATGACTTGACTACTGGAAACATAACCGGATTGGGATATGCACAAAATAGCCCATCTATTCAGGGAGATAAAATTACATGGTGGGATGGTGGAAGCGTGATCGTGTATAACATTTCCACTGGTAAAGAAACTAAAATCGATAATACGAGTACACCAGCGATCTATGGTGATAATGTTGTGTACGTAAGGTCAAAATATGTTGATGGTCAGCCTGCATATTATCAAAACGCTGAGTATAACAGTTTATATTTATACAACCTTAGCACAAGTGAAGAAGTTCAACTAATTCCATATACACATGATCTATTTGGTACGCATCCTCGGTGGGGTTTTTCTACTTACGGAAATAAAATTGTGTATGGACGGATGAATCGGGTAAATCCAGGCGAATATAGTGCAAATATTTCCATATACGACATACCTACAAAGAGAATAAGTGACATCAGCAGAACCGGTAGAGCAGGTGGCGGTAAAATTTACGGAAACATTGTCGTGTGGATAGAATATAAAAATGAATTAATGAATGTAATGGATGTCTATATGCGAGATATTGCTAAGCATGAAACACGCCAAGTCACTTTTGATGGCAATTCGACCAATCCAGATGTATATGGTGATAGAATAGTGTTGGAAAAAAAATACAGAGGAGGAGAAAAATGGTCGAGTGACATTTACATGTACAATATCTCAACTAACGAGACAACTCGTATTACTGACAGCACTTATGCAAGAGAGCCTGCAATTTACGAAGATAAAATCGTATATATAGACTCACGAACTGACCCAGAACACCGGGAAAACAGAGATATCTATTTGTATAATCTTTCAGCTTGAAACTCTAAGGCGAAAGGCTCCTTTCTTTTTAGGGCGGGGTATAAAAACTAGAAGGTCCTAGATAAGTTGCAGTTGCAATATTTCTCATTTTTTTCTTTGGCTATTTCCTAATGTACGAAAATTGTCCGAGATTTATGTACCGTTCACGTTTGATGGGGTAATAAAAAGATTTAGGTTCCTATAGTCCTTAACCTGACAGTTTTTCTATTTTTGTTTCTTTTATTGTTTCTTGTGAAGCGTCTTAATATGTTTTTAACATTTTTCCAGGCGCGTTTTTAGAGGAAATTGTTCGAATTACAGTTTGTCTTGCGATGTGCTTAGTTTTCAAAGAGCAGACTAAAGTGTCCTTCCATACGGGTTGTCCAGCCAAGTCAAAGGCAATGGACTTAAGATACACTTCCCAAGGTGTCCATGAGTTCGAATCCCCTCTCTCAAATTAAACTTATGGATTATAGGTATCCTGAAAAATAGATCCTCAGGATTTTAGAAAGTATATTCCGTAAGTTTTTCTAAACTGAAAATTACAGTCTTAAAAAAGGTAGTTGTATCGTAAAAAATAATTTTAGCAAAATTCCTTTAAAAGTATACAACTGTGAAATTTTAATTAACTAACCTAGTGTCATGGCAACTTAGTTATGATACTTCAATACATAGACAATACTTCATCTTTAGTCCCGTTCTTAATTATAATAATCCATAACTAAATTGCTTAGATACTAGTATATCTGTCTTTTAATCCTTGTATTTCGATCTCGAAATTACTTTTAATCATCCCACTATACTGTGATTTGTCCCGCTCGACAAAGGAGAGCGGCATTTTCAAAAAAAGTAGACAAAACAAAAAGTAAAAGTGACAAAGAACTGTACTTTTTCTCCTCTCTATTACTAACTGCTTCTTTCTTCTTTTTCTCCTTTTTCACAGGGCTGCCAGGCTAGCTGGCGGAGACGTTCTATATTAGCCATGAATTAAAGTAGGTTTTCGGGTTAAATAAAACAATTTCTCAAGTCAAGAAGTGTTTTATCTCATCTTGTTACCTGCAATTCTGTTTTCAGGTTATTTCACTGTCTATTCTGTATCAGGGACTCTTTATATTCAATTTTTTATATATACTACTGCTTTTTATATTTTATTTGAAAAACTTAAACTATATTTACAAACATGAACTTTTAAATTTGTGCAATGATCAATGAGTTAGCTATTGAATAATTGATTCATTTTTTGAACAGACATTAGTAAACAGCAATCTACTATCAGAAATACCATTTTAGTTTGGTTTCAGGAAGGATATGGTGAATAAAAACTTAATACGCAATATCTTAATATTTCTTTTAGTTTTAGCTATATTGTTTGTTGAGATTAAGGAAAACAGCAACTCTTCCCAAGCAGAAGACGGGTTAAAAATAGTGTCAGCCACAGAAGTTTTAGGTCCTATTGATAGTGCAAATAATACAAGCATACAGGCCTTTAATTACGATTTTGTCTTATATAACGAGAAAAATGGGGAAATTCATCTGGATTCTGTTGAACCGATTTTTACAAAAGATATTTTAGCAAGAGTACTAACTGAGAATCATGAGATAATTGGTAACAAAACCATAAGTCCCAATTCTACAATTTCTGTCAAAGGGCAAGTTGAATTTAACGCTTCAGGCTTTTCTAAAGAACAAATCTTGAACTTAAACTACATTAACGGTATCAATGTTACATCAACAAAAACTCTCCTTTTTCCTAAAAGAGATTCTTAAGAATATCTTCATGATCTTTATTTTATTGGTTCAAGTCTCTTTTTTCTTATCTCTATTGCTATCTCTTTCTTCTTTTTTTACAGAGCCGCCAGGCTAGCTGTCGGAGGCGTTCTATATCAGCTGTGAATTAAAAATCGGTTTCTGGAGTTAAGTAAAACAACTCCTCTAACCTTCAAATCGAGACGTTTTCCTTCAGAATCTCATCTTTCTACTTGCGATATCGGTTTTCAGGTCACTATTTTCTTAAACGGCAGGCAGGCCTCTAGGCCGTGCGGCGTAGTGAGGAAAAACTTAAAAATTCCTATCCGGCTCGGGTCTGGATAAACAAGTTAATCCAGAATCGGAACAAATCCTATCATCATTCAGGATACTGAAACCGGATATTGTCCAGATAAATTTTATTCATCTGGATCTGGTTCAAATACTAAATTATTCCTGAACTTTCTTTTTTGCCGCAAAAATTAGGATAATGAGAAACTAGCTTACATTTTTGCTGATTTCCCGATTTATATATTCATTAATGCGAATGGAAGAGGTGATGTCAAGAGCAAAACATACTGGAGACAAACTAACTACGAAAAACAGGTCTCTTACGGAGTAATGATTAATGTCAGGAACAGAACTTACTGAAAATGAACTTATCGAGGATAGAATCGACCTATCACGGGCTACATGTCCCAACAGGGAACAGAGGGCAAACGGTATTAACGTCTGGTATGGAAAAGCAAGCGATCTTGCAAAAGAAGCCCGTTCAGGCTGCCTGAGGCAAAGAGAACGGAATTTTCAGCAGTCAAGTGGTTGTGTTCTGAACTTCTATCTTTCAGTAAGGATCGGAACAATCCGTGACGCTGTAGCTATATATCATGCACCTGTCGGCTGCTCGTCTGCAGCACTCGGCTACCGTGAACTCTACAGACACGTGCCTGTTGAACTTGGCCGTCCTGCAAATTACGACCTCCACTGGATGACAACAAATCTCGGCGAAAGAGATGTGGTCTACGGTGCCGGTGAAAAGCTCAGGGAAGCGATAAAGGAAGCCGAGAGACGGTACAATCCTAAAGCGATCTTTATACTTACGTCCTGTACTTCAGGAATAATCGGAGAGGACATAGAAGGGGTTGTCTCACAGGTCCAGCCCGAAATAAAAGCAACAATAGTCCCTATTCACTGTGAAGGCTCACGATCAAAACTTGTCCAGACAGGTTATGATGCCTTCTGGCATGCAGTCTTAAAATACCTCGTCAAAAAACCGGAAAAGAAACAGAAAGATCTGATAAATGTAGCCAGTATGCTCTCCTACACCTGGCAGGACAGACTGGAAATAAAGCGCCTGCTGGGAAAAGTCGGTCTTAGAGTTAACTTCATCCCTGAATTCGCCTCTGTGGAGCAGTTTGAACAACTTTCCGAAGCTGCAGTTACTGCACCCCTGTGCCCGACTTACACTGATTATCTTGCACGTGGACTTAAGCAAGAATATGGAGTTCCTTATTTCCTCTATCCCTCACCAATGGGAGTTGCTCACACCGATGAGTGGCTGAGGGAAATCGGGAGGCACACTGGAAAAGAAAGGGAAATAGAAGCCCTGATCAAAGAAGAACACGAAAAATGGCTTCCAAAACTCAAGGCGATCAGGCAGGAATTTGAAAATTTCAAAGGTAATGGAGAGAAAGTAGAAGTGCTGGGTGCACTTGGGCAGGGAAGACTTCTGGCTCAGGTCCCGTACTTTGATGAAATTGGACTTAAATCCTCAGCTGCAATGTGCCAGGACTTTGACAACCTCATCCTTAAGGACCTTGAAAAATTGCTCGCCCAGATGGGGGACTTTGACATTCTGGTAAATACCTTCCAGGCCGCAGAACAGACACATATAACAAACCATAGAAATCCCGATATCGCAATGACCTGCCCGTTCCAGGGAGGGGCATTCAAGCGCGACAAGGGTGTAACAAGGGTGCATGCCTTGAGGTCCGATGCACATCCCTGGAGTACCCAGAGCGGCTATACGGGAGCGATTGCATTTGGAAACTTCCTTTTGCAGTCACTAAAAAGCCATTCATATCAGCGGACTATGAAGGAAAAGACGCTGAGTACATATAAAGACTGGTGGTACAAACAGCCAAATTCACTGTATTATCTTAAAGCAGAGGAGTAAATAGGTGTAATTATGGGAATAAGTGAACCTTTAGAGACAAATAATGTTATATCAGGTGCTATTGAAGCACCACGTTACTCCTGCGCACTTGCAGGAGCTTATTCAACTGCAGTAGGGATATTTGGAGTTGTTCCCATACTCCATTCCGGGGCAGGATGTGGAATAGGGCAGCTTTTTGGTCAATTTTACGGTGGTGGCCAGAACGCTGGAGGCCCTTACGGTGGAACAAGCACCCCGTGTTCCTCTTTAGTTGAGGAACATGTAATTTTCGGCGGCGAGAAAAAACTTGAAGCGCTTATTGAATCAACGGTAGAACTTGTAAATGGAGAAGTATTTGCAGTCATCTCTGGCTGTGTCCCTTCACTTATAGGAGATGATGTGGGAGCCGTTATCAGAAGATATAAAGAAAAGAATCCTGAGGTTCCAATCATACATGTAAATACTTCAGGCTTTGCAGGGACATCATACGACGGCTACGAGTACTTTTTCGACGCTGTGATCGACCAGCTCCTTGAAAAGGCTCCGAAAGAAAAAGGATTGGTAAACGTTTTCGGTATAGTGCCTTCACAGCACATATTCTGGAAGGGCGAAGCAAGGGAGATAAAAACCCTGCTTGAAAAAATAGGCTTGAAGGCAAATCTGATTGTAGGAGAATTTGAAGCACTTGAGAACCTGAAAAAAATTCCGGCTGCTGAATATAATATTGTCCTCTCAAGCTGGATAGGGCATAAAACGGCAGAGAAACTCGAAGAAAAGTTCGATACTCCTTATATCTCCTTCCCAGGGGTACCAATAGGACCAAAACAAACCTCGGAATTCCTGAGGGTCATAGGAGAAAGGTTAGATGTTTCAGCCGATGTCATTGAAGACCTGATTGCCAGAGAGGAAAAGCGAGCCTACAGATTTGCAGAATTTGTTGGCGATATACTCCTGATCACCAGGCCGCATCCTTATTTTGCGGTTGTCGCTGACAGTAATTCGGCTGTAAGCATTACAAAATACCTTGCAAACGAGATGGGTTATCTACCTGATATTGTTCAGATAACAGATAATCCACCTGAAGAAGCCCGTAAACTGATAAACGAGGAATTGACAACCGACCTTGAAACCCCTGCCTGGCCTGAAATAATATATGAAGTGGATGCATACAGGATTCGGGAAAATTTAAAAGACAGAAATTTCCTGTTCCTGCTGGCAAGTTCTCTTGAAACTCCTATATCCGGTCCGGAGTTTAATGCCCTACATTTGACGGTTTCATTCCCTTCATATAACCGCGTGATACTTGAACACAATTACGCAGGGTTCAGTGGAGGGCTCACTTTAGTGGAAGACGTTATGAGTACATACGCAGGGCCTCTTTGATTATTGCTTCTGAGAATACTCCTCTGTGAGCATAATCTCGATGAGTGGATCTACTCCTTTTTCCACTCAATTTTAAATTTGGGAATTTTATCCTCCGTTTTTTCCTTTATCCTTGACTTTTTTAAAGCTGGGAAGGACAGGAGTTGAAGCAATAAGCCAGCGGACGCTTTCCTGGTGACTATGGGACTTGATCATAGCGTAGCAAATGCAGTTGATTTTGGATGTGGTTATGGAACTGTTGTCATACCTGCGTTAAAGTTGATAAAAGGGACAATGTATGCCATTGATATTGAAGAAAAAATGATAAAAAGAGTCACCTAAAGGGCAAACAATGAGAATCTAAAAAACGTAAAAATAATTCTCTGTGACTTCACTCTTGAAGATTCCGGACTGGAAAATCAGAGTGTGGATTATGGAATGCTTTGTAACATCCTTCATGCAGAAAAACCAGAAAGGCTTCTAAATGAAGCCTAACGTATCTTAATTTCAGGAGGTAAATTAGGCGTTATACACTGGAACTATGATCCAGAAACTCCACGGGGTCCGCCAATGGCTATACGGCCCAGACCCGAACAGCGCATTAAATGGGCTTCTGACGTGGGATTTAAATTCATTCGAGAAGTGAAATCCGGATGATGTAACTGAGGAGTCCTAAGTGGATTTTTACCGGGATTTTTACCAGCCGCGTTCCTGAAGGGCTTCCTGTTCAGGGATCGTGTCTGCGCTGATACCTTTCATGCCTGCGCCCACGCCTTTTGAGATTTCTGCGAGTTTTGCAGGGTTGTCAAAGTTGTTTACGGCTTCAACAACGGCTTTTGCCATTTTTTCAGGGTTTTCGGCTTTGAAAATGCCTGAACCTACAAAGACCCCGTCTGCACCAAGGCGCATCATAAGTGCTGCATCCGCAGGGGTTGCAACTCCGCCGGCTGCAAAGTTTACCACAGGCAGTCGCTGCATTTTTGATGTTTCGACTACAAGTTCTATCGGAGCTTCGATTTCCCTTGAAACCATAATCAGCTCTTCTTTAGTCTTCCCTGCAAGTGCACGGATTTCGCCCTGAATCTGCTTCATGTGCTTAACTGCCTGGCTTACATCTCCGGTTCCAGCCTCTCCTTTAGTTCGGATCATGGCTGCTCCTTCGTTAATTCTCCTGAGGGCTTCTCCGAGGTTTCTGGCACCGCAGACAAAAGGCACGGTGAACTGCGTTTTGTCTATGTGGAAGTAGGGGTCAGCGGGGGTCAGGACTTCAGACTCGTCCACCATGTCAACACCGAGAGCTTCTAAAATTTCGGCTTCGACAAAGTGCCCGATCCTGGCTTTTGCCATTACAGGAATTGTAACCGTATCAATAATCTGCTGGACAATCTCAGGGTCGGCCATCCGGGCAACCCCACCAGCTTTTCTTATATCTGCTGGAACAGCCTGGAGGGCCATAACAGCAACTGCTCCAGCTTCTTCTGCGATCCTGGCCTGTTCCGGGTTTGTAACATCCATGATTACACCCCCTTTTTGCATTCTTGCAAAGCCCCGCTTAATAAGTTCGGTCCCATGTCGTAATTTTTCAAAGTCCATGAATGTCATCCTTGTAACACAGTTAAATATTTTAAAAGAAGTGGACAGAAGTTGATAAAAGTTGATAGAAGTTGATAAAAGTTGATATGACAAAGTTAATTGACAAAGCAAAATTACTGAAAATAAACAGATGAGTTTTACCTCATCAATTTACAGCGTTTTTAATGCCTTTTGTAGCCTTAAGATCTAATAGCCTTGGTACCAGAGAACACAAATTAAAGTTACACTTTCTCAAGAGCCTGTTCCAGATCTAAGATTATATCTTCTATATCCTCAGTACCTATGGAAAGGCGTATGTAATCTGGCTTAACCCCATTTGCTTCCTGCTCTGCCGGGGTTAATTGCTGGTGTGTGGTACTTGCTGGGTGGATAACAAGACTTTTAGAATCTCCTATATTTGCAACGTGTGAAAGCAGCTTCACAGAGTTAATAAACTTCTTTCCTTCTTCCACGCCACCCTTTACACCGAATCCTATTAATCCACCATAACCACCTTTGAGATATCTGGATGCAAGTTCATGGCTTGGGTGATCCGGCAAACCTGGATAATTTATCCACGAGACCTTCGGATGGTTTGAGAGGTATTCTGCCACCTTAAGTGCATTTTCAGAGTGCCTCTGTATCCTCAGATGCAGGGTTTCAAGTCCCTGAAGCAGCAGGAATGAATTAAAAGGTGAAATCGCGGCACCTGTATCTCGAAGGAATTGCAGCCTTGTTTTGTAGACAAATGCTACGTTCCCAAGCCCAGGGAAGTCTGAAAATGTGTCCCAGTATTTCAGGCCGTGATACTCTGGATCAGGATCTGTGAATTCCGGGAACTTACCGTTATTCCATGGGAACTTCCCGGAATCGACTATAGAACCGGCAATTGAGTTTCCATGCCCGCCAATGTATTTGGTTGCTGAATGCACAACGATATCAACTCCATGTTCAATAGGCCGGACAAGCCCTACAGCACTTGTGTTGTCTACGACAACCGGAATCCCGGCTTTATGAGCAATGTCAGCAATTGCCTCAAAATCTGGGACATCAAGCTTCGGGTTACCCAGTGACTCAATATAAACAGCCCTGGTTTTCTCATTAATGGCTTTTCGGTACGCCTCTACATCAGTTGAATCTACAAATATTACTTTTCTTCCCAGTTTGGGGAAAGTGTATCTAAAAAGTTCGTAGGTTCCGCCGTAAAGATTGTTTCCGGATACTATTTCATCCCCTACTCTAGTAATAGTTAACAGAGCATAGGTTATTGCTGCTGAACCTGATGCAACTCCAAGGGCTCCAGTCCCACCTTCAATGGCAGCGATGCGCTTTTCGAACACATCAGTAGTGGGGTTCATTATACGGGTGTAGATGTTGCCAAGCTCTTTGAGCCCAAAACGATTGGCTGCCTGATCTGCATCCTTGAATGCATACGAGGTAGTCTGATATATAGGTACTACAAGTGCTCCTGTAGCTGGATCCGGGTTCTGTCCGGCGTGAAGGGCAAGTGTTCCTAATTTATAGTTATTAGTCATTGGAATTCTTCTCCTTGTTTACCTGAAGGTCATATTTTTCAGCGATTTCCTGGAATGTGTCTACGACATAGCGAACTTTCTCCCACGAAAGCCCGTATGTATTAAGTTTCCAGACTCTTGTGGCTCCTGCAAATTCTCCGACAATACCCTTTTTTGAAAGTTCGTCTGAAAGGAAGAAACCTCTGCGTTTATTTTTCTGCGCTACAAGATCGAAGCTATTGATGGTGTCAACTTTGGAAAGGGTATGTTTGCGTGGATACTCTGAGACGACTTTACTGCCTTCAATAGCGAGCAAGCCATCGATCAGATAATTCGATTTTTTCAATTCGTCTTCCCAATTCTTTACTCTCTCCTTAACTGTAGGGAATGAAGCCATCATGCCTAGCAAAGTTGAACCCATCAGTGTGCAGCCAAGCATCTCGACTTCTTTTACTCCAAATTTGCGTTTGGTTAGATCGCCAGTCATCTGAGTTGTGCGGAATATCCTGGGAGCCCATTCTTCAGTTGTTGCCAGTACTCCAGAAGGTGCAGGGGATGCCATGCTTTTGTGGCCTGAACCTACAACAAAATCCGCGCCGATATCTTTTCCATCAACCGGCCTGACGCCAACAGTATATGCCCCGTTGTACAGGAAAGGAATGTCATACTGGTGGGCAACTTTTGCAATGCCTTTTACATCGTGCTCGTTTGCATACTGGTAATCAAAGTGGTCGATCATTACCAGTACAGGTAATTTACCTGTTTCCTGCTTAACCGCTTCAATTTTCTCAGCAGTAGCATCTGCAGTCACAATATTGTGTTCGTTTAAGGGAACTTCTCGAACTATTCCTCCTGCTCCTTCTACTGCTAGGAATTCTGTATAATGAGCAAGAGCCGAGACTATTACGGAATCACCTTTGTTGACCAGAGACGATGTCACTGCCTGGAACCCTCTCCTTGCACCTGGCACTACTCGAGCCACATCCATGTTAACGAAGCTTGCAAGTTGTTCATGAAAGGGAGCAATAGGTGGACTGCTTATTTTATCAAGCCTGAAAGGTTTGCGGCAGGCATCACAGGTGGAATAGCCGTCGCCATATGCTATGAGAGCTTTTCGTGCTTCGGGTGTAAGCCTTCCTGCTGCCTGGATTGGCTGTATATTGATGTTTGTTTCTTCTCTGGACCGAATATCAATATTATCAGCTATTTTTCTTACTTCCGGGGTTCCGGCATCATTTTCGATATCATCCAGAAATTTTCTGACCTTATTTACACTTTCTTTAATGGTGTTTTCTTCTTCTGGGCTTTTGGTATTTGGAAGCCTTTGTCTAAGGATCTCCCTAATATCTTCAAGGGCAAAAAGTGCCTCAAATGTTTTCTGTGTTCTTATATCCATATACTACCCCTAAGCTGAGACCCGGAATCGAACCGGGATATAATGGAGTTGCAGTCCATCGCGTAGCCTTTCCGCCATCTCAGCATCTTTTGTTACTTTGTTACTTTGTTACTTCGTTACTTTGTTACTTTGCACTCTTATTCCGCAGATGTACACAAATTGAGGGGTTATCTGCCCAGTATCCTGTTTAACTGATACTGATTTATGGGGGCTATACCCATTTGATAAACGGGTATTCTTTTGTGGACTTCTGCGGAAAGTACGCTGTTGACTAAGTTGTGAGTTATATGAGTCGTTTTTATCTGTTCGTCTATACATGATTCATAAAGGGAATTCAACCACATTTTGATTGTTATGCGTACTTCACAATTGTGAAGTCGGTGTTTGCAATTCATTATAACCTTTATTTGTTCCTCCTTCAGGCTAAATGCGCCTTAAAATTTTTTTGTTAAAAGCTTTCCTGTTTCTATTTACAAGAAAACTTTTAAGCCAGAGCCTGGAATCGAACCGGGATAAATGGATCTGCAGTCCACTGCGTAGCCTTTCCGCCACTCTGGCACCACTATTCACAATTGTGAATTAGCAACACATCATACTCGTTTTTAATATTTAAACCTGCTTTTTGAGGCAAAAAATACCTTTTACTTCAAAGAGAAACTGAAATTTTTCTTCACAAGTTTTCTGCTCGTATTGATAGAGAACCTATAAGCATAGTAAATTACTGCATGGTATCTATACAATGCTAGCAGAAATATTTTTTAAAAGGTTACAGCAAGCTATAGTATTCAGAAAAGAAGGAGAAATGAATAATGAACAAGAGTAGTTACAAGAAATTTATTTGAAATCCGATTACTATTGGTTAATGATATGATGCGGAAAAGGTGAAAAATAAATTGTTAACAACATGATCAAAAGAGCTGGTACAATAATATATGGAGCTCCTATAGTTTGGTCTTTTTTCGTATAAATATTCAGAAATCGTGATTCGAAATGCTGCTTATTTTTAATGGTTGATTAGTTAAAATGAGGTTTTTCTTTTCGAAAATATTTTGTGACAGTAAATTTTCAAACAAAAAAGAAAATAGGAGGTTAGGGATTTTATAATCTCAATCAACAACAGTATGAGGAAGTTAATGTTTCGGTTATATTTGGAAACACAGAGTTAGTTAATGTATTATTGGACTCTGTGACAAAGTTCCCATATAACCCTGGATCTTTTCTATTTTCTGCTCTTAGCTGTCCGCGCATTTTTATCCCTGTGCCTGAAATGTGATATCTATTGAATATCCGCCACACTCTGGATTTTCCTTCTTCAAGGAGATCGTTCTCATTTTGAGAAATCTTCTGTTCAATCACATCAAGAGGGCTGGTTATAACTTCAGGAGATACATACTCTACTGCAAGAAGTATATGATATACCATATGCAGGAGAATGTGGAACCCAGTTAGATCAAGAGCTTCCCAGAATATTTCAACCGTAAGCTCATCTTCAAACTCTCGCCATACTTCTTCAGCAATATTTTCATTCAGATCGAGGGCAGAATTTTCTGTTCCGTCAACGATCGCTCCTTTCATACTTTAACCTTATTGAATTCATGCTTTTACCTTCTTCAAATTAGTCTATCTGTTCTGTTTTTTTCCATTTTACCTATCTTTTCAGCTCTTTTTTCGATTGTCATCACATTCGTGAACTGACAAAACATCCTATTCATTATTAATATTTAAATTTCGTTTTTAAGGCAAAAAGTGCCTGCAAATTATCAATATCCGCAGATTGAGGATGTAAATTGCCTGTTTGATAGAAAAAAGCAGTTGTGCAACCTCTCCGATTTCAACAAGAATAGAGATCATTCTCCAGATTATTCTCCAGATTATTCTCCAGATTATTCTCCAGATTATTCTCCAGATTATTCTCCAGATTATTTTTCAGATTATTTTTCAGATTATCTTTCAGATTATTTTCCAGATTATTTTCCAGATTATTTTCCAGATTATTTTCCAGATTATCTTCCAGATTATTTTCCAGATTATTCTCCAGATTACTCTTGCAGGTTCAAGAGATTAAACAGGAATTACTGTGGCTCAAAAATAAGTGTATAATGTTTTGGCATCTGTAATTTTTCAGATATGGAAAGTCATTATATTTGCTAAACATTAGTGAATCATAATTCGGAAATAAGGTGACTTGGAACTGTTTAACCCTGATTATTCAGCTTCAGATATACTTTTTAAAGCTTCGTCAATAAAGTAGGGAGTTTCAACTGGTTTAATTCCTTTTTTCCTTAATTCTTCTCGCGGCCTGCTGCCAATTCTGGAGCAAAGCAAAGCTTCACAGTCAGATATCAAAGAAATTGTTCTGCTTAAAACATCATCGGCATGCCCTTCATCCGCTGAGCCACATAAAGGCATAGTCTCTCTAACTTCTAAGAATTGTATTTTACCACAATCATCAATCTCAAATATAAAAAACCTGGATGCTTTTCCAAAATGCTGGTTGATAACCTTACCATCAGTTGAAACGATAGCGACCTTCATTTTTTCATCCCCATCTTTCCTGTTTAAAAGTAAAAATATAAATTTTATCTGTTTATATGTTAAACAAAACTTGTTTTTATTAATTGTATACAGTTATATGCATTAATGATACACCTGAAGAAAGGAGAAAAACAGTAATTATAATTCTCCTCAAAGTGGTCCTGGTTTTTGATTTTTTCGTGTATGATTATTTTTTGGGATCTTCTGGATCTTCTGATTTTCAACAACAACTCAAAAAATAACCCCAATTTTTATATTAAGTCGCTACTTTATATAAGGCCTTGAGAATTGAATATTTCTTGTTCTCTAAGGTTACACTGTAGTAAGGAACGAGTTTAGGAGAAAAGCCCATAATATAATCCGCAAATCTGGGAACATTTCCTGCCATAACATTCATGTATTCGAAATTTCTGGACTGCAAGTCGAGGAACTCATTATAGTAAAGGAGAGCATTTGATCCTCTAAGGTTAAAAGCCGGATTCCGGGCAGAAGACCAGCCAATCGTACTTTCTTTTCCGTAAAGAGTCAAATGCGCTGCAACGGCTTCTCCTTCTGGAGTTTCGGATATAAGCATGTAACCGATATCTTTTTTTTGAATAAGGTCAAAAACCTTTTCGAAAAACCTTTTGGGTAGTGGTGGTTTGAGATTCTGCCTCTCATACGTTTTGGAAAGCAGACTATAATAAGTTTCAAGGTCATTCCATATCTTTGTCTCAAGCCCCGCCTTTAATACAGACTTGAGGTCCTTCCTTATTGTCCTTGAGATCTTATTATCAACATTTTCCTTCAGATTCAGGTGATGGGTGTAATGGACCTTTGAGTCCCATCCATTCCAGGTAAACGGTCTGATATCCTCAATTCCCGGAGAGAATCTCAGGTGAATACTATCAAAACCCTGTCTGCACAGAAACTTCCTGAGTGCGTCAAAGATTTCGTGAGTTTCCTGCGCTTTTTTATTTGTTCTGGTGCTGGAACTTTCTTTGATAAGAGGTCCGCAGTAGTCAATCATATTACTGGTCGAAGATGCCATCTTGAGGATTCCTTTGAAGTTCCTGACAAATAGAGGGCATCCACCTACAAGCTCATTATCGTTTCTGAAACAACCGTAGAATCTAAGGTCCTTTGAAAGAACATTTCTGTAAGTTTCCAGCCAGTCACTTGTATGAAAAAGTGTACCCGGTTGAGTTTCTTGCACAAGCAAATCCCATTCTCTGTATTCGGATGGTACCAATTCTCTAACTTCAATTTCAGTCATTTTGAATCCCGTTGAATAAAAGTTCGTTTTTCTCATAGTAGATTCAAACTTACACAGTTGAAATACGAAAAATCAATAGTACCAGATTTAAGTTGCTAGTATCAGATTTCGGTTGCTTAAATATCAACATACTAAATACGGTTGGAAGTACCTGATTTTACTATTAGTGTACTTTTGTTAAAATCTCCCGGAGTAAAAATCCTAAACTTTCTTACTAAAAGTTTTCTGATAGAGTTTATGAGAACACTTTTAAGCCAGAGCCTGGAATCGAACCGGGATAAATGGATCTGCAGTCCATTGCGTAGCCTTTCCGCCACCCTGGCACCGGCATTCACAATTGTGAATGAGCAAATCATCATACTTATTCCTAATATTTAAACCTGCTCTTTGAGGCAAAATATGCCTTTTAAGGAACTTTGCGGAAAAGAGGATTTGAAATTTTAATTTTGAAGTTTGGCTTATTATGTTTGCAAGGGAACTTCCAAGACAGATATTGTTATTATATTTGTAAGAGAACTTCCAAGACAGATATTGTTATTATGTTTGCAAGGGAACTTCCTAGACAGATATTGAAACCGAACCGAAATAAAATAGACCTTTCTATTTTAATATTCACATTTTATAATTAATTGGAATCGATCATAAGCTTTTTATTCACAATTGTTAATATTGCACAGTTCACAATTGTTAATCAATTTAGCTTACGATTATATTCACAATTGTTAATCAATTTAGCTTACGATTGTAAACACTACTATTAGTATACGGTAACTGTACTGAGCAAATTCACTGAGTATTTTGCTTTCTGAAGTGCATAATTATGGACAAAGAACTGAATACGAATACTAAGGCAGCTCTGTTAAGCATAGGAAGTGTTCAGGTAGATGATTCTCTTTTTCCTGACAAGCTTGAGAGCAAGGCTACAGCCGGACCCGGAGCAGGTGGCACTTCAATCTTTTTGAAGTCTGGAAACCGAAGGGTGAGGCTTACAATTAATGATGCATCTCCTTTGCGTTTAGTACCGGAAGATGAGCATGTGGTAATTGTTAAAGGCAATGATGTAGTTGCCAGGGGAGCACTTGAACGTCCGCTTTGTCACTGTCCGGAACAGGCATACATTACGCTATCTGAAAAATGTGTGTATGATTGCCAGTTTTGTCCGGTACCGAAAATCCAGGGAGGGATAAAGGATAGTACAAAGGTTCTGAAGATGGTTGAGGAAGCTTATGCAACAGGCGAACTGAAGGCAATTTCCCTTACCAGCGGTGTAGCTGTTTCGCCAAAGACAGAAGTCCAGAGGGCGGCAAGTATCATAAAGCAACTTACGCGTGAGTACGATCTTCCAGTAGGTGTCTCGGTCTATCCCACGACAGGTTCGTCAGAAGAACTTTATTCTGCAGGCGCAGGTGAGATAAAATACAATGTTGAAACTATGGACCCTGAGCTTTTCAGGCGCTTCTGTCCTGACCTCTCGCTCTACAATGTTCTTGATGCTCTCGACAGTGCAGTGAATGTTTTCGGAAAAAATAGGGTTTCTTCGAATTTTATAATTGGCCTTGGGGAAAGTGACGAAACTGTCCAAAAGGGCATCAAGCTCCTTACAAGCCGATGCATAATTCCAATTCTAAGACCTATTTCTCCCAGCCCACTAAGAAAAAATGTGAAGATCACAAGGCCAGACACTGCGCGGCTTTTAAAACTGGGAGGTATGCTGAAGGATATGCTTGACCGTGAGTCGCTCTGTGTCGATAAATCGCGAACAATGTGTCTTCTATGTACTGGCTGTGACCTGACACCTAATAAAGATATTTGAGCACATAGAATCAATTCAGCACAATTTTGAGGAGCAGATTACTGTTTTTCATATAAATCTTGCAATAATTTCCTGAGATTTTTATAGAGGGAAAATTGCAGGTTTGAATTAATCTATTATTTCCACCATTTTTGATACTATTTCCTATAAAGGACATAATTTAATTAGTTCTTGGCTTTTAAGGATAATCTTAGCTATTTTGCGGAAAGAGTTATAAAGCACAAATCTTCACAATTGTGTATATGACAAAGCAATTCACTCTTATGGTTCAATCTGGGAAAAACCGATTTGGAGAAAAGGAAGGATTTGAAACCCTGGAAATAAGGCCAGGGGATACTCTTGCAATTGTAGGCCCAACTGGCTCAGGAAAGTCAGCTTTAATCAATGATATTGAAACTCTTGCGCAAGGAGATAGTATTACAGGCAGGCGAATCCTTATCAATGGCCAGGAGCCTCCTGAATCCTTCGTACGAGAGCCAGCCTTCAAACCCATCGCCCTGATAACCCAGAACACGCGTTGCCTGGCAGATCTTTCAGTCGAAGAATTTCTGCTAATGCATATCAGAGCACGGAAACCAGGTAGAGAAGACTTGCTTGAAGAAACAATAAAGCTTGCAAATACATTTACAGGTGAATCGATTAGCCTGAAAAGCAGGATGAGCGGGTTATCCGGAGGACAGACTCGCTCTCTAATGATCGCAGATGCACTTGTAATCGGCGATACACCTATACTTTTGCTTGATGAGATTGAAAACGCAGGTATTTTTAAAGACCGCGTCATCCAGTCTCTCCAGGGGGGAAACAAGGCAGTAATCCTTGTAACACACGATCCTTATCTTGCTCTTACGGCAGATAGGCGTATAGTGATGAAACATGGCGGAGTTGCGTCTGTAATCGAATCCACAGGAGAGGAGCAGCCTCTTATTGCAGATCTTGCTTTAATCGAAGACAAGCTCCATCAAATAAGAGAAAAACTCAGACAGGGAGCTGATTTTTCGTCCGTTTCTTCAAAGGTTTTTATGACCCCAGCCAAACAAAGCCTCCAGTTTAACAGGGTGTGAGTCAAAATGAAACTTTTAATCGTCGCCGGTCCTCCAAGCGGAGGAAAAACCGCTGTCATTCGCCAGGTTATAAAGAATCTCCCGAAGGGGTCGCTTCCTGCCTTCCTGAAGATTGACGTTGTACACGCGACAGAAGACCAGGAGCTTGCAGAAGAGTTCGAGATTCCTGTCAAAAAGATCTATTCCGGAGACGTGTGTCCTGACCATATGGGAATTCTGGTGCTTGAAGATGCGTTACTCTGGGCTGAAAGTCTGTCCAGAAACATCCTGATAATTGAAAGCGCAGGCCTCTGTCTCAGGTGTACTCCTTACACAACGTACTCACTTGGAATTGCAGTCGTCAGTGCGATCTCAGGAACAAACTCCCCTCTCAAAATGGCTCCTATGCTTGCGCTTGCAGATGTAGCAGTCGTTACCAAGACTGATCTTGTGTCTCAGGCAGAAAAGGAAGTTTTCAGAGAAAGTATCCGAAAAGTTGTCCCAAAAATTGACATTGTAGAGACAAACGCAGTTCAGGGGACCGGTTTACGATACCTTATGAGGCGGATTGCCGATCACCCGGATATAGGATCTGATCAGATCAAGCTCAGAGGTGCTCCCCCGCTTGGTGTATGTACCGTATGTATAGGGAAAAAAGAAATCGGATGGAAAAACCACTTTGGAGTCATCAGGCCACTGGATATGCCAGAACCCTTATACAGAGGCGACTGATGATGAATAACTGGAATCCTCCGGGGAAAAACTGCGGAGCTTGCGGTTCTCAGACCTGTTCGGACTTTGTTTCCAGACTTGAAACGGGATTAACAGAGCTGGATATGTGTCCATTCTATAGTATAGAAAACACCGTAGAAAAGACAGTGCGTCCGGAAAAAATCGTAAGCCTGAAAAACCTCGCTATTCAGGCAAGAAACACTTACTCCGGTGTAGATGTGGCTGGAAAAGAATACGACTTTGTTCTCCTGCCATTTCCGGATGAACCGTCAGCCCGGAAGTTTATAGTGCCCTTCAGGGCAGACCTTGTAGAAAAATGGGATATCAAAAAAGGAGACCTCGTAACTGGCCGTCCGGCAGGTCCAGGATGTCCGGTATATCATGCTTTAAGAGTTCTGAGCGCAAATCCGGTCACAGGCGTAATTGAATGCCATACCGTAGGTCCCATGGTTGCCAGAAAAGAAGATGCCCATGATATTCAGGCATACCATGTGCACGCTTTTGAAGGAATTGCCAGTACTATAAAGAGACCTCCTGTGTTCGGAACCCGTCAATATTTTCTGCCTGGCAACTGCATGATAGGACTTGCACATACGGCTCTTGTGAATATGTGTTTTCAAAAACCTTCTGGACTTCACGTTAGGCTTGAGGACATCAGGATATTATGAAGACTATTGAAAATGTTGAGACTATCGAAAAGGTTGGAAGACTATGAAAACGATTGAAGAAATAAATCAGAAGATTGCAAACAAAGAAGCCATAATCCTTACAGCTGCCGAGCTCAAGTTGATGGTTCGTGATGGAAAAGAGGTGACTGTTGACGACGTGGATGTAGTAACAACAGGAACTTTTGGCGTGATGTCAGGAACTATGGCAGTTATGATGGTGCCGGTAGCTGAAAAAAACAGTTTCGAGAGAGCGGATGCAATCTGGCTAAACGGTGTGCCTGCTCAACCGGGCCCCTGTCCGAACGAAAGGCTCGGGGTTGTAGACCTTGTGATAAACGGGACAGCACATGCAAATGAACAATATGGCGGAGGTCATCTTTTCCGGGACCTTGTAAAAGGGAAAACTATTGACGTGACGGTAGAAGCACACGGAAAGCAATATGAAAACCAGGTTACGCTTGATGAGATCGAATTTGCCAGGATCATTACCACAAGGCTCGCGTTTAAAAATTACAATGCACTGATAAATCCCGCTTCTCCAACGATTAACACTATCTTCTCTGTGACAGGCCTGACAGGTCCATTTACGGAAACAACGGTATCAGGATGCGGTGAAATAAATCCTCTGCAGAACGATCCTTCTCACAGGTCAATAGGTGTGGGTACAAGAGTTCTCTTAAATGGTGCACCAGGTTATATCATGGGAAAAGGGACCAGGGCCAGTCCTGATAAGCCAAACGTCTCAGCATATGCAGACATGAAAGATATGAACCCGACCATGATGGGAGGGATGAAAACAGCACACGGCCCTGAATGCCTTACCTCACTTGCAGTCCCTATCCCTGTCCTTGATGAAGAGATTCTTTCAGGATTAAAAATTCTGGACCAGAATGTCCCGCTACCAGTAGCAGACGTAAACGGGCGCACTGCACATGCAAAAGTGAATTACGGGAATGTATGGGGAGGCACTGATAAAGTTATTCGTGCCGAAAAAGATAGGTGTCTGCACCATCCAGACTGTGCCGCAATGCGCACCTGTCCCACAGAAGCGATTTCAAATGATTGCGCTATCAACAGAGATCTCTGCATCAACTGCGGAACCTGTACGCTCCAGTGTTCTGAAGGAGTATTCCTTGCAAGACTGGGGTCTATAGAACTGGCTGAAGGAACTGTCCCTATATCTCTGAGGCAGTCAGACAGGGCACGGGCAGAAAGGCTCTGTACAATGCTTAAGAACCGTATCCTGGAGCATAAATTCGTACCTACAAAGATGCTGGAACCTCTGTAATCAGTTGTAGAGTTATGAACTTACTCTGCAGTATGGAGATATGAACTTACTCTGGAATTACAGTGCTGATCTCACGTCAGTCAATGCTGATCTCATGTCAGTCAATAATGTTACAGAAAACAGGTTACAAAAGCAGTTCAAAAATTACTGGAAAACTTCATTAGAGACTTATGTTAGAAATTCCTGGATCAGCGTGATATCAGTTACCACAACTGAATAATTGTTTTATATTTTGAAATTCTGGATTTTTGGGCTATTTATTTAACGGCTGGTAATTTTCATGGTTAAAGAAAAAATTGAATCTCGCATTCGTACTCATCAGGAAAATAAACACACTCCAGATAATGATACAAGAAAACTGGATTTTTTGGATTCAGAATTCTCTTGTTCCGAGTATGGAATTAAGACAGAAGTAGTTATAGTCCGGTATGGTGAACTTGCTCTTAAAAGTACTGGAGTCCGAAATTGGTACGAGAAAATCCTTATGAGGAACATTGCCGCAATGCTTGACTCAAGAAACATTCCCTATTCTCAGATCCGGCGGGAATGGGGCAGGATCTTTATCGAGAGTGCGGATCCATGTGCAGCCGAAGCCGCAGCTGATGTTTTTGGGATAGTCTCAACGTCTCCTGCATTGACAGCAGAGCCTACTCTTGAGAGTGCAGCCAGTGTATGTGCTGCCCTCGCCAGGGATCTTGTTTTAGAAGGAGAGTCTTTTGCTATCAGAGCCCGAAGAAGTGGAAACCATACTTTTTCTTCGGCAGACATAGGGAAAAACTGTGGGGATGCTGTTTGGAATGAACTGGAAAAAGAAGGAAAACATCCCAGAGTTAACCTGAGTTCTCCTGATAAGGAAATTTTTGTTGAAATGAGGCAGAACCTGGCTTACGTCTATCTAAAAACATTTAAAGGAGTAGGGGGTCTTCCTCTCGGCACGCAGGGTAGTATGGTAGTTTTAATGTCCGGCGGGCTTGACTCTCCTGTTGCAGCATGGCTTATGATGAAGCGTGGCGTAATGATTACACCTGTTTATTGCAGTAACTCTCCTTATGCAGAAGACGCGGCAAGAGAGCGTGCTTTTGACTGCATCCGGCAGCTCCAAAAATGGGCTCCAGGACATCAGTTTACGACTTATGAAATTCCTCACGGTCCCAATCTCAAGGCTTTTATAGACATTTGCAACCGAAAAAATACCTGTCTTCTCTGCAAACGCATGATGTACAGGGAAGCCTATGAGGTTATGATAAAAGAAGGTGCAAGCGGAATTATCACCGGTTCTTCCCTGGGACAGGTAGCTTCCCAGACTGCTGCAAATATGTATGCTGAAATCTATCAGCTTGCTATCCCGATTTATCACCCTTTGATTGCATTAGACAAAACTGAAATCATGGATATTGCCCGCAAGATTGGGACCTACGATATCTCCAATAGATCAGCAGGTAGCTGTACTGCTGTCCCCGAGCGTCCTGAAATAGGGGCAAAATACGACCTTATCGTACTTGAGGAAAGAAAAATGGATATCGAGACTATGGTTTCCAATGCTATGAAAGGAGCACAAGTCCTTAAACTCTGAGAAAAACTCCAGTACTTCTTTCTGGCCCGTACAAATGTTATTTGCTCTCTTATACTGTTTTCCAGATTAAGAGAAATATTCTCCGGGCCAGGAAGGTATTTCTCTATATTATACACTTTCCCTTAATATCAATAGGAATCTATGAATCTTCTTTCTCTACATTGAAAACTTTTTCTGCTATCTATTTTTACTATCTATTTCTGCTATCTATTTCTGTTATCTATTTCTGTTATCTTTATTATGGTCAGTTTTCAAGGTCTTGTTTTTTCCACATATCCTCATAGCTGGTTAAAGATACCTTGGAAATTTCAGGAGAGTTGCCTTTCTTCACTGAAGCTGTTGCCTTTCCTTTGCCCGCCTCCCTGAGCCGATTAATCTCTTTTATGCTGTCTTCATTGTCTATGCTCAGGACAAAGCTTCCATGGCAGGGCTTTGTATAGGGGAAGACCAGAGCATTACCCTTTGCCCCAACTGCAATTGGTGGTATTCCTATTATATAATAATCTTTGAAGATTTTGTATCCGGGAGATACATAGTAAACTTCGTCAGAGTTTTTCTCAATATACTCCCTTGCCTCCTTGAAGCTCGTCTTTTGCAGGTGGATTGTATACTTCATTTGCTCAATACAGCTCATTTGACGATCTCCTCCATTACCTTATCCAGCTTGTTTTTAAGGCGAACAGGATTGTGAACGTCCTGTGCGACGATCTTTTCACAGTCGAACTCTATGGTTTCGGCCAGAGCATCGGCATTCCTGCCAAAGACTATGGAGTACATCCTGGCCTGAGAAATGGAGCTCATGGTCGTTGCATAAGTCATTCCTGCATCGTTATGCATAAAGGCGAAGCACATATCGAAATCCGTTCTTTTTTCAATGACATCTACTATAGTTTTGTCGAGATCTACCAGCTTTTTTACATAATAGCCGTCGGAATCAGACACTTTCAAAAGTTTGCTTGCAGCAGTTGTCCCGGCAACGGTTACATCGAATCCTAATTTAGTCAGCTTATGGGATAAGTACAGGGCAATACTGGTTTGAATTGGGACCTCGGGACACCCCATCATGAGAAGCATTTTTGCACCGGTCATAAAAATTCATCTCTTACACACTTTATCTGTAAAAATGGATTACACATCAATCCTCAAATTGAGATTTTTCAATTAAGATTTCTTTGGAAACTGATATTTTCTTAATATTATTTTTCTAATAATTTTCGCTAAGGATCATCCTCCTGAAACTGGAGAAAGCAGTGTGATTTCGTCTCCTTCTGAAAGTGTAAGAGAATCAATTTCCTCTTCATAAATTCGTGCACCGTTCAGCATTAAAACCAAATTACTGTGCAGGTATCCGTTCCTGGAAAAAAGCTGGTCTTCAGACTTTCCGGCTCTTTCGCGAAGGGCTTTAAGAAGTTCCCGCATTGAAATGTCGTTCTGGCATTCAAGAAAGCTGTCTGCTCCTAGAATGTCCTTTATCTGAGCAAAAGTTTTTACTCGAATTTTCATGTTTCCACCGTCAGTACTCACATTTTTGTATCACTTTTTCAATCTGTAATTCTATATTCACTCTCGTTTTCTGGACAAAAAGTATTATTACCAATTATGCCCATTTCAGCATATTCACAATTGTGAATGTTCTTGGAAAATTTAATGTTTCCGGTACAGTCAAAAAAATGAACATAAAAGGTCGGTATTCATCCATGGAAAAAGAAAATGTACAGGATGCGTTGCTCAAAGAACTTGCAGGATTAGAGTGTTTACTTGTTTCATATTCAGGAGGAATAGATAGTACTTTGCTTGCATTACTTGCGCAAAAAGTACTTCAGGATAAGGTAAAATGTATACTTTTTGACGCGCCTCTTGTCCCCAGAAGAGCTGTTAAGGAAGCGGAGGAAAACGCACAAAAGTTCGGTATATCCTGCTCTATAATTCCCTTTCCGATTATGGAAAATGAAAAATTCAGAAAAAACAGCCCCAATCGCTGTTATATCTGTAAAAAACAATCTGCCAGGATATTAAAAGATCAGGCTGAAAAACTGGGAATCTCAAAAATAGCCGATGGAATTAATGCTTCCGATCTCAATGAGTACCGCCCCGGACTTCAGGCAAGTAATGAAGAAGGAATCCTGCATCCTTTTCTCTCGCTTGGGATTCAAAAGAAACAGATAAGGCAACTGGCTCAGGACTGTGACTGTGAGTTCTGGAATAAACCGTCATCTTCATGCCTTGCGTCACGAATTCCATATGGGGAAGAAATCACAGTTGAAAAGCTGCAAACTATAGAAAACGCAGAAAATTCGCTGCACGATCTGGGGTTTTCAAATCTGCGGGTAAGGCTTCATGGCAAGATTGCAAGAATCGAGTTAGTGCCTGAAGAGCTTGAAAAGGCAATAAACATGCGAGCTCGAATACTGGAGGTATTGCAGGATTGCGGCTTTTCGTACATTACCCTCGATATTAAAGGATACAGAAGCGGGAGTATGGATGAAGTGTTATGAAGCTCAAAGACTGCATAGCTGACTTCCAAATCTCCAGATACCTTCATTATATGGATAATGCGGCAACGAGCCTTGTTCCCGAGCCTGTAATAGCTGCGATGAACGAATATGACCGGCAATACCGCGCCAATGTTGGAAGAGGAATGCACAGGCTTACAAGGGTTGCAACCCAAAAGTATCAGGACGCACATGATCTGGTCAGCAATTTCATTGGTGGGAAAGAAGGCACTACAGTCTTTACCAAGAATACAACCGAGGCTATCAATATGGTTGCAGCAGGCCTTGACTGGCAGTCAGGAGACCGAATAGTCACAACGATTTTTGAGCATCACTCCAACCTGCTCCCCTGGCTTCGACTGCGTCAGAAAGGCGTTGAACTGGTTGTTATCCGACCAGACGAAGCCGGGATTTTTGATATAGAGGAATTTGAAGAAGCGATTACAGCTAATACAAAACTTGTTGCAGTTAGCCATGCCTCAAACGTACTTGGTACCGTACAGCCTATGCGGGAGATTGCTGACATCTGCAAAACGCAGGGAGCCTATTTTCTGGTTGATGGGGCACAGTCCGTCCCTCATTTTCCTGTAGATGCCCGGCGTATTGGATGCGATTTTTTATGCTTTTCGGGCCACAAGATGCTCGGGCCAACGGGCACTGGCGTTCTGTGGATGAGAGACTCGCTTATTTCTCCTCTCATACTTGGTGGAGGCACAGTCGAGGACGTAACTACTGAGTTTTATTCTCTGACTGGCGGTTATCAGCGATTCGAGGGAGGCACCCCGAACATCTCAGGTGCAATAGGGCTTGGACAGGCGGTAAAATATCTTGAAAACCTGGGGATGGATGCTATCTTCAGGCATGAACAGGAACTGACTGAACGCCTGCTCAAAGGGCTTCCCGATATTGAAAATATTACTATATATGGGCCGCAGGATATGAAAAACAGGATCGGGATTGTCTCTTTTACTATAGATAGAATTCACCCCCACGAAATAGCTTATTTGCTTGACGAAAGAGCCGCAATTCTTGTCCGTTCGGGAGATCACTGCTGTATCCCGTTAATGAAGTCTCTGGGGCTCCAAAACGGCACTGTGAGAGCAAGCTTTTACATGTACAATACTCAGGAGGAGGTTGACCTGCTTCTTGAAACAATTGAAGAAATCGCACGTATCGTGTAAGGAGTATGGTATAATGATGTACAGTACGGTCTCCTGTATAAAATATGATCCCGGATCAATGGTCCCATCGTCTCACGAAGTCGTAATTGAAGTGCCTCTTGCAGTCTTTGTCAACGGCCGCCATGCTTTAACCGCTATGGTAAGCCCGACATTGCTTGAAGAGTTTGTAACAGGACTATTATATACAGAAAGAATTATTCGCAAACTCGAGGATATAGAATCGTTGCACATAGAAGAAAATAGAGAAAGAAACAGAGAGAAAAACAGAGATGAAAACAGGGAGAAAAACAGAGATGAAAACAGAGAAAAAAACAGAGATGAAAACAGAGAAAAAAACAGAGAGAAAAACAGAGAGAAAAACAGAGAGAAAAACAGAGAGAATAAAGAAAAAACAGATGATCCCATCACTCTCAGTGCCAGTGTACTGACAAAAGACCCTTTTTCAATCATGCTTTCAGGCAAAACTGTCCTTTCGGGATGTGGAGGCGATACTTCATATTTGGACGCGGATCGGCTCCCGAAAATCCAGTCGGATATGGTCACTAATGTCTCAACAATTAAAACTATAATGAAAGAAACGCTGGTATCAGATCTGCATACCAGAACAGGCGGCATACATATTATAGGGCTCTTCGGGCCGGAAGGAAAGATTTGCATAATAGAAGATATCGGCAGGCACAATGCCCTTGACAGGGCAATAGGTTACGGACTGAAACATGGTGTGGACTTCTCCAGGACAATTGTGACCTGCTCAGGAAGGATTTCTTCTGAGATGGTAAGAAAATGCCTTATGGCTAATATTCCTATTATCGCATCCAGAGGTGCAACCACTACGCTTGCCATAAGCATGGCAGAGAAAGCCGGCCTTACTGTTATCGGCTTTGTTAGGAGCCAGAAGATGAATATTTACACAGGCGTGGAAAGGGTAAGAAATGAGTAACCTATATTGCAGATGATTTCCGGTAACAATAATTTGATATAAATCTCTGGCACAAGTGCCAGTATGCAGATAAATCACTTTTTAAAACGTTTTTGAGGAATTCTATGAACAAACCATTAAAAACAATAAGAGAAACAAAACCACTCATACATCATATAACGAACTGGGTAACTATCTACGACTGCGCAAATATGACAAGAGCTTTCGGTGCGCTGCCTGTAATGGCGCATGCCCCTGAAGAATGCGCTGAAATGACAGGGATTTCATCGGCTCTTGTGCTTAACATCGGAACCCTGACCTCTGAAATAATCGACTCCATGCTTCTCTCTGCTGCCGCTGCAAACGAAAAGAAAATTCCTATTGTGCTTGATGCCGTCGGGGTCGGAGCTACGAAATTCAGAGACGAAATGGCTGCTAAAATCCTTGGTTCTGCCCGTATCGATATTATAAAAGGCAATTACTCGGAAATTGCAAAACTGGCGGGCGAAAGCGCTGAGACTAAAGGAGTTGAGGCAACATCAATTAATGCAGACCCTGTAAAGATTGCGAAGCAATTTGCAAAATTAAGCTCTTCCGTTATCGTGATGACAGGAAAAGAAGATATTATAAGTGACGGAGAAAGAGTTTTTGTTGTTAAGAACGGGCATGAACTCATGGGGTCGATTGTCGGAACAGGATGCATGGCTGCCTCTGTAATAGGTTTGTTTGCCGCAGTTAATCCGGACTACTGCGAAGCGTCCAGAGAAGCATTATGTTACTTTGGAGTTGCAGGAGAACTTGCAGCAAGTAAATCAAACGGGCCAGGAAGTTTCAAGGTTAACCTGTATGATGAGGTGTTCAACCTGTCGGATGAGAAAGTAAAAAGTATGATGAATTTTGAAGAACAGTAAGTTCCGAAGAAAAATGGAAAACAGTAAGTTCGGAAGAGAAAGAGAAGAATCGTAAGTTCGGAAGAAAAAGAGAAGAATCGTAAGTTCGGAAGAGAAAGAGAAGAATCGTGAGTTTGAAAGAGAAAAAGGTAAATTAAGTAAAAAGAACCATAAGTTCAGAAAAATGAGATTATAAAGAACGTTTTTGAAAAACGTGCGTATCGGATGGATTAATCATCATGAACCAGAAAGACTTCAGCTGGAAAAGTTCCCTTTTGAAAGAAATCGACTTCTACCTTGTGACAGATTCCGGACTTTCTAAAAAAGGGACTTTATCCGATGTAAAGGACGCAGTCGAGTCAGGCTGCAGGATTGTTCAGTACCGGGAAAAGGATAAAAGTACGAAAGAAATGGTCGAAGAGGCTTCAGAAATTAAGAGAATCTGCAGTGGCAGGGCAATATTTCTGGTAAATGACAGGATCGATGTTGCTTTAGCCGTTGATGCGGATGGAGTCCATATTGGCCAGGACGATATGCCTGTTGAAACGGCAAGAAAGCTCCTTGGTGAGGATAAAATAATCGGCCTTAGTGTAAATGACAGAGAGGAAGCAGTCCTGGCGGAAAAATCAGGGACTGACTATTTGGGCCTTGGCCCAATATTCGATACTGCTACAAAAAAAGATGCAGGGAAAGGAATAGGTTCACTTAAAATCCGAGAAGTTAAAGATGCAATAAAGCTTCCTGTAGTTGCTATTGGCGGAATAAACAAGGAAAACTGCGAAAGTGTTATTCAGAACGGAGCTGACAGCCTGGTCGCAATTTCTGCAGTTGTGTGCAGTGACGATGTAAAAAGAGAAACTAAGTACTTTATTGATATGATTCAGCGAATCAAAAAGCATGAGAAGGAATGAGAAGGAATGAGAAAGATTTATTCTCCACTCTTCTCTCTCATGTCAAGCTTTCTAAAAAACGCATATGAAATTCTTCTAATCACAGGCACAAAGAAATGAAAGTACTTGGAAGAACTTTCATGCCAAACACGCATTTTAATAGACTATCTGTTTTTTGAATAGATCCCCTTTCCAGGGTTCATCAAGAATATTGACATTAACCTTTTCTATCCCGCCAGCATTCAAGACTTTTCGCCGGATCTGGTCCTTGAGGTACTCAATCATAGGGCAGGCGCTTGTTGTCAATACAAGGTTTATATCTACATTTGATCCTTCGATTATTACTTCCTTTACCAGGCCCAGTTTGACAATATCCATCCCTACTTCAGGGTCGACTATTTCTTTTAGGAGGGAATAAATTTGCTCATCTTTAAGTACTGTTCCTTGTGGAGTTATTCCGTGCCCGGAAACTAACTCTTCATGCGCCTTAAATTTCTTCCAACCTGCTCAACCGGTCAAGCATCTGGCTTATCACTAGAAGTGCTGGATCTGGTAGCTTATTATGATCTAGTGGTCCTGTATATACGGATGTTTCTGGCCCTGTAATCCGCGCAGGGACACCAACTGCAGTAGCTCCTGGTGGAACTGTCCGGATCACAACTGAGCCGGAGCCAATTTTAGCACCTTTTCCAACAGTGATTGGCCCAAGTACTGATGCTCCTGAACCAATAACCACGTCATTTTCAATAGTAGGATGACGTTTTGTCTTTTCCAGAGCTGTCCCGCCTAATACAACTCCCATATATATCAAAACGTCATCGCCTACCTCAGCAGTTTCTCCGATCACCACTCCGGACCCGTGGTCTATGAAAACTCTCCTTCCAAGCTTTGCTCCTGGGTGGATTTCAATACCTGTTAACATCCTGGAAATGTGAGAGAGCAGACGGGCCAGAAAGTAAAAATGTCTCTCCCAGAGCAAATGAGATATCCGATGTATCCAGACAGCATGCAGGCCAGGATAGCAGCAGATTACCTCAAGCGTAGACCTTGCTGCGGGGTCTTTTTTAAAAACGGTCCTGATATCTTCCCTGATTACCATTCGAAATCTTCCGGTATTAATTGTCAAATCAAACGGTCAGCCAGTATCAGACGAATCAGTCAAACTGTTGCTGATAAATTGGTCAAAAGTTGCTGACAATCAGTCAAAGAGGTCGGTGCTCAGATAACGCTCTCCCGTATCCGGTAAAATTACAATAATGGTTTTCCCGCTCATTTCTTCCCTGGCCGCCACCTGAAGTGCAGCATAGGTAGCAGCGCCTGAGGATATGCCTGCAAGGATGCCTTCTTCCTTTGCCAGGCGCCGGGATGTTGCAGCGGCGTTGTCTCCGGTTACTTTGATTACTTCATCAACAAGGTCAAGCTGAAGTACATCAGGAACAAAACCTGCACCTATACCCTGGATTTTATGTGGTCCAGGGCTTCCGCCGCTGAGCACGGGAGATTCGGCAGGCTCGACTGCAATTGCCTTAAAAGCAGATTTCCGTTTTTTAATTATGCTGGCAATGCCTGTGATAGTTCCGCCTGTTCCAACGCCTGCTACAATAGCATCTGCTTTGCCGTCCGTATCTCTCCAGATCTCCTGAGCTGTTGTCAGCTGGTGGATTTCAGGGTTTGCAGGGTTCTGAAATTGCTGAGCTATAAAGTAAAGTTCAGGGTCGTCGGCAGCCATCTGCTCGGCTTTATTGACTGCTCCTTTCATTCCTTCCATTCCGGGGGTTAGAACCAGCTCTGCTCCCAGGGCTGTCAGCAGTTTTCTTCTTTCTACTGTCATTGTTTCAGGCATAACCAGTATGAGATTATAGCCACGGGCAGCACAGACGCATGCAAGTCCTATGCCGGTATTGCCGCTGGTTGCTTCAACAATAGTGGTACCCTTTTTGATTTTACCTGCAAGTTCGGCTTCTTCAACCATTGACAACCCTATTCTGTCCTTCACACTTCCCATAGGATTAAAGGACTCGACTTTAGCTAACACATCCGCATGCAAACCTTCTGTTATGCGGTTTAACCTGACAAGAGGCGTATTACCAATTGTCCAGGTTATATCGGAATATATTCGTCCCATATTATCTATTGTCTCCTTACCTGCGTCTGCCGCGTGCTTGTTTCGTTCAGATTCAGTATGGGTTTTAATTCGTTTATTATGTTAGAAGCTGTCAGCCATGCAATTTTTTTCACTCGAGCCTTTTTCAGACCTCGTCATAGTTTCTCAAATTACGCTTTAATCCACCTGAAACTCTGAATTTTTGAGCTACAAGTACTGCTGCAACATACAGGTAATTTGCAGGAAATTCACAATTGTGAATTAACCTTATGTTAAATATAGTTATCGAGAAATTTCGTTATCGAATCTCGAGAAATTTCGTTATCGAATCTCGAGAAATTTCGTTATTGAATCTCGAGAAATTTCGTTATTGAATCTCGAGAAATTTCGTTATTGAAAAAACATGCTTGAAAACTGAATAAGATCTTACGATATGGTATAGAAAAACAGTAGAAGACTCGATAAAAGACGGTTTTATGTTTCAGCTTTTTCTTGATTTTTCGCTTCATCTTCCTTATTATCACCAGCTTGTTTTTCCGAACCGCAACCACTACTGCACTTATTTTCAATTCCTCTGGCACTTACACAGATATCACAAACCCTTATTACAAAGTCAGAGACGTTGTTATCGATCAAATCCTGCGCAAGTTTTTCAATCAATTCTTTCGTCTCGCCCTGGAACTCAATCCTGTAGCCTCTTTTTCCCGAAATGTACTGGGAAACTGCCGACGGGGCAATCCCCAGCAACTTTGCAGACGCTGCCTGTGACTGTCCTTTTTTTACAAGTTCGATTGCAAGACTGGCCCTTATTGCGGGAACCAGATCCCACACAATTTTCTGACATGGAGTTTCCACAGTTATCATCACTTTTTGAGATTTTACAATTGAAAATGAATATATCGTATATGCATATAAATTATGGTCATTCAGAAAAATAGTAATGAGTACCGCATGGGCAACAGGAGAAAGAAAAATTTTGAGGAACCTGCTTGATTTTTAACAATTTTCCTAACTCTATGTAAATTATTGGGGTTTTCTCCTGCATATCTCTAAGTTTTCCCGCAGAATTCTACGATAAAACTTAAATAGTCTTGATGCTATGGATATTCACAATTGTGAAGGTGTGAGTGTGACCATTGAAAACAAGACCATTTACATGGACAACTCTGCTACAACTCCTGTAAGGAGAGAAGTTGTCGAAGAGATGCTTCCCTACCTGACCGAGAATTTTGGAAACCCTTCTTCTATCTATGAGATCGGAAAAATCTCAAAACATGCAATAGACAAAGCAAGAACAAAGGTTGCCAATGCTCTCGGGGCCGAAGAAAACGAGATATATTTCACATCCGGAGGCACGGAATCCGATAACTGGGCAATTAAGGGTATAGCCTTTGCAAACCGGAATAAAGGAAAACACATAATCACTTCTTCTATCGAACACCACGCAGTTCTGCATACCTGTGCCTGGCTAGAAGGACAGGGCTTTGAGGTAACATACTTGCCTGTTGACAAATATGGAATGGTATCCCCTGAGGAGTTGAAAAAGGCAATTCGAGACGATACTATCCTTATTTCCATAATGCTTGCAAACAACGAAATAGGTACAATCCAGCCTGTAGAGGAAATCGGAAAAATTGCGAAAGAGAACCGGATCTATTTCCATACGGACGCTGTACAGGCAATAGGCCATGTTCCTATCGATGTTAAAAAAATGAATATCGACCTTCTCTCACTTTCAGGACATAAGTTTGAAGGCCCAAAGGGCTGTGGAGCTCTTTACATTCGAAAAGGGACAAAAATAGATATCCTTCTGCACGGTGGGGCTCAAGAAAGAAAGCGCAGGGCCGGAACCGAGAATGTCCCTTCCATTGTGGGGCTTGGAAAAGCTATAGAGCTTGCAACAGCCGAAATTGAGGAATCCAATAAAACTCTATTGGAGCTGAGAGAGCGCCTCATAAAAGGACTTTTGAAAATCCCGAAAACCCATCTCAATGGGCATCCTACACAGAGGCTTGCAAATAATGTAAATGTCACATTTGAATACATAGAGGGCGAATCGCTTCTGCTGCTACTGAACGCAAAAGGAATTTTCGCATCTACCGGAAGCGCATGTAATTCTTCTTCTCTCGAGCCTTCTCACGTGCTTACAGCTTGCGGAGTCCCGCATGAAATCGTTCACGGTTCACTCAGACTTAGCCTCGGAAGGATGAATTCCGAAAAAGATGTGGACAGGGTACTTGAGGCTGTGCCTGATATCGTACAGAAACTGAGAAATATGTCTCCTCTGACCCCTAAAGAGTACAGGACTATTTGAGGGGCAACCGTTTACGATATTGAATAAACTGAAGTCGTTTTTAAAAGTTTTGAATATTTTAGAGTAACCGAAAACTAAGAGCCTGTAATTGAAAAGTAACACTGGAGGACAACTCATGGACTACAGCCTTAAAGTAATGGATCATTTTTCAAACCCGAGAAACATGGGAAGCATTGAGAACAGTGACGGCGTAGGAGAGGTCGGAAACGCGAAGTGTGGAGACATAATGAAAATCTACCTCAAGGTCGAGAATGATCGGATTGCGGATGTAAAATTCCAGACCTTCGGGTGCGGAGCTGCAATTGCATCGAGCAGTATGGCAACTGAAATGATTAAGGGAAAAACCCTGGAAGAAGCCTGGAAACTGTCAAATAAAGCCGTCGCAGAAGCCCTTGATGGCCTTCCTCCGATTAAAATGCACTGTTCAATGCTTGCAGAAGAAGCGATTCATGAGGCAATTAATGATTATCTAAAGAAAAAAGGGCTTGAGCCATGGGATGAATAATCCCGGCTCTTATGGCCGATCCTGGAAACTATAGTACATTGAAATCCCGGAGCACATAAATGGAGAAATATACAGCAGAAAAATATACCAGGCAGATAATGCTTTTTGGGGAAGAAGGTCAGGAAAAGTTAAGGAAAGCAACAGTGTTTGTTATCGGAGCAGGAGGGCTTGGATCTCCGGTTTCCACTTACCTTGCAGTTGCAGGTGTTGGAAAAATAATACTTGCAGACTTTGATTCGGTAGAACTCAGCAACCTTAACAGGCAATTTCTCCATCATGAAAAGGATGTCGGAAGAGAAAAGACCACATCCGCAGAGGAAAAGCTCCTTTCCCTGAATCCGGAAATAAAAGTCGAGACTATCAAGGAAAAAATCACGGCTGAGAATGCAGGCTCAATAGTTCCTCCATGTGATATTATAATAGACGCTCTTGATAATTTTGATACAAGGCATGTGCTGAACAGGCTTGCAGTGGAACGGAATATACCCCTGGTTCATGGAGCAGTCTCAGGCTACAGAGGTCAGGCAACAACAGTAATTCCGGGAAAGACACCATGCCTTTGCTGTATCTTTCCAACCTCCTTTAAAAAAGAAGTATTTCCTGTACTTGGAACTACTCCGGGAGTAATAGGAACTATTCAGGCTAATGAAGCGATTAAGTATCTGACAGGGCAGGGAGAGCTGCTGGAAAATCGCCTTTTGTTATGGGACGGGCTTTCATGCTCTTTCAGTGAACTGAAGATTAATAAATCAGAAAATTGCCCGGTCTGTGGAGTTAATAAAAGAAAATGAAATTATTCCTGAATTAATCTTTCATCTTTCTTCACTTCCTTAAGTCATCATTTATCTTTTATTAACTTTTTAAATTCATCATTGTCCCTTCATTCAGTGCTTAAATTTTACATTATCCTTTTATTAATTACTCCTGGAGTATAAGGAACACTCCCTGCAATATAAGGAATAGATCGTTATGGAAAACGAGTTAATTATAGAAGAGATAAAAAAACTTAAAGTCGAAAGGAATGCAGTTATCCTTTCCCACTTTTACACTCGCGGCGAAGTTCAGGAAGTTGCGGACTTTATCGGGGATTCGCTTTCCCTTTGCAAAGCTGCAGTTAGTTCAAAAGCTGATGTTATAGTTTTTGCAGGCGTTCACTTTATGGCAGAATCTGCAGCAATAATTTCTCCTCAGAAGACAGTCCTCTTACCCGTACCCGATGCAGGTTGCCCTATGGCTGATATGGTTACTGCTGAGTCTCTGAGGGCCGCAAAAGAAAAACATCCCGAGGCTGCAGTCGTATGCTATGTCAATAGTTCGGCAGCCGTAAAAGCTGAATCCGATATATGCTGTACGTCTGCAAATGCAATAAATGTGGTAAATTCAATTGAGGAACGGGAGATTATATTTATTCCGGACAAAAACCTGGGAGCTTTCGTATCCCTTCATACTGATAAAAAGATACATCTCTGGCCAGGATTCTGTCATGTTCATGACAATATCAGTGAAGAAAATCTAGAAGAGTTGAAAAAATTTCATCCTGATGCTGAGTTTCTTGCACATCCAGAATGCAGGCCTGAAGTCCTGAAATTTGCAGATCGGGTTCTCAGTACATCAGGAATTGTAAATGAAGTTGAAAGTTCAGGTTCCACGGAATTCATAATTGGAACCGAAAGGGAAATTGTTAGAAACCTGAAAAGGAAATACCCGGGTAAGAAGTTCTATCCCGCTTCAGAGAAGACTTTTTGCTACAATATGAAGAAAATAACCCTTGAGGCTATCCTGAACAGCTTGCAGAATATGGAATATGAAATCCATGTCCCGGAAAATATAAGGGTCAAAGCCAAAAGAACCCTGGACAGGATGCTTGAGATAAGCAGATCCTGAAATTTAAATGGCAAGGGAAAAATCAAGGGCTCCATACTTTTTTCCTTAACTTTTCACGGAAATTTTTTAACAAAAAATTTTCCGGGACTTTCAAATTCCCACATGTTTTATTATTACAAATAATTATTTATACTTTAATTTATTATTATAAGTAATTGTCTGTATTAACATCTATTACTTAATAGGTAGTTATTTATAGTAGGTTCACGATTGTGAACAAACAATCACAATTGTGAACAAATGTAAGAAGATTGTGAATACATACAAAAAGAGATAAGCGTCAGGATGGCAGAGTGGTGATGCTTCCGGCTGCAACCCGGAATTATGTGAGTTCGATTCCCACTCCTGATTTGTCCAAAAGGTAAAAAGAAGTTTAATAAAGTTGGTTAAAGTCGAATAAAGACGACTAAAAAGATGCTGAGAAATAGCCTGGCGGGGTAGCAAAGAAATTTGGGCTGGAGATGAAATAGAATGACGGATGAAAACAGAAATCGGAACGAAAAAGAAGGCAAGGAAAATCGGGAAAGTCAGACAACAGCAAATCTGGAAAAAAAGAAGGTTGAAAGCCTTGGAGTTTCTACCCTTGCTGTGCATGCAGGTGCAAAACCTGATCCGGCTACAGGAGCAAGGTCAGTTCCGATTTATCAGACTGCAGCATATGTATTTAAGGACGCTGATGAAGCTGCCGATCTTTTCGGGCTCAGGAAAGAAGGTAATATTTATACCCGCCTTATGAACCCCACAACCGATGTCTTTGAAAAAAGAATCGCTGCTCTTGAAGGAGGCATAGGTGCCCTTGCAGTAGCCTCAGGAATGGCTGCAATCACAACTGCGCTTCTCACTTTTACAAAACCGGGAGACGAGATCGTTTCAGGAGATAAGCTTTACGGAGGGACCTATGAGCTTTTTAATTATACTTTCCCCAGGCTAGGAAGGACTGTAAAATTTGTAGACGTGGATAAGCCTGAAGAATTCAAAAATGCAATCTCAGAAAAAACAAAAGCCTTTTATGTGGAATCGATAGGAAACCCCGGGCTTAACATTCCTGATTTAGAAAAACTCGCAGAGATTGCTCATGCCGCAAGAATTCCCCTTGTTTTGGACAATACGGTTTCTCCTCTGATCTTAAGGCCAATTGAACATGGAGTTGATATTGTTGTGTATTCGGCGACCAAATTCATTGGCGGCCACGGGACTTCCATAGGAGGAGTAATTGTTGACTCCGGAAACTTTGACTGGAACCCTGAAAAGTTCCCTGAAATCTGCGAGCCTGATCCCGGATACCACGGCTTAAAGTATAAGGAAGCCTTTGGAAAGGCCGCTTTCATTGCAAAAGCCAGAGTGCAGTTTATAAGGGATACCGGAGCGTGCATTTCTCCTTTTAACTCTTTCCTGTTCACACTTGGACTTGAAACTCTCCCCCTTAGAATGAAAAAACACTGTGACAACGCCCTGGAGATTGCAAGATTTCTGGAAAATCATCCAAAGGTTTCCTGGGTTTCGTATCCTGGGCTTGAATCCCACTGCAGCTATGAGCTTGCGAAGAAATATCTTAAATCAGGGTACGGTGCACTAATAGGATTCGGAATCAAAGGCGGAGAGAGGGAATGCAAAAAGTTTATTGAAGGGCTTGAGATCTTTTCCCACCTTGCAAATATAGGGGATGCAAAAAGCCTTGTAATCCATCCGGCTTCAACCACCCATGAACAGCTATCAAAGGAAGAGCAGGCAGACTGTGGAGTAACTGAGGACTTTATCAGGCTGTCTATAGGAATTGAAGATGCAAAGGACCTGATTTCTGATATCGAGCAGGCACTTTCCGAGGTATGAGTATGGAAATCTCAACCCAGGGTTCTTCCTTTAAAAACCTTTTTTCGGGAAGAAAAGGCCAGAATCTTGGGATAGTCCGTTCAATGAACTATGAAATTCCTGGAATTTTCAGGCTCGAAAGCGGAAAGACTCTATCCCATGTCAGGATAGAGTATGAGATGTATGGGAAGATGAACACGGATAAGAGTAACGTTATCCTGGTCTGTCATGCCCTTACAGGCGATGCCCATGCTGCCGGATTTCACGCAGACGACAAAAAGCCAGGCTGGTGGAACATTGTAATTGGCCCGAATAAGGCTTTTGACACGGAAAGATACTGCATTGTCTGTTCAAACATAATAGGGGGCTGTAAAGGTTCTACAGGTCCTTCTTCTATCAACCCTGAAACCGGAAAACCCTATGGTATTTCATTTCCTGTAATTACTATTGCGGATATGGTAAATGCCCAGAAGAAGCTTGTCGAGTACCTGGGGATAAAACAGCTTTTTGCAGTTGCAGGCGGCTCAATGGGTGGAATGCAGGTTCTTCAATGGACGGTTAGTTATCCTGAAATGATTAAAAAAGCAATTGCAATCGCAACAACCGCATCTTCAACCCCACAGCAAATTGCATTTGGAGCAATTGGAAGAAAAGCAATAACTGATGACCCGAAATGGAATAAGGGAAACTACTATGGGAAGGAAATCCCCGCACAGGGCCTGTCACTTGCCCGCATGATAGGCCATATCACATACTTAAGCGATGCTTCAATGCAAAAGAAGTTCGGAAGAGACCCGCAGACTGAAACAGGTCTGACCACATCTAAAACCGGCTCAGAACCATCTTCAGAAATCTTTCCTGATAGCTCTTCATATTTTCAGGTCGAAAGCTACCTGAATCACCAGGGAAGTACCTTTACGAAGCGTTTTGATGCTAATTCCTATCTTTATATCACAAAAGCCGTGGATTTTTTTGACCTTTCAAAGAACGGCTCCCTTATCGAAGGTCTTTCCGGGATTACTGCAAAATACCTTGTGATTTCCATAACTTCAGACTGGCTCTATCCCCCTTACCAATCTCAGGAAATCGTATCTGCGCTTACTGCAAACGGGATTGATGCCAAATACGAAGAAATCAGGTCCCAGTACGGCCATGATGCCTTTTTGCTTGAAGAAGGACAGCTCAATTACATTATAAGGAGCTTTCTTTCACAGGTTCTTGTAAGCGATATCATGTACCAGAACTTCTATTCGGTTTCCAGAAACGAAACAATAGAGAACGCTTCAACCCTTATGGTAAAGAAAAAAGTAAACCATCTGCCTGTAGTATCCGAAGACGGAAAGCTTGAAGGTATAGTCACTTCCTGGGACATTACAAAAGCCGTAGCCTGCAAAATCACCGAACTGGATGAAATAATTACCCGCGACGTGAAATACGTATTCTCAGGCGATAAAATTGAGACTGCATCCTCGATAATGGAAGATTACTCAATTTCCGCGCTTCCTGTGATCGATTCTGAAAACAGAGTTATAGGCATGGTTACGAGTGAAAGCATAAGCGCGCTTATAGGAAGGTTTGGTTAATTTTGGGCGCTTTTTTAGTTTTTGATTGGAAATTTCTTTTACTTCATCCAGAACCATACAGGAATTTTGCCCTCATTAAGGGCGAAAATCAGTAAAAGGGAGCTGTAAGAGAGGGGAAATAGTAGTGAGCTGAGAGCAGGATAAACAGGCCAGCTGCTGGTACTGTGATATTATCATCTATATTCTCGACTCTTTCTATAAGTGTGCACACTATTCCTGCAAAGAGCCCTGCAAAGCCCATTTTTGCGCCAATAATTATGCAAAGCACTAGCATCCCTGCAGAGCCTTCCCAGGCTTTTGTCCTTTTACTATACTTAAGGTTCCTTATTATGCCCGTAATCCCGTCTCCATATGCCATGAAAAGTACCGGAACTACTCCAAGCCAGAAACTCCTGTCAATGTACCAGGTAAAAAATACTATTAATCCCCAGCTTAATGTAAAATCCACATCATAGAGATTTTCGGGGTCCTGGAACCAGTACATTCTCCTGTTGAGTTTATGTGGCAGGTAGGTTATAAGAGCAAGCCCAAAAGCAGTAGCCGCCGGTAAAATCGGCTCATGAGCGACAAAGGGGAGCAGCATTGCTGTCAGTCCGCCAGCCAGGAAGTGAATTACTTTTCTTGAAAAATACATTGAAGAGTTAATCGACCTTCCCTTTTTCAGAGAAGTTTGATATACCTTTTTTGAGAGAAACAGGATCACAAACAAATTCCAGACTGCAATTACCGTAAAGGCGGGCAGGTCTGCCATTATAGATTCCAGTGAAATTTGAAACACAGCCTCCATGAGACATTCCACATCTCTTAAATATAAGACTTTTTTGAATTTATTTCGGTTTCTGTTGAAGAAAATTTTTAGTAAAATATCTTTAATTGTGATGCCTGGTTACAGAAGCCTTTCTAAAAATAAAATTTCCCCATTTTTATTTTTTTAACTTTTTTTAAATAAATATAGAAATGTCTATATATTTTATAACCTTCCTACCTGTCAATGGAGGACCTATATGAGATTTAACAAGCAGATCTTTACAATACTTATTCTATCTCTTTCACTGGCCCTTTTAGGGAGCGGATGTGTCTCTGAAGGTGAAGGAGCAGAGAGCAATGTCACACAGGAAATAACCGATAGCGGGTTTTCTAATATCAGGGAAAATCCGGTAACACCATGGAATTCTGTACCTACATCACCTGTTATTGATCCCACAGCCTGTATTGATCCTCAGGCTTCAGTCATCGGAGCCGTGGAAATAGGTGCCAGTGTTATGGTTTCCCCAATGGCATCTATTCGAAGTGACGAAGGAATGCCGATTTTTGTAGGAAACGGTAGCAATGTCCAGGATGGAGTTGTACTTCATGGCCTTGAGACAATCAATGAAGAAGGCGAGCCTGTAGAAAAGAACCTTGTTGAGGTTGATGGTAAGAAATACTCAGTCTATATAGGAGAAAATGTTTCACTTGCCCACCAATCTCAGGTTCATGGCCCAGCTTCTGTAGGCAACGATACTTTCATCGGTATGCAGGCTTTCGTTTTTAAGTCAAAAATAGGAAACAACTGCGTACTTGAGCCTACAGCAGCAGCAATTGGTGTAACTGTTCCTGACGGAAGGTATATTCCAGCAGGCACAGTTGTTACTTCGCAGGACGAAGCGGACAAGCTGCCGGAAATTACTGATGATTATGCATACAAACATACTAATGAAGCCGTAGTGTATGTAAATGTCAATCTGGCTGAGGGATACAATAAAGCCTCATAACCAGGAACGGCTTTCACAGTAAATAATTAATTTAAATAAAAAAGTCAATTGATTAAAATCAAAAAGTTTATTTAATTTTAAGTTCTGCCTGGGATTTTAACATTTATCTTCCCCAGGTAAAACTTCTATTTTGCTTTTAGATTTCTTCCCTATACGGTAAAAATAGAATTGATTTTCTAATTATCCAAATATCTTCTTTTTAATATATATTTATAATTTATAAGTTAGCATTAATAAATACAAATAAACGAATATTTCAATAAATTAGTAATTAATTATTTATATTCATAACACTAACTTTTTTGAGTTAACGGTGATAATTTATGAGAATCGCATACAGGTACTTTTCTTTATTCTTAACATTCGTACTTCTTACGTTACCTGCAGTAGCAGAACCGAGTTCCATATCCGACTATGGTAATTTTACGGAAGAATCTGGATGGAGTATAGCCCAGAATGATTCACAGAACGATTTTTATTCAGATTCGAACCTAACTTATGTCCCAACCGGAGAAGTCGAAGGTTATGAAGAAGAAACTTATGCTGACAGCCCTGTAGAAAATATTACTTTTCTTACTGACAGCCCCGAATCAGAATTGTTTCCGGTATGGACTGTCGATGGAAATTATATCCTGTATACGGTTCACAGAGACGGATCCGATAATTTGGAATCGTATAAAATGAAAGCAAACGGAAGTGAAATAGAGCGAACAGGCATTGGAGAGGGAAATCTTACTTGCTTTAGTGATATAAATCCCAATGGAACAGAACTGATTTTAACAAAATCAAATGGTTCCCAAACAGGCCTCTACCTTGTGAACCTGAAAAATGAAACCGTAACTCCTGTTGCAGATGACCCTGACAAATCAGAAGGATGGGGCGCATGGTGCCGCCTCGGAAAAAAAATCGTATACACCCAGAAGTTAGGAGATAATCCGTCCCAGCTCTGGATAGTTAATCGGGATGGAAGCGATAAGACCAGGCTCGGTACTTCAGAAAATGTCGGAATGGGGAAAGACTGGTGCCCTCTTGGCCTAAAAATAATATACAGTGCTAATGATTCTAAAGAGGAACCCGACCTATGGACAATAGAATGGCATGGTACAAACCAGACTCAGCTTACCAATACTTCATACGGGGAATGGGACCCCTCTTACAGTCCTGATGGAAAAAGAATAGTATATATATCCGATGAAGGAGGAAAGCCTGAAATCTGGCTTCGTGATACTAACGGAAGCTATAAGATAAGGCTTACAGACAATATCGGAGTAATCGACTCGAACCCCAGATGGAGCCCTGACGGCTCAAAAATAGTTTTTACGGTACATAAGATGCAGAATACTTTGGAAAACTCTACAATAAATGGTTCGAGTTCTGTTTTACTGAATAGTTATAACAGTTCTATGACTACAAATAACTCTACAATGACAAATAATTCTACATCAGAAGATAATTCTACATCAGAAGGTAATTCTACAACAATGGATAACTCAGTAATAAATAATTATGTAACAGTTAATAATTCCATGATAAACATTTCAGATTCTATGTCCGAAAACAGTTTTAATAATTCTACAATTAGTGGCTCAGATATTGCTGTTATAGAACTTGAACCTGCATTAAACATTTTAGACTCTACATCAGGAAATGGTTTAAATAATTCTACAATTAGTGGCTAAGATACCGCAGTTATAGATCCTGGATCTACATCTTCAGCCTCTCCACTGTAAGATTAGGAAAATTAATAATATGGGTATGAATGCAGAAAAAAATTCCCAGATAACGAAAACGAATCTAGTTGACGGCTGTGTCCCACGTTTAAAGAGCGTGGGATTTTAGCCTTTGACTCTTAAATCATTCATCCAGCTTAAATCATTCATTCAGCTTAAATCATTCATCCAGCCCTTTTCTTCCAAAAATGTAATTTGCAACCCTTATAGCATCTCTTTCTCCGGTTTCCTTTTCCGGAGAATCGCTCAGTTTTACAACAGGAATACCGTCAATGCTGTGCAGCTTTATGACCATATTAAGAGGAGGGCTTTCTCGGAAGAAATCGGAGTTATTGGTAAGGCTTGTGCCTATGCCGAAACTGCAGTTGATTTTTCCTTCGCAGTATTTTTTGAGCTGGATTGCAGTATCTGCGTTGAGGGCATCACTGAAAACGAGTAATTTTTTCATGGGATCTATACCCATTTTCCGATAGTGCTCTATCACAGCATCCACAAAGTCGTAAGGGTCTCCGCTGTCGTGCCTGAACCCGTCGTAAATTTTTGATAACCTCAGGTCCATATCCTTGAAAAAGGCTTTTGAGCCGAAAGTGTCAGTAAGGGCAATTCCCAGGTCTCCATTATAAACATCTATCCAGTTTTCAAAAGCAAAACGGTTTGCATACCTTAACCCCACAAGTGCCGAGGTACCCATAATCCATTCGTGCCCGACTGTCCCGATCGGTTTCATGCCGTATTTTTTTGCAAAATACACATTGCTTGTTCCTGTCAGGGTTTTTATCCCGGCCAGGGCTTTCATTACATGGTCGTGGAGTTCGGAACTTCTTCGCCTGCGGGTTCCAAACTCCGAAAAAAGGCAGTTGTTTTCCTCAAGGGCTTTTCCCATCTCAAGAATCTTATTTTCATAGGCAGCCAGTACGGATTCGGAAGTACAGCCCTTCTGGGATTCTCCATTCCACTCTTTTTCAATGGTTGTGAAGTAGAGTTCCGAAACCGTAGCCATAAGGACAATTTCCCAGAGAATCGTGCTGTGCCAGGGCCCTTTTATCCGTATGTCCAGATCTTTTTCTTCGGTAAGGCAGACTTTTACCTCATCTGGCTTGAAGCGGAAATTCTTAAGATATTCAAGGTACATAGGTTTCAGGTAAGGGCAGTTCTCTGAAAGCCAGTTGTATTCTTCTTCTGTTAGTGCTAATTTCGAGATATCTTCGCGTATAGTCCTTTCCAGTTCTTCTACAAACTCCGTAGTAAAGCGCTGGGAACCCCGGTTGGTAAACCGGTATTCAGCATCAGCTTTAGGAAAAAGTTCAAGCACGGCAAGTTGCATGGTGAATTTATAAAGGTCGTTATCAAGTATGGATTGTATCACAGAAGGTCTTCCTGTAGCGTTTTAAATGCTTCTAAAGCAAATATTGTTTATTTAATCACAGCTTTTGCTCCAGATATATAGCGGTTTTATTTTTAAAATTTCTGACACACGTGTATAACTCCTGGAGACAAGATCAGGTTTTCTTTGTTAGCTTTCAGAAAATAGAGAAGATTTTTTGAGAGAAGGTGTTTTGAGAGAAGGTATTTTGAAAGAAAGTGTTTTGAGAGAAGGCGTTTTAAGAGAAGGCTTTTTTGGGCTTCACGCCAAACAAATAATTACCGGAAAAGCAATACATATTCCGGAGACTAATTTTGATAGGGATTTGGGGAGATGGAAAGAGAAGTGAAGTTTGCAACAAAATGTGTACATGCCGCAGAAAAGCCGGATCCGGTTTTTGGGGCGCATACAACTCCGATATTCCAGACTTCGACTTTCATTTTTGAGAATGCCAGGCAGGGAGCAGCAAGGTTTGCAGGAGATGAATCCGGGTATGTATATGCCAGAATTCCTCCAAACACTCCCACACATGCTGTTCTCACTGAAAAATTTGCTGCGCTTGAAGGTGGGGAAGCAGGGCAGACCTTTGCCTCGGGAATGGCAGCGATCACCGCAATTGCGTTAACTGCCCTGAAGCAAGGAGACCACCTTATTTCAACGGATGTAGTATACGGATGCACATACAGCCTCTTTTCTCAGGTTTTGCCAGGACTTGGAATAGAGGTCAGTTTCATCGATACCTCTAAAACCGAAAATGTAAGGAGAGCCTTTAAGCCCGAGACAAAAATGGTCTTTCTTGAGAGTCCTGCAAATCCTACGCTTACTGTATGCGATATTCCTGAAATAGCCAGGATAGCCAGGGAAAACGGGGCCCTCTGCGTTGTGGACAACACTTTTGCAACACCTTATTTCCAGAGGCCTCTTGAGCTTGGTGCAGACCTTTCTATGAGTAGCTGTACAAAATATATAGGCGGTCATGCAGATTTGCTTGGCGGAATCGTTGCAGGAAATAAGGATTTTATTAATAGAATGTCTGAGGTTGTTGGGTATACAGGAGGCATTATGGGGCCGCATGAAGCCTGGCTCTGCATAAGAGGACTTAAAACCCTGCATATCAGGATGGAAAGGCACGCTGAAAACGCAATGAAGGTTGCGGAATTTCTTGAATCACGACCTGAGGTAGAGTGGGTCAGGTATCCAGGGCTTCCAGGTCATCCTCAGCATGAACTTGCACGCAAGCAAATGAGCGGATTCAGCGGGATGCTCTCTTTTGAGGTAAAAGGCGGAATTGAAGCCGGGAGGAAGCTCATGGACAATGTAAAGCTCTGTTCTCTTGCTGTGAGCCTCGGAGCTACGGATACTCTTATCCAGCACCCTGCATCTATGACTCATGCATGTGTCCCTCATGAAGTAAGAAAGAGTGTGGGCATAACTGACGGGCTTGTCAGGCTCTCGGTAGGGATTGAAGATTACGAAGACATAATTGAAGACCTCAAACAGGCCCTTGAAGCAATTTAAGCCTTTCAGGCATGAATGCTGTTACCTGTTCAATGATCGAGCTGCTGTTACTTATTTCATGACCTAACCATTGTTACCTATTGTATTTTCGAAATCAGACAAGGTATATGTGCTGCAGAAATAATCATTCATTTGTGAATGAAGTATTATTTGTGAAATTAAGTACTCAAATTTGTGAAATTAGGTACTCAAAATTGTACCCGTAAAATCAATTTTGAAATGTCTGGAAAATTAAGTCTGGAAAATTAAGTCTGGAAAATTAAGTCTGGAAAATTAAGTCTGGAAAATTAAGTCTGGAAAATTTAAACGCAAGGCTAAAGCCGTAAAGCTAAAACCCGGGGGGAGTTTCACATGAAGGCACTCATATTCGGAGCCGATGGTTTTGAAGATCTTGAACTTTTCTACCCTTACCACCGCTTGAAAGAAGAGAGGATTACAACACATGTAGCTTCAATGAAGAAGGGTCCAATAAAAGGAAAGCATGGGTATGAGGTCAATGTAGACATTGCTTTTAAAGACATAAACCCTGCAGATTATGGTATTCTTGTAATATCCGGAGGAAAAGGCCCCGAAAAAATGAGGCTTGACGAGAATGCACTTGAGATTACAAGACACTTTTTCAAAGAAAACAAGCCGGTTGCTGCAATTTGCCATGGCCCACAGGTTCTCGTCTCTGCAGGCGTCATAAAAGGCAGGAAAGCAACCTGCTGGCCAGGGATAAGAGATGATATCATAGCCGCAGGCGCACTTTACGAAGATAAAGAAGTTGTAATTGACGGGAATTTTGTATCCTCAAGAAGCCCTGATGATCTTCATGCTTTTGGAAGAGAAATGATTAAGCTACTGAAGTAAACAGGAAACAGTTTTTGTTTCTTGCTTCTCCTTTAATCATTTATTTCTTTTATCTGTAGCTTTTTTAGCTCTGTTTTAGTTTTTCCTTCACGAATTTCTGCTTCTTCAGACCCGTTACTAATTGTCACTAATCAGTAGATGTTTTTCGTAATGAATGAAAATTTGAGTCAGTGTCTCTAATTTGCTGTAAATTTGAAGTCAATTTTTTGCGTACAATAGAAAAAATTGATCTTCTGATATAGACTTTTCGACCCGGCAACTTCTTGAGATTTGTGATTTTACAGAATAAATGGCACACTGCCTTTGATCACAATTATCAAACTATTTCTACAAATTACGGTTTCATATTCAATCAGGTTTATAGTGTCTATTACCAACCTTTTTTAAACTTCTTTGGAAGCTTCTGCTCCTTACTATTAGCTTTTCTTTCACGCGTTGACCTCTTATCTTTTTTTGTTTCAGATGCTTCAAGTTTCGGAGTATTTGAGCCTTTACTTTTTTCGGTTTTAGATGCTTCAAAAGAAGACGGCTTATTATCTTCATCATCTTTTTTTATAAGATTTTTCATGTTATCTAACATTTTCTTAAAAGGATTTTTTCTTTTTTCGGGATTATTGTGTGGACTATCAGGGTTATTATCAACCATAAATTATCAACCATAAAACTGCACATTTTATTATCTTATTACTGCACATTTTATTATCTTATTACTGCATATTTTAGTATCTTATTACTACATATTTTATTATCTTATTACTGCACATTTTATTATCTTATTACTGTTTATTTGACTCAGTACCAAAATCCAGTGATAAACGTGAAATTGAAAATCACTAGATTTTATAATTGGTTATAATCCATTAAATACGTCCTCTCGATGGAAGTCTTTCGATATCAAATATTGAGTTTGATTGAAGAACGAATTCTTCCTGCAAGTTCATGATTTCAATCGAAAAATACAAAAATCACTAGATTTTGGACCAGAGTCGTTTATTTCTGTTAAGTAAGAAATCGTGACAAACTGCGTCCATTTCCACAATTCTTGCTAAATATTTTATTAAGTTATGGGCTGGAAAAGAGTGTCGATTTCATGTAAACAGACCAAAATTGAAAGCTGGTTTCTAATGCAAAATCGATACTTTCTGGCAAGAAAATTCATTAGCCGATGACCAATGTAATTTATTTATATACTTTAACTACATATGTAGTAGCGTGAAACAGTACAAAACTATTCGACTCTCAAAAAGTGTATTTTCAGACCTGAAAGCTTTGCAAAAAGACGGTGAATCAATTCCAGATACAGTCAGAAGACTGCATAATGATTATTCGGATTGTATTGAAGAAATTCAGTACAGATATTCGAGAGATATAATGAATGACGGGTCATTTACTCAATATATTTCTATCACTGCGAGTGCAAACAGTAGGTACGGTTCACAATATACTGAATATTTCATGAAGATAGGAGAAGAAATGAATGATATTGTTAGGCTCCCAAAAGATGTTCTTGATGAAATCAGATGGATGCCTCAACACCCAGATGAGATATTCAATACTACTATGTTTACTTTGATATCTATTGAAAAAGCTTTAATGGAATGGAATGAAAAAGGCAAAAAATAAACTGACATACTTATCTTTGAGCTTATCCCAAAACTAAAATTACTTTTCTCAATTCTATGTTATAAATAACCAATCGAGTCTCTTATCGTAAAGAGTGTTCTGAATTTCTTTTCAATTTCGGAATAAAATTGGTTTTGGTAGACTGTTTCAAAACTCAAACTATTTCTACAATTGATATTAGGTATAATTAACTTTAAACTCTAATAGGTATTTTCTCTGAAATTCAGGTACAATCCACTTTCTGCAGATGTCTGATAAATTTCACTGTTTTTCTCGATATCGTTTTCTCCAAAACCTCTTTTTATTATTTCGAATTGTATCTTTCCGTTTACTCATTCATTTAAACCTTATTCATTGGTCATCGGTAAAAATTCATTTCCGTCTCCTGTTATTCTTTTTGAACCCTGTTCTTTCATTTTTTATTCAAACCATTCATCTCTAAATCTTTCCCTGTTTACATGCGGATCTAATGCTTGACTTTCATACACTCATTATCGTTTCAACAATTCTTTGAATTCCACATATATGCAGAATTACTGTCAATAAATCTGATGCATTCTCTGCAAATATTGCACTCCAACGTAACTGCGTATATCTAGCCATTTTAGAACATCCTGGAAGTTTTCGAGTTTTTTACTCAGTTTTCTTCCAGGATCTTTTGCAAACTCCTCTATGCCGTGAATAACACACTGATGAAGAAACTCAACAAGTTCGGGCCAAAATCGGGAAAAGTAAACCGGTATTGACACAAATTCGGTGGAAAAATTAAAAGGGGGTTGAAATGTAGAATACAGATAGGAAAAAGGAGATAAACAGGGGAATAAGGAGATAAAAAAGGGAAAAAAACGTCAGATCTAAAAAAGAGGTAAAACGAAAAAATAAAAAGTTTAATTTGCAAGGATAAGGGCTTCTCCCCGTGAGAAGTTAACTTCCCTAATTGAGCCTTCAACAGTCATTTGATCTCCTAAAATTCCAGTAAGCTGGATTGAGTTGCCTTCAACAAAGATCCTTGCTACGGAATCCATAATTCTCTCACGCTCATCTCCACGAAGCAAGAACACATTAAGTTCACACATTTTTTTCTTTCTCCTTATAATTCATTTTATATTTTTCAATTTTGTTTGTATAAATTCAGTATAATAATATATTCTATGCCGTGGTATTAGCACTTTACTACATGCGCTACTGCATGCATTAAATTGTTTTTAGGCCATCCATAGCTATAGCTATTAGTGAGCCTGATAGATAAGAAGTTTCCGAAAACTTCTCAGAGGAAAACTCAGGGATAGTTCATCAGTTTTGCAATGGATAAGTCCTTTTCAAGTCCCAGGTCTTCGGCAACACACTCACATTTAGTAAGAAGCATGTACGCAATTGGCCCAAAATTGTGCTCGGATAAAGTTTCGTAATTGGCCATGCCCTTGCTGATAATAAGAGTCGCATCTTTCATTGCCTGAAGGAGTTCGGCTGGAGATTCCTCAATCAGGACACCTACGGCATTTGAACCGGTTGTCAGGACTCTATCGACTTTATTATCAATTTCGAACTCTTTGATCTCTTCTAAAGTCACGTCTGTTAGAATGGGTCCACCCCGGACTACGAGTGTGATCTTTCCACCGAGTTTCTTGATGATCTCAAAAACAAGCGTATCAAAGAGAATTTCTCCGCAATTGTCGGCAATGTAAACAACGTCCTGCATGAGCCCGAGCATTTTGGGAGTGTCATCCACATCAAGCCCGTGTTCGAAGTATTTCCGAAAAGCAGCCTCAAATTTGTCTTCACTGGCATCAAAACCCATAATTCCGAAATCAAAGTAATTCGCAACCACGGATGCCAGCACTGCTCGCCTGAAAAGTTCCCCGTTTTCTGGAGAATTTTCGTAAATCTTTTCTTTTGCTACAGGCAGGACTTTCAGCGCAGCCTGGTCGATAAGTTTCTTTGTTACCGCATAAGGGTCATTGTCTCCCAGAACCTCGTAGCATTTTCTGTGAACTTTAGTGGCTACGGAAGCAGATACCACATCGGGACTGTAGTTTTTGGTCACAACTTCAAGGCATTCCTTGATGGTCTTGCTTATGAGGTCTTCATCATCCGTAGAAAGTTTAGACTGAAAATGTACTCTTGAAAGCAGGCAATAGGTACAGCGTGGGTTCATCTTCATAGAAACATTTCCTGTTTTTTGATTCGAAAATAGGTTTTGCCAGATTGCTATAGATATTTGCGGCAAATATGATAAGAATTTATTCATCTGATAGAGTAGATATTTAAAAATGTAACTGAAACTGAAGCATAGAAAAATCTAGAAAAATCTAGAAAAATCTAGAAAAATCTAGAAAAATCTAGAAAAATCTAGAAAAATGACTGAAGAGAAAATATATTAAGGATGTTCTTTCTCATTTTTATGATATTGTAGGGGTCTGAGCGGATTTTCCTACCTGGGCTATCTATTGTTCCTGCTTTCAAGGCTGCTGCTTTTCAGAGAGCTCAGGGCTATTTTATAGACTAATTTTCAGAATCATTGTTTCAAAAGCAGTTTGAACCTAAATTACATACTTTCCATATTAAGACTATTGAGGTGACACGAAAATGAACTGTGGAGATTTGAAAATGGGTCAGGTCCTTCGTTGCGAAGCATGTGGTTTTGAACTTCAGGTAGTAAAAGAGTGCGGGGATGTATCCTGCTCTACCGATGCATGCTGTACCGGCAATGTAACATGCTGTGGAGAACCAATGAAATTAAAATAATAAGTCCGGTAAATAAAATAACAAAAACAGGAGTGAAGATTCCAAAATATTTTGAAGTAGTACAAATCCCGGGAAAGTTAAGGAAAGTCCGCAAAAGGATGGTAAAGATGAGCCCGGAAGAATTTCTTTGTTCAGGGCTTTTCTGGAATCTTAAAGTTCAATAGCGTATTTTTTGCTGTCTTTTTTCCTTCATTTTTCCCAGGAAACCCTGGATCAGCCTGGTCGATAAATATGAGCTGAAAAACCAAACCAGCAGAGCAATGATAATTGAAAGGCTCCAACTGTTAAGGTGCTCCATACAGAAGGCAGCAGTGAGCACGCATATAGTGCAGCCTATCATCCCTGCGCTAGCTCCAAGGGCAATGTCAGAAGCTTGCTCAGAACTTCCGAAATGTCCTGCCATTATCACGGCCGCTACCATAACAGCTGGAAAAGCTGCAAAAACTCCAGCAAAAGATTTTGAAGGGATTATCTGCAGCATGATATAACAGGCAGCAACAGCAGTTCCCCCGAAGACGAACCTGAGAGCAAGGTCTTTGAAATCTAATTTCATAATATACCTCCTTATTGCAACTTTTCTAAAAAGACTACTAACTATTTTAACTTTAACTCTGCTCATTTAGGGAATAAGTTCAAGTTTGACTTCTTTTCTATTTCATCAATCATCCGGTTATTCATCAGGTTTTTCAAAAAGGGCAGGATACTTCTTTTTTAATGGTATGTGGAACTCTTCGTCTAATTTTGTATCATAAAGTGTTTTCACTTTTGAAAGCTGGTCAAGTGATAAATGCTGAGCTCCTTTAAGGTCAGCCCTTTCAAAATTAGCCATCTTAAGGTTAGCTCCTTGAAGGTTAGCCCCTTCAAGTTTAGCCATTTTAAGGTTAGCTCTTTCAAGGGAAGCTCCTTTAAGGTCAGCCCTTTCAAGGTTAGCCTCTTTAAGGTGAGCCCCTTCAAGGTTAGCTCCTCCAAGTTTAGCCTCTTTAAAGTTAGCCCCTATAAGGTAAGCCCATGTAAGGTTAGTCCCTTGAAGATTAGCCCCTTCAAGGTTAGCCTCTATAAGGTAAGCCCCTTCAAGGTTAGCCTCTACAAGGTAAGCCCTTTCAAGTTTAGCTCCTCTAAGTTTAGCTCCTTCAAGATTAGCCCCTTCAAGGTTAGCCTCCATAAGGTAGGCCCTTTCAAGTTTAGCCTTTTCAAGTTTAGCTCCTCCAAGTTTAGCCCCTTCAAGGTTAGCCCCTTCGAGGTTAGCCTCTATAAGGTAAGCCCTTTCAAGTTTAACTCCTCCAAGTTTAGCTCCCTCAAGGTTAGCCCCTTCAAGTTTAGCCTCTTGAAGATCAGCTCCATAAAGGTTAGCTCCCTGAAGATTAGCCCCTTCAAGGTTAGCTCCATAAAAATCAGCCCCTTGAAGGTTAGCTCCTTGAAGGTTTGCCTCTTTAAAGTTAGCCAGATGAAGGTTAGCCAATTGAAGGGTAGCCTTTTCAATGTTAGCCTCTTGAAGGTTAGCCCCTTCGAGGTTAGCCTCTGTAAGATCAGCGTAAAAAAGATCAGCTCCTCGAAGGTTAGCTTCTTGAAGGTTAGCTCCTCGAAGGTTAGCCTCTTGAAGATTAGCCCCTTCAAGGTTAGCTCCTTGAAGGTTAGCCTCTATAAGGTCAGCTCCTTGAAGGTTAGCTCCTCGAAGGTCTTTTCGCTCTGGAATATCCATATACAATTATCGGCTTTGAACTAAAATAAGCATTACTATGCCATGAAAATATCTTCTGCTCTTCAGGATTTAGTTTAAAAAACTGTGTCTATTTATAATATGGGTCTATAAGAACTGCAAGAATGACAGCTACGTTTTATCCTATGACGTTGCTATCCTGCACGGTTCTTTCAGTGTGGTATTTTTTTCAGTAATTTATGGCATCTATATTTTGCAGAATATGAGGTACATTGCCCTCACTCAGAAGGAAAGAAGACTATCAAAGAAAATCAGCAGCTCTAACACAAGAGTAAAAATAGAAAAAAAGCCTTTATATATTATGGATAACAAAAAACTTGCGAATATGTGCCCATTTCCACCAACGTTAAAAGAACTCTTGAAGAAACAAAGGGAACTAAAAATGCGAGAAAAGGAAAAATATTTCAAACCTTGAATTAACAAAAAATACATCCAAATTTCTCAAAGACTGCAATCTCTACTGAGAAAAGACTAGGACTTACGCACTTGAGGTATAAAATCAAGCACATTCGGAGTTGTGCTTGGTTATTTATTAGACATTTGGAGGTTTAATGCTATCGATTTATCATTTCAACCGCGTAAGTCCTACATATACAATTATCGGCTTTGAACTAAAATAAGCATTATCATGCACCATGAAAGTATTTTCTGCTCTTCAGGATTTAGTTTTTAAAAAAAGGACAAAATGCTTAATTCAATGTGGGTTGCACAAAAAGTAATAAAAAATAAAGTTATTAAGATATCGTCTCGAGCTTTGCCCGTTTGAAAATAGCAGTTACCCTTCCTTCTTCATCAATATCATCCTTGATCAAAACCAGTTCCCAGCCTTCATTTCCGATTCTTTCAAGTTCGCTCATTTGTTGTGGCGTGTTAAAACCATCAATCCTGCGAGAATCATACTCCCATAAATGTATCATTTAATATCCCTCCTATTAAAGATAAAGACAAATTTCGTAATTTATATATTGCAATGAAACTATAAATAATCCAAACAGAAGGAAAAAAGAGACTTTTTAATATATTCTGGGACCATCAAAATTTGATAGTGATTCTGCTGACAGTTGACAGCCATCATTCAAAAAACCAGAAAATAATAAAAAGTCTCTTAAAAAGTGTCATGTGGTAATACTCGCATCCTTATTATACTGAAAAGCAATTGTTATAATATGGTAATATTACCTTTTGAAATAATTTGTTTTTTAAGTTGGAATTGTATATCAAAAGGGGGAACACTGTGTGGAAATTTTTGAAGGACTCGTTTATGTAAAATATGGACGGATTGGAAGCAAAGGTGAAGGTCCAGATTATTATCTTCAGACCTGGGACAGGGAATTTCTACTGAATTATGGGGATAGAGGTCCATGGGAACTAGACTATTACCTTGAGTTTTTCTGCCGTAAATTCGTTGAAGTTACTGGTGAACCTGATAAAGAAACAAATACAATGAAAGTGACAATGATCAAGGAAATCTGTGTGGAGCATATCCCTAAAAAGATGGAGTACAGTTGATCCGACTTTCTAGAGATCTCTCCTCTAAAATAATATTTTTCATAATTTTTTCCATCAAATTTGGTTACTTAAGTTGTACAGTATTTCATGCGTCGTCAGTTAAGGGAGGAATCATGACAAATCGCGTCAATTTTCCACAACGTTTGTCAAATATTTTATAATTTATGAGCTGGAACAGGGTATCGATTTCACTTAAATAGGCCAAAATATAAAGCCGGCTTCTAATGCAAAATCGATAGCTTTCAGGCAAGAAAATTCCTTAACCGATGACCAATGTACAGAATTTAATAATTTTTAATGAAAATAAAGTTGCGGTAGTGAATATCGCTGCAAGCAACTGGGTATTTTTGCGCCATTGTTCTCTTTATGATAGAAATTATTAAAAATCAAATAAGTAATAAAATTTTTACAGAGCCTATACATTATTTACTACTATAAATGATAGTGAATAAATTATTGTTTGGATGGATATTTGACAGCTAGCGCTTTTATTATCCCTAGTATTAACAACAATGTAGATAGGCCTAAAATAAATTGATAATCAAATCTTTGGCCATATACCCCTGCTGCGATTTCACGCATGACTATTAAAATCGTAGCATCGGTTACATATGTAATTCTGATTTCTTCATGTTCGCGAAAATCAGCAAAAGTCTTGAAAAGATCAATGAGAATAAAAATTGTGAGGACACCAGATACTATCTGATCTAAACCGCCTCCAAGAGTCCCGATTAGAATTGATTTGACATTCAGGAGGAGATTTATTACTCCCACAAGTAGCGCCAGTAGCAGTATATAAAGGATGATAATAGTGACTAAATCAATTGTAATTTTAAATATTTTTTTCTGGTTTATCATAAATATTTTATAATGGATGTTCATTTTTACCCCCCTCTATCCGTCTTTCCGCAGATCTCCACTCAAAAGTAGTATTTTTCACAATATTTCCCCATCAACCTTATTATCTTGCCCTTAACTTCATCCATGTTGACAATTTTGGTTATCACCCTTGAATCAACTTCCACTTTTACTTCTGTAATTTTCCTCATCAGCACAAAAGCCCACTTTGAAGTGGGCTTTTGAGTTTGCTTTTTAACCTGATTAGGTATTGTTTCCCCTGTTTCTTTTAGCCTTTTTCTTAGCTTCCATTCCACCATCGAGTAAACCATCAGAGTTAAAACCATTACCATTGATAAAGTTTCAATTCTTTGAGGTTTTTTCAAATCAAATTGCGGGCGGCCACTCCACCCTAAAGGATGGGGTATGCTTCGGGCCGCCCGCCCGGTTACTTGGAGACAGATGATTAAGTATCCTTTAACAAGGTTTCCTTAACATAAGTGATTGAAATTTTGACCCTCGGTTTCCTATCAGATTTGATGTATCTATAAAAGGAAGCTATGGTTTAGATATTCAAAGAGAAATACGAAGAGGCGAGGGTTCACTTCATCCCCAATCTAAAGAATGGGGTATTCGTGACCCTCTGCGCTCCCGTTGTAATAAATTTATATTTTGATTTTTATACAGTTATTATTTGTTGTACGATTTGTTGTACAATGAAATACTATTTCCATTTAGTCTTATTTGTTAACTTTAAGATATCTACTATAGTGCCGGTGTGTATTGGTTAGAGTGTTTAGTTTGACCTTCTATTTTGTGAAATTGTAATAAGTTATGACCTAAATATAATTGTAATAAGTTATGACCTAAATATAATACATTTAAACTTTACTTTCAAAGAAATGCGTTTTTGCCAAAAATTTTCCTTAAAATCAGCATCAAGCGACTTCTCATTTTCGCTTGAATTGTTGATCCTAACTAGTAAATTCACTTTAAAAAATATATTCATTTCGTTTTTATTCGCAAAATGTATATAAACGTAGAACCTAATTTTAGTTCACAATTAAAGTTACAACGCAACAATGTAAAAAACCCACAACTGACCAATACATTAATTTGTTTAGAAGGCCACTCGTATACGATATTTTGAATACGGATTTTTTTGTGGCCATGCAAAATATGTATTTGATCATTTGTTATTCTAGAAAAAATAAAGCTACAGGTACGAAAACTAAAATCTTTCAAAAATTTTGTTAAAGAAATACCTTTCATCCTAACAAAATCGTTATCGGAAGGAATATTCATTTATTAGGCATACACAAACAAAGTCTCTAGATACCGTAAAATCACACACCTTTGAAAGGCAAGTTAAATTTATGTCCCTTGTTGTTATGTGTGGATATCCTCATAATATTCTCATAAAAACCAATGCAGTCTTGAGTTGAAAATCATCTTATCCATACGGGATAGTGAAGAGCCTTTATTCTACACAGGAGTCAAAATTATCGAGATGAAGTGTTTATAAACAAAAAAAATTTAGAAATAAAACAAAAGATGGAATACGAAACAAAGATCCGCTTTCATCTTCTATTTTAAGCTTTTAAGAGTAGATCGGAGTCCCACTGTTTGCAGTTACTTCTTTGAGACCTCTGGCCAGCTTTTTGGCAATCGGACCTGGCTTTCCATCTCCAATCAGTCTTCCATCTACCTTGATAAGCGGAGCCATTTCAGCCAGGGTGCCGGTGACAAATATTTCATCTGCCGTGTAAAGGTCAAATAAGCCCAGGTTTGCTTCGATAGTTTCGTATCCCATCTGGTCCAGAACTTCGATGACTGTAGCTCTGGTTATTCCTTTTAGATTACTGATTGTCAGAGGAGTATAGACCTTACCATTCTTGACAACAAAGATGTTGTCTGCCGAACCTTCGCACACAAAGCCATTCTGGTCCAGGAAAATGGCTTCGTCTCCTCCTTTTTCATTGGCTTCAATCTTTGCCAGTATGTTGTTCAAGTAGTTCAGAGATTTGATATTCGGGGATAGAACGTCAGGTGCATTTCGTCGGACACAGACGCTAACTCCTATAATTCCTGCTTCGTAGCGGTTGCCATACATAGCTCCCCAGCCCTGAGCTATGACAATTATATTTGGTTTTTCACACTTGCGAGGGTCAAGCCCAAGGTCTCCAATTCCCCTTGAGACTACAAGACGGACATAAGCATCTTTGAGGTTGTTTTTCCTCAGGGTTTCAAGAATTACCTCAGTCATCTCATCCTTTGTAAGATAAATATCCATTGCAATTGCCTTTGCTGAGTCATAAAGCCTGTCAACATGTTCCTTTAACTTAAAGACACGTCCGTTATACGCCTTTATACTTTCAAACACTCCGTCGCCATAGAGAAAACCGTGGTCATAGACCGAAACCCTGGCTTCGGACCTGGGGACACAGTCTCCATTAATATAAATCAGTAATTCGCTCATGTATAAACCACCATGTTTGAAGCTTTAATCAAATCTGAACTTAATATATTTTTATACTCTTTTGTCTTACAAATTTATTTCTCCTGATAAGCCTCATTTCTCAAGATAAGCCTCATTTCTCAAGATAAGCCTCATTTCTCAAGATAAGCCTCACTTCTCAAGATAAGCCTCACTTCTCAAGATAAGTCTCACTTCTCAAGATAAGCCTCACTTCTCAAGATAAGCCTCAATTTCCAGCCTTTTCATCTGGACATGGACGTATCCTTTGCTATCAGGCGGATAACTCTTTACAAAAAGAGTTACAAGTTCACTTATAAAATCCTCTTTCAATTCTTGAGGTACCTGCTGTATATAGGGGTGCCAGGTTGAAGCAATCCAGGCAAAAAGTGCACTTTCTCCTTGAAGAGCCATATCTTTTGAGATCAATTCCAAACGCCTAATTGAAAAACCTGCTTCTTTGAGCCATTTACCGTATTCTTCAGGTCCGTAAAAACCATATGGAAATACAAAATCCCTGAAATAAGAACTCCATTTTTCATTTTCAAGCATATAGTCAAGAATTTTGAGGATTTCTGCAGCGTTTCCTCTCCCTCCAAGCTGGGCCAGAAATACTCCGCCGGGTTTGAGGCTTTTCCAAAAACCCTTCAGAGCAGCTTCAGGAGCCGTTATCCAGTGAAGAACAGCATTGGAGAAAACAATATCAAACTCAGAATCAAAAGTAAGTTCACTTGCATTTGCTTGCATAAAAGCAAGGTTTGGAAACTTCTCTTGAGGATAATGATTCCTGGCAAAAGTAATCATCTCTTCAGATAGATCGATTCCTAGAACAGAGCCTTCAGGTAAGCTTTTTGCTACATCAGCACTAAGTTTTCCGTCCCCGCAGCCAACATCCAGAAACCTTTCATTTCCTTTCAAATTCAGCTTTGCAAGAAGTTCAAAACCCCAGTTTTTCTGAGCTGAGGAATTAGAAGAGTAAAGTTTTGGATCCCAGGAATACATAAAAACTATTTGTATTTTCTCTAGATATTTAACAGTTCTGGCTTCATTAGATCAGGAGGTTTTGTGTTAAACGTTAGAAAGTTCATGTGAAAACTTACAGGACTTATACATCAGCGTTAGAACATATATATTAGGGATATGACTTATACATTAGGACTTATACGTTTGAACTAAAAAACGGTAATATAAGCCATTAATCATCTAAAGTGTAAACTTAGATCTTTTTTGCTTTACTTACTATGAGCCTATCCCAAAAGCAATATTATGTTGAAATTATAAATTTACCTTTATGTCATTTCGTGAAATCGATGATGTTCTATGGGAATCCATGGAACCTTATCTTCCTCCACAGAAACCGCCTACAGGAAGGCCACGTGCAAATCTGAGGAAGTTAATGAACGGTATTTTGTATGTTGTTATGACAGGTTGTACGTGGAAAGACGTTCCCAGGAAATATGGATCTAAGTCAACAGTACATAGATTCCATCTATATCTGTGTGAACATGGCATCTATCAGAAGATTTTCAATGAACTTTTAAACAAAGGTTACGATTTGAATAAAATAGATCTTTCTCACTGCTTTACTGATACAAAGGATGTTCCGGCTAAAAAAGGGGGAATATCGGCTACGATGGCCACAAAAAAATAAAAGGAATAAAAATAAGCGTTTTAGTAGATTTGCAAGGTCTGCCTCTCTCGATTATTATTGTTCCTGCAAATAAGAATGATTCTACACTTTATATACCTACACTTAAAAATTTCAATATAAAGAGACCTGTAGGAAGGCCTGTTAACAGGCCTTCCAAAGTAACAGCTGATGCAATGTATGATACAGCTAAAATTAGAAAATATAACAGAAGAAGAGGAATAAAGTCCAATATACCAGTAAATAAAAGAAATAGGAAGAAAAAGAAGAGAGGAAGACCAATAAAAGTAGATCAAGAAGAATACAAAAAGAAAAGCATAGTAGAAAGGTTCTTTAGCTGGATAGAGTCATGCAAGAAAGTATTTCCAAGATATGAAATTAAAGAGACATCATATTTAGGAGTTGTAATGGTAGCAGCAATAATTAGAGTAAATGAGCTTTTGGGATAGGCTCTATATATAAATGCATAATTACGATTAGTAATAAGCAGAAAACTAATTTTTGTTACATATCCAAAAATACTTCTATTATTTTTTCACAATACTAAAATTTTTCAAAAATATTGAACATTTACTCACAATTAAACGTTTTATTCAACTGTGAGATTTATGAGAAATAGAATACCATAGACCATACAGAACACTTATAACAAAAAAGACACCTGCAATGATTAGAAATCCACTAAAACCGAAAACAGTATAGAATGTTCCAAAAATAACATAAAATATTCCAGAAAGAATAATAAGAGCTAACCAGTATGAGTAATACCTGTGATCCATTATTAGTTATATATATACACAGTGTTAAATAGTTTATTATGTTGAGGGGGGGAGAAAGAACGTATCAAAAAAGAACGTATCAAGAGCCGTTTAGAGCAAAACACCATCGCTTCGAGACTTCTTTTTCAATTTAATAAAGCCTTTTAAAACACTTATTTTAATCTCTGCTACTTTTTCCTGAGTCAGACCTGAAACACATTGTTCTACTGCCTGAACCCACCCTTATTAATTGAAGGGAGAAATTCCGGAGCTTACAAGGCTTAAACTTTAGAATAATTGATCAGAGAACATATTCTAAGTGATTTAATCCTGGAATTTTTAAACACCAGCAGCCGCGCCTATGAGAAAAGCTAAAAGACAGGAATGGGTATAGCTTACCTTCCACAGATAGAGAATATCTTTACTAATTTAACAGTTGAGGAAAACCTTAAAATCGCTGGTTATATTCTTGAAAATGGAGAATACAGGGATCAGCTGGATTTAGCCCTTGAAGTATTTCCTGAACTTACAACGAAGCTAAAACAGAAAGGAGGTACATTGAACGGCGGTGAAAGACAGTTTCTTGCAATAGCTTCAGCCCTTATAAAGAAGGCAGAACTTCTCATACTCGATGAACCTACAGCCATGCTTTCACCGAGATTTGCAAACGATACATTTCAGAAAATTCTGGAGCTAAAAGAAACGTTCGGACTTACGGTGCTTATAGTTGAACAGAATGTCAAAAAAGCACTGGAGATAAGCGATAATGCGTACATGTTGATGAATGGAAGGATCGTTTTCGAAGGAAAATCCGAAGAATTACTCGGCCATGAAAAGTTTGAGAATTTCTGCATGGGAATTTAACTGATCGGTTTTGATTGCTCCCTAAACTACTATTCTCATTTTGAAAGCATTATCTCATAAGTTCGACCAACTATTATACTTATATAATACTTCTATAACAAAAAACGGAGCTCATGTGTATGGAATACTATCTGAAGGACAGCACCCTTATAATCAAAGGAGATTTCGAAACCGTGAGCACGGGCTTAAACGGCGGCCGTGCACGGGTAAAGTATCTTTTCAACAAACAGGTTCCAAGAACCTTTAATCCACCAGACCCAAGAGAATTCGTAAAAGAAGAAGCCCTGAAATTGAGTTTTGAAGGGGCTTACTTCGGCCTTCTTACAGCTGTAAAAATGGAGTACCTTCAGGTAATAGAAAATGACTATATGACAGCTTTCATAACTGCTGGCGTGAGCAATGGTTCAGAATTCAGGGCAAAAGTAGGAACCATAAATATAATTCTGATCTCAAAAGTAAGGCTATCCGAGACAGCTCTTCTCGGAGCGATAATCACAGCCACAGAAGCAAAAGGGCTTGCTTTGCTTGAGAAAGGCTACACTTTCCTGGGCACCAATACGGATGCAGTGATTGTTGCTTATGAAATTGACTCAAACCCTGGCCTGGAAAATGAAGAAAGAAAGGAAATTCCTTACGCGGGTTCAAGCACGGATTTTGGAAGAAAGATTACTGAAGCCGTTATAAAAGGAGTAAAAGTAGGGCTTGAGCTACGGGGAGAATAAAATATAAAAATTTTTTTGTTGATCATAAACCGAGAAGATGTAAGATAGGCAAACTATCTTACATAGACAAACTATCTTACTTTGTCAGCTCTCGCTTGAAAAGACAGAACACCAAAAACAGAGTGAAAATCAAGTTTATTGAGGCAAGTTCTGGCATAGCTTTAGCTTTATCCATGCTATCCGTAACTGCTGTTTTGTTTTGAGTTTCTCCTTTTGCTGTAGTCTTATTCTTTTCTGACATAGAGAGATTTTCTTCATCATATATATCTCCGGCTTCAGAGATTGAGTTAGAAGAATTATTGGATGTTATATTCGCAAGTGAATTATTATACTTTAAGAGTAACGAGCCAGAACTGGAACTGGTTCTCTTTTTATTACCAATGTTCTCGTTCTCATCTGAATTTATACGAATTTTTCCTGAAATCGAATATTTAAGCCGAGGGAGAAAATCTTCAATTATCTTTTCTTCGTCTTCACTTGCCCAATGTAATGCAATGTTTACATTAGATAAATATTGATTCTTATTAAGAAATACATTTGTTGTCCCGTAAAGGAACTTTCCTTCAGAAGAGATATACTTAAAGGCAGTTACAGAACAATTTCCGTAATTTAGCATATAAAAATCATATAAATCACTACAATTATAATTTCCACACTCATCAGTGCTTCCAAACCCTCGAATATAGCTTTCTTCAATTATAATGTTCGTGTTAGAAATGTCTATGTTTTTATCCTGTATGTTAGAAAAAACGCTTCCTGACAGTGAATATCTAAGTAAAGGAAAGAAACTCTCAATTATCGTTTCTTCATCTTCACTTGCCCAGTCTAGTGAGATGTTAGCGTTATATGTACTTATATCCCTCTCAAGAGAGACGTTTGTTGTTCCATAAAGGAACTTTTCCTCAAAAGGAACATACTTAAAAGCAGTTAGAGAATAATTTCCGTGCTCTAACCAATTGTCATCATCAAACCTATAATTCCCGTACTCATTATATCTTCCGAATTTTAGACTGTCATTTTTTTTGGCTACAATACATGTATTAGAGAAATTTATAGTTTCATTTTGAATATTAGAAGAAATGTTTCCATACAGATAGCGGAATTCATAATTTAGAAGAAAATCTTTAATGAGATTTTCTTCATCTTCACTTGCCCAGTCTAATGTGATGTTAACATTAGATAAGTTTTGAACATTTTTTAAAAATACGTTTGTTGTTCCAAACAAATACTTTCCCTCAGAAGGAACATACTTAAAGGCAATTAGAGAATAGTCCCCGTAATTTAATCCATAATCTAAATCACCATAATTATAATTTCCAAAGATATCACCTTTTGTAAGTCCTTTTAACGTACCATTGGCTCGGATTATGATATTTGCATTGGAAACATCCAGGGTTCCACTTTGAATATTAGAAGAAATGCTTCCCGAGAAAGAATATATAAGATTTAAAAGAAAATTTTCAATTATTTTTTCTTCATCTTCACTTGCCCAGTCTAATGTGATATTAACATCAGATACTTCTTCATTATTGTGAAGGGATACACTTTTCGTTCCAAACAAGTACTTTCCCTCAGAAGAAATATATTTAAAAGCAGTTAAAGAATAGTCACCACATTCTAACCAATCAGCAATAGAGTACTCGTCGAGCTTATAGTTTCCATAGTCATCCGATTTTCTAACCGCACAGCCGTTATTTTTCGGGACTGCAATATTTGCATTAGAGACGTTAACAGATTCATTTTGAAAATCAGAAAAAAGTTTTCCTGAAATTGAATATTCATACAAATAAAAGAAACTTTCAATTATTCTTTCCTCATCTTTACTTGCCCAGTCTAGAGAAATATTAACATCCGATTCCTTTTCATTATAATTAAAGGTCACATTCGTTGTACCAAACAAGAATTTTTCCTCAGAAGGGATGTACTTAAAAGCAGTTATGGAATAATTTCCATACCTTAAGTCAGAACCCTCATATAATTCGTCTGGATTATATAACTCCCCGTAATAATAATTTCCAAAGATATCACTCTTTGTATGTCCCCTTATAGCATTTCCCTGGATTACTATTTGTGTATTAGAAACATTTACAATTTGATTCTGAACATTAGAAAAAACGCTTCCTGACAGAGAATATCTAAGCAAAGGAAAGAAACTTTCAATTATCTTTTCTTCATCTTCACTTGCCCAATCTAATGTAATATCAACATTAGGTACTTGTTGATTTTTATTAAGGGATATATTTGCTGTTCCAAACAAATACTTTCCTTCAGAAGAAACATACTTAAAAGCAGTTAAAGAATAACTACCATGTTCTAGCCAAATGTCAGAGCTTATGTTCCCAAACTTATAATTTCCATACTCATCACTTTTTCCAAGTCCTTTTATACCATTACCTTGGATTACGATGTATGTATTAGAGAGATTCATAATTTCACTTTGAATACCGGAAAGGAGATTTCCTGATATTGAGTAAGATTCCTGAAGATCGGATGAAATAGTAGTAACAGAGTCTTCAGCAATACCCATTGAATATACTGGACTGGGAATTAAAAGAAGTAAACTTACGAATGTAAAGTACCTTGAACACTTCAATATAACCACCGAGAAAACATAAACAGATTGTAGAATTTACAGTAGTTAGTTAAAATATAGTTCATTGTACTTATACTGTATTAAATAAAATAATAAGTTTTCAAATTGAAAAAGTTGTCAATTAATACTTCTTTCTTAGACTGAGAGGCTATGAGAACTTTCCAAAAAATGAAGTTAACTATGAAAAACAAGCATGCATAAGAACAAAAGAACAAAAGGGTAAAAATATCGTAGAATTAACATATAAAGAAAGGTGCAGAAAACTGAAAGTAAAAAAACAATACTAAAATGACATATTAAAAACTAATTTTAAAAACAGATCATGAAAAGTAAAGTATTATAAGGTGAGTATGGCAGCGATCCAGAGTTCCCGAAGGCTCGCACACTTCAGTACAGTAAGGAACGCGGGCAGGCTTATCTACTGTGTTCGGGATGGGTACAGGAGTTACACTGCCGCTATGGCCGCCAGACTCAACCTATAAGTGGGATTATGAAATAAAGTCATGTATAGTGCTGCATACTGAATTTCGCCTGGACTTGATTAGGAAAGGAACGGATGGTTAGTTAACGCGGACTGAACACCTCGTTGCCTTGGTGCTTACATCCCGTTTCTATCAAACCGGTCTTTTACCGGAATCCTTAATGAGGTCTCTTTTTAGGTTAGATTTCGAGCTTAGATGCATTCAGCTCTTATTCCGAAGCGCGTAGCTGCCCGGCGATGCCTTGTCAGACAAACGGTACACCAGTGGCGCCGCTGCTTGGTTCCTCTCGTACTAAAAGCAGCTTACCCGCAGACCTCGAACACCTCTAGTAGATAGTAACCGACCTGTCTCACGACGGTCTAAACCCAGCTCACGATCTCCTTTAATAGGCGAACAACCTCACCCTTGGCCGCTGCTGCACGGCCAGGATGGAAAGAACCGACATCGAGGTAGCAAGCTGCCGGGTCGATATGTACTCTTGCCGGCAACGACTCAATTATCCCCGGGGTAACTTTTCTGTCATTTTTGGCCCCCACCAAGGAGGCTCAAAAGTTCGCTAGAGCCGACTTTCGTCTCGTCATCCACTGCTATGCTGAATAACGTCAGGCTGACTTATGCTCTTGCACTCTTCAGTGAGTTTCCGACCCACTTGAGTCAACCATTGCGCGCCCTTGATATCTTTTCAAGGGCGTCCCGCCCCAGGCAAACTGCCCACCTATCGGGGTCCTCTTCGCAGAGTTAGGGTCGTAGTCCCAGAAGGGTAGTGTCCCAATTGCGGCTCCACGGATGCTGGCGCACCCGCTTCGATGCCTCCTACCTACACTGTACATCCAGAACCACAACCCAACGACAGGCTGCAGTAAAGCTCCACGGGGTCTTCACTTCCCCCTAGAGGTCTCTAGACTGTGCACTAGAATGTAAGCTTCACCGGATTCCAGTTAGGGACAGTAGGGCTCTCATTGATCCATTCATGCAAGTCGCCAATTAAGCGACAAGGTACTACGCTACCTTAAGAGGGTCATAGTTACCCCCGCTGTTTACAGGCCCTTCTTCCCGTTGAAACGGGGTTTCAGGTACCTGCACTGAGCAGGATTCAGAGATTGTACTAGCCCTTACGGGTTTGCAATCTCCTATGTTGGTATTAGACAGTTAGAGCCCCCTGGTCACTGCGACCTGCTGTCTTCACAGCAGGCACTCCTTATCCCGAAGTTACGGAGCTAATTTGCCGAATTCCCTTAACTGAAGTACTCCGACACGCCTTAGCCTTTTCAGCTAGGGGCACCAGTGTCAGATCTTGGTACGGACATTTAGCGGCCTTTTCACGGGTCCCTGGGTGCAGCCGACTTTAGCCATTACAGATTCGCCCGCTTCTCGCCATTACGGCTCTCCACGGGGTTCGCTGCTTAGACGGCGCGACGACGCCGCTCGGCCTGCCCTGAGACGTCAGACGGATTGCTAAATGGTACAGGAATATTAACCTGTTTCCCTTTCGGCGTACTCGAATTACGGTACGTCTTAGGACCGACTAACCCTCGGCTGACGATCATTGCCGAGGAAACCTGGCCCCTTCGGCGGCAGGGATTCTCACCCTGCTTTGCTGCTACTATTACCAGGATTTTCGTTTGCGAACGGTCCACAGGACTTTACAGCCCTGCTTCAGCCCGAACGCAACGCCTTCCTACGAGATTACCTTGCGGTACTCCGTGGTATCGGTGGTCGACTTGAGCCCCGTCAATTTTCGGGGCCCCAAACCTCGACTGGTGAGCTGTTACGCACTCTTTGAAGGGTAGCTGCTTCTAAGCTAACCTTCCAGCTGTCTTGGGCTTGGGACGCCCTTTAGTATTAACACTTAGTCGACACTTGGGGACCTTAACCACGGGCTGGGTTGTCTCCCTTACGGACTACAAGCTTACCCCAGCAGTCCGGACTCCGACTTTCTACAATGACGGTGGGTTTGGAGTTTGACAGGCGGGCGAGGGGTTTCCCCCCCGGAACCGCTAATCAGTGCTCTACTCCACCGACGATCTCCAGTCAGGTCATGCTGCGACATGTTTTGGAAGGAACCAGCGGATGCCGGGTTAGATTAGCATTTCACTACGAGACGCAGGTCACACGAATGATTTGCAGATCAATACCGCTTGCGGTCCTCCACGTAGCTTTCGCCACGCTTCAACCTGCCCACGCCTAGATCACCCGGCTTCGGGTCTTACCCCAGTGACTCCACGCACTTGTATACGTCGTGCCTCGCCCGAAGGGCTGCGCACATGTTGCTTTCGCTTCGGCTGCCCAAATATAAGGTTAGCCATTGCCACTGAGATAAACTCCCTGGCCCGTTCTTCAAAACGTAAGATACGACACTGGCAGTGATATTCGTACAACATTCTCGCGAATGTTTCCTTCATATCAGAGTTCCTTTCATGCCATATCGTTCTATCACTATCAGGTTTCAGGCACTTTGCACCTCCCTTCTCGGGGTACTTTTCAGCGTTCGGTCACCCTACTATTTCGCTATCGGTCTCAAGTAGTATTTAGTTTTGGAGGTTGGTGCCCCCCAGATTCCCGCACGATATCCAACGCACGGTACTCAGGGACATGTTCCGGTCTTTTGGTTTACACATACGTGACTGTCACACTCTACGGTCTGCCGTTTCAGGCAAGTTCTGTTTAGCCGCCGGACGTTTGAACAGCCCTACAACACCACATTTCCCTGTGAAGGGATTCGGTTTGAACTGTGCCGTTTTCACTCGCCGTTACTCACGGTATCTCGGTTGATTTCTTTTCCTGCTCCTACTAAGATGTTTCAATTCGGAGCGTTCCCGATCATTACTGATCACTATGGAGAGGTCCCATTCGGAAATCCCGGGTTCATTGGCTCCTTGCACCTACCCCGGGCTTATCGCAGCTTGGCACGTCCTTCATCAGCTCTTGAGCCGAGCCATCCACCTGATAGCATAATTCCTGTGTATCCTAACCAGGTCCAGAAAGCGTCCAGTATACAGCACCTATACATGACTTCATGTACCTGCGTGTCAACGCAGGCAATCCGCCCTTCCCCGAAAATTTACTTTCCGAGTGCACAAAAATGGACTTGCTGGGATTCGAACCCAGGGCCTCTGCCTTGCAAAGGCAGCGATCTTCCATCTGATCTACAAGCCCTAGAGAGACTAGAGATCCACAGCGGATCTCAGGGGTGAGGATTTTGTTCGGTTTATCGGCATCTGGGCAGTGGGTTTTTTTGCTTAGGAGGTGATCCAGCCGCAGATTCCCCTACGGCTACCTTGTTACGACTTAACCCCCCTTGCAAAGCACAGGTTCGAACACGACACAGAGTTCGTGCCCTCACCCATACCTCACTCGGGTGGTTTGACGGGCGGTGTGTGCAAGGAGCAGGGACGTATTCACCGCGCTATATTGAAACGCGATTACTACGGATTCCAGCTTCACGAGGGCGAGTTACAGCCCTCGATCCGAACTAAGGATGGGTTTGTGAGATTACCAGCCCTTTTCAGGGGAGGGGCCCATTGTCCCATTCATTGTAGCCCGCGTGTAGCCCGGGAAATTCGGGGCATACTGACCTACCGTAGCCCGCACCTTCCTCCGATTTAACACCGGCGGTCCCCACAGAGTACCCATCATCCCGGAGGACATGCTGGTAACAGTGGGCACGGGTCTCGCTCGTTGCCTGACTTAACAGGATGCTTCACAGTACGAACTGGCGACGGCCATGCACCTCCTCTCAGCGATTCAGGCAAGGTCTTCAGCCTGGCCTACATATTGCTGTCGTCCCCGGTGAGTTGTCCGGCGTTGAGTCCAATTAAACCGCAGGCTCCACCCGTTGTTGTGCTCCCCCGCCAATTCCTTTAAGTTTCAGCCTTGCGGCCGTACTTCCCAGGTGGCTCGCTTCACGGCTTCCCTGCGGCACCAGACACGGTCGCGCCATGCCTGACACCTAGCGAGCATCGTTTACGGCTGGGACTACCCGGGTATCTAATCCGGTTCGTGCCCCCAGCTTTCGTCCCTCACCGTCGAACCCGTTCTGGTAAGACGCCTTCGCCACAGGTGGTCCCACAGGGATTACAAGATTTCACTCCTACCCCTGTAGTACCTCTTACCTCTCCCGGTTCCAAGTCTGGCAGTATCCCCCGAAAGCCTAACAGTTGAGCTGTCAGATTTCCCGGAGGACTGACCAAACCGGCTACGGACCCTTTAGACCCAATAATCACGATCACCACTCGGGCCGCCGGTGTTACCGCGGCGGCTGGCACCGGTCTTGCCCGGCCCTTGCTAACAGGTGTATTTTACACACCTGGACAGCCAGCATATGATGCTAGCACTCGGTGTCCCCTTATCACGGTTTCCCGCATTGTAAAGTTTTCGCGCCTGCTGCGCCCCGTAGGGCCTGGATTCATGTCTCAGAATCCATCTCCGGGCTCTTGCTCTCACAACCCGTACCCGTTGTAGGCTAGTAGGTACATTACACCCACTACTACCTGATAGGCCGCAGACCCATCCTTGGGCAGACGAATCCATTTTACGCATAAAGCATTCCAGCATATGTGCGTTATCCGGAATTATCCCCAGTTTCCCGGGGTTATGCCGGACCCAAGGGCAGGTTATCCACGTGTTACTGAGCAGTACGCCATGTTCACGAAGAACATATGACTCGCATGGCTTAGGCGAACACCGATAGCAGTAACCTCTGGCAGGATCAACCAGAATTGTTAATGTATCGCACACTTCAAAATAAAGGTCTTGGTCGCAGAAACTTGCACTAACAACTATCAATTCAGTTATTTCAGTTTCGCGATGATATGTTATGAAAACTCTCACCGCCCAGAATTAACCGAACCGACAAAATCCTCGTCAGTCAGGAAACAACTCCTGACTCCATTAAAAGATGAAAGAGATTTGTGATTTGTATCTACGCAATCAGTTTGCGCAGGGTCATATACAAGGTATTTCTTGTATATAAAGCTTTGTGTTATTCACCTCGACACAATCGCTTGTGTGAGGGATGTATACAAGACATTTCTTGTATATAAAGCTTTACTCTCAGGCAATTTTTTACTCTGAGATCCGTAGCAAAATGAAAAATTTGCTTGAATCTATAGAGATACTGCCATTATAACCTTACATTATAGTAAGAGAGTCGAATGCTCACAATTTTGCCTTTTGTGAGGGATATATAGAAGGAATTTTTCCTATATAAAGGTTTTGTTTGAATAATTTTTGACCATAGATTTTTCCGCAAAAAATGATTTTTGCAAAAATCTATAGATTTAAGGATTACTGACCTTCTTAGATCAGGGATCCTCTAAATGCATTACTGATATATATATCTTTCGAGAAAATGCTTTCAGACAAACTAAACTAAAGGCTGAAAGATATATTTTTTCCAAAAGAGATTAAGTTAAGAAAGAAAAGATAAGATAAAATATAGTTATTATTAAAGTGCAGGATTTTATTTTGAAAGTTATTGACTGCTTTTCATTACAAATTATTTTCTGAAAATTAACTTAACCTGCCAAAAAATTAAGAGCCACATACTGTTATAAAAACTCTTTTAGTATTAACAATTGTACAGATTTTCAAACTATATCTGATTTAAAAGAAAATTCATAAAAACTGGACATTAAGAGTAACAAGGCCCCTCAATAAAGAAAATTACAGCCTGAAGTTCAGTATTAGAACCTTAAACTTGCTCAGTGAGTTTTATATATATAGGATTCCAATTAAATTAAGAGGAGTTAGGAGTCCCTTTAAGAAATTGGGAAGAATTTGGGATTTTATACCTGTTTGGATCTCGCGTAGTTGTATCTGTGAAAAAAAGGAGAATGTTAAATACCAAAATAAGATCAAGATATAAGATCAAGATCAATCTCAGGAGAAGTTTGGTTTTTAACCCGATTTTTACCCCTGTAAATACTCAGGGATTATTTGCTCCTCAAATGCCAAAATGGAGGTTAGACATTTGATAGATATAGATCCCAGTGGCATTCTGGTTCGTTACAACGTAAAAATGGAAAAGGAAATGACACCAGAAGAGGCTGCAGAAGAACTTTACCCAAAGGATTCAATGATTTATCCGATTGCAAAGGCCATCTTTGAAGGCGAAGAGGATGATGTTGTTGAGGGGTTGGAAAAGGCTATCAGTTCCGGAAAAGACCCGATCTCCCTTATTAATGACGCATTGATGGTTGGAATGGGAGTAGTCTCTAGGCTTTATGATGAGGGAGTTATTTTCCTGCCAAACGTCATGATGTCTGCTGATGCCATGTTGGAAGGTATCGAATACGTTAAGCAGAAAGCAGGAAAATCACCTGAAACCAAAGGAAAAATCGTTTGTCACGTTGCAGAAGGTGACGTGCACGATATCGGAAAGAACATTGTGGCCGCACTACTGAGAGCAGCCGGCTATGATGTAGTGGATCTTGGAAGAGATGTCCCTGTGGACGAAGTAATAGCTGCCGTGGAGAAAGAAAAGCCCCTCATGCTTACAGGTACAGCCCTCATGACAACGACTATGTATGCATTCAAGGAAGTTAATGACAAACTTCTGGAGAAAGGCTACAGGATTCCATTCGCATGCGGCGGTGGTGCTGTCAACCAGGACTTCGTGTCAGAGTATGAGCTTGGCGTGTACGGTGAGGAAGCAGCCGATGCCGCGAAAATAGCCGATTTCATCAAGGCAAATGGAGACAACATTGTGAAACTGAGGGAGAAATTCCATAGACACTGAGGAGATGGAGTAATGGCAGTAACAAGATGTACTAAAATGGCTTATGCAAGCGCAGATGACATGGTTTTCGGAAAAGCTGTCACGCCAGTTAAAACAGGGCTGGGACTTGAAATCGGTGCCGGTTACACAACTCCCGAAGTAAACTATGCCCCAAGACCTGAAGCAGGAGCATCCAAAGAAAAGCTCATAAAGGAATACGAAAGGATCACTACCGACATTATGGCAAGGATGGTTCAAATCGGAGCTCCAGCTGTCGTGCTTGAAACCGAACATGTTCAGCAGATGTCCAATCACCCTGATTGGGGAGCAGCCGTTGCACACGCCCAGAAAACTATCATGGAAGATTACCATGATGAATACGGCATAAAGTGCGCACTCCGCCACACCATTGGTGACATCCGCGAGACCAGAGACTTCCTCGCTCTCAGAGGAGACAAGTACAGCGTCTTTATGGAGGCATTCGAACAGTGTGCCCAGAACGGTGCTGATATGCTTGCAGTAGAGTCAATGGGTGGAAAAGAAGTATTTGACTATGCAATCCTCAGGAACGACATGGCCGGAGTACTTTACGGCATAGGTGTTCTCGGCAGCATAGATATGGAAATGATCTGGCAAGACATCGCATCAGTTGCAAAAAAGAATAATGTAATAGCATCAGGTGACACAGACTGTGCCCAGGCAAACACTGCGATGTTCATTGCAGGCGGGCTGCTGGACAAGAACCTCGCCCACACACTTGCAATCATTGCAAGGACGATTTCTGCCGCAAGATCTCTCGTTGCTTACGAAGCCGGTGCAGTCGGCCCTGGAAAGGACTGTGGTTACGAAAATACCATTGTAAAATCCATTGCAGGTGTCCCGATAGCTCAGGAAGGTAAAACTTCAACCTGTGCTCACTCCGACCTGATGGGTAACATTGTCATGCAGTGCTGCGACCTCTGGTCCAATGAATCTGTTGAGTATCACGGCGAATTCGGCGGTACCACAGTTCAGTGTTGGGGAGAAACCTTAGCTTATGACTGTGCCCTAATGAATGTTGCTCTTGATTCAGGTAATGAAAAAATACTCAGGGACATGTTCGTAGCTTCGGATATATACAGAGACGCACAGGGCTATGTACTCGCATACCCGAACGCCTACAGAGTAGGACAGGCAATTGCAAAAGACGGAAATGATATTTACCTCCGTGCCAAGAACGCCGCTATCGAATGCATTAATATTGTCGAAGAAGGAGCAAGGGGTAAACTCGAGCTCTCCAGATTCGAAGCTAAAGCCCTTGCAGACGCAAAGGCCGCTTTTGAGGCCCTCACCGACGACAAAGAAAAGTTCATGAGTGACTGCCTTACAAAGTATAAACAGGAAGTCAAAGTATTCAAGCCGGAGAACTACGACCTCTAATAAGGCAATTCTCCTTTTTCCTTTTTTAAAATCCCGAGTGTAGTTTTCTGGTTTTCTTGATAAATTTAGAGTGTAGTTTTTTGGTTTCCTGATATATTTATATAGAAATATTTAGTACTGGCCGACTCATTTAGCACTGAAGGTTTTTCTGTTAAGCAGCAACAGTTGAGTGAACACTATATAGTTGTGATTGTACAAATTAACACTTAATTTACTCAAGATCTACAATTATGAAGGACACGAAAAAACCGGTCAAAACAATTACAATAAGAATATATAATCAAGAAATAGACTGCTTGAGAGAAAGAAGTGAACGAGATCCCGTCCTCCCTGGATGGGATACGAGCAGCACATATAACATATTAAAAAATTGAAAATGACAATAAAAAATGTTAATAAAAATTAGTGAAAAATTCGTAAAAAAATAATAGAAAAATTAGTTAAATTCGTTTTTCTGTGTGAGTATTCAAGCGTAGTATTCGTCTCTTGCCTCGACCATCGCTTTAATGTGGAAAAGCGGAGTCATAGGTGCAATTCCGCAGCCAGGCGCCAGTACATCTACACCTTCGGAAATCGCTTTTTTCGATTCTTCTTTTATCTTATCGACAGGACCAGGAAGCAGAACAAAAGGACTTGAGATATTTCCTACGAGCCTTGCTCTATCCCCAAGCACTTCCTTAGCCTTCTTAATACTGCCAACTTTTTCTTCAACGCTCAAACCTTCGAAACCGCAATCTGCCATATAGTTAAGGATAGGGGACACACTTCCACATATATGCAGTACCGTAACAGAATTTACGTTTGAGGAAAACTTCTGCAACCTTGACTGGAGATCATTTTTAAAAGATTCTGGACTCAGCAGGTCAGGAGATGCTACAGGATCGGCAACGGAGATGATGTCTGCTCCTGCAACAACCATTGAATTTGCATACGCTATTGTGGCATCAGTTGCGAAATCCAGTACCTGATGTAACAGATCAGGCTTTTTAATAGACCATTTCATAAAGGACTTTACACTCGCCAGATCGGAAGCAAGAGTAATAGGTCCTTCCATTCCTCCTATAATAGGTACATCTGGCCCTACTTTTTCCCTTATAAGTTTGATTGAATCAAGTACAGCCCTGATTCTCCCCATATCAAGCAGGTTCTCAGGCATTTCCATGCCTTCAAGGTCTTTGGTATAGGGATGTGCAGTAACTGAAGGCTGCCTGTTTTTGGTTCCCATATTAACCTCACAGCCCATAGCTTCGGCAAGCACAGTCAGGCAATATGGAACTCTTACAGCTTCAAGCCCGCTTAATTCATAGTTTGCAATCGCAAGCTTCGCCATTTTTTCAGGATCAGAATGAGCCTCCGGCCAGGGAGCCCCAACTTCATCCATTAATTCAACGATTCCTGTCTGGGTTACAGAACAGACCGGCACTTTGTCAACTTCTTTTCCTTCAAGCGCGTTTAAAAGTCTCTCCTTAAGTGTCATCTTACTCATAATTATCTCCCCATGTTAAGTTTCAATTTGTAAGCTTTTGATCTTTTGAATTTTCTACGACATTCTCGTATGCTACTGATCTTTCAGATATAACTTATAGTCATCTAACCCTTTGAGGCATATCAAAATTCTTAGAGTTTCCGTCAAAGGCAAGTAATCACCTTCGGAAACTTAAATCCCCATGCCCAGATTAGCTGATTCCCAGATTAGCTGGTATGATCTGAGCCGGTTTCCCGGATTGCCTCTTCCTGTTTCATTCTTTTCTCCTAAGAGAAGAAGTCCGCAGGTTTTTGTCCCACTATCCGTAGGAAAAACGTGTTTGGGTATGAAATAATTTTGCTTATCAAATATTATTTGAAAGTTGGATTTGTTTCATATTTAGTTACAATATTTAGTTACAATATATAGTTACAATATTTAGTTACAAATATAGAAATCCGGATAAAACAAGATCGTTAGCCATCGCCATTAAAATTCAACTTACAGATTTCTTTAAATGAATTTTCATTGATTATTGGCAATTGATTGCACTTTTTCGTTGTCTACCAGTCAGTTATTAAACTCTTTGTTTTCATCAAAATCGATATCAATTAACTTTGATGATAGGCTTAATAGTTATGTTTAAATAATATAAAACAAATTTTACAAAAATTTTGATATATTGTTAAGTGTTAAAAGCGTTTTCATTTATTTGTTGACATTATTCAAAGAAAATTGTGTTTATTTTCAAAAATGTATATTTAATGTTTTAAAATGTGATGATTTTTAATATAAAAAACAAGTTATAATTTAAAAAAAATAAAGGACTTGATGATATGGAGAATCTTCACGGAGTACTGGAGAGACAAAATATTGCTTATTTTTCAATGGAGATAGGTCTTCGTAGTGAAATTTCGACCTATGCAGGGGGATTAGGGGGTCTTGCAGGTGATGTTATCCGCTCAGCCGCGGATCTGAATATCCCACTGGTAGCAGTAACACTGGTAAGCAATAAAGGCTATTTTAGACAGATTCTTGATCCTGAAGGAAATCAAACAGAACATGCTGATGAGTGGGATCCTTCGCGTTTTATGACTCTTTGCGAAGAAGAGGTAAAAGTAAAAATTCAGAATAGAGACGTTAAACTCAGAGCCTGGACTTATACTTACAAGAGCCATATAGAAGGCTGCGTGCCGATAATTTTTCTAGATACAAATGTTGAAGGAAATGAATCGGAAGACCGCAAGATTACGGATTTTCTATATGGAGGCGATCAACGCTATAGACTCAAGTAGGAGATAGTACTCGGAATCGGGGGAGTACGAATGCTTAATGCTCTTGGGTTCAAAGTCAGAAAGTACCATATGAATGAAGGGCATTCAAGCTTACTTGCTCTAGAACTTTTGAAGCAAAACAGCTTAGACCCAAATAAAGTAAAGGAACTTTGTATCTTTACTACCCATACTCCAGTAGAAGCAGGGCATGATAAATTTGATTATGGGCTTGTAGGAGATCTAATCCAGGATAAAAACGATGTTGAGATCCTTCGCAAGTATGGAGGGCAAAACTACTTTGATACAAGCATTTTTGCTATGAACTTGTCGAACTATATCAATGGCGTTACAAAAAGACACAGCCAGATCTCAAGTGCACTTTACCCTGGCTACAAAATTCATGCCATTACAAATGGTGTTCATTCCTATACATGGACTTCCCCTTATTTCAGGAAGCTTTATGATCGCTATCTTCCGGATTGGGAGAATGAACCCGAACTTCTGATAAGAGTCGGAGAAATTCCAGACACTGAACTCTGGGAAGCACATTGGAATGCAAAAAGAAATCTGATCGACGAAGTGAACAAAAAAACAGGTATAGGTATGGATTATGATACTCTTACAATAGGCTTTTCACGGCGTATGACATCATATAAGCGTCCAACTTTAATTCTTTCTGATCTTGAGATGCTCAGGAATATAAATAAAAGAGGCAAAATTCAGCTTATTTTTGCAGGTAAAGCTCATCCTAATGATGAAGCCGGAAAACAAATTATAAGGGATATTTATAAAGTGATGAAAACACTTCGTGACGAAATAAAAATTGCATTTCTGGAAAATTACAATATGGATCTTGCTGCAAAAATGGTTTCTGGAGTTGATGTCTGGCTTAATACTCCTAACTGTCCCTACGAAGCATCAGGTACAAGTGGTATGAAAGCTGCCCATAACGGAGTAGTGAATCTTAGCGTTCTTGATGGCTGGTGGATTGAGGGGTGGATTGAAGATGTGACAGGTTGGTCTATTGGGCCCAAACCAGATGAAAAAATTTCTATAGAAGAAACAAGACTTGCTGAGCTCAAAGATCTCTATTACAAACTCTACTACATCGTCGTCCCTATGTACTACGAACAACAAGACGAATGGTTCAAGCTAATCAATAATTCAATAGGTATGATAGCATCTTATTTTAACAGTCATAGGATGATGAGGTATTATGTCACAGAAGCTTATCTTTAAAAATCTTTAAAATCTAACTGGGCTCAATTTAGAAGAAACTTAAACTGACTAATAATAGTCGTAAAAGTAGCTAATGGTTATCCATCGAAAAGATTTCAGCGCAAAATTGGCTCTTCGTTGTTTTGTGAGGGGTTGAAAATAATTGATCAGTTACAAAGTAATAGGCCAAACAGAGAAACATCAAGCTTGAATGTGATTTTCAACCGTAAATGTTTTCTAAATTTTATAAATGTTACTTTGGCATTTAAGAGATAAGTGTAAGTTACTCACTCGAAACAGCGAAGAGCCAAGTTTTCTCTGGTTTATACAAGTTTTACAGTAGTGTGCAATTTTTCCAAAACTAACCTATGTCCTTACAAAGATAACTCTAAAAACAAAGATTATGCACAAATTTAAATAAAATTTGTATATGTTGTCTGAAAACTCTTCAGTTATTGAATGTACAAAGTTTTATACTATCAAGCCTGTATAGACTGGTATCCTTTATGAACTAGTAACATATCTTAATTAATCTTCTAATAATCCTTTGACTTTATTACTGAATTTTTGAGTGATGGATTTTGAGCGAGCTTGAGAATCTGACAAATCTTGCAAAAAATGCAGCCGAAAAAATCCGGAAATACAGATTTGTGCGCGTAGTCTCACATAATGATGCTGATGGGCTGACCTCAGCCGGGATAATGGCACAGGCTCTGCTGCGGGCAGGCATTTGTTTCCAGCTTTCGATAGCTGGAAGGCTGGATGAAGCTGTTATTGAAGACGTGAACAAGAGCATCTCCAGGAATGACCTTGTCATTTTTTGCGATATGGGCAGCGGGCAACCTGAACTTATTGAGAAGGTGGAAGCTGATGTTATAGTGCTTGACCACCACCAGCCTGTAGGGCAATCTCCAGCAAAAGCCGTTGTAAATGCCCATCTGGTTGGAATCGACGGAGCAACTGATATCTCAGCTTCTGGCACCTGCTATCTTGTAGCCAGAGAACTGGCAGCCGATAACGTTGACCTTGCAGGGCTGGCCCTTGCAGGTGCAATTGGAGATAAGCAACTTTTTCACACGGCCAATGCCTTCATCCTGGAGGAAGCCTTAAAAGCAGGGGTCGTTTCTATTCGGAAGGGGCTCAAAGTAGGAGATGGAGACCTTGTAGACGTGCTCGCATACAGTACTGAACCTTTTCTGGATATAACCGGTTACCCTGAGAAAGTTACAGAATTTTTGAACCAGCTCGGGCTTTCAGGAAAGATTGAAAACCTGTCTGAAGAGGAAATCTCAAGGCTTGCCAATGCTGTCGCCCTGAAACTTGTCAGGCAAGCAAGCCCGGAAGCTATTGAGGCTGTTATAGGAGAAGTTTTGCTTCTGAATCGGGAGCTTGTAAGAAACGTTTACGATTTTATCTCCATCCTTGACACATGCGGAAAGCAGAAAATCTACGGGCTGGCTATTTCTCTTTGCCTGAAAGACCAGGAGAGTATTAATGAAGCCATCTCTTTAAATAAAGAGCATAAGAAGAAACTTACACTGAACGCCAGAGAAAACGTAGAAAAAATTAGCAAAGGGGAGAATCTCTGGTATGTTGTTACTGCTGATGCCATTTCTACCGGGAACCTTGCAAGCACGGTCGTCCGTTACCTTCACCCCGAACTTCCTTTTATTTGCATAAATGAATCCGAAGGAATCCTGAAAGTCTCGGCAAGAGGAACCCGTGAACTTGTCTCAAAGGGACTTGACCTTGCTTTTGCCCTTAGAGAAGCTGCAGGTGCAGTTGGTGGAAGAGGAGGCGGGCACAGTGTAGCTTCCGGGGCTTCAATCCCTCTTGGAAGTGTAGAGGAGTTCCTTAGCATTGCAGACCGAATAATAGGTGACCAGCTCCAGAAGACCGGAGCAAAAAATCAAAAAAGATAAAGATAATAAGATGGAAAAGCGATGGGAGTGCTTATGAAAATTACAGGTACAATTGAATTTCCGGATCCTGAATCAAGAAAATCCGCTGCGAGAATTCTGCAAGCTCTTTCTCCGGATAACCTTAGAAGCATGGAAAGTGAAATCAGTAATGATAAAGTTGCTGTCCATTTTCACTCTGAAAAAATAGGCTCTCTTCTTGCAACGGTTGATGATTTTCTCATGAATGTTAAAATTGGAGAAGGAATCGAAGAAACTATGAAAAAAGGGGATAAAGTCCAGGAAAGCTAATTTACTTACAAATTTTCTTTCTTTTCTTTTCTTTTCTTTCCTTTTCTTTCTTTTCCTTTATTCTCTTTCCTTTATTCTCTTTCCTTTTCTACACACCTTTTTCTCTTTTACCTCACATTTCGACCCCCTTCTCAAAAATACGGTGATTTTTGCAACAACTGAATAAACTACTTGAATCAGCTGTGGGCACATGCTCAACAAAATCAATGATTTTGGCTTGAATCCCACAATTTGTTGTATCCTGAAATGATTTCGCAGATTCAAAACTATTTGGAAGTTAATATACGATACAACAGCAAGCGACTCAAAAAATTAAACTTGATTAAATTACAATTCCATTTTGATACTATAGAATAATCACGTAAAATGAACCAAATTCGAAGTTGAATTAAAATGGTGAGTCATTTGTACGCGATATATAACTGCAATAAAAGAAATTTAAACAGCGAAATAATTTTGGGATAAAATAATGAGTTTTTTCAAATCAAACATACTTGAACAGGTCATCCCTTTTCATTTCGTGCAGCCTTTCCCGAAGCAGACTTTTTAAAGCTTTCAGGTCTCCTTTTTTGGCGCTGATAGGAGCTATTATATGCCTCCAGTTCTGCCAGGGAGGTTCAAGCCCGAGTCGAATTGCAATCTCGTCAAGAAGAGAATCATAATCGCTTTCTTTTACCTTATCCATCTTGTTTGCAGCAATAATGGTGTCAATCCCGACTTCCCTGAGGAAATCAAACATTTCAATGTCTATCGGAATCTGGTCCTTTGAGTCCCAGCGGTCTACTATCTGCGGGAAAGACGAGCTGTCTATTACAAGCACTCCGAGCTTGATCCTTTCGGCATTTTCTTCGATATAGTGCACGGTTTTGTCTTTAACGATGTCTTGCTTTCGGTCTTTTACTCCACTCATGAAGCCGAAGCCAGGCATATCCGTGATAAGCAGGTCCGAGACATGGACATGTGCAGGGCGTAAGGTAACCCCGGGGCGTTTTCCAACCCTTACTTTCGCTCCGAAGAGTTCCCTTAGCAACGAGGATTTACCCACGTTTGAACGGCCTACAAAGATTATCTCAAAGCTTACTCCGCTTTCAGCTGCAGTCTTACTGGTTTCCATTGTTTTTTACCTCCAAGCCTTTTTCAAAAAAGACCTGAACAAAAATGTCGTTCTCGGCGTGATCAACCGGCGCAACGGTTGTGACACAACCCTTTTCAAAATAGGGTTGATCGAAAATCCCATGCCGCGGCGTGATAAACCGGTTAGACGATTGCGAATCAATTGTTTTGGTCAACCGATGACCGGTTTTTATCCATGTTCCGGTTTTTATCCATGTTCCGATTCTTTACCTATGTGCTTCCCCTAGTTCCTTATCAAAAGCCCTGAGGAATGCGTTAAGGGAATCTTCGGGAATTTGAGCGCCTGCCGCAAGTGGATGTCCACCGCCGCTTCCTCCGAATCTTGGTGCGACTGAACGGAGAATATTGTTTACGTCTACCTCTCCCCTGGATCGGATACTAAGGTCATAAGCTACCTTTCTTTCACGGTATTCGGCTGCAATCCCGACTTCCCGCCTGCCGTAAGAGGCTGCGTATATCGCTGCCTTTGAAATGGAGTTATTTGTATTTACAATATACGCGCTGTTTCTCAGGACTTCCACATTATATTTAACAAAAAGCCTTAATTTCTCCTCGTTAATTGCTGCTTCTCTGGCAAGCTTAAGCAGTTCTGGAATATTTGAAGGGATTATGTCCTTTGAGAGGGGCTCAAGAAGTTTTCTCTTGAATTCGTAATCCCTTCCTTTATATAGGATGGCCTGGGTCAGGGTTCCAGCCTGGAAATAAAGATTCCTTTTATCCCAATCTTTGACCCAGTTCTTTAAACATGGAGTGTTGTCGCAGAAATCCCCAATCGCTCCGTAGATTGCTACCCTCCGCATATCCCTGTCCAGGCGGTCCTCAAAGACCCTGTAGGTCAACTCTGAGGAACAGGCTTCGATATCATGGTAGAACCAGCTCTCTTTTTCACAGCTTTTAGGGAGAGGATGGTGGTCAATATAGTAAAGGTCGGACGTCTCCGCAAATTCTCGGAGTGCTGTGTGAAGTTCAGAACAGTTCCTTTCATCGATTGCAATATCGCAAATAATAAGGGTTTTCACATCTTGTATAAGCCTTAATTTTTCAAGAAGGTTGGACGGGTTTGTAAAATATACATACGCATCCGGATAAGCGGTTTTTGCAATCGCACCTGAGCATATCCCATCCGAATCTCCGTGAGTAAGGACTAGAGTTTTCGCTTTGATCCGGTTCTCGAGTTCTTTCATGTTTTGCTTCCTTTTTCTCGAAAAAATATTTATTTTTTCTAATATCGATACCTCTTCTAACAGCAGTGTTGAGTTTTTCTCACTTTCAATTCTTTTTTTGCTTCACATGCTTTTTTTTATTTTGGAAATTAATAAAGATATTTATTTTTTCTTTTGTTCAATTTTTATTTTTATTCAAATGAGTTTCAAGGTAAAAAGAGCTCTTATCAACCTATTACTTTTGAAGACCAGTAAAAATAGCAAGATAAAATAATTCATAAGTGGTATAAATGGTTATGAAAAAGTGAAAAGTAATGAAAATTGTAATAAGTAATGAAAAAAGTGAATCGTAATGGGATGAGGCTTTTTTCTCAGTAGATTCTATTAAATGCAAGAAATGAATGCCCTGGAAAGTCCAGAGCGTTCGAAACTCTCAACTTAAGTTTTTTCAGGTACGTCTTCTTCCCAGGATGAATGTAACTGCGAGAAGTCCTGCTATAGCAAGGACAGGACCGAATCCGGAAGTATCTTCAGGATCTTCATTTTGTGCCAGACCCGATGATTTATTTTTTTCCTGATTGGAGTCAGTTTTTCCCTCAGGCTGCTTGCTGCTTCCTTCAAGAGAAATCGGCACTCCTACATAAACAACAGGAGTATCCGAAACGACCTCTCCTGAATATTCATCAAGGTCGAGGAAACTTGCCTTACATGCAGGCAGATGGATTTCTCCTTCTTTATGCATTTGAAGGATATAGGTTACTGTTTTTGAACCGCCGCCACTTCCGAGAATCTGCTTGAAACTGGTTTCCCCGCTTATTAGTTTAGCTTCAGGAGGTACGGTGTCGGTTACTGTCACACTTGAATCAATGTTTCCTGTGTTTTTTACAGTGATCGTTACGGTCAGTTCATCTCCGGCATTCAGTTGCTGTTTGTTTATGGTTTTTGTAACTGAGATTTCAGGTCCATAAATTTTTACCTTTTCCGAGTTATTGGAACCCGCGTCACCATTCTGCCCATTAGGCAGGGTAAAATTAGCCGTTGTTTTTGGGAAGGTGAATTCTCCCGGTTTTTCAGGAATCAGAGTGTATTCAAAAACTTTTTCAGCTAATTCCCCGGATTTAAGAGAAAGGGTCTTCACGAGCACCGCATCTTTCTTAAGGTGCGTTTTGGAAGCTATCGAATCAGTAAGTACGATGTCATCTATGTCGCAAAGCCCTACGTTCCGGACATTGACCGAGACGTAGATAGGCTTACCCATGTGATTATCTCTTGTAATAAACTTTGAAATAACAAGGCCCCATTTTTTTTCTATTTTTATGACTTTGAAGCCTATGTCTTCGTACTTCTTGTTCCTTACATCCTCACATGTAATTTTTGCACTTATATTAAGATCAGTGTCTTCCCACGGCTTGGGAGCTTTCAATGTAATATTCACAGGTTCAAGAGTTTCCTCTTTAAGAACCTCTCCAAGTGTGTATTTCTTTTTTCCTTTAAGGACTTCCATCCCGGCTGTGTCGATAGTTAGAACGGCATTTTTAGCTTTTGCGTCTCCATCGTTTTTAATTTCTATCGATACATCAATTGAACCGTCTCCGGTAGATTTCGAATCATATGTGTCCTTTTTGGTTTCAACGTCTATGTCAAATTCTGGCTCTCCTTTTATAAGGATATCCAGTTTAGCATAAGGGTTCCAGTTTCCTGTCTTGAACTCCTTTCCATCCTTTTTGATAATCTCATAATTCGGGTTCACTTCCTGGGCATAAACCTTTATCTTGTCGTCATATACGACTTCCAGGCCTGCGGAAAGTGGAGACGTCTTCAGTTTTTCCCCATCCTTCGAGATTGAAACAAACACCTGTTTGTTATCGTTAAAATCTTCTGCCTTTATAACATAGCCGTTAACTGTTACTGTATCCCCCCAGTACAGTGGTGTTCCATCCTTTTTCTCTACCCACTCGATGTCTTCTTCTGCAAGAGCGATTATTGAGAAAGCCGAAGTGAAGAAAACGGCAAGTAATGCAATCAGTGCAAGCTTCTTAGCCATAGTTACCTTCCTTGAATTTAATCTCTTTATACTGGATTTTCGCACTGGAAGCATGCATTTTGAGCTGCTGTAATGGCTACGGCTCTTCATTTTTTGTATTTTTTAAATTATATATAATTACTAACTGCTTATTCACGAATGATACCATTCATATGATACCATTCATATGATACCATCCGTATTTTACAATTCGATGCATTGATTTTGCCCCAGCACTCCCCTATGATTTACAATTTTCTAACTCGATGTTACTTTATTAACTCCAATTTCATGGTTTCTTCATTAAAATCCAGGATCATTTAAAATTTGTAATTTATTTGTCTAAACTGGTTAGATCTATATGGTAGTATTAAGGTCGTTTTAATCAGAAATTTGTCTAAACTCTATAAGTTATCTTAACATAAGATATTTTAATTTTTTGTACTGTTTCAATTTTGAATAAACTTCTTATATAGAGTCGTTTTCTTTATAAGGTCGTGTATATTTAACAGAATCAGGAAAGGAAATCTCGGAAGTTTCAAAATTTAATAAATAAGTATTCGTCCCTTCCGGACATCAGAGGTCTTTTTCATGGAACTTATGAAAGTTGTAGAAATTCTCGAAGAAATCGCGCCACCTGAACTTGCTGAAGACTTTGACGAAGGCAGGATCGGGCTAATTCTCAACCTGGAAAATAACATAGAAAAAATTGCAGTTGCCCTCGATGCCAGTTCTTATACGCTTGAGAAAGCTGCAGAAATGAGAGCAAATCTTCTAATTACCCACCATACCCTTATCTTCCATCCGATTAACAAAATCTCAAAATCCCTGGCTGAATCTCTCAGGCTTGCCCTCGATAACGGGATTTCCATTTACAGCATGCATACGAATTATGATAGAGCCGAAGGAGGCATTAATGACGTGCTTGCTGCAAGGCTCGGGTTAAAGAATCTCAAAAATGTGGAAGTCGGCAGAATAGGAGAGATAGAACCCTGTGCTTCGGCTGAACTGGCATCCAATGTCTCAAAGACCCTGCAAACTCCTGTCATATATGCAGGAGAAAAAGAGGGGATAAGTCGGGTAATGGTCGTCGGTGGCAGTGGCTTTGCGACTGAGTTCCTTGAAATTGCAAGGGCAAACAGAGTTGATGCCTTCATATCTTCCGAACTTAAGCATAATATTCTCCGCGAGTATGAGGATCTCTGCCTTATTGACGCTACTCACTATGCCACGGAAAATCCGGGAATGGAGGCTTTATGCTCCAGACTGCGCGAAATTTCCGGTCTTGAGGTGGAATTTATCGAACAGCCATCCGGACTCAAGGCAATTGATAAATCCTGAACATCTTTCCGGATTCTGATCCAGAGGAATATCCTGAAAAATTCAAACTAAAATAAGACGGTAACTAAAATAAAATCTTAATAAAAATAAAAGTTAAATAATAATTATATCTTAATAAAAATAAAGTCTTAATAATAATTAAATCTTAATAATAAGTAAATCTTGATAAAAATAGTAGGACTTACGCAGTAGAACTGAAAAATCAACAGCATCAGACTATTAACTGTCTAAAACGTGACTTTAATCCACAGTCTTTGCTGTAATTGATTTTGTTCCTCAAGTTCGTAAGTCCTAAATAATATATTAAATTAAAATAATATTCTAACTAAAAAGATCCTGTTAAAATAATTGAAAATAAGTTTACGTGAAAATGTCGATTACAACAAAATATGATTTAGGAATGATAAAAATATAACTTCAAATTTGCAGTTCAGGAATTGATCTGTACATAATTTCATTATCTCAATAATGATTCTTGACAACAATACTTTGATATGATACTTGAATCATTCCTTAACTCAGTTAAACGTAGGAGTAATTTTAATATGACAGAGGAAAAGGAACAAAGTAGACCGGATATAGGAAAAAAGGATCAAGACAGACCGGAAACAAAGGAAAAAGATAAAAATATAGGGGAAGAACTTAAAGAAGATTCTCTGGAATCAATGCTTATAGAACAGTCAAGAAGTCAGATTCGTTCGGATTACCGGCGAAGTCTGGGCAATGAAAATCGTAGAAGATACATGGAATGAATTTACATGGAATGAATTTGTATGGAATGAATTTGCATGGAATGAATCCGTAGTGGATTTCTCTTTTCTAACAGCCCAAGTTTAAAATTTTTACATATTGTTTTCTTATCTCTTTTGCTTCAGTTTATCTACACTTCACTAACGTTTCAGTTTATCCTGATCTATGCACTTTAAGGCTTATTGGCTTAGATGACATCCGTTTTCACAGCTTTATTTCTGGCTCTGGTTTCAACTGCGTTCAAATAGCTCTCAATATGTTCGCGTACCATTTGCATTTCTTCAGTTTCTGGCATTGAGTACAGAATTGTCTCAAGATAACCGCGTTCTCTGAGAAGAGAAAAAGCTGCAGGAAAACTGATGTCAAAAATCCAGCTAAGGCGGAGAAGTTTAATATCATTCCGGTTTTTTGCATCTGCAAGCTTTGACATCCTGTTATTCAGGATATCCTCAACTATGTTTTCCGAACATCCGGGCGTATCGGGAATATTGAATTCGAGAACTGGATTCCTGAGCTCTTCTTCTTTTTCACAATCTTCACTCACAAGCTTCAGGATATCCAGTTTATCGGCATCCCGGATCAATTTCAAATAAAAAAGGAATTCTGTTGTAGTTTCTGTGCATTCGGGAATTTCCATGCGATTATGATATTCCACAGCTTTCAGAATTATATCTTTCTCTTTCTGAGATAGAATGGAAAGAATCCCGGTATTTTCCAGAATTTTTACGCCAAGCAGGGCATGATCTTCAGATTCTGAGTCTTTGAACGTCCTGTATTTAGTAAACTGTTCAAAGCGGCCCAGGTCATGAAATAAAGCTATTGTTTCAGCGAGCCTGCAGTCTTTTTCTTCCACATTTTCCGCTTTGGCAAGTAAAAGGATATTTTCACAGACTCTTGCCGTATGTTCGATTTTTAGCTTAACGTTTTCCTGGATAAAGACCTCAGGAGAGGAAAATTGGTCTACATAATCCAGAAACCATTTTTTGAAAAAGTCCAGGTCTTCCTTCTGCATGCTTTTTCAATAGTAGTTTTAATGTATAACATTTTCGTATATCTACGGAGGCTTTGAGATTTAGGCTCTTCTTTGTTTTATGTGGATATCCTCATAATGTCCTCATAAAAACCAATGCGGTATTGAATTGAAAATAATCTTATCTATAGGAAATGGCGAAGAGCCAATAATCTTCTGTCCCATTAAGAAAAGGTCGTACACCAGTGCATCGATTCCAAAGTATGTCCAAAATGAATTTTTTGAAAACCACTGAAAGCACGGAAGACACGGAAATCAGTAGTAAAGGCGTGTTTCTTCCGTGCTTTCCGTGTTTTCCGTGGTTGTAATATCCAGATCGAATCACTATGCGACAGGCTGCGTTTTCCGTGTTACAAAATTCCATGTGACTTGAAAATAATATTTGCGTCATAGACTGTATATATTTTTGTATTATGTGCATATTTGAGATCGATATACTAGAAAATATCCCAAAGTATCAAAGCTCTCATATCCTGTTGAATTATATGAATGAGGACCAAAAGGAAGCTATCCGACAATTCAAATTCAGGGCAGAAATTTGTAAAAAAAATAAGGCTTTTAAAGCCTTAAAACAAAAAAGGAGGAATTTTATCGCTAACTACGGTTGTGAGACAGCCTGCGGAGGTCAGGGTATTCATAACTCTTTGCGATCCCGATAGAATAAACACATTCTTTCCAAATATGGATTCTCGTTTTTCAGATATGATTTATTTCAGTCGAATACCTCTCTAGCTTGCTGCGCGGTGCGCCAGCGCAACTTTAATTTTTAAGAGTTGTGAGATCAGCCCAAATTAATTTCCTAGACCTTGTTACCCACTTTCCGCATTTGAACACAAATGTAGAATTAATTTGCCGAATTGTCTAAAATATTTACTTTAAAGACAGGCAAATTTTACTTTACTGCCTTATTGGGAAAGTTGATTGCGTTTTTGTGTGTATATACGGAAAGTGGGTTGCTTTGTAAGTTACTGTTTGAGCTTTTGGTCTCTGGATTCCAATCGTTGAGCCACCTCTGATTGAATTCCAAACATTATAATTTTTAAACACCTATATAATCTGTATTACCAAAGTATCTAACAATTAACATTTTAGTCAACTTTATGAAAATCAGTGATTGAAACAAATAAGTATGCTAATTTTGGTCAGTGCGCCTCTTATGGGTAATCCTCAGATGCGAACCACGCCTGCCACAGAAATTATGCTGAATTTGCAACTGAAAGCCAGAGTACTTTTACACAGAGTAATTTTACACAGAGTAATTTTACACAGAGTACTTTTGCAAATTCTGCCTGGGTCTTGTAAGAGAAAGTTTTCGTAAGACCATACTTGCAGCTATAAGTCAGAATCTAATCCTGCACACTTCCCTGTACACCTGAACTCTCTGAAAATCGATATTGGTAATATAGGAAAATGTAACCAAAAAGAGGAATAAGGTCCAATATACAAGTAAACAAAATTGCGTACTGCTGCCTGAACCTAAATAGGCTCTCCAACAATTTAATGAGAGTAAAAAGAATGAAAGAAAAAATCTTTCAACTTTAGCTAGGTGAAACTTTCTCAATAATCTCATCAAGCGTCAGAAGTTCCTGTTCTCCTGAAACCATATCTCTCAGCGTAAGCTTTCCTGCTTCTAATTCTTTTTCACCAACTATAACCACGTAATCAGCGTTGATGGTATTTGCATAAGAAAGTTGGGCTTTGAAATTACGCTGCATGAGGTCTACATGGACCGGCACGTACTTCCTTAGTTCATTTGCAAAACTTATCGCTTTTAGATGAAGATCAGGTTTTGAGACCAGCATAAGGGTTTTAGGAGCAGGCGGGGTAAGAGGGCAGATTTCCATAATCCTATCAAAACCTATCCCGAAGCCGGTTGAAGGCACGTCTCCGCCTCCGAAAAGCTGGATAAGCTGGTAAGAACCTCCACCGCAGACCTGTTTCTGGGCACCGAGGCCCTCGGCATAGACCTCAAAAACCATGCCTGTATAGTAATCAAGCCCGCGTGCAATCCCGAAGTCAAGGGAGTAATCGACTCCGTATGCGTCGAGAAGCTTGAGGGTCTTTTCAAAGCTTACAAGTTCAGGGATATTTCCAACTATTTTTATTACTTCAGGGAGGATATGCTTGCCTTCCAGTTTTATCAGGTGGAAAAGGTCGGACTTGAGCTGTTCTTCGGCTCCTATTTCTTCAAGCAGTGCTTCAAGGCCGGCATACTCTTTTTTATCCACAAGCCGCATAACCTTGCTCACAATTTCCGGTTCAAGCCCACTCAAGAGCGTACGTATGACCGCAAGGTTTCCGAGCTTCATGTCGCCCTTCACTCCGGCGGATTTTAACATGGCATCGGCAAGGGCAATAACCTCGGCATCGGAATCGGGTTTTCCGCTTCCTATAAGTTCAACCCCGAACTGCCAGAATTCCCTGAAACGGCCTTTCTGGGGGCGCTCATAGCGGAAACAGTTTTCAAAGTAAAATAATTTTAAAGGCTTCGGAAAAGGCTGAAGTTCATTTATATACATACGCATGACAGGAGCAGTAAGCTCAGGCCTGAGGGTCATTTCCCTGCCGCCTTTGTCCGTAAAGTTGTAGAGCTCCCCTATGATCCCTTCTCCTGACTTCAGGGTGAAAAGATCAAGATGTTCAAACGTGGGCGTAATGATTTCACTGTAGCCCCATTTGCGGGCAACGTCTCGCATAACACTTTCCACGTATCTTCTCCGGGCAGTATCGGCAGGTAAAAAGTCCCGGGTCCCTCTTGGTCTATTAACTGTCATTTTTAAATGCACCTGATAATCAAATTAAAACAATTACTTTAAAGCTTAATTTAGAGTTTTGCTTCATTTAGAGTTTTTACTTTAAGATATAATTTGGAGCTTTTTAGCGTTTCTGGACTGTACTAGTTAAAAGCAAGCTATTTTACTTTTTCGATACCTATCTGAAGCCGCCAAAAAACGACAGCTTAAATACAGAAATAATATATTTGTTCTGTAAAATAAAGTAGAATGGATTCCAGAAGCAGAAGTTTTCGCAATCAAACAATTGTAAAGCAAATAAAGGCAAGTTTACGTTGAATAATATAATAAGCAGATTAATATACATGATTCACACTAAATATTTGCGATTACCGTGTCCGAGCAAAGAAGTGTACCTTTAAGGAAACATCTACTGGACCTGAAGCCCTGCAGGCATGGAGGGTTAGTTCAGGAAACATCTGAAACTTACGGGATTCCTGAAAGTGAAATTCTTGACTTCAGTGCAAACTTTAATCCTCTGGGAAACCCTTTTGAGCATCCGGAAAGCGGATTGAACTTTGATGAGATTCTTAATGCTGGTTTTAAGAAACTTACCGAATATCCTGATAACAGGTATCCTGAGTTTCGAGAAGCTGCTGCAAAGTTCGTAGGGCATGGAGTAAGCCCAAAGAATATTATTCCGGGTAACGGTTCAACGGAAATTATAAGGCTTGTAGTGGAATGCGTGGTTGAAAAAGGAGATACTGTCCTTCTACCCTGGCCCACTTTCGGAGAATACGAAATGCAGTGCCGGATTATGGGAGCAGAACTGCAGTACCCAAGCCAGGACGAAGTCGAAAAACTTCCTGACGAGCTTCTGGAAAAAGCAAAAATCCTGTTCATCTGTAACCCCAATAACCCGACTGGGAAACTCCGTACTCGAGAAGAAATCAAAGCTCTTGCGGAACGTTGTACACAGCACAAAACACTTCTTTTCGTGGACGAAGCTTTTATTGAGCTTTCAGATCCTTCACAGAGTGTTGCAGATCTTGCAGTAAACAACAATTACATTTTTGTCATGCGTTCCCTTACAAAGGACTTTGCAATCCCGGGAATCCGGATGGGCTTCGGAATAGCTTCCCCTGAGGTAGCTGAAATTCTGGATACTGCTAGACTTTCCTGGAACCTCGGAACCCTGGCAGACGCTGTAGCGACTTCCCTTCTTAATATTGAAGGCGGGATTGAAAACCCGTACCTGAAAAAAGCGAGGGATATGATCAGGGAAGAAGGAGAGGTTTTTAAGGCGAAACTCGATAGGATAAGGGGTTTTAAAGCCGGAGAGGTGAATGTAAACTTTATCCTGGTTGATATCAGTAAATTCATGCTTGATTCAACGGAATTAACTGCACGTCTGGCAGCTCATGGAGTCCTCATAAGGGACTGTTCTTCCCTCCACGGCCTTGGAAAAGATTACATAAGGCTTGCAGTCCGGACTTTCGAAGAAAACGACAGGATAATTGCTGCAATCGGGGATATAATTACCGAGTGGGGTAGAGAACAGGCAAAACAAGAACTGCAGAATGTGATCGAAAAGGCTTCTGAAGAAGGCATTGGAGGCAGGAAAACCTGCGAATACTATCCCTGCCACTTTGAAGGCCAGAACTGTACCTTCTGCTTCTGTCCGTTCTATCCCTGTGAAAACGAGCGCACAGGAGGAAAATGGATCCAGAGCTCAAGAGGCGGAAAAGTCTGGAGCTGTGTTGACTGTCATCTGGTTCACAAGACGGAAACTGCGCAGAAAATCCTTGACTGTCTTATGCAGGAAGGAGATACGGACGAACTCGTGAAAGTTGCCTGGAAGAAAGTGATGGAGCCTATCCTATGATTGTACCAGACAGCGGGCATCTTGCCCTGGTACTTTTGCTTGCAGCCGCCATAGACATATTTTTCGGGGAGCCGCCTGCTGCCGTACACCCTGTTGTGTGGATAGGAAAACTAATCAATTTTTTTATAAATGCGGCTCCTCAGACTCACAGGAAAGCCTACGGAGTTGCAATGGCTCTCTGCTGTGTATTTTCTGCAGCCTTGCTGGGTTACACCGTGCTTTACATAGCAGCCCTTCCGGGAATTCCCAGGGTGCTTTCCCTTCTTATAGAGGCATATTTCCTGAAAGCCACCTTTGCTGTTAACTGCCTGCTCGGCCCTGCAAAGGAGATTTATGGGCACCTCGAAGCAAACAGGCTTGATAAAGTCCGGGAACTGCTCCCAATATATGTAAGCCGGAACACTTCAAAACTTACCAGAAACCAGATGTCTTCCGCAGTTATCGAATCCGTATCCGAAAACTATGTTGACGGCATCCTGAGCCCCATTTTTTACTATACCCTTTTCGGAAAATACGGGCTTGTTGCAGCATATGCATTTAAAGCCATAAGTACTCTGGACTCAATGGTTGGGTATAAAACCGAGCCCTACAGGGAACTTGGGTACTTCTCAGCGAAATCCGATGACGTATTAAACTGGATCCCTGCCCGCATCTCCGTTATATTCATTCTTGCAGCAGCCTTTATAGCGAGTCTGCTCCCGAAAAAACAGGGAAAATTTTCTCCATTTAACAGTATAAAGAGTGCTTTTGAAGACGGAATGAAAACTCCGTCCCCCAATTCCGGTTATCCCATGGCAGCTACTGCAGGAGCGCTCGGGGTCAAACTTGAAAAACCCGATACTTATATACTTGGGGCCTTATATCCCCCGACCGAAGTAAAGGATATAAAAAGGGTATCCCAATTAATAGCAATTGCTTCAGGCTTCTCGCTTGTTGCCTGTGCAGCAGTAATTCATTTAGCAGGGATATACCTGTATCCGTGACCCTTCCTTCGCTGCCAGAACCTGATTCCTGAGAGCGTGTCTTAAAATTAAATTTGGTTCTATAATTGGGATAGGACTTATGCATTTAAATGATAAACGGAGTGTCAAACTGTTAATGTCCAAAACGAAAATTTAAACCATGATGTTTGTTGTGTTTGATTTTATGCATCGAGTGTGTAATATGAATTTAAAAGGAACGTTGCCTATTATCCAATTGTATAAATTATTTGAATTTTAAGACGGCTTCTGAGATAATCTGAATCCTTCATGGAAATACGGGTTATGAGAAAAGCCAGTGTAATAGCGTTAAAGATTTTCAAAAGCTAATAAAACCATTTTTTAACAACCCCGAAGTGATCATATGAAATTATCCGATATTGAGGAAAAAGACCTGAAAAAAGGGCAGCCTGAGAAAGTAGAAGAAAACGCTACAGTCAACATCCTCGATGTCCTTGCTGAAGAAGGCATCAGTGTTCAGGACCTTGCTGATACGGCTCTGGAAATGTACGTTCCCCATCCAGGGCTTGAGACCAGAGAGAAAGCCGACGCTTTATTTAAGAGAGAACTTAAGTATGCACTTTCAGATCCAAACCTCTGCCTTCTAATCTATTCCGGGGTCTTGCTGGAGCGGGAAGGCAGGGCAGGAACCCTTCCGAACCTTAGCAAAAGTTCTTATGAAAAAGACCTTACTTTTATAATTGCAGATGAAGTGCTCGGCACAAGTATTGCAACCTATATCAGCGGTTCCAAGGGCGCTTTTGAGTTTGTCAGGTTTGACAAACAGAAACCTGGAATCCTTGCAAAGCTCGGGCCTTTTATGGATGACGTTATCGGGGGCCTTATAGGAGGCGTGTCTTCCAATATGTATTCAAGAGGTATGGCAGAATTTGTAGGGACGGACTGAAAGAAGGAAATGATTGAAAAACAGGCGGTGCGCGATGAATTCATATTTGCTTGCTTTTAAATCTGGGTTTGGTTTCCTGTCCACTATTCCTGTGGGGATTAGCATGGAAGGAATCGACGAACTCATGAAGAAAATCTACTTTTATCCCGTTGTGGGAGCCGTACTCGGGCTTCTCATAGGTGCAGTTGCATTCATAGGGCAGGTAATATTTCCCGGGCCTGTGCTTGCAGCCCTTATCATGGGATTCATATATTATATTACAGGCTTTAATCACCTCGATGGAGTCACGGACATTGGGGACGGTTTTATGGCCCATGGGTCACATGAGAAGAAAATCAAGGCCCTGAAAGACACGACCATCGGGACAGGAGGAGTATCCTTTTGCATTCTCGTATTACTTACTCTGTACAGTTCGATAAGGGCAATACAGCAAGGAGGTTCCGTTGTTTTTGGAGCTAACCTTCCGGCTTTAATGCTTGCATCAATGTTTATTGCAGAGGTCAGTGCAAAACAGTCCATGCTAACTATTGCTGCCTTTGGAAAGCCCATACCTCCGCAGGAAAAACAGGCTTACCCTGGCCTGGGAGCCATGACTATAAGCGGAGCGACCAGAAAGAATTTTCTGATTGGATTCATATTCGGAGCTATAGTTTGCTTTCTGCCTTTTGGATGGATAGGGCTGTTGCCTTATCTGGGAGCCTGTATCTCGGCTCTGGTAATTCTTAACCGAAGCTATGCCCATTTTGGGGGATTAAACGGTGATGGAATTGGCACTGCTAACGAAGTTGGTCGGGTAACTGCACTCATTATTATCGCAGTTCTCCTGAATTTTTCATTGAATGGATACATGGGAGGTTTAAAATGGACGCTATTGTAATGGCAGGGGGGTTCGGACAGAGGCTTGGAATGGGAGAAAAGCCTTGTGTTGAATTGCTTGGAAAACCACTTATAGCCTATGTGATAGATACCCTGAGGGCCTCAGATAATATAGACAGAGTTTTTGTAGCGGTCTCCCCTGTTACCCCAAGGACAGAAATTATGATCCAGGAACGCTACAAAGGAGAAGTTCGCGTAATCAGGACTTTTGGCGGAAACTATGTAGGGGATATGGTCCACGCGGTAGAAACCGCAGAAACGGTTGGGCCTGTAATGATTATTATGTCGGACCTTCCCCTGATAAACCCTGAACTTATCGATTCTGTAATCAAGAAATATAGGGAAGAAGGAAAGCCAGCGCTCTCGGTATATGTTCCTATAAATGTCTGCAAAGGAGCCGGAATCAGGCCGGATACGGTCTTTAACAAGGATGGGAAGCTGATAGTACCTTCCGGAATTAATATTCTGGACAGTTCTCAAATCCGAAACGAACAGGAAGACTTTAATCTGATACTTGATAATCCCAAACTAGCAATAAACGTAAATACCGTTAAGGATTTGCAGCACTGCAAGGATCTGCTGCAGGGCCAAGAATAAAAAACTTATAGAGGTGTCAGAGATTCTATCTGTAAAAAACCTGGTGCTAAGCCGTGATGGAAAGAAAATCCTGCGAGGGGTCAATCTTGAGGTAGGCGACCGGGAAATTCACAGCATTATCGGCGCAAATGGTGCAGGAAAAAGTACCCTTGCCTATACCCTGATGGGACTCCAGGGTTATGAACACGAGGAAGGCAGCCTCATCTTTAATGGGGAAGATATTTCAAAACTTTCAATAACCGAACGTGCAAAAAAAGGCATTACCCTTGCCTGGCAGGAACCTGCCCGCTTTGAAGGGCTGAAAGTAAGGGATTATCTGGCAATCGGGGCAAAAGGCAATGGAGGCGCTACTGAAGAAGAGCTGAAAGAGGCCCTGAGGAAGGTTGACCTTAGACCTGAAAAATACCTGGATAGGGAAGTTGGAGAGGCGCTCAGTGGAGGTGAAAGAAAACGCATAGAACTTGCGTCCATAATTACAATGAAACCGAAGCTTGCTATTCTCGACGAGCCCGACTCCGGAATTGATGTTGTTTCCTTAAAGGAAATCGTAAACCTGATCCAAACTTTCAAAGAAAACGGTTCCTCGGTACTTGTAATCACACACAGGAAGGAAATTGCAGCCGCTTCCGATAAAGCATCCCTGATGTGCGAAGGGGTTATCCTCAGGAGCGGAGACCCCCTGGAAATCAGTGAATTTTTCAAAAACAGGTGTATACCATGTGACAGCAGGGTATCCCCACCAAAGGCGGCCTGAAAAATGACTCAGATAACTCTTAATACGCTTTCCAGCGAAATCAAAGATATGGACGCAGCCTATTCGGCATCCGGTGGAGATGCTGAAATCCTGCATAACCATGAGCTTGCAAGCCTTGTGATAAGCGGAAATAAGGTTCTTAATGCGAATGGGATAGAAGGAATTGTGCTCGAACCCCAGGAGACCGAACATGGAGTGGACGTTAAACTGACCATTAAGAAAGGGTACAAAATTCCATTTCCTATCCACCTTTGCTTCGGGCTTATTCCTGAAGATGGGCTCCAGGAAATAAATATGAATTTTGTAGCCGAAGAAGACTCGGCTGTTGAACTCATCGCTCACTGTACATTCCCTAATGCTGTAAAGATTATTCATAGAATGGAGGCTCAAATGCATATAGGGAAGAATGCTTCATTAAAGTACACAGAAACTCACTTCCACGGACCACATGGAGGAGCTCAGGTAATTCCAAAGGCCCATGTAAAGGTAGAGGAAGGCGGCAGTTATTTCAATAATTTCTCCCTGATCTCGGGAAGAGTAGGAGTTCTCGAATTCGACTATGACGTGGATGCCGAAAAAGATTCTATCTGTGAAATGGTTACCAAGGTCTACGGAAAAAAGGACGACAAAATCAGGATCATGGAAAAAGTATCCCTTAATGGGGAAAACGCCAGAAGTGTGATCAAAAGCCGACTGGCCATTACAGAAGATGCGGAGTCGGAGTTTAAGGGAATTACTGAAGGTCATGCACCAAGATCCAGAGGACATGTGGACTGTTTGGAGGTTCTTCAGGGCAATGCAAAAGCCGAAGCTGTCCCGATTATACGCGTTGATAATCCCCTGGCCAAGGTAACTCACGAAGCAGCAATCGGGTGTGTGGACAAAAAAGAAGTCGAAACTCTTATGGCCCGCGGCCTCGAAGAAGACGATGCTATTGACACTATCGTAAAGGGAATGCTGGCTTGAAGCCTCTTATTCCCTTTTACAGGGCATCAATTAAGTGTGTCAGTAATGAAATGTAGAAAGCTAAAAGATGTACAGAGTTAAAAAATGTAGAAAATTAAAAGGCGTACAGAGTTAAAAAATATAGAAAGTAAATCCCGGAAATTGATAAAAGGGTCCCTAAATTTAGTTTGAGTAAGAGGTGGGAAGTATAATTGGTGAAATTATTATCTTTGAGAAAAAATATTCAGAAAAAAACCTGCAACTTATTACCGGAAAAAAAGATATATCTTCGCATTACCAGGATATTCCTGAAGAGATGCTGCTTTTAAGTGAAGTTATAGAAGATCCCCTCAAACTCCCTTACATGCTGGAAGCTTTCTATACCGCACCGATAAAGAATGAAAAAGCCTTTCATTTTGCTCTCGTGCGAGTCCAGGTAGACTCTGACCTCAGGATGCATGAGGATATCCAGAAATACCAGCAAAGGAAGTACGTAGCCAAAACCCTGGAAAAACTGCTCTACGGAGAGCTTATGCTTTCTGTAGGAGAAAACTCAGGCACGGAAGGGGATTAATTGCTTTATCTGTTTTTTAAATTTTTGTAATATAACCTTCTATTCGTCACTAATTTTATATTGAATTTTACTAAGTTCATTTTTGTTTATGAATAGAAAATTTTATTTATAAATAGAAAAATTTGTTCATTAATAGAAATTTTTCAGATCCTATAGTTTTTTATTCCAATAATAAATTCTAATTTTTGAGATCCCTGTTTTTTAAATTTTCAGAACATATAAAAACTCAAAGTAGTATAAAAATTCAAATATAAACAGTAATGAATGAATTTAGTTTTTACCAAGCCCATCAGTTAATAAAAGAAAACTTATTATCTTTTAATTTACAAGTATTCCATATAATTCTATAAAGTCTTCTTTATCTTGTCACCTGTATAGTCGCACTTAGTTGCAATAATCAACTTAACCCAAAAAATCCGGATTCAGTGAATTGCTATACTATCCTTCCATAAAGTCGGTTAAGTTTCAATATAATTTAAAACCTCAATAAATTCAAAATGATCTATATACTGGCGGTCTAAAATGAAAGGAAAGAATTTTAATAGAATGTTTAGGAGGCAGACCTTAACCAAAGTTTTGGGAATAACGGTACTTGCTTTTTTAATGTTAGTGAGCATCGCAGGTGCCTCACAATTCGCATACATTACAAATGCACAGAGTAACAGTGTCTCTGTAATTGACACAGCCACAAACAAAGTTACAGCTACAATACCTGTAGGGTCCAACCCTCTGGGAGTTGCAATTAATCCAAATGGGACAAAGGTTTACGTCGGAAATGCTCTTAGCAATGATGTATCTATAATCGACACGGCAACAAATAATGTTATAGCCGCAGTGCGTGTAGGAAATTCTCCCCAGGGAGTTGCAGTCAGCCCTAACGGAAAAAATGTATATGTAACAAACCGTTACAGCAACAATGTTTATGTGATTGATACCACCGCAAATACTGTTGTAAGTACAGTGAATACGGGAAAGTATCCAGAGGGAGTAGCGGTAAGTCCTGATGGAAAAAAGATATATGTAACAAATTATGGGGACAATACTGTCTCTATAATTGATACTGCCACAAAAGCTGTTATAACCACGGTATCTGTAGGAAGAGGTCCCAAGGAAATTGCGGTCACACCAGGCGGAAACAGGGTGTACGTGGTGAACTCTGATGGCGGGAGCATCTCCATAATTGACACGGCAACAAACAGCGTTACAAACACGATGAAGGTAGAAGGAACTCCCTTTGGAGTTGCAGTTACTCCAGATGGAAAAAAGGTGTATGTGACTAATAACGCTGAATATTTCAGCACTGTTTCTGTAATTGACACGGCAACAAACAAAATTACAGCCACGATACCCGTAGGCCCCGATCCTAAGGGAATTGCAGTCACTCCGGATGGAAAGAAAATCTATGTAGCAATTAACTTTTATAACACTGTCTCTGTGATTGACACAGCAACCAACGCTGTTACAGCCACGATGCTTGCAGGAAAAAGCCCTTACGCTTCAGGCCAGTTTATAGGTTCTATTCCATTACAACCAGTTTATCCTTTAGCAAACTTCAGCAGCAATATCACATCAGATTACGTTTTCCTTTCTGTACCCGTGCAGTTTACAGATCTCTCAATAAATGCAACTAAATGGGCCTGGGACTTTGGAGACGGGTCTGGTTCGACAAAGCAGAACCCCACACATACCTATTCTGCAACAGGAATCTATACTGTTAGACTGACTGTAAGCAATTCAAAAGGTACAGATTCAAAGCTTGCGACAGTAAATGTTGTACCAAAAGGGTCTCCTTCACCTTCATATGCATTCATTACAAATCTTGACAGCAACACTGTTTCTGTGATTAACACAGGGAACAACACCCTTACAGCCACAGTGTCTGTAGGGACCGAGCCTTTTGGAGCTGCAGTTAGCCCGGATGGAACAAAAGTATATGTAACAAATACCAAATACGGCGAAAGGGGTACGGTTTCTGTAATTGATACAGCAACAAACAAGGTTACAGCTATCGTGGATGTAGGCTATAAATATAGTCCCTGTGGAATTGCAGTCACCCCGGACGGAAAAAAACTATATGTGGCAGACCGTGACATAAAAGCTGTCTCTGTAATTGATACATCTACAAACACTGTTACAGCCACCGTGCCTGTAGGAGTTAATCCTTTAGGAGTTGCAATCACACCGGATGGAAAAAAAGTATACGTAACGAACCGTTACAGCAACACTGTTTCTGTAATTGATACCAGCACAAACACTGTTATAGCGACTGTGAAAGTTGGATCTGGCCCTTGTGGAGTTACAATTAACCAGGCGGGAACAGAACTATATGTGATGAATTGTGAAAGCAATACTATTTCTATAATTGAACTAAGTTCAAACACTGTTACAGCCACAGTGCCTGTGGGACAATGGCCTATGGGGGTTGCAGTAACTCCTGATGGAAAAAAGGTGTATGTGGCAAATGAAGGCAGCAACAATGTATCGGTAATTAACACCGCAACAAAAACTGTTATAGCAACTGTAAAAGTCAAAAAAAGCCCTTACGGAATTGCAGCCACTCCGGACGGAACAAAGGTATATGTAGCGAACTCCGGCGATAGCGATCATCTCGGAAACACTGCCTCTGTAATTGACACTGCTACAGATAAGGTTACAGCCACAGTAAACACAGGCTTCAGGCCTATTGCTTTCGGTCAATTTATTAGTCCTCTTCCAGCACAACCAGTTTATCCTGTTGCAAACTTTAGCAGCAATTTCACATCCGGTTACGCTCCTCTTTCAGTCCAGTTTACGGATTTCTCAAAGAATGCGGATGGGTGGAACTGGGATTTTGGAGACAAATCCACTTCGACACAGAAGAATCCAGTACACACTTATTCCAGAGCAGGGAATTACAATGTAACGTTTAAAGTAAACAATAAAAACGGTACTGATTCGAAATCTGCCACAGTAACTGTTTTAGCACATCCAGGATTTTCTGCGTCCCCAACTTCAGGCAGAACGCCACTTAGAGTTAGTTTTACTGACCAGAGCACCGGATCGCCAGCCTCATGGAACTGGACTTTTGGAGATAAAACTTATTCAACGGAAAAGAACCCTGTGCATGTATATAAAAAATCAGGAAAATATTCTGTTACACTGACATTGAACGAAACGGGAACCAAGACTGCAGTAACAAAATCCAGCTATATAACTGTTTCAAACGGGTATGAAACCCCTATTGCTGCTTTCTCTGCATCTTCAGCCTCAGGGAAATCACCTCTTACTGTTAGTTTTACTGACCAGAGTAAAGGGTCGCCAACATCATGGAAATGGACTTTTGGAGACGGCACGTACTCAACCGGAAAGAACCCTACACATACATACAGCAAAGCAGGATTGTATTCTGTTACATTAGCAGTAAATAATGCATATGGCAGTAATACATTAACAAAAACTGACTATATTGTTGTTTCAAACATTTTTAATCCGCCTGTCACCAGTTTCTCTGCGTCCCTTATTTCAGGAAAAGCACCTCTGGCGGTTGATTTTTCTGGCAAGGGCACAGGGTCGCCAACTAAATGGAAATGGGTTTTCGGAGACGGGAATACTTCAACAGAAAAGAATCCTGTGCACATATTCAACAAATCAGGACTTTATTCTGTAACATTAACAGCAAGTAATGAAAAAGGCAGTAATGCCCTGACAAAAACCGGCTATATTGCTGTCTCAAGCACTTTAAATATTCCGGTTTCCAAATTCTCTGCATCCCCGACTTCAGGAAAAGTGCCTTTTACGGTTAGTTTTACTGACCAGAGCACCGGGTCGCCAGCCTCGTGGAAATGGACTTTTGGAGATGGAGGTAATTCAACAGAAAAGAACCCGGTACACACATACAATGAGGCAGGGCTATACTCTGTTAAATTGACAGTGAGTAATGCAAACGGCAATAATGCTCTGACAAAAACAGGTTATATTGCTGTCGTCTCAAACGCTTTAAACAACACTCCTGTTTCCAAATTTTCTGCCTCCCCTGTTTCAGGAAAAACACCTCTTACTGTTAGTTTTACTGACCAGAGCACAGGGTCACCAGCCTCATGGAAATGGAATTTTGGAGATGGAAGTAATTCAACAGAAAGAAATCCGGTACACACATACAATAAATCCGGAAATTATACCGTTGATTTAACAACGACTAATGAGGAAGGCAGTAATAAGTTGCAAAAATCAAAATATATAAATGTAGTTTCTGTGAACGGTAGTGTGGTATCGAGTTCAGGATATATTGTTCCTGTCTCAGCTTTTTCGGCAACTCCAACTGTAGGAAGTATGCCTCTTACTGTTAGTTTTACTGACCAGAGTAAAGGGTCACCAACTGCATGGACATGGAATTTTGGGGATAAGAACACTTCAAAAGAGAAAAATCCGGTACACACATACACTAAGTCCGGTAGATATGCAGTTACATTGACAGCAAGTAACGCGAACGGCAGTAATACTTTGACAAAATCCAGCTATATTTATGTCTCAAACGTTTTAGCTCCTCCTGTTGCCGGTTATTTTGTGTCTCCTGCTTCAGGAAGTATGCCTCTTAAGGTTATATTTACCGACCAGAGCACAGGGTCACCAACTGCATGGAGATGGGCGTTTGGAGATGGAAACACTTCAGAAATGAAAAATCCGGTACACACGTATAGTAAATCAGGACGATATACTGTTACATTAACAGCAAGTAATGCAAATGGCAGTAATGCCTTGACAAAATCCAGCCATGTTGTTGTATCAAGCATTTTAGCTCCTCCTGTTGCCAGCTTCTCTGCATCTCCGGTTTCAGGAAAAGCTCCACTTACTGTTGGTTTTACTGATCAGAGTACAGGATCACCAACTAAATGGAAATGGGTTTTCGGAGACGGGGACAATTCAACAGAAAAGAATCCTGTACATACATATAATAAATCAGGGCTATACCCTGTTAAATTGACAGCAGTTAATGCAAATGGCAGCAGTGCCCTGACAAAAACAGACTATATTGCTGTCTCAGGTGTTTTGACTGCTCCTGTTGCTAATTTCTCTGCGTCCCCTGCTTCAGGAAAAGTGCCTTTTAAGGTTAGTTTTACTGACCAGAGCACTGGATCGCCAACATCATGGAAATGGGTTTTTGGAGATGGGAACAATTCTACAGAAAAGAATCCTGTACACACATACAATAAATCAGGACTATATTCTGTTACATTGACAGCGAGTAATGCAAACGGCGATAATACATTGATAAAAACCGGATATATTGCAGTTTCAAACTCCCTTGTCGCTGCTTTTTCTGCATCGCCAACTTCAGGACCCGTACCGTTTAATGTCAGTTTTACTGACAACAGCACTGGATCACCAGCTTCATGGAAATGGGCTTTTGGAGATGGAAATACTTCAACAGAAAAGAATCCTGTACACACATACAACAAAACAGGAGGATATACTGTTAGCTTAACCGTAGATAACTCCGAAAGCAGCAGTACTGAAACCAGATCCAGATATATCATAGTTAGTAAGTAAAAATCTTGCTCAAAAAATGGCTTTGTAGAAACCCATCTATACCAGCTTCAAGAGGATAATTATAGATAAGGAGACATAATGACATCCAGTTTAAATTAATAAGGATTCATTTATCAAATTTTTGTGGATTAGGTGGAGTCAAACAAAAGTGTGTTTTGTTGCTTTCTCACAAAACACACATGAAATTCTTCGAATAAAAAAGAGCTTACAAACAGAATTGCCTTCGGACTTGAGTTTTTCATTGCAGCCGATGTTCTTGAAACCGTAATTAATCCATCCCGAGGACCTGCTCCTTGTGGAACTTGAACTTGAGGAAAATTGTGAAGAAGGGGAAAGGAATTCAACCGCCGGTATCGGATTCTTACTAAGACTGCTGACGTCCGCTGGATTGATGAGAAAACCTTTATCCAGCGTAATGAGGAAGGAGAAGTTACTCATTTTCAGGGCATTATAGAAGATATAACCCGAAATGTAAAAAGTGCCTGACCTGTAGATTGAAATCAGGAAAAATAAGAAGCAATCTTCAGGCTTTAAGAGTCGGAATTGAAGTGATTTTCATGCTTCTTCGGTTAAGTAAGGGATTGTGAAAACTACGTCCATTTCCACAATATTTGTTAAATAGTTTAATAGTTGCGGGCTGGAACAGGGTATCTATTTTATACAAAGAGACGAAAATTTAAAGCCAGTTTCTAATGCAAAATCGATAGTTTTTTGGCAAGAAAATTCCTTAACCGATGACCAATGAAGTGATTATAATTATTTTCGGATTTCATGAGTAAAAGTAAATTTCATGTATTTGATGAATATTTAAAAATATAACGAAGTTTAAAAAACAACTTCAAGCGATGGATTAAACTGTATAACTGTATGGTAAAATATTTGCACATTTTTTGAGTTGAAAAACTCCATTGAATTTGAAGAGGATACCAGTAAAAGAACAATTGAATTGAAAACTCTTTTTATTCTGAGGAAACCGGGATGAAAAAAAACAATAGAATCAATGTATGTGGCAGGACTATAAATTATGAGATCGTATACAGTAAAAAGCGAAAGAGTGCAGCTATTTTAGTCCGTCCGGACATGAAAGTCGAGTTTCGGGCACCTCAGTGTCTGAGTGCAGACACTATTCAAGGAATGGTTGAAAGAAAAGCCTGGTGGATATTTAAAAAGCTTGAATGGTTCGAGGAAAACAGACTTCCTGATCAAAAAAAGCAGTATTGTGACGGGGAGGTTTATCTTTATCTGGGCAGAGAATGTCCTCTGAGAATCACATCCATGAATAACATTAAAAAACCTCTGGCTTTTTTCCAGGATTCCGAACTTAAGGTTGAGATTTCTGAGAATACTTCTGAAGATCAGCTTCCCTTTCTGGTGAAAGAAGCCGTCTGGAATTTTTATAGCAAACGTGCCGAAGAGGAAGTTGAGAAGCTTCTGAAGATTTATTCGAAAAAGCTCGGGGTAGATACTCCAATATTTAAAGTAAAATACCAGAAAAAGCGCTGGGGAAGTTGTTCTGCAGAGAATGTATTGAGGATAAATTTCCAGCTTATAATGGCACCACCGAAGCAGCTTGAGTATGTAGTAGTGCACGAACTCTGCCACGTAAAAGAGAAAAATCATTCGGCACGGTTCTGGAAATTTGTTCGAGAACTCATGCCTGATTATGAAAAACACAGAAATAGCCTGAAAAAAGACGGCTGGAAATATGTTCTTTGAAGCCAGTAAAACTAACACTAACTTTAATTGAAAATCATTTTATCCATAAAGAAAACAGAAGGAATTCAACAGAAGGAATTTAACAGAAGGAATTCAACAAAAGGAATTTAACAGAAGGAATTCAACAGAAGAAATTTAACAGAAGAAATATTACAGAAGAAATTCTATTATTAGCCTTTCCTTATTTAAAAAAACATTTCAGGTTCACCCATGCAAAATATACTCTCAGTTCAGTCACTCACGAAGAAATTTGATGATTTTACAGCTGTAAAAGATATCAGTTTCAACGTTGAAACCGGCTCGATCTTTGCTTTTCTTGGCCCAAACGGGGCGGGAAAGTCCACAACTATCAAAATGCTCACAACTGTTTTGAAGCCCACATCAGGAAAAATAAGCATTAACGGTTTCAATGCGCTTAAAGAGCAGGATAACGCCCGTGCATCTTTCGGAATAGTCTTTCAGGACTCCAGCCTTGATGAAGAACTGACTGCTTACGAGAATATTGTTTACCATGCAGTCATCTATAAGGTACCTAAAAAGGAAAGAGATGAAAGAATCCAAAAAGCCCTGGAAATTGTCGGGCTCTGGAACAGGCGGGAAGACTATGTTAAAAGCTATTCCGGCGGCATGAAGCGCAGGCTTGAGATTGCGCGGGCGCTTGTCCACTACCCGAAAATCCTTTTCCTTGACGAGCCTACAGTAGGCCTTGATCCCCAGACCCGAAATTCTATCTGGAGCCATATCAAGAGCCTGAACAAAGAAAAAGGAATGACAATTTTTCTGACCACGCATTACATGGAAGAAGCCGAAGCAATTGCAGACCAGATTGCAATCATTGACCACGGAAAAATTATAGAGTCCGGCACTGTTGAAGAAATAAAGAAACAGACGGAAACCGACTCCTTAGAAGAGGCTTTTCTGAAATTAACAGGCCGGGATATCAGGGACGATAACGAATCTGGACACAGAGTACGAGCTATAAGGGGTATGAGAAGGAGGGTCAGGCATTGATCGAGGTAATCTATATCCTCTGGCTCAGGCAGCTAAAACACTACTGGCGCTCAAAAGCGAGGTTGCTTGGTTCTCTCGGGCAGCCTCTGCTCTTTCTGATAACATTTGGATTCGGGTTCGGCCCGATGTATACGAGAGCAAGCGGAGGGGCAAACTACCTGGATTTTCTTGCACCAGGAATCGTCTCAATGTCCATCCTGTTCACTGCTGTATTTTCGGGGCTTGAGGTTATCTGGGACAGGCAATTCGGCTTTCTGAAAGAGACTATGGTAGCTCCTATCTCAAGGACAGAAATTATGATCGGAAAAACTCTTGGAGGCGCAACTATAGCCATGATCCAGGGTCTAATCGTGTTGAGCCTGACCTATCTACTCGGGTTCAGAATTCCAGGCCTTGCAAGCCTTGCCGTCGGGCTGGTCTTCATGTCCCTAATAGCTATCTTCTTTACAGGCCTGGGCCTTGCCATAGCCTCAAAGATGAAAGATATGCAGGGCTTCCAGCTGATTATGAACTTCCTGATCATGCCTATCTTCTTCCTATCCGGCGCCCTTTTCCCCCTAGAAAACCTGCCGCCGTCGATCTATTTTATAAGCAGGATCGATCCCCTTACCTATGGGGTAGATGGCTTAAGAGGAGCAATTGCCGGAATGAACGTGTTTGGAATCTATAATGACCTGGCAGTAATAGGTTTGCTCTCGGTTCTTGTCTGCATGGTTGGAGCATTCTTGTTTTCAAAAATAGAGGCATAAATGCCTCCTTTTTTTAAAAATCTACAAATTCAAGGTTCAAAGTTCAATATAAATTGAGGTATTATATAGGTCACTGATGATTATTCTACACCAGTGTCGTACTATTATATACCTTAAAATTATTATAGATTTAAATCAGGAATCTGACTAACTGAGTTGGGAATTCACGGTTACTCAAGATTTAAGGCAGGTTCCCTGGATTGACATATTAAAAAATGAGGCATAAAGGTGCTAGATATTATTGAATTTTTAGCCCTGGGGTCATTTCTCGGCCTTGCTGCAGGAACATCTCCAGGCCCATTGCTTGCTGTAACCATTTCTGAAACTCTACAGTATGGCAAGTGGGAAGGAATAAAGGTTGCAGTGTCGCCTCTGATTACGGACCTGCCAATCGTTTTATCCGTATTGTATGTGCTGTCGCATCTGAAAAGTTATGATTTTATTATCGGAATCATTGCGTTTTTTGGGGCTTCATATCTAATATATTCAGGAATCGAATTACTGAAAATCAAAAAAGACAGCTTTGAATTAAATGTAGAAAAAGAGGATGCCCTTAAAAAAGGAGTTATTGTGAATTTTGGAAACCCACATCCATATGTCTTCTGGTTTTCCATAGGTGGGCCGATAATTTATAAGAGCCTGAACACTCAGGTTTCAGCCACGATTCTGTTTATATTAGGGTTTTATATCTTTCTTGTCGGGTCAAAGGTAGCCATCACATTAATTGTAGAAAAGTCAAAGTCCTTTATAAACAGTAAACACTACTTTTCTATTATCCGTGCTATGGGGATTGCACAGATTATCTTCGGATTGACTTTTATTAAAATGGGTTTGAGCTCACTAAATATTATATGATTGTTCTGTTCACAGACGGAAAAGAATGTGACATTAAAAACGGGATACGAAAAAGTAAAACAAGAAGAACGGACCGTGTTATAAAAGGGATTGAAGAGAAAGAAAGACAAAGAAAGACAAACTAAAGAGGCTGCCGGGGAAGGGAAGAATAGAAAAGACTGAAAACACCGAAAATTAGGCAGGAGAAGTTAGAGTAAGAAAGGCATTAAACCTGTTCTTGCTACTGGAAACAAAAGTATGCAAGAAGGCAGATCTGCCAGTGTTAAAATAAAAAGTAAAAAGGGAGTTATCCCTTTTATTAATTTACCTTTATTACTTTACCTTTATTGCTTTACAGTTATTTTCATGCAGCTTTTATTTTAATGGCTGACTTTTTAATCTGCTGTACGTGACAATTTCCAGCACCATATACAGTTACTTTTGCGTCATAGGTACCAGGCTTTTTTATAATAAGTGAACAATTGCAGATATGCTTTACCGTGCAGTGTGTACAGTAAGATCTGCAGGATGCAACTACTTTTCCATTTTTATCCAATACCTGGTATTGAACACTTTTAACAGTGCCTGACGTATAAGTTGTAAACCCTACTTTAGCTGGTGCTATTCCAGTTGGATTGTTTACTGTGAACTTGACAATTTTTACATTACAAGCAGCATTAGCTGAAGCGCCTGCAGTAGCAGTACATAACGTCAAAACCAATAATACTAATATAAAGAAATTTGTTGTTCGTTTCATCAGGTCGTATGAATAGACAACATTGATTATATAATTATAGAAACGGTTTGAATAAATGTAAATAAATATAAATAAATTTGAACATGTGGCGGTCTGGGATGTATACTCATTCATAACCCCTAAAACTTGAAGATAATTAGTCAGTAGACGATTTGTGAATTTACTGTGAGAATGTGACCTGAATTTTAGTCTCAAACCTGAATTTTAGTTTGAAACCTGAATTTTAGTCTCAAACCTGAATTTTAGTCTCAATACACTTTATAAGACTCAACAACCTTCATTGGTAAGTTATATCCCCCCCGCTATTAAACAAGTACTGGGATTTACATATACCACCCTCGGCAATATTAACAATATAGCCTTCATTATACGGTCCGACGCCTTTACCCATATAATTTGAAGAGAATAAATCTGCTGTATTAAAAACACTACATGCATGACCAGGACTACCAGTAAAACTGGTAATTTCAGATAAGGTTTCAGTTAAGGGCATACTTGCTTGAGGCCCGAAACCACATTAGCAAGAAGCTCAATAGGGATTCCCATAATCATTTCATCATCTGTAAGCGTGGCGTAAGCCCGGCTTCCAGTGCAACCAAGTGTAACGCCTACTGTTCCTTCTTTATAAACCTGCACAACACCGTCAGAACATACACTCTGTGCTCCTGAAAAGCTAGTTTCAAGCCTTCCTCCTATTCCGTACATTGCTGCCTGTGTAAGTAACATCATCTGTTTAGGATTACCGACAACCATAATGACATCCGGAATAAATGAGGTCTCTTCCAGAGGAGAATACAGAATAGCTTCTGTTGAATTAGGCGGAAGGACTGGGATCATATCAATAGTACGTCTTGAGGCGCCCAGTGTGCTGAATAGCTCGAATTCTTTGTAATAAAGCTCCCCAGTGACCAGATCTTCAGGAACTGAGCCAAGTCCCATTGCACCAGCTCCAACTTTACACATTTGATTTTCATTTAAAGTGTAGAACTCTTCTCGGGTTCTTCTAACTTTATCCATAAATTGACAGTGAGTCATACACTCTTCTGCTTTCTTGATACTTTCCGGAATTTCTGACCCTTTCGAAATCAGCTTTACTGCTACAGGAGACGTTCTGATTTTCAGATGTTTGATCAGTTCCTGTCCATGGCGATTTACTTCTTTAACATCCATATTTTAACACATCCATATTTTTAACTTTAATTTTAAAGTTTTTATAACCTTAGAACCGTAATTTATTTTAAGTTTCTTAATTTTTCAGTTATGAACCTGCAAAACGCCGTCAGAACATACACTCTGTGCTCCTGAAAAGCCTGTTTCAAACCTCCTTCTTAGCATGAAAATACTGCCATCTGCAAGCACTTTCATTGGTTGTGCATGTTATTCAAAAAGTGTCATGTTCTTTTTCTGTAGAATTACAATCTCAAAAAAGTTATATTGTAGAAAACTCCATATCAGAAGGTTACCATCATCTACACAAAAATTTGATTTCAAATTTACAGCAAATTCGAGACATTGACGGAAATCATAAGCGGTGATTCGGACATACTGTTTAAAGTTAAGTTTTTGTGCCTATGTACAACCTTGTTCTTTCGATGCGATGATTTATATTTATTTCTTATTTATATTTCTATTAATATTATATTCTATGAATAATGACTGTTATGTTGCATATGTTTGAAATTGACTAGGACTTATGCAACTGACTGAAGAACCAACAGCATCAGACAGTCAACTACCTAAAACATAACTTTAATTCGCAGTCTTTGCTGTAATTGATTTTGTTCCTCAAGTGCGTAATAGTCCTATTGACTTTGTTGAAGTCCTATTGACTTTGTTGGCAATTGGTAAAGTTGAAACAGATTTGAGGAGTGAATAAATGGGTATAAAAAAGACAGTGGCTATTTTGCTGGTAGTCTGTTTTATAGTATCAGTGACAGTTGCGGCGGTAAGCGCAAACCAGCAAGAATATAACAGAGGCTACAAAGACGGCTGCAGAGACGGCTATAAAGACGGTTTTAAAGAAGGCAAAACCGATAGCAAGAGACCCTACAGTGCATTTATAAAGAAAGAAGCCAGGAAAAGCGACTATGATAAAGGTTACGAAAGAGGTTATAGCGACTGCTTCCCAAAAGGCTATAAAGCAGGCCTGAGAGCTGGATCGGCAGGTGGAAATCAAAAAGAATATGATAGAGGCTACAAAGAAGGCTGCAGAGACGGCTATAAAGACGGATTTAGAGAAGGTAAAGCCGACAGCAGGAAGCCCTACAGTGCATTTATAAAGAAAGAAGCCAGGAAAAGCGATTATGCCAGAGGCTATGAAAGAGGTTATAGTGACTGCTTCCCAAGAGGCTATAAAGCAGGTTTGAATACTTGAACCCAGCTTCGGCAGGTAAACATATAAGTTAATATAATTAATTTTCATATCTGTTTTCTTGACCTTCCATGGCAGATAAAAACAATAATAGAAAAACAATAATAGAAGAGTTGAATCCTCAATAAAACGTACAAGCTTTTGAGGTCACCCTGGTCTCATTGCCGGAGTTTTCCATGAGCTTGAAGTTGACAAATTGATCGATGAGAAACTCCAAGAACGAGATCACAAGGTTCCTTACTTCATCTGCATCCCTATTATGGTACTCAATGACCCTGGTTTCATAGAGCAACGTCTGTACCTTTTTCCTGATTATTTCAGGACTATTTATTCAGGACTATTTATTCAGGACTATTTATTCAGGACTATTTATTCAGGACTATTTATTCAGGACTATTTATTCAGGACTATTTATTCAGGACTATTTATTTCAGGACTATTTCTATAGCAGGCGGTCTCAAAATAACATTTGATTCTACAAAAAGGTTAAAAAATTAGATTTTAAAGCAAGTATGTACCTGAATTCCAGAATAATTTCCGACTTACATTTAAAGTCAATAATATAAATCACTCAATTGTAGAAATGATTCGAGTTTTGAGACAGCCTGTTATTATGGCTCCTCGTTGTTTTTTGTGGATATCTTCGTAATGTCTTCATAAAAACCAATGCGGTCTTGAGTTGAAAAGCATCTTATTCATACGGAATAGCGAAGAGCCTAAATATTTGATTTGTGACAGAAAAAAGAAATAAATTGTATGACTTAATAATATAAATTTGGTAGTTCTTGACTTTTACGATGCTCTCAAAGTAAAGCCAGAAATTGCCCAAAGATAGTTGAAACAGAAAGCTGTAGACAATACAAATAATCCAGTGTCTGGTCAACCGCAAAATGTTAAAATGGCTCTTCGTTGTTTTTTGTGGATATCCTCATAATATTCTCATAAAAACCAATGCGGTTTCGAATTGAAAATCAGCTTACCATAGGGAATGACAAATAGCCTATAAAATCAATTGCAATAATTCAGAACCATTGAATCCTTGATGATCGACTTGACGCTAGTGGAAAACATCGGACAAGATATAAACAGAAGCAGAAGGGCAGATTATGGTACGCATTTCAGACAGGATAACAGTAATTCAGGGAGATATCGTAAAACTGGAAGTAGATGCAGTTGTAAATGCCGCAAATTCAACTCTTCTTGGGGGCGGAGGAGTCGATGGCGCTATCCATAGAGCTGCAGGGCAAGAACTGCTGGAAGAATGTAAGGGATTAAAAGGTTGTGCTACAGGAGAAGCAAAAATTACAAAGGGATATTTTCTGCCTGCAAAATGGATAATACACACTGTTGGGCCGGTATGGCAGGGGGGACAAAAAGGAGAGGATAGCTTGCTGGCTTCCTGCTACAGAAAAAGCCTTGAACTTGCAAGAGAGTATACTATAAAAACCATTGCCTTTCCAGCTATAAGTACAGGAGCGTATAACTTTCCTTCAGAGAGAGCTGCAGGAATTGCAGTTTCCGAAATAGCTAAATTCCTTCAGGGAAATGGATTGCCTGAAAAGGTTTTTCTTGTTTGTTTCAATAAAGAAACATGCAGAAATCTTCAGGAAGCATTTTCAGGAGTCTTTGAAGTTTAATTTAAATTTTAGGCAAATTAACTTTAGGTATTATTTTAGAGATTATAAGTATGTTTATTAACAGTATATTTATAATACGGTTGCCTGCAAAATCAGAAGGATATCTTTAAAAAGACACTTAAAAAATAGGCTGAAAATTAGTCTCCCACGCTCAATTATTGAGGATCGTTTATATACAATGTTAGGAAATTAAATTCTAAACAAAAATTTAATGACAACAGACTTCGGGCTGGATGTAGTGGTGACAGCTCCCGCGGCTTCAGTCGCAGGCATCTATGGAATTTCAACCGACGCTACAAGCGGCTCTTGTAGCATTTGCAGCTTCCAAGACAAAACTTGACAAGTGAGTACAGAACGTGTAAGAACAAATAGCTTGTAAGATCGCAAAAGTTGGTACAGATGAAGGCTGTATCCCACAACAAAAGTTGCGGGGATTGACCATTCGCTTCTCCTAAATTTAACGGTTAACGCTGGTAAATCGTTAACATTTTGAAAAAGATTTTAAATTGGCAAGTGAGAGGCAAAAGCTCGCAAAAACTGATAAGTCGGAGAAAACAGAGCAAAATATTATAAAGGTCTGATAAAAAAGACTAGTATTCAAGTTTCAGATATTTGAGCTTCCAGGAACATAATCAGAAAAGTGCAGGAACAGAATTTGAAGAGTGCATGAATAAAAGTAGGAAGTGTAGGGACAGAATTAGAAAAAAGGATCGGAGGAGTTGGTTATCAATCACGATGAAGCTTTTCAAAGAGGACTTGGCCTGATTAAACAGAAAAAATACGAAAAATCGATTAATGTTTTCAACAAGATTGTAGACAAAGATCCAGGTCACACAGGAGCTCTATTTAACAGAGGACTCGCACTACTGAAAATCAAAAAACCAGAAGAAGCCCTCGACTCCTTTGACCAGGTACTGCACTTCGAGCCCGAAAATTTCGATGCCCGATACAAAAAAGGAATCGCACTGGCCACCCTTGGAAAGTTTGAAGCAGCTCTCGAAACCTATGACAACGCACTTGAAATAAATCCTGAAAATCCAAAAATCTGGTACCATAAAGGACTGGCGTTTGCCGAAATGGAAAAAAATGAGGCTTCGATTCTTTGTTTTGAGAAAGCACTTGAGCTTGAGCCGGAATGCAAAAGCGCCTGGTATGCCCAGGGCACCGTAACTGGAAAAGCCGGAAACTACGAAGAAGCTCTGGAGTGCTTTGAGCACGCACTTAAGATCAACCCAAAAAACGCAGACGCTTGCTACTCAAAAGGCCTGGTTCTTGTACAGCTTGAGAAGTATGAAAAAGCGCTGGAATGCTTTGATTCCCTAATTCGAGAAAACCCCAGGCATAAAGATTCCTGGAAACAAAAATATTTTTCGTTGATAAAGCTGGGGAAGAACAAAGAAGCTCTGGAATGTGTTGACGCATTTTTAAGGAAATTTCCTGTCAGTGAGACGGCCCTCTATCAGAAGGGCATACTTTTAAACGAACTTTCCAGCTATGAGGATGCCGAGAAAACTTTTTCGAAAATTTTAAAAATAAACCCGGGAAATAAAGAAATCTGGCTCAAGAAAGGTATTGCTCTGATCCAGCTGCTCAGGCTCAATGATGCCATAAAAGCTTTTGAAGAAGCCATCAGGCTGGACCCTACTTATTTCGAAGCCTGGAATTACAAATGCCTTGCTCTGATGAAGCTTGAGGTCTATGAAGAAGCCCTTGAGGCCTTTGACTCTGTGCTTGAAATTTATCCGGAAACTAAAGAAATCTGGTACAACAGGGCTCTTGCTCTCGTGAAACTGCAGCGCTTTGGAGAGGCTGCAAAATCTTTATCCAGAACTACCGAACTGGACCCTGCATATGGTGATGCCCTGTACCAGCAGGGACGTTTGCTTGCCAGAGAAGGAAAGTATGAAGAAGCTCTCAAAGCCTTTGATTCCATGCTTAAACAAAATCAAGAATTTATTAAGGCCCAAAAGCTCAGGGGTACTATGCTGATCAAGTTAGGCCGTATCGAAGAGGCTCTTGACTCTCTTGCACAGAGCCTTGAAAAAGAACCCGAAAACTATGGGCTCTGGCTGCAGCAAGGATTAATTCTCCTTGACAACGGAAAATTCGAGCCTGCCCTGAAAGCTCTTGAGAAAGTTGCGGAACTCAAACCCGATAACGACGCATGCTGGATGAATAAAGGTTTTGCTCTTTATTCCATGGACCGCTATGAAGAAGCCCTTCAATCCTTTGAAGAGGGTCTGCGCTTAAACCCGTATCTTGAGAAAGGCTGGAATAATAAAGGAATAGTGCTCGGAAAGCTTGGAAGGACAGAAGAAGCTCTTGAAGCTTTTGAAAAATCCGTGAGTCTCAGGCCTGATTTTGAAGATGCCTGGAGAAATAGAGGACTGATTTTGCTGGCTGCCGATGAATATGAAAAAGCTAGCGAAGCATTTGCCGAAGTTCTTAAAACAAGTCCTGAAGACCTGGATTCAATTTACAATAGGGGAACAGCCCTGCTAAAACTCGGAAAAACAGAAACTGCTCTGGAATGCTTTGAAAAAATCCTGTCCCTTAATCCCGATTATCCCGAACTTTTATACAGCCTTGCGACTGCCCAGGCGAAGCTCGGAAAGCAGGAAGAAGCCCTGGAAACCTTTGAAAAACTCGCTGCTAAAGATCCCAAAGACCCGGAAATCCAGTGTAGGAAAGGAAAATTTGCAATGGAAATCGGAAATTATGAGACTGCGCTTCAGGCTTTTGATCAGATGCTTAGTGAAAATCCGGACTCAAGGGAAGCCTGGTATAGAAAAGGAATTGCCCTGCTAAAACTTGAACGCTTTGAAGAGGCTATAAGAGCTTTTGATGAAGTAATTGTAAAAAATCTAAGTTATAAAGAGATAGATAACTCTGATTATGAGGAGCTAAAAAATCTCGATAGTGATGATATAGATAAACCGGCATGTGACGAGATAAAGAGTCCTGATTACAAAGACAAGAATCCGGATTACAAAGACAAGAATCCGGATTACAAAGACAAGAATCCGGATTACAAAGACAAGAATCCGAATTATGAGAACGCACGCACTTACAAAGGACTTGCGCAAATGCAGCTTGAAAGGTACATCCCTGCCCTGGAAACCTTTGAGAGCGCTCTCGAAGAAAAGCCGGATTCTGATATTCTCTGGTACTACAGAGGCCTTAGCCTGTATAGGATAAACATGTTAGAGGAAGCAGCATGTGCCTTTGAGTCTGCAATTCGCCTTAATCCTGAAATGAAAGAAGCCCTTGAGTATAGAGCTCTCTGTCTGTTTGAAACCGAACAATACAAAGCTGCCCTGGGGGCTCTTGAAGCTGTACTTGAAAGAAATCCGGAGAACCTTTCCGCACTCCATAAAAAAGCTATTTGTTTCCTGCAGTTAAGGAAGTACGAATCCGGAGTTAAAACCCTTTCCAGAATACTGGAACTTGACCCTGGCAACAAAGAAGTAAAGTTTGAGTTAGGATTAGCCAGTTTCGAATCCGGGGAGTACGCTAAAGCCCTTTCTCTATTTGAAGAAATAAGTGAGGACTCAGATAAAGGCTCTTTTGTATACTGCCCTGAAAAAAACTCATCTGAACGAAATAACTCTGAACAAAATAATCCGAAACAAAATAATTATAAAGAAAAGTACTCTTCGTTCTACTGGAAAGGGCTTGTGCTTATCAAGCTGGAAGCTTACGAAAAAGCGCTTGAGGTTTTTTCAAGGCTTACCAAAAATAACCCCCTGTTTGTAGAGGCCTGGTATTTGAAAGGAATATCCCATTCAAAACTGAAGCAGCATGAGGAAGCGGCAAAAGACTTTGAAAAAGTCCTTGAGCTTGACCCTGCTTATCAGGATACCTGTTACCAGTTGGGGCTTTCCTGTTTCGAGCTTGGAGACTTTGAGGAAGCTGTAAGGGTTTTTGAAGCCTCCCTGAAAATAGATCCTGAAAACCTTGAGACCCTTTACATGAGAAGCCTCGCTTTACTGCGGTCGGGGAGATATGAAGAATCGGCTTCAGGTTTCAGGGAAGTCTTCAAAAGAAATCCATTCAATACTGAAGCTCTTGCACACCTGAGCACGGCCTGCTTCAAGCAGGGGTTTTATGAAGAAGCCATTGGACTCTTTGATCAGGTTCTGGAGATTAATCCAGAGCGAAAAACTGTCCTTTTCAGAAAAGGAGTTGCTTTAAAAGCCCTTGGAGAAGTAAAGAGGGCTTCGACTATGTTTGACTCTGTCCTTAAATTGAAGCCTGACTGTACTTATGCCCTTGAGCAAAAAGCCTATACTCACTTCGAGCTTGAGGAATATCCGGAGGCCGTTGAAGCGTTTAAGACGGCACTGGAATATTGCCAGAAAAAGGAAGATCTGCATTACTACAGGGGTATTGCCTTTTTCAGGCTGGGAAACTTTGAAGAAGCTGTCAGCTCCTTTGAAAACGCTCTTGCCCTCGGCTGCCAGCAACCCGAAATTTCTTATTACGCAGGAATCGCCTACTTCGAAAACAGAGAATATGAAAAAGCCGTGGAAGTCTTTAATGCTATCCTTAATTCCGGGGCACAGGATCTCGAAATTCTGTACAGAAAAGCCCTGGCCCTTTTTGAACTTGGAAAAACAGAAGAAGTGGTTTCTACAGTTTATGCTCTTCTCGAACTTGTAACTGAGAACTTTAATACTAAAGACACTGGAGAGTTTGAAGAAGAAAACTATGAGGAAAACGCAGGAGAATTCCCGGCTTTTGAGAACACAGAGGCTTTTGACGAACTCCTTGAAAAGTTTGCCTTCTCCCTTATAGAGCTTGGAAGGTATGAAGAAGCCCTCCTGCCGCTTAGAAAACTTACAGCAGGCGAATCGGCTTCAAAAGAAGCCCTTTACGGCAAAGGAGTTGTGTTTCAGGAGCTCGGCAGGCCTGAGGAAGCCCTTGAGATATTTTCAGAACTTTTATCCTTTTATCCTGGCTTTGAAAAAGCCTGGTACAGAAGAGGGATCATTCTATTTTCTCATGAGTACTATGCTGAAGCCCTGGAGTCCTTCGAACAGGCAATTCTGGAAGATCAGACGGAAATTCCTGAAGAAATTGACGAATTAAGTCTGGATGAAACTCAGAGAGAAAATCAGACCGAAAGCCCCGGGTTAAATGAGAAATTCAGATTAGAAGATAAACTAAATGACACTGAAACCGAAGATGCTTGGACGAAAATGGGGCTCTCACAGATCAAACTGGGAGACTATGAAGCTGCTCTTGACATTTTTGAAAAAATCCTCGAAGTAAAACCTGATGCTGCCGACCTCTGGTATGTAGCAGGGCTTGCTCTAAGGGGGCTTGATCAGGATGGACAAGCCGTTGAAGCTTTTGAAAAAGCCGTGGAAATCGATCCAACCCTGGAAGCTGCCTGGGAGCAGCTTGGGCTTTCCCTTCTAAGATTGAATATGTATGAGGAAGCGGATCAGGCTTTCAGTTCTGCTCTAACCCTGAAACCTGACAACGTAAATGCTCTTTACAGCCGATCAGTGGCCAGTTTCAAACTACAGCACTTTGAGGAAGCAGCTCAGGACCTCGAAAAGGTGCTCCTGTCTGCCCCTGATTTCCCGGACTCTGTTGAAGCCTGTTACAGGCTCGGAATTGCTAGAATGGAGCTTCAGGAGTATGAAAAAGCCCTTGAAGCTTTTGACATAATTCTGCAGCATGACCCGGCGCATAGGGAAGCACTCTATTATAGCGGGCTTGTACTTTTCAACCTGGGTGAGTACGAAGCTGCCTCCGAGGCCTTTGGAATTCTGCTGGAATCCTCGCCCGAAGACCCTGAAAGCCTGAACTACCTTGGGCTCTGCCTGATGGAACTCGAAAGTCCGGAAGCGGCCCTGAAAGCCTTTGAAAAAGCCGCTCTTTTCAATCCGAAGAATGAAGAAGCTCTGTATAACGCAGCCACAACTCTTATCAAGCTTAACCGGCCCCAGGAATCAATTGGATATTTTGACCGCATCCTTGACATTTCCCCTGAAAATATCGACGTCCTGAACTACAAAGGAATCGCTTTCTGTAAGCTTGAAATGTACAGAGAAGCCCTGAAAGCCTTTGACCTTGCTCTGGAAAAAGACCCTGAAAATATTAAGGTAATTTATAGTGTAGGAGTCGTCTGTTTCAAACAGAAACTGTATGAAACTGCCTGCCGGGCCTTTGGTGAAGCTCTTGCCATTAATCCCTGGCACGAGCAGTCCCTGAAATATCTAGGGATTTCTCTTGCAAAAATGGAAGAGTACGAAGATGCCCTTAGAACCTTTGACAGGCTGCTCAGGATAAAACCTCACGATGTGCAGGCTATGAATTACAGGGGAGTTATCCTTGGAAAACTGGGAAGGTATACCGAAGCCATAAACACCTTCAGTGAAATCCTTCGTCTCTATCCCGAAATGGCAGATGCGAAAAGGAAAATTGAAGCCTTAAAATGCATTGAAAACAAAGAGGATTCCGGTGAAGATCTCTACTAAGGTTTTTGGGAGAGGTTCTGGAAAAGGTAGAAGAGGGCTTTTACCTACTTCTTTTTCTTATAATACACATTAGATTTAAAACCGGTTAACGTGTGGCTAAACTCCCACAACACATATAAACACTGAATCATTTTTCAAAGTTTAGTATGAGAGATTATGTTTGGATCATATGTAAACCACAACTGCACACAATAAGGGTTCCTCATTTTAAAATCGCCATCAACAAAAATTACCAAAAATGAAATGTCGACCTGCCGAATCCAGGATTTAAGATTCATTTCTCTTTTTCTTTTCAGGTACCACGGGCTCGGTTAAAAAAAATCCAAACGACGCGAAATCTTTGACATCCATTTTGTGGGATTTCTCACCGGAAGAGATGGCAGGAGCGATAAACCGGAAAAACTCACTGGCAAACTGCTCATAGCTGAAACCCTCTGCCTCGATCACCAGTTTCCATTTATTTTCCATTGACAGGATGCCCATGAAGGAGATCATAAGGTACATTGAGGTAAGAAATGGATCGAGATCCGCACGAATTGTACCGTCATCGATACCCTCCTGGATCGCATCCCTCAGGAGCAAACGGCAGGTACCGTATCCTTTTCCAATCTCTGCGGTACACGGGTTTTCTTTGGAAAAACGCTCAGAACCATAAAAATGAATCATTCGAAGATAATCAGGGTATTCCTGTGCATACTGGTAATAGGCCTGGCCCATCAGGGATACCTTGACAATGCCCGGCACCTGTTTCTCCATGCATCCCATGTATTTTTCTTTAAGAATCTGGATACCGCGGAGTACAATGGTTGCGAAAAGTGTCTCCTTATTTTTAAAATATAGATAAATGGTAGCCTTATTCAGTTCTACCTCGCGGGCGATATCTTCCATAGAAACATCTTCATAACTTCGAGAAAAAAAGAGACGCTCGGCTGCATCGATAATCTCTGTTTTTCGCTGTTCCTTTTCTCGTTGCCTTCTATCGGCGATTCCCATAGTTCCACTCCACCTGATCCAAATTTATATATTTATATATATAGATTTATATATATATATTATAACTGTTCATCATATGATTTAATTATATGATTTAAGGAATGAATGTAATTATTCTAGTTTTGTGCTTCTAACCAATTGGGATATGTTCATTAGATAAAACATTCAGGCTCCTTTCGCTGGCTATAGAGCGTATGGAGGCGCACAGATGCGTCTTTCACAAGCCCGGGTTTCATTGATCTGGCATTTTGCGGGCAGCTTTTGATACACGCACAGCAGGTAATGCATTTTTCTATATCAATCAAACGGGAATTTTCTGCATCAACAGCACCAACAGGACATACCTCTGCACAGATTCCGCACTGTGAACACTCGTCACTGACCGCGATAAAATCAACAATCCATAATTTTGTAACTCCTCCATAAGGATAATTGCCAGGCACATTCACATCAGAAACCTGAGAAATTGATGAAACAGATTGCAGCTTTTCACGTATTTTCTGTCCGAATACCTCTGCATGATGTAAATCATCTTTATCAGGACGTCCCTGTGCTATTGGTGTCTCAAAATTTGAGAATGAGTGTTCCCCGAGATATGCTGCACAGGCAATGGGAATACACCCACATTTCATTATAATATTTTTTAGTTCGAGTAGTGCATCATCATATGCTCGATTGCCATAAACCACAACACAAACCGTCGGTGTATTATGAGCTTGAATTGCATTCAGCCATTCATTTAATAATGCCGGCACTCTCCCCATATAGACTGGAACTCCAATAACAAGCAATTCATTTTCCAAGGCCAGTAGTGGTTGTTTTCTTGCATCCGGTCTGGTAATATCAATTAGTTCTATGGCGCCTGGATTGATACCATGCGCAATGCCCTGAACAACCGCTTTTGTTGTTCCGGTAGGTGAAAAATAAACTAATTTCACAGATTCTATTTTCATTTCATTTACTCCATCAATTGTGTAACTCTAAGTTATACTATGACCATAGGTGATTAAATAACCATTGGTTAGTAAATAACTACTAGTTAGTTTAAAAATATTTTCAAGGGGAAATATCAGATGCCTGACGAAGAATAAAACTTTTTATGGGATGAATAAGAAATTAAGGCTCGTAGAGAGGTTTTCTTTTTCTTTCTGCTTGCCCTCCAGCTTAGAGTCTGATTTCTTGAGTGCGTAGGAAAGTTCCTGCAAACAGGCTGCAGGCTGGACTCCAGAAGAAGATGCAAAGCTTATAGGTGATACTCTCGGTTTATCCAGGAAGCAAATAAGAACCGCAATGAATTGAAAAAAGATTAGTGGTGTTGAATTAGCGCTATTTTGACTCCATTTGGGTCTTCTAAGAAGGCAAGGGTCCCAACTGTTATTGGTATGGGTTCCATGGTGATTCTGGCACCTTTAGATTTGAGTTACAGGCCAGTTTCATTCTCTGTATTTTTTATGAGCTCTATCATAGCATCCCCTTCCCCTTTCAATAATGTGATTGTTGCTCCAGGTTGGGGATTGTGTTGGCTATCTATTTCAAGTCCCATAACTTCTGTGTAAAATTTAATTGACTCATCCATATCCTCAACTATGATGGTAGCGTATTTAACTTTCATATTATCACCATATGAATACTGTTTATCATTATTTATTAATGTTGAATTTGGTAATTTTTTATCAACGATTCTATCCCAAAAGCCATTTTTACTCCCATATTGGGAGGTACCCAAAACTATTTTCCTAATCAGTAGTTCGATTGTTCCTTTCAAAACAAGATTCAAAAAAGTAGTTTTTGGGTTTTGGGATCAGCTCATTATCTAATGATAGATGAGTGAGCCTTGCAGTGTTATGCGGTATATTGGATGTGGTGGCGCGCAAACAAACCGGAAACGACTCTTGCATGAAGCGGCACACTATTACAAAAGGAACCTTTGGAAGAACAATGAATGCTGGGTAATCACATCATCAAAATAGGCAAAAGTATAAAGGGAGAGTTCACCGTTATAAGCGATTACTAACTTTTAAGCAGTAAATTAATCTTAACTTTTCTAAAGTTGTGCTTATAGCTCTTAATTGTTTTTAATATGTCTTAAATATATGAATATGAAAAAGCAATTAAGTAGCTTTTTCAGAAAAATCACGGAAAGTCTAACTATGAATAATTTTAAAAAACTAGGTCTCAATAACGCTGTTTTGAAATCAATAGATGAACATGGCTTTGAAAGCCCTACAGCAGTACAGGAAAAATCAATTCCCCTAATACTTGCTGGGGAAGATGTTATAGCCGGAGCCGCAACAGGTTCCGGAAAAACACTCGCATTTGCTTCCGGCATATTACAAAATTCCGAAAAAGGAAAAGGAATTCAGGCTTTGATCCTGACCCCTACAAGAGAACTGGCGGAGCAGGTGGCAAATTCTTTCAGGAAATTCTCAAAATACGACCCGTTAAATATCGCATCTATCTATGGCGGTGTAGGGATCAATCCACAAATTAAAGAATTAAAGAATGCCGAGGTTGTTGTGGGAACACCCGGTAGGCTACTCGATCATATCAGCAGAAATACCATCAAACTCAATAATATGAAAACCCTTGTCCTTGATGAGGCAGACCATATGTTTGATATGGGATTCAAAGTGGATGTAGAAAAAATTATCAAGGAATGTCCTCAAAACAGGCAGACCCTTTTGTTCTCTGCGACCATTACAAAAGATATTGTCCGGCTTTCCCGCAAGTACATGGAAAACCCGGTTCGAGTTTCAGTAGAGTCTTATATCGACCCGCAAAAATTGAATCAGGTCGTTTATAAAGTACAAGATGACATGAAATTATCTCTGCTCGTGTACCTTCTGCAAAATGAGAAGTCAAACCTCGGGATGGTTTTCTGCAACACAAAAAGAAACACTGAAAAAGTCGCAAAAAACCTGAGAAAATCAAGTATCAATGCCGTAGCAATTCATGGCGGTTTGACACAGAACGAACGAACTCGCATAATGGAAAAATTCCATTCCGGGAACATATGTGTCCTTGTATGCACAGATGTAGCCGGAAGAGGGCTTGATATACGGGGTGTTTCCCATGTTTACAATTATGATATTCCCAGGGAGAGTAAACAGTATATTCACAGGATTGGAAGAACTGCACGAGCAGGAGCAGAAGGAAAAGCGATAAATATCCTTTCCAAAAATGACCATGCTAATTTCATGAGTGTGCTGAAAGACAATGATGTGGATATTAAGGAACAGGCACTACCTGCTCTGAAGAAGATTGTAATTGAAAGACCGGAAATAAGATTGCCAAAGCCGGTAAATAGGATGAACAATCCCTCCAGAAAAGGTCATAAACCCAGGCACAAAAACTGTTAGACACCGTTCGTCTGTGCATTGCATTATAACTAACCATTGATCGATTGGCATCGGCAGGAGCAATGGACTGCTCCTGTAAAACCCAGGCACGAGAATAAGAACGACGGCCAGTTCGTGCCACTACGATGTCAAAATGCACCCTTCCGATGCCTTCGGACCAATGGGCAGAGGTCGTTGACTGCGGGGTGGGAGATTTATGCTAAAATCAAATTGCGTGCGGCCACCCCAACCTGAACAGGCTGCCCGATAATTACCTCCAGTACTAACTGAATTCATTCTTCTCCAATTTAAAAGCCTTAAATGCCTTTTTTACCATCTTTTTAGGGACCTATAGTGAATAGAAAATACAGACTTTTACTCTGTTGCCAGAACTTCCACCACGACTTTATTTCCGTGCTCTTCGGAATTAACTTAATATTTAACCAACTCTCCCATGAAGTCAAAAACCGGACCCTAGAACTCGATTGACGCAAAGTCGCGTCGAATTATAAAATAGGGTTTTGAGGTTCCAGCCGGTGGTGGAGACACTTTTCCTTTAGGTTTTATCCCATGCGTTCCCCGATTAATTAGTTGTTATTATTCCTGAATGACCGTAAATTGCAGCTCACATTCTTTCTTTCCACGTGCCGCGCTCCGCTTGAACCCGCCTGCGTACAGTAAATAAAAATGAAATCATTATCCGCACCGGGAAGTCTGACCCCCGAATATCACCCATGTAGCCGGGGACGGCCAGAATTTTGGCTTCAGAAAAATTCATGCAGGTCAACAGGAAAGTGAAAGTATTCGGTTTTTTGGACAATGACAAAGTATTTTATTGGTTTAACTTTCAGTTCATGCTATCAATATCAAAAATAATCAATGGTTGCCATCGTCAAAAATATGCAATATTTGCGGATACAAACATCCCAATCTTACAGAAAACATAAGAGAATGGCAATGCCCCGAATGTAAAAGTACACATGACAGAGACATTAATGCCGCAATTAATATTAAAAAATTTGCACTCGCGGAACGCGAGGAAGGGCTTGGGGACTCGTTGACAAAAGTCAGGGGCATGAACCAAGAAGCCCCACAGCTTTAGCGTTGGGGTAGTTCACCAAATAGTGTCAACCTGGCTTGAGGGAGCCATTTTCTTCTAAGATTTATATAGAGACTGTCAGATAATACAGGATTAAAGAAACCTGAAGATAGGAGATTGTATTTAACGAAGGCATAAACATGGGAAACAGATACCAGACAATAGATTTTGAAACATGGAAAAGAAAAGAATATTGTCAAATATACAGGAATGCAGTTCAGCCTCAATATTGTGTAAGTTTTGAACTTGATGTGACGAATTTTAAAAAGAGAGTTAAAGAAAATAACTGGTCATTTACGATGGCGTTTATATTTGCTGTTACGAAATGCGCAAATGAAATCGAGGAGTTTCGGTATCGTTTTTTTGATGGTGAAGTTGTGTTATATGAATCCATTGATACCTCATTTACATATCTGGATAAAGAAACAGAGTTATTTAAGGTAGTATATGTTCCCATGCAGGATACGATTGAAAAGTTTGTAGAATTGGCAACCGTAACGGCAGAAAATCAAAAAGAAAGTTTTACAGGACCTGTAGAAAACGATGTATATCAATTCTCAGCCTTGCCGTGGATAACGTTTACGCATATTTCACACACGGATTTCGGAAACAGGGAAAAAGCTCAACCCATATTTGATTGGGGAAAATATCAGGAAAGGGAAGGTAAACTTATGATGCCGTTTGCAGTCCAGGTCCACCATGCATTTGTTGATGGTATTCATATTGGCAAACTTGCGGATAAGCTGCAGAGATACCTGGATGAAGTGTAGATTATAAGCATGGGAGGATCAGTAGTTCAGTAATTTTTGCTTTTCTGAAAGTTATGTATTCAGAATGTATAGGTTTTACGATAGAACCCGTGTATTATAATTTCCATAAAAACCATTTCTCTGGACACACGAAGGAAATTTTAAAGAACTTCTTCTTTTTCATGCCAACCAGATAATGTCGTACGAAAATTTTCAATCAAAACTTACATTTTTGAGTTTTGTATAGAAAGTCGGAATGATTAATTAGAGTGCGAGTTATGGGATATTGTATAGACAATTTTCTATTAAATGGTTTGAATGCTGTTGAGAATAAATTGATGAACAATTCATAATTGAGAAATTTAGGGTTGCAAACATGTTTGGGCTAGAGTCCGGGGTATAGTGACTACAAATTAGAAGTGGTATTCTTGAAAGAAGTAAAGAAAAAAAGCAGGAATATTTTACTTATTATACTGGCATGTTTAATTTGTTCAACTGCTATACTAATTGCTCTAACTTATCCGGATTACCACGATACAATGACAGAAGCACAAAAGCAATTGCTTGCGAATAGTACTATTTTGAAAACAGAATATGGGGATATTGAGTATACTGTAGAGGGAAAAGGGACGCCTATCTTATTGATACATGGCGCAGGAGGCGGCTATGATCAGGGACTCTGGGCGGGCAAAGTATTTTTCGGGAACGGTTATAAATTCGTCTCGGTTTCACGATATGGCTATCTTCGATCACCCATTCCGGATAATGCTTCGATTAAATCGCAAGCTGCTGCGTATGAAACTCTTCTGGACAATCTAAGCATAGATAAAATAATTGTTGTTGGTGTATCAGCTGGAGGTCCGTCAGCCACTCAGTTTGCAAACGACTATCCTAACAGATGCTCAGCATTGATATTGATTTCTGCTGTAAGTATGGGTCCGGCACCAGGTGACCAGGATCCTTTTTATGTTGGCATTATTCACACTATCCAGCAATCTGATTATGCATACTGGCTCTTCACAAGATTTCTTCAATCTACAATTCTGGACATGATGGGAATCCCATCACAGGTATACGAAACATTTAGTCCTGAACAGAAAGAATTGGCACAGGAAATGCTAGATATAATGCATCCGATGTCTCAAAGGTATAAAGGCACTGTAAACGATGAAAAGATGATTGAATTTTATACCGTACCTACAGATAATCTTCGTGCACCAACATTAATTATCCACGCTAAAGATGATGCGCTGGTAAGTTACAAACATGCAGAAAATGCTCACAGTAAAATAAACCAATCGCAACTGGTCTTATATGATACTGGAGGGCATGGAATGTTATCTCAAATGAACGGTACGAGGGTGCTTGTGAAAGAACTTCTAAATGAATCCCCCTATTAAACCGCACGGGATTGAACATTTATTCGACAGAAGCATATATATTACAATGTATAAATGGATTTTATGCTTCTGTTTTCTCCATAAAATTCAAATTTTTATCAGGAATTAATTAATAATCGATGCACTATTAGATAATAAATCGTCCTCATAATATAGAGCTCACATATATAGAATAATGTCATTGTATTCAGTATCACTGTATTCAGTATCACTGTATTCAGTATCACTGTATTCAGCGTCGCGGTATTCAAAATTATACAATTTATATAAAACTATTATAATTTTAATGTAGTTATGAATTATGAGTATATTCAGCTCCCTGCTACTGTAAGGGCTTATTCTCGAGGTTAACACAGTATGAAATATGATGTTGTTGTGGTTGGAGCCGGGCCTGTGGGATCTACTGCAGCTCGCTATGCAGCCCTGAATGGGGCAAAGGTCCTCATGATTGAAGAGCATGCTTTCATAGGGTCTCCTGTAAGCTGTACCGGACTTTTGAGTACCAGAGCGGTTGCAGAGTGCGAGCTCAAGCCTTCGGACGAGTTTGTGTTCAATTCCGTGCGTGGAGCCTTCGTATATGCTCCGGATGGGCAGTGCCTGCCAATCGATGGAAAGCAGACCAAAGCGTATGTGGTCTCACGGAAAAACTTTGACCGCGCCCTTGCAGTAAGGGCTGTGGAAGAAGGTGTTGAACTATCTCTCAGGACAAGGGCTGTGGGACTCGAAAAACCGAACCCGGAAAACGAGACGGGGGAACAGCAAGATTCTCAGGTAAAACTCAGGGTACTGAAAAACGGCAAACCTGAAACAGTATTTGCATCCGTCGTGATAGGAGCTGACGGCGTAAAAAGCCGGATAGCCAGCTATGCAGGGATGGAAAAACCTGCCCGCGTACTTCCGGGTATCCAGATCGAAGCTCCTTATGCCTCGGATGACAGCGACTTTGTTGAACTTTTTCCTGGCTCTTCTGCTCCCGGCTTTTTTGCCTGGACTGTACCCGTTAATGAAAAAATTTCAAGAATTGCGCTTGCTCTTGAACCCGGACTTGCCTGGAAAAGTGGTCAGAAAGACTGTTCTCCTCTTTCTTATCTTGAGAAATTCCTGCACTTTAACCCTCATGTAAAAGCAAGATACTCAGGAGGCATGCTTGATTTTGTAGTAGGGGGAATCCCCATAGGCCCTCCGGAAAAAACAGTAGCGGATGGAATTCTGCTGGTCGGCGATGCGGCAGGGCAGACAAAACCGACCTCTGGAGGTGGTATTTACACAGGAGCCTTTGCGGCAAAGATCGCTGGAAAGGTTGCTGCACAGGCTGCCCTTGAAGGAGATACCTCGGCAAAGCGGCTTTCCGAATACGACCAGCTCTGGCGGAAGGGTCTTGGAAGAGAGCTTGAAATAGGCATGAAAATTCATGACTACATCGGAAAGCTGGAAGACAGGCAGTTCAATGAACTTATAGGTTCGCTAAACACCCCTTCGATTCTCGACACAATTACCGAATACGGAGACATGGACAATCCTTCTATCCTTATAAGGAAGCTCATGCTTTCAGGAAATTCCTTCAGACTTATGAAAGCTTTTGGAACATTCATAAAGACACTCTTTTGATATCTTGCAGCCTCTTAAAATTGAGGCTTTTTTATTTTTACTGCTTCAGTTGAAAGGATAGAACGGGTTTGAGGCCCATGCTACTTTTTAATGATCACGGTGTTCAGAGGGCCAATTTCCAGCAGGTATTTAACTTTCGGGAGCCCATTATTTTAAAGGGGGGATAACTTTGAGTTCTCGCTCCAAGCTCCTTGAAGACGTTAAGCAGCACCTGTGCACCTGTGCTGCAGGCCTTAAACTCACGCCTGATATGGAAGTGTTCCTGGAAGTGTCTATGAGAGAACTCTATGTTTCCCTCCCTGTCCACATGGATGATGGTTCTATTAAGGTTTTTAAAGGCTTTCGGGTTCAGTACAACGAAGCTCTGGGCCCCACGAAAGGTGGTGTTCGTTTTCATCCCGACGGTACTATGGAAACAACGAGAGCCCTTGCGGCCCTCATGACCTGGAAATGTGCCCTTCATAAGCTGCCCCTCGGAGGAGCGAAAGGTGGGGTTATTTGCAACCCAAAAGAACTTTCACATAGGGAAATCGAGCGCCTGAGCAGGGCTTACATCCGTGGGATTTACCAGATAATAGGCCCGGATAGGGATATCCCTGCCCCTGACGTTTATACAAATCCACAGGTTATGGCCTGGATGATGGACGAATACTCGAAACTCGCAGGCAGAAATGTGTTCGGTTCCATTACAGGCAAGCCGACAAGCCTTGGAGGCTCGGCAGGCAGGTATGATGCCACTGCAAGAGGCGGTTTATACACTATAAGGGAAGCAGCAGAAAGACTTGGAATAAACCTGAAAGATTCAAGAGTTGCAGTTCATGGCTTTGGAAACGTAGGATATCATGCCGCTTATCTTGCAAAGAAACTATACGGCTGCAAGGTTGTGGCTGTAAGCGACAGCAAAGGCGCAATCTTCTCACCCTATGGACTTGACCCCGAAGACGTTTCAGGCCATAAGCACTCAACTGGTTCGGTGCTGAACTATCCGGGAGCAGAGAACCTAACTAACAAAGAGTTGCTGGAACTGGATGTTGAAATCCTGATCCCGGCTTCTCTTGAAAACATAATCACTGAAGAGAACGCGGGAAACATTAAAGCCAGGATTCTTGCCGAGATGGCTAACGGTCCAACTACATTCGAAGGAGAAGCAATCCTCAATTCAAAAGGAATTCATATCATCCCAGATATCCTCTGCAACGGGGGCGGAGTTATTGTCTCATACTTTGAGATGGTACAGAACCAGTCAAGTACGCAATGGGAAGAAGAGGAAGTTCGGAATCGTCTGGAGAGAAAGATGAAAGAAGCATATTGTTCGGTATATGATTTTGCCTCAAAAAACAATGTAGAGATGCGACAGGCTGCATATACTCTTGCTGTCGGCAGAGTGGTTGAAGCCATGCAGCTCCGGGGCTGGATATGAAAACAGGGATGACTCAAATGTACAGATGCGGCAATTGCGGATACCTTTACAACCCTGATCGTGGTGATTCCTCACAATCCATAGTTCCGGATACGTCTTTTCAAAGTCTCCCAAAATCATGGACATGCCCGAGATGCGGAGCCCCCAAAGAAAAGTTCAAAAAAATTTAACTTAAGACCTTCAAAAAGAACAGTGCATAAACAGATGCATGTTAGAAATCCTACAGATGCATATTAGAAATCCTCTTCGTTCATCCTGTTTCTTTCAAAGTTAAGAATTTTTCTGATGATTATTTTTTTAGACCCGATCCAGAGCTCCTCATTTTCAGGGTAATTCTCCTTTACATATTCAAAAAGATCATATACATTCATATCGTCAAGTTTTCTTTTCAGTAGATTGAGATCCTCCATAGAAATACCTCCCTTATAAGTTTAAGCTTTAGTCTAGATTTAGTTACTGGATTTTATATTATTCAAATATTCTTTCAAAATATTTTAAATCCAAAGTTTTAACCTGAAGTTTTCTCCAAATTTTCTCTCCAGAATTCATTCAAGTATTAGTCCAAAAACGTTGTCAGAACACGTATATCTGAACATTTTTTTAATGTTTTCAGAAAACAAAAACTCTATTGGACATTACCATGGACCTTCCTGGTACTTGCAGGTTTGTAAATATCATATTTTTTATAAATATCTATTGTTAATTGTCTGGATCTGATACATTTTATTTAGCACATATAATAAATTTAGTGCACATTATCAGAATATTAATATGTTAGAAAATTTAATGATAATCCCAGGATGATGCTTACAAAATATACCTGAAGTTTGAACTCTGGCATACATATTCTGTATAGTTAACAGGAAGTTTACGAAGGAATGAGCAGAGAATCTGGATACGGTGGCCCTAACATAAATCGAAACGACATTAAGGGTGCGGAAAACGAAGAAAACTGGATGGCCGAATTTTTATTAAATAGCCCTGGCCCTGTCCTGCGAATAGGGTCAGAAGGAACAGTTCTTTACGCAAATAAAGCAGGAGAATCCTTACTTGAAGCTCTTAAAAGCCAGGTTGGAGAAAAAGCGCCTGCTGAAATCCTGAAGACTGCTCGGCGAGTGGCAGTCAAAAATATATTTGAACAGACTGAACTGAAAGCAGGCGAGAAAACTTATTCAATCGTTTTTACTCCTTTACTTGCCTGCAAAAGTGTAATTATGTCTGCATTTGAAATCACTTCCTGTAAACAGACCGAAGAGAAGCTACTCTTAAGAAAAAGAGAGTATGAAGTGCTTTCCCAAATTTCCGGTCTCTCTCTCAAAGTCCCGGATTTTCAGTCTCTGCTTGATCAAGCCTTGCCTCTTGTTGCAGCAACTCTTGGCATAGAGTACTGCTGCGTCTTAAAACTCCTGCCTGATGGAAATTTTATATTTGAAACCGGGACCGGCTGGAAGCCAGAAAACACAGGCAGGATCATTAAAAAAGATTTAGCTTCAAGAGCTGGCTATACTGTACTTTCAGGTCGCCCTATCCTGTTAGAAAAACTTGATAAGAAGAATTCCTTCAGCGCAATGGGCCTTGAGGAATCCCTGAGTATAATTAGTGGAATAAGTTTGCTGCTAGGAAGTATTGAAAAGCCTTATGGAATGCTGACAGCTCACAGCACGAGAAAGGAAAAATTTACCGAGGAAGATACTCGTTTCCTGAATGCTGTTGCAATAATCCTTTCATTTACAATTCAAAGAAATAAAGTGGAAGACACACTCCGAGAAAAGGTGTATTTTCTGGAAACTCTACTGGATACAATTCCAACTCCTGTATATTATAAGGACCGAAAAGGCTATTACCAGGGCTGCAACGAGCTCTTTGCAAGGATGATCCTCGGAAGTTCAAAAGAAAAAGTAACCGGTCATACTATAGATGAGCTTTCCGAAGCAATTCCCTCAGAGCTTAGTGAATTTTACACCAGTATGGACAGGCAGCTATTCCAGAAAGGAAGAAGCCAGGTTTACGAGACTAAAGTACTGTGCTCTGACGGGATCAAAAGAGACTTCATTTTCAATAAGGTCGCGTACAAAAGTTTTTGTGGGAATATAGAAGGGCTTCTAGGAGTAATGCTTGATATTACAGGGCGTAAAAAAACAGAAGAGAAATTGCAAAAAAGTGAGGAGAGATACCGCCTTATTGCGGAACAAACAGGGCAGATGATATATGATATTGATCTGAAAAACGGTAGGGTTGAGTGGGCAGGAGCAGTCACTGAGCTCACGGGTTACAGCAGTAAAGAAATTGAGAATCTTGATTTTTACGATTGGCTTGAGCACATTCATCCAGAGGATTATGAAAATGTGCAGCAGTCATTGAAAAACTGCTGGAATACAGGAGATAAATTCAGTGAGGAATTCAGATTAAAGCGAAAGGATGGAGGCTATTTTTTCGTAAAAAATAAAGGAGTATGCCTGAGAGATGAGGAAGACTGCATATGCAGGGCTCTCGGGGTAATGGTAGACGTTACCGCAATTAAACAATCTTCCATAAAATTGAGGGAAAGCGAAGAGTTATACAGGTCATTTTTACAGAATTTCAAAGGAATTTCGTTTAAACTTAACAGGAATTTTGACCTCCTCTTGCTTGAGGGAGCCCTTGATGAAATAACCGGATATACCGAAGAAGAATTTATTTCTGGTAGAATAAAGTTCTTTAACCTTATTGTCCCGGAAGACAGACCATTGTTATATATGATTCAGAGTAAACTGATTTATTCCCCGGCCCTCTCACCCTCCCCTAATTCCATTATGGAGTACGACTACAGACTCAGGAGGAAGGATGGAAGCATAAGGTGGGTCCATGAGTTAATTCATAACGTATGCAGCACTTCAGGAGAAACTGCATTTATTCAGGGGTATGCCTATGACATTACCCCGAGGAAAATCGCTGAGGAAACCCTTAAGAAAGCCGAAAAAATTGGAATGAGGGAGATTCACCACCGGATAAAGAACAACCTTCAGATAGTCTCCTCCCTGCTAAGCCTTCAGGCTGACAAGTTCAAAGACAAAGAGGTTATTGAAGCTTTCAGGGAAAGTGAAAAACGCGTAGTTTCGATGTCCATTATTCATGAAGAACTTTATAAGTCAAAGGATGCGGCAAGTGTTGATTTTGCAGCATATCTAAATAAATTGACTGCGGAAATTCTGCACTCATACAGAGTTGGAAATGAGGAGATCAAGCTTGTCCTTGAGGTGGACAGTACACTTCTCGGAGTTGATACTGCAATTCCACTGGGAATTATAATTAATGAACTTTTCTCAAACTCCCTTAAGTACGCGTTTCCAAAAGGTATGGAAGGAAAAATCAGGATTTCCCTCTCCCGAAATGAAGTTGAATGTGAAAAAACAGGCGAAGCAACCGAAAAGAAATTCCCAGAATTGCCTTCCGGTTTTACTCTTGTCTACTCGGACAATGGGGCCCGTTTTCCAGAAGAAGTGGATTTCAAAAATTCGAAAACCCTGGGCTTACAACTTGTAAATGCTCTCGTTGAACAGATTAACGGAACAATCGAGCTTGAGAAAGGGAATAAAACAAAATACACTATCAGGTTTGAAGATAAAAGATGAGCTTCAAAAAATAGAACTACTTCCCCGCGTCTTACAATTCTATCAATTTTACTGTTAAAACTGAGATTCATTGTTTTCACTCTTATTAATCGGGCTTTCTTACAGGGTTTTTCTTTTCACTTATTCAGAAGCAAACTTTTTTGTGGATTACAATTCTTTTTTCAATTCAGAATGTTTTTGTCATATAAGCTTAGAAATAGTATTCCTGTGAATCAAACTTTTTCAAAAAAAGTTTGATCAAAAACTCTCTCAGAAACTGAAATATTTGAGTTAAACCAGACAACACCAAACTTTTTCAAAAAAAGTTTGATCAAAAACTCTCTCAGAAACTGAACGATTTGAGTTAAACCAGACAACACCAAACTTTTTCAAAAAAAGTTTGATCAAAAACTCTCTCAGAAACAGCGCTATGTGAGTTGAACCAGATAATATAAGCTTCTACTGAGAACTCATCTGGAACTTGATATTATTTGAAGTTTGATGTTTCTGGCACCTTATGTTTTGAAATTGATATAACTTATATTTTATATGACATAAGGATAAAAGAATTAAAAAATATATACAGCGAGGATAGGCGAATTGTGAATGCTAATAGGAATTGATGTCGGAGGCACTACCACGGATGCAGTGCTTATCCAGAATGGAGAAGTGTATAGTACTGCCAAGGTTTCCACTGAACACGGAAATCTGCTAAATTCCCTGCTTGAGGCCCTTGATGCTGTCAGCAAAGATATTCCTCCTGAGCAGCTGGAAAGAGTAGTGTTCAGTACAACCGTGATAACAAATCTCATTGCCGAAGGCAAAACTGACCGTGTAGCCCTGGTATTAATCCCAGGACCCGGGGTTAACCCGGCAAGTTATACTTTTCCTGACAGTTTTTATCTAAAAGGGGCTATGGATTACAGGGGAAGGGAAATTGATCCCCTCGATGAGGCCGAGATCAGGAAAACTGTGGGTTTGATCCAAAAATCCGGATTTTCGAGAGCAGCCATAATAAGTAAGTTCGGGCAGAGGAACCCTTCTCACGAACTCAGGGTGGAGGAGATTTTCAGGGAGGCATATCCTGGCTGCAAACTGGAACTCGGGCATAAGGTTTCTGGAAAACTGAATTTTCCAAGACGGATAGCAACTGCCATGCTTGCCTCTGCCACCAGAGAACGCTACCAGGAGTTTGTTGACAAAATCAATAAAGCCCTTGAGGAGAGAAATATCCGGGCTCCTGTGTATATCCTGAAAGCCGATGGAGGAACTCTTCCGGTTGAGAAATCAATAGAATTTCCTGTGGAAACTATATTTTCGGGCCCTGCTGCCAGCACAATCGGAGCTCTTGCCCTTACCTCTGAAGGGGAGACCTCAGTGGTAGTGGATATAGGAGGGACTACCACAGACCTTGCATTAATTCTTTCAGGCAAGCCCCTTCTGGCTTCTAAAGGCGTAAAACTCGGAGGTTTCCTTACACATGTCCGGGCTTTTGCGGTCCGCTCGATAGCTATAGGAGGAGACAGTGTTGTAAGGGTTAAGGACCTGGACCCAGGCACAAAACAGATAACAATCGGCCCTGATAGGGCAGGCCCAGCTTACTGCATGGGAGGAAAAGAAACTACCCCCACGGATGCCCTGAAGTTCCTCGGGCTTATTGAAGTAGGAAATCCCGAACGTGCAAGTGAAGCGATTAAAGTCACAGCTTCTGAACTTGGAAAATCCGAAACTGAAACTGCATCCCTGATTGTGGACAGAGTTTCACAGATGATTGCTGACGCGGTCAATGAGATGTTTTTTGAATGGGAACAGGAGCCTGCTTACAGAGTATGGGAGGTACTGCAGGAGAAAAATACAAGGCCTGAAAACGTGGTTGGAATCGGAGGGGGTGCAAAAGGGCTTATTGCAGAGATTGCAAAAAAACTTAATGCAAACCCTGTTATTCCCGCACATGCCGAGGTGGGAAATGCTATTGGAGCAGCCGTTGCAAGGCCCACGCTTACTCTGAACCTGCACATTGATACTGAACAGAAAGTGTACTCTGTTGCCGAGGAAGGGGAGATTGTCAGTCTAAACACAACAAAGTTCAAGAACTTGAATAAAATCAGCCTCGACGAAGCTGAAACCCTTGCAGCAGATCTCTTAAGGGAACGTGCGAAAGATTTCGGAATTTCCGAGTATGCCAATGAAGCTGAGATCGTTAATAGTGAAGTCTTCAATGTCGTCAATGGCTGGTATACTACAGGGCGGCTTTTTGACGTAAACATGCAGATTCCTGCAGGCCTGATACCGGAATGGAAAAGGAGGGAATAAGCATGAAACTGGGGTTTGGAAGACTCAAGGATGTACTGAAGACTGGCTCAGGAACAACTCCAGCAGAAGAGGAAAAAGAGCAGGCAGAGAATAAAGATAAGGCAGAGAAAGAAGAGATGCAGACGATAGAAAATAAAGAAAACGAGCTTGAAATATCCGAGGGAAAGGAGGGAAATACAATGGAACTGAAAAAGACCGGGCTGGAAGCGAAAAAAGGACCATTATCCCCGGCAGACCGCACTAAGGCCAAGAAGACAGGCCTTATCTTCTTCCCTGCCTTTGACTGGGCTATTTCACCAACCCATCCCGAAAGAGAAGAGCGCCTTCTTTATACCAGAGACCAGATCTTTGAAGAAGGCCTGATGGACCTGCCAGAAATAGCCGAATATAAACCTCGCCTTGCAGAATACAGGGATATTGCCAGAGTTCATTTCTGTGTGCCTGATGTAAAAGCACAGGCTACAACTCCTCACCTGATCGCAGCAGGTAGTTGCCTGGTGCTCGGGGACGCCCTGATGAAGGCAGAGGTCAAAAATGCTTTTGCGCTTATCCGCCCGCCTGGCCACCATGCAATGACAGTTGCACATGGAAACCGGGGATTTTGTAATATCAATAACGAAGCTATCCTTGTCGAGTATCTGAGAAAAACATACGGGATCCGCAAGATTGCGATTGTGGATACCGATGTGCATCATGGGGATGGGACTCAGGATATTTTCTATAATGATCCTGATGTGCTTTTTATTTCCTTCCACCAAGACGGAAGGACTCTTTACCCTGGCTCTGGCTTTATGAGTGAACTGGGGGGCCCAAAAGCCCTTGGAAGGACGATCAATATTCCCCTGCCGCCAGGGACACCTGATGAAGGCATACTTTACGTGCTCGATTCCCTTGTGCTTCCTATTCTTAAGGACTTCAAACCTGAGCTTGTCCTGAACTCTGCGGGGCAGGATAACCACTACACCGACCCTCTCGCAAATATGCGCTTTTCCGCACAGGGCTACGCAAAATTGAATGAAAAACTTGCTCCTGATATGGCCGTGCTTGAAGGAGGTTACGCAATCCAGAGTGCACTGCCTTATGTGAATACAGGTATAATCCTTGCAATGGCAGGGCTTGATTATTCCTGCGTAAGGGAACCCGACTTCAAGCCAGGCATGTTTGTCCAGGCTTCAAGGGATAGAAAAACTCTGGAAGAAATAGTTGCAACCCAGCTTGAAAACTGGAAAAACAGGGACAGGCTTGTAGAGGCTGAGGTGGCAAAACACGGAGACTTCTACCGTCGAAAAAAACAGATCTTTTACGACACGGATATGATTCAGGAATTCCAGGAAGAATCCATCCGGATGTGCCCTGACTGTCAGGGCTACAAAACCATTGACTCCAACGCTCATGGAGGCATAGGCAATCCCAGGATATTCGGGATTTCGATTCCGATCTACGCCTGTGAGAACTGCCAGGCTGAAGCCAGGGAAGAGTACAGGAAAAGGCTAATTCATCCGGAATATGGATACATCTACCTGCAGGATAAAAAACAGGATGAATACAGGACATATAACACAAGTACAAAGAAGGAAACGGTTTATTAAGTTAGGAAAATTGCTTTTTAGCTAGAAAATGAGGTATTAAAAGTTATACAGGCTTTTTTCCTCTTTTCTCTTTTCCTTTTTCATTTTTCAGTTTCCTTTTCCTTTTCTCTTTTCCTTTTCCCTTTTCCTTTTTCATTTTTCAGTTTCCTTTTTCCTTTTTCAGTTTCCTTTTTCCTTTTTCAGTTTCCTTTTTCCTTTCCTTTTTCCTTTTTTGTTGTTATTTCTGCTTATTTATGTTTGTTACTTGTATATGGATTCATATATTTTTTGAAGTAGTTTGTTGGAATCCATACATATTTTTTATAATATTTTTTCTAGAGATCTCATTGTTTTTTAGAGGCACTTATTAAATATATTAATTTTACTCTTAGTTATCAAAATAACCAGATTCTTGGCAGGCTTGTATCGGATATTAAAAACCGTGATCATCTGGCCGGAAAGTAGATGTAAATCTATATCTTGTCGTTAATTTCAATAGTCAAGTGAGAGTGAAAAATAGTAAGAGGTAGTCAGTGTTAACTTATTTTTGTATTATATAATAGGAAGTTGATATTGGAAACAAAAAGTGCAAGGGGTAGAAATCAAGAGACAATTCCGGTAAGCTATGACATTACCTTGTGGCTTTCAAGTATAATATATTTTATGAATATAATAATCAAAACCGATATGTTTATATTACACTTACAATTAGATTCTAATTAATTTAAGAAAGTAATATTTTTAATTTATTTTATCTGTATGGAGGGATTTGAAATAAACAGAATAAAGCTTTTATTACTAACATTTTTAATATTAACGTTAAGTTCCGGTATCGGGGCAGCGGCTGAAATTCGCGTTAGTTCAGGCGGGTCTATCCAGGCCGCAGTGAACACCGCTAATTCAGGTGATACAATTATCGTAGACCCGGGAACATATAACGAAAATATTGTGATTACAAAGAGCAGCAATCTGAAACTTATGTCAGCATCTGGGAATCCTGATGATACTATAATTGTTTCCAATGACCCAACCAAAAATGTAATCTCCGCCAGTGCCAGACTTAATTTAATCATTAAAGGATTTACAATCAGCGGAGCCACATCAGAACACTCAGGAATCTATCTATATAGCTGCAATGGTTGCACCATTGAAAATAATAAATTCATAAACAATGCTATGGGAGTATACATAGATTCTTCCATGAATACTACGATACGCAATAATTCAGCTACCAGAACAAGTGAAGCTGGAAAAATAGGTAGAAGCATTAACGTTCTAAAATCCGAATTAACCACAGTCGAGAACAATACGATTTCAAATCAAAATTATTCGATTTATTTTGATAGATCTCCGAGTAATACTATTTTAAGAAACTCTGTGAGCCAGTGTGCCGAGGATGCTATAGTTATTGAAGGTTCAAACAATACTGTCCTAGAAAGCAACACTGTAAGCTCAAACACAAAAAGAGGAATCTACCTTAAAAACTCGCATAAATGTAACGTGAAAAAGAATCTTGTTTCTTCCAACGGAGCAAATGGAATTGACATAGAGGGATCTTCTGGAAATAACGTTCTGGATAACATAATCACAGGTAATGCTAAAAACACCAATATACATGGTTTATTCCTGAACACCTGTAAAAGTGTTACCCTGCAAAATAACACAATATCAAACTGTCAATACGGAGTAGCTATGAGGTATTCCGAGGATAACAGCCTTGTAAAAAATGATGCATATAACAATTCCATAGGCTTTTACGTATCCTACACATCCAGAAGAAACACGCTTTCGGACAATAAAGCAAATTCTAACAATAATGGTATCATTATAGAGCGCGGGGCCAATAATAATGTTGTGGACAAAAATGAAATAAATTCAAACTCGGCTAGCGGCCTTGCACTGGACAATGCAATAAGTAACGAAATAACTAACAATAGCGCCTCCTTAAACAACAGAGGTATTTATTTACTCTCATTATCCAGTAAAAACTCGATTTCAGGCAATAAAATCAATTCTAACAAAAATGATGGCATTATTCTCCAGAATGCAAGTGAGAATGATCTTACCAGCAATACTGTAAATTCGAATGCTAGATATGGTATTTATTTAACAAATTCAAATAACAGTAACTTGATCAGCAATACGGTGCAGAATAATATTAGAGGCATCAGCCTGTCTGGATCCGGACATAATGAAATTTTTAAGAATTTAGCCACTGATTGCTCTGAATCCGGATTATTCCTGACGAATTCCACTAATAATAACCTTTCGAGGAATATAGCTTATAACAATGGTGAAGGTATCTCTCTCGATTCCTCTGGGAACAATGAAATCTCAGCCAATAACGTCAGTTCAAACGGTAATGGAATTTATATGTGTCCCAGAAGCTATCCAAACAGGGTTTATAATAACTATTTTAACAATATCAACAACGCAAACATTAGAAATAACAGAAGCACCTGGTACATCGAAAAAACTCCAGGTAAAAATATAATGAGTGGCCCATCCCTCGGAGGCAATTTCTGGGGAAGTCCGTCACTTATGGGTTTCTCAGATACTAATTCTGATGCCGATGGAGACGGTATTATTGATATTCCCTTCGTTTCAGGCAATGTCACAGACAACTACCCACTGATACGTGTGATACTGCCTGTAGCAAATTTTAATGTCAACTCCACAAAGGGTTTTGTCCCTCTTGCAGTCGAGTTTACGGATCTCTCACAAGATGCAACTTCGATAAGCTGGGACCTTGATGGTGATGGAGTTGCAGACAACAACAATAAAAGGTTTGTCCACGTGTACGAAACTCCAGGAATCTATACTGTCACTCTAACAGCAAGTAATAAAAACGACACTTCCTCAAAAACGGTGCAAATAACTGCCGAGGAATTCAAAATTCTTCCTATTGCCGACTTCAGCATTAATACAACGAACGGGTATGCGCCCCTTTCAGTCCTGTTCACTGACAAATCACAAAATGCAACCTCAAGGAACTGGGATATAGGCAATGACGGAACTGTGGAGTCTACAGATGCAAGCTTTGTTTATGTGTTCACTAATCCTGGGACCTATACCGTTAATTTGACTTCAATCAATGTAAACGGTATTTCTTCAAAGATTACCTCAATAACTGTTACTACAGAAGAAAGTAGCTCAAGTGGTGGAAGCAGCCATCACAGCAGCGGTGGAGGCGGTGGCGGTGCAGGCGGTTCCCCTGAACCTCAAACTAATGTTCAAGTCAAAGAACTTTCAAAGGCACAGGTTACAAACGGAAAGCCTGTATTGTTTGATTTCACAAAGAACGCAACCTGTGTTGCGTATGTGAGCTTTGATGCAAAGAAGACCGCAGGCAAGATCACAACCATTGCCGAACAGCTCAAAGTAAAATCGACTCTGGTTTCAGTTCTGAATTCGGGAGAAGTCTATAAGTATTTCAACCTCTGGGTTGGAAACAGCGGGTTTGCAACAGAAAAGAACATTGAAAACCCTGTAGTGTGCTTCAAGGTTGAAAAGTCCTGGCTGCAGGATAAGAAGATCGACCAGAGCTCAATTACTTTAAACAGGTACAACGACAAGAAATGGTCACAGCTACCCGTGAAATTATTAAAAGAAGATAGTAAATACCTGTACTTCACGGCAGAAACACCGGGATTCTCGTTCTTTGCAATAACAGGAAAAGCAATAGAAAAAGTAGCTGAAGCAAAGCCTTCAACCGATACTTCGAAACTTGATCAAAATAGTACAGCATCGGAAACGGAACCTGAGCAAAAAACCGAACAGGAACCAGGAAAGAATAAAACCACAAGCATACCTGGATTTGAAGCGCTATATGTAGTGGCTTGCCTTGTTATGGCATTCCTGCATAGAAGAAAATAAAAGAACGACTAAATAAAGAGAAATAAGGATCAAAATTCTTCTTTTTGCTCTTTCTTATTTCTCCATTTTCTATTTCTATTTATTCTTCCTTTTTTTCTCCAGTTTACTTACAAATATTGTTTACTGAATCAATATATTTATATTGATTGTGCCTATTTTTTAACTTATTAAAAAATTTCATTAGACTTGACATTTATATTGGGGAATGAAAATGAGAAAATTAATCATCCTGCTAATGGTCATGCTAATTTTTGCGTTAGTCTCGGGAATTGCGGCGGCTAAGGAGATCTCCGTTAATTCAACGGATTCAATACAGAACGCAGTGAATAATGCGGCTTCGGGCGATGTGATAATCGTCAAACCCGGAACATATAGTGAGAACATCAAAGTAACCACACAAAGTCTGGTAATAAGATCGGAATCCGGGAAGCCTGAAAATACAATAATTAAAGCTGTCCCAAATACAAGTGTATTCAACGTTGCAGCAAGTAATACGACAATTAGCGGGTTCAGGATTGAATCCGGAGAAACAGGAATCTATCTGGTTAGATGCAGTGGCTGCACAATTATTAATAATGAGCTTTCGGACAATAAGCATGGGATATCTCTCAGTAGTTCGAACAACAACAATATCTCGGAAAATCAAGTAAACTCAAATAAAATGTATGGGATTCAGCTCGTGAATTCTGAAGGAAATAAGCTCTTAAACAACAATGTAAATTTGAATGAAAGAGGGATTAATCATATAAACTCGAACAAAAGCACAATTTCAGGTAATAATGTATCGAATAATGTCGAATTTGGAATGTGGATTTCATATTCTAACGATAACGAAATTTCCGGGAACACAGCTAATGAAACCAGCAGGGGTATCTTTCTGGATTCTTCCGGTGATAACACCGTTTCTGGAAACATTGTTGCTTTTAATAACGTATCTGGCTTTTATGAGTGTCCTGCCTGCCACAGAAATCTTGTTTTCAACAATTATGTGAATAACGCCCTTAATGCAGATATCAACACCAGAGACACTACGTGGAACATAGAAATGACTTCTGGCAGAAATATTGTCGGCGGAAAGTACATCGGAGGTAATTTCTGGGCAAAGCCTGACGGCACCGGATTTTCGCAGACTGCAACCGATGCCAATGGAGACGGAATTGCCGATTCCTCATATATTGACAGCAAAAATTACGTTACAGATTACCTGCCTCTGGTGCCTGTTTCCAACCCACAGCAGCCAGTCTTGCCGGTTGCAAATTTCAGCACCAGTGTAACCAGCGGTTATGCGCCTCTTACGGTTCAGTTTACGGACCTTTCAGAAAATGCAGTCTCAAGAAGCTGGGACATTAACAATGATGGGACCGTAGACAACACCAGTAAAAGCTTTGTCTATGTATATCAGGAGCCAGGAAATTATACTGCTAAACTTACAGTAAGCAACGAGAACGGCACTGATTCGAAAATTAAGGAAATAATTGTCAGCAAGTTTATGATTTATCCTGTTGCAGACTTCAGTGCCAATGTAACGAGCGGATATTCTCCCCTTTCAGTCCTGTTCACTGACAAATCACAAAATGCAACCTCAAGGAACTGGGACTTTGGAGACGGATCAAACTCAACCGAGCAGAATCCGATTCACACTTATCCCACAGGAACTTATACTGTTAGCTTAACTGCGATAAATGAAAATGGTACTTCCCCCGCAAAAACTGCCACAATAACTGTTACTACAGAAGAAAGTAGCTCAAGCGGTGGAGGCAGCCATCACAGCAGCGGTGGAGGCGGTGGAGCAGGCGGTTCCCCTGAACCTCAAACTAATGTCCAGGTAAAAGAACTTTCCCAGGCACGAGTTACAAACGGAAAGCCTGTATTGTTTGATTTCACAAAGAACGCAACCTGTGTTGCGTATGTGAGCTTTGATGCAAAGAAGACCGCAGGCAAGATAACAACCATTTCCGAGCAGCTCAAAGCAAAATCAACTCTGGTTTCAGTCCTAGATTCGGGAGAAGTCTATAAGTATTTCAACCTCTGGGTTGGAAACAGCGGGTTTGCAACAGAAAAGAACATTGAAAACCCTGTCGTATGCTTCAAGGTTGAAAAGTCCTGGCTGCAGGATAAGAAGATCGACCAGAGTTCAATTACTCTAAACAGGTACAACGACAAGAAATGGTCACAGCTACCCGTGAAATTATTAAAGGAAGATAGTAAATACCTGTACTTCACGGCAGAAACACCGGGCTTCTCGTTCTTTGCAATAACAGGAAAAGCGGTAGAAAAAGTAGCTGATGCAAAGCCTTCAACCGATACTTCGAAACTTGATCAAAATAGTACAGCGTCGGAAACGGAACCTGAACAAAAAACCGAACAGGAAGAAGGAAAGAATAAAACCACAAGCATACCTGGATTTGAAGCGCTCTATGTAGTGGCTTGCCTTGTTATGGCATTCCTGCATAGAAGAAAATAAAAGAATAACTAGATAAAGAGAATTAAGGATCAAAATTCTTCTTTTTGCTCTTTCTTATTTTTCCATTTTCTATTTCTATTTATTCTTTCTTCTTTCCCTATTTTCTTTTTTACTCTTTTTATTGCTCAATTTTCCTTTCTACTTGTTTTTTATTTGCCTTTCTTGGTTCATCGAGTTTGAGCAGTCCTTTTCGTGTATTAGGTTTATTCTTTACGTGAAGCAGAGAACCTCTCGGATTTTCCAGAAAATTGCTCTGCCACACAAGAAAAGAAAAAAATCTTTGATTTAATTCTCTGAGATGCCTATTGATCGTCTTTTACTCTCTATTTTTATCTCTTTATTTTGATATTATTCTGATCCAATAAACTTATATCAATTAATGTTTAAAATCAGATTTATTAATACAAAATTAAATAATAATATAAATAAAAAGTGGGGGATTTAAATAAACAAATTTGCAACTTTAGCAGTAGCTATTCTTCTTTTTGTATTTAGCTCGAGTATCGGTACTGCGGTTGAGGTCATGGTTCAGCCAGGAGAATCAATACAGTCCGCAGTAAATAATGCGACTTCTGGAGATGAAATAGTCATCAGTCCCGGAAATTATAACGAAAATATCGTGATAACAAAGGACAATCTCGTAATAAGGTCAGAGTCTGGGAATCCTGAAGACACCATGATTACAGCCAGTAATAACGCTTCAGATGTATTCTTTGTAGACGCCGATAACATAAGAATCATGGGAGTAAGTATTAAAGGAGCCGGAATTGACAAGGCAGGAATCATCCTATCGGGGGCTCTTAACTGTACAGTTTATAATAATAAAATCACTGATAACGCTCTTGGAGTGTATCTAAAGAATTCAATGTACAATAGTGTCCTCAACAATACGGTGGCACAGGGTAAGCGAGCAATTAATGTTGAGTGGTCACACTATAACAAAATAATAAATAACGATGTTTCAGGCGAGAGGTTTGGAATTTACCTTACTGCTTCCGAAGGGAACGAACTTTCTGAAAACTCGGCAAACATGAACTCCAACCACGGTATTGTTCTGGAAAGCTGCAACAATAATAGGCTGGAAAACAACACCGCAAATGCAAACAACGGTTACGGTATCTACATAGCGAGTTCGGGTAGTAATAACCTTACCGGAAACACTGCAGATTCAAACTTAATTTACGGTGTCTATTTCTCAGACTCAGGTAACAGCAGCATTGCAAACAATAAAGCGGTAAACAGTACCCGTGGTATTTTCCTGTTAAGATCCGGCGAGAGCACGGTTTTGAATAATCTGGCTTTAAACAACCGGGAAGGGATACGGATTTCATCAGGAATGAATAGCAATATCTCAGGAAATGAGGTATCGAACAATAATGCTTCAGGGATTTCTTTACTGAACTCTGTTAACTGTACCGTCGATAAAAATCTGTTGTTAAATAACAGCCTGGGAATAGACCTGGAATTATCCAATAATACCGTTATTCTTAATAATAGTGTTCGGGAAGGCGGAAGGGCAATTAGCCTGCGGAATTCAGGTTACAACCTGGTATCAAATAACACGGCTTTAAACAACAGGTATGGATTTTATGTCATACGCTCGCAGTGGAATACACTATTAAATAATACGGCAAGTACAAGTGTTAACCATGGTATCGTACTTGTTAATTCCACGAATAACAACTTTATGAACAATATCCTGAACTCGAACGGAGGTCACGGGGTTTATCTTAGCAACTCAAGCACCAATACCTTAGATAACAATACAGCTTCAGGCAACAGCAGAGGTATTTACCTGATATCCTCCGGCAGAAACAATATCCTGAACAATACGGTTCTGGGTAACAGGGAATACGCAATTCTGTTGTCATACAGTACAGGCAACAACATTTCCGGAAATGAGGCTTCCAACAGCGGCCGTGGGATTCACCTGAGCACCTGCCAGAATAATGTTGTCTCAAGAAATATAATTACTTTGAACAGTATTTCAGGTATTTTCATGAGCTCTACAAGTAACGGCAATATCATTTTTGATAATTACCTGAACAATGTCTTTAACTCAAATATTAAGGACGGCAGTGAAGGAAATAGCTTGAACATTACAAAAACTGCCGGTACCAACATCGTTGGCGGACCTTATATAGGGGGCAATTTCTGGGCAAAACCTGACGGCACCGGTTTCTCGCAGACCGCAACCGATGCAGACGGGGACGGAATTGCTGATACTGCGTATGAGCTACAGGGCAATAACTATTCGGATTTCCTGCCTCTCGTAGGCGGCTTTGAGCCAGAACAATCTGTGATGCCTCCGACAGCTTTCAATACCAGCAATACCGGAACAGAAAGTCAGATGGAAGTAAATGAGTCAGAAAATCAGACGGAAGTAAATGAGTCAGAAAATCAGACGGAAGTAAACGAGTCAGAAACAAATAACACAGAATCAGCCGATGATGGTGAAATAGAAACAAATAATACAGAATCAGCCGATGATGGTGAAATAGAAACAAACAATACAGAATCAGCCGATGATGGTGGAATAGAAACCAGTATCGATGAAACAACGGAAGATGCCAAGTAACTTGATTGAAGGAACCTTAGCAGAGCCCAAAGGATAAAAGCAGCAGGCTAAAACTATAGGATGAGGGCTTGATCCTCCTCATTCTATTTCTACTATTTTTCTTATTTTTTCACTCGCAGAAACGCCAATCTCAAAGCAAAAAAGGCTTTTATACTTTTCATGTACACTGAAACTCCATGAGAATCTGGCCTCTAAACATAAAGGTTCAAGAAAATACAGCGCCGGAAAAAGTAGACATTGAGAACACAAACCTCAAAAAGGTACATGTTCCGCAAAAAGGAGAAAACGGCTCCTTCTGGGAAAACAGAGGTGACCGACATCACTGTGGGGTTGATCTTTATGCCCCTGAAAATACGGAGGTAGTTGCGATTGAAGGAGGAATTGTCACAGAAACCGGTCTGATGACTTCGCCTGAAATATTGCCTTACTGGAACCCGACTTATTATGTGATTATAAAACAGAGCAGTGGGCTGTTCTGCAAATACGGGGAACTTGCAGACTTTACCGTAAGAAAAGGAGACAAAATAGAAGCAGGAAACTTGATAGGGCATGTTGGAATGGTTCTTAACTCCGAAAAAATCGATGGTTCCTGCCCGCTTTACATCCAGAATCTGAAAAACAAAAATCCAAGTATGCTACATTTTGAAATCTGGAGGAGTGAACCCATTACCGTTCACAAAAATTATCTTGGAGGTAACTGGTTTGCAGAAGAAATGCCTGAAAACCTGATTGATCCTACCGGATACCTTGAACAATTAGATCTGTAATATCTGTGATATCTGTAATATTTATAATCTCTGTAATTATACTAATTATTCTGTAATTGTACTGTAATTTTACTTGTGTATCTGTAACCAGGAGTAATCTTCACGCACGAAAAATAAGAAAACCTCACAGCTTACTGCCGCCTTAACTTATCTGGTTGGTGTCTTATGGAAAGTATGGAATATAAAGCGTCTCAAGTTGACGAAAAAATAAATCACCTTGAGAAAATTCACGTAATCAAAAACTATTACCTCGTCCTCGGAGGAGGAAAAATCGGCACTGATTTCCTTGATTACGCCCGGAAAAACAGGTTTCCCTTCGTGCTCGTTATCGATAAGGATGAAAATGCGCCTGCTTCCAAGAAGTCAAACATCATTAAAACTAAAGACGAGCTGGTAAATCTTCTGAAAAACAAAGCTTCAGAGTCATTTCAGGATGAAGCATTCAAATCCTCCAGCGCAGCAGGAGAAAACGAAAGAGAAGATAAAGAAAGAGAAGAAAACGAAAGGGAAGATAAAGAAAACAAGGTAGAAACCAAGTTGGAAAACAATGAGATGGAAGCCTACTTTTATAAAATGGATCTTGACAACATTCCTTTTCTTCTAAGTCTCGGCATCCCTGAATACATTATCCCTGCTGTTCCCTGCCATGCAGCTGCATATCTGCTTTCCGATCTTCTAAAACTTCCTCTGAAGCCCGAAAAAGAAGAAAATGCTGAAGAGATTCTGGAAAAAAGCCAGATGGAAGATAGCCCTGTAACCGAGCTATTTATCCGACCTGAAGACGAAAGGCTCATGTCTTTTTTTGAAAAGCTTGCAACTTCCTTTCCTGATGATGTAATCGCAGGACGTTACCCTGAATATGGCATGTTGTTTCTCTCTTATGCCAGGGAAGGAGAAATCTGCCCTGACGGCTGTCCGGGCCCAAAAGACCGCTGCCCCACCTTTGGACGTAAAAAGCCAGAAACCATTACTGAATATGCACGAAAACTTCTTCAGCATCTTCCAGGCTGGGTCTTTGAGAGCTATCAGATGAAACCGGGAATAGGAGGGCTTAAAGGAAAGGAGTTCAAGCAGAACCTGCTGGAGATCCTTGAGTTTTTAAGATCCATTGAAGAAAACAGAAGCGAGAAGAGGTTTGAAAAACTTGAGGACAGGACTTTTTTCGTTGCTACTACCTGCACATGCCATGGTGTATTGAATATGTTCTATGTTATCTGATAAAAACTTGCTTTAATGATGACTCAGTAAAAATGGTATCATAGGCAAATTCGTGTTCAAGTGCCTGCAATCTTACACCAATTTTTTTATTTTAAGTTTCTGCAACCCGACAGCAGTTTTTCGCTCACCATCTTTTTTGCTCACCAGCTTTTTCGCTTATAACCTTAATTCCCAAATTTTAAGCGCATACTTTTTGTATCCCTATTTTGCTCATTTAATTCGTGTGCAGATGCATACTACCTTAATTCCCAAATTTTAAGCGCATACTTTTTGTATCCCTATTTTGCTCATTTAATTCGTGTGCAGATGCATACTAACTTACTCATTTCCAAACAACAATTCAAAAACTATCTATACTATTATGCGCTTATTATATAAGCGCATGAAGTCTATCCTCCGCATCAAGAAAATAAATGGAATTGAGTACTGGTACGAAGATATTCCTTATTACGATAAGGAAAAGAAACAAATTCGCCATAAATCCAAATATGTTGGCAGAAACATAAACGGTAAACCTGTTAGAGTTCGTGACGCATTAAACTCTTCCGATGAAATCGTGCAAGATGAGACTTCTTTCGTTTCCAGCAAACCTGTAAATGCTTATAACTATGGTGAGTTCCTTCCATTACAGAAAATAGTAGAAGAACTCAAAATTGAAGAGTATCTTGGTGATCTGTTCAATGAAAAAGACAGGAACATGATACTTTCAATGGCACTTAATCGTGTAATTCGTCCTACAGCTATGTATAACCTTAAAACCTGGTATGAGAATTCTGTTCTTTCTCTCCAGTGGCCTGAGTTACCCTTGAAAAGTCAAAACATCAGTAATCTACTTGCAAAAGTAGGTAATAGCGACATTCCATCCATGTTTATGGGTAAAATGTTTAGAAATCTTGGGACAAAACGCACATTAATGTACGATCTTACCAGTTTATCGAGCTACTCACAACTAATTAATCTTCTTGAATACGGATACAATAGAGACAATTGCGATCTTCCTCAAATAAATCTCTCCATGATTGTGGATAAGGAAAAAGGAATTCCGGTGATGTATGACATCTATCCTGGAAGTATTGTAGACGTTACAACTCTTAAAAATACTCTAAAAAAGATAGAAGCTCATGGAATGGAAAACTATACACTGGTAATGGATAGAGGCTTTTTCAGCAAGGGAAACATTGAGGAATTAGTAAGGGAAAAGATTCCTTTTATTATGCCAGCTACAATGGCACTTAAAAGTGTCAAAGAGCTTATGAGTTCAGTACAAAAAGACATCGAAAGTCCGGAATATCTTCATAAGTTTCACAAAAAACCAATATTTGTAAAGCCAGTGACTCTTGAGGAAAAGGAATTCAAGATCAATGGATACTGTTTCTATGATCCAAAGAGAGAAATGGAAGAAAAAAGCACATTTTACTCCCGTCTTTATGATATGAAGGAAAAACTGGAAGAAACAGCAATACCAGGATGGAGAAATGCGGCAGAGGTGTTCAAAGAGAGAGCAAGGGAAATGGCAAGTTTCTATTCGTGGAAAAAGATAGATGACCATTTCAAAATCAATATCAAGAAAAATGCAGTATCGCAGAGAATAAACAGAATGGGGAAGTTTTTCCTTTTTTATTATGGAGAACGTGATTGGGTAGAATGTCTCACTTACTACAGAGAAAGAGATATTGTTGAGAAAGGATTCAAAGTAATGAAAAATGATATTCAGTCGCTTCCACTAAACACAAACAAAGATTCAACAACAAAGGGATTCATTTTTGTCTGCTTTATCGGACTAATTATTAGAATGAAGCTACTGAGTATGATGAAGGAAACAAAAATTATTGAGGATTATACAGTAGAGAGTTTACTTTTAGAGCTTGAGAAGATCAGAAAAGTAGAACTGCAAAATGGAGAGGTAATAGTTACAGAACTCACAAGAAAGCAAAAAGAAATTATGGAAAAATTGAATTTATGCGCTTAAAAAAGCGGAAGTCAGGTTATAAATAGGAATAAACCAAAAATAGATCTGCTATCAGACCGATGTATAAAAGGGGACTTTATGGAGGCATTTGTGGGTACAAGCGGCTGGTATTATGATTGGAACAAAAAGAAGAACCTTGATTGGTTTATCCAGAATTCCGGGCTGAACAGTGTTGAACTTAATGCCAGTTATTACAGGTTTCCCTCGCCTGAGCAGGTTGAAGGCTGGAACAGGAAGGGGACTGAACTACGATGGAGCATAAAAGTGCACAGGTCTATAACCCACTGGCGACAACTCAGTGAAAGTTCCCTGGAAACTCTGGGAAATTTCCTTGAGCTTTTCCGACCCATGGATCATCTCATTGATTTTTACTTATTTCAGGTGCCTCCAAAGTTTGATGATATCGAAAGGGCACTCAGGTTTGTAGAAGCCGTAAAACTTGGGAAACGGTTTGCCCTGGAGATAAGGAACAAAGCCCTGCTGGGAAATTATGAGGCGTGTGAAGAGCTTATGAGGAAAGTAACCCTGGTGTCCGTAGACTCACCTGACTACAAAAACCGCATCTTCCCCGGAAAAAACGTGTATATGAGAATGCACGGAAGAGAAGGCTGGTACAGTTATGATTATTCTCAGGCGGAAATTAGCGAAACTATCAGGAAAATCCGTGAATTTGGGCCTGAGAAAACCTACATTTATTTCAACAACGACCATAATATGCTGGATAATGCAAGAAAGGCATTGAGAGTTTTTTCAGGTTTGTAAACCTGGAATAATTACCTTTATTTTAAAAAAACTGCCTTTTCCTGAAAGGATTTATCTCACTCAATGGCGTTAGTTCTCACTTTTTTATGTTAACTTAAAAAGTTCGGTTTCATTTGTTAACCTTTATTATGAATAAATTATTATATTAAGAGGTATATTCAAAGTTTAGTATGGAGATTCTGAGGAGTTAACAATCAGGTGCTTCAAAATCAAAAACGAATTTTTGAGAACCCAACCCACGACAAAGAAACCATTTACCCAGAATTCCCTATATATATAAAAAAGAAGTGAAATATATGTTCTGGAGTAAGGACTATATTGTAGAAAGGCTGAGCAAAATCCCTAGAACCCTAGAAGACATTTCAATAGAAGTTTTTGAAGGTGTACCCCCCACAAACGATTTTTTACAAAAAGCTGGCCTTTCAAGCGAGAACTGTACAGATGCATCCTGCGTCTGCAAAGACTCTCAGATAAATGTGAATATAGAACAGGCGGGTATGGAAAAAGAACTCATATACCCTTATGTAGATGATTCCGTTTCGAATGAATTTACGGTTCAATCAACTCAGTACCAGTTTATGGTGCCTTATGAAATCCTTGACAATAACATAAGGAAAGAATACAGGATATTCCAGCCCGAGGAACTGAAAGCAAAATTTCCTGCAGCTTATAAACAGCTAATGGAAATCAAACAGCAGTCAATGGAAATCAAACAGCAGTCTGAGGCCAAAACACAGGAACTCATTTCGGCTGATTACCGTTTCGAAAATGAAAGTTTCCTGCGGTATATAAACACACCTAAAATCATCATTACCAGCAACTCCCGCATTCAGGCCTCATATGATCCTACCGGAAAGCATGTTTTTGCAAACGGTGTAGGTGTTGTTCTCGGAGACCCCACACTCTACCATTATGTTACGGCTGTACTCAACTCTTCAATAGCAAAGGCTTTTCCTGAGGTCTGGAGACGCAAAGAGGTGCAGAGCAGAGGCAAACTTAATTCACAAATGCTGAAAAGGTTCCCAATCGCGTTCCCTAAAAAAGAGGGTATCGAGAATGTTATAAGCACAATCTCCCGTTACCTGATTTACCTGAACAGGCAAAAAAAGATGGCAAAAGCCTACGCGATACCCGGTTACCAGGAGCTCATTGACTTCTACAAGAGAATTTCGGATCTTCTGATTCTGGACACATATATTACAAATGATCTTGACCCGAGGCTTCTTGACGTCCTTGCTGAGAACATCACGGCATCCGATGGAGGATTTGAATACAGCGACGATATAAATCTCCTGATCGGACTGCAGGAAATAAAGAAGAACATTCTGAATTCTCCGGACTTTGGCAATTGCAGGTTCAGCAACGAGTTCACAAACATTCTCGCAACTCTGAAAAACAACACTGTCTGGTAAAAGAAAAAACTCAGTCAGTCCTGCGTTATTTTCCTTTCCAGATACTTTAACTTTTTATTTTCCGGACTTTTGACTTTCTTAGTTTCCGGATATCTCGGCTTTTGATTTTCAGTACAGTTTGACGTATCTTTTTCGAATACTCCGATATTCAGTAAGCTTTTAATTCTAAGCTAATTAGAGAGCCTTTCAAGAGTAAAAACAACTTGGTTTTCGAATGGATAACTCACTTGACTTTGTCAGATTAGACAGTTACTCCAATCGCTGTTATCGATTTCACTACGAACGATATCTTTGGCATACGAGATCTAATGATGACGCTTTACCTTGTAATGTGACATAGTCAAGCTCATATTTAGCTCCTGAATGTTAAAGTAACATATGCAATATATAAAAATAGTTGTTGTTGAAAATCATATCCAAGATTGGTGTTTTCATATTTGATCTGAATACTTTTAACTAAGAAATTATTTTCAACCAATACAAAATAGCGAAGAGCCTTTTTTGCTTCGTTTCCACCTATCACCATCCAGCACCAGCCTGAAGAGTTATGATGTGTCAAAGGATTCTGGAGGTATAAAAGCTTCAATTTAAAAAAATAAGAAATAAAAGCAGTAAGATACACGATAGAAAAGAAATAATCCCCAAAAGTTAGAATAATTAATTAATTAATCCTTATTTTGAGAAAGAAGCGATAATAATATATATAATTCAATAAATATTATTTATATATCCGTAGACAACTTTTGTTTTTAGGATTCGATTAATTCTAACTTTTAGAGTTTGAGTGGGGAAGTAACAAATGTCAGCAAATAAAACAACGATTTCTTTAGTGGCTACTATATGTCTTATGATCTCTGTTTGTGATCCTGCTTCTACAAGAGAGTTAACTGTAATAAATAATTCCAATGCAACTTTACCACAGAATAAATCTGTAGATAATCAATTTCTTACTGTTGAATATTATTCATATGAAAACGCTACGCAGATGAGTGCTGTCAATAATTTCTCAAGCCCAAGTATTCCTGCTATATATGGTAACAGGATAGTATGGCAGAGTTTCCGCAATGTAGACTGGAATAAAGATATCTACGTATATAATATCAACAATTCCACTAACAATCGAATTACCGCCAGTGGATCAGCAGACTATCCTGCAATTTACGGGGATAAAATCGTGTGGGTGGATAGTCGCAGCAAGTACTCGGATATTTACATGTATAATCTTTCTACCCAGTCGGAAACACAAATTACAACCAGTGGATCAGCAGATTCTCCTGCAATTTACGAGGATAAAATCGTGTGGAAGGACAATCGCAATGGATGGAATCAATCTGAGGTCTACATGTACAATTTGTCCACCTCCGTAGAAACTCAAATTACAACCAATGGATCAGCATACTATCCTGCAATTTATGGGGATAAAATCGTGTGGAAGGATAATCGCAACGGATGGAATCAATCTGAAATCTACATGTACAATTTGTCCACTTCCGTAGAAACTCAAATTACAACCAGTGGATCAGCAGATTATCCTGCAATTTACGGGGATAAAATCGTGTGGAAGGATAATCGCAACGGATGGAATCAATCTGAGTTCTACATGTACAATTTGTCCACCTCTGCCGAAACTCAAATTATAACCAGTGGATCAGCAGATTCTCCTGCAATCTACGGTGACAGGATAGTGTGGCAAGATTACCGCAATGGTAAAGCCGATATCTACATGTACAATTTGTCCACCTCCGTGAAGACTCAAATTACAGCCAATGGATCAGCATACTCTCCTGCAATTTACGGGGATAAAATCGTGTGGGTGGATAATCGCAATGGATGGAATCAATCTGAGATCTACATGTACAATATATCAACTTCCAAAGAAATCCTGGTCAACACCAGTGAACTCTCGCCTAATGTTCTCGGAAAGAATGGGACCGGTGACATATATGTATACACAAGTCTAAAATGGAGTCCTGACTCAGTTCCGTTAACAAATGCAACGTTTTCTATATTCGGACCTACGGGGGAATATAGGGGAAACGGATCATACTGGGCTAGATTAAATGCACCTAAAGGCACATACACGATAAGTTACGAGCCAGTTAGTGGATATGACACACCTACTTCTGAAACAAAAATTCTAACAGAAGGAGATTCAATTAAGTTCTATGGAGATTATTTTCGAAAAAAGAGAGTTGGAGAAAGTCTTGATTTTGGAGATGGGTATATTCTAATAATAAAGCAAATAGATTCTGAAATGAAAGAAGTATCATTGGAATTACAGTTAGACGAACGCAAAGTAGCTGAAGCGAGAGTAAGAGAACACGGAACTGTTTCATTAAATAAAATAAGTTATTTAGTAAATAAAAGTGAGATATCCAATCCTCCGGAAATGACTATCAAGAAAATATCTATAGATGAAGGTGGAAATTATATAGATATTTCTTTTTCATTTCCACACTATGCATTTGGATCGATGAAGCCATCTACATACTTAATCATTCATTCAATTCCAGAAGGAGCAAGTATATCATTAGACGAAAAATATGTAGGGAAAACCTCAAAGTCGCTTCCAATCGATAAGCTGAAAACGTATTCAGTTCGCTTGGAACTCGAAGGATACAAAAGCTTGGAAAGTCAGTTTAAATTTGATGTGTTTGAACAACAAGAAATACAACTGACCCTAAGTAGATAAAATAGTTTTGGCAAATTGGTTTTCTAAACATCTTATGTTGGCTTCCGAAAAACAGGGTAAGGAAGTAGACTTTTAGGAACTCTACTGAGCTTATCCTAAAACCAATTTTATTCTCAAAAATCATAGAGTCTCATAACTATTATCCCATAATCTGAAATGTTATTAGGAGGTCGATATTCTGAGAAGCAATATTGAATTTTGGGATAAGTTCTTCAATTACTTATTCTGTAGCACTTGAGTCTGCGAAAAAACAAACGAGTAAAATTAAATTTATGAGAACATGAAAATTCAAGAAATTTACAACAAAATATCAGCAAATTACTTGTTTATTTCTCCTATACTATCTGGAGTCATTATTTTAATCTATTTATTTTTTACAACCAAAGTGAAAATTTTTCATTTTTATTATCAGGATCAACTTTATTATGCCCAAATACTTGGTTCAATAGGACCAAGTATTATATTAGGATATGAATTTGCTCTGATTAATTACTTCTATTCCAATGTACATCAAACGTTTAAAAAACTTAAGCCACTATTTCAAGATAATCAGTACCTTATATTTTTATACTTTTTAAATAAAAAATTATGCAAATCTTGGCTATATTACTTGACAATAATTATCGTCCTCATTCCTTTCGCAATACCAGAACTACACGGATTATTGGAGTATATATTATTTAATGGGACAAAACCTGATTACTATTATTTATCTGAACATGAACCTACGTTTTGGTCACTACTGCTTGACATATTCAATGACATCGTTATGTACTTAGTTCTTTTCTTAATGGCAGTAATTATCTGGATAATGATCGAATTAGTCATTATTATAAAAGAACTGAGGGAAAGATATTCGATAAGTATCAATGTATTTGACATTGATGAAGCAGGAGGACTTAAATCCCTGAAATATTTTATTCTATTGATCGTGAGCAGTTATTTCATAATTATAACGCTGGCTATGATCGCAAGTATATCACCAACTGCGATTATATTTATTTCCATATCACCTAGTTCAATAATTACAATTGAGTTAATTATACTGAGTTTGATGCTCCTTGTAGGTGTAATTCTTTTCATAATAACATATCAAACAATCGAAAATTTAATTGACAAAGGTGTAAAATCAGAGCTCAAAAAAATAAGTGAAATGTATAAGGAAACTTATGACAAAATAATTGAAATTAGTTCTAACAAAAAGGATAATAATAACGAAAAAAAGCTGAACGAATCAAAAATGATTCTAGATATTCTTGAGAAAAAAGAAAGAAAAATAAAAGAGATATACCATAAGAGACTTGATTTCAAAGCAATCTCTACTTTTATCATGACACTTTTACTACCAATAATTACAAAATTACTACCAATAATCACACAATCAAAAAAATAATTTTATGCTGATAATAAATTGTCTACATTGTGTATCATAATTAAGTTGCCATGACACTAGTATAGGTAATATTTTGTTTAGCCCTTTGTCATTCCCTATGGATAAGATGATTTTCAATTCAAGACTGCAGTGGTTTTTATGAGAATATTATGAGGACATCCACACAAAACAATGAAGAGCCAAAAGTAATTCTTAGAATCCGATCCGATCGATCCTGTCAGGCCTCCGTAGAATCGAAAACAAATTCCGCATAAACTGGATAGTGATCCGAAACAGCATCCGTTTCTTCTGAAGTCAGGTTATATTCAAGGTCATATCTGAACACGCCGCTGTTCCCTGTAAAATGAGGTTCCATATCTTCGGTAATTATTATTCTGTCATAGGTGCAGTTCGTGTCTCCGGTTGTAGTGTCCATACTGTTGCCTATCAGCCAGCAGTACTCGTCACAGATCAGGGCATTTGCTTTATCCTCATCAAAATAAGAACCGTCCGCATTCAGGTCACCCATAATAACGAAGTTATCTTCTTCAGGGAAGGTTTGTCTGGTGCTATCAAGAACAGTTGAAAGAGAATTGATTTCTTCGGTGGCTTCGTCCGGGTCGGTGTGAACAGTTATCAGGACAAGACTGAAGGTTTCGTTCTTATCCTCAAAGGTTGCTATATAAGGCTGCCTGTGGAAAGGATCAGTTCCTTCTGGTTCGGAATAAGTATAGGGATCACCTTCCAGCTTTACCCTGTCACAGTCATAAATATATGCATACTGCTCTTTGCTAGAAGTCCTTCCAAGCCTCTCGCTAATGACATAAGAATAATTATCCCCTTCACTGTTCACAACCTTTATCAGCGCAGGAAGAGCAGTCTGGGAACTGTCCCTGATTTCCTGTACTGCAACAATATCGTAAGTGCGGAGAATTTCTGCAAGCGTATTCATTATCCTGGAATTTGAAGCTTTTTTGACCCCAAAGACCTGAATATTGAAAGCCCCAACCCTGAGTTTTTCTTCCTGGGAACCATGAGCATTAGGTGATAACGAAGTTCCATTTACCTCAACCAACCCTGATTGGTTTTCTGTAACGGTTTCGTCGGCATACGAGGCAACCTCGCTTGAACCCTCAGCTTCGGCATTGGTACCCCTGCTTGAACCCTCAGATGACTGGGATGGATTTTTCGCTGCATCTGAAACTCCTGATAAAGATCCTGAGTCCGAATTTTCTGCAGAGTCGGCATTCATTTGCTCAGTAGAGTCTATACATCCTGGCAAAAATACGAAAATTGCTGCAAGACAAATTAAAAATTTGTGATGTCCTTTAAAATTCATGGTTCACCTCTTATTCAGGCTTTGAGCACCTTAACTGAAATTTCCGGGCAATATTTGAAAAACAGCATTTAAAAAGAAATAACTCTGGTTTTATACTTTACAGATTTATACATATATATGATGTATAATATTAGATAAAAATAGAGGTTTATATTACCAGAACTTATATCATAGGTCATCGGCTAAGGAATTTTCTGACCTGAAAGTTATCGATTTTACATTAAAAGTCTGCCTTAAATTTCGGCATATTTACATGAAATCAATACCATGTTCCATCTCACTATCTATTATAACATTTGACAATAGTATAACATTTGACAAATGTTGTGGAATTGAAGACAATTTATCACTATTTCTCACTTAACCGAAGACGCATGAAGTAAACTATAAACTGGCTCTTCGCTATTCCGTGTTGATAAGATGATTTTCAATTCAAGAAAGCATTGGTTTTTATGAGAATATTATGAGGATATCCACACAAAACAAAGAAGAACCTGAAGACATTATTAATAAGTTCGACTTTCAAAGATCAACAGATTGGTCAACTACCCCTCCCTGTTCGTTCCGGCTTCGCCAAAACTCCTGAGGAAGGGGCTTGCTTCCCTCACAAGGTTAACAATTTAATTTAAAAGTTTCAAACGCTAATTTGATTCTTCCAGGTCTGTTGACAAGACCACTACTGATTATCTGTTCAAGAACAGAATCACCAGCTACTTTTCGGAGTATATTAATTGCTCCATTAATATCTGCATTAATTAGTTGACCAGTAATACTTTTATACAATCCTCTCTTGATTCTTCTTGAATCACCATAAGGTTGTTTTATGATTTCATCAAGAGCAAGAGCATCTGTTTTACTGGTATATGCTTCATTAACAAGTTGGTATTTTATTCCATAGAAATTACATTTACTTTCTAATTTAGCTTTGAACTTATCAAAAGGAATCTGAACAAAGTTCTGGTTATTTTTTCTGCCATGATTAATATTCTGTTTTATTTCCTTTAATTCTCCAATCAGAATATTACCTATATTGTTTTTAAGACAATGTTTAACCAGATAGTTAACAGTTCTATTCATAAGTTCATTAATTTTGTTTGCTCTTTTACCGGAGTTTATACTTTCATACATGAAACCATATCAAGAGGCACTTTTTTTGTAGGGTCTAATAAAAAAGTAATTATGTTGGCAAGCAGTTCCAAAATGTTTAATACAAAATAGATATATATTGAACTGATTTAGTTATAGTCAGTATAGTGAAAATTGAAGACTTCTCCAATTGTAGAGTCTAAAAAATAATAATTAAAATAAAACGCAGTAAAACGGGTACCTTCCTTATAAGAAGATAACAAATCACATAAATAACGATTACGGTCTCAGAAAACCAATTCAATATTAGGCGACAACAAGACTTGAATAAGGCGAGGTCTGCAACTTAATTAATTTTTTGTTAGACTTTAAATTATCGTAGCCAAGAGCCTTTATTTTTTAACATTTTAGAAACTCCGGTTTTAGTAAGTAAACGAATTTGCTTGTTAGTTATTTTATCAATTGCCTGTTTATCTTTAATACTTTGTAGCCTAGCATTTTCTTTATTATGCCATTGGTTAAGAGATTTAATATACTTGCCATCAATGATTTCGGCAGTCCCAATCGTATCTACAAATGTTGCAAAATTAGAAACTCCAAGATCAATGCCAAGATACTGAGAGTAATCAAGATTAGCAGGTTCAGGTTTTTCCTCATAACAATATTTAATCTTGAAATATTTTCCATCATACATAGGAAGTACATGTATTTCCTGAATATACGATAGTTTATTTTTCAAGATTTTTGGTAATGAAAAAGTTAATAGTTTTTTCGCATTAGGAAATCTTCTTGAAAATTCAAGAGAAATTCCTAGTCTAACTTTTCCATTCTTAAAAGAAAAAGCGTTTTTTGGATATGCTATAGGGAAATATCCTTCTTTGTCAAGATAGTGAGGGAGGTTAGGTTTATCTTCCAATTGTCCATTTTTATACAGTTTAAGAAGTCCAAACCAACTTCTCATTCCTCTTTCCACAAATTTAAGCGACTGTTGAGCTGTAGCAGCCTGCATTAATTTGTAATTTTCATCTTCTTTACAAAGATGATAGTTATCAGGATATTTCAAAAATTTGTTATTCTGAAAAAAATACTGTCTCGTATTATACAACCCTAAATTATACATGTTTTTGGAGGCTCTACTAAGTGTTTTCAGAGCTTCATATTGTTTCTTATTTAATCTCAGGTTATTTGTAATACAAAGCATTATGTATACACAATTTTTTATAGGTATATAATACTAACAAATCGCTTAACTTATTTTGGCGAAGTTGACGGCTCTCATCTCCCACCTGTCCGATCCGGTAAAACCGGATCTACCGAGGAGGGAGTCTTCTCGCCTTCGTGAGATAAAGTAGAATAGCTTCAATTGAATTCAGCGATACCGGACAGCTGGTCTAAGATAAGCAGTGCCCAGGTGCTACCCTCAAATTTCTTCCGGTTAGCTATAGAGGAAATGATTTATAATGTCAAGCAAGACAACATTCGAAATAGAAGATAAGTGTCTTCCGCCTTTCTTCGTGAAGCAGAAAATCTCAATTGAAAAAGGAGATGGAGTTTATGTATGGGATGAAGAAGGAAAGATGTATATTGATTTCACAGCAGGTTGGGGTGTAACATGTATTGGTCATGCAAACCCGGTTATCACTGAAGCCCTGATTGATCAGGGAAAAAAGATAATTCAAAACCCCAATTCGGGACTTACATATTCTCCTGCACGTGCACGCCTACTGTCCTTACTTACAGAAATTCTACCTTCTAATCTTACAAGAGTATTCTTCACAAATAGCGGAGCCGAAGCAAATGACGCTGCCATTAAACTTGCTCGAAAAGTAACAGGCAGGCCCGACATAATTTCTACAGATCAAAGTTTCCACGGACGTACGATAAGTACAACATCGGCCACAGGTCAGGCCAAGCATAGGGATAGGTATAGTCCTCTGATGCCTAATTATCGGTTCGTTCCCTATGATGACCTGGAGGCTATGAAACGTTCTCTGGACGAGAATGTTGCTGCAGTAATTCTTGAACCTATTCAGGGAGAAGGTGGGGTTCACATACCTTCTGAAGGATACCTGAAAGAGGTAAGCAACCTGTGTAATAAGAATGGCAGCTTGTTGATCGTGGATGAGATCCAAACCGGATTTTTCAGAACAGGGCCAACTTTTGTTACAAGTTCCTGTGGTGCAAAAGCAGACTTTATGACAATGGCAAAAGGAATTGCAGGTGGTTTCCCATTTGGTGCTTTTGCTTTGTCTGAAGCCGTTGCAAAGAAACTCGAGATCGGAGACCACGGAGGTACATACTGTGGCAATCCTCTTGGTTGTGCCGTTTCCTACGCAGTGATAAAATACCTGATAGATAACAACATTTCCCAAAATGTGAAAGAAATGGGCTCTTTTGCCCTGGAAAAAATGAGTTTATGGCCAAAAATTTATGGGAATGTAATTGCCGACATACGGGGAAAAGGGCTTCTTATTATGGTCGAATTCCAGAGCGAAGACATCGCTTCAAATGTCAAAAATGAGTGTTTGGTAAGAGGCTTATTTGTCACTCAAACTCAGGGTAATGGAATCAGGATATTTCCCGCACTAAACATCAAGAAGGAAGAGTTAGAGAAAGGCCTTTTAATTATCGAGGACGTGATTAAGAAAACTAACCTTACCTTCTGTTAGTTTACACAGCCCAAATTTATTATAGACATATAAATATATATAATGTGAAATTATTCGTGGGCGTGCGAACGATTTATATATTCTAAATACAACTTATCTAAAGATATTATGGCAAAACCTGAGAATAAAACCGAGTTTTTTTACAATGATAACGGACTGGTAGCAATAGGCAGTCCTGTGAAACTCCAGATCCTTAACTTGCTCAGGGAAGAACCCAGGTCGTTTGATGAAATCGTAAAATTTACAGCAAAAGCCAAATCAACTATTTCCGTACACCTCAACAATCTAAGGTCATGCGAGCTTGTGGAAGAAAACTTTGACCCGGTAGATCGCCGCCGAAAAATTTATTATCTCACTTCCCGCTACATGGGCTGTTCTCAGGAGCCTTTCACAGAGCATTACAGAAGTTTACTGGAAAAGGTTCCTGCATGCGGAAACAATAGGTCCTGCTTCACAGAAATCCTGCTCCATGCGCTTTACTTTGGCTTTGAAGCATATGGGATTGATAATACCCCTGTTGTAAAAATAATAGGAACCGATCTCGGAAGATCTGTTTCCCACATTTTTGAATCCGAGACTCCTGAAGAACTCCTGAGGGAAATAGGGGATTTTCTGGAATTCCAGGGGAAGTGCAGGGTTACAGTACTTGTGGACCCTCCTGCTCTTCAGATTGAAGACAATTTCAAAGCCAGATCAACACCGATAATAGGAAAACCTTTTTGCACCTTAACGGAAGGTATTATTGAGGGAATTCTCAAAGGAAAACTCGAGAAGGAGTACAGAGTTACCGAGACCGAGTGTTACGGATCAGGACATAAACACTGCCTTTTTAAGATAACAGTATAAATTCCTTTGCCGCACTGACAGTATTACATATGAATTATTATTAATAACTCTGGATTTCAAGTGTCCATCTATTCTCAAAACTAACTGGCTTATAAAATTTTACTCAGGACATCTCTTTTTTTCGGGCTTCAGCCTATTTTCCCCGTCATATTTTCCCTATCAGAGTGCAGCTTTCAGCGAGCGTCACCGATTACGACTCCCATCTCGGATTTCAGGCGAGGCCCTATTGCTGCAACTATACCAGGCCCGTCGGTGTTTTCCCGGCAGACGATTGCATGTTCCAGCAACCCAAGGCGCTCGATTTCGTAAATGTCCCTTCCATGACCTGTTTTTTTAATCGCGCTTTTGATTTCCGAGCGGGTTGCCCCGTTAACAGTTACCCTATCAGTAGCTGCTTTTTTCCATCCCCACCAGATATCAAGCTGCTTTTTGGTGAGACGAGCTTTTAAATTCTTATTAGCCTTAATAACCTCAATCTCAACCGGCAAATGGGGGATAAGGCCGAATCTCGAGGCAAGCTGTTTTGACTTTCCGCTGCCCAGAGCTTTCAGGTCTTCGGTTTCAACTTTTACAGGCACCCCGATATTGACCAGAAAAGCGTCCTCTCCGAAAGCCTGGAGAAAACCCAGATACACCTTTCCGGGTTCAGCTTTTTTTGCAGGTGTCCCATATCTGGTGGCCAGCAGATTCGCAGACACTTCCTCATCCTCGCCTTCAAGGGTGAACTCAACCCAGTTTTCAGGGGTAATAGAAATCGCAATTTTTACTTCAAGGTCTTTCAATTCATTCTCGACCAGAGTTTTCAAAAGCCCAGCCATTCTTTCCCGGTTCTTTCCGTAAATATGCTGGAGGGTTACAACTTTTATCATATTTTTCCTACCAATTTTTTCTTCTGCTTTGTTTTTACCGGGAACTGAATAATTCCTCAGCTCCTGAGGTAAGCTTCCAGAAGCTTTTCACTTTCTTCCAGAGCTGAGATTACAGTCTCATTAATGGGGCTTTCTGCCCTTTCAATCTGATTCTGAAGTTTTTTAATGTCCCTGCTATAAGGGCCAAGTTTCCGGGAAATTGTATCCTTACTATCTCCCTGCTTGATTGCGTCCCTATGGATACCTTCGATTTTGTTCCTGAGTTTTTGGATTTTCTCAAAAATTTCGGCATTCAGAGGGTCAAGCTCTTCTGCCTGTTCAGATCCTTGACCGCCTTCCTTTTCTACAGCTTCTTCCCTTTCAGGACCATTATCCAGAGACTCCTCTTTCTTATCCTTCAAAGGCTCCTCTTCAATTAAATCCCTGAACTCTTTAAGAGCAGCTTCGACCTCTCTTCCGTATTCTGTAAGTTCGACAAACTTTATCCGCCCCTCGAATGTGAATCTTATAAGTCCGCACTGTTCCATTTTCGCGAGGATCCTTGTTGTATGGGCAAAAGTGGAGTCTATCTCTTTAGAAATGACAGACGCATAGGTCTTACCCATTGAGCCTATAAACAGCAGCGCACGAGTGGGTTTTTCCTGCAAAAACAACTTTTCTGGATTTTCGTCGGACATAATATCACATTGGAATTTCTCTAGCGGGTTACTTCTAGGTCTGATTCAAAGCACTTTAAGTATTCTTCAATGGTTTATATAATACTGGGATTCTTCAATGGTTTATATAATACTGGGATTCTTCAGTGGTTTATATAATACTGGGATCCTTCAGTGGATAATACTGAGACAATTCCTAACCTTTACTTTTACCTCTGCATTTTTATCTGAGGAACTCACTCTGAAAGCGCCCTGATTATTTCCTTAATTTCTGCAATAGGCGCATCGGTTCGGAATGAAGTACCGCTGAAATGAGTCCTTGATGCTTCAAATCCGTGGGCTTTAAGGGCTATTATCAGGATTTCGATCCCGGTTGCAGAAGCTCCAAGTTCTTTACAGATAACATGCTGGTCATAGAACATCGGGATATCGAGCTCGTCCCTGCAGAAAGTAATTATTTTTTTTGCTTTATCTTTTGTGTTTAGAGGATGCACTTCAAGTTCGGAAATAACCTCATCACAGAATGCCTGTTCCCTGAATGGCCCAAGCCATAGAGGGCCTGCAATTTGTGTGGAAGCCCCACAAACAGGGCATTCTTTCTCGATATGTACTGCAAGTCCGTATACAGGCCCTCTAAACCCGCATTTCGGACAATGAATACTGAAGCCTATTGACTTTAGAGTTCGGTCAGTTTGTTTTGTTCCAGGGAGGACGTCGAGGTATGCGCGAACATAATGGCGCGTCACATGGGAAAGCAGAGGTGACATTCCTTTTTCATGCTTTGCAAGCTCTCTGGCACACGCCCCCAGGAGGACTCGAAGCCCCATTTCACTGTGATATTCCGTATTAAGGGGTACAGCCGCATATTTCCGTATCCCGGCTTTCAGGTGGGCCCCGCATAAGGGAGCAGTATCTGTTGCTGTAACCGACAGCATACTCCTGACCGAGGCTGATGCTGCGTCCAGGAAGGGCGAAGGAGTACCAAAAGGGTCAATGTCCACGATATGGTATTTTTGCTCGTGAAGCAGCACATTTGCACTCTTGCGGGTAGCCAGGGTTTTTTCCTCAAGCCCGTTAATTTTGATATTTTCCTTTATAAGTTCAAACGCTTCGGGACTCCAGTCATTCATAGTCGCATGGATCCCTACTTCGCCTGCAATCCGAAGCCCCCTTATCCCTGACGCTGAAAAAGCGTCCACATAGCGGACTTCTTCCCTGAGAAGCTCTTTTCTCGAAAGAAGCCTTTTCACAAATGCAGCCGTAGCTGCAACATTAATATCGCGGTTAAGCTCCATCTCCGGATTGTAAAAAACCGGAGCTGCCGAGGGAGGGAAGGTTGCATCCGGAGGCGGTACCGGAACTGAAACCTTTGTTGTGCCTTCGACTATAGTTTTATATGTCATTTGAAACTGCTATACTTTGGGATCTTATTTTACAGTGATGGTCGTCTGCATTTTAGGATATCCTTTTACACTGAAATTGTAGCTTCCTGACTCATTGAACGTATACTCCAGAGTATTTCCATATACAAGCCTTTGGTCCTCGAAAAGGCGCTCCTTGCTGGTCAGGGTAAGCACACTGGACTCCTGGTAATTTCTCCAAACAACTGTATCTCCTATATTGATTTTCAGGCTTGAAGGAATCATAAGATAATTCTTAAGCCTTACAAGATGTGACGTCGGTACTGTTTCACCAGGCTGGATGGTTCCAGCTTGCCCCCTTTCCCCGGTCCAGGCTTCTGTTTGCTCCATCTCAGGTTCATTAGTCATTCCGGAAATTCCCGCGTCTTCTGGCGTGTCTAAATCTACCTGTGTTCCCGTTTCTTCCTGAGTTCCCGTTTCTTCCTTTGTTTCCGTTTTTTCCGGTGTACACATTTCCCCTTCAGTTTCCGTTTTTTCCGGCGTCCACGTTTCTTCCTGCATTCCTACGGGCGTTCTCACTTCTCTTTGTCTTTGCGAACCTCCTGAACTGCCGCTTGCCTCTCGGTCTTTTTTCCCATTATCCTTTTCGTCTTCCGAGCTCAGGCAGCCTGATATTATTACTGATAGGGCTATCAGGAGGAGAATTATTTTTTTTGTTTTCAATCCCCTTCCCCTTATTACTAATCTACCTTTTGTATTCCCAGTTTAATATAAGCCATTTATAAATAATAATGCTTTCTTAGAACAGTTCTTTCAGCCGGAGTTATTTTTGAAGCGAAGGCGTGAATTTCGGATGATAAGCGCTGATCTGGATCATATAATGAGGAACTAATTTTAGTAATAATCAGATAATTTCAGTAATAAGTGGCGAATTTTAGTAATCGGGAACGAATTTTAATACTAGTTTGTATGTTGTTTAGGAACGTAGTTCTAAAGGCCTCAGAAAGCCTTAGAAAAGAACATGCATACTTAAGGAGAAGCAAATTAAGATATATGTTTGCCCAGAGATGTCCTGATTTAAAAAGCTTCAAAAATAGATTGCCAGGAAATTTTATTGGCCAAAATTTTATTGGCCTTTCCTGCAAATAGTTAGAACATTCATCAAGCTTGATATTCCCTGAACTTTCAACTCTTTAATTTTTAGAAACTATTTATCAGGGTTCATCAACACTAACGGTGACATTCATTCTGGACTGACCGACAACACTGAATTTGTAGTCCCCTGTCTCGTTGAAGGTATATGTAAAAGTACGTTTGTACGAAAGTCTTGTATCATTGAAAATCTTTTCTTCACTCACGAGGGTAAGGACCCTTTTTGGGCTGTCTTCCATATTTACCCAGGAAACTGATTCTCCCTTTTTTATTTCAAGACTTGAGGAACTTATTCTGTTATTGATCAGTCTTAACACATATGGAGTGTCTTTAATTTCAGAAGATGAGATATTAAGTCTTCCATTGTCTCCCGAAGTTACGCTTTCTTCCGAGGTTAGGTTTTCTTCCGAGGTTAGGTTTTCTTCAGGGGTTAGGTTTTCTTCAGGGGTTGCGTTTTCTTCAGTGGTTACATTTTCTTCCGGTGTATCTACAACAGTTGTATTTTCCACAGGAGTTACGGTTCCCTCCGGGGTTGCATTTTCCTCTGTTGAGGGTTGTTCATTCCCTGTGCATCCTGAAAGTAAAACGGCGCCGAATATAAGAAGCAGCACAAGTATTTTTGTTTTCATCTTATTCCTCACATCTTACGATTGTGAAATTTAGGAAATCAACAGATCAAATCAAAATCTATGTAATTTTAAGCTGATATTCAATTTAAAGCTTAACCATTTAGATTTTATTGACCCTTATTAACACCTATGTTGGTTTTTGTTTAATCTTAATTTAACCTTTATTGACCTTTTGAGGACTCAGTGTTTTTATTGTTACAGTTTGTTCTTAAGGGAATTTCAAATCTTATTATTCTTTTTTAGGATAGTCCGTACTTATAAATGTATTTTCTACTTCCATTTCTATTTTTTAAAGTATTTGTGCATATTTATATATTTTTGAGACTTTTTATTATTTTCTGGTCCATCACATTTTTATCTAATAAGTCAAGGGATGCGATGCCAAAAGAGATGGCCGAGATAACTGCCAAGTTCTGTGGAACCGTGAACCTGATATTTGATGCTCTGGCCAGTGCTTACACGCAACTCTACAAGATGAACTGGGTACCTCAGCAGAACTGGATGTACAGCGGCGGCGACTGGACCGTTATGATCTCGGGAACGAGAGGAGTTTTTGTTGAGAAGTCAAAGGCAGATTTAAAGAAGCTCTTTACAGCCCTGGGAATATGTTAACGCTTGAACAAAACCTGGCTGGCCAGCCCGAGTCAGGTAATATGGTTAGGCAATAGGATTAGGCAATGGGATCAGGTAATTATTTCATTAATCAGGCAGATCTGCCTGCATTATGGGCAGTTTGTCGACTGTATCTGTAACCCTTTTAAATAGTTTGCCTGTATTTTGCCCAAAGCCTTAATTCAAGCCTCTAAATTAGGTTATACCTTTCTTGCAACACAGCTAAAAAAAGTATATTGTCTTTTATTATACCATTACTTATATACCATTACTTACATAGTAATAATTGGTCCATAGGGTCAAGTCCCGATGTATAAAGAAGACGTACAAAGAAAGTATGTAACTTGAATAAGGTAACTTGAATAAGGTAACTTAAATAAGGTAACTTAACTAAGGTAACTTAACTAAGGTAACTTAAATAAGGTAACTTAAATAAGGTAACTTAAATAAGTACTAACTTAACTGAGTACAGAACTAAACTACATTAAAATTGGACCAGGCCTTATGGATCACTTTATAAGTTTAAAAGGCTTTTTATTATATGATTTTTGACAATTCTTTTGATAACTCTTCTGACTATTCTTTTGGTAACCTCTTTTCGTTAAACTTTAATTTAAACGTTAATTAGTAATATTTTCATGCTTACATTTCCCTTTTGTTTCATCTACTTTACTTTTGTTGCATCCGGTGGTTGCTGTCGACTGAATCAGTTTTTAGGACTTATGAAGTTAAGGAACAAAATCAATTACGCCAAAGACTGTGGATTAAAGTTACGGTTTAGACAGTTAACGATCTGATGCTGTTGATTTTTCAGTTCAACTGCGTAAGTCCTAAACATACCATCTAGCAAGGCGTCACTGCATATGGAGGAGAAAGTCCCTGTCGGGTACATGCGGGAGATAATAATTGGTGATAGCTATTTCTTATTAAAAACTAAAACCAGTAACCTGCACACATAACTATTTCTTATTAAAAACTAAAACCAGTAACCTGCACACATAACTATTTCTTATAAAAAACTAAAACCAGTAACCTGCATACAATTTTTTGTTACATTTATACTTTTTTACATCACTCTAAATTTTATAGTAAATTCCGTCCCATTGCCTTTTTTTAGTTCAAGTTTGCCTTCTAACTGGTCTATGAGAGTGTTTACCAGTTGCATGCCAAGGCTAGCAGGATTCTCCAGATCAAAATCTCCAGGTATACCTACTCCATTGTCTGAGACTATCAGGATAAAACTGGTACCGTGAAATTCCTCTTGTTTGCTTCCTGCTGTATTGTCTTTACATCCGATTGATTCTCCTTTACAAAGTTCAATTTGAATCTGCCCGTTATCTCTGTCGACAAATGCATGTTTAAGAGAATTTGAAACGAGTTCATTGACGATTAGCCCTAACGGAACTACAGTATCCATATCAAAGAAAATATTTTCTTCCAGATCCATGTTCAATATAATATCGGCATTTCTAGATCTGTACGTCTGGAAAATGTTCTCAACAAGCCTCTCTAGATATTTAGAAGAGTTCAGTACATCGCTTCCCATGCCTTCGTGCAGCTCTTCGTGGATGAGAGCCATAGATAATACTCTATTCTGGCTTTCCCTGAAAGCTTCAACAACTTTCGTATCATTGAACTTATCAGCCTGAAGATCGAGAAGAGAAGAAATTACCTGAAGGTTATTCTTTATCCTGTGATGGATTTCCTTCTTACGGGCAGTTTCTATACTTTTAAGGAAATTTTCTGTCTTTTTTCTTTCAGTAATGTCTTTCAATACTCCTATAGCTTCACAAGGCTGGCTATCATAACCTGTAAGCCAGACTCCGTTATTTTCTATATAAATGCAACTTCCATCTTTTTTTCTCAATCTTAATTCTTCCTTAAATCTACCTCCAGTCTTTCTTGCACTCTGAAACTTTTCATCCCCACTACTCATATCTGTCAGATGAATATTTTTAAGCCATACTTTCTTTCCAAACCTCTGAAACTCTTCAAGGCTATACCCTGTAACTTTTTCTATAGCACCTGCCCAGCTACTCTTATCTGTTCTTAAATCATATTCATATACCACTTGCCCTGTCTGCTCTGTAGCGATTCTGTATCTTTCTTCACTCTTCCGGAGTTTTTCTTCGACTCTTTTACTTCTGGTCATATCTCTGGAGATAACTGAGATAGAAACCAGCTTTTTAAAGGCGTCAAAAATCGGAGAAAAAGTTACTGAAACGTTTATTATCCTGCCGTCTTCTCTTAACCGCAAAGTCTCATAATTGTGGATTTTGTCTCCCTGTTTAAACAGTTCAATTAATTCTTCTGTTTCCTCAATTAAGATGGGCGGTTCAAGGATGGATATGGGTTTCCCAATAATTTCTTTAGCTGAATAACCATAAGTTTGCTCTGCACCTTTGTTCCAGCTGGTAATAGTACCATCAAGCGAGATAGTTAAAATAGCATCATTTGAGGACTCCACAATATCTGCTAAACTCCTGATTTTTTCTTCTTCTTTTTCACGCTTGGAATTTTTTATCTGTTCCAATTTTCCGTCCCTCTTGATTAACACAATCTGGTGGTTAATAGCCACCTCGATGATTTTGGTTGCATCGAACTTGTCAAGAAAATAGGTACAGAGCGCGATCATCTGATAATTGCCTGTGGCACTGTCCAGTTTTATCTCATAGTTAACAAAATCACTCCAATTCTCTTTATCCAGCCACAAAGCATTTCCACTCAACCTCAATCCATCGTATCCACTTGCCAGGGCCTGGTTGAGTTTTTCAACAAGACTGCTTAAGACTCTCTCCGAATCAAAAACGCCCTCTTCTGCATAAAACCGACTATAAGGAAGAATTTGTATCTGTCCTTTATCCAAATAACTATCAATATAAGGAACAGCCATTCTCAGGAATTCTTTTGCATCTTTTACTTTCAGGGGCTCTGACAGAATCCACAAGCAAAACTCGTTATTATTCAGTCCTGTCTTGAAGTAATGAACCAGTGTATCTATTAAATCTTCTTTTGTTTGATAGAATTGACAAATATGTGTACCCCAGGGTACATCTCCAATAATATCAATGCCAGATTTCCTCAGGCTTTCTTTCACTCCAACTTTCCTCCAAATAGAAGAATGTAAAGGCAAATGTTTCTTATCTCAATCTAGTCACGAGGCTAAATAATGCAATTGCCCAATGAGGCGCAATGAAGTTTGTTGTTGCAACAATTACAGGCATGACTATACGCGCCCCAATCTTCTTATTTTTCACAATTTCGGCTATAGTATTTAAACCCTGAAGTTAATTACTGAAAAATGTTAAGCACAAGAACAGATTTAGTTCTCGTAAACATATGTTCTGTTAATTTTTTTCAGATTTAATCGAGACTGACTCCAACAATCGTGTTTTATATATAAATTGAATAATAAAAATTAACGCGTATCTACTGAGCAAGATGATTCTTATCTGGTCTTATAAAATAACTTAATTCATTAATTTACTTTAATATTATTCTATATTAATACTTTCTTTGAAGAGGCAGCGACTCAAAATTTTCTGATATCGAGTGATTTTTATCAAGGATCAAGTGATTTTTATCAAGGGATCTTCCTTGAGCCTATACAAAGGTATCATCTCAAGCAGTCTCAAAACTACAATTGACTCTACAGTTGAATATATATTCGACTTCAAGGTAAATGTATTCCTTAATTTCAGAATAAATTATGATCTAAATCCAAAATCAACAATACAAATTATCAATTGTAGAAATAGGTCGAGTTTTGAGACCTCATGATCTGGAAAGTCCTTTTATTTCGGGCTCTTCTTCTCATTATCTTCTAATTTGATTTCCCGCTCCGTGGTTGCAATAGCATATACTTCACCTGCTTCGTTTACCAGTGAAGTGGCGGTCAGCCATATATCCACTATCCTGCCATCCTTGGTAATTCTTTGGGTGCGGTAAGGTTCAAGGACCTCAGCCCGGCTAAGCTTTTTCACTATAAGTAGCTCTTCTGTTTTCCGACCTTCCGGGATCATGCTGCTAACATTCATTGAGAGTGCTTCGGCTTCACTCCAGCCATAAATACTCTCTGCCTTTGGGTTCCAGGCCAGGATGTTGCCTTCCATGTCCTGCAACGTTATAGCATCGCTTGCATCGTGCGCTACTGCAACCAGGCGGCACATAGTTTCAGACTCCTTAAGCCTCACCCGTTTCATCTCGGTAATATCCGTAAAAGTAATTACCGCTCCTTCAATAGTGTTTTCAAGAGTGCGATAAGGCCGGATGCCCAGCAAATACCAGGTATTCTCCTTAGTCTGGACCTCAATATCTTTGGGTATCAGGCTGTCCAGCACCTCTTTTATGTCCTCTACCAAGCGGTCATAGCCCAGAAGATTTGAGACAATATGTCCAACCGGCCTTCCAATGTCTGATGGGATCAGATTTATCAAACGTGTAACTGGAGGAGTGAAGCGCATGATACGTAGTTGATGGTCCACAAAGATAGTGCCGATGCCTGTTCCAGCCAGCAGGTTATTCATGTCGTTATTGGCTTGAGACAGTTCAGCTACCCTGTTTTGCAGCTCGATATTAACCGTGCCCAGTTCTTCATTTACGGATTGCAGTTCCTCCCTTGAAGTCTCCAGTTCCTCATTTGTGGACTGTAGTTCCTCGTTGACTGACTGCATTTCTTCGTTGGCAGATTTAAGTTCTTCATTGGAAGTTGTCAGTTCCTCATTGGAAGCTTTGAGGCTTTCTTCCTTGGCCTGTAGCTCCTTTTTTAGCTTTAAGATTCGCACATCCACATCCGTTTCACAGGCTTTTTCGCCAGCATCTGTAGAGATAGCCTTTTCGGTTTCGATCTGCTCCAACTCCAGCGTTTCCTCAAAAGTGACCAAGAATAAGTTTAGCCAGGTGGTTGTATCATGGTTTCGCTCTACAGGTCTTACCGCCAGATTAATTGTAGTGAAATTGCCGTTGGTTTTAACTCGCACTCTGGGATGAAACACTGGCGCTTTATTTATGACGGCTCTGTGCAGGGCCGTAGTCAGTTCTGATCTTAATCCCTCTCGAGCCATACTCAAGATGTTCATGCCGATTTCACCCGAAGCTGGTTCAAGGTACATGCCAGTACGGCCATAAATATACAGGATATTACCGTGTTCGTCGATCAAAACACTGGCAGGGGCATAATATTGCAGCATTGCGTGCTCGGTCAGCTCTCGCAGTTTAGGTCTGATTTCGACAGGAACGTTGCCTGAAGGTTTTCTGGCTTCGCTTTTCATCGATGGTGAAATAAAAGTCCCTATGGAAAGGAAATACTCACTGCTATGACCTCCTTTTTTAATATAGAGTTTTGACTTGCGGTCCAGTGTGTCAAAAAGATTTATGAACTCGCCCACATTTTCGGAAGGACCAAGAAAGAGAAATCCACCAGGGTTCAAAGCGTAGTGGAAGAGGGGAATTAGTTTCTTCTGCAGTTCTTTGTCCATATAGATCAGCAAGTTGCGACAACTGATGAGGTCAAGCTTAGAAAATGGAGGATCCTTAATGATATCCTGTTCGGAAAAAATAACCATTTCACGGATATTATGATGAATATGGTAGTAGCCGTCTGAATCCAGAGTGAAGAAACGCTTAAGCCCTTCAGAGGACATATCAGCGGCAATATTGGCTGGATAGAGACCGCTACGGGCCTTTTCAATAGCCTTACTGTCAATATCAGTGGCGAAAATTTGCACCTTGAAATTTTGGTCAAAGTTATCCATCTGTTCCTGGAGTAAAATGGCTATGGAATATGCCTCTTCACCTGTGGAACATCCGGGCACCCAGATACGTATTGATGACTCTGGGTACTTGCCGACAAAGAGACACGGGATAACCTGTTCCTGGAGTGCTTCATAAGCTTCAGGATTACGGAAGAAACTGGTGACGCCGATTAAAAGGTCATGAAAGAGAGCTTCCACCTCAGCGGGCTTTTGCTCTAAATAATGCACATACTCATCCACATTCTCAATATTTCGGATAGCCATGCGCCGTTCAACGCGCCGATTGATGGTACCGTATTTGTAGTGAGAAAAGTCATGACCAGTCTTGATGTGAAGAAAATTGAATATATTTTTCATCAGGCATTCAAATTTTGAGGTTACCTGGCGTGTTTTACCGAATACATAGGCAATATAATTAATGAGCTGTGCAGGCATCTCTTCAGGCTTCAGGACGTAATCCACCTGACCTGTAGCAATAGCACTAAGAGGCATATTGTTGTATTCGCTGGACTCGGGGGCCTGTGCCATTACCATTCCTCCCTCAGCCTTGATAGCCTGCACCCCTTTTGTGCCGTCGCTACCGGTACCCGAGAGGACAATACCAATAGCCTTTTCTTTTTTGTCCTGGGCCAGAGAGCTGAAAAATATATCAATCGGCAGGCGACGACCACGCGGCTGGGATGGCTCTATCAACTGGAGCACGCCATCCCGAAGAACCATATCGCGGTTAGGCGGGATGATATAAACACAGTTCGGCTCAATATTTATCCAATTTGTAACTTCGTATACAGGCATCCTGGTAAAGCTCCTGATCAGGTCGGAAAGAATGCTTTTATAATTAGGATCCAGGTGCTGTATCAGGACAAAAGCCGCTCCGGGATAGGTGTCTGAGGGCATGGCTGAAAAGAAGGCTTCGAATGCAGCTAGCCCACCAGCCGATGCCCCGATGCCTACAATTGGAAAGTCCTTTTTTGGAGACTTATCCAGAGATATATCCAGAACAGAATTTTCCCCAGTTGAGATTTTTTCTATAGCTTGCGGCTTTTCTTTTTTTGACCTTTGTATTTCCTCTTTGCCTGTGGGCTCCTTCTCCTTGTCCGTGTTATCACATCCCTCTTAAATCACAGGGTATTTTTCCTTACCAGAATCTCCTAAGTTATGCATGTTCTTTTAAAACGTTGTTCAGAAATATACTTGATCATCATCGGACATTGTTGCCAATTTTAATTGTGAAATATAGATAAACTCAATAGCAGGAGATCGCAGATATTTTCTGTGTCTTTATGTCGCAAGAGTATGCCCAAAACAATGCAGGTGATAGATGAATAAAATGAATATGTAAAGATTACCTGCTCAACAAATATAAGCTAGAGGTAAGTGATACTTATCATTACACTATCTTCGCTAAATTGTCAGAGAATTCGAAGAACCTGTCTGAAAGTCAATAATGAATGTTACAAAGATATAATTGTTATAAAGATACAGAAAGTCACAACAGGTTCGTCTGGATAGCTCATTTAATCGTCTGTAAAAGGGAAGAAAAGCTTGCCCACAACCTTTCTAAAAGAAAGCTTGACCAAAGATTTTTTCAGAATCTGAACCACAATAAGTAGATTGCAGGAGCAAGCACGGCCCAGAGGAGAAGCGAGTAAACCAGCCCTTTTTTCCACCCAGACCTGAGAATCAAATAACTTGCAGCAAGAGCACAGCAAATATCTGCCAGCATTCCCACAAGTGCACCTTTAGAAAGCTGTTCTGAGATCAGGAGCAGTTCGCTTCCTTTATAATCTATACTCAGGCCCAGAATTGCTGCCAGATATACTGCCGGGAAAGCTGCAAAAACTCCCCCCAATCTGCCTCCGAATTTCTTTGCAACAATTGCGGAAATCGCAACAGCGCTTCCTCCAAAAAGAAAGCGGAGGAGAACCGGAAGTATCTCTATGTTCAGCATTGTATCCCTTTCTGTGTACTGGAACGCTCTATATAAGCAGTAATATAACTTTTTATGTCGTAATACAGCTTTTTATGTCGTAATACAACTTTTCTGGAGAATTATACTTGTTTTAAACTTTGCTTTAACGTTAATTTCCATATTTTTCCCTGATCTCGGATTCTTTAAGGACATTGAGCCCCAGCTTCTCAAGGATTTCGGAAATCTTTTTCCTTTCTCCGCTTTTCATGGATTTTCGGTCAAAATAAGCAAAATCAGCCTTTGATTTTTCAATTGCTTGTTTGATCAGGGCTTCATCCACAAATTCAAGCTTGTACTTGGGAAAATTGTGTCCAAAAGATATCCCGGTTTCAAGCAAAAGTCCGGTCTGGCGCATGGCATAATGCCCACCTCCAAAACCGATGGCAACTGGCACTTTTTCAAGGGAGACTGAAAGGATGGCTTTTGCAGCAACCTCTCCTGCTTCAGGATCTTTCCACTGCGCTTCAGTGCTTCCTATTTCAGCATAAAGCGAGGGAACTAAAAGCTCAGTCGGCCCGTGGTGGGTCACTTCAAGGGTAACATCGTACTTGAGGCCTTTTTGCTCAGCCAGGCGCTTCATTTCCATAAGGATGGACTTCATGGCAGCCGGAGAAGAGACTGCAAGAGACTTCGGGCAGCCTCCAAGCCTTGCATCGTCTGAGGGGTTCCCTGTACAGTGTACGGTAAGGGAAGAAATCTCCTCTTTGCTCCGGTGTTTGGATGCGAAAATTATAAGGGAAGCTGGCAACCCTTCATTTTCGAGTTTCCTGTCGAGTCCGTCCTGGAAGACATGCATTTCCTCAATATCAATAAGCCTGAATTTTCCGTCCTGCGACTCCCTGGCCGCATAGAATCCGGAGTTTTCAGGAAGCTCAAGGAGGTTCCATTCCATGAGGTTTAAAAGGTTGGTCTTAATGTTCTGGCTGGCAAGGTCGGGGGCAGAACAAATGATTGTTATTCTTGGGACCGGGTCTTCAAGGAGGTTTTTTTCCTGGCTCCCGGAATTTTCTGGATTGCTGTTTTCTTTCATTTCTGATCAATTCAAGTCCTTATCACTTTACGTTCCCTATAGATTTCGTTAAGATAGATAAAACCAACCCCGTATCGCAGTCTGGGTGTAGACCTGAATAGGCCATGAAGTGTTACCTTGAAAAATTAGAACTGATAAAGCCCGAAAGAAAACCGAGAAAAAACCGAGAAAAAAATCGAGAAAATCATATGGAAAAAACGGAAAAGAAAGTCCCTATATTAAGAACCGGGGTAAGATCTGAGGTAAAAAACCTTAAGTGAAGAGTAAAAAGATATCTAAAGTAAAAAGCAGCATGAACCGTAAGCGAAAGGTAACTAAGGTAAAAACAGCAAAAAGCATACTTCTTTTAGAAAAACTGACAGAAGAGTACTTTCAGAAATATTTCAGAAAAATATTATTGGCAGAACCCTGCTTCCTGAGAAGCAGGAGTCTGCGTTTTTCTATAGAAAAAAATCGTTTGAAGTGCTGAAACAGGATTATCCAACGTGGATGTAAGAGTCCACAAGTTTCCTGATTTCTTCGTTCTTGCCGTAGAGTCTCTCACTGAGATTGTTGTCGTCAAGGCCTTCAAGGTAGTTTACGGTGTCGTTGATCATACCTTCGGAGAAGACATCGTATTCCATGAAGATATCTTTCAGTCCTTTCAGGGCCTGAGCGGACTCGTAGCAGGAAGCAGGCAGGTGCTCAAGCTGGGCAAGTCTGTCCTTGTGTTCGTCCTTGAAAATGTTGACATCGATGTAGAGCTTCTTTGCAACATCAAGAGCGTTTTTCATTTCAAAGCCGTGGCGGATACCTACAGCAAAGGCTGCCATCAAGAGGTAAAGGTCAGCTGAGGGGTCTGCTGCACGGAATTCAAAGGTAGACTTGTAGCTGTGGCTCTTGAACTCTTCATTATAGTTCGGGTTGGCGATAGCTACCATCTTGCTGGATTCTTCAGCGAACCAGCCAAGAGGCACACGGATCAGAGCAGAACGGTTCCTGTCTCCCCAGCAAATGTTGGTAGGAGCTTCCTGGTGAGGTACAAGACGCAGGTAGGATGTTGGGATTCTGTTTCCAAAAGCAGTAATTCCTGCTGCAATGTCAAGAAGACCGGCAATTGCAGTTTTTGCAGTGTCGCTAACGCCGCCATTTTCTACCATAACGGTCTTTCCGTCTTTCAGGAGTTTCATATGGACGTGCAGCCCGCTTCCTGCTTTTCCGACAGTGATCTTCGGTGCAAAGCTGACAATTACACCGTACTGGTCGGCAAGCATCCTGAGCATCCACTTTGCGATAAGCAGACGGTCGACAGTGTTCTCAAGTGTGTCAGTCTCAAATTCGATTTCATTCTGTTCGTAGTAGTATTTATCGTCAGTAAAGTTTCCGACTTCAGAGTGCCCGTACTTGATTTTTCCGCCAGCTTCGGAGATGTACAGCATTGCTTCCTTTCTGAGCTGGTCGAATTTGGTGAAGGGATTGGACTCGTGGTATCCTCTCTGGTCAACGGCTGGGAAAGCCATATTGACATCTTCTTTGTTGGCAATGATGTAGTATTCGAGTTCACCCATTGACTGAAGTTCATAGCCTGTCTTCTCGATCAAGACCTGGCCAGCCTTCTTCATGACGGTTTCGGAAGAGCTTGCAAGAGGGCTTCCATCCTTGTCGAAGTAGGAACAGAGGATATCCAGGGTTGGGATTTCTTCAAAAGGATTCACGAAGGCAGTCCTGTATTTAGGAAGGATATAGAGATCGCTTGAGTCTGCTTCGATGTATGTAAAAAGGCTTGATCCATCGACTCTCTCACCAGCGGAAAGCAAGTTGTCAAGATGTTCTTCGTCTCTGATCACAAAGGCGAGAGATTTGAGTCTTCCATCTCCACCAATATAACGGAAAGTCAGCATCTTAATGCCGTTTTCCTTTATGAACTTTATAATATCTTCTTTGGTGAATTCGCTTGCTGGTTTGTTGAGGTACTGTACCAGTTTATTAGGATTCAATTCTACGGATGATGCTTTCATAATTATCCCTTCTTTTTTAACTGCAATATTCTAGATAACTGTAATATTCTAGGTATTAAAGCCTCATTTCAATACCAAATATTTTTCAGGCTCACGGATTGCCACATCGGCCATAATTTGGTTAACTCTTGCCTGCTAGGAAGAAGATAACTTACTGCTGTCTATATAAAGTTTTTCATTTTTTTATTTTTTTGAAAAAATACTATAAAAAAGAGAAGGCTGCGCGGCCTCAGTTTAATTTTTTTAAAGTTAGCTTTCCCTTACCAAGTTAAAAGTCAGTTGAAATCCAGGGTTTTATTAGTTAAGGGTTTTGCCTAATAAATATATCGGACAAATACAATATAGTCATTAAATTAATCACTAAATGAGTCCAGTTGTCGGAATGATAGATGCAGACGGCTTTGTCTGAATCTTATTTTGAGTCGCTTTACTGCATTGGGGAAGTGGAGGTAAAAAATATGGAGATTTACAGTGTTCCTGAAATTGCCAGAGATGTATTCTGGGTTGGGGCAAAAGATTGGACCCGTAGAATGTTTGATGCTCTGGTCCCGCTGCCTCAGGGGACAAGTTACAACGCTTATCTTGTGAAAGGAGAAGAAAAAACAGCGCTTATTGATACCGTAAATCCTGGTTTTGAAGGGGAGTTCGAAGATAAGATAAACCTGGTTTCCAGCCTGGAAAAACTGGACTACCTGATTATGAACCATGCCGAACCCGACCATTCCAGTGCAATTCGTTATATTATGGATAGGGCTCCAGGCTCAGTGCTTGTTACGACTGAGAGAGGTGTGAAAATGGCACGCCTTTACCATGACCTGCCAGACGCCCGGATTAAAGTTGTTGCCGATGGAGATGTTATTGATTTGGGAGGAAAAAATCTGCGCTTTATTGAAGCTCCCTGGCTCCACTGGCCTGAAACTATGTTCACATATCTGCCTGAAGACAAAGTACTTTTCCCATGTGATTTCTTCGGAGCTCACACAGCACAGGGCGTTTACGACGAAGATCTGGAAGACCTTATTCCTCTTGCAAAACGCTATTATGGGGAAATCATGATGCCTTTTGGAAATATGGGGGCAAAGGCTCTTGAAAAAATAAAGGATCTTGATATCGCAATTATTACGCCTAGCCACGGGCCTATCTATAAAAACCCTCAGCGTATACTTGAGCCCTACACAAAGTGGACTGCAGGAAAGACCGATAATAAAGCCCTGATTGTCTATGTTAGTATGTGGGGCTCCACAAAACTGATGGTCAGGACAATCGCAGAAACCTTACTGAAAGAAGGTGTAGATGTCAGAATCTATGACCTTGAAGTTGCGGATACAGGAGATATTGCAAGAGAACTGGTTGATTCCCGCGCTGTTATCATTGGAGCTCCAACTGTCCTTGCAGGCATGCATCCTCTTGCCCTCTACGGCACTTACCTGGTAAAAGCTCTCAAGCCGCCTGCAAAATATGGGGTTATACTTGGGTCTTTCGGCTGGGGCGGAGGCGCTCTGAAGCAAGCAGGAGATATTCTGGTTCCCTCAAAGATGGAAATTATAGGAACGCTTCAGGTGAAGGGCAAACCCAGTGAAGAAGATTTGAAAAAGGTTGAGGAAATCGGCCGAGAGCTCGCCAAAAAAATGAAAGCGTAACCTGAAAATATGTACGTAAACTTGAAAATGTGCACACAAACCTGAAAATGTGTAAATTCAAGCCTGAAAATTTTTATTTTAAGCGCGCGTATAAGGTATCTCTCAGACCGGTAAAATCCGGCTAGTCTATCCTGAGGCCTTATTTAGCTTTTTTCAGCAACTTTCCGTGGAGTTATTTAATGGTAAAACTTCCACGTTTATTTAATGGTAAAACTTCCACATTCATTTAATGGTAAAACTTCTACATTCTCGAAAAGGGAATTTTTGAGAGCCAGTGAGTGGAAAGGAGCCGGTTAATGGAAAGTAATCACAGCTTCTCATAAAATAGTCTTTCTGACAGATTGAGGTTCCATTTTTATCACTAATACTTTTATGATTTTGTTTTTGAATTTTTCAAGTTTTGATGCGGGATTTTATTATGAAAGGGGAGTCAGGACTGAAAAAAGAACTGAATCTGCTGGAGATCACTCTGGTAGGAATTGGCAATATCCTCGGGGCCGGAATCTACGTACTTATGGGAAAAGCTGCAGGGCTTGCAGGCAATATGGTCTGGTTTTCTTTTCTGTTTTCCGGAGCAACGGCCACACTTTCTGCCTTCAGCTATATGGAACTCAGTTCCATGTTCCCAAAGGCTGGAGCGGAATATGGATTCGTAAGAAGAGCTTTTGGAGAACGCATTGGCCTGTTTGTGGGACTGCTTGTCATATATTTTGTAGTAATAACAAGTTCTGCAGTTGCCCTCGGGTTTGGCAGGTATTTCAGCAGCCTTTCCGGGAATGGATATTTAACAGGGACCCTGGGCCTTTTTATCGTTCTCAGCCTTATCATGGTTTATGGGGTCAAGGAATCTGCCCGGCTATCTATTCTAATAACTCTTATAGAAGTGTCAGGGCTTCTAATTGTAATCTATACAGGCCTTCCTTACCTTGGAACGGTAAATTACCTAGATACTCCGGGCCTGGCAGGAATATTTGAGGCTTCAACTCTGATTTTTTTTGCATTTCTAGGTTTTGAGGATATCGTAAGATTATCCCAGGAAACAAAAGAAGCCGAAAAGACAACTCCAAAAGCCATGCTTATTGCGATATTTTTCACGGTTTTCCTGTACATGTGCGTGGCGATAACTGCCGTAAGTGTGCTTGACTTTCGGGTTCTCGGACTTTCAGGGGTTCCCCTTGCAGATGTTGTGGCTGTTTCTCTGGGGAATGAAGCTTTTGTCCTTATGTCCTGGATAGCCCTTTTTTCTACTATGAACACTGTACTTGTGGTAATGCTTGGAGGGTCAAGGATTGTATATGGTATGGCAGATTCAGGGTCACTTCCGGAAATATTCTCCCGAATACACCCCAGTTACCAGACTCCGTGGGTTGCAATTTTAGGAGTTACCTTGTTCTCAGCCCTGTTTGTGCTATTCAAAGATGTTGCGATCGTAGCAAATATTTCTAATTTTATGATTTTTATTGTCTTTTTTATGGTCAACCTCTCTCTGATAAAGCTCCGTTATACTGACCCCGGAAGAAATCGCCCTTTTAAGGTTCCCCTGAATATTGGCCGTTTTCCCTTGCTGCCGTTTCTTGGAGCTCTCTCTACAGTATTTCTTTTTTTTCAGCTAAGTTTGGAAGTTATAACTTACGGTCTTATGTTTGCAGGAATCGGGATACTGGTAGTGCTGTTCAGAACCAGATAAAACCTGTCAGGAATACTTTGAATTTATTTATAAACTTTTCGAATATGAACTTTTGTAAAATGGATTAAAATGAGTTACTTCCAGATAATATAGATAAAAAAAGGTTTTATAACCGTTAAATCGTTTAATTAAACTCCTATTTTCTTTTAAATCCATAATGTTTCTTTTTTGGACAAAAATCGTTCTTGAAGATTCTGAGAATATCGAAGATTTCTCGTATCTCCTTCAGAGATAAACGGATTTCTAGTGCCTTTAATGAAAAAATAGGGTTTAATTGGATATTTTATTATGATATGACAATTTTTATTAAATATTTATTGATTTCAGTTATTTTCATGTCTTAATATTCACCGAGAATTAGTTTTATATACATAAAATCCTATTTGAATCGCTTTATTTCGTTCGTTATCAAAATAATTGATTATAAACTGAATAATCATTATAAATTATCAAGATACTAAAAATTATTAACTAGTAAGTACATAGTCTGAGCATATATCAGTTTTAATTTTAAAAGGGAGTAGATATGAGAAAAGAGCACTATGTGTTCCCGTTGGAGGATTTCGTTTCAAGAGACGAGTTTAACCGAATCAAAAAGTTCTCCCGGGATAAAGAAACCCCATTTTTAACTGTTGACCTGCAGAAGATAGAGCAAAGCTACGACGAGCTTGTAGAGCACATGCCCTTTGCAAAAATTCACTATGCTGTAAAGGCTAACCCTATGGATGAGGTTGTGCTTGCCCTGAAGAGTAAAGGCTCAAATTTTGATGTAGCAACGGTTTATGAACTTGATCAGCTTCTCAGGCTTGGGGTAGAACCTGAAAGGATCAGTTACGGCAATACAATCAAAAAAGAGAAAGATATAGAATACGCATATGAAAAAGGAGTGAGGCTTTACGTTACCGACTCGGATAGCGATCTGAAAAAGTTAGCTAGAAAAGCCCCAGGTTCCAGAGTATTTTTCCGTATTCTTACTGAAAGCGACGGGGCTGACTGGCCTCTCTCTAAGAAGTTCGGTTCGCACCCTGACCTGATATATAAACTCATTCTGAAGGCTGAAAAGTTAGGGCTTGAGCCTTATGGTCTTTCTTTTCATGTTGGTTCCCAGCAGAGGGACATTGGCCAGTGGGATAATGCCATTTCCAAATGTAAGTATCTTTTTGAGGCAGTAGCTGAAAAAGGCATAAATCTGAAAATGATAAACCTTGGGGGAGGTTTTCCTGCAAAATACCAGGCTCAGGCTCATGAGCTTGAGACCTATGCTGGAGAAATCCGCCGCTTTTTACATGAGGACTTTGGAGAAGAGCTGCCTGAAATTATCATAGAACCGGGGCGCTCCCTGGTTGCTAATGCCGGTATAATAGTAAGCGAAGTTGTAATGATCTCCAAAAAAGCCAGGTTCAACCAGTACAAATGGGTTTATCTTGACATTGGAAAATTCGGGGGCCTTATAGAAACTCTTGATGAGTGCATCAAATACCCCATTTTCTGCGACAAAAAAGGTTGTGCTGAAGAAGTAATTCTTGCAGGTCCGACCTGTGATAGCATGGATATCCTGTATGAGCATCACAAGTATACGTTCCCTCATACAATGCGCGAAGGAAACCGCGTATACATCTTTACGACAGGCGCCTATACCCAGAGCTACAGTTCTGTGTGTTTTAACGGTTTCCCCCCACTCAAGGCTTATCTTCTTTGAAAACCTACTAAAAGTATAATTTAAAAGAGTGGAGCACTGAAGGGCTTGAATGACCCAGGTCTCCACCCTTTTATGCAGTCAACATACGGCTCTTTCGAGTTCCCTTTTTCTCCGCTCAAGATGGCTAACTCTGCGGCGTGATCAACCATAAAGGTTGCAGGTCAAGAGGTATGGTTCCTAAATTAGTGCTATTTGCCTATAACTAACAGAAAACGAAGGACTAAAGCTACTAAGGACTAAAGCTACTAAGGACTAAAGTACTAAGGACTAAAGCTACTAAGGACTAAAGCTACTTTTTCTGGACTTAGATATTCTCTATAGTTATGTTGTCTTTGTTCAAGTCGGTTATGACTCTAATGTCCATGTGCTTATAAAAGTAAATGCAGATTAAGAATATAGAGGACTCTTAATTCCCGGATTGAATTGCATGAAGGGGCTCGAGAATTTTCAAAAAAGAAATTTTTATGGCATTTACTGCCTTACTGCCAATTTAATGCATCAAATTTTATGTTTTGATCAAATATTTGAAGATCATTAAAAATTACACAGCCAAACAAATACAAGAGCTGTTTGAAAATTCAGAATCCGAACTGTTTTTTTGGTCGGTTATGATATATATTTCCACGCTACTATAAGATTATAGATTAAGAGTAATAGGGTTTCCTCTTAATCTTTGGGTTGGATCGCAGGTAGGGATCCGGGAATAGGGACTCGGTAACCCTACCATCTACTTTTGAATTAATTTATAAAGCTATTTGTTATTTTTCATAATGTCCTTATTTCTAATAAACCTTATGACCGTTCCTAAGTATATTTATTTATTTATTTATTTATTTATTTATTTATTTATTTATTTATTTATTTATTTATTTATTATGTAAGCACTATCTCCATTAATTGCCGTGAAGAGTAAATCCTCTTTTTGTTTTCGTTCAGCTCTACCTCAACATTATGTTTATAAATTTCTTCTACTTTTGGGCAGGTTATGCATGAAGTTAGATGCACCAGACTCCTATACGAGAAAAGCAGGTTTTTAAAGAACGAAGTTAAATCCCAAAGTCTTTATAAGCTGTCCGACAATTACCTCTGATAATAAAAGAATTCCTTCTTTTATGCACATCAAAAAGTTACAATAGGTTTAAATATCCGGGCATCCGTTCCGATTTTGCATATTGCGTATTATAAAAAGTATAGCAGGCAACTACTTTTTGGATAGGTTATTAATACTTATAGTCTTTTTTCAGATCATTTTGATCTTAGTCAGTAATATGAAAAACTTAGTCAGTATGTTTTAATAAGACAATACTTACACTTATTTATTACTTAATATGATGATATTTGCAAAGGTTCAACTGAATTAATACCTGCAAAATTTTTAATGTCATTGAAAATTTCGTGGATATAAAAAATAATTAGCCCAAGCAAAATTAAAATCACAAATTGTTTTTTGGGTCGGTTATGATATATATCACTCATGTCATTATAAAATGAGATGGTTGAGAGTAATAGGGTTTCCTCTCAATCTCTGGGTTGGATCGCAGGTAGGGATCCGAGAATAGGGACTCGACCTACCATCTACTTCGATGTGAGATTAAGAGTAAGGGTTTCCTCTTAATCTCGGGTTGGATCGCAGGTAGGGATTAGAGAATAGGGGCTCAATCCCTGCCAACTAGTTTTAGATCAATGAAATGCTTTTCCAATAAAATATTTTCTAATTAAATGTTTTTCCAATATACTGCTTTTAAGTTTTTATTAACTTTTAGCAAATACATTTAAAACCAATTTATAAAATACTCCCTTATTCTTACAATGTACTCAGCTTTAATAAAGTTTATGATTGTTTTTAAGATGATGCATATGCTGAATATCTGTTTTGAGATCAATTAGGCTTCTCTGTCGAGTTTCTTAGAAGTGTATGCTTCGCCAGAGTAACTTTTTCTGTGCAGGACAACCTGAAAAATAGCCCCGAAAAGAATAACATGGGATGCTTGACAGTTAAAGAGGACGAAATCGTTTAAAGACTACCGATAAATCACTAGAAAGTTACTTAGAAAGTTACTTAATAATTACTTGAAGATTATAGGACTTACACTTGAGAACCAAAATTACAATTGAAAATTACAATTGAAAATCGCTATAACATACCAGCAGGTAGAGAAAGATCTTCTCCACCTGCTTTTATGCAATTTGAATGTCCTCGAAACTTGTTTTTTTTCAAATCGTAAAGTCCTTAGAACTTAACATTTTCTCTTGCCCATTGTGCTCCAGCTTCGAGAACCATCTGGTTAAACTCAATAATTTTGGTTTTCCCCGCGAAGTTTTCGGCAAGAGCCTCCTTGAAGACTTCTTCACTCAGGCCGGTTGCATTAAGGCCCATAAGGACTCCAAGCATGAAGGAATTGGCAGCTTTCTCAGAACCTGCTTCCTTGGCTTTTTCAGTTGCAGGAACAGCAACGGCTTTTACATGTGCAGGCGTTTCGACTTCGCCAATGGACGAATCGTAAAGGATAAATCCTCCTTCTCGTACTACCCTTTCAAACTTTTCAAGGGAAGGACGATTCATAGCTATCAGGATGTCCGGAGTGTAGACCGTAGGAGAGCCTATAGGCTGGCCTGAAATCACGACCGAGCAATTAGAGGTCCCACCTCTCTGTTCAGGGCCATAGGACGGGAACCAGGAGGCATTGAGATTTGCCTTAACTCCGGCCTGCGCAAGGATTAGTCCCATGCTGAGGACACCCTGCCCTCCAAAACCAGCAATCTTGGTCTGGATCGGGGCAAAATCCTTTCTGGCAGGTTTTTCTTCGGCACCAGCTTCAATTCCGTAAAGCTTCTCAAGAGCTTCGGTTGTAAAGTCACTGACTCCACGGTGCAGAGGTTCGACTTCTTTGGAGTTATCCCTGAAGTTCTGGACTGGGAACTCCTTTTCCATCTCCTCATTTATGAAATTGATAGCCTGCTCCGCATTCATCTTGAGGTTAGTCGGGCAGGCGGCAAGGACTTCAACAAAAGCATATCCTTTTCCGTCGCGCTGGATTTCAAGCGCCTTATGCACGGCTTTTCTGGCTTTCCTTATGTGGGAGATATCCGAAACTGAAACCCTTTCAATAAAAACCGGAGCTTTAAGGTTGTTAAGAAGTTCGCAGATGTGGAGGGGATAACCTGCAAAACGAGGGTCACGGCCTTCCGGGCATGTTGTAGTCTTTTCGCCCACAAGGGTTGTAGGTGCCATCTGTCCGCCTGTCATCCCGTAAACAGTGTTGTTTACGAAAAAGACTGCAAGTTTTTCACCTCTGTTTGCAGCCTGGAGAGTCTCGTTCAGACCAATGGATGCAAGGTCTCCATCTCCCTGATAGGAAATAACTACAGCATTTTCTTCAGCTCTGGAAACTCCTGTCCCAACCGCAGGCGCACGTCCGTGAGCGACCTGGATGTTACCTGCATCAAAATAATAGTAAGCAAAGACAGCACAGCCCACAGGACTTATCATAACAGTTCTGTCCTGAATCCCGAGATCGTCAATTGCTTCGGCAATAAGCTTATGCAGAACCCCATGTCCGCAGCCGGGGCAGTAGTGAGTGGCTGTCGAGGCTACTGATCCTTTGCGAGGATAGTCCGCGTACAGTGCTTTTGGCCTTCCTATTACTTTTTCTCCGTTAATGATTTCTGCTGCCATTTTCACGCCTCCCCTGCCATTTTCCTGATTTTGTCCATAATCTGGTCAAGGGTCATCAGGTTTCCTCCCATACGATTTACAAGCTCTACAGGCTGTGAACAGTTGATTGCAAGCCTGACATCATATATCATCTGCCCATTGCTCATTTCCACGGAAATAAAGGAGCAGCCCTTATCTGCCAGAGCTTTCAACTGCGCCTCGGGGAACGGGAAGAGAGTTTTAGGCCTGAAAAGCCCGACTTTAATGCCTTCCTGCCTTGCAAGATCCACGGCTGACCTGCAAATCCGGCTGCTGATCCCATAAGAAACAAGGACAATTGAAGCATCATCTGTAAGGTACTCTTCGTAATCGATTTCATTCTGCCTTATGAGCTCGTACTTTACCTGCAGTTTTTCATTGAACTTTCCAAGTTGATCGAAATCCAGGAAAATAGAGGTTATCAGGTTAGGCCTGGTTTCAGCTGTACCGTTGACCGCCCAGGTTGTATCAATCTCAGGAACAATAGCTTGCTTCGGGAATTCGAGTGACTCGATCATCTGCCCTAGTACCCCGTCTGCAAGCACTACAGCTGGGTTCCTGTACTTAAAAGAAAGCTCAAAAGCTTTCATAGTAAAGTCGCACATTTCCTGCACTGAGTTCGGGGCAAGCACGATATTTTTGTAGTTCCCGTGCCCTCCGCCTTTTACTACCTGGTTATAATCTCCCTGTTCCGGCCCTATATTTCCAAGGCCTGGTCCTGCCCGCATAATGTCTACAATCACGCAGGGAAGTTCAGAGCCAGCAAGGTAGGAAATTCCTTCTTGCATCAGACTAATTCCAGGGCCTGAAGATGATGTCATGACCCTGTGCCCTGCCGATGCTCCTCCGTAGACCATGTTGATCGCCGCCTCTTCGGATTCGGCCTGGACGAATTTCCGGCCTATTTTTGGCAAATATTTGGATGCATCATGTAGAATCTCACTTGCCGGAGTTATAGGATACCCAAAGAAACAGTCACATCCGGCATATAGTGCACCGACAATTATTGCAGAGTTACCTTTTATTAGTTGTGTTGCCATATTTTTCCTCCTTTCCTGCCTTACCTGTCTTCCTCTTCTTTAAGGGGAATATGAATCTCGATTGCAAGCGGTTCAGGGCATGTATAATAGCAGCTTGCACAGCCTGAGCAGCCCTCCCCTTTGTATTCCACATAATGGTATCCCCGGGCATTCAGGTTTTCACTCATGGAAAGTACGCCTTTAGGGCAGGCTAGAAGGCAACGTCCGCAGGCCTTACACTCCAGAGTATTAATTACAGGGTATGGTTCTTTTTTATCATCCTTTGACATATGAAATCCTCTTTTTGTTCACTTTTCAGTTCTCTTTGGACTCTTCTCAGGTTTCAAGCCCATTCCTGGATTTAGGGAATCCGGAATTTTTGATTCTTCCCGGACTTATCCAGTCCCTGTTTAATTTAACCTGTTTTTGACAGAAAGAAGAGCCTTAGATTTCCATAGTTTTCTTACGTTGTAAATTGCATAATTTATTAGACAGTTAATAAGTAGAAAATTAAGATAAAACTATAAAGTGGATTCAGAACCAAATCTTTTTAGAGCAAACTTTCCAGAAAGTTTAAGGTACTTATTTCTTTCCTTTTTTCCTTCTTTGTTTTGACCCGAAGCTTATCGGCTTCCGGATCAAAACAAGCTTTGTCTACTTTATCAGATTTTGTCTACTTTATCAGGTTTTGTCTACTTTATCAGGTTTTATTTGCTTTTCTATTATTTGCATTTTATAGTATCCGATTTTTCAAATAATATATTTAGTTTAGTTCATTCTGGTCCTTATCCCGGATCTCGACCCTGCGAATTTTTCCGCTAATGGTCTTTGGAAGCTCGTCTACAAACTCTATTATGCGCGGATACTTGTAGGGAGCAGTGACACTTTTTACGTGATTCTGAAGCTCTTTTTTAAGCTCTTCTCCAGGTGCGTATCCTTTTGTGAGCACAACGGTTGCCTTGATAATCTGGCCCCTTATAGGATCAGGAGCACCTGTAATTGCGCATTCGAGTACTGCAGGGTGCTGGATAAGGGCGCTTTCCACTTCAAAAGGTCCGACTTTATATCCTGAGGTCTTTATGATATCATCAGCTCTTCCCACAAACCAAAGGTAGCCATCTTCATCCATCCAGGCCATATCTCCTGTATGGTAGTAGCCATCGTGCCATGCTTCCTTAGTTTTCTCAGGATCTTTCCCATAGTGGACGAAGAGTCCGACAGGCTTGTTTTCCTTTGTGTTGATTACGAGTTCTCCTTCTTCTCCGACCTCACAAAGTCTGCCGTCCCTGTCCATCAGTTCAATTTTAAAGCCCGGAGACGGCTTCCCGATGGATCCGGGTTTTGGTTCCATCCAGGGGTACGTTGCGATAGTTACAACGGTTTCGGTCTGCCCGAAACCTTCCATAAGCTTTATTCCTGTAAATTCGAGGAACCTGTTGTATACCTCAGGGTTAAGAGGTTCGCCTGCAACGACCGCATATTTCACGGTACTGAAATTATACTTTGAGAGATCTTCCTTGATCAGGAAACGGTAGATGGTTGGCGGAGCGCAGAAGGTTGTAACCCCGTATTTCGTGGCTTTTTCAAGCATATTTTTGGCTTCAAACCGATCATAGTCATAGACAAAGACCGCACAACCGGCTATCCACTGCCCATAGAGTTTTCCCCATACGCATTTTCCCCATCCACTGTCTGCAACCGTATAATGCAGCCCGTCATCTTTCACGTTCTGCCAGTACTTTGCGGTGAGAATATGCCCGAGAGGATAGGTGAAATCGTGTTCCACCATTTTAGGGAAGCTCGCTGTTCCTGAGGAGAAATAAACGAGAGAAATATCGCTATTTTTCGTAGCAGCCTCGCCCGAAGGCCGTTCAAAATCAGGGGAGGCTTCTTCGAGCTCTTTCCTGAAATCAATCCAGCCCTCCCCTGTATATTCTCCAACGACTGCTTTTTTGAGCGGGATATTTTCGCATTCGGAGTGGGCTTCGTCTATCTGTTCGGGAACTTCGTTTTCCGATATGCAGACGATCATCTTCAATCCGGCTTTTTTAATCCGGTATACAATGTCTCGTGTCTTGAGCATATGTGTTGCAGGTACAGCAATGGCTCCCAGTTTATGCAGCGCAATAATACAGTACCAGAACTCATACCGGCTCTTTAAGGTGAGCATTACATAGTCGCCTTTACCTATCCCGTGCTTTGCAAAGAAATTTGCAGTTTTGTCGCTGTAGTACTTCAAGTCTTTGAAAGTAAAGATTTTCTCTTCCCCATTATCGTCACACCAGATCATTGCGATCTTCTCAGGGGAATCTCTTGCATAGGCATCGACTACATCATAGGCAAAGTTGAAGTTTTCAGGAACAAGGATTTTGAAATTTTTCTCAAAGTCATCATAGGATTCAAAGTCGGTTTTGGAAACAAATTGGCTGAGCAAAGAAGTCATTCTGAACACCCGTTTTCTTAATTTATTTATATATCATATAAATTTATGAAGGCTACACATCTCATTTGAATTTCAAGGTTTTAGCCTGGATCTTGGATTTCTTATCAGGTTTGAAACCAAGTCATGTTAATTTAAATCATGTATTTGTTCTAATCGAATTCACTGAGTTCAATTTAATCGAATAACATCAAACCGAGATGCATTAACGAATTGGACTATTACAGTATAACTGCCAGGAACCTGGCCGACTTTCCTTCCAGGGCTTCCATAGCGTGTTCATAAGTGGAGTCAAAATAAATTGAGTCCCCTTCATTCAGAATAATTTCATTATTGTGAATATAGACCTTCAGGCTTCCTTCCAGCACATAGTTAAATTCCTGGCCTGGGTGGGAATTTGTATCAGGTTTTTCCCCATGTGGTTTGGGTTCAACTGTAACTACAAAAAATTCAGCCTTTTTATGAATGAATTTTTCAGCCAGGTTCTGATACTTATACTGCTTCCTCCTCTCAACGTTGACTCCTTTTCCATCCCGTGTAACTGTAAATATATTCATGCGCGGCTCTTCCCCTGTAAGGAGAGTGGCCATGTCTACACGCAGCTTGTGTGCAATTTCAAAAAGTATACTTGCCGGAATATCCTCAGTTCCATCTTCGTATTTTCCATAAATCTCATCGGATACCTGCAGATATTCTGCCATGTCTTTGACCGTGAAATCCGAAAGTTCACGCAGTTCACGTACTCTATCTGCAATTTCTTTTATTTTTTCCTGCATAATTACGTATCCTCCAGCTGAATTTTTCAAGAATTAACTAATATCTGCTTAAAAACCTTTGGCTTTGCAACTTTTATACCTGCTTTACAGTTTTTTTCTTTCAGATCCATTGAAAATTATAATTAATATACGTTATCATTCAGTTCCTACAGTCTTATTTTTGTAAGAAATGTCTAGAAGAACCGAATCCTGGCAGATTCAAACATGCAGCTTTAAAAACGCATATGAAATTCTTCGAATAACACGCACAAACAAATGAAAGATATCTTCTTCAAATTATACAAGGTGTCCTCTTCAAATTGTACAAAGTATCCTCTTCAAATTGTATAAGGTATCCTCTTCAAATTGTATAAGGTATCCTCTTCAAATTGTACAAAGTATTCTCTTCAAAGGTGACACACCAAACCTGAGATTCGTGGCTCTAAAAAGAACGAAGACATTTCTTCTGAAGAGAAAAGAAAAATTCGGTTTTCATAGGAGAAAGAGCCTAAATCTAAACTGGACAAAATAGAGGTTCATCGAACTGAAACATGTAAAGTTAATAGATCCATTTTATCCAGTGATGCATATCCTAAGGGTCAGAAAAAAAGAACATGATATTCTTTGAATAACACGCACAACCAATGAAAGTGCTTGCAGATGGCAGCATTTTCATGCTAAGAGATGTGAGCCTTCAAACCAGAACAAAGAAAAGAACAAAGGCAAATGACACATTTATGACGATTGTTCAGACAGCAAAGAAACTGGGGATAAGTGCATATCAGTACATATGTGATAGAGTCCCCAACAAATTCGAGATGCCATCTCTGGCTCAACCCATTAGAAAAAAAAGCTCATTGAGTGGAAATCCCTCAATTTCCACTCAATTTGAAGAGGATACTTAATTTTTTATCCGTCCTGTTTTCACCAAATTTCAAAACTTATTATTCTTCCCTTAAGCTTATTCTTCCCTTAAGCTTATTCTTCCCTTAAGCTTATTCTTCCCTTAAGCTTATTCTTCTCCCATTTCTTTTCTGAATTCTATGTAATCTCTCTCAACTTCTTCGAGTTCGTGTTCCATTTTATCCCCCGTATTCAATTATAGTAACAGTAATTTATTCTTGCTTTTGTTTATTAGCAAAAACTACTTCTTCAAATTTACTTAATCCCCATTTTGAAAAACGCTCTTCACTTATATAAAGTTATCTGTCAACCGGCAAATCTTACAATTAACTATCATAAGTTAACATTGTATTATAATATTTTTTTAACTGAACGGAGAGATAAAATATTGCGGAGCGATAAAATATTTTAAATGAAAGATATGTGTTTTTTGTTCTCATGCGTAAAAGTTCAAAACCTGAACTCCTTGTAGGAGTCAGGAATATTTCAGGGCTTAAGGCCTGCTCAGGATATGCCGATGCTGTTTACTTTTCAACCGACAGGCTTAGCCTGAGAGCAAAAGCAAAAGAAATCACCCTGGAGACTCTTGACGATTTTGTCCATGAGGTAAAAACCAGAGGGCTCAAGGCCTATCTGGCTGTAAATTCAACAGTAAATGAAGAAAGGCTCGGAGATGCATCAGATGTAATAGCTGCAGCTTCGAATGCAGGAATAGACGCAGTTATTGCCTGGGACCCTGCTGTAATTCTCAGGGCACGAAAAGCCGGGCTTAGAATTCACATCTCCACGCAGGCAAACATTACCAACCATGAAACTGCAAATTTCTACCGAAACCTTGGGGCCGAAAGGATTGTACTTTCAAGAGAGCTTTCCCTTGAAGAAATAAGGAAGATATGCCAGCAGACTGAGGTAGAAATCGAGACTTTCGTCCATGGTGCCATGTGTATGGCAGTCTCAGGCCGATGCCATCTGTCAGCTTACGTACTTGGGAAATCCGGAAATTGCGGAGAATGCACTCAGCCCTGCCGCTGGGAATGGGAACTTCATGGAGAAAACGGGATTGTTGCTGCAAGCCTTGGAAAGTACCTTCTAAGTGCAAAAGACCTCTGTATGATAGGGCATATCCCAGAACTTCTCGAAGCGGGGATATCTGCCTTTAAGGTGGAAGGGAGACTGCGGGACCCTGGATACCTTGAAATGGTTTCCCGCTGCTACAGAGAGGCTATCGATGCCTTCATAGAAGGAAACTACACTCCTGAGAAAATAGAGACCTGGAGACGTGAACTTGCTTCGGTCTATAACAGGGGATTTTCAACTGGCTTTTACTTTGGGGTTCCAGGTCTTGAGGGCTTTTCTCCCGAAAAAGATATGAATGCCTCGGAAAAGCAACGCAGGGCTGTGGGAATAATTGAGAATTATTATACGAAACAGCAAGCTGCAGCAGTCAGGCTTCTCGAAGAAGGGATTTCGGTTGGAGACGAGATCGTAATAGAGGGAAATACGACTTATTTGAGGCAGCAAGTCCATTCCATTAAGAAAAATGGCGAACCTGTTGAAAGAGCTGAAAAAGGAGATACGATTGGCCTTGCGGTTGAAGGACAAGTCAGGAAAAACGACCGTGTTTTCATGATACAATTGAAATAAATGAGTTAATGTATCGTGTTTAAAGATATGTGTTTAAGGGTATAAATATCCTAGTTAAAATAATAAAACAGTATCTATATATTGGATTCTTCCTATACGAGTAGCAAATCACAGGAAAGAAAAAAATTACAGGAAAGAAAAAATTGCAGGAAAAAGGCAATTGCAGGAAAAGGTAATTGCAAGAAAAAATTACTCTATCTTATTCCGGTAATATTCTCAATCAGGTGGATACCTTTTATCGGTAAATAATCTTGTCTGTTAACTCTGATCAATAGGCTGGACCTTCATCCGGGTAAACTCCCCTGATTAATTTCCGATCCTCTGATAGATAGTAACCCTGATTGAAATTATTCTTTACAAACAATGTTCTTTATAAGCACTTCTCTGACTGATAAACAGTGTTCTGCTCCGCAATAAATGCAGGTAAGAACTTACTTCCTCGCTATGTGAGAAAATATTTTCTGTTTATCCCGGAGCCAGTAGTAAAGGTGATACCTTGATAAGCGTCAACGAAATGGGATCAAACGTTATCGAAGAGATGCTCGACTGGAGCGAAGACCTGAAAACTGAAGTACTCAAACTAAATAACGGGGCTACGGTTATTGACTGTGGAGTTAAAGCGGAGGGCGGATATGAAGCTGGAATGTACCTGGCAAGGCTCTGTCTGGCCGATCTCGCTGATCTTAAATATACTACTTTTGACCTGAAAGGTCTCAAATGGCCTGCCATTCAGGTAGCAACAGACAATCCAGTAATTGCCTGTATGGCTTCCCAGTATGCAGGCTGGAGAATTTCTGTAGGCAATTATTTCGGAATGGGTTCGGGTCCTGCACGTGCCCTTGGCTTAAAACCGAAAGAGCTCTATGAGGAAATCGGGTATGAGGACGACTTCGAAGCCGCAGTCCTGGTCCTGGAATCCGATAAACTCCCTGATGAGAAAGTTGTGGAATATATTGCAAAACATTGCAGCGTAGACCCTGAAAACGTAATGATTGCTGTTGCTCCTACTGCCTCTATTGCTGGTTCTGTCCAGATCTCTGCCCGCGTTGTAGAAACCGGAATCCATAAATTTGAGTCCGTTGGTTTTGACATCAACTGCATTAAAAGCGGATACGGAGTTGCCCCAATTGCTCCTGTTGTCGGAAATGATGTACAGTGCATGGGCTCGACCAATGATTGTGTGATCTACTGTGGCGAAACCAACTATACAGTCCGCTTCGACGGGGAACTGGCCGAACTTGAGGAATTCGTAAAGAAGGTGCCTTCCACAACCTCCCGAGACTTCGGAAAGCCTTTCTACCAGACCTTCAAAGAAGCAAACTTTGACTTCTTTAAGGTTGACGCAGGCATGTTCGCCCCTGCCAGGCTTACAGTAAATGACCTTAAGAGTACAAAAACAATTTCCAGCGGCGGGCTCTATCCGGAAATCCTGCTTCAGTCCTTCGGGGTCAGGCAGGTTTAAAGGGTAAAAGTCATTTTAATTCTTTTTTATTTTATTCAACTTTTTTAATTTTATATTTATTGTTCCTGGTGAAAATTGTGATTTTTTCCCGATTCCTCCCTTATAAACGCTGTTAACATCACCTATTTAAGTAAATGTCTCCAATCCTACTGTAAAAATATAATGCTACAAAGAAATGTCATGACGAGATATTATGAAGAATTGTTCAGAAGTAAAATTTTACTGAAACCTTAAGGAGAGAATTCAGTGCCAATAATAAACACTTCAAAGGGAGTAGGAGGCATCCTGAACAGCTTCAGGGGCCTTGTCGAAGGCGCAAAAAAGATTACTTTTGTGGGAACTCCGGGGTTCTGCACACCTTTTGCCGAACTTATCGGTTTTGTAGTCCGGGACCGGGAACTTGCTTTTGTTTCCAGCAATGATTTTGAGAAAGCCAGGTCTATCTACATGGATCATGAAGGCATGCAACTTGGAGATCTTACGGATAAACACGCTGATGTTGTTGTCCTGCTTGGAGGGCTTTCGATGCCAAAGATAGGGATTAGCCCTGAAAAAGCAAAAGAAATTGCCAGTAAAATCCTTGAAGGCTCTGAGAATGGAAAAATTATTGGAGTTTGCTTCCAGTCCGCATTCATGCAGCAGAAATGGGACGAAATAATAAATTTTGAGTATATCATCAATGCCGACCTGGCAGTTGAGGTACTGCAAGTCTGAAAGATTCTGAAGTCTATTTTCAGGAATTCTTGAGACTTCCAGGCAAAAAAATACCCTTTTTACTTCTTTTTGCATTTCTTTACTGTAATTATTTCTTTATGTTATTTTTATATTATTTTACTTTTTTTACATTTCCTTACTCTTTTTGATTCTTCTTTACCTTTTTATTTACCCAATTCTGTAAATTTTCTAGTAAGATAGAATTATATCCGATCCTGACTTATGACATATGATAATTATGGAAAAAGCGGCTAAAGAAGTAAGGGAATTAAAAGGGTTTATGCCCAGGTCTATTGAATATGCCGGACAGATAAACGAAGATTTCGCTGAAGGGATAGCAGGCTTTTATAAAGCTATCTGGAGTGAAAGGGAAGGCGGGCTTTCTATGAAAAATAAGCATTTAATAGTCTTTGCTATAGCCTGCTCAACCAACAACACCCAGAGCGCGGTCAAAATCCTCGAAAGACTTCATAAATTCGGAGCCACAAGAACCGAGATCAATGATGCCATGATGCTTGCTGCCTGGACAGGGGGAATCCAGCACTTTACGGATTTCAGTGAAGCAATAATTAAAGAGATGGATAGATTAGGTTATTAATTTCATAAAAACGCACTTATTTAATTATTTTTCTTTAATTTTTCTGCAGATATTACTTTTGTGATGTTATATTTTAGAATAGTCTGATCTCAAACCTAAGAAACTCCTATCTCATACAAGTTTTATGAGACCAACAATGCATTTTACATAATTTAGAGACCTAGTAAAAAATGGATTTTGTAGATGTAGATAGAAAATTGAATGGTCAAAAGCAAATTGGTCAAAAGCAAATGAATAATCCAAAGCAAGTGAATTCTCAAGTTCTTTTTCGAGAAGTTCAAAAAATGAACCAGATCTGGATCTGGCTCATTATTGCGATCCCCGTTGTTCTTTCATGGTATGGGGCTTATAAGCAGCTCTTACTTGGAAAGCCTTTTGGAAATAACCCGGCTCCTGACTGGATGATGTTTCTTTTACTTCTATTATTCGGGATTCTTTTTCCTATTTTATTTTATTCCATGAAGCTGGTTACTGAGGTCAGAAAGGACGGGCTATATGTTCGCGTTTACCCTTTTCATCTATCATTCAAAAGATTTCCATTTGAGAGTATTCAAAATTACAAAGTCCTAACCTATAACCCTGTCAGAGATTATGGAGGCTGGGGCATTCGCTACGGAATAAAGGGAAATGCCTATAATATGGCAGGTAACAGGGGTGTACTTTTCGAATTTGCAGATGGGAAAAAAGTGAAAAAGCTAATGATTGGGTCCCAGACCCCGGAAAAACTCTCAGAAGCTATTAGAAGGTCTATTGAAAAGTAATAGATATGGCACAGAGCATCAAAAAGTTAAATGTAGCGCTATAAAGAGTACTAAAAAATTCCTGAAAAAGAGCGTTAGAAAGTAATCTTTTATTAATTCACTTTTTTCGTTATCGTCTTTTGGACTATTTTTCTGTATAATTTTTGATTTTTAAAAGATACCGTCGTTTTTTTACACTTTTATTATTCTCAAATTTTTAAATTAAAAAATGTATACAATTTTTAATTTTTTTCGGAAGGTTTATTACTCAGTTTTTATAGAGAAAATCAGGAATATTTTCTACTACATACCCCTACTCCAATACTGAGTCGGTATGCTGGTATCTAAATAATACTTATTAAACGGAAGAGAATTCGGTCGGGTGTATAAACACCATATGCAGTTCAATTAGTAGCCAATTAGTAGCTGTAATATAAATTTCAGCAATATCGGGATTTCTGTCAGCCAGGCAATCTAAAAATTAAGTCTCCAGTTAAAACAAAAATGAATCAGACAGGTTTCAAAGAAGGGATTTTGTGGAAAAGCCAAAAGCAGATGTGATTTTTAGGGAAGTACAGGATCTGCGGAACAATTTCTTCCTGGTTTCGGTCCTTTATCCTGCGCTCCTTCTCTGGTATATCGAAATCCATAGCCTGATTTTTGGAAGACCTGTCGGAATTAAGAATATTCCTGGAACATATCTGTTTGCGCTCTGGGTTGTCTTCGGGTTATTTTTCCCTCTTATGTTTTACTGTACAAAGCACATAACTGAAGTAAGAAGTGATGGAATATACGTTCGCCTGGTACCCCTTAATCTCTCCTCCAAGAAAATCCCTTTATATGTAGTGGAGGACTGCAAAATTAAGGTTTATGACCCTCTCACTGGAAAAGAATCTGATGTGTCACAGTCTTCCAAAAAAGTTAGCCCGGTTGTAATCCTCAAACTTATTTCAGGAGAACGAATGCTCCTGAGCTCCAGGAAACCTGAAGAACTCTGTAGCGCAATCAAGCAGGCTACAGCAGAATACTGAGAATTCCTGCTTTGCGAGTTTCTGTCTTTGCGATTACTGCTTTGAGAATTTCTGCTTTAATAATTTCCGCTTTGAGAATTCCTGTTGTCCAGAGTTAAGCATATTAATGATGTCAAAGGCTTTTAAGTACTTCCTTACAGATGGATAGTAGAATGTACTTGGATGGCTGGAAAGTTATCGACGTTTAGTAAGGACTACAGAATTTGACAGAGTCAAGTTAAACATTAATATAAGCTACTATAGTCTGTATAATGATTAAGACGACTATTATAGAGCCCGAATTGCATCGATTTTTAAATATTTATGATTCAACATGTTCAACGAATACAGTGAAAATATTCTCGTCTTTTTCAAGCCTGCTTCTTAATTCATTTGCATTTTCCTGAGAAATCCCATTTTTAGTGTGATCTGTGAAAATAACACGGCACCAGAAGAACTTTTTCACCTGAAGATTACGTTTGTTTAGCATTTCAATAAAATTTTTATCTTGAATAGCTTGTTCAGATATTGAAATCATGCAATAATTTCCTTTTTCGACATCAGGAGTAACTCCTATCCAATTTTTTTCTTTTCTCAACTCATATTTTATTTGTGTCGCTTCATCTTTATTGACTGTTATGTAATATTTGTCCATATCATGAACATTGTAATCTAGTTTATACATAGTCAAATTGTAATTTTCAAGAATTTCTCTTGATTCCTGTTCAGTAATGCCATCTTTGAATTGAATAATTAAGCTAGACACATATGATTCATGACCTGGTGTATCCGTAGCAACAAACGTTGGTGTAAATAATAATTTTATTCCGAAAATCAAAATAATAATAAAAGCAAAGGTAAATAATATCTTATATATTAATTTTTGTGTCATGAAAAAAATACACCCCTATAATAAGGATTAGTTTACTTTTAAGAAGATATGTCTTGGTCTCTACACATCTTTTTAGAGCTATAAAAATACCCTGTAATTTAAATCATATACATTAATCCCACATTCCGCAGTATTTTTTTGAAAATCAATATCCTGTTCCAGTTCATAATAAATTAAAATATTTAACGAATGTTGAGGGAACTGAAGCAATTTGCCACAGTTCTTTACTTAACCGAAGATGCATGAAATCGAGTTCATCCCAAAACTTGAAATTTGCTTCATAGACCTTGTATTTTGAATAATCAATCAAGCTTATGATCATGAAAATAATTCTGAGAATTCCCAATGATTAAGAGTAAAGTAACTTTTGGGATAGGCTCCTCATATATTGGTTTGCTTGTAGTCCCCTACTCTAGTGACACCAAACAAACTTATTTTTCGAAATAGACTCATTAAGTACTGTATTACAGATAATATTTGAGTGAACGTTATATATTTACTTTATAAACGCACATGAATCTATTTGACTAAAAGCTTCAATACCATTTATATTCTAAAAAATAAAATATCCTCAATATTGACTCAGTACCAAAATCTAGTGATGAATGTAAAATTCAAAATCACTAGATTTTGTAATTGGTCACAATCCTTGTAATACAACTTAGGGATTGACGTCTTTAGATACCGAATATTGATTTTAGTGAAAACCGAATTTTTCTTGCTAATTCAGATTTTCAATCAAAAAATGCAAAAATCACTGGATTTTGGACCAGAGTCTCAATATTCAAAAAAATATTAAGGATATTGCATTAAAATCTTTTAGTAACTGTTTTACTAACCAATTCTTTCTAGATTTTTAATAACGCTCAATTAATTATCAATGTAACTTTTAGTAACTTGTCCATATTTGTTACAAGACATATCTAGCTCTATATATTTATCTTGTACTTTTATAGTGTTCCCAGAAATTGTATATCCCCAACTGAAACGCCCATCACAATAAACCTCTGCAGTAGTAGAAGAAGTTTGTCTTGCACCCTCATGCCAGTTCGAAACCTCCCATGGATTGAAAACTATATATTTTGAGTACCAGGAGTCTATGTGATAAGCCTCAACAGTATTATAATCATACCCAAAATACCCTTTTGTGTAGACTGTAAATAATTTCCAGCCTAGATAATTATACCAGCTCACGCTATATTTTATCGGATCAGTATAAGCTGGAGGAACTACCCATTGTGGATTCATTACATTGTTTTTATTACTCGATTGAGTGTTATATTTGTTTGCTTCTTCTTTCAAGCTATCAATTACAATATAGCCATCCTTTGTGAAAGTTATATTTGATCCATCTTTTAGTTGATAACTACTTGAATCGTTACTTAATAAACTGTTTTTTGGAATTTTGTCTTTATTTGCTTTACAATAGTTCGCAATCACATTATCTGTAGATAGTTCGGTGTTAGAATTTAGTGTATTTATTAGACCTTGTTCAAATTCAGCCGACCTTCCGCAGATGTCTTGAAAAAAAGAACATTTTTTCGGCTATCGTTTTTGTGCATCTGTTCAATAATTTACAATTATTATCTCAACTGAAACTTCCGGAAATAGAGGTTAGAATCTTTCAATGAAGCTTGAATAAGCAGGGTAATTTTCAGAAAAAACGATAGCAAGAAAAATTATGAAAATTGAATGGACATCTGCGGAAAGTCAGATTCAGAAGGCTTCTCACTTATTTTTGATGATTCTTGTGCACTTACAGAGGGCAGAAGAATCATACACATAACAAAAAGTAGAATTCCTACTACAAATTTTCTTTTCATTGTCATTCATACTACTCCTGTATCTTTTAACTCAGGAGGCAGAATCAATCAAGCTTAAATATAAGCTAAGCTAACTTGATAATGCTTCTTAAGGCGTGTTTATGGAATTCAAAAGTACTTTCCAGGTCACCTGAACTCCATAAACTTCTCTTACTTAACTCTTTATAACTTTTCCGGCCAATTTCTCTAACTGTGTGATTCTTAAACAAATTTTGTGCCTGAAATTACTTTTTAATATTTTTACTGTTTGATGATTTGGTCATAAATTATTTATTTAAGTATATGTCGCGACTCATATTCAAAAATTAATAAAAAGATAACGCGTAATGTAATTTAGGTACTGTCAAGTCTACAGGTGTTAAGGAGTTTGTCCAGATACAGTTGAGCCTATAAAGCGCCCAGCATCCGTCAACTTGACAGAACCCGCCAGCCCAACTTTTATTAATCTGATCTGTTCTTTATCATCTCACGGACTACTTTTCTTCATTTTTTTTGATTTTTAACAATAGTTGTCGTTTTTTCACACTCATATTATTTTCAAATTTTTAAATTAAAAAATATGTACAATTTTCCATTTTTTTGGAAGGTTTATTACTCAGTTTTTATAGAGAAAATCAGGAACATTTTCTACTACATACCCCTGCTCCAATACTGAATTGGTATACTGGTATCTAAATAATACTATAAAAATGGAAAAGAATTCATTGGTCATCGGTTAAGGAATTTTCTTACCTGAAAGCTATCGATTTAGCACTGGAAGCCTGCTTTAAATCTTTGCCTCTTTACATGAAATCGATACCCTGTTCCAGCTCATAATTTATTAAAATATTTAACAGATGTTGAGGAAATTGACGCAATTTATTACGATTCTTCACTTAACCGAAGACGCATGGAAAAGAATTTGGTTGTGTGTACGAACACTATATGCAGTTCAATTAGTAACCGTAAGATAAATTTCAGCACTATTGAGATGCCTGTCAGCAAGGCAATTTAAAGTGAGTCTCCAATTAAAACACAAATAAATTAGGCACGTATCAAGGAAGGAAGTTTGTGGAACAGCCAAAAGCAGACGTAATTTTTAGGGAAGTACAGGATTTGCGGAACAATTTTTTCCTGATTTCGGTCCTTTATCCTGCGCTTCTGCTCTGGTATATTGAAATCCATAGCCTTATTTTTGGAAGACCTGCCGGAATCGATAACATCCCTGGAACATACCTGTTTGCTCTCTGGATCGTCTTCGGGTTATTTCCCTTTTATGTTGTACTGTACAAAGCATATAACTGAAGTGAGAAGTAATGGAATATACGTTCGCCTGGTCCCCCTGAATCTGTCCTCCAAAAAGATTCCTTTACATGTAGTGGAGGACTGCAAAATTAAGGTTTATGACCCCCTCACTGAAAAAGAATCTGATGTGTCACAATCTTCTAAAAAAGTTAGCCCAGTTGTAATCCTCAAACTTATTTCAGGGGAAAGAATGCTTCTGAGCTCCAGGAAACCTGAAGAACTCTGTAGCGCAATCAAGCAGGCTACAGCACAATATTGAGAATTCCCGCTTTGAGAACTTCTGTCTGTGAGTACTGCTTTGCGAGTTGCTGCTTTAATAATTACCGCTTTGATATTTCCTTTTGTACAGAATTAAAAGAGAAATTTCAAATTTTTATTCGAATATCCGTGCGTCCACAACCACATGCAGGACACCAGGAGAGTACTTTTTTATCCGGTGGGTTTCCAGAATCTCAACCTTCTTTCCAAGGGCACAGGCAGCTTTTTCGATCCTTTCCTGGGGTCTGGTTCTAGCAAGACTTTCCGGGACTGTTTCGTGATAGTGCAGAATTCCCCCGCTTTTTTTCAGGGCCTTTATAGCCGGCTCAAGATAGTGGTGTGTTGTTCCTACATACCCCATAAGCACGCGATCGGCTGTTCCTTCAGGAGCAAACTTTGAGCAGTCCCCACAGATTGGGATAAAGATATCCTCTACCTTATTTAATCTGATGTTTTCCTTAAGATAGGCAAAAGACTCAGGATTAATTTCTATCCCAACAATTTTTTTTGGCCTGGAATGCACAGCCATAGGAATTGAGAAGTACCCTATTCCCGCAAACATATCCACTATAACTTCTCCTTCTCCGAGCTGGCTCATCCTCTTTCTCTCTTCAAGGTTGCCTTTGGAGTACATTACCTTTGTTACGTCCTGCTTAAAAAAGCAGCCATGTTCCTTGTGGATGGTTTCGGTTTCACTGCCGAGAAGGAGTTCTCTTTTTGGCTGGCGGAACTGCCCTTCAATTCCAAAATCCCTTACAACGGTCCTGCACTTTGGGTACATAGAAAGTAAAGACTCAGCTATTCTCGTTTTTTTATCTTCCAGGATTTCAGGGATGAAAACTATTATTATGTCTCCCAGGACCTGCCAGCCTGACGGGACAGATGCAAGTTCAGTTTCGGAAAGAAAACCTTTAAGGGAATCCTTGAGAGAGTTGGGCTTTTCAAGGAATTCCGGATTTTCCTGTTCAAGAACCAGAAAACTGTCCGCACTGTCGTATGCAGACTCCGTAACCGGGATTTCCAGAAAATTGCCTTCTTCAGTCCTGACTTTTCGAATCTTTCTTGAAGTATCCAGAAATCCCCCTTGAATTGCTTTTTTCCTTAACTCTTCTCCTTTTTCCGGAGCAGTCCTTATCATTCTGTACATTGGAATTGAAGGATAGCATACATAGAATTAATGTTTTTTTGTCTGAACTTTATATAGGCAGGTTGTTTGATAAATAGCAATTGACTTCAAGCATACACTACATATTCAAAAATTAGATTAATAAAAAAGTATAAGTAGTCTCAAAATATCGATATATCTTAACCTGTGAAGTATCCGGTTAGAGGACATTATCCTTTTTGGCTTTCTGGAGCGAGCAATAGGGCGATGAAAACTCCTATGACCAGTTTATGTTGTAAGTGTTGAGATACTTTTATGTTTTTTAATAAGTTTCCTGCAGCAGGAAAAATATTACAGATAATATCAGTAGCTTAAGTAGTCATATTGCTATTTTTATCAATCCGGGTTGAATTTGATTATTTTATTTGACTATTTTCGGAACCACAGGTTGTTTTTAAGATATATGTTAGAAGGAGGAGGTTCCGTGTTTATATGTGAGTGTGGAAAATTATTAGGGAACTAATCCCAAAACGCAAAATTGCTTCTCTGAATATCGTATTCTGGATTATCAATAAGAGCTTCTGATCCTGAAAAATAATTCTGAAATTCTTATTGATGTGGGAATAAAATTGGTTTTGGAATGAGCTCGCTGCATTAAATCGATATTTTTAATGTACCAGGGTTCTTGAATATCCCAACATTTTTCGAAAAATTTATTATAAATGGTAATTTTTAAATATGTATCAGAATTTTGATTTTGAGAAATTGTCGCATCCTCCTTACATGTCTACTTTATAATCATAATTTTCTAATGTGGGATTACAGTTTGACTGAAATCGAGACTCCTCTAAACGATTACTGCAGCAGTTACGAAACTATGGTTGAAGAAATTCAAGAAGGCATAGCCGAAGGTTTCAACGAAGGGCTTATAGCCGGCATTAAGCAGGGCTTCATAGCTGGCATTAAGGAATGCAGGACTTCGGGCTTTGATAACATTGATGTTAAAGGCATGGTAGAGATCCTGGAAAACTCCTTCGAAACCGCCTCAGAGAAAACTATACAGATCACGTACAGGCAGGTGGTTGGCAATGAGTACCGAGAAAAGATCGGCCCTTCTTTTAAGAAAAAAATGGAGGAGGCATGTGATAAGGCAGTAGAAAGAATAAAAAACTCAGATTGTGAACTGGAGGAAGCGTCTGCACTCAAATTAATGTATCGTGTGGATATATCTATTGAAAAGATCAGGGAGTGCATTGGGAGTGCCTGTGGGAGTATGAAAAAACAATTCTCGACAAATATGGTATTCGAGAGTTTTTTTGACTGTATACAGGATGAGTTTAAGAAAGGTCTGGATAAAAGTCTGGAAACTTGCGAGGGCAGGGCCTGCAAAACGATTGACAGTAAGACCGACAACAAAAATCGTGTTGATGAATCTATAGAAAAGTTCAAAGATTGCATTGGCAATGCCTGTAGTGGAATTAAGAAAACTCTCCCTGCGGATGTAATCTTCACAAACTTTTTCGACTGCCTGCAGGATGAGTTCAATAAAGATCTGAATGAAAAACTGAAAGCTTGCGAGAAAAGGATCTGTAAAACGATTGACGATAAAACCGGAGACAAGAAGGCTGATCATGAGTGACATTAAAAGGGATGTAAAGTCCAGTGTAAAAGACTTCACCCAGGGTTCTGTCAGCAAGGTAGTAAAGGAATCAACTAAGAAATTGATTAAAAACCTGCCAGAAAAACAGAAAAAACTCCTCGAGGACAGAATTGTAAATATGTCGGATGATCAGCTTGAACAATATTTTGCTGATGATCCCTATTTCAAGGATGCTCTGGAAAATACTATAAAATCGGTAAGTGATATTCCGCCGAAAAAGAGCCCAGGCTTCTGGAAGAAAAGAACAGAATTGGTTTCTAAATGTACTTCTGAAAACCTGGCAACAACCCTGAGCCCGCAGGTTGTTATAAGCATCATTCTGGCTGTAGCAAGTGTTGCGCTACTGGCTATACTTTTTCTAAAACCACCTGTTGCAAACTTCACTACCTCTGTTCCTAATGCCCCTTTAACAATCCAGTTTAATGACATCTCAAGCTATCATCCTACTTCCTGGGAATGGGACTTTGGAGACAACAATACTTCCACCGAGCAGAATCTAACCCATAAGTATTCAAAAGCTGGAAATTATACGGTGACACTTACAGCGAGCAATGTAGCAGGTAGTAATACGACAACAAAAGAAAATATATCCGTAAATAAAACTTTGCAGACTCCTGTAGCAAATTTCAGCAGCAATGTCACATCAGGAAAAGCTCCATTAAGCGTTAAATTTACTGACAAAAGCACAGAAATCCCCACTAAATGGAACTGGAGCTTTGGAGACGGAAAAGCTTCAACGCAGCAAAATCCAGAACATCAGTATTCAAAAGCTGGAATGTATACTGTGACATTTACAGCAAGCAATGCAGCAGGCAGTAATACGACAACAAAAGAAAATTATATGAAAGTAACCGGAAAAACGGTTGCAAACTTCACCAGTAATGTTACCAGAAGCCATGTTCCTCTTACAGTTCAGTTTACCGATTTCTCGCAAAATGCGACTGGATGGAATTGGGACTTTGGAGACGGGACCAGTTCAAGCGATCAGAGCCCAGTGCATGTTTACTTCCCAGCAGGAACATATAATGTTAATCTAACCGTAACAAATGAAAACGAAACCGATTCAAAGTTTGCCACAATAGTGGCTCTGGGAAAAAAAGATAACGACCACAATCCAAAAATTCTTCCTGTTGCAAACTTTACCAGTAATTTAATTGAGGGTCCTGCTCCTCTTACAGTTCAGTTTATCGCTCTCTCGCAAAATGCAACTGAATGGAACTGGAACTTCGGAGATAGAACACACTCAATAGTAGATAATCCAATCCATGAGTATTCAACACCTGGGAATTATACAGTGGCACTTACAGCAAGCAATGCAGCAGGTAGTAATACGACAACAAAAGAAAACTATATCAAAGTAGAACCAGTTCCTAAGAACTTGGTTGCACCCGTTGCTGCTTTTTCGGCATCCCCAACTTCAGGAAGTATTCCATTGAAAGTACAGTTTACTGACAATAGCACAGGAAACCCTGAGGAATGGAAATGGGACTTTGGAGACGAAACAATTTCAACCGAGAAAAATCCAGTGAATATTTACTTTAAAGCAGGAAATCATACCGTTAACCTGACCGTGACCAATAAAAACGGTACGAATTCAACATCTGCCACAATAACAGTTCGTTGTGCATAATGTTAGCGCCCGAGGTAGTAATACAGTTTATTTAATTGATACAACACTGTTGTATCCTGAAATGATTTCGCAGAGTCAAGACTATTATAGAGTCAAGAATATTTGAAAGTGTATGATCTTTTAATTTTTTCGGTTCCTTCTTTTCCCTGTTTCTATCTATTTTTTAGTCCATTTTATTCATTTAATTCGAGCATCTCTGTACTATTCTCTGACTTCGCAGGCTGGTCTATGATCAGAAATCTTAGCGTTGTATTTCCGGTATTATATGTATCCTGTACCGAACCTGCTGGGATGTATATAAGCTGGTCTGGATGTATCTCGATCGGGATTCCGTCAATATAAAGCAGGCCCTGTCCTTCAAGGATATAATGGATTTCCGGATTTTTTACCATATGGGGTGCAACATTTTTTCCGGGTTCTACAATGGAATGGGCAATGCTGCAGTTAATGTCGAGGTTTCTGTTGAGACTTAGGGGATTAAAGAGTTCAGAAGTTTGAAGCTTTCCGGGTTCTTCAGTATACTTGCACCCTTCAAGATTCCTGCAAACGATATAATTCTCCAGGTAGAGATCAGCGCCTACAAGGTAGGTTTTTTCTCCATAAGAAGCCTTTTTGACGAAAGTACATTTGCGGAAAGGCTCGGAATTATTTTCCTTCCAATTGTACTCTATCCAGCCCTCACCTTTTTTGCTCTTGGCTGTTTCGATAAAGAATTCTCCAATGGGCTTGCCGTCGGCATCTACAAGCCCTTTCATATCTTTGCCTTCAAGGCTTTGATTCGAAGGGTAGACGACCTGGGTCCCATTTTCGGTCCAGACAAAAATGCAGAAATTGTCCTGGAACCAGGGAGAGCCTTCTTTACGCATTGAGGGAAACAGTTGTTCTCCCTGGGCTTCAATGAGTCGGACTGTAGCTCTTACCTTGCTTTCGATATTTTTTCTTTCTCCTGCCAGCTGACTCTCTCCTTTTTCCAGAATAACGGGATCTGGTGCGGGAACCGAAACAGCAGGTTCGGAAATTGCAGGTTCGGAAACAGTAGGTTCGGAAATTGCAGGTTCGGAAATTGCAGGTTCGGAAATTGCAGGTTCGGAAATTGCAGGTTCGGAAATTGCAGGTTCGGAAATTGCAGTTTTTTCTTCAGCCTGTGCCATTCCAGCTACTCCGCTGGCATTCGAATTTACGGTTTCATTTTCAAGTTCAGTTGAGATTGCTGGTGTTTCATCCTTACCTCCACTGGTAAGGATTCCCAGAAAGAACGCAACTGCAAGCATAATACAGGCAATTTTTATTAAATCCATGAGTTTCCCTGCTGTTCTGGCTTAAATCTTCTCTGTTACTGAAGGAAGGTTTGCCGGTGTTCGGTATAGTTTTTCTGGATAATTATCTGAAGTATTATTTTATTTTTTCATTTTGATTATAAACAAAAAATAAGTCTTGAACTCAATACGCAGGGAAATTCATTTTTTATTTTTGAAAGTTTTTGATCAACAGTAAACTCCGTACTTGTTAAATCGGCGTTAGCAAGAGAGAGTTAACAGAGATAGTAATCTGTTAACACTCGATACTTCACTTTACTTCACTTTTTACTTTACTTTACTTTTTTCTGAGCTTCCAGCCACCGTATAGGCAAACCAGGCTCCCCAATAATTCGAAACCTGGAGTTGAGCTAACCTTATTCGATTTAGTCTCATTAGAGTCGCTTGTGTTAGAAATACTATCATTAACAGAGTTTTCATAATTCTCCGTCGAGCTTGGAGGTTCAAGATTATCCAGAGGTAGGTTATCTTCGCGCATGAACACGACAGGAACTTCTTTAACCCCCATACTGTTTGCTTTTGTGTCAATAAGCTGATAGAATTCGTCCAACAAAGGCTCATCAACTTCTGAACTATTGTTAACACTTATCTCTATAATACCATCAAAGGTTACACCAGAGGTTTTAACAGGGCCAAATGGATCAAAATACTTCAAATTTTCCTGATCTTGCATAAAACTTGCATTATATAAATTGTCCAGTATGTTACTGAGAGTGTCAATCCATTGATATCTCTCCTCCGAAGTTGTAAAATCAGGTATGCTTCCATATGCAGCAACACAATACGGATCATTTTTCAGTTTATCAAAAGTTTCCGGGCCAAAGGTAAGCTCCATAGTCATATTTTCTTGTGTGGTCTCATTTTCTTGTGCACTTGCTATCGACGCTGGCAGGATGACTGCTAGTAATATTGTTGCAAATATTGCACTTATTCCAAATTTTTTATTTACTATCATCTACTCTTTACCTCTTTTCTTTTATTCAAGAGGCAGGAATAAACAAACCTCAAGTACTCTCAAAGCTATCATTTCTTGCCTCTGGGCATTGTGGGTTTCAAGTTTAGTTTGACAGACGCATTTAAACTCTGCACATTACTTTCAAGGCACTTTTTATAAACTTTCTGTGCAAACTATTAAATTTAGGACTTATGCAGTTAAAATGCCGAAAACTTGATATTTTTATAAATATACTTATAAATTTGTGTTTCTTTAAAAACTTGCAGAGTTATGGATATAAACCCACATAAGTGTAATGCTATTGACTACATTGATTTCTTCATCGCAGCTTCCAACGTTTTTAGCTGCACTGAAGCTGCTAGATATTACCCAAACGTAGCTAATGCTCCATTTAATAAGAGTGGCAGTGACAGAATACTTAAGGAATCCCAAATACACGTTAAATTAATTTAGATATTTGAATGTTTGGAAAAAACAATATGCTAGGAGTCAACTACGTAACTCTTAAGAAAAAACTGCGAGTGAATTTAACTTTTGAGACTCTAATGTCTAGTATATCGATTCTCAAATACACACATAATAAGAAAACAAATACAGTTTATAACGCAAATATTATTTTAAAGTCACATGGAATTTTGTAACACGGAAAACGCAGCCTGTCGCATAGTGATTCTATCTGGATATTACAACCACGGAAAACACGGAAAGCACGGAAGAAACACGCCTTTACTACTGATTTCTGTGTCTTCCGCGCTTTCCGTGGTTTTCAAAAAATTCATTTCTGACATACTTTGGAATCGATGCACTAGATATAAAAGTCAGGCGTTGGGTCCACATGTTAATCGAAAAAGGTTTACAAATCAAGAAATCAAATATATTAATGAAATAGTTATAGTGTTCCAAAATTGATTGCATAAGAGTAAAAATTCCTTAACCGATGACCAATGAAATTAATATATGAATATCGTCCAAATTATCTAATTAAAACAGGAGGTAATTCTCATGCCAGGAGTAATTCATTTTGAGATATATGCAGGAGACATTGCGAGGGCTAAGAAATTCTATCAGGATGTATTCGGCTGGAAAATCGAGAGATCGGAAAGTTCAATGGAATACTGGAATGTAATCACCGGCAAGGAAAATGAGCCAGGAATCGACGGTGGCCTTATGAAAAGGCAAGGAATGGAACCAAAGGCAAATACGCCGATAAGTACCTATATCTGCACAATAGACGTCCCGGATATTGATGAATACCTGAACAGGATACAAAAGCACGGTGGAAAAATCACTATGGAAAAAAGACCAATACGTGGAGTCGGCTGGTACGCATATTGCCTCGACACCGAGAGGAACATATTCGGGATAATGCAGTCGGACCCGAGTGTTAGATAAGCTCTTTTTTCCCATATTTTTCATACTGTCCCGGTTTGCCGTACTTTATTCTCATATCTGTTTTTCACTTCATTAGCATGAAAATGCTGCCATCTGCAAGCACTTTCATTGGTTGTGCATGTTATTTAAAGAGTCTCATGTTTGTTTGGCATGAAAATGCTGCCATCTGCAAGCACGTTCATTGGTTGTGCTGTTATTCAAAGAATATCATGTTCGTTCAGGGTATGCTCTGTATAAGGATTAATTCATTAATTTTTTTGTTTTGTATTCTTTCTCTTAATCAAAAGTTGTTATAATTCCTGTCACTTTGATCAGAAACTCTTATATATTTTATTTATAGAATAATTAATAACCTATGAGATAAATAACGCGGCGAAAAGATAGAACCAACTTGAAGACCCAGATGGGAGCACTGACAGAAAATAGCTAGAAATGGCAGCTGTTGAGCCTTTATTTTCAAAAAGTTATTTCATAGAGTGGAGAAACTATATGAGCGTTATAGATGAGCACATTGTTGACCAGAGTAAGTATATTGTTGATGTCGCTTTGAAACTGAGAAATCTTGATCTTGAAATTGCTAAAAATCCGAACTGCTATGAGCTTAAATCGAGACGATTTAAAGTGCTGGAAGACCTTCACGACAAGACCCGCGCAGAAATGGTGCAAGCTGCAGCCGAGCTCCGTAGGAGTAAAGATAGAGAAGGTAACCATTGTGCTGACTGCATGAGATGTGATTTATATAAGGAGTTTGTTTGAGTCGTAACTGTATCACTGAAATCTGACAAAAAAGAAGTCAAAAATGAAATACTGCTTGAGCTGCTCTTTATCGGCTTTGAGGAGAAACTTGAAACAAGGGAATCTTTTTCCTCTTCTTTCCCCCTGCTGGTAAACAGGCTTATTTTTCGTTTGGGGGACGGAGAAGGATTTGAAAAAGGGTTTGAGGTACTGGTTCTTCAATTTAATATTTTTATTTAAACAGTACCGTATTTACTTTTACATTTCGACCCCTATCAAAAATATTTGCCAGCATATCGGAAACTTAAAATGATTCATATCCTTTGATTTCACATCCTCCTCATTCTTTGGTTTTACAGCCCCTCTTTCGTTTTTGTTGCAGTTGCAAACAGTGTAACATTCCCATAACCGGCAATTTCCGAAACTTGTGCTTTCCTGAACTCTTCAGTGATCTCCTGTCTGATTTTCTCCCTTATCTCGGAAGGAATGTCCGTCAGCAGGCCCTCAGAGCTGTCTTTTTCTTCCAGGTGCTTTAAAAACTCTTCAGGAGAACCATACTTCCAGGGGATATCCCTTGGCTCGATTGATATACTGTCAAAGCCTGCGTCCGACAGGAGATCCCGGAGTTCTGTTGCAGTAACCTTTTTCATCCTTCTATGCAATTCCTGATTCCTTTCAATGTGATATTTTGCAAGAATAGGATCTGCAAGTGTCTTCATGGTGCTGGAGCTGTTTCTGTCAAGTGTGGTCATCCCCACCCTGCCTCCCGGCCGAAGGACCCGGTATATCTCACATAGGGCAGTTTTCTTGTCGTCAACCCAGTGGAATGAGGAACAGAAATATGCATGATCGATTGAATTGTCAGGCACGAAACTGAGGGCCTCAGCCTGTCCTACAAAAAAACGGATGTTGCTGGTGGAGTCTCTGCTAAATTTTTTCCGTGCAAGTTCAATACGATAAGATGAAGGATCAATACCCGTGAGCTGACCAGCCGACCCTATGATTCCCAGAACATTCACAGCCTGCTGCCCTGTCCCGCAGCCTATATCAAGCACCGAATCCCCTTTTTTTATTCCCATCATTTCTATCAGTGCTTTGCCTTTCTGGAACTGATGATCGCAATTCCGGTCATACCTTTCGGCACCCTCCTGGGACTCCCAGTCAATTTCACTCATTTTCATTCACCTTCTGGAACCTGTTTTTTTGCTGAAATTTGTATATATTCAAAATGTCGTTGAGGTTTCATTATTGAGATTTCCCCTTATGCAAACTCATTTGTCTGTGAAAAGTCATCTTTGGCGTTAGTTTTTAAGTTTACAGTTTCGTTTCAACGGTTTCGTTTCAACGGTTTCGTTTCAACGGTTTCGTTTCAACAGTTTCGTTTCAACGGTTAAGCTTATTTCAAAGCTGTTTAATCTATTCTTCTCAGAAATCTAGGAGAAAAAAATCACTATCAGTACAACTTAAAGTTTCTCTTGTTCTTAAAGGTAAAGGAGTTAGCCCACTACTCTACAGGAAAAACTACAAAACTTTTTTTTTAAGCAGGAGTATGAAATTGAATGAACTTATTCATATTAACCGCGGCAAAAGTTATATATATTTCTTACTTTTTGTAAGAGGTCAGGTTTTTCTAAGTGAACTTTGCATTAAGCAAGCTCCCACTGATCAATATAACTGCAGAAGCCAATATAACTGCAAAAGCCAATATAACTGCAGGCGCATTATGAGCATCGTTTTATTAAAATGGAATTTATCATGGTCTGGTTAATTGATTCTTGAAACTCTTCTGAAAAATATCCGGCTCCAATGTTCTGGTTTAAATGTACAGGATCTACATAGATATCAGTGGTTGACGTGCAGTTCATATAGTTACCTGCATAGTTATTGTACAGACAGTTATTTTCAAGCGTAATGGTATGTGTTTCAGGCAAATAATTAGTTACTCCATACCCGGTTCCATCTGGATCTTTTTTGCGTTGTTTGGTATTTGCGATAATATTATTGCGAGCAGTTGTTGTATATCCTGTACCTTTAGGTGAAAGGTCAATGTGGCCTGAGTTATTATATGAGGGATAAATGTGAGTACCTGTAGGGTACATCTGAATAATTGCACCATGATATACCCCATCAAAAGTATTGTTTTCAATGAGGGTATCGTAAAAGCCGCTTGTCACTATGCCCCCCACCCAGTCAATATTAGGATTAGTGCCGGTTTTGTAGAAAATATTGTGATAAATATATACATTCTTAGCCTCATCTCTTGGATAAGACCTACAACAGCCTATCAACCAGATTCCAGGCCCATAAGTATTCTGAATAGTATTATTGTATACTTCTACGTCGTTAACGACAGCTGTTGTTTTCTCAATCAGAATTCCAGGTCCTCCCGCACTCCAGTGGTAAAAGGAATCTATCAGGTTATCATGGAATTTTACATGGTTAGAATTCCTTGATCTAAGGCCGCAGTCAGTCCTGACTGTTATGTTATTATTCCAGCTCTCTACATTCTGGCAGTTTTCGGCAAAAAGCCCGTTATGCCCCATTTTATATACGCTGTTATTGTAAAACTGGATATTGGAACTATTGTCTACTTTCAATGCTTCTCCATGCCCATCGTGCATATACATATTATGAACTTGAAGGTCTCTGGAGTTGCGGAAATGAATCATGTTGTAATATCCATACCCTTTCGGTTTATCCAGATTGTTGTCGTGATTTCCGTCGATTTCAAATCCTTTTATAGTAACTCCATGTATTTCGGTACTGTTAATCTGCGTTATAAGGGGCTTAAATACTGGCCAGTCTGCCCTGTCTATAAGTTTAATTACGGCTGTAGGGTCTCCTTCCAGGGTAGTATTATTTCCGATGAAAATAGTATCTGATATAAGGTATGTGTTCGGCCCTTTCAAATGAACGGTTGTGAACTGCGGGTTTTCTGCAACATATGCAAAAGCTTGATTTATTTCCACCTGATCATTGCTCCCATCGCAGGTGAAGTTCCCACTCCTATCGCCAGTTACCCATACAGTAACATTTGATGGCGTAAGTGAAGAGGTATTTGATGGTGTAAGTGAAGAGGTATTTGATGGTGTGGGCGGAGATCTGGACTGTATTAGTATGTAAACAATTATTAAATCCAGTATAATCAAGAGAATGAAAATTGTAATGTAAAATCTTGTTTCTGTCCAGTTCTGCCGTATATACCTGAGACACCTTCCAGTCATTTTACTCCCCGCCCCAAACTGATATAATTTCTTTAAGTTGAATCATTTATTTTTAACTAACACTTATTATATAGCGAATATTATTTTAAAATACTTTATAAAAAATGATTCAACCGCTTAAGTCTTATAACCTTAACTTCTCCCTCGTGTGGGGAATAAACCAATTCAAGGATTATGTCTGATGTTGTTGTTTTTTAATGCCATTTGTATCCTCTTCAAATTTAATGGAGTTTCAACCACAAAAAAATACAATAGTTGTTCCATTTTTGAGCTTTCCTCATCATATTTTGGAGTAGGAAATGAAACTTGAAGCTTTAATACAATAGCTGGCTTCACTGGACATTAACCTGGTGAAATATAAAGATAAAAAGCGAAGCGTCTTAACCTGGCGTTGACAGAAATATAAAATAAAGTTGAAAGCAAGAATTCGTCTGGGAGATACTTTTAAAGAAGTGGGTATCAAATTAGATTAGAGATTTTAAAAGCTAATTTGAGACACTAATGTATTAGGTTAATTATATAACCAACTTAATATTAAAGGAGCACAAACAGTATTATCAAGTTTTCTTTCATTGGATATTCCTTTCTTTCAAAATATTGATATATCGATAAACTCATCCTTGCAGAAAATTGAACAATAAGGTCTTAATCATTTCTTCGAACTATCGGTCAGGGCACCCATGCATCAGAAAAAAGAAAAACACCAGCCTTCCAGCTCGCAAAAACATATAAGAAACAGTCCAGATAGAAGCAGCCAAGACAGAAAAGGTTCGCAAACCCTTGGAAAAGGGACAAAAAATAGGTCTCTGAACTTTAAAGAAAAAACCTCTGCAAGGAAGAGCTCTGGATTTGAAAAGCCGTCAGAAGTGGTAACTTTTACAAAGAAAAAGTCCTCTCCACGTTTCGAGTATGAAGACGATAAAATTTTCTGGTGCGGAAAATGTAACCTTCCCCTGATAGGGGAAGAATGTGGAATATGCGGCCGCAAAGGGGAAGTCCTTCAGCTCTCCCAACCTGCCGACGTCCGTTTTTGTTCTCCTTACGAGCGAGAAATCATAGACAGGCAGCTTCACTCAGCTTTTGGTTGCAATCCCCTTGGAGATAAGCTCATTCTTCTAAACAAAATACCCGGAGAAGACAAAACTGATGAGGTGCTCGTAGATGGCTTTATTTTCGGAATTCTCCGGTTTGAGCTTTCAAAAATGGATTACAGTTTTGAACCTTCCCTCCAGGGTGCAAAAATTCTCCTTAAAAATGCCAGAGGCAGGAAAGTCGAGCTTAAGAAAACAAATCGGCACCTTAACGGAAAAAGTGTCACAGTAGAATCTATTGAAGCCTTTGACAGCAATAAAAAAGCAGGAGACTTTGTCCTTGTTACTGCAGGCAGCCTGACAGGTTATGGGGTTTCTTATATTGACGGCGCGGACTTTTCGGACCTGAAAAACCTGCCTGAGCCCGAGAACCGGACTGAATTGGAATCTTCAAGCGGAGCCAAGACAAAAGTGGAATCTTCAAGTGGAGCCGAAACAAAAGTTCTCAGGATAAGGAAGGTTGACAGCAGTGAAGCGTCACTTCGCCCTGAGACTCCTGATCTTGCGGCATGCATCGAAGCAAACAAAAAGCATCTCCAGGCTCTTGGGAAGAACGCAATCAATACTATTCGCGGAATTATTTCCAGGAAAGAATACCGAAATCTGCCTGTCTATGTCTCTTTCAGCGGCGGTAAAGACAGTCTTGTGGTGCTTGACCTGGCGCGGTCTTCCCTTAAGCAAAGGGAGCTAAAAGCTTTCTTCCTGAACACCGGGATTGAGTTTCCGGAAACTATCGAGTTTGTACGAAATTTTTGCCAGGAAAAGGAAATTCCACTCATCGAAGCAAATGCAGGTTCCGCTTTTCGAGAGCAGGTCGGAAAATTCGGGCCTCCTGCAAAGGATTTCCGCTGGTGCTGCAAGGTCTGCAAGCTGGCATCAGCAGGGGATTTCGAGACAGGAAAAGAAGCACTTTCTCAAGAAGGGACTATTGGCGGCGTGGCTTATCTCACAATTGATGGCAAGCGCAAGCACGAATCTTTCTCAAGGGCAAGGATTGCAGCAAGTGAGACGAATCCTTTTGTCCCTGCCCAGCTCAACATCTTTCCCATAAGGGATTGGAAGGCAATTGAGGTGTGGCTTTACATACACTGGAGACAACTTTCCTACAATCCTCTCTATGACCTTGGCTTTGAAAGGGTAGGCTGCTGGCTTTGCCCATCCGCCCTCGCTGCCGAGTACGCCAGGGTAAAAGACCTGCACCCCGAAATGTATGCGAAGTGGAACGCTTTTCTACTGGACTGGGCGAAGTCCAGAGGGCTTTCCGAAGAATTCATAGAGCATGGGTTCTGGCGCTGGAAAGAACTGCCTCCCAAGATGCTAAAACTGGCCGAAGAGTTAGGGATTTCCGTGCTTGCCAGAGAAAAAACTGAAGACTTTGAAATTGAAGTCGTGTCAGGAATTTCTCCCTGCCGGGCAGGCGGCTATTCAATAGAAGCATCTGTGAAAGGTATCAGGGAAAACGAAGCTGCAGGTTTTATCAATGTCCTCGGAAACACGGTTTATGCGGAAGACCTCGGGATGTTGCTGGTCAAAACCGGGACCGGAACTGTAAAGTTTTTTTCGAACGGGAATCTGCTTGCAAGTTCGGAAACAAAGGAAAAAGCGATTTCACTTTTTAAAGAAGCTGCAAAGCAGTTTACAAGGCTTTCCCGCTGTACCGGATGCGGGATTTGTGTAAAAGCCTGTCCGGTCGGGGCGGCTTCTCTCGAAGGAAAAACGCCACATGTAAACGAAGCCTGTATCAGATGTGGAAAATGTACAGAGTCCTGTGTGGTAACCAGATATTTTGATAAACTTGTACCTGACCTGAATCAAAAGTTAAAAGTGTGATTCATCAGAAATCCGGATTTCACATCTCTGTGATATTTTTAAATAGTTTCTAAATATATTTAGATATTACACTTTTTAATTAAGTTTAGATTTCATATATTTATAAAATTTCCACAAACTGATTTAAACCTGTGTATAATTCATTTACTCAAACGGAAACTAAAAAATGAAATTGAGCCAAAACCCTGACGGAGTAAGTCAGATCATAGCCAGCCGATGGAAAATAGGAGCAGCACTGGCGGTAGCGCTGCTTCTGTACTTTGCGTTTCTAATTCTGCTGCCCCTCGCAGATGGAATCGTACTGGGCATAGTCTTTGCTTACATTGCCAGGCCTATCCGGGTAAAATTCAAAAAGCACAGAAAAATAGGAGCTCTTATTGCCAGTCTGTGCATATTCATCCCTATAGTGTTTATTGTAGGGGCAGGTATTGTTGAGATCCTTAACCAGGTTTCCTGGATTATTGGACATAAGACGGCAGTTGCGGCAGTGATTCTGGATTTCATAAACTCTCTGGACGTTCCGGATAGAATCATAGAAAGTATTAATTCTGCCATCTGGGACCTCTTTACCTCGTTACTCCCTGCAGTAGGCAGTATAGGGCTCCTTTCATATGCCCAGAGTATCGGTCTATTTGTCATTAATTTTTTAATCTCAATCATTTTCTGCTATTTTATACTCGCTGATGGGGACCGGCTTTACTGCGCATTTCTTGGCGTGATACCAAAAGAGTACAAAGAAGTTGTAAACCGTTACGCGCATCATCTTGACATGATCCTTAAAGGAATTTTCATAGGCAATGCCTATTCTGCTCTAATAGTCAGCGTAACCTCGGTTATTGTTTTCTACTCTTTTGGTTTTTCCCATGTGCTCGCCCTGGCGACCCTTATCTTCATAGCTTCAATAGTTCCTCTTTTTGCTGGGTACATGGTGCTGGTGCCTCTGGCTTTAATGCGATATTTTGAGTTGGGGTTTAAAAGTGCAGCCGTTTTCTTTACAGTATCCTCCCTTATTATCTACGGTCCCCCGGAGCTGATTCTCAGGCCCTATCTGACCAGCCTGCAATCCAAGATTCACCCGATGCTGCTTATGCTTGCCTTCCTTGGCGGGGCTTTTGTCGGAGGAATTGCAGGATTTTTTGCAGCCCCTATTCTTCTCGGGGCTCTGGTTGCGGCTTACAGGGTTTATCAGGACCACACCCATCCCGAAATTGTCGAGACCTGCACAGACCTCAAGAAAGTGGGACACCCAAGTAAGGCTGACTCGGAAAAGTAATTCCTGAGTAAAATTCAGAAAATGTACCGAAAAACATCTGAAATCCTGAAGTTTTCCATTATATGCTCAAAAGTATCAGTCGAAAGGGATTATTTTATATCGTTGAAGGATATTAGGACTGTCATATATTCTTCTTTACCCCTTTAATCAAGATCTACTGACGGTACAGACCTCAGTTAGTCTTATATAAATCAACTATTTGATTCAAAAGAAAACAGTTCGGGATAAATTCCAAACCGAGGCTAGTTCGGGATAAATTGAAAACTGAAGCTAGTTAGGGAAAAATTAAAAACCGAAATAAATTCGGGACAAAACTCAAACCGAAACAAATTCGGGACAAAACTCAAACCGAAATAAATTCGGAACAAACTTCCACACCGAAGAAATCGAACATAGGTGATAGAATGCAGTTATTGCTCATTCACTCTGATTATATTGAATACGAAACCAAAAAACAAACTCCAGTTGCTGAAAAAATTGAAGAGTCCTTAAAGGCCGGCAGGCTTGAGGAAGCACTTACCGCTTTTATGGCTGTTGAAAGTGTAGATGAGGCAAATCCTGAGGAAACTATAGAAAAGGCGGTTTCTGAACTTGAAAAGGTAGCTACCCAGGTCAAAACCGACCGTATAATGCTCTATCCTTATGCTCATCTAAGTTCTGACCTTTCTTCTCCGAAAGTTGCAGTAAAGGTACTCAAAGGCATAGAGACTGCGCTCTCAGGAAAATACGAGGTCAAGCGTGCTCCTTTCGGGTGGTATAAGGCTTTTAGTATTAGCTGTAAAGGGCACCCGCTTTCCGAACTCTCCAGGAGCATACGCCCTGAAGGAACTCAAAAGTCAGAAGGCAAAGTAGAAGCAACCGGGGCAAAAGAAGAGGTTGTTTCCGAAGCCCTTAAAGCCGAAGGTACGGCAAAGTCTTACTGGCGCATCCTTACTCCTGATGGAGAACTTCACGAAGTTGAGAGTTTCGACCTTACGCCTTACCCCAAACTCCAGCAGTTTGTAAACTACGAAATTTCCAAGAGCAGAGCTGTTGAGCGTGCTCCTCCTCATGTGGAGCTTATGCGGAGGCTTGAGATTGCGGACTATGAACCAGGGTCTGATTCCGGAAACATGCGTTATTATCCGAAAGGGAGGCTTATAAAGTCCCTTCTTGAGAATTATGTGCTTGATATCGCAACCGACTTTGGGGCAATGGAAGTTGAAACTCCTATCATGTATGACATGAACCATCCGACTCTTAAGAAATATCTGGACAGGTTCCCTGCAAGGCAGTACTCCATTGAGTCAGACAAGAGGCAGATGTTCCTGCGTTTTGCAGCCTGTTTCGGGCAGTTCCTTATGAACCACGACATGACGATTTCCTACAGGAACCTGCCTCTTCGGATGATCGAAATGACCCGTTACAGTTTCAGAAAGGAACAGCGGGGAGAACTTGTGGGCTTGAGAAGGCTCAGAGCTTTTACCATGCCTGATATGCACAGCCTTTGCGAGGACATGGACCAGGCTGTAGACCAGTTCAAAAAACAGTATGACCTCTGCATTGATGTGCTTGAAAATGTGGGAATCCATATTAAGGATTATGAAGTAGCCATCCGCTTTACCAGGGACTTTTACGAGTCGAATAAAGAGCTTGTAGTCAATATGGCAAGGACCGTCGACAAACCTGTGCTTGTTGAAATGTGGGACACCCGCTTCTTCTATTTCGTGCTCAAATTCGAGTTTAACTTCGTAGACGCTCTTGCGAAGGCAAGTGCACTTTCCACGGTTCAGATTGATGTCGAAAACGCCGAAAGGTATGACATTTCTTATGTAAATGCTGACGGCAAACTGGAAAGGCCTACCGTGCTTCACTGCTCTCCAAGCGGGGCAATCGAACGCTGCATTTACGCCCTTCTCGAAAAAGCTGCAATGGAAACCGAAGAAGGAAAGGTTCCTATGCTGCCAGTGTGGCTTTCTCCTACCCAGGTCAGGATTGTGCCAATCTCAGAAAAACACGTCGCTTTTGCCGAAGAGATTGCACAGAAGCTGGACTGCAGGGTTGACATTGACGACCGCGACCTGTCAATAGGAAAGAAAGTGAGGGAAGCAGGCAGGGAATGGATCCCTTACGTGGTTGTTATTGGAGATAAAGAAGTCGAGGATAACACCATTAATGTAACCATTCGGGCTGAATCCGAACAGAACAAACCTAAAAAAGTTCAAATTACTACGGAAGAACTTAATGCCCGGATTAAAGGTGAAATTGCAGGAAAACCATACAGAAAACTGCCCCTATCAAAATATCTTTCTGAAAGGCCAAAGTTCGTTTAAACGTATTAAGATTTTATGAACTTAATATTGTATAGACTCTTCTAAAAAAATAAATATGTTAAAATGTTCTGAACCCTTCCAAATAAGTTTTCGGAAACTGCCAGAGGAAACAAAACTTACCTGTTTGCCTGTTTCTTCTGGCTTTTTAGCATAACATATATATTGACGTAATTCTTATTATTGAAAGAGGATTCCTTTTAAATAAAAGTAGTTATAGGTTTGTTTTTCTCCGTTTCTGGACGAAAAGATCCCGATCTAAGCATTTTGGAATGAAATTTTTACTAAATGGAATTTTTACTAATTATTTGTAATTTATGGGGAGTTACTTCTTATTGAGTTTATAATTACATGCAGAATTTCCTTTTATAGGTTATACCAGTTTCCCAGAAACCCTTTGTAAGGAACTTTCTGGTTTTGATCTCAAATTTTTACATTGACAAGTTTAAGGACAGCGTAACTGATGACAATTTCAAATGAGACCGCAGTCAGTATGGAAACCGTCGAGCTTGAGCCCTTGAGAAAAGATAAAAAGAAAATTTTTGAGGATATTCTAAAATATCTCCAAAACAATCAGAGAGGCTACATCAAGGTTCCTACAGGCTGGGGTAAAACATTTCTTTCGAAACATATAATGAAGAAGTACTACGACGAAGGAAAAGTTGTGCTTTTCCTTGTCTCGAGAAATAATCCTCTTCTTAGCCAGACCTATTATGACAGGAAGAAAAAACGGCCCCTTTTTCCCAACAGCGCACTTCTCTCGTCCGAACATAAGGTGGACCGAAAAGAACTTGCTGAAACTTTGAGGTTTTTTGGGAAGGAAAAGGATAAAGGTTTTGTTCTTTTTGCCTCGCTTCAGACCGTACTTGGAAAACAGAGCTCTGAGATCAAGAACCTGATTCTTGAACTTGCCGACCTTGCAATAGTGGATGAGATCCACAATTTCATTAACAATCGAGGAAACGATTTTCTCAATGAATTGGGGGACAGGACAAAAATCCTGGGAATGACTGCAACTCCATTCCAGGGGGTTGTCGGGAATGTCAAGTTCGTGGATGAAATTGCAGGGGATATGAGGGAGGTATACGCAAAAACCCTTCCTGAATGCATCCTGGACAACGAACTTGCCCCCCTTAAGTACACGATTGCCGAGAGTTCTGAGGATATCTTTGAGATCTTTGATTTTGAAAGAGGGCTTGATGAACTTGATAAGCAGGACCTTTTCCTTGACTGCAGTACTCCTGACAAGTTGAAAAAGGTAATTCGAAGAACCCAGCTTGCAAAAGATGTGTACGATTCTCTGATAAAACACAAGCATGCAAAAACACTCGTCTTTTGCGCCCCTGTGAGGAAGCGTGTCTATGGCGTAGGGGCTGAAGGTGAGGAAATTAATGCTTTCCATGCAAAGCTTACCTCCTCGGTTTTCAATGGGGAAATTTCAGTTCCGGAATCCGAAAAGGATCCTGAGCCTATCCTGCCCTTAAATTTTGAGAATTATACTCCTGAAGGCGAGTTTCGGGATACGGTTTTTATAAGCTCGGAGCTGTCTAAAAATGAACAAAGTGACATTCTTGCAGCTTTCAGAGAAATGGGAAAGCCTCCGTATGTGCTGTGCACCGTAGGCATGCTGATTGAAGGTTTTGATTTCCCGGGACTTGAAGCCCTTGTTTTGCTGCGTCCTACCCTGAGTATGCGGCTCTTTGAACAGCAGGTCGGAAGGGTGACAAGGCTTTCTTCAGTCTCAGGAAAGCAACAGGGCAATATTTTTGAGATTTCGGATAGTATTGACTCTCTCTACCAGCGCTTTGGAGAAGGCGTTTTTTCCGGGGAAAAGGTTGACCAGGTGCAGATGCTCCAGCCTGAGATCCGCCTTGAAGAACTTTTCTCAGAGGGCGATGCAGCAAGAGCAATCGAGGAAGGAAAGATAGAGATTAAGAAAGTAGAACTTGGCTTTCAAGGAAAGGGAAAAGGGAAAGGAAACAGAAAAGTGGCTCAGTTTCGTGAAATCCCGGTAAGGCTTCCTCCGACGTCCATCAGAGCAAAGTATTTTTCGCGTCTGCTCGCACTGACCGAGGAAAAGGACATAGGAGCTTTTGAGCGGGAAAAGCGGGAACTTATGCGAGCTACCCTGAGATTCCGGGTCAGAGAATTCAGGGATGCAGAAGAGCTTGCAGAGCTTGCAGGCAATATAAATAGGCTCAAGAGAGAAGCTTATGAAGACCGCAGGCTAGGGGATGTTTCAAGGCAGCATAAACCCAAGGTTTTCGGGGAAGTAGAATGGCTGCTGAAACTTCAGGCCCTGAACTCCCTCAAGTATAACGGTGGGCACCTCTCGATGCCTGAGAAAAACCAGATCTTAAAAGCTCTGAACTTCGATCCCGATTTCCGAAAGATAGATAACCTCAGGCTTAAATGCCTGAAGCTCGGTTCGGCTCAGAAAACTATCCCTGAACTTGTAAAAGTGCTGGGGTTCGTAAGCCGCCTCTCGTCTTCGGAAACCTACCAGTTCCTCGACAAGAAGAAAAAAGAGCACTGGAAAAGGGAGTTCCTGCCTGCGGTTTACTGGGGCTTCTGTTTTATAGATGATTCTCCTGAACTGAAGGAGCTTTTTGAGTCTACGGAATGGGACAGGCGGGTCAAAAATATTATCCGGCAAAAATAACATGAGGTTTCCTGACAACTGATGGCTTCCGCACTGATGGTTTCTAACCCGGTGATTGATATTATTCAGAGCACCAAGAGACCATCAGGCGACCATCAAACGACCATCAAGCGAACATCAAGAGGCAGGAATCTTTTGTTTTTCTCTTCTTCGCCTTGCAGGACAGAGCCGGCTCGCCAGCCGGATAAATACTTAATTTGACCCAGGAAACCGGTTGTTCCCTATTATCTGGTTGATATTATTTTCAAATGCTCGTAAAGTAGTTTTCAGGTTCTTTTTGTTTTGAAACTCAGTGCAAATGGAGCTTACTTGCATTCCTTGCACAAAACGCAACTATGTGGCATACTGAATATTTAATCAGGATAATGTCAACCATGTAAACTGGACGACTAAAGAATTAATTGTCTCTAATTTGATATTTAGGGTTTTATAGTTTTTCCTTTTAAACACCGAATATAATATGGTGAAAAACAAGTTCAATAACCTTAATTTTAAAGAATTTTAACTTTTGAAAGAATAACGCCTTAAATAACTGAACCTGGATTCTTGTAACTTTCTAATTATGGCATTACTATCTTTTCGAAAAGCTTTATATAGACAACGATTTATAAAAAATTAAAAACTGATAGTAAGATGACGACTATGTTCCATGAAATACCTGACCTTATGAAGGAACGAATGAATTACCTTGAGCTTATCGATAAAGAAGATAGAACTGATGGAACACCGAAATCATAAAGGTTAAGACAGATCCCACCTGAAACTGGCAAGTTTATTGCACTCATGCTAGCCGTTTCCCCTGACGGGATAGCTATGGAGATAGGTACAAGTGCAGGTTATTCATCCATGTGGCTTGCACTCGCTTGTATAGAAACAAATCGTAAATTAATCACTTTCGAAATACTGGAAGAGAAAGTGAAATTGGCACGTGAAACTTTCTCAAAAGCTGGACTAGAGGACATCGTAGAACTCGTACATGGAGATGCTAGATACTTAATAAGCCAATATTCTGGAATATCTTTTTGTTTCTTAGATTGCGAGAAAGAGTATTATCTTAACTGTTATGAGGAAATCATACCTAAAATGGTTAGAGGTGGCATATTGATAGCTGACAATGTGATAAGCCACGCTGATACGCTCAAGCCATTTCTTGACTGTGTGTATGATGACCACCGAGTCGATGCAGTACTTATCCCACTTAAAAATGGTGAACTAGTTTGTCGGAAAAAATGAGTTTACCAAAGATGACGAGCAGTCGAGAATATATCTATATATACTAAATATACTAAAAGCCGATCAATTCAAGAGCCCATTATCGAATTGTATTGTATCAATTTGGATTAGGTATATACATAACTTGACTATATCGCATTGCAAGGTAAAGCATCATCATTAGATCTAGTATGCCAAAGATATCGTTCGTAGTGAAATCGATACCAGCGATTGGAGTAATTGTCTAATCTGACAAGTCAAGATAGGTTCCAAGATTTTTCGCAGATGTATATATTTGGACTAGAAATCTAAGCGATAAAATGATTAAAAGTAATATTCAAAAAACGTGATAGAAACGTTATGTAGTCGAAAACGAAATCCCCTTAGCTTCCTCTATAATCAGATCGATGTTTTTTATGGCTTCACAGGCTTCTTCTACCGTTACATGAGGTTCAAGTTTGTGAATTCTCCTAGAACGATCCTCAATGCTTCCATCAGTATCTTCCTTTCGAGTTACATAAAGGGCTGTTGATATCTTTTCAAGTGTGGGAACTCCATAAGATGCAAAATTTTCAGAGATAAATTTTACTAAGGGTTCGAATTTTTTTATTGTTTTTGGGTACATACTTATTATAAGCTGGCTGTTCTCGGCAGGTAGAAGACTTGACCCATAAAACTGAACTTTTGTTCTCAATTCAATAACATTATCTGCTCTCATAGCTGTTAACTCGTCACTGAGATCAAAAGAGTAAGGAGCATGTTTGTAAAGGATAAACTCTAGTCCCAATGGATTTCCAAAGAGTTCTTCCAGTAGATAACATGCTTTTTGAATATGAGCTTCACCACACCAGCTACCTTTGCTTCCCATATGTTCTATTAATGACAATAAAACAGCATCTATTTGCAGTCTTTTCATTTAATATCACACGCTATTCTTCTGCTGAAGGCTTGATAATATGTTCGCGATTATCATTTAACCATTTGGTGGCAGTTGATCGACAGTCTGGATTTATATATATGAAATCTATAGCAATAGGTATCTTTGATAACACATTAGATATATATCGAGCGGAAACTGTTCTTCTGTTATTTTTAACATACACGGGAAAATCGAAATATCCACCTCCTTGTTTATATGTATCATAACTCACGTTTTTCTTCCCAAACACGTTACACAATCCATTAAAGATGGCTTTTGGCGCTTCAGGGTTTTTAGAGATATCCTCGGGATTTCTGCTATCCAATAATTTGAAATGGTTCCTATTTACTATTCGTTCTGCATGTTCGTGACCCCGATGATTTTGATCACGTGTGGCTTTAAATAATTCCACAAATACTTCGTTATCTGTCATTTGTAAATGCTTTTCTATTTCAATGGGGAAAACTCCATTTTGCAGCCATGTTTTAAGGAACTCTCTCAGATGTATGTCATAAATTCGCCTAACGGGGTGAAGATATAATTGGGTATACATGAAGTATCTGGCAAGAAGCATAGCTTCAACTGCATGTAAACCACCATCTTCAATACCCAATGCAGGTTCTTTAGACCCGTCATTATAATTATTTGGAAGGATTCGCATAGTTTCAATTAACCTATAATGATCAAATTTTCCATAAGCTACGCCAGTGTGGCAAGAATCTCTTAAAAGGTAGTCCATTCTATCTACTCCAAGAGCATCACCAACAATTATTTCGGAAAGGATTGCCTCCCAAGCGGTAAAATCGTAGTCTTTACAATGTCTTTTTCCTACTGCTAGTTTAACAACATCCTCGGTTTGAATCTTGAGATCGTTCCATATTTTTTTCATTTCCTCACTGCGGATGATTTCGACAGTTATCCTTTCGTGGTTCCAACCCTCTGGCAGAAGTTCTTTTTCGGCCGCATGCGAAAAGGGTAGATGCCCTGCATCATGGAAGAGAGCAGCCATACGGAGTGCGCGCCGCCAATACTGCTGTTCAAAGGCAGATTTAGGAACGATGGTTCTTATTGAATCATCGAGTATATTATTGGGATCAGTAACAACATCATAGACTCGACTTGCGAGTTCCATTACTCCTAACGAATGTTCAAATCTTTTATGGGTAGCTCCAGGATAGACAAGGTAAGTCAAAGCAAGTTGGTGAATATATCTGAGTCGTTGGATAGGTCTTGAATCGATTGCTTTTCTTTCCTCTGTACTATAATGTATAAAATTGTGTATTGGATCTCGTAATTCATGAATATACTTTAACATTGAATACCCCCCTATAAGTCCTGCAAAAAGTCATTATTAAAAAGCGATGTATAAATTTTCTTTAACTGTTTTTATGCAGCTATGTTATTTAATTATAATTGATAAGAGAGATTCATGCGTCTTCGTTTAAGTGAGGAATCGTGACAAACTGCGTCAATTTTCTCAACATTTGTCAAAAATTTTGTAGATCGTGAGCTGGAATAGGGTATCGATTTTATGAAAATAGGCCAAAATTTAAGGCCGGCTTCTAATGCAAAATCAATATCTTTCAGGCAAGAAAGTTCCTTAACCGATGACCAATGGAGTTTAATTAAGTAAAATCCGTTTTTAGACAAAAATATGGTGTATTTTTGATGGGAAAATTAAAATTAATTATTTTTCCAAGAATAAAGCGTTTAAACAACTGGTTATTAAACAACTGGTAATCTCAAACAATTTTTAAGGTCCCTAAATTATTCAGTACTTAATGTTCAGTACCTAACGTCAGTACCTATCATTCAGTGCTTGACCAAACTAGAGATTTCCTGAACGTCTTCACAGTGCGCAATTTCATTTCTGGATGCAGACAGTTTGGATGCAGGCAGTCTGGATGCAGAAATTTTATCCGTACTCCTGAGAAACCTGTAATATCCAAAACCTATCAAAAAGATCGGATAAGCGACTTTCCAGGTAAACCCTGAGACCAAAAAACTCAAGGATACGAGTGAAAGAGCCGAAAAAATCCCTCTCTTCCAGCCGTTTTCGGTTTTCCAGTATGCAATTATAATGAAAGCGTAGAGGAAAACGTAGTTCTGGCTTACGAACAGCATCATGGTTGACACCGGAATTTTGAAGAGATAACTTCCGAAAACCAGGAAAATTGAAAGTGCATACAGCCCAACCAGGCTGGATACAGGGATATTCCTTTTTGAAAGCCTTCCGAAAACCTCAGGAAAAATTCCTTTCCTGCCCCCGGCGTACAGTAAGCGGCTTGCAGTAAAGTTCCAGGAACAGGCATTTGCTGAAATAACTACTATCATGAGCCAGATGAGCAGTTTTCCTCCGGGCGTAAAAAGCACGAGGCCGGAAAGCCCGGCTGCACCCTGAAGAGAAGCGCCTGAAACACTGGCTCCCGTGCTGATTAAGGCAAGCAGAAGGTAAATTAAGGTTACAAGGGCAAAACTCAGCCAGTAAAGGCGAGGCACGTTTTTTTCAGGGTCTTTTATTTCCCCCAGGGAAAAAGAGAGGTTTTCCCAGCCGATAAAAGCCCAGAAAAGGAGGGCTGCAACTTTCCAGATGTTATGCAGGTCTATATGCACGTTACCACTAATTGCTCCGCTGGCAATCCCGAGGCCCGAGCCCAGAAAATCAAGGTTAAAGGCAATAAGCATGCCTATTAGCAGAAAAAGGACAGCCAGAGATGCATAATTGATCAGAGAGATAACCTTCATTCCAGCCAGGTTCGAAAGGAACATAAGGGTTACAAGCAGAACCGCAAAAAGGGCTGCTCCTGCTTCTGACAACTGAAAAAGATGCTTCATATATTCGCTGCCTATAAGGGCAACTGCAGGAAGCCCGAAAAAGAAAGAGCCTCCCACAAGGTAGGAAACCGCATATCCTCCCCAGGGCCCAACAGCCTTTTCAGCATAACCTGCAAGTCCGGCTGTTGAAGGAAATTTAAGGCCAAGGCTGGAGCAGACTTCGATAAGAGGGACTGCGACAATCGCTATAAGGAACCAGCCGAAGATTGCTTCATAGACGGTGCCTGCATCAAGCGCCAAGCCTGGCAGTGCAAGAATCCCTGTGCCTATAAGCATGCAGATTGCAAGCCCCATGCCCCGAGTGAAGGAAATCGTTTTCTTAAGTTCGGTCATTTTTATCTCTTAGGCTACCTGTAAAAGGTTTTGTATATTTATTTGTTCGCAAAGAGGCTTTCAGATAATTAAAACACATACTAAATATATTTTTCTAAAACCCTCCGTAGAAGAAAAGAGTTAAACATCGAAAAAGAATTAAAATATGCCGAAGTAATGCAAAAAAGCAACAGCAAGCGCCACGAAACTACAAATCAGGAAAATCCCCGAAATCCGAATATACCTGTACTTAATTTTCACCATTTCCTCGAATATTTCCTTTGACTCCTTGGTTGAATTTATGTTAATTTCATAACTTTTTCTGAGAAGTACCATCACCGCAAAAATCAAACTCAGCAGCCACAGCACAAGCGGAGCCATATAAATCAGGACAGAATACCATGTTTCTCCCTTAATATCTGAAAATGCAATAGCGTGAAAATAAATCCCTTGAAGCAGCCCTGTGACAACAACAAACTGTTTTGCTGTATCCTCTACAACCGAAATAGATTCTCCAACAAGCTTTTCAGCATTCTTTTTCCAAAAAGGATTAGGCTCAACGGGAACAGAAGGAATCTCTTCTTCACCAGCCCCGCTTTCAACTTCCTCTTCAGTCATACCTTTACTTCCCATTCAAATTCTTTCTTACAATTGGGGCAGGCAAGATCTATAAACATGCTTTTTGGAGTCCTTCGGCTGAATACTTTTTTAATATCAGATAAACCAAAGCGTACTGCAACAGTTTCTCCATCTTCAACAATTTTGTCTACATTTGTGCGGTACTTATATCCACAGTGAGGACATTTGATGGGTTCAGAAGTCATTCATTCACCAGCCTTTCAAATTGGGCATCAAATTCTTCTTCTCCCATCTTCTCTCGCAGTCTTAAAAGAGATTTTGCGACAATTTCCTTGTTAGGCGAATTAAGTTGCTCGAAAATTGAATAAGAAATTAAGTAATTCCTGAGAGCACTACTACATTCTCCTTCTTCTTCATTTATTCTTCCTATATTGTGCAGTGTTCCTGCAATTCCGCTTTTGTTCCCCAGCTCTTCTTCAATTTTCAGTGACTGGTTATACTTTTTCACTGCTTCTTCATAGTTGCCCTGCTGATGATGAATTATCCCAAGCTGGTGCAATATTGTTGCAGTTCCGCTTTTGTCCCCCAGCTCTTCTTCAATTTTCAGGGCTTGGTTATACTTTTCCAAGGCTTCTTCGTAGTTTCCCTGATTTTGATGAATAATTCCAAGCGCGTGCAGTGTTGCTGCAATTCCGCTTTTGTCCTTTAGCTCTTCTTTCATTTTCAGAGATTGGTTATACAGTTCTACTGCTTCTTCATAGTTGCCCTGCTGATGATGAATTATCCCAAGCTGGTGCAATGTTGTTGCAGTTCCGCTTTTGTCCCCCAGCTCTTCTTCAATTTTCAGGGCTTGGTTATACTTTTCCAAGGCTTCTTCGTAGTTTCCCTGATCCTGATGAATCATTCCAATTGCATGAAGTACAGCCGCAACTCCCCTATTATCCTCAATTTCCTCATATTTATATTTAATATTGTTATATATTTTAAATGATGTTTTTAAGTCTCCGAGACGATGGAAAATCGTCGCAAGTATGTACTCAGCATTTGTTTTTGTTTCTCCTGATGTCGTGTTAATAGAGTCATTTAATAAATCCATTGCAAGTTTAATATATCCCCAGCGGATCAGGAGGCCTGAAGTATTTTCCACAACTTCATTTGCACTTTCCCAGTCTCCTGCTTGGAAGTAATAATCGCGTGCTTTTAAATAATCCCAGAGGCTTGCGGTTTGAGAAACCAAATTTTCATAGTATTTGGCAGCCCTGATAAGAAGCTCTTTTTTGTTCAGTCCGTCTTTTTCCAGTTTTTTCTGTGCGAAATCTTTTACAATCGTGTGCTCTGAGTAAACACTCTTGTCGTACTCCTGTTCTTTTGAAATCAGACCCCATTGAATGAGTTTTTTAAGAGGTTCTACGACGGAGGGACATTCATTTTTCTCATTGCCGATAATCCATGACAATGCTTCAATAGGAACGGCTTCTTCATAGATTGAGGCGCAGAGGAGCAGTTTTTTGGCGTCTTCATCTAACTTGGAAAATGACTTATCCAGCAAGGTGAACTCAATAAGCTCTTTTTTCAAGGACGATAGATCCAGCAGTAAATCATCTACTCCCTGAACAGCGGCATGTTTTGAAAACTGGCCTATCGTCCAGGGGTGGCCGCCAATAACATCATATATTTTCTTTTTCTTTTGAATTCCCAGATCTGCCAGTTCCGTAAAATTGTTCATAAGCCAGTTTGTCTGAGGGAAATGAAGTTCGGGAAGGGAAATGTGTTCAATTCCGGAAGCAAGCCTGCCATCAAGAGGATCAAAATCATAACGGGTTGTTATGAGGAATTTTGTGTTTCTGGTTGTGTTGTTAAGGAGATGCTGGATGAATGCTTTAAGTTCAAGGTTTTCTATGTCGTTCCTTTCTTCATTCAGACAATCTTCAAAGTTATCGAAAATGATCAGAAATCTTATCTGGTTTAGTATGTTTACCAGTAAAGCAGTTTTAACTTCAAGAGGAAACTGCTGGTTAAGGATTTGGTTCAGTTCAGGTCTTCCTTTCATCAGCAAAAAACTGTTGAATTTGTTCAGGATATCTTCCGGTCTGGTTGTAGGAGTAAATTTTATTCCTAGAGTGCCTTCGAAGTAATAACCCATTTTCAACGCAAATCGAGTTGCAAGCACGGTTTTTCCAATTCCTCCAAAGCCGTGGATAATTGCAGCTCGCTTTACATCGGACTTGAAGCCTTTTTCAAGAAGCCTGAGTTCTTTTCTCCTGGCAACAAAACCTTTTTCCATAACCTGTAAATCCGGCATCATCATAGGTTTGAAAACGAATTCAGAAGGTTCCGGTTTTAAATTCCCTACATTAACGCAGTTGCAGTCTGAAAGATAAAGTATCGGGGTTGCAAAATCAAATCCATTACCGTTTTCTAAGTTTTTCATCACGAGTCTTGCTTCTTTTAAAGCAAGGTCAACAGGTTTTCCGCTTGCAATTGCTCTGTAAAAATGGTATGCAAACTTTGTGGCAACGTCATCAAGTACTGAATATTGCATTGCCACGACCGCAGGAATCCCTTTTCTGGAAAGCATGCTGGCCAAATCTCCGAAGGCTTCTTTATTCGAGCCTTTAGCTGATTCGCAGGAACTGAGCACGACAAGCCGGATGCCTCGTTCTGAAAAAAGGTCCGAAAGGGTTTTGTTGTCAATAAGCCTTGCTTTCTGGTTTTCGTTTTCAAAAACAAGATTCCCCTTACCATCAATGCTGATCCCGTGGCCTGTGAAATGGATAATATGGTAATCTTGTTCGTTAAGATAACCTTCGACGTTTTCAAAGGTTGCATCTTCAGTAAAATCCACTTTTATTTTCTGGTCTCTTTGAAGTTTGTCCACGGCTTCAAGAATAATTTCCTGTTCTTTTTCCGTGTTCAAAGGAGAAATTCTGGGGTCATCCGGGCCGGAAATTATTACCAGCATCCTGAGTACGGAATCAAGAGGTTCAAGCTTTTTCTTCTTCATGCCGGCTGGCAGCCTTGAAATCAGGATGTTTCTTCTTCGAATCAGAAAATCTTCGTCGTCGTGCAGATATTCCCAGGGCAGAGCTGAAATTTCCGGAACATCTTCACCAAACCTGAGTGAAATCCTGAGTCCACTACCGTTTCCCTGAGCTTCCTTTATGGATTTGTTGAAATACTCCCCGAGTTGACCGGAAAATACCTTGCTGTAAAGCATTTTCCCAAATTCGACATGAGGCTCTTCTCTATCCTTTTCTTCCAGTGCCTCTGCATTTTCTTTATGTTTTTCTCGTTCTTCAGGGCTTTCGGTAACTTTTTTCTCTATACTTTTAAGCATCTGAAAGAGTTTCAGGTCTTTCCTGAGTTCAAAATCGTTGCTCGCTACAACATTTCCATCATTCAGAATCGAGGCACGATATGTATAGGGGGATGATTCGGGGGATCGGGTAATTTGAAAATAGAGAGAAGAGTATTCCAAAAAAATCACCGATTGTTATTTGGATTTCATAATTAATAAATTTAAAGTGTATATATCAATAAAAATAATATTTAAGACTTAAAAATATGAATTAAAAAACAGAAATACAGCTTTAAAGGTATCAAGGCTCACATAAAACTCACGAAAATTCAAATCTATTTTGATTAAAGTTGGTGCAATCTAATTTCAGCCTCAAAAGAATCATTTTCATTGGTCGTCGGTTAAGGAATTTTCTTGCCTGAAAACTATTGATTTTGCATTAGAATCCGGCCTCAAACTTTGGCTTCTTTACATGAAATCGACACCCTGTTCAGCTAACAACTCATTGAAATATATTACAAACGTTGAGACATTGCTCCAATTTGTCATGATTCCTCACTTAACCGAAGACGCATGAAGCCATGACTAATATTTTAATTGAATTCTTTTTTATATAACTATTAGTATAATATAAAATAAAGGGTGGGAAACCAGAAATGACAGGTATCGGTTATCTTGCAAATAAAAAGACTTTATCGGGTTTGTTGAAGGAAAGCAGGCAGAAGGTTACTGTCTCGATCTTCTAAAAGAAATTTTCGTAAAAACTACATTATAAAATTTAGGAAACAGAGAGAGGTTCCTTCATTGATAAGGCTGTGGCTGCTTAGATGAGTTTTTGAAAAAAAGAAGAAATTAAGAGTTCTACATTATCTTGAAAATTACTACGTTGTCTTTTTAAATAAGTGTAAGTTCTAATATGGAAATGGGGGTTATTATTTGGCTGACAGAGAAAAGATAACTGCAAAACTAAAAGTCGCAGAAGCTGATCAAAGAGATGTCGGAAAAGGAATTGTCCGGATAGATGATAGTTTCAGGGAAAAGCTGGACCTCAAGCCCTTTGACGTCGTGGAAATAAGAGGAGGAAAATCGACTTCAGCCCTGGTGGGACGTCCATATCCCAGCGATTCGGGCCTGGATATTATCCGCATGGACGGACTTATCCGCACAAATGCAAAAACCAGCATAGGGGAGTATGTGGATATTCGCAAAGCCGACTGGAAAGAAGCAAGGAGTGTAACCCTCGCGCCTGTGGCTAAGGGCATGCAGATCTATGCCCCAAGTGAAACTCTTAAAGCCGTATTCATGAACCGTACGGTTTCCAGGGGAGATTTTATTTCCACCACAAGCTTGAGGCGGTCCCGGGAAAGAGAGACTTTCGGTAAAGGAATCATGTTCGAGGATTTCTTTCAGGACTTTTTTGGTCCAGGTATGGAGCAGTCATTTGGGCTGGGAGAAATAAAGTTACAGGTGGTCTCCACTTCCCCGTCCGGGATAGTAAAGATTACAGATATGACAGAAGTTGAGCTTTTACATGAAGCTGCAGAGATAACTCCGGAACAGAATGTACCTACTGTCATGTATGAGGACCTTGGTGGGGTTAAAGAGGCTATTACCAAAATAAGGGAAATGATAGAGCTGCCTTTGAAGCATCCTGAACTTTTTGATAGGCTAGGAATTGATGCTCCAAAAGGAGTACTGCTTTACGGGCCGCCTGGAACAGGCAAGACAATGCTCGCAAAAGCAGTTGCAAACGAAACCGATGCTTACTTTATCTCAGTCAATGGTCCGGAAATTATGTCCAAGTATTATGGGGAATCAGAAAAAGGGATCAGAGACGTCTTTGAAGAAGCAGAGAAAAACGCTCCTGCAATCATTTTCCTTGATGAAATAGACTCCATCGCACCTAAGAGGGCTGAGGTGACTGGAGAAGTCGAAAGGAGAGTTGTAGCTCAACTCCTCTCCCTGATGGACGGGCTTAAAGAGCGAAAGAACGTGATTGTGATAGGGTCAACCAACCGCCCTGAAGCAATTGATATGGCACTCCGCCGTCCTGGTCGATTTGACAGAGAGATTGAATTAAGGGTTCCGGACACCGAAGGAAGGCTTGAGATTTTCCAGATTCATACGAGAGGTATGCCTCTTGCCGAAAACGTAAATCTCATGGACTTCGCTCAGATAACATATGGGTTTGTGGGAGCTGACATTGCTGCGCTTTGCCGGGAAGCTGCAATGAGTTCCTTGAGGCGGATTCTCCCGAAGATTAACCTCAATGAACCTGAAATTCCAAGCGAAATCCTTGACACACTTCGGGTCACAAGGGAAGATTTTGAAAATGCCCTTAAAGATGTCCAGCCGTCTGCTATAAGAGAAATCCTTATCGAAATTCCTAACGTGAGCTGGGAAGATGTTGGCGGCCTGGAAGGAGTAAAACAACTTCTGAAGGAGGCCGTAGAGTGGCCCCTCAAAAGTCCGGAATCGTACAGGGATATAGGAGTTGAAGCTCCCAAAGGAGTGCTTTTATATGGTCCTCCGGGTACTGGAAAGACTCTCCTTGCAAAAGCCATTGCCCATGAGTCCGAAGCTAACTTCATTACCGCAAAAGGAAGCGATCTGCTTTCCAAGTGGTACGGAGAGTCCGAAAAAAGGATTGCTGAGGTTTTTACACGGGCAAGGCAGGTCGCTCCATCTATTATCTTCCTGGACGAACTTGACTCTCTTGCACCTGTTCGCGGGGCTTCCGTAAGTGAGCCACAGGTTACAGCTAGAATCCTTAATCAGCTCCTTTCCGAGATGGATGGGCTTGAAGAACTCAGAGCTGTAGTGGTAATAGGTGCAACTAACCGTCCTGATATTATAGATCCGGCTCTTCTAAGGCCTGGACGTTTTGATGAGTTAATTTTAGTTCCCGTTCCGGACGCGGGAGCTCGTAAGGAAATATTTAAGGTTCATACCGCGAAAATGTCGCTTTCAGAGGATGTTGATATTGACAAACTCGTATCCATGACCGACCAGTATACAGGTGCTGATATTGCAGCCGTATGTAAAAAGGCAGGAAGAGACGCACTTCGCGAAGACCTTCACGCTAAAGAAGTAAAGCAGAAACATTTCCTTCAAGCGATTGCTGAAACCGGGCCTTCGGTCACTCCTGATACCATGAAATATTACCAGGCTGTACAGAGTGGTCTGAGAAAACGGCAGTCAAAAGAAATAGAGACTCCATTTTATATCTGAGTGCGAGACAGGAAGTTTGGCCTTCTTTTTTCCTTTTTCCTGTTTTCCTTTCTCTTCTCTACTTTTTTATTAACATCCTGATCCCAGCTACCTCCAGTGGTGTAGGTTGAAAATAGAGCCTTTTTCGACAAGTGGCGGCAGTGCGACACTTTTTTGCAAAATCACAAATCTCAAGAAGTTATTGGGTAGAAAAAAAGCTTCACATGACCCCGGAGCCTATCACACCAATAACTGCTTTTTTGTCAATATCTGAAGTTGTCAATTGATTATCTCATGCTCCTCCTACCGCTTTTCGGTGTCCCGAAGTTCATCCGAACTTACATCAGTCCGGGCTTGAGGTTACACGTAGTATTCTTTTTAGGTACACATTTCTATTCTTTTTAGGTACACATTTCCTCGATTTCTGACGGCAAAACCATTTGTAACCTGATCGCTTCTTGCCAGCGTCTCCAGAGGATAAACAATCCAGCAGCACCAATCGCACCCCACGCAATTAACACGCCTAACCCCTGGCCAAAGATAGAAGAAACGACAAGAGGCAGCCCGTCCCACATTGAATGTAGAATGGAAACGAGCAGATAAGCATTAATTACCTTCCAGTTAATGCGGAAGTTGCAGCTCTTGCTTTCCCTGAACAGTACACTGGCTAAAATAGCTGTCCAGGTTCCGTGTCCCAATGGAGAAAGCAGACCCCGGATTAAGGTCACCTCCACTGTTGCCGAAATGCTCCCATGACTTTCCAGGAGGGCCGTAAAGGCGTAACCATTACTTTCCAGGGCTGCAAACCCCATTCCCGCTGCCGCACCCAGAATCAATCCATCCATTTCCGAGTCATGCCGTCTGCGGCGTGCAATCACCAGCACTCCCAGGATTTTAGCAAACTCTTCGATGAATCCTACTCTTAAAATTGCCCTGAGATCTAGCTGACTGATAAAAAATGGCTCTAAAAGAGCAGCAGCAATGATGCCCAGCAGCCCGCCATATATAAAAGCCAGGGAGACCGTTGGCATTGTCAGGCGGCTGAGGTGCCTTCGCTCGTATATGAAAGCTACATAAGCGACAGGGACCATAAAGCTGCCGACCATTGCCAGGGTTGGAAAAAGGTTTGAGTTCTTCGTCAGCAGCAAGGTCACCAGTAAGAGAATGTAGAAGACTACTGCTGTGATTAAAACTTTTAACCATTCATTTCGTCGGACCACTGGCACAGGCGGCTGAACTTCCGTCGTACTGTCCATAATGTCCTCCTGTTTAATTTGTTAATCTTATTCTGCGACATCCAGATCCTGCTGTTTTCAAGGTCTGTTATCAAAGGCTAATTGGGCTCCTGAAATTTTCAGTAACCACATTCAAAGTGCCGCTGCGAATTCAAATTGCTTTCGTGACTCAGCAGCCCGTTTTCTGTCTGCCCTTTATAGCCTGTTCTCCAAAACATCTTTTCCCCATGTGATAAAATACCATTAAGATGTAGCTTTTAATGTTAACCCTCCGATAGCGGTACCCAGCAAATTTTATTAAAATCGTGAAGAGGAGTGACCCAGTGCAGTAAAGTATAGCCAGATCCTTGAAAGATAACTGGTTTAATGGCAACAATAGAGATCTTTGCTCTGTCAGGATAATCTTTAACCACCCGAACCTGTGATTTCCAGAAACTTGCTAAAGAGTCAGTCCCTGGGAAAGTAAGAAGATTTCTAAAGATATGGCTTGAGAAAGTTTCACAGGCATTATTTCCGGACCCAGGTTTAATAGATACAGGTTTAGCAGACTCAGGTTTAACAGATTCAGGTTTAACAGATTTAAGTTTAACAGACTAAGGTTTAATAGATTCAGGTTTAACAGATTCAGATTTAACAGACTAAGGTTTAACAGATTCAGGTTTAATAGATACAGGTTTAATTTTATGAATTAATATTTTTTTCCTGGCAGATGTGTTCTTAATTCCGTTAAAGTTTCTATTCCGCGCCTACGTAATTCTTTGAGGTTTCCCTGGTATACGACTGCTGCCGGCACTAACAGTAATGGAATAGTTGCTGCAACTTTAGCTCCTTCTGAAATAGGCAGCGCAGCTAACAAGCTTGATCCAGTAACACCATAAATAGGAACTATAGGAAACAACATAGCTAAACCGAATGCTCTTCTGAAATGGATGCCTAATTTTGCAGCCAGAAAACCATTAGACCCTATAACCACACCGATGCCGATACTTGGTCCTATAGTCCGAAACGGATTATATGATGGCCCGACATATAGTCCAAAATCAACGCCAAAAAAGGAAACAAGTCCATTGAATTGGTCCCTTTCCTGATTGGAGTTTCCTCCAAGCCCTGATACAACTATGCCAATGTCCAGTTGCAGAGGTCCTCTTTCTGCTCCCCTTCCGTCCATTATACCATTACTTTCCTTAAACGGTAATAAGGTTTACCTATATTCTGATTTTTCCAAAAAGCTGTGGCCTTATTTCGGTGACGAAGTTTGCATGCGCACTACTCTAACAGTTTTTCTATTCGGCAGGTCACTCACAATTTCATATTCAAATCCCATGGCACCTAAATCTGTAACTTCCCCGCCGTCTTCCTCATATATTTCAATGAATCCTGATTAAAATATTGAACTCGTTTTCTGATTCTCGTTTTCTACAACTTTGATTTTTAAGGTACTTCCTTCTAATTTGTTAAAATTTATAACATGTCAAATATGATTAGAACAATTGCTTGCCGTTGGAAAAATCTACTATACTCGCATAAACCCTGCGGGATTAGTTCTGCAATCGAAGGAATATAGTGTTTTTTACGGACATATAGTTTTGATTTTCCAGTAATAGTGGGAAAAATGGGGACAAATTAGAGTAAATATTAAGAAACGCAGCAAATTGAAATTAGTGTGCTTAGTAACCAATTTTTTATTAAGTCAATTAAAGTGTTAATTGTTAGAGGCTTTGGTAGTACAAATTATATTGATGCTTATAAATTGTAAAGTTTGGAATTCAGTCGTTTGTGAAATTGCAGTTGTCTGTGTACTGCATTTTCTAGAGACTTATATACATATTTTAGAAAATGTGATCGCTTTTCAGTTTCAAGATAATTTGTAAATGGATAGTAATGTAGCTTGGAAGGTATTATATGACTGTAAGCCAAAAAATCGAAAACTCAAAGATCCTGTTAATGCCCGAATCAGGATCAGATAAACAACCAATTATGCTCACTGTCTCTTCAGATTTGATGAAAAATTACGAAGCTGGTTCGCCAGTAAGCATTGAAAACTCTTTTTGTGTAGCCCAGGATAGTAAAGGTGAACCAATAATTGTGTCGGTTGGATCCGATAAGCGGCTTTATGCAATCACTCGTGATTCAGGAAGCAAAACTGGCTGGGAGCAGAACGATATTACGCCAAAGGTGGAAGACGAAAAGCCCGGGAATGTAGTTGCATTTGAGATGGTTCAGATGGGTTCTGGACCAATCGTATTAGCCTGCTCAGTTTCATCTTCATCGAACGCGAGCAAGACAACAATGTATGTCTCCTCACAATTGTTGAAATCTGACACAACTATTCAGTGGGACAATTTTGCTCAGTACTGGCACGTTCGACCTTTCCAGGTATCTGGATCAAGAATGACAAAGATCTACATGGGAGAAGATTCCTCTTCAACCACGTCCTCTGTACTTGCTGTGGTAGCAATTGAGAAAGATAACCAAGCTGAATATTATCGACTCAATACCAATCTTGAGGAAAGTGAGATATGGGAACATCTCACAATCCCAGAAAACGCGATCAAAATTCATTCTCTAGCGCTTGGCAAACAACGTGGATATCCAGGTGTCTACTCTCTTTATGACACTATATATGGGCAATCGTTGCAATTTACATCCTTTCCAATTAAACGATTTAATGGTAAGACATTCTCGATTTTTTTTCAACAGCCCTTCGGCAGCAAGATCAACAGCTTTGCCGTCCTGCCAAGTGGCAGCAGTAATGATAATGTCTACGCAGCAGGCGAGGGAGTTTATCTCTTTCGTAAAGGTGCCACCAAACCCATCACGATTGCAGAGAAGGACATAACTCCTACGGTTCAAACATTGCTCGCTCGTCAGGATGATAAGTCTGTAACACTCTGGATGGTCAACAGTGATGGGATGTTAGGGATGACAGTGTCACCTTTCTCTTCTCAGACTACATGGCAGCCAGTTCTGCAAATTTGTAAAGATGTTTCCCAGACTGCAGCGTTACGTAACCGTTATTACAAAGCTAATCAGCTGTTCATGGTCAGCAACACTAATCACCTAATTTACCTGTGGCAGGACCCAGAAAATACTCAGTGGTACGAGACTAATATTCCACTTTACGACACTGAAAATACGCTCAGCTTCGACTGTTATACAACACATATGTCTTTCCGCGATCAAGCTTCTGGAGTTCCCGTGACTGATATCGAGCTGAATCTAAAGTCGTCAGCCTGGACATACCTCAAAGTGAACGGGAAGGCTCACACTTTATTGGGTAATGCCAAAAATCAAATCACCCTCAAGCCAGATTTGGCAGGAAACATCACCATCATTAATAGAGTTTCAACCATCTCAACTCCAGTTTTCGAGTTGAGTGCTGAATGGTTGAAAAGTGTGGTTGATATTGACCCAGCTACCAAGGTGCGCAATACGTTATCCAGGATACAGTCTGGTGACGAGTTGCGGGCTGTGGTTCTAGCTGATGGGAATAAGCTGGTTTCAGATTCCGTAAGCAAAGAATCAGTTGATAGTGCAGCTAGTGCAATCAAAAAACTCACAGATATTGCCAACACGTTACCTCAGGATAGCGCCAGCAGATCTGTAAGCGGCGGAACAGGTGACCCTTCAAAACCTACTACCTTTGCGGCACTCTTACGCGATCCGACAGGAAGTAGTCGAAATCTGCTCTCTGCCTCGAATACTAAGGGTGATTACTTCTGGGGTATGCGTTTTGATGATGATAATGTGACCTATTACGAAGGTAGGGATGCACGCAAAACCATCGTTAATAGTAGCTTCAAGCTTGGCTCAGTTAGTCCTGAACTGCTTGGTAGTTCACCAGCTCAGGCCCTGGCTTTGGATATCGGTGATATAGGAAATGCCATTAAGAGCGTTGCCGGTGATGTGCTCAAAGCACTTGAGAGCGGCATAGAAAAAGTGGGCGGATTTATTGTTCAGGTGGCTGAGGGCGTATTTGAGTTTGTTGTTGAAGTTGGCGGTAAACTCCTTAAATTTGCCATCGAAACGGTAGAAATTGCGATGAACATTATCAGCTGGGTGTTTCAGAAAATTAAGGTTTTCTTTGAGGATCTCGTCAAGTGGCTCGGTTTCATGTTTGATTGGGAGGATATCATTCTGACTAAGAAAATCATCGTTAATGTGACCAACCAAACACTCGAACTTGCCAAATACAAAATAGGTGATGCTGAGACTATTGTCAACAACTTTTTTGACGAAATCGAGAAAGAAATTGACAAGATCGGACCAATTCCAAGTGAAGTAAGCTCTCTGAATTTGCTTAGTGAAGGAAAGAAGTTCTGTGATTCCTACTCGGGTGCCCAAGACTTTTTGGATTCCGCTCCTGGTAATTTTGCAAACTACCATATTATGCAGAGCATGGAGGCATCGTCTAATTCAGATTTTTCTGTCAGCAGTAACACGGATCCACTAACAGTTTTCTTTACTCAGGTGGTCTATCCATTAGGTGAAGACATAGCAAATATAGTTTGTACCTTCACCAGAGATATCTATGATCTGTTCACCACTAATAACCTGACAATAGGTGAATGTTTCACCAAACTGAGTAAAGATATGCTCAAACAAGTTATAGGCTTGGCTCGTACGACCATAAGCGGTCTCTTGAAAGTTCTTGAAAGTGCATTTTCGCTAATTAAAGAAATCGTTAACTCTACATTACATATTCCTGTCCTTTCTGCATTCTACAAATTCATAAGTGGTGGTGATGACTTCTCATTGCTGGATGTGGTTTCCCTTATGCTTTCCATTCCGGTTACCATGCTCTACAAGGTGCTAACTGGACGCAGCCCTTATCAAAGAGGGTCTGGCAACCTGGAAAAAATGGGATATCAGGAGTTATTCGATGCTCTTAGCGATGATTCAACACAGCTAACAACGACAACAATCGCGACAAGGTCGAAGGCAGTTGATATTACTTTATCTGGGGACGAAGTTACTGAAGTTACAGACTTACCAGTTTCTACAAGGTTGAAGGCAGTTAATATTGCCTTAGATGAGGAAAAAATTATTAACATGACAGAATCACCAGTTGAGAGAAAGTCGCAGGCGATTGATATTGCTTTAACTGAGATTAATGATAGAACGGGAGTAAAAATATACAAATATGTAGGTTATGCGGCTTACTTTTTTGCTGATGCCTATGCCTTATTTTTACGCTCCATCAAATATTCAATGGAGAAACTCCCCAAACCTTTGGAATATATTAATTTTTTACTTTCGCTTGTTAAAATAGCTGTTACTTTCCCATTTAAACTAAAAAGGAGTTTGGAAGACGATCTTTACAATCTTAGCTGGGGTACTTCTATTGCGATTTTCCTTGGCAGTTTCATCAAAGTAACTACACCTGGAGATAATGAAGGAGTGAAGAAAGGAGTTGAGGTATGGAATCTTATTTGTTTGCCAATCAGTGGTATTCTGGGATTAATGATATTGATAAACAAATTGATAGACCAAGTTACTGAAGGTCCAAATGCTGGGGAAATTTTACTTGACGTAGCAACTTTTGCTGAAACTTTTGTGCGCTCTCATGGTGGCATGTTAAATGCAGTGGCGACTCTCGATCCGGACAAAGAATCTGGTGCAATTTTCGCAGTTGTCTCAATCATAGAAGGTTTATTAGCGACGACGATACGCGGTGGCAGAACTGTAGCTATTTGCATATCAGAATGAGTTAACACGTTAAAACTGTAGACACATTTGTGCTAATTTGTTGAAAAATATTTATTTAAGGAGGTAAAAAGAAATGAGTGAACAAAGATTAGATGTAATGGGTGTTTCTGGCCTTTCCAGTAAAACAATAAGTAAACAATCAATTACTAACAATAAAATATATTCGATGCAGGCGGTTTCTTCAAGCAAGAGTCCTGGAAACTGTATCACTGGCTACGACATGGTCGCAGCCATTACTCAGGATACTATCAATCTGCAGCTTTTGTTGCTCTGGGACCTTTTAGATGAAGAATGTAGAAAAATGAAATGGGAATACACATTAAAACATGGAAGGTTTACACTTAACTATTCGTTCGAGGGAGAGATGGATGCACCTGAGGTGATCCTGGGAACCAGTAAGGCGCCGAACTTCCAGGTTAAGCTGGCTCTTAACATTCCAGAGGGTACTCTTACTTATGGAGTAGGTGAAGACAAAGACTCTGTCACAATCAGTGACTGGAAGTACGTATTTGACGTTGACGTCAACTTTGCCCAGATCGAACAAGACCACATTCAGAACAGTATTGCAGTGCCGGATGTGGTCAAAAACATGTTACACAACTTCAATGATGAATGTTTCACTATCCGTCACCTGTTAATGGACTTTCAGAACGCAAACATTGCCAACTATGATGAAGTGGAGAGCAAAATAACTCTCTCAGAGGATTTTACAGAAGATGATTTGATTTCATTCCAGACAGGTCTAACCAAATACTTCCGGGATCTGGCGGAAACAGAAAATCCCTTTGTATTGGGTTACTCGATTGAAGAGAAAACACCTGATTCGGATCCATCTATTCCACCGACATTTACACCCACTGGAGGAACCTACTGGATATTTTTTGAAGAGGATGAATCTAAACGGTCACAAAGCACATTGAACTTTCTTTTGACTACTGATACTGTTAAGAAACCTCTTCCATATCCTACAAAGCCTAATTTCAATAACAATTGGGTGAGCAGTAACAAGTACGACGGTAGATTTGTCCTTGCGAAGAGTCTTTTCTTTGAGGAATTCATCCTTTCTAAATTGCAGGAAGCGCTTGGCCATTATATCACTGGCGAGCGAAAAGGAGACGACTCAATATTGATTAAGAAATCAGGACTCGAGTGGACTTTGACCGAGTCCCCCGAAAAAGGTAGCTCCAGATGGAAATATACATATGACAAAACTTTTAATTGGAACGCAAAAGATGTTGAAGTATGGGCGGTATTTAAAAACGTCCCAATCGAGGTCGACCACTGGATTACTAATAAATTCTGGTTTACCGTAGAGCTCGGAGAATCAACCAGTAGTAACACGTTACCAATCAAACTCAATGGTGAATTTTATATCCATCATGAATTCCTATGCCATCCGCTGGGTTTTACTAATGAAAGAATGTCATTGAGCGCCAAAGTGGGATGGGAAGGAACTATCGACGTCACATGCGGGACACAGGGTGTCGTCGAACTGAAGCCATCCATAAGCTTCAAAGAAACAGATATCAATCATGATGGTAATTTTTGGGGAGATCTTGACCAGGCTTTGTTAGAAAGAAATGTTAAAGGTCTGGAAAACAACGCAAACTGGATTAAATCTCAATATGAAAAAGAAGTCAATGATTTGTTAAATTTGTTTGCACCACTGGGGAACCGGTTTGTACTGCCCGCTGGAGGTGTCTTTGCTTTTAAAAACCCAGAGTTCGACGACTTCCAGAATCTGCTTTTTGATATAACATATAAAACTGAAGGCTTACCATCAGACACGGACAATGAGATCGTCTCAAAAAAAGATCAGATTACCTCCCCAATAGATGAAAGAGGATCTAAATCCCTTCCAATAAAGACCCTTCCAATAAAGACCCTTCCAATAAAGACCCTTCCAATAAAGATCCTTCCAATAGAGATTATTGAGAAAGCTGAGGAGCTTTAAGTAAAGGTCTCCGAGGAAACTGCTGAAGCCCGTGCTATTAATGAAGTAATTCCCGAGTGCTAGGAGCTTGAAGATCTAATTAAAGAAGCCGGGACCGAAGTAGAAGAGGGGAAAGTTATAGACAAAATAATAGAAGCAGAAATCAAAGAAGAAGCTGAAGAAGAGACTTTTGGAGACAAAACTGACACCAGTCAAAAAAGATCAATGAATCAAACATGAAAATGCTATGATAAGAAATCAAATGGGATACGATACTCCGAATTAGGACTTACGCACTTGAGGAACAAAATCAATTATGGCAAAGACTGTTGATTATAGTCACGTTTTAGACATTTAACGGTTCAACGCTGTTAATTTTTCAGTTCAACTGCGTAAGTCCTACGAATATTAGGTAATGGTAAAGGGTATGATTCCAAAGGGATTAATTCTTTAATTAAGAGACATTTTTTTATTTCTTTTTTTTCAATCTATTTTCTAAATGAGATCATCCTAAAGCCATTTAATCTTTAGTTGTTAGAGACTATTGTTGTTAGAGGCTGTTCATTGGTTACTTTTAGATCTCTTGGAATTATAGGGTTTTAGGATTTTGGTTCTTGAAAGACGAAAACCAATTCCCGCTATTACTCACTATAAGACAGTCTTGTCTTTTATGGAGTTTGCATGCGCATTACTCTAACAGTTTTTCTATTCGGCAAATCGGTCACGATTTCATATTCAAACCCCATGGCGCCTAAATTTGTGACAAACCACTTCGGAATATGACCACAAATGACGTCCAGTCTGTTAAATTCTCCATTTTCCAGATAGGGAATCAGAATTTTCTTTGAAGTCAAGTCTGGATTTTTAAACATGACGTCTTCTATATTAATCGAAAAATCACCTTTATTCACACCGGGTTCCAGAAATTGCATGATGTCAAATTTTGGCGGTTCTTTCTGGCGTTCTTCAATTGTTTCAAGCATTTCTTTTTTGATTGAATCAAGAAGATCCGGCACATTACCTTCCACAATGAATATGTCAAATCTCGCTGCTTGAAAAGTCCCGGACGCTATCCCTGGGATTTCACTTGCAACAATTGCTTTTACGTCGCCAAGCTGTTTTATTGTATCCGCTACAGCCGTGCGTACCGCAGCCATGCCTTTCGCGTTGCAAACTTGATTTTCAAACCGGGTCAGAACTTTCCATTCCCCGCCATCTTCCTCATATATTGCAATGAATCCTGGTTCGAATATTGAACTCGCTTTCTGGTTCTCGTTTTCCACAACTGCTATTTTCAAGGCGCGTCCTCCTATCGTGTTGAAATTTATGAGATTCGGAATGTTGATTAAAACAATTGCTTACCATTTGATTATTACTCGATTTATATAAGCTCTGCTGGACTCATTTAGCAACCTGTGATATATCGTTTGTGGACGCGCTTTCAGTCCATTTTATCAGGCGAACAATGATCCTTTCATATTTTATCGGAACGCGCCGACTATCTGTTTTAGAGAAATAATGCCGACTATCTGTTGTAGATAAATAATGCCGACTATCTGTTGTAGATAAATAATGCCGACTATCTGTTTTAGAGAAATAATGCCGACTATCTGTTTTAGAGAATTAATGAACTGTGAGATTTCCGGAAAGAAAAACATTGACTATAAACAAAGAAAACCAGAACAGATTAAAGCTAGAACAGATTAAAGCCAGAACAGATTAAAGCCAGAACAGATTAAAGCCGGAACAGATTAAAGCCGGAACAGATTAAAGCCGCCAAAGGATATTGCAATCGGGAATGGAAAGCTGCATAGAACTGGAAACCACATGAAAATACAAAGTCTGTTTATCGAAATCTTTGTAATAGGTTTCAGGTTAGAAAGCGAATACAATTTTCCGAATAAAAACCCCAAATCCTGTGAATAAAAAATCTTAAATCTGTAATCGTTATAATAAGAGAGCATCAGTGACTTTAATTTAAATTTCAGGAAAAAACCAGGGTTATCCAGGTTTCGGTGACTTTGAATTCGTTTAACTTTGAGGTTATTTAACTTTGAGTCCATTATTTACTTATTAATTCTCCCAGTACACAGAACCTGGTCTTTCCACTGGATTCAGGAGATTTTCCGCAGTTATTCAGGAGAAATTCAGGTTTTTCTTCGGATAGTTCAAGTTTTTCGGCATTCAGGCAGAAGTATTCCCCTTCAAATCGGAATTTCCTGAAAAGTTCGCAGGTTTCACAGAGGCAGCCCAGTTTTTTTCCCTGTTCCAGATGTTTGCCCCTGGAGCAAAACATCCCTGCACCGCCTGAATAAGAAGGACAGTTTTTGCAGGTGCAGGCTTTAAGGTTATGGTATGAGCCGCAGATCCCGAAGTATCTTCCATATTCGTCTCTGGTCTGCTGTACAATGTCAGATGTTTTCTCCCCGGATTTTTCCATTTCCCAGGCATCTTCTTTATTTCCTGCTGCGAGTCTGGAACTCAGAACATTCCTCCTGTGTGCAGAAAGACATGATTTATAAGATGTCAAAATATATTATATATTGCTTAAGGATTTGAAAAGTGTATATTACCTGAGGCGGTAAAAAGATTTTGTATCCAGAAGGGTTGGTGGAGAGGTAGTAGCTATGGGATTCAATCAACTGGCTGAAAGCGACGAACTGATTCTTGGTGAAGCACTGGAAAGACAGCAAGTTCTGGAAACCGTAATTAATAACAGTCCTGTTATGGCTTTTCTCTGGGCTCCGGATAAAAAATGGCCTGCCAGGTACGTTTCGGAAAACGTAACCCAGCTTGAATACAGCGCAGAAGATTTCCTTACAGGAAGGATGGTGTATGCAGACATAGTCCACTCCGAAGATATAGATAAGGTTAGAAAGGAACTTACCCGATGCTGTGAGGCTGGAAATGAAAGCTTTGTACAGCGGTACAGGATTCTTACCGGAAAGGGGGAAGTCCGATGGGTAGAAGAAAAGACCTTTATCCAGCGTGATGAAAATGGAAATGTAGTGAATTTTCAGGGAATAGTCAGGGACGTTACTCAGGAGATTAAAAATGAAAAGGCTCTGAAGGATGCTCTTCAAAGCCAGAAAGCCCTCATGGAAAAACAAAAAGCTCTCCTTGAGCGGCAAAAGGTCCTTGAAACCGTAATTAACAATAGCCCGATGGTAGTGTTTCTCTGGAAAGCTGAAAAATACTGGCCTACGTTATATGTGTCTGAGAATGTCAGGCAGTTTGGGTACGCTCCAGATGACTTCCTTTCCGGAAAAATCCTTTACGGGAAGATAATCCATCCCGAAGACCTGCTCCTTGTGGAACTTGAACTTGAGGAAAATTGTGAAGAAGGGGGAAAGGAATTCAACCGCCAGTACCGGATTCTTACTAAGACTGCTGACGTCCGCTGGATTGACGAGAAAACCTTTATCCAGCGCAATGAGGAAGGAGAAGTTACTCATTTCCAGGGCATTATAGAAGATATAACCCGAAATGTAAAAAGATCCTGACCTGTAGATTGAAATCAGGAAAGATCAGAAGCAATCTTCAGGCTTTAAGGATCGGAATTGAAGTGATTTTCATGCGTCTTTGGTTAAGTAAGAGATTGTGAAAACTACGTCCCTTCCCATGACGTTTGTTAAATAGTTTAATAGTAGCGGGCTGTAACAGGTTATATATTTTATGCAAAGAAGCGAAAATTTACAGCCGGTTTCTAATGAAAACTTGATAGTTTTTTGGCAAGAAAATTCCTTAACCGATGACCAATGAAGTGATTTTAATTATTTTCGGAATTTCATGAGTAAAAGTAAATTTCATGTATTTGCTGAAAATTTAAAAATAGATCTAAGTTTCAAAAACGACTTCAAGCAATGGATTAAACTTCATAACTGTATGATAAAATTGCTGCACATTTTTCGAGTTGAAAAAACTCCATTGTATTTGAAGAGGATACCTTTTTTTATCTTTCAGGCCCAGTTTAGTTATATAAATATATATAAAGTAGATAAAAAGCCCAAGTACATTTCAGAGTTGCTGAATTCCCGTGGGATTGAGTATGCTTTATATGGCTGCTGTTACGGAACTATTATAAAGTATAAAGCCTGAAAACCGTACAATTTCAAAAAACAGTATAATTTAAAAGCAAGTAGAGTATAAAGGATACAAAATATTATTAAACTATAATATTATACTAATTGAACTATAATATTACACAAATATTACACAAATCCGAAATCCAGATTATACTGAAATAAATTCCAGGTTGTACTAACCTGAAACGGACGAAGCATAAAGCAGGCATCCGAATTATTCAAAATACCATACACAGGAAAAATTATCATAAACAGGAGTAATTTAATGTATCATCTTAAATGTATCGAATGCGGTGCAGAGTATTCCAAAGACGAAGTAATCTATACATGCAGCAAATGTGGTGGGCTGCTTGATGTAATTTATGACTATTCCTCAATAAAAATTGACATGGAAAAACTTAAGACCGAATGCCCTTCGGTCTGGAAGTACGCAAAACTTCTTCCTATTGAAAGAGAGCCTGTAACTATCAGGGAAGGCGGAACTCCCCTTTACAAATGCGACCGTCTGGCTGAAAAAATTGGAATTAAAGAGCTTTACGTAAAGCATGAAGGTATGAACCCGACGGGCTCTTTTAAGGACAGGGGGATGACTGTAGGAGTTACAAAAGCACTTGAACTTGGCATGAATACCGTTGCCTGCGCATCTACAGGAAACACTTCGGCAGCCCTTGCAATCTATGGGGCAAAAGCCGGGATTCCTGTAATAGTACTTTTGCCTGCAGGAAAAGTCGCTCTTGGAAAAGTAGCCCAGGCCCTGATGCACGGAGCAAAGGTCCTCAGCATTCGCGGAAATTTTGACGATGCGCTTGCCCTTGTACGTACTCTTTGTTCCCAGGAAAAAATCTATCTCTTAAACTCGATCAACCCCTACAGGCTGGAAGGTCAGAAAACTATCGGTTTTGAGATTGCAGACCAGCTCGGTTTCAAAGTACCTGACAGAGTTGTCCTGCCCGTAGGAAATGCAGGAAATATTACAGCTATCTGGAAGGGCTTCAGGGAGTTTAAGAAGCTTGGCATAACGGATTCGCTCCCGAAGATGACCGGGATTCAGGCCGCAGGCTCCTGCCCGATTGTAAATGCCATAAAGAGTGGGGCTCCTGAAATAACTCCAGAGGAAAACCCCGAAACCGTTGCAACAGCAATCAGGATAGGAAACCCTGTCAATGCGAAAAAGGCCCTTGCTGCCATCAGGGAATCCAGTGGGACTGCAGAATCCGTTACTGATGAAGAAATCCTTGCAGCCCAGAAAGACCTTGCAAGACTTGAAGGAATAGGTGTCGAACCTGCAAGTGCAGCTTCGGTTGCAGGGCTTAAGAAACTTGTTGATATGGGTGTTATAAGCAAAGACGAGACCGTTGTCTGTATTACTACAGGACACCTGCTTAAAGACCCGCAGACTGTAATTGACGTCTGCGAAAAGCCTACTGTTGTGGATGCAAATATAGAAGCCATCCGGAAAGCTATCTTTGGAAAGGCAGAATAAGATCTGAAAACCGCTAACATTAGGAATAATAGTGGAATAAATAATCGTAGAAGATAATAGTAGAAAGATTGACCTGGCCGAAATCCGGCTCCTTCAATCCCTCATGGTTTACTGGGAGAGGTTATAACTTCCAGAAACCTCTTACTGTTATTTAGATTCAGACTATTATTTAGATTCAGACTGTTATTTAGATTCAGACTGTTATTTAGATTCAGACTGTTATTTAGATTCAGACTGTTATTTAGATTCAGACTGTTATTTAGATTCAGACTATTATTCAGATTCAGACTATTATTCAGATTCAAACGGTTTATCAAATTCTTTTGGTAATATCAAATTCAGACGGTTTATCAAATTCTTTTGGTAATATCAAATTTAATCGGATCAAATTTTTTCAATATAAGAATAATCAATGGGCGTGAACATGAATGGAGCAGGATTATAAGCCTCACGAGATCGAAAAGAAATGGCAAAAAAAGTGGAATGAGAGCCAGATTTTCCAGGCCGAGCCCGATAAGCGAGAAAAGTTTTTTATAACCATCCCTTACCCCTACCTGAACGGGAACCTGCATGCAGGGCATACCCGGACTTTTACCATAGGGGATGTTGTTGCAAGGCATAAGCGGATGCTCGGGTATAACGTGCTTTACCCTATGGGCTTTCATGTGACAGGTACACCCATTGTGGGTCTTGCCGAACTGATTGCAAATCGGGACCCTCAGACCATGGATGTTTATGAACGCCTTCATGGGATTCCCGGAGACATCCTGCCTACGCTCGATACACCTGAAAAAATTGTTGATTATTTCAAGCTCGAATCAGAAAAAGCTATGCGTAATATCGGGTACTCCATTGACTGGAGACGCAAATTTACAACGACTGACCCGACATATAAGAAATTCATAGAATGGCAGTATATCCGGCTTGAGGAGAAAGGTCTGATCGTAAAAGGCTCCCATCCGGTAAAATGGTGCCCGAACGACAATAACCCTGTAGAGGACCACGATATTCTGCATGGGGAAGAAGCTACCATTGTAGAATATACGCTGATCAAGTTCCGGTATAAAGACATGGTCCTGCCCTGTGCAACTCTCAGGCCGGAAACAACGTACGGTGTAACTAACCTGTGGGTCAACCCTGATGTGACTTATGTAAAAGCAAAGGTCACACTGGACGGAAATGAGGAGTTCTGGGTTGTCAGCAAAGAAGCTTTCAGAAAACTGACTTTTACGGACCGGACAGTCGAGTATATTGAAGACATGCCTGCAAAATCCATAATAGGAATAAAACTCACAAACCCGGTTACAGATGACGAAGTAATTTCCCTTCCTGCATCCTTTGTCAGGCCTGAAAACGGAAGTGGAATAGTAATGAGCGTGCCTGCCCACGCGCCTTTTGACTACCTGGCCCTTCGAGACCTTTATGATGTTGACCTGAGTGAGTACGGGATAACCGAAGACCTCAGGAAAATCAAACTGATTTCCCTTATCAAGGTGCCTGAATTCGGAGAATTCCCTGCAAAGGAAATCGTTGAAAGTATGGGAATTACAAGCCAGAAAGACCCGAAAGCCGAGGAAGCTACAAAGATTGTATACAGAAGGGAGTTCCACGGTGGAGTACTTAAAGAGCTTACAGGAAAATACGAAGGACAGGCTGTCTCCAAAATCAAGGATATCCTTACAAAAGACTTCATCAGCTCAAATGCCGGGGAGATCTTTTACGAATTCAGTGAACCTGTTGTCTGCCGCTGCGGCACTTCCTGTGTAGTAAACATGGTCAAAGGCCAGTGGTTCCTTAATTATTCAAACCCCGAATGGAAAGCAAAGGTCTATAATTGCCTGGACCAGATGCGAGTTATTCCCGAAGAGTACAGGGTCGAGTTTGAAAACAAGATTGACTGGCTTAAGGATAAAGCCTGCGCCCGCAGAAAAGGCCTTGGAACTCACCTTCCCTTTGATAAGGAATGGCTGATTGAATCCCTTGGGGATTCGACAATTTACATGAGCTATTATATTATTGTCAGGTTTATCGAAAGTGGAGAACTGAAGATAGAAAACCTTACCCTGTCATTCTTCGACTACGTCCTGCTTGGAAAGGGCGATCTGGCAGCAGCCAGTGCGGATACTGGCCTCAGTCCTGAGCTTCTTGAAGAGATCCGCAGGCATTTCAATTACTGGTATCCTGTTGACCTGCGTTCTTCAGGCAAAGACCTTGTCCCGAACCACCTGCTCTTTTTCCTATTCCACCATGTAGCCCTCTTTGAAGAGGAAAAGTGGCCTAAAGCTCTTGCAGTAAACGGCTTTGTCTCTCTTGAGGGACAGAAAATGAGCAAGTCCAAAGGCCCGATCCTGACAATGGAAAGCGCAGTCAGCACTTACGGAGCGGACATAACAAGAATGTATATCCTTTCAACAGCCGAACAGACGCAGGATGCAGACTGGCAGAAAACAGGTATCGAGTCTGCCAGAAGGCAGGTGGACAGATTTTATTCTTTTGCAAAGAATGTCATAGAAAGTGGAAAACGTGCAGATCTGAGCACCGAGCTAAAGCAGATCGACCGCTGGATACTCTCGAGGATACAGAACTATATCCGGGATACAAATGCAGCCCTTTACTCTATCCAGACAAGGGAAGCAATCCAGAACTCTTTCTTCCTGCTGCAAAACGATATTAAGTGGTACCAGAGAAGGGGAGGAGAGACCCTGCTCTACTATGTGCTGGATAACTGGGTCAGGCTTATGTCTCCTTTTACCCCGCATCTCTGTGAGGAAATATGGGAAGCAATGGGGCATAAGGACCCGGTCTCTCTTGCCCAGTACCCGCTATATAATGAAGATCTGATAGATGACGGCGCGGAGCTTGCCGAAGAAACGATAAAGGGAACCCTGGAAGACATTGAGGAGATTATAAGGGTAACAAAGATGACCCCGCAGAAGGTCCACCTCTACACGGCTCCTGCCTGGAAAGCCGAAGCGATAAGGTGCGCCTGCGAGATGCAGCTTGAATGCTCTCTCGAAGTAGGCACCCTTATTAAAAAGCTGATGGCAAACCCCGACTTCAAACGCTTCGGCAAGGAGATCCCGAAGTTTGTACAGAAAATCGTTCCGGAGTTCAAAAGCGGAAGCTCAGACAGGTATGAAATCCTTACAGGCCCTGATATTGATGAAAAGGCTCTCTTGAAAGAATCGGTTTCCTTCCTGGAAAAAGAGATTGGCTGCCCTGTTGAAGTCCACAGTGCGGATTCTCCTGCCTTTGACCCTGAAAAGAAGTCAAGGTTTGCTGAACCTCTCAGGCCAGCAATTTACATTGAAGGAAAAAAGAAAGAGTAAAAGTCGATAAATAGGAGAATTTGATCAAACTGCTTTATCTAAAACCAAAAAACCTTTACAACCATAAAAGATGCGAAAAGCACTGAGAAAATGTGCACCGCATCTACTTTCCTTTTTTCTTTTTTGGCTCTTCGTCATTCCTTGTGGATAAGATGATTTTCAATTCGAGACCGCATTGGTTTTTATGAAGACATTACGAGGATATCCACACAAAACAACGAAGAGCCTCTTTTTTAGTAGTTTTTGCACGTTTATCTTTGTGCTCTTTAGTGTCATACCAGGAGACTTTGGGTTATATTTCTTTTGAAAAAAGATATGCCCTCTTTGTGAAGCCGATATTTTCATAGAATTTATGTGCATCTTCACGGTGAAATGCCGAATCGAGTTCGATTAGTTTGCATCCTTTTTTCTTTGCGGCAGCAATAGCAGTGTCTAATAACTCAGTGCCAAGATTCATGCGTCTAAATGATTTGTCGATTATCAATTCATTTATATGTCCTACTAGATCTTCCTGCCAGAGACTCTCTCTAATTATCAAAGAACAGAACCCGACTACCTTATCATTAACTTTAGCACATAGATAGATACTATCTTTAGATTCAATGCCATTGGAAATTATTTTCATTAATGCATTGCAGTTCAATGTTTTGTCGGGCCAAAGTTGCTTAAGAAGCTCGATAATCTCATCAAAATCACTTAATACAACTTCATAGATCTCAGCACTCATCTATCCATCCTCCGATTTTGCAACCACAAAAACTTTTGTTTTACGATAACCTTACTTAAATCCATAAGAGTATAAAAAAGGCAGTTAGAGATGCTCCATTATCGGTGTTCTACGTATTTTAGTATCAGAGCTCATCCCAAAACTTAAAATTGCTTCTCTGAATTTCAAATGTTTAATGAACAATCGAGGTTTGGATCATGGAAATGGTTCTGAAACTCTTTTTATGTGAAAATAAAATTGGTTATGGGATGAGCTCTCAGTATTAAAAAATGGAAAGCATGAAGATAAATATCGTCTACCCAGGTCATGGAACGCCGTTTCATATGGCACTATTCACTTTAAGACACTCTCTTAGAGACGGTTATTCTCTATAAGGATTTTCAGTTCCAATTATAGGTTATGGGCTTCTGATAAGTCAACAAAAATTTCTATTACTGTTGGTAGTAAGCGGTAATTAGGTTTAGACTGCCTGTAAAAAATAGGGAAAACGAGTGGATAGAAAACAAGTGGATAGAAACAAGTGGATAGAAACAAGTGGATAGAAACGTGTGGATGGAAAAAATGCTGGATGGTTGGATAAACAGTTCCACTGATCCCTAAAGTCGATAAAATCCAGATATTCGAAAGTGTTCTTCAACTGACCCGACAATGCCTCTCAATAAACAAAAAAGAAATTAGAGTGGAGTGATAATGAAACAGCAAAATATAATTGAAAATGTACTTGAAAAAGCAGGCAACAAAAACTTAATTAATGAACTTACAACCAGGCTGTCACAGTCTGAAATCACCACATTTTTGCTTGTCCTTTCAAAAGAAATGACGAATAAAAATACTCCGAGTGATATATTAAGCAAGTATGAATCCAACAGATTTGTAAAGCCTTCTGAACTTAATCCCATTAAAGTCAAGAAAGTAGAAATTATGATGCTCGAAATGGCAGAAGCCTCAGGGTTTATATCAGTTTTACTTTCTCCTGCAAGCCTTTTGGGGAGCTGTTCTGTTATAGCTAAAGTTGATCAAAACAATGTTATCTCCGCAACAAGAGGATTGGAGCTAATTGCAGACAGCACCAATATGCTCGCCATATACCTTGCAAATGGAATAAAGAATAAAACCATTGATAACACAAAAAGTCCTGTCCATTTATCCGCAACCTGCAGAGTTACTCGCGGACAAATGTATAAGACTGACGAATTTGTTCCTCATTTTAGCTTGTTTACTATTGTTAGTTCTGGCAAAAACAGAGGGTCTTATGGTTTTGAAAAGGATGCAATAGCCAGACATATGCAGTTTTATATAAACTATTTCGAAGAGAAATTAGGGCATAAACTCACAGTAACTCTGAACGTAAGAAATGGCTATACTGATAAAATTGGATTTATTGATAGAATTCATTGCCATCTTCGCGAGATATATCCATATACTGATTTTATAATGAATGTAGAAGAAACTGAAAACAGTTACTATCAAGGTATTAATTTCAAGATTACTGTTGAAGGTATAGAACTTGTAGACGGTGGCTTCGTTGACTGGACACAGAAGTTACTTGGCAATAAAAAAGAACGCTTACTAATCAGTGGAACAGGAATTGACTTACAGCTTATTACTGGAATGCTGGACAAGATAATTTGATAGTTTGGTAACTGAGACTTGTAACGCATTTTCCGCAGTAAAATTTACAGATTTTGTATTTATTAAAAAATCATGCGGGTACTTTTAATAAAATTTCTACCATTTGTGAGGATTTCCGTCATTGATCCCCCTAAAAGAAGAAAATTACAGGTTTTTTTGGGTCATTATAACATTATCTGCTATACTGGATCGTTCTTGCAAGTCCGCAGCATAAACAGGCAGGAGGTCATTATTGAAGTTTGAGTGAAATGGTTCCTATGGGCCGGAAAATTTTCATAGAGTCCGGAAGCATTTCTCATGAATATTTTTCATGATAAACAAGTGTGAATGCCCATTAATTTATCAGCCTGGCTGAAAGGATAGGTTCATGCCTTGATCCTGACTTTCAATATATTCTAATTTTTTTATTTTTTCGTTTTGCCAGATCAATAAAGCAATCATGGATATCATTAATCCGGAGATTATAAACATAAGGGCAATCCCCCTGTTTTCTCCGGTTCCAGCAATAAGACCTGCCGTTTCAGCCAGTAGACCATCCACCTCTAAAAGAGGGTTGAAAATTTTATCGGCTAAAAAACCTGCAACTGCAAAAGCCATTATGGAACCAAGATAAGTAATCATGGAAATGAGAGACCATACGCGCCCTTGTTTTCTATTGTCAATGTTTTTTCTAATTAAGACCTCAATAGAAGTGTTAATAAAAGGCAAAGTGGCAAAAAACATGAATCCTGCTAGAGTAACAAATATGATATTCTTTGAAAGTCCTAAGTTTGCAAAGAATATACCTGACAGGAACAAAGAAATCGATAATGTTTTTACATACCTGTTCTTGCTGCCAAATACTCCAATAAACAGGCTTCCGATTAGTATGCCTGAAGCACATATTGATTGAGAGATCCCCACTGTTTTTACTGTTGTTAAGCTCAGCAGCAGTGGAATAAAAAGAGACTGAAGCAATCCGACAAAAAAAAGTGTGATCATGGTAATAATAACCAGATTAACTACGCCTCTATTATTAGAGAACTCTTTCATTCCCTCTTTAAGGTCCGCTATGATGTTTTGTTTATGCTGGTCTATTTTTACCTTTCCTGAAATATTTCTTATCCAGATGACAATAGAACTGGAAATTAAGAGAGTGGTGGTATCGATTAAGAATATAAATTTAATATCAATTATTGTTAACAAAACTCCGGCTAAAAAAGGAGAAATTAAATATTGAGCAGAACTTGCTAGCTGCACCAGCCCACTTGCTCTGGCATATTGAGCTTCAGGTAAGAGGTCAGTAATTAAAGCTTTATAGGCTGGTTCCTGAAAAGCCGAAAAAACAGAACTTGTTGCAATCCCAAGGTAAATTTGCCAGAGTTGAATGTTTCCTTTTAGCATCATAAAGAATATGAAAAGAAGCCCAAGAGTTGCTCCTAAGTCTCCTAAAATCATCATTAAACGTCTGTCGTAACGGTCTGCCAGTATACCCCCATAGGGCTTTAGCAGAAAGGGCGGTAAAAAGACACACATTAGTATGAAAACATAGCTGGAAGTAGTATTTGTTTGCTGATATACGTATACCCCTAAAGAGAAAATGGTAAGCCCGGTGCCTATTACTGAGATAAATTGTCCAAACCAGATAAATAAAAATAAGGAATAAAGATTTTTTTGTTCAACCGTCATTTTTTCGGATTCGTCTGTCATTTAGTGAGCCTCAGAAACCGGATTTTGAGTTCCAGGAGCGAGATTTTGAGTCTCAGGAATAGGGCTTACTTTTGAAAAAAACATCTCTTTGTCTAATACAATAATAATAGCAATAATTACAGTAATAACCAGAGTCTCAATGCACTTGGTCGTCTGAGTCATATTCAGTGCTTCCTGGCAGATATTTATGATAAAGTGAAAGAGAATTGCTGCAGGAATACTTTTTCCATTTTTAATGCATATCCAGCTGACAAATACTCCCATAGGGATAATGCCGACAAAAAAGTTCACTGCATACCATATGTTTTCATGATAAATTTCATACTGATAGAAGTTATTGACAAATATCAGAGGAAAGTGCCAGAGAGACCATAGTATACTGAAAATTATTGATGCCATGAAGTAGGTGTGCCGGCTCTGCAAACTGTCAAATGCATATCCCCTCCATCCGAGCTCTTCAAAACATGCGGCAAGCATAAGAAAAACCAACGTAGGTACAGACCCTGTCGAGAAAGAGAAACCATCAGCAAGTTGAAACTGCGAAACTGATCCTCCAAACGAAAGCGAAATGAAGATAGATACGAGAACAGCTAGAGGCATTATCAAGAAAAATAGTGGAAGCATTCCTGGCCTTATTAGCCTGAGGTTGATAAGCCTGTTAATAAAATCCTTTTTTAAATCCGAATTTTTTGACGTAAAAATCATAAAAAACGAGATTATAAAAGGCACTATCAATCCAATAAGCATAAATAACATATAAAGTCCATTTTTTTCATCCTGAAAACTTAGATATGCTCCTGCAAACCAGAAAGCATAAGTTACGATAAAAGTCGCAGCAAAATAGACCTGGGGCTTGTATCTGTAGTCAGAGACCATTTATATATTCCTCCAAATTTAAAAATTCACTGCATAGTTTCTATTTTTCAACTCAATGCAGTCTTGACGCCAAAAGTAACAAATTGCTCTTAATTTTGTTATCTTCGACAAAAAATGTAGTAAATTTCATTAATTTATTGAATTGTTCATAATATATACATTTTTTTATCTGGTGATTATATTGTATTCTGAAACGTGAGGATGAAATGTAAAAAAGCAGGCTCTGATTGGACGTAATAAAAGCAGCTTCTGAGTAAAACATAATGAAAAAAAAATCTCTGGTTGAAAATAATGAAAAAAACCTCTGGTTGGACACAATGAAAAAAACTTCTTATGTTTTGTACATCAAGCTTGCTATTAACCTTATTTAATTGCACAAAAAGCATGATGCACCACTAAAAGTGTTTTGGAAACAACATCAACTAACTAATAATATGCGAACTGCTTTCAGGTCGTTCATTTTTATAAAAAACGCAATATGTCTCAGATCTCGCACACTATTATATCCCTCAACAAAGTGGTAATAATGCATACCCGAAATCCTGACGAACTGACAAAAAATAGATAGGTAGAAAAAATTGACAATACGTTTATAATTAAAACCACTGGCCAAGAATTTATTGTCTGGTTCATGAAGCGACTTTAAGGCATTCCGCAGCTTTTTGGGGAATCTAAGGCTTATAAGGTAATAATTAGCTGGTTTTCTTCTGTGTATCTCAAAAAGAGTTCAGCCACTTCTTTTGAACAGATAAATTTGATTCCAGGGATCAATTCTTCTTTTTTAAGCCCAATCATATCAGAGGCAAGCTGGCAGCATTTAAACTCTACTCCCATGTCGATGCATTCCTGAACAGTAGAATCATATTTTGGTGATCCTCGGTTTTTATCTTTTTTTGCAAGCAGCACTCCCATAGGTCCCCAGAGAATCACCAGTACTTTGAATCCCTTACTCCGGTAATACTTTGCAAATTTGAGAGTTTCCTGCGGGCTGGTGCTTTCATACACCATATTTTTAAGCAGTAATAATACCTTTTCGACTTTTGCCATAGAACTCCAGGTCTAAATTGATACCGGATAGTTATATTAAATGAAAACAAAAATTTTTCTTTTTCATCATTGGATTAAACCTGTGTTTTCAGGAAGGAAATCCGAACGTCCTTGAAACGACGACTAACCATCTTCAGGAAAAAAATGGAAGAATATGAGGAGATTTTGAACCTCATATAGAGGCTCCAACTTTGGTTCTTTCTGTTTCAATGCTTTTTCGATGCTTGAGAAAAAGTTCTGGAACGTTTTTCTCCTGGTGATACTTCTGGTTTATGCCGTTGATGCTGATTTATCAGTACCTTCCAGATAAGTTTTTGAAGCGGTAGTTGTACTCTATTTTTTCAGTTGGGATTAACATATATTTATTCAGGAGGTATTCGGGAAGTTTAAGCTTAATTTTCGTTTCCTTCGTTTCTCAGTAGTCACAAGTAATTAAACTGGCCAATACATTTACTTCCAATCCCTTATTATCTTAGTCTCTTTATATAAATTTAACAAAACTGATAACAAGTTTGAGCTTTAAAGGTAACAGATACTTGATCAAACTCATAAAACAAGAGCTAAATAATTAAACAAGAGCTAAATCATTAAACAAGAACTAAATCATTAAACCAGAGCTCATCATACACGGTATATGTCAATGCAAGTAGATACAGTCAATGCAAGTAGATACAGTCAATGCAAGTAGATACAGTCAATGCAAGTAGACACAAAAGCAATATAGAGATCTCAATAATAGTTCCTAGCTAATTGAAAAGTATAATTTTAGATTGGTTTTCTACAATGAGGATAATAACGTTCCAGATAAACCCATCTTTTGCGCTCTTCTAAAACAAGAAAATTTGATGAAAAATGTCATATAATTATCCTGGTAAAGCGGGAGTCTTAGAATGAATATTCAATGGACGAAAAAACTAACTTTGTTTCAAATATCAACAGACTTGCACCTTTAAAAATCAAATTTAATTTTTAAATACATTTATTACGCATAGATGCACAATTAGTAAACAGACAATGCAGATTAGCCAATGTATTGTCGAAATTACAGCAGATAATAATAAGAAAATGGAGGAAACAAAATGTATCAATGCTTTATAGTGGAACATTATCTTAACAAGGCTGTAGACGTTTACTGCGGTGGGCCAGATATTTTCAAGGGAACCATAGAAGCCTGTGCCGATAATGTTCTCACTCTCAAAAACGACGGAAAGTATACCCATGTAGCTATAGATAAAATAATCGCCCTGTGGCCTCAGTAAATATATAAAGAAATTTAGAGACTTTTTATTTTTCTGTCCTTCTTTTTTATTGGTCATCCAGTGTTTATATGGTTGATATTGCCATGATTAAATATTCAGTATAACAAATACTTGCGTTTTTATGCAAGGAGCGAAAGTCAGCTCCAGTTGCACCGAGGTTCAGACAAAAAGGTCCTGAAAACTACTTTATGAACCTGGGAATAATATAAACCAGATAATAGAGAACTACCGGTAAATTAATAGGAACGTTTATTCTACTTTATTTGGGTTCTAACTACAAGTTCTATTTTGTAATCATACCTCAAACGTTTCAGGGCTGTCCTTAGTCTCTCCGATCCACTGATAATCTTCTTCCCTGTTAACAACTCCAACAGTAAACTCTATCCCGCTTGTCTCCACATACTCCTTTATTCTCTTAAGGGCATGGTCAACCATCCCTCCAGCCGTAAGGATAAGGCAACGTTTTCCACAAAGGGCCGTCAGGATAGTTTTGTCTATAACGCCTGAGGAAACATCCAACCTGATTCCATCATGCTCAGCAAGAATTTTACTTTTTTTACCCATTGCTCCGACAAAGACAATTTCTCCTTCCTTAAGTATTTGTTTTACTTCTGGCAGAGAATAATTATCAGTGTCATAAATCAGGACTCCGCCGGCTTTGATCCCTTTACGCTTTAACTCAACAATAGCCCTTCCGTCTGGATGGATATGCAGCACGGTAGCGTTAACAGCTTCGTAAGGGGACTGAGTCGCATACTGTCCGTACATGATCCCTAAGTTCAGGCTATCTCCTTCTTTGATTCCCGGAGGAACATCAACCCATATAAGGTCAATAGGTTTTAGGGTATTGACAAGGTCAGGGATGGTTTTTGGGGAATTTCCTCCAGATGCAAGCCCTCGTCTTTCGATTTCATGATAGATCTCAAGAGTAGTAGGCTGTCTGAGCCCGGTTTTTTTGAGGAGGTCAAAATCTTTGAAAACTTCTGCCGGAGTGCCCTGTCCTATAATTTTGCTGTTTGACAGCAGGAACACGTAATCAGACCAGCGGTATGCTAAATCCACATCATGAGTAGAGATAATAATGGTGCTCCCGAACTGGTTAAATTCGTTAAGCAAATCCATGATTTCATCCGCGCCTACAGGGTCAAGATTCGAGAGCGGTTCGTCAAGGATAATCACTTCAGGTTCCATTGCCATAATCCCGGCAATTGCAACCCGTTTTTTCTGTCCTCCACTGAGGTGATGGGGCGGCTTATCTTTTAAACGGGAGAGCCCCACCTGTTCAAGGGCTTGCTGTACGCAGGTATCAACTCTTTCTTTTGAATAACCCAGGTTTGCCGGCCCGAAAGCTACATCCTGGTACACTGTAGGGGCAAAGATCTGGTCATCGGAATTCTGAAAAACAATTCCTATGGATTTTCGGATTTCCCTGAGGGATTTTGAATCGTACTTAAAAGGAACTCCATGAAAAAAGACATCACCTTCAGCTGGTTTTAAAGTCCCGTTAAGTAAAAGAAAAAGCGTGGACTTTCCGGAACCATTTTGCCCTACGAAAGCTACCTTTTTTCCTTTTTTGATTTCAATGTTCAGGTCCTGAATAGCTACAGTTCCGTCAGGGTATGTATATTTAAGGTCCCTGGTCTCAAGAATGATCATGATCTATTACCTCAAAAAATGGATATGCTTTTTGTAAAATAAAACAGTGCAAGAGTTGAAATAAAGTAAGCAGAGGTTAAAAGTAATTCTGTTGCCTTTACCGGCCTCTTAACCTCAAAAAGAGTCATTTTTCCGTCATAGCACCTGGAATTCATTGCCAGAAAGAGCTTGTCTCCCTGTTCCCAGGAACGGATGAAGAGAGTGCTTGCAAGCATTCCAAGAGAATTTATAGAACGCTTGAAGTTTGAGTACCCGAGTCTTACAGTCTGAGCATACCTTATGCAAAGAGCCATGTCAAGGAAAACAAAGATGTACCTGTATATAAGCATTGAAAGTTCTATAAGAGATTCCGGAAGCCTGGCAGCTTTGAGTACGGCAAAAAGTTCGATCATAGGGGTTGTCAGCGCGAGGAAATAAAGACAGCACATCCCACTTATTGACCTTGCAAGTACCAGCATGGCAAGCTCAAGTCCATCTGTTCTTACAGAGAGAGGATAACCGAGAAATTTGAATGACAACAATTCAGGCCCCGACCCGGAAAAGAAGACAATAATAAGAATACCTGCAATAGCAAAACCCAGAGGAGCCAGCAAGAGCTTGAAATAAGTTTTAAGAGGCGCCTTGCCAAGAGCCACTGTTGCAAAACTCATACACAATGCTATAAAAACAGGAGGAATTGGGGACGTGGCTGAAACTCCCGCGAGTAGGCCGAATAATACTATCGCCAATTTTAACCAGTTGTTTCGGTGCCTGAGGGGGCTCATTAGGGCATAATCGTCAAGGATATTGGTCATTAGGGGATCCTCTCAAATAAAATTAAATCAAGTTGAGTTGAGTTTTGTTCTATATGATGGTTATTATATAATGGTTATGGTGATCAAGAAACCTGATTATTTAAACCTGCATCTCAGGGGATCTTATTGGGGATAAGCAACTAAAATATTCTTTTGTTTCCCATGTATTTTTTCCGAATTATCATGTCCGCAATGACAGCTTTCCCCTGAGGCTGTAAGTGGATCTACATGAATAGTTGTTCCGGAAAGATAGGAAAAGTTCTCCAGAAGCTTTTCTCTTATCGCGTTAGCAATTTCATGCCCCTCTTCAATAGAAAGAGATGGGGAAACCGAAGCATTGATCTCTGCGTGGAGTTGGTGCCCGATCCAGCGGACTCTAAGGTCCGTAACTTCATAAACGCCTTCAACACTCTCAGCAATATTCTTTACCTTATCGATGATTTCAGGTTCAACACCGTCAAGAAGGCGAGTAAACACGAGTTTGCTTGTGTCAAGGACTATTTTCAGGATTGTTACTGTGATTAGCATACCAATAAGAGGATCAATTATCGGGTATCCTAGCCAGACTCCTGCAGCTCCAATAAGGACTGCAAGGCTGGTAAAGCCATCTACCCTGGCGTGGTAGCCGTCAGCAATAAGAGCTGCACTACCTATTTCTTTCCCGATCTTCATCCGGAACTGGGCCACAACCTCGTTTCCGATACAGCCTATAATTCCAGCAGCAACCACAGCCTGCAAATGATCTATCGGCTGCGGGTTAAAGAAGCGATTTACAGATTCATATCCTGCTACAATCGCACTGAAAAGGATAAGGAAAACGATGATCACGCCTGCAAGATCCTCTACTCTGCCATACCCGTAGGAGAAGCGTTTGCTTGGTTTTCTTCCAGCCAGGGAAAAAGCTATTGCAAGAGGAATTGCAGTCGATGCATCCCCGAAGTTATGGATGGTGTCGGCAAGAAGGGCAACACTGCCTGACATATAAACGATGATAATCTGCAGGACAGCTGTGATCATCAATCCTATAAATGACCATTTGACAACCCAGAGCCCTTTACTGGTAGCAATTACGGAAGGGTCAACAGTTCCATGTGTATGGCTGTGCTTGTGGGAGTGCGTATGGGCGTGAGTACTGGAGTGGTCATGAGAATTAACGTGAAAACTGGAGAGAAAATTGAAAAATCCTTTTTTGCGGATATTCTCATGGAACTGTTCGGAACCGTCCTCCTCTCTATTGGGATAAGGATTAGAATGCTTTTCAGACATAACTGACCTCATAAGTATTTTTATTATAGAGTATATCTTGAAGCCCATTTCATTCCTGATAATCAGAAATTTCCAGAATTGCTCTTTCATGACAAGAGACTCAATTGGTTACCGAAAGGACGAAATTCAAAGAGCAAATTTTGATCAACGGTATGAGCTCAATAAGAACACTTGGAGGCCGTTTTATAAATAGGTATTTATCTTTAGAAAATATTTTTTTATGCTGGGATTCATACGTTTTTTTGGAGAAATGTTATATAAAGGAGCTTTCCATCACGATCAGTTTGTAGCTAACCTTCCCGAAAGAAGCAAAAAATTAGATATTTATTACTGAAAATTAGAGATGGGATATTCCCGTGTATTGACAATAGTCATTGATACTGATTTTTCGTATGGACTGACGAACTCATATAATGCTTCAATCTTTTAGTGCAACGAAAAATTCGAATTTTCAATAAATATCAAAATCTCATTATTACAAATTCTCACAATATAATACAAATTTATGAGGAATTCAGACAATTAATTATCTAATGAAAACAAGTAATAATGAATTATTAAGTAGTATGATGATATCTGAAAAACATATACATGCAAAATAATAACTAAACGGAAGAACAGAGAATACAATTAAATTTGTGTTTTCCTGCCAAATTTTCATAAAATTTCCATTCCGACTCCCCTAAACAAAAACTTTTATATATAATCAATTTTTGCAGAAATCAGGACTGGGGAAAAAGAGTTTCAGAAATCTGTTTGGAAAACTATATGCAAATACTCCGCAGGAAAACTCAAAATTACAAAGGCAAAGATGTATCCATTGACCATCGGTTAAGAAACTTTCTTGCCTGAAAGCTATCGACTTTACATTAGAAGTCAGACTTAAATTTTAGCCTGTTTGCATGAAATCGATACCTTGTTCTATCTAACAATTTGTTAAAACATTAGATAAATGCTGTGAAACGGACGCAATTTATCACGATTCTTCACGTAACTGAAGATGGATGAAGCTGTATCTATTTGGAAACAAAAGACTTATTGAGCTGTGGAGTTGCGTATAATCACAATCCGCTTGAGGCAATTATTACATACGAGGTTTTGCCAAAGTTGACAAAATACGTTAAAAATTAAAATAGATTAAAAATGTTTGGTTTGTGTCCGGAAATTATTGATCAATTCCGAAAAAATAGTAAATCTCCCTAATTTGAGAAAAATAGAACTTCTTTTGCTTGCGGTTTTCAATAACTCAAGCCCATTAACTGAATATTAAAAACTGGAAGAGAAAAACTTTCCTTCTTAGAAGGAAGGAAAAAGAATATGGCAAAGAAAAATGTACAGAAGATGTTTTTAAAATGTACAGAAGATGTTTTTATAGAGATTGCTTTTCAGGTTCACTTCCGGTTTTGAACCCGATTTTTTTTTCATAGTTGTTCTTAGCCCTGTAATAACCAAAGAAGTATCCGAGAATTCCTGCACCTATGGCTGCTTGAAGACCGAAAAGGAGGCTTTCGATTTCCCCGCTTGGAGGCTCCCAAATAGGTTCTGCAATTGGTTTATAGGTCCCGCCAGTAATATCATTAATTGCGTTTTCGGCTTGCCCGTCAGCTCCTCCGTACTCAGCATCCGTAGTTGAAGACATATAAATGAACTGCGCCGCAAAGATCAGGAAAATGGCAAGTACTATAATTTCCAGCTTTCTGCTCATGCAGAAGTCCCCCTCAACTTTTTCACAACTTTATCTTCAATAATTTTCATTTCCACAAGGATGTCACTTTTGACATTAACAACATACTTGAAGAGCAAGGCACTTACGGCACCTTCCATGATTGCAAGGGGCACCTGAGTTACTGCAAAAATAGTCGCAAACTTAGTAAATGAAGCAAGGAATCCGCCGGAAGCTGCCGGAAAAGCCAGGGCAAGTTCTACAGAGGTAGTTACATAAGTAGCCCAGTCCCCAAAGGCTGCAGCGAGAAATACGACAAGATATAAATTAAGATTGGCTTTCATGCCTGCTTTATACACACAATAAGCCACAACAGGACCCACAATGCCCATAGAGAATACATTGGCTCCAAGGGTGGTCAGACCGCCATGTGCCAGGAAGAGAGCTTGATAGATAAGCACAATTGTTGAGAGAACTGCAGTAATAGCAGGCCCAAACATGATCGCACCTATGCCTGTTCCTGTAGGGTGAGAACAGCTTCCGGTAACCGAAGGCATTTTCAGTGAAGAAAGTACGAAAACAAATGCACCTGCGACGGCAAGCAAAGGTAAAATTTCACGTTTTTCTTTCACTAACTTATTTAGTTTGTAAACACCTAATGCAACAACTGGTATTGATATTGCAAACCAAACTATACACCAAATAGCAGGTAAAAATCCTTCCATTATATGCATTGGATCACCATTAAACAGTAAATATAATAATAGTCATTTAAACATGAAAAGTCACACAAGTAAATATTATTGAAGTTAAGACAAGTTAAATTGCGTTGTTTTATATATATAAGTTACGGTAATGGAAAAACAAGAGCGTGAACGCCCCTAAGATTAATTAAAATGTAAGAATGGTTTCAAGATGATAGAAAATTAGAGCAAAACAAGATAACTTGAATTAATAGTCATATACACTTAAAAAATATTTTTGCTTTTTTCAATTTATGCAACCAGGATCTGTTAGTCGTGTCCATGTTATTGCAAAATCATAGTGGTAATATTTATCACAATTTCCAAAAGAAAAGTTTGAATTCAGAAAATATGTAAATCTACTAAATTTATTCGTGTTCTGTTAACAGGTTCGGTTATCAAGTCGAGTATCAAGTCGAGTATTAAGTCGAGTAGCAAGTCGATTATCAAGTTGATTAGCAAGTCAACTAGCAAGTTGATTCGCAAGTAGAGTAGCAAGTCGAGTATCAAGTTGATTAGCAAGTCGATTAGCAAGTCAACTAGCAAGTCAATTAGCAAGTTGATTAGCAAGTCAATTCACATTTCGGTTAATAGGTCCAATGAACAGGTTCAATTAATAGCATTTTATGCCGTAATTTGCACTTTTCCTTTATAAGTTACCTTTCTGGATAACAACTATTACCTAAAATCTTAGTCTTTTATACAAGTAAACTAAAATTGAGCTGAAATTACGTAATAATTTACGTTACTGAGGTGAGTAACTTAAAATTTGTGAGATTATTTTTCTTTAAAATACCTTTTGATTAAGGATATTTGATGATGTTTTTCTTTGGAGTGATAAGTAAAGTTTACTTTATTTATCTGTGCACTATGCGATTTCTCGTTCTTATTGATCTGATTTTTCATGTCTGTTAATGAAGAATTTAAAAGTGAAAGAATAAGGGATTTCTTGCAAGTAGCGCGCAGTCTCAAGATTATTTAATAATATCCTCGCAGCGCGAAAAATCAATTATTTTTTGGAGTGAGGAAAAATCGATTATTTCTGGAGCAGGAATTATGAATGAACAATTGAATAAAGAAACGAACCTTTTGAACAAAAAAACTAAGGTTTCAATACTGGCATTTTTTATGCTTTTAACGTTGTTTTCGATTTCTCCGGCGGCTGGAAGCGGAGATCTTCAGTATGAACTCGTTGCCAGCACAACCAGCGATGCTGAAGGCAATTACCTGCTTTCCGACATTCCCGACGGAAACTATACGCTTGTAGCTCTTTACAACGAGGACAAATGGCGCCGTGCCGATGAACAAATTCAGGTTCAAAACGGAACGGACCTTATAGTGAATCTTGATACCTCAAGCAGGAATATCGATGAAAATGAGTCTCAGGCCCTTCTTGACCTGCCTGTCAGTGAGGCTGGTCTGTCTGGCAGTGCCAGAATCAGTGGACTCACCCGCCAGAAACAGATGAATGACGACCCTATCCCTCTGGGTTCCACAAACGTTCTTTTGTTAAAGGAAACTGGAACAGAAACTCAGGATAATTCCAGCGAGACTCAGAGTAATTCCAGTGAAACTCAGAGTAATTCCAGTGAAACTCAGGATAATTCCAGTGAAACTCAGATTAATTCCAGCCAGATTCAGGATAACTCCAGCCAGGTTGGAAGTAATTCCGGCAGCAGCCAGCACCTGAACATTGCCATTGTGACCGGATACAGGAGCCATGAACTCCCACTCAAAAACCTGGCGGAAGGGATAAACAGTAACAACAGCCTGAACCTTACTCTTAGCTGTTTTATGGCTGACTACGTGATGGAAAATGACGTTGACCTGAGTACAATGGACATAATATACATCAACATGCTCAGTCCTTCGACGGCCCAGAAAATCACACCGACTGTGGACAGTGCAATTGCCAACGGGTGTGTGGTTATTGATGACGATACCCTTCTGAATGAGAGCATCCCTCTTCCTGAAGACCAGATTGAAAGCTACAGGGAAAAACTGAATAACTACTGGCTTAATGGGGCTTACGACCAGGACAACCTGAAAAATCTTATATTCTGCATCGCCAGTGACTGCTGTGGCAGGTCTGACCTGATATATGAGGATCCGCATACGCTTCCAGAAAGGGCGATATACCACACGAACATGACAGGTTACTTTACCGATTCTCTGGATACCTATCTTGCCTGGTATTCAAACAGAAGCGACGGAGGGCATGTATACGACCCTGCAAAGCCTACAATTGCAATTACCATGTACCAGAGCTATTTCCCCTTCCAGATTGAGCCAATTGATGCCCTGATCTCAAAACTGGAAGCAAAAGGCTACAATGTTATTGCTACATACGGATCTGATAACCTTTCCTCCGGCGACTTTTTCAAGCAGGGGGATGAGGTCCTTGTGGATGCAATTATTTCATTTACGTACTTTGGCAACAAGTTTGATGCCGAAGAGCTCGATGTGCCTGTAATCAACGGCATTATTGATAATTACATGAACAGGACCGAGTACGAAGCCAGCAGCAGGCCGCTTCCTTCGGATAAGATGATGAAGCTCGATTTGCAGGAACTCTGGGGAGCTATTGACCCGGTAATAATGGCTGCAACGGAAGTAGATTCCGAAACCGAGACTGAAACTTCGGTTTCCATAGATTACCAGGTAGACTGGCTCGTTGACCGTGTGGAGAGCTGGGTGAACCTCAGTGAAATTCCGGAGTCGGACAAAAAAGTTGCTATAATCTATTATAATCACGGAGGAGGGAAGGATAACATAGGGGCTTCTTATCTCGATGTCATTCCAAGTTTATCCAACCTTCTTGGCGCTATGGCTAAAGACGGATATGCCCTGAATGAAAACCAGACCTTAAACGAAACTGAACTCCTGAATTTGATGCTTACCCAGGGTATAAACATAGGGACCTGGGCGCCTGGGGAACTCCAGAAAATGGTTGATACCGGCAAAGTCGTTCTCCTCCCAGAAAGTACCTATGAGAAATGGTTCTCGGAACTCCCTGAAGAGAGGCAGCAGGAGGTCATTGACCAGTGGGGCCCTGCACCTGGAAAGATTATGGTATGGGAAAACGAGACTGGAAAATACCTTGTGATTCCCAGGATCGAGGTCGGGAAGAATGTGATTCTGGCTCCACAGCCTTCAAGAGGCTGGCTTGATGATAACGAGGCTCTCTATCACGACAATGATTTACCTCCTCACCACCAGTACATTGCTTTCTACCTCTGGCTCCAGCATTCCGAGGAGGAAGGAGGGTTCAGCAGTGATGCCCTTGTTCACTTCGGCAGGCATGGGACTCAGGAATGGCTACCTGGAAAAGAGTTCGGGCTTTCTCGGTATGACTGGCCTTCCCTGATGATAAGTGATAAGCCCGTGATTTATCCTTATGTCATGGACGGGCTTGGGGAAGGAAATGAGGCAAAGCGCAGAGGAGGAGCAGTCATTGTTGACCATCTTGTACCCCCGATTATTTCAGCAGGAAGCTATGGAAATTATTCAAATCTAAGCGAAGCTATCCAGAACTATGAACAGGCCGAGGCAGACGCATCCCTTAAAGCGGCTCACAGGTCTGAAATTTTAAACCTGACTCAGTCTCTTTCCCTGGATGAAGAATTCAACATGACAGAGGCAGAAAACAACGAGACTTATTTTAATACAACTTTCCTGGAGGGGCTTGAAGATCTTCTGGACGAGTATAAGAGTCAGTCCATGCCTTACGGGCTGCATGTCCTTGGTACAAGCCCGAAAGGAGAGCAGCTTGCAGGTATGGTAAATTCAATGCTCGGAACTGACTTTGCTGATTCGGTTAATGAATTCAATAAAACCGAAGGGGCTCAGCTCTATCTGCTTGACCTTGTCCTCAACCAGGGAGTCAATTCCACAGCCGCTCAGAAGCAGGTGCTCGGGAAAAGCAATGAAAACGTCAGTACCTTCCTTTCAAATGCGGAAGACTATGCTGCAAACCTGTCTCTCGGGGAAGAGGAAATCGATCAGGTGCTCAATGCCCTGGACGGCAAGTTTATCCTCGGAAACCTCGGAGGCGACCCTGTTCGAAATCCTGAAACTCTGCCGTCTGGAAGAAACTTCTATGCTTTTGACCAGCGGATAGTGCCGACCGAAGCTGCCTGGACTTTAGGGCAGGAGATGGCTGACCAGATGCTTGAAGCTTATGTTGACGAGCACGGGACTTATCCTAAAAAGGTAGCGTATGTCCTCTGGGCAGGAGAAACCACAAGGCATGAGGGAGTTATGGAATCTGAGATTCTCTACCTGCTCGGGGTCAAGCCTGTATGGAACAGCGGCCGAGTAGTTGATGTGGAGGCTATTCCCATGGAGACTCTGGGCAGGCCAAGAATTGATGTGGTAGTGCAGATTTCCGGGCTCTACAGGGACATGTACCCTGATAAGGTCCGCCTGCTGGACAAGGCCGTAAAACTGGCTTATGCCCAGGAAGACTCTCCCAATTATGTCCGGGAAAATGCTGATGCACTGAAATCTTCTTTGACGAGCGACGGTTCTCTTAATGATAGTGAGGCTCTGGACCTTGCCCTGCTCAGGATTTTCGGGTCTTCGGACGGCGCCTACGGAACAGGCCTTCCCAATGCGATCTCTTCAAGTGATACCTGGGAAAGCAACGACGCGCTTGCAGAGCTTTACATCAACAAGATGTGCAACGCCTATGGAGAAGACGTATGGGGGGAAGACCTGAAGGAGCTTTTCGAAAAGAACCTTGAAGGGGTTGAAGCTACAGTGCACAGCCGGAGCACAAACCTCTACGGGACTCTGGACAATGATGATTTCTTCCAGTATCTTGGAGGTTTGAATCTTGCGATCAGTTCCGTTTCGGAAGGAAAGTACCCTGATTCATATATCACGAACATGCTGACAAACGGGGACGAGAAAACCGAAACCCTGGAAAAGTTTCTTACGAGGGAAACCTACTCCAGATATTTCAATTCAAAGTGGATTGAAGGTATGCAGGGAAGCGGTTATGCAGGAGCCAGGGAAATGTCGGATTTCGTTGAGAACTTATGGGGCTGGGAAGCTACGAACCCGGATTTGATCAGTGATGACATGTGGAACCAGGTGTATAAGACATACGTGGCGGACCAGGAACTAAGCGACTGGATTAAGCAGAATAATCCTTATGCTTACCAGTCCATGACAGCCCGGATGCTGGAGACCGCCCGCAAAGGCAACTGGGATGCCTCTGATGAGGTACTCGAAAGCCTTGCTACGGAATATGAAGACTCCGTAGTCGAAGATGGAGTTACCTGCTGCCATCATACATGCGGAAATCCCCTTCTCAACAGCTATGTATCAGGCATGGTCTCGGTCCCAGGTTTTAGCGAAGCAATAGAAAATGCTACGCAGGAATCCCTTGAACAGGAAGAAACTGAAAAACAAAGCAGCAATGGTGAAAAACACAGTAGTAGTGGCAATAAAGGAAGTTCAACGCCTGTAATTCGGAGTACGGAGAGCAACAATCAGACTGTTGTAGAGAGCGATGCAGGATATGGAATCGATTCTCCCGAACCTGCACCCGAGGTCTCGAAATCAACTGCTGACCCGGATTATGTTGAAGGCTATGAGATGCAGAAAGATTCCGCAGACGAGCCAGAGGATAATGGTTTCTCATTCTCGGGTTCTGATATTTTTGGAATGCTCTTCGTGGTAGCAGCCATTGGTGGAATCTATTTCGGGTTCTATAAAAAGAAAATGTAAAAATATATAGGAAGAATATTGAAAGAGTATTTGAAGAATATTGAAAGAGTATTTGAAGAATATTGAAAGAGTATTTGAAGAATATTGAAAGAGTATTTGAAGAATATTGAAAGAAGAGAGCTTTCTTTTGATGCTCTTTTCTTTTATATTACAGTACTCAAAAATTTGACTTTGAATTTATTGAAAGATTGGCACGCTATTTAGTCATCAAATTCAAAATCAAGGGATACTCATTTTGTAGTCATAATCTGCATCATATTTTCTGTAGTCAGAAGTAAGCTCTTCGCCTGATTGTATATCTCTTGCAGCGAAAGTTATTCCTTCGTTCTCTTCTATGGGAGATTCATCTATGCAATTAGGATCATCGGAGTGATTAAAATAACGAGCATCATCAAGACATAGAATGTATTTATCTGTATCCGGATTAAGATATGCGTATTTCAAAAAACAGTCTTTCGTTATCTCCGACAGTTTAGCAAGTTCATTTTTATCAATTTTGATATCATATCCAGAGTGAAATTTCCATATTACAGTTCCTTTTGGAATAAATTGATTAGCGAAAAGACCAATACCGTTTATCTTACTTGGCCCGATTTTTGTTTTTATTAACAGCATAAAGAAAAATGTGAATTTAAATATTTGAGTATTTCGATAATAATGGCAGCATTTATAAAAACCAAACCATATTTCTTAATACCTGACTTGCCTAGTTTAATGTCTAACGATGCTCTTTTCGTTTTCTCTTTTATGAAATTCAGATACAGTTTGACCTTAATTTGACCTTGATTTGACCTCAATTATTTAACGTTATATCCAAAATGCTTGAGATCTTCTTCCAAAATCAAATGCTTTTTACTGTCAGCTTCGGTGATCGGACGAACCGGACGGCAAGGGTTGCCAAAAGCAAGATGATTATCCGGAATATCTTTTGTTACGACGCTGCCGGCACCGATTACCACATTGTTACCTATATGTACGCCGCCCAGTACAACAACATTACATGCGATCCACACGTTGTTGCCGATATGGATTTCTTCGGCGTATTCTGCCATTATCGTGTTCCCGTTTTCGTCTGTTCCTATACGTTCCCGGGCAATCAGGGGATGAGAAGTGGCCATTAACGAAACATTCGGCCCGAAGCATACATTGTCGCCAATATAAATACGTGCGTCATCCATAACCATAAGATTGAAATTCGCAACAAAGTTTTCTCCAATAAAGGTGTGACAGCCGTAATTGAACTGAATAGGTCCCTGAAAATAATATTTCTTGCCGATGCCGCCAATAAATTCCTTGATAATTGGCAAACGGTCGGGATCATATTCGTCCATTGCATTGTATCTTTGACATGCAGTGTGCGCCTTATGTTTGATGTCTCTCAGTTCTTTATTGCGCGAATCAAACATTTTGCCCGAAAATATCTTTTCTTCTTCTCTCATCTGAGAGTTTCCTCCATCCTTCAAATACTGAGTTTTGACATTGTAACTTAGATCAAGAAATCACAAAATTTCCATTTATCTGTGTGTTATATAAATAATAAATGTGATGTCAGAAAATACTATTTTACCAGTTGAATTTGTTAATATTATTTAGGGTCTTTTATTCCTAACTCTGAGTCTTTTATTCCTAACTCTTATAGTATAACCATCTGGAAACATCAATATATGGAGACGGAAGCATGTTGGAAAGCAGAATTATAGCCGCAAAATCCGATGACAATTACATAGAAAACACACGCTTTGAAGGCGAGACGCTTTCGGACGTCGATATCGCAAGGATAGAATTCGAGTCGGTACAGTTTATACAATGCCAATTCAACAATTGTGATTTTTCAAAAACCCTCTTTTACAATTCGGTGTTTGATAACTGCAATTTTGCGAATTGCAGATTTATGGACAGCTACTGGAAAGGCTCCAAAATGTTAAAGTGCAAGGGCGATGGCGGTAACTTCAGCAAGAGCTGCATGAAAGAAACCTCTTTAACAGACGATTCCTTTCGATATGCGGATTTTTCAAGTTCTGTACTGGAAAACTGCACCATTCGTGACTGCAATTTCACGGAAGCCTTCTTATCCGAGATTCGGCTAAAGAAGCCCAGGCTGAAAGCGGTTAATTTCACAGGAGCAGATTTCTTTAAAGCCTTACTCAAAGACATTGATTTAACGGATTGTATCATCGACGGGATTGCAGTATCCGATACATGCAAGGAACTCAGAGGAGCTATAGTCAATGCAGAGCAAGCAATAGAACTTGCGCGGATTCTGGGAATCAAAATTGTGTAAACTAATTGTATCTTAGCGGGTACTGTACACAGAACCAAACAAAGTAGATCTGAAAATTGTTTAAGGCAAAATCGTGTCTTCCTTATGCTTTTAGTTTTGCTTCTGCATTCCTTATGCTTTTTTTGCTCTAACTAATTTTCTTAATCGGTGATAACTCTTAATTCCTATAGTATATGCAATGATTGAGTTCAGTTAATCTTCAATAAAAATTGGTTAAAATCAAAAGATAAATTTATGAATACGTGTTTAAGGTTAATCGTAAAGTTTTGAGATCGGTGATTAAATGAGTACTGAAAGTCTTCAGACTTATAATAAAATTGAACCGTCATCATATTCTATAAAAGATAGAATCATCCAAATTCTCGCGCTCTCTGTATTATTACTCTGGTTTGCAGTATCTGAGATCGAAATAATCGACTTTAATGAATATGATGACGGTTCATTAATAAAAGCAGCATTATTTTTAGCTTTATTTTTCTTTATAGTTTCAATTCTTCAAGGCATATGGACGTGTTATAAAATAAAAAGTTGTTATTCCTATAATAATTCAAAAGAGATAATGAATACAGTTAAGTGGATTATATTCGGACTTTTTATTCTCATGATATTAATTCCACGTATGTTTTTCCCAGAATTTGACCGCCTCTTTGATGTATACTTAATTGCATTGACATATGCAGGAAAACAATTAATAGGAAAGATTTCAAAAAATCTGGAGTAAATACTGGTTTAACTTGAGATAACTTGAGAGTAAAGGACGGCTTATTTAAGCTTCTGTATTTGATTATAAGAAGCTTCACACAATCTGTTTCAGTTCATAAACGCTTCCCGTTTGTGCTTATTTTATTAAGTTTTAGATATTTAACCTGATGGCAATCAATGAAAACGATTACATTCCTATTGTATATGGAATAATCGAGTTCAGTAAATCTTCAGGAAAAATTGGTTAAAATCAAAAGATAAATTTAGGAAGACATGTTTAAGGTTAATCGTTAAGTTTTGAGATAGGTGATTAATTGGATACTGAAAGTCTTCAGAATTATAATAAAATTGAACCATCATCATGCTCTATAAAAGGTATTATAATACAAATTATCTGGTTATCTTTATTACTACTGTTTGTTGCAGTATACATAATCAAAACAATCAATTTTAACGAATATTCAGACGGTTCATCACTTGGTATAGATTTATTAATAAAAGTACTATTATTTCTAGCCAGTATTTCCTTTACATTGTCTATCATTGTAGGAATGTGGATGCACAATAAAACAAAAAATATAGATTCCAATAATCAGTCAAACTGGCCAATTAGATTAGTTAAATGGTTTACATTAGGATTACTTGTTCTCATGATGTCAATTTCACTTATATTCTTCCCAGAATCCAACACAATCTTTGAAATATCCTTAATTGTGTTGCTGCTTACAGTAAAATATGTAAGAGACACTCTGCTAAAAAAAATGGGGGCTGACCTCGAAAAGACATGCGTGTAAAAAGAGAAAAAGCCGTCTAAGATTTCAAAGTATCCGTGAGTAAACCCTGGCTTAACTTGAGAGTAAAGGACGGCTTATTCTAAGCTCCTGTATTTGATTATAAGAAGCTCTCCATAATCCTTACCCAGTTCAAAAACGCTTCGCTTTTGGGCTTATTTTCCTATGTTTTAGACCTTGTTTTAAATCTTGTTTTAGATCTTGTTTTAGACCTTGTTTTAGATCTTTAACCATCTATTAACCGGTGAAAACTCTGATATTCTTATTGTCTATGGAATGATGAGTTGAGAAAATCTTCAGTAAAAATTGGTTAAAATCAAAAGATAAATTTAGGAAGACGTGTTTAAGATTAATCGTTAAGTGTTGAGATAGGTGATTGATTGGTTACTGAAAATCTTAGAAATTATAAAAAAATTGAACCAGCTTCATTTTTTATAAATAATACAATAGTCCAAATTATCGTATTCTCTTCATTATTGCTATGGCTTGTAGTATACGCAATCAAAGCAATCAATTTTAACAAGTATGCCGACGGTTCATTATATGATATCGGTTCATTAATAAAAGCAATATTGTCTTTAGCTGCACTTTGCTTTACGGTGTCTATTCTTCTCGGAGTGTGGACATATTATAAAATAAAACGTTCTTCTTCCACTGACCCGTCAAATGGGATAGTGAATTCAGTTAAATGGCTTATATTCGGAATCTTTGTTTTCATGTTATCAATTCCACATATATTTTTCCCAGAAGCTGACAGGTTATCCGGGATATACTTAGTTGCATTGACGTATACAGGAAAATACGTAATGGGAAAGATTTCAAAAAATCCGGAGTAAATCCTGGCTGCTTAAGAGTAAAGGAATGCTTATTCTAGGCTCATGTATTTGATTATGAGAAGCTTCTCCATAATTCCTACCCAGTTTAGAAAAGCTTCGCTTTTGGTTTATTTTATTATGTTTTAGACATTTAACCTTCCAGTAATCGGTCAAATGTTATGCATTCATATGGTGTATGGGATGGACGACTTAACAAAAGCATAGATTAAGCAGGCCAGAAAAAGTAAGAGAATATCTACGTAAAAATTAGTTAATAATTTTTTAAAGTTTTTATGAGAAAATCTCTGTCATCTTGCAAATCCAAAACATGCATCTTCCTATGACAATTTGGGCATAAAGCGACAGTATTTTCAGGGACATCCAACCCCCTCTCTGATAACCATTGAACGTGATGAACTTCTAAAAACGGACTTCCGTCTTTTTTAATAAAAGGAGCTGAATTGCCGCATAATTGGCATAATCCATTTGCTCTTCTTAACGCATACGCTGCAACGTAACTATTCCGATTATATTTTTGTGAAGTTACTTGTTTAGGTATTTTCTTTTCTAGCTTCAATTTTTGTAGCTTTTTTAACAATTCCTCATCAGACAATTGTAATGCTTTCTCAAAATTTTCTTGCTCTTTTTTAAGAAAATCTTTTTCAGATTGAAATTTTTGATCATCTACCATACCAAGTTCTTCTAATGCTTGGGATAGTTCATCTCTTAATTTCCACACAAAATGGTTACCTTTTCCTTTTTTGCAGTTTTCATACCACCCTTCAAATGGCACGATAAATTTTGCTTCCTTCCCGTCAGGATAGATTACTTCAAACCGATTTAGATGTTTTAGAATTTTATTAGTTAAACCAATAACATTTCCATTATATGGAGACTTTATCAAGTTAGAAGGATACTTTTCCATTATTGTTTTTGATGTTGCTTGATGGCCAACTTCGTTATACCATTTCAAAATCATATCTAAATATATTTCGCCAAAAATTTCACGGTTTTGAAGCATTGATTTCCATTCTTCCACTGTGATATCAACATCTGCTTCATATCGCCCATCAACTTCTCTCACGTATCGGGTTTCCATCTAAAACATCTCTCATATATCTATTTACTAATAGCCCAAAACTTTCAATATATTTTACGTTTTATATCAGATAGTAAAAGTCACATATTCAATTTGCTGTTTTTTGTAAACCCACATGATTTTGCTTGAATAGAGTTGTAATTGAGGACTATTTATTGAGATAAAAGGAAAAAATACAGTAATTTCAGGCAAAAACCATTGCTTTAAAACGATATAAAGCCCAATATGCTAATATTTAATATCATTGAATTGCCGTAATTAATACTAACCAGATATACCGAATAAAACAATAGAAAGGAATTTATCATGGATATTACAATTCGCAATGAAAAAGTAGAGGACTTCAATCAAGTCGAAAACGTAACGAGAGAAGCATTTTGGAACCTCTATGTACCTGGCTGTAATGAACATTATTTGGTACATATCATGAGAGATCATCCTGATTTTATTAAGAAACTTGATTTTGTTGCAGAATATAATGGTGAAATAATTGGTAACATTATGTACACCAGAGCCTGGTTGTATTCGGAAGATGGCGTTCAGATGGAAATTGCAAGTTTTGGCCCCATAAGTGTATTACCGAAATATCAGCGGAAAGGTGTAGGCGGTGCATTAATTCACCACACAATTGATATTGCTAAAAACGATGGAATAAATATAATTGTTATATTCGGCGACCCCCATAACTATTGCAAGCACGGTTTTAAAAGCAGCAAAGACTTCAATATTAGTGATCTGAATGGCGAATACCCTTACGGCATGCTCGCTTTAGAATTAAAAGAAGGATCTGTTAAAGGGCATAACTGGAAGTATAAATACAGTCCGGTATTGGAAATTAATGAAACTGATGCAGAAGAATATGACAAAAAATTTGAACATAAAGAAAAAGGATACACCCCTTCCCAGGAGATATTCTCAATTGCGGTAAGGTCATACCTGAAGTAACATTATCTAACAATCTCTTCCCCATCAAATGCAAAAAATATTAGAAACGCAGATATGAGACTGTCTATCGAGTGTTTTTAGGGGAAAAATTACTCTGTACATTCTGGAGTAAATTTGAATCCTCCATATTTGGCCTTCCAGTCTTTCAACCATTAATAGCCTGCTGGAATTTTTCGGCTCGCATCAAGAGCATTTAAAGAGCACCAAGAACATTTAAAAAATGGAAGAGAAGGTAGCATATGAATTCCAGATCAACGGAAATATGATACCAAAAATGACACATATTTTACTGATCTATCTTTCCAGGCTTTACATAGATATCGAATTTACAGGTTTTAAGTTCTAAATGTCTTTTTACTTCAGTCATTAACTGCACTTGAAATTTAGTTCTACAAAATCCCGTTGAAATTTTCAATACCATTGAAAAATCTCATGACTTGAGCTATGTCCATCGGGGGTGTCATAGCATACTGGCTTTTCAAATGCACATGCAGTACTCAAGTTCCCGCCTTTTTTGAAAAAACTCTACAGGTTGGGCTAAATAATTCAGGACTTATATATTAATATCCAATTAGAGTGCCAGATTCAGTTTTTTCTTCAAATACTAAGGGAATTTCTGGCAGTCACGGAGGTACAAAAAATGGCAACTAAAGAAGAACTTATTCAGGAGCTTTCTGATGCAGTTATCTCCTGTAAAAAAGATGCAGTTCTTGCAGCTGTCGAGAAAGCAAAAAAGGTCATGGAACCTGCTGAAATCATTGACAAAGGTCTTTCTGCAGGCATGAACCAGGTAGGAATTCTTTTTGAGAGAGGGAAACTTTTCCTGCCCCATGTAATGATAGCTGCTGATGCAATGACAGCAGGGGTAAAAGTGCTTGAAGCTGAGCTTCCGGCAGGGACAGAGAGCAAGAAACTCGGGGTTATCGTAAACGGTACGGTCGAAGGCGACGTTCACGATATCGGAAAGTCCATAGTGTCCACGATGCTCCAGTCTTCTGGTTTTGAAGTATACGACATTGGCCGTGATGTTCCGGTCAGGAACTTCATCGAAAAAGCAAAGGAAGTCAATGCCAATATGATTGGAATTTCCGCCCTTATGACCACAACCCTTCAGGGGCAAAAGTCTGTAATTGAACTCCTCAAAGAAGAAGGACTCAGGGACAAAGTAAAAATTATGGTAGGCGGAGCCCCTGCAACCCAGGCATGGGCTGACAAAATCGGCGCAGATTGCTATGCTGAAAACGCAAGCGAAGCTGTCGCAAAAGCAAAGGAAATGCTACTCTGAACCATATACTCTGAACCCTATAACTCTGAATCCCAATACTCTGAACCCCAATTATCAAGAATATCATTGGTCTAAATTAAGTTGATCTTATGGAGGATAAAAATGGCAATTGAACACGCTTTGCGTATGGGAGACGGTAAACGTGTCTACCTTACCAAAGAAAAGATAATTGCAGAGATTGAAGCCGGAACTGCAAATGCTGCCGATCTTGGTGAAATCCCTACTCTGAGCGCCAATGAAATGGACAAGCTTGCAGAGATCCTTATAATGCCAGGCAAGGCTGTAAGTGTGGAACAGGGAATGGAAATCCCAGTAACGCACGATATCGGCACTATCAGGCTTGACGGCGACCAGGGCAACAGCGGTGTCGGTATTCCTTCCAGCCGCCTTGTAGGCTGCATGATGCACGAGCGTGCTTTTGCTGCTGACACAATGGAACTCGGGCACATTGATTACAGTTTCAAGCCGGTAAAACCTGTCGTAGCAAATGAATGCCAGGCAATGGAGGTCTGCCAGCAGAACATGGTCATTCCGCTGTTTTATGGTGCAATGCCCAATATGGGACTTTATTACACACCTGATGGACCTTTTGAGAACCCTGGCGACCTTATGAAGGCTTTCAAAATCCAGGAAGCCTGGGAATCAATGGAACATGCTGCCGAACACCTGACAAGAGACACGGTCTGGGTCATGCAGAAACTCTTTGCCTCCGGTGCCGATGGGGTCAACTTCGACACAACCGGTGCAGCAGGCGACGGTGACATGTATGGTACACTCCATGCTATTGAAGCACTTCGGAAAGAGTTCCCTGATATGTATATTGAAGCAGGCATGGCAGGAGAATGCGTACTTGGTATGCACGGAAACCTCCAGTACGACGGCATTACCCTTGCAGGTCTCTGGCCTCATCAGCAGGCTCCTCTTATTGCAAAAGCTGGAGCAAACGTTTTCGGGCCTGTGGTAAATACCAACACCAGCAAAACCTCAGCCTGGAACCTTGCCCGTGCAGTTACTTTCATCAAGGCTGCAGTAGGAGCTTCTCCAATTCCCTGTCATGTAAATATGGGTATGGGAGTTGGCGGAATTCCTATGCTTGAAACTCCCCCTATTGATGCAGTTACCAGAGCAAGCAAGGCGATGGTCGAAATTGCAGGCGTCGACGGCATATAGATCGGAGTCGGTGACCCAATGGGTATGCCGATTTCCCACATAATGGCTTCAGGTATGACTGGAATTAGGGCTTCAGGAGACCTTGTTGCAAGGATGGAGTTCTCAAAGAATATGCGCATAGGAGAGGCAAAAGAATACGTTGCAAAGAAACTCGGGGTCGACAAGATGGATCTTGTAGACGAGCACGTTATGCGTGAGCTGCGTGAAGAACTCGACATTGGAGTTATAACGTCAGTGCCAGGCGCTGCAAAAGGTATTGCTGCAAAAATGAACATCGAAAAGTTGCTCGATATTAAGATTAATTCCTGTAACCTCTTCAGAAAGCAGATAGCGTAAAGAGATAGCGTAAAGAAAAACTCCGAAATAACCAAAAAGATATGAAGAAGCTGATACAGATCTCCTGTAGATCTTTCTCAGGATATTTCCTGATAATGCTTCTTGGCGATATTTCTGGAAGATATCTCTTGAAAATATCTCTTGAAAATATCTTGAGAAAAACATCTCTTGAAAATATCTCTTGAAAATATCTCTTGAAAATATCTCTTGAAAATATCTCTTGAAAATATCTTGAGAAAATATCTCTTGAAAATATCTTGAGAAAAACTTAATTTTTCGGATTTTCCACTTTTTCCATTTGCAGGCTTTTATGAGTCGATTTGTGCTGCAAGAGCTGTGCGAATCGTCAATTTCCATCTATAGTAATTATAGGAGTGTGCTTGAAGATGAGTGACGAAAAAAGTGAAAACGAAGGGCTCCAGCGAACAATTGATTGGAAGCAGGGCCTTGCAATTGCCCTGGGAGTTCCTGTGCTGATCCTGCCTTCCATAGGCTATTTTGCAAATTATGTCTGGGCCTTTGCAATCATTATCTGGGCGTTATCTGTCTTTCAGGGTTTCATGCAAAATTTTGCTTACGGAGAACTTGCTACAATGTTCCCAAAAGCATCCGGGCTTCCAGGGTACGCCCAGAGTGTTTTTACGGGGAATGCAAACAACCGGTATGACCTTAGCAAACTGCTTGGAGGTTTCAGTGCCTGGAGTTACTGGTTTGCCTGGAATCCGGTCCTTGCAATTTACTCAATCCTGATAGGGAGCTATCTTAAAGGCCTGGTCCCTGCACTTGCAGGCGTGCCTGACCTTGTTGTTTACCTTGCATCCGGCGCAGTCGTATTCGTGCTTCTGATCCTGGTCAACTATCGTGGGCTTGCCGGCGGAGCAACGCTCGGGTACATTCTTGCCGTGCTTTCGCTTGCCCCACTTATCATTATTGCCCTTGCACCTTTCGTAACCGGGCACTTTGAATTCAGTAATATTACCGGTGCCTGGCTTCCCACAGATTGGAGCTGGGACATCCAGCATATCCTGATCCTGCTCGGGCTTTTTGCGATGGCCCAGTGGAGTGCCTGCGCCTGGGAAACCGCAGCGATCTACGGGCCCGAATATAAACAGCCAAAATCGGATGTCCCAAAAGCCCTCTTTATCTGCGGTGCGATCTGCCTTGTGACCTTCATTCTCGTCCAGGCAGCCTGTACAGGAGCTCTGGGAATTGAAGGAATTCTGTCCGAACCGGTTTCTCCGATGCTGCCTATAGCCCAGATGACTCTTGGTCCCATAGGCGGGTCTCTGACTATCTTCATGTTGATTGCGGCAATGGTTCTAATTATCCAGACTGCCTTCCTCGGAGCTTCGAGGGCTATGTATTCCATGGCTGAAGAAGGAAATCTGCCAGGGTTCTTTGGAAAAATGAATGCACATGGAACTCCAGTCAATGCAATGATTGTCATTGCCCTCTTGAATATGGGTTTCATCTGCCTGGGAACTCCTGCAGCTATAGTTGCAGCCTCGGCAATAGGTTATGTCTGTGCCAATGGGATAAGTCTGCTCGCATATGTTAAGGCAAAAATTGACCCGAGGTTCTCGAAGCTTGAAAGACCGTTCAAAGCCCCTGGAAACTGGCAATACGTAGCCTTTTTCTTTGGGCTCTTTAACCTGCCTCTATGTCTAATTGGAATAATATACCTGAACAGCCTTGAGTTAGGCTGGACTTCAACGATAGTCGGCTTCGTGGTGCTTGCTCTTTATCTCCCGCTCTGGTACTATTCTCAGAATCAGAACAGGACAACTTTGGAGAAGGACAATTCCCTATCAAGCGAATCCATAATATAAAGGTACAAAGATAAATTCCGAAAATTTCCACCTTTTCCCTTTTCCGGAAAACGCTTAAGTTCGTGAGTCAATAAATATCATAGAGCCTATCCCAAAAGCAATATTATGTTGAAATTATAAATTTACCTTTATGTCATTTCGTGAAATCGATGATGTTCTATGGGAATCCATGGAACCTTATCTTCCTCCACAGAAACCGCCTACAGGAAGGCCACGTGCAAATCTGAGGAAGTTAATGAACGGTATTTTGTATGTTGTTATGACAGGTTGTACGTGGAAAGACGTTCCCAGGAAATATGGATCTAAGTCAACAGTACATAGATTCCATCTATATCTGTGTGAACATGGCATCTATCAGAAGATTTTCAATGAACTTTTAAACAAAGGTTACGATTTGAATAAAATAGATCTTTCTCACTGCTTTACTGATACAAAGGATGTTCCGGCTAAAAAAGGGGGAATATCGGCTACGATGGCCACAAAAAAATAAAAGGAATAAAAATAAGCGTTTTAGTAGATTTGCAAGGTCTGCCTCTCTCGATTATTATTGTTCCTGCAAATAAGAATGATTCTACACTTTATATACCTACACTTAAAAATTTCAATATAAAGAGACCTGTAGGAAGGCCTGTTAACAGGCCTTCCAAAGTAACAGCTGATGCAATGTATGATACAGCTAAAATTAGAAAATATAACAGAAGAAGAGGAATAAAGTCCAATATACCAGTAAATAAAAGAAATAGGAAGAAAAAGAAGAGAGGAAGACCAATAAAAGTAGATCAAGAAGAATACAAAAAGAAAAGCATAGTAGAAAGGTTCTTTAGCTGGATAGAGTCATGCAAGAAAGTATTTCCAAGATATGAAATTAAAGAGACATCATATTTAGGAGTTGTAATGGTAGCAGCAATAATTAGAGTAAATGAGCTTTTGGGATAGGCTCATAGAATAATGAGTCCTGTTTCGGGTTCAAAAGGGGTTCGCAGAAAATATTTGGCTACAGGATACACAATATGTATATGGTAATATTATAGAACGATAAAAAATGGCTCTTCGTCATTCCTTATAGATAAGATAATTTCCAATTCAAGACCGCATTGGTTTTTATGAGAATATTATGAGGATATCCACACAAAACAACGAAGAGCCAGAATTATTTTATCTTTGAGGATTGACGTGACACTACTTTAAGATTAACAATTTTTCCTTTTTCCATAAAGGCAATCTCGTCACTCATCCATTCAACAACCTTAATATCGTGGGAGATAAACAGAAAACTTATCTTGAACTTGGTTTGCAGTCCCTTTAGAAGCGAAAGAATTTGAGCCTGGACAAGAGGATCTAGCATCGAAGTAGGCTCATCCGCTACTATTAATTCTGGTTTCATGCTAAGAACTCTTGCAATTGCAACTCTCTGAAGCTGACCTCCACTCAGCTCTTTGGGATAGCGAAAAAGAAGCTCTTCATTAAGGTAAACAATTTCAATAAGTTCCTTTACCCTCTCCAATTCTCTGTCTTTAGCGCAAAGCCTGTGAAGCCTTAAAGGTTCTGCAATTATATCATAAACTTTCATCTTCGGGTTCAAGCATGATTCAGGGTTTTGAAAAATAATCTGCATTCTGGTTCCTAGGTATTTTAAAGATTGTCCTTTAAGTTTTGAAATGTCCTGACCATCAAAGATAATGCTACCCTCTGTCGGTTCAAGCAATCTTAACACTGTTCTTCCAAGTGTGGATTTCCCACAACCACTTTTTCCAACAAGACCTAGAGTTTTCCCTTTTTCTATCCTGAAACTGACTCCGTCTACGGCCTTGTTAACCTGAAGCTGGAAAAGCCCGGAATAATAATGCTTTTTCAGATTTTTCACTTCTAACAATGCCATATGCCCACCTCCACACACCCAGGAGAAGGAGTATCCGGGATCAATTGTGCTTCTCTTTTTACATTCTTACTACTTTTTTCAGAGAATAAGCAGCGGGAAAAATGATCATCTACATGTTCCAATAGTTCAGGGTGGATTTTTGAGCAGTCTACCAGCTGGTTACTACATCGGGGATGGTACCTGCAACCGGAAGGAGGAGAGATCAGACTTGGAGACTGACCTAAAACAGTCATTAGCCCTTTTTCTGGAAGCGAATGCAGTAGTGCAAAAGTATAAGGGTGTTTTGGATCGGAAATGACCGTTGCTGTCTTCCCGATTTCAACGATTTCTCCAGCATACATCACTGCAGTCCTATCTGTAAGTTTAGTGGCGACATCCAGATCATGAGTAATTAAGAGCATGGAAGAATTTTCCTTCCGAACAAGCTTGGCAATTATTTCCAGAATTTGCAATTTTATATCAAGATCAAGCCCCTTTGTAGGTTCGTCTGCAATAAGAAGTCTTGGCTTGAGAGCAAGCGCTACTGCTATCATAACTCTCTGCAGCATCCCACCACTGAACTGGTGAGGGTATTCAGACTTTCTTGAGGAATCTATTCCAACAAGCTCAAGCATCTCTGAAGCTTTCTTTTCTGCATCTTTTTTTTTCATGCCTTCATGGTATCGATAAATTTCAGCAATTTGACTTTCTACAGAGAGGACCGGGTTAAAACAGATTGAAGGGTCCTGTAGCATGATCCCTATTTCCTTTCCTCTCAGACTCCTCATTTCTTTTTCAGAAAGACTTAAAATATTCTTACCCCTGTAAATGATTCTCCCTTCTATCCTTGCATTATTTGAGAGCAGCCTCAAAAGGGCTTTTCCAAGAGTAGTTTTTCCACAGCCTGTTTCTCCAATAAGCCCAAAAATCTCTCCTTCTTTGATCTCAAAGGAAATGTTCTCGTTTGCTTTTACAAGGCCCTTTGAGGTTTTGAAAGAGACGTTCAGGTTTTCTACTGAAAGGAGTGGAGGAGAGAGGGAAGAAATACTCATCTATCCAGCACCTCCTGTTTAGCAGCCTGTCCCAAGCTGGCCCTTAGTCCGTCTGCTGCAAAATTGAAAGCAAAAACTGTAAGCATAATCATGAGACCTGGAATAAAACAAAGGTGAGGAGATATGCGCAGGTATGGAATTCCGGATTTGAGCATAGAGCCCCATTCAGGCGTCGGAGGCTGGATTCCAAGTCCTAGAAAACTCAGAGCGGAGGCAAAGATTATTACATGGGCAATCTCAAGAGTCCCAAGAACGATTACAGGCTCCATGCAGTTTGGAAGTATATGTTTTCGCATGATGTAGAAATTTGAGGGTCTAAGAGCCCTTGCCGCTTCCACAAAATCTCTCTTTTTTAAAGAGAGAACCTGTCCACGTACAAGCCTTGCATAAACAGGCCATTGAGTAAGGGAAAGAGAAAGGACGACACTTAAAAACCCCGGTCCCAGCAGTCCTGCTATCATAAGGGCAAGAATGATATTGGGAAAAGCCAGCATCACGTCTACACCTCTCATAAGGATTTCATCAAAAAGGCCTCCTTTGTACCCTGAAAGCAACCCCAGAGAGGTACCTGCAATGGATGTAACTGCAACAACGAGAATTCCAATGCCAAGAGAGATACGTGTGCCATAAATTACTCTTGAAAAAATGCAGCGCCCAAATTCATCAGTTCCTAAAGGGTATTCACGACAGGGGCCAAGAAATTGTTTATCAAGTCTCTGGACAAAAGGATCATTTGGAGAGATATAGGGAGCAAATAGGGCCAGAAAACACAGGATAGCAATAAACAAAATGCCAAAGAGCGCAAGTCTGTTTTTTTTAAACTCCCATAGACTTAGCCATAGACTTAGCCTTTTTTTATTCATAGAAAGTTTTTCAGCCATTTTTATATTTTCAATCATACATGTCATACCTGATTCTCGGGTCAAGCACTGCATACAATATATCTACTGCAAGGCTGGAAAGAGAAAAGAGCACTGCGATAAAAAGAACACATCCCTGAACCATAGAGAAGTCTCTTGCAAAGATCGAGTCAACAAGAAGTTTTCCGATACCTGGCCAAGAGAAAATTGTTTCCACAATAACAGCTCCTCCAAGAAGATAACCCAATTGCATTCCTGCAAATGTAACAACTGGGAGTAAGGCATTTTTCAGTGCATGCCGTAAAAGGATAGTATACTCATCAAACCCTCTGGCACGTGCAGCCAAAATATATTCCTTCTCCATCACCTCCATAAGGCTAGCTCGGGTAAGTCTGGCCGTAACTGAAGACATTGAAATTCCAAGGGTTAGAGCAGGAAGAGCAAGGTGATTCAGGCTTCCATGCCCATAGCTAGGAAAAATATGAAGAGTCAGGGAAAAAAGCCAGATCAGAAGAATTCCAAGCCAGAAGTTAGGGATGGAAATACCTATCAGGGAAAAAAACGCGCAACAATTATCAAGCAGAGTATTTTTCTGGAGAGCGCTCAGAATTCCTATAGGTAAGGCGATTAGGAGAGAGATTAATAAGCCTGCAACTGTAAGTTCTATAGTTGCCGGTAACTTCAAAAGAATTTCTTCAAGGACCTCATCAGAGGTTATAATAGATCTCCCAAGATCAAGATGCAAGAGATGATCCAGCCATATAAAGTACTGGAAATAAACAGGAGCATCAAGTCCTTCTGCTTCCCTGACGGATTCAATCTGGCTTGCATCGAGATCCTGTCCATATCTCTCAAGAGCTATGAGCTCAGCAGGATCTCCTGGCGCAAGGTACATAGCAAAAAAAGAAACAAGAGTAACCCCTGATATTACTACTAACACCATGGCCAAGCGCTTTGCAATGTACTTCCACATAGGTATTCTTCTTACGTTTCTGTCATTTTCTGATATCGGTCTCTTAACTTCTGATGCTCTCAGACATTCCATTTTAAGGTTTATCTTCCCGTCTGTGAATTTCTATTTTAAGGTTTATCTTCCTGTATGTGAAGTTTTTTAATGTTTCATCCTTTCGGAACCTTGTTTGAATTTACTTTCTTTCAAGATAAACTCCAGAAAGGTCCAGCCAGGGATCTTCTGCTGTTATCACAAAGCCTTTTACAGAAGGGCCGGTTGCTACTACCTTTTCTTCATGTACAAGATAGAAAGCAGGGACTTCTTTTATTACAAAAGCCTGTAGAGCGTAATAGAGTTCCTTCTGCTTCTGCGAATCTATGGTCGAATCTGCTGCATCTACAAGCTGGTCATAGGTTTCATTGTGGTAGTGGGAGTAAGGACTTTTAGAATAGTGAATAAAGAAGTGTTTTGGATAGGGGCCCCAGACAAAATAGCCAGTTCTTAGTATCATGCCAAAGTTTCCCGCACCTTCTAGTTTGCTGATCGCTCCCTCATCAAGTACTTGAATTTCCACATTCATTCCTATTTTCCTGAGGTCTTCCTGTACAACCTGAGCCATAAGAGTATGTCTGGCTGCCCATGCACCCTTACTCACAAGCAAGGTACAATTCAAGGGACTTCCATCTTTTTCTAGAATTCCATCCCCATTGGAATCTTCCCATCCTGCTTCTTTAAGTAGAGCCTTTGATTTATCAAGGTCTTGAGAATATGTTTTCAGGTCAGGGTCAGAGTACATCATATTGGGGAAATACGGCCTTCCCTCTGCCGGTTTTCCAACGCCGTTAAGAACATCGTTCACCAGGGCGTTGGTATCTATTGAATAGGCAACACTCTGGCGTACTTTTGTGTCGTTAAAAGGAGTTTTATCGCAATTGAATTGCAGGAAATCCGTAAAGGTACTTAGCTTCCTTTGAACCTGGATACCTTTTTTGGCTTCAAGCCTATTGACATCATACTCTGGAACCTTGATAATCATATCCAGTTCCCCGTTCTCAAACGCCATAACCTGCGTAGAAGGATCAGGGATAACTTTAAAAATAACCTTATCAAGAAGAGACTTATTTCCCCAGTAAGCGTCATTTCTGGTAAGCATTATTTCCTGATCTTTTGTCTGCGATTCAAATTTAAAAGGTCCTGTCCCTACCGGTTTGACGAAATTTCCTGCTTTATCAAGACAGCCAAGTCCCATTATGGGCCAGGCTACATGAGTCAGGTAAAAAGGCAGAGGCATGGGTTTTTGGAGGACAAATTTCACGGTATAATTATCAAGAGCCTCTATACTTTTAATCGGTTTCAGTACTGCCTGTCTCACATAGGATTTGTTGGAGTAGGAAAACACAACCGAGTCTGCGTTAAAAGGTGTACCATCATGGAAGGTCACATTCTTGCGTAGGTGGAAGAGCCATGTCGTCCCATTGTCAGTCGTTTCCCAGGACTCGGCAAGTCCTGGAGTAATATTCAGGTTAGAGTCAAGCCTTACAAGGGTTTCATAGACTTGAGACCAAACAAACCTGGCATCACCATCCGCAAACTTGTCAAGATACCAGTTGTTAACGTCTGAACTTATGCCCACAACAAGATCCTGAGAGTTTTCTCCTAAACTGTCTCCTTTGGCAGTTTCATCCTTTTCTCCGCCTATGCAGGCACTTGCACCAATTACTGCAAGCAGCATGCAGGTTAGTAAAATAAGCTTGAAATTTCGATCCATAAAATAATCCTCAATTCAGCTAAACGGACTTTTAAAAGGCTCATTCGAGGAGAAATCGAAGAACACGATTTATCTCGAAATTAAAAACCAATTTAAACACTGTATAGGCTAGAACGATAGATGTATTTCTAACATCTTTTTATTGTGAATAAATTTGTATGATAAATGTGAGTTTAATAAATTATTGTAATACGTAGTTAGATAAAAGAGTTTTCTTATAAAACTAAATGTAAACATTGTTAACAAAGATGTTACCTAACTGAAAGCCTGAAAAAATAAACAATTCTCAATCATCTCAAAAATCGGGGTAGAATATCGTGCTCAACTGGCGAAATGGGTAGTATGTTACTGCACTTAAAGTGCAATTCAAGAAATCTCCATTTTTCTGTACTGCCAATCAGAATTCAATAAATGCAACTCCGTTGGATCTCCGCTCTGATGAATTTGTTTTACCATTTAATAAAGTATATATATTCATATTTGTATTCGTTTTTGTAACATATTTTGATAATTTTAAGAAATTACATATGTAAATAGTTTGAGCTGATAATATGGACCCATGTAACATTGACTGGAATGAAGTCTGGAAAGAGACGTTGGAAAGAGAGTTAGAATCGAACAAAAATGTAGATTGTTCATCTATATGGCAGAACAAGGAAAGAGCCAGACGCTTCTGGAATATGTTTCAGGATAATAACGCAAAGGCAATAACCGAAAAGAGGATAAAGGGCATGAAACTCTCTTCTGACTCCAGAGTTCTTGATATAGGGTCAGGACCCGGTACCCTTGCAATTCCGGTTGCACAACAGGTAGCTCATGTAACTGCTGTTGAACCTTCTGACGGCATGATGAGCATCATGCAGGAAAACATTAAAGAGTACGAAATCAAGAACATCGACTGCGTACACAAAGATTGGGAAGCCGTTGATGTCGAATCCGACCTTTCGGCTCCTTATGATGTGGTTTTTGCTTCTTATTCCTTGGGCATGAAAGACATACGGACTTCGGTTCAAAAGATGATAGACACTTCTTCAAGGTATGTTTATCTGTACTGGTTTGCGGGGGAAACTTCATGGGATGCGCATTCTCGGAGACTCTGGCCTTTCCTTCACGGATGTGAGTATCAGCCGGCCCCGAAGTGCGATGTTCTCTACAACGTGCTCTACAATATGGGAATCTACCCAAATGTTAAAGTTTTCCCTTTCGAGCACGTCCACAGGTATGCAACTTTTGAAGAAGCAGTTGAGGATTTCAAGTCGTACTACAATGTAACCTCCAGTACCCAGGAGACCGTTCTCAGGTCCTATCTGAAAGACATTCTTGAGGTAGATAATGGAAATCTTATTCAAAGAGGGTGGTCCACCAGAGTAAAAATGTGGTGGGAAAAACAAACTGAGTAGATCGGGGACCTTAATGAACCGCCATTTCCTCTAGAAAATGCATGTTTCTGTCAAGCTTGAACATAATTGTTTTGAGGCTTTTTACGTATTTCAGAGCAGCACTCAGGTCTACGGGGGATAAGAATCATTTTCAACATAACTCAAATTTATAATTTGTCCATTCCTCGTAGACTTGACAGAACTTCATGGATACCGTCATAGATAGGGTTAAAACTATTCATTAGTCGTGAATCATGTTGATGTAGATGGCAAAAAAGTCCGGTTCTCTCTGTGTAAAAATGGAAGAGAGATCGAGTCATAAATTGTGAAAACGGATGGGACTCTTGAAGACAAGATATTTACAGCAACTGCATACATCGAAAGTGGAAATGTCCAGCTCTACTTTTTGTGTGAATATCCTCATAATTTCCTCATAACAATCAATGCGGTCTTGAATCGAAAATCATTTTATCCATATAGAATAGCGAAGAGTCATTTTGCAACTTTTCTATTTAATTTAACTTATGCTATATTATGTAAATATTGATACTGTCAATGGTCTCAGAGCCAGAAGAGGCAAAATATACATAAATAAACGAGACATGGTATAAAATGAGTAACTTGTGTTTAAATGAAACTTAGGAGTAAATAACTAAACTGATAAGTGAGATGATCCTGTGAAAACCTATCTTCTGGTCTGGTTCAGCAGTGAAGGGGCCCGTCCGTCAGAAGTAAACCAACGGCTAATGTCTCTGGGATTCGAGCCCGTGAAGGGCAGCTATGATTTTGTATATAACTGGAATAGCAGTGTCAGTGTCGAGAAAATTCTCGAATTTGGGGACAAGGTGTATCTGAGTCTTCAGGGCACAGGTGCCATGTTCAAACTGGAAACACTGTAAACCGCGCTTGCTAAAATTGAATATCCTAACCCTGGTTAGCAGGGCATATGCCTGATTTCAAGCAGTAAATAAGCCCCTGCTCAGGGTTGTCCTACAGGGTAGTCCATATTGTGATTCCCTTCGTTCTATCCCTGCCAGTTTCAGAGATGTTCAAGCCTTTTTCTTGTTTCGGTTTTTTTCCTGCTTGCTTTTCTCCAGGGAATCCCGGAACTTTATGTAATCGCAGGTACCTCCTTCAAGAGTAATTATCCTGCCATTAATGCTTCCTTTTTCGATTATAAGTTCTACAACACTTGGGTTTGACATCCTGGGTTTGGTAGGAGATCCGGGACAAACAAGCACAACATCTTTTTTCTCTATCAAAGGTCTGTGAAGGTGACCGAAAATTAGAATGTCTACATCCATTTCTTTTGCCAGGTAACCCTGTGCAGTTGTATCGTTAACCGAAAGCCCTCCTTCGTGTACAACTCCGATTTTTACACCTTCAACCTCGAATTTCAGCCTTTCTGGAAGGAGCTTTTTGAGTTCGGAAGTGTCATCATTTCCAAAAACGGCCTTTAATTTGCCGCTGGCGTTGAAGGCATTATAGGCTTTTACAGTACTGAAATCCCCTGCATGGACTATTAGGTCGCATTCGTCCAGGAGTGTTTGAAGTTGCTGGGGAATTACTCCAGTTTTCAGATGAGTATCGGAAAGTACAATCAGCTTCATGGAAAATCTCCTGATTATATGAAATATATTATTTTGAGATAAATCTATGGTAAGCCTTTTGAAAAACAGTTTGACCGCAACCCTTTTGAAAAACGGTTTGACCGCAACCCTTTTGAAAAAAGGCTTGACCGAAAACCCCAAGAACTGTTTGAGTCTGATAACCTGATCCCTAAACCCTATCGGCGTGATCAACCGGCGCAACGGTTGTAGCACAACCCTTTTGAAAAAAGGCTTGACCGAAAAGGCCCTGACAGCGGCGTGGTCAAGGGTTGCAACGAAAACCTTTTCAAATGAAGGTTGATCAAAACCTGATGCTTCAAGATAAAGCGAGTATATATGTTCCTCATTTTTGAGGAGTTTTATAATATTGATGGTCTCTTTATTTGAGTGGTGTTTTAAAATATAGTTGAATAAATATGGACCATCCAGATTTTTAAAAACTTGAAAGCTGTTTATCATTTACTCTGGTAATTCTTCCAGTATATATTAATTTCTTACTTTTGCATATTCCACTCAAGTAAACCTAAATATTTTTAAATCTTATAAAGTCAATTCATAAAAATATCTTTGACACAAAAGATCAGGGGTAAAAATCATTTTTTCCTGTTCAGGCATTTCATTCATGTTTAGGAATATAAAAATAGAACTCCAAATTATCAGTTTGTGAGTTAATCTATAATTCTATTTCCCCAAATAATCATCTTTGGCAACAAAAACCCTTGATATTATATTTGAATTATTCCTAAATATATTGAACCTTAATTCCCAAATTTTAAGCGCATACTTTTTGTATCCCTATTTTGCTCATTTAATTCGTGTGCAGATGCATACTACCTTAATTCCCAAATTTTAAGCGCATACTTTTTGTATCCCTATTTTGCTCATTTAATTCGTGTGCAGATGCATACTAACTTACTCATTTCCAAACAACAATTCAAAAACTATCTATACTATTATGCGCTTATTATATAAGCGCATGAAGTCTATCCTCCGCATCAAGAAAATAAATGGAATTGAGTACTGGTACGAAGATATTCCTTATTACGATAAGGAAAAGAAACAAATTCGCCATAAATCCAAATATGTTGGCAGAAACATAAACGGTAAACCTGTTAGAGTTCGTGACGCATTAAACTCTTCCGATGAAATCGTGCAAGATGAGACTTCTTTCGTTTCCAGCAAACCTGTAAATGCTTATAACTATGGTGAGTTCCTTCCATTACAGAAAATAGTAGAAGAACTCAAAATTGAAGAGTATCTTGGTGATCTGTTCAATGAAAAAGACAGGAACATGATACTTTCAATGGCACTTAATCGTGTAATTCGTCCTACAGCTATGTATAACCTTAAAACCTGGTATGAGAATTCTGTTCTTTCTCTCCAGTGGCCTGAGTTACCCTTGAAAAGTCAAAACATCAGTAATCTACTTGCAAAAGTAGGTAATAGCGACATTCCATCCATGTTTATGGGTAAAATGTTTAGAAATCTTGGGACAAAACGCACATTAATGTACGATCTTACCAGTTTATCGAGCTACTCACAACTAATTAATCTTCTTGAATACGGATACAATAGAGACAATTGCGATCTTCCTCAAATAAATCTCTCCATGATTGTGGATAAGGAAAAAGGAATTCCGGTGATGTATGACATCTATCCTGGAAGTATTGTAGACGTTACAACTCTTAAAAATACTCTAAAAAAGATAGAAGCTCATGGAATGGAAAACTATACACTGGTAATGGATAGAGGCTTTTTCAGCAAGGGAAACATTGAGGAATTAGTAAGGGAAAAGATTCCTTTTATTATGCCAGCTACAATGGCACTTAAAAGTGTCAAAGAGCTTATGAGTTCAGTACAAAAAGACATCGAAAGTCCGGAATATCTTCATAAGTTTCACAAAAAACCAATATTTGTAAAGCCAGTGACTCTTGAGGAAAAGGAATTCAAGATCAATGGATACTGTTTCTATGATCCAAAGAGAGAAATGGAAGAAAAAAGCACATTTTACTCCCGTCTTTATGATATGAAGGAAAAACTGGAAGAAACAGCAATACCAGGATGGAGAAATGCGGCAGAGGTGTTCAAAGAGAGAGCAAGGGAAATGGCAAGTTTCTATTCGTGGAAAAAGATAGATGACCATTTCAAAATCAATATCAAGAAAAATGCAGTATCGCAGAGAATAAACAGAATGGGGAAGTTTTTCCTTTTTTATTATGGAGAACGTGATTGGGTAGAATGTCTCACTTACTACAGAGAAAGAGATATTGTTGAGAAAGGATTCAAAGTAATGAAAAATGATATTCAGTCGCTTCCACTAAACACAAACAAAGATTCAACAACAAAGGGATTCATTTTTGTCTGCTTTATCGGACTAATTATTAGAATGAAGCTACTGAGTATGATGAAGGAAACAAAAATTATTGAGGATTATACAGTAGAGAGTTTACTTTTAGAGCTTGAGAAGATCAGAAAAGTAGAACTGCAAAATGGAGAGGTAATAGTTACAGAACTCACAAGAAAGCAAAAAGAAATTATGGAAAAATTGAATTTATGCGCTTAAAAAAGCGGAAGTCAGGATTGAAAGTTATTCGCGGGCAAGATACATGAAAACAAGGATTGAAACAAAAACAAATGGAGGCAAAGCATGAAAAGACTTACCAAAAAAGCATGGTTTCATAAAAGGCGTATTGGTTGGGGCGTTAGCCCGGCTAGCTTAGAAGGCTGGTTGGTAACTATTGGATTTATAATTATTGCTCCGCTTGTCGGTATGTATTATTCTGAAGAGAGCCTAACTAGATATGCTATTCTTATAACAATGGCAATTATCCTTATTGCAATTATTCTTTTAACTGGCGAGGCACCAGGCTCTGAACTGTTAGATAAGTTAACGAAAAAAAATGAGAAATAAGGAAAGCAGTGCATTTATTTCAGTCAAATACCCCGCTAGGTTGCAGCGGGGTGCGCCAGCGCAATTTTGACTTAAAAATTAGAAATTACTCGAGAGTCAGGTCTACGAGTTCGTACTCAAGATTTTCGGTTTCCAGCCTGTTAAGAAGGGAAGGAACCTGCTCATCTACTGAGACTACAAGGGATGATAAGCCGTGATATGCAGCCTCAATAACTGATTCATTACTTCCGAACATAACATTCGGGGCTATGTTGAGCTTGCGCAGAGCGATAAGTGCTTCCACGCCTATAGCTGCTATATAGGATTTTGAACTTGTCAGGGCCCTCAGGCGTTCAATATCTACCTTTCTTGAGCCTCCACGCTCGATCCTCGGGACCTTGCAGATTGTAATTGTAGCATTTTCCAGGTCGATCAGGCCTCGCAGGCTCGTTACTCCTACATCTTCCCCGGCAGATGCGTCGGAAATTACATTGCCTGATGCGCCTGTTTTTTCCATGCTGCTGACGTAAAGGAGTCCACCTTCCATTTTCAGGTATACCTGCTGGTCTTCCTTTACATCCTCTTTTGCAATCGCTGTCCAGGTTGAGATATGGTTGATTATGTCCTCCATGACAAAGCGGGCGTACTGCTTCATTTCCGTGGCATTATCAAGGACCCATTCTACACCTTCTTTTGTAATCCTATAGCGAACCCGGCCCTCAGTAACTATCAGCCCGTCATTTACAAGTTCTTTGATATATTCGGAAACGGCCTGAGGAGTTATTCCTATCTTTGCGGCAATTTCTTTTTGTCTTACATTCGGCTGATGGGCTGCAATTTCGATAAGGACCTGAAACTTGGTTACTCCGCTTTTAGTCTGGAGGATTTTAATCATCAATCGTAGTTCTCCTCTACATCTTCAATTACTTTTAACCGTTGCCCCATCACAGAAAGTCTTTCAGATCTACGGGCGACAGCGCAAATATAAAACGGATTTCTATTAAGCGTCCGTGTGAGGCTGCTCATGGAGGTATTTCCTTCTTCTACCAGCTTTTCCAGTTCTTCCATTGCGTCTTTGACCTCCTCGTATGGCTTGAAGGTCAGCATGATGATATCACTCAAATCCTCAAAAGAACACTGGAAATTAACCTGAACCTTGGAATAGGAACTATGGTATTCTTTGGAAGGTTTTTGCCCTGCCTCCGGAACTCTCCACTGACTCTCCAGTAGCCCGGCTTTTTTCAGGATATGGAGGCTTTTTGATGAGTCTGCGCCCATGAATTCATCTATCTCTGCTCTTGTCATCCATTTGTTTGAAAGTGCATCAAATATCTTTTTGTGAGTTCTTGACCCAAAAGTCCTGAGCAATGGTACTAAATAGGAAGGATCGTTAATTATTCGAGTTCTTTTACCCATTTACTCCTCTCCTTCTCGTCTTACATTATAAGCTTTCAAATATAATAAAGATTCGTAATTTGATTACTCTCTGTAATCAATATCAAGCCCTTCAGGCCTTTCCCAGTTAAATGTCGGGGCATTTCTTTTCAGTTCGCGGCATTTTTCATGAAGTGCATGGGCTACAATAGGGAGAGCAATAGTAGCATCCACGAAGACCTGCACTTTTTTTGCCTGAACTGCAATTTTTCCCCAGGAAACAGCTTCATCGAAAGTGCAGCCTGAAAGTCCTCCCCAGTGAGGAGCATCAGTAGTGTACTGAATTGCATAATCATGCCCTCCGACTTGCGTTCCAAGAATAGAAGCTATTACTTCGGTTTGCTGGATAAAATTTTTAGGGACTCCACCTCCAACGTATACAACTCCTGTTTTACCTGATTTTTCTATAATCTGAGTGACCTCATCAACGTCTTTTATCTGGTCAATCTCAAGTTTCAATCCTCTTCTTCTTGCAATGGTTAACCCGATTCCTATTGAACTATCCGAAAGTGCAGGAACGAAGATAGGAATATTGTGCCTGTATGCACTTACGACTATAGAATCCTCGGCCGCTCCGCGCCTTGTCAGTTCCTTTCCGAGCAGGTACATGAACTCCCTTGAGGAACAGGAAATTTCCCCAATTTCTTCTGCAAAATCCGCAATAAGGCTATCTGCGGTTCTGAACTCTTCTTCAACCGCAAAAACATCATAGATCCTGTCAACACCGTGCTCAAAGAGGTCTTCATCGTCAGCCAGATGTGAACCCACATAATGTTTCTTGCCGAGCGCTTCGTGTGAATCATGGAAAAGGTTTGCTCCTGTGCTTACAAGACAGTCTATCATCCTCTCCCGGATCATATAGGAAATAACCCTACGCATGCCAGCAGGGACCATAGCCCCAGACAGTCCCATCAGCACAGTCATATTCTTTTCTTTTAGCATGTTATGCCAGGCCTGGACAGATTCAGCTAGCTTTCTTCCCTGGAAGCCTGTCTTAAGCATTCCTTCCATTAATTCGCTTACAGACCTGTCCTTTACATCTATCGGAACGGTTGGGTTATCTGTGAACACATTAAGATGCATACCATTCTCCTAATAAACAGATAATGATAGTTTTGCATGTGATTTCTATAGTCACGAAGCTGAGGAATGATTCAAGTATAATATCAAGGCATTTGTTGCCAAGAATCATTATTGAGATACTGAAATTACGGATAAATTTCTGAACTGCAAATTTGAAGTTATATTTTTATCATACCTGAATAATGCAACTGTCCAATGAGGTACAATGAAGTTTTTTGTTGCAACAATTACAGGCGTGACTATAATACCTGAAGACATTTATACCTGAAGACATTTGGCGACAGGCGGTAAGATATACAAATAACGCTATATAATTATATTATTTTATTAAATATCAATATATGCGGCTTCTTCCCATGACGATATCATGAGAGATGAATCTTCTTCAGGAAAACTAATTTGCAGGGTTTGAATCAGGATCAAAGAATATGAAATTAACATAATGGGGAGTATATTTTAATTTTCAGAGAGGAGTTCGTAAACAATCTAAGAAATTATTACAGGCATACTGTTAACTTTTCAGATAGTAAAGACTGCTGCGGATATCACGGTCATCCAGTCTCCATGTTCATCTACAGAAGATGACCTGGGAAAGCTGAGAGTTTTGAGAGGATATTCGTTTGTCCAGGTGCTGTACATGCTTCTTGCAAGTTTCTCGGAACGTTCCCCAACGTCCTGAGCGGTTTCTCCATAGGCGTGATATTCTGATATGTAACCGTGCTTGTTCATGTTTTGTGGGAGTGCACAACCAACCGATGTACTGAGTGTCCTTCTTGGCTCATTGGAAGAAATCCTGGACATTACGCAAAATACGATCTCTCCGGGACTTAACTCTTCGAGTCCCTCCTCTCTGGATACAATCTCACAGTTAGGGGGCAGGATAGAACTTACAGTTACGAGATTAAATTTCTCAATACCTGCATCCCTGAGTGCAACTTCAAATGATTCAAGATTTTCAGGGTGTGTACCAACTCCACTTGTAAAAAATACTTTTTTGGGAATTAATTTCGTAATCATCTTTGCAGCCTTGTGAAATAATCAATTTAAGCCTAATGCAGATGGCAATTATTATTTTTAAGCGTTGCCCTTCAATTCTGCTGGGAAAAGCTCAATTCTTATTTATTTTCTACCTTCGGCAGCAAGCGCATTTTAACATATCAATATATTTAATTGCTATTTCGAACCTATCCGAAAAGTCCTGCTGCTCTGAATGTTATCCATGCACATGCGAAATGAAGCATAGAAAAGTAATTCTTAATTTTCGTATCTCATCTTATAAGCAGTCTTCTAAATCTGTTTAGCCAGGAATGTGTCCTTTCTACAACCCATCTTCTTGTCCTAAAACAGGGTATCTCTATTCTTATGTTTTCTTCTCCACGGCTTTTGATATGGGCAATATAACCATATTCTTTGACCAATTCTCTGATATCAGGAAAATCATGTAATTATTCATACAGATATTTTGAATTCCCTCTTCTGTAGAAGGTCTTTCAAAATAATGGCATTTAATGTCCTTTTTACAAGCTTTTTATCGTGGCGATTTGCTCCATCAACAGCTACTGAAAGTGGTATACTTTTACCATCTGTTAAATATTCGTTTGAGAGTTTAACAGATCTTTTTACATAAATTTACCAATTTCTTCCCGATATTTTCTATACTTCTTCCCTACAGGCTCTCTCATAAGCTTTATATTATGCAGGATAGTTACATCGTGTATTACTCCCTGCAATTTTCTTGCTTACTCCTCTCATAGATAGAAAAAGGTCAGGTCTTTTCAAATATTCGGGAAAATACGGGCTCTTTTGCCCGGCGGATCTGAAAAACAATGTTTTTCCGGCTGGAGTCCTGAAGAATCAATTAACAACAATAAAACATGATGTCGGTACAGATGGATGAAAAACTTCACCCCAAACTCCTGGAACTACTTGAAGGCAAGAAGCTCTCAATCAGCGGGCTTTCCAGAGAACTGAAAACCATAGGTATAGATGAGCACCGCCTGGTCCTTACAGGCTATCTCAGGGCGCTCAGAGACCTTGATATTCTGGAAGAAACTGAAGTTCCCCCTTCGAAGATTTATGCCCTGCCTGAAAAAGCCACAGAGCCTTTATCCGAAAAAAGAAAAGAACCCAGGTCTCCAGAACTTTCAGATCCGGAAGAAATTTATTCTATTCTCAGGTCCCAGCTTCTTAAAATCAACCTGGATTTCAGAATTCCTGTGGGAGTATATGTGGTCTCCAGACTGTTTGAAAGGCCCTGTTTCCGCAAGGAATTGAAGCTTATAGGAATTACTCAAAAACATCTTGAACAGTACCTGGAAAAACCCAGCATAGTCTGTGAAGCTCAGGAAGCACATTTGAAAAAAGCCAGAGCCGATATAACGAAAATTGAGATCCCTTCCGATGACCCTGCATACGAAATGCGGGAAAACAAGGACGAAGTAATCAGGCTTGCTAATGAAGTCCTTGCAGGGCTGATAAAACAGAGGCTTGACCTTGACGGCCTGGTAGCAAAGAGTAAACAAACTACTCTGCTCCCCTGATGGTTTTTCTGTTTCTTTTTTCTCCAAAAGCCAATCCCTGAGCATTAAAAGCCAATCCCTGAGCATTAAAAGCCAATATCTGAGTATTTCAACTCTAACCCTTTAACAATAGTTCTCAAATTTAGACTTTTGAATCAGTTTCTGAATCTTTAAACCAGGCTTTACTCTTTAAATCAAACTATTTATAGAATAAAAAAGAATCATAGTATAAAAATGAGAATATATAAGTAGCTGCAGAATCCAGAAGATTAATAACAGAAATTATCTGGATTGGGTATCTCTGGTTTTTATTATGGGGGACTTATTTCTATTGAATCTCGATTATGGGGGACTTATTTCTATTGAATCTCGATATTGGATTTAAGTTATCAGGTTTTTAAGGTCTGAATTCCTGGATTTAAGGGTTTTAAGAATCCCTCGCGGATTTCCTGGCAGCTTTAAAGTGATTTTGGGGAGTGAATATGATAACGGAAGTTAGAGTTGACGTTCAGGAAATGTATAATAAGATGGCAGACGAGGCTGTAAGTGCCCAGAAAGCCGTAGTGGGAGTGATTAATAAAAAGCGGGGCACTGAGTTCAAGATAAAAGATGCAAAACCCTACGTAGACGCAGTAAACAAAATGAAGCCGGTTGGAGAGCAGTGTAAGGAGGTCTTCGACCTGCACATCAATTCTGTAAACACCCACTATGAAACTCTTACGAGCCTTACGGACACGGTCAGGCCTGAAGATGATCCTTTTGTAGAGCATTACCAGACCCCTCCTATCCTCGAAATTCTCTATGAGGAAGACCCGGCTTTCCATGAATCGGTCATGAAATTCGTGGAGGAAATAGGAAAATCCGAAGCCCTGATAGGAAAAGAATCAATTCGCCGGTACGGAGGCTTTTACGGTCCGACCTGTGTAGTAGACTTTGCCTTTGTGCCCGGAAGCACGAGTAATGTCGTAAACAGGATCCTCCAGAAAATGGACATCCCTGTGGAGCACAAGCGGACGATCCTGTCTTCAAAGTCCTGGGGTATGAACACGTCCTATGGTGTTGGGGCGAAGTTCCAGACAGCGGTTGAAGACGGAAAAACTCCTTCGGAAGCCATAAAAGAAGAAATTGACATGCTCAAGATGGTCTACGAGTCCCCGGTGGATGCTCAGGTAAAACTCATGGAAGAAGCAGGGCATACGTCCTTTGACACCAGAAAATATATGGAGACATATAAGCAGAGGATACGAAAAACCGTAAAGGATGCCATGAATGCCGATGTTTTCTACGGGAATATTGTGACAGTACCTGCTTATGGCGTAGGTGACGTAGCCCACCACATTTCCCAGTCTATGTACAATATGACAAAAGACGACGTCGTGCTGGCAGTTATCAATGCTGTAACAGACGTGCTTGAAAGTACCATGAACAGGGCAAAAGGCAAGTTCAGGGACGAATACTCACCCTTGACCATCGGTACGGACGCAACAGCCGCTGCAGTCACTAAAATCCTCTGGATGGACGGGTTTACCACCATGATGGTGCTTGACCTGCTGGTCAAACGCTTCCACAACCTTGTGCTGACCAACCCGAGACGTGGGGCGGCAGCTGAGCTGCATAACGTGGATTTCATTGACATGATTGAAAAGGGTGAACGAATCATTGACCATATTCCGAGGGGTGCCGGGTGCATTGTACAGGGTGTGCCTATCGACCTGAGCCCCATTGAAAGGAACGAGGTCCTGCAAAACCCTCAGCGTTACACCTATCCGGCCTGTGCAATCACTGTCCGTTTCTCGGCTCTCATGCGCCTGGCTGATTTCCCCTGCCTCCTGACAAGTGAGCCTGTGACTGCAACGCTTATGACAAATATCATCGCACTGCACAAGCAGAAGGCACATTCTCCGGCAAGGGTCTGCAAGTTCTGTTCGGCGAACTATTTTGACTACAAGTGCAACTACTGCAACTGGTCAGAGGCAGTTTAACGGAGTTTGACCATAACGACAAAGGGAATGTAAAGGGTAGCTGGGGTAAAGCAAAGAGAATGTAAAGGATAGCTGGGGTAAAGGGTAGCTGGAGTAAAAGGTAGCTGGAGTAAAAGGTAGCTGGAGTAAAGGGAAGTGGAGTAAAGGCTGGGGTAAAGGGTAACCGAGAAGAAGTCTTCCACGCAGACCCTTTCTATAGTCTTGAACACAACTATTTACACCTGGGTTCTCATAAAAAACTGGAAACACAATGCTTCGGATCAGGAAATGAGTAATCTCAATTTCATCTCAATTTCAAGTGTAATTTTTTACGTAAATGAATATAGTACAGCCCTCCTTACAGTTCCCTTTGTCCCAAACCTATTATTGAGGAGCTTGATATGGCAGTAACAAACCTCATGAAACGTGCGCTTGCGGAATTAATAGGGACTTATGTCCTGGTGTTCCTGGGTACTGGTTCGGTGGTAACGACCGTGCTTCTTATGGAGGGTTGGGAGGCTTTTCCCGGAAACCAGTTTAACATAGGAATTGACATTGCGGCCTGGTTTGCCATAGGAATGTCTTTTGCAATTGCAATCACCTCCATGATCTATGCTTTCGGCCACATTTCAGGTACCCACATCAACCCTGCGGTAAGTCTTGCTCTCTGGGCCACAGGCCGCTTTCCCACAAAAGACCTCCCTGCGTATATTATCGCCCAGCTTATAGGTGCAAGCCTTGCGTCCTTTTCTCTTGTAGCGATCCTGGGGATGAGGGCTGTTGATACAGGTCTGGGAGCCACGTCCATGTTCTACGGGGTCGGTTATGGGCAGGCAATCTTCTGCGAAGCTGTGTGTACCTTTTTCCTTATGCTTACCATTATGGGTACAGCCGTGGACCGAAGGGCTCCCCCTGGATTTGCGGGGCTTGCAATAGGGATTGTGGTAGCTGCGGATGTGATTGTTGTAGGCAACATTACAGGTTCTTCTCTGAACCCTGCCCGCACCTTCGGCCCTTATCTTGCTGAATCCTTGCTGGGTGGAGCTAACCTCTGGACTCAGTTCCCGATTTATATCATAGGTCCCATAGCGGGAGCACTTGTCGCAGCGTTCCTGTACGATTTTGTAGCCGAACCAAAAAAGGCAGATTGAGATACAGATTGTTAATTAATTTAGAACTGGGTGCAAACCTTGTAATAATGATTAAGTCAAAAGTGACTTGTTTTTCTTCCAGCACATTTTTTTCTGTTTTTCCTGCAAACGGTTTTCTTATAAGGTGTTCCATATCTGTCACTAATTTCAAAGCATACATTTTTCAAATATCTCCCATTTGACAAAGTAGGAGCTCACTGTTTATTTCAGCTAATTTCAATACGTTATGAAAAGAATTCAATGATCTTAACATCGAATAAATCCTATGGAGAATGGGAGAACGTCTATGAATTTTTCCCAAATTTGGAGGTATTTTTGCAACTGCTGTAATGCTAAAAAACAGCCTGAGGACATTAGTTTCCAGGTCAGAATGAATTTTTAGAAAACCACTGAAAGCACGGAAGACATGGAAATCCGTAGTAAAGGCGTGTTTCTTCCGTGCTTTCCGTGTTTTCCGTGGTTGTAATATCCAGATCGAATCACTATGCGACAGGCTGTGTTTTCCGTGTTACAAAATTCCATGTAACTTGAAAATAATATTTAAGTCGTAAGCCGTAATTATTTTCTTATTACGTACTTATTTGAGAACCGATGCACCAGGATTATGAGATTGTGTCCCTAATTCCCAGACCTAATTGCTCATTATCCAGTCGTGTATAAGTGTCCATAACTCGCGAGAGTTGTAATCAAGGGCTATGCTACCGTGACCCTGGTTCTTCCAGCCCATGGAAGTAACCTTATCATTAATTTTTCCGACTTCGTTTTTGTACCACCAGGAACCATAGTCACTGAAACCTCCCCCAAGCCCAATATAAAGAACAGGGAAACTTATTCTTGAAAAGTCAATTTCATAGCCTTCCACATTCCCCATCAATCCAGCCATGTAAAGATCCAGGTGCTTAGGTGCGTAAGGAACAGCCCCTCCGGTTAAGGTCAAGTTAAGTAGCCTGTTTTCGTCAACGTAATAAAGGCCGTCCAGATCTCCGCTCCAGTAGTGATAATTCGGAGTATAGGGATATGCATTGAATGCATGAGTCTGGGTAGCCATAAGCCGGAAAAATTGTCTGTTTGTAAGGTCAGGTTGAAAAACAGATTCTTGGTCAGGATCGGTTAAAGCCAGATTGGCTATCTGCATCATGAAAGCCATATTGTTGCTGTTATATGCCCTTTTTTCCAAACATCTGGAGATTGTGTCAAATTCCTGTACCTGAGATCTTATTAACTCAGAATGTTTAGGCTCGTACTTAATAACGATATCAACAGGCACCATTCTGTTAACCGAACCTAAAACAAGGTCATTGTATTTGCTAGCACCGTAAGCAGTAAGGATCAAAGCCCCATGACTGTGGCCAATTGCCGTAACCTCGATGTCCTCTACTGCTTTATCACTCAGGAAAGCTGTATGAATTCTTGACACAGCGATGCCGTTGTATGTATCATTCAAGTAACTGTCAATGGTCCAGTTTTCCATGTAACTGAAATCGGTCTCATTTATCGGAACATTTGTCTCTCTTCGATCCAGAATGTATGTACTGTATCCTTGCTGAGCATAGTATATCGCCATATCGGAATAGAAACTTTCAGTCAAAGCCTGCCCTGGAAAAATTATTAAATTTTTATTTTGAACTGTGCTCCAGGCGATCTTTTCTTTTACATAGTTGGTGAGTACAATGTAATCATACTTTCCAAATCCGACCTTTATCTTAAGCTTATACTCTGCCACGTCACCGCGGACAAGGCCAATTCTATTGCTTTTCACTAGGGGAGAGTACATATCTGGCACTTGGAACGAAACAGGATTATGGAAAAAAATCCCCAGCTTATCAGATTGAGCAAACAGGGTCTCGGTTTTATTCTCAGGGTTGATAGTTAATGATGCTACTTGGGTCTTCATCTTTTCACCTTTGTGAAACTCTCGAGTTAGGTTCTAGACTCGAGAATCCATATTTTTGTGAAACGCAGCGGACTAATTTTCATTTTTGACTTCAAATTGCGGTAGCGTAAAACAGCAAGAAGAAAGCCCATAAGGCTAAAACCAAAACCTGGAGATACAATAACGTAGGGATCGTTTATCGCCAGGTACGGCATATAAAGCCAGAACACAGCCATTCTTTTTTCAAATTACACACATCAGTTATAAAATATTACTTAATTAGTTATATAATTTTACACAGATAAGATTTGTGGTTTGAGATTTTAGCTAAATTTTAGTTGAATGTTTACATTTGTGCATAAGTAAGTAATATTTGTAGAAACACAGGAGAGACAGGCGCACAAATAATGCAGAAAAAGAGACATGTACAAGTATATCCGGAAAACATAGATACTAAAATACCCAAGTAAAATATAAATAAACACCAATAACCCCATTAATTGGCATGAAAAGTAATATTGCCATATTAAATCATATTTTATAATCTAAACTTATTTTAAAAGTTTAATAGAATACTCAGGATATTATCAAAAAAGCCGAAAGTAAATTAAACAAAGGTGCTCATTACATGCCGGAAAATATTGATTTGAAGTAAACTTTGCTCTGTGAAGATCAATACTGAGAATTTTAGAAAAAATTATTTCAAAAAGCTATTGTACAGGTAATTTAATACCCTCTGGAAGGAGGTATCAAAATTGAAAAAATATTTGCCTATGATACTGATGTTGATCTTTATTTCCGGGGCTGTATTATCAATTGCTGTTGCTGGTGCAGCCGATAACCCAGTAGTAAGTGAAACAACATCAAAGATTATACAGACCAACGAATCCGTCAATAAATCTGCTAATCAATCCACATCACAGAATAAGACATGTAACATAAACCAGAACGAGTCTGCAAACCAGAATGAGTCCACAAACCAGACCGAACCTGTAACAAAAACTCCTGTGGCAGAACAGAAGTTCAGGGTGGGCCCAACTGTTGTACTGAGGCCAGTTAATGATGTAATAACCAAAGACGAAGATGGCCTTGTTGAACTCTATATTGATAACCCATCTCTCAATGATATAACTCTTAATGTAGATGCAAGGGTTAGCGTACCTTCTGGAATCCATGTATATGGACAGGAGTTTGCTCAGAGTGGTGCAGCAGGTACGGCTTATGGAACATTTTCCGTACCCCCAGGAAAGTCCCGGACAATCTCTATAAATCTCAAGGGAGACAAAGTAGGCACCTATACTGTACATTTCAGCGGCCTCTACTGGCCTGGAGACAATAAGGACAATTTCAACCCGCTTTCGCTCAGCCATCCCTTTGAAGTCAAGGAAGCTTCCGAAAATACCGAAGAGGCTACCAGCTCCAGTGAGAGTGAAGGATCCGAAGCTGGAAATACCGAAGGAGTAAAAGCTGAAGGAGAGGGCTCAATTAGCGCCCCAGGATTTGGAATATTAATTGCAGCTATAGGCCTGTTAGGGGTTTATGCTGTTAAGAGGAAGTAAATCAGGTTAAAAAGCATTTAAATGCAATTGCGGGAAAAATATATGCATTTTTCCTTTTTTAAATTTTATAATTAAGAAAGGCATCCGTAACCAAGAGAAGCTTTTTACTTAAGCTTCTCATGGTTACTACAGATGGCAGCCCAAAAAAAGGTGGTAAAATGTCTGAGAGGGCTATTTTAAAAACTCTAATAGTTTATCTTTTAATTGGTTGTTTCCTGGTAAGTAGCGTTTCGTGTGTATATGCTTCATCTGAGGCTTCGGCAGATTCTTACGAGAACAAAATAGAGGTTTCTGAAGAAGAACAGCCTTCAGAGGAGGCACAAAATTCCGAAGAGCAGTTGGAATCCTCCGAAGAGCAGTCACAGTCCTCAGAATATGCAGACATGCAAAGTTCAGGAAATGATGAGACTGAAAGTGAAGGAACTCAGCCCCCTGAAAATACAAAAATAGAATCTGATAATGAAACCGAAACAAATTCCTCGGAAAATACAAAAATAGAATCTGATAATGAAACCGAAACAAATTCCTCGGAAAATACAAAAATAGAATCTGATAATGAAACCGAAGCAAATTCCTCGGAAAATACAAAAATAGAACCTGATAATGAAACCGAAACAAATCTTTCGGAAAATACAATAATAGAACCTGATAATGAAACCAAAACAAATTCCTCGGAAAATAATGAAACGATATCTTCCGAGAACCAGGAAAATCAGTCTTCAGGTGATGAAGAAGTAGGAACCGAAGGTACGGAAAACCAAACTTCAGGAGAGATAGAAGTCGCAGAGGATACAGAGAACGATTCTTCACATCGCACAGGAAATTCGTATCATATAGAACATTCAGAGTACACTATAATAGAGAATAACACATATGTACAATCAGAATCTGTAAAAAAAGAGGCTTTGGAAAGTTCAGAATCAACTGAAAATTCAAAATCTGCTGCACAGCCCTCTGCAAGTGTCAATCTTCACGGTGAAAAGACCAGGGTTGTTTCTGGAGAAGACATTCTGCTTAAGCTTTCAGCCGTTAATCTTATCACAAAACCTGTTATGCACGTCCAGGTCATAATAATTCCACCCTCAGGAATGAGTGTTTCTTCCTCGGAGTTTGTCCAATCTGGCGCAGGACAGTATACGACAACCTACGAGCTTGAACCCGGACAGGGAAGGGACATTGAAGTAAGGATTGAAACCAACCAGCCCGGAGACTTTAATGTTGAGGGAAGGGTTGTTTATTATTTCGGGGAAGATACTGAAAACGCCGAAGATTATACGCTTAATCTACCTATAAAGGTCGAAAAAAAATCGTCTCCTATAGAAGAAGAATCTCTACCTGGATTTAGACTGACGAGCCTGGTACTTGCATTATTAGTGGCATTTATCTTAAAAAGACGTTAAGTAAAAGGCAGTGTTTCAATTTTTCGGTAAAATCATGAATTTTAAGAAGTTATTGAGTAGAAAATTCTATGTTGACAGATCAATTATCGGCATAGTACGCAAAAACTTGACTTCAAATTTACAGCAAATTTGAGACACTGCCACCTTTTGCAATCAAGTTGGTGCTTAAAAATTTTCCTTTTTTTGCAGGAATCTAGATTAAAAATCTCTATTATTCAATTTCCTGCATACACAGGTTTTACATTAAAACCTATGTATTTGCCAAAAAGAATTAACTGTTGCAATACCCATTACTGCTCTTTCACCAAGAAAAATTTGAACTTTCTTTTTTTCTTTCTTATTAGTAAAGTTGTATAAACAGCAATATATCCGAAAATAATGGTTGTCGCGATTATTGGAATTAAATTCTCTTTTAACCAAAAAAATGAGAAAATACTTAAAAAAACAAAAACAATGGATAGAGCAACAACAAATGTATATAGAAATAAGTCAAGTTTGTAGTTTAAAAGTTCAAATTCGAATATTCTTTTTTCATATTCATCATGTAATTTGTAATCTAAAAAATCGTTTTCATTAATTCTTTTTGAAAGATCACTATTTACAGAGGGCATATGTAATTAAGTATTAACTGGTTTTATTTAAATCATTTGTTATATTTTGTAAAGTTGTCTTATTCCAAAAAATTTCGATCCAAAAGATGCACGAGTTTTAGCCTAAAACCTGTTCATTTCTCAATAATTAGTCAAGTTTTTTACAATATCTGCGGCAGAACTCCTGAAAATACACAAGATCAAACAAAATTTGTGTATTTCCTCAGAAACTTCACGGCGTTAAATCTCCTGCAGGTTCCCATAAACGACCATTTATAAGAACCATAAACGGGTTAAATTCTTTATATAGATCGATCCCCACAAATACCTTTCATGGGAAAAGAAAAACTCGTTGATATATCAACATATAGAGATATATTGAGCTACTCCTCCATTTTTCATCATGAAACTTTACACAGAAAAGTCGCATTTTGGGAATATTTGCTTACGAGCATAACTTCACGCAGGAATATGCGATAATTTTCCATTCAGCACTTTCCTCCCATTGCCCCCTCTTTAATCATACATTTCAAATACATCCACACCCAAACAAAAGCAATCATTGACCCAATCACTGTACCCACAACCAATCCCCACCATACCCCAGGCAGGCCCCAGCCAAATCCGAAAGCAAAAAGTAAGGAAAAGAAAAGAGTCATAACAAGGCTCCGCAGAAGGGTAGCAGCAAGGGCGCTTGTGCCTTTTCCTGCACCCTGGAAAAGAGAACCTGAGAGCATTCCAAAGGTGACGACTGGATAGAAAAAAGTCATAATTTTAAGGAGACTTGTCAGTTCAGGAGCTATACGGGCTGCATTTTCGGTATGTGTAAAGACAGCAGTAATATCTGAAGCAAAAAGATATACTAGAACGGCAATTATCGTTTCTACGAGAAAACCAACTTCAATTGCATAGATAAGGGTATTCTGTGCTTTTTTAAAGTTTTTCTCCCCAAAGGCAGCCCCACTGATCGAGACTAAAGCAATTGAAATTCCTATGAGGGGAGCAACTGCAATACTTGTCACTCTCCAGGCTGTGGAGTAAACTGCCACTCCATCCGTACTGCCAACGGTTGCTATAACAAAGTTCATTATAAGGGCGGTCAGTGCCAGAGCAAACTGTTCTATAGACGAGGGAATTCCTACTCGGAAAATATCCATGATGATTGATTTGTCGAATTTAAAAGAACGAAATCTGAAAGAAACATAGGTATCTTTTTTAATAAAAAACCAGTAGAGCATCAGCAGTCCCGAACTGGCAAAAGAAATAACTGTAGCTAAGGCTGCCCCTGCAACCCCAAGACCCAGAGTGTATATAAAAATAGGGTCAAGCACTACATTAAGGACTGAACCAAGAACCATGGATCTCATAGCTCTTTTTGAATCTCCTTCACTCCTCAGGATAGAATTCGCAATATTTGTAAAGAAAAAAACAAAACTGCCTGCAAAAATCACCCTGGCATACTGAACTCCGAGCTCGGTTGTTTTTCCGGCTCCGCTGTACATGAAAAGATCCTTTATAAGCGCAAGTCCAAGAACAGTAAGAACAACTGTGAGAATAAGCATTATCACGAAAGCATGAACTGCAACATTATCTGCGCCTGTTTTGTCCCTGGCTCCTATGCGTCGAGAAATTGCAGCTCCTCCTCCAACCCCTAACCCGCCAGTAAGCGCCATCTGGATTACATAAAATGGAAAAGCAAATCCAACAGCAGCCAGAGCATCAGCTCCAAGCCCGGAAACCCAGAAGGTATCAGTAAAGCTGTATATGGTCTGTACAGACATGGCAACTATTATGGGAATTGAGAGCTTGACAACGGCTTTTCTGGGGTCACCGAGGAGAATATTCACTCCTTCTGTACTTTTTTGAAGAACTCCTTCTTTTTCTCCCCGCCTGTCCCATGATTGTTCGTCGGCATCCTCGCTTCTGATTACTGATCCACTGCTCATTCTCTCCCGCCGTTTTTCCCCTTGCCTTTAAAATAAAGTGTACTTTGCTGGTTCTTTTCTGCTCTCTTCTGCCTTTAATGCTTCCTTACGTGCCGGACCCTTTTTACTTATTATCCAGGTGGGATATAATGGAACAAATTTTTTCTTAGATCATGATGGATTAAAAAAACTGTCACTTTCTTTTGTTCAGTTATATAGACTCCATACTGAAGAACTTCCCTGAGTTATAACAAGGCCTGAGATGTGAAATCTTCATTTATATGGAGAGGGTCATGAGCTTTATATATAAAAAAGTAATACTCAGAACCATCTTTTATTGAACCTCTATTTACTGTTAGGCTTATTGACTACATATAGAGATGAAAACAATATGAAAACAGTAATATTTGGAAGTCAAAGTTTTAAAATTAATCAGTTTCCTTTTTCTTACAGGATAGAAGAAATCACGATTAATAGTCTTAGGGCTTAACGCATGGAACTTTTATTTCAAATTGTATCTTTGTGCAAATTTCTGGAACAAAAAAGGTGAATATTATGTTTTCCAAGTCAGAGTTCAAAGAAGTAGTAAAGTCTATGGGGCTTGTTTTTGGAGATATTGGGACAAGTCCAATTTATACTTTAACCGTTATTTTCCTTCTAACAAGACCTACGCACACTCACATAATAGGAGTTTTGTCGTTAATTATCTGGACACTTATAGTACTTGTGACTATGGAATATGCCTGGCTTGCAATGAGTCTGGGTAAAAAAGGGGAAGGAGGTACAATAGTCTTAAAAGAAATACTCGTCCCTCTGCTCAAGTCAAGTAGGAATGTAGCTCTGGTCACATTGTTAGCTTATATAGGAACGTCTTTCCTTATGGGAGATGGAGTAATTACCCCTGCAATAAGTATTCTGAGCGCGGTCGAAGGCTTGCGAATCATTCCTCAGTTTGAAAATATAGGTCAGGGCACTATCATACTTATTTCTGCTGTAATTGCAATAGGACTTTTTTCAGTTCAGAGCAAAGGAATAGAAAAAATTACATGGGTTTTTGGGCCTGTAATGATTTTATGGTTTGCAGCCATTGGGTTCTCAGGTATTGCCTCTATTTTTTACACCCCGGAAGTACTTAAAGCCATCAACCCTTATTATGCCATCAGGTTCCTTATGGACAATGGAATTATAGGATTTTTTGTACTATCCGAAGTCATCCTGTGTGCTACAGGAGGTGAAGCATTATATGCCGATATGGGACACCTGGGAAGAGAACCTATCTTAAAAGCCTGGAGATTCGTATTTGTAGCACTGGTTTTGAATTATCTCGGGCAGGGTGCATTTCTTATCCGAAACCCGGGTTCGACAAATTTTTTGTATGAGATGATAAATCAGCAGGCAAACATACTTTATATCCCATTCCTTCTCCTCAGTGTCGTAGCTACAATTATCGCTTCTCAGGCTATGATCAGTGGAATGTTCTCTATAGTATATCAGGGAATAACAACCCGGATAATTCCAATGTTAAAGATTGATTATACCTCCGGTTTGTTGAAGTCCCAAATTTACATAAGTACCGTAAACTGGTTACTCCTCGTTTCTGTATTATTTATGATGCTTATATTCAGAGAATCGAGCAGACTTGCAGCTGCATACGGCCTGGCGGTTACAGGGACTATGTCTATTACGGGCATAATGATGACTTCGATATTTTATCACAGAAAAAACAGAACCAAAGCTCTTCTTTCGCTATTTATAACGTTTATTGATATAGTGTTCCTTCTCTCAAATAGCTATAAAATCCCTCACGGAGGCTACTGGTCAGTCATCATAGCAATGTTCATCCTCTCCCTCATACTTATATATACGTCGGGACAAAAGAAGCTGTATAAGTTGATGAAGCTCATGAAGTCCAAGGACTTTCTTGAAAAATACAATCAGGTATATGCTACTCAAAACAAAATCATGGGTACTGCCCTTTTCTTTACACGCGACATCGAAAGAATTCCCCAGTATATTTCCCATGTAATGTTTAGAAACAACATCATTTACGAAAATAACATTTTTATCTCCATTATTAAGTCTGACAGTCCTTTCGGAATAGAAAGCTCGTTCACAAAAGAACCGGCAAAAGGGTTAAAAATTTTGGAAATACGAGCGGGATATATGGAGATTGTTGATGTTGAACAGATTCTTAAAGATCAGGGCGTTGGTGAAAAAACTATTTTCTACGGAGTAGAAGATATCTTTACTAATAATATAATTTGGAGAGTCTTTTCCATAATTAAAAAGATATCTCCATCATTTGTCCAGTTTTACAAGCTCCCTACTGATGAACTACATGGAGTTATGACAAGGTTCGAAATGTAAAAACGGATTAAAAATGGATTAAAAAAGAATTAAAAACGGATTAAAAACAGATTAAAAGCAGATTAAAAACAGATTAAAAGCAGATTAAAAACAGATTAAAAACAGATTAAAAACAGATTAAAAACAGATTAAAAACAGATTAAAAACGGATTAAAAATGGACATGTACATTCCGGGCCTTTAACCTGGATTTAAGACGAGAATATGTCTTGTCCGCATGAGACTGGGGTAGTAACCAGAAACCTTAGTTTCATGATTCTCTTTGTTTTTTCTACAGGTTTTATTTAAGTCGAATACCCCGCTAACTTGCTGCGTGGATGGAAACTTCCCCGGTAACCGTTGATAATTATATTGTTTATCAATTCCATTTTTGTCGGACAGCCTGTAAAGATCTAATAGTTGTGGCTCTCCAAAATACCCTTTGAAAATAATTATAAAATCGTATTATAATGTTACAAAGTATCTTATACTATTACACTATTTTAATGCTGAAACTCAGATCACCACCAATACTATTCTATTATTTATGGTAATAGGATTGTGTGGACAGATTTTCGTAATGGCTGTATTGTCTGCAAAAAAATCAACCTGAAACAGACATAATGAATTATTTATGTATGAATCTTTAAGCTTTATTAAAGGTAAACAGGCGGGTAAAATGTCAGATAACATATTTACTTACATTATCAGGATTATTTGGCTAGTTGCCTTAATAAATTTTTTTTTGTTAATTACCCTTCCTTTTGTGGCAGAATATATCTCGGGCGATAATATTTTAAACGAGTCAATAGGGCCATCAAAAGACCTTGAAGCCAATATATTATTAACTGAAAATGAAAAAATAACTGTTGTATTCAAAACAGAAGAAAGGGATTTAAATTCCGAATTGCTGAATATATCTTTAGTTGATCCGCAAAAAAAAGAGCTTTTCTGGGAAAAAAGCTTTACTCCTGCTCCATCTGATGGGACTGGAACACAAAAAGAAGCTACGACACAACAAACCATCGATTTCTTTTCATTTATGCCGAAAGCATCAGGAATATATCATATCAAAATAAGTAACGCTGATTTTCAAACAGATGTCAAAATAGTCTCAGGAATGATAACTCCATCCGAACAACCTTCCTACCTACCCTTACTGATAATATCTCTTATAGTCATGTTTGCTGGCATTTTATTCAGGAGTATCAGAACGGGCTTTAGAAAATTTTCATTTAGTGGAGCAATTAATTTTATTATATCTCTATCTCTGAGCCTGATTACAATCTATAAAGTAATTGGTTTCTGAGAATTTCGATAAACCCTTCATGGGTATTCTTTGAAGGGTTTATCGAAATTCTCCATAATATATCTATTTTAATTTACATCAAAAGGGCGCAGAACCCCGGCTAAAAAAGGCAATTAACCCTGTAAGCATGGCGTTTCAGAACAATGTCAAGGGGTACACTTACTCTCAACCACATTCAAACCCTCAGAACAGAAGCTAATTCCGGCAATCGCCTTTCTCTATTACCGGTAAAATGCCGGATTTTATGGGTTGATTGCAAAGGATGAAACAGACAGAAATCAAAGGATGAAACAGACAGAAATCAAAGATGATAATTATACTTCGCTAGATGAAGCCCTTGAGTAAACTATTTATTTAATGTAAGGAAAGAGGTAACCGATTGGTGATGAGATCCGCCTGTACTTTATAGTCTAAACCATTTATGTTGATGGCTTCTACATCAAATATTGAGGTTTTAATGTGTATACTATTCTGGTAGGTATAGGTGGTTTCATAAGTGCTACCTTGAGATATGTTTTTAGGTGAATGGATTCAAAATAGCTTTGTCAATTTTCCAGCAGGTACATTAATTCATAAACACAATTGGAAGTTTTTTTAGGGGAGTATCTGGAAGCAATAAATAGTTGGAAGTGTTGATATGACTGAAAGACAGGTCGAAAGTGTAATCGTTGAAATTCCAAAAGGGAACCGGAACAAATTCGAATATGATAAAGAAAAGAGACTGATTAAATTCGACAGAATGCTTTCTTCTTCAATGGTATATCCTTCGGATTATGGTTTTTTTCCCGATACTCTGTCCCTTGATGGCGACCCTTTAGATGCTATGGTTTTAACCTGGGAACCCACATTTCCGGGCTGTGTAATCGATGTATATCTTGTAGCATTATTTGACATGGAAGATTATAAAGGAAGAGATCAGAAAATCCTATGCGTTCCAAAAAATGATCCAATGTGGAATTATATTGAGTCGGTTGACCAGGTTCCGCCTCATTTATTTAAAGAAATCACTCACTTTTTCCAAACTTATAAGAATTTAGATAAAAAACAAGTGAAAGTTATAGGTTGGAAAAGCCTCGAAACAGCAATTACTGTACTTCAGGAGGCTAAAGATCGATACGCTGAGCAGAAAATATAAAGCAGACGAAAAGCAGGAAAATCGTTGTTATTAATTGCAGTTCATGTGATTCGGGGTCTTCCTTGTAGAAAGGTGAAGAAAAATAGTTGACGAAGTTACTTGATTTTTGAATCCTCACTTTATTTTTGATCCGTTTTCAGTTTTTTACCGATTCTAAGTTTATTCGTCATTGTGTTAAGCCTTTAAAAGCGTAACATTAACTGTCCTGCTTCTCGGCCCATCCATTTCGGCAAAAAAGATTCTCTGCCACGTCCCAAGCTCAAGCTTTCCTGCCGAAACAGGCAGGGCTTCGCTTGCTCCAAGCAGTACTGCTTTGAGATGGGAATCTGCATTGTTATCTATACGGTCATGCCTGTAACCTGCGCCGGCAGGAACAAGCTTATTTAAAAGATCCAGAATATCCTCTTTCAGCCCGCTTTCGTTCTCGTTTATTATGATGCCTGCGGTAGTATGTCGTGTACTGATAAGGCATATGCCTTCAGTTATTTCGCATTTCATTACTTCTTCCTGAACTTGCGAAGTGATATCAACCAGTTCAATACGTTTGGACGTCTCAATTTTGAGTTGCAAAGTCTTTACCTCTAAAGCTTTCCAGATTATATTTCAGTCTTTTCTTACAAAAAATGCATTGATTCAACGCAATATATTCAGAAAGCTGGACATGATACGGAAAAAATAGTATCCTGAAAAATAATACTCAATAAGTACTCCGGAAAATAAAACTCAAAAAATATGGTAATCTAAAAAAGTAATCAGGAGGGTAATTTTTCAAATTTGACCATAAAAGGCAGATATACTTACTTGCCTGGTTGGATCAATAACCCTCTTGCCGTACTACAGTTCACACTGCTTTATTTTCCCTTGTTTCTATACAGGAAAACACATAATAGACATACAATGCCACTGATCATACTAAACCCAGGAATGCTTTTACTTACTTCAGCTACCTTATTTTCAATAGTACTTGCATTGCTGCCTGTACTGCTAATTACATGACTGATTGTACTATTAATTGCATTACTGATTGTACTATTAATTGCATTGCTGATTGTACTACTAATTGCATTGCTGATTGTACTACTAATTGCATTGATGCTTGCATTTATGCTTACATTGCTGCTAACATTACTGCTTGCATTACTGCTTGTACTGCTAATTGCATTAATACCTGCATTGCTGCCAGTATTATTTGTGGCTTCTTGAGCAGGTTCTGCAGCTATTGTGTTGCCTTCATTTTTTGTGCCTGTTATTGCGAAGGAAGAGTAGCCAGGTACGTTTGCTGTGAAATGCAAAAACTGATCATCTTCACCTGTTAGACTTACTGGCAGTTCCGTCCATTCTTTTTTCTCGTCATCGTACCAATCAAGTATAATCGAGGACCTGTTTATGTTGTTCTCGTCTACCCATGAGGTATTAACTTTAAAATTGACAGATGGACTCTCAATATTCTTTGAAGTGCCATAACCACCGTTTCCAACCCATATATTGAATGACTTGTAGACGATACCTTCAGGAAGCTCGGAAACCAGGCTTGACTTATTTTTCAGTTCCTCTACTATTGTCGTGGTCTTTCCAACGGTTTTTGTTGACCTGAATGTTATCGATTCAACACAGGTTGCATTATTTGTAAAATTAAAATCCACATCCCTTCCACTGGCAATAAAAGTCTGTAAAACCTCTTTTACCTGGACGTTCTTCGCTGGTTCAGGAGACCCGCCAACGCCACCACTGCTACTTCCGCTCTTGTGGCTGTGTCCTCCACTACTGCTACCACTGCTACTGTCACTGTCACTATCACTGTCACTATCGCTTTCACTGTTGCTATCACTATCGCTGTTACTGTCGCTGGAATTGCTTTCTTCCAGTACATTTATTGTATTGATTTCTGAGGCCGTTTTGTTTTCATTAACTACTGTCAGGTTGACATCATAGTTTCCGGGAGAGGAATAAGTGTGCATTGGATTTTGCTCGGTTGAATTAGTTCCGTCTCCAAAGTTCCAGTACCATTCGTTTGCATTTTGCGACAGATCTGTAAATTGAACAGAGAGAGGTGCAGAGCCGCTCGTGGTATCTGCATCAAAGTCCGCTACAGGAAGGATTTCTTCTTGACCCGGTTCTTCCTCAACAGTTATATTTAGAGATTTCGAGCTCGAACCATTTTCATTATTTGCGGTCAGGACAACAGTATAGTTTCCGGCTGAACCATAGGTATAAGCTGGATTTTGCTCGGTTGAGGTATCTCCGTCTCCAAAATTCCAGTCCCACCCATTTGCATTTTGCGATAAATCTGTAAATTGAACAGAAAGAGGAGCAGAGCCACTTGTGTTATCTGCATCAAAGTCCGCTACAGGAAGAATTATTTCTGGAGTTGGTTCACTCTGAACAACTACTTTTTGAGTATCTGAACTTGAGCCCTTTTCATTGTTTACAGTCAGGACAACACTATAGTCTCCAGCTTCAGAGTATGTATGATTTGGGTTTTTCTCTGCTGAAGTACTTCCGTCTCCAAAACTCCAGGACCAGGAAGTTGCGTCTGTACTTTTGTCAGTAAATACTACATTCAATGGAGCTTGTCCCGATGTAGTGGACATAGAAAATGCAGCAACCGGCGGATTTACATCGTTATCATCAGGAGTTTCATCGTTATCTGTATCATCGCTTCCACCGGGGTCCCATCTAGCATAGTACGGCAATCCTTCTTGATACACGCCACTAATACTTTCTGTGGTAACGGTTTTTGTATCAAAAGATGTATCGATGAATTGCCCATTCCCTATGTATATTCCTACATGGCTGATAAGCCAGTAATTCCTGTTGTTTTCAGTAATGTCTTTTTTCCAAAAAATTACATCACCAGGCGTCGGAGAATCTGTAGTAACATAATATGCATTTTTTTTCATATTAGGAACAGTTTGAAATACAATGTCTTTGGCTCCGGCTTGCTTGTATACTTGATACACTAAGTGAGAACAATCAATGCCCGATCGGCTGTTGCCGCCATGTACGGATTTAACTCCAATCCAGCTTTTTGCGGCTGCTACTACTGTGGACTCAGATGTTCCTGCAGGAGCTGCTGATGCAAGGGGTATAAATGCTATTAAGATAGCTACAAGGAGTATGGCTATAAATTGATGTTTATTTATCTTCATTTTTGCTCAGTGCCCGTACTTTACTAACTTAGTTGTACTATCTGCATTTTATTATTAGAGTAACGCAACGACTCAACTGAACTTTTAAAGGCATAACTCAATTTGAATGAAAACGGAGTACCAGTACCCAGTTATAGATATAAAATTAAATATATTGACTTTGCATTTATAGTCATCCAGTCGGATTTATCCAGTATCCTATTCATCAAATATCTATATTTTCCTTTATAGAACTGGCTTTCTTAATAAAAGTGTAAGTAACTTTTACCTTATTAAAATATAGTTACAAATGTAGTTCCTCTGGCGCGTACTGTATATATCCAACAGTTTCACTTCTCTTTATTATAAAGCTTCCACACCTTTGGAGATTTAAAAACAGGTCCCTGGCCTATATAAGGAAGTTTTTGAGTCTTTGTAGAATTGAGGTCCGTTAAGTTTTCATAAAGAGTCGTTAAGAGACAGAAAGAGTTCAGCTTTGAGCCTTTCGGCCAACTGCTTCGGGCCTATGCTTCTAAAAAAAAGCAGGAGTTTTTTAACTTTCACATATTTTTTCGGCCTTATTGCCCCCAGCACAGTCTTGTAAAACCTTAAGGATAGATTTTTAGTCTTGGCACTGGTAAATTCATGGATTTCCTTGGCAGTAGTTTCATTCAAACTCAGGAATCCGGCATAAATTTTTGCTGTATTTTCTGTAAACCCCAGCTTCTTGAGTTTGAGAATTTGATTTCCATTGCCCCCCTTCAGCAGTATTTTTGTTCAGGCAGTATCATCAAGCTTCTTCAGCGTTGTAAACATTATTTGCAGGCTCTCCTTATATGCAAGGATGTCTTCTTCATCCAGCCTTCTGAGAATATCGGAGACATTTTCTTCAAGTTTTCCTATGAACCATTCCCTGTAAGCATTTCCCTTTTCGGTGAGAGAAATAAGGTTTTTTCTCCGGTCCTGGGGGTCTTTTTTCCTGTAGACAAGCCCTTCTCTTTCCAGAGCATCGATCATACTTGTCAAGCTTCCCTTCTGAAGATCAAGGCATTTTCCCAGGGTTGTAGGCATAATATTGTCTGTTGACCCAATAATCATAATTGCTCGATTCTGATTTTTATTGAGGCTATACGGAATGTCCCCTGCTTTGTGAAATATTTTAGCAAAATTTTTTTGAAACAGATTAATTATCTCAAACTGGAGTTTTACTGTTTCTTTTATCTTTTCTTCCTTCATTGTTATCACAGTAAGGAATTTTGCAGTCATAATTCGGATGATAAAGGCAGGATAGTAACCATTAGAGGTCTTTTACGAGACATTTTTTTATCCAGTAGATTTGTTTGCGAGGTGTTTCTTAGTTGAATCTGCTGGTTCTAATGGTCTTTACTTATTTTCTTGAGTTTGACTGGATTTTAATATCTCTATCATCCGAATGGCTGTTTTTAATCTTACTATTTGGTATCTTACTGTTAGATTTCAAACTAAAAAGGAACTGGGTTTATTTATATTTTATGATTTTGCAATTATTGTATATTTAAGCATCAGCCGCCCTTATACTATCAAATTTATTCCTGTGTTCCATTAGTTAATTGTAAAAAAGACTCAGTTACAAAATCTAGTGATAATAAGTGTAACAATCACTACATAAATTTATAATTCTGTAATTATGTAATAATGTTACGGCATAACAATGATAACTATAAATCTTACTCTTAATAACGTTTGGAACTACCTGTTTTCTTAAACAAGAAGTATTCTGAAGAGTTTAAAAATGGTGATGAAATTTCCATTGAATTGGACATAATGAAAGAAACCCCTGGTTGGACATGATGTTATCTGATTGATAGTTTACAAAGGAAAGTGAAAATTAACAGATCAGTGAAGTTAAAAACTTTAGCTGTCAATAAGAGAAATTAACAACTAAGACTCTACCAAAATTGAAAAATAAGATTCAACCAATTAGGATGAACCAATTTCCGTTAAGATGAGTAAGTAATACAGTTACAGAAATTATTATCGAAAGAAAATTAAATAATCTTTAGATCTTCAGAATAAAGCTCAATTCTCCGATTCTCAAAAACGGGAATCATTTTACGAACTTCATTCTTCCTGGACAGGTCAAGGTCATGCACTATTACGCATTCTTTATTGCCGGCATCAGCTTTTACCTCACCCCAGGCATCGATTATCATGGAGTTGCCGAAATAACTGCAGTCAGGAGCAGAACCTATCCTGTTACAGGCAATATGTGGGATCTGGTTTTCAATCGCCCTGGCCTTTGCGAGAATATTCCAGTGTTCAGACCTTGGATTGGGGAATGCGGCTGTGGTCACAAGCAGGTCAGAACCGGCAAGGGAAAGTTTTCTTGCAACCTCGGGAAAGCGGAGTTCATAGCAGATCTCAAAACCGATTTTCAGGTTTTGCTTTTTAAGAGAAATGGGCTCTATAGAGTCGCCTTTTGAGAAATAGTTGTTTTCGTTTTTGAAAGGATGAGTTTTCCGGTAACTACCTGCAAGGGTTCCTGACTCAAAGCAAAAGCCGAGATTGTAGTAAAATGGGGAATTACTGGAATCCGAAAGAGTAGAATTTTCAAAATCCGCAGGTGTTCCACTGTTAGAAGTCTCTTCCGAAGCGACTTTTTCAATTACTGAGCCCATGATAATACAGTCATTGGCCTCGGAAAAACAGGCCAGGTTTTCAAGGAGAGGAGAAGGCAAGGTCTCTGCTGCATGGTCAAGATACTCGTAGCAAAACCCTGTTGAGAAGACCTCGGGTAAAACAATAAGTTCGGCTCCTTTTCTTACAGCTTTAAGGGCCATATGCAGAGCTTTCTCAAGGTTTTCCTGTTTTCTGCATTGCAGCACGTCCATCTGTATACAGGCAACTTTCATGTCATAAACACCAGCTAACCGTTAGCAAACGGCTTGAATCCTTTGAAGTAAAATTTCAAGTAAATAATATGAATTTGAAGAGACTATGAATTTGAAGAGACTATGAATTTGAAGAGACTATGAATTTGAAGAGACTATGAATTGAAGAGACTATGAATTTGAAGAGACTATGAATTTGAAGAGACTATGAATTTGAAGAGACGAATTGAAAAAAGTGAATTTCAATTCATTGGTCATCAGTTAGGGATCTTATTTCTTCCTTACTTTTTGAATCAATACTTATATTTCAGTTAAATATCCTGCAACTTGCTGCGGGGATGGAAAACTTTCCCAATAACCTTTGTTAAGTAACCAATTTATATTTTAGCTATATTTATATTGTGAATGGAACTCAGACACAATCTTTGTATATAAAATATGATACGGCATGTTTTTTTGTGTGAAGTATCCTAAAAAGCTTTTTTAGAAAACGTACATGATACTCTTCGAATAACATGCACAACCAATGAAAATGCTTGCAGATAGCAGCATTTTCATGCTAAATAATTTGTAAATTTTTTGTCATTCCTAAATTCACAGTTTTTACCGCTTCGGATTAGTATGTCCTTTTTAATATGGAAAAATGATAAATAGAGATAGAGCGCGTGTATACACCGAAGATAACGAAAAAAGGAGTAAACATGTGCGGAATAGCAGGAGCAGCAGGAACTCCTGATACAAATGAAGAAACAAAAAGAATGCTTGCAGCCCTGGAGCATAGAGGGCCTGATGCTTGTGGAACCTATGAGGCTAAAGGACTGAGTATAGGAAATACCTTGCTTAAAATAACAGGCGACATGCCCCAGCCTCTGGTTGGAAAAGGGGCTCTGGTACTCAATGGAGAAATTTTCAATTTCAGGGAACTTGCAGCTGAACAGGGCATAAAAACTGATTCAGACACTGAATTACTTTTTGCCCTCATAGAAACAAAGATAAAGGAAGGAGAAACGCCTACAAATGCGATCTTTTCCGTACTTTCCAGAGTAAATGGAGATTACGCTCTGGCTTATGCCCTGGATAACGAACTTGTACTCGCCAGAGACCCTGTAGGAGTCAAACCTCTTTTTTATTCTCTAGAAAAAGGAGCAGAAAAGCCTAAAATTGCTTTTGCTTCCGAAAAAAAAGCTTTTTTCCAGGGAAACCAGATAAAACTCTTCCCGCCTGGCAGAGTCATGGCTTTCAATATAAGAAATGGGGGGCTTGAAGAAAAATCCCTTACAATTGAGCCTCCGCAAGAAAGAATCTCAGAAGAGCACGAAGCTGCTTCCCGCCTGAGGACGGCCCTTGAAAAAGCTGTAGAGATAAGGCTTACAAAAACCGCAGGAATTGCGTTTTCAGGTGGTATTGACAGTACCTTTTTAGCTGCCCTTGCAAAAAACATTGATCCCTCAATTTCTCTTTATGCCGTTGGGCTTCCAAATTCCCATGACCTTGCCCAGGCTCAGCTTGCGGCTGAAATTGCTGGCATGAGTGATTCCCTCAAGACCCATCTCCTTTCTCCTGAAGAAATAAAAGCTGCAATCCCGGATGTGATCTATTCGACGGAATCGACTGACCCTATGAAAATTGCAATCGGGCTTCCACTCTATTTTGTAGCGAAAACTGCAAAAGAAGATGGTAAACGAGTCCTTCTCACGGGTCAGGGCGCAGACGAACTTTTTGGAGGTTACAGCAGGCACGAAGGTTTCCTTGAGCAGGGTCCCGAGGTACTTGACAGAGCGATCTACTCAGACCTTAAAAACATTTCAACTATAAACCTTGAGAGGGACGATATAGTTACCATGGCCAACTCTGTGGAGCTCAGGGTGCCTTTTCTGGATAAAGAGGTAATAAAAACAGGACTTGCAATCAGCCCTGAACTTAAAGTCCTTAAAAGAGATAGCCTGTATATAAGAAAATATATCCTGAGAAAAGCAGCAGACAGTTTGCTACCATCGGAACTTCTCTGGAAAGAAAAGAAAGCAATCCAGTATGGGACAGGAGTTCAAAAAATACTTGACAGGCTTGCCCGCGAGGCAGGATTTTCAAAAAAGGAAGGAAACCATATCGAAAAGTACCTGAAACAGGTTGCTGAAGACGAGGGATTCGATTTCATATTCAGGTAAAGGAGTTCCCTGCTGAATAGGCCTACTGAATAGGCCCACTGAATAGGATAATTAATTTTTTACCTGATAAATGTGGTCTTTATAATTTATCAAAATAACTTTTAACTATTTTTAAATATCTTTTTGATTCATATAAAACGAAAAGACTTTAAATAATACTCTCTAAGGAATAACGGGATGAAGCCAGAGATAAATAAACAAGTATAAACAGCTTGATGACTATATCCCTGCTTAGAAAACCACTATAGTTAATCTGAATCAACAATTAACCTGAATCAACAATTAACCTGAATTAGCAATTAACCTGAATCAACAATTAACCTGAATCAACAATTAACCTGAATTAGCAATTAATCTAAAACATTTAAATTTAAATCTAAATTAATGTTCAGGGGGAATCTTCATAAAAATAGCAATTACCGGAAAAGGCGGCGTTGGAAAAACAACTCTTTCAGGCACTCTGGCCAGACTGCTTGCAAGGGACGGATACGAGGTACTGGCAATAGATGCAGACCCGGATATGAACCTGGCATCTTCGCTTGGGGTCGAAAATCCCCCAAAGCCCCTGACAGAATTCAAAGACCTGATTCAGGAAAGGGCAGGCGCCGAAGGTGGAGCTTTCATCTACAACCCTAAAGTCGATGATATTGCGAGTAAGTACGGAGTTATAGGGCCCGATGGAGTTAGAATGCTTGTCATGGGAACCGTAGACCGCGGAGGAAGCGGATGCATGTGTCCTGCCTCGGCTTTCCTGAGGGCTCTTCTCAGGCACCTTATGCTCAAGGAAAAGAGTGCAGTAATCCTTGATATGGAAGCCGGGATTGAACATCTCGGAAGGGGCACTACAAGAGGAATGGACCTCATGATCGTTGTAGTTGAGCCTGGAGCAAGATCGCTTGAAACGGCTGAGAGAATAAAAAAGCTGTCTTCCGAAATAGGGATAAAACACCTTGCTGCCGTAATTAATAAAGGAGGCTCGGGAAAAGTTAACGATAAACTTGAAGAGATGGGCATCCAGGTACTTGGAGAAATTCCCTTTGACACCATGTTAATGCAGGCCGACCTGGAGAAACGGGCTCCTATTGAGGTAGGCGGCGAAGCTGTTGACGCTATAGCAAAAATTAAGGAAAAACTGATGGAAGTTGTTGAAGAGATCAGGAAAGAAGAGGAAGCTAGCAAGAGCAAAAAGTAAAGGCTGCTTGCCGGCCCTCATTTTCTTCTCATATTTCAAAAGTTCTTAATTCAATTGAAGCTGCTGTCCGGAGAGTCAGTTAAAGTTCCTTTTTTATAAATAACTTCCAGAAGCCTCAATTTCTTTTCTCTGATAAGAACATCAGTCGGATCGATATCAAGCGCGTTGTCATAACACTTCATAGCTTCCCCATATCTTCCAAGGCTTTCCAGAGCTGAACCTTTCTGACATAAAGAAAATACATCTTCAGGATTTACTTTCAGAACCTCATCATAAGATTCAATAGATTTCTCAAATTCGTTCAGATTGTTAAAGGCAAAACCCTTGAGGCACCTGATCCCCAGATTTTCAGGATCGATTTCAAGAGCCCTGTCATAGCAGTCAAGAGCTTCCTTTGATTTCCCCATCCTGTCCAGGGCGAAACCTTTCTGGATCCAGGCATCGAGAAACAAAGGGTCCAGAGTTAAGGCTTTATCGTACAGCCTGAGTTTGTCTTCGTAACTGCCAATCTCACCAGCTTTGACAAGGAGCTGCCTGAGATCCTCTGGTTCTTCGGTTTTTTCTGCCGCTTGCGACTCCTTTTGCTTTGCTTTATCCATCTTTTCACTCACATTTTCTTCTGTCATATAGGAATCCTCGCTTTTCCAGTGAAAGCTCATTCCGGACCCCTTTCGGGTTTTTACCACACCTGGTTGTTTTTACATTTCACGCATGGAACCAGAGCTAAAACTGGTATTTTGCATTTTTTGTTTTCAATGAGATATACTTTTTCTGATTCGAATTTTCCCTAATATAAAAAAGCTACCTGTAACTGAAGGAGTACAGCCGATTCTTAAGCTCAGATGGAGGAATACAATCTATTATTGGTTCTTCGTCATTCCCTGTGGATAAGATGATTTTCAATTCGAGACCACATTGGTTTTTATGAAAACATTACGAGGATAGCACACAAAACAACGAAGAGCCGAAATTATTTATTAACCGATGACCAATGAATTAGTTTTTGAATGACTGATGAATTAGTTTTTGATTTTCATGTTATTGAACAGGTTTTCTGTACTTGAACAGGTTTTCTGTACTTGAACAGGTTTTTTGGCAGAAAGCACTACAAATCTTCCCTTCCCATGTTCTTCTTCCGGAAACTCAATACTTTCAATTTTTTCAGGCTGCCTGAAAAGGGTCTGGCAAACTTCAAGATTTTCAAAACCGACTTCCAGCAAGTATGTCGATAACTCTGCTGTCGAAAAAAAATGCGCTTTCGAAGAAAACCTGCCTTTTTTAGTTCCGGATTCGAGACAGTGGCCCTGTGGGCTATCCCTATCAAGGATTCCGGCTAGTATTTGCCCGCCTGGTTTCAATACCCTCAGAGCTCCCCTGAGTGCCTGGTTCGGATTTTTAAAAAAAGCAAGTGTGGTAACGATTAAAACAAGATCAAGTTTCTCTCTTTTAAAGGGCAGAAACTCAGAAACTCCAAGCATGACTTCCAGCCTGCGTTGCTTTGCAAGTATTGCCATAGCTCTTGCCGGTTCAAGCCCGAGTCCAACCCCAAGAGCCGAAGCGAACCTACCTGTACCAGCTCCAATTTCAAGAGCTTTTAATTTCTCGGGATTTTCGGCTAGAAAAGTTTTCAGGGCAAGAAGTTCGGATTCATATGCAAGTTTATATTTCTCATACCAGACATCATATTCTTCTGCATACCTGTCAAAGCTCTCCCATAACCCCATTAAATCCCCATAACCCCATTAAATCCCCATAACCCCATTAAATCCCCATAACCCCATTAAATCCCCACTCCCTTCAATGGCTCATGTTCTTTCTGATTCCTTAAGTTTCCTTAGCCTTTTTCATCTTCAGAATTTATCCTCTTTTTCTATACAGGAAGACCGCAAGAAAACCGAAAATTCCATAAATCAATTCAAAACCAGGTAAACTCGTAATTTTATTCAGCCCGGTATCTTGAGTATCGCTTCCCTCAAGAACAACTATTATGTAACTTTTTGAAGCAGTTCCGTTTTCGTTGCTTGCGGTAAGATTAACGGTATAGGCCCCAGGCTCTGTAAATGTATGAACCGGGTTTTCGTCCGTCGAATCAATATTTTCATCACTTTCAAAATCCCATTTTCTTTCGCTTTCATTTGTCGAAAGATCGGTAAACTGGACTGAAAGAGGAGGGTGACCACTAGTTACATTGGTACTGAAATTTGCAACAGGAAGAATCGGATTCTTTACTTTAGCGGCTACAAGAGGCATGCGATCGACGTAATCACTGTTTTCAATCTTGTAGACCTTATCAGCAATGCCGTCCCCATCTGTATCAGGCGTGATTTCCGAGGGGCCCAGTCCATTGGGTTGTGACCAGTAGTTTCCTGCAAGATAAGATCCACCAACAATGTTAGTGCCCGGGGTTTTTTCTATATAGTATATGTTGTCGGTTCCGTTATTAGGTACGGCATTGACAGTATTATTGAAGTAGTTATTAAGAACACTATTCTTGTCACTTTTAGGACAGATAAAAAGCCCAAAAACCTCATTTGAAGTGATAGTATTTCCTGAGATCTTATTGTTATCCGAATTGCCCAGGTAAATGCCTCTACCGTTATCTGAAGCATTATTTTCTGAGAGGGTATTGCCTACTCCAGTTGAAAGCACGAGCCCATAATCTTTGTTTTCAGAGAGCGTATTATTTGAGATTACATTCCCCTCAGAATTTGGAACATAGAATCCGTACCTGTTTTTTGAAGCTCGGTTTCCGGAGATTGTGTTATAGTTAGACTGCTGAGCGACAACTCCCTTATCTCCTTTTCCAATCAGGTTATTAAGAATTAAATTATAATCCGAATTTTCCAGGTACACTCCAACAGTATTATTCAGCAATCTACTATTTTCAATGGTGCAGTTTTTGCACTTATACATATAGACCCCTGCATGGTCTTTATGTGCTTCCATTATTTTAAACCCGCTAATCGTAACCTTGTCTGACTCTACATTGAACACATCTAAGGCCGGGTTTTTAGCCATTATTATTGTATTTACAGGATTTCCGGACTCTGATTTTATTACCAGGTTATGTACGGTTACATTTATGTTCTCGGTATAGGTTCCAGGCTTTACAATTATCACATCACCTGAAACCGCACTGTTTACAGCAGCCTGTATGGACTCTCCTGACTTGACAAAGATTTCATTTGCAGTTCCAATACCAGAGCTTAATATCAGGATAAAAAAAACTAACAATAAGGTAATTAATTTACTTATTCTAATCCCTCCATCCACTCAAAAAAAGATGAAATTTTCTAATCAAATTTGCTTAAGTGGCTGTCTAAGTCACGGATAATTATCCGTTTAAATGCTCTTATTTATATAAAGTGAGTTTTTTGTTATCTAAAGTGAGTTATGTTGTTATCTAAAGTGAATTCTGTTGTTATCAAAGTGAATTATGTTGTTATCTAAAGTAAGTCCTTTTACAATAGCGCATAAGATTGCTTTACTCGATCCTTATTAAAAAATATACAGAAACCCACATGCGTTTATGCATACAATTTGCTTTATCTTTATAGAATATTTCATCCAAATTGCCAGAACAGGGGGAATAATGTATAAAGTAATATAAATATGCTGGGTTTAGTTCAACACAAATTAAAAATAAAAATACGATGTAAGTGTACGCTAAACTTGATGATATTGAGTGATAAATGACAAAAGCAAAGTTGCGCTGGTGCGCCCCCCAGCAAGCTAGCGGGTTATTCGACTGAATAAAGGGTCATCATTTCAAAATCGCCATTAGTAAAAATGATCAAAAATGAAATGTCAACATGCCGAATATAAGTTTGTTAATTATTCCCACCAATTTACATTACCCCATATTTTGTATAGGCAGTGTGATTGTCTCGAAGGCGATTTGGCATCCGTGATCAAAGTCACGTTTGAGCCTTTGATGGCAATTCACTGGCTAGTTTTTTGACGGCTTTAAGAACCGAAATAAGTACAACCTTCCTGCCCAAGATAATGACGAAGTTGAAGGGTAAAAAAGGTAGGGAGAAAGTTCTTTCATTTTTTGTGTACGTTATTCGAAGAATTTCATGTGCATTTTTGAGTTATTCCTGAGTGACTCGCTCTACAGGAGCTACTGAGAGGAAAGAGAATACAACAAATGGTTTGATGTAGGCGGGCCCGAACTTGAGAGCGGATAAGATCCTTACATTTAAACACCAACAACAATATAATATATATCAGTATATTGTTTATCCAAATATAGTATACTATTGTCATTATTGCAGAATATCAAAAAATAAAGCTGGCATTTGCTCTCTAACAAAAATATACCTGGAGATAGAGCAAATCGCGAAGAAAAGATACAATTGTGAAGTATTTATGGATAAGTGGGGGTAATTTGAATTGGCATCCCGCCATGTTAATACTTTAAACCCTGGTGATCCTTTTAGGGACTGGCTTGTTGAAGAAGTTGTTGGGGATAGGCTACGGAATAAAAATTGCTCTGTTAATGTTTTTAAATACAACTCTTCCCATACGGTCTGCAGGTACCAGTTCAAGAGTGAACACTTCAGCGTTATGGCAAAGTTTTTTGCCGAACCTACTGGTCAGTTGAAAGATTATAATCCATATAAAGGCATGATGAATGAGTACCGGAACCTTAGAAAGGCTGCGTCGGTAATAAATGTTGCAAGACCTCTTGCAATCAATAAGAAGTTCAATTGCGTCCTTGTAACGGAACATATACCTGGAAAATCTCTGGGCTGGTGTATCAGGCACGAAGAAAAGCGATATGAGAGGCTTGCTGCAGTTGCGCATATGCTCCGACAACTGCATGATAACACAAAATCTTCCTATAATAAGGAAAATGAATTCAGAAATTATCATGATGTCCTGGGCCATCTGAAACTGGACCATGACACTAGAGAAACTTTCAATAAATTACTTGGAGAATGGTGGTATAGCCCCCTGCTAGACAGGGAATACGGATGCATGGTTCACAGGGATGTCAACCTTTCCAATTATATTTTCTGCAAAGACAAACCTTATGCCCTTGATTTTGAAAGCTCCTGGTTTGAGGCACATCCTGTAAGAGATCTCGGAATTCTAGCTGCAGAACTTAAAAACGAGTTCGAGCTGCATATGGGGGGAGGAGAGAAAGCTGAACCGTATATCGGAAATTTCCTCTGGGAATACAGCAGCAATGAAAAAGATTTTTACTATATTACCAGAACTTTGCCTTTTTTCATGAGTATAGGGCTCCTTCGCTCGGCAAGACTCCACCAGAGCGACTATAGAAATTATCTCATTAGAGAAGCATGTGAATGTTTAAAGGCAATTAATTACAGATAAAACATGAAGTAGAAACTTAAGCAAAAGGGATATGGGAGGAAAGAACATATCGGAGAATTACGGACCTGAGGTAAGCAAGGATGAAGTTACATTTCTTAGTCATTCTCTTGCAAAGGGAGAGGAGGCATTTGAGAGCTGCCATATAAAAGGGGTTATCTTTGACTGCTATGAGACCCTCATTGACATTCATACTGACGAGCATAGCCTGGAGACATATAAAGTACTGAGCGCATGGCTTGCCTATCAGGGAGTGAAAATCGAGCCCGAAAAGCTTTGGGATACGTACATGTTTAAGGTCAGACAGAAAATGGAGATTTCCAGGGAAGTGTACCCAGAGATCAAGGTAGAGGAAATCTTTGCAGAGATCTGCCGGGAAAATTCGGTCTGGAATATTGACGAAAACAGCCTGGGAGTAGAAGCTTCAAGGGTCTTTCGGGCAGCTTCTATAAGGAAACTCCGGGCTTTCCCTCAGAGCATCAAACTGATTGAACATTGCATAAACATTCCCAAATGTGTAATCTCCAATGGGCAAAGAGTTTTTTCTGAACTGGAACTCAGGTTTCTCGGGCTCCACGATTATTTTGACTTTGTTATCTTCTCATCGGATGTAGGGTATAAAAAACCTGACCTCAGACTTTTTATGACTGCGCTCAAAAGGATGGGCCTTGAACTCGAACCCAAATGTGTCATGTCAATAGGAGACTCTGACGAAAACGAGCTAGCGCCTGCAAAAAAACTGGGAATGCGCACCATGAATATTAAAGAAGCCTGGGAACAATTCGGATTGACAGATTGACTCCATAAAATATTCGGTCTTTAAAAAAGTAATATTGGGAAGAAGATTCGCTCAGTGATTCTCCCAATCATTCATATTTACTGTTCTCTTATTTTTCTTCCTGCACATTTTTATCCTTCACAATTTTTATGTAAACTGCCAGAAATCCTCAGGCAATACCTGTAAACTCTTTTCTTCGAACAGCCGGATTCCACCAGACCACAGCGGAGCGGTATTTCCTGACACATGGACCTTCTCCGGAGTCACGGTACAATGCTTCTCGAATAATCTCCTCAACTTCAGGTGTGACCTCTGTGTAGATTGAGTAGAAAACCCTGTACATTTTGAGCATATTCTCAGGTGACCTCAGACTTGTATAATTGATAAACCTAACATGAGGGACTCTTCCACACGTGTAAAGGAGATTATAGATCAAAGGGTATTCCGGGTACTGAGGATGAGGTGTATTACCCATGATTTTCTTCCAGAGTTCGGCTTCAAATGTCTGCCCTGTACCTACCCCACAAACCACACAGCAATGTCCCTGTGTTACCTCTTCCATCCGGCTTATCTGGGTCATAATGTCACGAAACATCCATATAACTGTTGAAGTGATAGTAAGGTCATACCGTCCCCTGATATCTTCGATGTTCACATCCTGCCAGATTTTTGGGATAATATCATAGTTATCCACTCCGGCTTCCACAGCATTTTGAGAGATCATACGGATCATTCCCTCTGCAGGCTCAATAGCAGTTATATGATCAACTTTCTTTGCAAAGGGTATTACAAACGTTCCCGGACCTGCACCAACTTCAAGGACCCTTGAACGAGGAGAAACAACTCCATGTAGGGCAAGTGTAGAGTATACTGACTCTCCGAACTCGTAATTATTTGTCCGCCTGGATTCTGAATAATCCTCTGCCCTTTCATTCCAGTCATTTAGTTCATAGTCCCTGAACATAATTTTAGACCGGGTATCATAACTGTCTTCCCAGCATCTGACCCAGTCTACAGGAGCTGTAAGTGAGCCGGAAGTCATGCTACCTTCCACCATAGTAAACCCATCCTGCCTCTAACCTGATACATGCCCTCATTAGCATGATTGTGCACGTATTCCTGAATAATCTCTCTGTCCCTAGAGTCCAGAGGTCGATATTTCTCAACAAGTTTCTCAACCGAAGTAACTGCCGAGGTAACCGACCGATTAAGTGTGTAATCGACCACATCAACGTTCGGGTACACTCCAGAATCATTGAGAATATTGAAAACTGTGATAAACTGATCAAATTCATCCTCATTGATCCCGAGAGCTTCCGTTAGTTTGAGGGTCTCTGAAGGAGCCTCGAACCCATGAGCAAGACAACAGTACCCTCTGGATACTGCCTCCATCCGTCGGATTTGCGAAAGAATGTCCGAAAATTGCCAGAGTGCATGGCAGCAGATAACCAGATCATAGTTTTTCGAATAAACTGCCTCATCCACTTCCTGCCAGGTCTTAAGGATTACCTCAACATTGGAAAGCCCTCTGTTCTGCGCATGTGACATCAATGCTGCTGCCATCCTCTCCGCAGGCTCGACAGCGGTCACCCTGCCTACCCTCTCTGCAAATGGGATCGTTATTGCACCTGGGCCTGATGCGATATCTAAAATATGCCAATCCTTCTGCAGCAGCCCTTCCTTTTCAAACAGGTTGAGGATATTCCGTCCATGATTACAATCACTTGCCAGCACCATATCAGAATAATCCTCTGCCCTTTGATTCCAGTAGTTTGTGGTAGAAAGCCTATTCATCTCACCGATGCCTGCAGCCCAGGCTGTCTCCCAATCGATCTGCGTAACCATATTATTCCTTCAAAATTATTAATTAACTAAAAATTAGTATTAAGATATAATAACTTATTTCTTTATTATGGTGAAATATATGAAAACAAATATAAATAGTAACAACATACACCCTGTAATTTTCATAACAAAAGATACGCAGATGTAGCAAGATGACCATGATTCTTGATGTTCAACAGTTGTATGTACATTTTCCCGTTTCAAGCACCGTCATCCGGGCAGTTGATGGGGTTGACATTAACATCGAACAGTCCGAGACACTTGCAGTTATAGGAGAGAGCGGTAGCGGAAAATCGGTACTGGGTCTGGCGCTACTAGGGCTGCTGCCTGCAAATTGCACTGTAAACGGAGTTATACGATATCATGGGGAGGATCTTCTAACCCTTTCTGAAACTGAACTTGAAATGATCCGTGGCAGAAAGATTGCATGGGTTCCTCAGAACCCCGCAGGAGCAATGAATCCTTCGATGACTGTGGGAAACCAGATCGGAGAACCGATCTCTCTCCATATAGAAAAAGACAAAAATAAAATTAGAAAGAAGGTCCTTGAACTCCTTAAATTCATCAGAATAACTCCCCCTGAGGAAAGAATAGACTCCTATCCTTATTCATTCAGTGGTGGAATGCTTCAACGCTCACTTGTAGCTATGGGAATTTCAGGCCATCCGGAAGTGCTTATTGCAGACGAACCTACAAAGGGTATAGACATAATGAATAAGCAGGCTATCACCTACCTTCTTCGGGTTTTACGTGAGGAAGGAATTACTCTGATTATCATCACACATGATCTACCCTTTGCCAAAAACCTCGCGGACAGGATTGCAGTTATGTATTCCGGGAGGATAGTGGAAATAAGAGGGAGGCAGGAATTTTTTGATGGGCCACTGCACCCCTATTCCAGAGGGTTACTTCGTTCGCTCCCTGAAAACGGTCTTCACCCTATACCATCCGGAACAGGAGATTCTGAAGAAAACGATGGAGGCTGTAAATTCCGGTTTAGATGCACATCTGCAATCGAAAAGTGCAGGGTCGAACCTCCTCTAATACATCTTCTGGAAGGGTCGGCTGTCAGGTGCTGGCTGTATGATTGAAGGGAGAAAGTCGCATGATTGGAGGGAGAAAGTCGCATGATTGAAGGAAGAGGCCTGACCAAGATATTCGCTCCCAATTCTCCCGGAAAAAACAGGATCATCGCTGTTGACAATGTAAATATCAGGATCGAAGCAGGAGAAACCCTTACTCTTGTAGGAGAAAGCGGATGTGGGAAGTCAACTCTCTCAAGACTGCTCCTCTTGCTTATTCCTCCAACACGGGGAGAGATATTCTTTGAGGGTCAGGCTCTTACAAGACTGAAAGGGAAAGAGCTCCGCTCTGTCCGGAAAAAAATTCAGATTGTGCCTCAACAGCCTGAAAGCTCCCTGGACCCCAGGTGGACGATAGCTTACTCAATCTGCGAACCTTTCCGCATACATCCTGATTCGTTACACGGAAGGCAGATGGATGAAGAGCTAAAAAGGCTTCTTGGGCTCGTTGGGCTTGAATCTGAGCAGGCAGCTAGATATCCTCACCAGCTCAGCGGTGGAGAACTGCAACGTGCTGTTATTGCTCGTGCTATCGCACTTGAGCCTTCACTTCTCATGTGTGACGAACCGACTTCAATGCTCGACGTGTCTACCCAGGCATCTATTATACACCTCCTGAAAACACTCCAGCAAGATCTCGGATGTGCCCTTCTCTTCATTACTCACGACCAGGGGCTTGCACACGCTATTGGTGACAGGACTGCTGTAATGTTTGCCGGGCAGATAGTAGAAGAAGGGAAGGGTATTCTGGACAGGCCATACCACCCATTTACCCGCAGAATCACATCAATCCCTGATTCCGGTTCCTTGCCACCATCTGAACCTCAAGGGACAAAGGTTCCAGGTTCATGCCTATATTATCAATTCTGCCCGGAAAAGACAGAAAAATGCCTTCACAGCCCTGAAATGATGGAATACGAAGATAGACGGGTGCGTTGCCATAATTTTTCGCCTACTTGATTAATCGTACACTCTCGATATCCCCTAATAGGTTTTAGCGGTACAACCACAATTCCAGGGTGCTTCCCCCAATAAATTATCCTGGATTGTCCAACAAATCATCCTGGATTGTTCAACAAATCATCCTGGATTGTTCAACAAATTATCCTGGATTGTTCAACAAATCATCCTGGATTGTCCAACAAATCATCCTGGATTGTCCCACCAGGTTACCCAAAATTAAGATGATAACTCCAGAGTTTTCTATATATGTAAATTTTTGTGGAGTTTGATGTTGATACATAACAGTATCAGGTGTGATTGGTAAATATGAAAAGAAAAGAGGGAATTCTCTTTATTTTACTGGTTCTCGTTGTCCTGGGAGCCGGCTGTACAGACAAAGAACAAAAAGGAGATAATCAAACATTGTCCATCTCAGGCCAATGGAGTCCCACCTCTATTGATCCTCACATATCGGGGACTGTTCCTCAAAGGCTCGGGTACGTAGAAACTCTCGTAGGAGTTGATTATGAAGGAAAGATTATCCCAAATCTTGCAAACTCATGGGAAGTCTCCAATGATGGAAAAAAATGGACATTCAAATTGAGAGAGGGCGTTCTATTCCATGATGGGACACCTTTCACAGCCGAAATAATGAAAAAATCTCTTGAAAGGTCCTTTATCCAGTCGGCATCAACATTCGGAAAAATTCCTGTAACATCAATTGAGGTTCCTGATGACCTTACATTAGTAATCAACCTTAATTCAACTTTCCCTGCACTTCCTGCTTATCTTTCCAAAGGAGAAAGTGCTGCTCTTGCCCCCGGATCTTATGATGCAAGCGGAAATGTCACAAAGCCTATAGGCACAGGGCCTTTCATCTTTGAATCCTGGAAACCGGAAGAAGAAATTGTCATCGTTAAGAATCCCAATTACTGGGGACATGTTGCTTCAGTTGATAAGGTGGTATACCGGATAATTCCTGAAGTACTTACAAGAAAGATGCTCCTTGACAGTAAGGATATTCAGATAGCAATGATTCTTTCGCCCGATGTTGCTGATAAATATACCGAAAAAGCTGATTATACAGTCCTTGAGCAGCCGATCGCTCGTGTAAGGATGATAGCGTTCAATACGGAAAAGGAGCCCTTCAACGATAAAAAGGTACGTCAGGCTGTTAATTACGCTATAGATCGGGAAGCAATAGTAAATTCTGTCCTTTCCGGATACGGAACCACAGCATCAGGACTTTTTCCTCCTCAGTTTTACTGGGCAAACAAGGATATTGCCCCTTATACTTACGACGTGGATAAAGCAAAAACACTCCTTGATGAAGCAGGATGGACCGACTCGGATGGTGATGGGACCCGTGATAAAAACGGCAAGCCTATGAAGATTACATTAGTTACTTATTCTGAAAGAGCAGAACTGCCGTCGATCGCTGAGGTGATCCAGCAGCAGCTTAAGAAAGTAGGCATAGAGACAGAACTTAAGGTCCTCAATACCGATGCCGCAAATACCCAGAGGAATAAAGGAGATTTTGATATTTACCTCGTAGGAAGGGGACTATTTTTCGTACCTGATCCTGATGAGATAATGATGACGGACTATCATTCAAGTGGCACATCAATCGACGGTTGGGGAGCATATCGCTGGCATAACGATACTGTAGATCAGTTGATTGAGCAGGCCAGAACTACTTCCGATGAAGCTGCCAGAAAAAAACTCTATGATGAAGTTCAGGCAATTGTTGTCGAAGAAGCGCCGGTTGCGTATCTTAACTACTACGTTAATATCGACGTCACAACTTCAAACATAAAGGGATATCGTCTCCATCCTACAGAGTGCTCTTTCGACCTTCAGAATGTTTCAATTTCCTGATGTGGGTATTCTACCCACCACTTTTTCATTTAAAAGAGTTTGAGTAAGAATGATACGTAGAATTATACTGAACCGTCTGTTTCAAATGATACAGGTCATGGTAGGGATATCTCTCATCACTTTTACAGTAATTTCTCTTTCACCAGGGGACCCAGCTGAAATTACGCTCAGAGCTACTCTTGGTACCGAAAGTCCACCTAAAGAGGCAGTAGCCATACTTCATAAAGAGATGGGGCTTGACGACCCCTGGTATGTTAGCTATCTAAAATGGATTTCAAGGGTTGTGCATGGAGACCTGGGATATTCCTATCAGACAAAAAGGAGTACTCTTGAAGAGATCAGATATGCTCTGCCAACGACCTTCTATCTAGCCTCTCTCTCAATGTTATTCTCGGCTATCATAGCTATCCCGCTTGGAATTGCAGCAGCTCTGAGACAGAACGGTCCTGTAGATCATCTTTGCAGGCTTACTTCAATAGTCTGCCTCTCGAGTCCTGAGTATTTTATTGCTATAGTCTTTATGCTCATCGGAGGTATCCATCTAGGCATCTTTCCGGTTGCAGGAACAGGAGGAATAGAATACTTCATCCTACCATCCCTCACCCTTTCGGTTGGCCTTATTGCAATTACAGCGCGTATCATGAGGACAAGCATGATTGAAACGCTTGAGCAGGATTATATAAGGACAGCACGTGCAAAAGGGCTCAACCGCAGAAAAATTATTCAACGGCATGCTCTAAAGAATGCACTTCTTCCTGTGATTATATATATGGGAACCCAGTTTGGATGGATTTTCGGAGGGGCAGTTACCATTGAAAGTATTTTTGCACTACCAGGACTTGGGAGACTTCTTGTTAACTCTGTTTCTTCGATGGACATCATGGTGATGCAGGGATGTATGCTCACCTTCGCGGTGATTGTAGTGCTTATTAATCTCTTTGTTGACCTTGTTCAGTTTTATCTTGACCCATCAGTCCGGGCTCAGGGAGAATAATGAGGAGAATATATATGGAACACTCATACTTTGATGAAAAACTGGCAGTTTCTGAAATGAAAAGAGTATGGGGAGTTTTGCGGAGCAATATAACGCTTACAATAGGAGTCCTGCTGTTTATTCTTATCTCCATGATAGCTGTAATGGCTCCGGTGATTTCTCCGCATGACCCTGCAGAGATGCATCTTGAAGAAAAGTTATCTCCTCCATCAGCATCTTTTCCCCTTGGGACGGACCAGTTTGGAAGGTGTATTTTAAGCCGTATATTATATGGTGCACAGACTTCATTCTTCATTGCAGTTATTTCAACTCTAATTATCGTGCCTGCAGGAATTATCATAGGAATGTATGCAGGTTATTTCAGCAGGTGCGATGCTTTCTTAATGCGATTGGCAGATATCTTTCTTGCTTTTCCCAGTATAGTTCTTTCAATTGCGATTGTAGGAGTTGTAGGCCCAAGTCCTGCAGGAATTATTCTATCACTTTCCATTCCTGGATGGGCAAAGTATGCACGATTAATCCGGGGATCCACTCTTTCGCTGAAAAATAGCGGGTTCGTTGAGGCAGCCAGGGCAATTGGAGCATCTGATAAATACATTCTTTTCCGCCACATTCTTCCCAACAGTTATGGACCTATTATTGAGATCGCAACGCTTGGATTGGGGTCCAAGATTATTTCAATTTCTGGGCTTGGATTTTTAGGGCTTGGGATTCAGCCTCCTACCCCGGAACTGGGAACAATACTGAAAGATGGACTTGTATACCTTCAGACTGCACCTATGATGGCTTTATCTTCAGGAGGCATGATCATGCTGTTTGTTCTTGCGGTAAATCTCATCGGTTCCGAACTGAGATCTATTGCAGATCCCCGGTCTGATACGATCGAATTTTAACTGGCAGGCAAAAGAAGTAAAAAACGAAAAGTTCAACCTCTAAAAATTCGTTTTTATCCTAACGACGGCATTTCAACCCCTAAAAATTATTTTTTGCCCAAAATTATGATGTTTATGGCTTTTCCAATTAATGTATAAAAACAAAATAGGAAAAAATATTTGCAGTATCCGGTTCTTTTGCAGTATCCAGTACTTGCAAAAAGTTTCAGAGTAATTAGCCACTTTGAATAATTAGCCACCTTTATACATTGATATCTTATTGTACTCTGACAAATTTGTTTTTTCGGATAAAAATGCAATCAGCAAAATCAAAAAGTATATTCCTGTAAAATACTGGATAGGCATTAAAAAGTAAGAAATCTCCACTCTATCCAAAACCAGATATATTTAAATAATCGCAAGCACTCTAAACCCCAAGAATTCTTACACTATTTCCCAATCATGGAGTGTCTTTATGACAGAATCAGAAATCCCAAAAGAGTATAATGCAAGTGAGGTTGAGGAAAAGTGGATGGAGAAGTGGGACCTCTCCATGTACCATTTCAACTGGGGAGAAGACCCCCGTCCCCAATATATTATCGACACCCCACCTCCTTATCCTACAGGTAATTTCCATATCGGAAACGCGCTTAACTGGTGCTATATCGACTTTGTTGCCCGATACAAACGTATGCGCGGGTACAATGTAATGTTCCCACAGGGCTGGGACTGTCACGGCCTGCCAACCGAAGTCAAGGTTGAAGAAATTCATAAAATAACGAAAAACCAGGTTCCACGGGCCGAGTTCCGCAAGATGTGCAGGGAACTGACTACAGGAAATATCGATAAGATGCGCAAAACAATGCTGCGCCTGGGCTTTTCCGTAGATTGGAGTAACGAATTTATTACTATGGACCCCTCATACTTCGTAAAAACGCAGAAATCCTTTGTCAGGATGTATAATCATGATTATATCTATCATGAAGAACATCCTGTCAACTGGTGCCCCCGCTGCGAAACTGCTATTGCTTTTGCAGAAGTCGAGTATGAAACAAGGCAAACAAAGCTTAATTTCGTCCATTTCGACAAGGTAGATATTGCAACTACCAGGCCGGAACTCATGGCAGCCTGTGTTGCAGTTGCAGTAAACCCTGAAGACAAGCGTTACAGCCAGTATGTAGGTCAGGAAATTACAGTCCCGCTCTTTGGCCAGAAAGTGACTCTGATTGCCGATGAGGATGTTGAGCCTGAATTCGGTACAGGCGCCGTAATGATCTGTACTTTCGGAGATAAGCAGGACGTACGCTGGTGGGTGAAATACGAACTTCCCCTCATAAAGGCCATCGACAAACAGGGCAAAATGACAAAAGCGGCAGGCAAGTATGAAGGCCTGAGCATTGCCGAGTGCAGGGAAGCTGTCATTGCAGACCTGAAGGCTGCAGGTTTCCTTTATGACCAGAAATCTCTTGAGCAGAATGTCGGGCTCTGCTGGCGTTGTGACACCCCGATTGAAATCCTCTCTGAGCCCCAGTGGTTCGTAAAGATCGACAACGACGGCATCCTGAAAGCTGCAGATGAGATCAAATGGTATCCTGAATACATGAAAGTCAGGCTTCAGAACTGGACAGGCACGATGGAATGGGACTGGTGCATCTCCAGACAGAGGATCTTTGCAACCCCAATCCCAATCTGGTATTGCAAGAAGTGCGGGGAAGTAATGGTTGCAGAAGAAAGCTGGCTTCCGATTGACCCGAATGAGGCCGTCCCAAAGAAAGCCTGCGCCTGCGGATCAACCGAGTTTGAGCCTGAAACCGATGTCCTCGACACCTGGATGGACTCCTCGATTACGGCATTACACGTCACGGGCTGGGAAAGCGAGCACGAACTCCGCCTGCCTGCGCAGATCCGTCCACAGGGTCACGATATCATCAGGACCTGGGCCTTTTACACAATCCTGCGGAGCCTGGCTCTTGAAGGCAAGAGACCCTGGGACTCTATAGTGATTAATGGTATGGTGCTCGGGCCTGACGGACATAAGATGAGCAAGTCCCTTGGAAACGTTATCTCTCCTGAAGAAGTAACCACACAGTACAGCGCTGATGCTTTCAGGCAGTGGGGCGCAGTTGGTGGCTCCACAGGTTCGGATGTAATGTTCCGCTGGAAAGATGTGGTTTCAGCTTCTCGTTTCCTTCAGAAACTGTGGAGTATCTACCGATTCTCAATGTCTCACTTGAAGGACTTCGGACAGGATGATGCTGAAAAATTCCCGACTGATTCCCTCCTTATAATTGACAGGTGGCTGCTGAGTAAACTCAACAGGCTTGTAGATACCGCAACAAAGGAGCTTGATGATTACCAGTTTGATTCTACTTTCAAGGCCATAAGAGGTTTTGCCTGGGAAGTCCTTGCTGACAACTATCTGGAGCTCGTAAAAGGCAGGCTTTATGGCGATGAGCCCGAAGGCAGAAGAGCAGCTCAGTATGTGCTCTACAGGACAATAAAAACTCTCTCGCTTCTGCTTGCGCCTTTTATACCCTTCTTTGCAGAAGAGCTGTACTCCAGGTTTAGTGACGAAAGCGTCCATGAACAGGCCTGGCCAGCAGTTGATGAAAGCTTCATAAATGAAGAAGCTGAAGCCGCAGGGGAATTGATTAAAGAGATCACAGGTGAGGTCCGCAGATACAAGTCCGAACTGGGAATGGCACTTAACGCTCCCCTGAAAAAGCTTGAGATATACAATGCAAATATTGACACAGGAGATCTCGCAGGCGCCACAAACTCGAAAGTTGAGTTGATGAAAGGGGCTCCTTCCTTTGAATACGTACCAGTAGAAGTTAAGCCCAATATGGGTATCCTGGGCCCCAGATTCAGAAAAGATGCAGGTGCTATCGTGAAAGCTCTCAAGGCTGAAAGTCCTGCTGAAATTGAATCCCAGGCAGCCTCAGGAAAAATAACCGTTAATGTAGACGACAAACCGATCGAGCTCGAGCCCGAAGCCGTAGAGATAAAGAAAGAAGTGATTTCCGGCGGCAGGGAAGTTGATGTGATCGAAGTCAGAGGTGCGGTTGTTGTAATCGTAAGGTAAGCTTTTGCTTACCTTTTTATGAAAACTTCGGTATTCGGACGATGCTTATTATTTCCAGCTTTTTACTAATAGCTGGGGTATGAAAAGCCGGGGGTATGAAAAGCTGAAGACGGGACATCCTCCGGTTTGATTCCCTTAACTCAAACTCCTTCTTTATGAGTTATCATAGAGTAGACTCTGCACAGGTTTTCTATGCACAGGTTTTGACTTAGCTCCTTGATTTTTAAGATCAACGTCACCAATTAAAGATTGAGTTTATGAAAACTCTGCCTACTAATTTCATCTTTATGTGACAATTACTTAATTCAAATTTCGGCCTTAATTCTGCACGCCGACTGTTCAACTAATTTTCTCAGATTTTTTCTCATTATTACTAAAATATCATTTTCAAAGATGAAAAATAGACTCATAGTGTACGATATTACGAACAAATCCAAAGATGTTCAGCTTAAATTGAAGATTTCTATCAAGCCGAACTCTCAAATATGGGCATTTAGAATTAGTCATAAACTTTAAAAATTTTTGTTACAACAAAAGTTCAGGTTAGATTAAAAGTGTTGAAGTGAATATATTATTTTATGTTGCAATCGAGTTAGTTAATCATGTATAAGTATCTAAATTTTGCCAGTTACTATAAAGAGAAATAGAATTATTTTATGCAAGTTTTCAATGTGAAACTTTATATACATCCAGGTAATCTGTTTCAGAAATGTATTATTCAAACCTGGAGTTTTTATGACAAAAGTCAAAAAAGTATTATTGCTGCTAAAAAATATGGTGTACGAAAGCACCAGCCCTAAGGAAACTCTCAAGTTTGCGAAGTACTACAGGAGTAAAGGGCTCGACGTGCTGGTTATTCTGTGGGGGCCTATGGGGGTGCTACTTGCAAAGAAAGATAAAATAAGAGGATCACCCAAGTACGATGACACTGTACAGGAATGTATAGATATGGGAGTGCAGTTTCGGTGCTGTCAGCTTGCCTCGGATATGATCGGGCTTAAAAAAGAAGAATTGATCCCTGGAATCGACTTTATCTGCTCAAAAGAGGTAGCGGAACTCTTTCTGAGATATACTGAAGAAAACCAGTTAATCATTACTTTCTGAGCCTTACAAATTCTAAAATTAAATGAGATGTTTAAGCAATAACAGCTTTAAGCAATTACATGTGTTTTATTGTAGCTTTTTCTAAGTCAGGTTTTCTTCAACCTAATAATTCTAGCCTGCCCCCAACCTGTCCTTCTACGAAATATAAACCTGAAACCAGCTTATAGAATATGTAATTTCCACTTCATTCAATTTTAGCCGTTTTAGAATCCCTTTTGCTCTTTACTTACCCACACCAGTTTCATCTCGGGATGAAAGTGCTCTTTTCGCTGTCCGAGTTTCATCACCCAAGTTCCACCACCCGAGTTCCATCACCCGAGTCCCGTCTCAGGAGGACGGTGCCCTTTTCGCTCGCTTCGTTCTCTCAAGAGGGCTGAGTTAGGGGTAAACAGCGTTAATTTTTGCACAAGTGGGTGGATTTAAAATTGCAGTTTTTCTGTCTTAAATCACTTAGAGGTATAGAAAAACAAGGGATTTCCTGAGAGAGAGCTAATCTGCAATTTTTCGTCTTTTCCGGTTTAATGGAGCTGTAACCGGGTCTGAGAATTTTTATGTAAATCTTAAATTTTCTAAAATGCCATGATATTTTTCGATATAGTTTAGACCGATAGAGCTTTTTATATGTACTTTATTTTTTATACTGTTCAGGGCTAACAGAAAATATCACATTGAGGAATGAATTATATGTCAATATGCACATATTAGAATAAAAATATAAAAACGCAAATCAAACAAGAGAGCGTTTGTGCACATAATAAGGGTAAAAATGGATTTTAATATAAAGTATACAACTTAAGTATAATACTTTAAAATGGTTATTTAATATTGAAGATTTCAGCCTAAGTATACGACTTTAAAGTGGTTATTTAATATTGAAGATTTCAGCCTAAGTATACGACTTTAAAGTGGTTATTTTATATTGAAGATTTCAGCCTAAGTATACGACTTTAAAGTGGTTATTTAATATTGAAGATTTTAGCCCTTCAGTCAATTAATTTTTTAGGAATAAAAAGAAAAAAATTTCAGCAGGTGATTTCATGTTTTTACAGGATTATGAATTAAGTGAAGAAGAAAAAGTTCTTTTACAAAAGGTTCTGGATGGAGATGTGGCTCTTCGTAAGATTGAGGAGTTTGCAGACCCCGTGACTTCAGTAAAAATCAGACGACTCGCAATACAGGAGTTTGCAAAACTTGAGTTTGAACATATCCAGAATTTTTCCATTGATGTTGAAGCAGCATCGAAAAAGAATATTGAAAATATGATAGGCGCAGTTCAGATTCCTCTCGGAGTTGCTGGACTTTTGAAGGTAAATGGCGAATATGCGAATTCCGAGTACTACATCCCTCTTGCCACAACTGAAGGAGCTCTTGTTGCCAGCGTAAATCGCGGCTGTTCGGTTATCACAAAATCAGGAGGAGCCAATGTCAGGGTCTTCGAAGACGAAATGACGAGAGCGCCTGTTTTTAAGTTTGAGAGTGTTATCAGAGCTAAAGAATTTTATGAGTGGGTAAAATGTCCTGAGATTTTCGAGAAGATGAAAGCCACTGCCGAGAAAACGACACGTTTTGGAAAATTGCTTTCTGTAAAACCCTTCATAGTCGGCACATATGTACACCTCAGGTTCTCGTATGATACAAAAGACGCTATGGGCATGAACATGGTGACTATAGCTACCGACGCGGTGATGCACCTTATAGAAGACGAATTCGGTGCACATTCCATTACCATTTCAGGAAATATGTGTACGGACAAAAAACCTGCTTCCATAAGCACAATTCTCGGAAGAGGAAAAACCGTTGTAGCTGAGGTTACGATTCCAAAGGAAATTGTCAAGGAGACCCTGAAATGTACACCTGAATCCATGTTTGAAGTAAACTACAGCAAAAACCTGCTTGGTTCGGCAAGAGCAGGTGCGCTTGGCTTCAATGCCCATGCTGCAAATATTATTGCTGCGATTTATCTGGCCTGCGGACAGGATGCGGCCCATGTTGTTGAAGGGAGCACTGCAATTACGAGCATGGAGCTTACGAAATATGACGAAATTCACTGCTCTGTTACTCTACCTGCTCTGCCTGTGGGAACCGTTGGCGGAGGCACTGGTCTTGGGACCCAGAGAGATTGCCTGAACATTCTTGACGTTGCAGGCGCAGGTGACGTTCCCGGAGTAAACTCTAAGAAATTTGCGGAAATCGTAGCTTCTGCCGTGCTTGCAGGAGAAATTAACCTTATAGGAGCTCAGGCTGCAGGACATCTTGCCCGTGCCCATGCTCAGCTAGGTCGTGGAAAGTTTTAACGCAACCGTTGCGCCGGTTGATCACAAACCGTTGCGCCGGTTTATCACGCCGGATAGGGTTCGGGGATAAGGTTCTCAAACTCAAATGGCGACAGGGTTTTCGGTCAAACCTTTTTTGAAAAGGGTTGTGATCACGCAGGATAGGGTTTGGGGATAAGGTTCTCAAACTCAAATGGCGACAGGGTTTTCGGTCAAGCCTTTTTTGAAAAGGGTTGTGATCACGCAGGATAGGGTTTGGGGATAAAATCCTCAAACTCAAACTTTTCTCTTGTTTTCGGTACACTTCCACTGATTTACGGAGATTTTGATTTTTCTCAGAACAGTTCCAAATTTGGGAGCAGCTTCAAATTTAAGAATAATTCACAAATTTGTAGACAGCTTTTCTATAATTCTTTATTAATATATCTTCATTTACCATCTTTTCCAATTTTTAAGAAAAGTTAATAAATCAGAAGATGTTAGTATCTATTGGAAATTTATGGGTATGTGTATGGGGGTAATTAATAGGGAACCATGTGGATCAGCTCCTGAATATCTCATTTCCCATCAAAAAACTCTGTTAAACTTGAGAAATAGACATGCTGAGAACATGACCCTTTAATTTCTCTATATACTTTCATTCAAAAATAACATATGGAGTGAACTAGAATGAAAGGAATTTTTAGCATTTTTAGAAAAGATGATAAAGCCTTTACAGGGCTCGAATCAGCAATTGTGCTGACCGCTTTTGTAGTTGTGGCAGCAGTGTTTTCTTATGTGGTTCTTGGGGCTGGGTTTACAACCTCCGATACCGCCAAGAAGACTATCGACGAAGGTGTAAAGCAGACTACTTCTTCAGTTGAACTTGCAGGTGATGTGGTTGCAAAAGAAAGTACTGCTACACCCAATACAGTAGATACAATACTTGTCACCCTTCAGCTTACAGCCGGACAGTCTCCTGTGGACATAGGAACTAGTAGTACCGATGGAATGCTGGTGGTATCTTATGCTGACAGTTCTATATACAGCCCAGTAGTAGCATGGAGTTCGTTATTTATAGGGGATAACGACGGCGATACGATTCTAGAACAGCATGAGAAAGTGCAATTATCTATCACTGTACCCAATACTACCCCAGACATCGCATTGCTTGCGACTGATGGTGAAGCGGAAAATGTCGAATTCAGACTTGAAATAAAACCGAAGGTAGGTGCAATTGTTCCAGTAACAAGAGTAACTCCCGCACAGATCGACCCGGTTATGGTTCTGAAGTAATCCCTATGGATTTTAGGGGATACTTCCCCCTTCTTTTATGTGAAAATGAAGAAATTTCATTTTTTGTTCAGGTGGTTAATATGGAACTGGAGAAAAGAGTAACAGATATGGAAACTGAACTTAAAATCGTAAAAGGGGAGATAAAGGAATTACTCGTGGATATAAGGGACCTTGTAAACAGAAATGAAAATCCCTTTTTCAATGGCCAGAAAAATGGAGTTCCAAGGCTTGAAACAAAAGGAAAAGGGGCAGAAATGGAGACTCAACCGCCTGCTGATGAAGAAAAAAATGATAAAAATAAGGAAAGTGCCCAGGAACCGGTCAGAACCCTTTCTCCAGATGAAGTTCCCGAAGGAAATATTCCACAACAGAAAACTCCTACAAAGGAAATGCAGGCTATTGAACCTGAAATTTCATCCCGAAAAATCGATACGTTTACCCTTGTCGAGCTCATGCGCTGGGTGGATTATGCCATCCGGACAGTTGGGCACAGCAATTTGGAAGTCCTGCTTGACCTGTATTCACTTACAGGACCGCTTTCTGAAGAGACCAGATATGTTATCAAAAATATTGCAAACCTTTCCATTGAAGAGCCTGCATGTGAAGATAAGGTTAGCATGAAAGATAATATTACAGTGCTTTCGCAATTGAGTGCAATTCTCGACCCAAGAGAATTCAAAAATGGAATAAAGCCTCTTTACGAAGATTCCGGCTGGAGAGAAGACAAAAAAGGAAGACAGGATTTTTCTATAATTAAATGTACGAACTAAGAAACCGACTAGATGTACGAACCATCAAATTGACTGAAAAGCAGATCAAATGTTCAAATTAATACCAGTTAATCATTATTAGTGTCAGTAAACTAAGGCAAATACTGTATAATTTAATTAGTGTCAGTAAACTTAGGTAAATACTGTATAATTTAACCGTTATTGTCAGACAGAATCAATGATACTGGCATAATCGATATTTCTGACATAAACAGGTTGAGATATCACTATTATCTAACTGCTATATGCTCATTCAAATTGGTTTATGTTTTTTCAAACTTACCTGAGTTTATTCAAACTGATAAGGGAAACCAGAAAGTAAGACGGGGTCGAAGAATGAGTGGGGAAGCGATAAGCTCTGCGATTCTAACAATAGCATCCATTATCTGTGCATTTTCATTTGTTTCAGTTGTATACCCGTCTGTAATTTCTGCAGGAGACCCTATAATCAGCCGTACTAATGCAATGGGAGACCAGATCCAGACCGATTTTGAAATATTACATGAGACAACTGCCGATGAAGGTTCAGAGATTCACATATGGGTTAAAAACGTGGGACCTAAGGGGATATCTTCCGGTTTGATACCGAGATCGGACCTTTTTTTTGGGGAGGTCGGGAAATTTGAAAGAATACCATATGATGAGAATGGAAGTCTGGCTCCTTGTTGGAACTACTCAATAGAGCAAAACAATGACGATAACTGGGACAAAGGGGAAACACTGCAGATCAGATTAAAGCCGGTTGATGTGCCTGTCAGCAGAGTGAAGTATTTCATTAAATTTAGTGCATACAATGGGGTTTCTGAAGAGGCCTATTTTACGGTGTCATGATGGGGTTCGGAACGGTTATTGCATCAATGCTTTCGGTTGCAATTCTCCTCCTGGCATCTTATGTCTGCTCAAGCGGGGGGTTTTACATGGCAGACGTTCTTGCAAATTCAGTAATGGAAATGCAGGAAAATGAGAATGAGATAATGAAAACCGACATCGAAATTACAAATATCTCTGCAAATGAGGCCGGCATTTTCGTGTCCCTTAATAATACGGGCTCCACAAAGGTAGGAGACTATGATTATATGGACGTGATAGTGAAGTACTCCAACACAGCCGGCATTGCAAAAACCATATGGGTTCCCTACCAGGGAGATTCAGACGCATTAGAAAACAAATGGACTGTGGGAAATATAAGTCCAGATCTGGTAAATCCCGGAATTCTTGATCCTGGTGAGGAGATGGAACTGCAGATTTTGCTCGAAGATTCCCTGGAAAACAAGAGTGTAAACTGGCTGCTGGTGGCTGCCCCAAATGGAGTAAAGGCTTCAGGATATTTTAACGCATGAATTAGAGTACTGGTTTGATAGGCCAGATTTAGAGTGCTGATTTGATAGGCCAGATTTAGAGTACTGGTTTGATAGGCCAGATTTAGAGTACTAATTTGATATGCCAGAATTAGATAACTGGTTTGATAGGCCAGAATTATTCAGGCTAAGTCAATGAGTTGAATTAGATAACTAAGGAGATAAAAAATTAGTTGATCTTTGAAAAAAGGGAGAGAGGAAAAGTATGGGAGTAAGTTCGGAAGAGGCTTTATTTCTTGAAAATGAAGCATTTTGTGAAGAGGTATCAGATAAATCGGAAACTGAGAAGAAACCCTTAGAATTCATATCCTCAGGAAATCTGGAAATTGATAAGAAACTGGAAGGAGGCATACCCGCAGGTTCTTTATGCCTTCTCGAAGGAGCAAAAGGTAGTGGAAAATCAATTTTCATGCAGCAGATTATGTTGGGAGCTCTCAACCAGGATAAAAAAGTTTTAGCTTTGACGACAGAAAAAACCTCCCGAAACCTGTTGAATAATATGGAAAGCCTGAATCAGGACATATCAGATTATTTCATAATAGGCAGGTCAAAGATTTTTGAAATAAATGCAAGCTATGTTGAAGAAAATCCCGATCTAAGTAATAATCTGCTAGAGAGGATGCTCAAATGCGTAAACGACTGTGACGAAGAACTTATCCTGATCGATTCTTTAACGATTTTAGCGGTTAACACTTCTGAAAATACCTTATTGAATTTTTTTAGGGAATGTGTAAAACTTTGTGATAAAGGAAAGACTATTTTAATAAGTGTTCATGGGTATGCATTCTCCCAGGAAGTGCTTTACAGGCTAAGATCCGTTTGCGATTCATGCCTGGAACTGAGAATTGAACAGGTCGGAGATAAACTGATAAAGACTATGGAAATTCAGAAGTTGAGGGGTGCCAGAAAAACTACTGGAAATATGTTAAGTTTTGATGTGAACAGTGAATGTGGACTTAAAATAATTCCAGTTTCGAAAGTCAAAGCCTGAAAGAGGAAAAACATCCGGAAAAAATGCTCTTAAGAAAGAAGGCTCGAATGAGGATTTAAAATGGACGCTCTACCTTTCAACCCGTTGCCTGCACCGGTAAATGGAAAGCGCTCCAGAGAGGATGTACGTTTGAGACTTACTTCAGAATTGCGGGAATTTGTGGGCAGGGAAGAAAATAGTCACATTCTTGATTATATATGCCGACTTCCTCTGGAACAAGTCGAAATCCCGGAGTTCCATTTAAAGATCTCAAGAGCTATGAAAGGTATCAGACACCCAAACCTAATTTATCCTATTGGAAAAGGACTTGCCGTTCACATTTATCCTGATAAAGAAGACATAAGAAATTACTATATCCCGATAGAACCCTGTCTTTTTCAGGATATGGACAGCACACTTGAGGCTGTAGAAAAGCTGCTTATCGACGTTATACATGATGAGGATGTTGATACTAAGGACCTGGAAGAAAAGAAAAAACTTCTGGAAAGGGCCCTTGAAAAGGTTTGCATTATAGAAGAACACGTAAACGAAAGTGCAGAAAAAAAAAGTAAAGGTCTTGAGGGAAATAAAACAGTCACGAGAGAGAAAAATGACAAATTGAGGCTCGGATTGATTGGAAATTTAAAAGAAGCCGGTAAAGTCTTCAAAATGAAAAAATGGGAAAACATCCGGGTAACTCCTGAAGAATTTCAAGCTATCAAATATCTTATGATAAGGGACAAGATCGGAATGGGAATGCTCGAACCTCTGTTGCTGGACTCAAATATAGAAGATATAAGTTGCAGTGGGCTTGGGAGGGTTTTCGTCGAGCATAAGGTATTTTCGTCCCTTAAAACAGCAATTACGTTTCAGGAGACTGAGGAACTTAACTCTTTTATAATACAGATGTCCGAGAAGGTAGGAAAGCCAATCACATATCGAGATCCTATAGTTGATACCGCTCTTCCGGACGGGTCAAGGATTAACATTGTGTTCGGAGAAGATGTATCCAGAAGGGGGAGCAATTTTACCATAAGGAAATTTATGGGAACTCCGATTTCTATTCTTGAGCTTATTGACTTTGGGACAATTGACTACATTATGGCTGCATATATGTGGATGATGCTGAGGGCAGGGATGAACTGCTTTATTTCGGGGGAAACGGCTTCCGGAAAGACCACTATGATGAATGCAATAACTACTTTTCTTCCCCCGGAGTCAAAAATAGTTTCTATTGAAGACACGCCGGAACTGCAGGTTCCCCACAAGAACTGGACCAGAGAGGTTACAAGGACTACAAGAGAGGATAGCGGGTCTGATGTCTCGATGTTTGACCTGTTAAAAGCTGCCCTTCGCCAGCGCCCAAATGAGATTATAATCGGAGAAATCCGTGGAGTAGAAGGCAGCATTGCTTTTCAGGCTATGCAAACAGGGCACCCTGTCATGTCTACTTTCCATGCCGCATCCGTCGAAAAACTCATTCAAAGGCTAACAGGAGACCCTATCAATGTTCCCAAGAACTATGTAGATAACCTGAATGTGGTTATCATCCAGAGCGCGGTAAATATCCCTGGAAAAGGGATGGGAAGGAGAGTCCTGAGCATAAACGAAATCGTAGGCTATGATTCCTATAATCAGGCTTTCAATTTCATGGACATATTTAAGTGGGACCCTGCAACAGATACTTTCAAATTTACGGGAAAAAATAATTCATATTTGCTGGAACAAAAGATTGCTCCGCGTATGGGAATTCCGGAAAACCAGGTCCGAAAAATATATTCCGAACTTGAAAGGAAAGGAAAAATACTCAAGAAGATCCATCAGGCGAAAATTACCAACTTCTACGATCTCTTCAATACTTTGATCCAGATTGAGGAGGCTGGTTTAATATCATGAGAAATGTCATGAGACCTGAGGAGAAACTTGCGTACCTGAAAGCAGAAGCTAACCAGCATGGGTTTGAGGGCTACTTTAATCTTGCACGGCAACTGAAGGACACAAAGGTTGTTGAAAGAGTAAATGACGATATGCTCTTCCTTCTTACTTATATGGCAGCGATTTCAACGGCTGATATTGAAAGAGATAGGATTTTCGATTATGCAGGCTCTCAGAAAGAGTATGAAGCTTCAAAATATTTCAGGCAGATTCATAACCTTGCCTCAAAATGGGGCTATGCATATGCAAAAGCCTGCAAATATATATCTCAGCGATTGCAGGACGAGTACCTTTCAAAGCTTTTTGGACGAATGTCAAATATTCTTTCGTCTGGAGAACCGGAAAAAAACTTTCTGAAGCAAGAAAAACTAACAAGGGAAGAAATATTTTCCAATGAATATGAAAGAAGTATCGAATCCCTGAAAAAATGGACCGATGGATATACTGCCCTGATGGTGTCCGTAACCCTTGTTGTTACTATAATTCTTGTTTCAGTCATGATCTATAATATAACAAATATCGGAACAATTGCTTTTCTTGTTGTATTACTAACTGTTTTTATCTGTGGGATTGCGCTTTTTATTATATATAAAGCCGCTCCTGCTGAAAAGAAGCTTCATACCCTGAGCAGGCGGTCAAAGGAACAGGAAATTATCAGGTTTTTGAGTCGGATTTTGCTTCCGCTGGGAGCAATTTCGGTCATTGTTCTCATTCTAATCGGTACAGAGCTCCAGTATATTTTGCTTGCAATAACTTTCTTTACGCTTCCGATAGGCTTCTTTGCGATGATAGACGACCGAAATGTCAATGAAAGAGATAGTAGTTTTCCCGCATTTGTGAAGACCCTGGGCACTCTTGCAGGAACAACAGGAATCACTATTCGAAGTGCAATGGAGGACCTTGATAAAGAAACTATAGGCGGCCTCAGGCCGGGAGTTGAGGAATTAGATGCAGGGCTTTCCCTGGGACTTAAATCGAAGCTCTGCTGGGATAAATTCATAGGAGAAACAGGTTCCGAACTGATCAACCGATGCTCAAGGATCTTCACGGACGCAGTTGAGCTTGGAGGAGACCCTGCCGAAATAGGAGAAATAGTCTCATCCTCAAGTCTTTCTATTGTACTTCTCAGGATGAAAAGACAGCTGGTCAGTTCCGGTTTTCGCGGCCTTGCCATAACTCTCCATGTTGTTATGATCGGGCTTCTAATCTTTATAATCGAGATAATTTCCAAATTTAGCGGGCTCGTTTCTGGAATGAATGAGTCTTATTCTTCGATTCAGGGAGGCGCTTCCGGAATGGGGATGAGCATGTTCAATGTTACTGAAAGCATACCGTTGCTTTATACATTTACCCTTTCCGTGGTGCTTATTTTAACAATTTCAAATACTCTTGTAGTAAAAATTGTCGAGGGTGGAGGAAACTGTAAGCTCTTTTTCTATGGAGGCTTGATGTCAGGAATTTCCGGGCTATGCATAATCATTGTCCCGCCGGTTGTATCAGGGGTATTTACATTTCAGATGTGATAAATTGAAAAACGCAAATTTGAACTAAATGCAAATTTGAACTAAATGTAAATTTGAACTAAATATAAATTTGAACTAAATATAAATTTGAACTAAATATAAATTTGAACTAAATATAAATTGGAACTAAATATAAATTTGAACTAAATGTAAATTTGAACTAAAAGAGCTAAAAGAAAAATTCAGGGTTGGTGGGAGGTAACAGAATGGATGCATTAAATAACTTGAGAATTAAAGGGCTAAAAAATCTAAAAATCAATGGATTCAAATTTCTAAAAGTTAACGAATTGAAGCATTTGATATCTAAGCCTGGGAGCCAAGATGATATGGAACTTGGGGATTTGATAAAAAGTAAAAAGGAGGTTGAAATCAAAATCAGGAAACTGTTTAGGGAAAAGAAAGAATTGGAATCCCAGATTGAAAAGAAAGAACTTGAATCCTGGGTTGAAAAGAAAGAACTTGAATCCCGGATTGAAAAGAAAGAATTTGAGTCCCGGACTGATCAGCGTCAAGAAACCGAAGACAAAAAAAGAGAAGAAATATCTGAGTTTATCTGGAGAGAGGAAATCTTTCCGCCGCTTCGCAGAAATATGCATCAAGAAGTATCCAGATCTCTTGAAGTTGAAACTGATTCTTTGCAAAAAGAATATGCCGGAATTTCAGAGAGGATAAATAGCCAAACAGGTAAAAAAGTTGAAGGCTCCGATAAATCTCTTGAATCAAAAGAAACCGTTGAAATCGAAGAGGCCAATATAACAGAGATAGGGGTTAAAGAAGAAGCAGATTCTGCCAGCGAAAAAAATGATGTGAAAGGCGATGAAAGAGCTGATTTCGATGATATGAGAAAAAAAGCTGAAGAAATTGCTTTTCTGGAAAATACAGACAAACCAGAAACTGTCGAGGCTGATTTAGAAAATTATGAAAACGGAGAAAATAAAAGACTTGCTTTAGAAGATAATGATAAAGAATATAAAATTCCTGAAAAGAGAAAAACTGAAAGTGAAAACCCTGCTCCTGGCATTTTTGGAAATAACCTGATTCAAGAGTTGCTGGAAAGCGAAGACCTGTGCCCTGAGGAAGAGCAAAATTTCATGAAGTATATTGGGGAATCAAGTGTTTCAGAACTTATTGCAGATTTAAATGAAGTAAAAGGCATCCTTACCGAAGCAGGGCCCTGAAAGTTTGATTAAATATAAAAATAAGCATGTAACTCTTCAAATAAAAGGAATAAACAAATAAAGGCACCTGAAAGCACCTTTATGCCAGGAAACTCAAAAATAGTGACAGAAATCCCGCCACGCGAAAATCCTGCCACAGAGCTCTTAAAGAATAGTTCTTAAGATACAGCTTTAGAAGGAAACAGTTCTTAAGATACAGCTTTAGAAGGAAATAGTTCTTAAGATACAGCTTTAGAAGGAAATAGTTCTTAAGATACAGCTTTAGAAGGAAGTTCTTAAGAGTTTGCTCTTGCTTTTTTCACTTATGGAAAAGTCCTTCTTTTGCTTTATTAAGATGTTTATTTGCTTCCTCCATTTTACTGGCAGCTTCAAGGATATCCTCGGAAGCTTCAAGAAAACCATCTTTTTTGGCTCTCTGAGCCCATTCTTTGAAACTTTCAATGTGGCTTTCGTTATGCTCGATCCAGTGCTCAATCAAATGTGAAAGGTTATCGTGACTAAGTTCTTCAGTAATAGTTTTCCCTCCTGTCCAAAATATATACGATTCATGGTATAAATGCCCGCTGGATATAATTAGAATTTTTGTACAGATACCTCGGAAAGACAGAAAATAGATCTAAAGAGATAATAGATAGAAGATCCGGGATAGGTAGAAAATCCGGAAATAGGTAGAAGATCAGGAATAGATAGAAAATCCGGAATAGGTAGAAAATAATCTGATAAGCAGGATAGTTTAAAATCCTGAGAACTATGTATCAGGTTTCAAACGATTCTGCCCGGCTGCTCACATCGAATTCTTTGGCATTCAATACTCAGATTCAAACTGTCCTTGGATCAGTAATTTCTCCTGCCAGTGCCGAGGCTGCTGCGGTTGCAGGGGATGCAAGGTAGATAAAACCACCTTTTCCCATCCTGCCCTTAAAGTTTCGGTTTGCGGTTGAAAGGCAGACTTCTCCTTCTCCGAGCACTCCCTGGTGGGCGCCAAGACAGGGCCCACATCCAGGGGTTGCAAGCGTGATGCCTGCTTTGAGCAGAGTTTCCATTGTTCCGTTCTCAATTGCTGCAAGGAGAGTCGTGCGAGATGCAGGAATTACAATAGTCCTGACTGCAACCTTTTTTCCTTTAAGAATTGCTGCTGCGACCTCAAGGTCTTCAAGTCTGCCATTTGTGCACGTCCCTATGAAAACCTGGTCTACGTGGGTACCTGCAACATCTCCTACAGGTTTTACATTGTCAACCTGATGCGGGCAGGCTACCTGAGGTTCAATATCCTCGGCAGAGAAGACAGATTCTTTTACATAGACCGCGTCCTTGTCGGCATAAACCGGCTCATAGGGAGCAACTGCCCTATTTTTCAGGAAATCGAAGGTTTTCTCGTCAGGTGGAACAATCCCTGTTTTTGCTCCCATTTCGATTGCCATATTGCAGAGGGTCATTCTTCCGGAAACCGATAATTCGGAGATAGCCTGTCCGTAAAACTCTACAGCCTTATAGGTGGCACCATCGATACCAGTCTTCCCTATAAGGTAAAGGGTCAGGTCTTTTGCATAAACCCCTTTTCCAAGCCTTCCTTCAACCGTGAACCTGAAACTCTCAGGCACCTTAAACCAGAGCTTACCTGTAGCAAAAATTTCAGCCATATCGGTAGCTCCCACGCCTGTAGCAAAAGCCCCGAAAGCCCCATAGGTGCAGGAATGTGAATCAGCGCCCACAACCAGTTTTCCAGGCAGTGCGAATCCATTTTCGGGGAGTACCTGATGACAGATTCCTTCTCCAAGCTCATAAAAATTCGGAATCCCCTGCTCCTTTACCCATTCCCTTATTTCTTTTTGCAAAGTAGCTGATGTTTCATTATTTGCAGGCGCGATGTGGTCGAAAGGAATTACAATCCTTGAGGGGTCCCAGACCTTCCCCATTTCCATTTCTTTAAAAGCATTAACTGCAAGTACTGAGGTGCCGTCATGCGCCATTGCGTAATCAATATCTGCAAGGACAAAATCGTTTGCTTTTGCCTCTGCTCCCGCTGCCCGGGAAAAAATTTTTTCACTAATTGTTCCCAAAAGTAAGTCTCCTTTTTGATAATCAAATGATAATGAAGTATGAAAAATTCAGATTCCTGAACCACTATAAAGAAATAACTGTAAATATCTGACATTAAGAATAGAATCCGAATATTACAAATATAAATTAAATCTTTTCAGCCTCTTGAAGCTGGTTTAGATAGGTTTTCTACAAGCCAAAATAAATTACTCTTTACTCATTTAAGTGTGGCGCTGATGCTGATGATTATTTTTTTCTACTACAGTGAACCTGATAATGAACTCTGTCCCATTTCCTTTTTTCAGTTCAAGTTTTCCATCTAGCTGGTCGACAAGGAAAATTACAAGCTGAAGCCCCAGGCTATCAAGTTCTTTGATATCAAGGTCTTCAGAAATGCCCACGCCGTTATCGGAAATTGTTAATATAAAACTTGTAGTCTTATATTCTTCGCTTTTGCTTTCTTCTATGTTGCTTCTATTTTCTCTGTTATTATCTTTATGAAACTTGATTTGGATTTCTCCTTTGTCCCTGTTGAGAAATGCGTATTTAAGAGAATTGGAAACAAGCTCATTGACAATTATTCCTAACGGAACTGCTGTGTCCATGTCAAGTAATATATTTTCTTCCAGGTCCATACTTAAGCTGACATCAAAATTACCAAGTCTGTAAGTCGAGAAAAGAGCGTCAGCGAGTTCCTTAATGTATAGCGAAAAGTTAAGTTTATCGAGCTCTTCACCTCTATACAGTTCTTCATGGATAAGGGCCATTGATATCACTCGGTCCTGGCTCTCCCTGAAGGCTTCCAGGACTTCCGATTCATTGATATTCTTTCGATTTCTGAACTTTTCAGCTTGAAGGTCCAGTAATGATGAGATTACCTGAAGGTTATTCTTGATTCTATGATGGATTTCCTTCTTACGAGCAATCTCAAAGTTTTTGAGAGCTTCTTCAACTTCCTTTCGCTTGGTGATGTCAGTATGAAGGTTCAGAGTTCCTAAAAACTTGCCATCTTTATCAAAAATAGATTTGGAATTTGTATGAGTCCATATAACTGAGCCATCTTTACGCATAAATTGAATTTCAAGACTCTCATTGACGTTTTCCCATCCTTTTTTTAAAGTATGTTTGATAGTAACCTTACTTTCATCACTGAGAAAGTTCCACATAGGCCTGCCAACGAGTTCTTCTGAACTGTAACCAAACATATCTTCAATCTGCTTATTGACGAAAGTAATTCTCTCTTCAGCATCAATTATGCTTATGCCTTCGTTTGCTGTCTCTACAATGTTGCGGTATCTCTCCTCACTTTCTTGAAGTCTTTCTTCTGCTTTTTTTTGCTCGGTGACATCAATGTCCATCTCAAGGATCATGGGAGAACCGTCAACGTCAGTGAACGGCAAATTATAGGCATCATAAAAGCTTCCATCCGGCCCGCTTACCTCCCAATGATGAGGTTGACCGGTTTCAAGTACTTTATGTGATTCGCAGAATTCACACGGTTGGGTGAATCCAAAATAATATTCATAGCAATGCCGGCCACCTGGGTCCCCGAACCTTTTACGGAACCTGCGGTTGGCAAAGGCGATATGATAGTCAGACGTTAACAGGATTATCATTGCCGGCAGCGTATCCAGCACGTTATAAAGACGTTGGCGTTCGTTTATTGTTTCCTGGTTCCACTTCTCCAGTTTCTCATTTGTTCTTTTAAGCTCTTCTTCAGCTTTCTTGCGCTGGGTAATATCAGAATGCATATTCATATTACCGATATGTTTTCCCTCTGCGTCAAGAAGAGGCGTAGAGCTCACAAACGACCAGACAATACCGCCATCCTTGCGGCAGAACTTCATTTCGTACCCTTTTTCTTTGCTGCCTGTCTGTAAGGATTTTATCCTGATAAGCAAATTTTCCATGTCATCTTTATAGATAAAGTCAAAGGCTGATTTCCCGATCATTTCTTCCGTTGTGTACCCGATCATTTCTGCCATTTTTTGATTCACAAAAGTAGTAACTGCTTCAGTGTCGGTAATCCAGACACCCTCGTTTGCTGTCTCTACGATGCTGCGGTACTTTTCCTCACATTCCCACAGTTTTTCTTCAAGGCCCGCACGGTTACTTATATCAAATCCATAAACGTTGACACACCCTTCTTCCGGGAAAGGGTAAAAATTGATCAGGTATACTCTTTTTCCCACTCTAACTTCCTTTGTTTCCGGAATATTCCTGAAAACTGTTTTTAGCACTAAATCTTCGATAGAAGACGGCAGTTTTTCTCCTATTTTCGTGCCCCATTCCTGCAATAAGGGTTCACTAGCTTCATTTGAGTAAAGAACAGTACCATCCTTATCGACACTAAGCACAGGATTCGGATTATTTGCTAGAAGTTTTTCAGTTTTTGGTTTCATATGCCCCTTCAGGCTCCTCTCTAGGAAGGCAATATGCCTACTGTCGATGATTCATTAACGTTAAAGTGTTTCTACTGCAACTATATAAATATATAATATTATTTGAATATAATAGATTTAACTCGACTTTGATGACAGATTGTATCAAAACCATTTTTATTTCTACAATTGGGTAATTTCCTGTCTCGATATTTCTCTCATTTCTACAAGAATCGTATCTCTTCAAATTCAATAGAGAATTTTCAACCTTAACTCCCAATTTTGTAAGGAATATATGAATTGGAGAGTTTTATCGAATTCTCTTACTTTCCTACTTCCCCAGGAACTTTAGTAATTATATTATATTCACCATAATTTATGTTTTTGTATCCTCTTCAAATTCAATGGATAATTTTCCAACCCGAAAAATATATAACCATTTTATCATACAGTTATAAAGTTTGATGCATCGCTTGATGTTGTTTTCAGACTTGATTATGTTTTTAAATTTCTATATTTCCAGCAAATACATGAAATTTACTTTTATCCATACAATTTGAAGAGGATCCTATATGTCCCCTCTTTCCTCTATTTTGTGGATTTCGTTCTTTTTTGTGGATTTTTCTCTTTTTTGTGGATTTTTCTCTTTTTTGTGGATTTTTCTCTTTTTTGTGGATTTTTCTCTTTTTTGTGGATTTTTCTCTTTTTTGTGGATTTTTCACTTAATCGAGCTTTGTACGGGCAAAGCTTTAAATCAAATGGTTCAGTTTATCGCATGTTTCATTTTCGGGATTAGGTCCCGTTGGAATGTGGTCCTGCAGGCAGGGCTGAACCGTGAAACAAAAGTGAAACCTGGTGTTTAAATTGGTAAAATCATTTTATACATATGTACGTGATGCATGGAAAAACCCTGATGAAACTTACGTGAATGACCTCCGCTGGGAGCGCATGCAGGTATGGAGAAAGCAGGGATCTGTGACCAGAATAGAAAGACCAACTCGAATCGACAGGGCACGCTCCCTTGGATACAAAGCCAAGCAAGGCATTGTCGTCGCTAGAGTAAAAGTACGCCGCGGAGGGCTTGGTAAAACTAGGTTCAACCGAGGTAGAAGAACTCAGAGAATGGGAGTAAACAAGATCACAGGCGGCATGAGCATTCAGAGAATTGCCGAAGCCCGTGCAGACCGCAAATACCCGAACCTTGAAGTCCTGAACTCCTACTGGGTAGGGGAGGACGGAAAGAACAAGTGGTTTGAAGTTATTCTTGTAGACCCCTTCCACCCAGTAATAAAGAGCGATAAGAGCCTTAACTGGGTATGCGATCCTTCCGTCAGAGACAGGGCCGCAAGGGGTAAGACCAGTGCCGGCCGGAAGGGCAGAGGCATGTCTACACGCGGAAAAGGTACTGAAAAGACCAGACCGAGTATCCGTGCAAACCAGAGTCGAGGCAAGTGATTCATCACATAATACTGCGTGTGATCGCCCACGCAACCGAAGACGTATCCAGAGTCCGTGCGGCTCTGGACTTTTTTTTATCCGGTGCCGGCGTCCGGGAAGGAAGCAAACTGATTGAAGAGCTCCAGGCCGAAGGGCATCATGGAAATCCCATTACTATCCTGAGCGTACAGCTCAAAAGAAAGGCAGACTGTCTTAGTTTTGCCCGCTTCGTACGAGAGAACTTTTCCGAAGAAGACGTAGCAAAGCTGAGGGAAGAAATGCCCGAGAGGCTGGACGACGATCAAGTCTTCCATCTCCGCTTTGACAAGCAGGCTGCATACTTACAGCAGGTGAGGCTGACTGATTCCTCGGATGCGATCACTGCAAAAGTCAAGATCGAGACTTATCCGAAAAACCGGGAAAAAGCCGGAGCTATTGTGGAGGAGTTGTTTGGGTAAACCTAAATTCTATGACTTTTGCGTTCATGCAGTGCCTGATGGAGAAAATACTGTTGAGCAACTTTCTGCTTTTGCCCGGCATTTAGGGTACAGCGGGATTGCGCTTGCAAACCATTCTGATAAACTTCCTCAATCACAACCTGTATTGCCCTTTACTAACGGATTTGAGGTTTTCAGGGGAATCGAGCTTGTGGAGGAAAATCCCTCGAAACTTCACGGGCTTATTGGAAAATTCAGGAAGTCCGTGGATGTCCTGATAGTGCACGGAGGTTCAGAAAACGTCAACAGGGCTGCTCTGGAAAACCCGAGAGTAGATATCCTGAACCACCCGGCTTTTGCTAAAAGCAGTGGGTTAAACCAGGTGCTTGCAAAGGCCGCAGCTGAAAACGATGTCGCAATCGGCCTGACAATAAGGCCCCTCCTTCATTCAAGAGGGCCAAGGCGCGTTCGTCTGTTATCGGATTTAAGAGCAAACCTTGACCTTGCCAGAAAGTACGATGTTTCCCTTGTTCTTTCAAGTGGTGCTATGTCCTGTTTTGACCTTCGCTCTCCCATGGAGACCCTTGCTCTGGCTGAAGTCTGCGGGCTTGAAGAAGACGAAGCCCTTGAAGCCATCACTGTTGTGCCTGAAAGAATAATCTCAAGGAACCGCCCTGGTCCCGGCTATATTAGAGAAGGTATTGAGGTTCTTGAGGAGGGAGATTACTGTTGAAACGCCTTCTTCCTTCGCTTCGTGCGAAAAAACGCTATCTGGCCTTTGAGCTGATTTTCGAAGTGCCAGTCAGCAGAAGTGACCTGGTCAAAGAGGTCATGTCCTCGGCATCTTCCTTGCTTGGAGACGTTACTGCAAGTGAATGTGATATCAAAGTGCTCGGTTTTGAAGAATCTAAAGGTATTATCCAGTGCTCTCATACGAAAGTAAAAGAAACGAGAGCGTCTCTGGCAACTCTCACACGGGTCAATGGAAAAAGGGCAACTGTGCATATACTCGGAACTTCAGGCACGATTAAAAGGGCAACCGAGAAATTTCTTCAGAATACGGCCTTTGAGCCAGAAATCAGGAAAATCCAAAACATCTGAAGAATAATGACCTGGGCAAGATTCTGCAAAGCTAAACTGCAGGGCTCAGAAAAAATGAACTTAGAATTTGAGGATATTAACGCCCGGTGATTTAAGAGCTTCAAATTTTCAGGATTCGGGAAATTAAATCAAGCAGCTTTTCCGATTAATGGCTTTGTGCCAGGGTTGAAAATCTTCGGCTTTGAGGAAACTATTATAATAAACTATCAGGACGCTGTCTGATATATACTATGATGAATGAGTATATTAATGAGTATATTAGCGTAACAAATATAACGTTCATTGATATGACAAAAAAATAACTGGTCCGAAGAAAATTCATACAATTACGAGTCTGATTGGAACGTAGATTGAAACCCTGTATAGAATGAAGCGGTGGAAGCAACAACCCTTTTATAGAGGGCTCAAAATACGACTCTAAGCAACAGAAAATTTCGGGTCTCACAAGCATTATAACTGAGTAAATACACTTTATTAGCAGACTTAGTTAACATTGAAACTGGACCTTAAAAACCATTAAAAAGGCTCCTGAAGTGCGCGAACCCAGATTCTGGAAAACGTACTTTGTATGGTAGAAGTTTTGCAGGGTATAAGTGCCTTTGAATTCCCTGTAACTGGGGTATTTCCCGCAGTTTTCGTCCGAGAAAAGTATTTCAGGATTGGAAGTTCCGAAAAAAAGGTAAAAAACTCTAATAAGGAAGAAATACGTTATAGGAAATCAAAAGTCGGTTTCCTTACCTGAATGCCGGGTCGGGGACTTAAAGCTCCTGAATTTTCGGATATCCTCGCAGCAGTTCACAATCACTGACCAAAGCCTTTTTGGGGAGGGCGGTGATTTAGCTACGAGCCTGCGGACAGAGATCCTTAAAGGAAAAAAGACCGGTTTCTTGCCGGGAAGATAATAACAATATACAATAAAAATTAAGGGAGATACGGAATATGCAGATGGCACCACAGATGGGCTATGACAGGGCAATTACGGTTTTCAGCCCTGATGGAAGACTTTTTCAGGTAGAATATGCCCGCGAAGCGGTCAAGAGGGGAACAACAGCCGTGGGGATCAAGGCAGCTGACGGGGTAGTGCTGCTCGTTGACAAGCGAATAACCAGCAGGCTTGTAGAAGCCGAATCAATCGAAAAGATTTTTCAGATTGACGACCACATAGGAGCTGCGACCTCAGGGCTTGTGGCAGACGCCCGCTCCCTTGTTGACAGAGCTCGTGTAGAAGCGCAGGTTAATAGGGTTTCTTATGATGAACCCATAGGTGTGGAGGTTATCTCCAAGAAAATCTGCGACCACAAGCAAACCTACACCCAATACGGCGGAGTTCGCCCATATGGAACTGCACTTCTGATTGCAGGTGTGGATGACAACCTGCCAAGGCTCTTTGAGACTGACCCGAGCGGTGCTCTTCTGGAATACAAGGCGACAGCTATAGGCGCAGGCAGAAATGCAGTCGTTGAGGTCTTTGAAGCAGAGTACAGGCAAGACATGAATATTGATGCGGCCATCCTTCTAGGTATGGATGCACTCTATAGAGCTGCCGAAGGCAAGTTCGATGCATCTACCCTTGAGGTAGGTATTGTGTCGCTTCAGGACAAGAAATTCAGGAAATTAGTTCCTGAAGAAGTTGAGAATTATGTTCAGCAGATCCTTGCAAAACACAAGGAAACTGAGAACAAAGAATAAAATCTATATATAGTTGAGATTGAGTACTCAGAGAATCTTCGGATTCTCAAAATTATATTTTGGAGAAGGTATTTGAAAATGGTGTCCCTGGACGAGGCAGTGACTGCGCGGCTTAAAAGAGGCAGCAAACACTTCGAAGTCCTGGTCGAGCCCGAAGGAGCTCTGGCCTATAAGCGAGGAGAAGACGTAAGCCTTGAAGACATTCTGGCGGTTGAAACTATCTTCGAAGACGCAAACCGAGGGGACCGAGCAGCAGAGTCCGATATTCTCAATGCTTTTGAGACAACGGATCCCTTCCAGATTGCTGCCGTGATCCTGAAAAGCGGGGAGCTTCAGCTCACTGCTGAACAGAGAAAACGCATGCTTGAGGAAAAAAAGAAAAAAGTTATTTATACCATTTCCAGGAATGCAATAAACCCCCAGACAAAAGCACCTCATCCTCCCGCACGGATCGAAAAAGCGATGGAGGAGGCAAAGGTGCATATAGACCCCTTAAAAAGCGTGGATCAGCTGGTCAACATCACAATGAAAGCCATTCGCCCGCTTATACCTATACGCTTTGAAGAGGTCAATGTTGCTGTGAAAATCCCTCCCGAATATGCTCCCAAAGCATACGGAGATATTTCTAAGATAGGAAACATTACGAAAGAAGAATGGCAGCGTGACGGCTCCTGGATTGCAGTGGTAAGAATTCCGGCAGGAGTCCAAACTGATTTTTACGCTCTTATAAATCATCTTACGAAGGGAGAGGCTCAAACTAAACTTTTATAAGAGGATGTTGGATGGATAAAAAAATAGTGATCCCTGGTGACCTGATATCCGAGAATTCGAAAAAAGCCGGATACGGGACTTATGTCAAGAACGACAAAATCTATTCTTTATTTTGTGGTATTGAAAATCTCAAAGAAGATAAAGTTGGAGTGATCCCTCTTGCGGGAGTTTATATCCCTTCCGCAAATGATGTGGTGATCGGGATCGTTATTGTGGTTACGCCATCCAACTGGATAATGGACATTGCTTCTCCTTATGACGGTCTGTTCCATGTGTCCGAGTATCCCAGAAGAATAGAATCCCGGGAGATGCATGAAGTTCTGGATGTAGGTGACTCTATAATCCTTAGAGTAAAAGATGTAGACAATTCCATGAAAGTTGAGCTTGCCCTTAGAGATTCAAGCTTTCATAAACTAAAATCAGGCCAGATCGTCGAAGTTGAGCCTGTGAAAGTCCCACGTGTGATAGGGCACGGTGGTTCCATGATCTCAATGCTGAAGAAAGAAACAAACTGCAGCATTTTCGTTGGCCAGAACGGCAGAATATGGATTGATGGAAAGGATGACGATGTAGAGCTTTTAAGTAAGGCTCTCCGGAAGATCGAAGCCGAAGCCCAACGTTCCGGATTGACGGATAGGATCTATAACTTTTTGAAAAATGAGCGGAGCAAGCAGAAAGAATCAAAGCCCGCCAAGTTTTTTAAAAGCGCTAAGAAAGAGATAAAGTTGCCAAAAGAAGATCATTCCGAAGAGATTTACAGGAAGATCGATGTGCTGCTGGATCCAAATAACTGAGTTCTGGATAAGCATGAGAGATTTTAGGGAAGCTTCTGTAAAGTAGTTGTTAGGAGTTTTTTGGAGATTAAAGTATGAGTGGTAAATCTGTAAAATTAATCAATGACGATGGGCTGCGCCTTGACGGGAGGCATGCGGATGAGATAAGGCCCATGAAAATTGAGATCGGCGTTCTTTCGCGAGCCGACGGTTCATGTTATCTTGAATGGGGAAGGAACAAAGTCCTCGTAGGTGTGTTTGGCCCAAGAGAAGTTCATCCCCGTCGTTCACAGCGCGCAGATACTGCAGTTATCCGTTATAAATATAATATGGCTTCTTTTTCCACTGAAGACCGCGCCAGACCCGGACCCAGCAGACGGAGCATTGAAATTTCAAAAGTTTCCAGGGAAGCTTTTGAACCGGTGATTATGGCAGAGCTTTTCCCGAAAACTGCAATCGATATTTTTGTGGAAGTACTTCAGGCTGATGCAGGGACAAGGACAGCAGCAATTAATGCCTCAAGCATAGCGCTTGCAGACGCAGGCATTCCTATGAAAGGCCTGGTTACTTCCTGTGCTTTTGGAAAAGTTGACGGGCAGATAGTGCTTGACCTCAATAAAGAAGAGGACAATTATGGAGAGGCTGATTTTCCTGTTGCAATGACCCAGGATGGAGAAATTACCCTGCTTCAGATGGACGGAAATCTAACTCCTGATGAAATTCGAAAAGGCTTCGAGCTTGTGAAGAAAGGCTGCAAAGAAATCCTTGAAATTCAGCAGGCAGTGCTGAGGAAAAAGTTTGAGACTCCTGTTGAAGAACCTGAAGTCGAAACCGCTGAAGAGGCTAAAGAGACTGAGCTCGAAGTTGTAGAAACTGAACCTTCTCTTGAATATGCTTCCGAAGCAGCATTTGTAGAAGAGATTGTTGAGGAAGCTGAGGAACCTGAAGAGGGGCTCTCCGAAGAAACCGTTGAAGCCTGTGCTGTTAATGAAGAAGCTCCCGAGTGCGAGAAGCTTGAAGAGATCATTAAAGATGCCGAGGCTGAAGTAATAGAAGGAGAAGCTATAGAAGAAGTAATTGAAGCTGAAGAAGAAGCTGAAGAGGAAGCTGAAGAAGAAGCTGAAGAGGAAGCTGAAGAAGAGGAAGTTGAAGAAGAGGAAGTTGAAGAAGAGGAAGCTGAAGAAGAGGAAGTTGAAGAAGAGGAAGGTGAAGAAGAGGAAGGTGAAGAAGAGGAAGGTGAAGAAGAGGAAGCTGAAGAAGAAGAAGGTGAAGAAGAGGAAGCTGAAGAAGAGGAAGCTGAGTTTGAAGAAACTGTTTCCGGAGAAAAAGTCGAAGCCGAGCCCGAGATAGAGGAATTTGCTGAAGAGGAAGCCGAAACTCAGCTTGAAGAGGAGGCAGAGGTTGAAGAAGAAGTGCAGCTTGAAGAAGAAACCGGGATTGAAGAAGCTGCTTCAGAAGAAACTTTTGAATCCGAACCAGAGATTGAGTCCAAAGCTAAGTCCAGGAAAGGGGCTCCTGTCGAACAGCCCGTAGAAGAGCCTGAAGAAGAATGCAAAGGGCCCTGGAAGGTAGTAAAAGACCCATCTGAATCCGGAAGCAGAGGTGAAACCGATGAGTGAAATTATTGCTACACTTAAGAAGGATTATATTTACAACCTTATGATTAAGGGAAAGCGCCAGGATGGGCGCGGATTTAAAGATTTCAGAGATATCAAGCTCGAAACGAATGTTATCTCGAAAGCCGAGGGCTCGGCAAAGGTAACCCTGGGAGATACCCAGATTCTTGTAGGAGTTAAGCTTCAGCCAGGAACTCCTTTTCAGGACTCTCACGATGAAGGCGTAATTATTACTAATCTGGAACTCAACCCTATTGCTTCCCCAGAGTTTGAGCCCGGCCCTCCCAGAGAAGAAGCAATCGAAATGGCAAGGGTTGTAGACAGGGGAATCAGGGAATCAGGCGCAATTGATATAAAGAAGCTTTGCATAAGCATTGGAGAATCCGTCTGGATCATCTATATAGATGTCCATGTACTCAATGATGACGGAAATGTCATTGATGCGGCCTGTCTCGCTGCTATTGCAGCCCTTATGACTACAATTGTCCCTAACGAGCAGCAGGGAATCGGTGCGGATGTACCCCTTGCAATGAAAGAGGTGCCTGTGGGTGTGACTCTTGCCAAGATAGGCTCAAAGCTTATGGTGGATCCGTCACTGGATGAGGAAGCTGTTTGTGAGACGAAATTAACGGTGGTCTCAAGTTTGGATGGGTCTATCGCAGGCATGCAAAAAATGGGCCCTGTTCCGTTCACAGAGGCTGAGGTGCTGGAAGCAATAGATATGGCATGCGAAAAGGCAGCCGAAATCAGGGAACTTTATCTGGAAGAACTGGTAAAGAAGGAATGACCAGGCAAGGATTAATTAAATATAAATATTAAATGCAGTATTACGGTCTAAGTATACGTGCAAGAGGTGATTATATAACCTGGCAATCTGGCCTCAGGGACTTGCCCCGCGGGCCAGCAGGTTCTGAATTCAATCACTTATAAACGTTTTCATTTTAGGGAGTTTTAACGATGGCAAAAAAGTTTACTAAGAAAGGAAGGATTTCCAGGTCAGCAGGCAGATTCGGTGCCAGATATGGAAGAAAGGACAGAAAACTTGTTGCAGACCTGGAAGAACGCATGCGAGCTCCGCATGTATGTGCAAAATGTGCCAGGCCTACCGTAAAGAGAATTGGGACCGGCATCTGGAAATGCAGCAAATGCGGACATACCTTCGCTGGCGGAACTTATATTCCCTATACCAGTGTTGGCCAGACTCTGCTGCGGACGATGAAGAATGTTGCTGAGGCAAAGTAATATCTTAGGGTTGTGGTTGTATGGGTTATAAGTGCACTCGATGTAAACAGAAAGTGGAAATCGACTACGAGTACACAGGTATAAGGTGTCCGTACTGCGGACACAGAATCCTGGTAAAAGAGCGTCCTACAACCATTAAACGCATTAAAGCCGAGTAAGGATGCTGGTTTAACCCGGCTGACGAGTAGAACGGAAAGTATTAGATAAAAAATGGGCTTCTGTGAATGTAGCCCTCCTATCTAATAATTCGATGCGTAGAATTCAATGCGTAGGGCAAAACTAGGCGCTCTATATTCAGACAGAATATACATCAGACTTTGTTTTGATTTTTTCTACCCAGGTAATAGCAATAAATAGTTGCTATGCTTAGTACTTTTTTTTAGAAACTTGTAAATCTCATGGACTTTAATTCCTTTTCATAATATCCTCAGGTATAAGGATATTTGGCATGAAAGTTCTTTCAGGTACTTTCATTTCTTTGTGCCTGTGATTAGAAGAATTTCATGTGCGTTTCCTGGAAAATAATTTTGATTTTTTTCACAGGTTGACATTAGAAACATTCACCCTAGTTCCAGAGTCGTGCTCCCGTAAACTTTTTCAAGGTTTATACCAGGTTCTCCCTGGCTGTACATCCGGATAGTTGTGAATACTACATTCATTCCGTATTTTCTGGTAATTTCCAGTGCTTTTTTATTTGGTTCCGGAACATCTATAACATACACAGCTTCATATGGAATAGAGGCCTTGAGAGCCAGAAAGATTTTCTCCGCTGTTATCGGGTCATCGGCAAAAAGAGGGCCTATTTTGTATCCGATCTGGCATTTCCTTATAACGCCGTATCCTTTCAGCTTTCCTGTTTCAACGGCTGCAAAGGCATAAGAATCAGGTTGTTTAATCCAGTTTTCCAGAAAAGTAGCTCTTGGAGCCGGAAACATTTCCCTGTCGTACTCAAGCAGGCTTTCAAATGGCACGTCTGAGACGTTTACAAGCCCATCCGGAACTTCGCCTCCACCTCTTCCCTCAAAGCGAAGGTTGCTATAAAAGGACTTGAAATTCATAAAATTCTGGTACTTCTTTTCGTTTTCCACTACCGCATCAAGCCCAATATTTCTGTTGCCCATACGCTCCAGACATTTTTCAGTTAATTTAACACCTACTCCTTTATTCCTGAATTCGGGTTTAACCACATAAAGTCCAAGAAAACCATAGTAATCGTCATATGCAACAGCAGAGACACAACCTACAGGTTCTCCTTCAACCTCTGCAATAAAAAAACCATCAGGATCTGTTTCATAAAAAATTTCCCCGTCATGGATACCAGGGATCCACCCTTCGCCGGCTTCCATCTGGATCACGAATTCGGCTTCATCCCGCCTCATTTTCCGGATTTTTAGCCCTTCTATCTCTATATGACTTTTTTCCATGTATTATTGTACTTTTGTATTGTATATATATCTCATTGTACTTTTGTATTGTATATATGTTTTATTATATATTTGTATTATGTTTAAATCTTATTATATTTTCGTATCATATTCATAGTTATTATATTTTTGCATTGTATATAAATATAATTATATTTTTACATTATATCAAGCGTTAATTATATTTTTGTATTATAAATATAGTTCATTATACTTTTGAATTCTCATATTAGGTCCAGGGAGATAAACATGTTTCAGTCGCTTTTCTCGGAATCAGGCTTGTAGGCTTCGTATCCAGCCTCTTTGAGCAATTCTGGAATAAGGCGAACAGAATTAAAATCATTTTCTCGAATATCAGGTGGAAGCTTGTTCCACGGAACAATAAATGGGCTGGTTTTATTGACAAAATCCTTTTTGCCTTCTTTATAGACCCATCCCTGCGTGATCTTTTGCCATACCCAGCGATCGTGTTCCCTTATCGCCAATTTTTTGATTTCTTCTGGCGTCAGAGTCATCTCTTTTTGTTCATTAGCCAATTCAAAGTATCGTATTTTATAGTCAATCCAGCTCAATTTCTCAGGAATCTTTCTTATATTATCAAAATTTGCTTCTCGGATATCTGGCGGTAATTTATCAAACTCAACCAGTGACGGATTCGTGTCAGGAGTTTCTCCTTTACTCTCTCTATATTCAACATATTTGGTATGATGAAATCGAGCAAGACGCTCGACAACTTTAGGATCGGTGATTTCTTCAACCTTTTTCAAACGATATATCTCATATCCAGCTTTTTTGAGTATAGGAGGAATTTTATAGACTAGCTGTCTATACTTGTCTTTTTCATCTTCATTGAGTTGATTAAAATCGTTCAGCCACAGAATAGAATTATTCTGAGACATGTTTTCTTTACCGTTTGATAATTCATCAAATCTTCGAATTCGACGTAACCGCTCATATTCAAGACGAGCAAATGTTTCAATCTCTTCTCCGGTTATATCTGGTATAGACAGACTCGTACCTCTTACTTTTCGGATACCGTTATTGATGGCCCAAAGTTTATTGGGAATGTCTTCAGCAGCAGTTTTGAGTTCTTCAAAACTCCCGTGAATAAACGTTGCCATAGATGAAGCCACAGATTCGACAATTTCATTTTCCCTTTTGAGGTAGGAAGTCTCTTTGGGATTAGGAAGATCCTGAGATATAAGCATAGATTGATACCGTTCTTTTTCCGCCAAAAATAAGAATTCATCAGCGTCTACGTGCATGTCAAGCTGTTTCTTTACTGGAAGCGCAGAGAGATCGAATCTGTTTTTACCCGCCAGACGACTCATTTCAATAAGAGCAGTCATGGAACGAGTACCATGCTTATACTTAGTCACGTTTAGCATTGCTCTCAGGACGCCTTCATCAATACTTATTTCCCTTTTTGAGTTAAAAAGACCGGCAGCTGTTTGATCTTTCTCCAATAATACTCTCAACACTTTCGCCCTTCGAATAATGAAAGTATCATCGTCATCATACTTTGTGCGCTGACGATTAGGTCCCATGACATTTATAAAACCTCGGAGTCTACTAACGAAATCGGGTCCCTTCGCATCTTTAAACACTTTATCCACAGATTCGTTTTCAACGCTTTGGTCACAGTTTTTATCAGCCTTCACATCATCAGATGGTGGAAGATTGGTAGTCTGGCCGTTGTCATGAGTATTTTGGACGAAGTTCTCAAAAGTATATCTCGTCCCACCAGCAAACACAAAAATCGCATTTCCAATGGGATGTACTGTATCTCCGTCTTTGAATTCACCGTCCTGCATAGGAGCCAGAAAGTATTTCAGCCAGCCTAGAGATTGTCGGTCCTTATCAGAATCAAATTCGTCGAAAAACACAAATGGTATCTTGTCTGAAAGAGCTATGTCTCGTACCTTGTGAAATGCACTGATTAAATCTTGATAATCATCAAATTGGGAGATATTAAATGATATAATTTTGAGTCTGTCTTCTTTCGGATCAATGCTTTTGAGTATTTGTTTGACACCTAAAGATTTACCAGAACCAGGAGGACCAAAAACAGCAAAACAGAGAGGATTTTTGGGGTTTGGGTTTGAGAGGAATTCAGTTATTAGTTCCTTAATTGCGCTGTAACTCTCAATTTCGGCGCGGTCAATGGTTTCAATCTCACCAAATCTGCAAATAGGTACATTTTCCAATCCTTTAGTATTTCCCTTCAGGACGATTTCCCTAGCTACAAGCTGTCGTATATGGAGAGTCTCATTATCAAGAATTCGCCAGAACTTTGGATCTGCATTTTTAAGATCAGTAGGCAGTTCGATAGAACTACTGGCGTAATTATGTTTTGTACTCTCTTTCAAAATCTCATTTAACGATGGATATCTAAGATTATTTTCATAAATATCTAATTTTAAGAAGCTTTCTATAAGAAATTTGTATACAGGAGATGAGTTTTTGGGATTTATTATAATCTTTCTAGAATTATTATTTATTTTGTATCCTATTTCAAGGAGTGCGCGTGAATTAGCAAGTCCCTGCTTGATTCCGTCTGTGAGCCCACAGATGCCTTCTTTTATCAGTTGTTTAGCCAATGTTGCAGTGAAGATCGACGTGAGTCCCATCATGGTTCCATCAATATTTGATGCAAAAGAGTCCTCAAGGAGGCATGGATCAAATACAATGAAGGCTTCATCTTCTCCTTTTTTCCTTCTATGATAAAGGATAGCTCCATCAGTGCCAAACGACACAACAAGATAAGGACATTGACGCAATGAATTAAGTGCATCTGATCTTTGCAGCTCAAACACTAAATCTTTAGCAGTGCGATCCCATGATAAAGACTTGCTTAAATGGATTCCAGCCGTTTTTCGAAGATCATTCGCATTTATAATTACAATGAGATTCTCATGATATTTTTCAGATATTTTTTCCCAAAGTTTGCCTTTAAGAAGAGGAAGGCTCATTTTATATATAATAATTGGATTCTCGACAGACTCTAAGGCTTCAGGCCATAACTTTTCCATCTCTCGAAATCCATTTCCCGCGTCGTCAAGTATAACTATCTCTATATTGGCGTCATTTGAAACACTTGGTGTCCACGATGGTAGTTTGTTCTCTTGAGGTCCAATATATCCTGATAACTCTTTTATACGTAAAACTTCAGTCTTTTTATCACCTGAAGTTTTGAAATTACCCAATATAGCATTTGAATGGATTATTTTTTCCGGTGAAAAATTACGTAGCTTTTTTTCTGGTAACTCTGGTCCCGTCACGGTGGCTAATATTCCCTCTTCTTCAATTGACTGTTTAATAAAACTGGTCAATAACGCTGCTCCTCCAGGGAGTACATCTGCATGGGATGCGTCATGTAAACACCAGTTATCACCTTTATCACGGGCTTTGACAGGATACATAAACCAATCAACAGTTACGTCTCCAGCTACCACAATTTTAGATTCCTTTTTTGTCATCGGAAGTTTTTCCTTTTGATCTGTCTTTATTTTATATATTTGATCGTAGTTTTTAAAGAATAAATAAGTTTATGTTTTAATTTCAACAGAAAAGGAGGTTTACCTCGTTTTAAGCAATTAAGTACTCAACTGAAAAATAGCATTAAATCTGTTAGCATTAAAAATGTTAGCATTAAAAATGTTAGGCATATCTTTATTTTTTACAATAGGTACATTGCTTTATCCGTATATGTCTTCTTTCAGAATGTTCAAAATATCAACACAGTCCAGCATCAGCTTATTTGAAAAAATTTATAAATTTGTGGCTGCAATGAATCACCATGCAAAAGTACCGGGGAATTATTGTTGATGCTATTTCCAGGCGGAAGTTTAAAGGTGAAATTGCCGTTGAAAACGGAAAGATCATCAGTATTGAGGAGAAAGAGCACGATATTGAACAGTATATCCTTCCAGGGCTTGTAGATGCCCATGTGCATATTGAAAGTTCGATGACCGTGCCTTCGGTTTTTGCCCGGATGGCGGTTGCAAGAGGTACGGTTGCAGTTGTTAGCGACCCTCATGAGATTGCAAACGTCATGGGAGAAGAAGGCATTGATTACATGCTTGAGGATGCCAGAAAAGTACCTTTGAAGGTCTTTTATGGAGTGCCGTCGTGTGTGCCGGCTACGCCTTTTGAATCCGCAGGAGCGGTGCTGGACGCGGAGGCTGTTGACCGACTGCTGGCAAGGGACGATCTTCATTACCTTTCTGAGATGATGAACTTCCCTGGGGTGGTTCTGGAATTTCCTGATGTAATAGCCAAACTGGAATCCGCCAAAAAGTACGGCAAAAATATAGATGGGCATGCTCCCGGTTTGAGGGGAGCCGATCTCCAGAAATACATTAGCGCAGGAATTTTCACAGACCACGAATCTTTTGCTTATGAAGAAGCGGTTGAGAAAATAAAGCTCGGGATGAAAATACTGATCCGGGAAGGAAGTTCAGCCAGGAATTTCGAGACTCTGTACAAATTGATAGACGAATATACAGAATCGGTTATGCTCTGCACCGATGATTCACATCCTGATACTCTGATATATGAAGGGCATATCGATAAGCTTCTAAGGCGCGGGCAAGAAAAAGGGCTTGATATCTATAATCTCATAAAGACAGCAGTGATAAATCCTGTGGAACACTATGGTCTTAATGTTGGACTGCTGCGCGAGGGAGACCCTGCCGATTTTATTATCGTAGATGACCTCAAATCATTCAATGTGCTGAAGACCTTTATAGACGGAAATTGCGTTTACGATGATGGAAAGGTCCTTTTTTCAGTTGACAAAGCTCCTGCAAAAAACGTTTTCAACAGAAACAAAATCTCAATTGATGATGTAAAACTGGCTTTGCCTGCTTCTGAAAATAACGGCGGACAAATGAAAAAAATCCGGGTAATAGTTGCCCAGGATGGAGAACTGGTCACAGGCCAGGAACTGGCTATTCCAAAACTGGAAAACGGAAATCTAGTTTCAGACCCGTCAAGGGATATTTTGAAAATGGTTGTCCTGAGCAGGTATGCTGATGACCCTGTTCAGATTGGTTTCATTAAAAATATAGGCCTGAAAAAAGGAGCTATTGCAAGCAGCATTGCCCATGATAGTCATAATATAATTGTAGTCGGAGCAACGGACGAAGATATAGTTGAAGCTGTCAACAGGCTGGTGGAAAACCAAGGGGGAATCGTTGTCGGGACCAAAGAAAATCTTATTGATCTTCCGCTGGAGGTTTCAGGCCTCATGAGCACTCTAGACGGAAAAGAAGTAGCTGCAAGGTACGAGCAGTTAAATGAAGAAGCCCGAAAACTGGGAACCTCGCTTCTGTCACCTTTTATGACACTTTCATTTATGTCGCTTCTGGTAATTCCTGAACTTAAATTGGGAGATAAAGGCCTGTTTGATGTGACAAAATTCGAATTTGTCGAACTTTTTGTGAGGGAATAAGCAAAATTGGTCTCCTCTTCAAATTGTACGTGTAAGGATAAAAGCAATAACATGTTTTCAACCGCATCAAAAATATAATAGTTGTTCTATTTTCCCTAATCATCTTATGGAGTACAAAAATGAAACTCGAAGCTTTAAAACAACTGCTTGCTTCACTGGATATCAACCTTGATGAAATTAAAGATGAAAGATATGCCAAAGCTTTTCGCATTTTGTTTGCTATCATTGAAACCCAGAATGAAGAAATTGAGTTCTTCAAGACAGAGGTCCAGAAGCTTCGAGATGAAATCAACTTACTCAAAGGTGAAAAAGCCAAACCTAAGATTCGTGGCTCTAAAAAGAATGAAGATATTTCTTCTGAAAAAGAGAGAGAAAATATAAAACTTACATAGGATAAAGAGTCTAAATCTAAACTGGACAAAATAGAGGTTCATCAAACTGAAACATGTAACGTTGATAGATCCATTTTACCAACTGATGCGTATCTTAAAGGTTATAGAGACGTAATAATTCAGGATGTATCAATAAAGCCTGTAAACACCAACTACAGGATAGAGATTTTTAATTCTCCTTCTGAGCACAAAACATATGCAGGAAAATTACCACAAGGTATAAAGGGTGAATTTGGTCCCAGGATCAAGTCTCTTATAATAACTCTTAATCATGTTGCTAATGTTTCAGAGCCAAAAATACATGAATTCCTGGAAAATATTGGTGTTCATATATCTAAAGCCACTATTTCTCGAATCTTGACAAAAGATATTGATCTCTTTTATCAGGAGAAAACCGAGATTTTTCTGGAAGGTCTTAAAACTACGCCTTATCAGCAGATTGATGATACAGGTGCAAGAGTCAATGGTATCAATTATTATACTCAGATTCTTTGTAATCCTCATTATACTGCTTATTTTACAGTTCCAGATAAGGACCGGAAAACCATTTTAGATGTGCTTTTATGCGGAAAAGAAAAAACGTACTGCTTTAATGCTAAAGCATTTGATATGATGAAAACATTTAATGTTTCTAAAAGCTGACTGGAAAAGCTCTCTTCTTTAAAAACAAAATATTCAGTGACGAGGAAATGCGTCAAAAACTTGATTGTATTTTTTTGCATGGTAGAAAAACTACCAGGAAGAAGGTTCTTGAAGCCGGTAGAATTGCGGCCTATCTTTCCGCTCAATTTGAAGAGGATACATAAGATCACATGGAGATAATATATAAATGGTTGCCGAGCCTACAATAACAGTTAAAGAGCATTATTCTGGGATAGATATCCTCAAAGGAATTCTTGTAATTATTGTTATTATCGGTCATGTTCTCACCGGCAGCCTGAACAACAACATTGTAAGGTATATAATCTATGGTTGTCACATTCCATTATTTTTATCGGTCTCAGGGTTTCTAATCCGTAAAGAATGGATCAAACAAGTATCTATCAAAAAACTATATAAAAAATATCAGTATAGGATGCTCACTCCTTGGCTATTTGCTTCAATTACATACATTGTTATTACAGGAACAGTTTCATTCAACACACTTATTGACATTTTTTTTCGGCCGTATTTCCATTTATGGTATGTCTTATCCTTATTTATAATGATAATTATATTGTGGATAACATATAAGCTACATACCCCCAACTGGTTCATTCTGCTTGGTAGTTCCCTCATATCCCTATGGTGGCTCTATTTTTTCTTTTTGGGGAAATATCCAATTTCCGGCCCTAATCAACCTAATCCTTTATACTACCTGGGAGATATGAGGACTTACGCATATTTCCTATTCTTTTATCTGGGCCATATTGGAAATAAATATCAAAATAAACTCGGTGGAATGCACATACTACCCGTTGCGGCTTTTACCGGTTGCATTTACATATTCAATTTTTTTGATAAACTGCCTGCGATAGTTGTGGCAGGATCTTTTATCGTATTAAACATCTCGCTAGCCCAATACTTATTAAATTATGTTGTTAAACTAAAAGTTAAAAAAATAAGATTGTTACAACCTATCGGAGTGCATAGCCTGTCTATATATCTCTGGCATGACATGATAATACTGACCACAAAGCACTTTATAAGTAAATATACAGATAAATCAATATATTACACAATAACTTTCTTGTCTCTTGGATTATTTATTTACCTCATCATTTCAAAAGGGCAAAAATCCGGGTACTTTCCCGACGAAAGATAGTTTTTGTTTTTAGCGTTGCAGGCAATGAACCCTCTGGACCTTGCAGCGTACACTTACCGGTTTGAAAAGAGATATGAAAAAGAAGCAAATAAAACCCTAAGCGACAGCAACTGGTACTATCGGTTCATTCCTGAACTTGTTGAGTTTCTTCATCAGTGTGTTATTCACGGCATAGAGGAGCTTGCAAAAGATCCTGGAAGAAAACACAGCAAAAAGCTCGAAAATTTTCAGGATTTTCTCATTCAGGTTGGTTAATATATTAACTTCGACAACTTGATCTTGGCTTGTTTCTAGAGTAGCCCACGCATTTATATAAGTTTTCACAGTTTTATATGATGGTAATTGCCCCATGTACGCATACATCTAAACATACGCCGCAGTCATTGCATTTATCTTCAATCACAAATGAAACATCATCGTCATTGAGGGAAATTGCACATGCAGGACATTCGCCTATACAGCTTCCACAACTAGCGCAGGATTCGGGATTAATTTTTGCTACCATGTCTTTTTACTCCCTATTTTATCAGTATGTTAATTTCATTCACTGAATTTTATGTAAAGACAGTTGTAGGTTCTGGTAGTCTGAAGGCTAAATCAAATTTTCAGTAAGCACAGATGGCATCAGGTATTTGTATATCCGGAAGCCCATTTCCTTATTCTGACTTAATAATATAAAAATTTATACATTTTATTAATCTTCGAATATTCTACTGTCAGCAGGTGATGAAATGATAAAATTAGAATCCTCACGGGATAGAAAGAAAATAATTCTGCAGGGTCTGCAGAGTATAAATAATCTTATAGACTTTAGGTCCTCTGAAAAAACTATGTTCCTACGCAGACTTTACAGAACCCAGGACTTAAAATCGTCACCAATAAAGTGTTTTATCCCAAAAGTCGTTCTGTTTATTAATTTTTTACTGCCGTTATGCATCGTATACAGGTGACCCAGTATTTCGCTTCAACTTCTAATTTGTTTCTTTATAGAATCATTCTATATTACCAAAATGAAACTTAAATTTACTCAACATTTAATCTCTTGCGTTGCTTGCTGATGTATCACATATTAAACATTAAAATATATTTAAATTTGCGAAATAATTTCAGGATACAACAATTTTCTCAACACTGTTCTCAACACTGTTCTCAACAATTTTCGCAATTAGTGTTACTTAAAACTTTTCAAAGAAGTTGCATATAATTTTTCCATATGTACTGGACATAAGATTAAAATACAATAAATTAGTTGATAATATCAATAGTTAGGAATTTAACTATTGACATTGTTCATAGTTTAGGTCAAATATCAGACCTTGGAGGCTAAATATCCATTTAGAACTGAAATTGATGTGGATTTCAGATATGAAAAATTCCTTCCCCATCTAAAACCAGATGTAGAAGGACTAGTGGTATAAAAATATGAGATGAAACAACGCTGAAGAAGACATTTCTCTTTATGAAAAGGGATGTTCTTGAGAACATAATTTTGGAACAGAGTTTCCAGAAAAAATTTATGAATAAGTTCAGGGAACTGAGCACTTTCGGAAAATGATCAGGAATACCGAAGAAAAGTGCTTGTCTCCCTGACAGATAAAAGACTTGAGTATTGTGATTATTTTGAGGAAGTCTTCAACGAAACCCTTAGTTTAATAGATCAATATGATACCGAGGATTATTTACACAGATTCTAGACGATGACGATTTTTAAAAAAACTATGCATTGACGGATTTGAATCAGCACAGAGCCGTTGGAATCAATCGCTATTTGTAGGCTCATATATACTTTACAACTATCTCCAAAAAAGTAGTGAGAGGGATATGCTATTAAAAGTGTTTTTGAAAAACTTGGAGTATTTGTCCATAACAACCGCATGACCATACTTCTGATTTTTTTTCTTCTCATCTTGATATCAATGCAGGGTGCACAGAAAATTACTATGGAATCAGGAACGGAAACCTTTGTAAGCAAAGATTCGAAACTGTATCAGGATTATGATCACCTTTACTCAAACATATTTGGAACCAATTCCATTATAGTGATGGTAGAGGGGAACGATGTAGAGTCTGCTGACATAATGAAATCAGTAGATCGGCTTGAACACCAGCTAGAGTCAACAGAAGGCATTGTTGGGATCACAAGTCCGACTTCTATTATAAAGGAAATGAATTACAAAAATACAGGAAGGTCTCAGGTTCCCGCTACAGATGAAGAAATCAAGGAAATTATTGATGAAAATCCGGCTATATTCGGAACATTGATTCCTGATCATACACATATGTTGATCTATGTAACGATGGCCGGGTCCACCACAGATAATAAGCAAAAAGAAATAATAACGGAAACCGAAGAAGCTGTCAAATTTTCTGATTTTCCTCCTTCTTATAATCTCATAGTAACAGGTGATCCAGCCTATAAGATTGAAATGAGCGAGGCGATGAGCACCGGTATGGGACCATTGCTGGGACTTGCTGCCGTTTTTATGGTAATTGTATTAAGTCTTGTTTTTCGGCATGTTCGCTGGTGCCTCCTTCCTTTACCAGTGGTTCTACTAGGCATTGTTTATACTTTTGGAGCTATGGGCTTTCTGGGAATTCCATTATCAATGGTTTCCATGTCAGCTTTCCCAGTACTGATAGGGCTTGGTATTGATTATGCTATTCAGTTCCATAACAGAATTGAAGAAGAACTGAATAAAGACGGAAACAAGTCAAAGGCCATCATATCAACAATAAAGCACACAGGACCTGCTGTACTCATAGCGCTTACCATGACTGCTCTGGGATTTTTTTCCCTGTTTACATCCACAGTTCCAATGATAAAGGATTTTGGAAAACTTCTTACGATCGGCATATTAATGTGCTATTTAGCAGCCATGTTTGTCGGGGTAGTCACAGTTTATATTTTTGACGATATCTCAAACAATTTCCAATCGAAGAAAAGGAAAAAAGAACCAGAAACGACAGAAATAGATGCAGACCATGTTTCTTCCGACAAGTCGAAAAACAATCTGGTAAAACACATTCTTGAAAAGGTTAATAATTTTTCAATAAAGAATAATTTATTGGTACTCGGGATAGCAACTCTGCTCTGTATAGGAGGTATATATGCCGATGAGTCGGTGGGTGCCCAGACGGATACAACATCTTTTGCTCCCCAGGATCTGCCAGCCCTTATGGACCTGAACCATATGAAGGATATTACGGGGGGAACTGATACACTTAACCTCATAATAAAAGTAAAGGATACTGCTGATCCTGAAGTTCTAGAGTGGATTGACAAGTTCAGCGAACATGAAACTCAAAGGCAGCATATTGAAAGCACTTCAAGCATCGTGCCTCTAATAAAAGAGTATAATGGAGGTACAATCCCGGAAACCCGAGACGAAATAGAGGCAATATACAATGAAATTCCGGAATCCCAAAAGGATCGATATGTGTATGGCAGAAATATGCTTCTCTTAAATTTAAACATTGGAAATGCCGTGTCCGACATAAAGACTACAGGGATTGAAGAGTTAACCGGAATAATAGAGAAGGATATTCAGTGGATGCAGGTTCCTCCAGGCGTCACAGTTACGATCACAGGTAACCCGGTGGTTTACATTGAAGTTCTGGGTGCGCTTACAGACGGAAGAATTCTAATGACCTACCTTGGGCTGTTCCTTGTTCTGGGAGGACTGCTGATAGTTTACAGAGACTGGCTAAAAGCTCTCGCTGCCATAATTCCAATGTTTATAGTAACTGGCTGGTCAGGGCTGGTAATGAAGTTTCTTGGAATTCTATACACTCCTATGACTGCAACTATGGGGGCACTGATCATTGGAATAGGCTGTGAATACTCAGTCCTCATGATGGAAAGATATTTTGAAGAAAAGGATCACGGAGCTGATCCTCTGCAAGCTATATACAGGACGAGTGACAGTATCGGTGCCGCACTCCTTGCCTCAGGATCGACGGTTATTGGTGGATTTGCAGCTCTGACAATATCGCCTTTTCCTTTAATAGGTGACTTTGGAACAGTGACAGTTATCGATATCGTACTTGTCCTTATTGCAACCTTCATGGTATTTCCTCCTTTTATTGTATTAATGGATACCTGGAGGGAAAAAAGGAGAGGAATACAGGCTCCACAAGCAAAAGCAAATAATGTCAAGGGGGCCGACACCCAATGAAGAAACCCAAAAAAAACAGGTTACAGAAGATAATTAACACATTCTTCGTAGTTACAATTCTTCTTTCAGTTCTCTCACTAACTGCATTTCCAGCCCTGGGAGAGGATGATGAAACCAATTTCATCGCTCTAGATCATGGGTATACTGTAGATTACTACAAGAGTTACGGGGCTCCAGTAATGCAGGCGTCAATTACAGGAGATCCCGAGTTTGAAAGAGGGGAAACTGCAGATCTGAAGATAAAAATCGCAAATACTGGAGTTATATCCGGTTTTCAAAGGCTGAATGCAAACCAGAAAAGGATAAACGACTCTACTGAGGAAACAATTGCACTTGCGGAGTTGGAAGAAGAAAAAGGAGCCACTACTGCAAAAGATATTGAAGCTACCCTTCAATCGGGAACAAAATACGTTGAAGTAGAATCTACAGCCAGTCTCCAGAGCATTGAAGACCTTGAAACAGGAAATACAGCAACCCTTAGCTATATCATCAAAATAGATAGCGATGCACCAGCCGGTAATTATGAACTTCTCCTGCCAGTGACCTATCAATATCCGGCAAATGTCAAAACTGTAACTGCGGATGCAATAAATCTAGGGCTTACGGATGTAGAGTTTGCAAGAGAGTACAAAACGAAGACAGAAACTCTCAAAATACCAATTTCCATAAAAAGTGAACCTAAATTTGAAGTGACCAATGTCTCTGGCAGCCTGGTGCAGGGTGAAACTAAAGTTATTGAGGTCACTTATAAAAATACAAGAGAAACCGTAGCAAAAGATGTTTTAGCCCGAATTATTGTTATGAGCCCTCTGAGCACAGAGAAATCCATAGTAAGGATAGGAGATATAGGCCCCGGCAAAGAAAAGACTGCCAGTTTCGAAATTTCGGCAGATCAGAATGCAATTGTAAAAAAATACGGGATTAATAGTGAGATAAAATACGTTGACAAAGATGGAGACACTACTTTATCAGAAGGTATGAAGGTGAACGTACCTCTTGAAGCTGCAGAAAAAAAATTTAGCATCACAGGAATAGCAATTTTACTGATTATAGTTATCGCCCTTTACCAGATAATAAGTGTACACCGGAAAAGAAACCAGAATGATGAGAATGTATCAGGTGATGAAAATGAATAATAAAAATGGATTATTTATTACTGTTACAACCCTTCTGATCCTTTGCTCTGCAGTCCTGCCAGCAGAGGCAGCCTTACCCGAAAATTTTGATATCAGTAAAAACTATTACTCAGTATACGGAGGGCCTGACCTTAATGCAACACTTGTTGGGGACAACCAATTCTCAAGAGGAGATACCGCAACTCTTAATATAAATATGATGAACAAAGGTGAAATTTCCGGCTTTAAATCTGAAAAGGATGCAGATATTGGAAATTATGCAGATGAGATGCTCCAGCAGTCAGAGATGCAGTATGAGGCTCAGGCTACGACAGCTGTAGGCATTCTTGCGACCCTTAAATCCGATAATCCTGACATTAAAGTTAAATCTGAACCTCAAGAAGCTGGCACTCTCAAGCAGGGAAAAGAGAGCTCAAATCCCACAAAGTTTACAATTGAGATTAATAAAGACACTCCTGCAGGTATATATCCCCTGACCCTGGACCTTTCTTATCAGTACCAGAATAATGTCCAGGTAGGCGGAGACGATTTTGACAGTGTTACAGGCCTCGTAACAAATAAGGAAGTAGGCATCTGGTATGAAAATAAGACCCAGACGCAGACCATAAACATTGAAGTCAAAAAGGAGCCTTACTTTGAAGTTACAAATGTAACAGGTGACCTTTACCCTGATGAAGGTGGGATGCTTTATGTTACATATAAAAACACAGGAGAAGAAACTGCAAAAGATGCAACCGTTAGAGTTAGTGCATCTGATCCCTTCAGTACCACTGATGACCAGGCTTACCTTGGAACTCTGAAATCCGGAGACAGTGAAGTTGCTGTTTTTGATATGGATGTAGACGAAACTGCAACTCCAAAACCATATTCTCTGAGCAGCGAAATTTTTTATGAAGACTCTGACGGGCATGACCAGACTTCGGATACTATCAAGATCAATACCGAAGTTCTGGAGGGAAAAAACTCTCTCCCCGGATTTGAGCTTGTGACAGGCATTACAATGGCTCTAGCCGCATTTTTTGTAATGTTCAGGAGAAAGAAACAGCATTGAAATAATTATCAGCATATAAATAATACCCAGGTAGCCATCTAAAAAGGCTACAAACTTATTTTTGAGCCCATCCCAAAACTCAAAATTGCTTCTCTGAATATTGTATTCTGGATTATCAATAGAGATTATGATTCTGAAAAAGAATCCTGAAACTCTTACTGATGTGGAAATAATATTGGTTTTGGGACGAGCTCTTGAATAAAGAAATTAATTTTTTCTATTGATATTTTATGTATAAAGCAAATGGGGAATAACATATGGAGAGAGCTTTTTACCGAAATATATTGATTGCAACAGATGGATCTAAAAATACACAGAAAGCCATTTCTTACGGAATCGAGATTGCAAAACTCAGCGAAGCGGCTGTCCATGCACTTTATGTTGTAAATACGTCTTCCATAATTTCCGATTATTGGACTATTGGTAAAAAAAACATATATGAAATAATTAGAAGTGAAGGGGAGAAAGCAGTATCTGAGGTTAAGAAGATTGGAGAGGCTTCAGGCGTGGAGGTAAAAGAAATTGTTTTAGACGGTTATCCGAGTAGTGTGATTACAGATTTCGCCGAGAATAATAATATTGACCTGATAGTGATGGGTACACTCGGAAAAACAGGACTTGATAAACTCCTAATCGGAAGTGTTGCAGAGAAGGTAGTAAGAAGTTCAAAGGTACCAGTTATGGTTGTCCGGGGAAAAGAGTAGAGCTGAAACTGTCTATCAAAGGAAATCTTTTGGGAAAAGAAACAAATCAGGACTTGGAGGCAGTGGTGCAAGTTGGGTATTAAAGCAGACAGCTTAACAGTGCTTAGATTCAAAATCGATTCCTTACTTCCTGGAAAAATCCGAGATCATTGGATCTATTCAAAAGTCAAGTTTATAAACTTCTTTCAGAATCGCAGTACTAGTGCATTGATTCCAAAGTATATCAGGAATGAATTTTTTGAAAACCACTGAAAGCACGGAAGACGCGGAAACCAGTAGTAAAGGCGTGTTTCTTCCGTGCTTTCCATGTTTTCCGTGGTTGCAATATCCAGATCGAATCACTCTGCGACCGGCTGTGTTTTCCGTGTTAAAGAATTCCATGTGACTTGAAAATAATATTTGAGTCGTAAGCCGTAATTATTTCCTTATTATGTACTTATTTGAGAATCGATGCATTAGTGCATTGAACCTGTTTGAAAAAAGATTTATTAAAAGAGGAAAATAATGGGGAGAAAGCGGTGGGCGAAAGATTCAAATTTTTGGGCGAATGATCTACAAATGTTTTGCATTATTTATTTTCTAGATATATTTCAGGTGGTTTACAGTCCTTCCTTTAATTATCTAATCATGAATTATGTCACTGCATAATACAGGCGGCATTTGGATTCATGCCAATTATAAAAATGAAAAAATATCCCAAAACTGAGATATAAAATATCCAAAAGTCTTGCATCGGTATATCATCATATACTAGAGTGGACCCTTATTATATACCGAAGATGTGATCTTACTGGACATCCTTTGTCTGTATCCGCAGTTACACGTTTAACATCCTGGAGGAAGCATGTCAGATATTAATGAGAGGAGAGAAATGGGGCTATTGATACTGGAAAGGGAAGTACTATTTAACAAATTGGTTGAAAGAAAATACTCAGAAATGATATCCAAAGCGAGATCGAGCAGACCCGAAAAGCTAGGCAGACAACAGTTTAATGCTATTTTGATAATTGGCACGATGGGGGAAATGATTCCTTCATACCTCGGTCTGTGTATGAATATGGATAGGAGTAGCCTTTCAAGAATGATAGATTCCATGGAAAAAAAAGGAATTGTCTATAGAAAGACAGATATTGAAGACAGAAGAAAAGTCATGATAAATTTAACCGAAAAAGGAGAAGAGTACTATGAAATTCTTAAGAAGAAAGTGGAAGAGACTCAAGCTTCTACAACGGATCTCCTCGACGAACAGGATCTCAAAGAATATAAAGCCTGCATAAAAAAAGAGATAAGTATTCTGAAGAAAATCGATTCCAAACTGAATGCAAAAGAATGAATCTTGTAAAAAATATACGAGTAAAATAGCAATCTACTGTTGTAAGCGTTCCAATGACCAATCTTTAAGCCATTTCATCTCAAATTCCCCCTGGCCTTCTACAAATCTCATCAAATTTGTTAGAACAAAAACCATTGACATGAATGAACCAAGAAACCCCTTCCTCAAAACTCTGAGCTTTGCGAAGAGTTTAGGGAGGGGTAATTCACACCTGACCCTGTAATTTAAATTTATAAATTAGAGAAAGTTTATACAAGATTTTAATTTTACATTTCACTCTAGAATTTTAGTTACGTGGTTGTTTGAACACAAAAATCTGGAAAGCCTCATTTTTCCAAATAAGTTTTTTTAAAAGCTTTTAATTAAAATTTCTATTTTTCAATATTTTTTTTAATCAACAATTTTATATGTATCCTTTTAAAAAATAATTCTGTAAATTCCTGGATTGAAGTGTGGGTTAATATGACAAAAATTCGAACTCTCAGGCGAGTCTGCTTATTTACAATATTTCTGGTTTTGATTCCTATTTCAGAAACCTGCGCAGCAGAAAATATTTATGTTTCCCCAAGAGAATCAATTCAGGAAGCAGTAGATAATGCCTTGCCAGGCGATACTATCTTTGTGATGCCCGGAGAATATAATGAAAGCGTTCAAATCAATCAGGATAACCTAACAATAATCTCGGACTCAAAAACTCCTTACAATACAGTTATTACCGGAATGGATAAAGAGAGTGACGTATTCAAAGTAGTTGCCAGCAATGTGACAATCAGCGGTTTCTCAGTAACCAACAGTAAATGTGGAATTTACCTGAATGGTGCTCAAAACTGTATCATAAATAACAACATTATATCGGAGAACAAAATCGGGATCTGTCTGTCTAAGTCAGAAAATAACACCCTGAGCAATAACTCAGTAACTTCAAACGCCGATTGTGGCATCAAGTTGCTTACCTCTTCAGGCAACACGATATACAATAATTTCTTTAATAATACGAATAATGCCAGGGACGATAAACTCAATACCTGGAACCGGACCTCGGGCAACTGCTGGAGTGATTATACAGGTCAGGATGTGGACTCAGACGGTATTGGCGATACTGAATATGCCGTAAATCGCCTCACAAAGAATATGGACTACAGGCCGTTGATGAATTTCACTCCTGAACTTCCCGTGATGCCAGAAGCAATTTTTACTTCCAACGTGACAGTAGGATACGCGCCTCTTACGGTCGAGTTTACAGATATCTCAGAAAACGCCAGCTCGCTGTTGTGGAGACTTGGAGACCAGGAGGTTTCGAACTCGTCTAATTTTTTACATACTTTTGTCACTGAGGGTAATAATAAGGTTATCCTGAATGTCACGAACGAGAATGGCAGCGACTCTACTAATGTGACCATAAATGTTTTAAAAGCTCTTGACCCCTCAGTTCCAATACTTCCTGAGGCTAAATTCGGTGCCAATGTGACAACCGGGTACGTTCCGCTTACCATCCAGTTTTTTGATTTTTCTGGAAATGCTGATTCGCTTTCCTGGAACTTTGGGGATGGGAAGAAGTCTTGTTGCCCGGGACCAAAACATACTTTCTGCTGCCCGGGAAATTACACCGTTTCCCTTACGGCAAGAAATGATAATGGCAGTTCTTCAGCCTGCGTTGTTATTCAGGTACTGAACCAGACAAACAAATCATCTGCCGAAAATACTGTTATTCCGGAAGACGCCGCATACATTGTTAATCCGAAAGATACCGGAGATTCAGGCTCAAGCCGCAGAAACGAGAGTATGAGTGCCGAGGAATTTCTGAACCGGAAAAGTCTTGAGCCTGTTGAGAACTTTGTTATGTACTTTACTGGAACCCGGACGCTTGCAGATGTGGAACCATCGGTAGAGTACAAAATCCTCAGGCTTGCGGATTCTGTTAAAAATTTTATAGAAGACTCAGTATCCATAAGTAAAGTAAGAAATATTTCTACTCATGCTATGTTTTTTGGATTCCTTGGAATAGCTCTGGGACTTTCCGTATTTAGAAGGGGAAAAAAATAAGTTAATGTTCACAGTTGATATTCACAGTTGATATTCACAGTTGATATTCACAGTTGATATTCACAATCGATATTCACAATCGATATTCACAATCGATATCCACAATTGATATTCACAGTAAACTCAAGGAAAGAACTTTTCTCAATTTCAATTGAAAAAACAGTCTCTTAAGTGGAGTTTCCAATCTCGCTTCCATTTTGTTATGGTATCCTACTTTCTGGTAGAAGGTTCAGTAAATGCTTACTCCTTTGACTGAGGGCAGTTCCAGGATTTTGTCCACGAGTTCTCCAGGAACTTTCTTGTCGGTAATGATTGTAAGTCTTGGGTTATCAGTTAGATATGGGTCATCCGAGACAGCCTGCCGGATACTTACCTTGCTTCCTGAAATCAGGCCTGCAACCTCCGCAAGGATGCCCACGTCAGCGGCATCTTCCGGGATAATAATGATTACTCCCAGGCCAAGAGAAGGAGCTACGTCTCTGAGGAAGGGGATGGAATGAACATTTTTAAAAATTCTGCTCAGAAGCTCGTCTGAAATAATGGTCTTTGTAGTTGCGTCGACTACTCTCCGGTCAACACCTGCTTCTTTTGCAAGCTGGGTATGCGCGATCTCAATACTCCCGGAGGTGACCTTCCCTTCTTCATTTACCTGAAACCCGCGTTCAAAGAGCAATTTAAGCACTTTTGCCTGTGCAGGATATTTTTCAAACTTTTTGAGTAATGTCTGCCACATATAAACTTAAGTTTAAACTGGGTTCCCTGATATATAGTTTCTTATTATGGTCCGTTGTCAGTAAGGTAAAGGTTCTTCAGGATGAGATTTCCAAATATTCCTGGCGTCAATTGTAGTTTGCGTTAATTTGATGTACCAGCAGGGCACGAGTATTTGCATGGAAGCTTCCAGCACAGACAATAAGCCGGAGTTCGAAAAAACAAGTTATCAGCAACTTCTTATTGCCGATCTCAAGAAAGAAATAGAAATGGCTCGCAAACTTGACTCCGAAAAGCTTGCATCCGAAATCCAGAAAATCGGGTTCTCCTGCCAGCATTGTGGAAAATGCTGCAGGCGGGCTTTCGGGGACAACAGGGTAGCGGTGATTCCTTCCGAAATTGAAAGAATCCGGGAATATACCGACCTCTCAAAACTGGAAGTTGCAGGACCGTTTGTGACTGAGGACTCTATCCCGGATGGGGAAGAGGAATCTGAAGAAGAACGTCCGGAAACTTCATTCGGGGCATTGGAGGAAAACGAAGAGTCTTTTTCTCCTGACCGTCTTGAATCTTTTAAAGATTATATCGATTGTGAGGGCAAGGTACATGCCTTTGGATGGATTCTCAGGCGGAAGAGGAACGGAGATTGTATCTTTCTTGAAAGAGACACGTACAAATGCCGGATCTATCCCGTGCGCCCTATGCTCTGCAGCACTTATCCTTTTTATATCGAAGAGCTGAAATTGCAGACCTGCGAATGTGAAGGTCTTGGATCCCCTATCTCTATAGAAGAAAGCCGAAAAATGACAGAGAATCTTCTCTTCAGATATATTTCGGAACTTGAGGATACGCTTGACCTGTATGAGAATTTCGTGGATTTCAGAAGAGGTGAACAGGGCCTCAAGCTTGCAAAAAAGAGCCTGGAAAATGGCACATTTACCTTTATAGTTCACGACAGCAAAGGAAGCACCGAAATTAGTGGTTAAGAGCAAAAATTGGCAGACTTTCAAATTTTACCAGTTAAAATGCTCTTACGGTAGAAAACTCCGTTTTTACATAAGCTTGAAAGATTTTTTAGTTTCTGTTGCCCTGTATCATCAATTAAATTTATTTATTATAAAGAGCCAGTTATTCCCCATGACCGGGATGTCTGGTAATGAAAGTTGTCCGATGACCGTTTCGGAAAAGATCTTTTCGAAAGCCTCCGGAAGTCCCGTAAAAGCCGGGGATTTCGTACTGGCAAATATAGACCTTGCAATGACTCACGACATTACAGGTCCGCTAGCAGTCAAAGGCTTCTATGAGATTATGAAGGGCAAAGAAGAGAAGAACGTATGGGATCCAAAGAAAATAGTGATCGTATTTGACCATCAAGTTCCTGCGGACTCCATTAACGCCACCGCAAATCATATTATGCTCCGAGAATTTGCTGAAGAACAGGGCATTTTAAATTATGATGTATACGAAGGAGTTTGCCATCAGGTTCTTCCCGAGAAAGGGCATGTCCTGCCAGGAGACCTTATCGTTGGCTCGGATTCGCATACATGTGCTTATGGTGCACTCGGTGCGTTTTCTACAGGTATAGGGTCTACGGATATGGCAGCCGTTTTTGCTACTGGCAAACTCTGGTTCAGGGTACCTGAGACTTTCCGCTTTGAGGTGGAAGGCAACCTGCCAGATCGTGTTTACTCCAAAGATCTTATCCTCCACCTGATAGGCGACGTAGGAGTAGAAGGGGCCAGGTATATGGCAGCCGAGTTTGGAGGTTCAACAATTCACTCTCTCTCGATTCCCGAACGTATGACTATGTCCAATATGGCAATCGAGATGGGTGGGAAGGCAGGAATCATCGAAGCTGATGAAATAACTGCAAACTACCTCAAAGAGCGGATTATGTATTATGAGTTCGATCCATATTGGAAATCCGATGAAGATGCAAAATATGTGGGAGTTAAGCACTACGACGTATCTGACCTGGAACCCCAGGTAGCCTGCCCTCACCATGTGGATAATGTAAAACCCGTAACCGAGGTAGAGGGTACGAAACTTGACCAGATATTTGTGGGTTCCTGCACGAACGGCAGATTCGAAGACATTAAAATCATGGCTGATATCATGGGCGATGAGCCAGTAGCCAGGGGTGTTCGTCTGCTTGTAGTTCCTGCTTCAAGAACTGAGTACCTGAAACTCTTGAAAGCCGGGTATATAGAAAAGCTCATGAATGCAGGTGCAATCGTAGAATCACCGTGCTGCGGACCCTGTATGGGTGGCTCTTTCGGCTTGCTTGGCGCAAGAGAAGTGGGCCTTGCAACCTCGAATCGTAACTTTAAGGGCAGAGAAGGAAGTCCCGAATCTTTTGTATATCTGTCTTCCCCTGCGACTGCAGGAGCATCAGCCCTTACCGGAGAAATCACTGATCCAAGGAAAGTTTGAAAATTTCCTGTATTTACTTTTTTGGATATTTTTTCTCTGTTTGAATTTTTAAAAATGTTTGTCCGTGTTAATTAAAAAGGTGTTAAAATGCCGGATGCTGACCTATCAATCTTAAACAGGGTATATGAAATCATACTGGACCGAAAACAGAACTATGACGAGCGCTCATATGTCTGCAAGCTTTTGAACCATCGTAAAGGTATGAACAAGATTCTTGAAAAAGTAGGCGAGGAATCAATTGAAACAATCCTCGCAGTCAGGAATGAAAATCATGCAGAGATCGTTTCTGAAAGTTCAGACCTTATTTTTCATCTTCTGGTAATGCTTGCGGCAAATAATGTTACCCTTGATGAAATCGCAGCCGAGCTCAGTGCCCGACATGAAAGCATGAAAAGGGATTGAAGACCTGGAGGTTTTTACCTCCTGGTTTGAGAACCCGGATAATTCGATATTTTATATACATCGAGTTTTCCAGCTATTCTACTACCTTCTACTACACTATTCTACTACCTTCTACTATCTTCTAATGAATTTCATTAACTTTTACGAACTTTTACTAACCTGTAATAACCTTTACTAACTTATTTGGCATGAAAGTTCTTTCAAGCACTTTCATTTCTTTGTGCCTGTGATTATAAGAATTTCATGTGCATTTCTTTTCATTTAAAGGGCCACAAAAAACCTTAATTTTTCAATATACTGCCAGTTCATTCAAAACATCGGTTTTTGACAGTGTGCCTTTGGGCACTCCATTAATGGTTACGATGAGCCTGCCTACGTTATACTTATGAAAGAGTTTTACAACGTCGTAGAGCTGCATATCACCATCAACCGTGATAAGTTCTTTTGTCATGATATCTTTGACTTTTACATTGGGTTTTCCCTGAGCAATAGCATGGGCAATATCGGTGTAGGTAACGATTCCTATGATTTTTCCTTTATCTTCTACAGGAGCTCCATGAACGTTATTCCGGATAAAAAGCCTCGTTGCTTCCTGGATACTTGCATTGAGATTTACAAGCAAAGGGGGATACTTCATATAGTGTTTGACATGTTTTTTAGGAAGTGAGATCATTTCCGTAATGTTGAACAGAATTGAATTGTTAGTGTCATCTCTTCCTGTAACTTCTCCACGGATTATCAGACGGTTTACAGGCGTGGGGCCTACCTGGAGCTTATCGTCCATTATGAAATCTTTTGTGTTTCCAATTACGCGGACGACTCCACTACAGGCATCCGGACTCCTAACCGTAGTAAAACTAATATCGGCAGCTGTAGCTCCACTAACTAACGCATTGTTCCTGTAAAGGGGAACTACGGACTCATTTTTCAGTTGTTGGATTCTTAATGCGTCATATGCTGCCCCTGTGGGCTTATAGCCTCCTTTTGGCCCTGGTACTCCCTCTACAAGACCAAGGGCCTTTAACAATTGCATCTGATTGCGGATAGTTCCAGGATTACGCTTGATTACCTCGGCTATTTCTTCTCCCTTTATTGCCCGGTCCTTTTGCCGCTGAAGGTTGATTAATGCAATAATAATATCTTTTTGAATCGGAGTAAGTTCCATATTACCACCATTAGTTTCATATACCTTTATAAGAATGATGTACAAAATCGATAAATAGATAATGTAAGCTGACGCATATATTTACCATAATTAATGATTATAAATCTTATTACAAATTAATGTTACAAATATAAATACAGTCCGGTTCTGCTTTAAATATTTACCTGGTTTTTCATTTTAGATCAGTTTATCACCAGATTTTATGATTATAAATTCAAAGCCGAGCAATAAATTTTCTCTCAGGGAATCGCCTTCAGGAATCTCTGTGAGACTCTCGCTTGCGAATTTATTTTGCTAAAAATACTTCGTCTATAATAACGTTTATATAACTTAGCAGAGTCCCCAGAGGGTTAGAACATAATGATCTTTGAGAAAATTCATACCGTCCCTACTTCCGAGGAATTAATCAATAAAGCCTTTAAACGGTCAGCGCGAGCTATGTCCGGGAAAACCATAGATAGCAGGGAAAGCCGATTAAGGGCCAATGAATCCATGCTGCTGACAGCTGCAAACATTCTGACGGATAATCTTGCAAACATAGTAAGGCGATTCCCAAGTTTCGAACAATTACCCAGATTTTATTATGAACTCACAGACATCCTTGTAGGCGTAGAAAAACTCAAGATGTCCCTTGCATCCGCGGACTGGGCCAGCAGGAAAATTCATGAGATTTCAAGAAGCTATGTTGGAAAAATTAGAAATTCAGATCTCCCGGAGCCTATCCGGAAAGAAGCATTTGGAAGGCTTGCTTCGATTATCAAGTCAATTAACAAGGATCTTCTCTTCCTGAACGAAGCCCGAAACATCTTGCGGAAACTTCCTGATGTGCAGGATGAGCCCACAATTGTAATTGCTGGCTACCCGAATGTAGGAAAGTCGAGTTTCGTCTCAAAAATTACAGGTGCAAGCCCTGAAATCGCTCCATATCCATTTACGACAAAAGGCGTAACAATCGGGCATTTCATGCAGGACGGTGTGCGTTATCAGGTTATGGATACTCCAGGACTTCTTGACCGCCCGATGTCCGAGAGAAACGATATCGAAAAGCAGGCAATTACCGCGATTCATTACCTTGACGCGGTTGTGATGTTTATGATTGATCCCAGTGAAAGCTGTGGATACGAAATCGAAGCTCAGAAACACCTGCTTGCAGAAATTCGAGAGAACTTCAAACTTCCCCTGCTTGTGGTCTCAAACAAGGCTGACAGGTCCGAGTTCAAGAAGCTGGATGAAGTGGAATTTAATATTTCCACAGTTACCGGAGAAGGAATTGAAGACGTAATGAACAGGCTCATGCAAATGATCGAAGAAAAACGCCTTTCCACTTCTTCCGAAGAGCTGGATACCGAACCAGCAATCTGATCCAGCCAAGTCATTATTCAAGTCCCGGTGCTCTAGTCCTCCCGTCTCGGGAGGAGGGGCCCTTTTTTCTGATTTCGCTTGCTCAAGATGGTTGAATTATCCAAGTTCCGTCTCAGAGTACGGTTCCTTTTTTCTAATTTCTCTTGCTCAAGATGGCTGAATTACCCGAGTTTCGTCTCGGGAGTAGAGTCTTTTTAATTTATTCTGGTTCCTCTCCAATTTCAAACGAACAATAGAATTTCATTCAAATTTAAATTGAATTTTCTATTCGCACTTTATTTATCCATACTGAAATCTCACCTCATCAATGGTGAAAATCCTACCCATTTTCCAGTGCAAAAATACAGTTTATTGAAGTTATGTTGCCTTCAAATACCGTTTTTACCATTGACTTATTGATTGATTTGTTTCCTTTTGTCATAAAAAAGAATTTATTTTAATAAAATTAAAATTTTATTGTTTTGCACGATTTAAAGTAAATCTGAAGAGACCAGAAAATAATAAAAAGTCTCTTCTGAGTTAAAATTCAAAGTTTTTGAGAAACAAACTCAGTGCAGATTTGCGAGCTCCATTGTAATTTTCATAAATATTTGCAAGTTCCATAAGTACTTTATAGGGGGACATATAATGAAATTATATACATTATAAAAAATGTTCATCCCCTCTGATAAATTAAAAATTATAGATTTACGGCACAGGAGTCTTATACTGCTGGTTTGCAGGAGATTGGAGAACCTGAGTGTATCGATTAGAAATGTATAATTCCTCACCAGAAGAAAGGAGCCAGAAACATGAGTAAAAGTACAGCATTGAAGGCAGCATCCAAGTTTTTTAGTTTATTGCTTTGCCTGATATTATTACCAGTTGCGTTTGCTCAGACAGAAGAGCTTAACGGAACAGTTACCTACGAGAACGGAACTTACGAAAGTAATATAGTTCCCGGACTGGAAGAGGCTTACGGCAATTACACCGTACATGATATAAAACCAAACTATTATTCGATATATCTCATGCAGGGAAAAAGTGAAACTTTCAATGTCAGCTTCAGGAACGAAGGTAATGAAACACTTGACATAACCCCGAAAGTTGTAGCTCCATCTAACGATTACTATGATGTTGTAAACGAAAGCTGGATTACGATTTCACCTGAAAACGTAACTGTAAGCCCTGGCGTAGAGCAGAACTTTACCATTGATGTAAGTGTTCCCGAGGATGCGGAAGGTGGAGAGTATGAAGCCCAGATAGCCTTCACAAATGATACTTATCCAGAAGAATACGATGCTCCTGTATATATCCAGGAAACTGCTGAAGGATATAGTGATTCTACATCAGATGAAGGGTATAGTGATTCTGTTTCTACTGAAGGGTATAGTGATTCTATCTCTGCTGAAGGATATAGTGATTCTACATCAGATGAAGAATATATATACCCTAGGTATGTCAATGCAATGCACCTTTGGGTCTCAGTCCCTGTCAATCCGAAACTTGAACTTCAGACAAGTTATGTTTCTGACACCGTTGAGCCTGGACAGGAATATATATACGCCATAAAAATTAAAAATGTAGCAGGGAAAGATGTTACTATCGATCCGAAGGTAATGAGATACGAAATATATGACTATTCATTTGACGAATCCGCTTTTAGTGATGATATAATAGAGATCTCCGCACCTTCAACCATAAAAGCCGGTGAAATTGCTAATATGACCATCAGGGTACCAGTCCCAGAGAGTGCGAGCGGGAGTTATGATGCTTACATCGAAATGAATGCTGATGGGAAAGAGAATGACGGATCCGTCCCACAAATTAGCCTGAGCTTTACGGTTGATAAACAGCCTAAAGTCCCTTATGTAAAAACCTTTAATACCACAACGGCCGACCCGATAACAATTGAAGTTTCGGCTGAAACTTCTGACCAGGGTGCATCTGTACGTATCTCCCCTGAAAAGGAGGAACCAGGTTTTGAAATAAACCTGACATGCAATTCCAACCCTGTTAATCTATCCCTTGTAAAAACCGTTGATAGTAGTGCCGTATACTCTCAAGGATACATCTTCCCAATATGGGCAACGGAAACTAGTTCAAGCTATCAGAGTGGCAGCAGGAAATATACCGAAACGTATAGAGCAGCCGGAGCAATTGGAACATGGGAACTTACAATTCTCCCGAAAAACACAAACAATTTTGACTATTCAATAACTGTCGGGGAGTCAGAGTAAAAACCCAAACAAAAAAACAGAAAATGAGGTTTGAAATGGAAAAAGTTAAGAGAAGCTGACAGGACTGGTTTTTAGTTATTTCAGGTTCTGCTGCTGCTCTTTAATTTTTCACATTTTATATTTTTACAAATAGATTTTTACTTACTTTTTATATTTGTATTTATATTTATATTTATATTTAGATTTAGATTTCCTTTTGCCATTATATTTGTATATTACATTGGAATTTTACTTTCTGTATACCTATATGAAAGGTTATATTTTTCATAAAGATATGAGTATGTTTTTTTCATAAATATGAGCTCTTCGTCATTCCTACGGATAAGATGATTTTCAATTAAGATCGCATTGGTTTTTATGAGAATATTATGAGGATATCCACACAAAACAACGAAGAGCCAAAATAGAAATATACGGTTATATAATTAGATAAAGAGAAATCTGCAACAGGCAGAAATTTATTTCATAAAACATAATATAGAGCTGAGGGGGCTTAGCTTGAAATTTGAACGCATTAAATCTGAAGGTCTGGCTCATCTTTCCTATTTCATTGGTTCGGAAAATGAAGCCATAGTTATCGACCCTCGAAGAGACTGTCATGTCTATGCCGAGCTTGCCAGAAGAGAGGGTATGAATATAAAATATATTTTTGAAACCCACAGAAATGAAGACTATGTAATTGGTTCCCTGGAACTGAAGAAACTTACAAATGCAGAGATTTATCATGGTCATGGAGTAGATTTCAAATACGGGAACTACGTGAATGAAGGTCAGAAGGTCGATTTCGGCTCAATGAGATTGACGGCTTTACACACTCCGGGCCATACCGATGAGAGTATGTCCTACGTCCTGACCGACCTTGATACAGGAAAAGAGCCAGTAATGGTTTTTACAGGAGATGCCCTGTTTGTAGGCGATACCGGGAGGACCGATCTCTATGGCCCAGAGAAAGCTCCAGGGCTGGCAGCAAACCTCTATGAAAGCATATTTAACAAAATCCTTCCCCTTGGAGATGGAGTAATACTATGTCCTGCGCATGGTGCAGGCTCGGTTTGTGGGGGAGCTATCGCCAAACGTGACTACAGTACGCTTGGACTTGAGCGTGTACAGAATCCTGCTCTGCAAAAAACAAACAGGGAAGAATTTATTAAGTTCAAACTTGAAGAGCAGCTTGATTTTCCTCCTTACTTCAAGAAAATGGAGCAGTACAACCTGCAAGGACCTCCTCTGCTGCAGGGCCTGCCAGTTCCGAAGCCGCTTTCACCAGCGGATTTCAGGAAGGAAATGGAAAAAGGGGCAGTAGTCGTTGATACGCGTATGCCTCACTCTTTTGGAGGAGCGCATATAAGAAACTCCTATAGCATCTGGCTCGGAGGAGTACCTTCATTCGCGGGCTGGTTTCTTCCTTATAACAAACCCATAATCCTCGTGCTGGAGGAAAAAGAGCAGCTTGAAACCGCTGTAAGGTATCTGGTCCGGCTGGGTTATGATAATATAGCGGGTTTTTTGAACGGCGGAATTTCAGCCTGGTATATGAAAGCCTTACCTGCGGACGGACTTAGTTTTATATCGGTCCACGATCTGAAGAATAAGCTGGAGAAGCAAGAGGAGATGACACTACTGGATGTGAGGAAGAAGAAGGAATGGGATGAAGGGCACATCCAGGGAGCCAAAAATATATACGTTGGAGAGCTTGAAGAAAATCTGGATAAGGTCTCAAAGGACTCTCAGGTAATTGTTTATTGTGACAGTTCCAGGCGTTCCAATATAGCAGCTTCGATCTTGAAAAAGCATGGTTATAATAATGTATATAATGTGCTTGGCAGCATGACTGCATGGAAAAATGCCGGATACGACACAGTAAAATAAACTTTTTTGTAAGCTCACTTTTATGAATTCACTTTTATGAATTCACTTTTATAAACTTATTTTTTCTTAGAGCTGTGCACTCAAAAAGGAAATTTGGAAATCTACTCAAAAAAGGAATTTAGAAATCTTTATATTCTCTCTCTTTTTTTAACATACCATGGTTTTACATGTTCCACGCATTCTTCTTCCTAAAGATAATTGGGAAAAGTGGGCAGTGATTGCCTGTGATCAGCACACTCAGGATCCGGAATACTGGAAAAGAGTTGAAGAATTTATTGGAGATACTCCTTCTACTTTAAATTTAATTTATCCGGAAATATATCTTCCGCTAGATGAAAATCGAGTAAATAAGATCCATAAAACCATAAGTACCTACAAAAAACTTCTCGTTGACCAGGGCCCCTGTTTTATTCTCGTAAGGCGTTTGGTCTCAGGTAAGGAAAGAACAGGACTTGTTGCTGCAATAGACCTGGAAGAATACCAGTTTAACGGGTCCGATTCGTTTATCAAACCAACGGAAGGCACTATTAAAGAAAGGCTTCCTGCAAGAGTCAGGATAAGGGAAAACGCAGAACTGGAACTATCGCATATCTTAGTGTTATATGATGATCCTTATTTCTCGGTTATCCCCGGAAACCCTGATGACTTTGTTTGTGAAGATAACAAGGTTTATGATTTTGATCTGATGGAAAACGGCGGCCACATCAAGGGTTACAGGATCAGTAATGAAAATATAATTAAAGAAATTTCGGAGAAAATCCTGAACCTGGGAACCCTTCTTGTTGGTGATGGAAACCACAGCCTTGCTGCTGCAAAGAGCTTCTGGGAACAAATTAAAGGGAGCGCACCGGCCGATCATCCTGCAAGGTATGCAATGGTCGAGCTTGTAAATGTTCACGACCCAGGGCTTTCCTTTGAACCTATTCACAGGGTTGTAAGCGGAATTGAGCCTGAAGAACTGCTCAAAAAATTCAATGCAAGGGTCGAGGAAACCAGTACTTCTCCCTCAAATGCCGATTTCCCGTCTGCAGGACATTCAATAGGGTTTATTACAAAAGATAGGTCTGGTGTGCTGATTTTTGATAATCCCGTTTACGATCTTGAGGTCGAAACCCTTGACGAGATAATTGATAATTATTCAATCGAATATGAACATGATCCTGAAGTCGTGGAAAAACTTGGAAAAAAACAGGGCAATATCGGCTTCTTCCTGCCCCCATTAAAAAAGAGCGATTTCTTTTCTCTAATTAGAAAGAAGGGGGTTCTTCCAAGAAAATCATTTTCCCTTGGAAAAGAAAACGAGAAGAGGTATTATATCGAAGCCAGAAAGATTGTTCCATAAGTCTTCCTGTCATATACTTCAGTTTTCTTTTTACTTCAGTTTTCTTTTACTTCAGTTTTCTTTTACTTCAGTTTTCTTTTACTTCAGTTTTCTTTTTACTTTTTCGGACTTTTCTTTATTTTCCTTTAATCAAGGGGACAAAGAGGTTACTAACAACATAGAGAGATCTCTTCAATTTTAGAGATTGATCCAGAGCACTAACAGGATGTGAATTCCTGCAAATGCAGGCACCAGGAATCTGAAAATCGGCTTCTGTGTTTTGTGCCTGAATTGCTGCATTCCAAGGATTGCACCGATTGGCCCAAAGAAAGAAACTATCAACAGGCTCTGTTCTGAAATTCTCCATTTATCCCTTCTTGCTTTAAATTTATCAATTCCATACAGGGCATACGAAGCTGCATTAATAAGAGCATAAATAATGGGAAAAAGAAGATATACAGTCTCTGTCATGGGAAATAATTCTCCCTAATAATAATTAAAGGCTGTGAAATTTTACTCGATTATACTTATTTGAAAAAGATAAATATAATTACAGTATTAAATAAATTATAAATAAGTGGCTGCCCAGATGTATAGCCGTATAAAATGCATCTGATAGTTTGTGGGATAAAATTTTCGAATGAGAACGTATAGTATTGAGGATTTTAAATGAGTACAGGCTGGATCGAAGGTAAATCAGGGAATAAAAGCGAGAACAATGTCCACAGAAGTCTGCTGTCTCCCCCACCCCTGGTCTTAAAAGTAGGCCGCTACTTTCCAACGCTTATCCTTATAGGGCTTGCTGTTAACCTTATTCTTCCGCAGCTTGCTTCGGTTGAAGCGTCTGCACATGTTATCAAAACAATGATTCCATGGGCTGTGCTACTGGCTGCCCTTGGCCAGGTTGTCAGTTACCTGGGAGCGGGTTTTCTTATGAATTCCATTGTAGCAAGAGTAAAACAGACAATCCCGATATTAAAAGGATCTATAATAACGCTTGCAGCTTCAAGTATAGGCATGCTGGCAGGGGGTCCTTTCGGAAATGCTGCAGCGACTTATCGATGGGCACGGAAATATGGTATTAGTGCCGAAGGAGCTGGGCTTGCTGGCACCCTGCCCACTATCTTCAACAATACGATCTTGACAGTACTGGCTATATCTGGAATTCTCCATCTTCTGATAGCCCATAGCCTTTCTTCAGTGCAGTTTTTTGCCTTTATTCTAATCCTCACCTTACTTGGCCTGGGCTTTGCAGCAGTACACTGGGGATTAAAAAACAGGACAGCTTTCACACTTATTGTTGTCAGAATAGCAGCTTACTTTGCTCGGCTCTTGCATAAATCCTACACGCCTGCTCCAACTCAGGCTTCAGTAAGCCGAATTTTTGCAGCCCTTGAAACTTTAAGCAATGGAGGCTGGGAGCGCCCGCTTCTTGGGGCTGTGATTTTTACGAGTTTTGATATGCTGACCCTTTATTTCTTCTTCATAGCCGCAGGGTTTCCTGTAGGGTTTGAGATCCTGGTCGTTGGGTATGGGCTCCCTATTCTCTTAGGAAAAATAGCTTTTCTCCTGCCAGGAGGAATAGGCGTTGTGGAGAGTTCTATGGCTGCTCTCTATACAGGCCTGGGAGTGCCTGGTTCAATTACAGTTGTTGTTGTACTCAGCTACAGGGTATTTTCTTTTTGGATCCCAACAATAATAGGGTTTCCAATAGCGTTTTATCTGCAGAGAACATGAATACAACCAGTAGCGCCGATTCAAAGTTATATTGTATAGCAGATATTATTGTTGTATCCTGAAATGAGTTCGCAGATTCAGAACCATTTAAGAGTTCAATATACGTCTGCCCAAAGAGATAATGACTGAATGACTGACATTTAAAAGAATTACGTTAAATATGTTGCACAGGCATTCTCCGATTCCCATGCTGTGACACTGGTAACCCTGATTTCTGGATTCTGTATCATGGTTTGAAGGGAGGTTGCTATGTACTGGGCAATGTTTTCCGAAGATGGTGGATTGCTGTCATTAAAGTATTCAAGCTCATTTAAAAAGTTGTGATCCAGTCTTGTCATGATTTCGGATACATTCTGTTTTAATTCTCCAAAGTCCACAAGTACTCCGGCTTCATTGAGTTTTTCGCCAGCCACACAAACTTCGACCTTCCAGTTGTGTCCGTGCAGGTTTTCACACTTTTTGGCCACCATTTTAAGCTGATGGGCTGCTGCAAAATGGGTAACAACTTTTAACTCAAACATAGTTACTAAATCTCCTTGTTGAACTTATGATACAGTTACTTGATAAATAGTTTTCCAAATTTGTCGATATTTAAAAAATATGATAAAAAGCAACTTTTGCAGCAACTTTTGAAGCTTCAAAAGCCCTGGGGTACTTGATGAGAAAGTAAAAAATCAAATTGCGGGCGAACACCTCACCCTAAACATGCTGTCCGCCAATTCAGTTTCAGCCTAACTTCCGCTTTTTTAGGCGCATATGTGCTTTTCTGTATCTCTGCGGGGTCATATGATTGCGATTTAGAAATTTTTACCTTGCATATAATGTGCTTAAGTTTAAGCACATGTATCGATATCAAGCGAGATTTATGTGCTTAAAAATGCGGAACTAAGGTTTCAGAGAGAAAGCACGGAAAAATAAAGTATCTAAAGCCTTTAAATCAAAAAATAAGGAGTTTTATAGTTGTTACTAGTAATAATTTTTTATTTTTTGTAGGCTGCGTAGAATCTTCGATGAAACCGCGATTCCCATGCATGTATCTAGGGTTGTTGAGGTCATCATTCCTATTACCTTTTCTCCCTGCAGGACAGGAGTGCCGCTATCCTCAGGATCAGGCATATCATGGCACTGGAAGCCCAGAAAAAGCAAGGAAGCTCCAGAATTAGCCACCCTGCAGTAATTAATAGTGCGAGTATCGTTAACAAGAACAGCTAGCTCCAGCTCGGCCGGACTGCCAAATTCCGTGATCTCAACCGCAGTGTCAGAGGGAAGCTTTATCAAGGCTATATCGTAGCCTTTTAAAATTCTTGTAACAACGAGTTTCATTCCGTCAACTGTCAGATTGTCTCCTTCACCCCGAAATATATGAGAAACCGTAACCATGTAAGGTAATCCTTTGAGTAAGATAACCGCACCAGTAGTACAGCGCTTTCCATTGTGAAAAAAAGAACTACCTGCTTTTATCATAAGCTCCGTCAACCTGCAGATTTTCCCTGGGGATGTTTATGTTATTTCCGTTTTTACATTAAATAGTGATTTAATTATATTTAGTGTTATATATTTGGATGAGCATTTGCTTGTTGCCTCCTGCTAGAGAATACTGGAAAATTTAGTTTTGTTCGCTCTTAGTTTGGAGTGCAGAGGATAAGTTCTCAAGAAAATCAACAAAAAAGTGTTGAATGTTTCATATTCCAATATGCTAATTAGAGAAACTATGGTTCTCGAAGACAACTTTACATTACATGAAACAAAATGCAAAAATGATAAGCTTCTCACTCTTAACAGCCATATTTCAGAAAGAGTTCAAACCTGGGGAAAATCTGGTTTTGGATGAGCTCAAAAACAAAATGAACAAATTCTAATTGGAATTACAATAACATTACAATAACAAACGTGCATTTCGACCTTTTGCCCCCGTTGAAATCTTCCGTTACCTTTCTTCCCGAAGCTTAATTTGAGATAAGCTTAATTTGAGATAAGCTTGATTTGAGATAAGCTTAATTTGAGATAAGCTTAATTTGAGATAATATATGCAGATTTTCTATTTATTCTCCAAAAGTTATAACAAGAAAAATGTTATTTTTTGAAGATATCTGAGGGGGGTCGGTTTAAATTAAATTTTCAATTTTCTTTTTTTAATTTGATATTTTTATATAATATCATGCCAATCCCTTCTTATTCCTTTACGCAAAAAACAGGCCTGAAGGAATTACTATCTTGCTGAACTGAACATTATTCACTAAACTGAGTGAGTCATGCACAGAGGCATGAGGAAAAGCCTGCATATCTATAAAAGCAATTTAAAGGATAAAACAGGAATTTAGGAAAATCCTGAGATTTAGCAAACAATTCACGGTATAAGTTCACAGGCATAGACAGCTGATTGGCATATACTGAATTTAATTGGGGGTTAGTATATGATTGTACAGGAATGCAATTTATCGTTAGATGAACTTCTGAAGTTTGACGGGGTAATGGCAGCCGGGATTTTCAGTCCCGAAGGAAAGCTTGTGGAGTATAAGTCAAGAGATGAAATGCCAAAAGAAATGGCCGAGATGACTGCAAAATTCTGCGGAGCCGTGAACCTGATGTTCGATGCTCTGGCCAGCGCTTACACGCAACTCTACAAGATGAACTGGGTACCTCAGCAAAACTGGATGTACAGCGGCGGAGACTGGACCGTTATGATCTCGGGAACGAGAGGGGTTTTTGTTGATAAGTCAAAAGCGGATTTAAAGAAGCTCTTTATGGCTCTGGGAATGTGTTAATGCCTTAATATTATTAATACCAAAACACACATGATATTCTTAATAACAGGCACAAAGAAATGAAAGTACTTTTCACCCATCCTTTTTTGACTATTGATCTCGTCATACCTTGAGTAGTAAGGTTTTCCTAACCATGGTTTTTTTCTTGCCTGAAAGCTATCGATTTTGCATTAGAAGCCGTCTTTAAACTTTTGTCTTTTACATGAAATCGATACCATATCCCCCATGTTCCATTTTGGAATCTATTACAATATTTAATAAATGTTTAGAAAATTGACGCAATTTGTCATGATTCCTCACTTAACCGAAGACACAATGTATACGGACCTCGATAAACGATTTCCTCTAATGCGGTTAATTTGTGCGGAAATACAGGTTCAAAACTCTTTTCAAAAAACAGGCTGGAACAACTAACTTTATTAATTATTTTCGCATTATACTCTGAGGGGGTGAAATATGTCACGTACTAATTTATGGGAAAACTTCTGGGATATAATGGGTGCGTTAATAATAACGATCATGATATTAATTGGAATTGCCAATTTATTATGAATTAAAACTTGCCCCATTTCTTATTTTTTGCTCATCTTCCAACATTCTGAGAAGTAGTACATTCAGGAAAGTGATTTTCTTTACTTATTTTATAAATATGTAGTCTCCATCTAGCGGGTTTATCTTCCTTCAATACTTTACCATTCTTGAATGATTTTATTGACGTTAAGTCTTCTCTTGTCATTTTTCAGTAATATTCTGTTGTGCTTCTATATGGAGTAGCTGGAGGGAAAAGCAATATTTGCAACCAATGTTTGTTTTTTGAAAGAATGTATCCTCTTCAAATTCAATGGAGAATTTTCCAACTCAAAAAAATGTGCAACAATTTTATCATACAGTTATGAAGTTTAATGCGTTGTTTGGTATTGTGATTCGGACTTACTCAGATTTTTAAAATTTTAGTAGATAAATAAATAAATAAATAAATAAATAAATAAATAAATAAATAAATGAAATTTACTTTTACCCATACAATTTGAAGAGGATACCTTTAAGGACGTTCTCAGAAAATGAATATCATTATTAATTTTTTACATCCCAAGTTCTATATTCTATTAATATTATTACTACCTTGAATATTATATTTAGAACTGGCAAGTTATGGACGCTTTAAAATTAAAGCGATTGTCTGATTGACTGGAGATAAAGACTAGATGTATTATGATGAAGCCGCAGATGCGGTTCTAAAAACTCTGAACACATCCGAAGAAACAGGGCTGAGTTCGGAAGAGGCGGAAAAACGGCTTGAAAAATACGGAAAAAACGAACTTAAAGAAGAAGAAAAGACGTCAGTTGTAAAACTTTTTCTTTCCCAGTTCAAGAGTTTTCTGATTATTATTTTAATTGCTGCAGCACTGGTTTCCGCTTTTCTAGGGGAGTTTGTTGACGCTTTTGTTATCCTGTTTACTGTAATCCTTGCAGGCGTGCTCGGTTTTGTTCAGGAGTACAGGGCCGAAGAGTCAATCAAACTTTTGAAATCGTTGACCAGTCCTGAAGCCCTGATTTTGAGGGACGGGAAAGAGGTAAAAGTCCTTTCTTCCCTGCTTGTCCCGGGCGATATTTTGCTTTTGCAAGCAGGAGACAGGATTCCTGCTGATGCGAGATTGCTTGAAGCGCTCTCCTTGCAGATAGACGAATCCTCCCTTACCGGAGAATCCGTTCCTGTAGAAAAAAGCACCGCGATTTTCCCTCCTGAAACTCCGCAGCCTGACAGGAAAAATATAGCTTATACCGGAACCTCGGTCACTTACGGCAGGGGAAAAGCCGTTATTACGGCAACGGGCATGAGCACGGCTTTCGGAAAGCTGGCCGGGCTTCTTGAAGAAATTGAAAGGGAAAGAACTCCCCTTCAGGAAAAACTTGACCAGTTCGGGCGCTGGCTCGGGATTGCAACCCTTATAGTTGTGGCTTTTGTGGCTATACTCGGAATCATAGAGGGTTTTGATCCTTTTGAGATGTTCCTCTGGGGAGTTGCCCTTGCCGTTGCGGCAATTCCGGAAGCTCTTCCTGCAGTTGTGACAGTCGGGCTTGCACTTGGTGTCCGAAGAATGGTAAAAAGGCATGCCCTTGTAAGAAAACTGCCATCGGTAGAAACACTTGGTTCAACTAACATAATCTGTACCGACAAGACCGGGACGCTTACCCAGAACAAGATGACCGTTGAAAAGGTGTACGTAAACGGAGCCCTCTTAAAAGTTACAGGCGAAGGGTACAAACCCACAGGAGATTTTTTCAATGGAGACAAACCTGTTTCTGAAGATATTCACCTTCACAGGCTACTGGCTACAGGAACCCTCTGTAACGATGCAGGACTGTTTGAGAACGAAGGTGTCTGGGATATCACAGGTGACCCTACCGAAGGTGCTCTTGTAGTCGCAGCAGCTAAAGAAGGCATCTGGAAAAAAGCCCTTGAGGAGAAACACGAGCGTAAAGGGGAAGTTCCTTTTTCTTCCGAGAGGAAGATGATGACTACCCTGAACAGTTCCGAAGATGGACTGTATGCATATTCCAAAGGGGCTCCTGAGGTCATTCTTGCTTCCTGTACGAAAATTTTCCTTGGAGAACATGAGGAAGAGCTAACCCCTGAAAGAAAGCAGGAAATCCTGAATGTTGTAAACGACCTGGCAAATCAGACTCTCAGGGTTATGGGATTTGCCTACCGCAAGGTCCCAGAAGACATCCTTCCTGAGGAAGCTGAAAAAGAGATGGTTTTCTCAGGGCTCACGGGTATGCGTGACCTACCAAGAGAAGAAGTAAAGGTTGGAATTGCCACCTGTACCAGTGCAGGAATCCGAACCATAATGATTACAGGCGACCACAAGACCACGGCTTTTGCGATTGCAAGGGAACTTGGGATTTTCCGGGAAGGAGACCTTGTCCTTACAGGTACCGAACTGGAGGCACTTGGCGATAGGGAATTTGAGGAGATCGTGGAGAAAGTTTCGGTCTATGCAAGGGTTTATCCAGAGCATAAGCTGAGAGTGGTTGAGGCTCTAAAGAAAAAAGGATATATAGTTGCAATGACCGGAGACGGGGTAAATGATGCTCCTGCCCTGAAAGCCGCAGATATGGGCATTGCAATGGGCATTACAGGCACGGACGTCAGCAAGGAAGCTTCGAGTATGATCCTGACTGATGACAACTTTGCATCTATCGTGTCAGCAGTCGAAGAGGGCCGGAATATCCTGAAAAACATTAAAAACTTTATTGCCTACGGTCTTACCTGTCACATAGGCCTTGTTATCATTGTCCTTGTAGGAGTGCTTGCCTGGCATACTCTGCCTGTCATTGCGGTCCAGATCCTGTGGATCAACCTTATAACAGATGGCCTGCCCCCAATGGCGCTTTCCATGGAAGCTCCTGACAGAGGGCTTATGAAGCAAAAACCAACTAAGGCAAAAGAAGGGCTCGTTTCCAGGAAAATGCTTACAGCAAGCCTTGGATTAGGAGCTTTGATTGCAATCCAGTCTATCTGGGTCCTTTATGAGTCTCTCAATAATGGAGTTTCCCTCCCAAAAATCCAGACTCTGATCTTTACCCTGGTGGTTATTTCCCTGATGTTCAACGCCTTTAACTGGCGTTCTGAGAGGTATTCGGTCTTGTCTCTGGGAATCTTTACTAACAGGTCCCTTATCTATGCCGTACTGAGCACTGTACTCCTGCAGCTTGCAGCGGTTTACGTGCCTATTATGCAGACGGCTTTCAGGACTGTTCCCCTCTCGCTTTCCGACTGGGCAATGATAATTCCACTGGCTTCGACCACACTTATAGCCATGGAGTTTATGAAGTATCTGGAATGGAGAACTCACAGGTAAAATCAAAAGAACAAAACAGTAAAACCAATAAATAGAGTTTGTTTTCAAGCATATCCTTTTTCTTTTTCATTTTCATTTTCTTTTTCTTTTTCATTTTCTTTTTCTTTTTCTTTAGATTACCAGACATTGAAGGCTTTTTTGACTTACTTTAATATTCAAACGCTCACTCACTTGACCACAGATGCTCGTTTGCTTGATCACAAACTCTCGTTCGCTCGATCACAAACGCTCACTCGTTTGATCCACCGCTTTGTCTGGATTTTGTGCATGGATTTATTCTTCTGGTTCTTTTTTACAAACTGGAGTAAACGAAACACTTGTAGCCGAAAAAAACGGAAATAATAAGTGGTTTTAAATTAGATGTCCTGAAATCAAATTGCTCCTGAAATAAAATATTCCTGTAACCATATATAGAACAAAAACAATAAGTATGTACATTATGACCCCAGTAGACAGGGAAAATCCCATTTGCCCGGAATTCTTCCCGGAATTTATCATAGGCATCGAGCCGCCAGTTGACAGGACGGAAAAAGCGCTCTGGTTTATTTTCCGGGGCCGCGAGGTTCTCCTCAAGCTTAATAAAAATCCAGGAGCAATTCCAAAAATGCTGGACTTTGGAGAGCTCGGGCTTCCAGGAACCCGGGAACAGTATCTTGGAACACTTGAGGGAACTCACTGCTATTCCGTGGAATTGCCTGAAGATGCACAGGCACCTGAGGGAATGAAATTCGCAGACCTCAGACAGGCGTATACGGAAATGAGTGAAAAGTGCTTTGCACTTGTGAATAAAGCCGTCCAGATTATGGAGTGGGATAGAACAAATCAGTATTGCAGCCGATGCGGGGCAAAGACCGCGCAAAAACCCGGCGAAAGAGGAAAGGAATGCCCTGACTGCGGGGAGCTTTTCTACCCGAGAATCTCGCCTGCCGTTATTGTACTTATCCGAAAAGGTCATGAGGTTTTAATGGCAAGGTCACCGAATTTTATGCCAGGCCTGTACGGTTTGATAGCCGGTTTTGTTGAACCAGGAGAATCAGCCGAAGCTGCGGTAGTCAGGGAAACAAGGGAAGAAGTGGGAATTAAGGTCAAAAATATCAATTATTTTGGAACACAGGCCTGGCCGTTTCCGAATTCTCTTATGATCGGGTTTACTGCGGAGTACGATTCAGGGGATATCCAGCCCGATGGATTTGAGATAGAAGATGCCGGATGGTTTTCGGTTGAAAACCTGCCTGGGCTGCCTGGGAAAATAAGCATTGCAAGGAAGCTGATTGACCATTTCCTTAAAGAAGAAGGGCTGGAAGTTTAAAGCCAGATTGAGAATTCAATTTTCAATTCAGAATTTAATTCTTCCCGCTGTAACCTTTTTAAGTTTTATATATCATATTCAGGATGTTCATAGGGCTATGGGGATTGCCATGTGCCCGATTTATTCATTATATAACCTGAGTTCAGGGATATTGTATCAATGGTATTAAGTGCCAATGAAATTTTTGCGAAATATAATGGAGTTAAAATCAAAGTTGCGCATTTTTAAGCACATAAATGTCGCATGATATCGATACATGTGCTTAGACTTAAGCACATCATATGCAAGGTAAATTTTCTAAATAGCAATAATCTGACCTCACAGAGATACGGAAAAGCATATATGCGCCTAAAAAGTCGGAAGATAGTGTAGATAGTTCTTCCAGGTTATTCAATCAAAAAGACGAAGTCGTAAATTTATACACAAACTTCATGCCACATGAGAACAGTGCCAAACCAATCCCAACATAAAAGAATCCTATGTCAAAAGCTGGCAAAAGACTAAATTTCCGAATAGTAATTCCACCTAATATCATTACCACCATAATCAGGTATGACTTTTTATCAAAAAATTCCAGAACAAACATTTTCTTTCTATTATCTTTACTTATTCGAGTCGTGTGCTTCTCAACTAATTTAGAGAAAATGAAAAAATAAAATACTGAAAATACTGAAGCAGCTAAAAAAACACTAAAAATATATCTCCCTTGATTTATAAAATAGGGTAATCCAGTCTCTATTACCATTGTTCCAGCAAACATCCAAACGATGCCTGCAATCAAAATTAAATATTTATTAGGAATCGATGATTTCTGTTTGAAGCTGTTTTTCATATCACTATTTAAACTTGCATTCATGACATAAAAACTTATAGTATTATGGCTCTGTAGAAAACTTACATTTCAACTGAAACTGCAGTAAAAAAATATGCATGTAGATAATCCATCTACATTTATCTGTGCCAATCTCCGTGGTTTGTAATCAAAATGAGATTTCAACAAAAATGCCAACTACTGTATCATTCCAAAGTATGTCAGAAATAATTCCAAAGTATGTCAGAAATGAATTTTTTGAAAACCACTGAAAGCACGGAAGACACGGAAATCCGTAGTAAAGGCGTGTTTCTTCCGTGCTTTCCGTGTTTTCCGTGGTTGTAAATATCCAGATAAAATCACTCTGCAACCGGCTGCGTTTTCCGTGTTACAGAATTCCATGTGACTTTAAAATAATATTTGCACCATAAGCTGCAATTATTTTCTTATTATGTGTTTATTTGAGAATATATGTACTGGAATTAGCAGCCTTTCTCAAAACTTCTGCCGCAAACGGTGCTTTTTCGTCAGTGCGACTCATCAGTTCTGCGGCGTAATCACAATATTTGCTGTAGAAACTAAGCTCATCTTTCATTTCAGACAAGTCTAGATCTCCCATATTCTGGACTTCTTTTAATGCTTCTGCAAGGTATTGAACAGCTTCAAAAAGCTGTTTTTTGCCCTCAGAATCTTCAATTGCAGCTTTAGCTTCTTCCAGATATTTGTTCACTTCTTCTTTAGCTTCCTGTCTTTTGGAAATTATCGTATAGAATGAACGATAAAAAAGGAGACAAAATTTAGCAGGGTTATTATAAGATACTTCCTTTGTTGCAATTTCGAAAAATTTTATTGCCTCTTCTAATTCTTTTTTGTAATTTTCCTCTGTTTCTGCCTGAGAAGCCATGAATATTGAAACTCTTCCAAGAGAATGATTTGAGGAAGATCTCACATAAATGTTTTGATCATTGGTCAGTTTAAGTAAATCATTCCATGCCTGTCGCTTATCTGAAAAATGGGAAAACACAGAACCAAGAGCATAGGCAGCACTAGACCTAACTTCATGGTCTTTATCATTGATCAGTCTAAGTAAATTATTCAAAGCCTGTTGTTTATCTGGCATTTGAGAAAATGCAGATTCAAGAGCTAAGGTAGCACTTATCCTCACAAAAATGTTTTCATCATTGATCAGTCTATGTAAATCATTCCATGCCTGTTGTTTATCTGGTACTTGAGAAAACGCAGAACCAAGAGCTTCGGCAGCATTAGACCTCACTAGCCAGTCTTTATCTTTAGTTAGTCTAAATAAATCATTCCACGCCTGCTGCTTATCTGGCACTTGAATAAATACATAATCAAGAACTCTGGAAGCACTAGATCTAACATCATGATCTTTATCATTGATTAGTCTAAGTAAATCATTCCATGCCTGTTGCTTATCTGGTATATCAAAAAATGCAGAATCAAGAGCTCTAAAAGCACTAGATCTAACATCATGATTTTTATCGCTCGTTAGTCTAAGTAAATCATTCCATGCCTGTTGCTTATCTGGCATGAAAGAAAAGAAATTCTTCAATTCCTCAAACGCATATATACGCGCCTCTGGATCATTGCTTAGACATCTATTGTGAATTTTCTCCTGATCAACCAACTTCCAAACACCAAAAATATAATAAAAGTTAACGTTTAAAAATATTTCTATTAAGCTGTCTAAAAACTACGTTTGATTCTACAAACAGGATAATGTGTTATACTTCAAGGCAAATACATGCCTGAAATTCAGAATAATTTTCGATCTGAATGTAAAGTCAACAATTATAATTACCCAATTGTAGAAAAGAGTCGAGTTTTGAGACAAACTGCGATTTGGTTTTCGGGAATAATCTAATTCAGGAACTCCACTATGTTAATTGAGAGTTATATCTGAAAACCCATTAAATTAGTTCCATTTCATGACCACTACAAAAGAAAATAAACTAAAAAGATCTCTTAAAAGAGAAAAACGAAAATATATACTCTGCCTCTCGGATATAGGTGATCTAAAACACATCCCCAAAAAATCTCCTCGGGGTCAACTTAATTAGTTAGAAAAAATATAGTATAAAGCCGGCAGAGTATCCTGTAAACTTCGAACATCAGTAGTGTAGCGGTCATCACCGGGCGTTGCCAACGCTCGAACCCGGGTTCGAATCCCGGCTGATGTATTGCCCGAGTCCCATTACCCGAGTTCCGTCACCCGAGTTCCGTCACCCGAGTTCCGTCTCGGGAGGACGGTGCCCTTTTCGCTCACTTTGTTCGCTCAAGAGGGCTGAATTATGGCAAAGATAAACTGATTTTTAACTCCTTCATGGGACTATTTATCCAAATTTCGTAGAGGATTACCAGCGGGCGTGATCACAAGCCTTCCAAAAAAGCTTGCCTGCAAACTTTGTTAGAAAAAGTTTGATTGAAAACGATTCACGTTTGAATTTGAAGAATCTTATCCCCGAACCCTATCGGCGTGATCAACCGGCGCAACGGTTGTTTTAAAAAAGAAATATAAGCAGCTTTGAAGGCTGCTTAATTGAAATCTATTTTGAGATTCAGTATTCTGTCTTTACTTTCTTCTTATGATATAGTACACAGCACCAAGGACTCCCACAGATACTGCAGACTCAAAACCAGGGATAGATCTCCAGCCGGAAGGTTTTTTCTCGTTAGCTGCAGGGTTCGTATCAACATCTTCTGTGGTGGGAGTGGTTGCATTTACTTGGTCATCAGGTTCCAATTCTATGCTCTTATCGGGTACTACAATTGTGAAGGGTCCGAAACCCGGAGTTTTGGACTCGAAGAAGACACAGGTACTGTCTTCACCAACTTTTGCAGTTTCAAGTTTGCTCCAGGCTTTGTTGTAGTTCCAGAGAGCTACAGAAGTTTCGTCAGCTCCGCATTTCTCGAGCCAGGACTTTTCAACTCTGAAGCCGACAACTGCGTTTGCAATGTTATTGGAGTTTGCAATTCCTCCAGAACCTACCCAGATGTTCACGTTCTTATAGATCGTACCTTCTGGCAGGCCCGAAACCAACTTGGACTGGCCTTTCAGCATTTCGACGATAGTAGTTACTTTTCCCAAACTCTTTTTGGCATCAAACTCCACATACCTTATACAGGTTACACCCTGTGTGAACTCGAACCTAACACGTTCTCCAGCGTTGACAGATTTTTTAGATAGTTCTTTGGCCGCAACATTACTCTGAGGCTCAGCAGAACCGCCTCCACCGCCTCCGCCACCTGAGCTGCCACTTGAACCGCCACTTGAACCGCCACCTGAGCTGCTACCACTGACAGTGATGGAACAGTCGGCAGGAAGGACAGAAAACTCAGCTTTGTTGATATCTCTTAAAATTCCCACAATTTTGTACGTACCGGTTGTTGCTGGAGCTTTCAGAGTGTAGCTGAAGCTCTTTTCAGTCATGAGCAGGAAGGAAACTTCGCTGCCATTTTTAGTTACAGCTCTTTCCGGCAGGGTAGAACTAACAAATATGAAACCAGCAGGAAGCTTTTCAAGTACCTGTCCGGCAGCACCGTAGTCAGATACATTGACTGTTACCTTGAATTCCTGATTGGGACTAACCGATGAAGGGAAAGTCCTTTCTGCACTGCCTGCAGAAGCCGGGACAGTAAACAAAGTCAGGGCCAGGAGCAGTATAACAACAAATTTTAACTCAGGCCGTTTCATATCCGATCCCACCCATCAGCAAAATACGCACCCAGAACTGCATATTTGATCCCGCTAGATACGTCGTTATTGTTTACAAGAGCCTCAATTTCCTCAGGAGAGAAAACCCCATCAGAACCTCCAAACGTTGTTGTGAGTTGACTTTCATTCAGCACAATTATGGAAATGCTGTCTGTATCTACAACACTGTTTCCTGATGGATTCGAAGCCGTGAATTTGAATTTGAACTCGCCTGGTACAGTACTGACTACATTACAGGTATACTGATCTCCACCCTCTGAGTTTAATGAAACCACGCCCTGTTCTATACTGGTGAGGTCGATCGTCACTGATTTGATTCCAGAGTCGTCTACAACCTTTGCCGTGACAGTAGAGAAATCTTCTCCGTCATTCAGGATGTATTTTGGGGATGCAGATAAAGCCTGTATTTCAGGAGGTATAAAGTCTCCATAAAATGTAAGGTCAAGTTTAACTGGATTAGCTCCGTGTTCATAAGTTACGGAAACAGGCTCGGATGCAATACCTCCCAGCTTGAAGGTTATCGCTTTTCCGTTATCTTGCTCGGTACCATTAGCTGACACCTTGTACTGTCCAACCTTTGTAAGAGTGTACGAGCCAACAAGCTTTGAATCTATATATGCAGAGATTACGAGTCCGGGACCCGCTTGTGCAGCATCTCCTTTCAAACTTCCTTCAAACGCGTTGGGGAGAGAAGGAATAGTAGAAGAAGAATTGGCAGATGCGGCCGGAACAAGGAACATGCCCAGTACCAGAATAACCAGGCATAATAAAACTCTTAAATGTTTGTCCTTGATCGTCATCATGTCACCTTGAAATTTTACCGTTAATCATGTAGACTTTTTTTTGAAAAAGTCCTTCAGCGATTCCTTCTAGATCCCCTCCCGAAATCGGACCCGAAAACAAGCAGAAGTATGCCTACAACCGCATAGACAATAAAGAAACCTGGAGCACTTTCGGATTTAAGAGAACTTTTGGAAGATCCTGCTGCCTCTTTAGCCTCGGAATTTTCGCTTGAACCTTCCGAAGCCGTCATGTCCCGCTCAAGGACTGAACTTTCAACGGCATCAGCTTTGGAATCCTCTGTGGAAATTATCTGTTCTTCATTATCTGTCAAAGGTTCTGAATCTGTTTTTAAATTTGAATTGCTATTTGAATTGCTATTTGAGTTACTATTTGAATTGCTATTTGAATTGCTATTTGAATTGCTATTTGAATTGCCATCTGAATTACTACCTGAGTTACTTACAGTAGTAGTCTCGGAATATACTGCCTTACCATTAGGCAGCTCAAGGGTAACTATAACTCCAGATTTCCAGGCAACACTGCTTGCAGCATCCTTTCCGTTCACCTTAAAAGTAATCGTTTTTCCTTCATCTTCAGCAGTACCAGGAATAAATAGGGAGTAATTTCCGGAGGAAGTATCTGCTAGATACTCCTTTTCATTAAGATAAGCTGCAACAATAGTCCCGTCGGGAGCAGGCGTACCGTCAATGAGAGCAACTCCTATTACTGTCATCGGAAGTATCGGGGGGGATGGAGGGACGTCCTCAGCTGCCATACAACCCTGGGAGAAAGCCAGGAAAAAAAACAGTAGCATGGATGTTCCTAAAAGTCCATTTTTTAATTTTTTATTCATTGTAGACCTCCAGTTATATGTGAACAACAAAAAGAAAAAGAGCTATTCAGCCTGAATAGGCTGAACAGTCAATTGTTTCAGTAATTGCACTTACTCCATACTCGAATAGTCGGACATCTCCGGTTTGTACGAGTTTTCGATGGATGCGTAGGTACCTGCATCCTTCATGAAGATCCAGTAACCCTGTCCGGGTACCATACAGCCATCGGTTTGAAGTGCTCCAACTGGTCTTGGATCAGTGCTACTCAGGTATTGAATAGACGTAGATCCATTTCCAAGTAGGCTATCTGTCATGCTAGGAATTATGCCGCCCCAACCCTCACTGGAACCATAAGTCATTAGGTTGGAGAACCTGTAGTCTCCAAGAAGCTCAAAGTCATTGAGCGAAGACAAAGTTGTGGACCAGGGTGCATAATACGAAGAGGTATGCCCTATCATGTGCCATCCAGGAGTGAGCTCAAGAGAAGCAGGCACACCAGGGTCAGTACTAGATGACATTCCCTTGAACTGGACATTGGTCACGCGAGACTTTTCAGTGTAGACCCAGTAACCCTTGCACGGCTCAATAGTCTCAGGGAACTGCCAGCATGAACCGTCCCAGTAGAGGACTGTGCTGCCATTGCCAAAGACATCTTCAGTACAGGCTTTCGAAGAAACAAGTGCCTTCGGCACGGATTTCAGGTTCCAGCCTTCCTCAAGCGTGATAGTCATATCTTCATATGTCCTTATAGGCCCACACATTGAGAAATTAGAGTTGTAGTTGCTTGCGTTGTCCCGAGCAATTACAGCCACCCAGTAGTCCTTGCCGTAAATAAGGTCTTTCCCGTCGATTGCTTCAATGCACAGATCCGTAACACTTGAGTTTTCTAATTTCTGGTTTGGAGTCTGTGACCCATCTGTATGAGTTTCTAATCCAGTTGTGTTTACCTTCTGCATATCCTCAATACAGCCTGGCTTAGATGTGCTGATATAAACCTCGTATGGCATATCGGCAAGATCTGCATCAGTGCTTGCATTCCAGCTAACCATCAGCCCTGGATAATCATTCACATACTGCCAGTAAGTTAAACCAAGTGCATCTACAACATTCAGGTTTGCAACACAAGCCGGAGCAACACTGTCAACTGAGAAAGACTTCACATCAGGCTGGTAAGTCCTGCTGCTTGTAGAGTCGGTGATAACTACTGTCCAGTTTTTGTTCACTCCATCTTTTATTGAAGCTGTTATTGAATAGTTGTCTTCACCGACAATGAAGTCACCACAGTTGCAATTTTCATCAGTGCTGCATTTTAAGTCCTCATCTTCCTGGTCGCAACTTGCATCTACTTCCTTACCATCAATGAGAAGCTTGTAGTTGAAAGGCAGTCCTGCCCCCTCCCCATTCTGTCCTGCAACAGTGAAGGTAAATGTCGGGTTTGAGGAAACGTATCCTCCATCCGGAGAAACGAGAGAGACACTAAGCCCGTTAAGGCTCACATAAAAGTCCCGAACTTCACTTGTAGCTTTGTTTCCAGCTCCGTCTTCAACAGAAACCGACCAGTTGTGGACGCCATCAGGAAGTTCAAGTTCCTTAGATATGGATTCGCCAGCCTTTGCAGTCCCAGAAAATTCATCCCAGGAATAGGCAGAAAAATTCTCAGCAAGTTGTCCATCTACATACAGCTGGTATGACAGATCAAGATTATATTGAGCAGCTAAATCATCCTTACAGGTAAAGTTGAACTTAGTAGCACCTATTACCTCTTTGTAGCAATCCTGAGGAGAAATAAGTGTCACACTGGGACATTTAGTGTCCACATACAGAGCACGAGACCCGGTTGTGTGTGTGTTTCCGTAACTGTCTCTGGTACTAATTTCCCAGGTGTGATAACCGTCAGCGAGTTCAAACTCAAGTTTTTTATATGCACCAGAGGTTATAACCCCACTACTCTTTTGGGCGCCGTCGAGAGAGAAAGCGTAGGTAAGTTGACTCCCAGACTGACCGTATGAATCGTATGCAGTGAAGTTAAAGGCGACACACTTTTTGGCAGCAAACTCGGAGGTAGGGCTAACTATCGTTATGTATGGGTCACTAACGTCAAACCCATCATCAAAAGATTCATCTCCCAACTGATTACCTAACTCGTCAAAGGCAGATATGTCTATATCCAGAGGAACGCTTACATCATCTGGAATCTGATAGTCATAATCAAAGGTGTCACCATCTATTTGATCCATCGGATCATCAGTCACAAAATCAGTGCCTACTAAGTTTACATTACTAACTCCGGATAAACCGTCACTAATCGATATAGTGGCATTATCAACAGGCTTGCTGAAGTTTGCGATGATGTTTACAACATCTCCGGGTCTAAAAGGACCAGTTTTGTTATATCCAATACTGATGTTCAAATAATCTCCTTGAGGATCAAACACAAATGCATCAGGATCTGACAAAGGTTTACCACCCAACAGCGTGTCACCCTCATCATATGCAGATATATTTACACCCCAAGGATCACTTATTATAATACTCGCATCCGCTGGAATCGTATATTTGTACCAGAAGGTTTTACCTTCCTCACCCAGTTTTGTCATTGAGTCGTCATTCTTTAAAAATGAACCAGTATTATTAGTGATCGATATATTGGCGTGATCAACGGATTTATTGAAATCGACCGTGATATTTACAACGTCACTCGGTATAACATTGGTTTTGCTATAGGTGACATTAGCGCTCACATTTCCTATATCAAAATGTATTGGTTCTGCAAATGCGCATCCTATTCCTGATAAAAGGAATATAATGAACATCGCACTAAATAGTATTAATCTTTGTTTCATATTTTACACCTAGATTCCGCAAATATCCAATTTTCTTCCAGTTTAAACATTGAATAGATCTTTATAAATAATCTTTTTGAGTTGAAAGATATAGCAGATCCCAGCTATTTAAATGATCTCGACAAACAGTATATTAATATTGAGATAGTTGAACGCTCAATAGGTCAATAAATTAGTACTGTTTGATAACTATAAATTATATTTTACCCCTATTTTTCAACCCAACCCCCTCTATATAATTAAATTGATATTATTATCTGTTCGGTTGACAAGAAACCCAACGCTTCTCCGAAATCGTTTTTGGTAGAAGTGGGGTAACATTTGGTCCTGATGCGGCAAGTATTAGCCTCTCTGTTCTTGCTGCTCAGGGAAGTGATAATCCTGTTTTTGCATCAGTGCTGACTGTACAGCCCTGAACATCATATATGTGCCCGCTAGCGAAAGGTGAAAATTTGTTGTGAGCTAAATTTCCACCGACTGCAATATTTTGATCTTAATGTATGGCACACATCTTTGTATATTATCTTAGGATGATAATATAGCTAAGATTACACGATAACTAATATAAATCTTTCTGACAGAATAGAATAATTAAATTTAATTAGTGTTAAAAAAGAATTTAATGTATATTAATAAAAATTCTTTAGAATGTATGGTGAAAAGATTGCGATTTTTCGAAGCACATTCCAAAATTATTAAATATTGGTTCTTAAAAAAGTAATGTATGAAAAATATAAAAATACAAGGGGTAGAAGATTCAGAAACTAAAAATTTTTGTTTTAAAAGACATTTTAGAGATTTTTCAAGGCGGGAAGCAAAGAAACTCCTGAGAGAAAGAAACCACGTTATCTTTATTGAAATCAAAGCTGATAACCTTAAAATGTGGAAAGCGCATATTTAAATAAAAACATTTTTTTATGCGAAAAAAGCGGGGGTTGTAAAATTCGATATACTTTCCAGAATTCTACCGAACTTTCAGTTCAGAGAGACTTTGTTCAGGATATGCAGGACTTTATAGCGATTTCAAAGGAAGTCATACCTCTGGAAAAATCAGCTATAACGATAAAAAATGAAAACCAAGAAAGGCGTGCAGTCTTCGAAAAAATGATTCAAGAAATAGATCTGTTTGAGAAGGAAATGAGGGAATGTATTGAGACCCTCGCAGCCGGAGTAGATTCACCTGAGATTCTTGAGGTAAAAGAGAAAACTCTTGAGACTTCCTCAAGCGTGGCGCTGGCAAAGAAAAATGAAAAACTTGCCGAGATTGACAGCGAGAATAAACTGGACCTCATGGAAATACAGCAGCTTGATACAAGGATACTCGCAGCTCTTAGCCCCTTTTTTGAAGACAGCATATATGGAGCCCAAAATGAATATTATGCCTTCATAGAAGATAAAACACTGAATGGAAAGCAAGTTGGTTTTGTTGACAACCTGCAGTATGAGTTTGAACTTCTTTTTACACAGGACACCTTGAAGGTAAAAGACCTGCAAAACCTGACCTTGCCGATATGGTCAAAGGGCGGAATCCTATCCAGAGAGGAAAAAGTAAAAAAAATCGATGTATCCGACTTTTATATAAAGAACATTAAGTATGAGAAAAATAACCTGAAAACCGTACTTGAAGATAAGGATGCGGAAAATAAGTTCACAATCTCCTCGGACGAGAAAGCTTTTCTGATTATATACAGGGACTACGAGATAACACGGGACCAGGAACTGGCTGCCGCCTTAAACAGGGAATCGGTTGATTCGTTCATAACAAAGCTAAAAGGGTTCTTCACCGAATTTGTGGGATCGAAGAAGCTCATTAATATCACATTTGACGGGAAAAACGTGATGGAAGAAAACAGAGTTTTTGAATGTCTGAAACTGATTGCTTCCATATACGGAAGACTGGTAACGGAATGCCTTGAAAAAGGATATACTGAAGGGGAAATAACTATCAAAATTGAAGAGCCAGGTGGGACGAGGACAGAAAAATATCTTGAAAAATCGGAAATTTCGAAAGACCTGTCAACTATCGGAAGGGAAGGAGAAGATCTGGCTACACTCCTGAGGGTTAAGGAGGGTTAAGAAAAGATAGACAGGCGAGATGGAGAGATCCTGTTGACGCAAGGCCGTAACGTTGAGTTCTGGAGCGTTCCTGTGCCAGAAATGCTCCAGAGGCTCCAAACAACCTGCGAAGGCTTGAATAGCTCTGAAAGTAGTGAACGCCTTAAAAAATATGGTGCCAATCTCCTTAAACCAAAAAAAAGTTCAAATACCCTTAAAATATTACTTTCCCAGTTTAAGAGTCCAATTATTCTTATTTTGCTTTTTGCAGCAGGATTATCTTTCTTTCTTGGAGATGCTACGGATACTGTAATTATTATAACCATTATCCTGATCAGCAGTTTGCTTGGTTTCTGGCAGGAGAAAGGAGCTGCAGATGCCTTTGAAAAACTGCTCAGTTCAGTCGAGGTGAAGTCAACAGTATTAAGAGATGGAGAAGGAAAGGAAATTCCTGTCGAACAAATAGTACCTGGAGACGTAATAATCTTCGGTGCAGGCGATATCGTTCCTGCAGATTGCCTGATTCTGGAATCAAAGGGGCTTTTTGTCAATGAAGCTACTCTCACCGGAGAAACTTACCCGGTGGAAAAATCAACAAAAACCCTGAAAGCAGAAACTCCTCTTGCAAAGCGTGAAAACTCCCTCTGGATGGGAACCAGTGTGGAAAGCGGAGGTGGGAAAGCACTGGCAGTTGCTACAGGGAAAAAAACAGAGTTTGGGAAAATATCAGAAGAGTTAAGAACCAGTGCTCCTGAAACGGAATTTGAAAGAGGTGTTGCAAAGTTTGGCCATTTTCTGATGGAGGTTACCATGTTGATGGTCATTGCAATCTTTGCAATCAATGTTTATCTTCAGCGCCCGATTCTGGATTCTTTTCTGTTCTCCCTTGCGCTTGCAGTCGGGCTTACACCTCAACTTCTACCTGCAATTATAAGCGTTAACCTTTCTCACGGCGCAAGAGAGATGGCGGAAAATAAGGTAATTGTCAAGAGATTAGCCTCTATTGAAAATCTTGGCAGCATGAATCTACTATGTTCCGACAAAACCGGAACTCTGACCGAAGGAGAACTTCAGCTTCATTCTATTCGGGATGTGAAAGGAGACCAGAGTGAAAAAATCCTTTTTTACGCCAGTCTCAATGCCTATTACCAGAAAGGTTTTAAAAACCCTATAGACCGAGCAATCCTGGCACATAACAAACTAGATGTGGGAGAATATAAGAGTCTGGATGAAGCCCCCTATGATTTCATACGCAAGCGATTAAGCGTCCTTGTCTCAAAAAACGGGAATAGCCTGATGATCACAAAAGGTGCGCTCTCAAATATTCTTGAGATCTGCACCTTAGCAGAAGTAGAGCCTGGAAAAATTGTAGAAATATCAGAGGTCAAGGAAAAAATAGAGCAACAATATAAGGAGTTCAGCGAAAAAGAGTTTCGAACACTTGGTGTTGCATACAGGGATATGGACAAGCAGACTAAAATCGAAAAAGACCAGGAAAAAGGAATGACCTTTATCGGATTTCTCTTGTTTTTTGACCCATTGAAACCAGACATTGCAAAAACGATAGAAAACATGGAGCAACTTGGAATTTCTCTGAAAATAATTACCGGGGATAACAGGCTTGTGGCTGCCAGTATTGGCAAGGAGGTAGGGTTTAAAGCCTCAAGAATTCTAACCGGAAGCGAAATTTACCAGATGACAAGCGAGGCCCTTATAGGAAAAGTAAATGACATTGATATCTTTGCTGAAGTAGAGCCAAACCAGAAAGAACGTATTATCCTTGCACTCAAGAAGAGAGGGAACGTTGTCGGATATCTGGGAGACGGTATTAATGACGCGTCTGCTCTTCATGCAGCCGATGTAGGAATTTCAGTTGACAGCGCCGCAGATGTCGCTAAAGAAGCTGCACAAATTGTGCTGATGGAAAAAAACCTGGATGCACTTGTAGAAGGCGTCAAAGGCGGAAGAAAAACCTTTGCCAACACCCTGAAGTATGTTTTCATGGCTACCAGCGCCAACTTTGGGAATATGTTCAGCATGGCAGGAGCATCCCTTTTCCTTCCCTTTCTTCCCTTGCTGCCCACACAGATCCTGCTAACCAATTTATTGACTGATTTTCCGGAAATGACTATAGCCACGGATACCGTTGATAAAGAACTGATTGAAGAACCACACCGCTGGGACATAAATTTCATCCGCAGGTTTATGATGGTATTTGGCTTTACCAGTTCGGTCTTCGATTACCTGACCTTCGGTACTCTGCTTCTCCTGCTACCGGGTATTATAGAACAATTCAGAACAGGCTGGTTCATAGAATCCGTTGTTTCGGCATCAATGATAGTGCTGGTAATCCGAAGCAGAAAGCCTTTCTTCAAGAGCAGGCCAGGAAAATATCTACTGGTGGCCACGATTCTCATTGTAGTCCTTACTCTTTGCTTTCCACTCACGCCTTTTGCAGCCCCCTTTGGGTTCAAACCCCTACCTTTACAGGTCATTTTAATTCTTGGAGCCATAATAGGACTTTATATCATTACGGCTGAGGCGATAAAGAGAATTTTTTATAAAAAAGTAAAATTTTAAGAGCTACCTGTACTGACAGCTATGCTGACAGGAGAAAACCTGGTTTACCTTGAAGTTACTCAGGCTTGCCGTCATCATAACCTGTCCCATCCGGCAGAAAAGGAGTGAAGATAACTACCGTAAACAGCAACAAAAAAGTGCCGTACATTTTGATCGTTGTCTCAAACGTAGCATAGAATATGAAAACCACAAGCATGACCCAGACAATGAAACTGAGCTGAAGAGCAATTTTTACTCTATATAAATTTTCCGCGCTTTCGCTCAACAAAATCCCCCTTAAAGAATCCCTTCGAAATCCCAAGTAAAAATGATTCCCGATTGGATAAATAAGTGTTGTCAAAAAGAACGATCAAAAGACATCTCAAAAAATCGGAATGTAAAACATCTCCCTTTAAAGAGCTACCTGATATCCCGGTAATCCTGAGCCCGATAATGCTACATGCTGCGAATCTTCAGTATCCAGCATAATGAATCTTTATATCCAACATCAGGTAGCATGGATATCAGGTAGCATGAATGATAACTCCAGAAACGTAGGCTGATCCTATAAGTATTGAAATTTAATAACTCGAATCCAACGGAGTATTAAATATCAATAAACCGGAGCAATTTATCTCCTTCACTCACACGCCTGAGAAAGTCGTCTCTGTCAATATAGGGAACTCCAGCAATTATTGAATCCGCAGCTTTCTTTCCAAGCCCGGGAAGTTCCCGGATAAGATTGGGAGAAGCGGCGTTAATAGGCAGAGGATAAGGTATGCCAGTAATCGAGCGCATTCCATGTCCTGTGACCGTAACGTCAGTAAATTTCCTCAAAGGCAGAGAAGCAGGAATTCCAATCAGCAATGGGTATGAGCCAAGCTGCCTCCCAAAAGTAATTCCTTTTTCCCGAACCTCACACATTACATCCCTGAGCACAGTACCTTCAGGCACAACACGCCGCAACATTGGGAGGTCAATATTCTTCCTTACCCGTTCCTTGTAGTCCAGAAAGAGCTTCTTGTGCTTCCTCGCAGCTTCGTCTCTTCCGTACATTGGGGTTCCTGGAAAAGCCATAACCTGGCGGATATTGATCCTGCGCAGAAGCAGGCCCGAGTCGAGTACTTCTTTCAGGAAATCGTAATTGAGCTGGAAAGTTTTCCTGGACTCGCCCATCAGCCCATGCACGAAATTGATGCCCGGAAGGATTTCGGGAAGCCCGTTAACTCCTCGAACGGCCCCAAGCCTGTTCACAAGTTTGATCGCCTCAAAGACCTCTTCAGAGGTTGCCTTAAGGGAATTGGCTTCAATTACTGCCCTGTCGGCACTCTCCATCCCAAAAGCTGCCACGTCCCCTGCTGTATGATATTTAATTATCGTCTTCAGGATCTGTTCAGATTCTTCAGGATAAGTTGCAAGCGTAATCGGGTTTGCATTGTCCATATGAAGCACAGACAGCTCTGGAGCCGAGTTTCGGATTCCTCTATAGAGCCTTTCAATAGCGACTGGATCAGGCTTTGGAACAGGCCCCCCAACGTCCTTGCCATGATAGGAAAAAAGATCCGGCTGCCTACCTATCCTGAAGTAGCGGGCTCCGTGGGAGTAGAGAGCGGATGCTTCGGAAATTACATCGTCTATGGGCCGGTAATCGGAAGCCCCATAAAAGGGCTCTGTACAGAAAGAACAGTGAACTTGCCTGCCACAACCTCTGTAGGTCTCAAGCTCACACATGCAGTAAGGATAATCAGGGTGCTGCTGAATCAAAAAGGCACCACTGAGCCCCCAACGTCCGATTTCATCTGTTGTCCTGAAGCGTTGCTCTACAGCCTCAGGGTTTCTGAGCTTCACAGCAGAACTTCCGGTAAAGCCGTCCTTAAAAAGATCATAGACAAAAGCTTCAAGGTCCATTCTGGCAAGCACTGCACCTGAAAAGTTTATCCTGCTTTCAGTACCTTTTGCGGCCCTCCCGCCTTCGCCGCTGAAGCCGAGCCTGATAGGCCCGCCTATAACTTTTACCCCATGCGCTGTCCGGAAAATTGTCTCGATCTCCCCGAGTGTAATTGGGGAAGCCCGAAGATATTTGCCTGGCACCGTCGTGCCTGCTATAATAATAACGAGGTCTGCTTTCCCTGTAAGTTCCCCTGCTCCAGGTGGGTTTTCTCGCAGGGTGTCAATGGTAATGTAATGAATGTCCTTTTCGGCAATCCCGCGTTCTCTGAGAGCGCCTGCTATATAACGCGGATAAGGAGAAAGGTAAGGAGGAACCCCAAGACAGGCAGGTTCATCCACATAACCGTCTATAATAAGTGTTTTCATGTAAATTCTTGTTTCCATTTGCTTGATAGTCGAAAGTATACAGTCCAGTCAGATATAAGTTACAGGTGAATTACAGATGTTAAAACAGTTGAAAGATATATATTAAAGAGAGTAAAAAAGTAAAAAACGCTTTCACAGAAACAAAATAATCTGTTAAAAGATAAGAGAATAAAAATTTAAAAAATAGTTAGGGCCGGGACCGAGAATCGAACTCGGGTCGTAGCCTCCACAGGGCCACAGGATGGACCTCTACCCTACCCCGGCCACAGGGGTCTGGTACTTCAGATTGAAGCAAGCTATAGAAGGAGTTTTTTTATATAAAGTTTTTGCCGGAAAAGGCAGGAGATCCTTCTCAGGAAAAGAACATTTTCTGTTTTCCGGCTCTCAAAACGCACAAAATTTAGCTAAAAGTTCTTTCTGGATTAGTATCAGAGTTCCTTAAGCTTTTCAAGGGCAAGTTTTGCAGCCTTTTCTCCCGAAAGAAGCATGCCTCCGAAAACTGGGCCCATTCTTGGAGAGCAGGTTGCGGCATTTGCAGCCATGCCCGCAACGATCAGGCCAGGATAAATTTCCTTGGTTGCGTCAACAGCCAGGCGCTCGCCAACCTCTGACCACATAGGTTTTTCTCCGAGCTTTCCGAGGTTTCCGATTTTTGCATTGGGAATTTTCCTGAGAATTGTATTACATACAACCGCTTCATGCCCTGTACCGTCAATTACGAGTTTTGTTCGGATCATGAGAGGATCGACATGCAGGCGCTGTGCCGTGACAGGCCCCCAGTTGATGACGATTCCGGTAACCCTATCGTTTTCCCGGATCATGACATCTTCAAAACTTACAAGGTTGAAAACCTCAGCCCCGGCTGAAGTTGCCCCTGAAATAAGCTTCCCAACGGACTCTACGGAATTCGCCACATAGTACCCGGGCTGGTACTCTTTATACCTGATCCCGAAGTCGTCAAGGATGCGGCAGGCTTCTTCCTGTAAAACGATACGTGGGAACATCATGCCTCCAGCCCACATGCCACCTCCGAGCGATAACTTTTGTTCGTAAATGGCAACCTTTGCTCCGGCCTCTGCAAGATACTTTGCAGCCACCAGATTTGCAGGCCCTCCTCCTATAAGTGCCACATCAACTTCCGTGTAGTCAAGGAAGGTTTTAGAATACTCATCAAAAATTGCTCGTGTGATTATGACTTCGTCGAGTTCCATTTTAATCTCTCGTAAAGCTTCTAAATTAAAAGCCGGAAGAATATCCCGGCTTTTTATAAGGAACAAACCGGGAATTGTAAACCCCAATTTGTCATCATGAAAATTCACATTTTGATTATAGGCATTGCTTTTAAAGTTGTTGGAATCGGTAAAGTAGAAAGGAAAAATAGATGATGAATGTACTCGAAAAAAGTTTCCTCAAAACGAGCCATTATGCGAAGATTTCAGGGAGAGAACACCAGTCGAGATAAAACTACAGTTATTAAGCAACTGAACTTTCCCCGAAAAAAACAGAGTTGAGCTGGTGAACCCCGCAGCAAGCTCGCAGGGTATTCAACTGAAATAAAAAAAGAAGGTTTATAACCCGCTCACTGTTTCAAGAAAAGCGGGCCGCTTCTTAAATTCATATTTCAGGTCGGAAAAACGTTTTATCCAACCGGCTTCATTATTTAAGATATTGATATAGATATCTTTGGCCTTTCCAAGATATTTAGCTGCAACACTGTATGTTTTTCTATTCCCGTTCGGTATGTTTTGATAGGCTTTTTGCCAGTAATATTCGATGATTTTATCCGGAAAATCATTTGCCAATTTATCTGCAAACTCATCAAAATTGTCTTCAAATGAATAACCGAACCTGTTTTTAGGAGGATTGAAAATTGATTTAAGAACTGTTTCTTTCATACCCTTATCCAGACATATTCGCAAATAATCGTGAAAGTCTTTTTCTTTGATCCTATTGAATATTCCAGGCTCAATAGATTTCCAATCGGGTACTTTCAGAAATTCTTTCTGTTTTTTGTACTCTTCATAGTATTTCTTTCTGGTAAACTCAAAAGACTTTAACAGTGCAGATTTTGCCTGCTCGTAGGCTCCTTTTGACCTGTAATATTCAAATAACCTGTCCAGCATGTTCTTCTGTTCAGTATTGCGGGATAATGCTGCCTGCACAAGTCGTTCAAGGTTAGCTGTGTCTCCTTTTTTGGAATAATATTCCCACAGAAATTCAAATAACTTAGTAACCCAGCCTTCCCCTTTCAGGATACCCATTTCTGCAGTTTCCAGGGCTTTAACTTGATCCCCTTTTTCTATATAATATTCAACCAGGTCCCAGTAATCCATTCCAGAATTTAGGATTTGCATGCGCTCCTGCAGATAAGCTGAGTCATCATGAAGGTATTCTCTCTGGATTTTCATAATCTGTTTTTTTCTCCAGTCAGAAGGATGTTCATCAAGTTTTTTCACTAGATATTCCCATTCTTCTTTTGTCTGGCAGATCTCAAAAAAAATATCCAGCAAGCCATCTTCAAAACCTGAATTTTTGAGATTGTATTCCTCAAAGGCTTCGTCTAAAAATTCAAGCTTTGCAGCAGTTGACAGGCCACCTTCTTTAATCAATTCCGAAATATTCTCCAGATAACCGAATGCCTCCTCTTCATCATCTTCTGGGCCGCCTCCAAGCTCGTTAAATTCTGAGATGATGCTCCTGGCATCTTCCCAGTATTCAAACAATAGCCCATCATTTATGGAGACTATGTCTTCATCTGTTATGGTTTCCGGCATTGATTCCTGTTTTTCTTTGAACCATTCCAGGACCAGTTGATGTAATTCTGGCTTTTTAATCAGCAGGGTGCTTACCAGATCGTAAAAGTCTGAGGTATTTAACTCCCGCAGGCGTACATATAATGAGAATTTTTCAGGTTGTATGCTATTTTCTGTCACTATCGGGCTCCTACTTTTCTCATCAGCAATATATCAATTATCACACTCAAGCTAAAAATGATTATATCTGATAGTTAGGGTTACCATAAAAATCCTATTGAAAATCCAGTTAAGTTTGCATTTGAAACCTTTCAAATTAAAAAGTTGGCAGCGCGAATTAATAACAAAGAAACATCATAAGAAAACGAACATGATATTCTTTGAATAAGATGCACGACCAATAAAAGTGCTTGCAGATGGCAGCATTTTCATGCTAAACAAGTCATTTAGAAAGTAAATTCCTTGAAAGTTATAGTACTTATAGAGGAGAAGTTATTATTATTATAAAGGGGGATTTATTTTGCCAGAAAAAGACAAAGAACCATCTTTCCAGCCTGAACCGATACCTGAACCTGAGCCTGAACCTGTTCCTCCACCTGAGCCGATACCTCATCCGGAACCGGAAATTGAACACGATAAGAAACCAAAGAAAATAGAGTAATTCCTGTAAAGTGCGGCAGCTATGATCTCGAAAATTTATATCGCCCACTGCGAGCAGGACGAACCACTTGCTCAGGAACTTGCCAGAGCTTTATGGGCCGTGGAGATGGAAAGTTTTTCATCCCTGTACAGGAAAGCTAGAATTCTTTCCCGGGGTGAAAGGATACGTTTTGGTATTCGCCAATCAGATTGTTTTATCCCGATTCTCACACAGAAAGGTGCAGGGTCTCCAGAAGTAAATCAGGAAATTGGGTTTGCAGTCGGAGCCGAACCACTTATAATTCCACTGGTAGAGTCGGGAGTCGAATTACCTATCCTGATACACCATCTCCAGCCCATTGTCTTTTTTCCTGAAACTTATGAGGATGCTCTGGGAAAAATAATACAGAACCTGAGAGAACTGACAAGGCTTGACTGGCTAAAGATAAAGTGCCCCTATTGCGGAGAGGAGATGACGCAGTACATCTCACCTCAGGAAGAGGTAGAGAAAGCTCTTCTCGCGGGGACGCACCTTGAGACAAGATGCAGTTACTGCCAGAAAAATATTTACCTGGACCCCAGAACTTTCAGACCTATACTCTAATTATACTCTAATTATACTCTAATTATACTCTAATTATACTCTAATTATACTCTAATTATACTCTAATTATACTCTAATTATATTTTAATTATTGATTAGCAACCAGGTTGGGAATATTGATTTGGCAACCAGGTTGGGAACAGAGAAGAGGGTAAATTGACGGGAAGAAAGGGGCAAATTGACGGGAAAAAAGGGGCAAATTATGGGAAGAAAAGCAACAAATGAGATAAAAGATGAGCCTGGAGAACCAATGACAGCTCGATCCAAAATGGGTGAAGCGGTTGTAAGTGAATTAGAGGTAAAAGGAATCGAAAATCTCACCCCGACAGAAAAGAAACACCTGCTTTTACAACTTTCCCGAGATAAGGTTAAAGATAGTTCTGCCGGCCCATGGGAAATTGTTGATGTCTTCAGGGAAAATTGGAGAACCATCAAAGCTACATTAGCTCAACCAGTAGAAATTGATGTAAGGGATGTAGGAAGGGATGCTCTCTTTCGGGTGTCTCTTGATATAACACAGTTAGAAAGAGAACTCGAAACACAGGAACTGAAATAACACTCTTAGAATATAGGGCTGTGTCACTTTTAGATTTTATTTATATTTTAATATATAAACAAGCTTATAGTGTTTTCAGAGTGACATAACAAAGAAAACAAGAAAACAGGAGAAAAGAGAAAAATAAAGCAGAGTAAAAAGATAAAAACTGAAGTAAGAATCGTAACCTCAGCAAGTGTAACCTCAGCAAGTTAATGATCATCAATCAAAATGAAAACATAAGGTTTGATGCGAATAAATTAATACCTTTTTGGTTTGCGCTTTGCGTAACACTCCCTGCAGTAGACCGGCCTATCAGGGTCCGGCTTGAAAGGCACCTCTGTTTCTTCGCCACAATCTGAGCACTTGGCTTTGTACATCGTCTGTGGCCCTTTACCATAGCTGCGTTCTCTGCTGGAACCCCGATCCCTACTCTGGGAACTTTTTCTTTCCATTATCATTTCCCCTATTTGATATCTCGTTAAAGCTCACACAAAGAGAAGTATCAAATAATTCAAAAAGAACCTCATTTATGAACATGTTATTATCTGGGGATCTCGATGAACTAATTGAATTATTAATATCTAGTATAATGATATTTATTCTTACTGCATTAAACTTTATTAAGCTTCAACAAATTTTTTCATTTTTAACCGAGTGTTTCGTAATTTATTCAATACAGAAAAGGCAACAAAAATAACACATTTATTATAGATCGTATCTGAACCAAATATAAATAACAGTACTTTTTATCCTTCAAATTTTAGCACTGGAATCATCACAGAAACCCTGATCAAATACTGCGTTCCGGGGAAATCATCACATAAATCCTGATCAAATACTGCATTCCGGAGAAAGAAAGGAGGTTTACTAGCCTCCTTTTTTATGGATAAAGGGAGAGCCTTTTCTACTCGCCCCCATTTAGTGCCTTAGTGCCTCTAAAGTAAGATTATTTTCCCTGGAATTCCTTGCTGACAGCTGCAGCATTGGTATACTCCTTGTCTGGAAGATCTTCGAGAACTTCAATTACTTCATTGCTGGCGTCATGTTTTTTAGCGTGCGCAATAAGTTGCTTTTTATTTACAGGATAATCTATATCCTTTAAAGCCTTCTGAACTTCAATTGGACTGGTTTGCATAAATTCCCCCCTTTATGTTTATTTTCCTTGGAATTCCTTGCTGACAGCTGCAGCATTTGTGTACTTCTTCTCAGGAAGGTCTTCTAGAACCTCAATTACCTTATCGCTAGCATTGTGCTTTTTAGCGTGCGCAATAAGCTGCTTCTTATTTACGGGATAATCTATATCCTTTAAAGCCTTCTGAACTTCAATTGGACTGGTTTGCATAAATTCCCCTCCACTTTCTGTAGATTTTATCTAGTTTTCTCGGTTATATTGACTATATGATGTTCAATAACCTGCCTCTTGCAGAGGGTAAGCCACTATTTCGATACCATCTGGAACTAGAGGTACTGTTCTAAAACACCCATTTAGTGAATCAGTACTCTTTTGGGTTTGGCGATTTGATGCGTTCGCTTTTCAGACGCTTGATTTATCTGGTAACCACTCAAAGCTGTTATGCTTTATTATCCATTCAGAAGATCCAGAACATTATTACTTGCCTGTTCACCCTTGGCAAACTTTACAAGGCAGTCTCTGCTTGCAGGATAATCTACTCCCCGCCGGTTATAGATTCTTCAGCCTGACGTGGATTACTTATTACAAGTTCACTTCCCTGAATTCAGGTAGCTATCGCCTTTCCCAATTAGTAACCCACCCACCATTGAGTATTATGTAAAATATAATATAAAAAAGAATTCAACTCAAACGTTTGATAGAAGATGACTATTTAGATCTAGCAACTTAGATATTAATTTTAGAATTGAAGAATGGATGTGTCTGCAAACCAGGGTTTTTAGTTAGCACCTTTTGAAAAGTAGACCCCCGTAATAGCTTGATTTAAAACAGGTGAATTGAAGAAAAGATCCCCTTCAATAGAGTAAGTCAATACCGAAAAACTACTCCATGAGGAAATAAGTTCGCAACATATATAGAAAAACTTTCTTGAAAGCTACCGAAGCTCAGATTGATCATATGAAAATAAATCAATATGAAAGAAATCAATATGATTTCAGTTTATAGTTTTGAAAAGTAATTTTATAATATAAAACTAATGAAATGAAGTTGCATTTTTTGGAAGATGTTGAAATGCAAGTTATAAAAGCACCAGATAAATAATTTGCCGGCTACGGAAAAATACTCAATTGCCTGAATATGGAAGAGATTCTGGCTCTTCGCCATTCCCTATGGATAAGAGGATTTTCAATTCAAGGCCGCATTGGTTTTTATGGGAACATTATGAGGATGTCTCCACAAAAAAAGAAGAGCCAAGATTTTATTCATCTTCTAATTGAAAACCTTTAATATAGGAGTTTCCAGATAAGAGACCAGATCAATATCAGTAAATCCAGAACAAACAGACCGGACGTAATTATGATCGCAGAAAATCTTTTAATCTTTCTACTTGGCCTTGTTCTTTTGGTCAAAGGTTCAGATTACTTTGTAAAATCAGCTTCAGCAATTGCAGAGAAACTCGGTGTTTCCGAATTTGTTATAGGCTTGACACTTGTTGCAGTTGGAACGTCAATCCCTGAACTTGCTTCATCAATAGCTGCTTCTCTCCAGCATGCAAGCGGTATCGTAATAGGGAATGTCGTTGGATCAAACATCGCAAATATAGGGCTTGTTGTCGGGCTGGCTGCAGTTATCTCTCCAGTGAAAACCGAAATAGAGATGCTCAGGAGAGATGGCTATGTCATGCTCTTTGCATCTGTGCTCTTCTTTGTTTTTATCCTAAACAGGGAACTCTCAATACTGGAGGCAGCCTTTTTCATACTTGTCTTCATCGCGTATGTGTTTTTCCTGTTTGAAGAAGCCGAGAAATACGAAGGGAAACTGCATTTTAAAGAGTTTTTGATATACTTTTTTAAGTGTAAGTATATAAGCAGTGCAAGGGAAAAGATCAATTGTATAAAAAATGGAAACGCTAACGGCGAAAACTGCCAGTCCAGAGAAGGTTTCACAAAAGATATACTGACCCTGGTATTAAGTTGTGGAGCAGTTATAATCGGGGCAAAGTACTTTGTAGGCAAATCAATCTTCTTTGCAGAACTCCTTGGAGTTCCTGAAACTATAATAGGTACCACTCTAGTAGCAGTTGGCACATCCCTTCCGGAGCTTGTAGTGACACTATCTGCAGCAAAGCAGGGTTTAGGGGACATAGCCCTTGGTAATGTTATAGGCTCAAATATCGCAAACATATTTTTAATATTAGGATTTTCCGGGTTGATCTATCCGGTAGCCATTGAACAGATAAGTCTATTATTTACGACTCCGGCTATGATTTTGATAAGTATAATACTCCTTGTGTTTATCAGCACAGACTGGGAAATAAAAAGGTGGGAAGGAATGACTTTAGTAGCCTTTTATGCATCTTTTTTAATAGTACTGCTCAGGATGGGCTAAATAAGTATGGAAAAGTATAGGAAAAGTATAGGAAAAGTATAGGAAAAGTATAGGAAAAGTATAGGAAAAGTATAGGAAAAGTCGAAAACTGAAATCTCCCGAAAAAAAGATTCAGGCTTAAATTTCTGCTTTTTTTACAAAAAATTCCAAACTTTTTAAGGTCATAAAAAGAAAATAAAAATGAAGGAAAAGCTCAGGTTTGTTCTTGAGATTAATCCACGAGTGTAAAATACATTCTCCTGTTGCTCTTCCCTTTATTCTGAAGTTTTATGATTTTTATGCCTTTTATTTCGTCAGTATTTTTAACATGGGTCCCTCCACAGGCTTCAATCGTGACTCCTTCGATTTCAACAATGCGCACTTCTTTTATTTCGTCGGAAAAGCCTTTTGCCAGCGTGGTTAACCGTGAGAGCTTTTCTTCGGCTTCTTTGCGGCTTACAAGGTAGAAATTAACAGGATTTTTCCGGGATATAATGTCATTGGCAATTTTCTCATATTCAGCAAATTTATCCCTGTCAAAGACCTCAAGACTGAAATCCACCCTACTCTGGTCAAGACCAAGCTGGTTTCCGGTTATCTGAGCCCCTGCCTCCTTTTCAATTACGTTTGCTATTACGTGAGTCGCCGTATGCATACGCATATGCCTGTAACGTCGATCCCAGTCTATGAATCCTTTTACTTTGTCCCCTGCTTTTAATCCGTTAGAAACATTTTCACCATCTATCTCGTGACTGATATCTCCATTGAACTTACCCACATAAAGGACATTAAACTCAGCCCCATCGGATTCACGAACCAACTTTCCGGCATCGCTGGGCTGTCCCCCGCTTTCGGGATAAAAGGCAGTACGGTCAAGAACCACAAATCGATTATCTGTAACTTTTTCGACAGTTGCTTCGAATTCTTTCAGATAACAATCAAGGAAGTAAAGCGCCTCTGTCATTGCCAAACCTCTTTTCTTAAACTTAATAAAAGGAGATAAAAACTGTCAGAGTACATAAACTATGCAGTTTTGAGTAAAAATCCAGCCTTACCAATCTGATTCTCCAGGAGTCATAAGTCAGTAACAATGGAAAAACCTATTTCAACCACTTATAATTATTGAAAATTCAACTCAAGCGAAACGGACTCGTCCTTCCGATACGGAACTCGGGCTTGTCAACGTGATAATACAGTTTGAGATAAATACTTTATAACTGTATAGATAATTGAATTATTAAACAATTAAGAAAATAGAACATAAAAAGAGATGAGAGTTTGGGACGCTATTCAATAGAGGATTTCATTCAAAGTACAGAAGAAAAAGACCTTAATCAGGGAATTTTTGAATTGGAACGAGACCGACTTCTTGAAGTTAACCTTGAAGGAATTGTCTGGACAAAAAGAGGTTCAATGGTCGCGTACACAGGAGATATCGTTTTTACGAGGGAAGGAGTTTTCGAACACGGAATCGGCACCTTTGTGAAGAAGGCGCTTACAGGTGAGGGAGTCAGCCTCACAAAAGCCGAAGGCAAAGGAAAGCTCTACCTCGCAGATGAAGGAAAAAAGGTATCAGTCCTGAAACTTGATAACGATTCCATTTTTGTAAATGGAAACGATCTACTTGCCTTTGAGACCTCGCTAAACTGGAACATAAAAATGATGAAAAGTGTTTCAGGAATGATGGCAGGAGGGCTTTTCAACATAAAACTGGAAGGAACCGGTATGGCTGCCATTACAACTCACCAGGACCCCCTGACTCTCCAGGTAAGCCCAGGTCACCCGGTCTTTACCGACCCCAATGCTACAGTTGCCTGGTCAGGAAACCTGGAACCTGAAATAAAAACTGACATTTCCCTGAAAACCCTGGTTGGAAGAAGCAGTGGGGAGTCATTCCAGATGGCTTTCAAAGGAGAGGGATTTGTAGTGGTCCAGCCTTACGAAGAAGTTTATTTCCAGACGCAGACCTGAAAATGCCGTTTTGGATGTAAATGTCTGCATTTACCCAATTACTATCCGACAATCCAGGACAGAACAACAGCCATGAGAAAGTTGTAGTTCATAAAATTGTCCCTGTTGGCTAAGTAACTTCACCCCATGCGCCGTCGGTTATATTTCCCGATGGTGACTACGGGATGAACGACGATTGGTGGATTCAGTAATTTCACTCCATGCGTCTTCGGTTAAGTGAGAAATCGTGACAAATTGCGTTAATTTCCTCAACCCCCCTCAAATATTTTAATAAATTAAAAGCTGGAAACAGGCATCGATTTCATATAAATAGTCCAAATTTAAGGCCGGTTTCTAGTGAAAAAGATAGCTTTCAGGCAAGAAAATTCCTTAACCGATGCCAAATGAACTTCACTCTAATTCCTCCTATACGCTCACGATTATCATTATAATTCAGCCTTCTTGAGCGCAACCGTTGACCCGAAACCGTTGCGCCGGCTGATCACAAACCGTTGCGCCGGTTTATCACGCCGATAGGGTTTGGGGATAAGATTCTCAAACTCAAACTTTTATCGGGTTTTCGGTCAAGCCTTTTTTGAAAAGAGTTGTGATCACGCCTATAGGGTTTGGGGCTAAGTTCATCAAATTCAAACGTTTGCTGGGTTTTCGGTCAAGCCTTTTTTGAAAAGGGTTGCGGTCAAGCCTTTTTTGAAAAAGGTTGTGATCATCCCATTTGAGAACCAAAACTGAAATAAGTAAATCAACCGCCTGAGTGAGTTGAAAATATGGCCTTTCCTACCCCTAATTCAGTCCTCTTGAGCGAGCGAAGTGAGCGAAAAGGGCACCGTCCTCCCGAGACGGGACTCGGGAGTTGCAACCTTGCCTTAACTGAGTTCATGCCGTTATCCCGAAATAGGACTCGGGAAGGTCACATGCAAATCGCTATTGATTAAACTGAGACTGGAAAGAAGGTTTTTCTTTTGGTGTTCCAGCTCTTCCTTTAAAGCAGCCAGCTTCTTTTCAGAATCCACAATGTCCTCTTCAAGCGAGCGAGTCCTGCTCAGAAGTTCAGCTTCCTTATGTTCGAGTTCAACCAGCTTTCCGGTATCCGAGCTTTCTAGTTCAGCTTTCTTTGCCTCAAACTCTTTCAGGGCTTCAAGATACTCTTTTTTCCGCTCTGGAAAGTTTGAGATTGCAGCTTTGACCTGTAAAAGAGCTTTTTCTTTTTTCTGGGCCTGCATATCCAGTGCATTATCCTCGAATATTTTTTGGAGTTCCGGGAAAAAAGAAGGATTTACGTGTACAGGAGCTTCAAGGCAAATATCGAGCTGTTTCTTTACTTCTGGCTTTAAGGTATACCTGCCACTTTCATGAAGTTTCTTAATCCTTGAGAAATGTCCTGAAAGCGGGAGAACAAGAGAACTCAAGCCTGTTTCGGCTTTCCTGAGTTTTTCCCTGGCGGCAATGGATTCTGCCTGAAGGTTCTGTAAACTCTGCCAGACGGAGCCATTTCTGAAGTCTTCGAGAGCCTGGCTGGCTTCGGAAGTTTCAGCCTTTAAAGCCTGAATTTTTTGGTTTCTGGATTCAAATTCCAGCTCTTCGGCAGATATTGAAGCAAAAAGTTCCTGTATTTTATTGATGTCCGAGTGAGCTGCTTCTATAGTGTCCATTTCCTTCTTATTTACCTGAATTACCTCTCCGAGCTCGTTAAAAATCTTACCCAGACTGGCAAGGTTGTCACTAACTTCTTTAGATTCGTCAGGAAAAACGCCTCTTGTATACCTGAAACTCTGATTCATATGCTCCAGACAGGTATTGATGCTCTGCGTAGCTGCCCCATAAAACCTTTCAAGAGCCCTGAAATCCTTATTTTCCTTCACTCTGATTTTATCTATCAACATTGTGACCTGCTTTGTCACATTTTCTCTGTTGCTCTTCGCTCGCTTTACAGCCCTAATATCAAAGTCTCCTTCGACTTTAGCCTCCGCAAGCATTGAGTTACTTTCCTTGAGTGCCAGAAGCGAAGCTTCAAGTTCTCTCAAAAGGTTGGATACATCCTTTTCCACCCTGGAAGAGATTTTTTGAGATCTTGTATCCAGCCATGCTGGCAGGTCTTCAAAATTAATCTCCTTGAGATCAGTCTCCACACTGGAACCTTCTTTTTTTCCAAAGAGCTTTTTAATCCACTTCAACCTTGACATTCCCTGAGTTTGATAAAATTATTTAACTTATTTTTTTAGTTCTGTATATTTTTGAAACTTGTTATGTGAAATAATTATTCTGTAAAAGACGTTTTTGGACTAAAAAGACAGAATAAAAGAAAGATAGAATCTATGACATATAGAGATTAAATGCTTTTTAAACTGATAGCCAGAGGATTAGTATAATCCTGCACTTTACTTCAGAAGTTTACTCTTTATAAGTCCTACTTTTCATAAATTACTTTTCATAAGTTCTACTTTTCATAGATCCTACTTTTCATAAGTCCTACTTTTCATAAGTCCTACTTTTCATAAGTCCTACTCTTCATAAGTTCTATTCTTTATAAGTTCTACTTTTCATAAGTCCTATTTTTCGTAAGTTCTACATTTAATAGCGAATATTTTTAATAAGTGGTACTGTTAATAAGTTATACCGGATAAGCTACATGAGAATCTTTTGCTTCTCCACGAAGAGAAGAAAGAAGGCAGGTAAAAATGAGCTTTGAGACAGTAATGAAGCAGGTAATTCCATATACGGACATCACGATATCCAGGCTGATTTTTGCAGCAATGGTGCTGGTTATGGGGTTCGTTTTATCAAAGTATATTATTCGTGTTTTCAGAAGGGGAATACAGAAAACAAAGATTCCGGACCTTACCGTTCAATTTCTCACTCGTTTTTTAAGTATCCTCCTTTATGTAATTATTATTCTTATTTTCTTGAAGAGTCTCAATTTTGACGTGGACAGTTATATAGTAGGAGTTTCTGCAGCAATAGGCATTGTTCTTGGACTTGGCCTGCAGGATACCTTTACAAACCTGACTGCCGGAGTATGTGTTGCCGCAATCAGGCCTATTGACACGGGAGAAATTGTAACCGTGAACGGACAGACCGGAAAAGTGAAATCTGTAGGTATTATGTCAACCGAACTCCTGACTCTTGACAACCAGCTCATAACAATCCCGAATAAGCTTGTCTGGGGAAGCTCTATTGTTAATATGACACGGATGCCTACAAGAAGAGTATCGGTTGATGTAGGAATAAGTTACTCCTCAAACCTCGAAAAAGCTACAGAGATAGCACTCAATCTAATGAAAACACACCCTCTTGTCCTTAAAGAACCCGAACCCGCAGTAGTAACCACTGAGCTTGCCAATTCCTCAATAAATTTGCAGCTACGGGCCTGGGCAAAAACCGGAGAAATGGGAATCGTAAAGAATGACCTTGTTGCAGGAATATTTGACGCTTATACGAAAGAAGGAATTGAGATTCCGTTCCCCCAGATGGATATAAATATAAAAAAAATGGAACCAAAAGAAGGTGGAAAACACACCACAGGACAGAATATAACGGTACAGGAAGAAAGAATTGTACTTGAAGAGGGACACAACGTGGAAGGACTATATTAAGCAAAACCAGTCTTTCTTTTGAAAACCGGTCTATACTTCCCTGGCCGTCATATCTCTTGGCATGAAAATTCTTTCAAGTACTTTCATTTCTTTGTGCCTGTAATTAGAAGAATTTCATGCGCGTTTTTTACACTTGACAAGTTATATGGACTTAACATAGTACATGGACTTAACATAGTACATGGACTTAGTTTATGGACTTAACATAGTACATGGACTTAGTTTATGGACTTAACATAGTACATGGACTTAGTTTATGGACTTAACATAGTACATGGACTTAGTTTATGGACTTAACATGTTATATGGAACATGGCAGTGATATTTCCTTCAAGCTCGTTCCAGCGTTCAATTGCCCACGGTGTTGGAAAAAGTTCTACTCCACACTTTTTTTCTGCAAAAAAATTTTCAGCTTCCTCAGAAAGTTTAACGAAACCTGTCTGCCCGGTTCCGATAAGGATTTTTTCAGTCCCTTCCTCATAAATGTGCTTTGCTTCCTCAAGCGAGATTTTATGGGAAGTCCCGTAGAGCTCCTTTGACAATCCTTTTTCTCTTTTTTCGACCTGTCCATTAAGGCGAATAAGTATGTCATATTTAAAGGTCTCTCCGTTTACAGTAATAGAACCAAAACTCGTGGAATCAATCTTTGGCTTCATGGTTCACCTCTTAAATTGAAACTGAAAACAAGATTTTCTATTTTATAATAGTTGTACATGCTTCATATAATTAACAGATATGCCCTGAATATTAAATTTTCAAGCCATAAGCATGTCTGAATATAACCATTCATATACTTCTGACTCTTACAGGGCAATCTGATAAAATAATATACTTGAGAAGGGCTCTACATATTTGAAGAATGAAATCAGGTACATTAGGCACTATGATCAAAATCTGCCATAAGCAGTTAAAGATTATCCTGCCAACTTTTAAGTTCAATGGTAAGCAGGTAGACGAGTTATCAGATAACAAAAATGTAACCCTATATGCATCATTTTGCAAGGACGAATAAGTGCGGAATTTTGGAATTCAAAAAATCCCCGGATAGAAAAGTGTGACAATGTGAACAAATAACATATCTTAATTACGAATAACAGGCCTGATTTTAAATAAATAGAATAAATCCGCTATTTTAGAAGCATAAAAGACTCCAATATCCTGTTTTTAAAGAAAAAAAATTGTATTCATTAGTATTTTTCCACATGAAGACTTAACAATAGAAATTATATGACACAAACTCATCAAGAGCTTTATATTTTTATTCTAATCTTTAATAAGTGCAGTTACAGACATTAATAGTATGATGATCTTCTGATCTTTAAGATAAAGTATTATCAAGTTTTAAATTCATTTTTCTATTTTTATTCACAGATAAAAAAATAAGTATGTTTATATGATAATATTTCCCAGTTGGTTTCGATAATAGGTGTTCTCGGATCAAAAGAGACCGCTTCCGAGAAAATAAAATATAATAGGATAATACGGAGGAAAAGTAATGCGAAAAATTATGCTTAAAACAATCTGTATTTTCACATTAGTCTTTTTTGTCCTGTCAATGACAGGAGCAGCAGCATGCAATAACAATTGTAAAACAGATGCAATAAATGATTCTTATAGTATTAGCCTTAAATCATGTCCAAATACTGTTTATTGCTTTAAATATACTACTTTACTTAATAATGATAAAGGATGCAACCTTAAAGTTACGACTACCGGAACTTACAAGACCACACTGGGCGGAAAAGTGACAGTTTATAGTGATGGTAAATTCTGCTATAAAGCATCAGCAGCATGTTGCTCCAAAAAATGTTGTACTTGCACTGACACCTTCACATACAAGATAAAAGGTAAGGATGGAAAAACCGATTGTGCAAAGGTTACCCTGAAACTCAAATGCCCCACCTGCTAAAGTACTTATTAGGTACTTGCTCCAGTAGGTGCATTTATTTGAACTAAACGCATAAAGGGATAAGGAAGTTTTAACTTCCAGGGATTTAACCCCAAATCCCTTAATGCTTGTCAGTATCCTGTTTCGGCCTTAATTTTGCCAAAACGCGAAGTTTATGCTTATTTTTTTTTGTTGGGCTCAGATTAATGAATTTTGGTTTTTTAGATTTTGGTTTTTAATAAGAATATTTTTAGGAAGCTTTTCAGATAGCACTTTTCAGAAGCTCGAACTTGAGATTTCATCCCCACAAACTGCGGACAATCGGGCTTTTTCCTTTTTTGCACATTCCATTGCGTCTTCAACAGCTTCCCTGATGATATACCCGGCCTTGTGAAGGATAGTATCCCCAAGCTGAGGATCTTTGTCCATGCTGGCGGTACAGGGATAGGAATGATGAGCACCTGAGATGGTTTCCTTATATTCAACCGTATCAGTCCAGCCGAGCTTTTTTGCCACAAACCAGGTGGAACCGCAGGGGGCATCCCTGAGAACGCCTGCTCCGATAAACATCTTCCCATCAGGGCTCATTTCAATTCTGAGCACAGGCTTCCCGAAACCAAGGTCAACAAAAGCATCTATTACAGGTTTTCCGGTTTTTTCAAGGGCGCAGAAAGGCTTTGGACCTTCAAACTCAACTCCAATAGCTTCAAGCTCTTTTTTAAGCTGTTCAAGAACTCCTGCAGGAGTTTTCTTTGAGTCTTCGGAAGGCGCGATTACGGCTTTTGCTTTTGTTTTCTTCACAACGTCAGGAAGGGCTATAAGAAGGTCTGGGTGGATGCCAATAGCAAGTATCAGATCGCATTCCGGAAGTTTTTGAGGCATATACTGCTCGGGATCTTCTATAAACGTGGGCAGGTCTTGAGGAAATTCATGAATTCCTACAATCAGGTTAGCATACGACTTCCTGGCCTGCCTGCAGTGGTTGCAGAGTTCTCCGCAGGACACGCAGAAATTTCCAGGATTGATGAGGTTCTGGATAACTTTTTTACCAAGTTCGCCTGAGTATAGTACGAGGATCTTCATAATTTACCCCTATTTTTAAAGACTGTAAGAATTATGTTTGCGTCTTTTCATTTCATTGTAGATAGAAATCCGAATTACTTTTCCCCCTGGAAAAGAAATAATAGGGAAACGAAATCAGCGAATAGACTTTTGGAAAATTGGTTGAGAAGCTGTTAATGTTCAGTTCTGGTACCTTCTCCTTTAATGTCTATCCGATTTTCTATGTAATTTTTGTATGATATATTATTATTTGTTTCAATGTATAAATAGCAGGAGTTTCGAAATAGAAATCAGTATCCATATCTAAATCTCGATATACAGTTACAGGGAAAGAAAAAGGGAAAGAAAAAGGGAAAGAAAAAAGGAAAGAAAAAGAGAGAGAAAAAGGAAAGAAAAAGGAAAGAAAAAGGGAAAAAAGGAAAGAAAAAAGGAAAGAAAAAAGGAAAGGAAAAGGGAAAGAAGAAAGAGAAATAAACAGATTGCCAAGGAAAGGATAGTCATTCGGTCTTTCCTTTCTTCATTCTCCCAGTTTCAAAGCCCCATGAGGGCACATCTTGATGCACACACCGCACTGGATGCATTTCTTTTCATCTACCAGGACACTCCAGGAATTGTCAAAAGAATACACATTCATAGGGCAGACCGAAATACATGCTCCGCACTCGATACATTCTTCCTCGTCCCTGTGAATAGGCCTGTCCAGGATGGAAACGATAGCTCCTCTCGATTCCAGGGCATTTTTGATTCTATCGAACTTGAGATCGTTTACGTCGGCTATCAATTCCCCATAGGTTGAGTCGATATTTGCAACCATTATATTAATCAGGATTCCGGTTTCGACTATGGACTCGGAAATAATGGGGTTATGGATTCTTTCGGTAGGAATGGTGATCTTGATTTTCATGTTCAGTACCTCCTGGCAAGAAGTTTGCTGATATTGTCACTTGTTATTATTCCAAGAACCCGTCTCTGCGCATCGATCACCGGCATTGCAGATACCCCGTAACGGTCCAGCCGCCTGGCTGCAAGATCTACAGGCTCGTTCGGAGCACAGGTAAGCACCTTTTTCGTCATAACGCTCTCTACCGAATCAAAGCAATTCTCTGCAACGGCTTTTGAGATATCCCAGGCAGTCAGGATCCCAACCAGTTCCCCGGCATCTGAAATCACAGTCAGATGATTGAAAGAATTCTCCCAGATTTTCTTTGCAGCGTCCTGGACAGTTTGATCTCTTTTGATGGTCACAAAAAAACTGGACATTACATCTTTTACGAGAGGTACTGCCTGAGTTTCTTTCATGGGTTTAGCAGACCCTTCAGCACATAGTCTTTCCACGGGCATACTGACAAAGAATTTCCCGTGCTTAACCCACTGCTTTAACTCATTTGCAATCTTTCTCGCATTCTTGAAACTGGAAAGGGAAGATGTGGGCACGTCTTTTCCGTCAATCTGCACCGAGCCTGACCTGAGCTCAGCATAATTTACCTCTCTGACAATCGGTTTGTCCCGGCTTCCCACAGCATAGTCCTGGATGGTGGTAACAATATCTTCATCACGAACTGCAGTAGCAGCAGCAATTTTTTCGTTAAGGATAGGGATGGGAATCCCGATTCCCATGTAAAGAGTGGCACCGTATCCGGTAAAGGAAGCAGCCCTCAAATAGTCAGGGTTCATCTCTTTCAGGTTACCTTTAAGCATAAGAGTTCCAAAACCTGAAGAAGGAGAATGCTGAGTTCCATTCCCTATAACATAGCCCTGGGCTCCTCCCATGAAAATCCTTGTTCCCATGCCTATAGTTTCATAGCTCGGGTCATTTGAGAGAGGAGAGAGTACGCCTGCCCCCGAATAAGTTACATTTCCAAAATTAGGCAGAAGCTCACCCATATAAGTATTTAGAATCCTTTTGGAACTGTTGGTTGCTGCTGCATATTTCTGATAAGCGTTCCTGGGGTTAAGAAGAATGGCTTCATTAAGGTCTTCAAGAGAGACTATCGTATCAAGCACTTTCCTTGGATAACAGTCCGTCCCATATGAAGTCGCATGAACATCTATCTCTTTGCCCCTGAGGAGGTCTTCAATAACATGAGCTCCACCATACTGAATTCCTCGTGTATCTGATATCTGGGCAGCCCCCAGGTAAGCGTCTACAGCTGCCAGTCCGCTGTATGCTTCCACATTGTTGAACCAGATCTTCTGTATTTTTATGGGAGGCTCGGAATGACCCAGGTTAAGCATTAAGCCGGATGAACACATAGCTCCGAATGTGCCTGTAGTAACCACATCTACTTCTTTTGCAGCCCCTTCAGCGCCAAGCTCCTCAACAATTGTGACCATTTCCTCAGCTGTCACTACATTGACGCTTCCATCTTCAATTTTTCTATTAATCTCATGAACCGATTTTTTAACCATTGGGGGTCTCCTCTTTTTGCAGATTTATATGAATTGTAATATTTATTATAATTATATATTACTTGTGATAATGTAAAGGTAACAGCCCTGTCGGAAGACGTAAAAAGCTGTGCCTGAATTTGATTTATTATCAGGTTTTCAAGTTTATATCCTGAGCTCAATAAATAATATTCATAATTATGAGCCATATATATTACTTGCGATAATTTGGAAATTCTCTTACTATAAAGTCAAACTATAAATGATATAACAGTTCATGTGGCAAACAGTTTGAACAATCAGTAGTTCTTCTCATACTCCATGAAGGTTAATTTCAGTAAGTTTCTTATGCTTAAAGGATATACCCGAGGCCAGGTGATCTGTTGACACGTATACTTGCTACCGGGACTTTTGACCTTCTCCATCCCGGACATATTTATTTTCTGACCCAGGCCCGAGCTCTTGGAGATGAGCTTTTCGTTATTGTTGCGAGAGACTCAAATGTAACTCACAAGCCAAAACCAATTGTGCCCGAGGAGCAGCGGCTGGAGATGGTAAGTGCATTAGGAATAGTAGATAAAGCGCTTCTTGGAAGCGAAAAAGATATGTTTGAACCCCTGAAGCAGATCAGACCGGATATAATTGCCCTGGGTTACGACCAGCGTTTTGACGCCGAACTTCTGGAAAAAGAACTTGCTAAAAGAGGGCTTCCTGCAAATGTGGTAAGAATTCCACTTTCAAAAGAATGCCCACTTTGCAGTACAGGTGCAATCATAAAAGAGGTGCTTAAACGGTATGGATAAATTTGCCCCCTACCGTTTCTCGATTTGATTGCACCTGTTATCCTTTACTCATACCTTTTTTCAGAAAGATAATTTACTGGATTTAATTCAGGAAAATACCTTTTCAAGTCTTTCAAGAGCTTCCCTGATTCGGTCAATCGATGTTGCATAGGAAATCCTGACGAAATCCTCACCAGACGAACCAAAAGCAATTCCAGGAGTAACTGCCACCTGAGCTTCTTTCAGGAGACGTTCTGCAACCTGAGTCCCGTTTCCATACTCGCTGACATTAGCAAAAGCATAGAAAGCTCCATCGGGCTTTTTACATTCAAACCCCATCTTATTCAGGCCGTCGATAAGGACATCGCGGCGTACCTTAAAACGGTCAACCATTGCTTTAACGCTGTCCTGAGGGCCCTGAAGGGCTTCAAGTCCACCGTACTGAACAAACGTAGTCGCACTACTTACCGAATGAGACTGAATTTTAAGTAGAAGTTTGAGAATTTCAGGAGGAGCAGTCAGATAGCCGAGTCTCCAGCCTGTCATGGCATATGCCTTGGAAAAACCATTTACGGTGATAGTTCTTTCCTGCATTCCATCAAGGCTACCAATGCTGATATGCTCCCTGTCATAGATAATTTTCTCATAAATCTCATCTGAAACTACTATGAGATCATGGTCAATTGCAAGATCCGCGATACAGTGCAAAGTCTTTTTCCCGAAAACTCCACCTGTTGGATTTCCCGGACTATTTACAACAATGAGCTTGGTTTTATCAGTGATGTATTCTTCAAAATTGTCAGGGATGAAACCTTTTTCAGGGACTGTCGGAACCCAGACTGTTTCCGCCCCTGCAAAACGTATGCATGCGTCATAAGTTACCCATGAAGGATTAAACAATAGAGCCTGGTCCCCATCATCGAGAACGCCCATCATTACCTCAAAAATTCCCTGTTTTGCTCCGGGGGTGACAAGTACACCTGCTTCGGTTACATCGAGGTTATTTTCCGTTCTCAATTTTTCGGCAATGGCGGCCCTTAATTCAGGAATACCTCCAGAAGGGGCATAGTGGGTTTTTCCCTCATACATAGCCTTTGCCGCAGCATCGCAGATATTCTTAGGGGTATTGAAATCAGGTTCACCAAGGCTGAAATTGATTACGTCTGTACCCTCTTTAATCATTCTGGTTGCAATATTGGAGATCCTTATCGTTGCGGATTCTTCTACACGCTTGAGCCTTGCGGATGACATAGGGATGGTCCTGGTTTATTACATTTGCTAGTTTATTTAGATAATATAACATTCACAGCCGCCGCACCAGCTTTACTGCAGCTTCAACGGCCCTCTTTGCATAGTCCACACGTTCATGAGCCGCCATGCGGGTCATACCTGGGCCAGGAATTCCAAGAGTTACAGGCTTATTGAACTCAAGAGAAAGATCCATGATCTTCCTTGCAGCGTGCTGCATAACCACCTGGTCATGGTCGGTATCACCTTCGATTACAGATCCTATAGTAACCACGGCATCGATGTCTTCCCTCTGGCAAAGCTTCTTGATCGCAAGGGGCATGTCAAAGACTCCTGGGACAAGAATAGTCTCTTTAACTGTTGCCCCCAGGAACTCCGCATGTTCTCTTCCAAGCAGTTCCATCTGATAGGTCAGATCCCTGTTAAATTCAGCTACAACAAATCCTAGGCTGATAGTCATCTGATAAGGTCTCCAGTCTTGTTTTTACATAAATTGATTCACGTTCATAATGGGCCTGCGTCCTCAAAGCCTTGCCTTTGGCCGGTACCGGCTTCTCGAATTAGCTTTTCAGGCTTGAAGAGCAGTTTGATTACATTTAAAGCGTGCTCTCGGGTCCTTCTGTCCATAAGGAAAGCAAGTTCCTTTTCATCCTTTCCTTCATTTTCATGGACAAAGACCTCGATAATATGGGTATTGGTCATGAGCTGGGCCATAATAATGCCCTGAGAAGCTTCATGAGCACAGATTTTGTCCTGTTCCTTAGCTCCAGGCATACCAAGAGCCATAACGATATCGCACCCTTCTTCTTCAATAAGTTTTTTGGCTGCGACCGGAAGGTCCTTTATCCCTGGCACAGTAACTCTTTTGATTTTTACAGACACATTTTTTTGTATCTCATCAATTGCCGCACGCCCCATATTATAGCGTGCGAATGTGGTATCTGCAATTCCTATTGTGGGCATGTAAATCCGATCGGAATTTCGGTTAAAATCTTATAAGGGTTTTCCTGAAAAGAGCTGGTAGATATTGTTCTACCTGTATCAAATCCATAATTATCCTTTTCAGGCTCTGTCAAGAACCCTGGTTGCAGCTTCTGTACCTGCTCCCAGGAGATCAACGTAACCACGCTTATTCAGCACGATCTCCAGCTGCGGGGTGGTCGAAAGCACATCTCTTCCGGTTGCATTACCCATGCAGCCTATTCTGAAAATCTTGTTTTTAAGACGTTCCTTCCCGCCTGCAATAATTACTCCTCTTGCCTTCATATCCCTCTTTATATCCTCACCATTAACACTTGTGGGAGCCTTCATAGAATACAACTGGGACAACGTCCGCATAAATAGCTGCAATATCTTTAAACCGCTCTCCGAACTTTCCGTTTTCTATGGGAATAACTTTGTCTCCGCTCCCATCCAGAGAACCTACAGCAGCTTTCATTCCCGCCGTTCCCGAATCGCTTAGCACGAAAATATCATTCTTTGTCTGGAAAACGCTGGAAAGAATTTCCCCGCAATCTGTATAGATTCCGGCAAACTCCGCACTTCGATGGTTGCTCATCGGTTTTGACACAGCTCTAAGGACTCTGGGTGTAACAGTTACGGGGCCAGGCATCATGAGAAGGGTATCTTCCAGATCCATATATCATGCTCCACATTTTTTAAAAATTTAATTTAGTATATAATTAAATTTTAATATTTGATTTAATTAATCCGAGTTTATTTTTTGATTTAATCCAAGTTTATTTTTTGATTAAATTAATCCGAGTTTATTTTTTAATAGAATTTAATATTTGTCCTTAAATCTAATTCAAATTATTTTTGAGTTAATATAATATTAGATTGTAGTTATAAAGTGTTTTAATATTTCCGTTTATATCTGTTTAAAGAGTTTGTATTACACTTACAGTAGTAAAATACTGCAAATTTGAAATAATTCAGAGTAATATCGTTGTGATACGGTATACTTAAAAGGCCCTGCAGTATCTTATTCAAGTAGTTTGTCACAGGACTATATCAGTTAAGTTATTTTGCATGGTTAAGCATTATTCCGAGTTAGAGATCAGGTTTAATTGGATTCTAGTATATAATTATGTGCTTTTCAAACCCTGATCCCGAATACCGCTCTATAAGGAGAACGGATTTTGCCAATCAGCCCTGGAGAAGCGTCATTACATCATGTTTTGTCACAACGCCGATAACTGCCCCTTTTTCTACGACCAGTACGGCAGGATTTCCTTCCAGCATGTGCGACACGACTGAGATAGAGATACCTGGAGACACTGTTGGGAAGGCCTCTCCCATTATCTCAGAGACTTTCATCTGGGAAATTGATTTTTTCTTACTTTCGGCCATCAATTTCACTATCATGTCTTCGGAAACACTTCCAACCGGAATGCCACCATCAAGTACAGGGACCTGTGAAAAACCATGCTTCTGCATCAAGTTTACTACTTCTTCCACAGAATCGCCTGGAGAAACATGAATTACAGGGGAATGCATAAGATCTATTATAATAATCTGCTGTTCCTTTTCAACTTCCTCAAAAGCGTCAAGGATTTTCCTGACAGTCGAAAGCCTGGGATCTACGTCTCCCGATTCTATACGAGCTATAAGGGGCTGACTTACTCCTGCCCTTTTAGCCAGATCGCTCTGGGTAAGCCCGAGTTCATTTCTTCTTTTTTTAAGATCTTCGGGTGTTGGAAGCTGCATGTATATTACCGATAGTAATTATTATATTTAATATCATTGGTTAACATAATTTGTGAAGTTAAAAAATAGTTGATATTAAATTCAGAGAATTATTCTCGGAAAAACTCCACAACATAACAGGTGATATTAAATTAAGAGGATTTTTCTCGAAAAAACTCTATGACATAACTGGGTAAAAATGGAAGTTAAAAATATTCAGTTTAAAAACAGATAATGCAAACACTGTATTTAAAAAATTAAATAAGTTGTGACTGAAGATCCAGTTTCTTTTATTGCTTTAAGGAAGTGTTTCTGCTTAACATTTTTTGTATGAAGATCCTCACCAGAACAAGCCTTCAGAACAAACCTTCTCACCTTTTTACATACGGCTGCAATGTCTGCACCTGTATACTGATTGTTCATAGAAACGAGCTTTTCGATATCAATATCCTCTACAGGCTCCATTTTTCGGTATGGACTTTGAAGATCTCCCTGCAAGCTCCCTCATAAGAGGTCGGAAAAAAGATCAGTTCATCAAAATGTCCTGGCAGGATAAGTGCAGGATCAATGACGTCAGGGCGATTGGCTGCACCAATTACTACTCAGCCCTGAGTTCTTCAAACCCATCTATTTCTGAGAGAAGCTGATTAAGGATTCTTGCCGTAACCTGAAGCTCAATTATAGAAACCCTGCGAGTGGGCGCAAGTGAGTCAAGTTCCTCCAAAAAATTATTTAAAGAGCGCCCTGCCTTGCCCGTGTAAAAGACCTCAACTATCGCCTATTCGGTTAATGCCTTTTCCAACATCCCTTTGATCGGCTTCTGCAACTTTCAATTTTATCGTCTTTTTATCGCTATCGACCAAATAATACCCCCATCTAGCAGTAAAAGTGTCAGGACTTTGTGAAAAGATCAACAGCCCTCGGATAGGTCAGCATCAGTCGCTTACCTTTTTTGCCTCCTCATCAAGTTTCTTTAAATTGGTAGGGATAGGGTTTTCTTTGAGCAGCTTTGCAAAATATGCCAGATTGTGTACCATATATCTGGCTGTCCGATTTGTATAGAGATGCTTATCTCCTCCAGCTTCTATGTAACTTGGACCCGGACCGGCATCACCAACCCAATAACAGTCTGCATTTGGAGGGACAGTGCAGCCCAGATGAGTAAGGCTAAAGAGTATAGTTGAACAGACATCGTGTGCCCCATCCTCGTTTCCTGTAACTATGACTCCTGCAGCCTTTCCATAAAGAGGATACTGACCGGTTTTGGGATCCCCTTCCATATAAGTTCCATCCAGCCTCTCAATTACCATCTTTGCCACAGATGAGAGAACTCCAAACCAGATGGGAGTTGCTATAACAAGAATATTACAGGCTTTTATCTTCTCAAGGATCAAGGGCCATTCATCGCCTCCTCCTTCATCTGAGGAAATCCCAAAAGCCACGTTATGATCCACAACCCTTATCACTTCACTTTCAACACCAAGTTCATCGAAGATAGCTACTGCCTTGTCAACAAGAGCGCGAGTATTTGATACCCGAGGCGATTTTTTCAGAGTGCAGTTTAAAAAAAGTGCCTTAATCACCATAGTATATATGTTTCCAAACTGCTTTTATTTATATGAGGGCGCATTATAATTTAGAAATGCTATTTCGAATTACTCACCAGGCGCTTATCCTCACCTGATCTTTGGGCTGAGTTACATAAGAGTAACTCAAGAAAAAAGATGGACACGGAAAAAGTCGATTTCAAGTGTAATTTTAAGATAGTAAAAATGAAAAATTGAAAATAAAAAAGATGGGAAAATTTAATAGAAAGTAAAAAGATAAAAATCTTTTAGAGCTTGAGTTCCTTAGCCATTTCCTGAAAGACTTTTCCTTTGTCAGTAGTGATGAAAAGCCCATTTTCATGTCTGATAAGCTCTTTTTCTTTTAACATTTCAAGGTATTTCTGGGCGATATTGAAGTTCAGATTTACCTCATATACAATATGAGTTTTCTTGGCCCCGTTCATTGCGACTCTTAAAATATCTACTGCGATATCAGTCCTGCTCCTTCTCTTAATACTGACTCCCCCACGGTAGTTTATAAATAATCTTTGCAAGTAGTTACACTTTAAAAATATTAAAGCATATCTTTTTGTAGGTAACAAAGATTCTAAATCTTTATCGTTCTCCTTTCTATATAACAATTTCAGTTCTATATATAATGTCAAGTTATAAAGAAAAAAGATTTAAACGGACAAGTTCTCTATTACGGCTCGAAAAAAAAAGAAATTGCCAGAAATAAATTGGAAACAGCCCTCAGTTGATCTTTTCAAATAAAATTAGAATTAACAAAGAGTACATATTAGACACTAAAATCGTATAAAACAAAATAAGAAGTTGCGTAAAAAGATGCACTCATACCCTTCAAAATACTGAAGCGATTAGTGAATAATTTAGCTAAAGGAAGTTTTCCTGAGATTATAACTTTGCTTCATGCGTCTTCAATTAAGTGAAGAATCGTGACAAATTGCATCAATTTTCTCAACATTTTTTAAATATGTTACTAAATTATGAGCTGGAACAAAATAGTGATTTCATGTAAAGAGGCAAAAATTTAAGGCCGGCTTCTAATGCAAAATCGACAGTTATCAGGCGCAAAATCGACAGCTATCGGGCAAGAAAATTCTTTAATCCATGACCAATGAGAAAAAATTCAATACGGAGGTACCCAGAAGCTATGGCATTCCCACATACCACAGTTCTGGTACATTTTTAATGCATTTGCTGGAGTTTGGAGTAAAGAATATTTCGGTTAAGCCTGAAATTTTCTTTTTTAGTTTTCCAGAAGTACCGTGAGTTTCAGCCAGATATTCACATAGATTCTGCATGAATCCAGCAGTACTCTGTAATTTCATCTCAAAAGGATGAAACAATTTCTAGCGTTTTTTAATGTTTGTATTTTAATCCGTTTTTAATGTGCCATTTTTAGTTCATTTTTATGTCGTTTTTTATTTCACCGTTTTTATTATTGGTGGTAATTTTATCCCGTTTTTTCGTATAATTTTTTAATTATTTTAGTGGTCACTTTATCCGATTTTTCTTGCCATATTTGGTTATTACGTGATCACTTATCCCGTTTTTAACGCCATTTTTAATTTATTACTTGCCCTTTCGGAAGTATTCATTGTTCTTTCAGGCAATTCTTTTTTGTTGGATTTGTTCTTGTTAACTGGCAAGTGACTTATCTATGGTTTCAATAATATATAGCCCGATCCGCGTTGCTCTTGCAAAAGTTTCGGGAAAAAGAAAGAGCTACATGCAGGTCCTAAGGTAGAGTGATTTTTTAATGGCATTAAAATTTTCAATCGAATTTATCAAGGCTCATGAATCCTTTTAGAAACTCTTTTAAAATCTATTTCAGAATGTGTTCAAACTCAAAAATTTTTAAATATAAATTGGATATAACATAATCTTTTAATAAAAGTACTTTCTATAAATATGAGTTAACAATGAGCTCATCTTTGTGTGATACTATCTGGCTTTCTGAAAAAAGAAAAAATCTCCTTTTACTGCTTATGGAAGGTCCCAGGGACATTGAGCAAATAAAAACCTCTCTCAACGTGACCTCAAAGGCGATGATGCCCCAGATTAAGATCCTTAAAAAACAGGGCCTGGTCCTTCAGAAAGAGAACACTTATATGCTCTCGGAGATTGGAAAACTTGTCGTAGGAAACATGCTCCCTCTCCTTAATACACTTGAGGTCCTCGAGGAAAACAAGGAATACTGGACAAGCCGGGATACAAGTGTCATACCCCAGGAGCAATTTATGCGGCTTGGAGAACTGGGGGAGTGCATGGTAATCGAACCTGATCTTAACCATCTTTTTGACCTTCCAAGGGAATTTACTGAAAATCTTATAAAATCCAGATGCATCATGAGTTCGCTTTCTTATTATCATCCTCTTTATTCGTCGCTTTATTCCAGGCTTGCAAAAAGCGGAGCTGAAATGGAAATAGTGCTTACAAAAGCCGTACTTGAAAGGCTAAAAAATGACTGCAGAGACGAGCTGGAAACCCTGCTCGACTCCGAGAATACGGTTGTTAAAGTCTGCGAGGAAAACCTGAAGCTTCCGACAATTGCTGTTACTGAAAAATTCATGTATATCTGCCTCTTCGACAAGCAGGGAAAATACGACCACAGAAAAGTGATGAGTTTCGATGCAAGCGCTCTTCGCTGGGGAAGGGAGCTTTTCATACATTATAATGAATTGTCTCAAAAAGTAATCGAAATCTGAAGCATGCCTGGTCTTTACAGGTAAGACAGAAACAGGCCTTTCACCTTTCTTTCATAACTGGCTGGAGTTTTGACTATGAGATTTAATAATTTCCCCCTGAAATCAAAGCTAGTTATCTATATTGTTGTCGGGGTTTTTCTTGTTCTTGCAGTCTCTACGGCTGTGATCATCAGTACGGTCACTTCCCAGGAAGAAAAGCTGGCTTATCAGAAATCAATCGAAATGGCAAGCAGTTATGCAAACCAGTTCGACGCCGACATGAAAGCTAACAGCGCAGTTGCAAATACGGTTGCCCTTACAATGGAAAATTACAAGGCTTCCAACAGGACTGAGGTAATTGGCATCCTTAAGAATATCCTTGAAAAAAATCCGAATCTGATTGGGGTTTATGTGGGATATGAGCCAAACGCTTTTGATGGCAAAGATGCAGAATATATTAACGCCCCAGGACACGATGCAACAGGCAGGTTTGTCCCCTATTGTAATAAGATTAAAGGCAATCTTACGGTAGCGCCTCTTGTTAATTATGATTCTTCTGATTATTACCAGCTTCCCAAAGCCAGAGGAGAGGATGTCCTTACAGAACCGTACTTTTATGAAGGCATATTCATGGTCAGCCATGTTTCCCCGATTTTCAAGGATGGAAAGTTCGTGGGGATAGCGGGGGCGGATGTCCCTCTGAAATATATGGACGAGGTGGTGAGTAAGGTCAAGGCATTTGATACGGGATATGCCTTCATGGTAAGTAACACAGGTGTCCTGCTCTCTTACCCTACACACAAGGAATGGATCGGGAAAAAGAGTCTTTATGATTTTAATTCGAAAGAAATAGCCAGAGCCGCAGATGACATAAAAAATGGAACTGGCGGATATATTGAGACCGTGGACTCTACTACAGGCAAACCTGTTGTAATGTTCTACGAGCCTGTGCGAACCGGTGATCTCGCCTTTGTGCTTGTAATTCCAAAAGAAGAAATGCTTGCAGGTGTTGTTGATCTTCGGAACAGGCTTCTGGTTATTTCTGCGATTTCAATTCTCTTCATGGCTGCCCTTTCTTATATGATTGCCCTTTCTATCACAAAGCCGATAGATGAAATTGTTCAGGATTTCAAGAGTATCGCACAGGACGCAGTTAAAGGAAAGCTTGATGTCAGGGCAGATACGGATGTGGAGAGAGACATCAGGGAAATCCCTATGGGCCTGAATGAAATTCTTAAAGCTGTAATTGTTCCAGTCAGAGAGAGTATAAGAGTGACCAATGCTCTTGCAGAAGGAGAATTAAAAGAAAGGGTCAATTTAGATGTGCAGGGAGAGTTCAGAGAACTCGGAAATACACTTGATAAATTCTCCGAAACATTGAACAGTATTATCGATGATTCAAATGCAGTCCTTACTGCATTCCAGCAGAATGATTTTAAGCGACCCATCAGTATCCACGGGAAGGGAGATTTCAAGCTACTTACTGACGGGATCGAAGAAACCCGCCAGGCTCTTGATATGATTACAACCCAACGCATAGAAGCGGAAAAAGCCCTTCTGGACTATGCGAAAGAACTTGAGCGTTCCAACAAGCTTAAAGAGGATCTGGAAAGGGTTGTTAATACAAGTCCTGTAATCGTGTTTCTATGGAAGTATGAACCCATGTGGCCTGCAGAGTTTGTTTCGGAAAATATTACTCGGCTGGGTTATGAGGTGGAGGATTTTACCTCGAACAGGCTTCTTTATGGAGATATTGTGCATCCCGAAGACCTGGAAAAGATGGCTGTCGAACTTGAGATGAACGTTGAAGCCGGCTGCACGGACTATACCTCAGAATATCGGATTCTCACAAAATCCGGGGAGGTCCGCTGGGTTGACGAAAGGACAGTTATCCAGCGCAGCAAGGACGGCGAAGTCCATCTTCAGGGCATTATTCTGGACATAACCGAGCATAAGAAAGCCGAGGATGCACTTCTCCAGATGGAGGAAATTCGCAAAAAAGAAATCCATCACCGCATCAAGAATAATTTGCAGGTGATTTCCATGCTTTTATATCTTGAGTCCGGAAATTTTACGGACAGGGATGTGATCGAGGCTTTCAGGGACAGCCAGAACAGGGTCAAATCAATGGCTCTTGTCCACGAAAAACTGTACCAGTCCGAGGATATGGTAAGTGTGGACTTTGCGGATTATATTAAGAATCTTGTAGATTACCTGTTCCAGTCATACTCCCTGGACAGCAGGAAAGTGAGTTTGAAGCTGGATGTCGAAAAGGTTTTTCTGGGAATGGATACGGCTGTTCCCCTGGGAATAATTGTCAATGAGCTGGTCTCGAATTCCCTGAAACATGCTTTTGCCGGAGAGAAAGAAGGAGAGATATATATTGAGTTACACAGAAATAGAGAAAACTCTACCTTGCAGGAAAAGAATTATGATAACTCCGGAAACACAAAAGCCATGCCGCAGAATAATGAACAGACTGGCCTTAACGGCGTAACAGAGGACAGGGAGGAGAAGTTAACCCTTATAGTTAGAGATAACGGCAGGGGATTCCCTGAGAAACTGGACTTCCGGAATACAACTTCCCTGGGACTGCAACTGGTAACAACGCTTGTAGATCAGATTGAAGGGGATATTAGACTCGACCGGAGCAGGGGAACAGGTTTCGAGATTAGTTTTTTTAAGGAGATGAATTCTAAATAGTGTGATTGTCGGAAGGAAAAAAAATGGCAGAAGAAAGAAAAAAGGCGGAAGGAAGAATTCTGATCGTTGAGGACGAGCATATCGTTGCAATGGGAATAAAAAAAATGGTAAAGAGTTTGGGATACACGGTTACCGGTGTAGCCTCGTCCGGAGAAGATGCCATTAGCAAGGCTGAGAGTACTTTCCCTGATGTCGTGCTCATGGATATCATGTTAAAAGGTAATATGGACGGCGTAGAAGCTGCAGGTGAAATCAGGGAAAGGTTTGATGTACCGGTTGTTTACCTGACTGCTTATTCTGATAATAAGATTCTGGAAAGGGCTAAGAAAACTGAACCTTTCGGTTATATAGTAAAACCTTTTGATGAGAAAGATCTGCACAGCAGCATTGAGATAGCCCTGCACAGGCACAGGAAGGAAAAAGAAAAAACAGAATGATTCAGGACGAGATAGAGCAGAATGAAAGATATTCCGGGAAAGAGAAATACAGAATGAAAAAACAGCTTGAATGGCCAACAGCAAAGAAATAAGAAAGCCAGATGCCCAGGAAAAATCTCGTATCTGGCAGAAAACTGTTTTCCCGGGTTATTTAAGAAATCCTGAAATCTTCCGGACCGCCAAAGTTTACTTCTTTTTCTTTAAAAGCAAAGGCGCCCTCCTATTCTTCCGGCACCTTTTTCCCGAGATCTCTTTGAATTTTACCAGACAGTACTATTGAAATTTTTAATAGGATCAAAATATCCCTTGCCCCCGGACAAAGTTCTTCCCCTTCGACATGGACAGGGCCAGCTTAAAGTTCCTATTCTTTTGTAAGTACCATACGGGGTGGGTTATATACCTTAATTTATATAGGATTCAATGCAGGAAGCAATAGAGAAGTTTGCCTTCTTTCCCAGCTTTGTGAATAATTATTGAAATCGTAATTATTGAAATTTTTGAATTGCTTTCATAACTTAGAAATCGAATGTGTTCGAATGCTTCTGTTCCGGCCTATAATTTCATTGACAGATTGGAGGATTTAAGCCTTAAATAGTTAGGAGACCTGTTTCAAACCCAGTTCTCTGAAGCTGAATAAAGGTGTAACAGTAATATGGTAGAAGGAAGAATTCTGGTTGTTGAGGACGATCATATCGTTGCAATGGGAATACGGATAATGCTGAAGAATCTGGGACATACTGTTACGGGTGTAGTTTCATCCGGAGAGGAAGCTATTAGCAAAGCTGAAAGCACCCGACCTGATCTTGTGCTTATGGATATTATGTTAAAAGGTAACCTGAATGGCATAGAAGCATCAAAGGAGATAATTACCAGGTTCGGTATTCCAGTTGTTTACCTTACTGCCTGTTCGGACCGCCAGCTTCTCGAACAGATCTGGAATGTGGGGTCTGGATGTATTGTGAAACCTTTTGATGAAAAAGATCTGGAAAAAAGCATTGATATCGTTCTTTCGCGGTGCAGGTTAGAGGAAAAGGATGTGAAAGAAAACTCGCAAAAGCCTCAAAGTGATTCAGAAAAATTCAGGACTGCTTCGGGTTACCTGCCCGTTCTCAAATGTTTAAAGTAAACTTTCAGGCAATGTGCCGAGTTCTGTAAAATTACAAATTTTATGAGAGTTAAATATAAAATTCCACATGTTTTAATGGTGGATACAGCATTATCTCAGCATTATCTGTACCAATTTTCGTTATCTGTAAACTTAGTTATCTCATCTCACCATGTCATTCAACCACTATTATATATACTATACTGTCACTGCAAGGCGATTAGAGAACCAGGAAAGCTGCTCCCTTAAAACTGACCCAAAAGGCGAAGAATTAAGGGAGAGGTAGTTCACGAGATTGGAGAACTTAGAATTAAACCAGTACCTGTAATTCTGGAATATAGTGTCAATTTTATAATAATTAAAAACAGGTTAAATTAAATAATACCTCAGGTTACATTAAATCTTTTTTAAAGTCTCATACATTTTCTTGCTTATATTTCTTAGACCCGTACTTTTAATTTGCGAAAACTTCCCACTGAAAATCCATTTGTTGCAGGACTCAAGGCGTTAAGTTCATTTGCAGTCTCGCTTAGAGAAAGCATAAAGTCAGTCCTTATCCTGAAAATGAGCTCTTCAGGCTCTACGCAGCAAAAAAGTGTTGGTTCACCCTCGATTATCCGGACATACCCCTTCTTCTCCATTCCTCTGAGCGTTCCATAAACTTTAGATCTGGGGACTCCGGAACTTTCTGCAATTTCACTGGCTCGCGCTTGTTTAAGGCAGACAAGTACTGCGTAGATTTTAGCTTCATTTCTGGTAAAACCCAGCTTTTGAAGATTTTCTATAATTTTACGAGTCACTTCCTCCTCCTCCTTTCATCGACCTTATAATTAGATTTATTTAATTTGTTGACTAACCGCCTTTCTTAAAATCCTCACCATTGTCTCGAGACTCAGAACATAGTCCTCTATATCCTTTTCATCTACAAGCTTAAGCAGCTCATCGACGATCTGATTAGAATAATTATAACACTCTAATCCCTTTTCAGTCAGAGAAACAAGCACTTTCCTTCGGTCTTCAGGGTCAGTTTTTCGAAATACCAACCCTTTTTTCTCCAGATCATCAACCATTCGAGTGAGGCTGCTTTTATCCATACCTGTATACCTCCCTATGGTTGAGGGCATGATTTCACCTTCCATACCTATGATCTTGATTACCACGGGCTGATTCTTGCTTAAATTTTTGAATTTGCTAATGATTTTCTTCTGAAAAGTTTGTTCAAAAATAAAATTGTCAAGAGCATCTCTTTCCATCATCAGAAGAATTATTTTCTTCAGGGTTGCTTCATCCATTTTATTCACTGTTCCTTTTTACACCTGATTTTGCAATCAAAAGCATATTCTCAGGGAGTAATTTCCGAATATAATGAATTATAATAATATTGATTTTTCAATTATACGAAATTAAATAATTGAAAAATCAATAGTTGATAAATCAACAATATCATGAACATATTTAAGCTTCACGGTTTACATACACACAAAAAATGTATAAGGTACAAAACTGATTCTTTGTTTTGTGAAAAATCTAATTTTATGTTCCTTTGAACTCAAAAAACTCATTAACAAAGAGTCAATTGGAAGAAAAAGTTACAGAAATCTTTTAAAACACAAAATAAGAAGTTATATTTCTAGTGTCGGGTCAACCGCAAAATGTCGTATAAAATCGATTGCAATTATTCGGAATTATTGAATCCTTGAGGATTGACTCGACACTAGTATATCGATTCTCAAATATACACACAATAAGAAAATAAATACAGTTTATGACGCAAATATTATTTTAAAGTCACATGGAATTTTGTAACACGGAAAACGCAGCCGGTCGCAGAGTGATTCGATCTGGATATTACAACCATGGAAAACACGGAAAGCACGGAAGAAACACGCCTTTACTACTGATTTCCGTGTCTTCCGTGCTTTCAGTGGTTTTCAAAAAATTCGTTTCTGACATAATTTGGAATCGATGCACTAGAAACTAATTTTTCAGAAGGCCAAATACAATTAAAAGGTTTAAAATATAATCAGACTAAAGACTTAAAACCTGGCTGCAAATTGATTTTATCCTGATCTGCCCCACTATCACCCTTTAACTGGAGGTCTGGCCCTGAAAGAAAAGCTTCTTGAGATCAAATCCGCATTTATGGCCTATTTTAAAGAGCGAGAAACCGAGATCAATGGCTCTCTTCTTGCTGTGCTGTCCGGGGAAAACCTCCTTTTTCTCGGGCCGCCTGGAACGGCAAAAACCCAGCTTGCAAAAAATATCTGCCAGTCAATCGAAAGCGGAAATTTCTTCAATTATCTCCTGACGAGTTTTTCCACCCCTGAAGAGCTATTTGGCCCACTCTCCTTAAAAGCCCTGGAAGAAGACGAGTTCCGCCGGAAAATCGATGGCTGTCTCCCAACTGCGCATATTGCTTTGCTGGACGAGATTTTCAAAGCAAGCAGTGCGATCCTGAACAGCCTCCTGACAATCCTCAATGAGCACAAATACCATAACGGCAGAGAACTTGTAGACGTGCCTCTGCTTTCGGTTTTCGGGGCATCTAATGAGCTTCCTGACGAAAACGAAAGCCTTGAAGCCCTTTATGACCGCTTTTTATTCAGGTACAGGCTCTCCTACATTCAGGATGATGAAAATTTCCGGGACCTCCTTTTCAGGAGCCCTGACGAATTCGAACCTGCTGCAAGCCTCAGGGTTTCCGCAATATACGAACTCCGAGCACGTGCAAAGGATATGCCTGTTGACCCTGACGTTGAGGTCATTATAACTGAACTTAGAAAGAGCCTTCAGCTCCAGGAAATTGAAATTTCGGACCGGCGCTGGAAAAAAGTTATTCAGGTCTTGAAGGTTGCAGCCTGCAGCAGCGGATGCCCGACAGTGGACAGGACAATGGTGCTCCTGCTTCAGCATATGCTCTGGAATTTGCCCGAAGAGCGGGAAACCATAAGAAAAATCGTCTTTGAGTTCGCAATTTCAGGTGGAATTAGCACGGAAAAACTTCGCCAGGAAGCCGAAGACCTTCAGGCTGCGATCAGCATCGCCCTGAAAAACGAACTCCCTGTAAAAATCATCTGCGACAGTTGCGGAGAAGAATTCCGGCTGAGGCAGGAAATCGAAACCCACCATATTTCCCACCCGAATCACAGCTATACTCTTAAAATGGAAGGTCCTTCAAGGATCTATCCCTATGACAACCTTGTGAAAGAAATTGATTCGCTCCAGGAAGCCGCTGGAAAAACGAACACACTGTCCCAGGCTCAGAAAGAAGTTTTTGAAACTGAATTGAAATCCCTGTCCGATCGTGTGGAACGTATAAAACACAGGCTTGAAGCAGAGCGGGAACTTCTCAAAAACTTGATGGATGCAAATATATGGCTCTCGACGCTTGATAGAAACGAAGCTCTGCTCCTGCACGATACCCGAAGTACCGAACTATCCGAGCTCAATGATCTTATCTCAAAAAGCCGGTTAATGCTCGGAATTCATAGTAGGCAAGCACAACCTGAACCCCAGTCTGAACTTCAGCCTGCAAAAGAAGCAGGAAAAAGAGAAATGGAAAAAATTTCCGTATCCGATTCGGGCAGCGGTGTCAATAGTTTCATGAAAGGAATTGGCTCCCGATTTAAGTTCAGATAAAAAACCCGGACTAGATAGCTTAAAACCAGGTATCTTTAAACCAGGCATCTTTAAACAAGAAAACCTAAAATCAGACAATCAAAATGAGGTTTTGATATGGAAGGCTCTAAGGATTTCCCAAATAATCCAGGTGCAGCCTCATATGAAACTTACTCCTTTTCAGAAAATAAAGCCTCAGGAAACAAAGGCTTGCGGGATTTGCTTCTGCTCCAGAATCATACTGCGACCGTGCTGGAACGTGATCTCAGGAGCACAATAGCCTTTCCTCGAACTATCCCCCGCCCAATGCGAGAAAAAATAGCTGAAATCATAACCCTTGAGATTCTCTTTGGCCAGCCTTATGAGATTAAGGACCCTGAAAGGTTTATTGAGACTTTCGGAGCTTTTTACCCAATCCTTCTTACTCTGAGAAACTCAAAACCCTGGCCTAAACTCCGAAAAATTGCAAAAAAAAGCAGAGGAGCCGGAATTGCAGGCTTGAAAATCCTCCTGCCTCTGATTTATGAGATCATTGAACGCGTTTCAGAATCAAACAGCATTTCAGGTTCAGGATATCTTAAGGAACTTGATGCCGGAATGGCTGAGATCCTGAGGCAATTTGAAGAAATCCTTAAAGAAACCCTCCTCATGTGGGGGAATTCGGGATCTACGGAGTTTTCAGGCAGGAAAGACTGGGCAATTAGAAATTCCGGAGAATTTGTCCTTGTTGATGCTGTTTTAGCATTCATGCAGAAAGGCGGGTACCAGGAGTTTCTGGAAAGAGTTATGGAAGGGCTATACCGTAGAATGAACGAATTCGTTACGGAAATGGAAGAAAACCTGGAGCTATTTGATACCCTTGCCCTGCTTTTTCCCCAGCGTAACTGGAGTTATTCCGTAAAAGAGCTTAAAAAAGAGCCATTCTATGTGCAGCTTAAAATGCTTAAAAACTATTCGGCCTTCTTCGAAAAAAGCCCTGACCTGAAAAAAATCATAGATTTCATAGGCAGGCGGGAATTTGATCCGCCCTCGGACCGCATACGCATTTCGCCTTTCGGAAAAAATCGGATTCAGACCGTGCGCTTTTCTGACTCTATCAATAACCTGCTGCCCATGGAAGCCGCAAAACTCCTGAATCCCTCCCTGAAAAAGAAGTTCTATGCGGACATGCTTGAAGGAAAACTCCTGAGCTACCAGCTCCTCGGAAAGCACTACACAGGCCCTCCCCGTATAAAACCCAGAGGCCCGATGATCGTGCTTGTGGATACCTCCGGGTCGATGCACGGAGCTCCCCAAACTTTAGCTAAGTCTGCTGTGCTGGCTATGGCAAAAAGGATGCTTTCTCAGCAGAGGGACATGAAAGTTATCCTTTTTGCCTCGACAAGCCAGCACCTGGAAATCGAACTCAGCAGCAGGAAAAAAATGTCCGAAAAGTTCCTGAATTTCCTTCTCTATACCTTCGGCGGAGGAACTGACTTCAATACCGCCCTTGCTTCAGGCCTTAAGTCCCTGAAAGAAAAGGATTTTCAGGGTGCAGACCTGCTCTTTATAACCGATGGCAAGTCCGAAGTTTCTGACGAACTGGTCCTGGCCCACTGGGAAGAAGCAAAAAAGAAGTATAACGCAAAGGTCTATTCGCTGATCGTAGGCAGCAGCGGAGCAGGAGGGCTATCTGAAATCTCGGATTATATTTATTTTGTAGAAATGGAAATGGATTCTGAGGGCAGCAGTGAGTTTGTGAGACTAATCAAATTTACAGAAGAGAAAAACACGAAAGCTACAGATTCCAATAAAGCAAGAAGTTAAGAAAAGATTACGGCTCTTCGCTATTCTCTATGGGTAAGATGATTTTCAATTCAAGATCGCATTGGTTTTTATGAGGACGTTATGCGGATACCCACACAAAACAACGAAGAGCCAAGATTACTAAGAAATAATTACGAAGAAAAGGTTAAGAAGAAAAGATTAAGAAAAAGATTAAGAAAAAGGTTAAGAAGAAAAGGTTAATTAAGAAAGGGTTGAGAACTCTTTCTTTTCGATTTAATTTCCAACATTAGTTCCGCAATGAAATATCAGATAGGTGACATTTTATCTGCAGTTTCTGACCCCGCACCTTTTTTTGAAGAATATTTACTTTCTTTGAAGATTTTATAGATCCTTAGAAGCAGGAACCCGGACAGCATAAATGCCAGAAAGTCCGCTGCCGGAAAAGCTGCCCAGACTCCATCCAGTTGGTATAAACGGGGAAGGAGAACAACAGCAGGGATCAGAAAGAGGAGCTGTCGGCTAATGGAAAGAAGGAAAGCGGGTTTTGCTTTTCCCAGGGCCTGATACAGGGTTGAAGTAATTACATTCATACCTATCAAAGGCGTTCCGAGCACCATAATCATTATAGCATTTTTCCCAAGCTCCAGATATTCCGGATCTGTACTGAATAACCCGAGAAGTTGCTCTTTTAAGAAGTAAATACTAATCAATCCAAGGAGCCCAATGGTCGTTGTCGCTGAGAGCGATAATTTTACAGCTTCGGCTATCCTTTCATATTTTTTTGCTCCGTAATTGAACCCGACAACCGGTTGCAGGCCAAAGGCCATACCCAGGAGGGTCATGAAAATGAAGGAATTAATCTTCATTACCACACCAAAAACGGCAATTGCAACGTCTCCTCCGTAAACTGCAAGTGCATTATACACGAAAATCATCATGACACTGTTTGAGCATTCCATTACAAAAGATCCAGTACCAATAGCCCCAATTTCCTTAATGATTTTCAGGTCTGGTTTCAAGGTTTTGGACTTGAAGCGTACAGCCCCTTTTCCTTTAATATAGTATAGCAAGAGCCAGATCGAAGCTATTGTCTGTGATATTACGGTTGCAATTGCAGCGCCTTCAACACCCATCCCGAAACCAAACATGAAAACTGGGTCAAGGAAAATATTGAGGCCGCCTCCTACAAGCATAGCATTCATTGCAAGACGGGCATTTCCTTCAGACCGGACAATATTCTGAGTAGCCACTCCAAAGACAAAGACAGTTCCTCCCAGTATTATATATTTAAGATATTCTCTGGCATAGGGCAGAACTCCAGGAGTTGCTCCAAAAACCTTCAAAATAGGATCAAGATAATAAAGGCAGGGAACGGCTATAAGCACACTTAATATTAAACTCAGGGAAAAAACATTTCCAAGAACTCTTTCGGCTTTTTCATTTTCCTGGGCTCCAAGGGCACGCGAGATTATGGAAGAACCACCTGTCCCGAGCACAATCCCAAAAGCCATGATTATCATCTGAATTGGAAAAGCTATCGAAAGCCCGCCTATAGCCTGGACACTGTCTGCTCCATAGGCCATTCCCACGAAAAAAGTGTCCACAACATTATAGATAGCCTGCACCAGCAATCCGATGACAATAGGAATTGAAAGCTTAAACAGAAGCTTTCTTATGTTATCTTTGCCAAGAAACTCACTTTTTTCATCCATATTTTTCATCTCAACCGTTTTTCATCTCAACCGTTTTTCATCTCAACCGTTTTTCATCCATATTTTTCATCTCAACCGTTTTTTATCCTTATTTTTCATCTCAACCGTTTTTTATCCTTATTTTTCATCTCTACCGTTTTTTATTTCATGCCATCAGGCCTGTCCGATGGAGTCTCGACCCCAGGCTCAAAAAGTTTAATCACAGCTTTATGAATGAGTAGCCTGAAAATTTTTTTTTCTTCAAAGGTAAAATCCGAAAAGAGAAGATCCATGAAAGAAGCCTGCTTTTTAAAAATTATAGATCTCATTTCCTTGCCTTTATCAGTCAGGTAAACCTTGTAAGCTCGAAGGTCTTTTTCGTCCCTTTCTCTGTAAACGTAACCTTCTTTTTCCAGATTATGGATCGCTCTGGCAATTGTTGCTTTGCTCACTTTCAGGGTTTTTGCAATGGTTTCCTGTGATACTCCATCTTTGTGGTACAAAAACAGTAAAAACTCAAACTGTCCGCTTCCGACCCTGTAAGCTTCGAGTTCCTTTGCCATGTATGCCAGATTGCTCCGGTAGGTGTGGGCAATTGGACCTAATATTTCTCTAGGGTCTATTTCCTTTAAGTTAATTTCTCTAAAATTTTCCATAAATTTATCCTTCACATTTTAGGAACTGAGTGATTGGTGTCGAAATTGAAGGTATTGAAGTGATAGTTGCATATAAAACAGATTTATTGCCTGGAAGAGTTTATTTTTTGATCTTGTATAGCCCGTACTTCACTTTTTATGAGTCTGGACATTTTGTACGGATATGATATATATGCGTTAAATCGTTCCATATGACACTATCAGAGGCTTAATAGATTTATGAGTATATAATAGTTTCGTATGAGACGAAATTAAAACGATAAATAATTACTTTTTAGATAAAATATCTAAACAAGAATAAACAATAAAGTTAGTATTTTTGAAGAGTTTGCATTAATTGAGACTAATTGTAAACTAGAGGGAAAGAACATTAAAAACAACATCTTTAGCCTTAGATAATGGTGGTTTAAGTGATAGTACCTCACAAAAAAACAATGAATAAAATCAATAAAATTTTACATTTGTGCATATAGCATAATATAGAAATTAATCCAATTTTCATAGATTACAAAAACATATATCAGTTGCTTAAGAAACCAAATTAAAGATATCAATTTACAAATTTATCAACCGGTTAAAGCAATCTTCCGGAATTAGTAAAAATACTAAATGATGAAATTATAGTAAAAAACACACGATACTAAAAAACACACGATACTAAAAACACACAAAGCCTGCTTTGCCCGTAAAAATTAACTATATGTCCAGGGTTATTCAAGATTTCATTTAATCTTTACCTCCTGGATTTAGAGGATCTATTATGAAAAGCAAAATCACGAATAATGCAGTTACAGCCCAGGTACCCCAAAAAAACGGATTTATGGCAATTTTCAGGAGTGCACCTATGATCACTAATATAACTCCCAATAACAGCAAAATTTGGGTCCTTTTACTCAACTGCTTTCTCTCCAGTTATCCATCTTTAAAATAAGCCAGTTTTCAAATAGGATCAAGGCAATAAAATTAGTTTTCACAAAATCTCGATACAAAAAAATAGGGAATTAAGAAAGGAAACTGACCCTTTTTTCCATTTCCTTTCTATTCCATTTCCTTTCTATTCCATTTTAATTTCTTTTCCGTTTATTCATATCTTAGTGCATCTACTGGTTTTAACTTTGAAGCCCTGTATGCAGGGACTACTCCTGAGATCACACCAATTAAAACTGCCAGGCCAAGCCCCATAGCCATTAGGTCAGGAGCAAAGTATATGCTTGAACTCCCTCCTCCTCCCATCATCTGCAAACCCAGCATAGGGAAGAGAGTTGAGACACAAGCTCCAAGAACATCTCCAAGGATACCGCCAACAAGACCCACCATTGCGGAATTAAAGATGAAAATCATGAGGATATCCCTGTTTTTTGCCCCAATGGCTTTCATAGTCCCTATTTCCTTTGTCTTTTCCAGGACAGAGGTAAACATGGTATTGGCAATCCCGACAGCTCCCACAAGCAGGGACACAGCTGCAATGGCACTAAGGAAAAGCGTCATTGAACTCGTCATTTCAGTGACAGACTCTGCCATAGATTTAGAAGCTGAAACCGAAAAGTCTCTATCATCATCACTGACAATGTGCCTTGAGATCATGAGCTTATCCACAATATCTTCGGTCAGGCTGTCTACTGCATCTTCACTCTTAGCTTTTATAGAAATGGAATCATAAACACCATTTTCTGCATCATCGATCAGGGTTACTGCTCCATCGATAGGCATGTAGATACTTCTGTCACCTTCACCTTCTTCTGACAGAATCCCAACAACACGCACTGCTTTACCATTTATAGTTATTACCTGGTTAACTCCGATGTCCTGATCATAAATTCCACTTGCAACGCCACTTCCGATGACTGCGACATACTTGTCAGATGGCTCGAGCAATCTTCCGGACTGTGTCGTTAAAGTGGTCATATATTGCCAGACCTGTGGGTCTACACCTGTGATTGAAAGGGTTGCATTTTGCGCTGCATATATCACTGGCACACTGCCGCTAATCTCTCCTTCTATATATGATATATTATTCAACCCTCGAAGTGCCGCAATATCCGTATCAGTTAATTCAACATCTGTTGTCGTACCTCCCATTCCTCCGGGCCCAGGCATATTCGAGGATGCTTTGGTATAACCCGGGCTTATTGTAATTTTTGTCAGATCCATCTCGGAAAGCCTGCTCTGAACCTGCTCTTGCATAGCGTCCCCGAGGGAGAGGATGCCAACAACAGATCCGATCCCTATAACTATCCCGATAATGGTCAGCCAACTTCGGAGCTTACTGTGTACTAGCATGTTCAGACCCATTTTCAGGTAGGTTGATTGTCTCATCTTGCATCCTTCCATTTGCTAGTGATACTGTTTTTTAGATCTTCTGGTCTTCAGGCTTTTTGTACCCGGCTTTTTTTGCTTTCATTGCCTGTATCTTTTCGTGTATCTTCCTGCGATAAACGAATACTCCACCTGCAAGGACAAGCAGGCCGATGTATGGCAGGTAAGAACTAATTCCAGCGCTACTACCTGGGCCTCCCGGGCCTCCTGCTGCAGTCATATTTCCTGATGTTGTAGTCTCGAGATTAACTTCTTTAGTAACAGTTTCCCTTTCCCCTTTTGCATCCGTATACTCAATCTGGACCTTCAGTGGATCGGAGGAACTCATAGAGGTTGAGCTTGCACCGTTAGCACTATCTTGTGAAGAATCTGAAGGTGTTCCTGGGCCATTTTCGGTTGTATTTCCTCCTGCACCACTCTGTGAATTCGAAACATCAAATGAAGCAATTGTGTAATCTCCTTTCTCCAGATTTCCTACAATTGTTGACGAACTTCCTGAAACTTTGTACCCATCTTGATCTGGAATGGATACTTTCACAGCATATGCTATGTTATTACCTACATTTGCAACTGAAAAGGAAGTCTCTCCCGCACTAGTTTCCGAGAATGAAACATCGAAATCCGTTGTTCCTCCTACAAAAAGTCCTGCTGTGGTCTGAATATTCTTCGAATTAGAGTCAGCATCTTCATACGAAAGATTCACATTCAAGGTATAAAGTCCCGGATCAGCATTCACATCTGCCATTACCGAGTAAGAAACGGTTACTGATTGACCTGCTTCCAGATATTTGATGTGTTTTGTGTTATCAGAGTATACAGGCAAAACCACGCCTTTAGGATCAGTCCAGGAGAAAACCAGGTTTTTCAAAGGTGAAGTCCCTGTGTTCGTAACAATAAACTCTAGAGGTTCTTCCTTTGCTATATCAATATCAGCCTTACTTACGGTCACAACCTGAGCATATTCTTTACCCTGAACTTCTAACTGAACTGTTTTTGTAGTAGTGTAAGTCTTTTCATCAGACCCTGATCCACTCGTATAAGTGGTGACTATATCAAGATCATACGTGCCTTCAGATGCGTTGGAATCGGTCATGAGTTTGAATTTAAGAACTCCAGCATCATCATCTTCCTGTCTTGCATTTAGATAAGAGATACTTTTTTCAAGGTCTTCTCCGGAAAGTTTACTGAAAGGATATTCCGGATTGAGTGTAACCTTAATGTCTTTGAGGTTATTGTTTCCTATATTCTGCACGCTGAGAGTAAGTTCAACAGGCTCTCCAGGCCTGGCAGTATCAGGGTTTTGATTAGTTACATTTACCTGCACAGCGGCAGAGTTTATGTTACCGTTTGATGCTCCCAACGCTGTGCCTGCTCCCAGGCATAGGAACGTTGAAAGCAGTAGTAAAAATGTTAGCAAAGAAAATTTTCTCATTTTTATTCCTCACTCCAGATCTGGTTCTTTTTTTATACTTGGTTCATTTTCTGTATTTAGTTCGTTTTTCGTATCAAGTTCGTTTTTCGTATTAGGTTCATTTTTCGTATCAAGTTCGTTTTTCGTATCAGGTTCGTTTTTCGTATCAGGTTCGTTTTTCGTATCAGGTTCGTTTTTCGTATCAGGTTCGTTTTTCATATCAGGTTCGTTTTTAGAACGGGTCTCGATTTTTTCAATCTCACCGTCTCTTATGTACACAACCCTTGTTGCATATCTTACAAGTTCGATGTCATGAGTAACAATAATAATCGTCTTACCGTCTCTTTGGTGAAGCCCATCCAGAAAATCCAGAATATAATCACCAGTCTTACTGTCCAGGTTTCCTGTAGGCTCATCTGCCAGGATTATAGGCGGGTTTACAGCCAGGGAACGGGCTATTGCAACTCTCTGCTTCTGTCCGCCTGAAAGCTGGGAAGGGAGGTTTCCTTTCTTATTTGAGAGTCCGACAATGTCAAGCAGATATGAGGCTTTTTGTCGGGCCATTTGTCGATCATCTTCCTGAAATTCCATCGGTAAGAGCACGTTTTCTTCTGTACTGAGTGTGGAGAGGAGGTTAAAGCTCTGGAATATGAAACCAATCATCTGTCCTCGGATAATGGCGAGTTCGGATTCGTCAAGTTCTGAGATATCTTTAGAATTCAGGCAAACAGTGCCTTTTGATGGTATATCCAGGCAGCCCAGCAGATTCATCATCGTACTTTTTCCACTTCCACTGGGACCAAGAATGATCAGAAATTCACCTTCGTAAATTTCAAGATTTATTCCTTTAAGGGCTGCAAATTCAACTTCCCCCATCTGATAAATTTTCCAGACATTGGTCAGTTTGATAAGAGGTTCATCTTTGTTTTGAGATATCCTTGCCGCTTTGGAACTGCTAGTAGCACCGTTTTCGGAATCAAAGTAAGGATTGATTTTTAGATCCTCTTCGGAATCACTCTCAGATGAACCAGTAAAACTCGCTGCTTCTTCAAGCGAGTTTATAATTTTTGAGGGATTCAATATCGTTTTAAGAGAATCTATTATTCCAGTGAGTGTCATACAAAACCTCTAAAAGTTAGTCATATTTGAGCTTGACCTTTTCAAAGTAGCTTGAGTTTTTATTTTTCTGATGCATGATTTCCATCGTTTCCGTGACTGATTTTATGATGCAGTCGAAAAGTTTTTTGGTAAATTTTAAAGACTGAAATTCTATTTTCAGGTTGATATTAAATGTCCATTTTAGGAGTTATTTTTATGAGTTATGCTACGGCCTATCTGCCTAGTGGGTATAATCGGGTCTAATCAGATCACCTATATGATCCAATTAGACCTGTGGCTTGATTCGTTTTTGAGGCACCATCGAAATGAATAGTACCTCATTTTCTGGAGTGTAGGCTTTTTGCTGGCTGCCTCCTTTCGTTATTACAATGAGGAACACCTGGTTTTCAAGTGATAGACTTGATGTCCCTTGTGGCGAGGTCCTGTTTTTGGGTGTTCCGTTTCAGTTTTTACTTTTCCACTGTAATTAACTAAATTGAGCAACTCTTACATGGGGTTGAAAACCTATCTGAGATAGGTGTCTGAGATGGGCAAAACACCTGTCTTATATAGGACATTTTATTTTCCAGCCGCTCAACAGGATTGGAGGCAACCGATCCCCTCATTGGCGTTTAATAATATAAGCATACTTAGCTAAAAACAGGGAAATCTAGAGAATTAATTTATCAATGAAGCTTTTCTAAGAGGTATTTTGTTAATTTAATCTTTAATTCTCCGTTAAACGTTAAATAAATTCTCAATAAAGTATTATTCGTGGGAAATTTTTTTTCAAAAGGAGCTTAAGGCCTAAAATAAGAGACATTTCTTTTGACCCTGACAAATATTCCGAATGGCTGCTCAAAAACAAAGAGAAATGTCCCTGAAATTAAAATCTCAGGACTCATTCCAGTGTCGCGTCAGGTCTCAATTGCGGGATAAAGAGGTCGTATACATGAGTCACGGATCAATTATGAAAAACGAGCACCTTTGCCTGTTTTTTTAAAAAAAATATAAAAGAACTTCCAAAGGTTATGACTTTTAACAACCTATACCACAACCTTTTTTCCTTGCTAGCAGAAATCCACTGATTCCAGTAAAGCAAATAATGAGAAAGGGAATCAGCCCTTCCTTTTCTGTTTAGTCCTTCCTTTTCTGTTTAATCCTTCCTTTTCTGTTTAGTCCTTCCTTTTCTGTTTAGTCCTTCCTTTTCTGTTTAATCCTTCCTTTTCTGTTTAGTCCTTCCTTTACTGTTATTCCTTCTGTTTCCATTTACTCGTACCTTAATGCATCCACAGGCTTTAATTTCGAGGCCCTGTACGCTGGTACTACTCCAGAGATGACTCCTATCAAAACTGCAAGAGTCAGGCCTTCAAGCATCAAAGAAAAGCTTACTCCGCTACCCCCTCCAGTCATATCGCCCCCCATCATCATCTGGAGCCCAGATGAAACAAAGGATCCCAGAACAACTCCAAGGATACCACCAACAAGGCCTACCATTGCGGAATTAAAAAGGAAAATCATAAGGATATCCCGGTTTTTTGCCCCAATGGCTTTCATAGTCCCTATTTCCTTTGTTTTTTCAAGGACAGAGGTAAACATGGTATTGGCAATGCCTACGGCTCCCACAAGCAGGGAAACAGCTGCAATGGCTCCCAGGAAAAGCGTCATTGAACTCATCATTTCGGTAACAGACTCAGCCATGGACTTTGAAGCTGTCACGGAAAAGTCCTGGTCATCTTTCTGGATAATGTGCCTTGAGACCATGAGCTTTTTTTCAATATCATCCGTTAGTTCGTCCACAAGATCTTCATTCTTGGCTTTTACCGTGATGCTATCATAAACATCGTCTTCGGCATCCTCAATAAGATCTACTGCTCCATCGATTGGCATGTAGATCCTTGAGTCATCTCCCATGCCTTCTTCTTCCAGGATTCCGACAACTCGAACGGATTTGTTGTTCACTGTTATTACCTGATTGACTCCAATGTCGTGGTCATAAGTTTCACTGGCAACACTGCTTCCTATGACTGCAACATACTTATCAGCCGGTTCAAGCAATCTTCCGGATTGTGTTTTCATAGTAGTCGTATACTTCCAGACCTGAGGGTCAACACCTTTAATCGGGAGGATTGCAGTTTCTCCTGCATATTTAACCTCTTCACTGCCGGAAATTTCTCCGGATATATACTGTATACTATCCAGACCCTGGAGTGCATCAATGTCATCGTCCGTCAATTCGGAATCTATCGATGAAACACTTCTCATACCAGGAGGACCACCATTTACATTGGATGATGCCTTGGTATACCCCGGGCTTATTGTAATTTTTGTCAGATCCATCTCGGCAAGCCTGCTCTGAACCTGCTCTTGCATGGCGTCCCCTAAAGAGACAATGCCAACAACAGATCCGACTCCTATAACTATCCCGATAATGGTCAACCAACTTCGGAGCTTGCTATGCACAAGCATGTTCAGACCCATTTTCAGGTAGGTTGAGTTTCTCATTCTGCATTCTTCCTTTGTTTGGCTCTCAACCGTTGCGCCGGTTGATAACGCCGATAGGGCTTGGGGATATTCATAAAACTCAAACGGTTCTTGGGGTTTTCGATCAACCCTTTTTTGAAAATGATTGTGCCACAACCGTTGCGCCGGTTGATAACGCCGATAGGGTTTGGGGATAAGTTCATAAAATTCAAATGTTTTTCGGGTTTTCGATCAACCCTTTTTGAGAAGGCTTGTGTTTCTAATCCCATGTGTTTCTAATCCCATGTGTTTCTAATCCCATGTGTTTCTAATCCCATGTGTTTCTAATCCCATGTCCTGTATTTGTTAATGATGATATCTTCTGTGATGCTGCTTATTCAGACTTTAGGAGTCTCAGGGGTTTTTTTCCGGATTACTTATTTTTTCTGCCCTGCAGTTTTTCCTTGATTTTCTTCCTGTATACGAATGCTCCTCCTGCAAGAGCTATTATCACAATATAGGATAAGTATGACCCAAATCCACTACTCTTATTGCCTGACCCTCCTGATCCCTGCGCAGTCATGTTCCCGGAATCCATTTCGAGCTTTACTTCTTTATCAACCTTTATTCGTTCTCCTTTTGCATCCGTATATTCAATCTGGACTTTCAGAGGATTAGAATCCATGGAAGTAGAAGTTACATTTTCGCCTTCATCGCTGGACTTTATATTGTCGGATGAGGATTCCGCATTCATAGCATCCTGCTGTGTACTTGCAATGTTAAAAGATGCAATTGTATAGTCTCCTTTCTCAAGGTTTCCTACAATTGTTGAGGAACTTCCTGAAATCCGGTACCCATCCTGGTCAGGGATCGAGACTTTAACGGAATACGCCATGTTGTTTCCTACATTTGCAACTGAAAGAGAAATTTCTCCCTGGTCACTTTCCGAAAAAGAAACATCAAAGTCGGTTTCTCCACCAACGAAAAGCCCTGCTGTAGTCTGTATACTTTTTTCATTTGAATTATAGTCTTCAAAACTGAGGTTTACGTCCAGAGTATAGAGTCCAGGGTCTGCATTTACATCTGCCATTACCGAGTAAGCAACTGTTACAGAGTCTCCTGCAGCCAGATATTTGATGTACTTTGTGTTATCCGAATATACTGGCAAAATTACCCCTTTTGGGTCTTTCCAGGAAACCACCATGTTTTTCAAAGGTGAATTTCCGGTATTTGTTATTATGAATTCCAGAGGCTCTTCTTTTGCAATGTCAATACTTGCCTTATTTATGGTAACAATCTGAGCGTATTCCTTGCCCCTTACCTCGAGATGAATGGTTTTTGTAGTGGTAATCGTGTTTGACGAGGAGCCACTTTCTTTAGCAGTAGTAGTAATATCGATATCATATGTGCCTTCTGAAGCATTGGCATCTGTCATAAGCTTGAACTTAAGGACTGCTGCATCGTCATCATCCTGCCGTGCATTCAGGTAAGAGACCTTTTTTGTGAGGTCTTCTCCGGAAACCTTACTGAAAGGATATTCAGGGTTAACCGTGACAGCAATATCTTTCAGGTCAGCGTTTCCTGCGTTTTGCACGCTAACAGTGAGTTCAACAGGTTCTCCCGGACGGGCAGCATCAGGGTTTTGATTTGTCAGGTTTACCTCCAAATATGCAGATTTTATATCACCATTAGAAGCAAGTGCTGTTCCAGATCCGAGGCATATGAATACTGAAAACAACAGTATAATTTTTAGCAAAGAGAACTTTTTCATTTTAATTCCTCAACTCCGATTTTCTTCATTTTTCGTACCTCGTTCGTTTTTCATATCTGGTTCGTTTTTAGGACGGGTCTCGATTTTTTCAATCTCACCGTCTCTTATGTACACAACCCTTGTTGCATATCTTAAAAGTTCGACGTCATGAGTAACAATAATAATCGTCTTACCGTCTCTTTGGTGAAGCCCATCCAGAAAATCCAGAATATAATCACCAGTTTTGCTGTCCAGGTTTCCTGTAGGCTCATCTGCCAGAATTATAGGCGGGTTTACAGCCAGGGAACGAGCTATTGCAACTCTCTGCCTCTGTCCGCCTGAAAGCTGGGAAGGGAGGTTTCCTTTCTTATTTGAGAGTCCGACAATGTCAAGCAGATATGAGGCTTTTTCTCGGGCTATTTTTCTATCCTCTTCCTGAAATTCCATAGGTAAAAGCACGTTTTCTTCAGTATTGAGGGTTGGAAGAAGATTGAAACTCTGGAATATGAAGCCAATCATTTTTCCTCGGATAATGGCGAGTTCGGATTCATCAAGTTCTGAGATATCTTTAGAATTCAGGCAAACTGTGCCTTTTGATGGCATGTCCAGACAGCCCAGCAGATTCATCATCGTACTTTTTCCACTTCCACTGGGCCCAAGAATGATCAGAAATTCACCTTCGTAAATTTCAAGATTTATTCCTTTAAGGGCTGCAAACTCAACCTCCCCCATCTGATAAATTTTCCACACATTGATTAGTTTGATAAGAGGCTCATCTTTGTTTTGAGAGATCTTTCCCCCATTGGAATTATTAGCATCACTGTTTCCGGAATTAAAGTATGGATTGTATTTTAAATCCCCAACTGAGCCATTCTCATCAGCACCATTCTCGGATTCTTCATAGAAACTTGCCTTTCTTTCTAGCGAATCAACAAGTTTTGAGACATTCAGTTTTGATTTGAAAGAATCTATTATTTCAGTAAGCGTCATACATATCCCCTAAAAAGTTAGTTGCCTCTGAACTGAATTTTTTCAAAGAACCTGAATTGGATTTTCTTTTTTTATAATATACGTTATTCCATAAATTATTTTATGATGATCTGAAGACCCTTTCTTATGACCATAACTGAAGACTCTTTTTGTTACCGGACATGAAGACTTTTGTTACCGAACATGAAGACTTTTGTTACCGGACATGAAGACTTTTGTTACCGAACATGAAGACTTTTGTTACCGGACATGAAGACTTTTGTTACCGGACATGAAGACTTTTGTGACCAGGCATGAAGACTTTTTTGATATGAAACGAAAACTCTTTTTTGAACTGTTATAGATTAGGGCTTACGCAGTTGAACTGAAAAATCAACCGCAGCAAACCGTTAACTGTTTAAAACAGAACCTTAATCCACAGTCTCTGCTGTAATTGATTCTGTTTCTCAAGTGCGTATAGTCCTAGTGAACTGTTATAGATTAGACATTTTATCTGTAATTTCTGATCCTGATGCTGTTTTTGAAAACTCTTTATTTTCCTTGAAAATTTTATAGACCCTGAGAAGCAGGAACCCGGAAAGCAGAAATGCCAGAAAGTCCGCTGCCGGGAAAGCTGCCCAGACTCCATTCAGTTGATAGAACCGGGGAAGGAGGGTAACAAGAGGGATCAGAAAGAGAAGCTGCCGACTAATGGAAAGAAGGAACGCAGGTTTTGCTTTTCCCAGGGCCTGGAACAGGATTGATGTGATCACATTCATGCCTACCAGAGGCATCCCCAGAAGCATGATAGTCATAGCTTTTTTTCCGATCTCCAGATATTGCGGGTCTGCACTGAATAAGCCGAGAATTTGTTCTTTTAAGAGTAAAATGATCAGAAGGCCAAAAATTCCAATAGTTGTTGTCGCTGCGAGCGATAATTTCACAGCTTCGGCTATCCTTTCATATTTTTTTGCTCCGTAATTGAACCCGACAACCGGTTGCAGGCCAAAGCCCATACCCAGAAGAGACATGAAAATGAAGGAGTTGACCTTTATTATTACACCAAAAACGGCAATTGCGCTATCTCCTCCATAAGTTGCAAGTGCATTGAACACAAAGATCATCATGACACTGTTCGAGCATTGCATTACAAAAGACCCAATACCAATAGCCCCAATTTCCTTATCAATTTCCAAATCGGGTTTCAAGGTTTCTGATCTGAAATGAACTGCCCCTTTTCCTTTGAGGTAGTACAGCAGAAGCCAGATCGAAGCTATTGCCTGTGATATTACAGTTGCAATTGCAGCTCCTTTTACACCCATTCCAAAACCAAGCATAAAAAGCGGGTCAAGGAAGATATTGAGGCCGCCTCCTACAAGCATAGCATTCATTGCAAAACGGGCGTTTCCTTCAGACCGGACAATATTCTGAACAGCCACTCCAAAGACAAAGACAGTTCCTCCCAGTATTATATATTTAAGATATTCTCTGGCATAGGGCATGACACCAGCAGTTGCTCCGAAAACCTTCAAGATCGGATCAAGATAATAAAGACCTGGGATGGCTATAAGCACACTTAATATTAAACTCAGGGAAAAAACATTTCCAAGTACTCTTTCGGCTTTTTCATTTTCTCGGGCTCCAAGAGCACGTGAAATTATGGAAGAACCTCCTGTCCCAAGCACAATTCCAAAAGCCATCACCATCATCTGGATTGGAAAGGCTATCGAAAGTCCGCCTATGGCCTGGACGTCATCTGCCCCATAGGCCATTCCCACGAAAAAGGTGTCCACTACGTTATAAATAGCCTGGACCAGCATTCCGATGACAATGGGGGCTGAGAGCTTAAACAGGAGCTTCTTTATGTTATCTTTGCCGAGAAACTCACTTTTTTCATCCATATTTTTTTTATCTCCACCGTTTTTCACCTCAATCATCTGACCTGTCAGATGGAGGCTCGAATCCAGGCTCAAAAAGTTTAATAGCAGCTTTATGAATGAGCAGCCTGAAGATTTCTTTTTCTTCAAAGGTAAAATCCGAAAAGAGGATCTCTGTAAAAGCCATCAACTTTTTAAAAATTATATTTCTCATTTCTTTTCCTTTTTCAGTCAGGTAAACCCTGTAAGCTCGAAGGTCACTTTCGTCTCTTTCCCTGTAAACGTAACCTTCTTTTTCCAGATTCTGGACTGCTCTGGCACTTGTTGCTTTGCTAACTTTCAGTTCCTTTGCAAGAGTTTCCTGGGATACTCCATCTTTGTGATACAAAAACAGTAAAAACTCAAACTGTCCGCTTCCGACCCTGTAAGCTTCGAGTTCCTTTACCATGTAAGCCAGATGGCTCCGATAAATGTAGGCAATAGGGCCTAATATTTCTCTTGGGTCTGTTTCTCTTAAGTTTCTGTCTCCTGGGTCTTCCATAATTTTATCCTTCACATTTTATGAGCTGGATGGTTTGTTTATTAATACACCATTGTGAAAATCGTTACAAATGAAACTGATCCGACCTCTATAGGCTTGTGAGGTATATAATAGTTCCGAATGAAACTAAAATTAAATGCAAAATAACTGGTGTTAGTATATATACTCAGACGGGAAGTAACTTTTATCCCAAGAATAAATATTTATTTACAGGTTTTCTATAGCAAATGAATTTCTTTAAGGTGAAAAAATGGGAAGTAAAGACCTGATACAGGATCATCAGCAGATAGAAGAGATTCTCTCAAAGGCAAAATTCCTTCGTATAGCCCTCTCGGACTCAGACAAACCTTACATTATCCCAATGGCTTTTGGATACAAAGATAACAAAATTTATCTACACTGTTCCCGCGAAGGAAAGAAGATCGATATCCTTAACAGGAACCCCAGAATCGCTTTCGAAGCCGATGCCGAAGCTGAAATCATCACCAGTGAAGACATCTGCAAATATAATGTCCGTTACAGGAGTGTTGTAGGGAACGGACAGGCACGGTTTGTTGAAGACTATGATGAAAAAGTAGAGGGGCTTACTATCCTTTCCGAGCATTACGGAAAAAAAGGGCCTTTTGAGTTTGAAGAATGGAAAGTTAACAGGCTGTGTATAATTAAGATTGAGATTGAAGAGATGACAGGAAAGCAGCATGGATTTTAACTGAAACAGCAAGATTTCTGTAAAAATCAATCGGTTCTTCAATTTCTGCTTCTATTTTTCTGCTTCTATTTTTCTGCTTTTTATTTTCTGCTTCTATATTTTCGGATTTGAAATTTTTTAATATTTATATGAGCAAGTTAATACATTTATGAAATATTTATACCAGATGATACGCAAAAGCACTTAAAACCAGCCTGATTAAAGAAAAAACAATCGAAATCATTGAAAAGGCTACAAGATATACGTTTAGAGCCAGTATTTCAGCAAAAAGGCCGGAAAAGTCAGCATTGAAAAAGAGAGCAACCAGATTTATCAGCAAAATGAAAAAGAGTATGGTTACAAAACCCCTGCCTGCTCCTTTAAGGTCTTCTTTGCTCAGGGCCATATGTGAAGAGATTGCGATTGCCAGGGCAAAATAAATCCAGAAGTTGAGAGAAAACAGGTTTTCTAACGAGAATATGCTTTGAAAGAGACCTGCGGTAAGGGCGAAGATTTTTGTCAAAATATACTGGTCCGGCTGAGCGGGCACAAGGGTAAGATAATCGGCAACCCTTGTAAAAGAATCCGGCAGCAGCAGTTTCATGCCGATGATAAGAGCTATGGTCCCGCTGAAGATCGGGCCCATGCCTATGAAAAAGTTTCCTATATTCTGGTAGAGGCTTTTCGGGTTCCAGCTGTGGTTGACGTATCCAAGGGTTCCGTCCTTTTCCTTGTGGGAAAACAGCTTGAGTTTAGTTATTTTGTGCCTGAATACATAGCACATCAGCAGGTGGCCAAGTTCGTGAATCGGAGTGCCTATCCAGGCTGTAACCAGAATTCCTTTCCTGCCAAAAGCTCTCTGGACGTAAAAGTTAGCCCGGTTCTCAAGAAGGCCGAGTATCATCCCGACAAGAATCAGAGAGCCTGTGACATAGAAGGTGTCAAACAGGCTTACCCGAAAAACAGTAAGAAATGTATTTTCCATTTTGGACTCCTTTTTATAACTTCAGGAGAAGTTTTGGCTTTGAATTGACCTGGGATTGAATTTCACAGTTAGCTTACAGGTCAGCTTACAGATCAGCTTATAAGTCAGCTTACAGGTCAGCTTATAAGTTAGCTTATAGGTCAGCTTACAGGTCAACTTATAAGTTAGCTTATAGGTCAGCTTACAGGTCAACTTATAAGTTAGCTTATAGGTCAGCTTACAGGTTAGCCTATAGGTTAGCTTTTTATAATAAAGTGGTTGAAGAAAATATAAACTTCGCGCCAGTCACATACAAAATAAAAAAAGCTGAAAGAAGTTTGAAAGAGTGAAATACATTATTTTTCAGGAACAGTAAATGGCTACATCCAATAATCCTTTTCATAAAATTCCAAGATCTTCCTGGCCTGCAAGATCAAACCAGACAGGGTTTTTGTCTTCAGGGTCGCAGTTATAGTTTATTGTTATTTCTTCGTCTTCCTGAATATCTCTTATACAAACATATTTTAAAAGGCTGTTATCGAAGTCTTTGTAATACCTTGCATTCGGGTTGTATGAGTGATTATAAAGAGAACCATAGCCCAGCGCGATAGCTGCATCTTTTGAGTCAGGACCCCAGGCGAAATAATAATTATAGAGCTGGGTAAGCTCAAGTGAGTCTATCTCTTCAGCAGGTAAAACTATGACAGGACAGGTTTCTATTACCTCTCCTTTTTTAAAATTCCGCTGTGCAAACACACCTCTACCTTTTCCAGGTGAGTCTTTAACACTTATCGATAACATATGACCGTATCCCATAAAATTTAAAAATTACCGGCAAACTGTATTATTATGTATAGAAAGATGTAATTTATAGGTTTCCCTTCAAAATTCTTTAAAATATAGGAACAGAGTCCTTTTTGGTTTTCGAGAATAGAGAGCATAAATCACTTTGTTTCAATCCAGGCATGAGTCCAGGTCTATCCTCTGGATTACCTGATGAGCTTTCCTCCAAGTCCTGGCCTTGAAAACAAAAAAATACAGAGGTGAGTTAAAAAGTTCTTAGCGGACCTTTGCTTTTAATGAACGACCTTTTTTTGGGTTCGGTCCCAGCTCCAGGGCTCATCAAGGATATTGACATTAACCTTTTCTACCCCTTCCGCACTCAGGACTTTTCTCCGGATCTGTTCCTTAAAATACTCGATCATAGGGCAGGCGCTTGTTGTCAATACAAGGTTTACGTCTACATTTGGTCCGTCGACTATTACTTCCTTTACCAGTCCCATTTTGACGATATCCATCCCCACCCCAGGGTCGACCACGTCTTTTAGCAGGGAATAAATTTGTTCATCCTTAAGCGCTGCTCCTTGTGGAGTTTTTCCATGTCCGGAAACTAACTCTTCATGCGCCTGGAACTTGTCTTCTAGCCTGCTCAGCCGGTCAAGTATCTGGCTTATTACAATAAGTCCGGGATCAGGCAGCTTATCATGGTCAAGTTGACCTGCAGAAACCGAAGGATGTGTTTCTGCAATCCTTGCAGGGACTCCCACAACAGTAGCTCCGGCTGGAACTGGCCGGATCACAACCGAGCCGGCGCCTATTTTAGCGCCCCTTCCAACAGTAATTGGGCCAAGTACAGATGCTCCTGAACCGATAACTACATCACTTTCAATAGTTGGATGACGCTTTACCTTTTCCAGAGCTGTCCCGCCTAACACAACTCCCATATATATCAAAACGTCATCACCTACCTCAGCCGTTTCTCCAATCACAACCCCGGACCCGTGGTCTATGAAAACTCGCCTTCCAAGCTTTGCCCCGGGATGGATTTCAATACCTGTTAACATCCTGGAAATGTGAGAGAGCAGACGGGCCAGAAAATAAAAATGTCTCTCCCAGAAAAAATGAGATACCCGATGTATCCAGACAGCGTGCAGGCCCGGATAGCAGCAGATTACCTCAAGAGTAGACCTTGCTGCAGGGTCTTTCTTAAAAACAGTCCTGATATCTTCCCTGATTCCCATTCGAAATCTTCCGGTATTAATTGTCAAATCAATCGGTCGGCCAGCCTCAGACAAATCAGTCAAACTGTTGCCGAGAAATCAGTCAAACTGTTGCCGAGAAATCAGTCAAACTGTTGCTGATAAATTGGTCAAAAGTTGCTGACAATCAGTCAAAGAGGTCAGTGCTCAAATAACGTTCTCCCGTATCCGGCAAGATAACAACAATCGTCTTCCCGCTCATGTCGTCCCTGGCTGCGACCTGCAGTGCAGCATAGGTAGCAGCGCCTGAAGATATGCCTGCAAGGATGCCCTCTTCCTTTGCCAGACGCCGGGACGTGGCAGCGGCGTTGTCTCCGGTTACCTTGATCACTTCATCAACAAGATCAAGCCGGAGTACATCAGGAATAAAACCTGCACCGATACCCTGGATTTTATGTGGTCCAGGGCTTCCCCCGCTGAGCACAGGAGATTCGGCAGGTTCGACTGCAATCGCCTTAAAAGACGGTTTCCGTTTTTTTATTACGCTGGCAATGCCTGTGATAGTTCCACCTGTTCCCACGCCTGCTACAACAACATCCGCTTTACCATCAGTATCTTTCCAGATTTCTTCAGCTGTTGTCCGTCTGTGAATTGCTGGATTTGCAGGATTCTGGAATTGCTGGGCTATGAAGTAAAGTGAAGGATCGTCAGCAGACATCTGTTCGGCTTTATTAACTGCTCCTGTCATTCCTTCCGTTCCGGGGGTTAGAACCAGCTCTGCTCCCAGGGCTTTCAGCAGTTTTCTTCTTTCTACTGTCATTGTTTCAGGCATAACCAGTATGAGCTTATATCCACGGGCAGCGCAGACGCAGGCGAGTCCGATACCGGTGTTGCCGCTGGTTGCTTCAATAACAGTGGTACCTTTTTTGATTTTCCCTTCAAGTTCGGCTTTTTCAATCATCGCCAGCCCTATTCTGTCCTTCACACTTCCCATAGGATTAAAGGATTCGACTTTAACTAAAACATCCGCATGTAGACCTTCTGTTATGCGGCTTAACCTGACAAGAGGAGTATTACCAATTGTCCAGGTTATGTCGGAATATATTTGCCCCATACTTTTACCGTCTCCTGCAACTTACTTTTTTCAGGTTTCATGTATTTTAATTTGTATAGATTATATTAATAAGAATATATTAATTAGATGATATTAACTCGGTTGTATTGTAAGCTGCCAATAACGTATGTTTTTACACTCAAACCTTTTCAGGCCTCATTACAGTTTATCGGATGATTTTTCAATCAGCCTGGATGGTATTTTGAGTGGTCAGTCCTGCTGCAATATACAGCAAGATACGTCAACATACAGACAATTCATAGTAAATTCACAATTGTGAAATTAATTTTATGTTTAATATAGTTATCGAGAAGTTCCCATACTGAAAAACCGTATTTAAGAACAAAAAAGAATCCGGCAGCCGAATATAAAAAATACTCAAAAACTGGAAAGAAATGAAAAAACTGAAAAAATTAAGAAACTGAAAAAATTAAGAAACTGAAAAAACAGTAGAAGGACTAAAAACAATAATAGAGCTCTGAAAGCAGTAGATATATTGATAAAATCCTGCTTTATGCTTCAGATTTTTCATTATCGCCCGCTTTGTCTTCTGTTATATAAATGGCTTGCTCTTCCTTGACACATCCACTATTACACTTATTTTCAATTTCTCTGGCACTTACACAGATCTCACAGATTCTTGCTACAAAATCGCTGACTTTGTTATCGATAAGGTCCTGAGCAAGCTTTTCGATCAATTCTTTCGTCTCGCCCTGAAACTCAATCCTGTAGCCTCTTTTTCCCGAAATGTACTGGGAAACTGCCGACGGGGCAATCCCCAGCAACTTTGCAGACGCTGCCTGTGACTGTCCTTTTTTTACAAGTTCGATTGCGAGACTGGCCCTTATTGCAGGGACCAGATCCCACACAATCTTCTGACACGGAGTTTCCATAATTACCATCACTTTTTGAGATTTTACACTTAAAAGAGAATATATTTTATGTACATATATATTATTTTCAGTAACAAAAATAATAATAAGATCCTCTGCCTGTCCTTGAAGAAGTAAAACTTACAAAAAAATGGCTTGACTTATAACAATTTGTAAAATTTCCAAAAGTTCTGAGATTTCTCCTGCATGTATCTCTAAGTTTTTCTGCAAGATTTTACAATAAAACTTAGACCGTCACACTTGTTATAAATATTCACAGTTGAGAAGGTGCGGGTGTGACCATTGAAAACAAGACCATTTACATGGACAACTCTGCTACAACACCTGTAAGAAGAGAAGTTGTCGAAGAGATGCTTCACTACCTGACCGAGAATTTAGGAAACCCTTATTCTATCTGGTTAAAATGAGATTGAGCAAAATAAGTTTGAGCAAAATGAGATTGAGCAAAATAAGATCAAAGTGAGACTATCTGTCAAAACGAGATTGGAAAATCAGTTAATCATTGAAGAAATAAAAAAGCTTAAAGCCAAAAGGAAAACAGTTCGGCGGCCGTAAAAGACGAGACAGGTATCTGCTGCACATCGGCAAACTCGACAACTGTGGCAAATTCAATTGGAAACCGAGAGATGATATTTATTCCGGACAAAAATCTGGAAACCTTTGTATCCTTTATAGGGCTCATGCCGTTGAAATACCGAAAGCCTCATATTATTAAAAATCTTATTCTATTTTTGTGATTCTCTAAAAACGTACGGAGTTATGGACATAAACCCACCTAAATGTTAATGGCATTGACTACATTAATATTTTCATTGCGGCTTCTAACGTTTTTAGCTGCACTGAATATATAAAGAAGAAAAATGGCATTTCCTTGCAAGGTTAAAAAGTAACCCTTTGATAAGAGCCCTGAAAACGAAGGAAATGTACCACTTGAAACAGTAGATATTCCACCAAAAGGACGTGTGGTTCACCTCAAAGCATATGGATTCGTAAAAGTGTTTCGGATGGTTCCAAAAGCGGAGACAAGAAACACTGGGTTACAGATGTACAGGAGATGGATGAATCAAAACGTGAAAACCTGGCAAAAAAAGTCATGGAAAATTTAGGAATATCATAGGGGGATAAAGCAGTTTTGTGGTGTGGAAAAATGCCAGGCATGAAAGGAAGAGTTACAAAGAGCACATATAATGTTCTCATTAAGAGCTTTCCTCATAATAGAATTACAAAGAATCAAAAGTGGAATATTCTGGTTTGAAAATAATATGAAAATTAGAAGAGTGGCAGTGACAGCATATTTAAAGAATCTTATAAACATTGCAAATTAAAAAATATAGTTAAAAATTGAGAAAAATGATATGCTAGGAGCCAACTGCATAACTTTTATGAAATTAGGGAGAACTGATTATGAAACTGAAACTGCTAAGTATTCTTTTTGTTGCTATGCTCACAATTCCATTGGCTTCGGCTACGGGAAATTATGTAACTCCCACAAAAGAGCAAGTCACCCAGACAATGTTCGATTACAACCTCAGCAACCAAAATAATTCCTACCAACTAGCCTGCGAAATCGGTCAATATGTTTCAGAAGAATATAGTTGGAACTGTGATATCAGAGAACTTAATTTCACAAAACATGCTCCTATTTATATCAATGTCTTCTATCCAGCAGCCAATAATAAAAAAGGATATGAGGCATATTATGGCTGGTTCGGACCCCAAAGGAAGGAAGTAATAGCCTTTAATAACAAGAATAAAACCATGTCGTATAGAGACTGGGGATCTACCAGGAAGTTTGACTGTGGAATTACAGGGGTTACCAGTTATAACATTGTGAAAAGTTACTTTGGGAACACATCTGAACAGACAACCGACCCTGTACCGCCAGATTCGGAAAGTACGCAGCCTGTCGAGAAGAATGACTCAGGAGCACAAAACATTGTAAATGGATCTACCAATACTGTGAATAATCAAGGTATTATCGGCACTATAGAACAGTACTGGTTTGATTTTAAGAATGCAAATTTGTCGAATATAACTTTTAATTTTTTTGGGGGTAATTAAAGCCCCTTTCCTTTTTTGGTGAAAATTCTTTCAAGTACTTTCATTTCTTTGTGCCTGTTATCCTAAGAATTTCATGTGTGTTTTGATGAAAATATTTTGAAATTGGCTTGATATTGAGTTTCTGGCTTTGTAAAAAATAGCTGCTGCAATTTTATTTAGTTTGTATTGTCTATTGAAATTACTATAATTATTCAATGGGAAAACAAGGACTAAAAAACTCAACGATGTGTCTTGTCCTGATCAAAATTGTAAATTTTATTATATCACTGGAAAAGGAGACATCATTGGCAGCGATACGTATCAAATCAAGAACAAGAGAGTTGGCAAATATATCTGCCTTGAATGTGGTAGAGTGTTCAATGATCGAACAGGTACTTTATTTGATAATTTTTGTAAAAGTGAATTCATTAATTACTAAGAGCATGTCTTAAAATTCAATTTGATTCTACAAGTAGGCAATTGAAACCTCAACTTAGAATAAGGTCATAAATTTTCAGAAAATAAGGCCACATTAATAGATATAATCACGCAATGTAAGCGAATGTAATTCATCAGAATGTTTAAGTTCAAGAAGATATGTATTAATATTCTTTATTTCGTCAACTTTTACTTCGTATTTATAACGAACTTCTTTTGCTTCATAGAATTTTACCACATATCCTTTATCTAGATAATTCTCTTTAACTGTATTATAAACAAGTTCTGCATTTTCATATTTTATTTTCATGCCAAAAATAATCCCTTGTAAGCTCTCTTTTTGATATTTTATAATTCCCTTTTCAAACATCTCTTCAGAAAGTAGTCTTTTATCAGAGTCTGGATCTAAGATAATTCTGAACTCTTGTTCATAATTCCAAAATAATAGTTTGTCTAATAAAACTTCATGCATTTTAATTTTCATATCTTCATCAAACAAATTTATTGGCTCTGGTACATTTTTATGGTAACCTACTCTTTGAAAATAAATGTTGGCAAACTGACTATTTGGAGTACCAATTGGTAAACAATATTCATTATTCACCTTTACAGACTTGAAACATAGGCAAATACCTTTATGGTAATCTGCATAATGACTCCACATCAGGATATCATCACATACTTCACTAAAACAACAAATCTTTGGGTAAAGTACATAAAGTACATCGCCATGAAGATTTTTTTTCCCATCTTCAATAAATAATTTCCTATAATCGATTTTAATTATCCCATTATGTTCTTCATACATTTCTTTATTAATCTCATCAATATTAATCCCAGTTTTTTCGTAGATCTCTTCCTTTGTTCCTTCATAAAAGCAGTAAATCCTAGAATCGAACGGATCATTAAAATTACTTGGATAATCAAAATATAATTGGTTATTGGCTAGATTGATAATTGTGGAACTATTATTCCCTTCTTTAAGACTTCTATACTTATAGAATAATTTGTTGTAAACCATTTTAATCGTAAAAATATTGAAAATTAATTACTTAAGGTTTATCAATAGAATTGTCTGTTATTCTGTTGTATTCCTAATTCTGGTATGTATTATTTCATATACATACCAGAAGGTCAATCTATACTATATTTTCAGACAATTAACGGTGTAGGATTCTGATATTAGAACCATCTATAATCCAATTGTATAATTGATTTGAATTTTAAGACAGGCTCTAAGGGTAAATGGACATAAACAGAATTGTTAAATTATAGGTCCTTTAAAATATCAACTAATTAATATGGAAGTACCAATTTTCATCAAAAGAAAGTTTTGGAACTGAGTCATCAAGGAGGTATAAAAAATTAAAAAGAATTCACAAATTGTAATTACAATTAGCCGCCAGCTAGGGAGTGGGGGAGCGTACATCGGGCAGGAACTCGCTAAAAAATTGGATATTTATTATTTGGATCGCGAAATCATTAGACTGGCTGCTAAAAAACTTTCAGTATTAGAAGATGAATTGGAATCCCTTGATGAAAGAAAACTGTCTTTTTGGGAATCGTTTTTACAATCAGGCGGATATATTAGCTCTTCTGTGTATATACCACCGCCTATTTTTACTCCAACAGATCGAGAGCTTTTTAAAACTGAAGCAGAAATCATGAAAAACGTCGTTAATGAACGTTCAGCGGTAATTATAGGAAGATGTGGCTCTCATATCTTACATGCCTACCCTAATCATACCAGCATATTTTTACATGCGGACATTGATTTCCGTAAAAAGCGTATTGAAAAGTTATACAATGTCTCGCAAGAAGAGGCCAGTAAAATGATTACTAAAAGCGATAGCGAAAGGGCTCGTTATCACCATATGCTTACAGGAAAGGAATGGACTGATGCAAGGCAGTATAATCTTTCAATAGATACAAGTAAAATAGGAGTAGATAATTGCGTGCAGTTTATTTTGCAATACCTTGAATTAGTGTAATAGACTATACCAGTCCTAATTATACCAGTCCTAATTATACCAGTCTTAGACGATACAAATCCTGGACGATACAAATCCTGGACGATACAAATCCTGTTTTTTGTGTCTCAAAAAAGAGACTTTTTATTATTTTCTGGCTTTTCCTTTACTCACACCAACCCACGGAAGATAATCCTTGAGGTCGCGGTAGACACCGCAAATATTGCAATTGAAATTGGGAGCATACAGGCCAGGTCGTATTTCAACTGCGTCCTGTCTCCTCCATATTCCACCGAACCTGCAAAATGAGTAAGGATAGAGCTGATCAGGACAATGTAAACCCCTATTGCAAGCAGGAAATGGTCAGGAGGAATTGACTGGGAAAAAGCAGCCTGCCCGATTTCTACTGGCATTCCTGACATATCGGCAGGAATTCGGTTTACTCTTTCGGCTACCTGGCTAAGGATTTTCGTAATAACCTCAGACAGGGCAAGGGTAATTCCTGCAATAAGTGGAGCAAAAATCACAGCTGTAGAGCGCATGGTTGAAGTGACGTCGTAAAGGGAGCGCCGGATTCGTTCTTCGACTGTCCCGAGCTCTTTGAGATGGTCTGCAAGCTTTATAATCGAGGCGCCTGCAGCTTCATGGTTTTTGTGGACACTTTCCGTAAAAAGGAGCATTGTGTTCCGGATTCTTTCTGAATATACGTGCCTGAAGGCTCCGAAATCTTCATCAAAAATTGCGGCTTTGAGATTTGTCCGCATACTGAGCAGGTTCATTGAAATTTCCTGAAAAGCTTCCCCGATTTTTGAGCCTTCCATAGTCCTGGCAGTGTGAGCAAAAGCTTCTTCCGGGGCCTTTCCTTCCGAGATTCTCCTCCCGAGCACAAAAAGGGAATCTGAAAATTCTTGTTCCATCTTTTTTATCCGATCTCTTATTTTCTTATAAGGAACAGCCGAGAAATAAAGGTAAACAGAAATCCCGACTGTTCCGCCCAGAATTAACGGGAGTGTAGGTGAAAAATATCCTTCAAGGGGCGCGGTTGCTACTATTCCTCCCGGGTTTCCTAACCTCAGCAGGAGATATCCTAAAGGCGCTATAAGGCAGAATACCAGGACTGAGAGCGTAAAAGCAAAGCGTTTCTTTTGCTTGATATCTACAAGGTCAGGGTGGGAATCCGGAATTTGCCTGAGAGTAAAAGCAACCGGCCTCTGCATAAGAATATACTCGGAGTATAGGGCAGCAAGAGCCGGAAAAATCAGGTCGTAGAGAAAGATTAGGTCCATTATTTCAGGTTTCATCCCTACAACTGTAACCGCAGGCAGGAGAGCTACAAGGGCAAGCGGGATCAGGATGAAAATCGAGTAGAGAATATAACTTGGTGTCTTCAGCTTTGCTGCAAAGGCGTCCATAAGGCTTTCCGTGCCTTCGAGACTTATGTCCAGGGAACGGTTCAGGGTTATAACCCTCTGAGCTTCGTCAGGTTCGGCAGTTGAACTCTTTATAAGGTGAAGGGAACGCTTGAAGTATTCACTATTCCTTCCCCACAGGTCGGCAAAAGAAAGAAGAGCGTCATCCATGCTGCTGTAAATCCTGAGGTTCAGGTCCCAGGCCAATTTTCTAAGGTCCTTTGCAAGCGGCCTCTCGGAATTCCTGGCTGCAAAAAGCACGGCGTGTTCCAGGTTAGGAACAAGTTTCATAGACATGACTATATAACTCAGGATCTCAGGAATGTCTCCAAGAGACGAGATTTTCATAAACCCTGCCCTGAGCTTCACATACTCGCTAAGGTAAAAGAGTGCAAGCAGGGGAATGATAAAAGTAAGAATTCCCATTATAGTAAGCACTCTGACATCAAAACTTCTTGACATAATCAAGAAAAGGTCTACCATTGCCAGCAGGATTAAAGTTGCAAAGGTTCCCACATAAGAAAAGAGCACAGTTTCAAAGGCTTCAAGGTCATAACCAGTAAACCTGAGGGCATCCCTGTACTCCCGGCTTACACTCTTTTCACAGCGCCTTCGGAAGGCTGAAGGGTCAGGGACAACCCATATCCATTGCCTTGCTGTGATTTTACAGGCTTGCACATACCAGTTGCTCTCCTCTTCCATATTTCTCCCTCTGACAACTTTTCTCTCTAACAACTTCTCTCTGACAATTATTTTCCTATACCCTGACCTTTTCTGGCAAAATTCTCAAACCAGATCTCCCACTGCCTGTAAAGCATATCCAGATCATCCCTGCAGTCGGACTCCAGATTATCTGCAAGATTGTTTGTATTGTTATTTAGAGAGTTATTTACAGAATTATTCACAAGGTTATCTGCAGAATTATTTGCAAAATTTCCCACGGGATTATTTACAGGATTACTTGCGTATTCATCCCCGAACGACCTACTTTTCGTCATACAGTTTGAAAGCAGCCAGAACATGTTGTTTGCCTGGCTAACGGCTTCGGCTTCCAGCAGGAAAGGTTTCTTCAGTCCTTCAACTGCGATTTTTTCTTTTATCCTCGCCCGAAGCTCGATACTTTTTAAGGCCCTGTCTATGGAAATCCCCCATTTCCTGGCAATCTTTTCTATAAGTTCGGACTGTCCCTGCTCCAGAGCTTTTCCTGCGAGCAAGCAGTCCTGAGATGCATCATACTTCATTATATCCGTAAAGATATCCGAGGGCTGGGGATTTTCGATTACTGCACTGGTGGTTTCTGCAATACGGCTCACTCGCTTTAGCTTTTTCATGCTGCCCTCAAGCCTTATGCCTGAGCAGATAATTACGGCATCCGTTGCTTTAAAAGAGGACGGAGGAACCCCAAGTGTATGCACGATTCTCTCGTATACGTTTTCCGTGGACGAGCCGTGAATGGTTCCAATAACCGAGTTTCCTGCCTTTCCAACCTGCATGGCTTCGTAGAGCACTTTTACTTCCTCCCCTCGGACTTCTCCAAGCACCAGGGCGGAATTTCCAAGGCGCAGAGCTGCTCGAAGTGCTGTTTCAGGGCTCATCTCGGCACCTGATTTCAAAACCGAGGACTGCGAACTCATTCCCTGAACCTTCCAGCCCAGGACCTGAAGCTTCTCGATAGGGAGCTCATGGGTATCTTCGATTGTAAGAATCCTGTACTTCTGCGGAATCTCAAGCAGCATGGCAGACAGCAGGGAGGTTTTTCCGGCTCCGACTTCTCCTGCGACCAGGACTGAAGCCTGCCCGTCCATAAGGAAACTTAAAAGCCCGGCTGCATATGGAGAAACCGAACCTGTATTGATCAGTTTAGGCAGGGTCCAGGGTGAAAGGGAATGTTTTCGGAAGGCGTAGGCAAGCCCGCTTGCACTGAGTGGATCTCCGATTACCGAAACTCTTACCCCAAAATCCTCAAGGTTAAGCTCCAGCACAGGAATAGCTTCTCCAAATGGCCTGCCACTGATGATCCTGAACCTGGAGACCAGGGAATCGAGGTCGTCTTGCGAAAGAAAAACATTACTTACACACTCCTCTCCCTCCAGCACAACGTGGACAGGATTTTTGTCGGCAGGGGCATTGATATACACGTCTGTAATCCTGGCATCAGAAAGAAGGTCTTCAACTATCCCTAGCCCGTTCGTATACCTTGCAAGCAGGTCGGCATAGCTTTCCAGTTCGTCAGGACTGCAGACTTTCCCGCTTGCTAGCAGTTCTTCTTCCAGAAGCTTTTTTGCCATGCGCCGGAAATATTCCCTTGCTACGACCGGATCTGTAAAGGCAAGGTCTTTTGGCCTGTGCCGGATCATTCGCATTCGGACTTTTTCAAGTAGCCTGAGGTCTTCCTCCCTGAGATTATACTCTGGAGGCCTGATCATGTAAAGTTTTTCCGGCCTGTCAATGTAACGATAAATCGAAACTTCAAGCCTCCTGCCTTCCCTGCCGTCTATATCGTAGCACTCAAGGAATTCAGTATTTTCAGGCGCGTCTGCATAGACTCTTGAGCTGGAAAAAGGGGGTCGAACATGGGGCTTAATGCTGCTTTCGTAGTCGAAAAGTTCACCTACAGCGCATTCACTTTTCTCCATTTTTTCCTTCCAGATTGCCCTTGCCAGAAACGGAAAATGTCTGGAGATTTCTGCCAGGGTTACTTCTCCCGACGTGTCCTTTATAAGGTTCCCTTCCATTTTTTCGAGTGTATTTTCAATCGTCTTCCCAATTCCTTTTTCGGAATTTTCTACCGTCCCTCTAATTTCGGATTTTTTAATAACAGGAACTTCAGGAAAGCCGGATAGTTTTTCTTCAATTTCATAAAGCATATGATAAAAACGCTCGGAGCAAGCTTTGCAAATTGGAAGGGTTTCCGAACCCTTTACTGGAATTTTTTCTGAAATTTTATTAAGGGTTTTTCCTGTAACTTTTCCTGTAACTTTTCCTGTAACTTTCCTTGTATCCCTGTTTGAAGTTTTATTCAGCATTTTTCCCTGAATAAATCGCTTCATTTCCAGCCTGGCTTTTAAGGGATCGTTTTCTACGGTTTTAGCAAAAGAAGCAATTATCTCTTTTCTTTCCAGCTCGCAGGCTTTCTTTTCGGACAAAGTACAGTCTCCAGGTACTTTTTCCGCGCTTTCATACGCTGTTACGATCTCCTCAAAACCTGCAAGAGTATAAAGTAAAAACAGGGCTTCTCCTTCGTAGTCTCGCTCATATAGCCTTGAGAGTACCAGACAGTCAGCTTTAACCTCTTTTTGCAGGATGCTGAGAATATTTTTTCTGCAGTGTATATCGTTAAGGGAAGACCCCGAATCACATTCCCTGCAATTGATAATGATGGTTTTCCGGTTTTTAGTCTGCTTTATCCGGTAAGAGCAGGTTTCTTCGTCTTTTTTATCCGGTACAGAAAGACTGCCATAATTAAGGGCATTGACAGCATCCTGAAGTTTTGCCTTTATATTCAAATCAAACCCCCGTTTCCCTATCAACTTCTTAATTTATCTTTAAGTGTATTAAGTTTTTTCGACAGATCGGAAAATAGGGCTATTAATTTATTGGCGAAGTTGTACTCGAGCAGAGATTATGATTTGGGGAGAATATGATTTGGGGAGAATATGATTTGGAGAAACTATGATTTGGGAAGAATATGATTTGGGAAAACTATGATTTGGATTTTCATTCACAATAAATACCTTACCCGGAGATCTGTGTTTTAATAATATTGTAAAAGTTAGGAAACCGGACAATTATGAGAGATTAAAGGTTTAGAAAATAGATTGAGTATTAAGACAGTCCGAAAAACCGACTGTCTCAAGTTGTTAACTGGTATATATTTATTATACCTTTAACAGTTAAATCCACTGCAAGAGCAGCAAGCAAAAGTCCCATCAGCCTTGTAAAGACCAGCATCCCATTATATCCTATAAGCTTGTGAATACCCCTTGAGAAATGGAAGATGTAATAGCAGATAATGAACGTCAGTATGATTGATACAAGAATTATTACTTTTTGCACAATTGCTTCTGTTCCTCCCATCAGGACAATCACTGTACTGATCGTACCGGGTCCTGTCAGGAGTGGAAGGCTTATCGGGAATATCCAGATATCTTCTCTTTCCTGAGAGCGAGAAATCTCTTCTTCAGTAATCCTCCCCTTTGAGATTTTAGCATGCATCATATCAAAAGCAATGCTGAAAAGCAGGATTCCTCCTGCAACCCGCAGCGAATCCACGCTAATGCTGAACAGGTTAAGTATGATATTTCCTGCAATTGCAAAAAAGAGGGCAATTACGCACGCAAGTATGACTGACTTTTTTGCGATTTCGTTTTTTTCCTCATCCATCACCTTACTGGTCAAAGAGATGAAAGTTACCACTCCGCTTATAGGATTGACAACAACGAAGATAATTGTGAAAACGTGAATTAAAAACCCGAAGTTTTCGGTTATCACTTATTTCCCCTGCGCGTTTTCATGTAATTTGTTTATATAATTTTTTCTTTTATACTATTTCCGGTTGTATCTCCAGGTTATTGAGCAGGAACTCTAAAAGTTATTCATTTGTCATCGGTTAAGGAATTTTCTTGCCTGAAAACTATCGATTTTACATTAGAAACCGGCCTTAAATTTTGGCCTGTTTACATGAAATCGATACCTTGTCCCAGCGCACAGTCTGTTAATATATTTAATAAGTGCTATAGAAATTGACTCAATTGAAACAATTATCATGATTTTTCACTTAACCGAAAACGCATGAACAAGGATACAAAAATAATACAAAAATATCACTAGAAACCGTACCAGAAAACAAAAATTTCACAAAAACAAAAATTTCATAAAAGATTAAAAGGCCCGATAAAAAGGCCTTACTAAAGAAATTTCAAAAATTTGTTTCTGCACATCTAAGTACGTGCTTCATAAGCATGGCAATTGTAAGAGGTCCTACGCCTCCAGGGACAGGAGTAATGAGGGATGCCTTCTTGACCACATTTTCGAAGTCTACATCTCCATATACGCCATCTTTTTCCTTGGTAATACCCACGTCAAAGATTACTACTCCTTCCTTTACCATGTCGGCTTTAATAAGGTGTTTGACTCCAGTCGCAACCACCAGAATATCTGCATCAAGAGTGTATTTGTTAAGGTCATCTGTAAATACATGGCAAACCGAAACTGTTGCATTCCGGTTAAGAAACATTGCTGCCAATGGTTTTCCGACAACATTGCTGTGCCCGACAATAACCACGTTTTTACCCTTGATAGGCACATTATACTCTTCAAGCGCCCGGATAACTCCATGCGGAGTACAGGGAACAAGCCCTTCATCACCGATCATTAGCTTTCCCATGTTGTAGGGATGAAAGCCATCAGCATCTTTCTCAGGGGCTATGGCTTCCATTGCTTCCTGAGGGAAGAGGTGTCTCGGAAGTGGAAGTTGAAGCAGAATTCCGTGAACATTCTTATCTTTGTTAAGGGTATTGATCAAGGAGATAAGTTCCTCCTGACTGGTTTCTGCCGGAAGAAAGTGGTCTTCTGCTCGAATGCCCACACGTTCACAGGCTCTGTGCTTCAGGCGGACATACATTTTGGAAGCAGGGTCGTCGCCAACAAGGACGGTAGCAAGTCCAGGCGTAACTCCCCGGCCACTTACAAGAGCTTCAACTCCAGATGCCACTTCAGCTTCAATTTGCTTTGCAAGAACTTTCCCATCTATGATTCGTGATTCATACCCTTCATCTAACATTGGTAAAACATCCCACTTCTTCGATTAACAATAAACCGGGAACCTTGAACAGAGTTCTCTGACCTTATCACTTGTTTCCGACAGGATCTTCTCGTTTTCTGAGTTTGTGATTGCGGTCTCAATATAATCGGCAATTAATTCCATTTCCGTTTCCTTCATACCCCTTGTGGTACAGGCAGGGGTTCCAAGCCTTACACCGCTTGTGATAAAGGGACTGCGGGTCTCAAAGGGCACCGTGTTTTTGTTTGCAATAATCCCGGATTTGCTCAGGGCGGCTTCTGCATCCTTACCTGTTATATTCATATTATTGAGATTGACAAGCATAAGATGATTATCCGTGTCGCCAGAGACCATATCAAAACCCTTCTCTTTCAGGCATTTACAGAGGGTTTTTGCGTTCTTTACGGTCTGAATCTGATCCTGTTTGAACTTCTCACTCATTGCCTCTTTAAATGCTACTGCTTTTCCAGCTATAATGTGCATGAGAGGTCCACCCTGAAGGCCGGGGAAAACCGCTTTGTTAATTCCGGTCGAAAGTTCTTCTGTCCTGGAAATAATAATTCCGCCTCTTGGACCCCGGAGGGTTTTGTGAGTTGTGCTGGTAACGAAGTCCGCATAAGGTACAGGACTCTGGTGCACACCTGCAACTACAAGCCCTGCAATGTGAGCGATATCTGCAAGCAGATAGGCTCCGACCTCGTCAGCAATTTCGCGGAATTGCTTGAAATCGATTTCACGAGGATAGGCTGAAGCCCCGCAAACAATCATTTGCGGTTTGTTTTCCTTTGCTTTTTTCAGAAGTTCGGAATAGTCCAGCATCTCAGTCTTTTTACTGACTCCGTAAGGCACAATATTAAAGAGCTTTCCGGAAAAACTCACAGGACTGCCGTGAGAAAGATGTCCGCCGTGAGAGAGATCCATGGACATGATGGTGTCTCCGGGATGCAAAACCGAGAAATAGACAGCCATATTAGCTCCAGAACCTGAGTGAGGCTGGACGTTTACGTAATTTGCATTAAAGATTTTCTTTGCCCTGGCAATTGCGAGGTCCTCGGCAATGTCCACGAAATCGCAGCCGCCATAGTACCGTTTGCCGGAATATCCTTCGGCATATTTATTGGTCAGAATAGATCCCTGAGCTTCCATAACGGCTTTACTCGCATAATTTTCAGATGCGATAAGGTTCAGTTTATATTCCTGGCGCTCAGCTTCTTTCTTTATAGCCTCGAACAATTCTGGATCAATTTTTTCAATATAAGACATTACTGTCACCTGTAACCTATTCCTTTAAAATCTTTCAAAATCAAGAGTTTTTGTGGCTTGGATTGATGGGTTGATTAATGCTAACATGTGCGTGTATACAGGAGCTACCTTCCAGATTGGATACTTACTCAAGAGGCCGGCGTTCAGCGATAAAACCGCCGAATAATTGGGAGTGTAATTAAACAGACTCTATAACCTTCCTGATGGGTTTTTCGTTCTGAAGTTTCAAAACTTTCGGCAAAAAGCTCCTGAATATCTTGAAGATAGGAGATTTCGAAACCTGAAAAGCCCTTATGGTCTATATGGTTTCGTGGAATACCTATAAGGTTGGAATATTTATAACTATCAGGGATTAAAGAAGTTATTAATCGGTAAAATCTGTTCCGGTTTTATATGATCTTAAGCATTTGCTCAAGTACCGGTTACTACGTTTCTACCCTCAATTTTAAGTTTACCCTCGGTAAAAAGCCTGATTGCTTCAGGGTAAATAACATGTTCCTGCTCCAGAATTCTGGCAGTAAGGGTTTCTTCTGTATCCCCGGTAAGCACAGGCACGCACTTCTGGAGGATTATTGGCCCTGAGTCAAGCCCTTCGTCAACAAAATGCACTGTACAACCTGCAACTTTTACCCCGTATTCGAAAGCCTGCTTCTGGGCGTGAAGCCCTTTGAAGGCTGGAAGAAGAGAAGGATGGATGTTCATAATCCTGTTCCTGTAGGCCTTAATTATCTCATTTCCTAAAATCCGGAAGTAGCCTGCAAGCAAAAGAAGATCCGTATCATACTGGCTTAAGACATTCAGGATAGCCTTATCATATTCATCCCGGCCATACTCGCCCGGATCAAGGAAAACTGCGTTTATTCCGTGATTTCTTGCACGTTCGAGCGCGTAAGCATTTGCCTTATTGGAAATAACCACATTAATAGTAGCATTCTTTATGTAACCCTTATCAATGCTGTCCATAACCGCCTGGAGATTCGAACCCCTTCCAGAAACCAGCACTGCAATTTTTACAGTCATCGAAGCTTTTAGATTGAAACAGTGCTATATTAGGGTTTTGGAACAACCGTTGCGCCGGTTGATCACGCCGATAGGGTTCGGGGATAAGGTGCTCAAATTCAAAAGTTGTTCGGGGTTTTCGGTCAAGCCTTTTTTGAAAAGGGTTGCGGGCAAACAGTTTTTTGAAAAAGTATGGGACGCGGGCGGCGAGAATTTGGCTTTTACTTTTCTTCGTGAGTTTCTCTACGTTCCTCTATAAAGGTAAGGAGTTCCTGAGAATCGCTTATTTTGTCAAGTTCTTTTTTCTCGATCATAACCGTGTTTTCTACGGATTTTATTTTTGAGTGCCCGTTGATGATGAATACGGATTGGGTCTCAGTGACGCAGGAAATACTGCTCATTAAATGAGCCCTTTTGACCACGGTCGTATTGAATTCACTGACTCCTGTAAGGATAACTGAGGATTCGTCCCGTGAAATGGCCTTGAAAGGAGCCTGGGCAGTATGAAGGACGTCATAGCCAAGCATGGAAATTGTGTTAAGGATCAAATCTTCCGGTAAAAGCGTATAGGGTTTTTCCTGGGTTTCGGTCCTGGATTCTGCTTTCTTCCGGGGCTTCCTGCTCCCGCAGGATTTCAGAATATTTATGGGCCTTGCAAGCTCAACCCCAAAGATATCCTCTAGCTGGAGTACGACATCTATTGACGCATCCATGCCTTCTTCTTCATATTTGCTGATAGTTCTCCTCGAAACCCCTACCATGGAAGCAAGTGTCCCAAGAGACATTGACTGACCCATCCTGGCTTTTTTTAGGATATCTCCTTCTATGGAGACATACAGCCCACCCGGAGCTGCTGAAACGAGAGGAGGAACATTTTCAATAAAGTAGTCATAAAGAGTCTGTACGTTCAGGGCAAGAATATCATAACGCATGTACACAACGCTATCTTCAAGCATCTGGTCTCTGGTCTTTGCGCCCACGACAATAGCAGAGCCTCCAAGGTATTCGGCAAGGTACTTCATCTCCCTGGCAGTTTCTTCATTCAGGCCGTCAATGTTAAATAAAACCTTGCAAAGTAATAGTGTTTCATCTTTCCGTGCGGCAACGTCAAAGCTCCTCGGACGAATATTGCAGCGATCGGAAAGTGCAAAACCTGCATGTGAAAATACATCGATAATTTGATGTATGAGAACCTCTTTTGTCATTCCAGTATCAATCTCTGTTTGAACATCTATATATACTTTTCTTTACTTTTGACAATCCTCACAGTGCAAAAATACGTCGGAGAGTAACGAAAACTGTTATTGTCCCAAGCGCATCTGGAAAATTAAAAGGCAAAAACTGGACCCGAAAAAATGATTATCGGAATTGATGATACCGACTCAAACGAAGGAATGTGCACAACGTATCTTGGGGCTCTGCTGCTGGAAGAACTTCAGGCCTACGGAACTGTAGAGACCCGTCCACTCCTTATACGCCTGAATCCGACTATTCCCTATAAAACAAGAGGAAATGCTGCAGTAGCGCTGAAACTTAAGACCGACTGCCCTGAAAAAGTAATTGCTCATGTTGTGTCCAGAATAGAAGAATTTGCACGTATGGAATGCGAAAAAACTAATCCCGGCGCGGTTTTTATCCCGGAAAAAGCTTACGGAAAGCTCAAGCCCGTCCTCAGGAATTTTCTGGAGAAAGCCGTAAAGGACGTGATTGAAATAGAAGAGGCAAAAAGCCTTATCTCGGAATCCGGAGTTCCTTCAAAGGGCTTCAAAAACGGAAGAGGACTGATAGGAGCCCTTGCGGCATGCGGGGCTATGCTTAACCTCGAAGAATGGGATCATACTTTCGAGTACCTGGCATACAGGCAAAAGGGAAAATGGGGAACCCCACGCGAGATCGAAAAGGGAAGTTTCTTTGAGGCTGACAGGAAGACTTATCCTGATACCTGGGACACTGTAGACCTTAAAAATAGACTTGTTGTCTGTGTTCCTCACTCGGCAGATCCCGTACTCTTCGGCATCAGAGGGAAAAATCCGACCATAGTTACAAAAGCTGCATCCCTGATCAAGGCTGAGCCTGTTGAACGTTTTGCCATATACAGAACAAATCAGGGTACTGATATGCACCTGATTTCCGCAGAAAGCATTGCAGAAATAAGGGATATGCACTCTTACACGCTCGAAGGTACAGTCTCGACAGCTCCAAAAACTATTCACGGAGGACACGTTATTTTTCCCATCCAGGACAAGGAAGAAAACGAAATTGACTGCGCAGCCTTCGAACCCACAAAGAACTTCCGGCTGCTTATAAGGAAACTCAGGCCTGGAGATAGAATTGTAGTATCTGGAAGTGTAAATTCCAGAACTCTCAACATCGAAAAAATAGAGATAAAAAAGCTTGCTCCCCTTTACAGGGAAGAAAACCCGGTATGTCCAACCTGCGGAAAACATATGAAATCATCAGGCCAAAACCAGGGCTTCCGCTGTAAAAAATGCGGAACTCAAGCCACCTCAAAAATCCTGTGTGAAACAAAAAGAAACCTTACAGCAGGATTATATGAAGTCCCGCCCTGCGCCCGCCGACATCTTGCAAAACCCCTGGTAAGGGAGCAGAAATCTGATATCGAGAGTCACCCTGCCCGCTAAGAAAAAAATAGAGCTAAAAAAGCCAGAGCTAAAAAAGCCCTTTCAACAAATTATAACCACAGAAAAGCTGCCAATTTATAAATCAATCCGCTTGACCACACCCGCGTACCGTTCGATCACGCCGTCGCTCAGGGTTTTCGCTCAAGCCTTTTTTGAAAAGGCTTGCACGAAAGCAGTTTTTAAAAGGTCATGGAAACCAGATGGGGATTAGGAGTAACTTAGTTGGGTGGCACCGGAGGAGCATTTCTTTTATGCTCACTTCTCTCTATACGGTTCATGACTGAATTCAGCTGTTCTGCAGAAATCCCTGGAGTCTTCAGAATAGTCTCAGGGTCTTCGTTCTGCTCAAGCCTTTTGAGTACCTCATCTACTTTTAAGTAAGAGATTCCCAGTTCGGCTTCATCTGTCTGGCCTGCCCAGAGACCTGCTGAGGGTTTTTTGGTGATAAGAGAGTCGGGAACCCCTAGCCTGCGAGAAAGCTCCCATACCTCGGTTTTGTAAAGTCCGCCAATGGGTTCGAGATCAACGCCTCCATCTCCGTATTTCGTGAAGTAGCCGAGCAAGATCTCGGTTTTATTGCCGGTTCCTATAACCATACGGTTCATACGGTTTGCGTGGAAGTAGAGAAGAGACATCCTGATCCTTGCTTTCAGGTTGCCCTTGGAGAGCCGGTCTGCGGATTCACTCTCAGGGACTGCAGCCATGAAAGCTGAGATAATTCCTGAAATGCCAATAGTCTGAAACTCAATTCCCAGCCAGTCTGCAAGAGTTTTTGCGTCTTTGCTGTCTTCAGAAGTGGTAAGACCGGATTCGGGCATATGGATTCCGAGCACTTTATCTTTCCCCAGAGCTTTTACGGTAAGCGTTGCGGCAAGGGCTGAGTCTATTCCCCCACTAATGCCTACAACAGCTCCGTCTACACCTGCTTTACGGGTTTCATTCCGGATAAAATCAATAATTCTGTTCTGCGCGATTTCAAGGTTCATGCTGTCAATTCCTTGGTACTCATCAGGCATATAATTCAAAATGACCTTAAGATCCTAAGAATTCAAGATCCTGAGGTCGGAGATTCGAAATACATCAAATTTAAATCACTATTCAGATTTAAATGACTATTCAGATTTAAATGACTATTTTGAGGATTAAACAATTTTATACACAGAAGTTCCAGATATATAAAACCTCAGAGGAAAAAATAGAGTTATGGTAAACTTATTTAATAAATGGAAGGTATAGGGAATAATATATGCAGGTAATATAATATAAATAACTGATTATCAAATGTGTCTCTAACAATAATTAGTTATCAAACGCACTTCTAACCAATAACTGATTATCAAATGTATCTCTAACAATAATTATGCCTTTAACAATAATTAGTCATCAAACGCACTTTTAACCAATAACTGATTATCAAATATGTCTCTAACCGACAAATTATTATTCGGATAGGTTACAGGCTATAAAGGGGGTTTCTCTGGATAGGAAGACTTGACAGAAAATTCAAGGTATAAAATCCATTACAAACCCTTCGGGGTGAAAATCTACCTGACCAAAGGCATTGAAATAAAAAGACATCTAATATACAAAACGGGTAGCTCCATAATATGCAGTCCGGAGAAATCGGAAAAACCCGGTGTCCATCAATTTTATGCAATTATTAAAGTAAAAGTTCTAATCAAAAAGACAACTATTTTCGGGATGATCTATGGAAGAAATACAGTTGAAGGTTGAAAAAGCATATCCTATCGACCTTGGAAGAGGAATTATCCGACTTGACCCTACAACTTTGCTGAAGCTTCAGCTCTCGCCAGGCGACATCGTGGAAATAAGAGGTAAGAAAAAGACCACGGCAAAGGTATGGAGAGCTGACAGGCAGGACTGGGACCAGGGACTCGTAAGAATTGATAACTTCATCCGGCAAAATGCAGGTGTTTCCATAGGAGAGAAGGTAACTATCAAAAAGGTTGAAGCCCCGGAAGCAAAAAAACTTGTTCTGGCACTTCCGGAAAGCATGACACAGGGGGGACCTGAACTTCAGTTCGGGGAACATGCAAATGAAATCATAAAACGGCATATCCTCAAAAGGCCGGTTTTTAGGGGAGATATAATTCCTATAATAAACTCGATGTCTCAGCCAATGACAGAATCCCTTACTACAAGCCAGGTAATCCCTCTGGTTGCTGTTGAGACTGAACCTTCAAACACAATTGTCCTTGTTACGGAAGAAACACTTATCGAACTTCGTAAAAAACCGGTACAGGGGTACGAAAAAGCAACCCGGGGCGTGACTACTTATGAAGATATAGGAGGCCTAGGGGCTGAAATCATGCGTGTCCGGGAAATGATAGAGATGCCCATGAAGCATCCTGAACTTTTCGCCCACCTTAATATTGAGCCTCCGAAAGGAGTCATTCTATATGGTCCGCCCGGAACCGGAAAAACCCTGATTGCGAAAGCCGTAGCCAATGAATCTGGAGCAAGTTTCCATTATATTGCCGGCCCTGAAATTGTAGGGAAATTCTATGGAGAAAGTGAAGAAAGGCTAAGGAAGATCTTCGAGGAAGCAACTCAGGATGCTCCATCAGTCATTTTTATTGACGAAATTGACTCCATTGCACCAAAAAGAGAGAATGTAACAGGGGAAGTTGAAAGGCGTGTGGTCGCCCAGCTCCTGACTCTGCTTGACGGGATGGTAGAGAGAGGTCAGGTCGTGGTTATAGGAGCTACAAACCGTGTGGATGCGATTGACCCGGCACTTAGGAGGCCAGGCCGCTTTGACAGAGAAATCCATATCGGTGTGCCTGATACTAAAGACAGGTATGAAATCCTTCAAATCCATACCAGGGGTATGCCCATAGAAAGGGATGAGGAACCAGAGGAGCTCGAAAAAGTCGAAACCGAAGCTGATGAGGCTGCCCTGGAGAGGGAAAGGAAAGAAAAGGCAGATAAATATCTGATGTCTCTGGCTGAAAGAACCCAGGGGTTTGTAGGCGCAGATCTGCTGGCTCTTGTACAGGAAGCTGCCATGCGGTGCCTCAGGGAAAATCTGCCTGACCTTGATCTTGAAAAGGAAGCAATTCCGCCTGAGAGACTGGAAAAAATCGTTGTAACCAAGAAAAATTTTGAAGATGCCCTGATGGAGGCCGAACCCTCGGCTCTTAGAGAAATTTATGTGGAAATGCCCAACGTTAGCTGGAATGATGTTGGAGGGCTCGATGAAGCAAAGCAGTCCATTACTGAGGCTGTGGAATGGCCCATCAAAAATCCGGAAAAGTTCGCTCGTATGGGCATAAAAGCTCCAAGAGGAATCCTGCTTTACGGCCCGCCAGGAACCGGAAAGACCCTGATAGCAAAGGCTGTTGCCAAAGAGTCAAATGCGAACTTCATAAGCGTCAAAGGGCCTGAGATTTTCTCAAAGTGGCTTGGAGAATCGGAAAAAGCTATAAGGGAGACCTTCAGGAAAGCCCGGCAGGTCGCTCCCTGTGTGATTTTCTTTGATGAAATCGATTCGATTGCTTCTATGCCAGGAATGGAATCCACGGACAGCCACACTTCAGAGAGGGTGCTTAACCAGCTCCTGACCGAGATGGACGGGCTTGAGTCCCTTAGAGATGTGGTAGTGATTGCCGCAACCAACCGCCCTAACCTTCTGGACCCTGCAATCCTGCGTCCAGGACGCTTTGACAGGCTGGTTTACATCGGTTCTCCTGACCGGAAAGGCAGGCTCAAGATATTCAGAATCCATACAAAGGGTACACCCCTTTATGAAAATGTGAACCTTGAAGCCCTTGCCGATGAAACTGAGGGTTACGTAGGCGCCGATATTGAATCAGTTAGCAGGGAAGCCGTAATGATTGCCCTGAGAGAGAACTTCGATGCAGAATATGTAGAAATGAGACACTTCAAAGAAGCTCTGAAGAAGGTAAAACCCACAATTACGGAGAATATTGCTCAGTTCTACGAAAAGATCGAGGCGCAGTTCAAGGGAGGCCAGAGACTCACAGAAACAGCTGGCTATGTCGGTTACAGGTAAAGTTACAGACTAGAATTTCATGTAAGGGTTACTGGTAAGAATTAAAAGTAAGAATTAAAGGTAAGAATTTAATCCAGTAACTCTTTAGAAGATTAGTTTTAAAAGGAAAAAGTTTTAAAGATCCTGGTTTCAAATGGAATAAAATATTCGAAGTGGAAAGCCAATTTTACCCAAACCGATAACATACTGCCAACGGAGATACGATAAAAATGTCTAAGGAATTTGCAAAGAACCTCTTTAACAAGCAGGTAATGGCTACCGACGGAACAGAAATAGGAACGTTGAGTAACGTTGTAGTCGAGATTAAAGGGGGAAATATTATTGACATGGTGGTTGCCCCAAATGTCAATTTAGATCCTTCCAGGTACAGGAAAGCAGATAATTTTATCCTCATTCCTTTCGATTCCGTAAGTGCCATTAAAGACTATATAATAATAGATAAGATGAAAGCAAAAATAAACTAAATAGGAGGAAAGGGACAAAAATTCCTTTCCTTTAGGACATTAAATTTGTTTTCTTATTTTTCTTTTAACAGAGGAACTCTTCTTTTAGTTCCGCCTGTTTTCATTGAAACTTGCTTTCTATAAAACCTAGTGTCATGAAAATTTAGTTATTAGTAATCTAATGAGCTCAAAATCGTTATATGCTGACGAGAAACTACCACTATTATGATCAACAATTAAATTGCCAAGACACTAGATTCGGCAGGTTAACGCAACTAGAGATATATATTTTCATATTTCTCTCCCATTAGACTCAATATTTTCCAGTGAATCTCTTCCATATTCAGTATTTCTGACTTTTTTTTCCCTTTTTTCTGCGTTATAAGTTCTGTAATTCCCTGAAACTTGAAAAATATCCATCTCATTGTTGGTCTTTTTGTTGGTTTCCCTTTTTGATCTGGAACCGTTTCATTTTCTTCTTCTAACTTTGTCCTTAATTTCCATTCTGCAATTGCATAAATCATTAAGCAGAGAACCATTATCATTGTCAACGCTTCAATTCTTGATTTATTCTTGAGATACACCTTCGATATGCTAAAGGTATCACTTTTCAAAAATCTGAATCCTTTTTCTACTTTATCCTGTCCTTTGTAATACTTCAGCATCTCTTCAGGAGAAAGACGGATATCATTACTTGCAAGAATGAAAAGTCCCATTTTTTCCATTTCATTCAAAACAAAAGCATCATTAACCTTTATAATTCCATCAATCTTATAATATGTCTTTAATTTTTCATTTTTCAGAGGGCTTCCTCTTTTACCTGCTTCACGTTTTTTAATGGTTTTCAAATCTACTTTTTCAAAAAGAACTGAAGGGAAATCTGCAATCCATTTTTCTGCTGCTTTTAATGCATCTTCTTCACAGAAAAAGTCATCTCCTGCCAACTTTTTAAGCGACTTTTCGGCTTTATCAAGCTCTTTTTCAAGCTTATTTCTGAGAGTTACCTCTTTTTTTCTTTCATTTTATGAGAGAGTAACAAAACCCACTTTTGTTTAACTCCACCATATTCCACAAAGGTTTGATAAAATGAGTATCTCTCGTCGCTTTTCAACGTTTTCAGGTTTAGATTTGCAGTTAGCAGTTCCTTTTCCTCATTAATTGTTGCAGGAACACGACTGATCCAGAATGATTTTCCTATGTTCTTGATATTATTGTCAGTGTAAAAAGAACTATCAGCTACATAGTACACTTTGCTTTCCGGGCTTAAAGCTGATTTGAGAGAATTGATTGCTTCCAGAATTGTGCTTTTGTCTGAAGAATTCCCTGAATGGGTGTTCATGAAAAGTGGTATTCCATGCTGATTAACAATCAAACTCAAAACAAATTGTTTGAGATCCCATCTTCCGTTTTTTGGTATTCCAAAAGTAATATCAATATACTCAGTTTCCTTGTTATCATAATCCCCAAAAACACATGCTTGAATACGTAGGGCAATTTTCAGAAAAAACAATAGCAAGGAAAATTATGAAAATTGAATGGGCATTTGCGGAAAGTCAGTATTAAATCTAGATGAGGAAACAATTAAAGTACTGAGATTGATGGGAGAAGAATACGAAAAATATTATGCGTGAAAAAATAGTGCGGAAAGTAGGATTCAAAAAACTTATAAAACTTATTATAAACCAATTTTACCAAGTTTTATTTTCTTGAATTACTGTTTACGTTCCAAAAAGGATTTCGAAAGCTGTTCTCTTTGTTTTGCTTCCCATACTTTTTTTTCAATAACTTTACTCTCTTTATAAATTTTTTCAATTGATTTGATGTAATTTTTCCCATTTTCACTTATTTCATAAGTGCCGTGGTGTGTTTTTTCCACAAGATTGCTATCTTTTAATTCAGTTAAATGATTGGCTAGCGCCGATTTTTTGAGATCTATCTTTTCAAGCAACGTCTGAAATGTCAAAGGCCCGTTTAAAAGAAGGATTAGAATCCTGAATCGGTTAATATGAGAAATTGTTTTTAAAATAGAAACGATATCCTCTGATGAATTCATTAAAAACTCTTGAGATAGCTCTAAATCGCTTTTTTTATCCATAACTAAGTTGTTTTTTTAATTAAATAAATATCTTTTCTACAATTACTATCTCGAAATATCTCATTCTCAAAATACTTGTTCATAAAAATATGGAATAATATTCCATTAAAGAGTGAATTTTTAATAATATGAAATCCAATTTATATCTACAGTCAATTATGCTGCTTACGCATCAAATACAACTCAAATACAACTCAAACACAATAAACAACAAATTGATACATATTTTAAACAGTTTTCAGTTTTTATCTCACTGGGTTTCAGTTCAATTGCGTAAGTAAAAAGTTAAAGGAGAATTTAACATGGAAATTAAATTAAAAATCGTGGAAGAACATCAGGTAGCTAGCATTTCTCATGAAGGTCTGGTAGAGGAGATGGGAGAAATAATAGGAGAATTAGCAGGATGGATCAAACAAAAAAGACTCAAAATTACTCAACCTCCTTTTGCGGTATATTATACCAGCCCAACAGAAGTGCCGCCAGAAAAAATGCAATACGAGATTGGTATACCCTTTCAGGGAGATACAAACGGCGATGAGAGAGTAAAAATAAAAATTATGCCAAAACACAAAATTTTATCAGCTATCCACAAAGGTCCCTATGCAGAAATAGGTTCAGTGTACGCTGAGATGATGCAGCACATTATTGAAAACGGTTATGAGATGATAGGAGCTCCACGAGAGGCTTACATTAACACTCCGAGGGAAGTGCCTGATAACGAGCTCCTGACAGAGGTTGTATTTCCTATTATAAATTTAGAAACTTATAGAGGTTCAAGCGGTGATTTAAATTTAAGAGGACAACCTGAAGAGCTCATAAAACAAGAAAATCCCATTAAGATTTCGCCAATTGGATATGTAAGGAAAGATGGCGTGAAGACATCCCTGAAAATTATTGACAAATACATTCCCGGCTTAAAAGAATTAAATAATTTCAGTCACGTAATCGTGCTCTGGTGGGCAAATATGATTGACAATATTGAATATCGAAATGTGCTTCAGGTCTATCCTCCATATTCTCTGGATAGGCTGACCGGAATATTTGCAACTCGTGCAGAATACCGTCCAAACCCCATATCAATAACAACCTGCAGAATAGAAGATGTTAACGAAAAAGAAGGGATAGTACATGTATCCAATCTTGATGCTTGTGATGGAACTCCTATTATAGATTTAAAAGCTTATTTCCCCTCATTTGACAGAGTAGAAAAACCAGAAGTCCCCAGATGGCTTTCTTTTCTCTGGCCAGAGTGGGCATATGGCCAATAAGGATAAAAAGCAAGTAGTTAATAGGGGGTTAAATTAAAGTGTACTCTCGAGAAGTACATTTTTTATTTCTTTTTTTGGAAGAACCCATATGGCTACCAATAACTTTCCAAAACCCCTGAAAATAGAAATCATTGATGAAAACCCCTTGAAATTAATGGGATGTGTTTATTATGGTAATCCATTTCATTCAAAAGAAGAATGGAACGTAGAAAATGAAATCGGATTGCTCTGGAAGCGTTTTTATAACCTTTATGAAAAATATGATGAAAAGCTTGAGAAAAATGCGGTAAGCGAAGTCACTTATGAGGCACATATTCAACCAGATGACTATGATGAAACTGGAAAATTCTACGTATACGTAGGCCTTGAAGTTAAAGAAACCGGTGAAATGCCCCTAGAGATGTTTTGCAAGATTTTTCCCTCCACTAAATACGCAGTATTTACCTTCAAGGGAAGAGAAATGTTCAGAGGAGGAGAATTCATCTGGAAAAAGTGGCTGCCTAGTTCTGAATACGAAGAAGCTTATCCCTATTTGATATTAGCTTATCATAAAAACCGTTACTTTGGACTGGATAACGAAAACTCAGAAGTTGAGTATTATATTCCACTAAAATTAAAAAATGACTAATTTTTCAATATTCTTGCTAGTTCTTCATTATTTTTATATTTATCTTTTAATGTTTCTTTGTAAAAAAAGCTTGTAATTTTCGTTTTAGTCTAAGGAGTAGTCACAGAACAAATTATGTACAGGTTTCGATTGAATGTCTTGATTTTTCAAGATCTTTATCATCAATTGAAAAATTAACTTTATAATTAATCTGTATAATCTATTTTGTGACAGTTACTAAATTCACAATTTTACAGTTAACTGTGTAAAATGTAGATAAAGTATGGAATAAGTAAACAAATGAAAGGTGATCAAATAGTGCTTAAAAAGAGTCAAATATGATGCTGATTTTCTTAAAGAAAACATGATGAGCCCAAACTTGATGAAAATCATTGAGGAATTGTCAGAATCTTTAAACCTTGAAAAAGGAATGCGAGTACTTGATCTTGGCTGCGGAAAAGGACTAACTTCAATCTTCCTGGCAAAAGAGTATGATGTCACAGTTTTCGCAACTGAACTCTGGATCAGTGCAACCGAAAATTATGAAAGAATCAAGTCAATGGGACTGGAAGACAAGATAATTCCAATCCATGCTGAAGCTCACGATTTACCATTTGCGAATGAGTTTTTTGACCTTGCGATATGTGTTGATGCCTATAACTATTTCGGAGTTGAAGAAGACTATTTGACAAAGTATCTTGCTCCGCTTGTAAAAAAAGAAGGACAAATAGGAGTCGAAGTTCCGAGGTTGAAAGAAGAGTTCACAAACGGAGTATCAGTGGAGTTACAGCCGTACTGGTTTGATGATATGAACAGTCTCCATTCTTGCGACTGGTGGTATAACCTCTGGAAAAACTGTGATTCAGCAAGTATCCATGAGTGCAAAGAGTTACAATGTTTTTAAGAGGCACGGCAGGACTGGCTTTCGTGCGACAACGACTATGCTCGCAGGGATATTGGAATGATGGAAGCCGAAGATGGAAATTATTCTAATCTGGTTGCAATCGTGGCTACTAAATTGTGAATTTAAAATATTTTGAAGAACTCTCGCCTGATCTTTTGGCTCAGGCATATAATCATTAATTGTTGCCTTCCTGGCAACTAATAAATACACACGAATAAGAGAAAGGGAAATGTATGCGAGTTTTTGAAAGGCCTGGTCCAGTTAACACAGATGAAATTGTTAACCTTGTTGGAGAAAAATCAAATTTTGTTAAAGATATTGTTGTTGCTTCCATAACTGGAGAGAGCGCTGTAAAAATTGCCCAAAATATTACCAATAAGACCATAATTTGTGTTACCTGTCCTCAGGGTATGTATTGGGAAATAGATCAAATGGAAAAAGATGTTTTTAGTGACATTCCTGAGCTGAAGGATATAAAAAATAATTGGGTACAAGAGGGATTACACCGTGTTCCTATGAGCATTACCGAAAAAAACAGAGTTATACTGGATCAACTTAATGTAAAAATAGTTCAGGGAACAATTCCTTTTTTCGGACCTAGTTTTTCTATGAGATTACATCTTCGCCAGGTCACATCCCTCGATGTTATAGCAAAAACCCTTGAGCTAATTTCCCCGGGGACTTTAGTCTGCTTGGAAAGTGTATTGATGTCAACTGATGCTGGAGTTGTTCCTGAAGGAGAGCTTGTGCTAGCATGTGCAGGTACTGAGAGAGGGCTTGATACCGCCTGGATAATGAGAAGTTGTGCCTCGGCAAACATGTTTCACCCTTCAAAAGGATTCAGGTTTGTTGAGTTACTGGCAAAGCCAGGAATTGCTTTACAACCGGATATAAATATTGAGTATTTGAGATAAGGGATCAGCGTCCATAGCTGACTCCAAATCATGTGACATCCGATGTCAGCGCATTTATCGCTATATCCTATCAATAGTGAGACGTGTCGCCATTCCAGAAGCCATCATTTCAAGAGAGGATTCATAATGAAGATTTATCAGGTTGATGCATTTACGGAAAAAACGTTTTCGGGAAATCCAGCAGGCGTATGTGTTCTAAATAAGAAGCTGGACGAGAAATTAATGCAGAACATAGCTCGTGAGATGAATCTGTCAGATACTGCATTTCTTTTTAAAGAAGGTGAGGGGTATAATCTAAGGTGGTTTACCCCAAATGCGGAAGTCGAATTATGCGGGCACGCAACACTGGCAAGTGCTCATATTCTGTGGGAAAAAGGGTATTTAAAGAAAGATCTGGAGGCAAAGTTCAGCACAAAAAGCGGTCTATTAACAGCAAGGATGAATGAGGACTGGATTGAACTGAATTTTCCAGCATTAACTGAAGAAAAAACAGAATCCCCAAAAGATTTATTGGAAGCGCTTGGGACTCAAACAATCTACGTAGGGAAAAGCGAGTTTGATTATCTGGTAGAAGTCGAATCCGAAGAGATAGTCAAAACTATGAAACCAGATTTCATGAAACTTTTGAAAGTCCCCACAAGGGGAGTAATTGTCACAAGCAGATCCAGGGCGTATGACTTTGTGTCAAGATTTTTCGCGCCAAAAGTAGGTGTATCGGAAGATCCAGTTACAGGATCGGTTCACTGCTGTTTGGGACCCTACTGGCAAAAAAAGCTGAATAAAAATGAGTTCGTTGCATATCAGGCGTCTGAACGCGGGGGCATCCTGAGAGTAAAAGTTGCCGATGACAGGGTTTTAATTTCGGGAAAAGCAGTAACAGTGCTGGAAGGAGAATTACTGATTTAAATAGAAAAGGCTGCTGAGCATAACAATAAACTCCTGTTCAGGGCACTGATAGCAAGTTCAGCATGGACAAAGTTTTGAGCGGAACTAAGTATGCAATGCCATATTCCTTATATAAGGTAGATATTACCGCCCTCCAAGGACTAAATCTTACAAGCAAAAAAACCCCACCTCAGTCTTAATGTTTGGGCAGAGCACCTTGAATCCTGAGCCATCATACAAAATAGACCCGGAATATGAATATTTTTGGTTTAGCAAGATGAATCGTAGTTGAAAGGAGTCTGCTGATTAATGAGAGCGAATAGTATAAACCACTGGGATATTGTTGCTGAAACTTATAGTGAGAAAAACAATCGGGGAAGAAATTTTAATTCTCAGATATACCTGGCTGCCGTAAATGAATTATTAGGAAACGTAAAAGGAAAACGCATTCTCGATGCAGGATGTGGTGACGGTTTTTTTTCGTTAGAACTTGCACAAAAAGGAGCGTTAGTTACAGCTGTAGATAGTTCTGAAGCTATGTTAGATATAGCAAAACACAAGCATGTCCATGATAATCTTCAATATTATAATATGGATTTGACCAGGAAGTTAACTTTTGAAGATAAATCGTTTGACATTGTTGTGGCAAATATGTTGCTAATGGATATTCCTGAGATTGAATCACTTGTTTTTGAAGTAGACAGGGTACTAAAAAAACCTGGGACTTTTATTTTCTCAATAACACATCCATGCTTCTTTTTAAGTGACTGGGAGGAAAACGAAAATAACATAAAAACATACAAAAAAATTGGAAATTATTTAGAGGAAAGGGTCGAAGAATTAAATTTCTGGGGCAAAACATTGCATTATCATAGACCGTTATCAAGGTACATAGAAGCAATTGAAAAAGCAGGAATGTACGTGAGTTCACTTAGAGAACCGGTTCCTCCAAGAGAATTAATAGAATTGTGCCCGGAAAAAGAGTATCATTGTAGAATTCCCTCATTTGTAGTAATTATGGCAAAAACGGTTTAAGAAAACACATCCGAATTCGTATAATGACGTCCGAGGTGTAAGATATATCGGCACAGCAAACCAAATACGTGCCCCTTAATAGTAATTTAAGAAGGGCCAAGCATTATAGATTATAATGAAATCAGTGAAAAAAAATGTGAATTTTATTTATTTACAAGAAGGGAAATTGAGTGGAAGTATATGGTGGTCTTCAATTTGAAAGGTTTACGGAAGAGGATGTTGATATCCTTACACCCATAATGAAAAGAGCATTTGATGAGGATACTCAAAGGCATTTAAATCAACCAACTGGAGGCCCTGATGGCTATGATAACGGAGATTTTCTACGCGAATATGCTCTGAACCCCGCGTCTCAAGCATATAAGGTTTCTAAAGAAGGCAAACCAATAGGCGCTGTAATAGTCTGGATAAAGGAAAATAATGTAAACTTCTTAGGGAATATTTTTCTTGATCCTGAATTCCAGGATAAAGGATTAGGGTTGATAATTTGGAAATTCATCGAATCGAAATATCCTGATACTGTAAAATGGTACACAGATACGCCAGGTTTTTCCAGAAGAAACCATAATTTTTACGTAAATAAATGTGGATTTAAGGTTGTAAAAATTAAAAATCCCAGAGACAAATATAACGGAACTTATATCCTGGAGAAACATATGAAATAATCATCATTGGCTGTGTTAGTTATAGTTCTATGAATATTCAAGAAAGTGTAAATTAGACGTGATTTAAGACTTCCATATCTATGCTGTATTAATTGACCATTCTTAATTGACCATTCTTAGTTGACCATTCTTAATTGACCATTCTTAATTGACCATTCAAACCGCAAGATCAAAAGAAAATAATTTTGAATTTTGGGGTCGTCTCATTTACTACTGGAAGGGATGATTTGTGGGAATTGATTATAATGAACTGGCAAAAAAATACGATTTAACAAGAAAAGAGAACATAGACACAGTAAACCGATTTTTGGAAAATCTGTCTTTTTCTGAAGGAACGAACATACTTGATTTTGGTTGTGGAACTGGCAACTTCACCTGTGCTCTGAAGCGGATAACAAATGCTAATGTGTATGGTGTTGAACCTGCTGACGAGATGAGACAAAAAGCCATTGACAAAAATACGGATGTCATTTTCGAAAAAGGCAACCATGAAAAAATACCATTTAGGGACAACTTTTTCGATTTTATATATATGACTGATGTAATACATCATGTACCGGAAATTAGAATAATGTTTAAAGAGTTGAATAGAGTACTTAAACAGAGCGGCTCTCTCTGTATTGTTACCGAATCCCATAAACAAATAGAATCAAGGTTCTGGGTAAAATACTTCCCAACAACCGTAGAAGTGGAAAAAAAGAGATACCCGGATATTCCTGAAATAATAGAAAGTGCCATTAACAATGGTTTTGTATTTTTGAAGAAAGAGATTACAGATGTAAATCACAAGCAGGCAATCTCTCATAATTTTTTAATATTAGTAGAAAATAAAGGATATTCTATGTTCCATTTAATCAATGACAGTGACTATGAACGCGGCCTTGCCGATTTAAGAAATGACTATAATAAACAGGTTGAACTTGAGTATAACCATGGAGAGACATTTTTGTGGTTTAAAAAGCCATTTAAGGACTGAAGGTTCCAGATATGCAAGATTTTCCAGACTTTATGAAAAGTAAAAGTAACCATATCAGCAGTAAAGAGCAAAATACTGAGGACATCGACGGCTATTTTTACGAAGGTTCAGACGGCAGCCAGATGGCATTCTGGACCTGCTATTCGGCCAGGGTTTCTAAGAAACATGCACATGAATTTGATGAGTACATGGTTTGTGTTAGCGGCCAGTATACGGCAATATTGAATGGTGAGGAGTTTGTTCTTAATCCCGGGGATGAGTTATTCATTCCTAAGGGGACAGAACAATGGGGAAAATGTATTGCAGGAACGAGAACTATTCATGCGTTTGGGGGGAAACGGATTATGGGAGCTGAAGAATAAGGAATTTGTAAAACTCAGGGTTCTTGATAGCTGCGTTCATTATAGTGCTGCAAGACAGTCTATTAGCAAAAAAAGTCTTTATTGTCTCTTATATTCGTGACCCTCTGCGCTCCCGTTGTAATAAAGCTCATGCTATACTCGCTCCTGAAATGTTTAATCTTTATGCTGAAAGATATAATTGGCAAGAATGGTTAATGATCTTATCAGGAATCTCTTCAGGTAAGAGCGTTGACCAGATTATAGCAAGTCTTTCCCAAAACGCACATGATATTCTTCGAATAACATGCACAACCAATGATTGATCATTTGGAATTTGGAAATTAAGAGACGCTATTTTGAGTTTAGGGACAAGTTTTTTGTTAATCAATATCATAATGAATTTGTCAATCAACATAATGGAATTATCAATCAACATAATGGAATTGTCAATCAACATAATGGAATCGTTTAAAGAATTTACAAGAATTTGCAGCTACTATCATGGCAACTTAGTTATGATACATCAATACATAGCCAATACTTCATCTGTAGTCCCGTTCTTAATTATAATGATCCATAACTAAATTGCTTAAACACTACTATAATTCGTTGATAATTCGTTGATAATTCGTTGTTGGATTACATCGTTGGTTTGTCTACTCATCTCACAGCATATCTTAAGGACCTAAAAAATGAAAATATTTTCCGCTATTATTCTATCTATCATTTCATTTACCATCCTATTTATGTTACTGTCACCTGGAATAGCTGGAGCAGCAAACCAAAATGATATTAACCAGGAGCTTCAGCAGGGAGGTATAATTCACCTTCCTGCTGGAACTTATGTTTTGACAGACTCAATAATTCTTCAATCTAACACTATTTTAGAAGGTGAACCCGGAACTGTAATCACAATTCCAGACAACGCCGGATGGCCTGCATGGAAACCATTAATCTCAGGAAATGGTGTTCAAAATATCACAATTCAAAATTTAGAAATTAATGCGAACAGTAACGGAAATTCCGAAACTCCGCATGGTGCAGGGTATTATAACTGCATCTATATGATCGATTGTGATAATGTACAGGTTTATAACTGCACTTTTCACGATGGTCTGGGAGATGGCCTGAGAATTAAAAGAAGTAAAAATATTGAATTTTATAATAATCTTGTTTACAGACTCGGACATGAAGGCTTCTTTGGAATTGAGAGCCAGTATATTGAATGCTTCAATAATCGAATAACTACAAGAACAAACAGTGGTCTCAGGATCTGGAACTCTGCAAATGTCAGATTCCATGATAATGTTATAGATGCACAATTGGATGCTGGCGGGGGTGATCCTGGCATCCAGATAGAAGATTCCAACGGCACTGTAGGTAACGTGGAGATCTATAATAATGTCCTTAATAGAACATGGGGAAAAGGTGTCTGGTTAGTTGCCTATGATGCAGGAGTCTCAAACACTCAAGAGATTCTGATCCATCACAATTTATTCTATGAAACAGGACAGAGTTATAATATTCCATCTACAGGAGGCATAGTCAATGATGGGTTCAAGGGCACTCAGATTTATGACAATGTTTTTGATGGGGTGAAAAATAACGCCTTTAGAAATCAAGATGGAGGGCAAGGTACAGTAATAAAAGATAATGTTTTTACAAATACAATTCAACATGCTGCAATTTCTCAGACGGGAACAGGATATGCGATTGCTGATCTTGCAGGAGCAAACCTTTCTGTAACTAACAATTCTTTTTACAATAATGAAAACGGGGATGTGTATCAAACAAGTAGTTCTAATGCCGATTTTAGAGATCCTGAAACTCATCAGACTTCTTCAGGCTGGACCTGGACGGGCTCAACGTGGACATGCAAGGCTGTAAAACCAATGGAATTAGGCTCTATTCCACTTACTACAACCATCAGGTTACGACTAATGGCAATAATATATAGTATATTGTATTGTAAATTCTTCGTTGTATCCTGAAATGATTTCGCAGATTCAAGACTACTTGAAAGTTAATATACAATACAACAGCAGGCGACTCAAAAAATTAAACTTGAGTTAATTCCAATTCCATTTTGATACTATAGAATGATCATGTAAAATGAACCAAATTCGAAGTTGAATAAAATGGTGAGTCATTTGTACAAGATGAGCTCGTCCCAAAACCAATATTATTTCCACATCAGTAAGTGTTTCAGGATTATTTTTCAGAATCATAAGCTCTATTGATAATCCAGAATACAATATTCAGAGAAGCAATTTTGAGTTTTGGGATCGGCTCGATATATAACTGCAATAAAAGAAATTAAAACCGCGAAACAATTTTGGGATAAAACATTAAGTTTCACTTTGGGATTGGTTTAAGTACTTTTTCACCAGATCCGTGTCTTTAAGCAACTTAAAACTCACAAATCCTCCGGCAATAATATTCGTATAAAATGTAAAAGCTCTCCATGCTGCCACTGTAATTCCAAGAATACTTGCTGGCACAAAGATTGAAAAGAGGGAAATTGCAGCAAGTTCTGCCACACCACTTGCACCTGGGGTCAAAGGCATGACTATGATAATCATGAGCAGAACCTGTACTGCGAAAGAAATGAGGACTGAAGGAGCCTGATTAAGGCCCATAAGAGTTACCGGGAGCGAGGAAAACTCCACTATCCAGTATATGACTGTGAATATCAGCCCATAATACAGGCCTTTACGCCCTTCTGTTAGAAAGACATTTATGCTTGAATGAAATTCGTCAATTTCCCTGTCAATCGATCCTGATAATTTCTGCAGTTTGTCTCCTATTTTCTTACCACTAAAACGTCCAATCCATTTCATAAGGCAATTTATTACGAGCTTAATAAAGCGAGGTTTCATGGTTGCATATATCATGAGGGCAAAGACAATTATTGAAAGGACTTCTCCTAGTATAATCACAGTATCCGTTCTGGGATCTGACAGTACACCACGGAGAAAATACAGCGAAAAAGGCACAGCTAACAGGATCAATAGAGCGTCCAGTACACGTTCTCCCAGAATAACTGCAGTAGCCTGTCCAACCGGCATATTTCTCTGTTTCAGGAGATGAATTCTCAAAGGTTCTCCACCTATTGAAGAAGGCGTAAGCGCTGCAACAAAAGTACCGGAAATTACCATTTCTATAGAAGTTTTAAGATCTATTTCATGCCCCAGTGCAGATGCCATTGATTTTATGCGCAGTCCCCAGATAAAAAAAGAAAACAGGTGGATAACAAGCGCAGCTATTACATATCCGGGCTTGATCTCCCTGACAACTTCAATTGTTGTCTTATCAAGAGTAAAGATGAGAACAAACACTATTGAAATTATACTGATCAAAATTGAGCTTGTTATCCACTTTGTGTGATTTTTCATGAAAACACAATCCATTAGACCTTATTCAGAATTATTCAACTGCAATAGTCCACTATTCAACTGCAACAGTCCATTATTCAACTGCAATAGTCTATTATTCAACTGCAATAGTCTATTATTCAACTGCAATAGTCCACTACAACACCCTAATTATACTTTTTGACTTATCTTACTGTTTGATTCAAGGAGTTCTTTGAACGTTGCAGTAGGATCGAGTTCTTTAGATAGTTGTTTCATAATTTCAACCTTCTGGTGGATCTTTTCATCTTTTAAAAGCTCTTTTATCGACCGAAGGATCTCTTCTGGAGATGCGCTGTAATCCAAACATTTGCCATAACCTTCAAGGCCAATCACAGCAGCATTACTTTCCTGCTCACTATGGTTCATATCCGGAAACGAAAGTACTGGAACCCCGAAAGTAAGAGCTTCCATTATAGTGCTATGTCCTCCCGGGGCAATCACAAGATCAGAAGCCTTGAGATAAGGGAACTGATCATTAATAAAACGCTTAATTGTAACATTTTCTGGAAGGTTTGAGAAAACATCAGGATTCAGGCTCGGTCCCGAAAGGAGAGTGTAATTTATGCTTTTGTCAAGTTTTGCAACTTCGATAACCTTTCTGAATATGGGCTCTCGATATCCAAATCCCCCGATTAAAGATAATACATGGGGTTTTTGCAAGACTTCAGCTTTCACATCGCTAAATTTTTCAAGGATCAGAGGGCCACTGAAAAACAGATTTTTGGAAACCTTTTCTTCAAAAGCAAGATTTAGCCGGCATACGGTATAAGGCATTGGGAAATCCGGAATTACTATCCTGTCAACTCTTCTGAAAATGTAGCTATAAAACTGTTTAATTATTCCGCCCAGAGTTCTTAGGGCAATGCCCCCATTTTTAAAGAAAGTTTCCATGTTTGACTGATTAACTATGAGGTAAACAGGAATTCCGCTGACTTTAGAGGCAACTACTCCTGTAAAATAACTATCTGAAACCACAATATCAGGTTTCTTTTCTTTTAATAAGCTCAGGACCTTGAAAATGGCAAAAACACTCCCGTTTTTCAGGGTGGATATAATTGATCTTTTCAGGTTCAGAGAACCGGACTCACCTACAAGTTTTATTTCCGGGGGTATTTCAACGGCCTTGTATCCTTTTCTCTCGATAAACTCCTTTGAATAACCATATGCTCCTAAGTAAACTTCATGGCCTGCAGCTAACAACTCCCGGCCCAATGCGATACAGCGGCTGGTATGACCTAACCCTTCACCGCATATAAAAATGAGTACTTTCATCCTTGAACCTCTTTTTAAAAACTCGAATAGCTAAGAAATAAGAAATAAAAGCGAGTAGAATTCCGCCAATCATATCCGTGATCCAGTGTATGCCAAGATACAGTATTGAAAAAAGGATGAAAATGGTTGTTACTACCGCAAAAACCTTGTAACGCCTGAGATCGGTCTTGAAAAGTATAAACATCGTTGCCATTACCGAGAGTGCAGCATGCAGGCTTGGGAAGCAATTGTTAAGACCGGGACTACAGATAGTTACTATCCCCAGGATGGCCGGATTCAATTGATATAGCAAAGGAACCATTCCTGGCAACACATGCCCTGTCACATCTACTGGGAAAAATATGTAAAAAACGTAAGCTATCAAATATATAAGCGTGAAAGAAATTACATATTCTTTAAGAGTCTCATCATCCTGGCTAAACAGGAATAATATAAATGTAAAGATTAGAAGGAACGGAAATCCGACCAGATAAACTGCTCCGCAAAAGTATGTCAGTGTTGGATTGGCCAGGCTCTGGAAAATACTCACTTTAGTACCTTCCAGCATCAACATATATCTATCATAATTAAGAGAGGGACTGAGACCCAGGAAGTTTGAAATTTCTCTTTGTGAATCCATAAGTATAAAGATGAGTGTCGCCGAAGCTACATAAGGTAGAATATCTGAAATTCCAGACGACCCAAGGTTTCTATAATAATATTTGGGCCGAAGAGGTTCCGGCACAAAAATATAATAGCCTGCAGGTACTGAAAATATAAGAGACAGCATTATCATAAAGTCTAAGTGATTTAAGAATGTCATTTAATGTGCGCCTCAATGTTTGAATACATTAATCTAAAAACAGATAATTATGAAATATCTCTCACTGTTATTCGGTTCATTAGGTTTTTTACATAGAATAAAACAACTATATATTAATTGTGGAGAAAAAAGCTACACTTTCATCTTTTTTAATATGATTGTATTTGTTGGCCAGTACGGCTTATTTCTATGAGTAATTTATTCACTTCTCTGTCATGTTGGCCAGTACGATTTATTTTTATGAGTAATTTATTCACTTCTCTGTCAATTCCCGTTTTATCCCAAAACGATTTTGTTTTTTAGTTTCTTTATTACAGTTGTATATTGTATGCAGGCGACCCACTATTTTACTTCAACTTCGAACCTGTTTCTTTTACACGATCATTCCACAGTACCAGAATGGAATAGAATTTACCAGTGTTTAACCTTTTGCGGCGCCTACTGTTGTATCGTGTATTGGACTTTCAAACGTTTTAAATCTGCGAAATTATTTCAGGATACAATCCTGGTTCCCAAATATTAAGCGCACATGTGAGTAATGAAACTCTGTGAGGTTAATTGATCACGATTTTAGAATTTTGCGGCATGGGTATATGCTTAAATTTAAGCGCAGATACCGATATCAGGAGACATTTATCGCCTAAAAATGCGGAATTTAGATACACAACAATTAATTGGGATTTTAGTAAAAAAATTAAAAAAAAGAAGGATTAAGAAAATCCTTCACTCAGAGAATTTACCTGTTCTTCCTGACGATGTAGAAGACTAACAGAAGTCCGAAGACTGCTGGGATAACCCCAAAGCCAGGAGATTTGTTCTGTGTTTCAGTGGTGTTGTTTGCAGCAGCTGATGTATCTGGAGTTGTTGGAGTCTCCATGTTTGTAGGAGTGCTCGCGTTTACATCTTGAGTTTCTTCAGTGCTGTTCACAACTGGAGTTGAAGTAACACTCATGTTATCGGTAACTGTTGTGTTATCGATGCTGGTTGTGTTACCCAGAGTGGTTGTAGCCGTTCCGTTACCAATGGTCTCCTCAACATATGGGTAGTATCTGAGTACATTGGAGTCGGCGACCTTGAAGTACATTCCCTCTCCGATTTCCTGGTTAGAGTCTTTAGTCAGACTGAATGTATCATCATTGCTGATGGTAATGGTTGGACCGTTGATGGAAACATCGTTGAGTTTGCCGAATTCGTCGTCAGTGTTGATCTTTATTGCGTTTGCGTAGTCAATGAGCCAGAGGCCATCGATCTGTGCAATGCTGTCGACTGCGCCCTGGAATACCTGGTTGACATGTACCTTCAAGACAGGAACATTGTCTTCTCCCTGAACGTCGTCAACTTCACAAGTCCAGATATGATCACCGGAGTCAGTTGAGACAATCTCGTCATCGACGTATTCTCCGTCTTTGTCGAGCTCGAGCCAGACTTTGTTTCCGTCAACATCTACCTGCTTGGCCTGGAGAGAGTACCCATCGCCGAGGTCGAGTGTTTCGCCGGTCTTGAGAGTGTACTTGTCGTCACTGTCAAGAACGAGTTTGGCAAGCTTGCTGGCGTCGGTGGATTTCAGTGGGACATACTTCTGCGCAAAGAAGCCGAGAACTGGGTACGTTCCGTTGAATACATCATCGGCATTATAATCAACCTTGCTTACAGTGGTGCTGTAGTTGAGGCCGTTTTTAGGAATAGTTCTTCCGTTAACGCCAGAAACACTCAGAGTTTCGGTTCCAACGTTCTTCTTCAGGTCGTAGAAGAATCCAGCAAAGTTGTCTGAAGTCCAGGTGTAAGACTGTGTGCCGGAAACAACGGTTCCTCTTACATCATAGGTTCCAGAAGTTGTTTGCTGCTTGTAGGCATAGAACCTGAGATCATTGGAGTCAGCAACCTTGAAGTATAACCCTTGCCCGATTTCCTGATCAGAGTCTTTAGTCAGGCTGAACGTATCATCATTGCTGATGGTAATGGTTGGGCCGTTGATGGAAACATCGTTGAGTTTGCCGAATTCATCGTCAGAGTTGATCTTTATTGCGTTTGCGTAGTCAATGAGCCAGATAGCATCAATCTGTGCAATGCTGTCGACTGCGCCCTGGAAGACCTGGTTGACATGTACCTTCAGGACAGGAACATCGTCTTCGCCCTGAACGTCGTCAACTTTGCAAGTCCAGGTATGATCGCCAGAGTCAGTTGAGACTATCTCGTCATCGACGTATGCTCCGTCTTTGTCGAATTCAAGCCAGACTTTATTTCCGTCAACATCGACCTGCTTGGCCTGGAGAGAGTACCCGTCACCGAGGTCAAGGGAGTCTCCGGTCTTGAGAGTATACTTGTCGTCACTGTCGAGTACGAGTTTGGCAAGCTTGTCAGCAGCGTTGGACTTCAGTGGGATATATTTGTCTGCAAAGAAGCCAATCACACTGTAGTTGCCCCAGTCGACATCTTTATTCTCGTATTCGGCGTTTCCGATTGTTGTCTTGTATACTAAACCGTTATCTCCGATAGTCCTGCCAGAAGTGCCAGCAACGTTCTTAATGGTAAGAGACTCGGTTGTCACGTTGTTGTCAATGTCGTAATAGAATGCTGCAAATTTGTTAGCATCCATTGTAATTGTACCGTTACCATATGCATTATTTGCAAGGATATCGGTTAAACTTGAGCCATTGTACACAGGGCCGCGGATCTCAACTGTACTCGCTGCTGAGGTTGTATTATCATCAGCCATTGCGGCGGATGCAAATACAGTCAGAAGCATGAGAGCTGCCAGTGCACTGGCTACAAATCTCTTCATTTTGTTGTTTCCTCCATATTTGTTAAGATCTATTATATGTAAGAAGAATTATCGGGATCAATAATTTAAGGGGGTTTACCACTCTTCACCAATTAGAGCTACATATCACGTCTATTGTCGAAGATTGTTTCGTTTCTCCTCATCCCGAAAATTGGTTTACAGCGTTTTATAAAATCGAGTCTTATAAATCTTTTTTGGTCCGGAATTTATGCATTATCTGGAAACATGGCATATTTTCGATATGCTCCTACGCAATTTTGAGATTGAACTCGTCGACTACATAAAAATTTGATTATTCGAAGATTGTACTAATGTTCGACAATTGTACTAATCTTCGAATAATGTACCAGAATCGTTATTATGTCTAATGAAGACTGAAAACTGAAGGTTATTGTGGTGAATAATCGGGATCAACACTACAAAATATTTCAAACCTTCCTCCCTAGAAGAATGTGGCGGAACCTTCTTCCATAGGAGAATGTGGCGGGTTTTCCAAGTTTCTTCCATGTTTCCCGCCACCATAAATATTTTCAACTTTTGTTCAGTAAACGTAAGAGTTTCTGTCCTTTTTGATCCGGCTGATTTTTAAGAACTTAAATTTCAGCTGACTTCTTTATGAAATTTGAGTTTGTAATTCAATATTCTCTGGAAACGTATTTTGAATCTGGTGTATAGATCCATCCACGTTAGCTAACCAGGAGGTCTCATTAACTGATCAGGAGGTCTCATTAACTGATCAGGAGGTCTCATTAACTGACCACGATATCTCATTAACTGATCAGGAGGTCTCAATAGAGTTTAAAAACAGTGAAGTAGAGCCCAGATAACGAGACTAACTCAAAACTTTGATCACCCAGCAATACCTTATTGACGCTTTCCTTACGTTACCTGCAACATGGCTCACGATTCAGTTTAAATGTCAGATTATAAGTTTCTTAAAAAAGTATCACGTTTAACAGAAAGAATAGCTAGAAGCTGTATTTCGAGTATACTGGAATAATATCAATCAAACGACGAACAATCAAATTATTTAGAGTTTTTGAATTCCCACATTTCAATAAAACCATCAACCAGAGTATCGAGAAAACTTTCTTTGTAGCATATAAGGAGTTCTGCAATCGCGAGAGGGTCAATGACTGTGAATTTACTTATCCTGCCGGTTTTTTCTCTTTCAATTATTCCGGCTTCTACAAGTTTGTTCAGGTTCCAGGAAATAGTTGAAGGAGAGAGACCAACGGCCTGAGAGAGTTCTTTGTTATTCATATCCGGATTATTGAGAAGCTGAATAAGGATGTGTCTGCAACCGGATCTTCTTAAGAAAGACATTATTTTTCTCTCGGTTTCGCTTAAGCTCCTGTCTTTTACGAAATAACGTACATAATCTCCATCATTCGAAGCCCTTATCAGATTTTTCTTTTCCATATACTGAAGGTGGTACTGCAGGTTGCCAACTACCATCTGCAGCCTCCGCTCAAGTTCCCGGAAGTGAATACCAGGAGATTTTTTAATTTGTTCGTAAATTCTTCTTCTAGTCTCTAGTTCGAATTCCATTTTTACCTTACTCTTTTGTTATCATGGAAAGAAAAAACAATGCAAGCACTACGAAATTTAGTAAACTTCCCCAAATTTCGGGGTATTCACCTGCTTGAGGGAAAAAAATATCTGCTGCGTCCAGGAAGTTCATTACGGAATAGAAAAAAAATGCTAAAGATAAAATAAAAAGTTTCTTTCTACGTTCTCGACGATATGCAAGATGGGAGATAACAAAAAGAATTAACGCTAATAAACTTGATACAAGTTGGATTATTTGATCGGGTTCAGTCATCATAGACTTCAGTTGCCTCCGTCAATATTACATAGATCAAAGATTGAAAAGTCAACTTTTGAGACTTTTTTGATATACACTCCATAAAAAATAAGTTTGTAAATGATTTTGGGGGAATTTTATTAATATTTGATATATAGTTAACCTTTCATAGATATACCATCTATTACCATAACTTTTTCTGCTATCGTTTTTCTGAAAACCACTCTAGTTACTCAAACATATATTTTGGAAATTTTCCAAAGTTTTTGACCTTCTATCTTATTGAAAACTTCCAGCATCCATTTTTCCTGGTCTCAGGTTGGGATAATTATTGTAAATTTTATAATAACTTCTCAAAAATGATAACAGAAAGAATGTTATTCTTTTTAAGCCATCTGCGGAAAGTCATATCTAGCCAAAATGGTTTATCATACCACAATGAAGTATTTGAAATCTATGCTATGTTACTAATAATGCTTACAAGAAAATAAAAACTTCAAATGAAGTTTTATTGATAGCAAGTTTATCACATCGGGAGTGCAGAGAGTCACGAATACCCCGTCCTTTACGGGCTATCCGACAATTACTGAAAGTAATACTCAAATTCATTCTTTTTTGATTTAAAGACTTTATTTACCTTTTTTTCACATATTTTTGTTCTGAAATTGATCATCGGACAGCCTGTTTAGGGTGGGGTGGCCGCACGCAATTTGATTTTCTGATACTTCGAGTACTGTACGGATATTCGAATACTGTACCAGAATCAATATATTTATAATTATTTCTCCAAAGTAGTGAATTCTAATATACAAGGAGAATATTATGGCGAACATTCAATCCGATAAATTCAATACAAGCGAAATAGTTCGCAAGGTCCCAGAAATAACGCTTATGTTCTGGATCATCAAGATATTTGCCACCACGCTTGGTGAGACTGGTGGGGACACCGTTACCATGTCCATGAATCTGGGTTATCTTGCTGGCACGATGATTTTTACTTTGTTTTTTGTCGCCACTGTTATCACACAGATCCGCGAAAAGAAGCTCAACCCGTACACCTATTGGATAACCATCATCGCCACGACAACATTAGGCACGACATTGGCTGATTTTTGTACTCGGTCTTTGGGAATCGGATATGCGGGCGGGTCCACCCTGCTTTTAGTGCTTCTCCTGGGATCACTGTTCATCTGGAAGCGCACCATGGGATCTGTTTCTGTAGATACCGTTAATTCTCCGAAAACAGAAATGTTCTATTGGGGAACGATCATGTTCTCTCAAACCTTAGGTACGGCTCTTGGTGATTGGACTGCTGATACAATGGGCCTGGGCTATTCCGGCGCTGCGATAGTATTTGGCACCCTGTTATTACTTGTTGCGGCGGCATACTTCTGGACCAAAATATCTTCCACTGCACTTTTCTGGGCAGCATTTATTCTTACGCGACCGCTCGGGGCAGTAGTTGGTGACTTTTTGGATAAACCGATAAGTTCCGGAGGATTGGCGTTGAGCCGCTACTCAGCATCAGCAGTGTTGCTTATTTGTATTTTGTCTTTAATCGTTTTATCTGAACGAAGAGCTAGCCTGCAAAAATGCTATGATTAACCTCTCAACAAATATATTGTGAAAGTGTTCCAATGGAGAATTTAAACTATTTTGTAGGCCGATTCATGAATCTTGACACACATTTAAGTGCAATACAAATGAATGCGGTCTATTAACGTATTTACTGTTGTTTTCGATTATCTTTTGTGAGAACGGTCTGGTAATAACTCCTTTCTTACGGGTGATTCTCTTGTCTTTGCAACTGGAGCTCTGGCTGCCAGTGGTTCATTCAATTTATTTACTATATTAGTTGTTCTATGTTTTGCAGCCGTTGTAGAAGACACTATAAATTATCAAATAGGTCATTTATTAAGAGATAGAGTAGAAAGTCGTGAAAATATACGGTTTGTAGCAGGGATTGAAACGATGCCTTATTCGACATTCATTAGCTACAGAAATTCATTAGCTACAGAAATTCATTAGCTACAGAAATTCATTAGCTACAGAAATTCATTAGCTACAGAAATTCATTAGCTACAGAAATTCATTAGCTACAGAAATTCATTAGCTACAGAAATTCATTAGCTACAGAAATTCATTAGCTACAATATCATCGGTAGAATCGCATGGGTAATGTCATTCTTATTAGGAGGATACTTTTTCGGGAACTTGCCAGTTGTAAAGGATAACTTCAGCTTTACAATACTTGGAATAATTTTTGTTTCACTGCTTCAGGGGATTATTACGTATATTCAGAGCAAATGCAATCCAAAAAAAGCATGGTAAAGCAAACTCTATGACAATTTTTTTACATCCAACCACTCAAAAAAATTCTAAAGTTTGAATCTTTTAATCTACAAATCTCGGCATTCTCAAGAATTTCAAAACCCTCATTTACGCTTTGATGCACCTGTTTTCCAAGGGAGCAGCTCATAAGCCGGTCTTCGAGAAGTTCTCTTGCCGTTGGGTACTTGCGCCGGATTTCAAAGACGTATTTCCCGTTTTCGATATAGCCTCCAAAAACATCGTCTGCTGCTTGATATTTTTCCTTGAACTTCTCAGCGTGTACTTTTACCCAGACAGGGGGACCGACGTGCTTTTTCACGTTGGGGAGGGTACTTGAGATAAGTTCCAGAACAACTGCGGTCTCGGTTTTGCCTGACCAGACGCCGGTTTTTATCACTGCAAAATCATATTCTTTTAGAAGGGCGCTAACTGCCTGTTCCATTTTATAGAGCTGCGGAAAGAGGACATCCTCTACAACGTCTGGAGTTTTGAAAACGACTGCAAGCTGTGAGCTTTTTCGGTTTTCAAGCTTTTCCAGGATTTCACGGTCCTCAAGAGGTAGGAGAGAGGGTGAAAAAAAGAAACTGAGCTCTGGGCTTTTCAGGAATTCCCTGCAATGGTCTATAAACATGCAGAATTTGTCTAGAGAAAGGGCTGCTGCCACGTTCCTCCTGGGATCGGTCGGGTCGACCACTACAAGAGGTTCTTCGTGCTTGATTTCCCCATGTTGCATTATATCAATTTTTTCGCCTGGCTTCCAGGAACAGGCTGCACAGACGGTGTCTTTGAAAGAGCCGTAATGGATTACCAGAAGTTCGGTCAGATAGCCTGAAAAGCCCTGGGTCTTGAGTTCCGAGCCATAGACTCCGCCCCCACGCATAAACTGCTTCAACAGCAGGACTTCGTCTTCATGTCCTTTTATGCGGGGTTTGACAAAATCATTATGAAAAGGCGTTCTGTCAACTGCAGATTTGATTTGGGAAGCCGAGGCAACCCTGAAGCAGGGGACAAGGTCTACATCAAAGCCTTTGTATGTAATATTAAGGTAGGGATGCTCAGCATGGCGATCTTCGGCATGCTCGGCGTGTCTTGCCACCTCTCTTGCAACTGCCATACCCAGAGTTTCCAGTTCCTTTCTGGAAGTTTCTTCAGGAAAGCTTATAAAAACATCAATATCATGAGTGCCTGAAAGCCAGGTGCCTCGAGCAGCAGAGCCCACCATTTTTACAAGCACGCCTGATACGCCAAGTTTTTCTGCTGCCATTTTTACCTTCGAGGCGAGCTCTTCCTGTATCGTAAAAAGTTTTTCTCTTTCAGGTTCAGTGGGTTTTATTCTTTCAAGGACTGCAAATTTTAATTCTTCGGGAATACCTGTACACATTTCCATGCCAGAGACGGCTCCATATATTTACTCGGTCTTACTTTGCAGAATGAGTCTTAATGAATCTTATAATGGATCTTAATAAATCCTATTACGCTGATTTCTGCTTATAAGTGTCAGAAATCGCTTCTTTAAACTTATAATTTGCGTATAGCAAGTCGACTCTCGAGGAAAAGGAGTTTCTGGATGTACTTTCATATTTTTATTTAAATATAATTAACTAGTCGCTTCTAGATAAATCTGGTTCTAATGAAAAGTCACTTTTGAATAAATATGGTTCTAATGAAAAGTCACTTCTGAATAAATATGGTTCTGAATAAATATGGTTCAGAATAAAAATTGGTTCTGAATAAATACGGTTCGGAATAAAAACTGGCTCTGAGTAAAACCAGTTGTAAAAGATATTTTCGGAATGTACCTAATTGTCTTCCTGAAAGGCGCTGCCTGACATTTATTCTGGTGTAAAATCAATAAAAAATAGCTTTACGGATTTCAAGGTATTCAATTCCTTATTTTGCTATATTCAATATTTTTATTTCCGATTTTTGAAAAATACTTTAGATTATGCCCAAAAATTTTTTATTTGATGCCTGTGATATTAGAAAATACATATAGTTAAATATAGTTGATATAACTCAGATAGATGGGGGTATTCTGTTCAGGGTGTATTCCGGATGTTCAGGAAACTTTTTCCGATTTATTATTTCGGATGTCTGAAAGTTACGCTCCCGGTTAATACAGCATAGAGGAGGTTTAATATGGGGATTAAAAGCTACATCAAGATTTTATGTTTATTTCTGGCATTTGGGCTTTTGTGCCTAAGTGCAGCTGCCCAGGCTTCAGATGCAACAGGCAACCGTATCTGGGATGAAAAGGCAAATGAGAGCCTTACCTACACATGGACTCCTCAGACTTACTCGGGCTTTTATTATGACCTGGATACTGGAGAAGGTTCCGAGAATCTGACAGTCCAACTCAGTAAGGGCAGCCGGACAATTGGAAAGAAAAATCTGCAGTATGAAACAGTACCCATAAAGACCGATTTTGAATATGGAAATTGGGGTTCTTATGATGTTATAGGGTTTATGGCAGAGCGCTACTTTGCAGGGTACACCGCAAACTCAAGTTTTGCAGATAAAGAGATTAGCGTTATCTCGGACGGGCAGCTTTCAAAAGTCCTGATAGACTCCGATGATAGGAAATCCCTGTACACGGGCTCTTCTCTTGTTCTTGACGAAGGATACTCCCTGAATATGGTTGAGGTTGATATTAATGGAAATAGCGTCTGGGTACAGCTTGAAAAGGACGGCAATATAGTTGACGAAGCTTTCCTGTCCTCTAATAGCGACTATGTATACAAAGCCGACCTCGGGGATACCGAAGATGTGCCCATAATTGCAGTCCATTTTTCCCAGATATTTAGCGGCAGAGAGACAAATGCGGTTTTCGTGAACGGAATTTTCCAGATATCGGACCAGTACGTGAAAGTTCAGAATGGTGATGATTTTGGGGAAATGGAGGTAAGTTCCACCTCAAGTTCAGGCATAAAAATGAGCAACAGCGACGCTATCTCGCTTAGCAAGGGCGACACTATTGACATCATGGGTAAACTGAGTTTTGTTGTGGCTGATGCCAATGAACTTCGTTTTGCTCCAATAGTTGAAACATCCGAACCCGGAACCTACGAATTAAGGGGAACGGTACACGATGATAAGTTTGATACCATGGTCTGGACGCCTTTTAACTTCGAAGGTTTCTATTATAACATCGACGAAAATATTTCCACTGAAAGCCTTGTCATTGAAAAGCTTGATGGCAGGACAATTGATGATGAAGCCCTCGTCTATTCTACAAAGCCTGAAAATGTCAAATTTGAACATGAGGGCTGGGGAAGTTATGAAGTTGTCGGATTTATGGCAGAGAAATATTTTGCAGGATATCCTGAAAACACTCTTGGAAATTCGAAGGGCATAAGTGTACTTTCTGACAGTGTCCTTGCAAAAGTTTTGATTGATGACAATGACAAAAAATCCCTGTTCACTGGTTCTTCTTTAGCCCTGGAGAACGGCTACTCCCTTAAGGCAACCGAGGTCGATGTTAATGGGAAAAACGTACTCTTCGAGCTTTACAAAAATGGAAAACTCCTTGACTCTGGAATAGTTTCCCAGGGTGGGGACTATATTTATGAAACCGATATAGGAGGGGCTGAAAATGTTCCGATGATTGCGGTCCATGTAAGTACGGTCTTCCGTTCCACAGAAACAGATGCCGTGTTTGTGGAGGGAATTTACCAGATTTCGGATGATTACCTGGAAATCTCTGGGGGAGATTCTTTCGGTGAAATGAAAATAACTTCGATTTCCGACTCAGGCATCACAATGAAAAACGAGGATTCAATCTCCCTTTCAAAGGATGAGGTTGTAGACCTGATGGGCAATGTCAAATTCAAGGTTGCCGATTCTTCAGTCCTGCGCTTTTATCCCTTTGTCGAAACCGAGACTGCAGCAGGAGATCAACTGGATATCGAAATGCCCGACGCACTTGTAGTTGGTAAGCAGACTGAAATCCTGGTAACTGCGAGAAATGTTTCAGTCGTTGGTGCTGAAGTGTCTGTTGGAAACAAAAGCATAGGCACTACCGGAGACAGCGGAAATCTCACCTTTACCCCCAGCAATGAAGGCAGCTTCACTGTAACTGCGAGCCGGGAAGGTTATGTTTCCGGAACTAAGGATGTGGATGTCCTCGCACAGGGTGTCCTGAAACTTCTGGTTTCAGTCTCTCCCGAAACTGTCCGGGAAGGAGACCAGATTGATATAAAGGTCACGGACTCTGAGGAAAACAAGCCAGTTTCCGGGGCAGATGTCTTTTTCGGCGGACAGATAATTGACGCACAGACAGACGCAAAAGGTATCACATCTTACCTGGTTACTTCTCCGGGTACGTATGTGATAAATGCCACAAAGACCGGTTATGAAGAAGGAGAAACCCAGGTAGAGGTGGCGGAAAAAGTCGCACAGTTCGCTTTCTCAGACCTCACGATACAGCCTGCTTCAGTTGAAGCCGGAACCGCGGTAAATATTAAGGTGAATGCTGTGAACAATGGAGACGTCACAGGAAACTCCACAGTGGAGTTGCTGGTTAATAACGAATCGGTTGATTCCCAGAATATAACCCTTAATCCGGGTGAGAACAAATCAATCGAATTCTCACACACTGAGGGTGAGCCAGGGACGTATACTGTTGAAGTCGGAGGACTGGACAAAAGTTATGAAGTGACAAAAAAATCTCCTTTCTTCAGTGGGATGGCTACACTTGGAATACTCGCCATAGCATTTGTTATCCTGCGGAAGAAAAGAAACTAATTAACGCATCTGGCTTTCGTATTAAAGCTTGTATTATAGCTTTATGGGTTCATTCCAAAAAATGAACCCGTCTTTAATATAACTTTAATACCTGTGCTGCGGTAGAAGCTGGAAATCAAATTTCGGATTTCTGGCTCTCCACTTCTTTTTTCTGTTTTAATCCTGATTGGAATTCCTTTTTGCTTTGACTGAAAATTCTTAGTTAGATGCAGAAATGCTACAAAATAGTGTTTGATTTGATGGTCTAGACGACAGCTTAAAATACTGAACTACGATTGTAGAACTGAATGCTTGAAGCTTTGAGTTCCTTTATTACCAATTATGGTTATCTGAACCTCTTTGTCCTTAGCTTCCTAGCTTCCACGGTTTTGCCGTTAGGATCGGAAGCACTGGTAGTCGCTCTCATTTATCAGGGCTTTAACCCATTTGCTGTCGTTCTGGTAGCGACTTCAGGCAATTATCTCGGATCGTGCACAACTTATTATCTCGGGCTTAAAGGGCGTCCGATACTTGAGAAGTTCCTTTCTCCTTCTCCGGAGAAGCTTGAGAAAAGTGAAAGGCTCTTTAAAAAATATGGTCTTTACACTCTTCTTTTTACCTGGGTGCCAGGTATCGGAGACGCGATTACCATGGTTGCCGGGCTGATGCAGCTTCCTTTTCGATACTTTTCTATCCTGGTTTTCCTTGGGAAATTCGGACGGTATTTTGCTATTGCTTATCTGACAGCTTTTTTCAGCAATTGATTCAGGATTTTCGGGATAAACTTAACTTATTATTTTCTCAAGAATATTAGTTTATACAATTTTTTTATTAGTTTTTATTAATTTTTATTCCTTTAAGTAATTCTTTTCTTCGGTATAATTCACTCAGGTAATTATATTCTCGGTGAAAACAAATAGAAAACAAATAGATATCTTTATATAATGTATGATACAATATTTAATTGTTAAAGCAAATTTAATTGATTTTATTGCTTTAATTCATTTTTATTGCCTGTCTTCCAGGCCTTCAAAAACGGGCTCAATATCTAATAATAACCTCCATTTTTATTTTTTTCGTTTTCTTTTCATTTTTTATTTCATACACAATTTAACTTTACTTTGGATAAATATCTAATGACTTCACAGGACTTACTTACTTGAGGAATAAAATCTCAATTACGTCAAAGACTGTGTATTAAAGTTAAGCTTTAGACAGTTAATGATCGGATGCTGTTGATTTTTCAGTTCAACTGAGTAAGTCTTATTTTCTAGTTTTTTTTGTCCTACTTCAGTGTAATATTTGTATCAATAACTTTTTTATATACCTGCCTCTTATTTTCAGCTATGTCTCCTTGCAGCAAAACCAGAGTTTTAAGTCTTTTCATTCTTGTTATGCTTTTATTTGTCCCGATAGCAGGAGCGGTCTCGAATGCAGGCAATATCCAAGAAGCCGACCTGTATAATGCTCCAGAGAATACTACTACCGAAAATACTCTCTTTGCAGAATTGAGTGCAAAAGCCGAGCTTTATAACAATAATTTTGATAAAGTTCCTGAAGTTCTGCAAAGACTTGTGGCCAGTGAGGAAATTGCCGGGAAAATCAAACTTGAGAACGGCGAGATGCTTTACGTGACCTTACTTATGGGAGGAGGAAAAATAAGAGATTTCTACAGCTATGAAACTCCTACTGATCCGAATTCAAAATTTGGGCCTTCCATTACAGTGGAAACCGATGAAAAAACCATACAAAAAGTGCTTGATTCGGAAGAGCCCTTAAAAGAAGCCGTAAAATGTATGAATGACGACTCTTTAAAGGTGGAAACCGAAGGACTTTTCCGAAACCTGATGCTCTCAACTTTAAAGACGTTTTATAAATAATATCGCTTTATTCCTGAGCTCTAGAAATCGGAGCTCTAGAAATCGGAGCTCTAGAAATCGGAGCTCTGGAAATTACTGATTTGAAATACTCTTTTCCTTTCCGGGAAAAGAGTACAATTTATTCAGAATTTATGGTTTTGTTCTCAAATTTTAAGAATTTACAGGATTTCTTTTTCAGTATCCTCTTCAAATTCAAGAGAGAATTTTCCAACTCAAAAAAGGAGTAACGCAGATATAATGCGTTAACTCTTTGATTTTGATGCATATATTGTATTTCCGTACCTGCCTATATTAATCCTGCTTCCGTTGGGTTTCGGTTCCTGAGAATAACCCCACGATGGATGTCCGGCATCAATACAGGGAGAGATTACTGTGTCTTTAACCCAGGTTTTTCCATTCCATCTTCCAGTTTTTGACTTCAGATGGTAATCATGTTTTGTCTGGCTCGCAAATAGTGGATTTACATAGATGTCAGTTTTCGATGTGCAATTTTTATAATTTCCTACTGCGTTTTTGTAGAGGCAGTTATACTGCATATATAATTTATGGTTGTTACTGATAAGATAATTCATCACACCATACCCTGTCCCACTTGGACTCTTTTTACGTTTCAGGGTATTTACAATTATATTGTTGCGGGCAATTGTTATGTATGGAGATGTAGACGCGTAATTTGGAGAATAATTTTCTGGATACAAATTGGCAATAGCCACATGATATATGCCATCAAAGACATTATTTTCAATGTAAGTATTGTGGAATCCACTAATTACAATACCACCAACCCATTTAATGCTGGGATTGGTGCCTGTTCTGTAAAAGACATTATGGTGAATACGAATATTTTTTCCAAGATCTTTACTAGAAGAAGTAGTATCATAATTGAAAATCCAGATCCCAGGGCCATAGGTGTTATGGATAACATTATTGTATATACTAATATTATCCATAGTACCTGTACCAGTCCCGCCTTTTTCTATCTGAATCCCTGGACCGCCTGCAGTCCAGTCGTAGAAAGAGTCAATCACATTACCATAGAGTCTTACACCGTTTGAGTTCCAGATTCTAAGACCGCTGTTAGTCCTGCAGGTTATCCTGTTTTTCCAGGCCTGTACATACTGACTACGAATAGCAAACAGGCCATCGTGCCCCAGTTTGTCTATCTTGTTGTTATAAAACTGAATGTTTTTACAGGAATTTGCCCTCAGACCATCGCCGAGACCATCATACATATACATATTGTATACTTTTATATTGTTGCAGTTAGTGAAGTACATCATATTATAGTACCCGCCACCCAACGAAACTTTGGAATTGCCTTTACGGTTTCCATTAACCTTGAAACCTCTTACTACAATGTTATTATTCCCGGAATTACTCATCTGCTTGATCAAGGGTTTCATTGCAACCCAGCCTGCATTATTAGCAAGTTTGATCACAGCACTTGAATCCCCTTCAAGAATAGTATTACTACCGATTAAAAGAGTATCGTCAATAACATATGTAAAAGGACCTTTGAGGTGGACAGTGGTGTATTTAGAGTTACCAGCTACAAACTTAAGGGCCTGATTTATCTGTATATGATCGTCTTTTCCATCACAGTTATATTTTCCAGTGCCATCCCCCGCAACGTACACTATTGATGAGCTAGTTGCGCATAAAGCTGTAGGAACACTTGCAAGAAGAAGAAAACCTACCAATAAAAAGATCCCTAATTCTCGTGTTAACAATGGCGTCACCTGGAGGAGATCATAATAAAATTCATTATTATTCTTAATAGACAGATATTGGTCAAATAACGTGTATACATCTCCTTGAAATTTATGACTTTTTACTAAACACTATGAAACATTATTCATTTTTCAGGCATATTTGGGAATATTTTAAACTGTATTTTTATATTTATAATTGCATAGTTATAAAAAAAAGTTCTGAAAGGATTATTTACATCAAGAATTGTTGAACCCAAAAACATGCTATATATTGAATTTAGAAAAAATCTCCTGTTTTTCACGCCAATTCCTCTTAGTTACATGAGTTTCCTCGTAAGGGCATAAAGAATAAAGCTATAGAAACATTGGAAATTATAAAGCAATTCTCCAATAAAAAGATTCCCTGCATCTTTTACAACATCGAGGTCGTCTGAACGTAGTCATGATAAAATTTATTAGAGATGCACAAATCGTTGTATAGATGAACACCTAAATCCGATAAGAATGTTTGATAAAATCTAAAAGTATGTTACCATTTTCTAGATTTTGAGAATATAGAAAAAGAGCCTCAAGAAATCATTTAGAACGAGAACTGCGGGATTAGAGGACATACGATAAGTCTGATATAGGTCCATATGACCCAGTTGTTGAGAAGCTGGCAAAAAGCACGGAAGACACGGAAATCAGTAGTAAAGGCGTGTTTCTTCCGTGCTTTCCGTGTTTTCCGTGGTTGTAACCTACATTCGGCAGCAAGCACATCCCAACATTGAAATATCTTTAATTGTTATTTTTTGTAGGTTCAGTTAATAACCAGTATCATACGGACTATGTATATAGCAGGGTTTGTCTTTTATCTCAATTACTATAAATATATATTAATTATATCATGGTTAACATTTAGTAATTTTTGATTTAAATGGAAATTCAAAAGTTCTGAAAAAAACGATATCAATAGAAAAATTGAATGGATTTTTATGTCGACCTGCCGAAAGCAGGACCCAAGTAATGACGAGATCAATAATCAAAAAAAGATAAGGTGAAAAGTACTTTCATTTGTTTGTGCCTGTTATTCGAAGAATATCATGTGCGTTTTATATACAAATACTTCATTTTTGGGGCTGTAAAAAACCTATCTAAATCAACTTCAAGAGGTTGAAAATAAATAAGTAAAATGATATCACAATTCAGTTTAAATTTATTAAGATTAGTTAGTTATGAAGATTTTTACAAAGCTAAATTTTGTAATGTTCTATTTTTTCGAGTCCTGTTCCATATTTTAGATTGTGCTCTTGGTATTCACACTCTTTAAAGTAAAACTTGCATACTTCAATTAAAAAATCATGTACTTCAGTGAATAGTTTTATTGCTCTTTTTTGATCATAAGACTGCTTTGCAAAAGATCGAATTGCAGGAATTTCAGAAACAGGCAGAAATTTTGGTTTTATCTTGCCGGATCTTATGTTTTTCATAAGGTCTCCAATGGCTTCTGCAGAAATTTCGCTTTCAAATTTAATTGGCCAAGTCGGCATGTAAATACCATTCATAATATCAGCTTCATCATCATGTTGATATGGATTTCGGATTATATCTTTGAATTTTCGAAGAAAGAAAATATGTTCTTGGCTCATTAATTTGTGAGTTTCTATTTTTTGTAGGCAAGGACCAAATAGTTTGCTAAAATACTCTCCAAGTTTGAGTTCAATCCTTTCCTTCATAACTGCTTCGAGTAATACGCCCATCATCACTAAAGAAGCATTATAACGGCCTATTAAGAGTGCTTGATAACAATCTTGATAAAGAAAAAGCAACCGAGGATTCGGCAAATCATCTGAAGTTAGTTCCGGACGGAGAAAAGGAAAAATTCCCTCTGCATTTTTATACCAAGCATTCTTATAATTTTCTAAATAAAAAAGTGTCTAATGTTTTCACTTAAATTCACATTTCGACCCCCTCTCAAAAATAAGGTGATTTTTTCAACAACTGTATAAACTTATTGGATTATATTTAGGCACATGCTCAATAAAATCAATGATGTTGACTTGAATCCCAAAATGTTCAAAAAAATCCAGTTTAAATTTAGAAAAGTAAATAAAAATTTAGGCACCTATAAATATGCATAGAGAAGCTTAAGTTATTAATACAGAATGGAGAGCAAAATTAGCAACAAACTGTATGAATAAAAAAATTAAGTTATGTTTTTTGGGTGGGGGTCGAAATGTAAATTAAAAGAATTAGATAGCATATTATCGTTTTATTGATTTTCTCCCTATTCAATTGAATCCTTATTATGATTTTTTGCAACAGAACCACATTTTTTATATTAGGTTATGCTGCTGAACATCACCCCAAACTTATAAGACTTATTGATGCAGCCGGTCATGAAATAGGAACACATGGAGGTTCCGTTGCAAAAATAATTTTTCTGTACTTTAGGCTATAATTATTTCCTTCAAATATTATTTTAACCCAAATTTGCTCACTAAAATTTCCTTATTGTAAAGGTTTTCAACGATTTTGTAAAATGCTCTGATTTTTTGCAATGGAACCTAATAAATTCCCCACTTCCGATCTTAACCTTTAGTTTATATTTATTACTTTACTGTAATATAATTGGATTTAGTTACTGTGTTTCTACCCACTGCATTAATTGCTGTCTCTTTCACCGTATAAGTTCCAGCTTTTGAATAAACATGAGTTGGATTCTGATAGTCGGAAGTACTTCCATCTATTATCTTAGATCCATCTCCAAAATTCCATTTCCATTCAGTGGGGGAACCAGTGCTTTTGTCAGTAAATTTCACTGACATTGGAACGTTCCCTGATGTTGGAGAGGCAGTAAAAGTAGCTACAGGGGCTGGAGCATTTGTTATTTTGATATAATTGGATTTAGTTACTGTGTTTCTACCCACTGCATTAATTGCTGTCTCTTTCACCGTATAAGTTCCAGCTTTTGGATAAACATGAGTTGGATTCTGATAGTATGAAGTATTTCCATCTATTATCTTAGAATCATCTCCAAAAATCCATTTCCATTCAGTGGGGGAACCAGTGCCTTTGTCAGTAAATTTCACTGACAGTGGAACGTTTCCTGATGTTGGAGAGGCAGTAAAAGTAGCTACAGGGGCTGGAGCATTTGTTATTTTGATATAATTGGATTTAGTTACTGTGTTTCTACCCACTGCATTAATTGCTGTCTCTTTCACCGTATAAGTTCCAGCTTTTGAATAAACATGAGTTGGATTCTGATAGTATGAAGTATTTCCATCTATTATCTTAGATCCATCTCCAAAATTCCATTTCCATTCAGTGGGGGAACCAGTGCTTTTGTCAGTAAATTTCACTGACAGTGGAACGTTCCCTGATGTTGGAGAGGCAGTAAAGGTAGCTACAGGGGCTGGAGCATTTGTTATTTTGATATAATTGGATTTAGTTACTGTGTTTCTACCCACTGCATTAATTGCTGTCTCTTTCACCGTATAAGTTCCAGCTTTTGAATAAACATGAGTTGGATTCTGATAGTCGGAAGTATTTCCATCTATTATCTTAGATCCATCTCCAAAATTCCATTTCCATTCAGTGGGGGAACCAGTGCTTTTGTCAGTAAATTTCACTGACAGTGGAGCGTTCCCTGATGTTGGAGAGGCAGTAAAGGTAGCTACAGGGGCTGGAGCATTTGTTATTTTGATATAATTGGATTTAGTTACTGTGTTTCTACCCACTGCATTAATTGCTGTCTCTTTCACCGTATAAGTTCCAGCTTTTGAATAAACATGAGTTGGATTCTGATAGTCGGAAGTATTTCCATCTATTATCTTAGATCCATCTCCAAAATTCCATTTCCATTCAGTGGGAGAACCGGTGCTTGTATCAGTAAATTTCACTGACAGTGGAGCGTTCCCTGATGTTGGAGAGGCAGTAAAGGTAGCTACAGGGGCTGGAGCATTTGTAGACTTTGTCGTGGAAGCTGCGAGCGCAGTTACCGATAATAGTATTATACTAATTAATGCAATGGACATTTTTTGTTTTGTATTCATTTTATCACCCGCTTTATGACTTTGTAGTGTTTTTTTGCAATGGAACCACAAATTGGACTACTGTTAGTAATGGGAAGTACCAAAATTGGGTAGTAGAGATGAACTGTTGAATGTTTCTTGTTTTTATTGTCGCATTATTGCTATATACTCTTCAAATTCAATGGAGAATTTTCCAACTCAAAAAATGTACAACTATTTTATCATACAGTTATAAAGTTGAACGCATCGCCTGAGTTTGTTTCTCAAACTTAATTAAATTTTTAAATTATCAGCAAATACATAAAATTTACTTTTACCCATACAATTTGAAGAGGATACGTTTTGCTCATGTTTTTTACCCCACCCCCATTATGCAAAAAATTATAAATTTAGATATATTTCATACCGTATATGATACAACAGTACATTAACTATATAAATAATTATGGACATTTTGTAACCTAGCTTCGGCAGGTAAACATATAAGTTAATATAATTAATTTTCATATCTCTTTTCTTGATCTTCCATGGCAGATAAAAACAACAGTCGAAGAGTTGAATCCCCAATAAAACGTACAAGCTTCTTAGGTCACCTTGGTCTTATTGCTGGAGTTTTCCAAGAGCTTGAAGTTGACAAATTGATCGATGAGAAACTTCCTAAAAATGGATTGCAGATTTCCCTTCCGTTCTTTTTGAAAAAGTAGATTTGAAAACCATTAAAAAACGCGAAGCAGGTAAAAAAGGCAGACCTTTAAAAAATGAAAAATTAAAGACATGTTACAGGATTGATGGAATTATAAAGGTTAATGATGCTTTTGTTTTAAAAGAAATGGAAAAAATGGGACTTTTCATTCTTGCAAGTAATGATATCAGTCTTTCTCCTGAAGTTTACATTTCGACCCCCTTTTAATTTTTCCACCGAATTTTCGTAGACTTTGTAGTATTTGCCCCTTTTTGGATTCTAATTGGTTGAAAATATTCATTAGTTCATCTTCCCTCTATTGAATTCAACCCAAAATTCCATAGCTTCAGCTATGGAATTTGATTTTTATGTTCTACGTGCTTTACAACTAAGGGGATTATCCTGTTTCTGAGTGAAGTCCCAACAGCTCTAACAACTTGCACAGATGATCTGCTTTCCCAGACTTTGAATAAATAATATGTTCATCCCCTACAGTGACAACACTATGCAGTGAAAATAACCTTAACAATTTATCCGCAGTAGGATTCACTAAAGGTCTTCCAGCAAAATCAATTAGTGATGGCTCATTTTCATTTTTAAGGTTCATTCTGGTGATAACCCTCATCAATACCCTTATGAGCAGTGAAACATGAAGCAACATCATCAACGCATCAATACGCTCAGGTTTTTCTAGGAAAATGGTAGATACCATAGTAGGTTTTTTCAATTCTTCAAAATTGGCTTCGATAACTCTTTGTTTTTTGTAATCCTGAAGTATCTGCTTATTGTTTTTTTCATCTGCTGGAATGTTGGTAATTAAAACAAAGGATTCTTTGTCCTGTTTGTACTCTTCCACACGCTTCTCATTTTCGGTCAATTTATCCAGCTTGACTACAAATTTTTCAATAATAGTAGGAGGCTTTTGATCTTTAGAAGGTCTTCCTCTCGACCTTTTTTCTGTGACTATTTTTTCAACACTGAGTTTAATGTCAAGCAATGAGTTTTTATGCTTCTTAAGGAACGCACCAATTTCTTTTTCTGCGTCTGGTTCACAGGAAAATGGTTCCTTAAACGACTTCTTTACGTCATCCACAATCGCTTGTTTCTCTTTTTCAATACTCTTTTTTACTTTGCTTTCCGCATCATCACCCTTGATCACAACCAATCGAAGCTTATTTTTATAGATAGTTTTCACAAAACCTTGAGCATCATATCTTGCAGCTCGTTTTGATTTTTCATCTTCACAACAAATTCCAAGATATTCCCAATCATTCAGCAAATAAGCTTTTTTTATCGCTTTTTCAGCAATTTTAGAGTTAAAATTGGAAGGACAGTGAGATATAAATCTTATTGGATCTTTATCTCCGTATATAATCTCTATATTCTTTTTGTTAACCAGTTTTGAATCTGCTATAAATGTATAGCCACCACAACTATCACCAAAAAGTCCCTGCAAATATTGTATTGCACTCTTAAACCAGGTACTATCTGCAGTATTTCCATCCAGTGTTTGTTCATATACTGGAATCCCATATTCATCTACAAGCATTCCAGTCATAATTTGCTTCATTTCAGGGTGCTTGTCTTTACTGTGTCCATGAGTTACATTCAACCCTTCATAACCTTCCTGTTCACAGACCTTACATTCTCCGTAAAATACATGGGATGTTGTGTCTGCATGAAGTATATGGCTAACAGGGATTTTGAAATTCACATAAGAATTGGCTGCTATTCTGCTAAATAATCCAGTACTACCTGCCTCAGCAATCCGATCCAGTAATTTCGCAAGATGATCATCATTGAAATCAGTACGTAGATAATTCCCACCAAAAAGAAGCTTCAAGTCAAGACCTTCAAGTGCTTCTTCAATGCGGTAAAGAGGACATCTTTTATCATTTCTTAAAAAGGGAGTTAAAATGATACTTCTTGCAAGTGTTGCAGGAGAAACTGACCACTGATCTTTATCCCATCTAACATTATCATTGATGATCTCGTCAAAGCCGAGTATGTCAAGAAACTCGCGGCAAACGATTAAAACGAAAGGTGTTTCCGTTTTTTGGGAGAAAGTTTTGGCATTTAAAAGGTGGGATATTTTTTTAAAATTCTTAGTACCTTTTGCAGAAGGAGAAAGCTTTTTGGTTTTTGCTTTTTGATCCGTTTTTTTCATGTAAGATATTATTTGAAAGATATTATTGAAAAAAACTTTGACAAAAAATCCATTTGATGTCGTAATCAATATGATAAAAAAATAAATTATGTTTAATTTTTAAGGGGGGGTCGAAATGTAAACTGAAGAGATGCTGAAGTATTACAAAGGACAGGATAAAGTAGAAAAAGGATTCCGATTTTTGAAAAGTGATGCCTTTAGCATATCGAAGGTGTATCTCAAGAATAAATCAAGAATTGAAGCGTTGACAATGATAATGGTTCTCGGCTTAATGATTTATTCTATTGCAGAATGGAAATTAAGGACAAAGTTAGAAGAAGAAAATGAAACGGTTCCAGATCAAAAAGGGAAACCAACAAAAAGATCAACAATGAGATGGATATTTTTCAAGTTTCAGGGAATTACAGAACTTATAACGCAGAAAAAAGGGAAAACAAAGTCAGAAATACTGAATATGGAAGAAATTCACTGGAAAATATTGAGTCTCATGGGAGAGAAATATGAAAATATATATCTCTAGTTGCGTTAACCTGCCGAAGCTAGGATAAAGTCTTTTATTCCCAAATTCTTAGGAATTCTTTATACAGAAAGAATGAATAATAACTGTTTTGTTTTTATTCAAAATTATATAATATTAAAAAAATAATATATGTTTCGAAAGGCTGATTACAGTTTTTACATGTCCTCTTAATCAGGGTTCCCTATTTTTCCCCTGCCTGGGCCTTTCTGGGCTCCCGGACTGGATTCTCTTCTTGCTCCTTGGTTACGCCTTATCTCTTCAGTACTGGCCTCTAATCGCCTGTACTCAAAGCTCTTGAAGAATTGAGCATAGAAGTCAATGCAGGAGCAAGAGAGCCAATTATAAATATTATAATCATTATAATGATTATCATGCAAGACGGAACCACAATTCAAATTTCAAAGAAAAACCGCGACGAATTGAAAAAAATCGGCTCTATGGGTGATGACTACAATACCGTCATTGAGAAATTAATCAGAGAGTATAGGAATCATGAATCTAGATTGAAGATAGACCGAATTGCGGAAGAAGCCAAAAAACACTTTAAAGAACACCGCGAAGAATACGTGAGCGTGGATGACCTTTAAAGTTTTCATAAAAGCAAAAGTTCTTGATGACCTGCCACAAAGTAGAAAAAAACAAGTTGCTGAAGCTTTAAAAGATCTAAAAAATGGGTTTCAGGGCGGTAATAAGTGCAGAATAGAAGGTTATAAAGAAGATGTGTACCGCCTTCGAATCGGGAATTACAGGGCGTTCTATACCGTTGATTTTGAAGAGAATGAAATTGTTGTTTTTGACATCTTGACACAAGAGCAAGCGCACAAAAAATACGGCCGTCTTTAATTCTCACTCATTACCTGACGTTTTGATTTAGCATGAAAGTGCGGAATAAAACTGGCTCCCGAGGCTCCTTTTGATATTTTGCTCCTTATCATATCTAAGTCTTGTGTGGCAATTCACGGATTCGTTTAGCATGGTTTGAAAAACCAAACTTAGGACAACCTTACTACCCAAGTAATGACGAGATCAATAATCAAAAAAAGATAAGGTGAAAAGTACTTTCATTTGTTTGTGCCTGTTATTCGAAGAATATCATGTGCGTTTTATATACAAATACTTCATTTTTGGGGCTGTAAAAAACCTATCTAAATCAACTTCAAGAGGTTGAAAATAAATAAGTAAAATGATATCACAATTCAGTTTAAATTTATTAAGATTAGTTAGTTATGAAGATTTTTACAAAGCTAAATTTTGTAATGTTCTATTTTTTCGAGTCCTGTTCCATATTTTAGATTGTGCTCTTGGTATTCACACTCTTTAAAGTAAAACTTGCATACTTCAATTAAAAAATCATGTACTTCAGTGAATAGCTTTATTGCTCTTTTTTGATCATAAGACTGCTTTGCAAAAGATCGAATTGCAGGAATTTCAGAAACAGGCAGAAATTTTGGTTTTATCTTGCCGGATCTTATGTTTTTCATAAGGTCTCCAATGGCTTCTGCAGAAATTTCGCTTTCAAATTTAATTGGCCAAGTCGGCATGTAAATACCATTCATAATATCAGCTTCATCATCATGTTGATATGGATTTCGGATTATATCTTTGAATTTTCGAAGAAAGAAAATATGTTCTTGGCTCATTAATTTGTGAGTTTCTATTTTTTGTAGGCAAGGACCAAATAGTTTGCTAAAATACTCTCCAAGTTTGAGTTCAATCCTTTCCTTCATAACTGCTTCGAGTAATACGCCCATCATCACTAAAGAAACATTATAACGGCCTATTAAGAGTGCTTGATAACAATCTTGATAAAGAAAAAGCAACCGAGGATTCGGCAAATCATCTGAAGTTAGTTCCGGACGGAGAAAAGGAAAAATTCCCTCTGCATTTTTATACCAAGCATTCTTATAATTTTCTAAATCAATAAAGATGCAATTTTTACACTTGGGGCAAATTAGTGAATCATTTATTTCTTCCATGAAAACTTCTTCACCATTTTGATTCAGACAAAAATCACAAATTTTCTTGCTGGTTGACAATGCATCACCTACATCGTAAGAAAAGATGATTAAAAAATATTTAAAAGCATAGGTGAAGAGAGTTAAAAGTCGTAAAAAAAGGAGAGTGCAGTCAATTTAAAGATTTTCCAGCACAATTTTCAATAGTAAAATTACAACAAGAATCAATATGAGAGTCCAAATGAGCGGTAAAATAATCCTCAGTAAAAAGTACAGTATTATCGCTATGAGAATTAACTGAACTAAAGATGACCTTCTTCCAGCACGCAGGAAGCGACGATTAAATCCTCTAGCCATAAATTACACCTTCTAACTTATATTCTGTTTTATTTCAGTATTATACTTTCTGCCCGGCAAATAATATAAAAAATAAAACCAGACCTTACCAGATTTTTTAAAAAACAGGTCTGCTGGGAATCGAACCCAGGTTCGGAGCTCCGGAGGCTCCAGTGATATCCTCTACACTACAGACCTTCACTATGAAAAAGTTAAGATCAGTTCGTTAACAGATAAAACCATAATCAGTTAACTGGCTGGTTATAGTGCTAAATAGCTTATAAACTTAATCCTTAATAATATTAAAATATCCTTTTGTATTTAATATTTAAAAATCATTAAAAGGAAACTTAACCTGAGAATCTCAGGATGTTTTACTCTTCCCATTTCTGGCCGTACTTTTCATTAAACACTATTTCGGAGAGAGCTCTACGTGTTGAAGTCCTTTCTTTTGGAACCGGTTCTCCGATTGCAAGAACTGCCATTAGCTCAAGATCGGAAGGACAGTCAAGAATGGAATTGACCTTCTCTTTTTGGTTAAGGATTTCTCCAAGCCAGACCCCGCCAAGGCCGAGATCACAGCAGGTGAGGAGCATATTCTCGACTGCAGCCCCTATTGCTTCGAGGTCTTTTGTCCTGTTATAAGAAGTTTCATTGTCCAGGAAAGTCGCAATAAGCAGAGGAGCTCCTGCCACGATACCTGAATAATGCGTGCATTCCGAGAGTTTCTGGATGGTCTCCCGGTCCCTAATAACAATGAAACGCCAGGGCTGGTTATTCAATCCGGAAGGAGCCCAGTGCCCTGAGTTCAGGATTATGCTGATATCTTCCTTGCTAACAGTTTTGTCCGTAAACTCTCGGACGCTCCGTCTGTTAAGGATAGTGTTAATGACTTTGCTTTCTCCTTTTACTGGCATTACTTTCCCTCCGGATTGAGTTTTAGATTTCCAGATTTATGAATTTTCTGTCTACAGGCTGTCAATTACTGTAGAATCAGTCATCGTCAATCTTCTTGTTGAGCCAGGGGATGTTTGCACGGATCTGCTTTCCGACAACTTCAAGCTGGTGTTCCTTTTCCTGGCGTTCCATGGCTTTGAGTACGGGGTGGTTGACCATGCCTTCGAGCACGAATTCCTTGGCAAATTCGCCGTTCTGGATTCTTCTCAGGGCTTCACGCATGGCTTCGCGGGACTCATCATTAATAATCCTGGGGCCGACTGTCATACCGCCGTATTCTGCGGTGTTGGAAACGGAATGCCACATTCTCTCAAGCCCGCCTTCATAGATAAGGTCAACAATGAGCTTAACTTCATGGCAGGTTTCGAAATAAGCCATCTCAGGCTGGTATCCTGCCTCAACAAGTGTTTCAAAAGCTGTCTTGATAAGAGATGAAAGTCCTCCGCAAAGGTCAACCTGTTCTCCGAAAAGATCGGTTTCGGTTTCTTCACGGAAGGTAGTTTCGTAGACTCCTGCTCTGGTTGCACCGATCCCTTTGACATATGAAAGAGCAATTTCCCTGGCGTTTCCGGTTGCATCCTGGTAGACTGCAATCAGAGCCGGGACCCCGATACCCTCGGTATAGGTTCTTCTGACAATGTGACCAGGGCCCTTGGGAGCAGCCATGAAAACATCAACGTTTTTCGGGGGGACAATCTGGTTGTAGTGAATATTAAAACCGTGTGCAAAAGCAAGTGCGTTACCGGCTTCCAGATTTGGTGCGATTTCAGAATAATAAACAGATGCCTGATTTTCGTCCGGAAGGAGGATCATGATAACATCTGCAGCTTTTGCAGCTTCTGCCACAGTCATGACCTTCAGGCCGTCATTCTCGGCTCTTGCCCAGCTTGAACTGCTTTTTCTGAGCCCAACAACAACATTAAGCCCTGACTCATGGAGGTTGCGGGCGTGAGCGTGACCCTGACTTCCGTAGCCCATTATTGCGATAGTTTTGTCCTTAAGTGCATCAAAAGTAGTTTCATTATCATAAATTATATTTGCCATATTAGATTCTCCTGATGAATTTTTCAGTTTTTGAGCAAAGCTCCTAATATTTTGTGGGAAGCATATTATTATTAAATCCTTATTAAATCCGTTCACTTCCCTGTGAATTAAGTCGACTTGAGTTGATTCATGGAAAGTTGCTTTTTTCGGATAGGGCAGCTTTTGAAGTTTTAGCAGAGGCCTGAAACCTCAGGCTTACTCTTAGTGAAGCTTTGGGGGGTTAAAACGCCCCCGGCTGCCCCAATCTGTAAAAATAATTAAGCAGCTACCTTTCTTTACCTGCCCTTATTATTTAAACCTTCTTTGGGCCGCGGACCAGAGCAATCTTACCTGTCCTGGCCATTTCCTTAATCCCAAACTGCCTGAGGAGTTTTTCGATTGCCTGGATTTTGGCTTCGTCTCCAGTTACTTCGACAGTTATGGATTTAGGAGCTACGTCCACTATCCTTGCCCTGAAAATATCCGCAATCTGGATAATTTCGGTTCTCGCACTCACGTCAGCTGCAACTTTAATAAGAGCTAGTTCCCTTTCTACGGCTTCGTCTCCCCCGATATCAGAAACTTTGATCACATCAACGAGCTTGTTAAGCTGTTTAGTAACCTGTTCGAGAACATGGTCATCTCCATCAACTACTATAGTCATTCTGGAGGTTTTTGGGTCTTCAGTGACTCCAACAGCCAGGCTCTCGATATTGTATCCGCGCCTTGAGAAGAGCGAAGCCACCCTTGAGAGGACTCCTGACCTATTTTCCACAAGGACTGCCAGTGTATGTTTCATTACTGCTCCTCCAGGTCGAGAACTCTATCAGTTTTTGCCTTACGCAAATTTGGCATGGCGCAGGGAGTGTCTGCATGTTCTTCCACATCAAGGATTTCATTAATTGCAGCCCCTGCCGGCACCATAGGATAAACGTTTGCCTCGCACTCAACAATCACATCAACAACAGCAGGCCTACCTGAGTTAACAGCTTCTTCGATTGCAGGTCTTACTTCGGACGGCCTTTCCGCACGCAGTCCAAGAGCCCCATAGGCCTCGGCAAGTTTGACGAAATCGACACTGCCCTTAATAAATGTGTGAGAATACCGTTTGTCATAGAACAGCTCCTGCCACTGCCTGACCATGCCCAGATAACCATTATTGAGGATCACGGAAACAACAGGAATGTCGTTCTGGACTACAGTTGCAAGCTCCTGAGAGTTCATCTGGAAAGAGCCATCGCCTGCAATGTTAATAACTGTTTTATCCGGCTTGCCAACCTTTGCTCCTATGGCTGCAGGGAAACCGTAGCCCATCGTGCCAAGACCGCCTGATGTAATGAAGGTTCGGGGTTTTTTATACTTGAAGAACTGAGCAGCCCACATCTGGTGCTGTCCGACCTCAGTAACTATAATTGCATCCTTGCAAGCCTCAGAGATTTGCTCGATGACAAACTGGGGCATTATAACATCAGGTGACATCTGGTTATAGGTAAGTGGATATTCCTTCTTCCACTGTTTTATCTTTTCAATCCATGCTTCGGAGTTGCAGCGCTTGATATATTTATTAAGGGACTTGAGTACCTGTTTTGCGTCTCCGACGATTGGGATCTGGACCTTTACGTTCTTTGAGATCTCTGCAGGGTCGACATCGATGTGGATAACCCTTGCGTTGGGTGCAAAGGATTCAAGTTTTCCGGTCACGCGGTCATCGAACCTTGCGCCCACGGCAATAATGAGATCGGATTCCTGAATTGCATAATTCGCATATTTGGTCCCGTGCATTCCAAGCATCCCAACATGCAGAGGGTGTTCGGTAGGAATTGCACCGATTCCCAAAAGAGTAGTCGTAACCGGAGCGTTAATTGTCTCAGCCAGCTCTACAAGCTCGGCGCTAGCATTAGAACTTATCACACCGCCACCTGCGTATATAATAGGCATGCAGGAATTTGCAATTTCCTCGGCGGCTCGTTTGATCTGCTGGGTGTTGCCTTTGTAAGTTGGCTTATATCCTCTAAGCTCTACTTTGTCAGGATAGTAAAAGTCGATCTCCGCGTTCTGTACATCTTTTGGAAGGTCAATTAATACCGGGCCAGGCCTTCCGGTAGAAGCAATATGGAAGGCTTCTTTTACGATTCTCGGGAGTTCGTTTACATCCTGTACTAAGTAGTTGTGCTTGGTAATGGGCTGGGTAATTCCCTTAATGTCGGCTTCCTGGAAAGCATCGTTACCTATCAGGAACGTTGGAACCTGGCCGGTTAAGGCTACAATAGGTACTGAGTCCATATATGCAGTAGCAATCCCTGTTACCAGGTTGGTTGCTCCGGGACCTGAAGTGGATACACAGACCCCGGTCTTTCCAGTCGCACGGGCGTACCCGTCCGCAGCATGAACTGCTGCCTGTTCGTGACGCACAAGTATATGGCGCAGATTCGAATCATAAATTTCGTTATAGAAGGGAATGATCTGCCCTCCTGGATATCCGAAGATGGTGTCAACACCTTCTTTTTCCAGGCACTTGATCAGAGCCCTTGCGCCATTAACTTTTTCTGTTGACCCGGTTGTCATTATTTAACTCCTTTTTATTTCTTAACGGTGATTTAACTGGGCACTCACCTGGAGATGAGTACATTTCCAGTAAGGGTGTGTTCATTAAAAATATTTATCTCTCACACTCACATTTTCTAGTTATTAATTTTGTAAATATATCATAATCGATCATGTTATATAATGGATAAGGTTTTTCCTGATCCAGAAATATCAGCGGTGCGTGATTTCAAGAATTTTTCCAGCAGGAAAAAGAGGAGAGGACAGAACAGCCCTCCTGAAAAATTTTTATAATTCATTTTCTGAAATCACTCGGCCCGGATAAGGCGGTTCATGCCGTTCATTACAGCTTCTACGGAGGCCATAATTATGTCCGTCCTGGCTCCGCTTGCAGTAACTTCCTTTCCATCTTTGGAAAGTTTCACCCTTACTTCAACAAGGGCGTCGGTTCCACCAGTGATCGAGTCTACATGATACTCTTCAAGGATAATATCTTCCGCACAGGAACTTACAGCTCTCCGGATTGCGTTGATTACAGCATCTACAGGCCCGTTCCCGATTCCTGCCTGTACTATAGCTTTATCTTTTACGTTAAGTTTTATCGATGCCGTTGGAGTCACACGGTTTCCGGACACAATGGTAAACTCTTCCAGTTTTACCAGTGGTTCCTTATAAATATCAAGTACGGTTTCTGCAATAGTGTGCAGGTCAGCATCAGTTACGTGTTTTCCCTGGTCACCCATCTGCTTGACCCGGTTGAAAATTTCTTCGGTCTGGGCCTCATCAGCTACAAGCCCCATTTCCTTTAAGGCAAGAGTAATCGAGCTGCGTCCTGCATGTTTTCCAAGTACGATCTGACGCTGCCTTCCGATATATCCCGGACTCATCGGCTCATAGGTCGCCTTATCGGCAAGAAGACCGTGGACATGAATACCTGCTTCGTGAGTGAATGCGTTTCCACCTACAAGAGCCTTATTTGGTGATACGGGAATTCCTGTAAGCCGGCTTACAAGCCTTGAAGTCCGGTAGATCATCTCATGCTTGATACCTGTATTGTACTTGTAGAGCCATTCCAGGCTCGTTACTACTTCTTCAAGGGATGCGTTTCCAGCTCTTTCTCCTAACCCGTTAACAGTTACGTGGGCCTGTTTTGCCCCTGCAGCCAGGGCAGCAACCGTGTTCGCAGTTGCAAAACCGAAATCGTTGTGGCAGTGAATGCTGATAGGTGCTTTCAGCGAGGAAGTCAGGTCCCGGAAAATTTTGGTTGTCCTTTCAGGTACCAGAAGACCTACAGTATCGCAGAAGCATAACCTGTCAGCGCCTGCAGCTATTCCGTCGGCATAGATGGCCTTTAGAAACTCAGGGTCTGCACGCGAGGCATCTTCCCCGCTCAATTCCACAATCAGGCCGTGGTCCTTGGCATATTCCGTTACTTCAGCTGCGATCTGCCGTACTGCATCCCGGTCCTTTTTGATTTTCGTCCTTATATGAAGGTCCGAAACAGGTGCTACAAGATGGATAGAGTCAACATCGCATTCCAGAGCATGGTCAACATCGGACTTTACAATCCTGCAGTAGCTGCAAATTTCAGCTTTAAGCCCTGCATTTGCAACAGCCTTGATAGACTCTCTTTCACCCTTGGAAGTGATGGCAGAACCGGCCTCAATTATCGAGACTCCCATCTCATCAAGCGCTCGGGCGATTAAAAGCTTCTTGTCCTTTGTAAGGGCAACGCCAGGTGTTTGTTCACCGTCTCTCAAAGTAGTATCCAGAAAGCGGACATTTTCGAATAATATAATCCCTCAGTCTTTGTTTTATTGAGATAGATTCTTTCGGCAAAACAGGAAAATAATATCTATATAATACTTGTCATTTTATAATATTATGTCCTATTTTGTAAGCTCCAATGTATTAATACAAATGTTACATATATTTTTTCTCAGGAACCCGGCTTTTTCAGGAAGATTTCCTGGTTTACGCTGTGGCTCTCTGAAACTTTTCCTCAATAGGTATACCATAGTATTTTTAGTTTACAGTTAACAAAAACGAGGTAGATTCCTTTCACGGCTCAGAACAGTTTACATAACTGATTAATGAAGGGCTTGTAGAATGCCCTTATTTTACAAAAATGAAGCAAGCAAGTCATTGAACCAACTTGAATGTGACTTTAAAGAAGTCATAAGGAATTAAATTTGAAAAGGATACATAGAAACTGGTAATTGGGTACAAAGGAATTGTATCAATAAGCCCATTCCTCATGGCTGACCGGTAACTGGTTCAGTTTATCCTTGCAGAACTGCCATTTTGGCATGAACTGGTCCATTAGCGTTATAAAGCGAGAATTATGTGTTGGCTCCAGCAGATGTGCCATTTCATGTACAATGGTATATTCAAGACATTCTTTTGGCTTCTTGGCAAGTTCAGTGTTGAGTCTAATATTACGTGCTTTGTGGTTGCAGCTTCCCCATTTTGTTTTCATCCTTTGCACAAAGAACCGCTCTACCTTCACTCCCAGTAATGGTTCCCACATGGCAATTACCGGTGGCACAGCTTTCTTGAGTTGTTCACGATACCATGCATCAATAACAGATTGCTTCTTTTTGTCATCTGCTCCAGGTCGCACTCGCAATATCATCTTATTATGTTTCAATTCGACAGAAGGTGCTTCATCAACTTCGATAACTTTAAGCAAATAGCGTCTTCCCCACACGTAATGGCTTTCAAGATCCAGGTACTCACGGGGAGTTTCACGCTCCTGTTCCCTGAATTTTTTCTGCTTCTTTTTGATCCAGCCTAATTTGGAAATGGCGAAAACACGAATTGTATCAATATTCATTCGCAAAGGAGCAGAGATTTTTACCCTACCGGCTGGAGGATACACGCTCAGATGAATGTTCTTGATATCCTTGAAAACTACGTCTACTGTGATATCACCAAGTTCGATCTGGGTATTCATCAGTATTCCTTTTGTGCCTTGATGATAAAGAAGATACGGTTAACCTCTGCTTCGTCATGCAGGACCTCGTACAAGGCGTGCTTTATAGTCCTTTCACGTGGTTCAACACCACGCCAGTCATCGGACCTTACCCTTTTTATTGTTTCATCGAGTCTCAGTGCCAGGTCAAGAGTCGGATCGCTGGGTAATATATATTCGCCGTATTCGTCGTTTTCTTTTATCTGGCCCTCTAACTTTTTCCCGCAGTCTTTCAGGTTGTTGTAGAGTGCTCTTAAAGCAGGGCTTTTCTTCAGTACATCGACGATATCGTCCTCATGTCCTGCCTCCACCTGCTTTACCAGATCCGCAATCCGTTTTAAGTATTCCTCATATTCAATGGCTTTTGCCTTCCTGGCTGCTATAATTTCTTCCAGCAGGGCAGACATCTTCTCGTAATATGCCGGGTCGTTCAGTTGTTCCTTGATAATTTTGCTGCGGACATTGTTCTCGATAGTCTCAGCAACAGCGTTTTTGTTGCCCTTCAGTCTATCAAGCTGAGTTGCAATGGCTTTGTCAATTCCCGTTTTTACGATCAAGTCCAGAAGAGGCATATCTTCAAAGGATGAAACCTTTCTGGGCTCGGCTGCCTCGATGTAAGTGTCGATAAGATGGCGCATATCTGCTTCATAAGCTTTCAGATCAAGACTTTCACCGCTAGCCCTGCGGATGATCTCACGGATATTCCGGTAATATTCCAGTAGCTGTTTAATGCGAGAAATATCTGAGCTACTATATCCTGCAGCTTCCAGTTCGTCGGAAATGTTTGCATAGGAACGAACGAGTGAAGCAGTAGCTTTGTAGAGAGCAGCACGTTGAGTTTCGCGTTCCTGGAGGTCAGTTGGGATTTCCGTATTTCCACAGAAGTAGTGAATGTGCTCCAGTTCTCCTTTCGGCGGTTCAACAGGCTCGCAGAGTATAGCCAATGCCTCTAAAGCATTGTCAAGGCGCCCCCTACCTTTTTTCCGGCGGTCCTGCATCAACACTTCCGGACTAGCGCCGCCAGCGCTGTAGTCAAGCTCGGAGGAATAAACCTGAAGTGCTCCGGTCCCTTTATCGTTTACCAGATTCTTGAAAAGGTCTTTGTAATCCACAATATAACCGAACTCTTTGTCGTCTCCGTCCAGCCGGTTAGTGCGACAGATTGCCTGAAACAGGCCGTGATCTTTCATTGACTTGTCTATGTAGAGATAGGTACAGGGAGGTGCATCAAAGCCTGTGAGAAGTTTATCCACAACGATAAGCAATTTCATGTTCGCCGGTTCTTTAGTGAACAGATCCTTTGCTTTCTCTTCATAGGTCTCGGTTTTTGTCATGCCTGGCCTGGTTTCTATATCTTTGAGCAGCTCGGTGTAGGTGTTGTAGATGAACTCTTTTTCTGTTTCGGTATTTGCGCCTGTATCTTCTTTTGTTACGTCCTGAGCCTGCGGATTGTAGGAGGTTACCACGGCACATTTGCCTTTGAAAAGTGTCTTCTGGAAGAGGGTGAAGTACTTGCAAGCTTCATAGATGCTTGAAGCTACCAGAATAGCATTTCCGCGTTCGCTGGTCAGGCGAGGCTTTTTTACGCCAAAATCAAAAATAATGTCAGTTACCACCTGATCCATGCGAGAGCGTGAACTGAGCACTTTCTGCATGGTGCCCCAATGCTTTTTGAGTTCGTCTTTCTGCCAGTCGTTAAGTCCTCTGGTTTTTGCCTCAAACCATGCATCTATTTTTGTCTCGGAGCCAAGGCGCTGATCGATGTCGCGTGATTCATAAACTAGATCGAGCACTACTTTGTCTTCTACCGCTTCACAAAACTTGTAGGTATGGATGTAGCCGCCGAAAACTTCCAGGCTGGTCTGTTTATCCTTCTTGAGCAGTGGTGTACCTGTGAAACCGATAAAGACAGCATTTGGCATGATCGCCTTCATAGCCCGGTGCAATTTGCCGCTCTGGGTGCGGTGGCATTCGTCCACAAAGACAAAAATATCGCCTACGGCTTTACCTGGCTGGGATTCCAGATCTCTGATAAACGCATCGAAATCGTCAACACCTTTACGGCCGAATTTATGGATAAGGGAGCAGAGCAGACGTGGTTTGGCCTGGCCGAGCATGCTTATCAGTTCGCGACCGCTGGTGGTACGTTCGATATCTTCCCCTGCATCATTGAAGATTCTTTTGATCTGTTTGTCCAGCTCGTCGCGGTCTGTGACTACCACCACGCGGGCATTGGGATTGTTTTCGAGTATCCATTTGGCAAGCAGCACCATGACAATACTTTTGCCACTGCCCTGTGTATGCCAGATAATACCTCCCCTGCGCTGCATAACATGTTTCTGTGCTGCTTTGACAGCAAAATACTGGTGAACCCGTGGTAGTTTCTTGACGCCGCCATCAAAGAGCACGAAGTCATGCATCAGCTCTATAAGTCGGTCCTTATTACACATCTTGAGCAGGTATTTATCGAGCTTGAAACGGCTGTTATCCTTTTCGTCTTCTTTCCATTCAAGGAAGTACTTTTCAGGCGTGCCGATAGCGCCATATTTTAAGCCCTCGGAATCGTTGCCTGCAAAGATGAACTGGACAGTGCTGAAGAACCATTCGTTGAACTCTGGGCTCTGGTTGGATAAGCTCTGGCGGATTCCATCACCGATTGTCACACGGCTGTTTTTCAGTTCCAGCACGCCGATTGCAATGCCGTTTACATAGAGCACGATGTCAGGCCTACGCTCGCGGTTTCCTCTGAGTGTTACTTCCTCGGCAATGGCAAAATCGTTCTTCTCCGGCTCCTGCCAGTTTATAAGGTAGACGTTATCAGTGACCTTTCCAGCCTCAGTTTTCACAGGAATGCCATAACGTAACAGACTATAGACAGCTTTGTTGTTGCCGTAGAGGCTTCGGTTGTGGTTGTTTGCTTCAATGTCCAGCTTGTAGAGAGCAACGCCTATCTGGGTGGGGGTGTAGCTGCTTTTTGTCAGGTAGGCATTGAGTAGTCCTTCCTCGATGTTGCTGTTACCGTCCCGGTCAATCCAGTTGCCTACGTAGCGATAGCCAAGCTCATCATGAAAAAGAGAGATTATTCGGTCCTGGGTGGCTCTTTCGGGTTTTCCAATGTTCATACTAATCTAATCCTCCCTGTAAGCAGTTCCTGCATCATACCCTGCTTGATCTGGCGAGCCTTAGCAAGCTTTTCTTCCAGCGCGGTAATTTCTGAGTCCATGTCAGAGAGGATAGCTGCGATGGCGGCTTGTTCGGATAGTGAAGGAACCGGAAGCGTGATTTTCACGATGTTCGTCTTGCTAATCCCAGAAACCTTGGTTCCAACAGCAAAGAAATAAAACTGTTTTTTTACGTCATCAGTTTGAAAACAGTACCGTAGGTACTGTTTATCCAATTCGTTTTTCTTGCTCTTTGCAACGATAGTGTGCAGGCCTGAAATGAAAGGGATTTTATCTTTATTGAAAACTACAATATGTCTGCTCGTGCCTTCGTCGTCTTCGGAAGCATCTACAAAGACAACGTCTCCATCATTAAGCAATGATGGAGAGGCCACTTTTTTCAAAGAGATATTGAGTTTTGGTATGTCCTGTTGTTCAGATCTAACATCAATAAAGTTTTTTTTCGATGTGTGAATGTCTCCGTAATGCAGATAGCAATATCCTTCCATGGAAAGCTGATCACGAGAAGCTGACAGTCCACCACTGAAGTCGAATAGGTCATCAAGCAACTTCACTTTCCACTCCCCACTAAACCCCGGCAGCCTTCTCTTACCAGTCAGCAACTCCTGCATGGCGCCCTGTTTGATCTGGCGTTTCTTGGCGATGAGCTGCTCAAGGGATTCGATAAGGGCATCCGTATCGGAGAGAGCTTCGGCGATGGCTTCTTGTTCGGCGAGAGTAGGTGGCACAGGAAAGCGAAGTTTTTTGACTTTTTCAAGAGTTAAACGGGTAATCGCATTACCTGCCATAGCATCTTGAATCTGGTGTTGTCCAGAAGAGGTTAGAATCTGCTGGAGGAAATAAGCTGCACAGTATTTACTCTGATGGAATCTCAAAAAAGCGACGCTTGAAAGTAGGCTGAACTCCTCATCAAGCGTATTAAGTGCGGCGTTTCCTGTACTTGCGCCGTCCTTTGTAAGAAGAAGATCACCTTTTTTTACATCACAACGCCTGTAAATCACTTGATGCTGGGCTGTGTCAATTCTAGAGGCAGTAGATATGTCAAAATAACCGAATCGAATATTTTTAGAGGTAATGTAGAGATAGTCATTTCCAGAGATCTGTGGAGAAAAATGAGTTCCATCTTGGATTTTAGAGCATGCATCTAAGGTAGTGACAACATCCCAATCTTCTGGAATCACCCCTATCTCTGTCTTTTTGTAGCCGGAAGGGATGTTCTCGGCACTGCATTCCGCGCTCATAATTTGAACCCCATCCTCTCCAGATGCCGGTTAACTTTTCCCTCCAGCTCAGCAACGCGGTCGGTCATCTGCGGCATAGGAGTTTCATAGCGTTCGGCAAGCTCCTTCACACGCTGAGTAAGGGACTGGCTGATCCGGTCCATCTCGCCGTGGATAGCCATATCAAGTGAAGAGAGCCATTTGTCTTCCACAACCAGCGTTTTGACATCATCCTCGATCAGCCTGGGGTAGTAATGACAGGCTTTTGAATCAAGTAGGGACTCGGCTTCCTTAAGACGTTTTTTCAGGTCTGCTTCTTTATTGGCGAGTTTCAGCCAGTCGTTTAGAACAGCAACTTCGTCCTTTGCTTCCGTATCGCCTTTTACATCCTTCAGGCGTGCAGCGACATTGGCCTTATTAACCTTATCAAGTTCGGAGAATGCGCCTTCTTCGCCGCCCTGTTCCTCTTCCAGCTCTGTAATGCTGGCAGTGATGCTTTCCAGCTCAGAAGCGAGTTTATCGATAGCTTCCTGCTCTTTGGCGAAGTAACGGGACACAATAAACGGCTTTGGCACAAGGTCGCAGGTCCAGCCCTTGTCTTTATCTCTTCCCTTCTTATCTTTCTCGATAATGCGAGAAGTCTCAGCCTTCCATCCCTCGTCAGCTATGAGATAGCAGTCGTCCTGCATCGTTTCCTCCCAGTAATCCATCAGGTGTTGATAAATATCGTACTTATCGATGAGAGGCTTACCTTCATAGTGAGCGAGCAGGTCTTCTGCCAGCGTGGCTATAATTTCCTTTGGATGGCAGCCTGCCTGCAACTGCCGGAGCATAGCAGAACTCTTAGTGCGCCAGGCAGTGAAATGTGCATTCATACCGGCTGTGAAAGCAACAAACTCAGGATGCTCGTAGATTGTGGATTTGATATCTGCCTTGTCCACAGCAAGGCCCAGATATCCAGGTCGATTCTCCTTGAACAGGGCTTGCCGAAGCTGTGGACAGACATCCCAGTACCGCTGGAGAGCATCCACATCAGCAGAAGGAATGCCTCCATGCAAATGTCCCTCAATATCCTGCAAGTCCTCAGCCTGCTGGCTGTCGATATAGCGCGGAAGGTTGAGGTTGAACTCATTCTTCTCGATCTCTTCAAAACTGACCATCCGCGAATATTTCGGGACCTCAGCTTTCTTATTGAAAACATCCACAATCTTGCGGATATCCTGAGCTTGGAGACGGTTCTTGGGACCATCCTTCATGAAACCCGCACTGGCATCAATCATAAAGATATCTTTGCGGTTTTGTGCGTCCTCCTTGTCGATAACAACGATACAGGCCGGGATGCCGGTGCCGTAGAAAAGGTTGGCTGGAAGACCGATAATTCCCTTAATGTAACCCCTGCGTATGAGGGCACGGCGGATATCGGCCTCGGAATTACCACGGAATAACACGCCGTGCGGCAGGATGCAGGCTCCTTTTCCTGTGATCTTTAGCGAACGAACGATATGTAACAGATAAGCGTAATCTCCCTGCTTGGAAGGCGGAACCCCAAAAGGCTTGAAACGCTCATGGGGATCTTTCATTGGATCAAGGCCAGTGCTCCAGCGTTTGTCACTAAAAGGCGGATTGGCGACAACATAATCAAAAGTCTTGAGTGTTTCGCCGTCCTTGAACCTGGGATTTGTCAGGGTGTTGCCCTGCACAATAAGTGCCTCAGGATTCTCATGCAGGATCATGTTCATGCGAGCAAGACCTGACGTAGCTGCGTCTTTTTCCTGACCGTACAGGGTTATCTTGGTTTTTGCTTCATCTGCGACCTTCAAAAGCAACGAACCTGAACCACATGTAGGATCATAAGCCGTGGTCGAACTTGTCGTATTGGCCTGGCGGATACCGAGTATCTTTGCTATAACCCTGCTGACTTCGGCCGGAGTGTAGAATTGCCCTTTACTTTTGCCGCTTTCCGTTGCGAAGTGACGCATCAGATATTCATAAGCGTCGCCTAAGATATCGTCACCGTCTGCACGGTTCTTCGAAAAATCAAGGGCAGGATTCTCAAAAATGGAAATGAGATTGGTAAGCCTGTCCACCTGTTCTTTACCGCTGCCGAGCTTGGTAGCGTCGTTGAAGTCCGGCATATCAGACAGCTTGTTTTCATTGACCAGTGGACCAATTATTTTCTTGTTGATCTGATCGCCGATATCTGGTTTGCCTTTGAGTGCGACCATATCCTTGAAACTTGCACCTTCAGGGATGATGATAGGGGCAAAAGGCACACCGGCGTATTTATCGCTGACATATTTGATAAATAACAGAACGAGTACATAGTCCTTGTACTGGCTGGCATCCATTCCGCCACGCAGTTCGTCACAACTGGACCAGAGAGAAGAGTAAAGTTCGGATTTTTTAAGAGCCATGTTACGCAAACCTTGAATTATTCAATTATTACCTGGAATCGTATTCGCTTGATTGGATCGTTAAATGTGAACATGCAGGAATTGTACTAGCTTAATTATGTATGGTTGTTATCGAGGATCAAGAGCTTTTCCCTTTTTGCCGGTATTGATGAACATATAAAATGTTATATGAGAAGTCTGTTCTCTGCATCTAAATGCTGTATGAAGTCTGTTCTCTGTATCTAAATGATACATGAAGTCTGTTCTCTGTATCTAAATGATATATGAAGTCTGTTCTCTGTAGCTTGCCTGGAGTTTCACAATAAGAATTTTATTTAGCCCTTAATAGCACCGTTTTAGAATTATTTAATGAAATATGTTTAATTACAGTTTTAACTTTTTTCGTTTCATTTTAAGGCTCCACTCTTAAGCGAGTCACCCCTTGAAAGCTGAAACAATAAATATTCATACCGGTGACTGAGCCACCGACAAACACAGATTATATGCAGAAAAAAAACGGAAAAAAAGTCAGAAAAACAAAGCTGCAAGAGTTTTTCCCGCAACACACAGAGCAAAGTGTATGCGACTCTTGCGTAAAATTACCTATTGCAGTTATTTCAAAAGGGCTTCAGAAATATTTACCTACGTTTTCTATTGCTTTTACAATAAGTGAAACGCACGCGTCAATATCCGCCATATCCAGGACCTCAACAGGTGAATGGATGTATCGAGTGGCTATGCTGACTGTACCTGTAGGAATACCTTCTTTTGTAAGGTGTATTGAGGTCGCATCTGTTGTGCCTCCCGAACCAACGCCGAGCTGGTAAGGGATCTCATTTTCAGTGGCAGTTTCCTTAAGCCACTTAATAATCTGCGGGTGAGCTATAAGGCCTCTTCCGGACGCATCGGCTAATGTAATTACAGGGCCTTTCCCGATTTCCAGGCAAGAATCGGTTTTAGTAATGCCCGGGTGGTCTCCAGGAATAGTTGTATCAAGGGCAAGCGCAAGGTTCGGATAAACCCCAAAGGCAGAGGTTCTTGCACCTTTTAACCCTACCTCTTCCTGGACAGTACCTACGGCATAGACATTTGCTCCGATTTTATGTTTGGAAAGCCGCTTCATAACCTCAATAAGGATAACGACGCCTGCACGGTTGTCAAGGGCTTTTGAGGTTATCTTTCCGTTTGCCAGAGGCACAAAGTCCCGGTCAATAGAAACTGCCGTTCCTATCTCAATTCCAAGGTTCTCAGCATTTTCCCTGTCTTTTGCTCCGATATCGATGAACATATCGTCCAGCTTCACTGGCTTTTTCCTGTCCTCCTCTTTCATTACGTGAGGAGGCTTGGACCCGATGACTCCGGGAATTGAACCTTTTTTGCCGTGAAGTACAACTCTCTGGTTAAGAAGGGTCTGGTCAAACCATCCCCCGATACCGACAAACCTGAGGAAGCCATTATCGTCAATATACCTGACCATAAGCCCGATTTCGTCCATATGGGCAGCCAGCATTATGGAAGGGCCTTCTCCTTTTTTGAGGGCTATAAGGTTTCCCATACAGTCTCTGCGCATGGTATCAACATAGGGTTCAAGTTCCTTTTCAAGGAGTTCTCGAATATCATCCTCAAAGCCTGAGATCCCGTGTGCATTGGTGAATTTTTCAAGCAGAGATTTAATCTCTCTAAGGTTTCCGCCTTTTTCCATCTTTGAATATCTCCTGAATATCAATAAATTTAAAGTTCAAATTGATCTTAATGAGACCAATCATAATTTAATAAGGTTAATTATAATTATCCCCTTATTATTCCCCTTTATTATATGGTTTTTTTACAACAACTCTTTGATAAATGGTTTTTTATGGTCTCTTTTTGATAAACGGTTCTTTTATAATTATTCCTTCTCAAGCAATTTTCTCTTTAGACCATCGAGTTGGAGATTAACCAGCCATTTATACTTCAGATATCCTTCAGATAACCTTCAGATCATTTTATACTTCAGATATCCTTCAGATCATTTATACTCAGATATCCTTCAGATCAATAAATATTATACTGTTTGGTATTTAGGATTAATCTGTTATTTGAGTTTCTGGCAGGAGGGCTCCAGATTAATTTCAATGGCGAAGGGAAACTTTTCGAAAGCTGTAACAGAAACATTAAAATCCCTTTAGGTTTATTGAGGACTCAGGTGAAAATCATATGACCGCAGAATTACCTCCTCAAGTTCAGAATCAGATAGCACAGCTTCAGCAGATACAGCAGCAGATACAGGCTCTGGCTATGCAAAAATCACAGATTGAAGCTATGCAAAAAGAGTCAAAGATGGCTCTGGACGAATTAGATAGACTTACTGACGATGCAGTAGTCTACCGCAATGTAGGGGAGTTAGTAATAAAAACGAGCAAGGAAGAGTCCATTACAAAATTGAAAGACAGGGAAGAAACACTCTCACTCAGGCTTCAGTCCATTTCCAGGCAGGAAGAAAGGCTCACATCTCGCTTTAAACAGCTTCAAGAGCAGATTCAGCAGGCTTTAGGCGCCAGAGCACAATAATTTTATTTTTTATTCCAGCATAAAGGAATATTAAATAAATTATAGCTTTGCCAAAACTCATAAAATAAGCCATGCCGAAATCTCGAAATTCTTGAATCCAGGGAGATCAATATCTATAAAAACGATAGCCAGAGTGGACAATGGAAGTTAATGAAGCGGAGTTTTTCAACCGGCTCCTTGACTATCGAAATATTTTATATTTGTGTCACCGGAATGCAGATCCGGACGCGGTTAGCAGTGCTTTTGCTCTTTCCGAAGCTATTGGAGGCACTGTCGGACTTGTGGACGGCTGCAACCGTGTAGCTGCTGTGCTTATAGAGAGACTTGGCATTGAGGTTGTTGATATACCCAATCCGGCTGATTACGGTTTTGTCGTTGTGGTTGATACCTCCACAAAAGCACAATTAAATGACCTAGAACTTACCAGGTATTGCGTTATCGATCATCATACAACTACTGCTCTGACAGAAAATGCCGAATTCTACCTGCACAGGAACAGTACCTCTACCGTAGAAATAGTTTACAATATCTTAAAAGCAATGGGAGCACCTATTAACCGGCGCGTGGGAATCGGGATGCTCACAGGAATCGTAACGGATACCGGGCATTTCAAACATGCATCGGCAGATACGTTCCGGGTAGTATCCAAAATTATAGAGGATAGCGGCGTTGAGTATGGGGAAGTGCTGGATCTTATGGCTGCTACCCCACAGGATATTTCAATGCGCATAGCTATCCTGAAAGCCGCAAGCCGCCTCGAGCTCGATAGAGTACAGGATATGTTGATAGCATCTTCCCATGTCAGCTCTTTCGGAGGTTCTGCATCTTCCATGCTCATTAATATCGGTGCAGATGTCGCTTTTGTTGGCACATCCAAAGGTGAAAGCGTCAGGATAAGTGCAAGAGCAAAGCGTGACGCCGTAAGTGCCGGGGTCAACCTTGGCCAGCTAATGGAAGATATAAGTAACGAGTACAACGGTACAGGCGGCGGACATTCCGGAGCTGCCGGAATCGATGTGATCGGTGATATGAAAGAAGTGCTGGATAAATGCAGGGAAAGAACAAAGAAGATTCTTGAAGCTTCTCTTGGAGGAACATCAAAAGAGATCTCTTTTGAAGATGATATCGAAGAGTTTGAAAATGAGTGATTTCTTAAAGTAAAACAAAGTTTTCTTTTTCAGAATATAACCAAAATAGGTTCATTTTTTAGAATATAACCAAAATAGGTTCATTTTTTAGAATATAACCAAAATGGGTTCATTTTTCAGAATATACTTCAAAAATCCCTTAATTCGTAGTATAATTAAAATCTTATTTTGTTTCATATGACCAGAGTTCGATAACTGATCTGGTAATTGCATCGGGGAATTGCATCGGGGAATTGCATCGGCAGTGTCTCAAATTTGCTGTAAATTTGAAGTCAATTTTTTGCGTACAATGGAGAAAATTGATCTTCCGATATAGAATTTTCGACCCTGCAATTTTTTGAGATTTGTGATTTTACAGAATAATTGGCACACTGCCATTGCATCGGGGAATTGCATCAGGGAATTGCATCTGGTAAAACTTTTAGTTTTACTTATAAAATCTTTTTTCGTCCTAACAGCTTATTTATATGAGAATCTAGCTTAAACTTCATATTACTCCAGCTAATCTTCATATTATATTTGCCGGAAGTATATCTCCTTTGAAAATAATAAACTCGAAAATAATAAACTCCGTAGTAAGAAAGCAATCGGAGTAAAAAAGCAATTACAGAGAACTGAAACATGACCTTAAAGCGGCATGAAATGAGATATGCAGGAAAAAAGCTAGAATCTATTGGGCCTGATATCGAGAGCCCAGAATATAAGATATACAGAGTGTGAAAAAATGCCAGAATACTGGGATCCTGAGATAGAGACAATGCCTGTAGTGGATTTGAATAAGCTGCAGGAAGAAAAGTTGAAGCAACTTGTACATTATGTGTATGAAAACTCTCCTTTTTATAGAAAAAAGTTTGATGAACACGGGGTTAAGCCGGAAGACATCCAAACTCTTGAAGATATCAGGAAGTTACCTTTTACAGTTAAACAGGATCTCAGAGATACCTATCCAACTGGTATGTTTTGCGTCCCGAACTCAAAACTCGCCCGTTTCCACGCTTCTTCAGGTACAACAGGCAAACCAATAGTCGTAGGATATACCCAGAATGACATTGATGAGTGGGCAGAGTCCCTTGCACGAGGATTTACTTCTGTTGGAATGGGAAAAAATGATATCCTTCAGGTAAGTTACGGGTACGGACTTTTTACAGGTGGGCTTGGTGCTCATTACGGAAGCGAAAAACTGGGCGCAACCGTACTTCCTACAAGCTCCGGAAACACCGAGCGCCAGCTTGAGCTTATGAGAGACCTTGACGTCACTGCTATAGCCTGCACGCCTTCTTACTTCCTTTATATGATTGAGACTGCAAGGAAAGAAGGTATTAGTATCAGGGACGATACTAAATTAAAAATGGGATTTTTCGGGGCCGAGCCCTGGTCCGAAGAACTCAAAAAACGTATAGAAGACGAATCAGGGATTAAAGCTATTGATATTTACGGGACGTCAGAAATGAGCGGTCCTCTCTTTACCGAATGCTCGGAACAGTGCGGAATTCATATCTGGGCAGACAAGTTCCTTGTTGAGATTATTAATCCCGAAACAGGTGAGCCTGTTCCTGATGGCGAGATTGGGGAACTCGTAATCACTACTCTTAATAAAGAAGCTCTTCCTTTAATCCGTTACAGAGTACGGGACCTTACCCGAAAGCTTTCGGAGCCCTGTGTGTGCGGAAGAACCCATCCAAGGATTACACGCATCAGTGGGCGTTCGGATGATATGATTATCGTGCGCGGAATCAATGTGTTCCCAGGACAGGTAGAATCGGTCCTTATGAAGATTCCTGAAGTAGGAAACCATTTCATGATCATTGTAGACAGGATTGGACCCCTTGACTCCATGAAAGTCCAGATCGAAATGCATGAGTCTGCCTTTAGCGATAAAATGTCAGACATGATGGCACTTAAAAAGAAGATTTCGAGCGCACTTAAAAGCGTACTGAATCTTGCAGTCGAGGTGGAACTGGTGGAGCACGGCTCTCTGCCCCGTTCTGAAGGAAAATCAAAGAAAGTTATCGACAAGAGAAAGATTTGAAAGCTTCAAAGAGCGAAAACAAAACCTGCAAATATTACTATTCTGCAGGTTTCACTTTTCTGGGGACAATCTCTCGAGTTTCTGTTACCATGCTGAGCCAGAATAAAGTAAAGTTATCAGATATAATATAAAATAGCCAGTGAAGAATAAAATAGCCAGTACAGAAAAGATTTAGATTATATACAAGAACAATATCAGTAAATAACACTCTAAATAGGACTCTAAATAAGGCGATTTACTGCTGAATTGATTATAACTGGTTATAAGCTTAAAAACTGTATGTAAGCTTAAAGTATACATAGAGACTATATTATATTTGATATGGAGATGTTACTTGACATCGAGACTTATATTATACTCTGGTAAGAAGACTATAAAAAATAGTAAGAGAGAATATGAATAAACAGTATAAGGACAAAGAACAAGCAATATAAGGACATGGGTGCTGGAATGGATGACAAAATTATAAAGCAGATTTCCCTTTTTGCGGAAAATAAACCTGGCAGACTTGCAAACGTCGCAAATAAACTGAAAAGCGCCGGCATAAATATCAGGGCATTTACCATTGCCGAGTCCGGAGACTTCGGAATAATTCGCATGGTTGTGGACAGGTCCGACTATGCTCACAGCATACTCCATGATGCAGGATTTACCGTTTCCGAAACCAATGTTCTGGGAATCGAAATGGATGATGTCCCTGGCAGCATGTCCCGTATTGCAGAAGTGTTCGGAAAAGTCAAGATCAACATTGACTATGCATATGCCTTTGTCACCAGGGATCAGAAAGCCCTTTTAATAGTCAGGGTCAACGACATTGAAAAGGCAATTCAAACACTTGAAGAAGAAGGCATCAAGCTCATAAGCATGAAGGAACTTGAAAAGATCTGATTTTAACGAAAAAACGGACTTTCACAAAAAAAGCGTTTTTAGAGAAAAACGAAATTATCCAGAATCTGGAGTATTTGTGTTCCTGGGATTCTGGAGATCTTCTTTTTACAGCTTCTGGCTTCAGGACAAAACCTTGATAAGAAGGTTTATAGTCTGAACCACTTCTTTGAGATTCTGACCAGATAAATAGATATACGTGATAAATATAAAAACAATAAATAAGAAAAGGAAAAAGGTGCCAGAGAAACAGGTTACCGATTTGACTACAATGACTGAAAATAAAATTAAATTACAGGAAAATGCACAAAGTTCCTCAAAAAATAAGCTTGGTGGAGCTCATACAACAATTATTGGGGGAAGGGCTGGTAAAAAACTTGTAAAGCTTGTGAGCCAGCACCCTGAAGTAAAAAAGGTAATCCCAACCGTAATTTCCGTAAAAGGCATTGCTGGAGGCAGCCTCACTGGGAAAGTACTGCGTGCGGATGCGAGAGGGAACTTGAGGCTATTGCTCTCTGAAGGCAGAAGTTTTCAGGAAATAAGACTGGTAACAACAGTTGGGACCGCTGAAGAGGGAGATAGAATTATGAATGAACTGAATGAAATCTTGAAAACTGCCCTCTGAGGCGTTAAAGGAGAGACAGGTAATTGGCTTTTATAGGGATTGATCATGGCACCACTGCAATGCGTTTTGCTTTCATCGAAGGGGAAAATACCCTTACCTTTGAGCTTGAGAGGGCTGAGGCAGCAGCCATGTCCGAAAATGAGATTTTGACCTCGCTTGAGGAGCATTTTGGAATTCGGCGTGAGACAATCGACCTTATTGCACTGACGTACTCGATGGGAGACGGTTTTTCCACAATTAAGGATGTTAGAAACCTTGAAGGAAGAGGGCTCAAGAGTATTGAAGGGGCGGGAAAAAAGACAGGAGGGGGCACAAGAGTTTTTGATGCCATTCGGAACTCCGGAATCCCGGCAATAGCAATCCCTGGCCTTCATACGGAGAGCAAAGTCGATTCCAGAATGAAGGTGTTTTCCCATCTTACAAGTCCCGAAAAACTGGGAATTGCTTACCATATCCTATGCCTTGGTTATAATAACTTCGTGGTTTCCGATATAAGTTCAAACACTGTTACTCTTGCCGTTGCCGATGGGAAGGTAATTGGGGCAATCGATGCTTGCATATTTGCCCCGGGTGTTCATCACGGGCCCCTTGACCTGCAAGCTATCAGGGACGTGGATTACGGGCACTTTACCGCCAACCAGGCTTTTATGGAAGCCGGAGCTCTGAAAATGACTCCATATAAAGATCGGGAAGAACTCTTCCTTGCAGCCGAAAAAGAAGAAAGGCCTGCCCTCCTGGCCCTTGATACTATTTCGCTGTTTGCAGCCATGGAAATTGCGTCAATGCAGCTTCTTCTTAAGGACTATGGAACAATCGGAGAGGTTTTTCTTGCAGGGTCCGTAGGCGAATTCGAATATGTGCAGAAAAAAATCCGTGCACATCTGGGGCAAGAATGTCAGTGCCTTGGAAAGTGGCATGCTGCAATAGGCTGTGCCGAGATCGCACGGGATGTTTTTGCAGGAGAGAAAGAAATCCTTGGCGTAGAGGTTAACTACTCTTAAAAAAGTGAGAAAGGAATATCAAAAAAGGACAGGCATAAATCAGGTCTTTTCTATGGATTCTTCATACATACTGTCCTGATATTCCGATGTATCAATTTTTCCTTCACCTGGTCCTATTCCATCGGACTCATCATAACTGCTCATTCTGTCTTTCTTCATAAGAATAACATAGTCCGCCGAATTCTTTAGTGCTGTGGAAAAACCGGGCTCGACTCCAAAAATAATAGTTTCTTTGCCGTGCTCATTTGCTTTGTTCAAAAGCGGCTTGAAGTCCGCATCCCTTGTAACGATTGCAAGAGTATCAATGTTAGGATTATATACTAGCTCCATGCCCTCTACCGCGAGGCGCACATCAACATCGCTCGAACAAATTATAGGTTCAAGTCCATGATTTTCGATAGCTTCCACGAGCTTGTCAGAGGCGTACTGGTTAAGGAAAACGCGCCCAATTTTGATATTTCCATAATCTTTCAGGACGTCCCTTATCTCCTCAAGATTTACATCAAATTCTTTTCTGAGAATATTGGGACCATCCACTAAAAGCCCTATTTTCCGCCTGCCAACTTCTTTTTTCGAGCGGAGGTATTTTGATATTGAGTCGATTCCGCTTTTTACAGGTTTCATTATCAATGTCCTCTGTGATCTTACAGTTCACGGAACCTGTACCTTATTTGTTTGCGCCATATGACAATACAGCACTAACTCTGGGGGAAGCTACACTACCAGCAGCCCTCCAATCTGCCGGTACAGAGTTTATGCTTCCGCGATCAGTATTTGAGGTTTAAAGTTCCGAATTTCTAAGATTTATATCTTGATACCACAATTTTGCATTCAATCCGATGATACCTTATATCTGCTTTTCTGTAGTAAAACATTTGCATATTAAGGCAATCAACGTTTGCAACTCTATCCTTCTATGAACGATTGGATTGAAAACCCTGAGAATCTTCCTGCGAACAGGAAGGAAGAAACTCCGGCAAAACAAAAATCCTGATCTATAACATCGTAGATCTATAACATCGTAGATCTATAACATCGTAGATCTATAACATCATAGATATGTAACATCGTAGATCTATAACATTGTAGATCTATAAAATCGTAGATCTATAAAACGTAGTAATTTTATTTATAAATTGTCGGAAAAGGGTCCCTTTTTTACTTCTCGAATAACGTATGGAGATTCTTTGAGTTCAAAGATGTTTTCCGCTCTTCTTCCTTTTTTACGCCTGAGGTACTGGATTTCTCCAAGCCTTTCCAGAAAAGCCTCATAAACTTCCATAAACTGCTCAAACTCCGGGTCAGTAAGTTCTATCATTCCTTCTCTGCCCGCAAGCCAGTCATAGACATGGAGAAGATTAATTTCCCTCACCCTTTTGAGGTTTTCATTCTCGGGTTTTTTTTCAAAGTATAGGGTCTTTTTAAAATCCGGAGACCATGCTGCAAATAGTCTCCTGAAATTTAAAATCAGGATAGGAATTTTCTCTCCTGGATCGGGTTTTGGATAGTAGTATGTGCCCTCCAGAAGGTCATTTCCTTCCAGAGTCACCACCTGCCGATATATCCCGGTCTTAAATTTTCCTCGATTTTCTTTATTCGGAAGCCCATATAAAGACCGACAAAGAGACCGCTAAGGTGAGCTGTATGGGCTATCATGTCAGATGAGTTTACCATCAGAAAATCAAACAGAGCAAAAAGCACCAGGGCATGTTTTAGCTTCATCGGGACAAAGTAGACATAAACACGAATATCAGGCTCAAGTATTGTAAGGGCTGCAAAGACCCCGTAGATTGCTCCGCTTGCGCCAACCATTGGACCAGGCGAGATATTGAATATTGGCTGGCTTAAAAACGTATACCCTATTGCCGATAGAACTCCGGCGGTGAAAAAAATTGCCAGAAGCTGTCTGTTCCCTATCCGCCGCTCAAGTGCAGTTCCGAAGAAGTACAGGACGAGCATATTGAATAAAAGATGGAATAAACCATTGTGCAGAAACATGTATGTAACAAGCGTCCAGGGCCTTGTTACAAGATAAATGGGGTCAAAATAAAAAATGCTATAATAAACATCACCTATGCCCGGAATCATTTCCAGGAAGAATGAAAGCGTGCACAGGGCAATTATTACCATTGAAGGGCTTGCGAAAACAGAATCTTTACTTGCCACCTGTTCCGCCTCCAGGGGTGTAAGCTGCATTAAGGTCAAACATATTTCCAATTACTCTCCGGTTTATATTCTAATTATTCTCCGGTTTATATTCTATATTCCCCGGTTTATATTCTAATCAATCTCAGGTTTATATTCTAATCAATCTCAGGTTTATATTCTAATCAATCTCAGGTTTATATTCTAATCAATCTCAGGTTTATATTCTAATCATTCTCCGGTTTGTACTCTAATTATCTCCGGTTTATATTCTAATCAATTTCCGGTTTGTATTCTAATAATTATCTGGTTTATATTCTATATTCCCCGGTTTATATCCTAATCATTCTCCGGTTTGTATTCTAATTATCTCCGGTTTATATTCTAATTATTCTCATTTAATCTCATCACACCTTAAATTTGAAGCAATTATAGAATTTGAAGCGATTAGAGTATCATTAGAGTATTTAGAGTATCGAGTATTTAGAGTATCTAGAGTATTATTAGAGTATTTCACCTGTATCTCAGATAAAGAATCTCAGCTTAGAATGATATCGGCAATATCGTTTTTGACCTGGTAATTGATATTTTAGTATCCTCTCCAAATCGTATGGGTAAAAGTAAATTTCATGTATTTGCTGAAAATTTAAGAATTTAACCAGGTCTGAAAAACAATACCAAGAGATGTATTAACTTTACAACTAGATGATAAAATTACTGTGTATTTCTCAAGTTGGAAAATTCTCCATTGAATTTGAAGAGGGATACATATTTTATATCATTTTAAAACTCTTAATTTAGAACTGACTCCTTATTCGTAGAACTGCTCATGAATTAATTGAGTGTCTGCTTAATTGCTTTATGTGTAAGCCAGTAAATTTTCGAATACTATGGCTTAGACGTTCACCTTATTTAAAATTCCGTTTTTCAGAGGTCTATTAACTAAGGAATGATAAAAATCTGACTTCATCTTTTGAGTCTGGGAGTTGACCTATAGTTCTATTTTCCCAAATAATCATTTTCGGCAACAAAAACCTTTGATATTATATTTGAAGCATTCCTAAGCCAATTTTTCCTCGTCCAAACTTTAGATGAAATAAATCAGAGGCTAAAGCTCGTGGGAAACTCAAAATCAATTCCTTAAAAGTTGTTCTCATTATGTTCAAGAATAACCTATTCAAGAGTAGCTTATTAGAGAATGAATTTATGTTATATTTTATCTGATTATATAATATTTTAATGAAAAAATAAACAAATTAATATCTTAATATAGATATTATATTTACATGTTGCCTGTGAAAATACAAAAATAGTTTACGGCGTTTACTGTGTAAAGCAGTATGGCAATGCTAAACCTATAAATATTTTTCGATTTAATTATTCAACAAACATTTATAAAATTGAAAACATTTATTCATTTTTATATCTCCCGTAAGGATAAGTTTTGGCTAAGGATTATTACCTCATTTGATAACAAATATTTACATAATCACTTGTTGTAAATATGAGGAAAACGTATAATTGTTAACAAGTAATAGCACAAAGAGATAAAACACCAGGGTTATAATGGTTTTTTCTAAAAAACCCATGTCTAAAGACACTAACTTCTTTTTTGAATACATAGTTAAAATAAACTCACAAAGTCAACTGATTTTGAACATTCCCACTTTACCCATCTCGAAATGCGTGTTACAAATTAGAAAATATTATATAGATTTGGTACGTTAAGACATTTAATTAGTGTTTATTATCCATCGGTAGCGACCTCTGCTTATTATTTAGGTCTCAATCGTTGGCAAAAACGGTTTTTTTGAGATAAAGGGCGTAAAAATGGATTTGAAGAGCGATTAAGCCCTAAAAACGACTTTTATGTGGAAATATTTCCTCTAAAAACGACTTTAGCTGAAAAAACGCTGGTGAAATATTTGCTATTTGAAAAAAAGTAGCTAATAGCATTTTACCAGAAGCGCATTTACTTACACGGTTGTAACTTTAAGCAGACGGCAAGGAGTGTTTGATAATTACAAATATGCCGAAAAATTAGAAATTGCAATCGTCTTGGTGAAGTCGACTTTATACAAATTTAGGAGGTAAAGCTCAAATGAGCAAACTAACTACCGGGAGTTTTTCTATAGAAGATCTGGAATCCGTTCAGATCACTATCAATAATATTGTAGGGGCAGCAAAGGAGGTTGCCAAAGAAGTAAAAGGAGCAGAAGAAGAACTTGGCCCGATGGGTCCGACCCCCTTCCCCACAATCGCCACATTAAGGGACTGGAGTTTTACACTGTTTGACCGCTACGAGCCGGTCTACACCCCCATGTGTGACCAGTGTTGCTACTGTACCTTTGGACCGTGTAACCTGGAAGGAAACAAGAGAGGTGCCTGTGGTATTGATATGAAAGGTCAGGCTGCAAGAGAGTTCTTCCTGCGCTGCCTAACTGGTTGTGCATGTCACAGTGCCCACGGCCGCCACCTGCTTAATCACATTGTTGACCTCTTCGGGGGAGATATGCCGATTAACATGGGCGCTTCGAATGTTATTGCCCCCAATATTCAGCTTGTCACAGGTCGGCAGCCGAAGACCCTCGGCGAACTCAAACCAATAATGGAATATGTTGAAGAAGAGGTAGGCCAGTTACTTGCAACTGTACACGCAGGACAGGAAGCAGCAGCAATTGACTATGATAACAAGGCAATGTTTGCTGGAGTTCTTGACCACGTAGGTATGGAAGTTTCCGATATTGCTCAGGTTACTGCACTCGGTTTCCCGAAATCCGATCCTGAGGCTCCTCTTGTTGAAGTAGGTATGGGAACAATTGATGCTTCCAAGCCAGTCATCATTGCCATTGGGCACAACGTTGCCGGTGTCACCTACATCATGGACTACATGGAAGACAATGGTCTGACTGACAAGATGGAAATCGGAGGTCTCTGCTGTACTGCATTCGACATGACCAGGTACAAGAGAGAAGACCGGAAAGCCCCCTATGCAAAGATTGTCGGTACCATTTCAAAGGAACTGAAGATCGTACGCTCCGGAATTCCTGATGTAATCGTTCTTGACGAACAGTGCGTAAGAGCTGACCTCGTCATGGAAGGACAGAAGCTTAAGATCCCGATCATCGCATCCAATGAAAAGATCATGTACGGCCTGGATGACAGGACCAATGATGATGTGGATGCAATCGTAGAAGACCTGGTAACTGGCAAGATTCCTGGCTGTGTAATGCTGGACTACGAGAAACTGGGAGAACTTGTGCCCAAGGTCGCTCTGAAGATGGCCCCGATTCGCGAAGCCGAAGGGCTCTCAGCCATCCCTACAGACGACGAAATGAAAGCCCTTGTTTCCAAGTGTGTGGAATGCGGAGAATGTGCACTGGCATGTCCAGAAGAGCTTGGAATCCCTGCAGCAATTGCAGTGGCTAAGGGAGAAGACTACTCTGCTCTGGAAGAGCTGCATGACCTTTGTGTAGGCTGTCGCAGGTGCGAGCAGGTTTGTAACAAGGAAATCCCCATTCTGAGCTTGATCGAGAAGGCTGCCCAGAAGGCCATTGCCGAAGAGAAAGGCTTTGTAAGAGCAGGAAGAGGTCAGGTAAGCGATCCAGAAATCAGGGCAGAAGGCCTGAATCTGGTTATGGGTACCACCCCGGGTGTCATCGCAATTATCGGATGTGCCAACTATCCTGCAGGCTCCAAAGACGTATACAGCATCGCAGAAGAATTCCTTAACAGGAACTACATCGTTGCAGTTTCAGGATGTTCTGCAATGGATATCGGTATGTACAAGGATGCTGACGGCAAGACTCTGTACGAGAGATACCCAGGTAGATTCGAAAAAGGTAACATCCTTAACACCGGATCATGCGTCTCGAATGCCCACATATCGGGTACAGTCCACAAGGTCGCTGCAATCTTTGCAAGCAGGAACCTTTCAGGCAACCTTGCCGAGATTGCTGACTACGCAATCAACCGTGTCGGTGCAGTCGGGCTTGCATGGGGTGCTTACTCACAGAAGGCAGCAGCTATCGGTACCGGGTGTAACATGTATGGTATTCCTGCAGTACTTGGTCCCCACAGCGGTAAATACAGGAGAGCTCTGATCGCAAAGACCTACGACGACAGCAAATGGGAACTTTACGACAGCAGAAACGGTTCCAAAATGGCAATCCCGCCATCTCCAGAGTTCCTGATTACCACTGCAGAAACCTGGCAGGAAGCCTGTGTTATGCTGGCAAAGAACTGTATTCGTGTATCCGATAACAGCATGGGCAGGTCCATTAAATTGACCCACTGGATGGAGCTTAGTGAAAAGTACCTTGGTGTGCTACCCGAAGACTTGTACAAGTTTGTCAGGAATGAAGCTGATCTCCCACTTGCCAAGCGTGAAATGCTCCTGAAGATGCTTGAATCCGAGCGCGGTTGGGAAATCGACTGGAAGAAGAAGAAGATCATTTCCGGTCCGGCAATTAAGTTCGATGTCTCTGCACAGCCGACTAACCTTAAGAGACTTTGCAAGGAGGCCTGAAGATGGTTGACACTACTAAGAATACAAAACTGTTTACCACCTACGGTGTAAAGACCTCAAAAGCTATAAGCACAGAAATAGCCGCCAAGCTTATTTCAAAGGCTAAAAAGCCACTTTTTGTAGTTGGAACCGGAGTTCTCGACCCCGAGGTTCTGGACCGTGCAGTGAAGATCTCAAAAGCAAAGAACATCCCGATTGCAGCAACCGGTAGCTCAATGATTGGTTTTGTGGACAAGGGTGTCAATGCCAAGTACATCAACCTGCACGCGCTTGGCTTCTATCTGACAGATCCTAACTGGCCAGGACTTGATGGCAATGGTAACTATGACACAATCATACTCCTGGGCCACAAGAAGTACTACATCAACCAGGTATTGTCAGCAACTAAAAACTTCAGTGATGTAAAAGCAATTTCGATAGACAAGAGCTACATCCAGAATGCAACGATGTCCTTTGGAAACCTTAGCAAAGCAGATCACATCGCAGCACTGGATGAGGTAATTGACCTTTTATAAGTTTAATTTAGGAGGCGAAATATAATGGCAGAATTCCCATTTGAGATTTCCCCAATGTTTGAAGGAGAAAGAGTAAGAAAGGAAGGAATGTTTGTTGAACTAGGTGGCCCAAAGTCCCTGGGTCTGGAACTTGTCCGTGCAAAACCCATGGACGAGATCGAAGATGACAAAGTTACGATTATCGGCCCTGATCTCAAGGAAATGGAAGAGGGTAAAACCTACCCCTGGGCAATGGTCTTCAACATCGGTGGAGAACTCATAGAGGCTGACCTTGAATCTGTCATCGAGAGGCGTATCCACGATTTCATCAACTACTGCCAGGGCATTATGCACCTGAACCAGAGATATGATGTATGGATGAGAATCTCCAAGGATACAGCTGCAAAGATGGACTCCCTTGATTCTTTCGGAAAAGCTGTCATGATGCTCTTCAAGACCGAGCTTCCCTTTATTGAGAAGATGCAGGTGACCTTCTACACCGACAAGGCTGAAGTTGAGAACAAGCTGGTAGAAGCAAAGGAGATCTTCAAGACAAGAGATGCCAGGACAAAGAACCTCCATGACGAAGATGTTGACGTCTTCTATGGATGTACCCTCTGTCAGGCTTTTGCTCCAACCAACGTCTGTGTAGTTTCCCCTGACAGAGTCTCTCTTTGTGGTGCAATCAACTGGTTCGACGGCCGTGCAGCAGCAAAGGTAGACCCAGAAGGACCTCAGTTTGCAATCGAGAAGGGTGAACTCCTCGATTCCAACACCGGTGAATACTCCGGTGTCAATGACATTGCTGTAAAGCTTTCAAGTGGCGAATTTAGCAAGATTAAACTCCACTCCTTCTTCGACTCCCCACACACCTCCTGTGGCTGCTTTGAAGTTGTCGGATTCTACATCCCTGAGGTTGACGGTATTGGCTGGGTTAGCAGAGAATACCAGGGAATGGCCCCTAACGGTCTTGGTTTCTCCTCTATGGCAGGTCAGACAGGCGGTGGAAAGCAGATCGTAGGTTTCCTCGGTATCGGTGTCGCCTACTTCTATTCCCCCAAGTTTATCCAGGCTGATGGTGGCTGGAACAGAGTTGTCTGGCTCCCATCCATGCTCAAGGAAAAGATTGCCGAAACTATTCCAGAAGACATCAAAGATAAGATCGCAACTGAGAACGATGCAACTGACATTGATTCCTTGAAGGCTTTCCTGCAGGAGAAGAACCACCCGGTCGTTGCTAGCTGGGCAGCTGCAGAAGAGGAAGAAGAGGAAGAAGAGGAAGAGGAAGAAGAAGAGGAAGTCGCTGTTGCAGCCGCTCCAATGATGATGCCTGCAGCCGGATTCCAGATGCCTGCAATGGCTTCAATGCCAATGATGCCTGCTGGTAAGGCTGGTGGAATTAAGATCACCTTCAAGAAGGCAAAGATCTCCATTGAAAGAATGGTCATCAGCGAGAAGAAGGACTAAACGTAGTTGGGTGACTAAGTAATCGCCTAAGACGAAAAACAATCCAATGGGGTATTCTGTGACAAAAGTAATTGCAATAACGGGAAAAGGTGGGACTGGTAAAACAGCGGTAGCGGCTCTTCTGATCCGCTCCCTTTCCAAAAAAGGTCAGTTTCTCCTGGCAGTTGATGCAGATGCAGACACTAACCTGCCTGAGACTCTTGGCTGTGAGAACGTAAAAACCATCGGGGATGCAAAGGAGTATTTACAGGCTGAGATCACAAAACCAAGGCCTGACAATCCCGATATGAATAAAGAGTCCGTACTTAAAAGCAAGGTTTATGAGATCATCGAAGAAATGCCTGGCTATGACCTCCTGGTCATGGGCCGGCCCGAAGGTTCAGGATGCTACTGTTATGTAAACAACCTTCTCCGTGGCATCATGGATAAACTGATCATGAATTATGATGTAGTTATTATTGATGCAGAGGCCGGTCTTGAACATTTCAGCAGGAAGATTATACGGGACATAGATGACCTTATTGTCGTAACAGACGCTTCTCGAAGGGGTTTTCGGACTGCTGAGAGAATTCATGAACTTGTGGGTGAACTGGACTCAAACATTGGTAGAATTCACGTTATTGCAAACAAGGTTACAGATGCTAACCGCGACAAGCTTGTCAAACTGGCAGAGGACCTGAAACTTAACATGATAGGTATGATTCCACTCGACCCTAAAATCGAGGAAATGGATATAAAAGGCGTACCTCTCTTCGAAATTTCGGACGACTCAATTGCTGCAATAGAAATCGAAAGTATTGTGAAAAAACTGGGATTCTAATCCCGGTTTTCTTTTGAATTTGTAATATTGCAGAAAAACGTGCCGGAAATGAGATATGGATCCCTTTGCCCTTTGTAAGGGCTTGAAATGATATTCAAAATCATGTGAAATATGTGGCAGAGTTTACTTCTGCCTCAATTTTTCTTTCCATATCGGGGAAGAATCTGGAAGTAAAATCTGTATTATTTCTTTATTTATACAGTCACTCATCAAAACGGAAAACTTACAGAAAAGGTGAGGTTTACATGGCAAAGAAAGCTAAGTTATCAGAAATGACAGACATGTTCAAGGATGTAGATATACTCTCCCTTGAAGGTGTAACTATAGAAGGGGACATTGAGATTGAACTCGATGGACTTGGAGGCGGCTTTGACCCGATGCTTGCTGCTATCCTCGGACAGGAGAATGCAGTACTTGCACAGCACTTCGCAAGACTTGCTGGCATATTCGGCGTCCCTGTAGGCATTGGTGCCCCTGCGGCTGGTGCCCCTGCTGCCCCTGCTATTTCCCCTGCTCTGGCAGCTCCTAAGTTTAAGGATCTCATTCCTGCCAAATTCAGTTTTGAAAACTTTGCAGAATGGGCAACCCCTATTCAGGAAGTCCCAATAGGTAACACCTCTGCAGATGGTGGAAGCCGTGGAAAGAGAGTGTTGGTTGGTGGCGAAAAAGCCCTTCCATTCTTCCCTGACGCCGTAATGCCCAACAGGAACCAGGTTACCATTGATGTATTCGATATGAGAATCGGTCTTGCAAAAGCTGTCAAGGAGAACTATGATGAGGTCATGGACAGCCCAGGAGAATGGGCAAAGAAGAACGTTGAAAAGTTCAACGCAGACATGATCACAATCCACCTGATTTCAACCGACCCACTGGTTAAAGACACACCTGCTAAGGAAGCAGCAAAGACTGTAGAAGAAGTACTTCAGGCTGTTGATGTCCCAATCGCAATAGGCGGTTCCGGGAACCCACAGAAAGACCCTGAAGTCCTTGCAAGAGCTGCAGAAGTTGCAGAAGGCGAGCGCTGCCTGATTGCATCTGCAAGCCTGAACCTTGACTACGCAAAGATTGCAGAGGCTGCATTAAAGTACGACCATGATGTCCTTTCATGGACTCAGCTGGATATGAACTCCCAGAAGGAGCTTAACAGGAAGCTCATGAAGCAGTGCAACGTCCCAAGAGACAGGATCATCATGGACCCAACCACTGCAGCACTCGGCTATGGTCTCGACTACGCTTACACCAACATGGAGCGTATCCGCCTCGCAGCCCTTATGGGTGACGAAGAACTGACCTTCCCAATGTCATCCGGTACCACCAATGCATGGGGTGCCCGTGAGTCCTGGATGGTTAGCTCACCACTGAAGGAAGACTCGGATTGGGGCCCCAGAGAATACAGAGGACCAATCTGGGAAATCGTTACAGGTCTCTCTCTTGCTATTGCAGGAAACGACCTCTTCATGATGATGCACCCAACCTCGGTTGCTGTCCTGAAGCACATTACCCAGACTTTATTTGGTTCAATTGAGGCAGAGCCTATTGACCTTGCTAACTGGATCGGATCGGGGGTGTAAAACATGAAAATAAACAGCCCATTAGAAGCTTACAAATACCTTCCTCAGACCAACTGTGGAGAATGTGGTGAGCCTACCTGTATGGCATTTGCCTCCAAGCTGATCGACAGATCCGGGAAGACAACAGACTGCCCACCCCTTGTAAAGGAGAAGAAGTTTGCAAAGAAACTCGCAGAGCTTGACAAGCTCCTTGCCCCGGAAATTCGTGAAGTTGCAATAGGTGTAGGCGACAGAGTAGCCAAGATTGGTGGCGACGATGTGCTTTACCGTCACAAGCTGACCTTCTTCAACAAGACAAAGATGTTCTTCGATGTTACTGATACAATGGAGGAAGCTGCCCTTGTTGAAAGAGTTAAGAAAATTACTGACTACAAAAAGTTCTACGTCGGACGCAACCTGCTCCTTGACGGTGTAGCAATAAGAGCTGCATCCAATGACCCTGCAAAGTTTGCAGCAGCTGTCAAGAAAGTTATAGAAAACACAGAATTGCCAGTGATTCTCTGTTCCTTTAACCCTGCAGTCCTGAAGGCAGGACTTGAGGTTGCAAAGGACAAGAACCCTCTGCTTTATGCTGCAAACAAAGACAATTGGAAGGAAGTAGGAGAACTGGCCCTTGAATATAAGGTGCCTGTCGTAGTCTCAGCTTTCAATGACCTTGATACCCTTAAGAGCCTCGCAAAAACCTTTGCAGAAGCAGGTATCAAGGACATTGTTCTCGACCCAGGAACCTACCCAAGTGGCAAAGGCCTGAAAGACACCTTTACCAACTTCCTGAAGATTAGGAGAGCAGGCATTATGGGCGATACCGAGATCGCATATCCAATCATGGCTATGCCGCTTACTGCCTGGATGTCTGGAATTTCGGACCCTGTCAGTGCATCCTACTGGGAAACAGTTCTTTCCTCGGTCTTTACCATCAGGTACGGAGACATTATGCTTCTCCACAGCATGGAACCATACGCCACCATGCCCGAAGTGCACCTGGCCGAGACAATTTACACCGACCCGAGGTCTCCTGTCGCTGTGGACTCGAAGATGTACAAGGTAGGAACCCCAGATGAGAATTCCCCAGTTCTCTTCACAACAAACTTTGCTCTTACCTACTACACAGTAGAGAGCGATCTTGCCTCAAACGGCATCAACTGCTGGCTGCTTGCAGTTAACACAGACGGTATCGGTGTGGAAGCATCTGTTGCCGGTGGGCAGCTGACCGCTGATAAAGTGAAGGAAGCTTTTGAGAAGTCAGGCTTTGACCTCAAGAAAGATGTTACCCACAACACGGTAATTACTCCGGGTCTTGCTGCCCGTCTACAGGGTGACATTGAGGACAAACTCGGTGCAAAGGTTCTTGTGGGACCAATGGACTCAGGAAGGCTCCCTGGATTTATGGAAAAGAACTGGCCTCCAAAATAATCAGAAAATAAATTTGAATATTAATATTCCGTGTCAAAAGGACACGGAAATTTCTTTTTTAAACAATTGTGGGATTATATATTTAGAATTTTTTGAGACAGTTTTGTAATAAAATAGCTTTTAGCTTTCTGAAAAACGAGACCTGTGAAAATTAATTTCTAGTATTTTCTGATACCTTTTAAATTTAAGAAATATTTATATAAGACAAATACTAATTACTAAACATCTAAAATATAATTTTAAATCGTTTTATACCTGAATTATAATTTTATTACATTGTAAAGATATGAGCTCTTTGCTACTTTTGCACTCTATAACTTTGGGGAGTCTGAATGCTAAAAAGAAATTAGAAAATCCAGCTATTTTTAAATAGCATGAGTAAGCTTAACAGGTCAATTGCTTAAATATACCGCAGAAATTTTCCTTTCTGATATTTTCAAAAATTAATATTCCAGGAAGACTATTGTTCAAGAAAAGTTTACTATTATAAGAACATTGTGAAGTAAGGATTACAGATGAATTTTATTACATGCCCTAGATGCGGCAGAGAATGCTACAGGCTTTTTGATTCAGTTTGCAAGGACTGCTTTTTTGAGACTTTCAAACTGATTGAATTGCCCCATGTTCTTCATGTAAGGATATGTTCAGCTTGTGGAGCACACTTCCATAGAAGCCGGTGGGAAGATGTTGGTAATATTGAAGATGTGGTGCTAAAGGCTGTAGAAGATGCCCTTTTCATCCACAACGAAGCCGGAGATGTGGAAGTCTACCTTGAACCCAGAGAGATTACGCCTTATATGTATATGGTAAGAGCTGAAGTCGATGCAGTGGTCAGAGAAGAACCAGTGCACGCAGAAGCTGAAACCGAGGTAAGGATTCAGCGGTCAGCTTGCGATATGTGCAGCAGGGAGTCCGGAGGGTACTTTGAAGCGATTATTCAGATCAGGGCAGCAGGCAGGTTTCCTACTGAAGAAGAGAATAAACGCTCGATGACCATTGCCAGAGAAGCCATGGAAAGCATGAGAAAAAAGGGTGACCGGCTTGCGTTTATAAGTGAGGAAGTGGAGCAAAAGGGAGGGATAGACCTTTACATGGGTTCCATGAACGCTAGCAGGCAGGTATGCCGATTAATCAACTCTGAACTTGGAGGCAACTTTTCCGAATCTCCTACCCTTGTCGGAATGAAAGATGGAAAGAACCTTTACAGGATTACTTTTGCTGTACGTCTTCCCGAATTCGGGCCAGGAGATGTGATTCGATTCAGAGGAAAGGTTATCCAGATCAAGAGTTCTGGAAAAAAGGTTAACGGAACTTCCCTTGAGGACGGCTCAAGATTTATCTCAACCCCTGAAGAATTAAAAGGTGCAGAGAAAATAGGCAATATAGGGGATGCGGTTTTAACAGTGCTGGTCTCAATCGAAGACAATGCAATTCTGGTGCTTGACCCTGAAACTTATGAGACTGTTGCCATAAAGAAACCTATGTCGTTCAACGCAGAAGCAGGAAGTGAAATTCCTGTCCTGAAAACCCCATATGGAATCTTTGCACTGGCGCATTCTGAGATTCCGCAAGCGAAATGAATGGTCCAGAAAGAGGAAACATGCAGAATATCCTTGTAATCGGATTTGATACCCGGAATGTTGTCTGTTCTGCAAGCCGGGCTGGCTATACGGTCTGTTCTATAGATGCTTTCTGTGACCTTGACCTGCGGGAATGTGCCCATGCCACGGCATTTCTTGAGTGCAGAACTATACAGGAACTGCACCAGCTTAAGGCTTCCAGGATAAAGGCTCAGATGGCTGAGTTTGGACTTGAGTTTGATGCCCTTGTCCCAGGTTCGGGACTGGAAATGCTTGACCACAATGAGTTTCCCTGCCCTGTACTTGCCAGCAGTCCGGATGCGATGCAGAAGGCTTCAGACAAACTTTATCTCTCGAAAAAGCTTGAAGCCATTGGAATCCCTCATCCACGCTGTTATTCCTCGGAAGAACTGGACGCAATAGAATATCCAGTTATGATTAAGCCAGCTTCAGGCGGAGGAGGAATTTTCAACCGAATTGCCAGGAACAGACAGGAGCTTTTAGCCATCCTTGAGGAATTACACGGGCTGAATCCAGAGCTTACGGAAGATACCATTGTTATTCAGGAGTTTCTGGAAGGAACGCCTTCAAGTGTTTCCTTGCTTTCTACAAAGAACGAAGCCCTGTCAGTGGCTGTTAACGAACAGCTTATAGGAATACCCTGGCTTTCGCGGCTGCCCTTTGCTTATTGTGGAAATATAACCCCTTTTATGACCAATCAAGCTGAGGAAATGGAAGCCCTTTCTGAAGAACTGGTGCTTGAGTTCAAGCTCCTCGGCTCAAACGGAGTGGATTTTCTGGCTTCAAAAAAAGGGCCTGTAGTACTTGAAATAAACCCAAGGTTCCAGGGAAGTCTTGATACTGTCGAGAAGGCAATGAACATTAACCTTTTTGAGGCTCATGCTGGCTGCTTTAGAGGAGAACTTCCTGAGAAACCCGAAGCTAAAGGTTTTGCTGCACGAGGAGTTATTTACTCGGATCGAGAACTTTTTATAGATCAAAAGCTCATGGAGCTCATTCTGAGGGAAAAAGGCGCTGACATTCCCTCCCAGGGAACTGTTATAGAGCCTGATGGGCCTCTTACTTCCCTTTTCGCGTGTACCTCTACAAGAGAAGAGGCAGTTCTATCGCTTGAAAAAGGGGCAAACAGGATAAGGGCTTTTATTGAAAACCAGCTGAAAAGAGAAGATACCTGAGATTTGCCGAGAATATATGAAAATTAAAAGTTAAGAATGTTTAGAATGTTCAATTTTTTCTGGCTAAGAAATATTTCCGGAAAAGGGGAATGTAAATTTTAATACTGGTATATCCAATTCATACTGGCATTTGCGAGGTGAACATATTGGTTGATATAAATGACAAGGTAATTAGAGGATACCTCCTGAGCCTTGTAGGGGAAGAAGGGCTACAAATGATTGAAAAAATGCCTGAAGGCGAGGTTACGGATGAAGAAATTGCGGCAAAGACCGAGGTTCTGTTGAACACCGTGAGGAGAACGCTCTTCATATTAAACGAAAACAAATTTGCAATATGTCGTCGGGAGAGAGATTCAAACAGTGGATGGTTAACATATCTCTGGCGCCTGGATTTTTCTGATATAGAGCACCAGCTCATGAAGGAAAAGAAAAAATTGCTCCGCAACCTGAAGACTCGCCTTGATTTCGAAGAAAACAATGTTTTCTATATGTGCCCTCAGGGTTGTGTTCGCCTTCTTTTTGACGAAGCTACAGAAACAGAGTTTCTCTGCCCCATGTGTGGAGAAGACCTGGTCTTCTACGATAACTCATATTTTATTGATGTCCTGAGAAAGCGTGTAGATGCTCTCAGTTCAGTGTAAGTGATCTACCTTGACTACCCGAGCCGAAGCAATAAACCTGCTTGAGGAAAACGGATGTGCTCCAAATGTGATAGAACACTGTAAGGAAGTCGCATTACTCGCAGTTGAAATTGCAAAAAAGGCAAAAGCAGCAGGGCATGATGTAAACCCGGAACTGGTGGAAGTCGGGGCTCTTCTTCACGATCTTGGGAGATGTAAAACACATAAAATCGCTCATGCAGTAGAAGGGTACAGGCTAGCCAGGATCGAGGGACTCAAGCCTGAGATTTCTGAAATAATAAAAAGACATATCGGAGCAGGGATCTCAAAAGAAGAGGCAAGGGCTTTAGGGCTTCCGGAGGACGATTATTTTCCACGAAGCCTTGAGGAAAAAATAGTTGCTCATGCCGATAACCTTGTTAAGGGAACGAGCAGGATTACTGTAGCTGAGAGAATTGAGCTCATGCGTAAGCAAGAGGTACCCGAAAATGTGATTCAGAGAGTAAATAAACTTGCTGAAGAGGTCGAGAGACTTTTTCTTTAAATTTTGGATTTTTCGGGATATCAGGAGTTTTGAATCTCCTGTAAATGAAAAATTATTTTACCAAATCTTCCTTCGAATTTAAATTTAGACGCGTTCAATAAAAAAGAGAAGGAAAACTTATATATAGCGATATTAATAATGAGATAATGAAGTGCTAAATCCTGCTATTTAAGTTAAAAATACTTACCTCACTAAAACATTTTTTTTAGCGACATTTTCTCATTTTTAACTTATTATGAGGGTATGTTTATGGATAATGACAAATATCTAAAGGGCACAACTACCGTAGGAGTAGTTTGTACCGATGGTATCGTGCTCGCAAGTGAACAGAGAGCCACAATGGGGAATTTCATCGCAAGTAAAACTGCAAAGAAGGTTTACCAGATCGACGACCTTGTAGCAATGACCACTGCCGGTTCGGTAGGGGATGCCCAGCAGCTTGTGAGGCTCGTAAATGTAGAATCACAGCTCTATAAGATGCGTAGAAACGAGTCGATGACAATAAAAGGTATTGCAACTTTAATGTCAAACTTCTTAAATGCCAACCGTTACTATCCCATGATGGTCCAGCTCCTTATAGGGGGAGTTGACAAAAATGGGCCTGGGATCTACTCACTTGACGCTCTTGGAGGAAGTATCGAAGAGACAAGGATATCGGCTACAGGTTCCGGTTCTCCCATGGCATATGGAGTGCTTGAAGACCAGTACAGGGAAGACATGACTATAAAAGAAGGTCTTGACCTTGCTATCCGAGCGATCCACAATGCAACTAAAAGGGATTCAGCGTCTGGAGAGAACATCGATGTAGTTGTGATTACTAAGGAGGCGTTCAGGAGACTGGACCCTGAAGAAGTAAAATCCATAAGAGCTTCATTACCTAAATAACTTAAACTGTTGGTTTTTTATTCTAACACTAAACTAACATCTTTTTCAATCTATCGTTTTTCCAATATCTATATACTTTTCCATTTTTTGACAAAAAGGAAGATTCTTGATGCCTATTGAAGATGTACTATTAGACCTCAAACATAAAATTGAGAAAAATCTACCCGCGGGAGTTACAATTACCGATGTGGAATTTGAAGGGCCTCAGCTTGTGCTATATACCGAAGAGCCCCGCAAATTCGCAGACGATGGGAACATTATTCGCAACCTCGCAAAAGAACTCCGAACGCGGATTGCAATGCGCCCTGACCCCAGGGTGCTTGCAACTCCTGAAGACTCTATTTCTATAATCGAAGAAGTTGTTCCAAAAGAATCCGTAATCTCAAGCTATTATTTTGACCCAGATTCCGGAGAAGTAATTATTGAAGCTGAAAAGCCTGGTCTTGTGATCGGAAAGCACGGCGCTACTCTCCGTGAAATCACAAAGCAGATTGGCTGGATTCCAAAGGTTGTGCGTACTCCCCCTATCAAATCCCGTACAGTAAAGAATGTAAGGGAATTTATGAGAAACAACCTCAAGGAAAGAAAAGAAATCCTTAAATCGGTGGGGAGGAAGATTCACAAAGAGTGTACTTCTAAAGATCAGTGGGTAAGGGTTACATCGCTTGGGGGCTGCAAAGAAGTAGGGCGGAGTTGTTTCCTGCTCTCGACTCCTGAATCTCGAATTCTGATCGATTGCGGAGTCAATGTAGGTTCGGACGAAAACATGACTCCTTACCTGTATGTTCCTGAAGTTTTTCCTTTAAACCAGATCGATGCCGTGATAGTTACTCACGCTCACCTGGATCATCAGGGTCTTGTTCCTTTGCTTTTTAAATACGGGTATGAAGGACCTGTCTACTGTACGCCTCCGACTCGGGATTTGATGGTGCTGCTCCAGCTTGACTACATCGACGTGGCAGCAAAAGAAGGGAAAAAGATTCCCTATGAGTCAGGCATGGTAGCAAAGACTCTCAAACACACAATTCCTCTGGACTATGAGGAAGTAACGGATATCGCTCCTGATATCAAACTGACTTTCCATAATGCAGGCCATATTCTGGGGTCGGCTATTTCTCATTTCCATATTGGAGACGGGCTTCATAATGTCGTATTTACTGGAGACTACAAATATGAGAAGACGAGGCTTTTCGACCCTGCTGTCAATAAGTTTCCGAGAGTCGAAACGGTTATCAGTGAAGCTACTTATGGGAATTCCAATGCTTTCCAGCCTTCACTTAAGGACGCCGAAAGGCACCTGCAGATGGTAGTGAAAAACACTGTGGAAAGGGGAGGAATTTGTATCATCCCGGCTTTTGCAGTGGGTCGAAGCCAGGAAGTTATGATAGTGCTTGAAGAGTCTATAAGGAAAGGACTGATTCCTGAAGTTCCGGTCTATCTGGACGGAATGATCTGGGAAGCAACAGCAATTCATGCTACACATCCCGAGTACCTGAATAATGATCTGAGGAAACTGATATTCCAGAAAGGCCAGAACCCCTTCCTGTCCGAATGCTTCAAGCCTGTTGATTCCCATGACATGCGCCAGAAGATAATTCAGAACCCCCACCCCTGTGTAATCATCTCGACATCAGGCATGATGAACGGAGGGCCGGTTATGGACTATTTCAAAGCCTTTGCCGATGAACCACGCAATTCTCTGGTGTTTGTAGGGTACCAGGCCGATGGAACAATCGGGCGCAGAATCCAGAAAGGATGGAAAGAGATCCCTATGGCAGGAAAGGGCGGAAGCACTGAAATCCTGAAGTTAAACATGGAAGTCCAGGTAGTTGACGGTTTCTCAGGTCACTCCGATAGGAGACAGCTTATGGATTACATCAAGAGGATGCAGCCCCGTCCGGAAAGGGTATTTACCGAGCATGGAGATGAAAAGGCCTGTGTTGACCTGGCAAGTTCGATTTATAAGAAACTGAAAATTGAAACCAGGGCGCTTACAAACCTTGAAACCGTAAGGTTACTGTGACCCCATATGGGGCCCAATTCTTTTTTGGAAGTAACTAAATTTTATCATACCCCGAACCCGTGAGCTGGCTCAAGGCTTAGAAGATGTTGCATTAGCTGTTTGTGATCTCCTACCACAAGGTCTGCCCTGCCAAGCTGTGAAGGCTCCAGATATGTGGGGATCCCTATACAGTAGATTTTGGCTTTTTTTGCAGCTTCTACACCCAGAATGGCATTTTCTATTACTATGCATTCTTCCCGCTGCACATTAAGGAGTTCAACAGCTTTAAGGAAAGGATCGGGATGAGGCTTTGAATTTGTGATATCGTCTCCTGTAACCACAATATCAAATATGTCGGGGAAAAGCTGGTCAACTATCTCGTGAACAATAAGATGGTCAGAGCCCGAGACTACTGATAGCAGAAAACGCGTTTTAAGGACTTCGAGGCACTCTTTCATTCCGTCGAAGGCTTTCAGTTTAAATACCCTTTTGAATTCTTTCCTGTAGATTGAGGTAATAGTTTCGAAATCATATGCTTCTGGTTCTTTTCTGGCTTTTCGAATAAGCAAAGGAAGACCATTTTTGGGATTTGAACCTTCGATTGCATAAATATCCTGGTCCTGGATTTCCATACCCATATCAAGGAAAGCTTTTTTCCAGGCTGCTGCATGGAAGGGCATAGAGTTCACAAGAACGCCATCCATATCGAAAATTAATGCCTTTAACACAGTTCTGACTCCAGAATTAAAGATTAGTGATTAAAATAAAGGTTCTAGGGAAATTAAGTAACCAAGATTCCTGGGAATTAAGGTAATCAGGATTCCTGGGATAAGGTAACTGAGATACAAGGTAACTGAGATACAAAGTAACTGAGATACAAAGTAACTGAGATACAAGGTAACTGAGACCCTTGAGGATTAAGATAAAAATAGCTTTGAGGCTTTAAAGTTTTCCCGGAAAATCTCCGGCAGAACCTTAGTTTTAAATCATTTTTATATTTCTAAACCCGTGTCATGAATTAAATAATTTTTTTATAAATTTAGAAGGTTTATGTGACGAAGCGTAAAATTCCTGAGTCTTTAGCGTAGGGGTGGTTCACCATGATTTCAACCCATATATCAAAGATTTTAAGTGTTTTTTATATCTTCTAACACCTTTTCCATGAATTTACAAGTTTATCGTGAATTTAAATATCTTATAAATTTAATTCAAAGAAGTTCTAATGACGAGATCAATAGTCAAAGAAGGGTAAGGTGAAAAGTAATTTCATTTCGTTGTGCCTGTTATTCGAAGAATATCATGTGCTTTTAACATGTTATTGACTTTTCTTATTGATTTGATATTTTTTATGATGTTGTCACTTTATTACTTTTTAATGTGCCTTCTTATCGGCAATTTCCAAACCGTGCACACTGAAGAAATTAATTCGAAGCTTTCTAAGCAAATAAAATTAAGGAGAGAATCTGGAGCTTATTTCCTGTGAATTATAAATATGGAAACATTTATATTAATTTAAAAACATTAATTTAAAAACATTAATTCAAAAAATTAAGTAAGAGACTCTAAATCCCAGAACAATACCGAAACAGTTTTTAAGAGGGGAATTCTAGTTAAAAGTAATAATATAAACAGTCTGATTTAATTGCAAGACTCTGATAGAAAGTTTTATCAAAACGAATGTCAGGACTATAGTGTCAGCCTCTGAAGTCAAGCATGGCATCAAAAGAATAAATAAAAGAAAATATAAAAATTGCCCTGACTTGGATAATCAGAAGAGCTTTGCTGAGAGAAATAAGACTTTCAATAAAATTTTATGCTTACATATATAAACATTTTGGTAGTTCCTCACCCTTCATCTTTGAGAATTAAGTACTAAAGGAAGTAAAAGAGTGAGTATATTAGAGTTATGGGTGACATATTTAAACTTAATAAACAATTTAAAAGTATCATTTAAATAAGTCCGAAACATTTAAGTTCGGCAGAGTGCCAACTTATTAAAGATGACGGATGAAAATCTTTGATAGGTTCTGAAGGTTATCGCATAACTCCACTCAGAGTATTGAAAAGATATGTGACCCCCGATGTAAAGGGTGGGGAGTCAAATGTAACAATAAGACACAAATCCGGTCGAGGGGATAGAATTGCAGTCAATAGTACAGGAAGCAATGAAATTCAGCGAAAAAGAGAAAGAATATCGAAAGAATTCTTCCTCTGATGAAGATTTTGAAGAATTCGGGCAACCGCGAATCATGATTGTCGGATGCGGGGGTGCCGGAAACAACACTGTAAACCGTCTTTATAATATGGGAATCGAAGGTGCGGAAACGGTCTGTATAAATACCGATAAGCAGCACCTTGACAATGTAAGAGCTGACAAGAAAATCCTGGTGGGAAAAACTCTCACGCGAGGGCTGGGAGCAGGTGGTTACCCCGAGACAGGAAAGAAAGCTGCAGAACTTGCAAGGGGCACACTTGAAGAAGTGTTAAAGGACGTTGACCTGGTTTTCATCACTGCAGGGTTAGGCGGAGGTACCGGTACAGGAGTTGCACCTGTAGTTGCCGAAGTAGCAAAAGAGCAGGGAGCAATCGTTGTAGGAATGGTCTCCAGTCCCTTCAGAGTTGAAAGAGCTCGGATTTACAAAGCCGAAGAAGGCCTTGAAGATCTGCGCAGGGCAGCGGATACCGTAATTGTCCTTGATAATAACAGGCTGCTTAATTACGTGCCAAACCTTCCTATAGATCAGGCTTTTTCCGTAATGGACCAGCTAATTGCCGAAACCGTAAAGGGAATTACAGAGACCATCACAGTGCCCTCTCTGATAAACCTTGACTACGCCGACATAAGGACTATCATGAGCTGCGGCGGGGTTGCAGTTATGCTTGTAGGGGAGTCAAAAAACCAGGACAAGAGCACTGAAGTTGTGCGGACTGCCCTAAATCATCCCCTGCTTGATGTTGACTACAAGGGCGCAACCGGAAGTCTTGTCCATGTAACCGGCGGGCCTGACCTGAGCCTCAAGGAAGCTGAGGAAATTGCATCCATGCTCACCTATGAACTCTCTCCAAGTGCAAATGTTATATGGGGCGCAAGGATCAGAGAAGATTATGAAGGCAAGGTCAGGGTAATGGCCATTATGACAGGTGTGCAGTCTGCACAGATCCTGGGCCCTCAGGCAGCAGGCGGAATTCTTGAGTCCAGAGCCGAAGCTGATCCTATGCAGGAAAGAAGATTCGGAAGAATGACAGCAGACCGATTAAAGAATTCTGCAGGGTCTTTTAGAAAGAAACATGACGAGTCAATCATTGATTTTATAAATTAAATCAAGCTCAGGTAAAAGCCCGGATTATCAAAGCTGAATACTTCGGGCTTTTCATTCCCTTATACTTTTTTTATCGATGCGTTTCAAACAGATACTCTTTTTTATTAGCGCTTCTATCTAAAAAACATGAATATTTTGATTGCAACAGGGCGGCTTGCGGAAAATACCGTCAGGAAAGCAATCGGGGAAAAAGCAGATATCCTCGTAGCCGACATTGATATTGCTGCCTTCATCACCCCTCGAAAACTAATTAACACGTTTCAGGAAGCTGGGTTTTCGAAAGTTTATGACCTTATTCTGCTTCCAGGACTTGTGGCAGGAGATTTTTCAAAAGCTTCTGAAGAACTGGGGTGTAAAATCCGGCTTGGGCCAAAGCACGCCTATGACCTTGGATTTGTGCTTTCCTTTGCCGGAAAAATCGAGTTTTCCGAAAAAGTCCCTGCATGTGAGCTCCTTGCTGATGTTCGAAAAGAGATGGCTCTTGAGTTAATAAAGAAAAACGAAGCAGAAGCCTCCTCTCCCTTTACACTCAGAGATGTAAAACTCGGAGGAAAGGCTCGCATGAAGGTTATGGGAGAAATTGTAGGGGCTCTGGAAATGGACGCTGCTACCCTCCAGACGAAAATCGAAGCTTTTATCGCCCGGGGAGCAGATATAATCGACCTTGGGGCTACCCTTAACACCCTGCCGGAGCAGGCTAAAAGAGCCGTATCCCTTGCAAAAACCATTACAGAGACTCCAGTAAGCATAGATACCCTCGACCCTGAACTGATAAGAGAAGGAGTAGAAGCAGGGGTAGACCTTGTCCTGAGTCTCAACAGCACGAATCTTGAAACTGCAGGTCCGGTCGTTGCCAGGGCAGGGATTGCAGCTGTTATAATTCCGGACGAGGACAGAAGTCTGGAAAGCCTCATCAAGAATGTCGAAGCTGCCCGCAGGCTTGGAATTGAAAAAATTATAGCCGATCCTGTGCTTGATCCTGTGGGTCACAATATCACCGAATCCATTGTACGCTTTCATGAATTTCACAGGATATACCCTGAGGTCCCCGTGTTCTTTGGGGCTGGTAATGTCACTGAGCTTATGGATGTGGATACCATAGGAGTCAATGCCATACTATGTGGAATTGGATTAGAGGTAGGAGCAAGCATCCTTTTCACCCCCGAGTTCAGTGACAAGGCGCAGGGTTCAATTATGGAATTGAAAAGGGCTTCCGAGATGATGCTGCTTTCCGGCATAAGAGAAAGCTCACCAAAAGACCTCGGGCTTGATCTACTCTGCATTAAAGAAAAACGCAGGCGCCCGGATTTTCCGCTTCCGGAAAATGCAATTCAAGCCAGGCTTTCGAAAGGCTGGCGTGTAGATCCCGCAGGTCCTATCCGCATCCGTACAGTACCGGACAGGACGAGTGGAAACGGCGGATTGATTGTAGCCGAACACGAGAAAGCTTCAGTCGTGGGAAAAAATGCCAGGGAAGTTATGGACACGCTACTTGAACTGGAACTTGTCTCCCGTCTGGACCATGCCGCATATCTGGGAAGGGAACTGGAGAAAGCCGAACTTTCCCTACAGTTTAATAGAAGTTATGCCCAGGACGATGCTTTCTGAGTGCAAAAACACAGACAAAACAAAGAAGTGAAAGAATGAGACTCGAAGATGAAGATAAACAGGCAATTTTTGAGATAGTGGCAGCCCGCTATTTCACAACACAGAGCTGGAAATGGGTTAACTTGAGGAAGGATATTAACAAAATCCTCAAAGCTTTTGATGAGCTGAATGAACAGTATGCCTCCTACTCATACGTAAGCAGGGACTGGTACGTGGAAAATATGGGATCCAAGTACATTCACATGTGCAGCACCTGGGAAGAACTTAAAAATCTTGTTGCTTTCCTGAACACTCATGGAAATGCCTTTAATTTCCTTGTAAATACAGGAAACCGGAAGTCTTTCTGCATAGTAAGCGATACAAGGGACTTGAATGAATCTCAGGCAAATGCAATTAAAGAAGTTCAAAAACTCGGGTATAATACGTTTATATTCTTAGCCACAGTCCCGGATGAGATCGAGTTTCAGCTACTGCAGGTAAGGGGAGTTAACTGACCTCTCCTGACCTGTTTAACTTTGGTCTGTCTATTTTCTGGTTTGGCCGGAAAAATATGGAGAGCAGTTTTTGTCCTTTTAACTCTTTCATGCTTCCTATTTTTAATTTTCAAGGTCCAAAGTTTGTTTGATTATTCCGAATATTATGTTTGGAGAAGCAAGGTTGAGTTTTGGAACTAGCTTTAGAAGTAGCATTTTTATTTAGCATGAAAGTGTTTTCAGGTACTTTCATTTCTTTGTGCATGTTATTCAAAGGATATCATGTTCGTTTTTTATCAATATATTGTTTGAAATGGGAACGTAGTACAACGGTTTTCTTTTTCCATATAAATGGAAAGTGGTTATAAAATCATATGGCTCTTCGTTGTCCTGTGTGAAGATCCTCATAATATTCCCATAAAATCCAGCGCGGTCTTGAATTGAAAATAGTATTATCCATAGAGAATGACGACGAACCAATAATATAAATTTCAAGTATTGGAAATCTATATATAACATAAAATAGTACAACGGTTACCGGTCTCCTGTCGTTCTGATAGGGAAAATAAGAACCAAGGTAAAAAGATGAGACAGATAGCAATCTATAGAAAAGGTAAAATTGGAATATGTACTACCACGCAAAATCTGACTGCGATCCTTGCAACCATGAGCAACAAAATATTACTTGCAGGATGTGCCTGAACCAGGTGTCGGGTGGGCAGGCAGGGGAATTCTCACTTCAGTCGGGTTGCTCAAATACGATCAGTCTAATGATCTGGTAAAAAATTTTGATTTTGCAGTTTTGTATAGGAACTCGGAAACTTATTACCTTGTTGACTAGGTATATAAATATTTAAAAAATGCAATTTACAAATAGAACTGCTTTTTTTACCAGAGATTTGTCGATATCTTTATATATGTAGCAACTTAACTGAAAAAACATAGATCGGGACATAACTGAAAAAACGTGGAACGAACCCTTTAAATTGTAGAATACTCAGAGTTTATCTCCCAGCAAACTCCTATTGCCACAGTTCCACTTCTTTATATTGTCCAGGCAACATGCTATATATTTGTGTCTTGTTTGGATTCTTAGATTGGAAACATTATATTATTGATAAAGAAACAACTTACTGTAAAAATAATTTCAAGGTTATCGCTCAGACAAAGGTAAAAATACTTATATAAAAGCAACTGATTACGCTTTTGTCAAAATCAGGCTTTAACAATTCAAAATTCAATTTACTTTACAATTTATTATCAGAAAACTGCGAGCCGGATTAAATGATAGATTCAGGACTCATGAACGTTTATAAGTTAGTTTTGGAGCTAACTTTGCTGATCATGACTACCTATCACTACTATAATTTCTGTGATGTGCATAAGCATACTCTTTGCGACAAGGAGTACGTCATGAATCGCCTTGTACTGCCCTTTCGATTGGGGTAATTCCATTATGACGCGCATCAGTAATAATGCACATCAAATAATAGACTTAAGGCTTATTTTTGAAGGCTTTGTTATGAGGTGCATCGTAGTAGTGCAGACATACGCACCCTGACTTATAATACACAAACCAAAAAAAAGCCGGAAAGTTTAGCCTAATTCATCTTCCAGGATATAAATAATATTCTGGATTTTAAGGTATACCGGAGAATGGCAGTTATATAGGTTCAACGCATTTAAAAGACCTTAATTCCCCACAAACTGCACAAAATCATAAAGATAATTGCTTACACTTTCATTGAGATTAACCTTTAACCAATTTATCTGTCAAAAATGTGATGAGAGAAGTGATCGGCTAAATGGAGATTATAACCAAAAATAAGGCGGTCAAGGCAACACTAGAAAGCCTTTTTAGCCTGGCCATAATGTCGCTAACACCGGCAATAGCAGCTGCCAGTGAGGCGAATCTTAAAATTCCGAATTTAAGCCAGGAGCAAAACAATTTGCTGCTCTGGGGTATCGTAGTCTGTATATTAGGTATGCTGTTTGGTCTTTACCAGTTTACGAAGGTAAAAAAAATCAGGGCCCATCAGTCAATGCTGGACGTGGCCGACATAATTTACGAGACCTGTAAAACCTATCTTATCCAGCAGGGTAAACTGCTGTGTATATTATTTGTTTTTATCGGTCTTTGTATAGCCTTTTACTTTGGCTTCCTTCAGAAAATGCCTCTGAGTGGAGTATTGCTCATCCTGGCCTGGACCATTTTAGGGATACTGGGTTCTTACACTGTTGCCTGGTACGGAATTCGTATGAATACCCTGGCTAACAGCAGAACCGCATTTGTCTCCCTGGAGAAAAAACCCCTGAAACTATTAAATATCGCTCTCGACGCGGGGATGAGCATAGGCGTGCTTCTGGTCTGCGTTGAGCTGATAATGATGTTAATTATACTGCTGTTTGTTCCTAGAGAACTGGCCGGATCAAGCTTTATAGGCTTTGCAATCGGAGAATCTCTGGGAGCCAGCGCCTTACGTATCGCAGGCGGGATATTCACCAAAATCGCCGACATCGGCTCCGACCTTATGAAAATAGTATTTGGAATAAAGGAAGATGATCCGCGTAATCCTGGCGTTATTGCCGACTGTACTGGAGATAATGCAGGTGACAGCGTAGGGCCAACCGCAGATGGATTCGAAACTTATGGTGTGACCGGAGTTGCCCTTGTTTCCTTCATAGTTCTGGCTGTACAGTCTGACCTGACCGGCATCCTGCTTACCTGGATCTTTGTCATGCGTATACTCATGATTATTACCTCTGTAGCCTCTTTCTACATCAACAGGGCACTCAGCCAGGCAAGATTCAGTAGCAAAGACGATTTTGATTTTGAACAACCTCTGACCAGCCTAATATGGATTACCTCTATTTTTTCTATAATTGGAACCTTTGCCGTAAGCTATTATATTCTGGGACCTGGGTCCGGAGTGCCTGCAGAGTTGGAGAATCTCTGGCTTGTACTCTCAATAATAATAAGCTGCGGTACCCTGGGAGCGGCTTTAATTCCCGAATTTACTAAAGTCTTTACCAGCCCAAATTCCAAGCACGTAGCCGAAGTTGTCAAAGCTTCCCGAGAAGGTGGCCCGTCTCTTAACATTCTTTCCGGACTGGTTGCAGGTAACTTCAGTTCATTCTGGATCGGTATGGTCTTCTTCTTGCTAATGTTCGTTGCCTATTATGTCAGTGGATACGGCTTGAGCGAGATAATGATTTATCCCTCCATATTCGCATTCGGACTGGTGGCTTTCGGGATGCTGGGCATGGGCCCTGTTACCATAGCAGTTGACAGTTACGGACCTGTGACCGATAATGCTCAATCCATTTACGAGCTGTCGCTTATAGAAACCATTCCTAAAGTAAAGGAACAGATCCAGAAAGAATTCAACTTCAAACCGGATTTTGATAAAGCCAAACATTATCTGGAAGCAAATGACGGAGCAGGAAATACCTTTAAAGCCACAGCCAAACCGGTCTTAATAGGTACAGCTGTGGTTGGCGCTACAACGATGATCTTCTCCTTGATTCTTGTTATTAAAAATGTGCTTGGAGTACAACCTGAAGAAATCCTGACCCTGCTTAATCCTTATACCATCCTCGGATTATTAGCAGGCGGCTGTGTAATTTACTGGTTTACCGGAGCATCAATCCAGGCCGTAACTACCGGAGCTTACCGGGCAGTCGAATATATCAAGAGAAATATTCAGCTTGATGAAAACGCCAGCCAGAAGGCATCCACGGAAAAGTCAAAAGAAGTGGTAAAAATCTGTACCCAGTATGCACAGCAGGGCATGTTCAATATTTTTATCGTTATATTCTCCTTTACTCTGGCATTTTCCTGTCTCTCGGCTCCAATATCCAGAAATGATTCGGTGGCGCTTTTTATCTCTTATCTGATTTCCATTGCAGTATTCGGACTGTTCCAGGCCGTGTTTATGGCAAATGCCGGAGGATGCTGGGATAATGCAAAAAAAGTAGTGGAAGTAGACCTTCAGGAGAAAGGTACCGATTTACATGAAGCCACTGTGGTAGGTGATACTGTAGGCGATCCTTTCAAAGACACTTCATCAGTTGCCCTCAATCCAATCATCAAGTTCACCACCCTGTTTGGCCTGTTAGCCATGGAAATCGCTATTTCCGAGTCCTTCCGGAACATAGCTCCCTATGCAGGTGGCATATTCCTGTTGATTGGTCTGTTCTTTGTCTGGCGTTCATTCTATAGAATGAGAATCCCGACAAAAGAGTAATTAAGGAAAAACCATTAGCTGCTAACCAGTAACGTGGGATCAAGCCTTACAACATTAGATGTTGTGAGGCTTCTCCTGAATAGTGATTTCACGAAGCAGAAAATCTTATTTTCAAATTTTTTTGCAGTATGAATAAGTTTCATTTTCGAGAGTGGGTCGAATGTGAGATTGACGTTAAGTATCTTAAATGCAAAAGAAAAAACGAGAATGTGCAGATATAAATTTTGTCGTTTTTGAAGTCAAATGGTCTCCAGGGGGTTAGTGCAGTTTACAGAAAAAGATTTTGCTATTGAATCTTCATACAGCCGACTTTCCGCAGATGTCTTGAAAAAAAGAACATTTTTTCGGCTATCGTTTTTGTGCATTTGTTCAATAATTTACAATTATTATCTCAACTGAAACTTCCGGAAATAGAGGTTAGAATCTTTCAATGAAGCTTGAATAAGCAGGGTAATTTTCAGAAAAAACGATAGCAAGAAAAATTGTGAAAATTGAATGGACATCTGCGGAAAGTCAGATACAGGATGAGAATTGTAGTTAAACCAGAGACCTCATCTAAAAACGCAATTATCAGGTACTTTTATGCACTGATATCTTTCCTATTAAAAAACGAAACACATAGAGAAGGGATTTTTAGTGAATTACTGAAGTTACTACTTCTCCTATATGTGTTTTTCCGAAAAACGCCCCGAAAAAACCAAATTTATAAAAGATTAATCTCAGAGAAATTCGAGGCATAGAGATACGTAATACTCTCTTGCGATCTTCTTGAGCCAATCAGGCACAATGCAATATCTGTCAACTATGAGCTCATTCAGGTAGTATAGAGACTCCTCGGTTTTACAGTCACAGAGCCGCTTTACTGCCGTTCGTCTTCCCCACGCCGATCTTTCAGTGTCCAGAGCTTCAAGGTAAAGCTGATATTCTCTACTGTTTTCCATTACATTATAAATATCTGCCAATCAATATAAATATTTGTATTGGGATTCAATTAAAAAATATTAGGAATTAAAATATGTTATAGATGTACCCTATGGGAGCCTTTTCCTGCAGCTTATTTCAGATATTAAGTAGAATTAATAAGTTAACAGAGAACGATAATACAGTGATCAGTTAATGAGGATTCCGGCACAAGGTTTTTGTTCGCTCTTGTTCGCTATGCTTTATTATGTAAACATCAGGTGCCTACTCCTCTCATTGAAGTGACGGGCATCTTCCGATTTTACGGTCAGATTGTAATCCCAATCTGAGAACATTTATAGCAGCATTAAGATCACGGTCAACATATAATCCACAGAAAGGACAATTATGAGTTCTCTCTGATAGTTCTTTTTTGGGTCGTGTCCCTGAGTTATTGATCAATTCCGAAAAAGCGAGTACATCTCACGTATTTAATGAATATATTGAGAGATTCTTGCGCTTTCGGTTTTCAATGATTCAAACCCACTACCCTTTTTTGACTATTTGACCACAGACTGAGCACATTTGAGAGGTATTCTTTGGGTTAACAAGTATTACGTTTCTACCAGCGTTTTCAGTTTTGTAGGAAGTATAAGTTACAAGTTTACTCCAGGTAGCATCAAGAATGTGCTTTGCAAGATTGTGGTTTTTTTGTCATGCGCTTAACTTGCTCCAAAAAAGGTAAAAGCCTGAAATCCGGTCAGTTTTTTAAAGTAGATAAACAAAACCTTCGGTGAATCCGAAAGTATTTATTCTTTAGTTGAAGTATAAGAAAAGAAATATTTAAAATAAACAAGTTTACTTGATTTTCATCCTCAGGAGAAAAATAACAGCCAATTTATAAGAATTATAAAAGTAAGTTTAAAAAAGAAGCGTTCGAGCAGAAGGTGTGGTAAAAATGGAAAAGAAAAGCGTCTTGATCCTGGGAACTGCTTCCCATGTTGGGAAAAGTTCAGTCGTGACTGCCATATGCAGAATCCTTTCAAGAGAATACAGGGTTGCCCCCTTCAAGGCTCAGAACATGAGCCTGAATTCCTGGATTACAAAAGACGGAAAGGAAATAGGCATTGCCCAGGCAATTCAGGCAAAAGCCGCAGGCACTGAGCCCACTGCCGATATGAATCCCGTTCTTCTAAAACCCAAAGGAGACTGCGTTTCCCAGATAATCCTGCTGGGAGAACCTTACGCCGACAGGAGCGCAGGTCAATACTACGATTCCATCGCAGAAATGAATGAAGTACTTGAAGGAGCTCTTGAAAGGCTCTTCAAAGAACATGATATCATTGTCATGGAAGGAGCGGGAGGGGCCGCCGAGATTAACCTCTACGAAAGGGATATTGTAAATATCGGCACTGCAAGGCTTACACAGGCTCCCATAATCCTTGTTGGAGACATAGAGAGAGGAGGAGTTTTTGCAAGCCTTTACGGTACAATTGCACTTCTTCCAGAAGATGTACGGAAAAACGTCAAAGGATTTATTATAAACAAATTCAGAGGCGATCTGGAAATCCTGAAGCCAGGCCTGAAACAACTTGAAGAAAAGACCGGCATTCCAGTACTTGGAGTCCTTCCTTATTTTAAGCTTAACATTCCTTCTGAAGACTCGGTCTCACTTGAAGATAAAGAAGCCGAGAAAAACGAAAAAGAAATCGAGATCGCAGTCATCCGCCTGCCAAGAATATCGAACTTTACGGACTTCGAACCCCTGGAAGGATCTGCTAAAATCCGCTATGTGGAACTTGACGAAGACCTAGGAACTCCGGATGCGATCATGATTCCGGGCACAAAGAACACGGTTAATGACCTTCTCGACCTTAAAGCAAGCGGCATGGCAGAGAAAATCCAGGCATATAAAGGAAAAATCCCAATTTTCGGGGTCTGCGGCGGCTACCAGATGCTCGGAAAGACAATTTATGATTCCGGAGTTGAAAACGGAGTCGAAGCCGAATTCGAAGGCCTGGGGCTTCTGAACATAGGGACAAAGTTCGGAGAATACAAAAAGAGGACAATCCAGGTCACGAAAAAAGTGAATGCTTACGGCCCGATACTAGCTCCAATAGACGGAGAGGAAATAAAAGGATATGAAATCCATATGGGCATAACCGACTCTTCCCGTAACATCTTCGGAAATGACGGAGCAATCGATGAGACAGGTCTGGTAATCGGAACTTACCTGCATGGACTCTTCGACAATAAAAATATAAGAGACGCTCTTATGCAATACCTCTACGAGAAAAAAGGACTTGAGTACAGCCCTGAAAACGCCATGACCGAAAACGATGCCTACGAAGAACTTGCAAATGTAGTTGAGCAGAACCTTGAAATGGAAAAACTCTACGAAATAATAGGTATCTGAAAAACAAGGATCTGAAAAATAAGGATCTGAAAAATAAGGATCTGAAAACTGCAGGCACCAGAATATTCAGGTGTACAAGGTAGAGCACCTGATTAAACTTTTTTAGAAAAGGCATTGTGCGTAAAAAGAGTATTGACCGTAAAAAAAGAATTGAGTGGTTTCAGGAGAACATTAATAATAGTCGGAACTAAAAACCTGGAATATTTGGGGACAAAGTACAGTATTCGTGGGGGGTATAACCGGTCTCCAGAAACCACTCAATAATATATGGTTTACTGCTAGTTATTTATGCATTGTGAATTTGTTCTATTATAGTTTCGAATTTAAAGATTCATGTTAAACTTCTCTCGCTTCTAACCAGGAAGGAATACCTGTGACCTATTTGTTTTCTTTTTTAGCTTTCAATGTCCTAACTAATTACACTACAGACCATCGTGTAAGGGAATCCCCATTCGGACTTTACAACCACGAAAAAGAAATAAAGTGTGGGAAAAATAATCCCTCCCTTCTTATATTCACCATTTCTCACCCGCAACAGCTCTGGTTTTAATCCGCTACAACCTCTATAGCGACCAGATATATCGAAGACGCGAATAGCCTTAACTCTAAAAATTAGTCCGCTTGCCGGGTGGAAAGCAATGTTCAACTAAAATTGTCTCTTCAGAGCAACCGTTGACCCGTAACCGTTTGGCTGCAACCGTTGGGCCAGTTGACCACGCCGATAACTTCGTTGCTTGGTTTTTTTTCGCTCAAGCTTTTTTTCAAAAGGCTTGTGATCACGCCGATAGGGTTAGAGAATAGTTTCCTCAAAATCAAACGTTTCTCGGGTTTTCGCTCAAGCCTTTTTTGAAAAAGCTTGCGGGCAAGCAGTTTCTTCAAAAGGCTATATTATGTGACCCAAAGTGCAACTTGGACAGTTCTCCCTAAGCAAAATTCGTGTATATCTCTAGAAATTGCCCCGCTTGAGCGAACGAAGTGAGCGAAACGGACCCGTCCTCCCGAGACGGGACTCGGGGGGTTAGAACATAAGAACATGCTTCCCGAGCCCTTTACTGACAGCCCTCTCATAAACCAGGTGTGCGCTTGCAACGTCCTGAATGGCAAGGCCTGTTGAATCAAAGATTGTAATTTCTTCATCACTTGTCCTGCCTGGTTTCAGGCCGACAATTACCTCACCTAGCTCGGCATGAACATCGTTTTCCGAGATATAGTGCTTGGAGAGAGGAACGTTTACTTCTCCGGAGTGAAGGGCCTGGACAATATCATCCACAATTATCTTGGACCTGATTAAAAGTTCGGGATCAAGTTCTTCTTTTCCTACTGCATCAGCCCCTATTGCGTTTATGTGAGTGCCTTCATTGATCCACTGGGCCTTTACGATAGGTTTTCTGGAAGGAGTGGTCGTAACAAGGATATCGCAGTCGCAGACCTTCTTAATGTTTTCTTCATAACGGATTTCACAGGGAGTAATATTTGCCATTTCCCGGATAAATTGTTCAGAGCTCTCCTTTGTCCTGGAAGTAACCCTTACCAGTTCGGGCTCAAAAACCTCGCAGAGAGCTTTTAACTGGGTCTTTGCCTGATTTCCGGCCCCAACAAGGCCTATAACCTTTGAATCCTTTCTTGCAAGGTATTTTGCAGCAATTCCCCCTGCAGCTCCTGTCCGGATATCAGTCAGGTAGGTTCCGTCCATAATTGCCATAGGAGCACCTGTTTCCGGAGAAATAAGGACAATAAGCGCCATTACCGTGGGAAGCCCACGATCTGGGTTTCCGGGATGGACATTTACAATTTTCACGCCAGTAATATTCTCCTCCTCAAGATATGCAGGCATTGTCCGCAGGTCTCCGTTATATGCCGTATAGTAAAGGTAGGACTTGGGAGGCATCTGAACTCTGCCCAATCCATGCTGCCTGAAAGCCCTTTCTACGACCTGCATATCAGAACTCATATCTATAACACTTGTTACTTCTTCCTGAGCCAGCCATAATATTTCCATAATAAACCCTCCAGCTGGAACCGTGAGCTGGCCCACAGCTGAAAATCAAGACAAAATTGAACAGAACCGAAATAAAAACCAAAGAGGCAAACCGATGGCCTGAGATCACATTAGTATTTTTATTTCTGCAAATATGTATATATAACATATATCTTCACTCATTTAAAGAACTCCCTTCCCAAAAAGGAGAAAACCATTAATGAGAGATACGCATGTAAGTTCAGCCGATCTTTCTGGTTCCTGTCTGAAAGAGGAATTACTCAAAGAAAAATTACTCAAACCTGCTCGGGATATCCGGAGCATACTCCGGTGGAGCTATCCGAAGTTTGCGACCATCCGCTTTGTGGCTGACCACTTCCAGCTCAGTCTGGAAGAACGATACATTCTCACAAGAGTGATCATGCCCCCGGACAGGATAGTTTCCAGAATAAATAAAAAAGTATCATGCACAGACATAAAAGATAGGGATCTTCTCCTTGACGGGTACAATGTCCTGCTAAGTGTGGACAGCCTGCTAAAAAAAGAACCCATGTGGTTCTGTGATGACGGGTATATAAGAGATACACGCTACTATTTTAGCAAAGCAAAACAGGCCGAAGATATCGAAGAAGCCACCAATGCAGTCCTAAAGTTTCTTTCCGAAACAGGTCCAAAATCAGTTGTTTTTCTCCTTGACGCCCAGATTAGCCGAAGTGGAGAGCTTGCAGGTTTCATTCGCCACAAAATGAAAGAATACGGAATTTTAGGCGAGGCAAAAACCTCAAAAATCGCGGACTTTGAGCTGAAAAATGAGGGAGGAAATTCTGAAAAAAAGATAGTTTTGGCAACTTCCGATGGGATTATTATAGATTCGGCCCTGGAGATACTCGACATCCCTGCTTGCCTTATGGAAAAAATGGGAATCGAACCGATCAGGCTATATTAATCGGTTATCAGTTATATTAATCGGTTATCAGGCATTCCTTTTTCAGGCGCTCCGTTTAAAGAACTCGGCCTGCCTGTAAATTTCTTCGGCGGCTGTATACTGCCCTTTTTCTTTTAGCAAATCTGCATACCCTCTCAGGGTTCCGAAGTGCCCGGGGTCAAGCTCAAGAGCTTTTTTGTACTGCACCTCAGCTTCGTGCCTGTGCCCAAATCTGGCAAGCAGGCTGGCATATTCACAATGAGCTTCAACATCCTCAGGGTTCAGTTTAAGAGCACACCTGAAGTGCACCCTTGCTCCGTGAATAAACCCGTGTTCTGCAAGCAAACGGGCATAGAAAAGGTGCGGGCGCGGGTCATCAGGATTGGCTTTGAGGGCTACTATGTAATGTTTCTCGGCATCAAGGGGTTCTCCTTTTTCTTCAAGGAGACGGGCATAGCGAAAATTGGATTCCACATGACCAGGTTCAAGTTCAAGAGCTCGAGTATAGTGGTAACTTGCTTCCGTCATTTTCCCGCGTTTGGAACGTAGAATCCCATATCCACAGTGGGCGCTCACATTATCTCGATCAAGAATCAAAACTCGGTTATATACTTCTTCAGCTTCATCCAGTTTTTTGAGCCTGTAAAGCAGGCAGCCGTAATTGCAAAGCGTATCTACGTGGGAAGGATTGACTTCCAGAGCCTTTTCATATTGAACCCGTGCAGCATCGTTTTTTCCTTCTCTCGCCAGAACTATCCCATATCCGCAAAGTGCTTCTACATTTTTGGGGTTTTGCTGGAGAAGTTCTTTGAATTCCCGTACAGCAAGTTCATCAAGTCCCAGTAAATAAGCTGTTTTTCCTGCTTCCATAAGGGCGTCTTCCTGGGCTTTTCCTGAGAATAACAAAGCACAGGCTCTGGTAATTACATATTTCTCCCTGCACATTGAATCTTTTTCAAAAATAGACGAAAGTTTCAGCAGGATTTCCTGGGAAAGCGAATGCTCATCTGAGAAAGAAACGACAAACTCAACGACCTTATCGAAGTCACAGTTATCAGCTGCAACCTGTTCGATTACATGAAACACCAGCTCGTCTACAGCATCAATCTCCATGTCTAAAAACCTCCTGAAATTTACCTTTAAAGAGATTTTATTCGGCTGGATATATATAGTTGGCCGTCTCCCTATCTGAATAAAAAACGACAGATGAAATATTAAAAAAACAATTTTATAATATATTAAAAAAGCTGCCATATTCGAAATTCAGAGAAATAGAGAATCGAAAAGAGAAAATGAAAAAGAGAAAATGAAAAAGAGAAAATGAAAAAGAGAAAATGAAAAAGAGAAAATGAAATAGAGAAAATGAAATAGAGAAAATGAAAAAGAAGAGATGAAAAAGAAGAAATGAAAAAGAGAAAATGAAAAAAAATTACTTTTCTCGGGTTTTCACCTGAAGGCTTCTCTATTCATTTAGATTTTACTTAATTTCATTCATTCGGAACCTGCCTACGTGTACACTGTATAGTACCCGATCCTTCACCTAAAAATTCGTTCCTGCTCCTTCAGACTACTTCTTCCGATCTGTTCAGGCTCTTTTTACACGTAAATTGTAACGCGTTTCTACATCATATGTACCCTGAAGTTCTTCTTCAGTCAGGATTCCTTTTTCTATCAATCTGCTGAGATTTTTCCTGTCAACTGATTCAACTATGTCCCAGAGACCTTTCTTCGTAAGATAGGGTTTTAACCTGTTGATATGCCAGAGTTTCCAGTCAACCTTCTGACGCCTGAGTTCCACATCTCCAACTCTCAATACATCGATCTCTTTTTCCTTGAAGGCGTTGAGGATATGAGTTCTCAATTCCTCTCTGCGCTTTTCCAGAACTGAGATTGCAGAGACAATATCATCGTATTCAAGCACAACATCTGTAAGATCCATATCTTCAGGACCCTGCTCATTAATATCAAGTTCCATAAATCTGCCTCCGTGTATATGCTGAATAAAGAATTTTATAAATAGATGTAATTTATGGATTTTTAATTGTCCAAACGCCTTGTCGTCTGAACTTCTTTGTTTGAACTTCTTTGTCTGAACTTCTTTGTCTGAACTTCTTTGTCTGAACTTCTTTGTCTGAACTTCTTTGTCTGAACTTTTTGTTGTCCACCTAGTTGCCTGAAATTTAAGTTGCCTGAACTTTTAACTGCTTGAACTTTTAACTGCTTGAACTTTTACTGCTTAAGCTATTAAGTTTACATACTTGATTTTAGACTTTGACACTATAAGCCTGCCTTCACGAACAAAAATTGAGAATTTGCTGGCATAAGAATCCTGGAAGGACTTCTTCTTGAAGCCTGGAAATGTTTATCGCATAAAAATTCCCTGTATCTAAAGAACGCTTTTAGATTAGCTTCCCTAAGAGAGCACATATAGAAAATTTCAGATCGGCTCTCTAAGAAGAACTTGAACAGAGGTGAACCCATGGTATCAGGAAAGGTCTCCAGAAAAATTACCGCAAAAGAAGAACTACTTCTTATTCTTCCGAAAATAGACCGAGTTTTGGAGTCGGAACCAGCCGTGCTTCGAATTGGCGCCGAGCCTATAATGGTTATTGGAGATATTCACGGGGACCTTCAGGCCCTTGAATTCATAATAGAAAAAAGGCAAGAAATGAACTGTAAGAACATTCTTTTTCTTGGAGATTATGTGGATAGAGGACCTCAAGGTGTCGAAGTACTTACAAGGGTTTTTCGACTGAAGCTTGAAGAGCCTGAGCATATATTCTTACTCAGGGGAAATCACGAAACTGTGGATATGAACCTCTACTACGGCTTTTATGAGGAAATCGGTTTCGATCAGGGTTTTCTTTTAAGGGCCAGCCAGACATATGATAAAATGCCGATAGCAGCTGTACTTTCGGGGCATACATTTTGCGTACACGGCGGAATTAACGGAACCGGCAGCATTGATAGCATCAGGAAGGAAGAAGCCTTCGCTTTTTCTTATCTCTGGAACGATCCTTCAAAACGTCCCGGAATCACCGCTTCGACCCGGGGTTCGACTGTAAAAGAATTCGGGCCAGATATTGTAGATGGTTTTTTACAGACAAATAACCTGAAAAGGATTATAAGAGGCCACACAGCCCTTGAAAATGGGTACAAATGGTGGTTTGATGAGAAATTGCTCTCCCTTTTTTCCTGCCCTGACTATGTTGGACTGGGGAATGCGGCGGCTTTTGCGCTATTTGAAAAAGAAGAGATTAAACTTTTTGTCTTTGGAAAGCAGTATGAATGAAAGGAAGCTTACCAAAAAAAAGCTTACCAAAAAACTCTACTGTAATTTGTTTCGAATATGTCAGCACATATTCAAAGGATTAATAAAAAGTAAAAAAGAAAATGCCGGGTTGGATGTTATTTTGATCAGAATAAGTTAGGGAAAGATCAGACAAAATTCCAGACATTTTTTTAGTCCAGAATAATCCAGGTTTCGGTCATTTTGCTTCCGATATCCGGATCGAGCTGCATGGCTTTCGTATATTCCTTTTTGGCTTCGTCAAAGCGCCCCATCTTTCTCATAAGAAGGCCATAACTGTAGTGAATCGGGGGATAATAGGGATTCAGGACAAGAGCCTGTTCATACTGGTTCTTAGCTTCGTCAAGGCGCCCGATCTCCGAAAGAAGGTTTCCATAACTGTAATGTCCTTCGGCACTCTCGGGGTCCAGACTGAGTGCTTTCTTGTATTCCATTTCAGCTTCGTATCTTCTTCCGAAGCGGGCCAGAAGATTTGCATAATTGGAATGGACTTTTGCATCGTTCTGGTCAAGGGAAAGAGCTTCCATGTATTGTGCTTCGGCTTCTGAAACCCTGCCTTCTCTTGCAAGGAGATTTCCGTAGTTAAAAAGAGTTCTCCTGTGTCGCGGGTTAAGAGAAAGAGCTTGTCTGTATTCAACTTCGGCTTCTGAAGAGCGCCCCAGAAAAGAAAGTAAAACTCCGAAATTGTGGTGGAGGCTTGGGTCTTCAGGGTCCAGTTCTATTGCAAGCCTGTATTCCTTTTCCGCGCCCCTGAGCCTTCCCAGCTCAAAGAGCATGTTTGCATACCCTCCTCTGGCAGGGACATAGTCAGGATCTGTCGTAAGCGCTCTTGAGTAGCACTCTTCAGCTTCCCTTACATACCCGTACTCGGTCAGGAGGTAAGCATATCCTGTATTTGCTTTTACATGTTCTGGAGAAGCTTCAAGTACAATTTTATATTCCGTCTCAGCCGCTTCTGTCCTTCCAAGTTCTAAAAGAAGTTCGGCATAGGCACACCTTACATCTCCATTTTCTGGATTTTCTTTTAGAGCCTCCAGATAGCTTGCTTCAGCCTCAAGGGAAAATCCCAGAATTTGCGCTGCAGTGCCCAGCGCAAAACAGGCTTCTTCACGAAGCTTTCCGGAAGCCCTTATGAAGCAGGCTTTTGCGAAAACATATTCTTCCATAACCATTTTCTGCTGCTTACAGGCATTCGAAAGGTCAAGCAAATCATAGGGGGAAAACGATTTTTCTTCCGCAAGATCCAGGGCAAAATCAATCGCAGAACACAGATTCTTCTGATCGGATCCTATAGTCCCAATTACTTTATATACAAAGTCATCAATTGCATCGAAGTCCATATATCCGGCACCTCAGAAAAACAAACACTTTTTAGGGGGATAGGCGAAACTATCTTTGTAACATCCGGAGTATATTTTACGTTTTATAGAATATATTAGTGCGCTAGTATTGCGTACAATCTTTAGTATAATATTATTTCATTAAATAGTGCGTTAGATCACGAACATAATATTATAGCAATCGTATAACAGCCTATCCCTTTTTATCGCTAAATAAAATAGTTGCTCTCTTAAAGCAACAGTGCTTTCCTGACAAAGAGAACTTTTCATGATAGAAATAGACCTGTTAAGGCAGGGAATAGATGAAAAATAAATGAAAATTTATAAAAATATAATAATTATTGTTTGGAATTGAAAAGAAAGTTCCAGTAGAAAAACTGAAATGGAATGGAAGTAAATCGACTTTAGAGGAGAATAATTGAGAAATCAGGAAAATAGAATCTCAGAACGAAAAAAGCAGGAAAATGTAACATCAATAAGGCAGGCCAAAATTTAAAAGCATATTTTAACTATTACTAACATGTATTAAACGTTAATAAGTACTTAATCAACAATAAAGATATAAATTTAAAATTCTGAAAATGATTAGCATGTTTTTTAAACTCTTCTCGATTTTCCTAATCATCCCCGTTATTGAGCTTTATCTGCTCATCAAGATCGGGGGAATGATCGGAGCCTTAAACACCGTGCTTATTATTCTGACAACCGCAAGTCTGGGCGCTTACCTTGCAAAATCCCAGGGTCTTCGCGTGCTTCGCGAGATACAGGAAGCAACAAGCATGGGATATATGCCCGGAAACGAGCTCCTGCATGGGTTCTTTGTGTTAGTTGGAAGCTTTGCCCTTATAACTCCGGGTTTTCTGACCGATATAATAGGGCTCTCCATGCTCATACCGCAGATAAGAGGAATCTATGTGGAAATGGCAAAAGGGGTTATAAGAAAAAAGATACAGAACGGTCAGTGGCAGATGAGAATGTACACGGATTTCCGATGATCCCGGATACGTCATTTAAAATATCGGGAAAAATTGATTGTAGTGTAATATTTTGCCCTGAAACCGGAATTTTTACTTAGAATTTTTACTTAATATCTGCATCCGAAAATGAATTTTGATCTGTTTGAAATCTGCCATTTGCCATTCAAGTTATAAGCCCAAAGACATAAAGCAGCAGGGGAACCAGAAAAACCGTAATTAAGCCTGCGATTCCTATTGAAAGTCCGCTCATTGCCCCTTCGGTTTCTCCAAGTTCTATTGCCCTTGTTGTTCCAAGCGCATGGGATGCGGTGCCGATTGCGACACCAACTGCAACTTTATCTTTTATTCGGAAGCAGCGGCAGATAAACGGGCCCAAAATAGCACCTATAATTCCGGTAAATACGATTGCAGCTACTGTTATTGCAGGCAGGCCACCTATCTGTTTTGAGATTTCAATTCCTATAGGAGTAGTTACGGACTTGGGAGCAAGAGATCTGCTTATGGTATCGTCAAGCCCTAACAGGTTGGAAAGAGCAAGAATACTTGAGATCCCGGCTATGCAGCCTGCAATTATTCCTGCAAGGATAGGAAGTGCATTACTTTTCAATAGCTGGATCTTTTTATAGAGAGGTACTGCAAGAACCACAGTTGCAGGCCCCAGGAAGAAAGAAATATAATTTCCTCCAAGGTTGTAAGTTTCATAATTGATTCCAAAGAAGAGCAGGAAAACCATTACAAGTACAGAAGCCACAAGCAGAGGGTTAAGAATAGAAAACTGGGTCTTTTTATATAATAGTGTGCCTATCTGGAAAGCTACTAAAGAGAGTAAGATCCCAAACAGAGGCATATTGACAAACTCATTCAAAAAATCGGTTTGCAACTTCAGATCACCTCCTCTCTTCTATTCTCACGGGCATGCACACTTTTTGTATTCCTTCCAGATTCGTTATTATTAGCTTTATTGCCTATATTTTCTATTTGACAGGCCCTTTTTACCGGCTTTCTCCTGAAAAACCTTTGAACAAGTTCCACAGTAAGCCCTGTTACAGCCAGTATTATAAAGGTAGAAATAAGGGAAACTGCAAGAATATCAGTCATTTTTCCTTCAAGCAAGGCAAAACAGGTTATTAAGCTGGCACCTGCGGGAAGAAAGAAAAAAGCCATGTTCTCCAGTAAAAAATCACTTATTTTGTCTATCATATTGAGTTTAATTACACCTGTATACAGGCTAAAGAAAAGAATGAGCATTCCCAGGACATTGCCCGGAATTGGCAATCCTAAAGCTTTCTGCATCAGGTCACCAAGGAAATAAATGATAAGAATAATTGAAAATTGTTTTAGCAAGGTCGTTTTTCCCTCCCTGATCGAAATGGGACTACAAAATTCCTCTATATTTAATTTTTGGTTGAGCTGATCCCAAAACTCAAAATAATTTTCCATGGCCCAGATTTCGTATCCTCTTCAAATTGTATGAGTAAAAGTAAATTTTATGTATTTGCTGAAAATTTAAGAATTTAGCCAAATCTGAGAAACACATTCATGCGATGCATTCAACTCTCATAGCAGATTAGAGGCAATAATTGAGGTTGCTAAAGCCATTAAAAGTCATTGGGATGGAATTCTAAACTACTTTGATTCCAGAGTCACTAACGAAATTGTGGAAGGTATTAACAGTATTGTACAGTTGATAAAAAGAAATGCTAGAGGGTATCGAAACACTTTGTATTTTATTATTAGGATCTATCTAAAATTAAGAAAGTTAGATTTCAAACTACCCATTTGAAATGACGAAGAATCATATATTTATGACTAGAAGGAAAAATGACAAATAGGATTAGACATTCAATCCGCATGACCACGATTTTCAATTAAACTTATAATAGATGGCAATTAAAATATATTAATATATTAGAATGTGCTTGCTGCCGAAAGTAGGATCAAGGAGTTTGTTGCCATGAATCATTATTTGGGAAAATGAAACTATGGGCCAATTCCTGAACTAAAAATTGAAATTATATTTTTATCATTCCCTAACCAAAAAGTGAGGGGAAATTTTACCCTCACAGTTTAATTTTATTGAATTGTACCTAAAGAGATTAACTTATTATCTGTGCCCCAGCCCCCTTCAGATACTTGCAGATTGGCAGTAATTCCTTTTGGTACATCGAATATAGTCTGCCCCACAACTGGAAGTCCTGGTTGAATCTGTTTCAATAAAATATTTTCATTTAAAGCAGCCCAAGCTTCTGTGTCGCTTTCAAATGTTCTCCCCTCAGAGTCTATAATTTTTACATCGCTAGAGCTCATCGTTGCAGATTCTTTTCCAATGTTTTCTACAGTCATGGTTACAATGACAAAAATACCGGTTGCGGTTTGTTTTGTAAAATCATCCCCTACAGAACTTGAAGTTCTTATATCTGTTACTGTATATGCCCTATCGCCGACAACAACTCTGTCACCAACTTTATAAGTTTCAGGTGTTGGTTCAGTTGCGGCTTCAGAAGTTGTGGCAGCAGATGAATTAGAAGTTGTAGCAGCAGCGGAATCAGAAGTTGTAGCAGGTTCTTGAACCTGATTTGATGCACTATCATCGGACTTATTATTTCCACCGGATACTAAAAGACCAACTATACAAACTAAGACAAAAATTCCAAGAATGATTTTTATAATTTTGTTCAACGCCTTACACTCCATTTTTCTTTTTCAGTTGTAACTATTCAGCCTGAATAAATCAGTTGAACGATACTGATTTTGGTGAAACATGTAATTTGAGTCATAACTGATCAAGATAAAAACGCAATCAATAACCAACAATTGAAGAAAATCCTTTCAAAAAGAAGTTCTTGCTAAATCTTCTACTGAAGGCTATTGATATTATTTTATTTAGGCTGAAAAGTTATTTTTGGTCTCATTATAATATTTTCCCATCGGTATCAATATAGACTATATTCCTGTTTTGCAAGTGAATTTATCCAGCAGGAAAGCAGGCAGACAAATCGAAACTCTATCCCAAATTCCGATTTATAATACTTTTGTACAATTTTAAATCACAAAAGTATAGTTAGGATGGTTATCCATTAGCAAAATGACCAGTATCAAGTGATTATTATCTCAATTTGGCAGGGAGTTAGAATGTCAGCTTTATCGTTTTTATCCTGTTAATTCTCATCTGCCATAGTGTAAACATTTGTATACCCGTATATAAATTTTTTCAAATTAATATTATGTAATAATTTAAAATAATTTTATATATATTTTGAGAATTTAGCTAAAAAAATACCGATTTCTACATAAGTAAGGAAGAAAGTGCCGATTTTTCAGTAAAATCACAAATCTCAAGAAGTTACTGGGCAGAAAATTTGTATCCTCTCAAATTGAGTGGAAATCCTTTAATTTACACTCAATGAACTTTTTGATGGTCCATTTTTATTTGATTGGCGTTTTAAAACACCTGAATGTCAGCAATTCCTTTAAGGTCCATATTGAGTCCACAATTCCTGCCTCTCTTGCAGGTGTATTTTTACATTCAACCCCTCTTTCATCTTTGTACCTTAATCCTCCATGACATCTACAGAAGGTAAAATGCGTGCAATATAACCTCATTTGATACTCTAACCATTTTTTCGTTTTTGAAAACCCTATTGTTTTTCTTGAAATTCTGTTGTTATCCTGCCTAAAAGAGGGATTTTATAAGAAAGATGTTTTTAACTGACTCAACTAACTTATCCGCAACATACTGTCATTTACTTTATCGCATTGGTTAGCTGCACGAGCTAACCATCGTTTTACACTGGCAGATTCTACCTCTAAAACATCGGCAATGTCTTCAATGCTCATACCTTTCATAGACATTTTTAAAGCTAAATCAATAGTTTTCTCAGCTTTCCGAAGATTATGATAAAAAGTATCTGTATGGTCGTTGAATACTTTACTGCAATTGCGGCAAAGATATCTTCTTGTTTTTTCTCCACGACTTATGTAAGTTCCATTTCCAACAACATTGCCTTGGTTAGTAAGACCATAGAGTTTGCAGTTTTTGTTCGTACAAGCAACGTTAATGAATCGTGGTTTTGGACCTCGTTTCCCAATAGTATAAATATATAAGGTTCTTCGTTGTTTTGTGTGGATATCCTCATAATATTCTCATAAAAACCAATGCGGTCTTGAATTGAAAATCATCTTATCCATAGGGAATGACGAAGACCCATATAAATTTTTAGATATATATTATTAATTCGATAAAAATTGATAATCTAAAAAAAGAAGTTATAGGCAATTTCGGTCGTCCAGTGTTATATGGTTGATATTGCCATGGTTAAGTATTCAATGACAAATACTTGCGTTTTTGTGCAAGAAACGCAAGTCAGCTTCAGTTGCACTGAGGATCGGAACAAAATGACCTAAAAACTACTTTACGAGCATCTTGGGAATAATATCAACCAAATAATAAAGGACGACCTAACGGTTGCAAATAGCAAAAAAGAAAAATATACAAATAAAAAATATACAAATAAAAAAAATAATATATTGAATATTATTGAATATTAATGTATTGAATATGATCCAAATAAACGGACTGGAATACAATATTTCTAACCAGATGGTACTATTCTGAGTTAACAAACATCTGCTTCATCAGATTTCCCGGCGCATAAATGGTTGTGGAAACCCCTCAAAGCGAAATATATAAATAATATTATCGCTTTAGGAGTGTTCGCGATGAGGTGGGTAACAACCACATCCGATTGTATGAGCCGCTTTAACTCAGTTGGTAGAGTGTCTGGCTGTTAACCAGAATGTCGTAGGTTCGAGCCCTGCAAGCGGCGTAAAATTTTTGCATTTCTTATTTCTTACACAATTCTTTCCAGAATAGATATAACATATGCAAAAACTTTATTATTTAAACCATACTATAAGCTACTAATAACATCATAGAATCGATAAGGGCCTGTAGCTCAGTCAGGTTAGAGCGCTCGGCTCATAACCGAGCGGTCACCGGTTCAAATCCGGTCAGGCCCATAAACTATATATCCAAAGAATCTCTTGTATAAGAAGGTTCAAGAGTAGAATAATAACTTTCCTATCGAAAAGCCGCTTTAACTCAGTTGGTAGAGTGTCTGGCTGTTAACCAGAATGTCGTAGGTTCGAGCCCTGCAAGCGGCGTAAGACTCTTACGTTTTTAATTAAATTCAAATTATTATTCTCTTGCTGTTTTGCTTTTTGTCAATTGAAGTTGAAAATTTTTTTCTAAACTCGGCTTTAGATTTTATCTTATCTTCGCCTGCCTATTAATTAAATTTTAGATTTTCTGAGTCCAGTTCATAGTCAAATTCTTTTTTATAAATCACTTTGTGGAGTCCGAATTTTCAGCAGAATATTAATAAATTCGACTCCTGAATAGACATGCGCCAATACTGAGCGGAAAAATTATAAATTTCCTGAGAGGGATAAGGTAGTAAGAAGAATTATAGATAATACATAAATACACTTTAACAGTATTACTACCATCCAACTAATTATGATTCAATAAAACTGAGGTTTATACATATGGTTTTAATTAACAAAGAGGATGTAACCGTACCTCTGGATGTCCCGAAAGCAATGCGTGAAACGTACGCGAACAATTATATGGAGATGACCCGGGGAACCGGCAGGCTAATGCTTTTTGCAGGCGACCAGAAAGTAGAGCATCTGAACGATGATTTTTACGGCGAAGGGGTCCCTGTGGATGATGCTGATCCCGAACACCTTTTCAGGATAGCATCCCAGTCAAAAATCGGAGTTTTTGCAACCCAGCTCGGACTTATTGCCCGCTACGGCATGGACTATAGGGACTTGCCATATCTTGTAAAGGTAAACTCCAAGACCAATCTCGTCGAGACTGCACAGGCTGATCCTTTTAGCAACCTCTGGTATGACATTGACCAGGTCGTTGAGTTTAAGGAAAACAGTGGGCTCAATATCCTTGGCGTAGGATATACAATCTATCTTGGCAGCGAATTCGAAGCTGACATGCTTGTTCAGGCCGCTCAGGTAATTTATGATGCTCACCAGCATGGACTGTTATCCGTGCTCTGGATCTACCCACGCGGTGAAGCTGTAAAAGATGAAAAAGACCCACACCTTATTGCAGGAGCAACAGGAGTCGGAGCCTGCCTTGGTACGGACTTTGTAAAGGTCAATTACCCGAAAAAAGAAGGGGCAAAGTCTGCCGAGGTCTTTAAGGAAGCTATCAAAGCTGCAGGGCGTACTAAGGTCGTTTGCGCAGGCGGTTCCAGTGACGAAGCTGAAGCTTTCCTGAAAAAGCTCTATGACCAGATTCATGTTTCCGGAGCACAGGGAAATGCAACCGGAAGAAACATTCACCAGAAGCCTCTTGATGAAGCTGTCCGCATGTGTAATGCTGTCTATGCAATAACAGTTGAAGATGCAAGCGTCGCAGATGCCCTTAATATCTATAAGGGCAAATAATAATATCTATAGAAGCCTGCAGAATATCAATACGAATTCTTAAGGCTGCATTGATTAATAGGTTGGGCATTAAAGGTCGTGAAAATATGCAAATTCCGGACCATAAAACAAAGATCGTCTGCACCATAGGCCCTGCTTCCTCTTCCGAGGAAATGATCAGGAAACTTGTACTTGCTGGCATGAACGTGGCGAGGATCAATTTTTCCCACGGGAGTTTCGAAAGCCATGGCGAAGTAATCCGGAGAGTCCGCAAGGTTGCAGAGGAACTTGACAGGACAGTTGCGATTCTCGCCGACCTGCCAGGCCCTAAGATCCGTATAGGCAAACTGGAAAAAGAACCTATCGTGCTCCATAAAGGAAACCCTGTGACCCTTACGGTTGACGAGACTGCCGGAAATGATACACGCATTCCTGTAAGCTACAAGCAGCTTCCGGAAAGCGTGGCTCCAGGGAGCCTTATTTACTTAAACGACGGGTTTATCCAGCTTCGCTGCCTGGAAATTTCGGGAAAAGATGTGCGTTGTGAGGTCCTTATAGGGGGTCCACTCTATTCTCATAAAGGGCTAAATCTACCAGGGGCAAAGATCTTAGTTGATCCTATAACGGGAAGGGATCTTGAAATTCTTGATTTTGCCCTTCGCGAGGGGATCGACACTTTCAGCATTTCTTTTATAGAAAGTGCGGAAGATATTCGTAAGGTCCGGAATTTTGCTGCAGCTAAAGAAAAGTCTGTATATATTGTTGCTAAAATCGAACGCAGGCAGGCTGTCGAGAATATCCAGGAAATTCTAAAAGAAACCGATGCTCTCATGATTGCCAGAGGAGATCTTGGGGTCGAAATACCTATCCAGGAAGTTCCTTCAGTCCAGAAGGAACTTATCTATAGCGCAAAACTTCTTGGAATTCCGGTAATTACAGCCACTCAAATGCTGGCCTCAATGACTGATAATATAAGGCCTACCCGCGCAGAAGCAACCGATGTTGCCAATGCAATCCTTGATGGCACGGATGCTGTCATGCTTTCGGAAGAGACGGCAGTTGGGAATTATCCTGTGGAAGCTGTTGAAATGATGGCAAAAATTGCAAAAACCACAGAAAACTGGCGTTCCAGGACAAAATGGGGACTTGACACTATTCTCAAGGGCATAACAGCAAGAGAGATGTCAGTGGATGAGGTAATACCCCTCCAGGTGCATGAAGCCCTGCAAAAACTGCCGGTTGCAGCCGTACTGACCCCAACCCGAAGTGGAGCAACACCCCGCAGGATCTCGCGTTTTAAGCCTGATACCTGGATCCTTGCTTTCAGCCGCGTCCCGAGAACCTGCAGCTTCCTCTCTTTATCCTATGGTGTTTATCCTGTTGCTGTAAAAGAAAATATTGAAAGCTGGGAAAAAGAGACTACTGAGAAAGCCAAAGAACTTGGATTTGTTAAAAGCAGAGACATTGTTGTTTTCACCCAGGGCCCGTCTTCAGGAAAACCCGGAGGCACAAATATGCTTAAAATCCTCACCCTTGAGTGAAAAAGTCGGTCTATCCATTCGTGGCAAACAACCCCAGTTTAAACCCAATTCCAGATCTTAGATTCAGTACTCGGTTTTATGAGAAAAATATCAGGAAAAGTTCTTATCTTAACAAATCTCAAACCAGTATGTTTAAGTCGGTATGTTTAGATATCAAGTACGTGATTTTTACTGTCAGAATGTTTAAGTCGATATGTTTAGATATCAAGTACGTGATTTTTACTGTCAGAATGTTCAAGCCGATATGTTTAGATATCAGGTGCATGATTTCTATGGTCAAATGTTTAAGACAATATGTTTAGATATCATATGCATGATTTCTACTGTCCGAAAAATTAATTTTATGTAATGAGGTTTCATTGATGAAACAAAAGGACCCAGCAACAAAAAACCAGAGATATCTGGCTGTTTTTTTGGCATTCACAATGCTTTTGTCAGCCGGTGCGATCTTCTTTTCAGGTAACTCAAATAAAGATAAGAGTGATAATGCTTCTTCTTCCGGAAATCTGGAGGAAAATAATACGATCGCTTTTTCTCAAATTCCTGGCAGACAGGTCCACCATGAATTCAACTCCATTGCCGACGGGTTAAACATGTCCCCTGAAGGGGTAGTAAGCGCTTCATATGTAGACCTTCAGAGAACGACAGGGACTCCATTTGAACAATTCTTTGGGAATCAAACAATTATGTATTCTCTATATGGGGCAGACGTAACCAAACGCTATGGGGCACGTTATGCTGATGGTAATGGGTTCGAACTCCACCAGATTCCGGAGCATAAAATGATAATGCCCTGGGGAGCAGTCCAGTACGATAACTACAGTCTCCTTGCAAGGACAAATAATACCTATGACATTTGGAATGTAGCCGGAAGCCCTGTGATCCTTGGTTCTCGCCAGAGCGTGCAAGATGTGATTGATGTGCTGCAAGGAAACGCAACTGCTTCAACCGAATACAATAGCCTCCTGAGCCAGGCGAATACTGAAGGAAGCCTCTACCAGGAATTGACCGTAAAGACAAATAATTCTACTTTTCCGGCCGATCAACGCTACATGGATATCAAAAAACTGGATGACGGCAGTTACAGTCAGACGTTCCTTTACCTTAATCCCGAATCCAACTTCACTGATGAGATTAAGGCTCTGCAGGCAAACTCCACCGAACGCGGAGTAACCTACAACGTAACTACCTCAGGAAACATTACCAAAATGATGATTACTTCCGACTTTAGAAGCTTACTTAATGAAACAGAAATGCTTTCACAGTAAACTCCTAAATTTTTTCTTTTTTAAATGTCCTTATTTTTAAATGTCCTTAATTTGTTAACATTTTGCATTTTCAATACTATTTTCCGGCGTCTGACCCCGTTTATGTTTAGATATTTCATCCTTAATGTTTCGGTTTGACATCCTTCTTTTATTTCACATATACTATTTTTATTCCAGCTTTTTATTTAATTTTCTTTTTGCTACTTCGGCTAAAAGAAGAATCATCTATTTCTACCTCCAGACCAATCTTCTAAATAGGGAGTGATATTATTGGGCTTTCTAGACAGCTTATTCAAAAAGAAAATTGAGGGCAAGACCGCAGAGGAATGGTACAGGCTTGCGACCAGCGAAACCGATCCCGAAAAAAAGATTGAGTATTTTGATAAGGTTCTGAAGCTGAAACCTGATTTTGCAGGAGTCTGGAACCTCAGAGGACTTGAATATGTAATTCTCGGAAGATACGAAGAAGCTATTGCCTCTTTTGATAAAGCCCTTGAGATACGGCCTGTCTACCCGGAAGCAAAGTACAATAAAGAAGATGCAGAAACCGAATTAAGAAAGATGAGGGTATCCGAAGCAAAAGCCGGAGAAAGAGGAGGAGAATCAATTACAGAAGAGAAAGAAATGTAAAGGAAGTAACTTAATTTTAAAACAGCGAAGGAGAATCCCCACTACTTTATTGGTGGGATAAATCCGTCAACTGCAACAGATTACATTTACTGATGACGTTTTTAATCATATAAACTTGACAATAGAAATCTGTATTCTATTGTCAAGTTTTGCTCTGGAAGCTGCAAATGCTACAAGAGCCGCTTGACTTTGCTATTGAACTCTGAGTCTGGGGTTCTGTAGAGAAATTATTCTACAGGTAAAACTTGGAACGGTGTATGCGAGACACGACTAAATAATCGCTCTTTTGCGCACCTATTCTTCTTTTCTTCGTTTTTCATACAACTTATTCTTTTCTCCGGTTTTTCATACAACTTATTCTTTTCTCCGGTTTTTCGTACAACTTATTCCTTTCTCCGGTTTTTCGTACAACTTATTCCTTTCTCCGGTTTTTCACACAACTTATTCTTTTCTCCATATTTCCATCCAGATTATTTCTTTCCGCGGTTCAGCGCCTGGAGTCCAATTTTTACGGGCCCTGGGAGTTTACCGCATTGCATGACTTTCATATGTTCAGGAGAAATGAGTTTGAAAGCTGCATTCATCAGAGTATCGGATTTCATAATCCCATCCATAAGCTTCCTTGCCTGTACCGATGTTTCCAGTGTGGGTCCGAACTGAGCTCGCCAGCGGCGGTCGTAGTCTTCAAGCCGGCACATCCCGAATGTAAACTCGGCTGCAGTTTCTCCCGCTACTTTTCCCGCAATCATTGCAGGAGGAATTCCACCCCCGTTTGTTGCAAAAACATGACCTGCTGCGTCCCCTACAATCAGCGTGTTTTCAGTTGAGGTTCTTTCAGGAGCGCCATTTACAGGGATAATGCCTGCAATAACGTTCATAATTATGCAGTTTTTCAGTTTTGGTCCTGCAAGCGGATGGTCACGCATAAAACGGTGCAGGTACTCTTTTGCAGAAACACCTTTCTCAGCCATACCGCTTCGGATACCGATTCCAACATTTGCCCGGTCCTGGCCTTCGGGAAAAATCCATGCATAGCCACCAGGCACAAAATCCTTTCCGAAATACATTTCCAGGGAAGAGGGATCAATATCCACATTTCTGACCTGGTATTCGAGAGCAACCGATGTTTCCCTTGATTCGGGCTTAAGGGCAAGACCTTTTGATTTTGCTACAAGGGAATTGGGACCATCAGCTCCAATAATCGCTTTTGCTTTAATTCTGTGTTTCCCAAAGACTCCTGAAGTTTCAACAGTTGTTCCCTCAATTTTCGTTACGCGGGTTTTAATCATCAGTTCCGCTCCTGTTTTTGCTGCCTGTTCGGCAAGGAACTGGTCATACCTGCGCCGGTCGAGGACTGTCCCCCTGACAGCGAACTCTTTTGTATTACAGTTTGGAGTGACAATACGCTGAGTATCAATACGCTGCAGCACACAGGAATCAGGGTAGTTTTTCAGTGTGTCTGGGAGCCTGGCTTCACGGATCAGGGCCTGGACTTCCGAAGCATCGGGGAGGAAGCCGGCACACTGAATAGGGCTCCCTATTTCTCTTTTTTTATCAAGAAGAAGCACCGAGGCGCCTTTCTTTGCAGCATACATTGCGGCTGTAGAACCTGCAGGGCCTGCGCCAACAACGATTACATCATAAGAGGCTTCAGGGATCATCAAAGGGTCTTCCTGTTATTCTTTTTAGCTCTGCAATTTACAGGGAATTGTTTATTAATTCTTTCCTGAAACTCACAAATAAAGTCAATTAGTTATAATAGAGATCTCACGAAGAGAAAGATATAAATACAATTACATAGTACAACGGTTACCGGCTTCCTGTGCCGAAGAAAGAATTAAGGAGCAAGGAAAAAATGAGACAGATAGCAATTTACGGAAAAGGTGGAATAGGAAAGTCCACTACCACGCAAAATCTGACTGCGGCCCTTTCGACTATGGGCAATAAAATTTTGCTTGTAGGATGTGACCCAAAAGCAGATTCCACCAGAATGCTGCTTGGCGGCCTGAACCAGAAAACTGTACTTGATACACTTAGAAGTGAAGGAGATGAGGGAGTTGACCTTGAGACTGTCTTACAGCCGGGATTTGGTGGCATAAAGTGTGTGGAATCAGGAGGACCTGAACCGGGTGTCGGATGTGCAGGCAGGGGAATTATCACTTCAATCGGGCTACTCGAAAACCTTGGAGCATATACCGAGGACCTTGACTATGTATTCTACGACGTACTTGGTGATGTCGTATGCGGTGGATTTGCAATGCCTATCCGCGAAGGAAAAGCAAAAGAGATTTACATAGTTGCCAGTGGAGAACTGATGGCTATCTATGCTGCAAATAACATTTGTAAAGGACTTGCTAAGTTTGCCAAGGGTGGAGCCCGTCTGGGAGGCATCATCTGCAACAGCAGGAAGGTAGATGGAGAACGTGAACTCCTCGAAGCTTTCGCGAAGAAACTTGGAAGTCATCTAATTCACTTCGTGCCCAGGGACAACATTGTCCAGAGAGCAGAAATTAACAGAAAGACTGTAATTGACTTTGACCCTGAATCCGACCAGGCAAAAGAGTACCTGACCCTTGCCGAAAACGTCCAGAACAACACCAAACTTGTTGTCCCGACTCCGCTTCCAATGGAAGAATTAGAGGCCATGATGGTTGAATTCGGAATTGTTGAGATCTGATGGTTGAGTTCGGAACTGTAAATATATAATTATTGAGTGAAAAGGAGTTAAAAATTATGCAGATGATACGTGCAATCATCAGACCAGGAATGGAAACCAAAGTTATCGAGAGCCTTGAAAAAGAAGGTTGTATTTCTCTTACAAAAATGGAAGTCTTCGGAAGAGGGAAGCAGAAAGGGATCCATATAGCAGACATCAACTATGATGAACTGCAGAAGACCATGCTTCTAATGGTGGTAGAAGACGAACATAAAGACAGGGCTATAAAGACTATAATGGAGTCCGCCAGGACTGGAAAATACGGAGACGGTAGGATCTTCGTAACCCCTGTGGAAGAAGCCTATACCATAAGGACTGGAAAACCAGGACTTTAAAGCCGGATTTTCGGAGGAAAATCCTATGAAAGAGATAACTGCGATAATCAGGATGAACAAAGCCCAGAGAACTAAAGATGTCCTGCTTGAATGCGGCTTTCCTTCTTTTACCGTAAGAAGGGTTATGGGCCGCGGAAAACAAAGAGGGCTTTGCCATGAATTCAATCCCCCTCTGCCAGATCCGGAAAAGGAAGCTGAGACCTGTATTCGCTTCATCCCAAAACGAATGTTCACAATCGTTGTGGATGACGAAAATGTAAGTGAAGTGGTCCAAAAAATCATAGAAGTTAACCAGACCGGAAATGCAGGAGATGGAAAGATTTTCGTTTCAGACGTTACTGAAGCAATCCGTATCCGGACTGGTGAAAGCGGAGAGGCGACTGTAAATAAGGAGCTGGTATAATGGGGGCAGAAATAGATGCCAGAATTGAAGAAGAACAAAAACTTGTCGATGAAATGTTAAAAGTGCTCCCGGAAAAAGCTGCAAGGAACAGAAGAAAACACATAGTTGTCAGGGACTGTTCCACTGAACAGCATATAGATGCCAATGAAAAGGTAATTCCAGGCATCCTTACAAACCGTGGATGTGCTTTTGCAGGCTCGAAAGGTGTGGTCTTCGGGCCAATCAAGGATATGGTACACATCGTCCACGGTCCTATAGGCTGTGCATACTTTACCTGGGGAACCAGGCGAAACCTTGCAAAAGCAGAGGAAGGCGAAGACAACTTCAGCAACTACTGCGTATGCACGGATATGAGAGAAACTGATATCGTTTTTGGTGGTGAGAAAAAACTAAAGAAAGCCATTGACGAAGTTATGAAAATCTTTAAACCTGAAGCAATAAGCATCTCTGCAACCTGCCCCGTAGGGCTTATAGGAGACGACATAGAAGCCGTTGCCAGGCAAGCTGAAAATGAATATGGGATCAAAGTTGTTCCTTCCAGATGTGAAGGGTATAAAGGAGTTAGCCAGTCAGCAGGACACCACATCGCAAGCAATGTCCTAATGGAAAACCTGATCGGAACCGAGGAACTTAAAAATCCAACTCCTTTTGATATTAATGTCTTCGGAGAGTACAATATCGGGGGAGATTTCTGGGAAATCAAACCGATCCTTGAAAAAATAGGGTACAGGATTGTCTCAACTTTCACTGGAGACGGTTCATTCCATAAAATTGCACAGGCTCACAGGGCAAAGCTCAGTATCTTGCTGTGCCATCGTTCTATAAACTACACGAATCGCATGATGGAAGAAAAATATGGGCTTCCCTGGCTGAAGGTCAATTACATAGGTACGAAAGGTACTGAAAAATCCCTTCGGAAAATGGCAGAATACTTTGACGATCCGGAGCTTACAAGGAAAACTGAAGAAACCATTGCCGAAGAAAAAGCAAAGTATAAGGACGAAATCGAGAAGTACAGAAAGAAACTCCAGGGAAAAACCGCCTTTATCTATTCCGGAGGCTCCAGGAGTCACCACTATGAGAACCTCTTCGAAGAACTCGGTATGAAAGTAATTGTTGCAGGTTATCAGTTCGCCCATAGGGACGATTACGAAGGCAGGCAGATCATACCCCAGATTAAGGAGAATGCTCTTGGTTCAATTCTAGAGGATGTACACTACGAAAGGGACGAAAACATAAAACCCGCAGTCAGCCCGGAAAGAATTGAAGAGCTGAAAAAGAAAATCGGACTTATGGAATATGAAGGTCTTTTCCCGGAAGCGAGAGACGGCACCATTGTTATCGATGATCTTAACCATCATGAGACTGAAGTTCTTGTAAAGACCCTTAAACCCGATATCTTCTGCTCCGGAATCAAGGATAAGTATTGGGCTCAGAAACTTGGAGTCCCGTCAAGACAGATCCACTCTTACGATTACAGCGGAAGGTACACAGGCTTTTCCGGAGTTTTGAACTTCGCACGGGATATTGATATGGCTTTGCACAGCCCTACCTGGAAGTTCATACGCCCGCCCTGGAAAGCTGCAGAAGTGGACTGAGTGGTAAAAAAGTAAGAGGTGATAAAAATGCTTGACTATACCCCATGTGAAGAAATAACCAGAGAAGCAGTAACCATTAATCCTGCAAAAATCTGCCAGCCAATAGGCGCAGTCTATGCAGCTCTTGGTGTGCACAACTGCATGCCACACAGTCACGGGTCCCAGGGATGCCTCTCCTATCTGCGTATGTGCTTAAGCAGGCACTACCGAGAAGCTGCAATGGCAACTACCAGTAGTTTTTCAGAAGGTACCGCAGTATTCGGAGGAGCTTCAAACCTTAAGGAAGCTCTCGTAAACCTGACTGAAATCTACAACCCCGAAGTAATTGCTATTCACACCACCTGCGTAGCCGAAACAATAGGTGACGACGTAGGGGTTATCTTAGAAGATGTAAAGGATCAAGAACTCATAGACCCTTCTATTAAGGTCTGTGCAGCTTCTACCCCGAGTTATGTGGGCACCCATATTACCGGTTATGACAACATGGTAAAGGCCTTTGTAACCACCTTTGCCAAAAAAAGCAAACCAAACGGGAAACTAAATCTCATCCCCGGCTTTGTAGAACCTGGGGACATACGGGAAATGAAACGCATACTCTCAATAATGGGAATTTCCAGTATTGTGTTTCCCGACACGACTGACGTCTTTGACGCTCCCCTTACCGGAGAACCCGGGATGTATCCAAAAGGTGGGACTCCGATAGGAGACATCGAGGATTCTGCAAACTCTGTTGGGACAATCGCTCTCTGCAGGATGGCAGGAGGCTCGGCTGCAAAGATTCTTGAAAGCCGCTACAAAGTTCCGGCAAAAATAGGGCCTACTCCCATAGGGATCAGGAATACCGACCGTTTTGTAATGAATGCGGCAAAACTTGCTAATGTGGCAATTCCCCCCGAACTTGAAGATGAGAGGGGAAGGCTTGTGGATATGATGACTGATGCTCACCCACACTACCACGGAAAAAGGGTAGCTATTTACGGGGATCCGGATATCCTTACAGGCCTGACCAGTCTTGTGATGGAAATGGGTATGGAACCTGCTGTAGTACTTACAGGAACCCAGAATTCGGAGTTCGAAAAAGAGGTAGAAGAACTCATAGGTCCGGAGTACCCTGAAGCTGATGTAATTTCCGGAGGAGACCTGTTTACCCTTCACCAGATAATCAAGAGAAAGCCCGTGGATCTCCTTATCGGCAATACCTACGGGAAATTCATAGCAAGGGCAGAGGATGTTCCCCTGGTCAGGGTAGGCTTCCCGATTATGGACAGGGCAAACCTGCACTACTTCCCGATCATGGGATACGCAGGAGCTGCAAGACTGGTAGAGCGTATAGGAAATACCCTCCTTGACAGGAAAGACAGGGATGCTCCAGACTGGCTACTTGAGACCATCGAGTAAACCCTTTTTCAAAAGGTTAATTGGATAACTGCCGCTGCAAACCTGAAAACCATAGCAGAGGGGAGTGAAGGAAATGAAAGAGAAAATTGGAATAGTGGATACTCTCGAAGAAAGGAAGCCATATATTACCAGAAAACAGGAAAAGGGGCAGGAAATTCCCCTTGCCTGCGATAATAATTCTCTTGCTGGAGCTATCAGTCAGCGAGCCTGCGTTTATTCCGGGGCCAGGGTTGTCTTAAACCCTGTAACAGATGCTGTCCATCTTGTCCATGGCCCAATTGGCTGCGCAGGCTATACATGGGACATAAGAGGTGCAAAATCCAGCGGGATTGAAACGAACCGCACCAGCTTCAGCACGGATATGAAAGAGCTCGACGTGGTATTCGGAGGAGAGAAAAAACTCTCCAGCGCAATAGACGAACTGGTAGGGCTCTATCACCCTCCTGTTGTTTTTGTGTATTCCACGTGCATAGTCGGAATTATAGGGGACGACCTTGAGTCCGTATGCAAAACCGCAAGCCAGAAGCACAACATTCCTGTAATTCCCGTAAAATCCGAAGGATTCAAAGGCAACAAATCCGACGGATACAAAGCTGCCTGTGACGCTTTAAAAAGGTTGATCAAAAGGCCTTCAGAAGAGGATATTAAGAAGAAAGGCCCCAGAGTTCCTGAAACCATAAAGCCAAAGATTAACATTTTAGGGGATTTTAACGTAGCCGGAGATGTCTGGCTCGTAAAGCCTCTCTTTGAGCAGATGGGAATTGAGGTTATAGTCTCACTGACAGGGGACTCAACCACAAAAGCCATATCAAGAGCAGCTGAAGCTGACCTTAACCTTGTCCAGTGCAGTGGGTCCATGACCTATCTTGCAAAATGGATGCAGGCGGAATACGGAATTCCCTATTTAAATGCAAGTTTCTTCGGAATTGAAGATATTTCCTTAGCCTTGCGAAGAACTGCGGATTATTTTGGTTCCGAAAAGATGAAAGAAAGGGCAGAACAAATCCTGGAAGCTGAAATAAACCGTATCATGCCTGAAATTTCCAGAGTTCGGGAAAGGGTCAAAGGAAAGAAGGCCGCCATTTACATGGGAGGGCCTGCAAAAGCTCTCACGCTTATCAAAGGTTTTGACGAACTTGGTATGGAAGTCGTTATTATCGGGACTCAGACCGGGAAAAAAGAGGATTACGAGCAAATCAGTTATTCGGTAAGGGATGGAACGGTCATTGTTGACGATGCGAACCCCCTTGAACTTGCCGAACTGCTCATTAGACAGAAAGCGGACCTGATGGTTGCAGGCGTAAAGGAGAGATTTATTGCATACAAGTTGGGCATCGCTTTCTGTGACTTCAATCACGACAGGGTGGTGGAGTTCGAAGGTTTTGACGGCTTTGTAAACTTTGCGAGGGAAGTGGATGCTTCCATCAGCAGCCCTGTATGGAAGGCCGTCAGGCAGCGGGAATTGATACCCGAAGCAATGGAATCAGAGAAGAAATCAGGCAGAATAAAGAAAGTGGCAGTAGAAGAAAGGATTTCCAGAGAAAATTGCGCAAAAGAGTGTAAAGGCATGCTCCTGAAACCTGAATTTTTGCACCAGAAATCCGAGGCTGCAGTTGAGAGTCAGGTATGAGGAGGCATTGAGATGACGAAAAGAAACTATGCAACTGTGAACCCCTGTGTTATGTGCCAGCCCATGGGAAGTGCCCTTGCTTTTAAGGGAATTGAGAATACTATGGTTCTCTACCACGGTTCTCAGGGCTGCAGCACCTATATGCGTCTGCTTCTTGCCCACCACTTCAGGGAACCTGTGGATATTGCATCAAGCTCGCTCAGTGAAAAAGGAGCAGTATACGGAGGCCGGGAAAACCTGAAAAAAGGATTGAGAAATGTGATTAACAGGTACAACCCGAAAGTAATTGGAGTTGCTACTACCTGTCTGGCCGAAACAATTGGAGACGATGTACCTGCAATTATCCGTGAGTTTAAAGAAGAGGAAGGAATAGGAGACGACCCTGAGAAAGATATTATAATTATTCCGGTTTCCACTCCTAGCTATGGGGAAAGCCATGTAAGCGGGTATATAAAAGCCCTGGACGCAGTTGTCAGGAAATTTGCGGAAAGACCTGGGGAAGAAAGCGCCGTAAAAGTCCAGAATGAAAAACTTAACGTCATCCCTGTTGAAAGCCTCTCCCCTGCCGATGTACGCGAACTCAAAGAGATCTTTGAGGTTATGGCTGGCGATTATATTTTCCTGCCTGATATCTCCGAAACTTTCGATGCTCCGCTAAGAGAAGACCTGCCGAAAATTTCACCGGGTGGTACCCCACTTTCCGAAATTGCTGATATGCCAAACAGTCAGGCAAGCCTGGGCCTGGGCATAGTTAGTAGGAACTTAGCAGTTAAATATCTGGAAGAATCACACGACGTGCCTGGGTATAGTGTTCCGATCCCAGTTGGGCTTTCAAATACTGACAGTTTCTTCACCGAGATGGTCAAAATTCTAGGCTGTCCGATTCCTGTAAAATATCTAAAAGAAAGGGGCAGGCTACTCGATGCTATGGTTGATGTGCACAAGTACCTGTATGGGGTAAAAGCCGCAGTTTATGGAGATCCTGATTTTGTATTTAGCCTAACAACCTTCATGCTGGAACTTGGGATGAACCCGGTTCTGATAGCTACAGGAAGTAAAAGCAAGGACTTTGAAGCAAAAATCAGGCAAATAGTTGAAAAAATAAACCCGGAACTCGAACCTGTGGTTCTGAATGGAATTGATTTTGACACTCTTAACGATGCAGTCAGCCAATGTAATCCGGAAATCCTGATCGGAAATTCCAACGGGAGATACATTGCAAAATCCCGGGATATCCCTCTTGTAAGGGTCGGCCTGCCAATACATGACAGAGTCGGTGCACAGCGCATACTTACTGTAGGGTACAGAGGGGCTATGGAATTGCTGGACAGAATCACCAATGCGATTATGGAAGCTACCGATACTTTCACCGCACCTGTACCGGCGGAATTGGCAGCATATGCCGAAAAGAGAAGGGAAGAAGAGTGTGCGGACGAAGTGCGATGAGTGGAAAAGCCGGTGTTTTTATAGTCAAGAACCAAAATTTCTTCGCAATTTAAACTTTTTCATAATTTAAATTTATTCACCAATCTTAAGTGAAAGGTTAATCACAGAAAGCGTGGAAAACACAGAATAAAGAAAATAGGGGTATAATTCTTCCGTGCTTTCCGTGACTATAAAGTAAATGCAAATATTTATGTTAAGGGCTATAGTTATTGCAGCGGTTCTCTGCCTTAATATGTGCCTTTCTCGCAGTTTTCCTGTAGCGTGAACTACCACTAAGCTAAAGACTTAGTGGCTTCTTACCTCGTTTTTCAGATTACCAATAACCTGCAGATAAGAACAGATTTTCAAATTGGTTATAATCCTTCGAACACATCTTCATGATCTAAGTCTCTAGACTTCGAATATTAAATTTGATTAGATGACATTTTTTTCACCTGCTAGTTCAGTATTTTAGTCCAGCAATCCATAATCTAGGGATCGTAGATCAGAATCTTAATCTATCTGATTTTATATATTCATCTAAGTTTATAGGACCAGTACATTCTTAAAGTCAATGTTGTGAACTTAACTTCGGAAAAGTTTAGTTTATATATTTATGGCAAATATTGCCCTTTATTCGATTGCATGCTCAAATTATTTTTAAAACACGCTCTTGGAGGTTGTATTAAAATTCAAATCATTTCTACACTGGATAATGGGTAATATTAACTTTAAATTCAGATGTAAACTTTTTCGAAATTCAGGCATATATTGACCTTAATATATTTTATATGATTTACGTACTCGAGGTATAAAATCAAAGACATTAGGCATAATGGTTTAAATTTACACTTTAGATATTTAACGGTTTAACGCTACTGTTTTTTCAGTTCAAGTATGCAAGTCTTATCCTAATTATAGAACCAAATTTGATTTTAAGGCACAATCTAAGTTAAACAAGTTTAGGAGAATGCTCGAATGAAAAATTTAAAAACTCTTATGACAATATTTACCCTAACTCTTTTTTTTCTTGTGTTAAGTAGCTCTTCAGCTCTGGCGGCAAATATCGTAATTGACAAACAGGCTGGATCAGATGGACCAGGTTATTTTCATACACCTAATTACGCAAACGATTCAGCTTGCATTCAGACAGCACTGAATTACTCAAAAAGTGGAGATACAATAACTATCCAGAAAGGGGACTATTATCTCCCACAAGAAATATATCAGACAGGCAAAAGTCTGAACATAATAGGCAAGGGGAAAGTAACCCTCCACCTTCAAACTCCGGATAGAGGAATGGCTCAAGAAGTGAATAGAGAGATTTTTTTCAATGGATCAATTGTCGCAAATACAACTCTATCTGCTAACGCTAAAAAAGGTTCATCTAAAATTATATTAACTGATGCTTCCCAGGTTCGCAAGAACGACCTGGTTAAGATTTGGAAAAACGTTCAGTGGTGTCCTCTGGATTATCCCGATCAAATGACCGGTGAAATGTATGCTGTTAAAGGTGTAAATGGAAATGTCGTTACTTTAAATCAACCACTTCTTAGGGATTACAAATTGTCCGAGACCGTACAGGTTGAAGTATACAGGCCTATTCAGATAAATATAAAAAATATAAGGATAGAGGATACAGGTAGTTCAACGATTCATCATGGCCTTGTTCTGCAATATTGCAAGGATAGTTCAGTCACAAATTCCTATCTCAATAATAGCGGATTTGGTGATCTTTGTCTATATTCCTGTTTTAATGTGAGTGTTAATAATAACGAAATTTATAATTCACTTCATGCTAACTGCGGCTATGGTATAAATGTAGCTAGCGGTTCGGCTTTTGTAAATATAACCAGTAATCACATAGAGAATTGCAGGCATACTATAACAGGCAATTCAGATGAACGCAAATCTTTAGATAGAGACGTTTTTATCGCCGATAACACTCTGATAGGGGCGGAGGTCACTGGTGCTAACGTAGTTGATGCTCATGCTGTTACTATTAATTTTGTCGTAACTGGAAATAAGATATACCCGCAACTTCTAAAACATTATGCATTTGCAGATGGCACGCAACAGTCCACTTTTTCTGATAATGAGATTTATGGTGGATATGGAGGAATATTTAAACGTGGCAGCTTAAATGATGGGGTTCACATTTACGAAAATAACACGTTTAATGGTATGTCAGGTGACATGTATAAGGGAGGAAATGGAATAGATAACAAGCTTATAATTAGAAATAATATTCAAAATAAAGGGACGTATGGAATTGATTTTCCAAACAAAGGGAGTTTTAGGAACATAATAATAAGCAATAACACTTTTAAAGATCTTTCATACTTAGGAGTGTATCAGAAGTTCCTGATAGACGGGGTAAACTTAGATATTTCTAAAAATACTTTCTCAAATCTGGGAATGGAAGGAATATATATAGATGGGAATTCTTTCAAAAATGGTGCTGTAAAAATACAAAATAACACCTTAATAAATGTGGATACATCAAGGTCCGCTTCTGGAATCATAATAAAAAATATTCAAAATGCTGTAATTAGCGGAAACAAAATATTCAAAACCCCGGTTGCTGCCTTCTCTGCATCCCCAACCTCAGGAAAAGCACCATTAACAGTAAAATTTGCTGATAAGAGCGCAAATAGTCCCACCTCCTGGAAATGGAGTTTCGGAGATGGAACGTATTCGACAGCCCAGAATCCAACGCACAAGTATACTAAGGCAGGAAAGTACACGGTGAGTTTAACAGTAAAGAATGCTGCTGGTAGTAATACCGCAACAAAATCCAAGTACATAAATGTTGTAACTGTGACAAAACCTGTTGCTGCTTTTTCTGCGTCTCCAACTTCAGGAAAAGCACCATTAACAGTAAAATTTACTGATAAGAGCGCAAATAGTCCCATTTCCTGGAAATGGAGTTTCGGAGATGGAACGTATTCGACAGCCCAGAATCCAACACACAAGTATACTAAAGCAGGAAAATACACGGTGAGTTTAACAGTAAAGAATGCTGCTGGTAGTAATACCGCAACAAAATCCAAGTACATAAATGTTGTAACTGTGACAAAACCTGTTGCTGCTTTTTCTGCATCTCCAACCACTGGAAAACATCCTTTGAATGTGAAGTTTACTGATAAGAGCACAGGATCACCCACTTCCTGGTACTGGAACTTTGGTGACAAAAGCACTTCAACTACCCATAATCCAACGCACAGGTATACTAAAGCAGGAAAATACACGGTGAGCTTAACGGTAAAGAATGCTGCTGGTAGTAACACCGTAAAAAAGACCAGTTATATTACAGTTAAGTAAGCCAACACTTAATTTGAAAAAATAAAAGGTCAAACTTGGAAGTGTGGGATTTATTATTTAAAAATTGGATAATGAAATTCCTAAAACTTCCACCATTTCCTTTTTGCCTCTTCCATTTCTGTAACTTAAGGAAGCAGCTTAATGTTTAACCTGCTATTTTCCCGGATTAAGCTTTGAATATGAGCTGCCTGTTCGTGCATCTTCTCATTTTCTCTTCAAAAAGGAAAGTTTTTAATTTGGGAACCTCTGGAGATCTATATCCCATTAAATCTAGAGATTTAACAGGTTTTACGCTTCAGCCTATAAATCCAGAACGCAGATAAATTCCCCGGACAACTGAAGGGCCCGGGGTATTATGATGCAAAAGATTCCGTTGGCTGTTTGGATGAGTTCTTCTCTTGCATCATTTTCTTCTGTTATTTTTATACCTTCGATAGCTTTATTGGTTATCTCGTTTGGGTGGTCTGGTTCAGGTCCTCTATGTAAGTCCCAGCCCCAAGCCACCAGGTATCGTCGACTTTCTGGACGTAGCTCATTTTTGGTTCAAGGGTCATATTGCGGGCTGGGTTGTAGTAGTGGTAGAAGAGGAAGTCCCCTCCCTGCTGCGCCAGGAAGATCTCTACCCTGGTGTAATTTACCCCGTAGGGGTCCTGGAGTCCGGAAAGATCTGTTCCGATCAACTCAGGCTGATAGGGTAGTGCCAGAGTCGTTCCGTTATAATCGAAGGCATAGATGTAGAGACCATCGCGAATAAACGTCCCGTTCTGGTTATTGAACTCTGCGATAGCGGCGTCCTTTCCACTTTCATTGGCATAGTCTATAGCCTCCCCGACGAAAGATTTCAGTCTCTCTCTTATCTGGGGATCTGTCCCCACCGTTACGATTGACGAATTCTCAGATGAATTGTAAATTCCGGCCCCTATGATCCAGTTATCGTCTACCTTCATCACGTAGCTGAGTTTTTGTTTAACGGTGAAGTTCTCAGCAGGGTCTGCATAGAGATACCATACAAAACCTCCACCTGATTGCGCAGTGTCGATCAGGTTCTGGATATATAGGTTGCCGTTCGCGTCAGTAATGTTCCACCGGTTATTTCCGATTATCTCGGGCTGGAAAGGTAGAGCCAGCGTAGTGCCGTTTGTATCGTATGCGAAGATATAGAGTTCGCCGTCAACGAATTTGCCGGTCTGGTTGTTGAACTCACGAAGGGCAGCTTCCTTTCCGTGTATATGCGCATATTCAAAAGCTTTCTCGACAAATGCTACGAGCTCCTCAGGAGATGCAGAGGAGTTATTAACTGGCATTCCTTCTGACTGTTTTTCGCAGCGTTTGTAATTGCCGCTGCACACAATGTAGGATTTCCCGTCGCTTCCCTGAGTTAACCGGTAGTAAGTGGTCTTATAGTACAGGTTCATCTGGACTGGATGCATATAGATATAATCTACCCATCCAGTCCCGTTCTTTAGTGCTCCTTCTAATATTTCATCACGGAACGGTTTACCGGTAACATCTGTCTTACCCTTGAAATTCTTACCGACAACCTGAACATTATCTGCATGAGCGACGATGGTCAGATTCTCATCATACACGAAAGTATAAAGGGCCGGGTCCTTTGCGTCTCGGTACGGCGCTTCGCCTGCATTGATGCGCTGGAAAGTCTCGGAGGCATTTTTCTCGACTGCTGCAGAGGTTATATTTACGAGTTTCACTACCGCATCATCCGTAAATGTCTGCTGGGCGCATCCGGCTCCTAAATTCCTGTAGATGATCCGCTCATAATCACTGACTCCCTGTGCATCCTTCTGGTTTCGCACGTTTTCGAGGGTCTGCTGGAAAGCACTAACCAGTGTATCCGGGACATCCTTGCTGAAGATATAATATAGGTCGTTTTCGCTTAGAGTATATACGATCTCATAGGCATTGGGGTCAGCTGCGGTCTGTAGCATCTGATTCCTCCCGGCGAGATCCCCCGTTGCCCACAGGTCAATCTGGCTCTCTTCCAGCATACGGAGGAGATCTTCTGGGGTTTTGCCGTTGACAATCTGCGATGCAGTTACACCCTGGCTGGTGAGTAGGTTATTTTCGATTGAACCCTGTACCACCCCTATCCGGTACTGATTGAGATCTTCTGGAGAGGATATTGTAATATTGTTGCTTACCGGTGCATAAAGAATAAAACTTGCCTTGGTAAAAGGTCCTGCCCACTTATATAGAGGCTCACGTTCGGGTGTGCAAGCAATTGAAAAAAGCACGGTACTTGTGTTGTTCTGCGCGGTCTGGAAACCTTCTTCCAGGGGAACAATGCGGACATCTGCCCGTGAGAGGTTAACTCCTATGTTTTTGAAAACTGCCTCGAGTATTTCGACAGAGATCCCGGTGACATTTTCATCCTTCTGGTAATTGAAAGGTGCCCACTCTTCGGTCAGATAATTGAGCTGAGAAAGGCCGATCGATGAGATATACTTCCCGAGGATCCGCTCATAAGTGCTAATGCCTGTGGCGTCTTTCTCCTGTTTAACGGCATCGAGGGCCTGCTGGAAAGACATAACAGTTGAATCCGAAGTGTTCTTGTTGAATACATAGTAGCCCTCCCGGTCCGGTAATGTATAAACAACTCTGAACGAGTACGAATTTCCGGTAACCTGTTCGGTGATGTACCGGCCCGCAGCCTCCGGGTAAGCCCACAGATCGATCTCGCCGTTATCGAGTTTTTCGACAATTACGGATGCATTCGTCTCCTGCACTAGCTGGCTTTCATTCACACCGGCATCGAGCAGCTGCTGAACAGCGATATCGTCGACGATTACTCCGATCCTGTACCTGTTCAGATCTTCAGGTCTCTCTATTGTTATTCCCCTATCCGGCCTGGCGAAAAGGACATTGGTATACGTATAGATGGGTCCTACCCATTTGAAAGACTGCTCACGTTCAGGAACTCTCACGGTAGTAAAGAGTACGGTATTGTTCTGTGTGAGAACAGTCTTATATCCCTCAGTCCAGGGAACGAGTTTTATCTCTTCCCGTGTCACTTTTTTTCCCATCTTCTCGGTGACCGCTTCAAGGAGATCAATGGAAATTCCTTTTAGCGTACCGTTGTCCATATAGTTATAGGGCGGTAGCTGTTCTGTGTAGTATGTCAAGTTTAACATCGTGATGTTATTCTGGTCTGCGGATACAGCTTCACTTTCCGGAAGACATCCGGCTGTTGGAAGCAACGCTCCGAGCAACATTGCAATAAGAATAAGATATATGTAGTGTAGAGATAGCGACATGAAAAGAGTCTATAATCCACATATAAAAATAATACTGAAATGTCTCCATAATTTGCAAAGGATCTTCCTTTGAGAAGATACAATGGAGAACGAAGTGTGCAATATCCCTCAAACACTGATTTTTCTTAAAAAAACATCCATTAAATTATATACTTAAACTACTATACGTTTCTGTATATCAATTTATATCCTAGTGTCATGACAATTTAATTATGACACATAACGTTTTGCCATTTTCTCATCAGCATTCTTCTTCGTAAACTTCCAGTTTATTTTCTTTTTATTCATATTCCTTCTGTGCATCCATGCATCTACTTCTTTGCTAAGCGTTTTTATGTAAGGTATTCGCCTGTTTGTACATTGTGTATTCATCACATTAATCTCTATTTCTGCAGCATTTAGCCAACTCGCATGCTTTGGTGTGTAATGGAACTCTATTTTTTCCAGTATCTTTTTTGCTTCTTCTTCGCTAAATGTCTCATAGAATGATTTTTCTTTGTGGATATTTAGGTTATCTGTAACCAGTCTGATGACTTCAGCTTTTGAATATTCCTCGATAACAAGATCTTTCACGAATTGCGCAAAGTCAGCCATTTTTCTGCTTTCGGTGACTCGAGTCACCCTTTTTCCTGCTTTAAATTCTACCGCCACAAATATGTTTGCGGTTCCATTCCTGATGTACTCATAATCATACTTCTCCGGACTTCCAGGCTTCATTGGAATGGGATTTCGCTTATATTCGAGAAGTTGTTTCGGTTTCTCATCAAGACATATGAGAGGTCTTTTTGGGTCAAAATCCTCTTCGTACAGGTCAAGAACATCGTACATTCTCTTTCTATATTCGGAATCAATTCTCTGAATGCACCACATCTTTTTCTGTCAGGGCTTAATTTTGCTTTTTTTCAAAATAAGTCTGATACTTTCTTTGTTTATCGTTTCAAAGCCTTCTTTTTTCCTCAATTCTTCACAAAGCAGTGAAAGTGACCATCTATTTCTTCCTTCTAGAGGTTTTGTACATGCTTGAGCTATTATTTCTGCAACGTGCCTTTCACTATATTTTTCAGGTTGACCTGACCTTGGTTTATCTATCAAAGCACTTTGTAGACCTTCTTCAAGACATCTTTTTCTGATTCTTAAAGCAGTGCTTCTCCCAATACATAATATCTTAGCGATCTCAGTGTCTCCTTTTCCCTGATTTGCCAGTAGTAGAATACGTGCTCTGGCAAGAGATCTTGCATTTTTCTGTCATTTTTTAAGAAAGTTTTTAAGAAATAGAACTTCACTATCATTAAGATTAATATTTAACATAAGATATAATATAGAATTCAAAGTATATAAGTGACTCATAACTATATTGTCACGATACTAGTGTATCGATTCTCAAATAAGTACATAATAAGAAAACGCACATGATATTCTTTGAATAACATGCACAAACAATGAAAATGCTTGCAGATGGCAGCATTTTCATGCTAAATAATTACGGCTTACGACTCAAATATTATGTTAAAGTCACATGGAATTCTGTAACACGGAAAACACAACCAGTCGCAGAGTGATTCTATCTGGATATTACAACCACGGAAAACACGGAAAGCACGGAAGAAACACGCCTTTACTACTTATTTCCGTGTTTTCTGTGCTTTCAGTGGTTTTCAAAAAATTTATTCCTGACATACTTTGGAATCAATGCACTAGATCCAGCAGGTCGACATAAGGAATTTGAATATTATTCTTGATATCGTTTTTGAACATTTGATAAATATACCTGAGATTTAAAGCTGGTTAACGTGTGGCTCAAATCTCACTACATATATAAGCACTGAATCATTTTTCCAATAAAGTTTAGTATGAGAGATTATGTTTGGATCATATGTAAACCTCACAACTGCACACAATAAGGGATCATCATTTCAAAATCGCCATTCGCAAAAATAATCAAAAATGAAATGTTAACCTGCCGAATCTAGGTCATATCATCCTTGGAAATTGACAGAAAAAGCGATTGACCAGGCGAAAGGCTTTACCTGCAGGGAGTCAAAGGGATAGAAGATAATCCGGGCAGTTGTCTGTAAAATTCTTCCCAATTATTATACACTTGGGCCAGTAGGACTTTGTTATCATTGTCGGCTTCTTATACGGTGGAGCAATGGTAAAGCTCCTGTCTGAAGTCGGAATGGAGTACGGTAAGTACTGAGGTTCTCACCGAAATTCCTTCCTAGCTGATATATCGAGAGGCAGCGGAAATCTTACAGGAGTCTGGGATGTATTAAATTGATCAAAAGATAATGAAAGCCAGATTCATATGCTGGACAATATTCCGATCCGTTTTTGGAATTGCCTTTTCTTAGTTCTTCCCCTTTCGCAGGTTTTATTCTCTTTTTACCAAACTTATTCTTCTTTTACCGAATTTAGTCTCTTTTCACAGCTTTCATAATCGCTGCTCCTTCCTGGCTCTCAACCTCTACTGCGAAGCCAACGTCTTCGAAAAGCTCTTGCCATCCGGCTTTCGAGAGTTGAGGTCCGTGGTGGTGGTGTTCTGCAAGCGGCTCAACTGCTATTAACAGGCCGCCGTTTTTAAGCACTCTCTTGATCTCGAACAGGGCAAATTTGATGTCTTCGAGGTGGTGAAGCATTAAAAAGCAGGTAGCTGCATCAATCAAGCCGGCTTCAAAAGGAAGGGCATAAGCGCTTCCAGTCCTGAATTTTACATTCGGCACGCCAAGGACATCGGCATTCATCTGCGACTGGCCTGTAAGAGAATCATGGAGATCAATTCCGTAAACTTTCGAATCGGGATTGTTTCTTGCAAGCTCTATGGTAAGGCTTCCAAAGCCGCTTCCAATATCGAGGATCGTTTCTCCTTTTATGTCAGGAAGTACAGAAGGAAGCACTTTTGCCCGAACACGGGCCATGCGGTCTTCAGGAAATGTTGCTCTCTTTGCTTTTTCTGCATCTATTGTCATAAAAGGAAGGATAGCATAGACCTTTGACCCGTTGACTGCCATAAGTCCTCTTACGTAAATTCTGTCAGTTTCGGTTACGATACGTTCAACAACCGAAACTCCGGCATCCCTGCAAAAACGCATATTCCATTCTTCTCTTTTCTCAGGGAACCGGATATTCAGGGGAGTATGGACTATGATATAATGAGAATACTCCGGCTTGAAATAATCTGAAATGGATTCAGGTTCATTCAGGCAAATTTCACTGATGCTGTCTCTGAAAAGGGAAAGAATTTGCAGAGCAGTCTCATCAGCCTCGCTTTTTACAATTCCAATTTCTCCGAACATACCTCTAAATTTGCTTTCGCTAGATAAAAGCTCTCTGACAGAAATGTTTGAAAACAGAAAAAAGGAACTCATACCAGATACCCAGGCTTTCTGTTTTAACATACAGCAACAGGATCGGAAATCAAAAAACTGATACTAGACCCTCTGATTAAAGAAAAAAGCCCCTTTCACTTTAGTGTTTTCTGGACATAACTGCTTAAATATTCAATACCTAGATAGGTAAATTTAAATACCAAGAAATCGGATACAAGACACCTATTGGTGGTCGTGATGAAATATATAATTGCAATGATAAGGCCGGAAAGACTCGATGCAGTCAAAAGAGAGCTTCAGAAACTTGAGGTAAATAGACTGACAGTATCATCGGTCGCCGGTTATGGTGCGCAAAAGGGGCATTTAGAGATTTACAGGGCAACTGAACACGAAGCAAATCTTCTTGAAAAAGTGAAGATCGAAATTGCAGTGGAAGATCAGTTCCTGCAATCAGTTATTGAAGCAATAACTGTCGGAGCAAAAGGCACTGACGGTTACATCGGAAGCGGCAAGATATTTGTGCTTCCTTTAGAGAATGTAATACGGATTCGGACAAGCGAAACCGGACCAGACGCTCTATGAGGGGATGAACATGGCTATTGAAGCAGCAGACACGGTATGGGTACTAATCTCGTCTGCACTTGTATTGTTAATGCTTCCCGGACTTGCGCTGTTCTATGGAGGGCTTGTCCAGCGTAAAAACGTTCTGAGCAGCATGATGCACTCATTTGTTGCGATGGGCGTCATGGCTCTGGAATGGGTATTAATAGGTTACTCGCTTGCATTTGCAGACGGCAACTGGTTTGTGGGTGGCCTTGGACATGCATTCCTGAAAGGGATAGATGTATACTCAGTAACCGGCACAATTCCGACTTATGCATATGTTGCATTTCAGGGAATGTTTGCAATAATTACACCTGCTCTGATTTCGGGTGCAATTGTAGGACGTGTGAAGTTTAAATCTTATATTGCATTTATTGCCCTCTGGGGAATTATCGTATATGCACCTGTTTGCCACTGGGTCTGGGGAGGCGGATTCCTAACAGGGAAAGCTCTGGACTTTGCGGGCGGCACAGTTGTGCATATAACTTCAGGTATTTCCTCACTTGCAATTCTTACATACCTTGGCAAGAGGCGTGGTTTTGGAGTAGATCCACTAAAGCCGCACAACGTTACTCTGACGCTTCTTGGAACCGGGCTTCTCTGGTTCGGGTGGTTTGGGTTTAACGCAGGTTCTTCACTTGCTGCAAACGAGATCGCATCCCTTGCATTCATTACAACGCTTGTAGCTCCAGCAGCTGCGGGATTCGTCTGGATGGCCCTTGAATGGCGCCACTTAGGATATCCAACGGCCCTGGGATTTGCAACAGGGGTTCTAGCAGGACTTGTTGCAATAACTCCAAGTGCAGGCTTTGTTACGCCAATGGCAGCAATTCCTATAGGTGTGATCACAAGTTTCGTATGCTACAACGCTGTAGGACTCAAAGAAAGGCTTGGATATGATGACTCGCTGGATGCTTTTGGAGTACACGGCGTGGGTGGAATAGTAGGTGCACTTCTGGTAGGTGTATTTGCAAGTGTAGGAGGGACTGGCCTCCTTCTTGGGAATTCCAGCCAAATGTTAATCCAGCTTCAAGGAGTTGTTGTCACAATTGTTTATGCAGCTGCAGGCACCCTCCTTATTGGATTCATACTTAACAAGACTATAGGGCTTAAAGTCAGCGAAAGTGAAGAAAACATCGGACTTGACAAAACGCAGCATGGTGAAGTTGCATATAACATTTGAGCACAGACTTTGAGTACAGATTTTGAGTACAAGCAAAACTTTACTGTACTTTTTTAATTTTTCTGTGACCCTTGAACATTAGGAAAAATCGATACAAGCATACAATCAAGAGTAAGATCCCAAAGATGAAAGTATAAAGGAATGGCAAGACCAAAATCTGATTAACTTCCAGAATTCGTGATATCTCTAAAAATTAAAGTAAAAGTGTGGCAAGAACAAGACCTGAATTCAAAAACGTGAATTTTTGAAGAAAACTCCGTTTTATGGATAGAGAGATGTTTCCATGAAACTGCCGTTTTCTTTTGTTATCATCCCAAATCGTTTTGTTATCATCCCAAATCGTTTTGTTATCATCCCAAATCGTTTTGTTATCATCCCAAATCGTTTTGTTATCATCCCAAATCGTTTTGTTATCATCCAAGATCGTTTTGTTATCATCCAAGATCGTTTTTTCTGAATATCTTGTATTCTTGCTTTTCTTCAATGATAAATCCCGTCTTTAATCGTGATTTCTCTCATCATTACCTGAAAATTCAATTTCGTGTAATCTGAAATGGAAATTTATATGTATAAGAAACTAGGAAAAAGGTAAGATCTTTGAGATTTCCTAGTTATTGTATAAATATAGATGGGATGATAATATGTTAAATACTGGTTCGACAGGCTTTATGCTGCTTGCGACAAGTCTTGTGATGCTAATGACTCCTGGTCTGGCATTCTTCTACGGAGGACTTTCCTGTAAGCGGAATATTTTAGGAATTATGATGCAAAGCTTTGTTTCGATGGGATTGACGACTGTTTTATGGTTTCTCATCGGGTATTCCCTGTGCTTCAGCGGGGGAGAAGGTGCAATCATAGGAAACCTGGACAAAATGCTTTTACACGGGATTACCCCAACTACAATAATAAAAGATATGGGGTTCCCGGAAATTGTATTCGTAGCTTACCAGATGATGTTTGCAATTATAACCCCGGCTCTGATTACGGGAGCATTTGCAAACCGGGTTACTTTTAAGGCTTATCTTATTTTCCTTGTTCTCTGGCAGCTTTTTGTCTACTATCCTTTCGTTCACATGGTCTGGGGAGGCGGTCTGCTCGCACAGATGGGAGTTCTTGATTTCGCAGGCGGAATCGTTGTCCATGCTACAGCTGGCTTTGCAGCTCTTGCTTCGGTCTTTTACGTAGGCTCAAGAAAGTACAATAAAATAACAAAACCAAACAATGTTCCGTTAATGGCTATCGGAACTGCTCTTCTGTGGTTTGGATGGTACGGCTTTAACGCTGGAAGCGAACTCAATGTAGATGGGATTACCTCACTTGCGTTCCTGAACAGTGACATTGCAGCCTCTTTTGCAGCAATCACGTGGATGACAATGGAATGGTATAAGGAAGGAAAACCAAAATTCGTGGGGCTTATGACAGGAGCAGTTGCAGGCCTTGCAACAATTACTCCTGCAGCAGGTCTTGTTTCTTTGCCTGTGGCTGCACTAATGGGAATCCTCGGATCAGTTGTCTGTTACTTTGCCGTGCATCTTAAAAACAAGATGGAATGGGATGACGCTCTTGATGTATGGGGTGTCCATGGAATTGGAGGAGTTACAGGCACAATTCTACTTGGAGTCTTTGCCTCGGCGGCTATAAACCCGGTAGGAGCCAATGGACTGCTTTACGGCGGCACAGCATTCTTTATTAAAGAAGTTGTGGTTGTTGCAGCTACTTCAGTCTATGCATTTGTGTTTACCTACATTATGTTGATGTTAATAAACATAGTAACTCCGGTCAAGGTTACGGATGAAGAACAGCTTATAGGCCTGGATATTTCTATGCACGGAGAATGTGCCTACGACACTATTCACTGAGAAAAACAGGTTATTCAATTAACGAAAAAGTTAGGGGTCCTCTCTGACTCTTTTATCTTTTATCTTTTCCTTTTCCTTTTCACCCGTTCAGGATTATCCCCTTTTAACAGAAATCCTTAATCAGGGATTTTTCAAGTAGGAAATTAACAAATAAAGGCTCTGAAAGGAGGATATATATTAAAAACCAGATACCCAGATAGAACTTATTTTGAAATCGAGATTTTCATCGGTTGTTTTCTAGGAATAATTGTTTTTTTATAAATATCTTCTTCGAAGAATTATTTTCTTTGAATGGCTTCTTTGAATAATTGTTTTGTTTGAATATCTTCTTCGAATAATTGTTTTCTTTGAGTATTTTTTCCTGGAATAGTATTTTTCAGAACAGTATTTTTCTCAGAATATTTCTTTCTTTAAACAATTTTGGCTCTTCGCTATTTTCTATGGATAAGATGATTTTCAATTCAAGAACGCATTGGTTTTTATGCAGACATTAGGAAGATATCCACACAAAACAACGAAGACCCACAATTTTTCCTCAGAACAGTTGTTTCCTTACCATTGATATAGCTAGAATCATCGAGAAAAACAATGTCATTATGAAAATGATCACAAACGCATGGGGGTTATTCTCGAAAGGGACGTCAACATTCATTCCAAAAAAACTTGCAACCATTGTTGGGACTGACAGAACGATTGTTACTGAAGTAAGGAATTTCATGACAATGTTCAAGTTGTTGGAAATAACCGAGGCATATGCATCCATTGTTCCGGTCAGGATATTGCTATAAATATTTGCCATTTCAATCGCCTGCTTATTTTCTACAATAACATCTTCGAGAAGATCCGTATCGTCAGGATACATCTTAACAGGAGTAGACTTCAGGATTTTCTCAAGGACTATTTCATTACTTTTTAAAGATGTAGAAAAATATACAAGGCTTTTTTCAAGCTCAAGAAGCTGGATTAATTCTTTATTTTTCAAGGATTTATGCAATTTGGATTCGATCTTATCACTTGCTTTATCGATATGCCTGAGATATTGAAGATATAACTTTGAGTTTCTATACAGGATCTGTAAAAGAAAACGTGTTTTTTTGAACGTATAAAAGGATTTTATTCTCTGGTCGATAAAACTATTAATAACGTAGTTCTCCTGAAGAGATACCGTTACGATGTTTTTGTTGTTAATTATAATTCCAAGGGGAATTGTATAAAAAATTCCCCCCTCCTGCAGGTTAGCATTCGGTACAGGTATATCTATTAATACAACAGTACAGCCTTCGTCAACCTCAATTCTGGAGCGTTCCTCTTCATCAAGTGCAGCTTTAAGATGTTCAGCAGGAATATTCAGGTATTTTGAAATTGAAAGAATTTCCTGCTCGTTTGGATTTACAAGATTAATCCATGCACCGTCTTCAACCTGGTCAAGAGTTGTCAGTCCGGAATCTGTCGATTTAAATATCTTAAGCATGGATGTTCCTCTCCCTGTTGGCAGTATAGAAGTTACATTCACTCAAAAATGAGAATAAGATTTACTGGGCTTCAAGCAGAACTCTTATCTATAAATATATTTTCATAATAAATATTTATGGAAGGTTTAAGTACTGTACTAAACTTTTTCTATCCTCTATATTACTTGTCAACGAGGGATGTAGAACATTATCAGCACACCTGCAAGTGCGATCAATGCCCCTATTATTTCATATTTGTCGGGGTTTTTCTTGTCTATCAGAGCTCCCCAGATAAGGGATGAAACAATGAAGATTCCTCCGTAGGCAGCATAAACCCTTCCGAAGTGTGCAGGCTGAAAAGTTGGAATTATCCCGTAGATTGCTAATGTCAGACCTCCAAGCAGCCCAAATACTGCCCTTTTATTCTCCCTCAACCAAAGCCAGACTAGATACCCTCCTCCTATTTCAAAAAGTGCAGCCAGAAAAAACAGAACAAGAGATTCTACTGAGTCAATCACTTATTATCATCCCCTCTTGGCCAGTAGTAAATGATTGACACTCCAATAAGAATAACCAGGGAGCCTATAAGATCATAAGTATCTGGAGGAATTTTGTCGAAGATCCAGCCCCATAAAAGGGACATGACAACGAAAATACCACCATAGGTTGCATATATTCTGTGGAAATAAGAGCGCTGAAAAGTAGGCACGACTCCATATAAAAATAAAATAACTGCTCCTGAAAGTGCGAAAATCAGTCCTCTGCCTTCACGCAGCCACATCCACATAAGGTATCCTCCTCCTATCTCGAAAATACCTGCAAGGATAAACAGGAGAATAGTATACATAAAGCACTTCTTTCTGGACATACCCTCGGATTCAATTCCAACCATGTTCTTCAAACATTAAAAGAAATATATATAATACACTGATTTTGAATCGCTCCGGATTTAATTTAAATATTGATCAGGTTGGAATCTAATTCAAATTATTTTGAAATAGGTAATTTTATATAGGTTACTTCAAACATATTTGAAATAAATTTTGAGGTGAACACAATGAAAATCGAAATACTCGGTACAGGATGTTCAAAATGCAACAAAACAAAAGAAATGGCAGAGAAAGCTGTAAAGGAAACAGGTGTAGATGCTGAAATTGTCAAGGTAGAGGATTTCGATAAAATTCTAGGATATGGAGTTATGGTCACTCCTGCTCTTGTAATTGACGGAGATGTTAAAGTCGCAGGTAAAGTTCCAAGCGTCGATGATATCAAAAAATGGATTAAAAAATAAATCTGTTGAAATGGACTGAAGCATTAGCCCAGAACTAAAAAATTAGAGTTGCTTTTAGATAAATCCAGGATTATAGTTACTTTCAGATAATTCCAGTATTAAAGTTACTTTCAGACAATTCCAGTATTATATTACTTTCAGATAATTCCAGTATTAAAGTTACTTTCGGATAAATCCAGTGTTAAAGTTACTTTCAGATAATTCCAGTGTTAAAGTTACTTTCAGATAAATCCAGTATTAAAGTACTTTCAGATAATTCCAGTATTAAAGTACTTTCAGATAATTCCAGTATTAAAGTTACTATCAGATAAATCCAAGGTCAGTGTGAAAAACATGTCAGAAGAAACAAAATGTGCATGCGGCTCGGCAAATGTGGCAATTTTCCCATGTGTGGGAGCAGCAAATGTCGGTCAACTATCAAACAGAATCGCAATCGAACTTGAAAAGCAGGGTATAGGAAATCTTATGTGCACTGCCGGAATCGGTGCAAGAGCTCCGGGACTTATGAAATCTGCCGAAGCTTCTGATCGTATTATCGCAATTAACGGTTGTCCTGTAAACTGCGCCAGCAAGACCCTTGAACTTGCAGGGTTTAACGTTGATAGGCATATCGTGATTTCAGAACTTGGGATCAAGAAAAGCAAGGAAAAAGATCTCAAAGACCAGGAAGTGGCAGATACTCTTGGAAAAGTCCTGGAAATCCTTCAATCCGAGTGATTTCCCATTTTAATCTTTTATGTCTTAATTTGAAGTCTTTCCCAATAACTCTGTAAAAAACCGCTCTGCACAAAATTGAGGACAAAAATTTAAGCTTGTTTAAAGGTTTTTTAACCTTTTTATGACTGTTTTCTACCACTAAAACTTATTGGTGTTAATTTAGATGTTAATTTAGGTGTTAATTTATCCATTTTAACCCGGTTTTAATGACTCAGTACCAAAATCCAGTGATAAACGTGAAATTGAAAATCACTAGATTTTATAATTGGTTATAATCCATTAAATACGCCTCTCGATGGAAGTCTTTCGATATCAAATATTGAGTTTGATTGAAGAACGAATTCTTCCTGCAAGTTCATGATTTCAATCGAAAAATACAAAAATCACTAGATTTTGGACCAGAGTCGTTTTAATGACCGATTTATCTTTATTATTCAGGAAACAGAGCCAGCAGGGTTGGAGGGAGTTATAAAGTGAAGAAAAGTGAAAGTAAATTGCAATGTATCTGAAAATGAATTCATTTGCAGCAGTCGCATCTGCTACACGAAGGAAGAAGATTCTTGTTGCTGCTTTCCACTTCCCAGCATTCAAAACAGAGCTTTATTGTGCCAAGTTTCCTGTGCTTTACTCTAAGAAGTGAGGATTCATCCTTCCCGCAAATAGAGCATTTAGACATACTTGAAACCCTCGATTAGTGCATTTACAATTAAACTTTGATAACGTTTGAGCTTTTAATTATTGTTTCGTGCCAGTATTGAATGTTGGTGTGACAATGTCTCAATCTAATTTCACTCTAATTCATATATTATATGTACTAAAGCGATAAATATATATCTTGTAATAATTATATAAATATATATTGATATAATACCGATGTGTAAATTACAAAAAAAGTGTGAATAACTGGAAGAAGGAACCCAAAATGGTCGATATATTTTACCCTCTTCAATGGATTGCAGACAAAGTAACATACGAGGTTTTTGGGATTGCACCTGATACACGCCTTGCAGCGAGTGTTAACTTCGTTATTTATGATGTAATGAAAATTTTCGTGCTGCTTGCAGTGATGATTTTTTTCATTTCTTATCTAAGGACCTATATTACTCCTGAAAGAACCCGTAAAGTGCTTGGAAACAAAAAAGGGATTAAGTATCACTTTCTTGCGTCTCTTCTCGGAACAGTAACTCCTTTTTGCTCGTGTTCATCCGTTCCGATTTTTATTGGGTTTGTAGAGGCAGGCGTACCTCTTGGAATTACTTTTTCCTTTCTGATAACCTCGCCTCTTGTAAATGAAGCTGCAGTTGCTGCTCTCTGGGCAACGCTCGGCCTTAAAGCAACATTGATCTATATAATATCAGGAGTTATACTGGGAGTTCTTGGAGGTACTTTAATTGGCCTCCTTAAGCTGGAGAGGTACGTAGAGGACTTTGTTTATAAGATAAAAGTAGGACAGCAGAATGCAAAACCCGAAGAGTTGACGGTAAAGGAACGAGTAAGTATTGCCTTTGAAAACGTAAAAGACATCGTAGGAAGGGTATGGATCTATGTAATCATAGGCGTTAGCATAGGAGGTATTTTCCACGGATATGCACCTGAGGGCATTTTAGAGAAATATGCAGGCAAAGACAACCTGCTTGCGGTGCCGATTGCCGTTCTGATCGGAGTTCCACTGTACTCAAATGTTATGGCAATGATTCCTATCGTAGAAAGCCTGATTGGAAAAGGTCTTCCCATAGGAACTTCTCTTGCGTTCCTCATGTCCGTTACAGCCGTTTCCCTGCCTGAAATGATTATCCTTAAAAAGGTGCTGAAAAAAGAGCTAATAGCAATCTTTGTCTCAATCGTAGCAATTTCGATAATCTTTACAGGATATCTATTCAATATACTGTTGTAATCAGTACTTAAGCTCCTTTCTTCCTATCTTTTTACTTTATTTGTTGATTTAGAAGCATTTCTGAAATAAGCTATCAAATTCTTCTCTATATTCGTAGTATAATTATACATGTATTATTACAGTGTAATTATCCCTCTCTATATTACAGTGTAATTATCCATGTAGTACATTGTAACTATCCATGTAGTACATTGTAACTATCCATGTAGTACATTGTAATTATCCATTTATTACAGTATAATTATCCAAGTATTACAGTTCAATTTTCTCTTTCCGTACATAATGCAATTTATTTAAAAAACATATTAAAATTAGGTCGTGTCCCTGAATTATAGATCAATTTCGAAAAAGCGAGTACATCTCTCGTATTTGATGAATATCTTGGGAGATTCTCTCACTTTCGGTTTTCAATGATTCAAACCCACGACCTAAAATTATTATAAAAAATATAAGAAAATTAATATATTAGAAATATCAAGATTAATATAAATAGAAAGTTAAAATCACTTTCTTTAAATATCACCTTGTTATATTAATTATTGTAATAATTTGATATTATTATTTATCGTTTATTTTGATGTTTTAATTTAAAACTGTGATTTTCACAGGTTATTCGATAAATGAGTTTCAGGAGCAATAAAAAAGTAAATTAAAATCAGTATATTTAAATATAGCTTTGTTCATGCTAATTTATACTACTTAAGTAGTACTGGAACTCTTTGGTAGTATCTATTGGCACTCAATAATTTTCATAACGAGAATGTAAACAAGAAAAAAAACAATATTTGGGGGCTATTTTGTCCATTATTCTCGTTAGTAATATAAAAGTAAAAAGAAAATCACTATCTTTAAATATGCCTTTGTTATATTAAGAATTGGCAACATGTCGAATTTATATCGACATTATTCGCAGATTATTATTTCTTGTAATTTTGATATAAGAATACTATAATATTTGTGGAATATTAGTCCATATTCTTATATACTCAGGAATTGCGCAGTTGAACTGGGAAATCAATATACTAAGTCATTCGGGTATATAGAAAATAGGTTATAAAAACGTCCCAAATATTGGATTCTGTTTTTCAGCTGCATAAATTCTAGCATTATAAGTTGAGAATAACAGATCGGAGGATTAATAGATCGGAGGATACGCTGTATGATAGAAAACACCGTTATGCTATTAATTATAGTACCCCTACTGTTTTCGTTATTATTTGTAGCCCTTCCCAAATCGCTATACAAGTACTTGGCTTGGGCTTTTTTCATAATTGGAGTAGTTTTATCAGTTAGTTTGGTATTAGGCGGTACTGGAGTAGTTTCGGTTGAAGAACCAAATTTCGCAATGTTTGAAAACATTGTCCTTGTACTCGAAGTAGTGGTAATACTATTTATTCTTGCTATATCAGCAAAATATAAAAACTGGCCTACACTTGGACTTGGAATAATTTCAGCAGCCTTATTTGCTTACACTTATGCCAATGTTCCAGGTGCTGAAAGTGCTTCTTTTAATATTGATCAATTGTCTCAGCTCATGATATTAATTGTGAATATAGTCGGTACAGCGATTATATTATTCGCAACTGGATACATGGATCAGTATGAAGAGCACAGACATCTTAATAGGCAAAGAATATTTTACTTTACAATGAGCTTCTTCCTGGCAGCCATGAATGGCCTGGTAATGTCTGACACATTAGGCTGGCTGTATCTTTTCTGGGAACTAACAACTCTGTGTTCATTCGTGTTGATCTCATATAACATGGATGAAGAAGGAATAAACAACGGTTTCAGGGCTCTGGCCTTAAACCTGGTCGGCGGAGTTGCTATGTCTGTAGGCATAATTCTGCTTGCAACTAAATATGATATAAGTTCCCTTACCGGGATTGCAACTTACGCTGGAACTGATGCAGTAGCGCTGGCCGCTTTAGCACTTCCTGTTGCTTTACTCTGTATTGGAGGCTTTGCGAAATCTGCTCAGATGCCCTTCCATAGCTGGCTCTTAGGTGCAATGGTAGCTCCGACTCCTGTTTCTGCTTTACTGCACTCAAGCACGATGGTAAATGCAGGTGTGTTTTTAATTGTCAAGCTTGTACCAGCTTTTGCTAATACCTCTCTCGGAACAGCTATTGCAGTTTACGGTAGCTTTACTTTCGTTATCTGCTCAGCTTTAGCCTTATCTCAAAGAAACGCTAAAAGAGTGCTTGCTTATTCAACTATTGCAAATTTAGGATTAATTATCGCAAGCGCCGGGATAGGCACACCTCTGGCTGTAGCTGCTTCGATGATGCTTATTCTGTTCCACGCTATATCAAAAGGTCTCTTATTCCTGTGCACAGGTGAAATTGAGCACACCATAGGAAGCAGAGATATAGAGGACATGTCAGGATTAATAAATAAGGCTCCTCTTCTCACCTCCATTGCAGCTCTGGGAATGGTGTCCATGCTGTTACCTCCTTTCGGAGTATTGCTCACAAAATGGGTATCAATGGAAGCTGCTTCAAACAACCCTGTTGTGATAGTATTCCTAGTACTCGGAAGTGCACTCACTACAGTTTATTACTCTAAGTGGCTTGGAACAATCTTATCATCCAGCATGGATAAAAATGCAGTTCCCCATAAAAAACTGGAAACATATTTCCCACTATCAGTTCTTGGATTATCCATAATAGGTACAAGTATCTTTATATTTTCAATATATGATTACTTAATTAAACCCCAGGTCGCAATTCTACTCGGAAATGCTCCTAATGTTACAGGACAGGCTGGGCAATTTGCCTCTGAAATAGGGGCCTTTACTTACGCAGCAATATTCGCAGTGCTTGCTCTGGCTATTCTGATATATCTTGCTACCAAAAACATGTTTACTCCTCGTATGTCTAGCTACTATATGTGTGGAGAAAACAACCTTGAAAGGGACAGATTAATGTTCAGAAATGGACTTTGCAGCTACGAAAAAAGCAGCGTTTCCAACATCTATCTCCAGAATATTTTTGGAGAAAGTAAACTTACAACATTTGGATATGCAATTTCCATAATTCTGATTGTAATTGCATTAGCAGGAGGAGTAGGATTATGAATGAGATTCTAACAATTATTCTTGTCTTAATTGTTGCTCCTATCATCGGCTGTTTAGCCTCAGGAGTAGACAGGAAAATCACTGCAAGACTGCAGGGTAGAGTAGGTCCTCCTCTTTTGCAGCCATACTATGATGTTAAGAAGCTCCTCAGCAAAGACAACATGGTTGTAAATTCATCTCAAAACTTTTACGTAATCGTGTACCTCGTCTTTATCATTTTGAGTCTTTTTATGTTAGTTTTCAAACAAGACTTTCTGATGATAATATTCGTCTACACAGTAGCTTCGGTAGCTCTAATTGTAGGAGGAATGAGCACTGGTTCTCCGTACGCTAGAGTAGGAAGTTCAAGAGAAATAATGGCCATACTGTCCTATGAACCAGTTTTAATTTTATATGCTCTTGCAATCTACTTGCTTACCGGCACTTTCAAACTATCTGCGCTGTTAGATGCGTCATCCCCTCTGCTAATGTATACGCCTCTTATATTCATAGCAATGATAGTTGTCCTAAATATAAAATTGAAAAAGTCTCCCTTTGACTACTCAACCTCTCACCATGGTCACCAGGAGCTGGTTAAAGGTATGACAACCGAATATGGAGGGCCAGGGTTTGCCACCATCGAGATTGCACACTTCTATGAATATGTGTTTTTAACAGGACTCATATTCTTATTCTGGGCATCAAACCCAATAATAGGTGTGCTTTTAGGCATCATTGCTTACTTGCTTATAATTGTTATAGATAACATTACTGCAAGAGTATACTGGCAGTGGATGCTCAAACTGAGCTGGACAGTCCTGCTAATAATTTCGATTGTGAACATAGCATTCCTGTACGTTAGCGGAGTCAAATTAGCTTAAAAAGAGGGACACTTATGAGTTTGGCAAAATCCCCATGGATCATACATGTAAACGTGAACAGTTGCAATGGCTGTGATATTGAAGTAGTGGCCTGTCTTACTCCTCTATATGATGCTGAAAGATTTGGTGTTTTAAACATCGGCACTCCCAAGCAAGCTGATATAATGGTGGTTACAGGCTCTGTGAATTACAAGAGTGTAAATGTGCTTAAAAACATTTACAACCAGATCCCTGATCCAAAAGTCGTTTTAGCTGTAGGCGCCTGTGCATCTACAGGTGGGATATTCCATGATTGCTATAATGTGATAGGTGGAGTAGACCAGGTCATACCTGTAGATGCATATGTTCCCGGATGCTGCCCAAGGCCTGAAGCCATACTTGACGGCGTAGTAGCAGCACTTTCAATACTTGAAGAAAAGAAGAAAGGGAATATCAGAGGAAAGGAAGTAAAATTGAAAGGAAACGAGGTGCCATCGAATGCTTGATAATGTGATTCCAAATATAACAGAAATTAAAAGCATGCCAGAAGTGCTAAAAGCTGTTGAGGGTTTGAAAAGTGATGGCTATCGATATGTTACTATGATATGCCTGAAAGCTAACGAAGGCCACGAGTTGATATACATCTTCGAGAAAGACGACAAACTAAAGCATCTGAGGTACTTTGTGAAACCAGGTGAGAAACCCAAGAGTGTGTCAGGCATTTACCTATGTGCACTTTTGATCGAGAACGAGTACCAGGATCTTTTCGGATTGACTTTCGAAGGTTTAGCAATCGACTACAAGGGCCACCTTTACTTAACGCCAAACAGTCCAAAAACTCCCTTGGCTTAAAGCAGTTTGAGAGGAGAATCACATGACAACCGTAATACCATTTGGTCCTCAGCATCCCGTTTTACCCGAGCCAGTTTCTTTAAAACTCGAGATTGACAACGAGGTTGTTGTTGGAGTACTTCCCTCACTGGGCTATGTACACAGAGGGCTTGAGAAATTCATAGACACAAAGGACTACAATCAAACGATGTACATTTGCGAAAGAATCTGTGGAATCTGCAGTGGCATCCATGGTATAACTTATTCAAGGGCAGTCGAGAAACTATTCGATGTTGAAGTCCCTGAAAGAGCTCAGTATTTAAGAGTAATAAATAGTGAACTCTGCAGAATTCACAGTCACCTTCTCTGGCTTGGCCTGTTCGCAGATGGTTTCGGATTTGAAAGTCTCTTTTATGAATGCTGGAAGTACAGAGAAGACGTACTGGATCTATTAGAGAGATTCACTGGAAACAGAGTTATACACTCGATGTCCAAAGTCGGAGGAGCTTCCAGAGATTTGACTAAAGAACAGATTGATCAGATCCTGAAGACCCTTGATGACCTGGAACCCAAAGTCAAAAATATAGAAAAGGTGTTTGTAAACAACTACACCGTAAAGAAAAGACTTGTGGGACTGGGTGTAATGTCAAAGCAGCTTGCATATGAGGCAGGAACTGCTGGGCCTACACTTAGAGGAAGCGGAAACGCTATTGACGTAAGAAATACAGAAGACTGGGACATATACAAGGATCTCGGTTTTAAGGCAGCCACTGCAAGTGAAGGAGATTGTTACGGCAGAACTAAAGTAAGGATAGATGAGATATACGAGGCTATCAAACTGGTAAGAAATGCTATCTCCAAGCTGCCTGAAGGTGAGATTGCAACACGTGTAAAGGGTTTCCCTACCGGTGAAGCGGTTATGAGATCAGAGCAGCCCAGAGGTGAAGTTGTATACTATGTGAAAGGCAATGGTACCAAAAACCTGGAGAGACTTAAAGTAAGGACACCTACCTTTGCAAACATACCTTCACTGTTACTTATGCTGCCAGGCGTCAAACTCGCTGATGTGCCTATAGTTGTACTTACTATAGACCCCTGCATTAGCTGCACTGAAAGATAAAAAGAAGGGTGATATTAATGGGCATGTTAAACCTTGTAATAGCAAATATTTCTCGTAAACCTGCTACCAGACTTTACCCCTTCGAGGTGAGGGCACCTTTTAAGGAGTTCAAAGGAAGAATTGTTTTTAACCCTGATAACTGTATTCTGTGCGGATTATGTCAAAAGAAATGTCCACCTGATGCAATAACAGTTACTAAGGCCAACAAAACATGGGAACTCAATGTATTTAGATGCATTATGTGCACTGAATGCGTTAACGGCTGCCCTAAAGACTGTATATCAATCTCTAATGAAAGAGCAAAGACTGGTGCTAAGGAATTTATTAAGATAGCGGTTCCAATAGTAGACAAGCCAAAAGCTCCAAAAGAAGCATCTTCAAAATAAGAACTAATTTTTAAATTAATTCTTTTTTGATACTGCTTTTTTTAATTTTTTAAATATTATGCCTGAAAAACAATACTGAATACTCTCCGGTCTAATATGGCAGTTAAGGGAATCCTTGAATGGGGTTCCCAAAAGCCACTCAGTCAGAAAAAACATTTTTTTCTTAATTTCTGTTTTTCTCTTGATTTCCCATTTTTTCTTGATTCCCATTTTTCTCTTGATTTCCCATTTTTCTCTTGATTTCCCATTTTTCTCTTGATTTCCCATTTTTCTCTTGATTTCCCATTTTTCTACTGATTGTTACTTTTCTCTCTTATTCTTGTTTTTCTGTTGACTACTGTACTTCGTCTGAATTTCAAGAATTTCTCTCTACCTTAGTTCCTATATCAGCTCATAAAAGGCTCTTCCATGCGTCTTTGGTTAAGTGAAAAATTGTGATAAACTGCGTCCATCCCCACAACTTTTGTTAAATATTTTAAGAACTTATGAGCTGGGACTGAGTATCAATTTCATGTAAAGAAGCGAAAATTTAAGGTCGGTTTCTAATGCAAAATAGATAACTTTCAGGCAAGAAACTTCCTTAACCGATGACCAATGAATTAGAAAGCTTAGCTTCGTTTGTTTTCCTTAAAATGATGGTTCTCGTTCCTGTCGGATCCAGGCCATAGGAATGTCTGCTTCCAGTTCTCCAGTTTTGCCTGAAATTCGCTTTTCAAGTCTGCCTTCAGTCCTGAAACCAAATTTCTTGTAGAGCTTTATGGCTTTTTGATTGCTTTCCTTTGTAATGAGTTCAATCCTGAGAATCTCGGGATGTTTTAATTCAATTTCCTGCAAGAGGGTTTGGAAGAGTAATGATCCTATTCCTTTATCCTGATAATCGGGGTGCACGGCTATTGTAAGGTCGCTGAAAAGATGTGAAAAAACCCTTATACCCGGGCTGCAGGTATGAACTTCCGCGATCAGGGCTTCAGGGTTTGAAGGGTCTTCAATTGTCAGAATAATTCCTGTCTCATGGCATCTCTCGATGAAATTTCGGACATAAGCTTCAGTGACCTCATCGGCATGTCTTGCAATTCCACCCGAGCGGGCTGCAACAGTCTTATAAAGCACCATAATTTTATGCAGATCCGAAAGTTCGGCTCCTCTTACACTGTATTCCAGTTGCATTTTACCCATCACCCATTTTAAGAAAAAATCAACATGACAATATTAAAACATATCCTTATAAGTGCCAGGGCCTAAATTTCAAGGGTGGCAGGCAGTCCCAAACTTGTTGGAAGATGTTATGAGAGAGCAAAAAAGAAAGCTTTTTCTGGAGAAGTAGAGAATGAAAAAGCAGTAAAGAAGCTGATTGAGAAAGGAGTCCTGAGTTTAATCAGGACAAACTCTAAAGACATATGCCCTCCGTGAGTTACTCCCAAAGAAAATCCAGAAAACACATTATAGAGCCAGAAAAATTAGTTAAACGTTAAACTTTTATTCTTTTCTCTTAGATGTTAATAATGAAAAAAGGCAAATATTAATCGGAGATGAGCTGGCTGATGAATGGAGTTCCTTTTTCCAATAAAGGGCCGGAAACTAATTTTGATAAACAATGGGCTTTTGAAATTGCTTACTTTACTCAGCATATAGGGACTGATCTCAGGAACCTCGGGGATCTTCTGGATGAAAGGGATTACGTTGAGTCCCGTTTCCTGGTCTCAGAAATGAAACAGAGAGCAGAGTACGAAAAAACTGTTCAGCCCGATTTCAGAACTTCGGATGGTCTTGTAAAAGCCCGCAAGCTGTTCAACAGCTTTCTGGATGAGTGCGTTAACTTTGCCGAGCTTTTGAGGATCACAACAATACAGGAAGAAACCGGGTGTGAAGAAGTACTGGACAAACCCGAACAGATAAGGAATTCTATCGAGAGGCTGAACCTTCTTAAAGAAATGTTAACCGATGAGCTTTGTTTTCACGGCTGGTATTAATGAACAGACGGTATCTGAAAATTTTTCCGTCTTTTGATTACTTCTTATATCTGCATTAGCCACTACTTTACCTGTATTGTAATTGAGACTTGTAATTGAGACTTGTAATTGAGACTTGTAATTGAGACTTGTAATGGATACTTGTAATTGATACCTACAAACGGTTTTTCCTGAAAACCAATAGCATCTGACTCTGGGGCCTCTTTGGTGATAGAAAGCTTTGGATGATAGAAAGCTTTATTATTGAAAACCTCATTAGAGGAGTTGCAAAGGGTTATATACAGGAATGGGTAACAGGGTACTACTTAAGTCAAAGGTTATCTAACTTAATCTTATTTAATCTAATAATTTCGTCTGCCTGTATCACAGGGAAGAACTCAAAAAAGCGTCCGGAACTTATCCAAGAAAATCGAATTTTTGCTGTATAAGTTTAATGTATCTCGGTTGTGAATTTCCCTGGTCCTTAGGCACCTTCTCGCATTCCCGGGGAATATCAACCATTTATACGACGTGTTTACCTGTTTTTAGCTGGTATCATGTACTGGTTTCAATAAATGGCCTCTTCCGCAAAGGATACTGCCGGGTATGCGGCAGAGCATGTAAGCAGCAGACCTGCAAATTGAGCGATCTGTAAAAAAATGTCAATATTAGAGTGAGTACATGGAAAAATTAGCAAAATTTAAGGCATTAGGGCTTTCAGACAGTATGTTAAAAGCCCTTAAAAAGAAAGGGTTTGAAGAACCGACCCCAATTCAGGAAAAAGTTATCCCGCTTTTTTTGAAAGGAGAATGTGATATCATAGGGCAGGCTCAGACCGGAACCGGAAAAACAACGGCTTTCGGAGCCCCCATTATAGAAAAAATTCCGGAGAAATCAGGAAAGGTGCAGGCGATAGTCCTGACCCCGACTCGAGAACTGGCAATCCAGGTTTCAGAAGAACTCAATTCCCTTAAAGGGGACAAAAAGCTGCATATCGTCCCGATTTATGGGGGACAGTCCATGACCCAGCAACTCAGAGTGCTGAAAAGCGGAGTTGATATTGTCGTGGGAACCCCCGGAAGAGTAATCGATCACCTTGAGCGAAAGAGCTTGAACCTTGAGGACATCGCGTACTTCGTACTGGACGAAGCTGATGAAATGCTCAATATGGGCTTCATTGACGATATTAAGGAAATCTTAAAGGCAACTGGGCCTGATAAGCGAATGCTTTTCTTCTCAGCTACAATGCCAAAGCCAATCCTTGGAATCATCAAGAAATACATGAAGACCTATGAGCATGTTGCCATTGAGAAAGAAGACCTTGATGTAAACCTGACCGAGCAGATTTATTTCGAAGTCAAGGAAAGCGACAAATTTGAAGCCCTGTGCAGGATTATCGATATTGAAGACGAGTTCTACGGGCTTGTGTTCTGCAGAACAAAAACCGATACCGCCCAACTTGCTCAGAAGCTTGGAGACCGAGGATATGCAGCCGATGCCCTGCACGGCGACCTTTCCCAGAATGAAAGGGAAAAGATACTGAACAGGTTCAGAAAGCAAAAAATAAACATCCTCGCGGCAACCGACGTTGCAGCTCGAGGTATCGATATTCTGGATCTGACCCATGTAATCAATTATTCCCTTCCGCAGGACCCTGAATCCTACGTACACAGGATAGGGAGGACCGGTAGGGCAGGAAAGCAGGGAACTGCGATCACTTTCGTTACATCCACGGAATACAGGCGGCTCACCTACATAAAAAAGACTTCAAAGTCCGAAATGAAAAAAGGCCGAATTCCCGAGATAAAAGATGTAATAAAAGCCAAAAGGGCAAGAGTAAAAGCCGAACTCGAAGAGACTATAAAAACCGAAGAGTACGGCGACTGCCTTGAGATGAGTGAGAAGCTTCTTGAAGAATACCCGGCTGAAAAGATCCTGGCTGCCCTCCTGAAGTACTCTTTCAAAGAGATGTTCGATGAAAGCATGTACACAGAGATCTCCGGAAGTTCATATGTCGACCGGAAAGGTAAAACCAGGCTTTTCATCGCAATGGGGAAAGCTGATGGCATGACCCCTGAGAAGCTATGTGAGTTTATGCAGGAAGAAACCGGAGAAAACGACCTTAAAATAAGAGATGCGGAAATTTTCCCACACTTCTCCTTCGTAACTGTACCTTTTGCTCAGGCTTCAGCCCTGCTTGAAATCTTCAAAGACAAAAAGAGAGGTCGAAAACCCTTTATAGAGCTTGCCCAGAAATCAAAGGGAAGAAGCTCAAAAAGTGCTGGTGAATCTCACGGTGACACTCGCAACGGCTCTCGGAGTTATTCTCGAAATGATTCCTGGAATGGTTCTCGCAGTGACTCTCGCAATACGAACAGCAAAGGTTATACAAAAGATACACGAACTGCGAAGAAAAAATATTCTTCGTATTAATTACATTTCTTTTTAAAGAGTTCGGGGGATACAAAGTTTCAGAAATTTCGACAAATTCTGAGAAATTCTGAGATCATAATTTTACCCCTAATCCTTTATTCAAACTTCGGATTTTTACTCAGGCTTTTTAGTTTATTTTTCAGATTTACGTTGAAATCAAAATTAATAGACGAATCTTGCGTAGGCTGAATAACTACTGATATTCTTAGGAGTAGAATTCTTATTTTCCCAAAAAGGTCTTTATTCCTATTAAAATAACAAATATACCAAAAGCCTTTCTCAACACATCCATCGGGAGCATATTTGCGAATTGTGCTCCGAATTTTGCACTAATAACCATAGCAATACAAATGATTATACCCGCATATAAATCAACATTTCCCCTTTTATAGTATTCAAGAAATGCAAGTATGCCAACAGGCGGAAGCAGTGCGACCAGAGAAGTTCCCTGGGCTTTTATTTGAGAAAATCCCTGTAAAACAACCAGTGCAGGAATAATTATAACCCCACCACCAATCCCGAATAGTCCACTTAAAATACCTGCTGCAGCACCAATCAGTAAATAAATTATTAAATCTTCCATAAAGTTTTACCGCCAAAATATGTTTCCAATGAATCTTCGACGTGTTCTGTTTTTCGTCACAAAAACAGACGCTGAATGAATATTAATATCATTTCATTAATAAAAAAATTATCTTGTTTATCAATAAGGTGGAGTTCATCAGCTAACTGGGGTGATTTTAAATCCTGTAATAGAAAAATCAGAAATGAATAAGGAGAATAAGAATTAGATAATCAGTTATTTGATGCAATAAAAGCCAGCCTGCATGTAAGAGTACCAGAATAACTCCACAGTTCTGAACCCTGTTTCTCTTAGGAGTTCCAGGTGTTCTTCAACAGTTATTGGAAAATATTCGGTATCAAAACGCTTCAGGTGCTCCTTAGTTTCATCCTCAGTCCTGCCGTGAGTTAACTGGAAATTTTGCCAGTATCTTTTTCCTGCAAGAATTCCCTCTTCGGTTAACGGTCTGATATTCTCGAAGGTAATGTAAACTCCGCCTTCTTTTAGAAGATTGTAACACATATCAGTGGCTCTTGCTCTTCCTTCACGGTTAAGATAGTGATGACACTGTATCGCAGTTATAATGTCCGGTTTTTCCTCTATCTCCTGAGAGAATTCCTGGGTAGAAGACGCTCTCAGGAATTCCAGCCGGTTAACAGGGCAAGATGATAGTTTTTTCCTTGCCTGATTTAGCATACCTTCTGAGGGGTCAAGCAAAAGAAACTTTGTAGTCGGAAATTCCTCAATTGCCTTATTAACCAGAGATCCAGTTCCGCATCCGGTATCCATCCAGACTTTTGGGATTGACGGCATGGATTTGACGAAATTTATAGTTTCCTGATGAAAACAGGAGTAATAAGGAAGAACTCCGGAAATCCGGGAATCAAAGTCCTCAGGAAGGTGAGGGGTGGCGTTTTGGGCAGGTTTTACAGGAGTCGTAGGAGTCATATTACCAGGGTCCTTTTTATTTGTTATCGAGTTGAAAAGTTATTACCTTTTCTCGGAAATGAGGGTAATTAATTGTTTTCCTTAAAAATCACGAATTTTTCATCCAGACATCTTTAAAGAATAAAAAGAAGAAGTAAAGCCAGAAAAGTAGAAGGTTTCGCAAAGCTAATATTAAGAAACTTCTGACAAGATATACTGGAGATTCTTTTTTATATTTCCTATGGAATTATAACTCCTAATTATTTCAAATTATTATGAAATAAGTAAATATTTATATTTTTAGATATTATTACTTTAAGACTATATTGTTTTATTAAACCAGTTTTTAATTCTTATTTATTTTTCCTGAAAGTGAATCAGGAAAAGAAAGATTTGTCAAAAGACACTTCCTGAAAAAGAAAAAAGGAGCCATTCTCAATATGCATTACAGTCTTGGGATTGATGCCGGAGGCACTTATACTGATGCGGTGCTTGTAAGGGATTCGGATGGAGAGATTATAGACTCAAATAAAGCGCTTACTACCTATCCCGACCCCTTTGAAGGCATTAAAAACGTAATTGATGGGCTCAATCCTGAATATTTAGAAAACGTAAAGCTGGTTTCGGTCTCAACGACCCTTTCCACCAATACCATCCTTGAAGGCACAGGTTTTCCGGTAGCCCTTATCCTTATAGGTGACCATCCAGTTGATAAAGAGTTACCGGCCGAACATGTGCTTTTTGCTGCCGGTGGGCATAACCATAATGGAGAAGAGGTCGCTGCCCTTGATCTTAAGGCTATAGAGGAATTTGCTTTGCAAGTCAAGGATAAGGTTTCAGCTTTTGCAATCTCTTCTTACTTCAGCACAAGAAATCCTGAACATGAAATAAGGGCCAGAGACCTGATTCTTGAACTTACGGGTCTGCCTGCGGTTTGCGGACATGAACTTTCCCAGGAACTGGGAGCTTACGAAAGGGCGGTGACGGCTTTTCTCAATGCCCAGCTCATCCCTATCACAAGACAGTTCGTGAAGTCCGTTATTTCAGAGATCACGAAACGCGGGATTAACGCACGGCTCCTTATGCTTAAATGCGATGGCTCGGTAGTGGGGATAAGAGATGCCCTGAAAAAACCCATTGAAACTATCTTTTCAGGCCCTGCAGCAAGTCTTGTAGGAGCTTCTTTCCTTTCAGGGTTAAAGACCTGTGAAGTTGTTGACGTCGGAGGCACAAGCACGGATATCTCCTCAATCTGCATGGGCGTTCCCGACCTTAACGATGAAGGAGCCGTCGTCGGAGGCTGGAAAACCCGCGTCCGGGCAATCAGAATGGAGACAACAGCTACAGGAGGGGATAGCCATATCTGGACCGTTAACAAGGAACTCTTCCTTGGGCCCAGGCGAGTCATCCCACTGGCAGTAGCTGCAGTAAAATACCCGAGCTTTTTGAATAACCTCAAAAGAACGCCCATGCCTTTCAGAGAAGATCTGGGAGAGAACATCCAGCCCACAAAATTTTTTGTAAGATCCGGTTATCAGGCCGGAGAATTAAGCAGGACTGAAGCTGAGGTAATGAAGGTCATAGGGGAAGAACCCGTATCGGTACCTGAAATCAATGTCCTTCTCCAAAAAGACGTCTATCCTCAGACGTTAGATTCCCTTATCCGAAAACGCCTCGTCCAGGCAATCGGGTTCACGCCTACTGACGCTCTGCATGTACTTGGGGAATACACTGAATGGGATGTTGATGCCTCACAAATAGGCGCAGAAAAGATTGCAAGACTTATGCATATGACCCCAGGAGAGTTATGTACTGCAGTAAAAAAGCGGGTTGCAAGGAGCATGGCACTTCATTTGCTGTCTTATATCCTGTCAGATGTTCCATACGAATCCATTGAAAAGATCCTGGACGGAAACTATCCTGCTAAATTCAAGCTGGACATTCCGGTTGTACTGCTTGGAGGACCTGTACGGGCATATAGGGAAGAGCTAAAGGAAATAATTGATGCAGAAATCATCGTTCCCCAACATGCCGAGGTAGGAAACGCAGTCGGAGCCCTGGTGGGAAAAGGTATTAAAAGAGTTGAAATCCTGATACGACCAGCAAGCCTCATGTCCCCAGATAAGGATTTCCTGGTCTTTGCCCCGGGCAGCAGGCTGAAATTTGATACGTATTCAGAAGCCCTTGATACTGCAACCAAACTTGGGAAAAAGCTTGCTATGGATTACATGCAAGACTGCGGCCTTAGCGGAAGCCAGATTGAAATTTCCGTTGAGAAAAAGACAATCTCCCCAGATGGCTGGAACCATCCACCTATGGAAACCAATTTACTGGTAATGGGAATAGGAATACGTGGGTTGCATTTAGAGGGATAAAATAGAGAGATAAAATAGAGAGATAAAATAAGGAATCTAAAGGGGAAAACAAAGAACAAAATTTTAAGAATGAATAGAAAAAAACCAAAATAGAGTGAATGAAGTGAGAAGTGGAAGATATGAGAATCTTGCTGATTGCCGACATCCATGCAAATTATGAAGCTTTAGAGACTGTTCTGGAAATTCCTCATGATAGAGTCATCTGTCTCGGAGATATTGTTGACTATGGGCCTGATCCAGACAAATGTATTGACCTTCTGCGCATGAAAGAAATTCCTGTAATAAGAGGAAACCATGATAATGCAGTTGCTTTCAAGGTAGACTGTCAGTGTGGATACAAATATAAACATCTCTCAATTGCGACCAGGGAATACACCTGGGAAATCCTTGATAAATCCGGAATGGAATACCTTCAGAACCTCCCCCTCCTGATTAGAGAAGAAATCGACGGAAAAAGACTCTATCTGACCCATGCCAGCCCTCGCTCTATGTTTGAATACATAAAGCCCGAAACTACTGACGAAGAGATCCAGAATATGATTAACGAAGCAATGGAGCCTTTGGAAGCAGAATTTCTTGTTGTCGGGCACTCTCATATCCCCATGAACAGAAAACTCGGAAACTTGAAAATAATAAATCCGGGTTCAGTCGGACAGCCAAGGGATGGAGATCCCCGGGCAAGCTGCGCCATTTTTGACACCGAAAACGGAAAAGTAGAGCACCTGCGCCTCGATTATGACATTGAATCTGTTTGCACAAAAATCAAAGAACGAATGCCTCATCCAGATGAATTGATAGCTATTCTCAGGCGAGGATACTGATACTGTATTTAAGAAATTAAAAAATAATGATGGGAAGTTGGGCTCAGGCTTCTTTTATAGCTCTGACAATTTTTTCCACATATTCAGGCTTCACATCCGAAGGTCTTGTTTTCTCGACCCCGAGTTCCGTAACCATTAGATATGTGTCAGCTTTCATTCCGGCTTCATCGAGCTTTTTTGTGGCACAACGGTCCGAGCAGCCGTCCAGGGCAAGAATCTTAAAGCCGTCTGATATGGCATCTTCAACCGCATCAACTCCTTTGTGAGCAGCCGCAGCCCTGTAAAGGTCAGGCCTTCTGAAAGCAAGAGCTGATGCTGCCTGCATTGTAAGTTTTCCGGTGTTAGAAAGGCCAGAGCAGGCAAAAATGAGGGTACTTTTCCTTTTTCCGGAAGTTTTTTTAGTTTCATCTGTCTTGCCGGGTAAAGAGTTTATAGATTCCGTTCCTGCTGATTCCATGGATATTACAACCTTTAATGAGAAAGCTAAACATTAGTGGGAAATACAATCGTTATGAATAATACAACATTTAATGAGAAATGTTTCAGAACTTTTAATGAAAAATTGTTTCAGAACCTTTAATGATGAGCTGTTTCAAAAACGATTGAAATGGGAATGGCGAGAAAGCTGATATAATTTCCGGTATTACTGCCAGCTAATCAGGCTCAGTTTGCCTGTCCCAAAACACCAAAAAATGCCAAAAAGCCAAAAAACATCATAAAAGCCAAAAAATACCAAAAAGCCAAAAAAATTATCACGCTAAAAAATAAGAGAGGAGTAAAATTAGTCCAGCTCAAGCTGGATTATCTCAACGTTAAGGTTTGCGATTTCAAGAAGGGCAACCGTTTGCTTTCCGGAAAGCACGCCTGAAGCTTCACCTGGATTTATCACAGGAACCCCTTCAATGATTTTGACACCTGGATCATGAGTATGGCCCCGAATTACGACGTCAAATTCCCCTGAAATGGCAAGCGCTTTGACCAGGGCTTCATTTGTCCCGTGCAGAAGGGCAATATGCAGTCCGTCAATTGTCAGATCTCCAAAGTTCCCGCAGGAAATCGCTCCGATTTCTTCAAACCGCTTCGTAAGTGTTACTTTATCTCCATCATTGTTTCCGAATACAAAGTAAAGTTTTGACTCCAAATCCTCAAAGGCTCTTGCGGTAAACGGAGAAATGAGATCTCCGGCGTGCAGCACGGTTTTTACCTTTTTTTCATTAAAAAATTCCACCGCTTTCCGGATAGCATTCATGTTATCGTGTGAGTCCGAAATAATTCCAATCAAGTATCCCCACCTCTTCGACTAGCTTTCCCTATTCAATATATAGTGCGGTTTGCTAAAAAGAATTTGGTAAAACAGATTTTATAGAGCCGTCTTCAAGAATTGAAATTTTAAAATTAGTGTTTATAATCAGACCTTTTTAATCGAAGTTTATAGCAGGAACTTTAGGATTAAACCGTAACAGGAAATGTTTCTACACCTGCGCTCGGAATGCTTTTTCACTTGTACCTATAATCAATCTGAAGCAATGCAAATCCACAGGCTGACCTTTAACCTCCATTAAGAATACAGCTACTTTTAAATATGAGGTGCTGATATTATTGGGATAATCCCTGAAGAATATTACAGGAATCCTGAAAGAATATACCTGGATAATCCTGAGTCAATGAACCTGGAAAATCTTGTAATCATAAATTCACGAAATTCCCTATTGAGTTTAAATGATAATTTTAGTCCCCTATTGAGCTTAAAATAATCAGTTAAATTTCCTGTGAAGTTTAAATAATCAGTTAAATTTCCTGTGAAGTTTAAATAATCAGCTAAATTTCCTGTGAAGTTAAAATAATAACTTAAATTTCCTGTTAAGTCTAAATAATCAGTTAAATTTCCTGTTGAGTTTAAATAGTGAGTTTAATTAGAAAGTTAAAATTTCGAGTTAAAATTAATTAAATTAGTGAGTAAATATGAAAGCTATAACCCTCCTGAGCAGCGGGCTTGATTCAGTTGCAGCGCTCGCAATCGCAGCGGAAGATTTTGACATAGAGATGGCTATTACTTTTGATTATGGGCAGAGGGCCAGAGAGAGGGAAATTAAGTACTCGCGAAAGGTATGTGAATACTTTGGAATTGAACATAGGGTTATAAAACTGGACTGGCTTTCGGAAATAACATCCACCTCTCTCGTTAACAGGGATGTTGAAGTCCCATCTTTATCTTTTGAAGATATTGGCGAAGCGGCCCCTGCAGAGATCACAGATGCTTCAGCAAAAGCTGTCTGGGTCCCTAATAGAAATGGGGTGATGCTCAATATCGCAGGAAGCTTTGCCGAAAGCAGGGAATGTGATTACCTTGTAGTGGGCTTTAACGGTGAAGAAGCAGGCACTTTCCCTGACAATTCCCTTGCTTATGTGCAGACAATGGACAGGGCTTTTTCCTACTCCACTCAAAACGGGGTAAAAATACTGGCTCCTCTTATTGAACTTGGGAAAACGGAAATCGTCAGAAAGGCTCTGGAAGTAAAAGCTCCTCTTGAGTACAGCTGGAGCTGCTATCACGGAGAAGAAATTCCCTGCGGAGAATGCGAGAGCTGCGTGCGCAGAGCACGTGCGTTTAATAATGCAGGTGTAAAAGACCCTCTTCTGGAAAGACTTGGAATTTGAGCCGAAAAGAAATGCCTGGAATCTGAATAGACAGAACCGGACAGGATGTCGGCCAACAAAGTACATTAAGAAAGAATTAAGAAGAAGCTTGCAGAAAAACTTGCAAAAACTTGCAGAGAGAATTCTATGAAATGCATTGTTTTACCTGAGAAATTTGATTATGACGGGAGCCAGATTTCCTCTCTCTGGGCCTACAACAGTTTTGGAGTTCAGGAAGATTCGGTTGTAGTTTTCAGAGGTGCCTGCGACGTAAAAATCGAGCACATGATCGACCTGGAAGACCGACGGGCAAATGAATCTATCTGGTCCGAAGATATGGTAAGTTTCATTATTGAACATTTTGATTCTACGGACCTGAAACTTATCTATGCGCGGCAGCGTTTTTTCACAGCCCTTGTAAGAGAATACCTTGCAGATCTCGGGGTACGGACAACACGGGAAGGAGATGACCTTTTCCTTGATGGAAAGAAACTGACAGTTTCGATTGCCAGTACCTCGGCAGTGTCCCAGAAAATCCACTTCGGCATCAACGTCTCTCATGATGTATACGGAAATCTGAAAGATGCAGGGATAGGAGAAGATAAACAGGTTGCAAGCTTCATGAAAGCAGTAGGAGAAGCCTATGTCCGCGAATTTGAGGATATAGAAAAGGACCTGAGAAAATCCAGGCCTCTGGGGGCTATATAATGGCAGCTTCGGATTTTACTTCTGCTCCTATAAGGGAGGTCTTCTGTTCTGTGCAGGGAGAAGGTCCGTATGTTGGGACAAGGCAGGCTTTTGTCCGCTTTTCTGGCTGCAATCTCAATTGCAATTACTGTGATACGGATTTTTCAAATCCCGGAACCTGTAACTATGAGCAGGTGGAAGGGAGCGGAATTTTTGAGAAAATTAAAAATCCTGTGAGTATCAGCCAGCTGGAATCTATGCTGAAGCCTTTCAAAAAGCTCCATTCAGTTTCCCTGACAGGAGGAGAACCTCTCCTACATGCGGATTTCATAGAAAAGTTGAATCTGGACTCGCCGCTTTACCTCGAATCCAATATGACCTTGCCTGAGCAGGCCAGAAAGCTGACTGAAAAGGTTGCTTATGTGTCTGGAGATTTCAAACTTCCCAAATTAATCCGGGGTATGGGGTCTGAAGCTAGGGAGACTCACATGGAAAATACGGTAGAGTGCTTCAGGCTTCTGAGAAAAAACCAATCAAGAGATTGCTTTTGCAAGGTTGTTGTAGATAGCAACACGGAATTAGAAACTGTAACTCCGGCCGTAGAAGCTATAGCTCCTTACGTATCCTGCGTGATCCTCCAGCCTGAAACCCCTATTGGACGTGACGTTACAAATCCGCGACCTTCGCAATCTATACAGGCCTCCGTCCAGAATATTATGGAACTGCAGAAAAGCCTGCTTGAAATTATAGATACACGAGTTATCCCCCAGACTCACAGGATGTGGGGTTGTTTATAAACCAGAATTAAAAAGAACAAAGAACGCACTGAGACGTAAATAAACTCCATATGTGAATAAATTCTTGAAAAAACGTTTATTGAAAAAACATTTATTGAAAAAACATTTATTGAAAACGGAGTGTACCAGATGACAAAAATGAGATTGGGAGTTATTGACTATATTGATAGTGCCCATTACCTTCCTGGACATGGAAAATGCGGAAGAGTACACGGTCACACTTATAAAATTGAGGTCCTGGTAGAAGGTGAAGTCAGGGAAAATGGAATGGTTATCGACTTTTACGACCTGAAGAAGGGAATTAAGGAAACCCTTGAAGAATATGACCATACCCTGTTAAATGAAATCATCGAATTTCCAAGTTCCGAGCACCTCTGCCAGCACATTCACTCCCGGCTCCTGGAGAGATTTGGCTTTCCCCTTCAGGTAAGGGTATGGGAAGGGGAAGGTAAATGGTGCGAAATGGATAATTTCTCGGAATGATCAGATTGGACGATGTTTATCCTGATAACATTTAATTATTAGTTCCATTTTACCCAGGATTTTTGAGAAAAATCTACCGAATGTATATAAATTCACTTAAAGCTCATCATATCATACTGAACTTTTATATAATTAAAGGTATTTTTATATCTGAGTTAAATTTAAAACTGTAGGAACTCGGAGGAAGCATCTAAAAATTCTCATGATTCCAGATAAATTCACAATGTATATCAAGGGGTTCATCATAAACTGGGTTAAATATTCTGAAATCCCCCTGCACTGAGGTCCTGCTGTACTTCTAAACTCTGAACGGAGGAGAACACATTTGCCAGAAGACAATCCTATAGATAACACAAACCGCCCTGAATTTGACGAAGGGCTCCTGAGAAAAATTGCCGAACATCCCTGCTACGACAAGAAAGCCCAGCATAAGTACGGGAGAATTCACCTGGCTGTGGCTCCTTCATGCAATATCCAGTGTAATTTCTGCGTAAGGGAATTTGACTGCGTAAACGAGAGCCGCCCAGGAGTTACAAGTAAGGTCCTTACTCCACAGGAAGCCCTTGAAAAGACAAGGCAGATTATAACAGATTATCCCTTTATCAAGGTTGTCGGAATTGCAGGTCCTGGTGACCCTCTGGCCAATAAAGAGACTTTTGAAACCTTTGAACTGATCAAAAACGAATTTCCTGAACTCACGCTTTGCATGAGTACAAACGGGCTCTTGCTTCCCGAAAAACTGGAGGACATTCTGCGTGTAGGAGTTTCAACATTAACGGTAACAATAAACGCGATTGATCCCGAAATTCAGGCAAAAATCGTGGATCATGTAGTTTATCACGGGAAGGTCTACAGGGGAATCGAAGGCGCAAAAATCCAGATAAAGAACCAGCTTGAGGGCGTTAAAGCGGCTGTCGATGCAGGCATTGTTATCAAGGTAAACACCGTACTTGTCCCGGGAATTAATGACAAACATGTGGTTGAGATTGCCAGAAAACTCAATGAACTCGGTGTATACATAATGAATATCATGCCCCTTATTAACCAGGGAGCTTTTGCAGACATTGAGCCGCCTACCGCAGAGGAAAGAAAAGCTGTACAGCAGGCATGTGAACCCTACGTCTTGCAGATGCGCCATTGCAGGCAGTGTAGAGCTGATGCATATGGATTACTTGCTCAGGATATGTCGCAGATGAGTGAAGAACGCAGAAAGCTCATAAAAATCCAGACAAAAGAAGATATCGAAAAAGCAAGAAAAATCCTTAAGGAAAACGGTGAGCAGGAAGCTTGAGAAGAGAAAGAACTCAAGGCCTTACTTCTCTAGTAGCATGAGTAATTTTTAGCTCTGGAATCAAAAAAGCTTTTTAATAAGAATTCAGGAATGAGGTCAAATAAAAGTTCTGGCTTGAAAACCTGATAAAAGAATTCAGGACCAATACCTGAAAAGTCGGAGTAAGATTACTCCGCTTCTCAGACCTATTTAAAAATGCACTTCAAATTACACTTATAATAATTACTCGATTGTGATTGCGTTGTTCGGGCAGGCATCTTCGCATGCACCGCAGTCAAGACATTCATTTTCATCGACGACTGCAATATCATCGTCGCTGAGAGAAATTGCAGCTGCTGGGCATTCGTCTACACAGGTTCCACAGCCAGTACAGGAATCGGCATTAACTTTTGCTACCATTTTTTTCACTCCTATTCTAACAGTAAGGGTTTTTTATATATCTATACATATATTAAATTGCCTTAATAAGATTGAATTACCTAATAAAAAGCTGTCGCTTCTTCTCTGTGAAACAAAGAACAAAAAAGATAAAGGATAAACGAATAGGTACTCACGAAAATATCTCAGGATTCTTTCATAAGAGATGTTTTGTAATTTATCTAAGCCCATCGATAGCGTACTAATCGTACTACTTATATTTGTATTACCGACATGTTCTCATATTTGTATTACCGACATGCTCTCATATTTGTACTAATTACTTGTATTTATACTACTGAAATACTCGTATTTATGCTACTGAAATACTCGTATTTATACTACTGAAATACCCGTATTTATTCTACTGATTACTCGCACTTGTACTGTTAATATTCGTATATATGCTACTGAAATACTCGTATAAATTCAAAAACAAAAAAGGAAGCCTGACATTGAACCTGGAAGAGCTTGCAGAAAGGATAAAAAACTTTGAAGGGGTTACCCGAAAAAAACAGATTGAGGATATCGTTTCAGTTTTCAAAGCCGTTCGTCCGGAATATCAGAACGCTATCGTTGATTTCGGAGACGATGCGGCAGTTATCGATATAGGAGGAGATGATGTTATCCTCTTTGCAGCAGATGGGATCTGGGGAAAGTTACTGGATGCCAGTCCCTGGTGGGCAGGCTATGGAGCCGTAGTCGTTAATGTAAATGATATTGCAGCAATGGGGGGAAAACCTCTTGCTATGGTAGATATTGCTTCCTCTAACTCCGAGACAGCCTGTAAGGAACTCATGGAAGGCCTGGCTGAAGGGGTCAGGAAATTCGGGGTCCCGGTTGTAGGCGGCCACGTCCATCCTGACACTGATTATAACTCCATTTCCGTTGCTATTATCGGAATAGTGAAGAAAGATTGCGTAATCCGGAGCGATACTGCTCGGCCTGGAGACCTGGTTATTGCCGCTTACGATATGGACGGAAAAATAGGGCCAAATTCCCCTTATAGCTGGGACACAACATCTTTTAAAGATCCGGCAGTGCTCAGAAAGAGCTATCTTGTAACCCAGGAAATTGCAAAAAGAAAACTTGTTACTGCAGGAAAAGACATAAGCAATCCCGGGCTCATAGGAACGCTTGGAATGCTCTGTGAAACAAGCAGAGTTGGCGCAGCCGTAGACCTTGAAAAAGTCCCGAGACCCGAAAACGTGGATTTTGAGCAGTGGCTAAAAGTGCATCCCGGAACAGGCTATGTGTTTACTGCTGATCTGGAAAAGGCCGAAGAATGCAGAAAGGTCTTTGAAGAGGCTGGGCTTACGGCTGCTATTATCGGAAAAATTGAGGAAGGTTCAAAACTCGATATGTATAATAAAACAGATAGAGTTACGGTATTTGATTTTTCAAGGGAAAGCATTACAGGCATCTGTTCCGAATAATAGGAACTTTTCTGCCTTTTTCCTATTTAACATATTTTCTCTTTTAAAGTTCAGATATTCACTTTTCGTCAAAAAAGAGGCTCTTCGTTGTTTTGTGTGGATATCCTCATAATATTCTCATAAAAACCAATGCAGTCTTGAATTGAAAATAATCTTATCCATAGGGGATGACGAAGAGCCAAAAAAGATTAAATTTTCATTGTTGTTTTTCAATCCGGAATTCCATTTTCTTCAAGCTACTGACCCAAAGAGATTTTACCGGATTGAGAAACCTTACTGGGGTTATTTGTAAAATCTAGCCGAATTGAGAGTTCAATTAGTTACTGGCTTTCTATCCAGTCTTTCATTTCATCATAGAGGAATTTTTCAGCAGCCTGAACCTTCTCCAGAGGGCCACGGAGAACCAGGAGTTCTCTTTCTTCGCTGTTTGCTATACCCACGAACACCTTCCTGGTAACAGGTTCAAGCCCGAACTCTTCAACAATATCGTAAATAATAGATACAACCGTGCCTGGGGGGATTATAAGGTCATACAGTTCTTCAATATTAAGATCTTCACATCCGTTCCCTTTTTCCTTTTCCTTTTCAAGTTGCTTTGAGGCAATTAAGTCTTCCAGATTAAGTATCTTATGCATCCTTGGGTCACCTTCTTATTTTTCCTTCTATTTTTCCTTCTATTTTTCTGTTTGCATCTTCTATCAGTTTTGGTCAGCTTCAATAAAAAGAAGCAGGTTTAGTCAAGCGGAAAGGTTTTTTATTTGCGCATTGTTAGAGCAATGAACATTGCTAAAGTAATAGCATTGTTAGAGTAATAGACATTGCTAAAGTAATAGACATTGCTAAAGTAATGGACATTGTTAAAGTAATATAAGGTAAATCAAACTAATTAATAAGGTAAATCAAACTAAACATTACGATATTAAACTTTGAGATATCTCAGGTAGTTACTCAGATCTTTTTTGTATCAACTTATGATAGGTATAATCATATTTATGATTGATTCTCATTGGCATTATCTGTTAAGACCTGAATACCTAATTCGAACTATATAATTATTAAATTATAAAATTGTTTCATAATTCAAGAAGCTAAGTTCTAATTCTGGATGTAATTAGATGCGAATTTGAGGGCGAAAGTAATGAAAAACGTATTATGTACTCCTAGTATATCGATTCTCAAATATATACATAATAAGAAAATAAATATAGTTTATGACGCAAATATTATTTTAAAGTCACATGAAATTTTGTAACACGGAAAACGCAGCCTGTCGCATAGTGATTCTATCTGGATATTACAACCACGGAAAACACGGAAAGCACGGAAGAAACACGCCTTTACTACTGATTTCCGTGTCTTCCGTGCTTTCAGTGGTTTTCAAAAAATTCATTTTTGACATACTTTGGAATCTATGCACTAGATTGCATATTTCGAATCCCTGCCAATTTGGGAAAATAATCCCTTGATATTTGGTCGTTTTGTTAATGGATAACTATAATAATTATACTTTTGTGATTTTTAATTATACAAAAGTATCAAAAATCGGAATGTGAGTATATTCGGAATATATGAAAAATTATTTAATTCTATGTCAAATAATAACTAATGTTAAATATGAGCAGAGTTAAAGTATTAGGGTACAACTTGAAAAAATAGTAACGCCTCCTTTACTTATTATGATGTACAGGAACGTAAGTAAACATACTGTATTTCAAGGATATAGGAAAATGTAAGGGAATATGAGGAAAATGGTTCTAAGCAGATCGATTCTGAGCAAACTTTATCTGAGATGAAACTCTCTTATAAGAGGATAGCAATGCAGCAGTATAAATTGAAGCGCGGTTTTAAGCCTGATATTGACAGGATTTATTCTGTAATGGCGGAGTGTTTTTCCGGGGAGATCTCCAAAAGCGAAGGAGTCCTTGAAACCTCCTATGGAGCTATGTCAGAGATTAAAGTCTGGATTGAGAAAAAAATGCTCTATGTAGACACAGTTTCCGATAAAACAGTAACTGATGATGGAACTGCCCTGCAGACCAATAAGGCCTTCCGGGATTTCCTGTATAAGGCTACCGGTTACACAGCAAAAGAGCGAGTAAAAAATGCTAAGAAAGAAGTCGGTGAGGAGTAAAACTCCTGACGACTTAATCCTATTTTGAAATTTTTTCTACCTGACACCCCTACCTTGAGGTATCTTTTTGAGTGGCGATTTTCTGGAAAAACTGAAGAGCTTTGAGATTCCCACCTGCCTGCGGGTCTGCTGCGGAACCGACGGCTCTGTGACCTTTCTGCTGGAAATAATGACCCGAAAGCCGGTAAATGTAACAACTGAGTCTCAGTATACCATTAAGGCTGACAAAACGATTGCTGCGCTTCTCGGCGTAGAAGAAGGCAGTGAGGTAAACGATAGAATAGTCAGGCTCTCTGCAGGGAACACAACTTTTGTCCATGCAAGGTCCCTCTCCCCTCTGGATCGCATGCCTAATACCATGAAGGAACAGCTCATGCGGGCTGACATCCCGATCGGCAGAATCCTGCGCAGCCATAACCTTGAAACCAGACGCGACATGGCTGAACTTGAAATCCTGGAAGGGGAATCAACTTTCGACGGCATACCTGTCCTTTCTCGCTCCTATAAGATAGTCCACAATAACCATGTCCTCATGTGGATTAACGAGCGCTTCCCTATAGATGAGCGCTGGAAGTTATAACGGGAAACCTCAGGGAATGACAACTTAAGCGATAAAATTGGAATAAAACAGCTTTTTTCAAGCAATTTATTTCCAATTTATTTAATACAAACTCGCAAATTTTCCAGCAGTTAGGGGAAAAATCCCACTGATTTCTGCTTTCACTCGAAACCTTTATATCTCTGCTGTGATATTTTGGAGATGCTCTTTGAGCATCAGTGCCTTGGTGGCTTAGGGGTATAGCGCGTCCTTGGTAAGGACGAGGTCGCGGGTTCAAATCCCGCCCGAGGCTTTTTTTTTATTTTTGATTAAAGCACTTTCTTTCTATTTTGTCCTAATTTTTTACTTGGAATTTCATTAAGGCATAGTACTGTAGGCAGTGTAGAGAAAGTTCTGTAAAATATGATTGACTCTCTCTTGGCTCTTCGTTGTTTTGTGTGACTATCCTCATAATATTCTCACAAAAACCAATGCGGTCTTGAATTGAAAATTATCTTATCCATAGGAAACGACGAAGAGCCCTTTCAATTCTTTCACCACAAAAAACAGGATGCGGAGTCAATGGTTGATATTGTCTCATTTATAAAAGATTATTTTTCGATCAGGAAGATGGAATCTGCCGGAGTAGGTTATGTTTGGCTATTTCTGAAGATATTATGTTTTTAAATGGGTTACTACCAATTTGGTAGGAATTGGTAGTTTTTGGTAGTAATTGACATTAGAGTATCAACCATTATTTTTTACTCCTTTACACCTGTACATATAACTCCGGCCTCTTTTTATCAGTTCAATGTAACCAAGCTTTACAAGATATTGCATATCATTCCTTGCTGTATCGTAAGCCACGTTGTATTTACGATGGCAAGATAAAGAATTTGACCATTACAAACCCCAGAATTCTCATTCTTAAAGAAATTTTTACTCAGGTCAACTATTGCATCTGCAACTATAGGGGCAAAATTGAACCCGTTTATTAGGCGAAGACGAAACATTTGTTCCTTCGTCATCTCACTGACTCAGTACCAAAATCCAGTGATAAACGTGAAATTGAAAATCACTAGATTTTGTAATTGGTTATAATCCATTAAATACGTCCTCTCGATGGAAGTCTTTCGATATCAAATATTGAGTTTGATTGAAGAACGAATTCTTCCTGCAAGTTCATGATTTCAATCGAAAAATACAAAAATCACTAGATTTTGGACCAGAGTCATCTCACTTTTTAAAACATATATGTCGTTCATATGAACTGCCAAAGATACATTTGAGTCATGGGGTCATATGAACCAGTAGGAATTATAGTCATATTTTGAGTATCCAGCCAATACAGGTTAAAATTAGAAGGAAAGGCTTAAAGAATATTGAAATGCAATCTCTAAATATATTTTTTAAATGTTGGGGAGCGAAGGAAAATAAATGACAAATAAGAAAAAATTGAATTCAATACCTTTAACCGCATCACTCTTGTTTTTTTTAATTTTTGGCTCATGTATAGCATCGGCTGGAACAGAAACTCGGCTCATTCATGGTGAGCGATTAACATCAGAAATATCTTTCTCTGGCAACTACGCTTTTTGGACAGAGAGTGCTGGGAATGACGTACATGCTTATGACCTGACTACAGGAAAACGAACAGATATTAGTGGTCATGCTGCAGACGGCCAAATTAATGCGCATGAAAAAACCCGCATAAAAACAAGTACTACTGCATTTAGTCCATCTATCTATAACGATAAAATCGTATATGCAGATAATCGCAATCTAGAGACCAATCCAGATGTAAGAGAAAATGACGCTGGCAATAGTACGGTGACGAAACCGAATAGTATTAATGTAACTCCCCCACAAGCACAGGTGGCAGATTTCGCTGCGCCTAACAATACTATAGTATATGGTTTTTGGCCCAGCTGGTCTTACCTTGAATCCTATCAACCAGATTGGAATACCTTAACTCATGTTTCATATTCTAAATGGACTGTAAACAGTGATGGCACACTTACGGACCCCGCAAATATGAGTAACTATTATGTAATTAGGAATCAGGCACATCAACGTGGAGTAAAAGTAACACTGTGTATCTATTCAAATGACCCATATGTAATGGACAGTGTAATTGCAAACCACCAGACAGATTTCATAAACAATATCTCAAATTCATTACAGATGTATGGTGCAGATGGAGTAAATTTAGACCTGGAAACACCGACCGATATAAACAGTATCACCGGGACTTCAAATGTTCCTTTATTTGAAAATTTAATGGCAAATCTTCATATAACGTTAAAAGCTGCGAATCCCGCTTATCATATTTCTCTCGATGTTCCCTGGGGCATAAAATATGCTGCGACCTTCAAAAACGCAAATCTGACAAAATATACCGATTCCGTTTTTCTCATGAGTTATGATTATTGTAATCGTAAAACCACTGCTCCCAATTCACCATATAACAGTTCAATTCGATATGATGCGATTGACTCGATAAGTGAAACATCAAAATATTTTAATAAAAGTCAAATAATATTAGGCTTGCCTTTTTATGGTTATGATTATTCGACAGACTCCAATCAACCAGGAGCAAATATTACCAGGGAACAAGCCATATTTATAGGAACTGCGGTGAATAATTCTCAGGTTCATGGCAGAATTTGGGACTCCGATTCCAATACTCCCTGGTATTTTTATAAGGCTGGTGATACATGGCATCAAGTATGGTACGATGACGATGAATCACTTAAATTAAAATATCAATATGCAAAATCCGAAAATCTAGGTGGAGTAGGTTTTTGGGCTTTGGGATACGAAAGAAATTATTCTAACATCTGGAAAGTGTTTCAATTAGATCCTGTAGCGGACTTCAGCGCCAGTGTCACGAGTGGCTATACCCCTCTCTCAGTCCAGTTTACCGACTTGTCGCAACACGCAATATTAAGGAATTGGAACTTTGGAGATGAAAACACTTCAACTGAGCAGAACCCATTGCACACTTACTCTGCAGCAGGAACCTATATTATTAACCTGACAGTAAGCAATGGAAATCATACGGCCTCAAAAACTGCTACAATAATTGTGTTTGAAGAAAACAACTCAAGTGGTGGCACTAGTGGAAGTGGTCATAGGAGCTCAAGCGGTGACAGTAGTGGAAGTGGCCATAGCAGCTCTAGTGTTGGAGGAGGTGGAGGCGGGTCTCCGGAGCTTCAAAGTAATGTCCAGGTAAAGGAACTTTCACAAGCTGCTGTTATAAATGGGAAATCTGTAACGTTCGATTTCCCAAAAAATGTAACCTGTGTTGTGTATGTGAATTTTGATTCGAAGAAAACTTTCGGGAAGACAACAGCCATTACTGAACAGCTCAAAGAGAAATCTTCTCTGGTTTCCATACTGCCCGACGGTGAAGTCTACAGATCCTTTAATGTCTGGGTAGGAAATGGAGGAATTGCAACCTCAAAGAACATGGAAAATCCAATCGTGTGTTTCAAGGTTGAAAAATCCTGGGTAAAGGACAAAGATATCGATAAATCTTCTATTACTCTTAATAGATACAACGATAAAAAATGGGAGCAATTTCCAGTAAGTCTTTTAGGAGAAGATAATGAATTCTTATATTTCACAGCCAAAACTTCAGGGTTCTCTTCATTTGCAATAACGGGTACAGTGAAACCATTACCTGAAGAAATTGTAACGAAGATAGAGATTGATTACCCTGAAACAATTAACAATACCTCAAGTAAAGAACCACAGACTGAACAAAACGAAATTCCAAGCACACCAGGTTTTGAGATTTATTACGGAATAGCCAGCCTGTTTGCAGTGCTCCTGTATAAAAGGAAGTAAAAAAGGCAAAATCCAGAATTAGATGTGAAATGAGAGGTTGATCCTCTCATCTTTTTTGGAGCGGAAGCGCGAACATACCACGTTGCTTGCAGCAGGATGCGCCAGCACAAAGTTGAATTTTGCTCCTACCTGCTTGAAAGATACAAGAACTATTAATAGTTTAAATTAATAATTGATATGAAAAGCTTTTATATTTTTATTATATATGCTTATATTGTGGGGAAGGATAATATGAGGCTGGTAAGTGATTCTTTCAACCTTCTTGATGTTCTGTCAAGTCTATGGAAGCTAAGAACTTTTTTTCAGCTACAGTTGAACCTATAAAACGACCAGTTATCATAAACTTAAAAGTACAGTAAATTATATGAAGAGGTGAAATCTTAATGAGTCACCAATTTCCTCCAAAAAGGAGAGGTCAGAAACCAAAATTTGATCATGAAAAAATCGAAGAACTCCTCAAAGCAGGTGAGAAACCCTTTAAAATTATGCTTCTATTGGGTTGTTCCTATGGGGTTTTACGATATGTACGAAAGAAAATGGGAAGAAAAAAAGTATAATTTTGAAAAAATATTATTTTGTATTCGGTTAAGATACGATTTATAAAATGTGTTGCTTTTAATGCATTTTCCCGTTAACCTATTATTGTTAAGTTTATGAGTCGTTGAGGTGAAAAATATGACTAAAAAACTATTTGCAATCACTTGTACCTTCTTATTCATAATAGGTCATATGTTCAAGCGATGGAAACATATGCAAAAATCTGTTTTCTGGCGAGGGTTTCTAAGCGAATCTATGTGGGTAGAAGACTATGGAAATCTATCGCTTTTCAAGAAGTTGGTTTTTTGGGTGAATTATCCTTTTTCTTATGCTAAATTTTTATGGGTTGTCGTATGGGATCGTATTGACAGATTATTCGCTAGAGACTCAAGAGCAAGATATACTAAAGTAAAGATGGAATACCAAAAATCATGTAAAATACAATAATAGAAAAAGTTATTAGTTATCTCGTATCAATAACCACTTTTCCATTTTCAGCATTACCTGCAGTCTTCACACTTTTCTCAAAAATTGAAAATTAGAGAATTTCAAACCGTTGAAAATGGGAATTATTAACCGCTGTTGACAACTTTTAAAGTTAACATTGTCCACTATCCAATTGTATTAACGAAACGAGTCTTGACAGGTAAACAAACTTTTTCACATAGATTTCTGTGCCTTAAATCTTACAGTATAATTCCAGAGATTTCCTGCAACTTTATCCAGGATAAAACCAGCTTCTTCTCCTAACTTAATAGTAGTAGATTTTAAAGGGTAATCTGGATCAAGTAAAAATTCTGTTACTGCAAGAATTCCACCAGGTTTCATAACTCTTTTCATCTCCTTTAAAGCCCTATTTTTGTCTGGGAGTTCCTGAAGAACTGTTACCGTATACACCAAATCGAATGAATTATCATCAAAGGGTAGTTTATGCACATCTCCTTCTACAAGCTTGATATTTTTGATATCTCTGTTTTCTGGTCTGGATAGTTTCTTCTTTAGCTGCATTAACATTTTTGGTTGAATATCAAGAGCGTATACCTCTCCTTTAATTCCACTGGCCTTTGCAGCGAAGGTTGTAAACGCTCCGCTTCCGCATCCAACTTCCAGAATACGCATTCCTTCTGTTATCCCGCTTCGCCTTATTACTTTATCAGGAGGTTGCAATTTTCTTCTAAAACCACTATCTAAAAAAGGTCCCATGAATGCTGGTGGTGAAAATACATAAAATCTTTTTAGAATTCTTAATGCAATTTGCAATAAAACAAAAAAACCTAAAATTTTCAGTAAAATCTTTGTAATTACCCGCATATCTAACCACTTTTAGAATACCAATATTTCTGAATTTCTTTAGTTCTGAAATTCATTTTTACACACTGAGATATTATCAAAAAAGCATTGGAGACTATGGAATCATTTGTTCTGAAACATAAAAGTAATTCCATGTTTGATGTAAGCGCAGCCAGATTGTTAGGCATATCTTATGAATTGTTTAGTCTTATTAATATAATAGTCATATCTGCGATATAAATTCAAAACTGTAATTAAAAAGTAAGTAATAAAGGTCATTATTCTATATTGTGATTATATCATGTCTATTTTCAATAAAGTCGATGTAGGCGGCTTAGTAGCATTCTGCCAGATATACAGTAAATATTGCTTTTAGCTCTCAGCTTTGAGCTTGAGGTCACATAGATAAATGTCTCTTACGTCAGGATATTTCGAATTTTTGCCATCTACATATACGATTTTATCTCCATATATAGATGGTTTAAATGCATTGGTGCTGGTAGTTATGCGGGTTTTTTTGGTAGTAGATATGTCATACATGTAGATGTCCCCAATACCAGAAAAGATAGCTAATGTATATACTATCCGTTTGCCATAGATTGCAGAATCAGTTGCATTTCCACTTTTGGTAACCGGAGTTATTTTGTGGGTAGTAATATCATACATATACACATTGCCTGATTCTGTCCATACAATGACATTTCCGTAGATATCGAGTCCGCGGGACTCGTAACTTGAACTATTTGTAGTTGTTATTATGCTTGTTTGGTGAGTACATCTGTCATACATGTAGATATCATAACCACCGCTGTTGTCAGCTTGAGACCATACAACTGTCTTATCATATATAGCAGGATATCCGTGAACAGTGGCTATTTTAGTCTCATTGCCAGTATTGAGATCGTACAGATAAATTCCGTCATTTTTGTGATCTTGACCATAAGAATAGTTGCTATTAGTATAGACTATATAATTGCCATAAATATCAGGGACATGCCGGTAAGATGCTATCATAGTAGGGGCACGCCGTTCAGATGCTATCATAGTTTCGTTACCTGTAGAAACGTCGTACATATAAACGGCATCACCCATATCACCAGTCCATACGACCTTATTTCCATGTGCATGAGTTCGGCCGGCTGCAGCATGACCATCAATATCTATTCGTTTTCCTGTAGTCAGGTCATAAGCATGTACATCATTTCCAGCACTTTCCGTCCAAAAAACATGGTTTCCATAGAATGATATTCCTGATGTTAATCGCTCACCATGAGTGAGCTGAGTTTCTGTTCCAGCCGATGCGACTGTTACTAATGCAACGAAAAGAAAGAAAATTAAAAATGCTAAAAGAACTTTATTTTTCATACTTTTCCTCGCTGATAAACTATTACCTCTGCACGCAGAATAATCCTGTAGAAAATCAGATTAGGAGCTAACATAGAGCAGTCCAGGAAAATCTAGTACTTTTCCCCATAAATTACTCAATAGGCTTTCTTGTGTGATGGCATCTGAGCTGGTACTATAAACGGAATTATATCAAGTAGACCTGAAAATCATTTACGATTAAATTGTATCTTCAGTAGTCGCTTTAAATTTTGCCTCTGCAAAAGATAGATTTTTAATTTGAAAAATTGATTAATGTTGACCTTAAATGAGCAGAGAATAAAGGAGAATATTATGTATGGAAATGTCTGAGAATGCAGAGAAAGAGTTCAACAATATGAACAAAATGTTTAAGGAAATAACAGGACCAGGCAGCAAGACAGCCATGGGAGTTTTACTTGCCAGACATTTTGAATCGCAGAAGCCCGAAGACGAACGAATCTGTTATGACCCGTATGCAGTCTATTTCATCAACCCGGAGATTTTGGAGTGGGGAGCTAACCATCCAGATGAAGCAAGAAAAATGCATGAGCAGCTGGACAAATTTTTTCCGGGAAGAAATAACTCAATCGCTGCTAGAGTCAGATTCTTTGACGACTTTGTTAAAAAATCAATAGATGAAGGTATCGAGCAACTGGTTATATTAGGTGCAGGATATGATTCACGTGCCTATCGGATTGAAGGATTGGAGAAAATCAAAACTTTTGAGGTAGACCATCCTGCTACACAAAATATAAAAATGGAAAAAATAAAAATTATCTTTGGCAGTTTGCCAGATCACGTTGTCTATGTCCCTTGCGATTTAGAAACCGAAGACTTTGGTCAAAGGTTGATAGACATGGGATATAGCCGGCACGTTAAGACTCTTTTCCTGATGGAAGGGCTCTTAATGTATCTTCAGCCAAAGGTGGTAGATGAAATCCTATCCTTTATTGTAAAGAACTCAGGAAAGAACAGTAGCATTCTCTTTGATTATTTTCCCCAGTCTGCAGTTGATGGAAGTTCTAAACTTGAGGCGGGGAGGAACATTCGGAATCAAGTATCACAGCTGGGAGAACCGTTTAAGTTCGGTATCAAGGAAGGAACAGTTGATATATTCCTTACACAGCGTGGATTTACACAGGTATACAATGTAACTATGGAAGATTGTAAAAAAGCCTATTTTCAAGGAATAAATAAAAACAGAATAGTTGATAGCCTGAAGTCTTTCGTCTACGCCGTTGTTCAATAAATTTAGTGTATCAGCTAAAAAGGAATAGCAACCGAAAGGACATGAGTAAATCGATAGAGTATAAAATGGAGAGATTATGAGCATATCCGAAAGTCAATGCATATCGTAAAGTTACTATCGGTCTGTAATATACAATACCAATCTGAGTATGAAACTGCTAGTTGTAAATATAAAGTAAGTAACAAAGTAAGTCGCAAAGTAAGTCACAATACTTTTCGGATAGGTTCTAAGTGCCATTAAAAGTCCAAATTACTTGAATCTGATTAAAAACGCTATTAGACAATATTTAATTTGAAAATCAGTACTGTGGAATATGAGATCTTCAATTGAGTATCTAAGAAAATTTGAAATCATAATTAATATTTAAATGTTGTTTGCTAACAAAACATTTGACATGGAAATATTATTTGTTCAGAACCAATTTTTCATATAATTTATTTTAAATAAGTTTAGGAATAATTGTAGGTTGTAACCCCACGAATAAGAGAACAGATTAAAACGAACGGATCAAAGCGAATGGATTTATGCCACCAAGAAAAAACGGATGGATCAACAAAAACGGGCACCAGAAAATAAGGTTGTGATGGAAGATCTCAACTCTTTTCGGTGCAAATATTGATCGCATGCAACGGTTCATGGACATATAATGCCCATGAACCCTGTTCTTTCCATAATTTTTATGTGCAAAGCCATTATGTATTTGCAAATTCACCCTTATAAATATAAATATAAGTATATATATAGTAGTCATCGGTGATACTTACAACTCGGAGTCTTTTCCACGGGTTTCGATGACTTCCTGATACAAATAAAAAACAAGGGATAACGGATTGTTGAATTGCTTTTATTAAGTCGGTTTTATTTTGCCATACCAACTGAATTGCATTTTTATGAGATAGGAGGAAGTCGAAACGGCTGAATACTGTACATATGAAAAATATGTATTAAAAAAGAAGCTTGAGATTCTTAAAAATAAAAGTGGAAATAACACAGAATTAATTTCCCTTTATATTCCTTCTGAGAAACAGATTTCAGATGTCATATCTCATTTGAGAGAAGAACATGAGCAGGCTTCAAACATTAAGTCAAAACTTACCGGCAATAACGTACAGGGAACCCTTGATTTTTTGTTGGCAAAGTTAAGATCTCTTAACAAAATACCCGAAAACGGGATAGTTTATTTTGCAGGAACTGTCAGTGCCGGAGCTAACAGGACAGGCATGGTAAATGAAGTTCTTTTTTCTCCGGAACCTGTTGTAGATTACATATATCACTGTGATTCCATTTTTTATCTTGAGCCCCTTGAGGAAATGCTCAGAGAGTGCAGTACTTATGGGCTCATACTTCTAGATCTAAGAGAAGCAACTATCGGTATGCTTGTGGGCAGGCAAACTGAGGTTATTAAGCATCTCCACTCCACCGTCCCTGGAAAACAAAGAAAAGGAGGGCAGAGTGCACATCGTTTTGAACAGCTCAGACGCATTTCGATTCATGATTTTTACAAAAGAATAGGGAATGCTGCAAGTGAGGCATTTCTTGAAGTGGAGCCATCTGAACTTAAAGGCATTCTTATAGGAGGGCATTCCCCGACTAAAGAAGAGTTCAATGAAGGTGGATTTCTACATTATGAGCTTCAGAAAAAGGTTCTTGGACTTTTCGATACAGGGTATACGGATGAATCAGGTTTTTCTGAGTTAATAAATGCAGCAGAGGATACACTCCAGGGTATTGACTTGATTAAGCAAAAGAAAAATATGAAATTATTTTATAAAGAACTCGCTACTGAATCTGGTAAAGTATCTTATGGAGAAGACAGTGTAAGGGCAAATCTGGAACTAAAGGCAGTTGATGTGCTTTTACTTTCTGAAGACCTGCGATCTGAAAGAGTAACTCTCAAATGCAGTGTTTGCGGATATGAGAATAAAAGAACAAGAAAATGGAAGTCCAATGAAGCTGTTCCTGCGGCTGGAAATTGCCCTGAATGTGGTTCTGCACTTGAAGTTACGGATACTACTGATATCGTTGGCGAATTCTCAGAACTCTCTGACATAGGCAATGCAAGGACTGCTTTTATATCAACAGATTTCGATGAAGGTTCTCAACTTATGATAGCTTTCGGTGGAATTGCCGCAATCCTTAGATATAGCACAGGGGTGTAGGTTAGTTCAGGAGTGTAGGTTAGTTCAGAAGTTTAGTAGTTAACGAATTATATTAAATTCAAAATAAGGATGTAGGAAACTGTAAATTTTATTCAAAAGACGTACAATCTTGCTCTGGCAAGTTCTATCCAACGTTACTGTTCTTTAGCTGTACTTTTAGTGGGGAAAACTGCAAACTACGGCGCCAGAAAAAGAAAGCAATTACAAGGCTTCTCTGAGTAAAGAGATAATAAAGATAATAGTAATTATTAAATAATAATAAATATCATTTAGTAATAGATATCATGTATATCTGAGTAAACCTGCTTTCACAGGTAATTTAGGTGGACATCAATGAAGCCCACAGAGAAAGCTGACATGAAATACACAAACCAGAGAGTCGAAATACTTACTTTCCTGCGCGAACATGATGGTCATCCCACTGTAGACGAAGTTTATGATGGGGTCAGGAAAAAACTGACGCGTATAAGCAAGGCTACTGTATATAAAAATCTTAAATTTCTTACGGAGAAAGGTTTACTGGAGGAGGTGAATGTAAAAGGAGTCTCAAGATTTGAAGCAAATTTCATTCCACATCACCATCTAATCTGCCGGGAATGTGGAATGATGGAGGATTTCAATTCTGAACAATTATTGGATTACTCGATGAAGATAGCTGAGGAGATAGAAGGATTTACTATTGTTTCAACGAGCACTAACTTTTATGGTGTCTGTAAGAAGTGTAAGGAGTCTCAGGAAATCTAAGGGATCTTAGAAATTTAAAGAGTATCGGGGAATCTAAGGGATCTCAGAAATCTAAAGAGTCTCAGGAATCTAAAAAGTTTCAGGAAACATAATTTGAGCAGAACATCAAGGGGAAACAATATGTTATCCGGGTGTACAATGGTATATTCTTCAGATAGTCAAATATATAGATCCGGTGACATACAGCATTTTACTTCAGATTCTCACTGATGAGATTGAGCATGAAGATGATCTGCAAATCATGGACGGAAGACATCGGCTTGCTTCAACGCAAATATGCTTGCAAATATGATCCTGTGAAGTAAGTAACAAAACGAGGGAAAACGAGGGGTAATGAATGATTGAATTGCTTTTATTAAGTCGGCTTCAGTTTGCCATAACAGCTGCGTTCCATTTCCTGTTCGTTCCACTAACATTGGGACTTGCATTGTTAGTGGCAGGTATGGAAACAATGTACTATAAGAACAAAGATGAAAACTGGCGAAAGATGGCCGACTTCTGGGGTAGGATATTCAAGATAAATTTTGCAATAGGTCTGGTATCAGGTCTTACATTGACTTTCCAGTTAGGCACTAACTGGGGTGCCTATGCAGAATTCATGGGAGATGTCTTTGGACCGCCTTTAGCTGTGGAAGCATTACTGGCTTTCTTCCTTGAAGGTACTTTCTTTGGCGCATGGATATTCCTGAACCGCGACCGTCAGAAACTAAAGGCATTTTCGATGTGGATGGTCGCTCTGGGCACTAACATTTCTTCATTATGGATTATCATTGCTAACGGTTTTATGCAGCATCCAGTCGGCTATAATATGGCTGCTGATGGGAGTAAGGTTGTTATGACAGATTTCCTTGCTCTAATAACGAACGGCTATGTTTGGTACATGATGGTACACACTCTGCTTGCAGCTTACCTGTTGACCGCATTTTTGATGATGGGGATCTGTGCATATCATTTCCTTAAAGGAAACAACAATGAAGTGTTCAAGAAGTCTTTCAGCATAGCAGTTGCCATAGCACTTGTGACTGCAGTCGTGCTTCCTGTTCTTGGTCACGGTTATGCACAATATGTTACTGAGCTTCAGCCTGCTAAAGGAGCGGCAATGGATGCGATATGGGAAACAGGTTCAGGAGAACCCATGTACCTGATACAGATACCTGATTCAAGCACTGGTTCAAATAGTGTTCAGTTGCTGGGAATTCCAGGTCTTGCAAGTTTCCTGTATACAGGAAGTTTCAGTGGAACAATAACAGGACTTAACCAGCTACCTCATGATGAATTGCCACCCGTGGAAATGATATTCTGGAGCTTCAGGCTGATGACAATTCTGGGGTCCCTATTCATTATCGAGGCTCTTTTAGGCTTATATCTTCAAAAATCAGGCAAGCTGTACACATCAGATAAGTATCTGAAGCTGATGATGTGGTCTATTCCTCTTCCATATATTTCCATAACTGCTGGCTGGATTGTAGCTGAGGTTGGAAGGCAGCCATGGATAGTATATGGTCTGCTAAAGACAGCAAATGGCATATCATCGGTTCCCATATCGGATGTGTTGTTAAGTATTACCCTTATAAGCGCATTCTATCTGATCCTGATGATCTTTGAGATATACCTCATAAAGAAAACCGTAGTTAATGCTACAGGAGTTGAGTGAATATGTTTGATTTCCTTACTCATGATATGCTTGCAGTTATCTGGTTCTTCCTGTGGTGTGTAATATGGGGGGTTTACTTCATTGCCGATTCCTTTTCCCTTGGAGCAGGTCTTCTAACACCCTTTATTGCCACAGATAAGGTGCAGAGGACACAAATCCAGAGCTCTGTTGGCCCTTTCTGGGGCGGTAATGAGGTATGGCTCATCCTGGCTGCAGGCGGAACATTTGCTGCGTTCCCTCTGGTATTCTCGAAGATGTTTACATTCCTTTATATTCCGATGCTGCTGCTGCTTATCGGCTTAATTGCAAGGGGAATTTCCATAGAATATCTCCACAAGGACGAGAATCCCCAGATACAGAAGATCCTTATGTTGGGATGGTTCGCTGGAAGCCTGCTGATTTCTCTGGTCCTGGGAGTTGCATTTGCGAACTTCTTCAAGGGGCTCGAAATCGCATCAAGAGGAGTTTATGAAGGTACTCTTCTAGGACTTTTCAGTCCGTATGCATTGCTAGGTGGCGTCCTTTTCGTGCTTATGAGTGTTACTTCAGGTGCGCTCTGGATCAATGTTAAAACTGAAGGTGCCATAGCTGCAAAAGCAGGTAATCTGGCAAAGAAGAGTACTCTTATTGTACTTGTACTTGCCCTGGTCTATCTGGCATATTCCTTTGTGGGTATCGAAGGTTTTACGATCAACTATTCAGCTACTCCAGCTCTGTATTTATTGCCAGTTCTTGCGGTAGTGGGAGCTGTCCTTGCTGTGTTTTTTGCAAAAAAGGACAGGGGATTCCCGGCTTTTTGCAGCAATCTCCTGACGCTTCTTTTTGTTGTTGAAAGTGGGCTTGCAAGTATCTATCCTTACATGCTTAAGTCCTCTATATCTCCTGAATACGGAATAAATATCTTTGAAGCAGCATCAAGCCACATGACTCTGAGCGTTATGCTTGGAGGAGCATTGGTATTCGTGCCCATAGTCATCATCTATCAGCTTTGGGCATATACTTTGTTCAAGGAGAAAATAAAAGAAACAGAGCAGGTTGAATACTGATCTACTTTCTCTTTTCTTTTACTTATTTTTCACTTTTTTTCACTTTATCTACAAAGAGATGAAAAATACTAACCTTCGCTAAATATCCCAAAGCATGAAAGCTTTGAAGAAGCTCAGGATATAAATAAAAAAAGTTAAATGATAAAACTATTATAAAAAGACTAAAAAGTCAGTTCTGCTCTATTTCACATGAGTTGAATTATCTCAGGCACTTGATCCTGATTTTTGCCCATAAATTAAAAAAATAAGGGCAGAATATAGAGCAAAGTTTAGAGACAGAACTATCCATTTAGTCTTTTTCTTCGTTCTCTTCAGGGTTCAGAAACTCTTCATAACACATAATACAGATACATTTATCTTCAGCGGTTATGTCTTCAGAGTCCACCTTGGGGCCACCAGGTTTTATAGTTCCTTTCTTTAATACATAGAAGTGTTCACCGAATTCGACGGGTTGCCCGCATCTCGAACATAAGAAGGGCGGATTCTCAACCGATTCAGTTGCACACTCAATGCATATCAGATCAGACTTATCCCCGTGAACGTCCTTGAATTTTATTGGTTTCATGTCCTGGCTGGTATCAACGACCAGCACGTCTTCCAGCAATTCCCGACCACAGATATTGCAATATTCTTTAGTCTTGTCGCCTCCCTTCATTATGTCACCTCTGTTCTTCAAAATAGTTTTTTTCACAAAATCATGCACTAAGCCTGCAGGGGTTTTAATGTCTCCTTTTTTTCACTCAACTTTATCCCTTTTTGGCTTATATTATAATTATATCAACTTAGATGTTTAAAACTATTTTTATTTAAATGCATTATCACTTAATTGAGAATCTTCCACATCGGGTTTTCTTTAAATATATTCTGAAATTAAATTCACAGCAGAAAATATGAGAAAGAAATCCAATAAAACAATGGGGAATCAAAAATGACAGATGACAAACGCATGATTTTAATTTATCACCATGATGATAATGACGGATGCTGTGCAGCCGTTATTGCTGGTAATTCCTATGACCGAAATGAATTTGACATAAAATTTGTTGCTATAAATTATGGAAAAGAGTCGTGGAGTGAGGGCGAAATAAAGGCAGCGGAAGAAGTATGGCTTGTTGACTTTACCAGCGATAAAATGGATGAATTTGTAAAGGTTTGCGGGCCTAAACTGATATGGATTGATCATCATAAGACCGCTGTAGAGAAATTTCCGGATCTTTGGAATTCAAGCAGTATTCCGGGTATTCGATCTCTTGAAAAGGCAGCCTGTGTACTTACATGGGAATTTACGCATCCTGAACTTACTTCCCCTCCGGCGGCTGTTGCCTATATTGGAGATAAAGACCTGTGGAAGTTTGAATACCCTGAAACCAGGGCTTTCAACGCAGGATTTAATCTGATGGTGAAAACCCCCTATGATGCCGTATGGGATGTGCTTCTTGGTCCGGAATATGAGGATACCGTAAACAATATGATATCTATAGGGAAATTGCTTCTCGAAGCTCAAAACTACAAGCTCCAAAAAGCCTTTGACCGTGGGGTGGATTGTACTTTCCATAACTGGAAAGCCAGGCTTGTAAACACTACCGGAAACATCTCCGAGCTTGGAGAGTTCATCTACAAGAAGCCTGAATATGATATTGCTGTCATGTGGCAGGCTGTAGAGGATATGGTGGTATTCAGCTTGAGATCCGATTCAGGAAATCCCAACTCGCCCGATTGTGCCGAAATCGCTCAACAATATGGCGGAGGAGGACACAGGAATGCTGCTGGATTCCAAAAAAAGAATATGGATTTTCCAGGCCTGCTTTTTACATGAAATTACCCCTGATGGCCTGGAGCATAATCTAGTCCTGAATTCTAACTTTATCGTGGGGCTATCAGGTAAAATAACTCCAATTTGACCTGGAAATCCCACCGACTCTTTTTTGTGGATTTTGCGTTTCTGTAAAATAGTACTTGAAGTGATCTTTTTTTCACAAATATCTAATTTATTCATACCCGAGCTTTTAGAAAAGTATTTATATTTTAAAACTACCTTATTCAAGAAAATTCGTCAGGATATATAAATAGTAGTGGGATCTATTGACCTGGAGGTTAGTTTACGTTTAAAAATATAATTCAGTTCTATAATGTAAATGGTTTGACTAGAAGTCCTTTTAAGCACAGTCTGACGGTATTACTTAACAATTTTATAAACATGGAGTTTAGTCCTCTATACTGGTTTACCCTTCCAGGTTTTGTTCTCTGTTCAGTAGGGTTATACGTAGGTCTTGATTTATTACAGACTTTCTATCTTGGCGGAAGTCTTACCTTCGGGCCAACGGTTTTGATGGTAATTCTTACCGTTATAGGGACGGGCATGATTTTTACCGGAATTTTGCTTCACTCTATCTCAGGTTTACTGCAGCATATAAGAGAATAAACTGATATCTTGGATTTACTGCAGCATCTATGGGAATAAACTGATAGCTCCAAAAGATTTACTTAATTAGCTTACCTAAAACCAATTTTGTTCTCAAATCAGTAAAGTTTCATACCTCTTTCATGGCCAGAAACTCAGTTAATTATTGGAACATGGGATTTAGAGAAACAATTTTAAGTTTTGGGATGAGCTCAATATTTTTTCTTAATATTGATTTCTGTTTTCCAGTAGTCTTTCTTAATAGTGTTTTTCTCTATCGCTAATAAGCTATATCAATATTGATCTGCGCAAAAGGAATAAGAAAGGCAATTGACTGAAAACGCATATGAAATTCTTCTAATCACAGGCACAAATAAATGAAAGTACTTGGAAGAACTTTCATGCCAAATAAATATAGAACAGTTTGGAACTATTGATGAGGATTTTACAATTAAATAGAGAAAAGCAAAATACAATGGTGAAAAAATCAAAAAAAAGGCGGTTTCATAAAGAAATCCGCCTTTTAAGCCTTAAACTCTATTCTGTCTTTTGCTGTTTTTAGAGTTTTAGCTTTGTTTTAACCTTTTCTGAATTCCAACATAGATCAGATCCGGCTTAAATATGTTTTCGGAGTCCGGGATCTCTGTCAGCTTCGGAGTCTCCGATTATATCGGAGAGGTTCCGTCTGCGCTTATTTTCAGTTTTTGCTGGTCTATGCCTACAAGACCTTTGCCAGGTTCATAGGCGCCTGTAAAGAGGAGGTAATTTCCTGGCGTGAGATCAAAGGCTGTCAAGGAAAGGGTATTCTGGTTCTTCTCGCCTATGCTTATCGTACCGTTACCTTCTCCAATAAGCGTCTGGAATCCGTTTGCAAGTTCACTCTTGTTTACGGAGCTTATGCCCAGGGTCCTGAGGTCGACATCGTTAACGGAAACATTGGTTCCATCTATTGTTCCATTGCTGTCAACTTTCATTTCAGCTTTATAGGCTTCTTCATTTATCAGCAGGGCACCGTAGGTAAACTCTCCGGCAGGTGCATTTTTCAGGCTCATCTGAACATCAAGGTTGTCGCCTTCCTTAATATTGTTGGCGGCCGTCGTTTTCAGTTCATAGTCAACTACTTCAAAGCAAGTGGCTGAAAGAACTTTCGTTACGTTTTCTTCTTTGTCGCCCGCAAGTGTTATGACGATGCCGTAACTCCCAGGCTCAAGAGAGTTAAATGTAAGGGGTTTAGACAGGTCTCCGCACTTGTCCAGAGTCGCGCATGTTTTAGTGTAGTCAACGCCTTTTAAGATTTCATTCAGGCTCTTGCATTTTGCATCCACAAGAGCTTTTTCCATGGAACTCACATCAAGCCCCTTGACAAGATAAATATTCACTGCTTGTTTCTTAAAGGCTACAGGACCGTTATAGTCCATTTTCACAGTCTGTTTTTCAGTATAAAACGGATGTGTGGAGTATGGATATGTGTATTTCAGTTCCTCGTCTTTGTCCTTATTTATTTTAAATACAATTCCTTCTTTTTCCACACAATTAGTCCCACTGTAAGTAAAGCTAAGAGGCTGTGGAAGCTGGATTTCTTTTCCTCCGGTGAGTTGAATCCATCCGCCATTATCTTGGCTGTCATCATGATCTGCAAAAATGGCGCTATCTCCATTTTTCTCTATAGATGCAATCCAGAGTCCTTTTTCGCAAACAGCGGCTGATACCGAAATAAGTGCGAAAATGCAGATTAGAGCAGCAACGGTTAATTTACATTTTCTGAGATCTATTCCATTTATTCCTATTTTTTTCTTCAATCGTTACACCCCTAAATTAATATTTGTTTTATCCCGGACTTTTGCTATATATTCCTACTTTTGTCTATTATCTACTTCATTAATTATTAAGCTTTCATCCGCGAATTTCTTTTTTAATTAAATTAATTCATATTCATATATTTTGTCTATTAGACATGTCTACTATTAATATGTATTTATAGTTTATCGAAAGTGTCTTCAAAGAATTCTAAAAACAATCGTATTTAAAATCCCTCAGTACATTATTATGACTTTTTCCTCTTTAAATAAACCACAAATAATATTAATACGGCTAAGACTCCTGCTATCCATATCTTCTGAGATTTCAGGTTCTGGAAACTCTCGGCAAGTATATTTTCTTCACTGGAAATATTTCCATTGTCTATTTCTTCTTTTATTTTCGCAGTTATTTCCCCGACTTCTCCCTCACTTGAGTTCTGTTCCGAGGAGTTTGTTTCTGAAGAGAGGCTTTCTGATGGCTGTAATTCTATTTGCTTTTTAGTGCCCTCAACGTTTACTTCAAAACCACCTGCTGGTATAGACTTAGTATTATATTCATAGCTGAGACTTCCATCAGAATCTACTTCAATCTCTTGCATGGCTGTTATCTTGAGTTTGACACTAGAACCACTTGCCTTTCCATCGATCCTGATCTTATATGTTCCTGGAGGGACATTTGACTGGGAAACGGTAGCAGTGCCATCTTTTGCCTCTGCGCTTCTAGTTAACCATAGGAGCAGCTTTGCTCTCACGTTCAAGTCATCTGCCCCTACAGCCTTCACGGTAAAACTGTTGTCAAAACCAGAGGGGATTACTACATCTTCAAGCAGGTACTCATATTCTCCATCCTGAACCTCCACATCTTTTTCGAAGGATACCAGCACTTTCGCGGTATCTCCCTCAAAACCGGTTCCTTTTATCTCCATTGTATCCCCAACAACTGGATTTTGGGGAGTAAGTTCCCAGTTACTTGAAGCAACTGCCCCAGGAGAAATGATCAGGAACAGGAAAACAGGAAGTAAAAACAGGAGCTTCAAACTTTCCATATTCTTTGGATTTTTGATAAATGTAAAAATGGGCTTTACAAACTCTATTTCTTCAGGAAGCAATTTCTTTAACCTCTCCTCTTAATATTTTCTGATTAGAAAGGCTATTGTCCATTGAATAGCTATATTATAGGTCTATTTTTCTTTATATATGGACTTAGTATAAAAATCCTAGACAGATATAGGACAAATAATAAAACTAGTTTATATATTTTTCTTTTTAGTATTTAGCGTTGTTTGCAGCAAAACATATCCAGTATACAGGTTTTTGCATTCAGCTATAAAGAGAAAGGATTATAGCCTGCTACATCCCTTCTCTCACTATTTTTTCAAGTTTTTCTGTTATTATCAAAGCTGAATGGAAATTTTCCAATCTGGTATTATGGTTTTACTTTCTTATTTTTTCATTTTCCTCAGCACAGCAAGCCCTATCAGCAGGGTTCCTGCAAATCCTAAAAGGAAAGAGGGAAGTTTTGGAGGGTTTTTTAAGACTTCTGCTAATGAATTTGCCTGAATGTATGGCGTGACATCTTCTAATATGAATGATTTTGGAGTTTCGAGAATGGACTTAATTCTCATAAGCGAAGAAATTTTATTTATTATTGAAGAGTCATTATCTCCGGTAGAATTCTCAGAACTAGATATCAAGACCGACCCGCGTGTACTTCCACTAGATTTTCCCACATTTTCCTGGACCGTATCTCCAGTACTTTCGTTATCTTGTTCTTCACTTGTGTTCTGTTCCGAAGAGTTCATTTCCGAAGTCAGGTTTTCTGAAGATTGTAATTCTATCTGTTTTGTAACGTCCCCAACATTTACTTCAAAATCACCTGCCGGTATAGACTTAGTACTATATTCATAGCTGATGCTTCCATCAGAATCTACCTCAACTTCTTGCACGGCTGTTATCTTGAGTTTAACACTAGAGCCACTTGCCTTTCCATCGATCCTGATCTTATATGTTCCTGGAGGAACGTTTGTCTGGATAACGGTAGCAGTGCCATCTTTTGCCTCTGAGCTTTTAGTTAACCATAGGAGCAGTTTTGCTCTCACATTCAGATCCTCAACCCCTTCTGCCTGCACAGTAAAGCTGTTGTAGGAGCTGGAGGGGATTATTACATCTTCAAGCAGATACTCGTATTCTCCATCCTGGACCTCCACATCTTTTTCGAAGGATACCAGCGCTTTCGCAGTATCTCCCTCAAAGCCGGTCCCTGTTATCTCAATTGTATCTCCAGAAGCGGGATTTTGGGGTGTAATTTCCCAGCTACCTGAGGCAGCTGCTCCGGAAGAACTAATAAGGAATAGGAAAACCGAAAGCAAAAGAAGGAGTCTCAAATTTTCGTTATTTTTCAAATTATGGATAAATGTAAAAACTGGTTTTATTGGATTAATTTCTTCAGGAAGCAATTTTTTGAACCTCTCCTCTTGGTATTTTCTTGACTAGAAAGGCTATTGTCCATTGAATAGTGTATTAAAGGTCCACTTCTTATATCTGGACTAATTATAAAAATTCTAGACAGATATAATAATGAATGATAAAACTGGTTTATATATTTTACTTTTTAGTATTCCACACTGCTTACAATAAAAAATGTGTATCCATATACAGGTTTTTAGGCAGTGCACAATTTTTTCTGTAAAATCACAAATCTAATAAATTACGGGGTAGAAAATTCTATATAAGGGGATCAATTTCTCCATTGTACGCAAAAACTTGACTTCAAATATACAGCAAATTTGAGGCTGTAGGTTTTACATCAAGTATTAAGGAGAAAGAATGGAGATAGTTAAATCCTTCTCCTTATATTTTTCAAGTTTTTCTGTTTTTATTAAGGCTGAATGGAAATTTTCCAGTCTGGTCTTCTGGGTTTAATTTATCGGTTCCACTTCTTTTTCCTCAGTGCTGCAAACCCTATCAACAGGGTTCCTGCAAATCCTAACATGAAGAGGGAAGGTTTGGAGGATTTCGCACGATTTTCTGCTAATGAGTTTGCCTGAATACTTAGCTTGACATATCTGGATATGAGTGATTTTGGGTTCCGAGAATGGACTTAATTCCCGTAAGCTGAGAGGTTCTTAATTTCATCTAAGATATACTTCCGAAGGTATTTTCCGGATATGGATTTCAAGTCCAATCCGTACGAATTTTCGGGGGATATTCTCAGCTTTTTCTGGGCTATACCTGCCAGACCTTCATTATTTTCATAGGCTCCTGAGAGGAGGAGATAGTCTCCTGGGGGAAGTTCCAGGCTTTTTAGGGAAAGGTTACTCTGGTTTTTCTCACCTATGCTTATTGTACCATTATCTTTTCCTATAAGGGTCTGGATCTCGTTCTTAAGTTCATCTTTTTCATTTTCGGATTCATATCCACTCAAATTTGTTTCCAAACTCCTGATAAGGTCAACTCCGTTCACAATAGGCCTTATTTTAGTGGTCATCCAGATTGATTTCGTGCCTTTAGATGCTGTATAGGCCCCATCCTTTATCAGTAAAGTCCAGTAAGTATAATTATCCTTATCAGGTGCATTCTGCAGATCCAGGTTGACTTCTACGTTTTCGCCTTCTTGAATGGTATACGGGACTCTAGCTTCCATTTGATATTTGAGAACTTCAAAATATTTTGCTAAAAGGATCTCTTTTTCGGATCCTGTTTTTTCCGTTTCGTTTCCGGGAAGGGTTATAAGGGTCCAGTAACTTCCGGCCTGAAGAGGGCCCAGTGTCAGAGGAGAAAGGTCTCCGTTCTTGTTCAGGGTTGCAGGTATCTTGGCATAAGCTTCGGTATCATTGTTTAAGACATTCTCAAGCCTAATTGTGCTTTCATTCAGACTTGAAATTTCATTTTCTGGAGAACTCGGGCTGTGTTCCTTGATGAGGTATATATCCACATTCTGTTGTCCTAAAGCTTCAGGTCCGTAGTAGCTTAACTTTATGCTCTCATTTACGGTGTAAAATGAACGAAGGGAATAGGGATATGACAATATGAATATCATATTGTTCCAGCTATTTTTCTCTGTTTTTATCTCAGGTGTTATCGACTCGTTTCCCTGGCTGTCTGTCCAGTTATATGCTTTTACTTCAGATGTATCTCCAGGGCTTTCGTCATCATTTCCTTCAGTTGAATTCTGGTCAGAGTAGTTCATTTCTGAAGGCAGACTTTCGTTATTTTGTTCTTCACTTAAGTTCTGTTCCGAGGAGTTTGTTTCTGAAGGAAGGCTTTCTGATGGCTGTAATTCTATTTGCTTTGTAATGCCCTCAACATTTACTTCAAAATTACCTGCCGGTATAGACTTAGTATTATATTCATAGCTGAGATTTCCATCAGAATCTACCTCTATCTCTTGCATGGCTGTTATCTTGAGTTTGACACTGGAACCATTTGCCTTTCCGTCAATCCTTATTTCATATGTTCCTGGAGGGACATTTGTATGGGAAACGGTAGCAATGCCATCTTTTGCTTCTGCACCTTTAGTTAACCATAGGAGCAGCTTTGCTCTCACATTCAAATCATCTGCTCCTACAGCCTGCACGGTAAAACTGTTGTCAAAACCAGAGGGGATTACTACATCTTCAAGCAGATACTCATATTCTCCATCCTGAACTTCCACATCTTTTTCGAAAGATACCAGTACTTTCGCAGTATCTCCCTCAAAACCAGTTCCTTTTATCTCCATTGTATCCCCAACAACTGGATTTTGAGGAGTAAGTTCCCAGTTGCTTGAGGCAGCTGCTCCGTGAGGAAGAATCAGGAACAGAAAAACAGGAAGCAAAAACAGGAGTCTCAAACTTTCCTTATTCTTTGGATTTTTAATGAATGTAAAAACGGGCTCTATTAACTTAATTTTTTCAGGAAGCAATTTTTTAAACCTCTCCTCTTTGTGTTTTCTTGACTAGAAAGGCTATTGTCCATTGAATAGCTATTATGAATCGATGTATTATGAATCGATGTATCATGAATCGATGCATTGTGAATCGACGTATTATGAATCGATGTATTATGAATCGATGTATTATGAATCGATGTATTATGAATCGATGTATTATGAATCGATGTATTATGAATCGATGTATTATGAATCGATGTATTATGAATCGATGTATTATGAATCGATGTATTATGAATCGATGTATTATGAATCGATGTATTATGAATCGATGTATTATGGATTTACTTCTTACACCTAACTTATTTGTAAAAATTCTAGACAGACATAAGGACAAATAATAAAACTGGTTTATATATTTATTCTTTTTAGTATCTTGTATTGCTGCAGTAAAACCCATCCAGTGTACAGGTTTTTGTATCTAGCTGTAAAGAGAAAGGATTGTAGCCTTCTACACCCTTTCTCTCGATCTTTTTTTCAAGATTTTTGATTTTTTTGTAACTGGATGGAAATTTTCCGACCTGTTTCACTAAGTTTAGTTTACGGGTTTCATTTCTTTTTCCTCAGTACTGCAAATCCTATCAGTAGGGTTACTGCAAATCCTAACAGGAAGGAGGGAAGTTTTGGAGGGTTTCTTAAGACTTCTGCTAATGAGTTTGCCTGAATATATGGCTTGACATCTTCGAGTATGAATGATTTTGGATTTTCGAGAATAGACTTAATTCCCATAAGCGGAGAGTCTTTGAATTTCGTCGAAGATTCATCACCGAAGGTATTTTCTGAGCCGGGTTTCAAACCCAATCCTGATAAGTTTTCGGCGGATATCCTCAGATTTCCCTGAGATATGCCTGTCAGGCCCTCATTATTTTCATATGCTCCTGTAAGGAGCAGGTAGTTTCCTGGGGGAAGGTCCAGGCTTTTCAGTGAAAGGTTGTTCTGGTTTTTCTCACCTATGCTTATCGTACCATTATCTTTCCCTATAAGGGTCTGGATCTCGTGCCTAAGTTCGTTTTTTTCGTTTTCGGATTCATGTCCACTCAAATTTGTTTCCAAACTCTTGATAAGGTCAACTCCATTCACGATAGGCCTGATTCCGGTGGTCATTCTCCAAGTTGGGTTCGTGCCTTCAAATGCTGTATAGGCGCTATCTTTTATCAGTACAACCCAGTAAGTATAATTATTTTCATTAGATGCATTCTTCAGATCCAGGCTGACTTCTAGGTTTTCGCCTTCTTGAAGGGCATACGGAGCTCTGGCTTCCAGTTGATATTGGAGAACTTCAAAATATTTTGCTAAAAGAACTTTATTTTCTGATCCTGTATTTTCCTCTTCGTTTTCTGCAGGAGTTATAAGGATCCAGTAGTGACCGGCCTGAAGAGGGTCCAGCCTCAGTGGAGTAAGGTCTCCTTCTTTGTTCAGGGTCGCAGGTATCTTGACATAAGCTTCTGTATCATTGTTTAAGACATCCTCAAGACTAATTGTGCTCTCATTTATATTATATGAAGTTCCATTTTCTGGAGAACTCGGACTGTATTTCTTGATAAGATATATGTCCACATTCTGATGTCCTAAAGCTTCAGGTCCATTATAGCTTATATTCACATTATCATTTGTAGTATAAAACGAACGAAGGGGATAGGAATATGACAGTATTAATTTAATATTGTTCCAGCTATTTTTCTCTGTTTTTATCTTAGGTGTTTCCGACTCATTTCCCTGACTGTCTGTCCAGTTATATACTTTTATTTCATTTACTTCCTGACTCAGACTATTCGTCCAGTTTTCTTCAGATTTCACTACTTCACTTTCCACACTATTTGTGCCGCTGGAAGTTCCTGTGTTGTTGGAAGTTCCGGTGTCGTTGGAAGTTCCTGTGCCATTGGAAGTTCCTGTGCCTTTGGAAGTTTCGTTGGAGGTTTTGGTTTCAGTGTCCACTTCTGAACTTTTTACGCTTTTCGGTTCAGTAACTGTTTCGGTTTTTGTTTCATTTTTCGCGTTGGTATTGTTTTGGACGACTGTTCCATTTGCTGTTATTATTTTATATTTTAAGTCAGATACATTGCTTTCTGAACTGGTTGTTTTATTTTCATTAACTACTGTTTTATTTGCTGTTATTATTTTGCATTTACAGTTAGATCCATCGCTTTTTGAACTCGTTGAGTCATTTTTTTCGCTGTATTCCTGGCTATCCGTATCTTCACTGTCGGATTCATTTTCTTGAGCGACTGTTTTATTTACTGTTATTAGTTTATACCCGTTAGATACATTAGTTTTTGAACTCGTTGAGTCATTTTCTTCGCTGTATTCCTGGCTATCCGTATCTTCACTGTCGGATTCATTTTCTTGAGCAACTGTTTTATTTACTGTTATTAGTTTATACCCGTTAGATACATTAGTTTTTGAACTCGTTGAGTCATTTTCTTCGCTGTATTCCTGGCTATCCGTATCTTCACTGTCGGATTCATTTTCTTGAGCGACTGTTTTATTTACTGTTATTAGTTTATACCCGCTAGATACATTAGTTTCTGAACTTTTTGAGTCATTTTCTTCGCTGTTTTCCTGGGTTTCTGTACTTGTTCCTGCTTCTGTTTTTGACTTATTATCTTCTACAGTTTCCTGAGTTTCTGTACTTTTGTTTTCTCCTATTTTATACACATTGTAATGTAAAAGAGAGTTAGCTAATTCAGTCCCTTGCTCAGTATCTTCTACTGTTTCCTGAGTTTCTGTACTTGTTCCACTTCCGGCTTTTGACTTATTGTCTACTACTGTTTCCGGGGTTTCGGTACTTCCTTCTGCCCCTGTTTTTGACTTATTATCTATTACTGTTTCCTGAGTTTCTGTACTTGTTCCGCTTCCGGTTTTTGACTTATTATCTATTACTGTTTCCGGGGTTTCGGTACTTATTCCGCTTCCGGTTTTTGACTTATTATCTATTACTGTTTCCGGGGTTTCGGTACTTGTTCCGGTTCCAGTCTTTGACTTATTGTCTACTACTGTTTCCGGGGTTTCGGTACTTATTCCGCTTCCGGTTTTTGACTTATTATCTATTACTGTTTCCGGGGTTTCGGTACTTGTTCCGGTTCCAGTCTTTGACTTATTATCTATTACTGTTTCCGGGGTTTCGGTACTTGTTCCGGTTCCAGTCTTTGACTTATTGTCTACTACTGTTTCCGGGGTTTCGGTACTTATTCCGCTTCCGGTTTTTGACTTATTATCTATTACTGTTTCCGGGGTTTCGGTACTTGTTCCGGTTCCGGTTTTTGACTTATTATCTATTACTGTTTCCGGGGTTTCTGTACTTGTTCCAGTTCCGGTTTTTGACTTATTATATACTACTGTTTTCTGGGTTTCTGTACTTGTCCAGCTTCCAGTTTTTGACTTATTATCTACTACTGTTTTCTGGGTTTCTGTACTTGTCCCGCTTCCAGTTTTTGACTTATTGTATACTACTGTTTTCTGGGTTTCTGTACTTGTTCCAGTTCCGGTTTTTGACTTATTATCTATTACTGTTTCCGGGATTTTGGTACTTGTTCCAGTTCCGGTTTTTGACTTATTATATACTACTGTTTCCGGGGTTTCTGTACTGTTTCCTCCTGATTTTTGTTCAAGATTTTCTTCATCTTCTATGCAGTACAGACATTCATCCTCGTTTTCATCTTTTTCTTCACTTTTCGTGCAGGATGAACATTTGCTCCCGGTATCGTTTTTTTCATCACTTTCTATGCAGTAGGAGCACTTATCTCCGGTATTATTATCTTCGCCACTTTCTGTGCAGTCAAAGCAGTCAACTTCGGCATAATTTTCGTCTACTATGCAGTACAAACAGTTATCCTCTGTCTCATTACTTACTCCAGTATCTGACTCATGTACTATTTTGTCCCCTGTCTGACTATTGGTTTTGCTTTCCGCACCTGTAGCTGATATTGAAATTACTGAAAAAATTAGAACTAAAGTAATACAGATTAATCTCCATTTTCTACCAGATGTTTCATTGTAAATTCCTGTTTTTTTCTTCAATAAGTGCACCCCTTAATTATCCTCTTTTCTGCGTAAGTTTAGGTTTTTACATTTCTTTATGCATTTTATATGTGATTTGAAGTTTTATTTTAGCATGATTTGTTATTCTGCAAATTTATCAAGATAAATATCTTTTATTACAAAGATTTTAAGGGAATTTTAATAACATGTTTATATTTTATAATGAACTATATTCTGTAAAGTCTTTTCATTTTTCAAATTTTTTTATCTTTGAATAACCTGTAGTAACAATAATATTATTAGGACTCTTGAGTCTACTTATCTCGACTTTTCATTACTTAAACTCTTCTTTCTTAGTTCAAATTCCCTTAATATATTTTCCTTCTGGATTTGACTTGGATCAAAAAGAAGTTTTACTTCCAGAGCCAGGCTTTCTGCAGATTTCTGCTTGACCGCGGGGTAATGTCTTCAATAATCAAATTTTCGGCTCTTCGTCATTTCCTACGGATAAGACGGTTTTCAGTTCAAGATCGCATTGGTTTAGAACTATAAAGCAGTTGACTGAAAAATCAACAGCATTGGAATGTTAATTGTCTAAAACGTGATTTTAATATACAATCTTTGATGCAATTGGTTTTGTTCCTCAAGTGCGTAAGTCCTACAGTTTTCATGGAGGACATTATGAGGATGTCCATGCAAAACAACAAAGAGCAAAATTTTCTGTAATAATTTCACAGGCACTGAGGCAACTGTGTCAGAAAAGGCAATAAATACCAAAGTTTTAGTCACCAGAACAGATTTTTTCATGCGTATTCGGTTACGTGAGAAATCGTGACAACTGCATCCATTTCCATAATATTTATTAAATATTTTGTTAAGTTGCAGGCTGAAATAGGGTGTCGACTTCATGTAAACAGGCCAAAATTGAAGCTGGTTTCTGATGCAAAATCGATAGCTCTGGCAAGAAAGTTCCTTAACCGGCGTCTGATAAAAATATTTTAGTTTAAATGTATTGGCAGGCGGAGACCCATGAACACTTCAACATTTAGAGGCTGTCCAACAACTCATTTCAGGTAAAAACATCAAAAAACATCTAAAAGAGGCACTTTATGTTTTAAATTAAAAAGTACTATTTATTAGAAATTATGATTCTTAAAACTATTTACCTGGTTATCTTAATATTTATGATCCTGGGTGAAATCATATCGGCATAATTGACTAATAATAATGAAATTTGCGGAAAAAATACACGATTCATTCTCATGGTTATCGGTTGCAGCTTGAATAGCTCATTATTTTTAGTCTTTATAAAATATGATTTAAAATTCATTCATAAAATTAGTTCCAGAGCTAAGTGTAAAAAGTGGTGATGTCCAATGAGTTATATAAGAAATGTTTATATAAAAAAGATTTGTCCTGTTTGTGGAAATGAATTTATTGTCTTAGAAACCATGGAGAAGAAAGCTGTTTACTGCACTCTTCACTGCCTCTCAATATCTGAATATGAGCAGAGTAATAGCGTTTCTCCTTTAATAGCTACATAATTCCGGTGGACTGTAGTAGCAGAACTGAAATCATAGTCTTATGAGCAAATATTCGAATTCAGACTAAAAAATAGGGAAATTCGATACAAACTTCAATTACCAGATTCCATTAAATTTATTTCTGTAAAGTTGTCTACTAAACAAGCTAGCATATAATAGTTATTATATTGCTTACAGGCCGACTGTTAACGTACATCCAGGTCGGTCTATAAGTTTTTGCTGGCCGATAAGTAGAGATGGTATTCTGTCAACTGTGATCCCATATTTCAACTCTTTGATTTAGAAAGTATAAGCTCGAACGCTTTTGTCTATTTATTTTTGTTCTCTCCTGTGATGGATTCTTCTTTCTGACTTCTCTTCTCGCCCTGCAAAGGCTTTATATATTAGATATGCTATGTAAAGGCAAAGTACATGCAAGATGGAAGTTTCACGCACTTTAGTGCTTGAAATTATCTAATCAGATCAATGTGATGCTTAATGCTAATATCCTGGAAATTTCCGGGAGATAGGGTTTTCTGCCGTGCTTTACGGAAGATTTCCTGCATTGAAGATAAATCCAGTGAGAAAAGTCGGATCAACATGAGTGTTAAAGGGCCAATGCTTTGAAACGCCCGCTTTTGGCGTCCTGAGACGCCTAAAATCGCACGAAGCTGTTCAAGTTTTCGATGAGTTGCGGTTGCAGTCACTGAATAATGAAGTTTCAATTAGGGAACTGAATTTAAAATCAGGTTACCATATACTGAAGTTTCAAATCAGACTACTGAATGTTTCAAATCAGTGCCAGATGCCTGGATTAGGGTCTGCCAGGATCGTAAAATCGATCCTTTAAGAGTATGCTCCTGCTAGACAAGCTGGGAAGAGGATCGGATATTGCAGATGCCTGAAGGAATTAGGGTACCGGGAGCATAAAGCTCTGGTCTGCTCGAGGCATACGTGCCAGGCAGGTCTAAATACGTCCCTCCCCACCTGGTAGCGTTCGGGGAATCCAGTGTATTTTTTTCTTTTTCCACTCATGTTGGGCCGACCGGAGGGGCTGGCATTTTAATTGAAATTTACGGAGTAGAAATATGGCAAGCATACACCGACCAAAACGAGGTTCCCTCGCATATAGTCCACGCAAAAGGGCAAAGAGCCACATTCCACGGTTCAGAGCCTGGCCGGAGGCTACAGGTGAACCAAGGCTACAGGGTTTTGCAGGGTACAAGGTGGGCATGACCCACGTGATCATGGTTGATGACACAAAGAACAGCCTTACCCAGGGTATGGAAATCTCCGTACCTGTAACTGTCATCGAAACTCCCGCAATAAGGGTTGCAGCCATCCGGGCTTATGCAGAAGACACCACCGGAGAAAAGGCAATCGCTGAGGTATGGGCAACAGACCTTGATCCTGAACTCAAACGCAGGATCCCTATACCAAAAGGGGAGAACATGGCTGAAACCCTTGGGAATATCGGTAAAATGATAGAAGAAGGAAAGGTAAGCGATATTAAAGCAGTTACCTATACTCTGCCAAAGAGCCTTACCGGGGTCCCCAAAAAGACGCCCGATATCATGGAATCCGGAATTAGCGCCAGAGATCTCAACACCAAGTTCGAGTACGCAAAATCCATTCTCGGCACCCTTGTAAGCATAACCGATGTTTTCAAGACCGGAACACTTGTTGACACAGCTGCGATTACTATCGGAAAAGGTACTCAGGGCCCTGTCAAGCGCTGGGGCATCCAGCTTATGAAAGGCAAACACTCCAGGCAGGGCAGTCTCAGGCAGATTGGTACTCTTGGTGGCTTTGGCCTTCGCCGCGTCTCCTGGAGAGTCCCGCAGATGGGTCAAACAGGATATCACCAGAGAACCGAGTTCAACAAGCGCATCCTTAAGATTGGATCCGATGGAGAAGAAGTCACTCCAGAAGGCGGCTTTATGAATTATGGCTTTGTCCGTGGGGATTACGTGCTGATCAAAGGCAGCGTTCCCGGGCCTTCCAAGAGACTTATTAGACTCAGAGATCCGATCAGGGCAAAGAAAGCCGACCTTGGCGAACCGAATATCCTTCACATAAGCAGGGAATCCAAGCAGGGGTGAAGTGAAATGGCTACAGCAAAAACAATAGACCTTACAGGGAAGGTTGTCAGGGAGATTGAGCTTCCCGACGTGTTTGACGTGGATTACCGACCTGACCTGATTAAAAAGGCAGTGCTTGCGGCACAGGCAAACAGGCTTCAACCCTATGGTCCCCGTCTCTATGCAGGAATGGAAACTTCCGCAAGAGGCTGGGGTTCAGGGCGAGGCGCATCCCATATTCCAAGGCTCGTAAACAGCAGCAGAGCTGCAAGAGTCCCGCACGCAAGAGGCGGAAGAAGAGCCCACCCACCAAAACCGGAAGCTGACAGAAGCGAAAAGGTCAACACCAAAGAACGCCGCTATGCAATCCGCTCCGCAATCGCAGCAACCAGGGATCCGACCCTCGTAAGCCTGAGGGGCCATATCTTTGAAGCCGAGCTTCCGATTGTTACGGAAAACGCTCTTGAAGACCTGGATAAGACAAAGCAGGTAATAGAATTCCTGCAGGCTATCGGAGTCTACGAAGACGTGCTCAGGGCAAAATACGGAAGACACATCAGGGCAGGCCGCGGAAAGCTTAGAGGTAGAAAATACAAGCACAAAAAGAGTATCCTTATTGTTGCAGGAGAAAGTGCGCCTATCCTGAAGGCCGCAAGAAACCTCTCAGGAGTAGACGTTGCAACAGTGGATTCACTGAATGCCGAACTGCTCGCACCTGGTACTCACGCAGGGCGCCTTACTATCTGGACAGAATCCGCAGTTGAGAAACTGGAAGGTGCATTCCAATGAGTTCCATTAATTATCCTTTTGTTACTGAAAAAGCGATGATGCTGCTTGACGAAAACAAGCTCCAGTTTATCGTGGATACCAGGTCAAACAAAAAGCAGATCGTAGAAGATGTTGAAAAACTGTACGGGTTCAAGGTAAAGGCCGTGCGAACCATGACAACCATGAAGGGCACGAAAAAAGCAATCCTGACATTCGAAGATCCTGAATCTGCACACGAGATTGCAACCCGGATAGGACTAATGTGAGGTGTGATGTATGGGTAAAAGAATCATATCACAAAACAGGGGTAGAGGTACTCCGACCTACAGAGCTCCTTCTCACAAGTACAAGGCAGAACTGAGGCACCCCCGTGTTGACGAGAACACGTCGATTCAGGGGAAAGTCATTAATCTCGAGCACGACCCTGCTCGCTCAGCTCCGATAGCAAAAGTTGCCTTTGAAACTGGGGAAGAACTTCTCCTGCTGGCCTCAGAAGGAGTTGCAGTAGGGAGCACAATCGAGTGTGGAGACGATGCCGATGTCAGGCCAGGAAATATAGTTCCTATAGGAAAGGTGCCTGAAGGTTTCTTTATCTGCAATATCGAGTCAAAGCCAAATGACGGCGGCAGATTCGTGCGCTCCTCTGGTGTATACGCAACTGTCGTAACCCATGAACCTAACAGAACTGCAGTAGCAATGCCTTCAGGTAACATTAAATGGCTTAATCCGAAGTGCAGAGCAGTTGTCGGTATCGTTGCAGGCGGAGGCCGTGTGGACAGACCATGGCTCAAAGCCGGGAAAAAATACCACAAAATGAAAACAAGAGCTGCTAAGTATCCCAGGGTTTCAGGAGTTGCCATGAACCCACGTGACCACCCATTCGGTGGAGGTGCCTGGAAGCACCCGGGCAAGCCCACAACGGTTAGCAGAAACGCTCCGCCCGGAAGGAAGGTCGGACTGATTGCAGCTAGAAGGACCGGAATGAAGCGCTGATGAGGGGTGTTCGTTATGGTTAAAAAATCATCATCAAGATTACCAAAGAGAAAGGGTGAGTATACCTACCGCGGGAAAACCGTCTCAGAACTTCAGGAACTGAGTCTTGAAGAGTTTGCAGAACTCCTGCCTTCGAGAGAACGCAGGAGCATTAAACGCGGGTTCACTGAAGGGCAGAAAAAAGTCCTGCATGAGTTTAAGGAAGGAAAGAAGGTCAGGACTCATCACAGAGACCTGATCATCCTTCCGGAAATGATCGGACAGACTATTGAAATCCACAATGGGAAAGGTTTCGTGAGTGTGGACCTCCAGCCTGAAATGATCGGGCACCGTTTTGGAGAATTCGCACCCACAAGATCAAAAGTTTCACACGGCAGTGCCGGTGTGGGAGCAACCCGTTCAAGCAAGTTCGTGCCACTGAAATGAGGTGAGAGGGAATGGCAAGAATTAATTATTCAGTTAAAGGAGACCCTGAGACAACCTCTAAGGCTATGGGTTCTGAACTCCATATTTCCCCTAAAAAGTCCCGTGAAGTCTGCTGCAAAATTAAAGGCATGAAAGTTGCTGAAGCAAGAAAGTTTTTAGAAGATGTAGTTGCTTTAAAGCAGGCAGTTCCCTTCAAAAGACACCACGATGGAACTGGACACCGAAAAGGTCCAATGGCTGCAGGCAGGTACCCTGTTAACGCTTCAAAAGAAATCCTCAAGATTTTGAAGAATGCAGAAAGCAATGCCGAATACAAAGGCCTTGAACCCGCAAACATGTATATTATCCATGCTGCAATTCAACGCGGCAGGGTAATTCACGGGTTTATGCCGAGAGCCAGAGGACGGGCCACTCCCAAAGACACAGACACTGTAAATATTGAGATGATTCTTTCCGAGGTGCGCTAAATGGCAATAGAGAGAAAATTCGTAAATGATGGGTTTGTCAAAGCCTCCATGGACGAGTATTTCGCAGAACAGCTGAACAGAGCTGGATACGGCGGTATGGAGCTTAACAGGACCCCAATGGGCACCCAAATTGTTATCTATTCTGAAAAGCCTGGAATGGTAATAGGGAAAGCCGGAAAGGTCATCAGAAAGCTTACCAGGGACGTAGCAACCAAGTACAATCTTGAAAATCCGCAGATTGACGCTCAGGAAGTTAAGAAACCTGAACTTAACGCTCAGATGATGGCATCAAGGCTTGCAGCTTCAATTGAGAGAGGCTGGTATTTCAGGAAAGCCGGACACAACACCCTTCGGGCAGTCATGAATGCAGGCGCACTCGGCTGTGAAGTTGTCATTTCCGGTAAACTCACAGGTGCCAGGTCAAGAGTTGAAAAATTTATTGACGGGTACGTAAAGCATTCCGGACATCCTGTAGAAGAGGTCGTAGACGAAGGGTTTGCAGTAGCAGTCAAAAAGCTCGGGACCCTTGGTTGTAAAGTCAGGATCATTCAGCCGGACGTTGTCCTTCCTGACTCATATACTACTAGGGAACCAAGTGAGCCTGTAACTGAACCGGTTGAAAAGCCTGCAGAAAAACCTGCTGCAAAACCAGTTGAAAAACCTGCCGAAGTTCCTAAAAAGGAAAGCGTTGCAAAACCCAAAACTCCTGCAGCAGCACCTGCGAAACCAGTAGAAGTAGCTGAAGTTGCAGAACCTGAAGAAGCCGAGGAAGAACCTCAGGCTGAAGCAGCAGAAGACTTTGAAGAGGCTGAGATCATTCAGGTTGAAGGTTCGGAAGAACTTAGAAGACAGGTCAACGGAGTCTGGCAGCACAAGCATGAGGGTTATGACTACTGGCATCCGATGGCAAGGGTTCACAAGGAGGCTAAGGAATAATGGCAATCCTCAGATCCAAAGAAATCCGGGATATGTCACTTGACGAAAGAGCTGACGAACTCGAGACCCTGAATAGTGAACTGGTCAGGGAACGTGCCCTTACTTCCGCAGGCGGAGCTCCTGAAAACCCGGGAAGAATCGGAGAAATCAGAAGAACGATTGCCCGGATAAAGACAATTCAGCATGAGCTAAATGAAATCTAAAGTGGAAATTCTACCTTCGACCCTTATCTACCATGAACTGATAGGGCTCGAAATTCAGGTGATTCGTTCCACTAATCCAGCATTGATAGGAATCCGCGGCCTGGTGATTGACGAAACGAAAAATATGTTAATCATAGAAAACTCAGGGTCGCGGGAACTGAAGATTCCAAAGGCGGATTCGGAATTTCTCTTCCGAATCCCTGCCGAGCTCTCAGAAAAAGGCCGCAGATCCGATACATTCGTTAAAATTCAGGGAAACCTGCTGCTCTCACAACCCGAAAATCGGATCAAGAACATTAAAAAGTTACGCAAATGGGGCTAAACTCATGGCAAAAGATATTGGATTGAACATACCGGCGCCATCAGAAGAATGTAATGATTCATACTGTCCCTTCCACGGAACACTTCCAGTAAGAGGTCAAATCCTTGTGGGCACCGTGGTCAGCAGCAAGATGGACAATACGGTAGTTATTGAAAGGCAATACATGAAATTGGTGCCGAAATACCAGAGATACGAGAAGAGACGCTCGAAGGTTCACGCACACAACCCACCCTGCATTTCAGCAAAAGTCGGGGATATCGTTACGATTGCAGAATGCAGACGTATAAGCAAAACAAAGTCCTATGTGGTAGTTAAAGCGGAGGTGCCCAAATGAAAGGCATACGCTCCAACATCCCAAGGGCTCTCAATGCAGGTGCCAAGGTTCCCTGTGTGGACAACACCGGAGCCAAGGTCGTTGAGATTATTTCTGTCAAGAAATACAGAGGGGTAAAGAACAGAATGCCCTGCGCAGGAATTGGGGACATGTGCGTCGTCTCAGTAAAAAAAGGCACACCAGAAATGAGAAAGCAGGTACTCCTTGCAGTAGTGGTTCGCCAGAAACAGGAGTTCCGCCGTCCGGATGGGCTGCATGTGTCCTTTGAGGACAATGCCATGGTAATCACGGATGAAGAAGGAATTCCAAAAGGCACGGACATAAAAGGTCCTATAGCAAGAGAAGTAGCTGAGAGGTACCCCAAGATCGGGACCACAGCATCTATCATTGTCTGAGGTGGCGAAAATGGTATCCAAACAGCCTAGAAAGCAGAGAAAGGCAAGATATAATGCGCCTCTGCACGTCAGACAGAAATTCATGGGCGCAAGGCTTAGTGAAGCACTCTCAAAGGAGTACGGCACAAGAAGCGCCGCAGTTATAGCGGGAGACACCGTGAAGGTCATGCGTGGAGATTATAAGGGCACTGAAGGAAAGGTCCAGGCCGTTTCGCTTCAGTACGGCACAATTTCTGTGGACGGAGTTATTTCCACCAAAGTGGATGGTACCGAAGTCTCAAGACCGATATACCCCTCCAATGTTATGATCACAAAACTGGAACTGAAGGACGGGCGCAGAGCATCAAGTATTAAGAAGTGAGGCAGGTGATTTTGTGACACACCAGAAAAGATTATCAATTCCAAGAAGCTGGAAGGCCGGAAAAAAAGGTTATAAGTGGGTCTCCACCACTCGCCCGGGGCCTCACAGTCAGGCACGCAGTCTTCCGCTCGGAATTATAATTCGTGATATTCTCAAGATTGTAGATAATAGCAGGGAAGGCAAAAAGATTCTCTCGGAAGGCAAAGTTCTTGTAGATGGGATTCCCAGAAAAGACCTCAGGTTCCCGGTTGGGCTTTTTGACGTAATTACACTCCCTCTCATAAATGAAACGTACAGGATGTTCCAGGACGAAAAGGGACGTCTGGTACTTCACAAGCTGGATGCAACAAACGTTAACAAATTGTGCAGGATCAACAACAAAACTACTCTCAAAGGAGGAAAGGTTCAGCTTAACCTGAATGACGGGACCAACATTCCGGGTTCTAACGAGTACGGTACAAAGGACTCTCTGATTCTCTCATTGCCTGACAAGCAGATAGTAAAGCACCTGCAGTTCAAGGTCGGCAATCTGGCAATGGTAGTAGGCGGCCAGCACTCTGGAGAAATCGGAAAGATCACTGAAATCAAGGAAGTTAAGAGTTCCAGACACAATACTGTCGCGATTTCAGGGGAAACCGATTTCGAAACAATTGAAGATTACGTTATTGTTATTGGCGAGGACAAGCCTGAGATCCGGCTCGGTGGTGAGGTAATTGAATAATGTTATGCGCACTCCCGTTGTTGAGAAGGTAATTGTCCACATGGGTGTTGGAGAAAGTGGCCAGCATCTAGTAAATGCCGAAGAAATCCTCAAGACTGTTACAGGGCAGGGAGTTGTCAGGTGCTTTGCCAAGAGGACCCTTCCGGCTTTCTCGATCAAAAAGAACGAGCCTATCGGCTGCAAAGTAACCCTGAGAGGCCAGAGAGCCCAGCAGTTTCTCGAGACCGCCCTTGGTATCGTTGATAAGACTCTTGTCAGGTCCCAGTTTGACTCCCTTGGAAACGTCTCTTTCGGAATTGAAGAACACACTGATTTCCCGGGCATGAGATATGACCCGAATATCGGGGTTTTCGGAATGGACGTAACAGTTGTTATCAAGCGCCCTGGAGAAAGAATCTGCAAGAGAAGGATTGCAACAAGGAAGATCCCGGCTAACCACAGAGTCACAGTTGAGGATGCCATTGCTTTCCTTAACGATAGCTATGGCGTGGAGGTCATGTAAATGGCGGAGACTATAAATAAGTCCGGAAAAGGAGTAAACGTGTGCAAGCGGTGTGGAAGAAAGCAGGGACTTGTCCGCAAATATGACATTTACCTCTGCAGGCACTGTTTCAGGGAAATTGCCCACGATATGGGTTTTGAGAAATATTCATAAGGTGATTAAAATGGTATTACTTGATCCTCTTGCAAACGCCCTTTCCACAATTAAAAATGCCGAAGTTATTGGGAAAAGTTCCTGTATTATCAGGCCTGCCTCAAAAAACATTGGCAACGTGTTGAAGGTTATGCAAGATCTCGGCTACATTGGAGAATTCGAGTTTATCGATGATGGAAAAGCCGGAATCTACAGTGTAACCCTTGTGGGAAGAGTCAACAAATGCGGTGCAATCAAGCCGCGGTATTCCGTAGGAACTGGCAGCTTTGAACGCTGGGAAAAGCAGTTCCTGCCGGCAAAGAACTTTGGCGCCCTTATAATAACTACTTCAAGCGGAGTTATGTCCCAGTACGAAGCCCGTGAGAAGAAGATTGGTGGGCAACTTCTTGCTTATGTGTACTGATGGAGGAAACAGGAAATGGTTAAGGAAATTGCAAGAAAAATAGAGATTCCTGAAGGAATTTCCGTTTCTATCTCTCAGGATGTGTTTACAGCCAGTGGCCCTCTGGGGACTGTAGAAAGAAAACTATGGTATCCTGGAATCAAGATCTACGTCAGGGACGGCGAAGTAGAGGTAGATGCAGAATCTTCCAGGAAAGAACAGAAAGCCATGGTAGGCACTTTTACTTCCCACATCAAAAACCTTATAAAAGGCGTAAATGAGGGTTTTGAGTGCAAGATGACTATTCTGTACGCTCACTTCCCTATGCAGGTAAAAGTTGATGGTAAGACCCTCATAATAGGAAACTTCCTTGGAGAAAAAAAGCCAAGAGTTGCAAAGATTCTTGGTGAAACAAAGGTTAAGGTTTCTGGAAATGAGGTGACTGTTTCCGGAATCAACAAGGAAGATGTCGGGCAGACTGCCGCAAATATTGAACAGAAGACCAAGATCAAGAGATTCGACCCAAGGATTTTCCAGGACGGAATCTACATTGTGCAGAAGCCCTGAGGTGGTTATGATGGCAGAAGAATTCAAATCAGAAAGTACTTCAGTTTCCACCCTTGATATGGACTCTGAATCCAGGCGATTATTCAATGTGAGAAAAGTCCAGAAGGGAAAGAAGCCCCAGTTTAAAAGAGCAGCCTGTCATAAATTTAAGAGGCTTGACAGCAACTGGAGGCGTCCGAGAGGTTCTCAGGGTAAACAGCGTCGAAAGTATGTCTCAAAAGGTGCCCATGCCCAGGTAGGGTACGGAAGTCCTGCTGCAGTAAAAGGATTGCACCCTTCCGGTTATTCTGATGTGCTTGTTTCCAGCGTTGCTGAGCTTGAGCTCGTTGATCCTTCTTATGAAGCTATCAGGATAGCATCGACAGTAGGCTCAAGAAAGAAAGCTGTTATTATCACAAAAGCTGGAGAACTCGGTATTAAAGTACTGAACCCTGGAAGGAGTGAATAAAAATGTCAGATCTGGCCAATCAAAGAAGGTTAGCCTCCAAGATTCTCGAATGCGGACTTGACAGGGTATGGCTTAATCCGGAAGCCTCCGAAGAGATCGCATCGGCAATTACCAGGGAAGATATTCGCGGGCTCATTGAGAAAGGCACTATTAAAGCCAAGCCGATCAAAGGAGTCAGCAGAGGCCGAGCCAGAGCTCTTGCTGCCAAGCGCAAGTATGGGCACTGCAAAGGTCAAGGTTCAAGAAAAGGTAAGAAAGGGGCCCGCACTCCTAAGAAGGAGCAGTGGATCAAAAAGATCAGGGCTCTTAGAAGAAGGCTCAAGGAACTGCGTGCAGATGGAACACTTGATAAATCCGTGTACTGCAGACTTTACAGAAAAGCAAAAGGCGGAGAATACAGAAGCGTTTCCCACCTGAACTCCCACCTTGGGTCTGAAAAACTGTTAAAGAAATAACCTGGAGGAGCTAAATATGGCAACAGGACCAAGATATAAGGTTCCTTTTAGACGAAGAAGAGAAGGACGCACTAATTACCACCTGCGACTCAAGTTACTGCTCTCAAGGCAGGACCGTGTGGTTGTCAGGAAGAGTGCAAGAAATGTTCAAATCCAGTTAATAGCTCCGACCCCAGAGGGGGATATAACTTATTCCTCAGCCGCTTCGAGTGAGCTTGCTAAGTACGGTTATACAGGATCTACCGGAAACACAACGGCTGCATACCTTACAGGGCTCCTTTTCGGGCTTAAAAGCTTGAATAAGGGATATGAAGGAGGAATCCTGGATATAGGACTTCAGGCTTCCTCTGCAGGTTCCAGAGTCTATGCTGCGCTTAAAGGCATAGTAGACTCGGGTTTTGAAGTCCCCTGCAGCCCTGAAGTTTTCCCTTCGGAAGAGAGAATCCGGGGAGAGCACATTGCTGAATATAGAGAAGAGAGCTCAGACCTGCCAGAGCAGTTTGAAGCAACCAAAGAGAAAATCTTTGCTGAATTTAGTTAAGGTGATTAAATGGCATTCGATGAAGATTGGGTTCCAAAAACCAGGCTTGGAAAATTAGTCATGGAAGGACAGGTTGCTTCCATGGAAGAAGCAATCAAATCAGGCCTGCCTATCAGGGAGCCTCAGATAATTGATATGCTGCTTCCTGACCTGGAAGACGAGGTGCTCGATATTAACATGGTCCAGAGGATGACTGACTCCGGACGCCGTGTGAAATTCAGAGCAACCGTAATCGTAGGGAACAGAAATGGCTATGTAGGGCTCGGGCAGGCAAAGGATGTGCAGGTAGGGCCTGCTATCCGTAAAGCGATTGATGCTGCAAAGCTCGAGATCTCCTATATCCGCAGAGGTTGCGGTTCATGGGAATGCGCCTGCGGTCTGCCTCACACCGTTCCTTATGAAGTAACCGGAAAGGCAGGCAGTGTAAGCGTAACTCTTATTCCGGCACCAAGAGGCCTTGGAATCGCTGCAGGAAATACTGCAACTAAAGTGCTGGAAAAAGCCGGAATTAAAGACGTATGGACCAAGACCTTCGGTACTACCCGGTCTACTCTTAACTTCGCAAAGGCAACCTTTGACGCCCTCAACCAGGTGAATGTTATGAGGCTGCCAGTCTACTGTAAGGAGGATGCCTGATATGTATGCCATTGTTAGGTTGAGAGGTCAGGTTAATGTCCGGTACACGATTGAAGATACAATGAAGATGCTTCGTCTGCACAAGGTTAACCATTGTGTGTTTGTGCCCGAGAATCCTCATTTCAAAGGTATGGTCCAGAAGGTGAAGGACTACGTTGCCTTTGGGGAAATTGATGCAAAGACTTTTGCAGAGATCCTCGAAAACCGTGGAAGACTCGAAGGCAATACTCGCCTGACTGAGGAATACATCCGGGAAAACACAGCCTATGATTCAATTCAGGCTTTTGCCGAAGCTGTTGTTGAAGGAGAAGCTACCCTTAAGGACGTTCCAAAACTGAAGCCCGTTTTTAGGCTTCACCCTCCAAGAAAAGGACATGCAGGGATTAAAAGAACCGTAAAGCAGGGCGGCGAACTCGGAGACCACGGCGATGGTATCAATGCACTCCTGCACAAAATGAGATAAGGTGGTTTGAATGGATACAAAGAAGTTCAGAGGATCCAGGACCTGCGGAGGCGGGACTCATAAAAACAGGCGTGGAGCCGGAAACCGCGGAGGCCGTGGAAAAGCCGGAGGCTGTAAGCACCACTTTGTAAGAGCTATGCTCAGGGGATACAGCTACGGAAAGCATGGTTTCAAGCTCCCTGCTGAGATTTCCAGGGATGTTTCCATAGTAAATGTGGGAGAACTTGACGAACTTGCTCCTTACCTTGTTGAGGAAGGGCTTGCAGAAATCAAAGATGGTGCGTACCACATTAACCTTGAAAACCTCGAAATCGAAAAAGTACTCGGAAGCGGACGTGTTACGAAGAACCTTGTGGTCACTTCTGAAGGATTCTCCGCATCTGCCCGCGAAAAAATTGAAGCCGCTGGCGGAAGTTGCATCGATGCCGAATAAGTAATGTCACCTGGCATTACTTATTTTAATTCTTTTGGTAACTTTTTCATATTAGATGTACTATACTTACCAATGTCTTACGGTAAAACGTGATCTAACATTTTAAATATTATAATAAACTATATTTTGAATGGTGTAATCGATGACTCTCAGGGATACGTTAGAACCGTTTTTTAACAAGTTACCTGCAGTAGCAAGTCCGGAAAAACACGTCCATTTTAAGGATAAGCTCTGGTGGACTCTGGGAGTCCTTTTGCTGTACTTTGCTCTGGCAAATGTACCGCTTTTTGGGATGTCCCAGGACTCGGTTGACCTTTTTGAATCTTATCGTGCCTTCTTTGCAGGCGCGTCGGGATCTTTAATTCTCCTAGGTATCGGGCCTATTGTAACGGCTTCGATTGTCCTGCAACTTCTTGTTGGAGCAGATATCATTAAATTGGACCTGTCAGATCCCAAAGATCAGGCATTCTTTCAGGGAGCTCAGAAGTTCCTTGTGTTTGTCATGATCATACTGGAAGCTCTGCCGCAGCTACTTGGTGGATATATCCAGCCGGATACAGGACTTGCTTCTGCTCTAAGTGTAGGCCCGGGAGTAATCACCTTCCTGCTTCTTATCCAGATCTTTATTGGAGGCGCGCTGATCCTTTTCATGGATGAAGTGGTTTCCAAGTGGGGCATAGGGTCAGGAGTAGGACTTTTCATTGTTGCGGGAATCTCCCAGCAGATTGTTACAGGGATCTTTAACTGGCAGTATGATTCTTCCGGGCTCCCGGTCGGGCTGATTCCAAAATGGATTTATATCGCCCAGAACGTCGGAGCAGATTACCTCTTCTCAGGTGAGGGTGTAGTGTTCATGCTGGTAAGAGGAGGAATTCTTGCACTGCTAAGCACAGTTGTTATCTTCTTACTTGTGGTATACGTGGAAAGTACAAGAATCGAAATCCCTCTCGCCCATAGTGCGGTTAGAGGAGCTAGGGGCCGTTTTCCTGTTAAGTTGATATATGCATCAGTCTTACCGATGATTCTTGTCAGAGCTCTTCAGGCTAATATCCAGATGATTGGAATTATTCTTGCCAGTCGTGGAATCACTTTCTTTGGAGAGTTCCATGGATCTACGCCTCTAAACGGGATTATGTATTATCTTGCTCCAATACACAGTCCTTACGATTGGATTCCATCTCTTGTGAAAGAGTCCTTTTCAAGTTATGGGGCGGTCACACCTGCAAACTGGCAGATTGTACTTCATGTCTTTACAGATGCTACTATGCTTATCGTAGGTGGAATCATCTTTGCACTTTTCTGGATAGAAACAACTGGTATGGGAGCTAAACCCACTGCCCAGAAGATTTTCAATTCAGGTATGCAGATTCCGGGTTTCAGGAGGAATATTAGCAGTATTGAAAAAGTTACCCAGCGTTATATCCCAAAAGTTACCGTAATAGGTGGAGCTTTCATAGGGATTCTTACGTTGATTGCAAGCTTGCTCGGTACTCTTGGAAGTACAAGTGGTACCGGACTTTTGCTGGCTGTCAGTATCGTATATCGTCTCTATGAGGACATAGCTTCCGAGCAGATGATGGAAATGCACCCAATGATCCGCTCCTTCTTTGGGGAACAGTAAGAGGTTCTTTTTGAGCTGTTATAAGGACTCGAATAAGAGAGATGTAATGTAAACAAACTAAAGGATAAACACAGGGATCTTCAAATGAATATAATACTCTTTGGGCCCCCCGGTGCCGGAAAAGGCACCCAGGCCAAAAAAATGGTTGACAACTATGGAATCCCGCAGATCTCCACAGGGGATATCCTGCGGGCAAATGTCAGGGAAGGAACAGAGCTTGGGCTTGCAGCCAAGGGATATATGGACAAAGGAGAACTTGTTCCTGATGAGGTACTTATAGGGATTATTAAGAACCGTCTGAAAGAACAGGACTGTGAAAAAGGTTTTATCCTTGACGGATATCCAAGAACAATACCTCAGGCTGACGCTCTTGCAGGCATCCTTGATGAGATCAATAAGCCCATAGATGTTGTTCTCAACCTCGAAGTTCCTGATGAAGAACTGGTAGAAAGAATAAGCGGCCGCCTTATGTGCAATTGTGGTGCTAGCTATCACAGGACTTTTAACCCGCCGAAAAAAGATGATGTCTGTGATATTTGCGGGAGTAAGGTTTTTCAGCGCGATGACGACAAAGAAGAGGCCGTCAAGAACCGTCTCAATGTCTATAAAAAACAGACCGAACCCCTTATTGAGTATTACACAACGCAGGGATTTCTGGTAACTCTAGACGGTACAAAAGATATTGATGAGGTCTTTGAAGTAATAAAGGCAGTTCTTACAAAATTTGCCTGAATTCTTCATTTCTTTTTTATTTTATTAAATATTCTGACTTTTTATATTATTAAATCGTCTGACTTATCTATTTTATTAAATATTCCGACTTTTCTATTATAGTAAATCTTCTGACTTTTCCGTTTTATTTAATATTCTGACCTTTCTATTTTATCAGCGGATATTGTATTTATCGAAATGTTCTTGCTTTTTTCGCATTCATTTGATTCAAATAATTTGTATTTAAATAATATGTGGCTATTTATATCAACAAAAACTACACACGGAGAAGCTGAGTTAATATGACTGAAAACTCGATCGATGAACTGGTGAACTGGGTTATCAGCGTTGATCGCCGTTTGATTCTGATGGACTCCATGAAAAGGCACCCCTTTGTAAGGGCTTCGGATATTGCTCATGAGGCAAGCCGATCCACACAGAATATCAGCCATGCTTTAAAGGAACTTGAGAGTAAGGGCTTAATTCAGTGTTTGACTCCTGAAAAAACCACGTGGAGAAAGTATATCCTGACAGAAGAAGGAAAAAAAATTTTAGAAGAACTGGATGGGAAATACCTTTGATTATTGGGATTATTGGAGCCAGATTTAATCTATTTTAACGCTGATCGAAAAATTAACCGAAAATACCGATATATTAACCTGAAATAATCAGAGTACTAACCTGAAAGGATCAGAGTATTAACCTGAAATAATCAGAGTACTAACCTGAAAGGATCAGAGTATTAATCTGAAACAACCCTCAGTATTAATCTAAAACAACCAAAGTATTAACCTGAAATAATCAGAGTATTAGCCTGAAAGGATCAGAGTAGTAACCTGAAATAATCAAAGTATTAACCTGAAACAAAGAATTTTTACTCAGGGGGTTTCAAGGCTTTGAGTCTCTTCGGTTTCGCTTTTTCTATAATTTGCTTAAACGCTGAGTTTTGCCCTCAAATTGAGGGTCTTCATATCTTATTACGACATATTTTTACCAGCTCAAAGTCTGCTCTAACAACGGATTTTTTAAACTCTGCAAGGTTTCGCTTGCTTATCCCCTCATATGATTTCATTGTTATTCCGGGGAGTACTTTGCCGTAATTTCATTGAATAGTATAACTTATATATACATCGACACTTATTAACCAGAACAACCTGCGTAATCATTTAAAATTGGCTCCGTAATTGAGCTGATTTATCACGACTTTACAATACTTTAAGCTTGCCAAGCTTCTATTATTGGAATTCTTTTACATTTGAAGATCTCAGAATAACTATTGAATCTGAATGGTGAGGACAACTTGGTTTCAGAGACATTAAAAAATCAGATAGACCGGTTCCTGCTGGCTCTCGGTTTTTCCCTTATGATTGGGATTATGGTCCTTGGACAGGGTTTCAGGGAGGCTGTCGGGGAAGGCGTAGGGACTTTAATGAATCCCATACTTGCTCTGATCGGACAGGAGAATTTCTTTCTAATCCTTTTGGTAATGGCATCTATTACTGCTATTTACGCATCCCTTATCCAGAAATACACAATTGACTGGGACCTCATGAGGAATACCCAGGAACGCATGAAGGTTTTCCAGAAGGAATTCCGAGAGGCACAGCTTTCTCAGAACACTTATATGCTTAAAAAACTGGAAGAACAACGCCAGGCAATGATGGAAGACCAGATGAAGATGTCCAAGCAGCAGTTCAAGCCTATGGCTTACATCAGTATCATTTCCGTTCCTCTCTTCATGTGGGCTTATTATTACATCAGCGGGCACGGGAGTGCCACGATGGTTTTTCCTTTCTGGGGTAAACAGTTGCTGACAACCCATGCTTTTTGGTACTTCCAGAACTGGTTGTACTGGTACTTCATTTGTTCTCTTGGAGTTAGCCAGTTTATCAGAAAGGCACTGGATATCGGTGGGGTCTGATGCGAATAACGGTTAGCGGGCTTCCCGGAAGTGGGACAACAACAGTTTCAAAGCTCCTTGCAGAATACTATGAACTTGAACTGATCTCCTCTGGTGAAATTTTCAGGAAGATAGCCAGGGAGAAGGGAATGAGCCTGGCAGAATTCGGAGCTATGGCCGAAAAAGACCCTTCAATTGACCTGGCTATTGATAAAAATCAGAGGGATGTTATCCACAGTCATGAACAGCTCATCCTTGAAAGCAGGCTTGCAGGCCATATGGCTAAAGATGTCCCGAATGTACTTAAAATCTGGATAAAGGCTCCCTTGCCTGTACGGGTAAAAAGAATCCTGAGGCGAGAAAAATCAGTTTCTTTTGACGAAGAGCTCGAAAAAACAGTTGAGAGGGAAAAATCTGAGGCCCTCCGTTATATGAACTATTACAATATCAATATTGATGACCTCTCTATTTACGACATTGTTATTGATTCTGAAAAATGGAACCAGTACCAGATTCTTGATATTCTGAGGGCCGCTATCGATTCCATCGTGGGGCCGGAGTAATTTCCCTTAATATGTTAAAGGCTGGATTTTTATACAAGGCGTAGAGTTTTATTTGCCGGAACGTGATATACTGATATTACAGCAACCACAGGTCTTCGGCATATGCTCTCTCTTAATTAATGCTGAATTAATAATGCTGGAATTCCTTTTTATATGCATATGGGAATTTCCGTAAATCTTTTTATAAATCTTAGATTTATAACTCTTTAATTTATAACTATTTAATTTATAGATCTCTGGGTTATGACTCTCAAATTTATAAATTTCAGGTTTATGACTCTCAAATTTATAAATCTCGGGTTTATTTTCACTATGGTTCGCTTTCATTATGCCTATTTACAAGTTACTGTATATCTATCATATTTACGTCTATAAATTCAATTCAGGAGTTTTTGAAAAACTATGTCACCTGCTGGCAAATTGCCGTCCGAAACTGAAAGAACTCTGGTCCGGAAATCCGGCGCCTGGACAAACCCCTCTTACGGTTCTTACCCTGAAAAGCGCCCTATTCTCGAATATATCGAGAAAGGGGTTGTAAATATTGATAAACCAAAGGGGCCGACAAGCCACGAGGTTGCAGCCTGGGTAAAAGCTATTCTGGGCGTAGGTACGGCAGGGCATGCAGGCTCACTTGATCCCAAGGTTACAGGGCTTTTGCCCGCCTTACTTGGAAAGGCTACAAAGGCGGTCCCTGCTCTGCGTCTTTCTGGAAAGGAATACGTCTGTCTCTTGAAGCTTCATAAGGAAATGCCTCAAAAACTAGTCAGGAAGGTCTGTGAGGAATTTACTGGCCCTATCTACCAGATGCCTCCTATCAAATCAGCTGTCAAACGCGTTGTCAGGGTAAGGACGATCTATTACCTTGAAGTGCTTGAAATTGAAGGGAGTTTTGTGCTCTTTCGTGTAGGATGCGAAGCCGGTACTTACATCAGGAAACTTTGCCATGATATTGGGCTTGCTCTTGGTTGCGGCGGACATATGCAGGAACTCAGAAGGACAAAAGCAGGCCCGTTTACCGAGGAAACACTTGTCACTCTCCAGGATCTCAAAGATGCATATGTATTCTGGAAGGAAGACAGGGATGAGTCCGAAATCCGGCGTGTAATCATGCCAATGGAAACGGCTGTATCTCACCTTCCCAAAATTATCCTGCGGGACAGTGCAGTAGATGCAGTCTGTTCAGGAGCTACTCTGGCAGTTCCGGGCATAACAAGCCTAGATGCAAACCTTAAGAAAGGAGAGCTTACAGCGTTGTTTACTCTTAAAGGTGAGCTTGTTGCCCTTGCAAAGGCTGAAATGAGTACAGAAGAGCTCCTCAAAGCTTCGACCGGACTTGCAGCTACCCCGGTCCGGATTATGATGGAGACGGGAACTTATCCAAGAGGTTGGAATAAAAAGGAGTAGAAGGAGTAAAAGGAGTATGGCGGTAAGCCATAACACATAAAATATTTTTGGAACCCTCATCTTTTAGAATAAGGTTTATATATCACTATTTCCGTTATGGTATAAGTCGTGCCATAAGCTTTATGCCAATCTTTCCAATGGGAAGCTTGACCACAACCTTTCTAAAAGAAAGCTTGACCAAAGGTTAGGTATAAGTTTTGTAATGCATGTGCCGAGGTAGTCTAGTGGTAGGGCGCAAGCCTGGAAAGCTTGTGGGGCCTAGCCCCTCGGGAGTTCGAATCTCCCCCTCGGCGTATCTTCTGAAGCCTCTTTTAAATTATGTTTATAAGCCTCTATTAAATTATGCTATAAGCCTTTTCTACATTACGTTTCTAAGTCTTTTCTACTATATCGATTCTCAAATATGCACATAATAAGAAAATAAACATAGTTTATGACGCAAATATTACTTTAAAGTCATATGGAATTTTGTAACACGGAAAACGCAGCCGGTCGCAGAGTGATTCTATCTGGATATTACAACCACGGAAAACACGGAAAGCACGGAAGAAACACGCCTTTACTACTGATTTCCGTGTCTTCCGTGCTTTCAGTGGTTTTCAAAAAATTCATTTCTGACATACTTTGGAATCGATGCACTACATTACGTTTCTAAACCTTTTCAAAATTATGTTTAAATCTGCAGCATCTCGGTTTTGTTGTGAATGTAGTTTCTAATACTCAGTTTTATCTTGAAGAACCATAGTTGGGATCCCTTCAAAAAAAAGACCAAGAGGAAGATTTCCACTGTACCTGAAGTGTTGAGTACTTCTCCTATAAAAAGCAGGTTAAAAGGATCATAAATACTTGAGGTTTTGATTGAAGTTGAATAAGTTCTTGCTCCTGGGACTAATATGCCTATATTTTTGCTGGAACTGGTTGTAAGTTTGTAAAAGAAAAGGTTCTCAATTAAAAGAGATAGGATTTGCAGAATGAAACTGTGAATAAAAATCTTTTAAAAGCATGGGAGAGATGGAATAATACAGGAATTATTATCGAAAAAAGAAGTTGATCTGACAATGTCAGGGTACGAATACCGTTGAAAGATGATCGATTGATTTCAGGCGGGAACGAAATAAAATAATCGGAAACAAACAGGGAAGGAACATTGAAAATGAAATTAATCCTGAACAATATCGTAAAAAGTTTTGACAAAAAAGAGGTTTTGCGGGGTGCGAGCTTTGCCTTTGAAAAGGGGGAAATTTACGGACTTCTCGGGAGAAATGGCTCAGGCAAAACCACGCTGTTTAACTGCATCAATGAGGATTTGAGGATTGACGGCGGCTCAATTCTCTTTGAAGAAAATGGAGTAAAGAGAGAAGTTTATCCAGACGATATCGGATATGTTCTGTCGACACCAGTCGTTCCGGAGTTCTTAACAGGGAGGGAGTTTTTAAAGTTCTTTCTTGACATCAACGTGAATAAAATTCCGGACATTAAGCCTATTGACGAATATTTCGATTTTGTAAAGATCGGACGCGAGGACCGCGACAGGCTTTTGAAAGATTATTCCCATGGTATGAAAAACAAGATGCAAATGCTTGTAAGCTTCATCGCAAATCCAGCCATTCTGCTTTTAGACGAGCCGCTGACCTCATTTGACGTTGTGGTCGCCGACGAGATGAAGACTCTGCTTCGCCAGATTAAAAAAGACCACATTATTATTATTTCCACTCATATTATGGAGCTTGCGCTGGATTTATGCGACGAGATAGTAATCCTGAGCGGCGGGGTTCTGGAAAAAATGGAAAAGGATGACCTCAACAACGAGGCCTTTAAGAATAAAATTATTCAGGCCCTCAGGAGGGATGAGTATGATTGAAGCTTTCATTATGTCCTTCAGGCTGAAAAACACGTATAAAGCTAATGGCTTCATCTATTCGCTCAAATCCATCCCTGTCATCAACAGGCTGCTGCCGGTCTCGCTCTATAGAAGCCCGGGGCTGAAAATATTTGCCAATTTTGTCAGCATCCTGTGGGAGATCATCTCGATGTTTTTTGGCAAACTGCTCTATCTGTTTATTATTATTTTTCTTCTAAAAGATCATATGAAAAGCAGCCCCGCGAACAGCTTCATGCATATGTTTTTCTTTCTCACTATTACGGGCGGTTTCCTTAACACGCACATATTTCATCCCACCAGAGACAAGTATTATGCCATTTTTCTCATGCGAATGAACGCGCGGGAGTATACGCTTTCGAATTACTTCTATTTCCTTTTGAAAATCGTTGTCGGGTTTTTGCCTTTCACGCTGCTTCTCGGACGGCTTTCCGGAGTGCCTACCGCTATCTGCCTTTTGATGCCGCTTTTTGTTGTTTCCGTAAAACTGATTTTTACTGCCCTCGCGCTTCATGATTATGTCAGAACCGGCCATGCAAAAAATGAAAATAAGCTCAATTCGGTTGCTCTGGCTGGCATTGCTGTATCATTGGCTGCGGCATATCTCCCACCGTTTATCGGCTATGCCATGAACGGAGCTGTTTTTCTCGCTCTGTTTGTCATTTTTGCTGTTATGGCTGTGTTTTCTTTTTCGTATGTACTCAAATTCCCTGAATACCGGAGGATTTGCAAGGAACTTCTCACAGCGGATAATTTTGCTATGAACAGAAAAGATATGGCTGCACGTGCTACTCAAAAATCTTTGCAAAATAATATAGACTTTAAGGCAACAAGTAGCAAAAGCGGTTATCAGTATTTCAACGACCTTTTTGTTAAGCGGCACAGCAGTCTGCTGACCAAATCGGCCAAACATATCACCTTGATTTCCCTTGCAGTGCTTGTGCTTTCCATCATGGCCTGTTTTCTTTTCCCGGAAGCAAAACCGAAAATAAACGGGATGATGCTGACCTTTTTGCCTTATTTTCTGTTCATCATGTATTTTATTAATCGCGGAAAGGTTATTACCCAGGCCATGTTTATGAACTGTGACCACAGTATGCTTGCCTACCGGTTTTACAGGCAACCGCGTGCAATTCTGTTTCTCTTTACGGAACGGCTGAAATCCATTCTATTGATAAACTTGATGCCCGCTTCGGTAATTGCACTCGGGCTCCCGATTCTGTTATGGTTTACAGGCGGAACGGATAACGCACTTAATTATGTGCTGCTGTTTGTTTCCATTATCGCCATGTCGGTATTTTTTTCGGTGCACAACATGGTGTTATATTATCTTTTGCAGCCCTATAATATCAATCTAGAAATAAAAAGTGGCACTTTTGCCATTGTTAATTCCTTTACTTATTTTGTCTGTTATTTTGCCATCGGTAAGAAAGTCCCGACTCTAATTTTCGGCACGTTGATTTCAGTATTTTGCATTGTATATATCGCCGTCGCCTTGATTCTTGCATACAGGCTTGCACCAAAGACATTTAAGCTGCGGTAATAGCGGCTTTATGTAAACTAAAAAAGAGGTCAGATATTATTGCGTTTTCTATTCATAAGGGTAACTCTTTTCCGGGACTTCAGGCCAAGTTGGTCCGAAGTGGTATGGCGAAGAGGAGAAAAAACTAACTATAAATTATCTAAGTGTCGTGTTTCCACCACCATCCACAAACCGTGTCATTTCCTCAATACATTCCAATAGAAGTGGCGGCGTAAACCATTATTATTTTACATCTTTTTCCCAATGTAAAATACATATCCATAATACTGTTTGTATTTTGAATATAGGTCTGCCTCACGCTTCATAAGTGCAATCAGATCCTCAACGGTTTTATTTCCCGCATGTTTTTTCAAAAATTCCTCTTGCCTTGCTTTTTGCGGAATAAAATAATTGTCTATCCAACAAGTCTCAGGCAGCGTAAATGCGGCAACAGGGATATAACCTGTTTTTTGCATGATGGAAATATTATGCCCAATTGTGCTAATTTCAGGAACTGCGTCTAACCACCACTTCTCAATTTCAGCGGGGCGCTCATCAGTAAACCATGACTCATATGTTACGGCAATATAACCATCTTTTTTGAGGAACCTCTTCCAGTGATTCAAGCCTTTTTCAAAACCTATATTGGCAATAGCCCCCTCAGACCATATAAGGTCAAATTCGTCATTCTGAAACGGCAAATTGTCCATTGAACCGACAATACCTTTTACCCTGTTCTGTAAACCAAATTTTCCGGCTGTTACGTTAAGTTTCTCAATCGAGCCGGCGTAGAGGTCGAGGGCGGTGATGGTTGCTTCTGTATTTTGTGCCAGAACCATTGTTTGAGCGCCTGTACCGCAACCTAAATCGGCGATTTTTGTTTTGTTTGAAAGATTGTCGATAAAACCTAATGCTCTGATGGTTTCTTCGGGGCTGCCGGGTCCCTGCCGGTCAAGCTCTGTGAAAAATTCATTGATGAGGGCAAAATCAAATTCGTGGATTGTTATTTCTTCCATTGTTCATACTCCTTATCTTCCATTGGTCATCGGTTAAGCACTAAATTCCTTCTCTTATGGGTGTTTTTATCTGAGATTACCTTTATAGCTGTATCTCCATGTCTCTTCGTCCCACATTTACTCTTGAAGACTCTCTTCGGGAAATATTTCCCGAAGGGTGGTTAAGGTCACAGCATTACTGTTTTATGAAGGACTGCCTTTGAACCGACCTATTTTTATTTCTTTGAAAAAACTATGTTGCTGCTGGTGAAGATGCTTTTCTACATTTTTACAGCATATCTGATATCAAGCCACGGCCAACATAACTGCTATTGACTTTTAGTCCTTCCGAACATCGCTTTCAGTTAGGGATAAACGCAGATATCCTTATATACTGGTAACAGCATGTAAATGAATTCATCAGTATGTGCTGTAAAGAAGCTCCTTTAGAGAGCTGCTCCTGACTTTTTCGTGTATTCTTTTAGGGTATTCGATCAGGGGCTACAGGATGCTGTATACATTCCCCTGGAGGGAATATATGGTAGAAGAAAAGAATAATGAAGAATTAAGGCATCTTGTTCGGATTATGAATACCGACCTGCAGGGGGCAAAACCCGTAGAGTACGCCCTTACAGGTCTCCCAGGAATAGGGAGGCGCACAGCTATCCTTATCGCAAAGGGCGCAGGGGTAGACCCTACTGCTACACTTGGATATCTGCCAGATGAAGAAGTAGCAAAGCTAGACCGCGCAATCGGGAATTTTGAGGAGATTGTTCCATCCTGGATGTTGAACAGGCAAAAAGACCTGGCAACAGGACAGGACAAGCACCTGCTTGGAACAGATATCTTACTGACTTTCAGGGAAGATATTAACAACCTGAAGAAGGTCCGCGCTTACAGAGGACTCAGGCATGAAAGAGGCCTTAAGGTTAGAGGTCAGAGAACAAAATCTACAGGCCGCCGCGGGTCAACTGTCGGTGTCAGCAGGAAGAAGTGATTTTCCGGTCAGGTGATTTTAAATGGCATATCCAGGTAAACAAAGTAAAAGTTTCGAGACTCCTAAGCACCCCTGGCAGGAAGCCAGGATGGCATCTGAAGTCCAGCTTGTAAAAGCATACGGCCTCAGAAACAAGAGAGAAGTTTGGAAAGCAGCCAGTAAGCTCAGGATGTACAGGTCTGAAGCCAGAACATTACTTGCAAGCGCTGCAAACTCTCAGGAAAGAGGACTTGAAGGACATCAAAAGACCCAGTCCGAGGAAATTCTTGCGAAGCTTATCCGCTATGGTATCATCAAGTCGGACGCTGACATTGACGACATTCTCTCCTTAAAAACTGAAAATATTCTCGAAAGGAGACTCCAGACCCAGGTTCTCCGTCTCGGGCTCGCCAGGACAGTCATCCAGGCTCGCCAGTTTATCACTCACGGACATATCGCAATAAACGGTAGAAAGGCTACAATTCCTGGAATGCTCGTCTCCAAGGAAGATGAAATGCATATCGGGTACTATGGAACCTCTCCGCTTGTTAGCGAATCTCACCCTGAAAGGCCTGTGCAGGTGGCATCTGTCCTAGCAGACAGCACAACTACTTTAAGGGCTGTTGCAGAAGCAAAACAGGCTAGAGAGAAACCTCCTGAAAGAGGCGGCGGAAAGAGAAAGAGAGGGAGGAGATAATCGTGGCAGACATGAAATGGGCCGTAGCTCACATCAAATCTTCGTTTAACAACACAATTATTACTGTAACCGACATCACAGGGGCTGAGACCATTGCAAAGTCTTCCGGTGGTATGGTTGTAAAAGCTGCAAGAGATGAGAGCTCTCCTTATACTGCCATGCAGATGGCAGGACAGCTTGCTGACCAGCTAAGGGATAAGGGTATCCACGGTATCCATATCAGGGTAAGAGCACCTGGCGGGAACAAGCAGAGAAGCCCGGGCCCGGGCGCTCAGGCTGCAATCAGGGCTTTTGCAAGAGCAGGAATCCGGATTGGCAGGATTGAAGATGTTACTCCTGTCCCGCACGACGGCACTCGCCCGAAAGGCGGAAGACGTGTTTAAGAGAATTCTCCAGAGAATTTCTTCAGGAAATTCTTCTAAAATTCTCTTTTTGAATGCATTAAAATATAAGGGAAATTAAGGAATATGACGATGGAAGTAGACATTCTGGAGTTATCGGATAGATCTGCAAAATTCGTGCTTTCAAAAGTTAGCACATCTTTTGCCAACGGCATTCGGCGCGCTATGGTCGCAGATGTACCAACGCTTGCGATTGAATATGTGAATCTTTACGACAATACATCGGTACTCTATGATGAGCAACTGGCTCTACGTCTGTCCTTAATCCCGCTTGTTACGGATGTAGAGACGTATGTGCCACAGGCAGAATGCGATGTCTGCGGAGGAGAGGGCTGTCCTGCCTGCGAGGTTTCCTTAACCCTGAGTGCAGAAGGTCCGTGCACGGTTTATTCACGGGATCTTATATCCTCTGACCCGAAGATACAGCCTGCTGATCTCAATATCCCGATTGTTGAACTGAAAAAAGGGCAGAAACTTGTGCTTGAGGCTCTCGCTCATATGGGCTACGGCAGGGATAGTGTTAAATGGCAGGCAGGAGTCGCTTGCGGCTACAAGAACGTGCCTATTATAACCATTACAAACTGTGATGCATGCGGGCACTGTGCAACCGAATGTCCGAAAGGCATTATACGGTTTGAAGAATCAGGTGCCAGAGTTTCTGACGAGGATATCCTGAAGTGCTCACTCTGCAAGCTCTGTGAGCAGGTCTGTGACATCCACGCAATAAACATTAGCTTCGATGAGAACGCTTTTGTGTTTACAATGGAGTCCGATGGTTCTTACACAGCCAAAGATCTTGCCCTTAATGCGTCAAATGTGGTCAAAGGCAGAGCTGAAGAACTTTTGAGCATTCTGGACCAGTTCTGAGCTCCAGCTCGGGTACAGGCCCATATCCAATTTTTTGAGGTTAAGGCCCAATAGAGCCCGGAATATTTCAATGAGTAGATATTTCTTTGGACTCTCTACGCCTTACATATTATTATTTTATTATTATTTTGTATCTGAGTACTGCAGGAGACATTCTGTCTTATTTGTGCTCTTCCAAAACTTATTCCCGGTGACCTTCACGGCTCGAAACGTTTATATATTATCCACGATATTGTGAGGGAGTACAAGGCGTAAAGCGCGCCGGATTATCATAATGAAACAGTATTAAACATAGATTAGACACAGATTAATACGAAATGCGAGGGTTGCCCAGCCAGGTCAAAGGCGCTAGGTTGAGGGCCTAGTTTCGTAGGAATTCGTGGGTTCGAATCCCATCCCTCGCACTAAATTTCTTAATCTGTCAATTTAAAACATTTAACTTAAAAACTTCAAATTTTCATACGTTTCTAAAAGTTATTTTTGTAAAGAATTTCAAATTCTTTATTGTAAGATATCGCTATGCGAGGGTTGCCCAGCCAGGTCAAAGGCGCTAGGTTGAGGGCCTAGTTTCGTAGGAATTCGTGGGTTCGAATCCCATCCCTCGCATTTAGTTTTTTTTCTTTGCTTTTCTCTGCTTTCTTCTGATTTGCAAGTCCATTTTAATCTTTGCAGGTTTCTGTACTTGATTTTTGTAGTTTCATTTTCCAACATTATGAATCCTATTATCAAATCGTTGTATAAACTATCTGCATAGGAAGTCCTTGAGAGTCTTTTTCAGGAATTTCGGGAATAGATTTTAATCCTCTCTGAAAAGATAACTTTGCTGTTATAGAGGCGACCAGAGCATCAAGGATATCATCTCTTGCTACGTCTTTACGTCTATATTTGGAAAGTGCATTCTGCACAATTTCATCTGTAAAAGTGCAAATTTCTTGCAGCAGCTTTTTTCTTTCGTTAAAGCCTTCATTTTCTTTTTTAGAATGCTCCATCGGCTTTCCGGCAAGAGCCCAGAAACAAATCTCAGGATGGATTTCTATTATTTTTTCCTTAGCAGAATCTGTGGCTATAAGAAAATCATTCATTTCTCTGATTTTTGGAACGATTCCCCATGTTTGTTTTGTAAGTCGTTTGCCTGTAACTTCTTCATTGATGTCACAAGCGCTTTCGTAGCTTTTTGCATAGATGGCTTCTCTACAGGGAGTTGGAAAAACGCTGGATTGCCTGTAGGGTCTTAATAAGCTTCTAGCTTCTATATCGCAGAACCTTTTCTTGCAGTTGGATTTGCTATCTACTAAACCAATAGGGATGTCCACAAGTATACGCACATGAGTATTGCCATCACAAAAATAGCTATAGAGATCCGAGATTTTAGGAAACTGAAATACACCAAAGCTATCAGTTTCTGTTAGTGTAACTGCAAACCAACCTGCTCTGCACCCGTCTACACCAACAAACACTTTTTTGTCCATAAGCAGGGTTTGCAGTTTAGGCATATAGAACCTTTCAGAGGAAGCTTTGAAGGGAGTTGTTTGTTATTATTCAGGCATAGTTGACAGTCCTTTCATATGCCTGTAAAAACTGAATTAATGGCTTATAAACGAGAAGGATACAGCAGGCATAACATTCTTTGTGCTTTAAAATGAATCCGAAATCCCCTCAAGAATAATTTTAAATATAATGATTACAAAAATAATCATTATGCAATTCTACAACCGGCAGAAAGAACTTAAACTTATGGAACTGCTCGATCAGGGGAAACCATCTTTTCTCGTTATAACAGGGAAGAGAAGGGTAGGAAAAACCGAGTTGATCAAGCAGTTCACAGGGAACAGGAAAGCACTTTATCTTTTCGTTGACAGCAACAAGAGCATCGACATTCTGATGGACGAATTCGACCAGCTTTTAAAGGAGAAACTGGACCTGCCGGATTACATAAAAGTCGATGAAACGGAGAATTTCCTCAAGTTTATAACCTCTTATGACAGGGACCTGATAATAGCGATTGATGAATTCCAGAGGTTCCAGAAAGTATACCCATCCTTCATTACTCAGCTTCAGCGGTACTGGGACATGAAGCCAGACAATTGCAGAGTCTTTCTTATCGTTTCCGGGTCTTCGATTGGCATGATAAGAAAAATATTCATTGAGGAACAGGCTCCACTCTTCAAACGTGCTGACAATATTCTGACTATAAAACCCTTTACGGTCCTTGAGACATTTGAGATGCTCGGTGACATGGGCATAAAAGATCCGGAAGAAAAACTGAATCTGTACTTCCTTTTCGGAGGGACTGTCTATTACTATCGCCTGTTTGAAAAGTATCAGTGCACAGGATTTGACGATGCCCTTGAAAAGCTGATATTCAGCGAGTTTGCACCGCTTAAAAATGAAGTGAGGGACATTCTAATTGAAGAATTTGGGAAGGAGCACTCCACATATTATGAGATAATCTCAGCAATATCGCAGGGAAGATGCTCGATGAGCGAGATCTCGGATCTGACGCATGTCTCTTCCAACTCATTGTCACCATATTTTTACGACCTCATAGACCTGCTGGGAGTAGTGGAACACCGGATACCTGTCACGGACAGTCCTGAAAAAAGCAAAAGAGGACGGTATTTCCTGAAAGATAATTTCTTCAGGTTCTATGGTCGCTTCGTATATCCTATGTACAGCCAGTATATGGCAGGCAATTATTCTCCCATGCTGGAAAAGGTTCGAAAGGAATGGCAGAGTTACACAGGCAAGATATTCGAGGATATTGTTCGTGAACTGCTGGTTGAAAAAACGATCAGCGATTATCCGGATATAGGGAGCTGGTGGAATAGGAAGGGGGATGAGATTGATATTCTTGGAGTAAATCGCCAGGGGAGAAAAGTCCTGGCAATTGAGGTCAAGAATAAAGAACTGGGTGAAAGCGAGGCCAGAGAGATCCTGGAGTTAACACTCGATAAAGCAAAATTAGTAAGAGGAATATCTGGTCAGGAATTGAAAGTAGGGATAGTGGCCAGAAAAGTCAAAGGCAGAAAACACCTGGAAGATGATGGATTCCTTGTATGGGAACTGGAAGAGCTTATTCCCTGATTTTTTCGAGTTGAGCATTTGCCAAAGAAGAAATGTCTTTGGGATTATTAATCTAATTTGATTAATCATTTGTAAAAAGGAGAAATCAATCCAAAAAGGGCAATGAGAACATAAAGGGAACAAAATTTCATGTTCTATTTAATTTGGCTCTTCGTCATTCCCTGTGATAAGATGATCTTCAATTCAAGACCGCATTGGTTTTTATGAGAATATTATGGGATACCCACACAAAAACACGAAGAACCTGAATAAACATTAATTTATTACTGATGGGCTGCCAGGAAAAACATAAGGGTGTTATTACACACCCTGTCATGCAATTTGTTTTTATGAAAATCTGTTCTTTTGGATTTCAAACTTCTTTTCCAGGCTCCTGATCTTCCGTCATAACTCCATCAGACCCGCACATTTTATCAAGTTTCTCCTTTATTTTGTTAGCTTTTGCAGCGTATTCTTCTGCTTCTTCTTTGCCCATATCTGTGAGTAACTTTGAATATTCTGTAAATGTTATTGCTGCCGCACCAAGATTTAAGAAATTTTCAGGGCCTTCCTCAAGTATTTGTGTGTTTAGGAGAATACTTTTTTCAAAGGCCTCTTTTGATTTCTCATACTCGCCGGTTGAATGAAATGTAATGCCTAACTGGGTCTCTAAAACACTCATTATTGACTGGTATTCAAGGTTATCGGGGTCCGACTCAAGATGTTTATTCAGAATCGGGAAGACCGATTCATAAATTGGGATAGCTACATCGTAATTCCCAAGGTTTTCATGTAAAATCCCGTTAAGGATCCGAATTTCACAGACTCTTTTCCAGTTTTCCGGTTTTTCAGGAGCTTTTTCGTATAAGTCCTCATAGTAATCGCGGACAAGTGCCAGGTATTCTTTCGCGAGACCATACTTTTTGTCATGCATGAACACAGTTGCCTGCCTCTGGAATCCCATAGCCAGCAGGTCTTTCACGATATCTTCTTCGTTTTTATCTTGCAGGATATTCCTGTAAACATTGGCTGATTTTGAGTACTGCTGTTTTGCAAGTTCCGGTTTTCCTACTTTTTCAAAAAGCATCCCAAGTTCTTCGTGGGAAAGAGCCAGTTCTTTTTTGTAGTCCCGGTCTTTGGGATTCTCGCTGGCAATCTGGAAGCTCAGTTCTGTGATGCGCTCACGGTGCTTGATTGCACTTTCATATTGTTTTTGCCTGACAGCAAAGGCTTCAACGTCCTTCAGTGTACAGATGAGATTTTCCCTGTAAATGTCATTTTCCGGGTACATTTGCACCAGGTTTTCGATTATTCCGAGGGATTTTTCATAGTATTTTAGAGCATTTTCGAGATCAAGATCCGCATCATACATTCTCCCGATGTAATCCAGGGTATTTGAGATACTTACTTTGTGGTCAGTATTTTCGGGATAGGATTCAAACAGTTTTTCAAATGCTTCAAGGCCCTGTTCATAGTACTGTTTTGCAGTTTCCGTATCTCCCTTTCCTGCGTAGAGGTGGCCGATCTGGTCGATGGTGGCGGCTATATTTGCTACACTTATTTCGTCTTCAGGGTCTCTTTCATGAATATTCCTGTATATTTCGATTTCCTGCATGCGGCATTCTTTTGCACGCTCTGTGTTCCCGATATCTCCAAAAAGCTCCCCAAGCTCGGTAAAATAGTCGGAAATCTTGTATTGATATCGCAGGTTCTCCGGTTTTTTCCCGGCTAATTCCTTGAGTATTTCAAGGGATTTTTCAGCATATTGAGTCGCTTTTTCATATTTATTTTCTTCATAAAAGACCCTACTGAGAGTCAGGTATATTTCGCGCTGTTTCTTGATGTAAGAACTATTCCCAGGATGTTTCTGGAGTTTTTCGTTCAGGAAGTCGATAGCCCGGAGGTATGTTTCTTCAGTTTTCTCTATATTTCCAAGTTTTGTGTACAGGTCCCCGGAAACTTCGTATAAGGATAAAAGCTGAGAAGAAACAACTTTGTTGCCGGGTTCTTTTATGAGGATTTTTTTATAGATTTCTTCGATCTGCCCAAAGACCCGGTTTGCTTCCTCAAAGTTCTCAAATACAAGACAATAATCTCTAAACTGTTCGGTTATCATCTTCAGGTTATCAAATAATTCTTGTTTTCCAGATATCAGTTCAAATAATTTCCCATAATTTTGCACGATTCTTTCGACCAGGTCTGGCTCAGCTTCAGTCTTCTGGGCCCTCAGGTGAAAGGTACTGATATTTTCCAAAAATTTCAAGTAATTATGTATGTACTCCGGGTTATCCGGAACTCTGGCAATAAGCTTATCATAAGTGGCAAGAATTTGATTTATATCTTTTTTATTTCTGTATAAATACTCCTCCATTTTTGAAACACTGTCAAACTCAGAGAGTGCCTTTATAGTAAAACCAAATGAATTGTAGGTATAGTACTGATGCACAGGTTCTCCGGGGTCAGCCTGAAAGAGGGGCACAATAAATTCTATTAGTTTCTGGAACTCTTCCAGGGCCTCCTCCTTCCTTTTCTCGGCAAGCAAAGCTCTCCCTTTTAACATAAGGATCGAACATATGTAGTCAGGTCGCTTTGTCTTTTCAGAAAGTTTTTCGGCTTTTGCAAGGTTTTCAAGCGCTTTTTTAGATTTTTCAGTATTAATTTGCATTAAAGAGGTATCGAGAATCCGAGATATTGCATCCATAATCTGTTTGGACATAGAGGTAGATTGTAATTCAGGTAATAAAAGGCATCTCTATATATAAAACATACAAAAAATAAACGTAAAGTCCATCACTGTAAAACAAGCCGTACTCTTAATTTGAATAGTTTTTAAAGTCTTACCGTACCTGTACAAATCTGAAGTTCCAGTAAGCTCCTTAGTTGAAGATTTTAACTTTTAAGAAACACTTATAAAATTACTACTAATTTTTAAAATTCGTTTCTAAAGCCCTCAAACCAGAACTCCTCAAACCAGAATATTTAATTGGGTTTATATACAGTTGGAGGTATAAATATTATAAATATGTTAGTGGTATCTCCAATGAAAAAAACAAAAATGTCGGCAAATTCTGGCAGAGCCGGGACTTTGAGTTTTGTCCATGCTGCGGATTTACACCTTGACAGTCCATTTACAGGAATTTCAGGAATTGATCCTGAACTTGGGGAAAGGCTTGCGAAAGCTACCTTTCAGGCTTATGAGGCAATTATAGAGCTCTGTATGGAAGAAGAAGTCGACTTTTTGCTTATTGCGGGGGATGTGTATAACAGTGCCGACAAGAGTCTTTATGCTCAGGTCAGGTTTATAGAGGGGCTCAGGAAGCTCGAAACCGCCGGAATTCAGGTTTTTATATGCCACGGGAACCACGATCCTCTTGACGGCTGGTCTGCAAGCCTTACATGGCCCGAAAACGTACATATCATGAAAGGGGACAGGGCTGAAGTTGTGGAATTCAAAAAAGAAGGAGAAACTGCTGCTGTTATAGTGGGGATGAGCTATCCAACACGGCACATAATGAAAAATCTTGTGAAAAACTTTCCAAAAAAAGAAGGTAACTGGCCGTTTACTATAGGACTGCTGCATTGCAGCGTGGGAAGCAACCCGGAGCACGCACCTTATGCACCCTGTACTCTGCAGGACCTCAGGGAGCTCAATTATGACTACTGGGCGCTTGGCCACATTCATACTCCTTCTATAGTTTGTAAAGAGGCTCCGGTTGTGATATATCCTGGAAACCCGCAGGGCAGGCATCCCGGAGAAAACGGTGCCCGTGGATGCTTTGTTGTGGATGTTTCTTCAGGAGGAGCTATTTCTACCAGATTCATAGAGACCGACTCTGTGCGCTGGCATATTAGGGAAATTTCCATAGAAGGCCTGGAAAAAGAAGGGGAGCTAATAGAAAGCCTTCAAAGCCAGCTTGATGCCATAAGGGAAAATTCCGGAGGAAGGTCTGTGATTTGCAGTTTTGCCCTTAAAGGGAGGGGACCGCTGCATCACATTCTCAGGCAGGAGGGATTTCTTGAAGACCTCCTGCGTTTGCTCAGGGAAGGCGAGACCTGGGGCCGGCAGTTCATCTGGGTAGACCGAATAGAGGATGATACACTCTTTCCCGTAGAAAGAGAGCTTCTTCTGAAAAGGGAAGATTTTGTGGGAGATCTGGTAAAAATTGTAGAGGGCTTGAAGACCGATGAAAAAGCCCTGGATGAGTTTCGTGAAGTCCTGTCCCCTCTTTTTGATTCCAGAAACGGGAGAAAGCACATTGCCAGAATTGATGATGAAGAAATGAACTACCTGCTTCAGCGCGCTGAAAATATTCTGCTTGATGCTTTACTCACGGAGGAAGATAATGAAAATTAATGCCATCCATATTGATGGTTTCGGCAAGTTTTCCAGCTTGTCGATGGAAGACCTGCCCGCCGGCCTGGTCATTTTTACGGGAGCAAACGAAGCAGGAAAATCGACATTATTTACTTTTATCCGGAGGATGTTTTTCGGTATTCCCAACACAAGGCTCTGCAACCTCTATCCTCCACTTGGAGGAGGAAAGCATGGGGGAAGGCTTGCAGTCATCGATTCTATTGGAGACCGATGGGTCATCGAAAGAAATGCGGGCAGAAAAGAAGATGTAAAGGTTGTGCTTCCAGATGGGAATACAGGGGGTAAAGTTGAACTTATTAAACTGCTGGGCCACGCAGACAGAAATGTCTTTGAAAATATCTATGCTTTTGGCCTTGAAGAACTGCAGAGTTTTGAGACCCTGAACGACCAGAGCATCAACAGTAAACTCTACAGTGCAGGCACAGGAGTTGGAGTTTCGATTTCAGGACTGATGAACTCTATCAGCAGCATTGAAACCAACCTGTATAGGCCTAGAGGTAGTAAACCTCTTATAAATGAGCTGTTCAGGGAAATAGGGAAAACTGAAGTAAAAATTACCGAACTTGAAGGAACCCAGAAGAAATACGATTCTCTTCATTTTGAACTGGAACAGAAAACCCTGGAGATTGCCCAACTAAAAGAAAAGTCTCAGAATATAAGGGAAAAATTAAACGACATTCAAAACCTGCTTTCCGTCTGGGAAGACTGGGAGATCCTCTGTGAGTCAAAAACTGCACTTGAAAGCTTACCTGGGCTTGGGAGTTTCCCCGAAAAAGGGGAAGAGAAGCTTAAGAGGCTCCAGGAAAGAATTGAAGAGATAAGGGAGACCATTTCAAGGCTGCAGCAGGACCTGGATAAAAATGCCGTTAAAGAACGAAGCCTTTCCCCTGACGAAAGCCTTCTGAAGCAAAAAGATGCGGTGCTGGAACTGGGAAGCGGAATTGAGAAGTACAGGTCTGAAGAAAAACTGCTCCCTTCTCTGGAAATGAACCTCAGGCAGGAAAAAGCCGGGTTTTCTGAGCTTCTTCTGGAACTTGGTCCGGCCTGGGATGAGAAAGCTCTGGAGCTTTTTGACCGTTCTATTCCTGCAAAGGAAGCCGTCATTCAGATGAGAAGGTCAGTAGACGAAATTGAGGATAAAATAAAAGAGACCAGAAACGAACTCCAGCAGGTCCTTAACAGCATTGAAAGAGTCCTTCAGGAAAACGACCTTTTTGAAGAAAGCCTCCTCGTACACAGAGACCAGGTTATCGAACTTGGAAACGGAATCGAAAAATACCAGTCTGATAAAGAGTTTCTCCTTTCCGGAACTCAGGAACTTCAGGATAGAAAAGCAGAACTCAGGGAAAATCTGTCAGGGCTTGGGGAAGGATGGGACGAAAACGCCCTTGATCTTTTTGAGCACTCAATCCCTTCAAAAGAAACTGTATTCCGAAAACGAAGGGAAATGGACGAAGCAGAAAAAACAATTGAGAGATACCGCGACAGGCTCAAACTTGCCCTTGGGGAAATTAAAGACGTCTGTGAGGAAATCGAAGCCCTAAAAGAGAAACTTGAGGTATACCCGACTCTTCCCAGGCCTGAAGAGGTGAAGCAGGAGCTTGAAGCTGTAAGTTATCTCAGGGTGGCCCACCCTCTCCTGAGGGAAAAAGAAGGCGAACTCAAAAGCCTGGAAAAAGAAGAGATGCTTTTTGCAGCTTTAAGACCTCGGGAAACCGAAAATAAGGATGGTCTACCCCTCTGGCCTGCAGGAATGGTTCTGCTTGCAGGCTGCATTGGCCTGGTATACGAAAGCATTAGTGGCACCATGTTTTCCGGACTTGTCATATTTTTACTCCTTTTCGCGACTTCTGCGGTATACTTCTTAAAAGCTACTAATAAGTCCTCAGTCCACCTTGCAGGGGAAGAGCATCTGGAAGACGTTGAGTCCCGAAAACAGAACGTAAAGGACTCAAAGGAAAAGCTGTTCAGAGAGATTAATTCACTGAAAGCATCCATGAAAACCCGTGCAAAAAAGTGTGGCTTTGAAGACATTCCTGACCCCTCAGTACGGGAACAGAAAGCCGATGAGCTGCAGAGGGTCGTGGTTGAGTTGAAGACTACCTGGGAGCTGCGCCAGAGGGAGGAGAAGCTCCAGAAGAAGCTGGATAAGTTAAATGCAAGTTATATAGAACTTAAAGATACTATCCGGGCACAAGAGGCAAAGCAGGAAGAAGTTCTCCAGGAATGGAAAGGGTGGCTTACTTCTTCAGGGCTCAGCCCGGAGTTCTCTCCTGAGCATGTGATTGAGATCCTTTCTGCAATCAGGGCTTGCCTGGAAAAACAAAAGAATATAAACGAACTGGAAAAGCAGGTAACGCTCAAAGAAGCCACTGTTAAAAAGTACGAAGAAAAAGCCTGTAGTATTCTGGAGGCTTGCAGAAAGCCTATTTCGGGAATTGCACTTGAAAGTGAAATCGCAAAGCTCAGGGAGGACGTGAGTTTCGCATTTAACCAGGCCGAAAGAGTGAGAAAACTTGAGGCTGAGTCCGAAGGCCTTAACCGTAAAAAAGAAGAGCTGGAAACCCGGTTCCTTGAGGAGACAAAGGCACGTGATGCACTGGCAGAAAAGTGGACTGGCTGGCTTGGGACTTACGGGCTTGACCCTTCACTTTCAGTAGAAAGTGTGCTTGAAATATTTTCGGTAATTCGGACGTGCTTTGACAAGCAGCGGGCAATCCGGAAACTTGAAGAACAGATAGCTTCCAGCAGAACATCGATAGAAGCCTATGAAGCAAAGGTAGCGGGAGTATTGCAGGTATGTGGACGTTCACTTTCCGGAATCTCTTTTGACTCCCAGGTTGAAAAACTTCGTTCAGACCTTGAAAAGGCATCCGATGAGACAAGAAACCTGCAGCAACTGAAAACCAGATCTGAAGAACTTAAAATTGAACTTGAGGCAGCCCTGGATAAATATAAAGAAGCTGCTGAAGAGCTTGCAGTTCTTCTGAACTCCGGTTCTGCAGAGACCGGAGAAGAATTCTATGAAAACGCCCGGCTCTGGGCTCAGCGGACCGAACTGGAAAACAGAAAAAGAGAAGCTGAACAGCAGATCCAGAGGGTTTCCGTAGGCGAAAAGGATTACGGGGTTTTCGTAGAAGAACTGCAAGATTCTGATCTTTCAGGCCTGAAAGAAGAAAACCACAGTCTGGAAGAATGCCTGAAAGCACTGGAACAGGAGACCTCGGATACTATAGACAGGCGTGGAGCGATACGAAATCAGATTGAACAGCTCGAACAAGGAAGTGAAGGTTCCCTTGCAAGAGTAATGCAGGAAAGCCTGCTGGAAGAACTTCACGAAAAGTCAAGGGAATGGGCTTCTCTAGTCTTAGCCCGTGAGATCCTTGCTAAAGCAGTCAAAGTCTATGAAAAGGAAAGGCAGCCTGCAGTTATCGTGGAAGCCCAGGCTTTTTTCTCAAAGATTACCAGAGGCAGGTACACGAGGATTTATTCCCCACTCAACTCTACCGAAATCTATGTTGAAGACCGGAACGGACGCCAGAAGAGCATTCAGGAACTCAGTAGGGGAACGGCTGAACAGCTTTATCTCTCCCTGCGCTTTGGTTTCATCAGGGAATTCGGCAGGCATTCGGAATCTCTCCCGATTGTTTTTGACGACGTGCTGGTGAATTTTGACCCTGAACGCTGCAAAAGCACATGTGAAGCCATAAAGGACCTTGCATCAGATAATCAGATTTTTTATTTCACTTGCCATCCTGAAACCGTACAGATGCTTGTAGAAAGTTTTCCTGAAATCAGGGCTGTAGATCTTGATGCGGTATAAAAGAGAGTTAAAGCGTAAAAGAGCCGGATAGGAATTTAAATGTACGTCCTTTCTATTATGAAAAGGAGCTTTGAACTTAAAATATGACTTGTATTAAAAAGTTCAAAAACTAGTTTTAAAAAGCTTGATTTTTTGTCTTAAAAAGCTTGGTTTTTTGTCTTAAAAAGCTTGATTTTTATCTTTGCCAATGGGTTTCTTCCATATCAATGGCCGCAAAAATCTGTATAAGAGGGTGTCTTTTTATAGCTCTCATCAAATCCTCTGGGGTATATTCCATACCATATTCATAGCATGAAAACAGCCCCATATGATACAGGATTATGTCCCTCTCAATGCGTGTCAGTTTTATGTGTTTCTTAATCTTTTCAATAGAAAGACCTGAATGTTTATTATTTGCAGGATGGCCTTGCAACGCCCGATAATTTCCATAGTCTCCAACATATAACCCTTCCTTACAGACGTCGTGACACAAAGCAATAATTGTTAGAGAATCCTCAGGAAGTTGCTCTTTTTTCTTAAGGCGGGAATTCGATAATTTCAGTGGCTCTAATAAATTGAGGCTATGTTCCGCAAGTCCGCCAGGATAATCTCTATGATATTTTGTACTTGCAGGTGCCGAAAAGAAATCGGAATTTTCAATGTACTGGATGTAATCTTTGATCCCTTCTCTCTTCACTTCATTTAAGAGATCCAGAATATAATTTTCGTTGGCAAAGATTTCATCCTCAGTCAACATTTCAGTTCCTTCAAATTGTCAAAACTTATTGAGATTTTGTATATAACTTAACTTCAACAGATATTATATTATGATAAAAACAAATTTTGCTCCTTTATGTGTATCTATTACACAGTTGGAAACTAAATAAATATAATAGAATAAATTTTCCTGAAATTTAATAATTATTGAAAAATAAGGAAAAACACAAATCTGAACAATCCAAACAAAAAAGTATCTTAAGCAGTTCTCAATGAGTTTCGATCTCTATTAATTTCTTGTTATCTGTTCATTATTTTGTTATCTATTCGTTATTTTGTTATCTGTATATAATTTTGTTATCTGTTCAGTATTTTACTTTTTTTCTTTTCATGGGTTGTCTTATGATAGTTTTAAGTTTTTCCGGTTTTGTTCTGCGCATATCACTTATGTATATCTCATGGTGTTTTTCACCAGGCAGGCTGCCATTAAACTCATATCCTTTTTCTTCAATAAAATTATGTAATTTCTCTACCGTTTGGCCTTCCTGTGAATATGGACCAATGTACATTATCTGGGCTGATAAGCCTTCATGCAGGCTTTGAAATTTTATACTGGAAAGCGCAGGTAGTTTTTTCTTTTTTTCTACTTCCTGTATGGCCTCTTTTATCATGTCTTTCGTGATGAAGTCGGGCTGCCTTATCATTGCAGTCCATTTCCAGCCACTTTTATCTTGAATGTTGAAATCTGCCAGATTTTCAGCCCACCAGAGTCCTTCAAGAGGCATTACTACATAATCCTGCGAGCTATCTTTTTTGGAGATAAATTTAATTTTATAAGATACTGAAAACAATGCTTCTATGGAGTTCTGATATTCCTGTGATGTATTGGGGTCGCCTTCGCCGTCTATCATTAGAAAACTCATTTCAGGAACGTCTACAGTTGACACTTCTTTTGCAGATGGATTGTAAAGTTCTTTATTCTCTTTTTTTAAATCTATTTTCGGCATTTTACCTGGATTCGGCAGGTCAACGTAATTATAGATAGATTTTTTCATATTTTCTCCCCTATGAGACTCAATATCTTCCAGTGAATCTCTTCCATATTTAAAATTGGCAGTGTGTCAATTTTTCTGAAAAATCAGAAATCTAAATAAGTTATTGGGTAGAAAATTCCAAATCGGAAGAATCAATTTTGTTCATAGTACTCAAAAACTTGACTTCAAATTTACAGCAAATTTGAGACACTGCCTGGGTTCTATTACTCAAATATCTGATTTAATTTTAATATTTTACATACTTTGTACACATAGACACAGACAATTATTGTAAGGATTGCTACCCCATATGGAGTGAAAAAATAATTGATATTGAGAATACTAATAATAAATCTGTTCAACACAGGTAAAATAATCGGCCAATGAAATAAATAAATTTGGAATGAATATTTTCCACACAGTAATAATGATTTTTTTAAATATTTGCAACTTAGTAGTAGTCTAGAAAATAACATCATAAATGGTGGAAATGTTATTCCATATAATAAAATAGCATATTTAGATGCAAACGATTGTGGGTAAATTATGGAGACCGTAAATATTGCGACAAAAACTATTGAAATAATATATGAAATAGAGAGTTTATTTTGTTCTAATTGCTTGTAGCCATAGGCTATCCCAAAAATATAAGCTGGCATATACATCATGATATTAAACAAAATACTAGGGTACAGTTTTAAAGTGTCCTTATACATAATGTCAAATGCCAGTAGTGGTATTCCTAAATAAAATAAAGTATCAATCTGAAAATAGTATATAATTGTAAAACAAATAGTTGTTATTACAATTAGTGCAATCAGATACCATAATTGATAAGAAACGATATTATTTCCAATCAGAGTTTTAAATAAACCGTCTATGTTTAAATTATTCCAAAAATTTGCAATACCTTCAAAATTTAGGTTAAGGTAATTAATTGAGATATAACTAATGCAATATAGAGGAACAAATGCCAGCAGTGTATACCCAATATACGCTTTATACAGCCGAGTAAATCTCTTCACAAAATACTTACTTACAAATGATTTGTCGTTGATTTCTGAAGAATGATTTATCCCCATCTTAAGTCCAGATGAAAACGTAAACAAAACTAGACCAAATGTGGCAAGATATTTTAACAAAAATATAGAATCTGGCCGATTTATCCCGCCTAACTCATGAAAGAGTACGATAAAAATAATACTAATACCATCAATTAAAGTAATTTTGTCTTTTATTTCTGAATAGGACCGAGAGATCATAATCTAATCTCCAATTTTAGTAATAAGTTCTGTGTAGCTATCATTTATTTCATTATACTAGCATGAAAGTTCTTTCAAGTACTTTCATTTTTAATGCCTGTGATTAGAAGGATTTCATGTGTGTTTTTTGTGAGAATTAAATCTTTTTGCATAAATATACTAAGTGTTATGAAATTAGAATAGGTTTTTAGGCAGTGTGCCAATTTTTCTGTAAAATCACAAATATCAAGAAGTTATTGTGTAGAAAATTACATATCAAGAGATTAATTTTCTTCATCGTACGCAAAAACTTTACTTGAAATTTACAGCAAATTTGAAACACTGTCTTTTTATGATACGAACATTTGCATTTATCTGTACTCTTCGGTAGTATAGTTTGAAAATATATAATTATTTCATTAAACACACATGAAATTCTTCAAATTACAGGCACAAAGAAATGAAAGTACTTTTCACCTCACCCTTTTTGACTATCGATCGCATGATTACATTAGGTAGTAAGGTTGTCCTAGTGTTATGGAAACTTAATTATCGAGCATAATTTTTGATAGATTTACATCAATAGATAGCGATTCAAATTTAACATATAATCAATAACTAAATTGTCATGACGCTAGTTTTGGTTTTTCAAACCATGCTAAACGAATCCATGAATTACCATACAAGGCTTAGATGTGATAAGGAGCAGAAAATCAAAAAAGAGTATGGAGAACCAGTTTTATTCCGTACGTTCATGCTAAATTATTTTTAATAATTCTTCGTTCAAATTCATATTTCGATCTTTGATACTTTTGTATAATTTCAAATCACAAAAGTATAATTATGGTAGTAATCCATTAGCAAAATGGCCAGCATCAAGTGATTATTATTCCAATTTGGCAGATGGTCGGAATGTCAGTTTAAAGGTTCTCTTTTCTATATACTTCATAATCGGTAAAAGAACTGTTTTGGCAATTGTGACTAGTTCGGACAAAGTATAACTTTTGTTGGATTTGTTTTATTTTTCAGTCTCTCTGTGGGCCAGTTAAATTTTTCAAGAGAATTATTATGGTCAATAGGATATATTTCAGGTCTCCCATAATTATAAAAAATTCCTAAATATTAAACCGTTTATGGGAAGACTCAAGTTCAAAGGTAGACAGTTCTACATTAATAACTCTTATTTTACCTTTAAAGCATTGATATTAGTACAATTTAGGAAAGTTTTTTTATGTATAACAGGATTTATTTAAAAATTATATTGCAAAAGAGTTCATAAAAATAATTTATATAAAAACAAAGCAGAATATAAATCAAGAGAAAGAAATCCTAAATATCTCAAAGGGATATGGCATAAATGTCAATCAAAGAAGTTAAATAACTATGAAGTGTTTTTCGATAAAAATTAGTTGAGATAATGAGATTTTCCGGCACAGACAAGGTAAAAATATGAAGCTTGTAATTATTCTTGGCACAAGGCCAGATAAAATACAGAACTTGATTAGAAAATAATTAACTTTATTGAAAATTTTTGGAGAGATGAGTGATGTCTTCTCAAATAAACAATTATTCGGCTGTTCAGGAAAGCTTTCAGGGTGAAAAGAGTGGGTCCGTTGACCTTACTTCTAACATTATAAATTATTCAGTTAGTCCGGAAGGAGAACAATTTTCAATACCTGAACCTGAAGAATACAAAGAAGAATTTAAAAGAGTTAAAGGTCTTGTGGACAAAGCTCGTAAAGAAGGGAAAGAGATTGTCGTTGTGATGGGTGTCGGGTTTGTTGGAGCTGTAATGGCTGCTATTATTGCAGATACGAAAGACGAAAACGGGAATTATAGTAAATTTGTAATCGGTTGTCAGAGACCAAGTACTCGCAGTTACTGGAAAATACCACTGCTAAACAGAGGACAATCTCCTGTTAAATCAGAAGATAAAGAAGTAGATGAGATTATAAAACGCTGTGTTCTTGAAACAAAAACGCTTGTAGCTACATACACAAACGAATGTCTAAAACTTGCCGATGTTGTTGTGGTAGATATCCAGTGCGATTATGTAAAGTGTGAACTTGGAAATGTCAGGACCGGTGAAGCCGATATGGCAGCACTTGAAGCTTCCATGAAAATAATTGGAGAAAACATCTGCCCCAATTGTCTTGTGCTAATAGAAACAACTGTTGCTCCAGGGACTACCGAATTCGTTGCACTTCCTCTCCTGAAAAAAGCATTCCAGAAGCGTGGAATTGATTCAACCCCGTTACTTGCACACAGTTTTGAACGTGTAATGCCTGGAAGAGATTATGTGGCAAGTGTACGTGACTTCTGGAGAGTCTGTGCAGGTTGTACTGACGAAGCAAGAGAAAAGGTTGAAAAGTTTCTCAGTGAAGTAATAAACACTAAAGATTACCCTCTGACTATAATGGATAGACCTATTGAGTCTGAAACCGCAAAAATCATTGAAAACTCCTACCGTGCAACAATACTTGCTTTCCTTAATGAATGGAGTCTTTTTTCAGAAAGAAACGGTGTCGATCTCATAAAAGTTATTAATGCAATCAAAATGCGCCCAACTCACAGTAATATAATCTTCCCAGGCCCAGGGATTGGAGGCTATTGCCTTCCAAAAGACGGAGGTCTGGGTTACTGGGCTTATAAGCATATTCTGGGCTTTGAGGATGGAGATGAGGTCTTCAAGATCACCCCCACAGCAATTGATGTAAACGACACAAGAGCTCTTCACGTAGCCGAACTTACTCGAGATGCACTTCGGAATATGGGGCACTATATAGCCGGAGCAGATGTTCTTATCTGCGGGGCCAGTTACAGGCAGGATGTTGGCGATACAAGATACAGTGGAAGTGAAATTGTAGTCAGAAAACTGACTGAAATGGGCGCTGAGATTCGTGTTCATGATCCATACGTAGATCACTGGTACGAGATGGAAAACCAGGATACATATCCAGCATCTGGTCATTCCTGGAAACATTTCTTCAGAAACCAGGAAGGTCTGGCAGAGTTAAAAATCGAAAGTGATTTTCCAGCAGCAATTAAAGATATAGAGGCCCTGATCCTCGCAGTTCCACACAAGGAATATCTTAATTTTGAGCCGGAAACTATTGTAGAGATGGCAGGCGGGCCTATTGCAGTTATTGACTGTTTTGGAATACTATCGGATGAGAATATCAAAAGATATTTCGAACTTGGCTGTGAAGTTAAAGCCCTTGGAAGAGGCCATATTCAGCAAATCAAAAAAGAAGTCCAGAAAAGAAAACTGCAACAGCTTTCATAACTTTGCAATTACAATTTTACAGAGGGGATTATTTGAAAACTAAAAATGTAGTAGTCACAGGTGGAATGGGGTTCATTGGTTCCCATCTTGCTGAGAAACTACTTGAAGATAATGAAGTAACAATTATTGATAATGAATCTACAGGTAAGATTGAAAATATAAGACATCTACTCGACCACAAAAATTTAACTGTAATAAAAGGTAGTATAGTAGACTTGAACTTAACAGAAATTTTCAAAGACAAGGACTATGTCTTCCATCTTGCAGCAATTCCCAGTGTTCCAAGAAGCGTGAAAGATCCTTTTAGTTCAAATAACTCGAATGTCACAGGAACACTGAATGTTCTGATAGCTGCAAAAGACGCTGGAATTAAGAAAGTAATATTTTCGTCGTCCTCTTCGGTATATGGTGACACTCCAACTCTCCCAAAAAGAGAGGATATGCCAATAAACCCGATGTCTCCATATGCAATTACAAAAGCAACCGGAGAAATGTACTGCAGGGTTTTTCAAGACCTTTATGGCCTTCCAACAGTCAGCTTAAGATATTTCAACGTTTTTGGCCCACGTCAGGACCCAAATTCTCAATATGCAGCTGTAATCCCAAACTTCATAACTTCAATTTTAAACGATGAGAGTCCCGTGATATACGGAGACGGAGAACAAAGCAGAGATTTCACTTTTGTCAAAAACGTTGTTGATGCGAATATTCTTTCCTGTGAGTCTAAGAAAACTGGAATTTTCAATATAGCATGTGGTAGAAGAATTACAATTAATCAACTAGCCGATTACATTAATGAAATACTGGGAAAGGAAATAAAATCAATACATGCAGAACCAAGACCTGGAGATATCAAACATTCTCTGGCAGATATATCAAAAGCTAAAGAATTCGGGTATAATCCGAAAAATGAATTTAAAAAAGAATTAATTGCAACAGTAGAGTGGTTTAAAAATGTCCAGTAATAAACTTAAAAAAATAAAAACATAAACGGAAATTTTTGGATTTTGAAATGTGCAAGGGAGAGTATAAATGGAAAAAATATTGGTAACTGGTGGAGCAGGATTTATAGGCTCTCATATTATTGACCGTTTATTAAAATTGGGGAATGAGGTTATCTGTCTGGACAATTTTGATAGCTACTATGATCCTTCAATAAAAAGAAAAAACATACATTTTTTCATGGAAAATAAGAATTTTGAACTCGTTGAAGGAGATATAAGAGATGAACATTTGTTGAAAAGCATATTAGATGAAGTAGATTATGTTTTTCATGAGGCTGCTCAAGCGGGAGTTAGGACCTCGGTTACTGATCCCATGAAATCTCACGACGTAAATGCCACTGGAACCTTGAATCTCCTTAAAGCGGCCATGGACTCTAATGTAAAAAAGATCATAAATGCTTCTTCTTCTTCTGTATATGGAAAGGTAAAATATCTCCCTTTCGATGAAGAACATCCAAATCAACCTTTATCTCCCTATGGAGTTTCGAAACTGTTAGCAGAACACTATTGCCGGGTTTTCGACGAGCTTTATGGTTTAAAAAGTGTATCTTTAAGATATTTTACTGTTTACGGACCACGAATGAGACCAGATCTTGCAATCAGCATATTTACAAGATCAGCTTTGAATAATGAAACTATAACTATATTTGGAAATGGTGAAAAAACAAGGGATTTCACTTATATTGATGATATAATTGAGGCAAATTTGATCTTTATGAAAAAAGGAGAAGGTGTGTATAACATTGGTGGTGGGCATTCTATCAGCATTAATGAACTTGCACAAAAAATCATAAAAATAAATAATAGCAAATCGGAAGTTGTCTACACATCTCCTGTAAAAGGTGATGCAGACCATACCCTTGCAAGTTATCAAAAAGCATGGAACGAGATCGGATGGAAACCAAAAATCAAAATAGATGAAGGGCTTGAGATGTATTCAAAGTGGTTCATAAATGAGAATTGATTTAAATAATCTACAACAGATTTAAAAGGTCATTAAATAAGAAAGTGATGAAAATGAATGTGCCAACATGTGAATATATTATTCAACCATCTAAACTTCAAGGGAAAGTAAAAATAAGTGGAGCAAAAAATAGCGCTTTAAGGCTCCTTGCAGCATCATTGCTAACAAAGGAAAAAATAGAACTTACAAATTATCCTGCTAAGTTACTTGATGCTCAAATTCACGTTGGTATGCTAGAAGTTCTTGGGAAAAACTGTGATATAAGTGAAGACAAAATAATCATTTCTGAGAAAGAAACTCCCTTATCAGTTCTTAACTGGAAAAAACGTTCAATTCGTAACACCCTACTTGTATTAGGTGCTTTAGTTAGCCGTATAGGCGAAGCGAAAGTCCCCCTTCCCGGAGGGTGTGATCTCGGAGAGAGAAAATTTGATTTGCACGAAATGATTCTCAGGAACATGGGGGCAAAAGTTTGGGTTGAAAATGATATGCTTTGTGCCAAAGCAGAAGATGGGCTAAAAGGCACCGATATATTCTTACCTATTCGTTCGACAGGTGCTACTGAAAATTCAATAATATGTGGATGTTTGGCTGAAGGTATAACTAGAGTTTGGAACCCTCATATTCGTCCTGAAATTTTAGATTTAATTAATTTTCTTAATAAGATGGGTGCAAAAATCCAGGTATTTGGACAGGAACATATAGAAATTACAGGGGTAGAAAAATTATATGGGGTTAAATATTCTGTAATTCCTGATAATATGGAAGCGATTACCTGGTTAATTGCTACAGTAATTACAGGTGGAGATATTGAAATTATCAATTTTCCTTTCCGAGATCTTGAAGTTCCATTAATACATCTTCGTGAAAGTGGAGCAAAGTACTATATTGGTGAAAATAGCCTGATCGTCAGAGGAGGGACCCCCTATCCAATAGAGATTAGTACCGGCCCTTACCCGGGAATTAATTCAGATATGCAACCTTTATTTGCCGTTTATGGCGCCTGTGCAAAAGGTAGTTCCAAAATTATTGACCTGCGTTTTCCTGGTAGATATTGTTATGCAAGTGAACTGGCCAAAATGGGCTTGCAATATAATATCAATGGTAATATACTGGAAATCATCGGTGGGAATCCCCTTAATGGTGCTCAAGTAAGAGCTCTTGATCTCCGAGCTGGTATCTCATTAACGTTAGCTGGCCTGGTGGCAAAAGGCGAGACCCGGATCTCAGATGCCTGGCAGATTGAAAGAGGATACGACAATTTTATGGAAAAATTAATTTCATTGGGGGGAAATGTGAGATATGGATAAAATAAATGATTTGATTAATAAAAATGTAGGAGATATTTATTTAAAAGAGCCTCTTTCAAAACATAGTAGCTGGCGTATTGGCGGTCCTGCAGACGTTTTAATTGAACCATATAATATCGAACAGATAATCGAAATTATACAATACGCTGATTTAATGAAAATTCCCACAGCCATTATAGGAAATGGAACAAATTTACTTTTTTCTGATGAAGGTTTTCGTGGAATCATTGTAAAGTTGGGAAATAATTTTTCCAGGTATACTATTAAAGGTGAAAAGGTTTGCGCAGAAGCAGGTATCTGGACTCCAAAATTTGCAAAAATATTATCAGATAATGGTTTATCAGGTCTTGAACATGCTATTGGAATTCCAGGCACTCTTGGCGGACTTATTTTTATGAACGGGGGAAGCGGTGGAAAATGCATAGGAGATATTGTCAAAAAAATATGGGTTATTGACAGGAATTATAATTTGATATCTTTTTCTCAAAAAGAATGTGATTTTTCTTACAGAAAATCAGTATTTCAGGATTCTGGTTATATAATTTGTAAAATTGAGTTAGAATGTGAAATTGGAGAAAAAGAACGAATAAAGTCCGAAATGAGAAATATACTAAATAAACGTAAGAACAAATTTCCACTTAATTATCCAAATTGTGGATCTGTTTTTTTAAGTAATCCTGTTATGAACGACACTGTTGCACCTCCTGGAAAGTTAATTGAAGAAGCAGGTTTAAAAGGTTATCAAATAGGTGGTGCTCAAATTTCGGAAAAGCATGCCAATTTTATAGTAAACTTGGGGAATGCTACAGCTAAAGATGTGATTTCTATTGCCCAATATATTCGAAAAATTGTATATCAACGTTATGGAATTTGTTTAGAAAGCGAAGTAAAGTATTTAGGAGAGCTGGGAAGTCTCAGATCGTTGCATGAGGTTGGAATAATTGAAAAAAGATGAACCTGAATACAGTTTAAAGACCTGCTTGAAAGATATAAATCAAGATTTAATTTTCTACGGTGGCAAAAATTTATTGGGTAAGGTTGTGATCTTTTCTTTGAATATTTCTTTTAAACTGATATTTTGGTATCGTATTTCTAGATATTGTTATCTAAAATCAAAAATGGCCAGGAGAGCTCTTCCTCTTATTAAATATAGACAATATATTCTTGGCGGCAATGAAATAGATTATAGAGCTAAGTTAGGTAATAGAATAAAATTTACTCATCCTTCAGGCGTAATAATTGGAGCGGGAGTAATTATTGAAGATGAAGTTACAATTTTTCAACAAACTACATTTGGAAGCCATGGGCATAAAGGCGAACCAAAGTCCTACCCCACAATAAAACAAGGAGCAATAATTTATTCTGGGGCAAAAGTTATAGGTGGAATAACTGTTCATGAAAATGCTGTAATTGGTGCAAATTCAGTTGTACTGACTGATGTACCTAAAAACACAACCGCCGTAGGAATTCCTGCAAAAAAAATTGAATAACGTAGGGTATAAAATGGTAAAGAACTACAGTTTGGCAAAAGATGGTATATCTGTTTTTGGCACTCAGATGTTAACATTGATTATAGGTTTCGTATCAGGAGTACTACTTGCGAGATGGCTTGGACCTGCGGGAAGAGGAGCCTTCACGGCTCTTTTAGTTTATCCTACAATTTTGATTAGCCTTTTAAGTATGGGAATGCGTCAGGCAACTGTTTATTATCTTGGTAGGAAAAAGTATTCAGAGTCAGACATTGTAGGTGTAACATTATTATTACTTATTTCATCGAGCATAATTGGAGTTTTAACTTCAGTTGCAATAATTGCGTACACTAAAAATCCAGATTATAACCTGATGTTAATATTACTTGCTTCGCTTACAGTTCCTGCAGATCTGACTATAAATTACTTTACTGGAATTTTAATCGGCAAACAAAAAATAAATAAATTCAATAAAATAACGTATTTAGTACCTATAATTAATTTTGTACTCATTATCTTTTTTGTATTTGTTATAAAATTATATATATTAGGCGCAGTTTTAGCCACACTGATTGCCAAAATGGGGCTTGCTATATATGCAGTCTTGTCTATTAAGAGTCAATATTCTTTGAAGATATGCTGTAAATCTGAAATAATTAAAAAGATGGTTTCTATAGGATCTGTATATGCTCTGTCATTGTTTATCTTGAATCTAAATTATAGAGTGGACATAATCATACTTGAACACTTGAGTAATGTTGCAGAAATAGGTCAATATACAATAGGAGTTGGTTTTGCTGAATTATTATGGCAGCTACCAGCTGCATTTGGGCTAGTTATTTTTGCGTATAGTGCAAACGCAAAGGATTCAAATAAATTCTCTCAAGATATTGCAAAAATGGTAAGGATTATTTTCCCTGTTGTCCTTTTCGGATCAGTATTTTTGTATTTTGCAAGTGGGTATATAATTCCTTTTTTGTATGGAGAAGAATATATTCCAAGTATCAAAATGCTAAAAATACTATTACCTGGAATAGTTATGATGAGTTTTTTTAAAATTATTAACATGGATCTGGCTGGTAGAGGGAAACCTGATATTACTATAAAATTGTTTTTACCAGCCGTTTTGATCAATATAGTGCTTAATATAATTTTAATACCAGATTTTGGAGGTTGTGGTGCTGCTTTTGCTTCAACCGTTAGTTATACGCTTGCATCGATATCAATTTTATATTATTATCTACGAATTACTCAGTTGAGTTTAAGAGAGTTATTTATTTGTAATAAAAATGATTTTGATTTTCTGTTAAATGTAATTTTGAAAATTATTAAGGGAAAAAATGTATCATCAAAATCGAACTAAAGTTTCTCTGCTTTCATGTTTAAAAGCTACAGAGCACGGGTCGATATATATTAAAACGTTAATTTATTACATACCTTCAGTCTAAAAAACTGGGCCGTCAGATCAAAGATATTGAAACAAGGCTTGTATTTTATTTTACTATAAATCTCGTAGTATTTCGTGAGTTGACTGTCAATCTCAAAGTACTTGTTCGAAGCCGATTTTATAAATATTGTAATTTCATTTGCATACTTTTCATCTATTAATGCCTGAGATATTTGTTGATAATTTTCATCTGGATCAAAGTCGTCAATAGTTATCCTACTTGAAAAATTCTGATTAAATGCTTTGTCAAAATTTTTTTCGGTAATTAGTAAAGGATACTTTGAATTCTTTAAGGGACATAACATTATCTTACCTCTTGATGCAGCTTCCATAAAACTTCTTCCTCCCCCCACAACAAAATCTGCAACATCAATTAATTGACTGGCATTGATTGCATATTCATCATCTGTAAATAGATATATGTTGCTATCGACAGTGGTTTTAATTTCTTCACCAGTTTTTTCATCCTGAATAACTCCGACAATTATCAATTTAGCTTTTACGCCCTCAATATTTAATCTTTTTACAAGGTTTATTGTCTGTAATATGTCATTTTTTTTAGATTCATCGATCCTTGAGATTATCAAAAAGATTTTTGAGCTATCACTGCCTATTGAAGACTTGAGATTATTTATTTTATAAAAATTTTGATTAATTGTCCCTACTCTATTTGGAATGTACTGAATGTTTGCTTTTTTAAATCTTCTTGAAGACTGATAATATTTAAAATTTTCCTGGGAGTATAGTATTAAATTATTAACTTTTGGGAGAGCTATTCTTGGATTGGCACCCCCACATTTCGTATGTATATATGGTTTTTTGTAAACAAAACTAAGTAAACTTCCAAAAAAGAAAGCATCCTCATCAAAACTGTGAATAACATCAGGACACTCAAGATCAACAACTTTTTTCAGGTCTTTCATTACTTGAAAAAAACCTAGGTTTTTGTATACTAAGTTATATACTTTTAGTTTAGACTGATTTATCACTGGGGATTCTTTAGTTCCAATAACAACTATTGTACAGTCAAACTTCATACTAATTGCTTCAGAAGTTGTTCTTAAACTATAATAATGGCCACCTTTTCCGGAATTATATGCCATTGCCGAGATTAGATACAATATTTTAATGGAAAGCCCTCATTAATATATATACGATATTAAAACATTTTTAACAATATTAGGACTTACGCAGTTGAACTGAAGAATCAACAGCATTAGACCGCCAACTGTTTAAAACTTTACTTTAATCCACAGTCTTTGACGTAATTGATTTTGTTCTTCAAGTGCGTAAGTCCTGAATACATTCCGATATATACAAAGTATATTGAAATTAATATATTATTAATGGTTAATTATATACATTTCCAAGAATTTATTGGAGTAAAATTTAGTAACTCCTGCATCATTGTTTAATTTATTAAAATCCTTAGGAGTAAAATCCCATTCGCTTTTAAGATCTGGAAACAGTTTTTGTTTTTGATATCTACCTACATCGCTAATTAAAAGGTATGATGTTTCATTATAATAACTGTTTATCGAAGAGTTACTTGTGTAGTCAAAGTGCTCGATAACGGGATTCGTATAGCGTATCTTTTCTTTTTTGCCTTCTGCCACACCATAAACTGCGTCATAAACTCTAAAATTTGTAATTCCAAGTTCTAAGGTAGGTTGTGAATTATTTTTTACGTGATAAAATACCTCCATTCCAGAAAATTCGCTTTCTGGAGTTTGTTGGTCTATATTTAAGTTAATTGGAGCGAAAAACAAATTATATGTTGAAAAATATGTAATTAGTAGTAAAAAAAGAGACAATAGCGGCAACAATTTAAAATGATGTTTTTTTTCTTTTACTTCAGTTCTTTCTAATAACATATTTATTGATAAGGGAATAAGCATAATAGAAAAAAGTATAGAATATTGGTAAATTCTTATAAAACCAAATGAATCAGCAAAAATTAAGATTAACAATGAAAGAAGTACAAAAAATAGCCAGCCTACTATTGAAAATTTATGGTAGTAGTCTACTTCTACATGATATTTTTTCCAAAATATAAATACTAAGGATATGCAAATAAGTGAAAGAACACCTAACAAAACCTCTAAACCATAAAGTCTCAAACCTATTATAACTATATATAAAAATGGAATATGAATAGAATTGAGAGAATTAGAATATCTTCCTAATTCGGAACCAGTTCCATCATATAAAATCATATTATCTAATATTAGTTTTATATTGTTAGTCAAAATAGGAATATAAGAAGACCACATTAAAAAACAACATAAGATTATTAAAACAATATAATTTGATTTCCTCCATTTAACGGTAGTGAAAATTGGGTAATCTGAGATTATAAGAGTCATTATAAGTAAAATTGATATTAATGGATGAGAAAACACAACAAAAAAACTAATTAATATTAATAAAATTTCGTAGGGTATAGGTTTCTTGGCTACTCTTGATTTGAAAAAAATGTAAAGAAAAAAAGGAACAAAAAGAAGTGTTTCTCCGTTTGGACTAAGCATGCTATTTTTACTACCAAATAATAATATTGAAGACATGGATAACATAAATAATATCATATTATTCTTTTTGAATACTAATCTCCCTAATAAATACCATGAAAAAATATAGAATAATGAAAGAAAAGCAGGTATTAACATAGATATATCATTATAACTCAGACCGGACATATAATTTAGTACAAAACCCCATATATGAAGTATGGGATAGGGGTTCGAACCAATATTATGATATTTCCCGATATCAACCATATAACCAATATGAGTTAAAGCATCATACCTACCATTTACAAAATAACCTTTTATAATTGGCATAAGTAACAAAATTAAGTCTGAGATAATAATAATTAGAAATCCAGCTATCCAGGAATTAGTTTTAGATTTAGAAAATGCACTGTTCAGTAGTATAATCTGACCTATAAAGAGAGCTATAATAATAAGTGCCCAAAAGTATTCTGGATATGATTCATATATTGAAAAGTTATAGACATTTGCAGAAGAGTTATGAATAATAATAGATAATGTCGAAAGTATTAACATGAATCCAAATATTGACATTATTTTATTAAATCTAGAAATACTAAAATGATCATTTTTGGAAAACATCTGACAACCACACTGAAATCCGTAATATTTTATTTTTCGTTCATTCGTTTATGTTCCTTTTAGTAACTTTATTTATAATATTTCTTTTTATATAGCCTGATTTGATAAATCACATATGTTAAAATCACATATTTTAATGTAGTGGTCCGTGTGCTTTATTCTTTCTCAATACGGTTCAAATTCTTATCTTCTTTATTTGTTGACTTTCAAAATTTTTTATTTTTTGGAAGATACTATGCTGAAACAATGAATTTTTGTAAGATAATAATATCAATTAGCAGGACATATTAAACTAATATATAGTGTCGCGTAAATTCATAAGGATTGAATGATTCTGCATAGTTGTAATTGATATTATACAACATTTTGCTGTTGACGTGACACTAGTGTCATGGCAACTTAATTATAGAGCATAATATTTAATAGCTTCTTGTCAACACACAATGATTATGAGCATTAAATGACCAATAACTAAATTTTCTTGACACTAGTGTCTAAGCAATTTAGTTATGGATCATTATAATTAAGAACGGGACTACAGATGAAGTATTGTCTATGTATTGAAGTATCATAACTAAGTTGCCATGATACTAGTATCATGGCAACTTAGTTATTGAGCAAATCTTTGATAGCTTTTCATCAACAGATAGCGATTCAGAGTTAACATGTGACCAATAACTAAATTTTCAAGATACTAGTCACTCCCTGAAGATGTAATGATTTCTACTAACTACAGTTGACTTTTATGCCATAATGACATTTTGTTTTAATAGCAAAATTAATGCTGCAAAATATTTAATTATAAAATATAATATTTGAGTAGTTTATATATGTATAAGGAATCAGAGTATATAAGTCACCAATATAAATTTCCGTGCTATTACGGCTATGATGAGATTTAAAACTGTTGGTAATGTCAACTAAAGTTATACTTATATACATGTAAAACTAATTCCAAACTTATTCTATTCCAATTATCAGGAGTTTTCAGGATCATTTTCCATGATTAAGTATTCGATTGACTATTCCAAATCCATGATATAAAACATCAGATTTTGAGTTTCGAGATAGGCTCTGATCTTTTTTTCAAATCTTATTGAATATTATTGAGTATCTTTCGACTGCTTTTTCATAAGTAAAATTATTTTCTACTAACTTTTCGGATTTAGTCGCAATGTTTCCAAGATTTGGAAACTCCAAAGCACGAATAATATTTTCTGCGATACACTCTGGAGAATTATTTTCCATTAAAAAACCGGTTTCTTCGTCTTTAATTATGTCAGGTATTGCCCCTACTTTTGTTGCAAGTACAGGTGTGCCACAAGCCATTGCTTCTAACATGACATTAGGCAAACCTTCTGTGTACGAAGGTATGACTAATAACTTTAATAAATTTAGATATTTAGGGAGGTCTTCATTCGAACTCCATCCGACAAGTTTTACATTGTTTTCAAGACTATTATTGGAAAGATAATTTTTAACATTATTTTTCAAATCTCCATCACCTATTATCAAAATATTCAGAAATGGCTTTTGCTTTAAAAGAAGAGGAATTGACTTTACAAAATTTAGAATGCCTTTTTCTTCAGACAAACGACCCACATACCCGATTAAATCATTTCTTTGAGTAAACTCAGTATTTAATTTAAAATTGGAAAAATTCAAAAAGTGTCGAGGAGCTATCAAAATTTTATGAGAATACTTTTTTAAGTTCCATTCATCAATAAGACGTGGGGAATATAAAATTATTTTATCGGCAAGATTTAAGTTTATAGTACATAATTTTGCAACTATTTTCGATAGAGTATTTTTTTCGTATTTTATCGAATAGCCCGAAAGTATAATAACTGTTTTTTTATTAAATAGCTTTGCGGGTATTAATGGCAAAGTCAGCGTTTCCCCTCCCAAAAAAAAGATGCATACATCTATTTTGCCAATTATATTGAGAAGTACATGAGCTATTTTCAACTGAGTAAAGATATAATTTTTAATCCTATTAATTTTGCCAGTACCCTGGGAATGAAATATACCATACAAATGAATATATTTATTATTCGTAAAATAATTATAACCATCATTTCCAGTAATAAGATGTATTTCTTTAAAAGAAGAAGTTAAAATATCAATAAGATTAGATAATGGAGTAAGCCCTGCTTTCATGGGTGGAAAAGTGATTACGCAAATACTTTTTCTTTTGATAACCATATATGCTCCTTCGTCTATTAGCATTGTCTAAAAATATGTTTAAAAATATATTTCCGGGTCTTCCGAGGGTCTCGAAATGGATTGTAACACATTCACTTTTTATGAATACAATCCTCATAAAGCGTCTCTATTTTTTTGCAAATCAGTGGCCAGGTTAAATTATTTGTAATATATTTATTCCCATTCTCAACAAATTTGCTTCCAATATCAGGATTCTCAAGTATCTGCCTAATTTTGTATTTCAAATCAATTATATCCCCGTATGTTACCAAGTATCCACAATTAGCTTTTTTTATAAATTCACCACAACCACAATCATCAGTTACGATCACTGGAGTCCCACATGTAATAGATTCGAATGGAACAAGACCAAATATTTCAAGAACCGAGGGATAAACCAGGACATCAGCATCCATATATGCCTCGAGTTTTTCAGCACTACTTATAAAACCAGTAAACTTGACTTTATCATTTAGGCTTAATTCTTCAACTATAGATTTTGCCTTGTTTAGATGTCCATCATCTGGACCTGCCAGTACCAAAATAACATTATCCATTTCAGTTAATAGCTCTGCAAATGATCTGATTAAAAAATCAATACCTTTTCTTTCGTGCAGCCTGCCTAAATACAATATCATATGCTTCTGGTTAATATGGTACTTGGCTCTAAAACTACCTTTTTTAGGTAAGTTAGAAAATGAACCAATATCTATACCATTTGGGATAACAACCACTTTTTCAAGAGGGACATTCATTTGTAAATATTGATTAACTTCGACATTAGATACAGCAATAACATTTGATACGCTTTTTAGCAATCGATTTCCGCAAGACACATCATAAATGTATTTTAAACTTTTTTTTTCGACAATTCGAGATACCGAGCCATGCGCCTGAAGAATGCAAGGAATATTATATTTTTTTGCATATTTATAAACAATAATATTTTGATAAGTTCTAAAGTTGTGCATGTGGATGATATCGAATTTAGCAATATTTTCATTTAAGTACTTGTTTATAGAAGGAGAAACTAATAAGCCTCCTATACTCAATTGACAATGAAAAGGAATAACTTCTACTCCCTCTAATGAATCAATAAAATCATTATTTAGTTGAAAATCAGTTGTCAGGACTGTAACTTCATGCCCTCTTTTTTGAAGATTTTTTGATAATTCATAGGGAACTACTGCTGAACCCCCATGGTTTGAAGAAAAAAATTGAATGACCTGTAGTATTTTCATAGTACCACATATGGAAGTATTTTACCTGCCGCGGAATTCATTTTTAGCCTTATTATGCTCTGCACAGTATGTCCTTTTGTTTTTTGGCCTTGAAACATTCACGATTTTATAAATAAGAGGTGTAATTGGAGAAGACAATACAATTTTTGAAAGGATTTCGCTTTTAAACAGTAAAACTGAAAGATAGTCAAGTCTTACTTTATAAGGCTTGAAACTTTGTAACTTCTCTCTATGCACATCTCTATTATATTGAATTTTATTAATATCAGATATTCCCAGGCCAAATTGTTCAGCTACACCCAGATGTTTTATTTTACTTTTATCTAGATTCATTAAGTATGCTGCTGAAGAATCAACTGCAACAGGGTTATTCGAGATTAAAATCTTATTTGTTTTTACAGGAGTTCCTTCCATAGGACCGTGACCGTCCAGTGCCCAGAAGCCATCGACTATTTGAATCTTATTTTTAGTTAATTTGCTGATAAGAGCCAGTTTATAGTCAAGGTTTTTATGGTAAAGTAGCCTCATTGGATCAGGATAACATCCCCATAGATTTTTAATACTAAAAGTTCCATGGGTCATTGCATGAGTCTTCAGGACAGGTACTGAAACAAGACAATCTATTTCGTTAAGTAATAAGTCTGGAAGATCAACCCACACTTCTTTTCCACATACATTTTCGATAACTTTCTTTCTAGGCAACTTTGAAAGATTGACAACCTCTACATTGGAAAAATGACTAGCAACGTCAAAAATGCCATGGTTCTTCAAAGAAGTATCCGCTGAGTAAGAATAGTTTCCTCCATCTGATTCTCCCACAAATACTTTTTTTACGCGTGGAGAAAACGTTTCTATTACTGCTTTAATCATTTGTGGAGTTGTGGTTATTCCAGGTTTGTGAATATAATCAGTTAAATTCGGTTTAATAAAAATTACAGAATTTCTATTGATAATTTCATCTACTTGTATGAATTCTAATCCTTTTTGAATTTCTTCTAAAAGATTTTGTTCATTAATTGTGTTAATATAGACTTTAGGGCTGTTAGTTGGCATATTCATCTTTCTCTTCTTTTTAACAATTGCTCAAGAGATTTTCAAACTGAACAGTAACTTTATCCCAACTTAAATTATGAACATAGGAGTATGCTTTTTCACCTTCATCTTCAACTTTATGTGATTTGTAAAGCCATGTTGCTTTTTCTAACGTATCAGCGGAGTCTTCAATATAGTTAATTCCACTATTAAATCCAAACTCCTTTTGTATACCAGGAAGGTTGGTGGCTATTACAGGTTTTCCTACAGCCATATACTCGTAGACCTTGATCGGCACTATGTTCATCATAATTTCATTTTTATAAGCTGGCAAAAGGCAAACATCAGCAGCAGCAATATGTTCCGGAATTTCTTCAAACGGGATTTTTCCTGTTAGTATCAATTTTCCATCCATTTTTTTTTCAGTTTTCATTTTGAGTAAAGGTTTGAAGAGATCTCCTTCTCCGACTACCATTAATTTAAAGTGTTCGTTTTTAGTGGTAGAAATACTTTCTGCAACTTCTTTCATTCCCGAGAACTCGTATATCCACCCCATAAAGAACAATAAGATATCATCTTTTTTGATCCCATATTTTTCTCTGATCAATGAACCATCTACCTGAGGATTGAATTTTTCAAGATCAACGCCTGCAGGTACTACAGATATTTTATTGCTATTTCCACCCATCTCCATAGCATAGTCTCTTAAACCCTGGTTAATAACAAATACCTTATCTGCGCCCTTGATTGTCCATTTCTCAAACTGTTCTGCGGTTTTTCGTTTGAGTTCACCTGGAAGCAATGTATGTAAATGGTCTATAAGATAATATACAAAGGGAATATTGTGCTTTTTAGCCTGCTGCATACCAATATATGCATTAAGAATGCCAAATGCAATTATTACATCTGGATTAAACTCTTTAATCTGTTTTTTAATCTCTTTTTTATGGAAGTAAAAGATAGATGCTACATCAAGGATAGGAACTTTAATCATTCCTGGCCTGATAAGAGTAATATCAGCTTCCTTAAATATTTTGTAAGCTCCGTTAATCTCTTTCCGACCGGTGATTATTTCTGTATCTTTGTCTTCTTTCCATAGGTAGTCGTAATCAATTACTCTTATCTTATGGCCTTTCAACGCCATTCTATCCATTAAATGGTGCTGTTGATGAGGCCCTCTTTTTATCCAATCGGTTTCCTGAAGCACTAAGATATTCATTCAGCATCACACATCAGAACTCTGCACTCTTCTCAATATTTTCCCAATTTTCTTCAAACCAGGCATGTACATTTTTCAGGCCGTCCTCAAATTTCATCTGAGGTTTATAACCAAGTACCCTATTCGCTTTATCAACGCAGGAAAGAAGTTTTGTCTTTACATCCCAGTCCCTGCGTTCTTTAAAAGAAACTGCAGCTTCGTTATTCGTTAATCCATTGACAATTGTTGCCATTTCAATGACCTGATGATCTATCCCTGAACCAAGGTTAAAAGCCTCACCAATGGCTTCTTCTTCTATACCCATGGCAACCAGACCATTGACAATGTCTCCTACATAAGTCCAGTCTCTTGTTTCTGTGCCGTTACCAGTAATTGGGAGTGACAGTCCTTTCATCGCCCAGTAGAAAAAGTTGGGGATTACATTTCTATACTTTCCTGGAACTTCCCCTGGCCCATAGGAGTTGAAGAAGCGAGCGTTTGCAATGGGCATATTGTAAAGATTATGGAAGTAATTGGTGTACAGTTCACCAAGAAGTTTCGTTACCTGATAAGGTGTGTGAAGACTGATTGAAATATCATGTTCTTCGAATGGCATTTTGGAATCAAGCCCATAAACTCCGCATCCGGATGAGGAATAAACAAACCGCTTTACACTAACAAGTTGAGCGTACTGAAGAACTTTGAGAATCCCTATACCATTGATCATGAGGTCTTTCTCAGGGTTGTCAACAGAATTCTGGTTTGCAAAATGGGCAGCTAGATGGAATACATAATCAGGTTTTTCTTTGAAGACCCGCTTGAGCATTTCATCATTCAAAATGCTCCCTTTAACAAAAAAGATGTTATCTGCTTCTGGTATGTTCCACTCATAAGAAGAGGAGAGATCATCTAATATGATAACCTTATGTGCGTTCATATCGGAGAGTTTTCGGCAGAGGTTTCCTCCAATAGCACCAGCTCCTCCAGTAACAAGTATAGTTTTTCCTTCATAATCACTTGTATAGTCTCTCACTTTATTCACCTATTCTGTAATATTTTTTCATCCATTCTACTGTTCTGCTTATCCCCTCTTCTGGAGAAACTTTTGGATTATGTTTAAGGTCTCTTATGGCTTTAGAACAATCAATTGTTTTTACTTTTGTTGTAAACTCTTCTGCCCCTTCATAAGTAACAAGGGAATCATCTATACCTACGGCTTTCAACACAAGATCTGAATATTCTTTAATATCTTTCTCCCATTCAGGCCTTCCAGCTACATTGTAGACCTCTCCAGGAATGAAATTATCAACAATATTTGCCCAGGTATTACAGGAATCTTCAACGAAGTCGATTATTCGTTTATGTCCGCCATGCACCGTGTACGGTTTATTATGGAGGGCCAGATAGATAAATTTAGGAATAAAACCTCGATAAGGTGTATAATGTTCATAGGGACCATAACAATTTACGGGACGAACCCTGACAGTCTCTGTTCCAAACATCTTCGCAGAGTTCATACACATAAGTTCCCCATCCCATTTAGTGATGGCATAGTCATTCATTTGATAAGTATCTTTAATGGGGTTATTTTCCATCACATCTTCGGTCATAACCCCATTATAATCTCCATACACTTCTGCACTGGAATAAAAAATCATGCGGAATTTGAGTTTCTCCTGGAGCCGAAGCATATTCTTAGTGCCTATCACATTAGTCTGCCAGAGATTTTCATAGTAATCCTCTCCATTCCATCGGCCATATTCGGCTGCTAAATGATAGACATAGTCGAATTTTGATTGTTCAAAAATTCTTTCAACTTGTCTATAGTTTCTGACATCAGCTCTAATGTAATTTTCACGCCTGGTGTTATAGAGATCAGCCGCGATTACTTCGTGACCTCTACTTTTCAATTCATTAACAAGATTTGTACCGATGAAACCTGCTCCACCAGTAACAAGTATTCTTTGGGTTTCCATATTTTTTCTCCGGGTCTTTAATAATAATTTATTAATATTTAACTGACGGTATTATTTCGAAACTTCTCCGCATATATCTAAAGCAATTTTTTCCGTAGCTTCATCTTTATATTGATTACTCCAATTTTTCTCCTTGATTGCATTCTTGCATATGTCTACGATTAATTTTGCCGCAGTCCCATTGCCATAGGGATTACTCCAATGTTTTTCCCTAACTGCATTCTTAGCATGGCTGAGTATTACAAGCGGGTTCACACCTGCAAGAACATTGGACCCGACTTCCAGAGTTTCCGGACGCTCAGTATTATCCCTTAAAGTAATGCAAGGTACTCCCAGTATGCAGGTTTCTTCCTGTAAGCCTCCGGAATCTGTTAATACAAATTTGGCATTAGCTTCCAGTTGAAGGAACTCAAGAAATCCCTGTGGGGGGATAATATTAATTCCTTCTAGAGAAAAGCCGAACTGTTTTACCATTTTTTCAGTTCTTGGATGAATAGGAAAAATTATTGGAAGTGAAAAATAATCCTTAATCAATTTTAGTCCTGTAATAATTCCCTCCAGCCTTTCTTTAATATCTACATTTTCAGCTCGATGAAAGGTAACAAGGATATATTTTTTAGGAAATAAGCCCAGTTTTTTCAGTATATCTACTTTATTTTTTGCAATTTTGATATTTTGATATACTGCATCGACAACGGTATTTCCCGTGACAAAGATATTTTCAGGATCAATTCCCTCTTTTACTAATTGTTGATATGAAGTTTCAGTTGGAGCAAAAAGATAATCGGAAATATGGTCTGAGACAATGCGATTTATCTCTTCTGGCATATTTCGGTCAAAGCTCCTGAGACCAGCCTCAACATGCCCAACTTTAATATTTAATTTAGCTGCCACAAGACTTGCAGAAAGAACGGTATTAGTATCTCCCTGTACAAGAACAATGTCAGGTTGTACCATGGAGAGAACATTTTCAATACCCAGCATGATTTTACCAGTCTGTGAAGCGTGGGTTCCAGAACCTGTATCTAAGTTGTAGTCAGGTTGAGGGAGATTTAGCATATCAAAAAAAATACGATCCATTTCATAGGAATAATGCTGACCAGTGTGAAGTATGAAATATTTCAGGTTTAGTTTTTCGCATTCTGTTATGACAGGAGACATTTTGATAATTTCCGGTCGTGTACCTAGAATAATACCGATCATTGCTATTAACACCTTTTTTAATAATCTTAGTTTTTATTACTTTAGCAACCAATTCAACATAAATTCTCAAGTATTATTCACCATATTTAGCATGAAAATGCTGCCATCTGCAAACACTTTCATTGGTTGTGCATGTTATTCGAAGAATATCATGTCGTTTGTATTCGCCATATTGTGGATCGAACTAACACATTATTAGACTGAAATTATTAGACTGAAATTATTAGACTGAAATTATTAGACTGAAATTATTAGACTGAAATTATTAGACTGAAATTATTAGACTGAAATTATTAGACTGAAATTATTAGACTGAAATTATTAGACTGAAATTATTAGACTGAAATTATTAGACTGAAATTATTAGACTGAAATTATTAGACTGAAATTATTAGACTGAAATCAGCACAGTATTGGTATCTCAAGAGAATTATATAACAAATATAAAGCTCCAATTTATCTACTGCCTGAAAAATGAAGTTTATAAACTGCCAGCCACTTACATAAAGAAATTACGCGATTTTCACGTCCTTCAAAATTGTAGATATGGAATGCAGTAAGATACCTGTCAAAGCCATGAAACTTCCTACGATAATAAACAGAATCATGAGCATTGTAGGCCCAAAATACAAACTTTTTCCCATCGTGAAATCCTGTACAAAATAAGCGCCCATAATAAAACCACTTATTCCAAGAATCAATCCCGGGACTGTAAGGTAGTAAAGAGGTTTGTTGAATTCAATATCTTTTAAAATCATAAAAAGAACTCCAAAGCCGTGTTTTATCGGGTTTACAGTTGAACAGTCTACGTCGTATCGGACGCCAATTTCAACTTCGGCTATACGAAGGCCGGATTTGCCTGCATCTGCAAGCATTTCGCTTTCAATAGCCATACCCTGAGCTTTGAAGCGGAAAACATTTTTCGTTGAGGCTGAAAAGGCACGAAAGCCGCTCTGGGAATCGGTAATCTGAAGCCCTGAATTTAGCTTGGTGGCCCCGTCAAGAATAGTCTGGCCGACCCGACGGTAGGAAGGCGTATTTTTATCCAGGCCGTTTAAGTATCTGCTGCCGTTGACCATGTCGGCTTCACCTTTAATAATAGGATCAACAAGCTTGGGGATCTCGGCAGGATTGTGCTGACCATCAGAGTCCATTGTAACTATAATATCTGCGCCCAGGTCGTCTGCGGCTGCAAAACCGGTCTTGAGGGCTGCGCCTTTCCCTTTGTTTGCCTCATGAACAATTACCTCAGCTCCTGCTTTTTTTGCAATCTCGGCTGTCCGGTCCGAACTGCCATCATCGACCACGATTACGCTGTCGGCATAGTATCTGGCAAGCAGGACTACACTTCCTATGGAAATTTCTTCATTATAGGCAGGAAGGATCACTGTGACATTCTGCGGGGCTGTGCTCTTTACACACTCACTTTGTTTTTGGACTATGCGCTGGGCACTCTTATCCACTATTTTTTCTTTGCTCAATTTGGATGACCCCTGGATATTATGCAATTTAAAGTGAATTTGCCTATGAGCCTGAAAGGCCATTTAATTCCGATAATATTATAAGTGTCTAATATATACTGCGATATTAACTTTTTGGAGACTAATATGAAAAACTATCATATAAATTTACTGCAATTCATTTAATCAATGAAAATAATTGGAGAATAATCTTATTAGTTATCCTTTTTTGTATAAATGAATATAAAATTAAGTTATTTAGGGAAAGTCATGTATAAATAGCTCCATAAATATAAATTTTCCGTGAATGATCTCTTGCAAAGCATAAATTGAGACTCCAAAAAAGCTATCCTGTAAACTGTAGGGCACGTTTTTCTATATTTTGCAGATAAAATTCGCATTTGGTGGCGTGTCTCCAAAATATGTCGGATACAGGGTCGCTTGAGGCAATATATGAATCAAATTGCGGGCGGCCACCCCACCCTAAAGAGGCTGTCCGACAATTACTGATAGTAATGAAATAAAGTAGTATGTTGGTAGGTTAGAATTTTTTCTTTATACAAATTTGTTATCTATTTTTTGTGGTGACTCAATTTTTAAAATGAAAAATTCCATCTATTTCCAATATTCTTTCCAATGATCTCGTTTTTATTTGAGTAAATCCATGTTTTCCTTAAATTAGCTGCAGTACACACTAAATTAAATTCGTTTCTGACTGATTTCAGTCCTCTGGTTAAAAATTCTCTAAACCCTAAATTCTCTTTATAGTTCCCAATTACAGGTTCCACTACCTGCTTTCTTTGTCCATATATTCTTTTAGCTTATTTTGTCCCCATTTTATCGGCTAATTGCTTTCTTTCCTTTGAAAATTCATCTATTTTTAAATGCCTAATTCCATCCATCCTATTTGTACACTTTTTGCCGAATTCACATTTTTTACATTTAGTCCCCTTGTAAAGTCTATACTTTTTCTTCCTTTCTTTCTCATGACCCTCGTATAAAAACTTCAATCTTTGATTTTCAGGGCATATAAACTCATCATTTTCTTCGTCATATTGAAAATTGCTAGTGTCGAATATAGTATCTTCAACGTTTTCTGTTTTTGATTTAGCTATTTCTTTTTGCCCTGGAATGTATGGATCCAATTTTTTATCATTCAAATAATGAATATTATTTCCACTATAGTATCCACTGTCTGCACATATTTTAGTGCCTTCTTTTAATAAACCACAATTTTCTTCCACAAGTTTAATCTGTGGCTCCAATTGATACATATCAGTTCTATCTTGAGATACAGCATTTGCAACAATAATCCCCAGTTTATGATCCACAGTTATTTGAGAATTGTATGCCAGTTCAAATACTCTCTTTTTGTTTTTCATAAAACGAGATTCTTTATCGGTCAAGCTTACTTTATCAATACCGTCTTTTTTAAATTCTTCAAGTGATTCTTCAACTATGTTTTTTATCTCATTTTTACGGTCATCAGAATTATCTTTATTTACTTGCTTTATGTACCTTGCAACTACAGCTTTTACTTTGTACTTTTCATTTTCATTCAATTGATCGTAACCACGGCAATTACCAAAATGCTCATCTTCAAGTTTGTCTACTTCTATACCTTTTTTTAATTCATTGTTGACGTATTCTCCAATAACTTTCAAGACCTCTTCCAAAACCACACTATTTTTTGACGCAGAAGCTTTTACTATGGATCCGTCAATGCTTAGGAACGTTTGAAATATAACTTCAAGTTTTCACTTCTGGAATTACTCTATAATTCCATTTTCCCAAATAATCATCAAATACAATTTTCATATTTTTCTTGAAGTTTTCACTTACTTTTCTTGCTGTCGCATAAACTTTATCCTTGATAGTCGAAAACACTTTCAATCCTGTTGATGTCGAAGTCTTATCAATCAGACTTTTAACCACATCAATATTGCTGAAAACGGCACCTTTACAGGCAGCCGTTACATGGCAGAATAACCTATGTTCAATTGGGTTATATTTCGAAGTGTATGGTGGGTAATGAGCCATTCGAATTTCAATTCCAATTTCATTTACCAGCTTTTGTAAATCTTCCTTGAAAATATAATGTCTACTTGAGTTGCTTCCACCACCATCTGCAAAAGCCAAAATGCTATATGAACTGGGGTAATTTTCCTTGCCGTAATTTTCCCACCAGTATTTAATACAGTCACAACAAAATTCACTCGTATCCTTACTGGTTCCTAAAGTGATATAGCCTTCATTAAGTTTCACGTCGTATATGCCATGTGGAATTACGACACCATTTGAAAATGTATTGAAGTCATGATCATATACTTTTACCGGTCCAGTACAATAAAATTTTCCGTCTCGGTAGAAATTACCTATGAATTCTTTTTTTAACATCTATACTGATAATCGGATTTTCGCTGTTAGAGTACTCTTCTTTCAGCTCTTTAATTCTCTCAAATTGCCTGTTTCTGTCTTTACAGTCTTTCATTGTGACAGCTTTAGTCATTTTTCTTTCTACAAAACCATGTTTCTTCAATAGCTGCTTTACTACATATGGTGATATATTCATATCTCTCGATTTGAAAGCATTTGAAATATCTTTAAGGGAGAGGTTTGTCCATTTTATTTCTTCGTCTATAGGACTTCCAGCAGTATGATCTTTTAAGATCTCAAAGAAAACTTCATCTATATTTTCCACATTGTCGATGATTTTCTTTTTACCTCCACCAGGCTTTCGAATCCTGTTATCTGGAGTTTCTATACCATTAGTGATTTCATTAATTCCAGCCATGATAGTTTGAAAATGACAGCTCATTACACTACTTATATACTTTTGTCCGCCATGACCTAACTTCATTGTTTCTATGGCTGCGTATCTCCTTCTGTCTCTCTCATTCAAAGAATCAAAAAATGATTTCATTTGCTTTTCTGTTTCTTCAGGGTATTTTTTGCGTAGCATTTAAGTAAAGTCCTTTCTGGTTGTATCAGTTAAAACAGAATTAGCTTTAGGCAATGAATATATTTGAATTTATATTTTTGTCATTCCTTAACTGCTCAAGACCTATTATACCTAGATCTTTAGCTGCTTTAACTGTGTTTTTGAACAGTTCTGTAATCAATTTTTCATTATCTTTTCTGAAGTCACTTATTGTTCTAAAATCCGGTTGTAGGTTTTCAGCCAAATACATGTAAACTACATTTTCTCGGACATTGCGAGCTATTGCTCGCGATGATCGAACTCTATCAAGCATCGACTGAATCAAAATTTTACACATTATGCACGGATGATAAGCTGGGTGTCCAGAACCCTCATACCTTGTTTCAAATTCGCTGAAATCCATCTCATCTACAAAAGATTCAACCAAGTAGCAGATATGATCTATAGGAATTAGATCTCGAATATCTGGAGGTAAAGTCCAAACTTGATTCTTTGAAGATTTGATAAACGCCATAAATCTAAAAATTAGTGAAATATTATATAATCATTAATATATTCAAAGCAGAAACCTCAATTAACTGAGATAATTGTCGGACAGCCTGTGAAGGATGGGGTATTCGTGACCCTATGCGCTCCCGTAGTAATAAAGCTACAGGTACGAAAACTAAAATCTTTCAAAAATTTTGTTAAAGAAATACCTGTCATCCTAACAAAATCGTTACCTTAAGGACTATTCTTTTATTAGGCATACACAAACAAAGTCTCTAGATAACGTAAACTCACACATCTTTGAAAGGCAAGTTTTACGGCATATTTAATCAAGCCGGTTATTAAACATAATAAAATTCTTGCAAAAATAATAAAACTTTTGATAACAGTCGGCAGGATAATCAAAAGAGTAGATACGGGATTAAAGCTTCTGCCGGAATATCAGCACAACTTGGTTGGTAATTGATTAATTTAATCCTGAGTTCTTTTTTGATTTTACTCCTGTTATTTCTGACAAATTTAGTCATTTTACTGAGAAAACTTTCAACACATTTGTTACTTTCTATATCGAAAATTTTAACTGAATCGACATATATATAAAGTCAAAAACATAATTAAATTTACTACTATGATATTAAAATTTACTACTCAGATCTGTAAATAAGATTAAAACCTGTACCTCTGTAATTTAATAAACTGGGTAAGATAACTCTGAGCAAAAAATTTAGGGGACTACTACTGAAGTAATAAAAATGCAATATAAACGAGAACTCAAGTGGGGTTTTTGAGGAGTTATACAAAAAATGGGTCTGCGTGATATTATTTTAGTGTATTTATGTCAGGTTTGGAACTTTAGATGGTCTTTCAAGGGTCAGAGAATGAATAATGTTAAACATATAACTTCAAATTTTCAATCTAGGAATTGCTCTTATAGTTCCATTTCCCAAATAACCATTCATGGTAACAAAATTCCTTGATATTATATCATTCCTTAGTTATTTTTGGGTGAAAATTGATACAATTCTATGTAAATTTTTAAAGAAAATAAAATTACCCGGCGCAGGCAAGGCAAAATTATGAAGATTGCAATCATTCTCGGCACGAGGCCTGAGATTATAAAAATGAGCCCTATTATAAGGCAATGTGAAAAACAGGGCATTAACTATTATATTCTCCACACAGGTCAGCATTATAGCTACGAAATGGACAAAATCTTTTTTGAGCAGCTAAAACTCCCACACGCAAAATATAATCTTGACGTCGGCGCTGGCAAACATGGGAAACAAACCGGAAAAATGCTTGTAGCCATCGAAGAAATTCTGATTCAAGACAGACCGGATATTGTACTTGTCCAGGGAGATGCAAACACTGTCCTTGCCGGGGCCCTTGCAGCTTCCAAACTTCAGATCAAAATCGGACATGTTGAAGCAGGTTTGAGATCTTTTGACTGCACAATGCCCGAAGAAACAAACAGGATCATTACAGACCACATTTCTGATTACCTATTCACCCCTACCGAAACTTCAAGAAAGTACCTGCTAAATGAAGGTATTCCCGAAGAAAAAATCTTTGTCACAGGAAATACGGTCGTTGATGCAGCCTATCAGAACCTTGAGATTTCTAAAAATGGAGCTAATATCCTTAAAGAACTCGGCTTAAAGGAAAAAGAATATTTTGCAGCTACAGCGCACCGTGCCGAAAACGTGGACGGCAAAGAACTCCTCGGCAGGATCCTTTACGGCTTTTCGCAGATATACCAAGAATTTGGTCTTCCTACCATCTTTCCAGCCCATCCTAGAACTGTGAAAATGATCAAAAAATTCGGTGTTGAAGTCCCTAAAAGAACAAGGCTGATTGAACCTCTTGGCTACCTAGAATTTTTACAGCTCGAGAGCGGGGCAAGAATGATCCTGACCGACAGTGGAGGTGTGGAGGAAGAAAGCTGTATCCTCAAAGTTCCTTGCGTGGCGCTCCGGGATAATACAGAGAGGCCTGATTTTCTCAAACAGTGGTCATGAATTTGTAGGGGTTGATATAAACAAACGTACTGTAGATACTCTCAAAGCAGGCAAAGTACCCTTTAAGGAAAAAAGTTTCCAGGAATTAATGGATGGTACTATTTGCTAAAAATACATACCGAGCCGAGTTTCAGTACAAACTATTGGAATAAACTGGCATTGAAAAGACTTTCATTGAAAGATAAACTCCTACTAAAGTATTAAAATACATAATAAGTTTTTGAGAATTCGATATTTTCAATAAGCACAAACAGTTGACTTTGACTATTTGATCAAGAGGTGACCTAAGTGAGACTTCTGGTTGCAGAAGACTGCGGATTCATAGGCAGCAACTTTATCCGTTACATGTTGAAAAAATATCTGGATTATGAAGTTGTAAACCTTGATAAGTTTACCTACGTCGTAAACCCCGCAGATTTCAAAAATATTGAGGCAAATTTAAACTACTCTTCCATTAAAAGTGATAGATGTGACTCTGTGATTGTAAATGAAATCATGAAAAAAGCAGATAAGGTTGTCCATTTTGTAGCCGAAAGTCACGTAGACCGCTCAATTGATGACGGCTCAATCTTTGTGAGGGGAAATGTACTCGGAACAAGTGTCCTTCTTCAGAGTGCCCTTGCGAATAAGATCAAAAAGTTCAGTAATCTCTCTACTGATAAGGTTTACAGAAGCACAAAGGAAGGTTCTTTTACCGAAACAGATAATTTGAATCCTTCAAGTCCCTACCCCTAGTGTCATGACAATTTAAATTTGGTGTTTTTTAGATACATTAAATGCTATATAACTCTTAATGGTGAAAATCAAACTTAAAGATCACGAAGAACAATACCTTCAAGACTTTGTTAAAAAAGGACAGAAAGATGCAAGAGACTGGTCAACCCATAAAATATACAGAGAAACACATTGCAGAAATCATAGCTCAAGCATGTACTACACCTCCTGATGGAAGAAAAAAGTGGACACTTGCACTGCTGACTGAAGAATTGAAGAAAAAAGAAGGTTTTGAGACAATAAACAAAGAGAGCATCAGGCTTGTTTTAAAAAAAGCAAAAATAAGCCCTAGTCGAAGAGAATGTGGTGCATCCAAACTATAGGCGCAGAATGTAGGAAAAGAATGTATGACGTTCTCAGTCTTTGAAGAAGACTATGATCCGGAAAAACCTCTAATATGTATGACGAAAAACCAAAGCAAATTCTTGGGGATAAGAGAAAGTCCATTCCGATGAAACCTGGAAGTCCAGAAAAATATGATTATGAATATGTTAGGAATGGAACTGCAAACATATTCATGGCAGTAGAATTTAAAGCAGGAAAAAGGATGACTTTGGTTACCAATAGAAGGACTAAGATAGATTTTGCACATTTTGTTAAGGCACTTGTAGAAAGGAATTAGAAAACAAAAACTACACGTTTGGTCATGGATAATCTCAACACCCACAAAGAAAAGTTGCGTGAAGAAGCTTTCGGAAAAGAAGAAACAGAAAAGATTCTAAAAAATGCAGAATTCCATTATACTCCTAAACATGCGAGTTGGCTGAATGCAGCAGAAATAGAAATTAATGTCATGGATATAGAATGCACTGGAAGGCGGATTGGTAACATGGGTACTTTGGTTCATGAAGTAGATTCATGGACTAAGAGGAGAAACGAACATGAATGTAAGATCAACTGGAAGTTTACTCGAAAAATTGCTGACGAAAAAATGTCAAAATACTATACACCATAATTAAATTGTCAAAACACTAGTGTCTAAGCAATTTAGTTATGGATCATTAAATTAAGAACGGGACTACAGATGAAGTATTTTCTATGTATTGAAGTATCATAATAACTAAGTTGCCATGACACTAGTAAAGAAGGTTCCAATCTCCTTGCATCATTATACACATACGGCTTGCCTGTATTTATAACCCGTTGTACAAACAATTTCGGCCCTACCAGTACCCTGAAAAATTGACTCCCTTTTCATCAGTAGATTAAAGAAAGAAAAAAGTTCAACTCTAATTGGAACGAAAAAATCTTACGAAAGTATTCTCTTCAAATTCAATGGATAATTTTCCAACTCAAAAAAATGTACAACAATTTTAGCATACAGTTATAAAGTTGAATGCATTGCTTGAGGTTGTTTCTCAGACTTGGATAAATTCTTAAATTTTCAGCAAATACATGAAATTTACTTTTACCCATACAATTTGAAGAGATACCTATGAAATTGAAAATATTTCCATGCGTCTTCGGTTAAGTGAGGAATCTTGATAAATTGAGTCTATTTTCTCAACATTTGGCAGATAGTTAAATAGGTTGTGAAATGGAACAAGGTATCGATTTCATGTAAATAGGCCAAAATTGAAGGCTGGTCTTTAATGCAAAATCGATAGCTTTCTGGCAAGAAAATTCCTTAACTGAAGACCAATGAAAATATTTCTAAACTTATTATAAACTAATATGAAAGCGTCGCAAAGCAGAAATGATGTAGAGATTTGACAGATGAACAAATATTGAAGGCATCATAGATTTAAAAATTATAGAAAAACAAACATAGATTTGGTAAATTATGTCAAAGAATATAGATGAATCACTTCGAAAAATAGTAAAAGGATCTACAGTGATATTTGTAGGAACAATTGTAAGCCTCTTTTTAGGATTTCTATCTAGGATAATTATGATAAGATTTACCACTCAAAATGAATATGGAATTTATTCCCTTACATTCACTATAATAACTATTTGTACGACAATATCTACGCTTGGATTACAAGATGGAACTGCAAGATATGTTGCATATTTCAGAGGAAAAAATGAAACAAAAAATGTTCAAGATATAATTTATTCATCTATAATAAGTACACTGATGGCAAGCATTTTAATAACTAGTCTGGTATTTACAGTAGCAGATTATATTGCAGTAGATATTTTTCATTCTCAAGAGGTTTCATATATATTAAGAATTATGGCGATATCAATTCCTTTCACTGTATTAATAAATATTATTATAGCTATATTTAGAGGTTTCGATAAAGTTACTACTAAGATTTATTTTAACAATATATTACAACCAATAGTATATCTTTTCCTTCTTGGAGTGGTAGTTTACTTTAATCCTTCATTTATTAAAATGATTACTGTTTATTTGATTTCAGTTTTGAGTACATTTATAATGATAATAATATACTTTGTTAAAGAAAATCCTATTTTAGTTAACTGGAAAAATGTAAATATTAACCACAATACAAAGACACTATTAAGAAACTCCATTCCTCTTTTAGGAGTGAGTATTTTAATAATGATAATGTCTTGGACTGATACCTTAATGCTTGGATATTTTAAAACACCTGAAATAGTGGCCTCTTACAATGCAGTGTATCCTTTAGCTACCTTATTATCAACAGGAATTAATTCGGTAGGCTTTTTGTACTTACCTATTATATCAAACTTATATAGCAAAAATCAGATAAAAGATATCAGGAAAATTAGCGAAAGCTCAACAAAATGGAATTTCATAGCAACTATACCAGTGTTTGCCTTGTTATTTATGTATCCAGAGTTTATAATAAATGTTCTCTATGGATCTAGATATAGCGGAGCTGGCAACGTTCTGCAAATTCTTGCTCTAGGATATATTATGAATTCGTTATTTGGATTAAATTACTACACATTACTCTCAGCAGGTAAATCTCGTCTCTTAATGAACTGTTCTATAATTAGTGCTATAATGAACATAATTTTGAATCTGATATTAATTCCTCCATATGGTATGCTTGGAGCGGCCATTGCATCAGCAGTCTCCTTTACATTTATAGAAATATATATGACTATAAAATTATATCAGTTTCTTAGGGTTCACTTATTTACGAAAATGTATATCAAATTTGTTTTGACAACAGTTTTATTGATAATTGCCTTTTACACGTTTAGAACTTTAATTGCTCAAACAGTATGGACAATATGGAAATTTTACTCAATATTCCTAGTAACATATATACTATCAATACCACTTACTAAATCTCTAGATGAAGATGATTTTAAACTATTAGAAAAAATAAAAAAAAAGTTGGAATCGATTTTCTAGAGACAATCTCTCAAAAGTTCTGTAAGTGCGACAAGAAGTTATAAAACGTATTGCTTAGACTCTATCCCTTCTGTTTGAGATAATCCTACTAAGAGCCTATCCGAAAAGTCAGTAATGCATGTTGAAAAATCATAATAGAGCTGTAATATCCAGCTATCTGTTCTGGTTTGTAACTATTCAGCCAATGTAAAAAAGTATGTTTTGGAGCTAAATGCTTGAATTCTCATGCTAATAACGGCGCTCCCTTGAGCGCCGTTAAAATAGCCTCCAAAACATTCGTATCCTCTTCAAATTGTATGGGCGAAAGCAGTAATGTATTTTCGACCACATAAAAACTATAATAGTAGTTCCATTTTCCCTTATCATATTTTGGAGTAGAAAAATGGAACTTGAAGCTTTAAAACAATTGCTTGCTTCACTGGACATCAATCCTGATGAAATTAAAGATGAAAGATATGCCAAAGCTTTTCGCATTTTGTTTGCTATAATTGAAAAACAGAATGAAGAGATTGAATTCCTCAAGGCAGAGAACCAGAAGCTTCGAGATGAAATCAACTTACTCAAAGGTGAAAAAGCCAAACCTAAGATTCGTGGCTCTAAAAAGCATGAAGACATTTCTTCTGAAAAAGAGAGAAGAAAAAGAAAGATTCCATAGGATAAAGAGCCTAAATCTAAACTGGACAAAGTAGAGGTTCATCGAACTGAAACATGTAAAGTTAATAGATCCAATTTACCCAGTGATGCGTATCTTAAAGGTTATAGAGACGTAATAATTCAGGATATATCCATAAAGCCTGAGAACACAAAATACAGGATAGAAATATTTTATTCTCCTTCTGAGCATAAAACATACGCAGGAAAATTGCCACAAAGCGTAAAGGGTGAGTTTGGTCCTGGGATCAAATCTCTTATAATCACTCTTAATCATGTTGCTAATGTTTCAGAACCCAAGATACATGAATTCCTAAAAAATATTGGTGTCCATATATCTAAAGCCACTATTTCTCGAATCTTGACAAAAGATATTGATATTTTTCATCAGGAGAAAGCCGAGATTTTTCTGGAAGGTCTTAAGGCTACGCCTTATCAGCAGATTGATGATACAGGTGCAAGAGTCAATGGTGTCAATTATTATACTCAGATTCTTTGTAATCTTTATTATGCTGCTTATTTTACAGTTCCAAATAAGAACCGGGAAACCATTTTAGATGTGCTTTTATGTGGAAAAGAAAAAACGTACTGCTTTAATGAGGAAGCATTTGATCTGATGAAAACGTTTAATGTTTCCCAAAGATGGATAGAAAAGCTCTCTTCTTTAAAAAACAAAATATTCAGTGACGAGGAAATGCGTCGAAAACTGGATTGTATTTTTTTGCATGGTAGAAAAACTACTAAGAAGAAAGTTCTTGAAGCCGGTGCAATTGCGGCATATCATCAGATGACAAACATACCTGTGGTTACCACACTTTTGAGTGATGATGCACGTCAATTCAGGCAAATTGCATATCATCATGCTCTTTGCTGGATTCATGATGGTAGAAACTACAAGAAATTGAGGCCAGTAGTTCCTTATCATAGAGAAAAGCTGGAAGCTTTTCTGGACAGGTACTGGGACTTTTATGGTGAGCTTTGTAAGTTTAGAATAAAACCAGATTCAGAGGTAGCGGAGCAATTATCCATTAAGTTTGATCAGTTGTTTTCTACCAAAACAGGATATGAACAGCTGGATGAAAGAATCGCTAAGACGAAAGAGAACAAGGAACAGCTGTTAAAGGTACTGATTTTGCCAGAGATTCCGCTGCATAACAATGCAGCGGAACTGGCAGCAAGAGCAAAGGTCAGAAAAAGAGATGTGAGCCTTCAAACCATAACAGAGGAAGGAACAAAAGCAAATGACACATTTATGACGATTATTCAGACAGCAAAGAAACTGGGGGTAAGTGCATATCAGTACATATGCGATAGAGTCAGCAGTATATTTGAGATGCCATCTTTAGCTCAAATCATCAGAGAAAAAAGCTCAGTGAGTGGAAATTGAGGGGTTTCCACTCAATTTGAAGAGGATACAAACATTCAGTTCATTCTTTGTAACTATTCAGGGTATATTTAGCTAGCGGCGCTCCTTTGAGCGCCGCGAGAATACCCTCTAAAACAGGTAAACCATTCTTTCTTATTGTCGAAATATATGCCCTAATTCTGCAGAAAGCTTCCGCTCCCCGTTCAGTTCTGAAAGTTCCTGATATTTTCTGCTGTAGCTTCATCATCCTGACATCTCTTTCTGCTTGATTATTCTCAAACGGAACTTTCAAGTCTGTCAGGAATCTCAGAATCTTTTCTTTATGTCCTATAAACCTATCAAGCAGATTTCTTGCTTTGGTTTTTGGATTCTTACCACGTTTTCCTTGTTTTTCAGGATTTAGAGAAGGTGGATTTTCTTCAATTCCTTTCGCGATTACAGCATTGAACCTTTTTTCTAATGCCTTAACTTGTTCAAAATCAAGATAGTTAACCTGCTCTTTACACTCATCGGTATACTTTTTCATTTCAGATAACAGCTCATTCATATCTTTAGCCCACTGCTGTTTATAATTCTCCTCAATTCCAGTAAGTTCTCTTTGGAGATGAGCATTGCAAAGAGCATGATCACAATTATAACCGTTGTAAGGTTTCCATCCATCATGAACTGCTACCCCTTTAAACTCGGGAAGAATTCCCATAGCATCAATAGCTTCTGAACCTCTTTTTGGATGAGAAAAATAACAGGTGTATTTGTCAGTAGAAGCTACATGAAGCCAATGTCTTTTTCCTTGAACTTTCATTCCAGTTTCATCACAATGGATAACAGGAGAAGCTAGTACCTTTTCTCGAATTATGTTTTCAAATTCTTCAAGATTCTGGAAACAATCTCTTTCTGCTTTAATAATAGTAGCAGAACAGATTTTTATCCCCATTACATCATTAAACAATTCAGAAATCCTTTCGTAAGGAATGAAATGGTGATTTTTAAAGTAAATTGCAGAGGACAAAATATTAGGGCCATATTGAAATGGATATTTTACGGATTCTGGAAAATCAGCTTTATTTAATCTTCCACAGTAAGGACAGGTCTTTATCTGACTTCGGTGTTCCGTAACAGTAAGATTTACAGGTGGAATATCAAAAATCTGTCTTTTCTCATAAGCTTCAGCTTCAATATCCTCAAGAAGATGTCCACACTCTTTGCAGCAACTCAAAGAATGTTCAATTATCTACTCAGGATTATCAACCATTTCAAGAGTTGTTCCTGAATGACCTTCTTGACCTCCAGGTTTCTTGCCACTCTTTTTACGAAGACTCTTGGGATTAGGTTTTCCTTTGGAAAAATAGTCAGTAGAAGGAGGTTTACTGCTGTTTCTACTGTTTTGATTTAAGCGAGATTCTAAGGCTGTCAATCTTTCAGTGAGTTCTTTTATTTGAGACTCAAGACTTATAATATAAGCAATAACTTCAGGGTTTGAAGCACATAGAGCAAGAATCTCTTCGCGTTTCATCAAGGAGAAAAAGAACTCATATTATATCCAATTTTTCCTAGGAAAAAGGAAAAATTGTGTAGCCTTAACAAGGCTACCTGAATAGTTACGAAAGTTTTTAAGAAATAGAACTTCACTATCATTAAGATTTATATTTAACATAAGAGATAATATTGAATTCAAAGTATATAAGTGACTCATAACTATATTGTCACGATACTAGCGAACAATAGAATTACATGTAGTATTTAATAAGACAGCCTCTTAGAAAATTATGGGAATGCAAAAGCCGAGAGGAAGCTGAACAATATCTAAAAAGTGGTATTTTTGGGCAACTCATAGCAGATTAGAGGCAATAATTAAGGTTGCTAAAACCATTAAGAGTCATTGGGATGGAATTCTAAACTACTTTGATTCCAGGGTCACTTACGGAGTTGTAGAAGGTATTAACAGTATTGTACAGTTAATAAAAAGAAATGCAAGAGGATATCAAAACACTAAGTATTTTATTACTATGATCTATTTAAAATTAAAAAAGTTAGATTTCAAACTACCCATATGAAATGACGAAGAGCCTATATTTTTATCATTCCTAAAACACTTAACAACAAACAGTTTTATCATAGAAGAAACACTGTACTTAAAGTGCCAACTTTTGTTGGTATAAAAAGTACGCTCGACGTGCTTTGCAATATCGTCAATGCAAAGGAAGCGCAGGAATTGGCAAATTGAAGTGCTTTCTCTGTTAAGATAGTTCTCGAAGGAGTCCTCGAAGAGGACTCCTTTGTATAAAATACTGTTTTTCGACATGAGAACAACGTATACAGCATTGTTTAAAGTTGTCACTATCGAATAAAGGCAAATCCTATTAGAGTTAGTGAAAAAGAGAATAACTTTTTAAGGCAAAAGTCTAATTTGAGAGCCTCTAGCTATAATACTAAAGCTGCATATTACCCCTTATACGAGTAACAAATGTTAGCTCTTCGTCATTCCCTGTGGATAAGATGATTTTCAACTCAAGACTGCATTGGTTTTCATGAGAATATTATGAGGACATCCACACAAAACAACGAAGAGTCCAAATGTTTTTGCAAAAATTCAGAAAGGGATAAAACTATGAAGGAACCAAGAGGTCAGGAACTTATTGATAGGTATAAAAAAAACTATCATATGTCTGCAGAAGATGATATCACAGAAGAAATGATTTTAAAACATTGGAATCTTGAAAAAACTTTGACAAGCGAGATTTTAAAATCAAATTCTGAAAATCGTTGGGAAATAACTGATAGATGCTATACTACTTTGTATAGAGAACTATGGTGGCTTAATAAGTTTACAAATTCGAACAATAATATATCTCCTTCCATAAAATACAAAAATATAATTGAGATTCTCGGATATCCACCGAAAAAGATTTACGAAATTGGATCTGGTAAAGCAGAGCTAATTACCTATTTAGCAAGTTGTGGTTTTGAGTGCAAAGCTACCGAAATCACACGTGAGAGAGGTGGAAAATATGCTTCAGAAGTACCTAACCTTTCATGGGGTATTTCAGATGGTATTCATTTAAATAAATTTGAAAAATCTGGATCTTATGATGTTGTGATTTCTGACCAAGTTATTGAACATCTTCATCCTGATGATATAATTGAGCATTTCAAAAATGTAAACTCTATACTTTCAAGTGAAGGCAAATATATATTTATTACTCCTCATAAGCATATGGGTCCAGCGGATATTTCTAGAGTATTTAAATGTGAAAAACCATTTGGAATGCACTTGAAGGAATACACATATAAAGAACTTAAAAATTCATTAGAAAAAGCTGGTTTTAAGGATATTTACGGAGTGTTTCACATTCCTAACACACTGACTCAATTAACTGGAGTCTATATCAAACCTAAGGTTAGCAGTATATATCTCACTTACTCGTGTGCTGTAGAACAATTAATTTCATTATTACCGTATAAAACAAGACGAAAGGCTATGATTTTTTTCTTCGTACCTGATATATTCATGATCGCACAGAAAAAGTGACTAGTGTTGAGTCAAACCTAAACTGTTATAAGGGATTTCTTGTACCTTTTCATAAGTAATCTTGTAACTATTCAGGTAGCCTTGTTAAGGCTACACAATTTTTCCTTTTTCCTAGGAAAAATTGGATATAAAATGAGTTCTTTTTCTCCTTGATGAAACGTGAAGAGATTCTTGCTCTATGTGCTTCAAACCCTGAAGTTATTGCTTATATTATCAGTAGTTCCGATCAGACTGACTTCCGAATGATAAAAACAAATTGAACTTACTTTTTATCCACTAATTTTCAAAGTAGAGGCAGTGTGCCTAATCTTCTGTAAATTTGACTCTATACACCCCTAATTCTTCTTTTTTGATTACTGCTCGATTACTATATACCTGTTTCCTGTGATCCAGTCTTCATTAATGTCTATCAGTATTGAGACTACCAGTCTCAATACTGATTCTTGGTTCGGAAATGCTCCCACAACTCTGCTTCTTCTTTTTATTTCCTTGTTAGTTCTCTCCATCATATTTGTTGTCCTTATTCTTCTCCAGTGACTCTGCGGAAACTGCATGTAGTTCATTACATCATACTGAAAATGTTCAAGAGTATCAGCTGCACTTTTATATCCCATATTATCCAGTTCCCTTATCAAATCCTGTAACTTCTGACGGTCTACCAATGCTTCTTTTATTTTCTCTGATACTTCTTTCTGTTTCTTTTTTGGAACCTTTTTTAGAACTTGTCTTATCAGATGAACGTGACACATCTGCCAGCTTGATCCAATAAAGGATTCTCTTACTGCTTTTTGTATTCCTTTATGGCCATCAGAAACAACTAACTTTACGCCTCTTAACTCTCTTTCTTTAAGGTCTTCGAATAGATCTTCCCAGAATAGAGAGTCTTCACTGTCTGCCAATCTTACTCCAAGAATCTCACGTAAACCATCATCTCTGATTCCAGCAACTACAAAAAGAGCTTTATTCTCATAATGGAGTCCATCTCTTACTTTAAGATAAGTCGCATCAACAAAAAGGTAAGGAATTTCATGTTCTATTGGCTTTGAGAGAAATTCTTCAACTTTCTCATCAAGTTCTTTAGTAATTCTGGAAACAGAAGAAGCTGAGATTCCCTCTATTCCCAAAGCAGTCATGACCTTTTCTACCCGTCGGGTGGAAACACCTTGAAGGTAAGATTCCGCTACAGCAGCTAATATGGACTTTTCAACCCTGGAATACTTTTCAAATACTTGAGTTTCAAAAGGAAATTCACGGAACTGAGGCTTTAACAATTCAAGTTCTCCATATTTGGTAAGGAGAGTTCGGGGTTTGTAGCCGTTTCTACTGGCTTTCCGTGAAGCAGTACGCTCATAACGTTGTGCACAAGATTGGAGGAGGGCTTCCTCCTCCATGACAAGATTTAAAAACCAGGTAATTAACTGGCGAATTCCATCTTCCTGATCGACAAGATAATCTTTTATAAATGAAAATAGATTAACCATTGACTCTACATCCTATTTTTTTGTGGTGAAGAAAAAGGATATAGAGTCAATCATATTTTACAGAACTTTCGCTACACTGCCTGAATTGTTCAAAAACGATTGTGGATGATCAATAAACACTGGCTAAATCTTACTTTGTTCCATTATCTTCCAAGAGCGCCAGCGACAAATAATCCTATTGAAAGCTATTATTCAAAAAGTCTAAAAACGGATAACAAGAAGCAGTTCAGGACTGATAAAGGAATTGAGAATCAGATTAAACTTACTCAATGAGAAGATTAAATTTGCTCAAGAAACCACAAAAGTCATTTCTGGAATTGTTCAGATTATTTACTCCATTTAAGCTTTAGTAAAAGATATTTTTGAGAGCTGAGTTAAGGATTAAGTAGCGAAGCGTATCGATTTTAATCAAAAAATTCAGTGAAAAAAATTAAAGATGTGGAATAATTCTTGGGCATTCCTGCCAAAGAAATCATTTCTCAAGGATTATTACAGTTTATTTGAGCAGTTAGCAGAGAAAAGTGAAGTTTTAAGGACAGAAAAAATGAGAAATCACTAAATTATGAAACTGAGTCGCTTTTTACGATACTTTATACAAAAAACCATATGGTATCTTATTTTGTAGACACAATGGTTTGCATGTCTTAATTCCATCTACATTACAAAGGTAATTAACAATATAAAATCAAGTATTTTACAACGGTTACTGAGGAAGTTTTCCATCCCCGCAGCAAGCTAGCGGGGTATTCGACTGAAATAAAAAATCTCTATCAGATTCTTAGGCGGATATATTACAGAATTAATATTTTTAGTATTTTCCTTCTCATCTACTTATGAGTTACTTGAAATCAGTACACAAAAATGTAATTAGCACCGTTGGAGTATATTTTTGAATTATTGTCAATAAGAAGATCAATATTATCTGTTTTACAGATAATAGGCATTTTGATAAAAAGACTAGGTGATCTATATTGAATCAGATTTTCCCTTACATTTACATATCTAAGGAACAGATAAGAATCTGATGGAATCACAGTAGTGAATTTTGACAATGCATGTATGTTAAGATAACTAATGCAACCTTTAGAAACTAATACATTGCATTTTAAGGGCGTAACTGAATCGTCGGAGTATAGTTTATATGTATTATTTCTATGGAGTGAAAGCCATGTTGCTCCAAAAAGATCTTCTTCTGGAATATAATTATCGTAAAAATTCATAATATCAGATTCGTCACCGAATCTCAGGATGCTTTTTTGACTTAGAGATATTGAAGTGGGATGATCTTTTGTGATTTCGTAAATAAAACCAGAATTAAAGAGTAAAAATATTGCCAAAAATACTGATATGAACTTTATTGGAACCTTTTCGTCAATCCGATGATTAATAATTTTTTCAATTGAACTGAAAAACTTAATGGTTCCGATAATGAAAAAAGGAGCTAAAAAAAAGAGTCCAATATGATATAGTCTTGTAGTATTCAAGGAGCTTGAAAATGAAGGGATGATTATGCTTGCGATAAATATTAAGAAATATATCCAACTAATTAACAAAAAGTCTTTATTGAATAAATTATTTGGTATTATAGATATGTATAATAGTCCAATTGAAATAAATATTTGAGTAAATATATGAAGATACTTAGTTACATCATGAATTAAAGATGTTTTTAGAGTTACTAAATATAGCCCTTCAGTTACCTTACTATCTAAAAAATTCGTAAAAATGCTGTTATATATATGGTTATTCACATTTATCAATAAAGAGAAAGCCGAAGAATGTGATGTAAAAATATACCAAGAGAGGCTTAAAACTGAAAACAATAACACATAATTAGGTGATAGTACTAAAAAATTACTTTTTGATGAAAGAATAGCATCAAAAATATAAATTTTATGAAAAAACTTAGAAAAAAAGGTTCGGTTTGCTTTAATTACTACTGAAATGCACCAACTAAAAAGGATAGAGCCTAAATAGATATATGATAACCCATAGTGAGATACGACTAAAGAGGCGCTGAATAGAACCATCAAAAATGATCGAGTTATAGAATCAAGATCCTCATCAACTATTAAAAGAATTAACAAGGAAAAAAACACTTCTGCAATTTGCTGCCTAGCTAATGAGATCATTTCCGTATAGTAAACAAAGACTGAGATGAAAAAGAAACATGCCAAAAATGAAAGTTTACTGTTATTAGTTTGTTTATTAAATGCCTGATATAGAGCAATGGGAACTAAAGAAAATAAAAAAGGATAAATAATTTTTATAGTCCAAACTGGACTTATATTGCTAACTATCGAAAAAAAAGGAATTAGGATGGAAATTGAAAGCATAGAATTAAATGTATCAAGAATTTTAGGATTCCAAGTAAAATTACTCATTACAGAGTTAGATATATAAAGTTCATAATGAACATCATAGCCAGATATATACGGAGATATTAATGAATTATGCAATAGAAGAGAGATAGCAACTACAAATAGAGATAAAGGATACAGATATTCAGATATATTATTATGACATCCAATAAAAATAATAATGATAGAAAGTATAAAAATTAATATCATAAGTAGAATATTAGAATTATAATAATTTACCAAATATGTCCCAAAAATAGAAAGAAATGGTATGATTATCAAAGATAAATTTTTTAACGAAAATATATTAATGTATGTAAAAGAAACCTTGGAACACCTACTACTGAAAAAAAAGCAAAGTAGGTGCATAAAGAATGAAAATAAAATAAGGGAGCATAAAATCGGAAAAAGCGACATTGGTTTGGAAATCCCAACAAAAGAGGAAAAAAGATTAATAAAAAACCCTAAAAAAAACAGTACCGTAATACTTAGCCCGATTACATATAAAAATACATCTAAAATATTATCTTTGCGTATATTCAGAAACATGAAAACTAACGTGCCTGGAACAAATAATAGATATATTGTGCAAATGATTTGTCTTAAGAGTGGAACATTAAAACCAATGAGATCTATTCCTATTGATCCTAGCATCATCAGTTGCATAGAAAAAATTATTTTGAATATTTTATTCTTGTCCCAACAATTCAAAGATATAGAGTTATTGTATTCCATAATACTCACTGAAATCCTTAGACTTATATTGAACCAACCAACGTAAGTACATCTATCATGAAAAAATATTCAAGTATCTAAAATTCAATTGAAACTATAACCCATTTAAACTTGATTAGGATTTAAGCAGTTGAACTGAGGAATAAACAGTATCAGACCATTAACTGCTAAGACGTGATTTTAATTTACAGTCGTTCCCGTGATTGATTTTATTCTTCAAGTGTGTAAGTCCTACTTGGCATAATTAAGTACAGGCATTATTAAGTTTAGAACTTGGAGTAACTACTTATTTTTGGTTTAATGCGCTTTTGTATACATCTAGTATATTATAAGCAATTTGATCCCAAGATAAATTTTCATTCATGAAAATGTAAGCATTTTCACCCATCTTAACTCTTAACTGATCGTTTCCCAACAAATTAATAATAGCATTTGCTAATAATTCGTAATTTCTAGGAGGTACTACATAACCAGTGATCCCATCTTTAACAACTTCAGGTAGACCTCCAACTTGTGTAGTGATAACTGGCTTTTTAAAAGAATAGGCAATAGGAATTATACCAGATTGTGATGCCTCAATGTATGGCAAAACAACCAGCTTAGATTTGGTGAATAATTGTGCAGTCATTTCATCGGATATATACTCATTAATAAATATAAATTTTTCCTTATTTGAAATAAAATTTTTATACTTTGAAACATCACCATTTCCGGCAATAACAATTTTTGTATTTGGAAATTGGTTGGTTATTAGAGGTTCGGCTTTAATTAAATATTCGATTCCCTTGTAGTCAACAATCCTACCAAAAAATAAAATCCAATTTTCCTCTGCTACATCCTTTATACAATATTTAGAAAAAAAAGAATGAGCTCCATGTGGTATAACATTAATTTTTTTTTCAGGAATTCCTTCTGTAAGCAGTTGATTTTTTACGGCTTTACTATGAACAATAATTCTACTTGACTTTTTTTTAAGTAATTTCAAAGAGATTAAGTATGGATAAGGACTCCAATCTCCAGGATGTTTTTTGCTATCATGAATCGTTGAAACGATTGGACATTTATTTTCAAACACTAACAGATATGGAATCAACCAAGGGTGTTCCATAGTAATATGAATAATATCAGGATTTATATCAAAGATACATTTTATAAAGATATCAAATCTAAATGAGTTTAAACTCAATAGTTTCTTAATTTGGGGAACATAGTTAAATGAAATATTTTCATTAAAATAATTTACATTTTCATTTGTACATTTTGGAGTTATGACATGTACATCCAAGTTAAAATTTGAGATTGAATTCGCAAGTTGAGATGTATATTGAGTCATGCCACCAATTCCTCCACCTAATGCAACTATACAAACTTTCATATAAAACACCATAAAACCCTAATTTGACAAAAGCATACATTTTATAATGTACAAATAGACTTCAAGCTTCTGTTTTCTTCATACAATTCAAATTTATCTTTTGTGTTTATTTATTACTACGGGAGCGAAGAGGGTCACGAATACCCTATCCTTCAGGTTGGGAGATGAAGTGAACCCTCGCCTCTTCGTTTTCTCTTTAAATATCTAAACCATAGTTTCCTATTATATAGATAGTAAATCGGAGAAGGAAACCGAGGTAAAAATTTCAATCACTTATGTTAAGGAAACCTTGTTAAAGGATATTTAATCATCTTCTCCAAGTAACCGGGCGGGCGGCGCGAAGCATACCCCATCCTTTACAGGCTGTCCGACAATTACAGACAGTAATAATCGAATTCCTTTTTTTTCGATTTAAAGATCTTAAATACCTTCTTTTTGTTATCTATTTATTACCAATAGTAATTGTCGGACAGCCTGTTTAGGATGGGGTGGCCGCCCGCAATTTGATTTTTAATATATTTTATTTTACCACAAAGTAATATGTCAATGCGATGTGTTTTTTGTAAGAAAATACTGTATTAATTAACAGAATCTGTCAAATTAGGAATAAAAATAAATAGATCACAACTTTATGTTAAATTTTCAGTTAGAGATAGACTTTTCAACCATAGTAAGGTAGATTATGCATTAAGATCAAATTAAATATATTTGTAACTATTCAGCCCATATAAAACAGAATCAATAGCCATCTTTGTTAAAATTAAATAGACAAATTTCTGCAAATTGATTTTATGGAACTGTTGACAATTGACTTCATGTCGTCCTCTTCTATAGGTTATTTATTTGAGTTCTTACTTTCACTAGAATCAATATCAACAGACATGTTTTGATAGGCTGAATAGTTACATATATTTTTTTAATCGAGTAAATGTTTACTTTTACTGCAAGAATATAATGGAACTGAAACTAAATTAGCATCTCATTTTTATAAGATGAGCAGGAACTCCACCTACAACTGAATACGCCGGAATATCTTTAGTCACCACCGCTCCAGCTCCGATAATCACACCATCTCCAATTACTACATCAGGCAATATAATAACTCTGGCGCCAATCCAAACATCATTTCCAATAGTAACACTAAAATTTTCACCACCTTGTGTGTTCATTGGTTGATAAACATTTTCAAAATTATGTGTTTTAGTTAAAATAACTACATCCCTTGCCATCATGACGTTATTGCCAATTGTTAATCTTCCACCGCTCCCAATGCCTCCGATATAAGCGTTAATTCCAATCGTAGAATTATTTCCAATTTTTATATTTACCCCGCTACCGAAGAAAACATTGCTCTCAATATTTACATTTGTTCCACATTTTTCGAAAATATGCTTACATATATAACCCCTAAAAGGTTTAACTACACTGAAACTTAATGGACTGTATGAGACAGGAAGATACCTTGCAAATGAGTAATAAATCAACAAAAAAATAAAGGAGTTGAGATTCATAGTAATCGCGTTAATCTTTTGTTAAAACAAAATATATCCTTACGCAAAAAAATGGAAATAAGTAAGAAAATAATTTATCTATATTATTTGTAACTCCCATTAAGCTGGCAGGTGTTTTTTCAAAAGCAGTCTGACTTAAAAATCTACTTCCAAATACTTTTTTGACCCTTATTCCTGGGATAGACTTTATTATTGCTTTTGCCTTTTTCATAGTAATCATAGAATTCTTTTTAGATCCAAAGTATGCGATACTCATCGGATTAACGATATCGAAAACAACTACCCCTCCAGGCTTACAAACTCTATAAAACTCTCGAATAGCTTTGGTTACATTTTCAAGGGTGTCGAGATTCACTGTAACCCTGATACAAGAAATATAGTCAAAGTAATTATCTGAAAAACTAAGATTTGTTACATCTTCTCTAGATATTTTAACTTGATCTTGAAAGCCAAATGTACTAACTTTTGATTTAATTATGTCTAGCATGGCAGGAGAAAAATCACATGAGTGAACATTAACATATCCTTTTTTCAACATCTCAATCGTAAATCTGCCGCTACCTGCCCCTGCATCTAATATTTTTGCATTCTTATTTTGTGGAAGACTGGATATTACCACATTTTTTTCGAACATATCGAACATTTTTCCACCTAGAGAAGTGAATCTTTCTGCATCATAATCTTCAGCAACAGTTTTTTGGATATAGTATTCTTTTGATTTTGTATTTATGTTATTAGTCATAAAAACCCTCCAATATTTCACTGAATAATCTTATATACTGAGGAGTAACAATTTCCCATGAAAAAAAATTATGAATTTTTTCATGAGCCTTTGAACCGATATTGTTAACAACAGAATTGTCTAAGCTCATAAGAACATCTAAAATTTCGTTGGGTGAATTAGGATTTATCAAAAAACCATCAGACTTATGAGAAATAATTTCAGGAATACAGCCTACATTTGTAGAGATTACAACGCGTCCAAAAGACATACTCTCCAGAACCGCAAGTGGGGGTTGTGAATAACCGAATGGAATTCTAAAAGGTAATATAACCGCAGTACTAGACTTTATTAAGCTTTCTATATTCTCAGTAAAAAAATGGACATGAATCTTATTTTTAATTCTAGATTTATTTATCATATTTGCGTAAAATGATTCTTCAGGACCATGTTGACCTTGCAGACAGACATTTAAATAAGAGTTGTCATATTCTTCAGAATAAACTTCAAAGGATTTTAAAACATCTTGTAACCCTCTTATACCAGACCCCCACCCAAAATATAAAAAACTGGTTTCACTTAAATTGAGAGGTGAATACTGTTTTACGTCCACACCAATAGGTAAGGAAAAAATAGGAACATTCAAATTTAATATTTTCATTTCAGATTTGACATAATTACTAGTTGTCAAGATAAAATCAAAACGGTTTAGCAGATTCTGAAGCAGAAAACCTCGAAAAATATATTTACTAAAGAACGAAGGTTTATATAGATTGATAAGAGCTGGAAAACCGGAATCAATAAGATATCTAAATTTAAAATTCATATTGTTTGAACCAAGGAAAATTATTTTAGTATTTAGCTTTATATTATTATGACTTAAAAGCCACGGGATAAGGAAGTCTGTAGAAATTAGTAGGTCACAATCGCTCCACCAAGATATTATATCATGTATTACATCTTCTCTACTTTTCAGAAGGCCCTTATTCAAGTTATTCGTACGCTGAATATCTAAATTAACACGATATTTATTTAATAAAATGTTGTGAATATTTAACGTGGCTTCACTTAAATGATCTGAGAGCATAGTTGTTTGGACACCGTTTTTTTCAAGATTCATCATTAGTTGGAAAATAGGTTTAGAAGACCCTGACAACAAGTTTAAACCACTACCAAGAAAACCGATCTTTATAGTACCACCTCAAATAAACTTTAGACATAATTCTTATAAACCTTCTCAGTTTCCTTAGCAACATTTTCCCATGAATATTTTTCAGCATATTCAAGACCATTTTGACACAGCTTTTTGACAAGATTAGGATAATCCAATAACTGAAGTATTTTTATTGAAAGATCATTGGGATCACTTTTTCTTGCTATTAATCCATTTTGACCATCATCAACAATACTTTTAAAAGTGAGAAGGTCACTTACAATTATTGGAATATTCGATGCCATAGCTTCCAAGATAACCAATGGAAAAACCTCAGTGCTTATTGTAGAAGGAACAACAAATAAATTCGACGCTTTGTAATATAAAGGTTTTAAATTCTCAGCAATGTATCCTGTAAAGATTACAGAATCTTCTAGTCCAAGTTTTTTTGTCATTGTAAATAATTCTGATTTAAAACTACCGTCTCCAACATAAAGTAGTTTGGAGGTGGGATATTCTTTAATGACATTTACCATAGCATTTAACAAAATATCTGGACCCTTTCTTAAATTCAAAGCACCTAAGAATAAGATAATTTTACAATTAAGAGGCAAATGTAATAGTTTTCGACATTCTTCTTTCGAAATGACAGTTTTAAATTGTTCTATATTAACACCGTTTGGAATTACTACTGTTTTATCTGAGTATTTTACTAAAAAGTTTGATTCTTTAATATAGTTTTCAGAGGGCGAAATAATGACATCAGCTTGAGTAAGAAGTTTATCTACAAAAAATCGATTAAAAAATCGAACTCCTGTTTTACGGAAGAAACTTCCATAACTATCATCCCAATCTCCATGATAGGTGACAACTAATGGTGTTTTTGTTTCCGTAGAAAGTTTTAGTCCTGCAAATGGAACTGGGGGAATATCAAAGTGTACATGAACAATATCAAGATGACATCTTTGAGGTTTATAAAAAATACTATAAGAGAAATGTGTAGAAAACAGCTTCAGTTGAGAGCCGTATCTATAGATATTTAGATTTTTTCTAGTTTCAATATTATCATTTAATGTATCAGAGGTAGAAAACACAGAAAGCTCATGATTTCTCTTGGCTAAATTAAGAGTTAGTTCATAAGCAGCTCTAGTAGACCCATATATTCTTTCGTCACCTGTCAAATCGTCGGAAGGAAATAGGGTAATATATTGTCCGACTCTCATCTTTCTCGACCTACATATTTGATAAATGTCTTAGCTGATTTAAACATAGATTTTAGTTCATGCAATCCATTCTTCCTACAAATATTACTAACTGCTACTAAAATGAACGAAGGGGTTAAATAATAATTCTTCAAAGTTTTGTCAACAAAAAATTCAATATCGCTCTTAGAGAAGTCTGGATACGAGACAATACATCGTTGAAACCCATTATTATCGATACTATCACCTAAATCATCCACAGTAATATACCCATTATCTTTAACATAACGATAAAATTCTGTGCCTGGAAGAGGAGTTGCAACTGCTACTTGCAATATATTTGGCTTCAATTCCTTTATGAACTGAAGAGTTTGTTCAGCGGTCTCTACTTTTTCACCTGGCATACCGATAATAAAATCTCCATGGATAAGCAATCCAGCTTTTTTTGCGTCATGAGTAAATTTTATCATCCTCTCTTTATTTACCCCTTTTTTAATAGTTTGAAGTACTTCATTACTCCCTGATTCGTAACCAACGATAAGAAGCCTACAACCTGCTTTTTTCATTAGTTTCATAGTTTCATAGTTCAGTGTCGCTCTAGAATTACAAGACCACACCATATTGAGTTTCCTTTTGATTAGATCATTGCACACATCTAGAACTAATTTTTCATCGATTGTGAAAGAATCGTCCTCGATGAAAACTTCCTTAACCTCGGGAAGATCTTTTTTTATATATTCAAATTCATCTACAATATTTTCAGAACTTCTATGGCGATACTTTCTTCCCATTAATGTTACCGGCCAAGAGCAAAAAGAACATCTGTTAGGACATCCCCTTCCTGTAAATATCTGAATTTCAGGATATAGAGATTGACTTAAAAAATAGTCTTTAATATCAAGATGTTCTTTATAAATTTTTGACACAAATGGAATGCTATCCAAGTCTTTTGAAGTAGTATACCCTCTATCAGGATTATGAATAATTATTCCGTTTCTTCGATATGATATTCCCTTTATGTCCTCAATTGTTTTTCCATGAAGAATAGCTTCAGCGATTTCTTTAATTGTAAAATCATATTCAAATCTTGCTACTAAATCGACTCCTTCGTGATTAAGAATTTCATCTGGAAATTGAGATACTGGAGGCCCTACGACTATAGTTGTATCAATCCCAACATTTATTTTCAAATATTCTGTGATCTCAATGTCGTTTTTTAGACTAGAAAAATTACTATCAACTACAAGAATATCTGGATGAAAAAGCTTCACATCTTCATAAACTTTATTTAGATCCCATTTTTTAGCAGGAGCATCAACAAGCTTTACATCCTTAAAAGATTGGCCTACAACTGCTGTAGCATAAGCTAACCATTTAGGATAATCTAACCCTCCACTTCTTGAAGAACAGCCCTGCCAACGTCCGCATCTTACAAAATTCGGTAAAAACGGAGGATTTAAAAAATACACTCTCATGAAATTGATGCCTCCAATAATTTGTCTAATTTTTTACATATTACTGACCAGTCATATTGACTTTTTACAAACTTTCTGCCTTCTGAACCCAGTAAGTTTCTGTAAAATTTATTATGATATAAACGAAGGATGTTATCATAAAAATCATGGAAATCTGAAGCATATATGACCCTATCACCAACAGCATCAATAACAGCAGGCAATCTGACTGAGATTACTGGTTTTTCACAAGCCATATATTCAAAAAGTTTTAATGGTAATGAATTTTTTGCAACATCACTCGTCTTAAACGGAATGAGACACACGTCCATACATGAAATATACTTCGGAACGTCTGAATAAGGGACATCTCCTGTAAATATTACATTTTCTGAAACGCCACATAGGTCTGCTAACTGTTTATTTTTTAAGAACTCAGCTTCTTTACCAACAACTATAAATTTGATATTCAGTTTTGGATCAAATAATTTTAGCGCTTTAAAGACAAGTTCTAAATCTACCCATTCTCTTAAAGCACCAACGTACCCGATTAAAAAGATATCATCACCAATATTGAGTTGCTTTCTTAATGAATCAACAGAACAAGGCTTAAATAGTTCAGTATCAACTCCATTAGGAACATACTCAGATTTTAAATCAGGAAAGTTATAATCTTTTTTTAAGGACTGAGAAATATAAGTTATTTTTTTAGATTTAGCAATGTTTAAATTTAAAATAAAAAGTCCAAGAAATTTTCCAAAAGGTTTCAAAACATAAGGAATCTGTGGTGAAGTTTGAATCATTTCTGGCAAATCATCCATAATGTCAAAGATAGTAGGTGAGACTTTTCTTGAAACAAAGTAACCTGTAAAAAGACTGCCATAGTTAAGATGTATATCAAAGTTTTTAATATCTCTCATTTTATTTACTGCATTGTAACTAAGAACTGTCTCCTGAAGTATAGGACTTATTTTCTTTTGAGTAATATATCTTATATTTACGGACTCCATAAATTGGATACTGTTCTTTGAGTGCAAATCAACGCTTGTTTGTTTAGACTTCCACCAATCATTAATGCATATTACGGTTACCTCATGATCTTTACATAGATGTAGTATGAATTGATGTAGTCTGCTATGTGGTGTCCTTTTTAAATCAATTATTGAACTTATCAGAATTTTCATAATAAACGCCAAACCATTAATATTAAACTAGTGTCGAGTCAATCATCAAAGATTCAGTGGTTCTGAATAATTGCAATTGATTTTATACGACATTTTGCGGTTGACTCGACACTAGACAGATGATCCCACTTTTCGCAGATATCCTTTCAATTTTCACAATTGTTCATGCTATCGTTTTTTCTGAAAATTGTCCGGTTGTTCAAACATGTGTTTTTGAAATTTCCTACAATTTCGACCTTTTGTTTTTATTGAAAATTTCCAGTACACATTTCCGAAGCTTCAGTTGAGACAATAACTACAGATTTTCGAATAATTTTCCAAAAACGATAACACGGAAAATGTTACCTTTTTGAAGACATCTGCGTAAGGTATGATGATTGTTTATATTAATAATTATTACACAGACAGAATTTAAAGTTCCAAGACATTTCTCATTGTAGTAAACTCAAAATTCTTCAACAAATATTCAAATTTGCTTAAATTGGACTTAATATTATAATAAGTGATAAAACTTGAAAAAAATGGTAAATTTAAACGTGGTGTTTGAATGTAAGTCTCCCATGGGTGAATATAAATCACAACTGGTCTTATATTTTTTATTTTTTTCAGTATTAAGTAAAAAAAATATGATGGAAACAAACGGAAATAGAAACCACCACAAATAGGAATATTCATTCCTAGTCTGGCAACAGTCATTGGGAATTCAATAATGTTTCCACAAGGATCGTTAATAGTAACATTGTGTTTAGAAGGTTTGTATACATGTAGTGGTGCTGTAGGTTCTCCATATAACATTGTTTTTATCGGAAATATACTTGAATCATATTTGAACCCATACTTCTCAAGTATCTCAAAAGCCCATTTAGTTGAGTTGTTTATCGAAAAAGTAGGCGCGCGAAATCCAATAGGATTTTCTCCTGTTATTTTTTTCAATATAGTTACAGATCTTTTAATTTCATCATCAAAACTCTCTTTGTCTAAATCGTATAAAGTCTTATGTGAGTAACCATGAGAAGCAATCTCATGTCCTTTATCATGAATATGTTTAATTAATTCAGGATATTTTTCTGCTAAGCTACCCAAAACAAAAAAAGTTGCTTTTGTGTTGTATTTGTCCATAAGAGAAAGTAACGGCTCTATAGATTCGACTACCTGATCATCTATTTTTTGAGGGACAAATTTCTTAACAAGCTCTGCTGTATACCAAAACTCTAAATCAACACTTAGAGCATTAACCATTATTATTCCTCCAAATTTAATAGATGTTCATCTGGGATTAGCAGATCCCGATAACCAATTTTTAATCATGACAGTTCTAAATCTTACTGCGTCCTTAAACCTAGGTATCGAATAGTAGGATGAACTATTGTCGTTGTTTTCAATCAGTTTTTCTTCAAAATTACCAGTTCTAATAATATCAAGAGCTTCTCTCATTGCGTGAGGAGTAACTAAAAAAATCTTATCTAAAAGAGAATCAAACGTATCAAATTTCATTATAGGGACTCTTTTCTGAACTATAATGTCTCCACTATCTATTTGTTCTTCAACAAAATGAATACTAACTCCGGTTTCAGTCTCCTTGTTCAGATATGCCCAAAAAGGTGCAAGTTGGCCCCTATACTTAGGTAAAAGTGCACTGTGCCTATTTATGCAACCAATTTTAGGCACATCAAGAAATTCTTTCTTCAAAATTAAGTTGGCCTGATTTATTATCAAATCTATATTCAATTTTTTAAGGCGGCCCAAAAATGGTATAGAGTTGACATCGTCGATATATGTGATAGGGATATTATACTTATTAGCAGCTTTAGAAATTGAGAGAGGATTTTTTGGTCTCAAAATCTTGATTCCATCAAAAATGAAGAAAGATCCCATTATACAAATTCTCTTTAAAAGTTTGATTGGACCACTAATCAGAGCTATGGTGGCTACATACTCTATCTTTCTTTTAAAGCTATTTCCTTCTAAAAAGGACCCGGAAACAATATTAATACCAACAATTTCATCAGAGTTTGATTGTATAATATCTTCAATAAAACGGTTGATATACAAAGGCTCTTCCGTAATATTAATATATATTCTCATTTTTTCCACCAAGCCAAACGACCCATCATAAAAATACAAAAATAATTAAAACAAACAATTCGATGGTCACTTTGTATCTGATTGGTATTATATCTTTTAACATCATATGTTTATGTTATGGGAAAAAGAGGTCCAAAACCAAGATTCATTGACGTTGCCTGTCCTAACAAAAACTGCAAGCTCTATGGTCTTACTAACCAAGGCAATATTACTGGAAATGGAACATATATAAGTCGTGGAGAAAAAACAAGAAGATATCTTTGCCGTCATTGCGGTAAAGTATTCAACGACCATACAGACACTTTTTATCATAATCTTCGGAAAGCTGAGAAAACTATTGATTTAGCTTTAAAAATGTCTATGAAAGGTATGAGCATTGAAGCCATTGCCGATGTTTTAGAGGTAGAATCTGCCAGTGTAAAACGATGGTTAGCTCGTGCAGCTGAACAATGCGATAAAGTAAATGACAGTATGATGAAAGACGTGGATGTACCCAAGATAGAAATGGATGAACTATGGGTAATAATTCAAAAAAAAAGTTCCTAGAATGAAGGATTATGAAGATAATGGGCCATGGATGTGGGTAGCTTTTGCACCAGGTTGTAGGCTAATACTGGACTTTGTAATAGGACCAAGAAAACAGTATGTTGCGGATAAGTTAGTCGAGTCAGTTAAAAAACATCTTTCGGATAAAATACCTCTTTTTGTCACAGATGGATTGAACTTTTATAGAGAAGCCCTTTTGAAACATTTTGGAGTTTTAATTGAGTATCCAAGAACTGGGAAAAGAGGAAGACCAAAGAAACCAGAAATTTTTCCCCGTGATGATTTGAAGTATGCACAGGTAGTCAAAATAAGAATAAATGGGTTACTTAAGAAAGTCAAGAAGAAGATTATCTTTGGAAACAATATTGAACAAAGTGAAATCTCAACAACTTTACTTGAAAGACAAAACCTGACTTTTAGGCAGGATAACAACAGAGTTTCAAGAAAAACAATAGGGTTTTCAAAAGTCAAAGAATGGTTAGAGCATCAAATGAGGTTATATTGTACCCACTTTAACTTCTGTAGAGGTCATGGAGGATTAAAGTACAAAGATGAAAGAGGGGTAGAATGTAAAAATACACCTGCAAGAGAGGCAGGAATTGTGGACTCAATATGGACCTTAAAGGAATTGCTGACATTCAGGTGTTTTAAAACATCAATCAAATAAAGATTGACCATCAACAATTCAATAACTGTATCTTTTTAGTTCGAAGATCATCCGCGATACAGCATGCAATATAATTCCCGTAAACGCCATAAACATCCCAACAATAGTCAGTAATATCATCAATAACGTCGGTCCAAAACTTAAGCTTCCACCAAGGTAAAAAACCTGTATAAATTTTAGTCCCATAAATATCCCTATTGCACCCAAAAGCATTCCAGGAACAGTAAAATAGTATAAAGGTTTTCTATATTCCATATCTCTTAAAAGCCGCAATAGAACCTTAGATCCATGTAAAAATGGGCTTTGGCTGGAACAGTCATCCACATCGTACCTGCAATGGATTTCCACTTCGGTATGTTTCAGACGATGATCTTGAGCCTGAAGAAGAATCTCAGATCCTGCGGACATATCAACACCGTTTATATTTATGCATTCAATGGCTTTTTTCCCGTAGGCGCGGAAGCCACTTTGTGAATCGGTAACGTGGATACCCCCTGCCATGATAGTTGCAATGTCTAGAATTCTCATTCCGAACTTACGATAAAGGGGAACGTTTTTACCGTTACCGTTGACGAACCTTGAACCGATTACTAGATCAAAACCATTATTTAAGGGCTCCAGAAGTTTAGGAATTTCAAAGGGGTCATGCTGCCCATCAGAATCTATTATGACCATTGCATATGCATCGAGCTTACGTGCAGTCTCAAAACAATTTTTTAGAGCTGCTCCATATCCTTTATTTGTTTCATGGCGGACAACATAAGCACCAAGGGATTCAGCAATATCGGCAGTATTGTCCGAACTACCATCATCGACAACAACTACTTCATCGACGTATTTCCTGCATTCCAGGATTATGTTTGCAATTGAATTTGATTCATTATAAGCAGGCATTGCCGCTATTGTTAGAGTCATAATAGATATCTCGTGATTTTGTGGGAGTAGCATAGAAACTGGTCACTAAATTCATTGCTCGGTTTAGATACTCTTAAGCATAAACACAATATCTTGAGTGAATTTGCGTATAGATCTGAAAGGTAACGTAACCTAAGTAGTATACCCCTTTAAACAGATTCCATTGTAATATTTTTATGAACAAATTAGAAGAAATATTATATAAAGTTAATGAAAAATAAACAGTTTTATAATACTAAGTCAGAAATAACATTATTTAGAAGATCTATGAGTAGAGTTAATATCAAACTATATTATTGATCTAAAAATTTGGAAAAAATACTTCCGAGAATAATCTTTTAAAATATGTAATAAAATCAAAAACAGAAAACGTTGAAGCCTAAAAATATTCATACGCAGGTTTAAGAATAGTTATTTACATCGGAAAAGATCTTCCTATATATTCAAGAGTTGATTCCAGTCGCCGCACCTGGCAGAAGGGAAATTAAGAGTAAAATGAAAAAACTGTATGGAATAAGACTCTCCTTATGGTCAAAGAATGTAAAAAATAATTTATTTAAAATCAAGATTACACTGGAATACTTCATTCTTTCAGCAGGATATTTTCGCTCTACTGCTTGAATTTCGTTAAGGAAGACAATAACCATAAACAACTATGTTTATGCAGAAGTTAACACCGAAAATGTAGTTGACAAATCATATCATCATCAACTGTTTCTGGAAAAGGTTCGATCTCTACAGCAAGCTAATATCTTGGCAATTTAATTATTGAGCATAATCTTGGTAGCTTCTCAATAGTATACAACGATTTTGAGCCTATTCGATTACCAATAGCTAATTTTCATGACACTGGTGGAATATTAAATTAAAAATCAAAGTTGCGCTGGCGAACCCCGCTGCAAGCAGGCTGTCCGACAATTATTGGTAGTAATAAAAAAGTGCTAAAAAGAAAGCAAATAAGACCTTTAAATAAAAAAAGAAGGAATTCTATTATTACCGAAAGTAATTGTCGGACAGCCTGCAAGCAACGGGGTATGTTCACGCCACCGCTCGAAATTCCGTCAAAGGAAATAGTAACCCTAAACGGTTTAGTTTGAACAGAAGTTAACAACCGAAAAATGGAATTGATAATTATATAATCATCAACGGTTACCGGGGAAGTTTCCATCCCCGCAGCAAGCAGGCTGTCCGACAATTACTATTGGTAATAAATAGATAACAAAAAGAAGGTATTTAAGATCTTTAAATCGAAAAAAAAGGAATTCGATTATTACTGTCTGTAATTGTCGGACAGCCTGCAAGCTAGCGGGGTATTCGACTGAAACTAAACACGAACTATATACGAAACTTTATATATTATTCACAATAAGAGGTTGTGGAATATCAGGCAGGTTTGCACAAATAGAGTAAGTTAGCCCTGAGTGAAAGAAGGAGTTCCAATGAAAAAAAGATTTATTAATACTAAACAAAAAAAGCTAGATTTTCTAATAATTATTTCAGTGCTGAGTCTGGTTTTACTGGCAGTTTCTCCTGCATGTTGTAGTGACTTAAATAATTCCTCATCCTCACAGACAGGGCCTGTTTTGAAACTGGTACCTTCCAACAATACGGAAGAACCAGGCTTTTCCACATTTGTCTTATCCGATGAGAATTCGGGGCCTTTCCAGAAAATGGGACAATATGTCGATATTATTTACGCTTTTGCAGGAATTGGGGCAGCAGCTCTGATTATTTTAATATATCGACACATGGCTTCAAAAGAACAAGAACTGATCGAAAGTCCTCCGGAAGAGCTCTATCCACATAAAACCTGGAAAAAATTAGGGCTTGAAGACATAAATCTGGAAGAATTCGAGGCAGAAAGAATCAGGCTCTTTACTGCAATACCTATTGTATTCATAGGCCTGGCCGAACTCCTTATCTTTGCAGGTAAAATGCAAATCGCTATCTGGATACATATCGGAGTTTTAATTGCGTTATCTCTTTCCGATATAATCATAAAGAACCTCAAAGTATACAGAATTTATCAGGCTCTAATGCTTCTCCCTATCCTTAGATTGGTAAATCTTTCCATGCCTGTATTTTTTAATACCACCCTTTATACTTTCGTTTTTGTCTATGGCCCTCTTTTAGTTCCCCTAGCACTTATAGTAATTAATCAACGTTCTTCTTTTGAGAGTATAGGGATTACTGCAAAGAATCTTCCGGTTTATATTATCCTTTCAATTCCACTGGGCTTTCTGCTTGGGCTTGGAGAATACCTGACCATCCATCCAGGCTACCTTATAAAGGAACTTTCTATCGTAAACCTGCTTATACTAACTTTTATAATGGTGTTCTTCGTAGGTTTAGTTGAAGAACTTATTTTCAGGTCAATCCTCCAGACAAGGCTCGAAGATGCACTCGGTGTGAAAGAAGCAGTGTTAATTGCAGGGCTTCTATTCGGTCTCATGCACTCGGGATATGGTACCTTCCATGAAGTTTTATATACAGGTTTTGTAGGACTTTTCATGGGCTTTGCTTTCTACAAGACAAAAAGCCTGCCCTTTGTTGTTGTTCTGCACGGCTTGGTCAATGTTTTCCTTTTTGGGATTTTACCACATTATCTGAGTGGCTGGACAGTATTCTGAAACGTTCTTAAAATCAGTATAAGTATTCAGTTGTTGGCAGTGTCGCGAGTTTGCTGTATATTTGAAATCAAATTTTTGTGTATGGTGGAAATTAATCTTCCGACGTTGAAGATTCTACTCCCCAACTTCTTAATATTTCAATTTTATAGGAAAATTGGTGCACTGGAAAATTAGAGCTGGTATTGATAATGGATAGTTGAATAGACACAGAAATTATTTCATTGGTCATCGGTTAAGAAATTTTCTTGCCTGAAAGCTATCGGTTTTGCATTAGAAGCCGTCTTAAATTTTGGCCTATTTACGTTAAATAGATACCCTGGTCCAGCTTATAACTTATTCAACTATTTGATAACAGTTGAGGAAATCGGTGCAATTATCACGATTCCTCATTTAACCGAAGACGCATGGAAATTATTTGGATTAAACATAAAATGCACATTTCGAACCCCTGCCAATTTGGGATAATAATCCCTTGGTATTTGATCGTTTTGTTAATGAATGACTATAATAATTATACTTTTGTGATCTTTAATTATACAAAAGTATCAAAAAGAGAAATGTGAGATAAAACAGGTTTTTTTGATCAAAAATATGCAAAAAATAAAAATATAATTGCTGATATCTAAAAAAAGATAAAAAATAATATAAGAGCCGATCCCAAAACTCAAAATTGCTTCTCTGAATATTTGTATTCTGGATTATCAATAGAGCTTATGATTCTGAAAAATAATCCTGAAACACTTACTGATGTGGAAATAATATTGGTTTTGGGACGAGCTCATAATATTATTTAATAGCTATAATCAGACAAAAATAATCGCTGCAACATTAAAAGCCACAATTGCCACAAAGCTGAAGAACAAAGGAATAATTGCCATATTAAAGGAATTGTTCAGATATTTGTTCCACTTCTCAGATGCTGAAAATACCTCTTTTAGAGAGAGAAGAGCTATAAGTCCAACAACTATTGCAGCCCCATACTGAGGAAGTCCTGGAGTCGTGATCATAGTTACCGCGCTTGATGCAGCGGCGCTTGAGACAATACTAGATGAGATACTACTTAGTAACATAGTAACACCTTCCACCAATGATATTTCCTTTCTAAATGATAAGATACCTGCTTAGGTATTGCAAGTGCCTTAAAAGAATGTTATAGTTTAAGATACAAATAACGTAATAGTATAAAAAAGTTTTCTCCTAAACTTTAATTCTTAAATAGTGTAAATTACTTCTCCGGCTTCCGGATTAATTAACAAGTATTTCGAAAATTCTAGATAGATATGTTCTGTTTGTGCATATAATTTAATGAGTGATCCTTCAAGCTCTGAATAGAAATGTACAGAGCTATTAGCATTAGTAGCTTATTGGAATCTATAGAGAATTAAAAAGATTTACAATGAGTATCTGTGCAATTAACACGCCTGTCTTAGTGATTAAAATAGGATGATAAGCAATTTCTTCACTGCAAGAAGTAAAAAGTTTTCACTGCAAGAAGTAAAAAGTCTTCACTGAAAAGGAGTAAAAGGAAAGATTTAACTTTCCTCTACTTTTTGTCTTCCCGCTTCAAAAGCCCTGAGATTCACTTCAATTGTTTTCTGCGGCACAAGGGCTTTAACACTATCAAGCAGAGTTTCTTTAGGAATCGGCAGATAGCCTGAGACTGCTCCCACCATCACAACATTCATTGCAAGCCTGTTCCCGGCTTCGTAAGCCAGGTCATCTGCATTAAAGGCTTTGACTATGTATTTTTCCGAAAGAAAATCAAGAATGTCTGAGACTTCCGGATATTTCGTAAGGCCTGAGGTAACAGTTACAGGAACTATGGGTTGAGTATTCATTATAATAATTCCGCCGTCCTTCAGGAAATCCAGATACCTGACTGCTTCCATAGGCTCAAGGGCAAGCAGAAGGTCTGCACCTTTTTTCGGAATCATGGACCCGTAGTCATTTCCAACCCGAATATGATTTACAACCGAACCTCCACGCTGGGCCATGCCGTGAGTTTCCGCAGCCCTGATAGGCATTCCTGCAGTAACTGCGGCTTTTCCTATAATGTCGGAGGCAAGAATTGCACCCTGTCCTCCTACTCCTGTAATAAGGAGATCTAATTTCTTTTGTTCAGCCTGGCTCATCGCTTCACCTCCTGAATAGCATCAAACTTGCAGATCTGGGCACAAACTCCGCACCCACTGCAAAGAGCCGTAATTACAGCACATTTATTTTGCTCGTCAAACTCAATTGCAGGGCATCCGAACTTAACACACTGCTTGCAGCCTTCGCATTTTTCAGGATCAACAACATATGGGGTCCGACGTATACCTGCCCTTTTTCCTGAAATCACGCAGGGTTGCCTGGCAATAACCACAGCTACGCCTTCAAATTCCTTTGCTGCCTTAAAAGCTTCCTGTATTTCTTCAAGCTTATAAGGATCGACAACCGATACAAATTCTGCACCCATTGCTTTGCAGAGCTCTTCAAGTGAAACCTGTACGGTTTGCTCTCCTGTTGCCGTATACCCGACGCCTGGATTTGGCTGGTGTCCGGTCATGGCTGTAATACGGTTGTCCAGAATAGTAACCGTGATATTCGCTTTATTAACAATTGCGTTCAGGAGCGAGTTCATGCCTGAATGGAAAAAGGTCGAGTCTCCTATGGAACAGCAGATAGGCCGCTTTTCTCCTGCATGGTAAAGCCCTGAAGCAACGCTGATACTTGAGCCCATGCAGAGTGTGGTCTCAACAGTTCCGCTCTGAATTCCGAGGGTGTAACAACCGATATCGCTGGGGTAAATTGCATCTTTTCCAAAGACCTTTTTCATTGAGTAAAAAGTCGCCCTGTGAGAACAGCCTGCACAGAGAGCAGGCGGGCGAGGAGCAAGTTCAAGAGATGTGCCTGATGTTTCAGCTTCAGTCTCAAGGTCGAAGGTTTTCTTAAGGGCCTCAAGGAAGGCACTTACATCCAGTTCTCCTTCTCTTGGCACAAAACCATTATTTTTTCCAAGCACTGAAACCTCAATCCCGGCTTCCTGTGCAATCATCTTTACCTGTTCTTCCACGATAGGCTCAAGTTCCTCAAACACCAGTACGGCGTCTACGGTTTCAAGCAGCTCAAGAATTAGTTTTCTCGGAACTGGATAAACTCCGATTTTAAGGTAAGAAACATCAAGTCCAAGCTCCACAAGTGCTTCTTTTGCATACGCTGAGGCAATGCCTGCCCCTATTACTCCGAATTTTGCATCTGGTTTAAGCTCAAGGGAGTTCCATGGGGATTCGGCAAGGGCATCCTCAATGGGCTGCTGGATAGAAAGGAGATGTGTATGGCGTGGGCGTGCGTTCTTTGGAAGCATGACCCAGCGGTCCAGAAGTTTTTCAAAATTAGGAGCCGGTTTTTCGACGGGTATCTCTCCAAGCTCAATATCTGACTTTCCGTGCGAAATCCGGGTTGTGGGCCTGAAGATCACAGGAACTTCAAACTTTTCGGAAAATTCAAAGGCATAGGGCAGCATGTCCTTTGCTTCCTGGGGGGTTGAGGGATCAAAACAGGGCACAAGGGCAAACTGGGCATAGCGCCGCGTATCCTGCTCGTTCTGGGATGAGTGGCACGATGGGTCATCAGCAACGATGGCAATCAGCCCACCCTTTGTCCCTGCGTACGCTAGAGTCATAAAGGGATCGGCTGCAACATTTAGCCCGACATGTTTCATTGTCACTACAGAACGAACTCCTGTCCAGGCAGCTCCGACTGCAACCTCCATTGCCACCTTTTCGTTAACAGACCATTCAATATGGTAATCCCGGTCTTTTCGGGCTGCAAGCGTATCTATAATCTCCGACGACGGAGTCCCGGGATAGCCTGCAATAACCTGCACGCCACCTTCAAGAAGCCCGCGGGCAATTGCCACGTTTCCAAGCATGTACTCACGCATTGTCATAATTATTGTCTCCAGTATTTAAACAGGAAAAAATATAGTTCAGATAACAGATTAAATATATTCTTATTGATTCATATCAGCAAATTTAAGTGATTTACTCGATTGGTGACAGCAAATCTGAAGTTTCATAAGGACAGTTTAACAAACCATACCTGCTGTCCGAAACCAGGTAAAACTTTTGCATTATTCAAATAACACGATCAATAATATACTTTCGGATAAGTGCCCTGAAGTTCTCTTCTTGTACGACCTCAAATTGCAGAAAAAAATAATAAATGATGAGAGTTACAGTTTTTGACAGAACATAAAAATAGATTTAAATGCTGGTAACAGTTTGCTCACTGTCCAGCTTATGAATAAACAATTTAACTTTTCCTCAGAAACTCTGCAAGATTCTTGATCTCATCTAGCTCTAAATTAAGTTCTTTGCCCTTAAGTGACGTCTTAAATATTTCTCTTCTTTCCGGGATTTCGGCCACTACATTCGTGCAATTTACCGACGCTAGCATCTCTTCCCTTATGTCCGGTTCAACCTTATTAAGCACGAAATAAACCTTGCAGCCGCATTGTGCGCCAAATTCATCAAATTTCTTTGAAAGCCTTAAAGACTCGTAAGAAGGATCAACAACAACAAGGATCAGGTCAAAGTCCTTGTCAACCCCACGCCCGAAGTGCTCAGTGCCGGCTTCGGTATCCACGATTACAAGATCATCTTTTCCAAGGTCAAGGTTTTCAAGAAATTCCCTTGTCAGAACTCCCATTGGACAGGCACAGCCCTCTCCGAAATTGTGAATTTTGCCAACTGCCATCAGCTTAACTCCGTCCTTTTCTTCCACAAATTCCGGCGGGAGATCGGAAAAACTCCATCTCTTGTCGAAAAAGCGGGACTTCTGTTGAGCTGGCTGACCTGAAGTACTCCCACTGGCTGCAAGCTCCAGGAACTGCGTTTTTTTGGGAGCAGCCCTTTGTTTTTCTTTAAAGCCGGTTTTTCCTCCAAAATATTCCATAAGATCCTTAGGAGCTACCATTCCTAGCTGGCTGTGCAGCCCATAATTGGACTCGTCAATGTCGAGTACAAGCACGTTTTTAGTTTTTGCCATTTCCTTTGCCAGGAGCGCCGAAATCGTACTTTTTCCGCTTCCTCCTTTTCCGCACACTGCGATTTTCATATATAGTTCACCTATCCCAGTAATTTCTCCTGCTGAATTAAAAACGCTTCCTTTAAACACTTTCTTGCCTGAATAGTCAGATGAAAAATGAAAATGAAAGGAAAAGTGAGGAAAGTGAAAAAACAAAGGTCACGGAGAAAAAGAAAGAATGAATAAATCCAAAAAATTATTTAGAATAATGATTGCAACCTGATAATAATCAGAAAGAGATGATACCAAAATTCAAAAGTGGATGCCAGTAGTGAGAAAATGTATCCGTTTTTGAAATGGAGATTAAAAGCTGGTCATGGAGAATAACGATCTCGAAAGACCTTCTCCGGACCTGGCATGTGGGATGTAACGGGGTGAGCAAATCCCCATAAATAGCTATGAAGTTTTAGTATATAATTACGCATGTTTTGATCTTTTTTAATAATTCGGGGATTTAGGAGCTATCTCTTCTGCACATGATTTAGCTTTATGATTTAGCTTTTATCCTGATAGAGATGGGACAATTTTCGTGCCTCAGAACTCATAAGAAACGGAAATTGAGTGCCTCAAACATCTAATTATTTTAATACATATGTAGGTTAATTTATGGTTCAGAGTATACCCAAAAAGTCAAATAATGACTGAAATTCTCGACATACATTGAAAATAATTTAATATTTACAGAATCAAAGTCAATACTCTGGTGGAGTATTATGAGTTCATCAGTGCTACCGGAAAAACCTCAGAAATTTCAGGGAAGAACTTCTTTCCTGTATTTTTCAAATCCCAGCCTGTCAAAGAGATCTCCTAACCTTTCTCCGTCAAGGCCTTCTCTCCTGTAATACTCAAAGGTTTTTTCTAGAATCGAAAATAGCTGCCCCTCGTCAGCAAGCTCAAGAAGCTTTGTCCCGTGCCCAGGCTTCCTTCCCAGCTTACCTCCGACAAAGATTGTGCATCCGGTTTTTTCCGCCCTCAGCGCATCTTTCCTGCAGGCTGCTATACATAACCCGCAAAGGATGCACTTTTCCCTATCTATGCTGGCTTTATCATCGAGAACCTTTATTGCTTCCATTTTACATGCTTTTTCACAGCGCTTGCAGCCAACACAGTTTTCTGAGATAAGTTGTGGTTTTGTCGTACCCATTACTCCAAAATCGGTATCCTGGGGTTTTACGCAAGCCGATGGACAGCCAGTTACTGCAATCTTGAGTTTTTTGGGAACAGTTTCTCCTACATATTTTTCAGTTATCCTGTTTGCTATTTGCTGGCAGTCGATCAACCCAAACCTGCAAACCTCATTTCCCTGGCAGGCAACTACTGCTCTTACTCGCTTTCCAGACGAGCCTCTCAAAACTCCCTGCTTCTCAAGTTCAGAACTTGCTTCTTCAGCCTCTTCGAGTTTGACAAAAGGAATCTCAATTCCCTGCCTTGAAGTTATGTGGATATATCCATGTCCGTATTTCTCGGCAGCATCAGCAATTGCACGCAGCTTTTCTGCGTCAATCCTGCCACTAGTAGCTCTAACCCGCATTGAAACCATGTTTTCCTGCCTCTGAGGCAGAAATCCTTTACTTTTGAGTAAAGACTCATCTATTTTTTTCTCACTCATATAAGGTCACTTGTTGAAAAGGCATTATTATGGATGTATATAAAAATTGTTAATGATTCGATTTTCCTTATAGATTGCTATTTGTAATCCGAACCCGAAACGTGGAATTTCTATCCCTGTACCGACTGCTCGGAGAAATATCCTTTACCCGGGGCTACTATCCTGCACAAGATCGAATGTCATAAGGGAAACTGTTGAAGACGGAATGAAGTGTCAACAAAAAGAAAAATCTCTACTGTTTGCAGCCTAGAAAACAAAATCCAAGCTCTAGCTTGTGAAATTGAATTTTTATTATTAAAGTACCCATATCGAAACTGTCTCCTATATATGAGCCACTATCGTATAGAAAATAGTTCCCTATTGTATTTTTTACAGATACATTCTACAACTATATTACACTACACCTCAATGATTAAGAAACTGAATCGTTATATATGATAGGATGAAAAAACTGGGAGTAAACTGAATAACAGTTTTAAAGGTGATAAAGTATGTTTTGTAATCAATGTCAAGAAACTTTTAAGTCAATAGGTTGTACGAAAAATGGAGTGTGTGGCAAGAAAGGAGAAGTTGCAGATCTTCAGGACAGATTAATCTATGTTCTCAAAAGCATCTCTTTTTATAATCTTAAAGCAAGGGCTGCAGGTCTGAATGAAGAAGCAACAGATCGTTTTATTCTCGACGGCTTCTTTGCCACTCTTACTAACACTAATTTTGACAAGGAGGAAATTGAATCCTTTATAAAGAAAGGATTTGAGCTCAGAGACAACATTAAGGCAAAGCTTCCTTCGGGAATAATAGATGCCGAAAAAGACCTGCCTGCAGTGGCTACAGTTACCCCTGAAAACATAGGAAATTTGGATGTTGCTGTTCACTCAACTGCAGATGAAGATATCCGATCCCTTAGAGAACTTCTTACCTACGGGATGAAGGGAATGGCCGCTTATGCACACCATGCCTATATTCTGGGATATAAAGATGAAGCAAGCTTTGAGTTTATAGAAAAAGGACTGGTTGCAACAACAGACGACAGCTTAGGAGTGGAAGCTCTAATCGGTCTTGTCCTGGAGTGTGGACAGAAAGGTGTAGCTGTCCTCGCCCTGCTTGACAAAGCAAATACAGAAACATATGGAAACCCTGAACCAACAGTAGTTAACATAGGTGTAAGAGATAGGCCTGGAATACTTATCAGTGGGCACGACCTTCGAGATCTCGAACAGCTCCTTGAACAAGCGAAAGGCACAGGAATCGATGTTTATACCCACGGTGAGATGCTGCCTGCAAACTCTTATCCTGCCTTTAAGAAATATGACAATTTCGTAGGCAATTACGGAAATGCCTGGTGGAGACAGAACGAAGAGTTCGAAAAATTCAACGGCCCCATCCTGCTAACAACAAACTGCATAATCCCACCAAGGGAATCATACAGAAACAGGATCTACACTACAGGAGTCGTGGGTTTTGAAGGGCTTACCCACATATACGAAAAAGAAGATGGCACAAAGGACTTTAATCCCCTTATAGAACAGGCAAAAATGAGCAAGCCTCCCGAGCAACTGGAAAGTGGAACAATAGTTGGAGGTTTCGCACATGATGCAGCCCTTTCTGTTGCAGATAAGATCGTAGATGCCGTAAAAAGTGGAGCAATCAGCAGGTTCATAGTTATGGCAGGCTGTGACGGCAGACATAAGGAAAGAGCTTACTACACAGATTTTGCAAAAGCCCTGCCAAAAGACACAGTAATTCTGACAGCTGGCTGTGCCAAATACCGCTATAACAAACTGGATCTTGGAGATATAGGAGGAATCCCGAGAGTTCTCGACGCCGGGCAGTGCAACGACTGTTACTCGCTTGTAGTAATAGCTCAGAAACTTGCAGAGGCTTTCGGTCTCAAGGACATAAATGATCTCCCTGTTTCCTACAACATAGCATGGTATGAGCAAAAAGCCGTGCTTGTTCTGCTTGCTCTTTTGAGTCTTGGAGTAAAGAACATCACCCTAGGCCCAACACTTCCGGCTTGTGTATCTCCAAACGTTCTTAAAGTGCTGGTTGATAATTTCAATATCAGGCCAAACACAACCGTTGAAGCGGATATGAAAGTGCTTCTGAATCAAGCATGAGCTTCAGGAAGAAACTGGTGTTGCGTCAACAAACATTGATGCAACACTAGCATAATTTGTAAAAATATACAGGATAACATAAAATTATGGTTAAAAAGAGGGAACAATATGAAAGTTATTGAGATGAAGTCTTCACCTGAAAAACCAAATCCTCACAATGTAAGCGTTCGGACTCTTTATGATACAGAACATGCCCAAGCAGTACACATAGAACTCAAGCCAGGAGAAGCTTTAAAAAAGCATATCACTCCAACAGATGTCTTTTTCTATATTCTGGAGGGAAAAGGCGTAGTTGAGATTGGGGATGAACAACAGGAGGTCAGCAGGGATACGTTAATTGAAAGTCCTGCAAAAGTTCCTCATCGCCTTTTGAATCCTGGAGATGGAGTCTTTAGAGTACTTGTTGTTAAAGTCCCGAGGCAAACTGAATCCACACGTTTGCTGTAAGATTTAATCACACGAACAGGATAAATAAAACAATAGAGGAGAAATATGTCTACAGAAGAGAATAAAGCAATAGTCCGTCGATTCTTTGAGGAAGGGCCCTCTAAAGGAAATCTAAATATTGCCAATGAACTGCTATCATCTGATTTCACTCTTCATGTTCCTCTTCCTGTATCTTCAGGAATAAATGGAATAAAAGAAGTAATCACCTCATGCAGAGCAGCCTTCGAGCATCTTAATGTTACAATAGAAGATATGATTGCCGAAGGAGATAATGTGGCTGCTCGCTTCACAGCCCATGGTATACATAAAGGCGATTTTATGGGTCTGCCGATCACAGGAAAACCAATAACTATGACTGGTATAGAGATCTTCCGTATTAAAGATGGTAAGATTGTCGAGTTATGGGGTGAGGCTAACCTTCTCGGCCTGATGGAACAGTTAAGGAATTTGTCTTCACCTGGGAACCAGGATTAAACTCCGCCAGGCACACAGTATTCTGTTTGGGATTTAGTTCCTTGACCCTCACCTTGACAAAAAGGGATAAGTGAACCTATGAAAAAAATTAGAATAGGAATGTTTTCCTGGGAAAGTTTGTATTCCATACGTGTTGGGGGAATTGCCCCCCATGTATCCGAACTTTCAGAAGCTCTTGCAGCTGAGGGACACGAAGTTCACCTTTTTACACGGGGCCACGAAAATAATGATGAGATAATTACTGGCGTCCACTATCACAGAGTTACCTGTGATCAAATTGGGGGGATAGTGGAACAGATGAACCTGATGTGCGAAAATATGTACAATCGGTTCCTGAATGTAAGAGAGAAAGCAGGTGAATTTGACGTCTTGCATGGGCACGACTGGCATCCTGTAAATGTTCTCTGCAGAATAAAAGCCGAGTTCGGGCTGCCCTTTGTTCTGACTTTTCACAGCACTGAATGGGGACGTAATGGAAATCGTTATGGAGACTGGTGGGAGGCAAAGGAAATCTCGCATAGGGAATGGCTCGGAGGGTACGAATGCTCCGATGTGATCATTACTTCGACAATATTAAAAAAAGAAATTCAGCAAATTTACAAAATTCCCGATTACAAACTCTGGAAAATTCCTAACGGCATAAATGTGGGAAAGATTAAAAGAGAAGTCGATCCAGGGAATATAAAAAAGCATTATGGCATTCATCCGTGTCTTCCAGTTGTGCTTTTTACTGGAAGGATGGCATATCAGAAAGGGCCTGACCTGCTAATAGAAGCTGCGGCAAGGGTTCTGAAGAAAAAGAATGCACAGTTTGTACTCATAGGAGAAGGAGAAATGCGCGCCCATTGTGAGTATCAAGCTCATAAACTTGGGATCGGTAATTCCTGTAACTTTCTTGGGTATGCCCCGGATAATACTGTGATAGACTGGTTTAATGCCTGTGACCTTGTCTGCATTCCTAGTAGGAACGAGCCTTTCGGAATTGTCGTACTTGAAGCCTGGGATGCAAGTAAACCGATAGTCGCAAGTGATGCAGTCGCCCTTGTGGAAAACTTCAAAACAGGTATTATTGCTTATAAAGAACCCTCTTCTATTGCCTGGGGTCTAAATTATATCCTTGAAGGGCTTGGTCGTAACAGGATGGGAGAAAAAGGGAACGATCTTCTTAAACAGAAATACAACTGGAAAACCATAGCGGAAAAAACGTTGGAAGTATATGAGAAATTGGTTGAAAAGCACAAATCCAGTTTTTGAAACTCAAGAAGCTGATGTTTCTCTTAGAGCCCATCCAGAAAGTCAAAAATGAGTAAATGACTAAATGAACTCAGAAAATGTTTAAATAATTAAAAGGGGGGGGAAGTAGTTGATTCGACTGAAAAGGATTTATGAACAGCCATCAGACCAGGACGGATTCAGGGTACTTGTCGATAGGCTTTGGCCTAGGGGGCTTCGAAAAGATGAAGTCAGGATTGATCTGTGGTTAAAGGAGATAGCTCCTAGGGACGAGCTTAGAAAACTGTTTTCACATAATCCTGAGAAATGGGAAGAGTTCAGGAAATGCTATCTTGAAGAACTGGAGCTAAAAGAAGAGTATGTACAGAAACTCATAGATAAAGCGAAAGAAACTGACCTGACCCTACTCTACGCCGCAAAAAATGAAGATTTTAATAACGCCGTAGTTTTAAAGGAGTATCTGAACTCCAAATTAAAGAGACCATGATCGCGAAAAATTGGATAGTACAAAAAATGTGTATCGATCCCCCTATATTATCAATAAACCAAGGATAAACATAGATGAGCGCAGATCAGAATCCGTGCTTTACGTTTAAAAGTACACCCAAAAAGCCAAATAATGGCTGTATTTTCAGCCATACTTCTTGAAATTTAATCCTTAGTTGGCAAGTTATAGAAGAAGAAATCCAACGGGAAAAGTTAGATCGTATCTCCTCAAAAACCTTAGTTGCGGCAATTAAGATCTCTTCCCTTAGGTATTAATGAGCACGAATTGTTCAAATGAGCACGAATTGTTCAAATGAGCACGAATTGTTCAGAGGAATCTCCATCTTTTCTTTTATCTTTAGACATATAATTTACCTCAAATCAGTCAACCATAGCTTTGACTAAAGCATCTCGAACGTCCGAGTAAAACTGAATATCAATCTTAGTTGCCATATCATCAGATAGGTCGAAAAGCTGACGGCGACAAGAAACGGGCATAAGAAGGGCAGTTGCACCTTTTTCAACAGCAATTTCTGCAATAGTCACGGGATTATGAATAGGCTCAATGGAACCACCCAAAGCAATTTCGCCAACTATGATCAAACCACCACGAACACTCCTCCTTAATAATGAAGTACAGAGGGCAACTAAAGAGGGCATTCCGAGCTTTGCTCCAGACTTTGAGACATCAAAAGCTCGTAACTGGACTGTAAATTCATGATGGCGAGGATCTTTGTCTCCTACAAGTTGCATAAACCTAGAATAGAGATTCTGTTCAGCATAGTTCACACTCTCACGGAAAGCCTGTGGAACCGGTTTATTTAGAATTTTCACACCTGATCCAGGGCCTTCATTTACTTCGATACGGTATAGTCCAGGATGTTCGTCTATACTGCCAGGGCTAATGGCCCAAACCTGTCCGGGTTCCAAAGGATCTCCTCCGATGCTGTTTTCACTCTGAAGCTCAGGTGTAGAGACGAACTTTTCTATTCCATCTTCTCCCATAACATAGCTGAAATGGGTATTCCGAAACTCTGCTGCACCGATTCTCTTTTGTTGTTCCTTAACACGGCGTCTTGCTTCCATAGCAATCCGGACAGCCCATTCAAGTTCCTCCTCTGGAATTTCTGTGGTATCTCCGGGATAGAGCAGTTTCAAAAGCCCGCTAACAGTCTTGTTTACCGCATTTGTATCCCGGCCGCTGAGCGCACCTCCGTAAAAAACACGGTTCTGCAGCAGAGAAACTCGGCTCTGATTGCGAAGCTGACTCCAGCACTCCGAAAGGAAATCACTGACTAGGCCAAAGTGATCAGTGAGTAATTCTTTATTGATCTTGGGAACATCCCAGCCTGGCAGATAAGCATGAATACGATCCATGAAAGCAGTGTCATCTCGGATTTCCGGAGGCATGGGGCCGAAGAGATGGCTAACATGTTGTTGATGCTCAACATCTACCTCAAAATTACCGACCAAGACCATGCTTCCATCGGCACGGATACTCTCTTTGCCCCGGCTGAACTCCCCAGATTCCATGTATCCTTTCATGATATTGACACCATCCTTCTGATCGAAGCTGATGCCAGAAATTTCATCAAAACAGACTACATCATACTGACAGACAAGTCCACGCTGACCAGTGGAGTTATTTACAAACATCCTTGCTACTGTAGCTTTTCCGCCGGAGATCAGATGAGCATAAGGTGAAATCTGCTGGAAGAGATGACTTTTCCCGGTACCGCGAGGCCCTAACTCCACAAGGTTATAGTTGCGTTCTACGAAAGGCACCATCCTTAGAAGGAATGCGTTCTTGACTCTTTCAGAAAGGGCTGTTGGTTCGATGCCTATGCTTCGAAGTAGAAAAGCCTTCCATTCTTCGGTAGTAAATTTTTTCCTAGCCTCTGCCATAACATTCAGTACATCTCTCTTAGATAGCTGGATCTCCCTAAGGCTTTCAACTCCAAAAGGTCGTCCCTTGCTTTCCTGGGCAATGGCTGCATCATAATTGAGAGAAATTTCAGCGTAGAACCCTCCAGTCAACATTCTTTCGTGCTCATTTACCAGTTCAGAGCTGATTCTAACATCTGTTAACTGAAGGCTAGGTAATGTTGCTACATAGGAGTCTGTTTTAGCATCAAGGCGGGCAGTAATGAGATCTATAATCTTCACTTCACCGTTTTCCCTTGCTCTGGATTTAAAAAGTTCTTCTTCTCCTGCCTTTACGGTGCGAGAATTTAACTGCCGCTGGACGATTTCAAGTCCTTCCTCTATCTCATCATTATCTATACTTGCGCAGTAACGTCCCAGAAGGAACTCTACAACGTAGGTAGGTACTGGAAATTGACGACTGAAAGTCCGAACAAGATCTTTCCTGACCAGATATCCATCAAGAGACGAGGCAGCCAGCCTGTCTATCTGATCCAATTCACTCATTCTTTACCTCCACCGATGACTGTATCAGTTTGGGCCACAAGCTCACCATTGGAATTAAGCAGAACGATAGTTGCACTGACCCCTTCCAATTCTTCACTTTCAACAACTACAGAAGCTGTTCCGTTGTCTTTCAACGGATTTACTTTCAGAACCACACTGGAAAACGAATCTCCTGGTTGAGTGCGAATATCAAGTGATAACCCAGAGAATTCTCCATCAACGGCAATGGTGCACCTCAGCCCTTTCCAAACTATATCCGTAAGTTCCACGGAAACAGCTGAAACCTTCGATACTCCAGACGAAACGTTTAGTTCCAGTGTTAGGCACTCTTGGAGGCTCAAACCACCATGAGCATATTCCATACCATTACGGAAACAACTAATGCCATCTGCAAGAGCAAAATACTGATTGCTATTCCAGTACCAGGGATATAGCCTTTCATTTGTTGTGGCACCAGGTTTGATTGAGGCGCAGCGTCCCCATTTGCTTTCTACCAGTGCACTGGGCAAATCGATTTTTGGTAGTCCACCTGGCAATAGAAGCCATCCATGATCAGTGACTATATGGACACTCTTCCACCCAGCTTTAAGAAGACGAATTACCCTGTCCTGAATCTCGCTCAATGTGCTCTCAAGATGCTTGGAGAGTTTCCATCCCCTGTCATGACCGTCATGGTCAATGTTGCCGAATTCACACCAGGCACGACCATTTACATTGCCATTCGATGAGCGTTCTAAAATCTCCCATCCTCCATCAATTAGCAACTTTTTCAGATGGTAACCACCTTTAAGGGACTGACCCGTTTCAGCAACAACGGGCTCAAAGTCAGTATTGGAATCTTCGCCTTTTATCTTATCTCTCACAGGGGTCACCGCAGGCTTACCCGTTGCTGTAATGCTGGGAAGAGCTGACCATACTGTTTTTTCTTCTACCTTATATTCTTGAGAAGCAAGCATTTCCACAAGCCTTTTAGCTGTATCAAATCGAAGTCCGTCTACAAACAGGACGCATTCCCTATCTTTGTACTGAAGTGTTTTGCAGCTGGATGCACTGCCACCTGGATATCCTGATTTTTCTACAATCTTCTGCAGGTATCTGGCGGATTCTTCAGCCCAAGTAATATAAATAGACTGAATTGCTTTTTTAATTGCCTCAAAATCCTCTTCTTTTTCCACGCAGGCAAGAGCCTTCATCACGGCATCGTCAGCTCTCCAACCCGCATTCGTGTAACCAGCCATGAGGTCGTCAACGGAACCTGCAGCCAGAGCGGTATTCGTGGTAGAGGCAAGAACAGAAAGGTGTTCCATAGCACGTGCAAGAGGAGCTTCGCCCAACTCCATCCACACCATACTGCGTCTTGACTTATGCTGGCTTTCAAGCTCTGTAAGCTTTTTACGGGCTTCATGAGATGGCATGCTCTCTAGAGTACTCAAATCTGTGCGAAGTTTACTCTCCTGGGTTTCATTCCACTGTGGCCAGCCATCAAATTTGCCCCCACCTAGGTGCCACTGAATCGTCCCGTTGGGCGGTTTGCATTTGCGTATTTGGGCAGGAATATTAGGATATCGTTTTGGAGCTTCGCGGTATCTATCCCAAACAGGACTCCAGGATCCTTCATGGCAAGCCAGTTTTGTCGCTCCAACAATAACTCCATCTTTTTCCGGATCAAAAGCGAACTGAGACTTGCAAAGTTCCACGAAAGCTTTCCATTCATTTTCATCATGTTCAGCACGGAAGGTATCCCCATGATCAAGCCATTGAAGCAAGTCACGGACAGGGTCACCCCCAGTAAGTAAGGCATTGAAGTAGTCCTTGTCTATCCGTTTACCTTTGAGGAGTTCTACCTCTTCATCCAGCAGAGGGCAAAGTGCCATTTGCATGGCGTTCTTGGTATCGTTGTCCAGAGCGACATCCAAGCCCATGCCCCCCTGGTCAGATTTGAGGAAAGCGAGGATAGTCCAGTCCTTGGCATTGACCTGCGACCAGATCACTCCAAGGTACTGGAGTGAAACCAGAGGCTTTAGCTGGTCAGGACAGCTTTCCACAGCTCGCAAGTCCTGGCGGCTGAAGCCCGGAAGGTAGAAAATAGGCGTCCTGTCACACGGCAGATCAACATCATCAACTTTATCTGCAACTACACAGCGCAGCCAGATAGCAGGCCCTGATCGTTTTTCAGGATTGTAGTCACCAAGGACAAAAAGTTCAGGCAACTCATTCTGCAGGTTAGGAATCACAGCCTCCCATTGCCTGTCGATGTCCGGCCATAAAATGCAGGCAGGGGCTACCTGCACATCTGGATTGTAGACTGCAGCCTGACGAATTTTTTTGATAAAATGTTCTATGACACGCATTTATTCCTTCTCCTTCAGGGCAAAAGGTTTAGCATCCCATCTAGTCGAGAGACAGAATCATCATTTACGGATTTGATCATTTTGCAGCCTCTCGTGCTTCCTTCTTTTGTTTCAGGCTCAGATGATAGTCATTGATTCGCTCTCCTTCTTTACCTTTATAATTGGGATGCTTTTTAGGGTCGGGATTATACCATGGAGCGGATTCAACATCTGTTCCCCTATCCTTATTCCAGTTGATATTAGGCTTGTCTCGGAGAACCCCTGCACCTTTCTTGCTCATATCAGGTACACTCATAAATGGTCGGATGTTGAGACGTACTCCATCATTAAGGTCAGGATCCCAACCAATAGGCTGCTTTTCAATGGGTTTCCAGCGGACAAAAATATCGTAAGGGGCTTCACCTTCAAGGATAAGTTCAAGTTTTTTCTTCAGGCCCTCAGCAGCATCAAGCTTTTCTTGTGAGCCATCAACACCATTTGCTATATCCTGCTTCTGGCGGCTGATCCAGTCTCCTAAGTAGGTATAAATCAGTGTTTCGAGTAGCTTTTTGTCCAACTTGTGATAGTTAACTAGTGCTCCAAAACCGTCTCTTAAACCGTCCCATATGTGCCAGATAAATGGCCGATGCTGGAAGAGTTTACAGTGTTGAGTGAAGAATTTCTCACGCAACCAGGTTTCCAATGGTTTACCTGCATGATCTGCTTGTTTAAGTAATTCCGAAAGCTTGTCATTGCTCCACGACTCACCGTATGCAGCAGCCAGTAGATTAAGGAGCTGATCAGCAGCAGAAGCCTCCCCACGGACTGGGGGGATGCAGACAATGCCATCTTCATCGGCATAAGGAATTAACTCGTCACACTTTTTTACCCAAGTCCGAGCTTCATCGGAGAGTTCCATCTTCGCATCCAGCTCGGCGGGCCAGCGGTAGCCAATCAGACGGACTACTGCTACCTGTAGAGGCTCATAACTCTTTGTTGGGTGACCATGGAATATCCACTGTGTGGGGTCTTCAGAGAAGGGTTTAGGCAAAGCAAAGGATGGAACTTCCACATTTTGAAGAGGAACTTTTAGAAAGGTTGCGTTTGTAATCGACCTTTTCTTGTCGATTTTTCTTAACTCTGTATGAAATTCAGGGCTACTAAAGTAGCGCCATAATATTTCGATATAATCTTCTTCTTTGGGTACTATTGGAGCAATATTGCTATCGTAAAGCTCGCCAGCATAAAGAGTGCAAGGAAACTGACCCATTTGACTTATTGCTACACCTTTATTTCCAACGGCAACATTGTCTTTTCGTGGCCGAATCATCCCTTGTCCACCCGTACTCCAGTCAATGACGTATGAACGCCCACCCCAAAATGTATTTTTGGCAACAGTAGACAAGAAAGGACGCCAATCATCTGAAGGAAAGAGAACTTCCCAGTATCGTCTTCTCCACTTTTCATCATCACCAGTCTTGATGCCTTGGGGTGCACATGCAATTTGTCCAATAAGTATTCCATTTGCTTGAGAATCAAAGAGCAAACGAGCGTCAGGATTTTTCAATTGATCTAGTTGATTAATTTGTGTTATGTCACCAATAATAAGTTCCCTGACCTTATCTTCTAATGTGCCATATTCATAAGCATCAAGACACGCTATACGGCTTTCATTTTTTACATTAATATTTTCCAGCAATACTAGAGCAATGTACGCTCCTTGCGCTTGAGGACTAGAAAAACCCTTACCGCCAACTCTTGCTATGTTTTTGAAACAAATATGCTTTAGCCAGTATTTTCTTAGGTCGGCAGATCCTTTAAGGAAAATCCAATTTTGTGGCATAACACCTGCAAACAGGCCGTTTTCAGATAGCAGTTTTATACTGCGCTCCATTAATACAGTTGCTAGTTCATTCTTTGCCTTTGGATACTGCTTATAACAAAATTCCTTTAGCGTTTTACTTTGCTTTCTATCTCCTAGATATGGAGGATTTGTAAATATCAAATTATAGCTATCACTTATCATTTTGGTGGCTTTTACGATTCCCTGAGCTACTACACCCATTTCCGTTTTTTCGCAATCTTTTTCACCAGAAAGCGCTTTGGTAAGGATTGGAGCAATATCATCCCATTCCATTTCTACAAGTGTGCCTCTGAAAAGACCAGCCTCTGGATTGACTAGACTTCCCAAGACATTAGCGTTTTTGAACTGATTGTACAGTTCTTCAAGGGCCATGCAAAGGTTATTGTTGTCTCCTGCTAGTGCCAGCCAGTCCTCCTTTTTAGTGCTTATAGTAAGGCCCGAGCAAGCCAAATTCATTTCCGGCAGCGGGCGATATCCACCTGTTCCGGGGTAACACCAAGCAGAAAGAGCAAGGGCGAAGGCTGCCAGTTCCACACAGCGCTGGTCAATCTCCAATCCATGCAAATTATCATTGAGAACTGCGTCCACTGCATCTTTGGCAGAGAGACCTTCCATTTCCATACGCATGGGCACGAGCATAAGGAAAGAAGAAACAAGAAAATGCCCAGATCCACTACATGGATCTAGAGTCTTTAGTTCGCTCAGATGGTTCGGCCAGCCGTCAAAAGTTCCAGCAGCTGGTGTCCATACGCCATCATCTGTTTTGACAAAACGAAGATAGTCCAACGGCACACCTGGTATTGATGCCTTTTGCCGGAGTTCCTCTTCACTTGCAGCACTTCTTAAATCTTCACTAGTCAATCGATGTGCTGCCCACCAAGCGCCAAGTGAATTATCCAGAAGGAAGCTAACCATGTAAGGCTCTGTGAAAAGCTGTGTGACAGCAGGAAGTTCCCTGGAGCCTATTTTTACCCCAGAGTCGTTAACTTCGTCTTTCTTCTTAGCCTGCCAGAACTGGTAAACCCAGCCCAGTGAATCGGAAGCGTTGAATACTTCATAAGGCAAATCTGCCAGTAACCTTTCCAACTTCTGCTGATGTTCTGGTGGCAAAATAAGTTGGAATACAGGTGAATCCGGTCGGAAGATCTGTGGAAGCATCCGGGCAGCGTAACGGGAAGCTAATTCCCATCCGTTTTTCGCGCCTTCGTCGACTGCCATGTCTTCGCACTCCTCAAGAGTCACAGCAATAGGATCAACTGGATCTGGATACATGAGCAGATTATTCTCTGCCAAGAACCGAGCGAATAACATACGGTGCCAGTGTTCGTAGGCTACTTCTTCGACAAGCTGGCTAATTTCCTGAGCTCCGGTTTCAGGATTACGCTGATCCCCAAGCTGTCGACCATGAGCACGGAGTTTACGACGGAGTTCCTTCTGATCTTCAGAAAGATAGGCAAAAGGAGAAGCTTCACCAACACCAAGCTGTTCCAATGATGCCCTGGCAGCGGCTTCGGCAATATCCCTGGCTTCTTTCACAGTTTTTTCGAGTTTATTTCGTAATGTTTTTTCAAGAGGCTTCATTCTCAAATCCCCCTAATCAATTACCGAATCACAACTGGGCCCTTGCCCAGGGCTGTCTTGATCTGTTCTTTTACTTCCTGAACCCAGACATCAATATCATCTTCGGTTTTGAAGGTGCGGCGTGGGAGATCGATGGTCTGGGTTTTCGGTTCAAGGGATTTGGCTGCTAGCTCTCGTGCTTTGGAAAAACGATTGCTCAGGGCATCAATCCGATCGCTCCAAGAATTGATTGGATACTTTTTCAGTGCCTTCAAAAGTTCATCATGTGTGCCAACAGTAATTCCCGGGACTTCTGTAATGTCACACTTGATCAGTAGTTGCCCGCGCTCATCCTCAGAAAGTTCCTTCCAGGAGGAATCTGCTTCCAGTTGCTGTTTCTGTTTTTTTAGTTCATCTGCATAGCGCTTTTGTTGAGCCATCAGCTCCTTGCGTAAAACATCTTCAAGAGACTTAACAAGAGGTTGAATCAGGTCTGGTTCAGCCAGTAACAGGCGTTGATGTTCGATAGTTTCAGCCTGCTGACGTGCTTCCTGGACAGCTTTCATTTCTCCCGCATGCCTAAGTAGTTCCTGGAGACTTATCCAGGAAGGCCAGCGCCTTTCGATACGCTCAGCCAGGTTATTCCAATAATCGATAGCCTGTGTGAGTTCATCTTTACGATTATAGAGAGAAAGAAGTTGTTCGTTTCCGACTTCCAGTCGAATTTCTTCCAATGATGAGATATTTGGCAGCTCTGGCTTGGGAGCTTCACCCCCAGCACGATGGGCTAATCCATTCATCTTTTGAAGAAATTCGGGTATAACTGCTAGTTCTTCGCCCTGTTTGAACTGGCAACCCAGCTTTTGCAGGAGTTTGCGTACCTGAAGCCTCTGCGGAGTTGTCACCGTGGACGATTCTACCTTGAATATAACTTTGCCTATAGCTTTTCGTTCCAGTTCCCTGGGATCAATACCCTGACCATGCTCGTCCTGTGCCCTTATGAGACCTGCTACTAGGAGCACCTGGATTCCACCATCCATGGCATCTCCAGACCATCCGAAATTTTCATCTTCAAAATGGCTGCGGATCTCTGAACCTTTCTTGCCCCCTGCAATAAATCCCAAAATATTTTTGCATACAGGGTTTGTAGCTGGTTCACCTTCATAACCTACCGCTTTGAGGGCATCCGGGGAACCTTTTTTGGCATTGGAGTATACTTTTTCCCACCCATTATGGTCAGCGACATAGAACTGAGGGTACAGGCGCTGGAGAGAATTCCCAGCAGCTTCAAGTATCATATCCTGTAAGTTATTTCCAAGAATTTCGTTTCCACCCGCCTGAAATACACGGGCTCCAGAAAAGGCTTCATTCAGCAGTTCGTTAATCTGACCTTCAGCGCTCTTCTTTGTTGTTTCCATAGCAGCACGAGCTTCTGTTCCTTCGGGCGTATTGGGTACACCCTTCTTATCTAAAGTAGCACTGGCAGCCTTGTAATCGATGAGGTGGTGACGCAAATCATCAGCTGAACGTTTAGGGATAAAGACAAAAACAGTAGGAGATTGGTTTCCAGCCTGTAACGCATCCACTCTAATAGATTTTTCATCTATACTCCAACCATCCCGGATCCAGACACAGATTTTCTTGTTGCTATCTGAAGGCAACTGTGCATCAAAGATTGGATAAACATCACGTGAGACTTTAGAGACACCCTGTTTTAGAGAAATCTTTTTTACAGTATCACCGAACTTGCGGCGAATACGATCATCACGTTCCGTTTCGATGCGATGAGCTTCATTTGCTAGCTGGTTCCGCTGACTGAAGAATTCATCGTTCCAGGCGGCGCTTTCCTCGGTCTGGATACGATATTCATCTCCTACTCTCATTAGCAGCTCGCAGTTGTCCAGAAGACCGGGGAGCTTACTCCTCAAGTAACTGCTGCCCTGAGATAGATCTTCCACCATCAAATCTGCAAGAGTGTCAACAGTCGCCTTGATTCCAATTTCATTATTACTTCCGGCAAGTCTATTGATTAGGAACACTAGGCCACATGCCCTGGCCATAAGCCGTTCATCTTCAGAGCCCTTAATCCAGCTCATGGTTTTTTCGTGCACCTTCCTGGGGATAACACGAGATTGCAGTAGTTTGTCAGCAGAATCAAAGTAGAGATAATCAGCCGTGACAACGTGTCCCAGTGGATCATCGAGCTTGGTCTGGATTACTTTATGGGCCATGCTGAGTTGGTTACGAAGCTGGCTGTCAGTACCTGTTTGATCGAGCACTCTCAAAGTGTTTTCCCAGAAACGGCGGCGAACCGGAAGGATTGGATAGTCCTGGGAAAAATACTGAATATCCTCCTGTCGGTGCCCAATAGTTGTTCCTGCAAGATGCCTGGAGATTTCCCCCAGATTGGTTTGCATCACTTGCTCAATCGTAGAAATGGCTTGGGGCTTTTTGGCCAAAATAACCTTGCGGATGACAGCGTCTACATCAGAATCTGAAAGCTCAACACGAACTGTAAACCTGCCTTCCAGCTTTTTCAGATTTGACGTTCCGGTTACTGCTGTTTGCCCAGTCCCGATGAACAGGAGCTTGCCACCAATGTTCTTACAGCAGGCTTCCACAGCTTCCTGAACATCCATAGAACGCTGACTGCTTTCACCTATATACTGCTGAACCTCATCGAGTACAATAAGAGTAAGCGGGAACTTCCCCTCATTTGTCAGAGCTTGACGGATAGCTTTGATCATATCATCGCTACTGATGTCCTTGACATAAGGAAAAAGATTCTTGAGAATTTCTGCGCAGGTCTCAGTTGATGCAAATAAATTGGACTTGGCTTGGATGAGCGCCGCATGAAGACCTTCAGCCACATATAAATTGTCCAGTTCCTCATCCCAATCGTATCCATTTTGCCCCACATATCCACGTACGGTCTCATAGATCTCTTCGTTCTTCAACCACATCACAAAACGGGCTACAGGATACTGCTCTGGAAGATCAACCGACTTAAAGATGATGCGGAGAAGTGCCAGTCGGACGCTCTCACTTGAACCTGCTCCCAATGTACCGGAAGCTGCATGAAGTCCACCGTACCTCTTTGCTCGGGTACTGAGCTCTCTTAGCAGGTCATTTATGTTCTTTGGGAGACTGGCGATGCTGCGTGCAGTAGCTCCATCGTCAAAGGTCACATCTACCCACAGAGAGCGAAGCATTTTCACCAGGTGAGACTTCCCTGATCCATAGAAGCCACTGACCCAAACTCCAGGTTGCTGTGCTTCACTGATATTTCGAAGGTAAGTTTCCAGAATGTGCTCCAAGCCCTTCTGATATTGTCCGTCACAAACAAAGGTATCCAGCTCGTAACGAAGAACCTTCATCGCCTGGAGAGTCTTATCGTCATTTACGTAAGCTACACCCTCGTTTACAAGCTTTATACTGGCCGGATCTTTCTGGTATATTTCTCTATTTTTCATCTAAAATGCCTCTGAGGACTTCCATAAACTCTTTATTTGTTCAATAATTTAATGATATGGGAATAGAAAAACTAAAATTTGTAACACGAAATATTATTGAAAAATCCTGATGATTCCTTTTTTCAAATTTCTCTGTCTGCAGTAATTGGCACTGCAAGATAGTTCCATCCGTCATACCCATCGAGTAGACGGTAATTGTTGTTTTCGTAGCTCCCTGGGAAGAAAACCAACAGCCTGCCTTCAACAAGTGGAGCAAGCTCTTCTACCACATCTTTTATCTTTAAAAAATCGAAAAGTGAACCAACACCCATTAAAGCTACTACTGATCCTTCGGTGACCGAATTAACCTCAAGGAACTTCTCAAATTCCTGCTTGATATAGGCAAGATACCGATGCATCAGTCCATTGAGAAGATGGGGCTGCTGAAAGTATTTTTTTGCATAACGTTGTTTAGCAAGCCAATCGGCAAACGTGTATGTTAGATCAAACAAAGCCCATCCATGACCGAAATCACGGGTAGCAATTTGAAATTCATCAATTCCTGTCCTTAGGCGGAGTTCATCACTTTCGTTATAAACACAGAAGATGACACGCTGGGCTGCAGCCGCATCGCTCCTCCATGGAATTGCGATATAACTTCTGTATGATTGTACAAGTCGCTTAATTTTGCTCACGAATCCACTCCCTTTCCTGTTCTGTAAGAAGATTTGGGAATAAAACTTCCATAACATCTCCTATCCGCTTGAAAACGATCCATCCACGACGAGAGGCTTCTTCAGCCAGCTCAATAGAACGGTCTATGGGGCAATCAAGAAGACAGGCGTACTCTGTCCTGAACAGCTCTTCTCCTCGAACTCCGGTTAGATATCCAAGAAATAGAGCGTAAGAAACAGATCCTGGAGTTGCACTGGCTCTAGAGCGTACCTTCTTTGCTCTTCCTATAAGATGACCGGACTTTGTCCATGTGGAATTAAGGTTCTGGGCCAGCGATTTCAGAGTCGCTTTGCTGAAGCGATCAGGAAATTTTTTTTCAATATATACTTCCAAGGTTTCACGATTGACTGTTTCTCCTTTCTTATGCTGCATAATGAAAGGAGCACTCATCCTAAGAAGCGCATCTCGTGAGTATGCACATATTAAAGCCAGAAGGGGTTGACCATCAGTATCTCGCTCCCAGAAATACTTCATAGCTCGAAAAATAGTAATAGATGTGTCGAGTGAATATAGTTCTACAAGGTGTTCCGCTGTTAGCTTTTTGGTTCTTCCAGAACGCTTACCTAAGCAGTTGTCTTCCTCGATGGCTTTGAGATAATCATTTTTAGAAGTATCTGGACTGTTAACGTATGATAGTAAGAGTTTTAGATCTTCCAGCATCATTGTGCGGGCTGTATGTACACCGCCTTTTTTGAAATAGAATCCAAAACGAGATAAAGTGTTAATTTTCAATTGATCCATATTTACACAAACTTTGTTGTTTTTAATTTGATAAAATCATTGATCCTCTTAATAAGTATATTTCCATTGTCAGAAGATCTTGAAGGGCGCATTTATTATGATCAATTTGCTATCTAATCTTAATTCCAAAACGCCAGCATAAATGCTTCTATTTATACTCTGTGTTTGCTATAAATTGGATTAATCTAATATAAATAGAATCAATTTTCAAATGAATATGCACACTATGACCTTGTCTCTATATTTAGAAGTTCTGATTTTGCTTTGAGCAGAATTAGGTCGTGGGTTTGAGTTGTTGAAAACCATTTTGCCGGAATTATTCGGCTTATTCCCTCTCTTCCACTGTTAACCGATACCCTTGAATATCAATCATAGTTTTAAGCCAATTGTTCAGAAAGTAGTTAAGCTCCTTCTTGAGTTTCGGATAGTATTTCCCAGGCTCTGGATATACTTCTTGATATATCCCCATGTAATCATTTCTAAAAGTTAAAGCCTCGGCCATTTTCAATTCTGGATAAATTCTTACTTCCATATCAGGGTCTGCCATGACATCCCCATTTTGCTTTCCGTTGTGTGCCAGTGCGATTGTATCAGATGTAAGCTTATCCACGTTTAAAGGCATTAAACCGGAGCTTACAAACTTCATATAGTCAGCTTGCATTTCTCCGGATTCGTCAATAATTCTCATCTGCTGAAATCTTGCAAAAATTATCTCATAAACCGTTCTTCTCATTTTCATCCACCTTTTCCCAGAGCACAACATAAAAAGGATCAAAAGGCCTGATTAGAAAGGCCTCAGAAACATTGGGTCGATGTATTCAAGTGCTCCATCCCCTTCAAAAATAACCTATATTTCTTCTTTTCCGATTCCAACAACAGTACCTTTCCATTTCTGGTTTTCGTATCTGACAGCCATTCCGATTTTCATGTTTTCAATTCTCATTTGTTGTCGTGCTCCTTATGTTACTACAATATACCATAGACACGTAAAGTATATAAACTTTACGTTAAATGATAGTAAAGAATCTGTTAAATGGTTAAAATTCCAGTTTTCATCACTGCTCGATATTCTCCAGGGAAATATCATTACCCCAACGTAAAGTTTATATACTTTACGTGAGTTATTAGTATTGTACAAGAAAAACGGGATCATACAAAGAGGTAGTAAAGATGACAAAAAAAATTGAAACTCAAATCTGGAATGCTCTGAAAACAATAACTGACATAAACGAAGCCTGGAATCTCATAGACAAATTTGACCTGTCAAACACTGAAACTAACAAAATTCTTAACAGCTGGAAGATGAAACAGCAAATTCTCAGGAGGGCTTAAAAATGCCCTTATTTTCTGATGATCACAACGAACTGATAGGTTCGTATCCTGTAGAAATGTGGAAAGATATTTGTATATTCTGCTCCCGAGCTGGAATCTGTGGTTCGGAATGCGTTGAATGGTGTCCTCTTGTAGATGAAGAGGATTAAACCTCCCTCATTCTAACGTAAAGTATATATTCTATAAGTTGGTACGTATGCATATGCCAAGAGAACCAAAAAGACCAGGAAAAACGATTCCTTTGAAAATTCCCTGCCCGATGACCCTTACTCCAGGACAGAAAGATATTATCGAATACTGCACCGTAGATAAAAGAGGATATCCTGTCTGTTTCAGATCTGGTTATGCCTCTCTCCAGGCTACGGTCATTGTAGGACACAGAGAAAGAGATGATCTCTCAGTCACTTCCGAAGATAAGGTATTTACTTGTCAGTTTGGGCGGTATGGCCATCTATCTTCAGTGGGAAAAGAATTTGAAGGAAAGGAATTGACAGTTATTGTACACATATCAGAATAAAAATAAGTTCCTTACTACCTCTTTTTTTCAATTTCATCTGTGAACTTATCCCTTATTCTAAGCCTTTACAAGAAGCCTTTTAAGAAGGCAATGTAAATGTCCAGCCATGACTGAACGCCTTGCAGGCAGGCTAATAATAAGCCCCGTTTTCTTCTGTGAGATTAAGGAGTCTAGATCTATCAAGCTCACAAAGAACCTATCCGAAAAGTCAGAATACACGTTGAAAAGATATAACAGGCTTATAATGTCTAAGTATCTACTCCATGTGCATATCCCTTACTGTAAATGTTACAATGGGTCAAACATTTTTTGGATAGGCTTTTAACCCACCCTAAAAAAATGAAGAGCCATCTTCTTTGTTTATATCCCCAATATACTCATGGTATATTACGTACTTGCCATTTGCTTTCTTTATGCATCTAACCCCAAGTCCACTCTTCTTCAACATCGCTTTTCTCTTCTCGGCATCGGATTTTTCAAGCCCGGAATAACTTAGCTCGTCGAGCATGTAGGTTGTGCCATTAAATTCTCTGAAGGTTTTATGCATAGCTACACCTAAGCTATATAGTTTTTTAATGGAGAGTAAAGGCTGTCACTTACTTTCTTTAACCTGATATACAATCTTGCGTCCATTTTCCCCTGTTTTCCGAATACCATCACTGCTTATGATATAATCATCAGTTTCAGAAATGTCAGAAGCGTGATCTTGTATTTCTTTAATTGCTTCACCAATTGTAATAGGTTCATTTGCATTACTTGGGATATGAATCGGTTCATCTAGTCCTTTTTTCGTGATTAATGCAAGTTTTTCCAGTGCTTCGATTAGAGTCATTTCGGTCATGGTTTTGATTCCCCCTTCCAGAAGTTCTATTCTTATTCCGCATATAATATCGTTTAGGCCTCTTGTGGAGTCAGGAAAGTGTAACAACCCTGGAGTGGAGTCAGGAAAGTGTAACAACCCTGGAGTGGAGTCCGGAAAGTGTACCTGAATAGGTATGAAGAGCACCTGTTATGGAGTGGAGTCAGGAAAGTGTAACAACCCTGGAGTGGAGTCAGGAAAGTGTAATGGAAGTCACCTGAAATAGGGATGATGAGCACATGTTGAGAGAGAAGTCTCTGTCGGAATAGATGTCACCTGAAATAGGAGTCCTGCAGGGTAATGAGCCAAACTCAAACCGAATCCGGTTTTTTTTCTTTGCACAGCGCGCTGAATCCCGACCAAAATTTTCGCAACAAAAAAAAGAAGTTTATACAGTTGACATTTATATTGTGTTACGCCTATGTTATTACTATAGAGTAACAAAGGAATAACAATGCTATACTGTAACGATATACAAAGGGAATTAATCTTCCGGACTCTCGACAGAGCACAAGCCTATGAACTCGTTAAAAACTTTATTGAACAGGTGACAGGGGAACCATTAACCACAAATGAAGAACTAAGAGAGGCAACCCTTAAATTATTTAGGAGTGCCTCTGAAGTTGTTAACGAGGAGGCATTAAGGAAAGAACTTGAAAACGTTAACAGGCTCCTAGATGAATTAATGGTGTCGTGGGACATGGAGAGAAAACATCTCGTTCATGATCTTACAGGGGATAGACGCAAAAACGAAAACCTTGTACATGTTTTATCCCTTGCAGCGAAGAACACAGAAGAGAGCCTTAAAGATATTGTTGCCCTTCTCCGTGGAACTAGTAACCTAAGCATAACAGAAGAGAAACAACTGGAAAACCGCAACCTTGAAAAAGTCCATACCTGTTTAATCTGCTCCGCGTCCTTCACATCAAAAAGGAAAGATTCTAAATACTGTTCTTCAAGGTGCAAGCAGATCGCATATAGGGAGAGAAAGGAGAGTGCTTAACTCTCCTGCGAGCTCTCAGGGGTCTTTGCTTTGCAGGTCTGGCGGGAGTTTGATCTCACCGTAAAATACCTTTATTCCTTCCCTTCCGAGCTCTGGATAATGAAGGAACATTAATTCCTCTGCTTCTGATTTGCACTTACTTAAAAGCTGGTCTGCCTCTCTCGCAAGCCTGTAAGGTTTCTTCGTGGTTCCTGTCTCCCTCCCTAATCTACATGAAAGCTTTGTGAGCCTGTCACATAGGAAGCTTAATTCTGCTCCTATCTCTCTGTAGTCCTCTAATGATAGTTTAAGAGTCATCGTTTTAACTCGCCTGTTAGGTTATTCCTGGATCTCAATTAACCTGCTCTTGGGTACGAGCCTTGCCAGTATTTCGGCTCTTATCTTGTCTATGTCCTCAGTCGTGGCGGAAGAATTGACATTGAGGTTGAGGTTCTGATTCTGAGCGTTGACTTTAACCTGAGAGGTTTTTCCATAACCATCATCAGAGAACCGCTTTTCCAGTAAGAACATTGCAGATTTTACATCCCCAAGTTTCATGGATAGTTTAACACTGTCTAAACATTCTTTCATTAGGGCTGCCTCTGCTTCCTGGATCTTGATATACCATAAGCTGTAAGGGTACTTTCCCTCTTTTCCGAGGTTCACCCAATTACACCAGGTTTGATATGATATTCCTATTGCTTTTGAGCAAGCAGTGTAAGGCATCCCAAGCTTGATATTTTCAACACAAATATCAATGAGTTCAGGGGTCAGCTTCGTTTTTCTAGGCATATAACTATTAATTATAATGTTCAATGTATAAAAATATAATCAGTGGAAAACGGGGAAACTGCAAGCCTTTTTATCCCTGGAATAACTGGATAAGTGGAGTATTTTTATACGAAAAAAAGAATTAAAATAGCTGGTGCTCTCGCTATTTATACGCGAAAAATTCAGTTTAAAGAGTTGCCTCGCCCACTCGGCCCTGTGTGCGGTGAATATCTCCAGGTATGCTATAAAAGAAAGCTCATAGAAGGAAAGCGGGTTCTCGTTCCTGTAGGTCTGGTCTGCGACTCCGAGACCTGCGAATACATCACAAAGACCTAACTTCTACAGGAAGGACTTTTCTTCCTTCGGACTTCCCTTCCTGATAGGGTCTACATCTACAGGAAGGAGGGAGTTATAATAAATTTTAAGTGTAGTCAGGAACATGGGGAATAAACGAGCTTAAGAACGGTATGGACAGTATGGACAAAGTATGGACAAAGTATGGACAAAGTATGGACTACCTTAGAACGAAAATACAATAACAATAGACTTAATAATAATAAAAGTATGGAAAGTATGGAATATTTAAAACATATAATACATAAGGAAAGAAAAAAATATATAATTTCTAGGAGCAAAAATTATATTATTTTTTTACCTCTAGAATATTGCTCTTATAAATCTGAAAAGTCCATACCTTCCATACTTTTCAAAATTTAATGTCGCTTGATAATGTAAGATCGTTTTAGACCCAAAATGCTAAAACACAGTTCAAATGTCATATGATGCTTGTATGGAGGTATGGGCATCCCTTGTTAACGTTTTCATGTTAGCAATGTCAACTGATATTTGAATGGAAAGTATGGAATATTCAAGCTTGAAGAATTTGCAAGAAGATAAAAGTTACATACCTTAATATTCCTCCTTAGAATAGGCAACTTATATTCCACAAAAGTTCATACTTCCCCCCCAGAGCTGGTATGCATGTGTGCAGGTGCCCCCATTCTGCCTACGTGGATCAAAAACGTAGTCGTTTAAGCACATCAACCGTAAGCCATTCTAAGGCGTTCTAAGAGCATCTACTTTCCCCATGTAACACTTTGCCTACACGATAGTTGGTAAACCATGGAACTCTCCGAAAGCCACGTACCTTTCTAAGAGAAAAATTGATCCAGGTTTAAGTAAAAAACAGGACATTCTTAGAACTGGCATATTCCAACATAAAAATCGGAATATCTGAGAATAAATTCGGGCCTGGAGAAATCTGGCCCTGAAGAATTTCGGGCCCGAAGAAAAGGTGCTTAATCCTGAGAAGAAATCCGGAATTTCAGGTCAGGGAAAAATGTCGGAAAAATGTCGAAAAAAAAAAGAGAAGATTAGAAGCTTTTGTACGTATCTTCAGCAACCTTCATGATCTTCCCATTTTTTACAAGCATGCAGAGCAGGTACTCGGTATCAATGTTGTTCACAGTCTGGTTTATGAGGCTCTTCTCAGCCTGCCCACGCACTTCTGTCAGGAAGCTGACAGTCCTCATCATTAGCCTTACATCGTTGTTAAGAGGGACATCTGTTACGCCTCCGGAACCATCATTGTAGCCAAGTAATTCTTCAGCTTTCTTTCTGTATATCCTTATTCCATTTACTGTTTTTCCGTCTCTCTTAAATTGCCAGTTCTTGCAGGTTTTTGGTACAATTATACCATCCCTTGCCCAATGTTCTTTGATCTTAGTAGTTTTCATTCCGTGTTGCTTGTCCAGCTTATCTGTAAGACAGGTTCCAATTACATCGATGTAATCTTCATCTATGTATCCATTCCTCTTGAATCCGTTTCCTTCAGACAGGGTTTCCTGCTCGTTGCAGATTGTGAAAGAGCCATAGTCAGATTGTGTCCAGTCGAGTATAATTCTCAGGGCCCTGATGTGCTCCATTTCGATTGGTTTTTCGCAAACACACTGGAAGAAGTATTTGTTGACTACCTGATCTGGGCTTTTTGCACTGAAACCAATGTCTTTAAACACTTTTTCAAGGATCTTTCCTGCGGTCATAATTCCAGCAAAGATGTTTTTTGACCTTCCTTCTACATTTGTTGTTGTTTCAGGCAGCAGGGCATAGCAGTCTTCATACAGTGTTTTGAGTGTTCCGTCTTCTTTCATTTTGAACACTTCCTGCATGTAGAGTTCTATTATGTGACCGTAGTTTTCATCAATTGAGCTGTAAGCATTTCTTACTATTTCAGCATCTATTGATGGAAGAGCTTCACTCAGTTCAAATACCCTGAGCATTTGACCTGCATTTGTCAGGGAGTCTCTCAGGGAGTTTTCTCCAGTTACCAGTACTGTAGACCTGTATGTTTCCCCTCCATCGGATTTCCCATCTTTAGTTGACTTTACTCTTCCCATTTCATTTGCGATAGCGTAAACAACTGTTGCGAAGCTTTCTCCGGCTTTGGAGGTTTCATCGATGAGAATTGGCAGGTCTGAGTGCTCTTTTACTCGGATGAGCAGTCCTTTTGGGGTGCTGTCTGCTGTATATGAAAGACCGCCTTTCCCAGGTTTTCCTACCATCGAGAGTGCTATTTTACTTGTAAGAGTCTTCCCTGTTGAAGTGTCTCCATAGTGGTCGCACATGTGGCTTTCGACACCTAGAAGGTAGTTGATTGGTGCTGTAAAGGCATCATAGGCTTTGAACCTTGCAAGATCGTGTGAGAGTATGGGTTCTGTAGCTTCCATCCAGGCTTCCAGAGTCCCATTCTTATTGAGCTCCTCGAAGTTACTGTCAATACCGATTGGGAGCAGATCTGTTATGCCATCACTTGTAATCATTCGAGTTCCCAAGACGAATATTGTCTTATCTTCATTCCAGCCACACTGAGCTGCTGAGTACTCTGTCTTGTAAAATCTGCTGAACTCTGCAATTGATCTGCTTACATATTCGATTGTCTCTCTCTGAAGACCGTTTTCAGGGCAGTTTATGTCAAGGGACACAAGCTGGTCGTTGATTCCCTTCTTTGTTATCAAATCTGAATGATTAACCCAGGCTTCCTTGGTGCAGCCTTTTGATGTAGTAAACCTTAGTTTGTAGTAGGTACCAGTTCCATTTACAGGCTGACTTATTCCACACAGGATGAAAGGGGATCTGCAAACATCAATGCATTTCTCGGATATGTCACCGTCTTTTCCTAATCTTTCTTCAACTCTTATGATTCCGTGATCATCAATTATGTAGTAACCGTTATCTACAGCAGGTGTGATGTACTCGCTCCAGTTGTCAAGGACTTCACTGTTGATGTTGTCTCCGTATTTTACACTGGATTCTTTAGTTGCAGAGACCTGAGTGAAAGACTGTTTCTTGGAATTCTTATTTTCCCTCTTAATTGCTTTGATGATTGAGTTGGTTTCAGTTGCAGTAAGTTTAAAATGCTTCTTAAGATGTGTATTTATATAGATTTCAGTTTCATCTGGGTCATATCTAGCTATGTTAGCCCTTGAGAACTTGTATGCTGCTTCGAGTTTGTCTTCCTTATTTTCAGGGACTTCTTCTTTTTCCAGAATAGAGTCCATATACTCATAACTGAATACAGTCGATTGAGATTCAATTGCACTTGCAAGTCCAGCAACAAAATTTTCAAGTTCTTCCTGAGATACCTGTTCTTCAGGCGAAAGATTGTCGTGCTCAGAATATACGAATTCTTCCATGTCTTCTACGCTGTTGAATTTGGCTGCGCTACCGAGAATTTCTGCGAGAGAAGGCATGTTTACTACACCCTCCCAAAGTTAAGCCCTTCTTTTTTTGCAATCATTAAAGCAACGATGCTGAAAACTTTAGGGATTTTACCATCTACGATGTCTTTTTTTGCGCATACTTTTTTGGAGATTGCATAGTAAGCCAATGCACTCCAGGGAATAGGATCATCTTCTGGTATGAAACCATGAAGTTTAGCATAAGACCATACCTTATACACGGTTTCACCGTCACACATATCAACACCGAAGTAGCTGCTGCCATGTTCTTTACCTGCTCTCTCGCAGGGGAGAATCCCTGCAAGTACAGCCAGATAAGAAAATGCATTGTGAACGATATAGTGCCTCCAGCAAGTGAGCTTTCCATTATCCACACTGCAATTGTGACCTGTTTTAGAACCAGAACTGTGCATTTCAAGAGGCATTGGTACTCTTTTTCCGCCTGTGTTACCGATGCCAGACACATCTCCGACATCTAGTTTCCAAAGAGCACTCATTAGCTTACCTTCCTTTCTGGCAGGGCTAATAGGCTTTCTGATCTGTTTGTTTACTGATCTAAGGGCTTTACTAATGTCATCCCTTTTCTTTTCTTCATAGCGTCTCTTATAGACATCTGGAAACTCGTCATAGGTAATTTCAGACAGGGGTCTCTCTACAGTAATTGTATATCTTCCAGCGTACTGCCTCTCTTCTTCAGGCATTGCCTCAATATCTTCTGCATCACAACTGACATAGGAACCTGGAGCAAGAACATAGTACCAAACGCTTCTTACTTCTCCAGCATCTCCGGTTGGAATATTTTTCTTTGCAGATCCATCCAGTGAAAAGTAGTAATAGTGCCTACCTATTCTCTTTCTGGAGGTTATCTGGAGAGTGGGTTTTATCTGGTCGAAAGGAACCTGGTTCATGTCGTCCACATCCATGATACACAGTGCATCGTTATCGGTTCCCGCTATACCTATGTTGTACCCTTTCTCCATCAGCTTTATTGCTTGTTCAAATGACTTTCTATTTTTTTTCCAGCTTATCCCCGCCTTTGGCTCCTTTCCTCCGATTTCAAGAACAAAATAAAAAGGAAGATACCCGTTTGGCGCATATTTCATTAATATAGTATGAAACTTTAACAATTCTTCCGGGTTTGTTTTAATATCAGGAAGTGCCATCTTTAGCCCCTCCTACCCTGTTGCAACTCTTCCCACGAAAGTTCAGGTTCTTCCAGTTCCAAATCAAAATTAGCCACTGGCAATCTTTGAGAAACATTACCGGAAATATCAACATAAGCAGAAAAGTTAATATACTGATAAGACTGATTATTACTTACAGTAATTTTTCTTTGAATCTGCGGAAGTCTGGTACCTTCCGCAACCTTGTTTTTAATCACTCTTCTCCACTCCTGCAATTTGCATAATTCGTTTTGCAATAGCCCTTTCCGTGGCATCGGTACTTTTCCTCATATTCTCTAAAATTTCGAGGTGGTTGGTGCAGGTTTGTGCTGCCCATGAGGGAAGGTCTTTATCAGTTGATGTCATAGTTTCCATGCCGACACCTCTTCTTTTAGTTGGCTTGGTGTTGCGCCCCCGGTTCCTTCAGAGTCTTGGCGGGCCTGTGGAACTGGGGTTATTCTCAAGCTGTAGTCATCTTGCATTTCTATTTTTAGGCAGGTTCCTTTTTCTATTTTCATATTTTTTACCCATTGAACTGGGAGCGGTACATGGTACGAATATCGTACCTTCTGGATCTTTCTATTTCCAAAATTAAAATTTGTTATTGTCACAGTTAAAGCATATGCAAACTATAGTATATAAATGAGAAATGGATATTTTTGAAGAATTATACCATATGGTATTATTGAAAAACAATATCATATACCTTGTATTCTTCATAAATACAAAAGATATTAATATCATATAGCATACTATCTAACATATGTCAAGAAAAAGAGGAGATCACTTAAAAAGGAATGAGATAAAAGCTGGGATAATCGAGTTAATCATTGGTAGTAATGGAGCTGTTAGTGAGCCAAAAATAAGAGAAATATTGGAGAAAAAATATAAGATAATAGACCAAAAGAATATCAAGAATCACCTTACAGATTTAAAAAACAGCTCTTGTATAGTAAAGATTCCAGCAAAATCAGGATTTGCTAACTATTGGGATATAAAAAAAATTGAAAATCTAAAAAATATCAGGTTCAAGTTCCCTGCAATTCAACTTAACAAATATGAAAAATCATTAGACATAGTCCTCAAAGAACGAGCCCTTAAAGAGACTCTTTTTCATGTAGATTCTCCTAGAGCCTATAAGTTTCGTGATCAGCTATTTCTATCCATTTCCTTCTTTGATATGTGCATAAACAATGACCTTGAAACTTTATATGATAGAGCTTACAAAATTTACCGTTCCAACGAGGGCTATGATGAGTACCAAATCATCAAGAAACGCATTATTGAAGTATATACTGAGAAGATAAAGAGAATTTCTATAAACCCCAGTATCTGGCTGGTTACTTATAGTAGGTATCTGGACATCTCATTGAATCCAGATGTCCACAAGAATTCTTTAAATAGGTTCCCGAAAATTGAATTGTCGGAAGAAGAATTTAGAAAAATATTGGAAGAAACCCCGTTGAGATGGAAAGAAGTGCCAAGGGGAAAACTGGCACTAAAATTTGTAGAAGAGCTGTCTCAGAAAATATCGTATGAATTACTTCCTAAGATGTTGAAAGAGATGCCTAAAGAATTCCTGGAAATACCTCAGGAAATATTTAATAAAATTTCCGAAGAAATATTGACTAAAATGTCAGAAGAAATATTTATTGAAATAATTGCAGAAAATCCGAAAGAGTTGTATGATAAAATATTTGAAATAAAGTTTCACCAATATTCTATGCGTGGATTGAGTTCTGATATAATTTTCCAACATTGCGTTGACAGAGATTTTGCAGACGGTACTGAATCTCTTGGAGAAGAAGAATTCATGAATATAATAAGAGAGAAGGTTGCTTTAACAAAAAAGGAATGTCTTTTAATTGACGCAACTGACCCAGTATCTGATTTGGATGATCCTCTACATGGATTAAAAGATTTAGATAATTTTTATGTTGACTTCTACAATAAGTGCAAGGAAAAAATGAGGGTTCCAAAAAAGTTACATTTGTAAAATCATTTCCCCTTTTTTATCATCTCCTTCATTTTATCTTCAAGCTCTTGTTTTAATGCATCCTTCATTTCTCTAAGTTCGTCGGAGTCCAAAAATTGCATATAATCTGTTTTTATGGATTCTACTGTTGTTGCAGTTTCCTGCGTGAGTGGGAGTCCACACTTGAAACAGAACTTGGCGTTTACTGCAGTCAACTCGCGGCATCTAGGGCACACACCAGGCTTCAAAAACTCAGTGTCGTTTTCATCCGTTTTAATACCGTACATTCTCAAAACCGCATCGTCCATATTTTTCCCGCTCAAATGGACATAGGTTGCGGGTTGGGTTGACGTGGGTGACCAGCCTAAAAACATTTTAAGTTGCTGTTCAGTGAAGTTTGAGGCTAAATGTGTTGCTCTGTCGTGTCGGAAACTGTGAGGGTTTACTTTTTTCTCAATTCCTGCTTTTTCTCCGCACCTATCGAACACATTCACGAGACCAGTAACCGACATAGCCGCAGCTCTTTTGTCCAAAGTACACCACAAGGGCGCGTCTCTGTCATCCTTTCTAGGGTGGATCTCTAGCCATTCCCGCAGATATGGGGCTGAAAAAATTAACCTGACTCTTCTAGCTCCGGTTTTACCCCCTGGGAACATCATAACAGCCCCGTGCTCGTCCATTTCTATATTTTTGAGCTTGGTGGATAGCTGTTCGCCTCTCCTTGCTCCGGATTCATAAAAACATGCAATAATGGCGCGGTCTCTAGCGTTATTTCCGGCTTCTATCATTTTTACGATTTCTTCTTTGCACTTGATGTCTTCAGGAAGCTTCTTTCCTTTGAGTCTCTTGCTTTTGATCTTCATGTGCAGGTCAAAATTTCCATTCCATTTCAGGAACTTTTTCAACGAAATTTTCCGAGTCTCTTTTGTGGCTTCAGAATATTTCTTTTTTTGGCCTGCTCTATTTACATATTCATAAGCTTCAAGAGCATCAAAGAAGGTGTAAAGATCATCTTCTGTAAGATTCGCTAGATCGTTGTCTTTCAGCGCCCGTGCGACCCATATCATATTTTCAATATGGTTAAGTGCGGTTCTTTCGGCATTCCCCTCATGTCGGAGGAACCGCAGATACTTTGTAAGAATTATTCGGTTGCAATCTGAAACTTCATCGCTATTTAAAAACCGCTCAGCATCCGCTAATTTGAACATACTTACTTATTGGTTTTCTTAGTATTTAATACATGAGGTACTCAATTTTCGTGCCTCAGAACTCATAGGGCTCATCATGAAATCAGTGAACTTTTTCATCACAGGCACTCAATTGATGTTCAGATAATACATGGGGTTAATATAAGAAATATCTTTCAGAAAAAAATAAAAAAATATGAAAATACAAAATATGAAGATACAAAATATGTCTTAAAAAACGTTTTTCAGTTTTCTCCCTTGATTTCGACCTCGATCTCGGTAGCAATCTTGCGGGCAGCTTCTCTCGGAGATTCCGCTTTGTAAATAGCTCTTCCTACAATTACCCAGTCTGCACCTGCGGCAATAACATCAGATGCTTTTCCTCCCTGAGCGCCAACTCCAGGGGAAATTATAGTAAGTTTCTCGCCGATAATTTTTCTGATCGCCTTTACTCTTTCCGGTCTGGTCGCGGGTGCAACAAGGCCAAAAGCTCCTGCTTCGGCTGCCATTCTTGTGATTGCTTCTCCGACAGGCTGGAGAAATTCGGCTCCTCCCGGGTGGCTCATTTCACTTACCACGAACACGTCTTTCCTGTACTCGGAAGCGACTTCAATGCAGGCATCAAGGCTGTCTCGGCCTGTAAAGCCCTGGGCAATGACTGCCTCTGCTCCTGCCTCAAAGACCTGTTCGCAGATAAGGCGATTTGTATTTGGAATATCGGCAACCTTGAAATCGGCTATTATAGGAGCAAACTCTGCAAGCTCCCTGATGATTCCAAGTCCGGTAGCAAGTATTAGAGGATAGCCTACCTTTATAGCGTCCACGAATTCCGAGACATCTTCCGCAATTTTAAGAGCTTCTTCCCTGTCGGAAACATCAAGGGCAAGGATCATACAGCTTTTCTTTTCCATGAAATCACCTCTTTGAAAGGCGTGTACGCACAGCTGCAACCATAAGCGGGAGAGTAATAGTTGCATCTGCATACACTGTTACGGCTTTTGCGTTTTCCCCTACTTTTCCCCAGGACTGGGCTTCATCAAGGGTTGCCCCGCTCAAGCCGCCAGTCTCAGGGTGATCCATTGTTAACTGGATAGCGTAGTCAAAGGACTTTGGAGTCACAAGCATGGATTGCAGGATATAATTTTTGGGAACCCCTCCGCCAATGAGCAGGGCACCTGCACTCTCAGCCGCATAGCAGGTCTCTATAAATTCGTGCATATCAGCAAATGCATCAACATGTAGAGGGTTTCCTTCCTTATATAGCCAGGCCTGAAGCCCTATGACTGAGTCCTGAAGAGCAGGACAATATACAGGCACTCCCATCTCTGCTGCGGTTTTCAGGATAGAGGAATCATCATCAAGGTTTTTTCCGATCTCAGTAAGCACCTGCCGGATCGAGAGTTTTTCCTGAGGAAGTCCGGCATAAACACTCTGCAAAAATTCCTCAAGATCTGTAAAGTGCTGGTCAGGAAGATAAACATCGTAAATCCTGTCAATGCATTCATTCTTTAACTGGATATCATTTGCACAGTCTGTGCCTTTATAATGGTGAAGTCCCAGAGCTTCTACAGTGTCGTGCACCATATTAGCTCCGGTCGTGACAAGCACGTCGATGTAGCCGTCTCGTATTAAATCCGCAACAATGTTTCTCATGCCTGCAGGAGTCATGGCACCTGCAAGCCCGAAAAATTTCGTAGTTTTTTCGGAAGCAAGCATCTCATAATAGATTTCTACGGCCTCAGCCAGCCTGCCTGCTCCAAAGGCACAGCCTCTGTATTCCCTGACAAGATCATCAACACTCATGTCGGGGTTGATCTTTGCGGCTTTGATTGGGGTCGAAAGTTTTTTGTTTGGAGTATTACAATCCATTCGATTTCCCTCATGAAAAGGTATGATAGACCATATCTTTGAGAATTATCTCTTTGAAAATTATCTTTTTGAGAATTATCTCTTTGAGAATTATCTCTTTGAGAATTATCTCTTTGAGAATTATCTCTTTGAGAATTATCTCTTTGAGAATTATCTCTTTAATAATTATTAATTATAGATTATTTTTGAGCTGATATTGAATTACCTGAAAACACATAGTATATGATAAACTTTCTCTTTATTCATTCAGTTTTAAAGTTCACGTACAATACTCTAGACCATCGATCTAGAATACAATCTTACCTGAAAATCTAAGAACTCTGAATCATTACACATTTTATATCAGATTAATAACTGAAAGAATCAGGCTAGAATATAATCAGGTAATATTAATACCTTCATGGTAAGGTCTTAAGAACATGTCTGCTGAACCATTAAATAATGAACTGATTAAATACGAAAACATCGGGGTTTCTTTTGAGAACAGAAAGATACTCTCAGGTTTTAATTTGACCGTAAAGAGAAACCAAAAAATTCTCCTGCGGGGAAAGTCCGGAACAGGAAAAACCACCCTCTTAAAAATACTGCTTGGTTTTACAAAGCCTTCGGAAGGCACCATCTATTTCAGGAACCGGGTAATCGATTCAAAAACCTGCTGGGAGGCTCGAAAGGAAATTGCTTATGTAGTACAGGATACTGACCTTGGGGAAGGAAAGGTCAAAAGCCTCTTAGCCGATATCTTTTCTTACAGGGCAAATAAAGAAAAACTAGACCATGAAAAACTGAGGGTTTTTATGCGGGAGCTAGAACTGGAAGACAATATCCTTGAGAAGGATTTCCAAGAGCTTTCGGGTGGAGAAAAGCAGCGAATAGGAATCCTCATTGCTCTTCTCCTGAACAGGAACATATACCTGCTTGACGAAGTCACTTCCGCTCTTGACGCGAAATTAAAAAAGAAGATTGCAGATTATTTCCTTGCCCGAGAAAACTGGACTCTTCTGATCGTCTCCCATGATAGGGAATGGGAATGCGACTGGATGGAAACAATAAATCTTGAAACCAGGTCCTGAGAAACTTCCAGGATCACATTCAAACAAAACAGTAGACAAACCAGTAAACAAAACAGTAAACGAACCAGTAAACAAAGCAGTAAACAAAGCAGTAAACAAAGCAGTAAATAAAACAGTAAATAAAACAGTAACTAAACCAGTAACCAAACCAGTAAACAAAACAGTAAATAAAACAATAAACAAAACAGTAAACGAACCAATAAACAAAAACAAAACCCCGGAAGACTGAAAAAATGCCAATTTATGATATTAGCTACACCTCGTTAATTTTCTGTTTTTTCTTACTTGCAATTCCGATTTTCATAAGCTGGAAAATCCGGCTTGAACTCGAAAAAAGCACCCTGGAAGCTGTCTTCAGGATGTCAATCCAGCTCTTTTTAGCAGGCATTTTTCTGAACTTTATTTTTAACCTGAATAATGGACTTTTAAACCTGGCCTGGGTAGGGATAATGATCTTCTTTGCGTCCTATACGGCAATAAAAAGTGTGGATCTTAATGTAAAAAAACTCTTTGCACCTATCATTTTAGCAATTGCCTTTTCAAGCCTGGCAGTTCTATTATATTTCAATAAATTCGTTATTAATCTGGAGAATCTTCTTGAAGCACGCTACCTGATCCCTATAGCGGGTATGTTTCTTGGAAATTCGCTTCGAGGAAATGTGGTAGGAATAGGTGACTTCTATAGCGATATCAAGCGAAATGAGAACCGCTATCTTTACAGCTTATCTCTTGGGGCGGGCATGTATGAGGCTGTTCTCCCATACCTGCGAAAAAGTTTAAGAGCTGCAGTAAAACCCACTTTAGCAAACATCGCGTCCGTGGGGATCGTCACTTTGCCAGGGATGATGACAGGACAGATTCTTGGGGGAGCGAGCCCTTTAGTTGCCATTAAGTATCAAATTACCATCATGATAGCACAATATGTTTCAACCCTGCTTGGCACAACCCTCAGCATTCTTACAAGCTTCAGGACAGCTTTTGATGAGTATGGGCTTGTAAATACGAAATTATACGAGAAAAATCTCTGAAATAAATTATGAAATTATGACTGAAAAATGCAAAAGCTTGAGAGCCTGACTTGAGAGCTCAAAAGATTGAAAAAATACTCTTACTCTTAATAATTCCAGTTTAGGTTGAATACTTCAGTTTAGGTTGAATACTTTCAGTTTAGGTTGAATACTTAAGTTAGGTTGAATACTTCAGTTAGGTTGAATATCAATTAGGTTGAATATCAATTAGGTTGAATACTTAAGTTAGGTTGATTCAAGCGTATCCTGTAATGTCCTGACCAACTGGAGTACTTTTTCTTATGCACTCTTCTCCGTAATGAATCATATCTTCAACTGCAGTTTTCAGTATGGAAGGATAAATCTGGCCTACCTGTTCCCATACAGGCCTTCCGTGACAGAAGAACTTAAACGTAGGCGTGCCCTGAACTCCATACTTTTCCGCAGTCCAGGGACTTGTTTCAATGTTTATGCGGGCAAAAATAGCTGAATTCTGGAATTCCTTTGCATAGTTCATAAAATAAGGTTCCATAGCTTTGCAATAAGGGCAGGTTGGGCTGTAGAACATTACAATAACCGGCTTTTTAGAGCTTTCTACTACTTCTCCCCATGTCATGTCTTGGATTTCGATCACATTGCTTCCGTTCAATCAATTACCCCCGAAGTTATGAACAGGTCAACTGAACAAATTAATCGAGTTTTAGACCTGTCGAAAGCAGTCATTCAGTTAATCAAATTTTGTATATCAGATTGTGCTTAGTAGGTCAATATTATCTATTTTTATAAGATTAATATTTGGTCGTGTCCCCGAATTATAGATCAATTCCGAAAAAGCGAGTACATCCCACGCATTTAATGAATATATTGAGAGACTCTTGCGCTTTCGGTTTTCAATGATTCAAACCCACGACCTAATATTTATGCTTTGTAAAATTAAAGTTCACGCATTTATGAATAAGTTTCTTAAAAAATGTCCAGATCACTTTTGTGAGCAAGAAGTTCTAGGCAGGAAGTTCTAAACAAATTGAGAAGAAAGACAATAGAAACAAAGAAAAATTAGAAAAAGCGGGTGACAGAACTGAAGAATCAGTTCTGTATTATCTTGGCGAGATTTTCCAGGAACTGAAACCCGATCCTTGTCAAAGGATTCAAAATTTAAAACGAGTGAATGAAGTTTATAGAAAGGTTTTCCATTTAAATCTTTTTTTCTTCACCCACGGGGTTCATTATCTCACTAAAACATGTGCTGCAGACATATTTGTCCTCAAGACATGTTTCTTTAAAGTCAACTTTGGGGCCACCCGGTTTTGTGGTTGCCTCCTTAAATACATAGAACTTTTCATTAAATTCGATTGGCTGGCCGCATCTCGAACATACGAAAGGTGGATTCTCAATCGAATCAATTGCACACTCAATGCATATCAGATCGGACTTTTCTCCGTGAACCTCTTTGAATTTTATTGGTTTCATATCCAGGCTGGTGTCCACAACCAGTACATCTTCCATCAGTTCCCGACCACAAATATTGCAATGCTCCTTCATTGTGTCGCCTCCTGTGTCAAGAGGATTTCTCACCAGACCCTGTGCTGAGCCTACACAAGGTTTCAATGTCTCCGTGTTTGCACTCAAATCATATTCCCCAGTTTCAGCTTATTACCCATACTCATACCGAATCGGGCTTTAGGTGTCCAATCCGGCTCAGTCTTTCACACCGTTGAGCTGTGTTTTACCTGCTGGCATTGGCTTGCTAGCATGTCAACCTCGAGAAGATCGGTCCAGAGATGGGAAAGCAAACAATACAAATTAACAGAAACATGTTTTGTACAATGTCACCTCGGAAATATTTTCTGCCTTTGGATCGAAACAACATTAGAAGACACTTCACAAAAATGTGTTTTAAACCGCTTTCTAGTCTCTGGTTTTAAACTTCCCTATATAAATATAGGGCTTGAAACTATATACAGTTATTGATTTTGATCAAAAAACAAGTGGCTTCCAGAATAAAAAGTGGAATATAAAACCAGAAGAAAAATAAAAATATAGTACTTAATCTGAATGAAAGTAGCTATTAATCGCAATAAGTTGCGAAGTAAACAGAATTAAAATTATTAAGCAAACAGAATTAAAATAATCAAGCAAACAGAGTGGAGGTTATTAAGCAAACAGAATTAAAATAATCAAGCAAACAGAGTGGGGGTTATTAAGCAAACAGAATAAGAATTAGAATTAATGGGAATTCTCAAGAAAACAAAAAGGAAGTTACTAATTTAATAAACTAAAACGGAAGAAAATAAGGGAATAAAACAAAGAATTTTATTCATCTTTGATCAATACATAAGACGATAAAGAATACAAGACGATAAAGAATACAAGACGATAAAGAATACAAGACGATAAAGAATACAAAACGATAAAGAATACAAAACGATAAAGAATACAAAACGATAAAGAAGATTACTTAAAAGGGTTCGAAAAAATGCTTAAGCAGAGATTTGTGCTGGATACTACAGCATTAACGGACCTGCAGACGCGTGAGGTTATGGGCTATGCGTCCCTTTGCGAGGGAATGAAAGCGATTCTTGACCTAATAGCCGATGCTCGTCTGCATTTCGGGATAAGTTGCTACGTGCCCTATCCGTCAGTATATAAAGAGATGTACGAATTTGCAAGTCGCAACGGCTGTGACAGGGAGGTCGTGGCTAAAATAGATACCTGGCTTGTAAAAAAATCTCCTGACCGGTATAGAGTTAGCGTAACTTCTCAGATCTTTCATGAATATGTTGCCTATATGCGGGAAAGAATTAACCGGGGAATGGGAGTAGCTGAGGACGCGATATGGGAGGCAGCTACTGAATGCCTCTTTATGGAAAACCCGCAAAACAAGAAAAAAGAGTATAAGGAAGAGGTTGAGAGGGAAGTAATTGGAGGGATCATTGGCAAATTCCGGAACAAATATCGAGCTGCTCTGAGATATGGAATTCTCGATAGTGCTCCTGATATTGATGTTCTTATCCTTGCCAAGGAGCTTGATGCCGCCGTAATTGCAAGCGATTACGGGATTGAAAAATGGGCCGAACAGCTTGGAGTCCGCTTTGTACCTGCAAACGTTTTTCCCATGATGATACAAGAGTACCTGAAGCATCTTCCGGAAAACGAAAATGAGCCGGAGTCAGGAAACAGGGACAAAAACAAAGAAGGACCGTCGGGAGAAATAGAATTTATCTAATAACTTTGATACTCAACGCTTGATAATTATCGAAATCGAAGCCCGGATAATAATGAAAATCTGGGTACTCAGTCAGATAAGAAGGTTGAAATATACTCAGATCAGAGGCTTGAAATTTAGTCTGATAACAGTCTTGAGGTTTAATCAGGGGAATTAACTTCAGACCTGTATTATCGAGATATGAGCCTTAGTGAGGAATAGTAGATGCCAATTTTATCAAGCCTTAAAGGAATTATGCCTAAGGAAACCGTACTTTTTAAGAAATTGTGCTTTTTAAGAAATTGTACCTTTAAAGAAATCGTACCTTTAAAGAAATCGTACCTTTAAAGAAATCGTACCTTTAAAGAAATCGTACCTTTAAAGAAATCGTACCTTTAAAGAAATCGTACCTTTAAAGAAAATGCCTTTAAGGAAACTGCATTCAGGGAAACTGCATTTAAAGGAACTGTACCTATTTAAAATCAGCATGAAAATGCTGCCATCTGCAAGCACTTTCATAGGTTGTGCATCTTGTTCAAAGGATATCATATTCGTTTGGGGGGAAAGAGTTTGAGAAATATAGTTATAGACGAATTAAAAGCATCTGAAGTTTACCGCCAGAGAGTTGAAGTTGTTGAAAGAAAAGGGCTGGGGCATCCGGACTATATATGTGATGCCATAATGGAACAAATTTCGGTAAAGCTGAGCCAGAAGTACCTTGAGACTTTCGGGAGTATCCTGCACTACAATATAGACAAAGGCATGCTCGTTGCAGGGGAAGTGGAAGGAAAATTGGGAGGAGGCAGAGTTGTAAGCCCTATGAGACTTATCATCGGGGACAGGGCTACTTTTGAAGCGCAGGGGGTAGAAATCCATGTTCCTGAGCTTGCGGTCAGTACGGCGCAGCAATGGCTCCAGGATAATCTCCGCTTTGTAGACCCTGAGAATCTCATTTACCAGATCGAGTTAAAAAGAGGTTCTGCAGAACTTACGGACATCTTTAGCAGGGGAAAAGAGATCCTCGGGGCAAATGACACTTCCGCAGCAGTTGGATATGCTCCTCTAAGCCCCACTGAGAAACTTGTTTTCGAATGCGAGAGATTCCTGAACTCAAGAAAGTTCAAAAAGGAATATCCGGAGTCAGGAGAAGACGTAAAAGTTATGGGGCTCAGACACAGGGAAGATATGCACCTGACTGTTGCAATGCCGCTTGTGGATAGGTTTATTGAATCGGAAGAAGCGTACTTTAAGAAGAAAATTGAGTTGCACGACCGGATTGAGGAATTTACTGCCGGGTTTGCAGAAAAAGCAAGGGCTGAATTTGAGGGCTGCATGTGTCTGAAACCGACAGTTTCACTTAATACTCTGGACATTCCGGGTAGGGGGCTGCTGGGAATTTATACTACGGTAACCGGCACTTCTGCGGAAGATGCAGATGGTGGGCAGGTAGGGCGTGGAAACCGCGTAAACGGAATAATCCCGCTAAATCGTCCTGTTAGCAGTGAAGCTGCCGCAGGTAAAAATCCTGTAAGCCATACAGGAAAGGTTTACAATCTTCTTTCCCACAGGATTGCAGCGCGGATCTACAGTGAGGTGCCTGATATCTCCGAAGTTTATGTCTGGCTTTTGAGTGAAATTGGAACTCCAATCGACCAGCCTCAGATTGCAACTGCCCAGCTCGTTATGAAGAAGGGATCTGCGAGCGAGGTAGAAAAAGAAGTGGCTGAGGTAATAGAAAAAGAGCTTGAGAATATACAGGCCTTCTCCATGGAACTTGTTGCAGGAAAATGCCCTGTATGCTGAGAAAAGTTTGATCCGGGAAAAGTATTATCCGGGAAAAGTTTGATCCGGGAAAATTTATACCCCGGCAATAAAAGCAATGAGCGCAAAGAACATTGCGATCTTGAACATTTTTGAAGATTTCGCAGGATTGTTGCGAGCAAGAAGCTGATAGATCGCTGCAAGAAACCCAAGGTCTGCAAGAAGGACAAAGTAAAGATAATGCAAGCCAAGTACCGACAGAAGATAAGGAAGAGGGCTAAAAACTACGGCCAGTAACCCTATAAGCACTGCAAGGTAGCTTGCTTTTTTTGCTCCGACCCGAAGAGGTAAAGTATCTGCCCCTTCCATTTTATCGCCTTCCATATCCTCAATGTCCTTTACAATTTCCCGGGCAGTAATCGCAAGGGCTGCAAGCAGGAATAGCACAAAAAGGGCTTTGAGTCCTTCAAGTCCAAAAACCGAGGCTCCAAATAAAAAAGTAGAGCCGGTAAGGTAGCCTATGCTCAGATTTCCAAAAAGAGGAGTACCTTTGAGGGTTTTTGCGTAGAAGATTAACATTAGCGAATTAAATAAGGCAATAACCCCGCAAATGGGGTTGATTGAGAAAGCCAGAAGTGTCCCCAGGGCAAACAGGACATAAGAGAAATAAAGGGCTTCTTTTAAATTCATCCTGCCTGATGGAATAGGCCTATCAGGGCGATTGATTGAGTCTATCCTGACATCAAAATAGTCATTAATGGTATTTCCTGCGCCTGAAATCAAAAATACGACCAGGAATACAAGGCCTGATAAAAAGAACGGAAATTGTTCAGGGCTATAAGAACTGGGAGCATTAGAGGTCAGGATATTAAAAGCTATCAATGTTCCGATTACGGCTGCAAAACTTGCCATGAAGCAGTTTTCGTATCTCATAATCTCCAGATATGTGCGTACGCCTGCAGACATCACAACAAAGCAGTATTATAAAGTATTAAAGGTATCGGATTTTCTCGTCCGAGTTCCGTCACCCGAGCCCCTTCTCGGAAGGATGGTGCCCTTTTTGCTCACTTCGTTCGCTCAGAGGAATGATTTATTCAAGTTTTGTTTTGGGTTACGCGGCGGGAGTGTTTATGACTTTTTTAATAAAAGGCTTAACTGCGACCCTGTTGAAAAAAGGCTTAAGTAAAAACCCCTGGTAACATTTGAGTTTGGGACTCTTGTCCCAAAACCTAAAAGTGTCTGGGCCAGGGGAGGAGAAAAATGATCTGGTAACATTTGAGTTTGGGAATCTTGTCCCAAAACCCTATCCGGCGTGATAAACCGGCGCAACGGTTTGTGATAAATCGGCGCAACGGTTGCAGCACAGCGGTTTCGGTTCAAGACGTCTGATCTGATTGATCTCTTCTCAATAGGAGGACTCAAATTGTACTGAACTGGTCCCAAAACTCAAAATTACTTCTCTTAAGCCGTATTCAGAATAAACAATCGAGTTTTTTATCGTGGAAATTAGTTCCAAATTTCCTATTAATTTGGGAATAAAATTGATTTTGGGATGGAATCCATATGATATGTAACATAATTTTAGGAGTATATTTATCGAAAGGATAATATTAAGTAAAACAAAGTTTATTTCTTGCTGTTCTTCCCTTTGATATCTATTAAGTATTAGTCAGCCTCAAAATAACAGGCAGATGTAATCAATGTGATTCCTGACCTTTAAATCATGTTTTGCTTCTGCCATTACTAAGTTCAAAACATTGGCTTTGAACAAAGAATGTCTGAGACTAACAACTTTAGACTAACAACTTTAAACTAACAACTTTAAACTAACAACTTTAGACTAACAACTTTAAACTAACAACTTTAAACTAACAACTTTAAACTAACAACTTTAAACTAACAACTTTAAACTAACAACTTTAAACTAACAACTTATGGGAAAAATCTACGAAACAAGCTGTCTCAAAACTACATTTGATTCTACAAATAGAATAATGTGCTCTATTTCAAGGCAAACGCATACATGAATTTCAGAATAATTTTCGATATGAATTTAAAGTCAACAATTTAATTATCCAATTGTAGAAATGAGTCGAGTTTTGAGACAACCTGTAAAATAAATCCTTGGATATTGTTTCTATAAATTACATGGTTACTTGTCAATAACTTACTTGCATACCAGACATTTCTGCTTACAGACGTGTGGGTGGAGGCAAATAAAAAATGAAAGCCGGTTTTTGTAATTCACTATTTTATATAATGTTGATAATGCTAATAATCCTCGGAATGGCTCCCGGCATGGTACATGCTCTGGGGGACAACGAAAGCTCAGTCTCAGATAGTGGAAGTTCAGATACAGGAGATTCAGTCTCAGACAGTGGAAGTTCAGATTCAGGAGATTCAGTCTCAGACAGTGGAAGTTCAGACACGGATACTGGAGACTCAAACACAGACAAAGGGGATTCAGACTCTGTATCCGATAATGGAAGTTCAGATTCTGGATCTGATAATGGAAGTTCAGACTCTGGATCTGATAATGGAAGTTCAGATTCTGGATCCGATAACGGAAGTTCAGACTCTGGATCTGATAATGGAAGTTCAGATTCTGGATCCGATAACGGAAATTCAAGCACTGATCCGAATGATGGAGGTTCAGACTCCGGATCTGATAATGGAAGTTTAGACCCTGGATCTGATAACGGAAGTTTAGACCCTGGATCAGATAATGGAAGTTTAGACCCTGGATCTGATAACGGAAGTTTAGACCCTGGATCAGATAATGGAAGTTTAGACCCTGGATCAGATAATGAAAGTTCAGACCCTGGATCAGATAATGAAAGTTCGGATACAGGAGATTCGGTTTCAGATAATAAAAGTTCAGATACAGGAAATTCAGACTCCGGTGACGCAAACTCAGGCGAAAGTTCAGATAGTGGAAATTCAGGCACCAAAAACTCGGATACCGTAAGCTCAGATACAAGTTCGGATACTGGGAACTCAGACACCAAAAACTCGGATACCGTAAGCTCAGATACAAGTTCGGATACTCAAAACTCGGATAACACAAGTTCAGATAATGAAAGTTCAGGTACCGAAAGTTCGGATACTATAAGTGCAGATAACGAGAGTTCCGATACAGGAAATGATGACTCAAATTCTTCTAGCAATTCGGGTATGACTCTTGTTTCCAGTGAGCCCGCGACCAATATTGCTGTTAGGGAACTTGCCACCGAGAGTATCATAAGTGGATATCCTGTCCAATTCAATTTTGCAAAAAATGCTACATGCATCGTACAGATTGAATTTGACCCGAAAAAGACGTTCAGAAAAACAACAACAGTTGTAGAAGAACTTAAAAACAGATCTACCCTTGTCCCGACTTCTCCTGAAGGCACAGCATATAAATATGTGAATATCTGGGTAGGAGATCGTGGAGCAGGGCTGCCTACTTCCATTAAAAGTGGGTTTGTGGAGTTCAAGGTTGAGAAGGCATGGATCAAAGATAATAATATAAGTGAGGCTCAGGTAATCCTTCAAAGATATGATAATAACTGGCAGCCACTTTACACGGAAAAAGTTGGAGAAGACGAGAATTATATTTACTTTAAATCGGAAACTCCTGGATATTCCTTCTTTGCAATTACGGAATATACCGGGCAAAATATAATGAAAATCAGTGGGGCAGGAAAAATACAGGAAACCCTTAGAAACCTGGGAACCGAAGGAAGAGCAGTTCTTTACGGAAGTGCAGGAAATGAGAGCAGTATGATAAAGAATCCAATGGGAGCAGCCAGGATACTTATGGCAATTTCCTTACCGCTTTTCATGCTGCTTGTTGGATATGGCATATTTAAGAAAAAGATCTGAGAAAAATGTACGTTAGATGAAGTATGTGAGAAAAGAAGTATGTGAGAAATGAAGTATGTGAGAAATGAAGTATGTGAGAAATGAAGTATGTGAGAAATGAAGTATGTGAGAAATGAAGTATGTGAGAAATGAAGTATGTGAGAAATGAAGTATGTGAGATTCTCTTCTCACCTGCTTCTTACTATTTTTCGTATCATTGAAATTAAGTGAATCTCACATACAAGTTTAAAACACCTGATGTTTATCGAATTTTTACTGCGAGCATTCGATCAAGTGCTTCTTTTGCTTTGATCCTCACATCGTACGGGACAGTGACTATGTGCTGGACTTTTTCAAGAGAGACCAGGACTTTTTCAAGATTAACCATTTTCATGCTCGGACAGCAGGCAAATTCCGATATGCAGTAGTGTTTCTTTTCGGGAGCTGCCTTATGTAGCCCATGAAGGAGTCCGCATTCCGTACCTATAATGAACTCTTTTGCAGGAGAGTTTTTTGCATACATTATCATCCCTCGCGTGCTTGCTATATGGTCTGCAAGATCCAGAACCTCGGGGCGGCATTCGGGATGTGCAATAAACTTAGCTTCAGGATGTTTTTCCTTCATTTTGAGGACATCCTCTCTCAGGATCTGGTGGTGCGTTGGACAGTGCCCCTCCCAGGGAATAATTTTTTTGTCAGTCCTGGCTTCTACATAGGCAGCCAGGTTTTTATCAGGCACAAAAATAACCTCATCAGCTTCCAGGGAGTTTACCACCTCTACGGCATTTGCAGACGTACAGCAGATGTAAGATTCAGCTTTAATGGCAGCCGAGCTGTTGACATAGCAGACCACCACGGCATCAGGATGTTTTTCTTTTTCTCTCCTGAGACCTTCAATATCCACCATGTCTGCCATCGGGCAGGTGGCATCAATTTCGGGGAGGAGGACTGTTTTATCAGGACAGAGAATTGCAGCGCTTTCTCCCATAAAATGGACGCCGCAAAAAACAATGACATCAGCAGTCTGACGGACAGCTTCCTGGCTAAGGCCCAGTGAGTCTCCTACAAAATCTGCAATATCCTGAACCTCAGGACGGGAATAGTAATGAGCAAGAATAACTGCATTTCGTTTTATTTTGAGTTCTTTGATCCTTTTTATTAGCTCTGCTTGCTGCATGGGACCACCATAAGTTTTTGGAATAAAGTCCGGAAATAGGGATCCGGATATGAGATTGAAGATCAAGCTTAAAATAACCAGTTTAAATATAAGGTTTTAACAGGCGAATGAACGTAAAAAGAAGTGCAACGACGAAAATTCTATCCCGTGCGCTCTTTTTGCACACATGCCATTTGCTCCTGAGAGCTTACGTGCTTAACTCTCCCGCACTATATAATATTTGTGAATAATATTTGTGAGCTTCCGAGTTGCACCCGAGTCTTGCGACCCTTTTGAAAAAACTGCTTGCTCACAAGCCTTTTCAAAAAAGGCTTGAGCGAAAACGACCTGGTCGGACGACCTGGTTGGTATCGCCAAGTGGCGCCACTCTTGAGCTCAAGTGGACTAATTTAGAAGTAAAAATCTCTGCTCTTTCGCTTAATGAACCAGTAAGATATTGCATTATTTACTGTGTGAGTAAAATAGTGCAGTATATTAACTTTAAGTGTTTCGTTATTAATTCAGGTTCCGATCTGGACCGGGCTCAGGATCTTTTTCAGGGTGGAAATTGCAGAAAGGGCTGCAAGGTAACTGGTTTTCGGATTTTCCGGGGAGGGAAGGTTTTCGACTCTTGTGGAAAGTTTCCCGAATTCGCCTTCTACAGTTATCTCATGTACATTTCTGGACAGAGTAGGGTCAGCGATTACTCTTACTTTTGTCCGTTCAAAACCTATGCCTGCCAGGCTTATTGTGGCTGCAACATTGACATTTGCTGGAAAGGCTTTAACTGCTTCCGAGGCAGTCCCTTCAAAAAGCAGGGTTTCTTTTTCGATTGTTTCAAGCTTGATTCCCAGAGCTTCAACATGGGGAGCCCCTACAAGGCCCATAGGCGGTTTTCTGGTAGTAAGGGTAACTGATGATATTCCCGCTGCTGAGGCAGAGTTTATTCCATCGATACCAGCAACGGCGCCTGAAGGGAAATAGAGCTTGCAGTTATTCTGCTCTGCAAGTCTGAAGAGCCTTTCTCTGAGTTCTTCGTCCGCAAGAGCGCCTACACTCATAACCATGACATCGCGCCCAGCTTCAAGAGCCTGCGGTACTATTAACCTGACAGCTTTTTGAGAGGCACTTTCTATAACAAAGTCTACATTTTGCAGTAGTTCCTCAATCGTCATTGAAGCAGGACTGTACCTTTTCAGGGAGGCTGTAAGTTCCAGGACTTTGCTCTTAGAAGAGTCGGAGATAGCATACAACTCCGCGTTAATAACTCCTTTGTCAATAGCCTTGCAAATCTGTCCACCAATAAATCCGCAACCAATAACTCCTATTTTCAGCATTTCAGGCTCCTGTAAATGATCAATAAATCTTGATCTTTAGATTTTAGTACCCGGCTTTAAAAGCCTGAGGACCGGGGTACTGTATTTCTTTCCTTCTTTTAAAGCCTTCTGTTGAGATTATTGAGAATATTGAGATTATTGAGACTATTTTCTTAATGAGAGGAAAAACCAAAACGCCCGTACCTCTTATAAATCCGTCCAACATAAAATAGCAGGGTAAAAATCATGCTTATCAAAGAGGTTGAAAGCTTTATAGAAGAAGATCTGGGATACGATGATGTCTCGTGCACCATTGTACCTGACAAACCTGCAGAAGCTATTATTTTCACAAAGGAAGACTGTACTGTTGCGGGGATTAAAGAAGCCGAATCAATTTTTTGCTATCTTGGAATTCAGGCTGAAACCACTCTTAAAGACGGTGATCGCCTAAAAGAAGGGGAGATCATTTTCAGGGTAAAGGGAGGAGCAGTATCCATTCTCAGGGCAGAGAGATTGGCCCTTAATTTCCTCGGGCACCTTAGCGGGATTGCCACTCTTACCCGGGTATGCGTGGATACGGTAAGGAAGTATTCCGTGACTACAAGGGTGGCCTGCACCAGAAAAACCACTCCCGGTTTAAGGAAGTTCGAAAAGCTGGCTGTAGCTGCAGGCGGAGGAGACACTCACAGGTTTAACCTCTCTGACTCGGTTATGATTAAGGATAACCATGTCAAACTAATGGGAATAGAAGCCGCAATTGAGGCCGCAAAAAAAACCAGCTTCACCCGGAAAATAGAAGTCGAGGTCGAGTCTGTAGAACACGCTGTACTCGCTGCAGAACTTGGAGCTGATATTATAATGCTGGACAATATGAAGCCTGAAGCTATCCAAAAAACTCTCCAAACACTTAACAGAAAAGGGCTTCGAAACTCAGTTATTGTGGAGGCATCCGGAGGAATTTCCCAAGAAAACCTTGAAAGTTATGCAAAAACAGAAGTAGATGTCATCTCTATGGGCTCCCTTATCCATAAATCAAGATGGATAGATATGAGCCTGGAAATCGTAAAATAATAAACGAGTAATAGTAGTAATAATAATAATAATAATAATAATAATAATAATGATTTTTGTGTTAATTTTTAGTTTTATCCTATTTTTAGCTCCGTTTTACCTTATCAGTTTTAACGGAGTTAACCTTTTGCAGGTGTTAATTCCCCAGAAAACAGCCACTATCACAGTTTTTATTTTCATTCATTAAAAGAAAGCTGGTTCAAGTTACATCGTAAGTTTATCTTCAGCTGCTTAAAATGTCACGCTGCTTTAAATGTCACAATAACTCATCATTTTAGTGGATTTGTTGAAATTTAATAACAATTAAGAAAATTTAGTTAATTTTATGTAATACTTTTACTTTCTGAACTTAGAGGAAAGTAACATGAAATTTAATTATAGTAACAAATTATCTAAAGTTATTTTAATTGGAATACTCATTGCTGCCCTTATAGTGACTTCAGGGTGCACGAACAAATCCACATCTAGTGATAATGGATCGTCTCCATCAGAAACTTCGGGAGTTTCGGACGCTGATAAGGCAGCAGAATCTGGAGCGTTGACACTCAAGGACGGATTTGACAGGGAAGTTACCATACCTGAAAATGTGGAGCGGGTTGTTTGCTCGGGAGCCGGATGCCTGCGTTATCTTGTATACCTGCAGGCTCAGGACGATGTAGTAGGAGTTGATAGCTTAGAGAAAGAGGAAAGCGCGTTTGAAGGTCGTCCCTATGCCCTTGCAAACCCGCAGCTCAAAGATTATCCTCTTATTGGAGAATTCAGAGGCAAAGATGATCCTGAAAAGATAATTGCCATCAGCCCCCAGGTCATCCTGAAAACCGGGACAAGCGGCCAGTCGGCAGCAACCAATGGTGCTGATGCCGATACGCTTCAGAATAAAACTGGCATTCCTGTTGTCATGTTCCCTTACGGCTCTTTAAAGAACGAGGAACAGAAAGCCGAAATGTACAATTCACTCCGTATAATGGGTCAGGTAGTAGGCAAACAGGAAAGAGCAGAGGAAGTAATCAATTATATCAATGCTACAATGCAAGACCTGGAAAACAGGACTGCCGACATTCCGGAATCCGAAAGAAAGACTGCCTATATTGGTGGTGTGAGTATGGCTGGAGCTCATGGGATAATCTCAACGGAACCTGCTTATCCTCCATTCCTCTGGGTGAATGCAAATAATGTTGCAGCCGGAATGGGTGCAGATCATGCGGATATTGCCAAAGAAGCACTTGTAGACTGGGACCCAGAGTACATATTTATCGATATCGGCACTCTCCAGGTTGGTAACGAAGGAGCAATTGGAGAGCTTAAGAATGATACGTCTCTCTCAGGACTCTCGGCTGTAAAGAATAAAAAGGTCTATGGAGTGATTCCATACAACTACTACAGCACCAATTATGAGTCCGTACTTGCAAACGCTTATTTTGTAGGAAAAGTGCTCTATCCGGACAGGTTTGAAGATATCGATCCGGAAGCAAAAGCCGACGAAATTTATACATTCTTCCTTGGTAAACCTGTATTCTCTGAACTTAATGGACAGTACGACAACCTTGGGTTCAAATCAATTCCACTATGATTGAGGTATAAAAAAGTTCGTTTTACCAATCGATAGTTTCGAAAGATTACATGAAGTAATTTTTAGTTTCGGAGTCTGCTCAAAAATTACTTTATACAATTTTTAGATATTGCTAAATTATTTTTTATTTTATTTTGTTGTATTTTTATCTTATTTTTAAAATTTTAGTCCACTCTTTAGTTCTGATTTCATTGAATTAATTTTTCACGGAGTTAACATTTTAAAGTAATTGGTCTGCCAAAAAACAGCCATCATCATAGTTTTTCATTTTTAATAGTTAAAAGCAAGTCGATTAAAGTTACACCATAAGTTTATACTTATCTGGCTTAAAAAATCACAATAGCTCATTATTTTCAAAAAATTAGTTAGATTGGATATTAAATTAAGAGAATTTCGTTAATTTTATGTAATACTTTTACTCTTTGATCATAAAGGGATGTAACATGAAGGTTAATTATAGTAATAACATATATAAAATTATGTTTATAGGATTGCTCATTGCTGCCCTGGTAGTGGCTTCAGGATGTGCAGACAAGTCCTCATCTGATAAGGATCAGAACGGATCAGCTTCAGCAGAAGCTTCCGGAGTTTCAGGCGCCGACAAGGCAGCAGAATCTGGAGCGTTTACACTCACGGATGGGTTTGGCAGGGAAGTCACCATACCTGAAAATGTCACCAGGGTTGTTTGCTCAGGAGCCGGGTGCCTGCGTTACCTCGTATACCTGCAGGCTCAGGATGACGTAGTAGGGGTTGACAGCATGGAAAAAAAGGAAAACAAAAACGAGGGTCGCCCCTATGTATATGCGAATCCCCAGCTCAAAAACTATCCTCTGATTGGAGAGGCCAGGGGTAAAGACGACCCTGAGAAAATCATTGAAGTTAACCCTCAGGTTATCCTGAAATCCAGTATGATTGGACAGGCAGCAGCACCTACTGCCACTGAAGCCGAAGTCCTTCAGGACAAAACCGGTATCCCTGTGGTCTCATTCCCTTACGGGTCTTTGAATAATGAGACACAGAAAGCCGAAGTGTACAGCTCTCTGAGGATAATGGGCAAGGCAGTAGGCAAACAGGAAAGAGCAGAGGAAGTAATCAATTATATCAATGCTACGATGCAGGATCTTGAAAACAGGACTGCCGACATTCCGGAATCTGAAAGAAAAACTGCCTATATTGGCGGGGTCGGTATGGCTGGAGCTCATGGAATAATCGCTACAGAACCTGCTTACGCACCATTCCTCTGGGTGAATGCAAAGAATGTCGCAGCCGGAATGGGCACAGAGCATGCGGATATTGCTAAGGAGGCACTCATAGACTGGGATCCCGAGTATATATTTATCGATGTTGGTACCCTCCAGCTTGGTAACGAAGGTGCAATTGGAGAACTGAAGAATGATACATCCCTTGCAGGACTCTCGGCTGTGAAAAATAAAAAAGTCTATGGAGTAATCCCTTATAATTTCTACAGCACCAACTATGAGTCCGTACTTGCAGACGCTTATTTTATCGGGAAAGTGCTCTATCCGGACAGGTTTGAAGATATCGATCCGGAAGCAAAAGCTGACGAAATATACACTTTCTTCGTTGGTAAACCTGTATTTTCAGATCTTAACGGAAATTACAGTAATATGGGCTTTAAACAAATTCTGCAATAAGATGGAGGGTATAAAAAGGTGCATTTTGCCAAAGGGGCAGTTCCAGAAGATTATCTTGTGTACATACGCAGAAAATACTTCTGGCTAATGGGGGGGCTTCTGTTCCTCTTCATTATGCTTATTTACTCGATCTCGGTAGGAGAAGTGACAATACCACCTAATGAAGTGCTGCAAACCATAACGGGACACAGCGTTTCTACAAAATGGGATTTAATTATCTGGAACATCCGGCTCCCTCAAGCTCTGGCTGCAATAGTTGCAGGAGCCGGGCTCTCGGTTGCAGGGGTTGCAATGCAGTCTATACTGCGTAATCCCATTGCATCTCCTTTCACGCTTGGAATTTCAAATGCCGGTGCTTTCGGAGCTGCAGTGTCTGTTGTGGTCCTCGGTACCGGAAAAATGCAGTCCACAGTTGCAAATGCTGTGACAATCAACAACCCTTACCTGACAACAACGGTAGCTCTTTTCTTTTGCCTTCTTGCGACAGGAGTGATCCTGCTAATCTCGAGCATACGGGGGGCTTCGCCCGAGGTAATGGTACTTGCAGGAGTTGCGCTTTCTTCCCTCTTTACCGCAGGCACGGCATTCCTCCAGTACTTTGCTGACGATACCCAGCTTGCAGCAGTCGTTTTCTGGACTTTTGGCGATGTCGGAAGAGTAACCTGGACGGAACTTGAGATAATGGCTGGCGTTGTGTTGCTTGCAGTTATATTCTTCGTTGCCAATTGCTGGAACTATAATGCCATAGATGCAGGCGATGAGACCGCAAAGGGTCTCGGTGTCAATGTGGAAAGGACAAGGTTAGTAGGCATGGTAATCGCAGCCCTGGTCTCGGCAGTGATTGTTGCATTTCTTGGGGTTATAGGGTTTATAGGGCTGGTCTGTCCTCATATGGTCAGAAGGGTCATAGGGGATGACCAGCGTTACCTGATACCTGGCTCTACTCTGTTTGGAGGAATCCTGCTTCTGGCATCAGACACGGCGGCAAGGCTTATAATATCACCATATGTGCTTCCCGTATCTATTCTTACTGCTTTCATGGGAGCACCGGTTTTCATATACTTACTTCTTAAGGGGTACAAACGATGATACTTTCAGTAGAGGAACTTGAATTTTTGTATCGAAACCGTAAAATTCTCCATGAAATAGCTTTTTCCATCGAGGAAGGAGAAATTGTAGCAATCCTTGGGCCCAATGGGGTTGGTAAGACTACACTTTTAAAATGTCTTAACAAAATTCTCCGCCCAAAAGGGGGAACAGTTCATCTTGATGGAAATAACCTTTTTGACCTAGGAACAATGGAGATCGCACGCCTTGTTGGGTATGTTCCCCAGCGGGTGGAAACAGGAAGGCTGACAGCTTTTGATGCAGTCCTGCTTGGAAGACGGCCCCATATCAAGTGGGACGTTACCGTAAAAGACCTTCAAATAGTCGATTCTGTCTTCAAGTTACTTTCCATGGAAAAACTCCGCCTTTCATATATCGATGAAATGAGCGGCGGAGAACTCCAGAAGGTCGCAATTGCACGTTCACTCGTACAGGAGCCAAAAGTCCTCCTCCTTGACGAACCTACAAGCAGCCTTGATATGAAAAATCAGGTTGAGATTCTGGCCATTATCAGGCAGATTGTCCTTGAGCACAGAATTGCAGCCATAATGACAATGCATGACCTTAACCAGGCCCTCAGGTACGCAGACCGGTTTATTTTCATGAAGGAGGGAAAAGTCCACGCGCAAGGGGGCGCCGAGGTAATTACACCTAAGGTGATCGAGGAAGTGTATGGCTTGCCTGTAATTATCGGGGAGATTGCAGGTATGCGCTGTGTGGTTCCTGGAAGCCCTGAAGTAGCACTTGTACATAACCTGTAAAAACCAGCAACAAGTAAGGAATTCTTTCAAGAATGAGTATATAACAATTTCAAAAGTAGTCCGAAAGAATAAGGTCAGAGAAAAAAGTAAAAGTAGATTTTAAAATAGCGGTGCGGTTTGCCAGAGAGGCAAAACCGACCAGAGAAAGATTTCCAGGTTTTTACCTGGTAATCATCATTTCTGCAGTTTCAGGTTTGTAGAACCAGTCTCTCGGAAGTACCTTTTCCTGCTGGTAGTACTTAACAAGCCTTCTGATCTTGGATTCAGTAAGGTTAAGGGCACGCTTGTTGTGGACGTCTTTCTTGTTAACAGAAAGGTGCTTCCTGAGCCTCAGGGCTTTCACAATCAGATTGGTAAGGTCTTCCGGAACGTTTGGAAGAGCATTGTTCTCCTTAAGAATGGCTGTGATCTTCTTACCTGTGACAAGCTTGGCATCAGGAACCCCGTAACGGTCCCTTAAAGTCATCCCGATTTCGGAAGTAGAGACACCCTGTTTCCAGAGGTCAAGAGTGATTGTAGTAACTTCTTCTGCGCTGATCTTGCACCACTCAGGCGGCTCGGTTCTGATTGGCCTGGTGGAAGCAGACTTGCCTTTTCTTTTGGTATGCATTTTTGCCATAATAATTCTCCTGATATCAATTGATCGATGCCCTGAAGAGGACTCTTCGGGCTGAAGTTATATCTTTACCGACTATAACGGACCAACACATCGATCGGGAGATTTAATCCGCCACAGCAAACTGCTGCGTGGCTTTTCAGGAATCCCTGAAAAAGCGTAAGTTTTTCGGTAAAAACATCACTAGAGAACGCACCATAACATATATATTTTGTGTTGGGTAGGGAAGCGTCTGTCTCCTTTCAGATTGAAAAGTTTCAGTGGTAAACGCTTTCCATAAGTACGTTTTATCTGAGTATATATCCAGGTTCTATATCCAGGTTCTATATCCAAGTTCTATATCCAGGTTCATGAATTAGAGTTCCAGAAGCTCAAAACTATTCGCGCCCCACCCGGATTTATCTGCCTGTAAACAGACTCGACATGCGCATCGCGAAGGGCTCGGGCTTCTGAAAGGTTTTCAGCTTCAAGAACGGAATAAACCGTTTCGTTGACCTCACTTGAGAATTCACCTTCAAGCTCGCTCCGGATTTCACTTTTTATATACTCTGTCGTCATGTCTTCAAGTAAAGATAACTCGGCTGTTGATGTATTTTCAGAAAAAGCCCCGGAATTAATTGGGAACCCGGCTTCAAGTAAATCCAAAAAATATACCGCAAAAGCTTCTCCTCCGTACTTTCTCTCTACAGGATTTTCAGAAACTCCATAGATAAGGGTCTGGAAAGATTCCTCATTTTCCTCCCCAAATCCCGCCCCAAAATAATCCGATGGGAAGAGCAGCTCGGTAAGTACCTCTGCACCTTCGAGGGCTGCTGCGTCAAGTGAAGCATTAAAAGCCTGAAAGAGTATCTTGCTGGCTTCTTCATCTGAAGAGTTCAGAGAAGCTTCAAGTACTGAGTCATTAACAGAAGCAAGCAGAACAGCTTTTGAAGGAGGGCTGGAATAAAGGGGCATGGAAAGCTTTGTACTTTGTCGGATTGCATTTGCAGGAGGCTCTTCACCAATAATAAGCTCGCTTTGTACAGGAAAAGCTTCCACAGGATGCCAGTAAGCCTCAAACCTGTAGGAAAACCTTCCCGCGGCTTTCTGATCTATATATGCTGAAATGAACTCCTTGTTTCTGGAAGAATAGTCTGCAGCAAGAGGATTCAGGAAAACTAAAGAGTCATTATTCGAGATCGCAAGGGAAAGGGAAAGATATTCCGCAACCAGGTCAGCAAACGTCCTGTGTTTCTGCTCTTTCCCGAAGAGGGCGTGAGAAGAATTGTCCACAACTGAGTTTTCAGGTATTGATATATTAAGAGCTTCAAGAGGGGAAATCTCGTATTCGAAATTCTCAAGTTTACAGGAAAGCAGTGACTCAAGCAGATAAACGTCAAGTTCCGAAGAAGTGACATACCCGGCTGCATAATATTGCTTTTCTGCCTGCATGGAAGGTATTAGCAAGATACCTGCAAGTGAAATCAGGACAAGCAGAAAAAGAGCGTCAAAAACCGTGAAATAACCTGAACATTCCGCAGTCATCTTGCCTTTTTTCTTTGTGAATTGCCAGGGGATTTCAGGAACTATTGGATATCTTACTTTATTCTGCTCTCTTATTCTTAATTCCCTTCTTCTCTTTATGGGATCTCCGGTTATCTTCTCTTTCATGCAATTTCTCACTTTCATGCAATTTCTCTCACTTTCATGCAATTTTTCTCACTTTCATGCCAGATTTCTCATTTTCAGGTTCACGCTAATTTCCATCCAGCTTTTTGAGTTTTCACGCATTTTTTCGACCTTCCATGCGATTTTTCAATTTCCATGTACCTTTTCAAATTTTTATATGGCTCTTAAATTTCGATGTAATTTTTCTAACTTCTCTCCGGCTCTTTAATTTCGATGTAATTTTTCTAACTTCTCTCCGGCTTTTCCCATTTACTGACCTTCTTTTTCAGTTCCATTCTGTCTTATAAATCACCACAGTAAGGGTTCCGGGGACCGATTCGGCAGGATTCAGTTTGATAACAACGGGCACAGAAGCTGCAACTTTTTCCAGGCCGTCGGCAAAAGCATCAGGTTCGGCATCATCTGGTTTGATCTGCCAGTGCCACTGGCCGTCTCCTGTCCGGACTTCAACCAGAAATCGGTAATTCCTGGAAAAAGCTGCAAAAAGCCTTTCTCTTTCGTTAGCTCCATTCGGGCCCGAAAATGTGTCAAGTGAAGCTGCCGAAAGCAAGCCTGTGCTTTCCGCTTCCAGAGCAGGAGCATCTGCCAGGTTTTCAGCAATAAGAGACGCGGTCTCGTAATTTTCAAGAGCAAATGAACGGTCTTCGTATCCGAGGTAGGTCTGTGACATCAGGGCTGCGAAAACCATAAAACCTATCACTGCAAGGGCTACGGAGAGTAGATCGGTATGAGGTTCAAGCACTCCACGTTCGTCCCTGGACATTAACGCACATGTTTTTTTCACAAGTTTTAAGGCAGCTTCGAGCCGGGCTGTGTCTTTGAGCCGAGCTGTAGCTGTGAGCTGTTTTTTGAGTAGAGCTTCAAGCAGATCACCGTTAAACAGAGAGTCATTGATAAACAAGGACACAGCCAAAAGCAGAGACCCCCTCCTCATCTTTCATATAAATGAATTCTTTCTTTAATGAAATATTTTCATCCGGGTTCAGGACTTCTTCTTCGGCCCCCAATTTCTGGAGGAAAGCCCTAATTTCAGAATAATCGACTGTAAGAGGAGTTTCCTCGTTGCCTGGAGCTCCAAATTCCTCACTGAGTTTTTCGTGCAGGATAGATTCGTTAAGAGGCAAAACCCTGAAGGCGAAGGGTTTTACAGCCCTGAAACTCCGTTCTCCTGACTCGGCTTCCAGACAGACATATTCTCCAGAAATCCGTACTTTTATATCTCCCGCAAAAGGCAAATCCCTAAAAATTTCCTGTTCACTGAAACAATAGGAAGATTCGCGAAATTCATCTTGAGACCCGCTCTGAAATTTCTCCTGAAACCCTTGTTGAGTTTCGGCCTGGGAATTGCTCGATCCGACCTCATCTACTGCAGTTTTAAAGTCCAGAGCAAGAAAATCAAGCTTTTCCCGGGTTTCAAACCCCTTGAAACTGGCAATCAGATTAAAAAGTGCCGCAAAAAGGACAACGCTTGCAAGAATTAGAGCCGCTTTTGAAATCAAGAAATCGGCCCATGCAGAGTCATCGCGAGCAAAATCCCTCACAGCAGATCTTCTCCTATGCATTAAATTTTATTAAGAGTAATATTCTCAGAAATAATTACGAATAGCCTTCCGAATTTTGGTTCGAGTTTTGTTGAGAGCGAGAGCCTGTGCCTGCCTGAACCAAGGAATACGGGACCGTTAAGTTCAGGGTTTGAGAAAGAGGCACATGAATAATAGAAAGTGCTTTTCTCCCCTGTGTGGACGCAGTAATCGTTAGCATCCGCAGGCCATTTGTCCTGCCTGCCAGGGAGAGCCCCAAAATCCACACTTACGCCTTCAGGCAGCCTGAGCTCCAGGGAAACTTCACTTCCTTCCCCACGCAAGGAGAGCTGTTCGGCAGCAGCCGTAAGCCTGGAAATCTCATCCAGAGCTGCTTTTTCCTTTGCTTCGTCCAGAAAATCATAAAGATAACCGAAGGAGAGGAGTAAAATCACAGCAAAAAGGATGCCTGAGACTGTCAGCCTGAAAGGAAGCGAAACAACTGCGGATTCGTCAGTTTCAATCGAACGAGGCAAAAATGGATCTTGATTGACCGTAAATTATCCTCCTAACCCAAAATACGGAAAACTTTGAATGATGTGAATAATGAACTTAGTCGGGCAGAGTATAAAAAATTTATTACTGTATACGATTAATAATTACTGTATACGATTAACAAATAGGAACCTCTGAGACTGCAAAAATTAATTCCTGCAACATTAAAATAGCTCAATAATTGGCAAGAACCATAGCATTAGATATGAAGTAATCAGTAAGATAGTTACTGAATAATAATTATCAATAGTTTTTTATACTATTTGTCCTATGTAAATCTGGCGGGTCGACTGATCTACTGTTACACAAAGAAATTTTCCTCCTTTATTTCCTCCTTTAATTTCCCCAACTGTAAATAATAAACACTCCACCAGATCCTCCTTATCGGCCTGCCAATCCTCCTTTTTATCTAGAAAATAGCTAGATTTTACTTGAAAAGTTTTTAGGCTTTTCGTTGGTTTGTGTGGATATTCTCATAATATTCTCATAAAAACCAATGGGTCTTGAAGTGAAAATTATATTTATCCATAGAGAATGACGAAGAGCCAGTTTCCTCTAGTTTCAGGCAATTTTGGTTCAGGCAATTTTGGTTCAGGCAATTTAGGCAGTTTTTGATATTCTGCAATACAGAATTAAAATTAAAAATAAGAAAGTTGGAGTTTTTTTGTGTTCAATCAAGTGAAGAACTAAGCAAAAACCCTCAACTGGAGTTTAAAACAATTCACTCAAATTGCAAGAGTGGTCCTGAGGACTACCTTATATTAAATCCATCCAAAAAGTTTCTCGAAGAATCCAGCTTCCTTGACTTCTACCGGAGCCTGAAGGATGGCGGTATACTTAATGTCACCTTCTGGAGTTTCGTATTTTAATACAGTGTCAATTCCATATTCCTTGGGCACAGCTTCGCTATCTGCTTTAATTTTAATCTTTGCAACAGCCGTGCTGCCAGGTGCTATAGTGGATAGGAATGCCGCACTATCGGTTGTGCTCAGAGGATCAGCTGGATTAATTATCGCTTTAACGTTTTTTGCCTCTTCTTCACCTGTGTTTTTAATAGTTATATCAATCATGTTCTCCCCACCTGGAGAAAGACTGCCTGTAGTGTTTACAATCTCAAAATCAGCCTGATCATTCACCTTAATCTTTAATGTCAGATTCTGATCCATTATTCCATACCAGCGATTCGCGTCATAGGTCTGAGCGGTTACATCCGGATTCATAATTTGCACGTTTTTCTGGTAATCGTAGGAAAGATTCAGGTAAAGGTTGTATTCCCCAGCCTTTGCTTTTTTATCGATTTTTATATCAAATTTTGCTGGTGTCAGTGAATTTTCTCCACTTTTTATGGAGCCGATCTCCTGGCTGACTGACTTGACCTCAATCGGACTGCCAGGATCTGTTGAAAGAGAAGCTACTACGTTTGTAGCGTCCACTATACTGCTTTCCAGTTTCATTTCAGTCTGGGCAGCATAGATTTCATCTGAATCGTAAGGAGTTTTGTCATTCTTGAATCCTAATAATTTGCCTTTGTTCATTAAATTAATATTCAAAGTAGCCGTTTGACCTCTATCAAAATCATTACTTCCAATAATGTTGGCGTTAAGATCAGGACTACCGTTTACAGTATAGTAATTTTTTCCAAGATCAAAACTTTGGGGGATATTGTAATTATCCGGAGAATTGGAAGCGCCTTCTGCGCATGATATCATAGCAATCAATAGAAGAGAGATTATTATAACTTCTTTCATTTTATGCTTCCCTCCTGAATAGATGGACACCTAAAGTAAAAGTAACAACTGCAAACAAAGAGAGTATCATCAAATCGTTAGATATAGCGTTCAAACCCTGACCCTTGATCATAATAGTACGCATAGCATCGATTGCATAAGTCAGAGGCAAGCAATAAGCTATATAACGCATCCAGTCAGGAACCGAACTCAAGGGAAAAAACACACCTGTGACAAACATGGATGGCATAGTAACCAGCATGTTTAATTGAAAGAAAGATTCCATATCTTCTACTCTTGAAGACATGACTATCCCCATCCCTACGCCACCGAGAGTGAAAACAATAAGCACCAGTGAAATCAGAAGCCAGCTACCATTCATATTGAATCCCAATAGAATATATGCTGCAAGTATCAAGATAACTGCTCTGCCTAATTGCAATATTAGCTGATATATCGTCTTCCCGAGAATTACAGATCTCTTACTAATAGGCGTCATCAGCATACGAATAAGTGTACCATCTTCTTTTTCTCCTGCAATTGCAGAACCCGTGGTTGCTACAGAACCCATAAACACTGTAAGAGCTATAACACCTGGTATGAGGAAGTCCAGATATTCCAGATTACCGTAAACATTGGGAATGTTTAAAGAGACTGACCCTGTTTTCGCCAGCAACTGTTTCATAAAGTTGATAATTGTGCTACTTGTGGTAGTGTCTGATGTGTCAGTCAGAAGCGTCAAGTTTGTACTCTCATTTTTGACTATGCTATCACTATAATCAGGAGGAATAAGCAGAACGCCTTTATACATTCCAGCGTCTATTTTACTCTCAGCCTCTGATTGCGACATATCCTTAGTGTAGGTCACCGAAAACATTGGATTTCCATCGTATTTGCCAGTATAGCTTCCGATTTCCTGAACAAGGGAATTTGAGACTCTGCCTGTATCATCATTGACTATAAGGATGGGAGCATTTTTGACTGTTCCACCCATACCATAGCCAAAAAAGACTATCATGATTATAGGGAATAAAACCAGAGGAATTATGAGCGCCTTTTTTCGGGAAAGTATTTTGAATTCTTTTTTCGCTACTATTAATGAATCCCTTAGCTCAGTTTTTATTGTCATTTAATCACGTACCTTTTCTCCTGTAAAGTGTACAAACACTTCTTCCAGATTTGTACTCCCTGTAGTTTCTTTTAAACGTTCGGGGTTATCAAGAGCTACCATTTTGCCGGAGTCCATTACAGCAACCCTATCACATAGATTGTCCGCCTCTTCCATGTAATGAGTTGTAAAAACCAGAGTTTTCCCTTCTTCGTTGAATTTCCTAGCGAGTTTCCAGATCACATTTCTTGTCTGGGGGTCAAGACCGGTTGAAGGTTCATCCCAGAATAGAATCTGAGGGTCATGCAACACTGCGGCGATTACTGATAAGCGCTGTTTCATACCACCAGAAAAGCCTCCAGTAAAGCGGTCAGCACTAGCTTCGAGCCCTACAAGCTTCAGATAGTAATCGATTTTTTCTTCCATGACCTGTTTTGGAACATTGTAAAGGTTCCCCATGAGTTCCAGGTTTTCTCTGGCTGTAAGGAGTGGGTAAAGGCTGAGCTTCTGTGGAACTATGCCTATAAGCGGTCTTATTTTGTAGTCCTGTTTTTCAACATCAAAGCCAGCAACTCTTATACTGCCACTTGTGGGCTTTATTAACGTGGTAAGCATGGAAAACGTAGTTGATTTGCCAGCTCCATTTGGTCCTATCATACCGAAAATTTCTCCTTTGAATACATCAAAGCTGACATCGTTCACTGCGATTATTTTCCTCCCTCGTGAATGAAAAACTTTGACAAGATTTTTGACCTCAATAATCGGTTCCATTTTCTCACCTGTTTTTCAGTTTTCTTCATCCTTCAGGATACCTTTAGTGAATATGTCAATAAACCGTTCAATTTCCTCATTATAATCACCCAACAAACTGTCACCAAATACTTCTCTTAGTAAAGATGTATAAACAAAATAACTGACAAAAGTTATTGCTGCAGACCTGGAATTTATAGTCCGCATTTTTCCGTTTTTTATTTGCAAATCAAAGTATTCGCTCAAAGGCTTGATATTCATTTGAAGAAACGATAATAGAGCTTCAGAGACTTCGGGCCTCCGTCTTCCTTCTTCAAATAGCATAAACATAAACATCCGGCGTTTGCTATCCTTCTTTTTATCTTTCATAGCTTTTGCAATATTTTTCCCTAAAATCCGAAGCTCTGTCTCAAGGTCTGCATCTTTTTCGTTCTGGAATATATGGAATAACTCCTCCAGCGATGAAAAAACAGTTCGGTTATTGATTAACACCTCTTTCAGCAGGTTTTCTTTTGACTTGAATTTTCGGAACAAAGTTACCTCGGCAACGTTTGCCTCTTCAGCGATTTTTCGTGTAGTCGCACCCGTGTATCCTTCACTGGCGAATACTCTCAAAGCTGCGTCTAAGATTCTTTGTTCTGTATCTTCCATGTAAGTAAGCAATTACTTACTTTCATTTAAAGATATTGCTATATCTACTAGATATAAACTTGCTGAAAGTAAAAATCAAGGTATGAATTGAAGATATGAACAAACTGGATGCTCAAAAACAGACTTTTAAAATTATATGCATATGTTTAAAACTATTTTTTATGCTGGCATCTGGATAGATGGAGATTTAATATTATTGAGTTCTTACTTTAACAGCTAAGTCATAAGTATAAAAATAAGGTTCTGTAGAAATCCTTTATTCAATCATTGAAATTTAACTTTCGCACTTCTGTTTATAAGTATTTGAAAATTCATAAACCACAGGATTTCTACAAAAGCCGATAATATGCCTATATTATTTCCTTAAACTTAATTAGGAGGATAACTAGCGAACCATTTTACAGGATCAATTACAACTGGATATCCCGCATTTACCCATGCTTTGAGACCGCCTTGAACGTTATATACATTTTTGTAACCGGCATCTGCTATCATTTGGCTTGCGGTGGCACTTCGTCCCCCGCTAAGGCAATAGACAACTATCTTTGTGTTTTTGTTTTCTGGCAGTTCTTTCAGCCGAGCAGGCAGTAACTGGTCGTCTGGCAAACTTACAGAATCATGCTTCGGCACATTTTTTAATGGTATTAATGTCGCTCCTTCAATGTGAGAATAGTTAAATTCTGCTGGAGTACGAACGTCCAGAAGGAATACATGTTTATTTTCGAGTATATCTTTAGCTTGACAGACCGTGACATTCTCATAACCCGGGGCAGTACAACCAATCTTAGGGGCCGCTCCTGCAATGCCAGGAGCAACTATGAGAAGCGCAATAAGAATTGCAGCAAAACTTGATAAACATTGTTTATTCAATCTTACTCCTCCAATAATACAATTTATTACCTTCTTTAAATTTTAGGGAAAACGCATGGCCTTAAAAATACTTTGAAATGACGCATTGTATAACGTATTATTTCTTAAAATATCACCGAATTTAGCTTTCCCTTAAAAGTGCATTTTATTTTTATATAAAATTAGATTTTATTTCTGTATAATATTGTAAAATCCGTTTAGTGGGGCGAGTAACAGCTTCAATTGAACGTTTTTAAGCCTTCTATGCACTAAAATATACGAAGGTTATAATGTAAATTACTTTATAAATATTAAATAATTTTGGTTTACGATCCATCGAGTAAGACCTTACACAATAAGAGATATTGCCCTTTGAAAAATCAATTTTCAGGAATCCTAAACCGTTGGAATCCTAACCGTTGTATCCTGAAATGCTTTCGTAGATTCAAAACTATTTGAAAGTTGATATACGATACAACAGCAGGCGACTCAAAAAATTAAATTTGAGTTAATTCCAATTCCATTTTGATATTATAGAATGACCATGCAAAATGAACCAAATTTGAAGTTGAAGTAAAATGGTGAATCATTTGTGCACGACATATAACTGCAATACAAAGTTTAAACGGAAGAATTTTGGGATAAAACACTCATGACATTTGATTCAAAATTTTTTATATTCTGGAAATCAGAGGTTTTTCAGTCCTCATGTACATATAAACAGGAAGTCCTAATCTGGAGAAAGAAAATGATATGGAGCAGACTATTTATTTTGCATACTAATGAAGAGAACAAAAAACAAGCTGATTAGAAACACAGGATTTTTATGTGATTTTTGCAAAAAAAGTATCATTGGATGATAACGTTTCCCAGGAATTCCAGAAGGAAAATAGAAAAATAAAAAATATTGTTTTTTGGTATTGAAACTAATATTTAGTGAGATCTTAATATAGAAAAAACAAAACTATATATACAAAAGATGTGTATCATTGATTAGTAACGTGGGAACAAAACCTATGAACAGACCCGAACCTATGAACAGAACTGAACAGACCAGAAAATATACGAACAGACAAGAAAAATATGCCTTCACAAGAATTTAATTAATAATCCCATGTTACTTATTTTACAGTGAGCCAGTGCTCAAATCTCTTCATTTTCTTTTTTATGATTCAATAAGTTAATGTCTTCCAGACCTTCACTTGCGTTTTGCGTCTCAATTCCCAGGATATGAACTTCTGTTTTCTCGCAAGTTATTTTGGAACAAAGGTCAGCCAAAAAAATAGAATATCAAAAAAAATTCACTCGACTAGAAAATTTAATTATATATAGAAAATATACTTATTTTATTAATTACCTTTTTTCTTTTTTATATATTGTCTAAATCGAATAACTATATATAATTTCATTAATTATTATTCTCAACGTTGAAACGCGAATGAGTAAGACAGAGGAATAGAAATTAAAAGAATAGTACATATTTCAGACATTCATTTCTCAGAGGCATATTATATGCCGGATATTGCAAATTCCATGCTTGAAAACATAAACAGGAGTTCTCCAGATATTGTAGTAATCACCGGAGACCTGACGGAAAACGGGCTTGCAGCCGAGTATAATGGGGCAAAGAAATTCATCGACAGGATTGAATGCAAAAACAAGGTGATAGTTCCAGGAAACCATGACTCCAGAAACGCCGGTTACCTCTTTTTTGAGGATCTTTTCAAAACCAGATCGACTTCCGGGCACTTTGGAGAGGTCACTGTAGTAGGGCTTGATTCTTCCCAGCCGGAACTTGACGAAGGACATATTGGAAGAGAAAATTACAACTGGATAGAGAATACTTTTTCAGTAAACGGTTTCAAAGTTTTTGCCCTTCACCACCACCTTATTCCGATCCCCAGAACTGGTCGGGGAAATAATGTACTTGTAGATGCAGGAGATGTTCTGGAACTCCTGGACCGCTCAGGTGTCAACCTTGTGCTCTGCGGGCACTGGCACATCCCCTGGGTCTGGAGATTGAATGACATGCTTGTAATCAGCGCGGGAACTGTCTGCTCTTCCAAAGTTCGTGGAAAAATGTCTCAGTGCTACAATTTGATTGAAATTGATGCACCAGAATCCGATTGCAAGCGCTGGTATCTACAAGTTTACAGAGTTTTTACTAGAGGAGAAAAAGAGAAAGTTGTTGATAGTATAATATAATTAAGCAAAATAAAGTTAGAGAAATATGAGGTACAGTGCTTGAGAGGTATCTTGTCCCTTCTCCTGAAGAGCTTTAAAAAAGGCAGTGTCTCAAATTTGCTGTTAATTTGAAGTCAAGTTTTTGCGTGCTATGGAGAAAATTAATCTACCGATCTGGAATTTTCTACCCAATAACTTTTTGAGATATATGATTTTACAGAAAAATTGGCACGCTGCCGTTGCAATTTAGCCTCGTGACTATAGTCACCAGTAGTAATAAATAAATTCAATTTAATAGTATCCAATACAAGTATATAGAATCAAAGTCACTATCTGTTCTTTCATCAATAGTATAATTTTTAAAACGAAATATGTAGCTGTTGACTAAAGTTATATTGATAAATATCTTTTTAAAGTGGTGGGTATAAGGTGGCATATCAATATGTAAATACTTTAAGCCCTGGAAATCCTTTCAGAGACTGGCTTGTTGAGAAAGTTGTAACAGATCGGCTTAAGAATAAGCATTGTTTGGTTGATGTTTTTAAATCAAATTCTTCTCATACTGTCTGCAGGTATCATTTCAAGGGCCAACATTATAGTGTAGTGGCAAAGTTTTTTTCTGAACCTACAGGACAACTGAAAAATTATAATGCTTATAAAGGCATGATGAAGGAATATAGGAACCTGGAGAAAGCCGCTTCAATAATAAATGTTGCAAAACCGCTTGCAGTAAACAAAAAATATAACTGTGCGCTTGTGACCGAGTACATACCAGGTAAATCTTTGGGCTGGTACATAAAACATGAAGAAAAACTCAATGAACGGCTTACTGCGGTTGCACATATGCTTCGCCAGCTTCACGATAATACAAAGTCCTCTTACAACAAAGAAAACGAATTCAAAAATTATCATGAAGTCCTGGGCCATCTGAAACTGGACCCTGATACTAGAAAGACTTTTAATAAACTGCTTGGAGAATGGTGGCACAGTTCGTGGCTCGACAGGGAATGTGGCTGTATGATTCACAGGGATGTCACTCCCTCCAATTATATCTTTTGTAAAGGGAAACCTTATGCAATTGATTTTGAAAGCTCCTGGTCGCATGCCCATCCTGTAAGAGACCTGGGAATTCTCACTGCAGAACTTAAGAACGAGTTCGAATGGTATAAAAGAGGAAGCTGGAAAGCCGAACCATACATAGGAAATTTCCTATGGGAATATAGCAATGATGAAAAGGACTTCACCTACATTACTAAAGTTTTACCTTTCTTCATGAGCATAGGTTTACTTCGTTCAGCACGCATTCATCGAGGCAGCCACAGGAATTATCTACTCAAAGAAGCACGTGAGTGCTTAAAAGCAATTAATAGAGGTTAGAATACGGTTATTCTGGGGATATGCGAAAGGATATAGCATTTCAAATTCATTATTCTGTTCTTTTTTGGTTCTTCGTCATTCTCTATGGATAAGATGATTTTCAATTCAAGACTGCATTGGTTTTTATGAGAATATTATGAGGATATCCACACAAAACAACGAAGAGCCTCTTTTTTCCAATTTATTGCTCCAAAATATCTCCTTTTTTCCTAAAAGGTAATTTCTGTAGCTTGTATTTGATAGACTTAAACGGTTGAACGGAGAAATCAATAGTATTAAACATTCAATCTTTTAAAGTAAGTTCTAAAGTAAGACGCCGTTCATAACGCCGAATGTGCTTGAACTTAACTTTAAGGAGAATTCTTTATGATAAGGAACACTTACTTTTAAACTAATTAGTATAGTTTACTACTATATTGAATATATCCAAAAAATATATAATAAATCCATTCTATGTATAACCTGAAAGGTTTCCAGTACCTTCAACCAGATCTCTATGGGCTGCAGGCATCTCTTCCCCTGTAGCTCATAAATTTAATAAGAACAGTAACTGAAGGAAATCCAACCAGGCAGCACATTTAAGAATACTTTGACTTTGCAGTATTGCCTGAATTATTAAGGTTTCTACAGAACTCTAAAATCCTTTGTTTAAGGTTCATTCAGATAAATGTCCATTTACCAAGGAGGTTTATTTATGAAAAGTCTAAAATTTTGTCCCGAATGCCATTCAATACTGAAAATGAGTCAAGACAGCGAAACTCAATACTGCCCTGTATGTAGATACTGGACAAAGGTAGGTACTGCAAGGCTTGATTCAATCATGATTTACGAATAAGGGACCTGTACGGGGGGATCCAGTTCTTCTATGTTTTGTAGTGCATGTAAAAAGAACTTAAACGCAGGTTTATATTGGAAAATTATGCTTCGCGATAGATGTGAAAGAAAATGTGATAGCGTCAGGTTATATCTAAGAGTCATATGAACCAATGGGAATTTAAAAGTTCAATGATCATGGGCCAGTTACTGAAAACTCAAGTAGAAAGATGGCCCTCAGATCCAGGCAAAAAAGGTAGATTTACTTCTCTTGTTAAACTTAATCTCAATTTGTAGATAGAACCAATTTAATATCACTTTTAAAAATCTGCTACATTCCATTTTTTAAATATTTTTAATTTTTTAATTTTATTAATTCTATTAATTTTTTAATTATTGTAATTTTTTTAATATGAGACTCAAAAATCCACATAAAACCCAGAACATGATATTGAAACCGGAGGAATAGAAAAGCTCAGTCATGAAATATGATATACCATAGCTTGTCTCTCAGGTGTTAATAGGGGTTCGGGAACTTCAAACCAACAAGCCAACTTAAATCCCTACCATTTCTGCTTTAGGTTTCGAATTATAAAAATATACTATAGAGAAATGGAAAACTATATATTGATATTTACGTATAATAATAGTATTTTCAAAATACCTATATACTTAAAAGATAGTATCAAGATTAATTAAACATTCTATAGAAAACAGAAATTTATAATAAAGTCTAAAATAAAAGGAGGAAACCCATGCTTCAAAACGGAAAAATCAAAGGCTTAATCTTTGATTGTTACAAAACTCTTATTGACATCAAAACTGACGAAAGAAGTCGAGAGACAAACGAAAGAGTTAGCAGATGGCTACTTTACCAGGGAGTGAGGATAGAGCCCGAGAGGCTCAGGGAAGAATACCGATGGAAAATCATAGGCAGACTAGGCAATTCAGGCCAGCAGCACCCGGACATCCGTATAGAAGAGATTTTTGCGGAAATTTGTGCCGAAAACGCCTTTAAAGAAATCGATCCCTATTGGCTTGGAATTGAGACAGCAAAGGTCTTCAGAACTGCGTCTATAAAAAAACTTGAAGCCTACCCTCAGAGCCTGCGGCTGCTTGAAAAATACAGAAATGTCCCGAAGTGCATTGTTTCCAATGCCCAGAGAGTTTTTACAGAACAAGAACTGCGTTTTCTGGGTCTGTATGATCGCTTTAATTTTACAATTATGTCTTCGGACCACCGTATAAAGAAACCTGATACCCGGCTCTTTAAGATGGCTCTTGAAGGCCTCGGGCTTGAGCCATGGGAAGTGCTCTCTATTGGCGACACTCCAGAAAACGATATTTATCCACCTCAAAGTCTCGGGATGAACGCGATGCACATCCGGGATGCCTGGAGATATGCATAACCCCATCCACATTCATGATTAATATTTCAAAAAGTTAAATGTCAGTAAATCCCGTAATATCGACTTTGAATAAGTAATCAGATACTTTGAATAATTAATTGTGTAGTTTGAATAAGTAATTGTGTAGTTTGAATAAGTAATTGTATACTTTGAATAAGTAATTGTATACTTTGAATAATTGTATAGTTTGAATAAGTAATTGTATACTTTGAATAAGTAATTATACATTCACTTGCAGATGCATTTTTGCATTTAATCTCTTTTTTACTGGTCAGTGCGTGTCACAAAATAAGTTTATTGACTGCCCGTATTCTTTGGTTTGAATGCCTGGTTACATTCTTGTTAAAACGATGGGATTTCTAGCAACTCGTTTATATGTGCCTCTGATCCAAACAAAGACAGACATCAAGAGACAGTGGACTAAAGGTAAAGAACCTGGATATACCCTCAAATTTTCTCTATTGCTTCCAGACAGTTCTTTGCTTCCCTCAGAGGATAATCTCTGTAGCTCGTATTAGACTTAAACATTGCAATTCTCAACAAGCCATAAGCCATATAAAATGGAATAACTTTAGTTATTTTGTAGAATTCCTTTTCATTTTTGCTGTAACGTCTCAGAAAATGGTGAATGTAAGGCTCTGCTCTCTGGCTCGATCCCTTCTGCACAAAATAATACTTAAGTTCAGCACAGAGTATCCCTAGATCACATGCGAAATGTCCGTGTCGGGATGAAAGCTCGAAGTCTAGTAAAAATGACTTCCCCTCCCGGAATATGAAGTTTACAGGAGTGGAATCATTATGAATCATACAACCGTTTTTTATGTCCAGGAAAGAACTGTGCCACCATTTTCCAAGCAAGCGTCTATATTCTTTTTTCATACGCCGGTTGATTTTGAGGTGATTCAAAACATAATGAAATTTTGAAAATTCATTTTCTTTATCATAATATGTCTGCGTATTTTCGTGAAGCTTTCGAAGCATATCTGCTATAAGTTCTAACTTTTCCTTAAGCTCTCTCCTGTGCTTGAAGTACCAGAATAAAGTTTTTCCAGATACATATTTACTGACCAGAACGCAATTAAAATCTTTATTTATTGCAATAGGTTCCGGGACATCAATTATTTTTCGGGCTTTTTTAAGATCCTTAGACTCTTTCTTCATTAAACTGCAACTATCGTATTTTTTGATCACTCCCGTAGGTATTGCAAAAAATTTGGCTATAACAGTGAGTTTTTCCCCTTTGAATTCATATTTACAGATCCTATGCGATGCATGACTGAGTTTAAATATTCGAACTTCACAACCCTTATTATGAATTCTATCCCCAAGGACCTCTATAAGCCAGTCTCTAAAAGTATCACCGGGCTTCACTGTTATAATGTATTCAAAATATGCTATAAACCCCCCTCCTTTAAACTTGAATTGCTCTAAATCTTGATCAATGTAGCTATCCAGTGATAGTTTATATTTTGAGAAACATTAAAAAAGTAAAATTTTTGATAAAGATTGCCGTTTAAAGTCCTTGTCACCTTGGTTCCGCATTTTTAAGCACATAAATGTCGCTTGACATCGATACATATGCTTAAACTTATGCACATCATATGCAAGGCAAATATGTATAAATCGAAATCATCTGCCCTGTCAGAGATATAGAAAAGCATATATGCGCCTAAAAATGCGGAGTTAGTTAAAAAAGCAGAAGTTAGGTAAAAAAGTGGAAGTCAGGCATAACAAACTGTATAAAAAATAAGAAACTGCATAAAAAAAATAAGAAACTGCATAAAAAAATAAGAAACTGCATAAAAAAATAAGAAACTGCATAAAAAAATAAGAAACTGCATAAAAAAAATAAGAAATGGTATAAAAAATCAAGATGATATTTGATAAGTACAAAAGATATATAGCATCAAGTATCTTCCCAGTTGTTAATATTCATATTGTAAGAATTGCAGTATGCCATAACACTTTCTGGACAAACTCTTAATCATATTTTTCAAACAGGGCAGGATATTTCTCTTTTAATTGTATGAAAAGTTTTTCATCTAATTTTGCATTATAAAGTGTTTTTACATTAGAAAGCTGGTCAACTAATAAATGCTGAGCCCCTTCTAGATTTGCCTCCTTAAATTTAGCCCCCTGAAGATTAGCTTTTCTGAAATTAACTCTTTGGAGGTCAGCTCCAGTAAAATTAGCCCCTTTCAGGTTAGCTCTTTGAAGGTTAGCGCCCCCAAGTTTAGCATTTATAAGATTAGCTCCCTGAAGGTTAGTCCCTTTAAGGTTAGCTTTTTGTAGTTTAGCACTTATAAGTTTAGCTTTTACAAAGTTAGCTCCTTGAAGGATAGCTTCTTTAAGTTTTGCGTCTTCCAGGTTTGTTTCTTCAAAGTCAGCCTTTTTAAGGTTAGCCCCTTTAAGTTTAGCTTTTTCAAAGTTAGCCTTTCCAAGATGAGCCCTTTGAAGATTAGCTTTTCTGAGGTCAGTTCTTTGGAGATTAGCTTCTTGAAGATTAGCTTCTTGAAGGTTAGTTCTTTGAAGGTTAGCCTCTTCAAGGTCCGCTTTTTGCAGGTCAGCTTCCTGGAGGTTAGCTTTTTCAAGATCAGCTCTTATAAGATTAGTTTCTTTAAGGTTGGCTCCTTGAAGATTAGCTTTTTCAAGGTCAGCCCCCTGAAGGTCAGTTCCTTGCAGGTCAGCTCCCTGAAGATTAGCTTCTTGAAGATCAGCTTCACAAAATATAGCCCCCTGAACTTTAGCCCTTTCAAGATTTGCTTCTACAAGGTCTGTTCTCTGGAGGTTTGCTTCTTGAAGGTTAACATCCTGGAGGTTAGCTCTTTGGAGGTTAGCTCCTTGAAGATTGGCTTCTTGAAGGTTAGCCCTTTGCAGGTCAGCTCCATAAAGTGTAGCCACTTGAAGTTTAGCTCTATGAAGATTAGCCTCTTGAAAATTAACTCCTTGAAGTTCCGTTGCCTGAAGATTAGCCTCTTTAAGATTATCTCCTTTAAAGTTAGCTCCTTGTAGATTAGAACCTATAAAATTTGCCTTTTCAAGATTAGCTTCTATAAAGTCGGCTCCTTCAAGCTTAGTCTTTATAAAATTAGCTCCTTGAAGATCTTTTTTTTCTATATTGTCCATTTTCAACCACTCAGATCTAGACTTAAATAAACATGCTATCTTACAGTTAATTTGATTTGGATTATGTGAACTTAGAGCCATCCGAAAAGTGGTTACCTGCTATAACTTTTACAATACGTAATATGCAAAACCGGAACGGATACTCTGCTATTATAGACTTATTGTGACTTTTCAACACGCGTTAATGACTTTCCGGATAGGCTCTGAGTTAATATGTATATAAATTAATATTAAATAACCTCAATATGCTCAGATAATATTTTATGCTTCCCTTGATTCAGTTTCTAATATAAACATAATTTCTTCGAATTTAATAAGAAATTCAACGCTGTTCAAACTTGAAATCTCGACGTTTGTAATATATTCCAATGAGTTGTGAGCTGGAACAGGGTATCGATTTCATACAAAAAGGCCAAAGTTTAAGGACGGCTTCGAATGCAAAATCGATAGTTTTCAGGTAAGAAAACTCCTTAACCTATGACCAATGAAAAAATATACAATTTTTATCGACATACCCTATAGTTTAGAATAAGTAAAACAAATATCTGGAAACAAGTAACTTAATATCTGATTAATATGCAAACCATAAAAAAGAAAGAAAATTAAAAAATTAATTGTACTTTTCCAAAGCAAGTTTCGAAATGTACCAATAATTTTCGATAAAGAAGTAAGAATGATTAACTTATAAATTGAAAATTTTCAAATTGCCATGTATCGGGGTTGGGTTTTACTGCTGGACTTTCTTTGAAAAATATTTTGCGATTTTTAAGCGGTGTCCAATCCGATGATGTGGAAATAAAATTTCCAAGGTACGGTCTGGCAATATCCAAGACAAAGTCATGAGGCAAGTCCTCAGGTGTTTTAATGCCTTCTCGCGGATTTTCAAGCATCCAGAGTATAGCAGCAACAATACCTGCAGCTACCTGAAGAGTAGTAGCATTCTGACCGGGAGCAAGAGATCTGGTCTCTTCAATGCTTAATGCGCTCCCAGTCCACCAGGAATTATAAGAATGGCCCATCAGGAGTGCACCCATGATATCCTCTCCAGATGTGATTTCATTTGTCATAATCCGAAGTCTCGGTTGAAGCTCATAATTCCGGCCTCTCAATTCGCAGAGAGAAGAAAGCGTATCATGACAGGGCATATAAGCATAATGTACGGTAGGCCGATAGATCACTTTTTCATCTTCCCAAACAGTTAACAGTTTTGAAAGGCCATATGATTCACCATGACGGATCGCCATACCTACAATTTCTTCATCCGGGATCCATGATCTGACCCAGGTATTAATGCCCATCTGGGGTAAGAGAATAACATTTTTTGGTCCGTAAGGAGGTATATGCGCCATGGGTGGCAATTTGCTCTCATGCGTTCCCCAGGCTATTTCAACCGGAGCAGTTCCTTCTTCCCTCAATCCTTCAATGCTCCACGTTCCTACAAATTCATTAACTTCCTTTGCCCTGTTTGCGACTTGAGTATCCCGCTCGCTACAATGGATCACTTTGATTCCCAGTTTCTGAGCCAGGCGGGCAAAGTCCCTGTTCTTTGCAAGGAGGGCAATTTCCTGTTCATCCTCGGGAGAGACTTTCTTATCAGCACAGGTGCGGGCGGCAATATCCAGCAAGCCTTGCTTTACGAAGTGAGTTATCAGGCCAGGATTTGCGCCATGGTCAACAACAGCAGTTGGCGCATCTTTCCAATCACGGGAAAGTTCAAGCAATCTCATTTGCCTTAAATAAAGAGATTTTTCCAATAGACTTTGAGTCAAAAATTTCTCAGCAGGATCCCATACTTCAACAGACGTGTTAACGTACAATACATTGTGATCATGGCACCACTTAATGATGTCATTGGCATCGATATTCCATGAAAGATCAATGATCAGGCCGTCACTTTCCATATATTGTGACAAAACCTGATTCAAATTTTTCGGGGTAATTTTTTCACAGACAAATCTTAATCCCTGATTAGTATATTTTTTTAGGGCTTTTGATTTGTCTTCAAAATCAATCAAGGTAATGTTTTCTAGCGGGACATCGAGTTTATCCATTAAAAGGGGTAGAGTGCATTGTGAAACTGATCCATAGCCAATAATGAGGACTTTATTGGAAAACATTTTTTTCATAGGATTCGTAAACGCGAGACTTGGATATAACTTTTCTTATATACTTTTCACAATAATTCAACCTGAACCCTCCAAAACTAAGCAAAAGTCCACAACTGAAAAAGATAGTGGCTCTTTGTCATTTCCAGTGGATAAGATGATCTTCAATTCAAGACCGCATTGGTTTTTATGAGTACATTATGAGAAGATCCACACAAAATAACGAAGAGCCAAGATAGTTGCCTTACAGATTCTCTGAATAATCTGAACACTTTTCGTCCCAAATCACAACAAACCCTGTTAAAACCTGTTGTTTTCATTCCAATTCAGTAGGAGTTTTATAGTCCTTTCAGGATTGAATCCCGAAATATAGACTACTGGTTAAAAAAATTCTTAAATAAATGGGTTGTGTGGATATGAAAAGTCAAGTTCCAAATTAAAAATATATAATATATGAGATGGCAGTGAATTCCACATTCTGCAATATTTTTTGTAAATCAATATTTTGCCAGATAGTGTTTTTGGGAGAGATTCAAGTAATTTTACTCCAGGGCGTTTGGTTAAAATTGAATGACGTCGTTTTTGGTCTCTGAATACTTCTACATTTGCTTTTACCTTCTGCATAAAAATCTAATATATTCACGCTAGATTAAAAATCGGTAGCATTAAAACATTAAATGTCTAAAATACTAACTCAGTCACAACGCCCAATGTTTAATTTGTACTTCAAGTGATACTGGGGCGACTGGCATACAAGCAAGACCATCTGTATAGAAGAGGCCATTCAGATCTGTCTCATGGCTCAGCGAAGAAACGAAGAATGCGCTACGCACCGAAAATTCAAAGTGAATAAATTCATGAATTGATAAAATGGTTCCACGTACTGATTTATCTCATATAAGCTCTTTAAATATTTCAGATGAGGAAAAGTCACCTAATCAACTTTTGAAATTCCTCACCGAACTTTCCAGAGCTCTGACTACTGCAGGAATTGCGGTAATGTCCATAGAGTCAATTTTGAAAAAAATATGCCAGGCTTATGGTTTCAAAGCTGAGGAGGTTATTAGTTTACCTACTTTTTTAATCATAAAGATTGCAAATGGCGATTCAAAGGCTCTGGAAGTCACCATGCAGAAACCCGGAGTACTTCCCTTAGACCAGGTTTCAAGATTATATGAGTTGATCAACCAGGCAGAAAATGCTGAAATAACGCCTGAACAGGGGATAAGGCGTATTAAAGAAATAATAAATGTTAAACGTCAACATAATTATATTAAAAATATTTTAGGTTATGCACTGTTTTCCACAGGCCTGGGAATGCTCTTTCTACCAACCTTTAATGGATTATTTTTTTGTGGAGCATTAGGAGCCATAGCGGGTCTTATACTGGCTTATTCCGAGGATAAAAAAAGACTTACTCTGATTCTGCCTGTTCTAACGGCCTTTTTTGTTTCCACGATCTTTTTTCTAGGTATTAAACAGGGAATTATAAACGGGTCTCTAACCATAATGGTCCCTGCACTTGCTTACTTCATTCCCGGAGCAGTTCTGTCTACGGGAATGTTCGAACTGGCAGCAAACAATCTGGTATCTGGTGCATCTCGTCTGGTTCAGGGAGTTGTAATATTGCTACTTCTCTTATTTGGAGTGATAGTAGGCCTCCAGGTTGTGGGTTTGCCCGAAGATTACATAATAGCCAACACTTCAACTCCTTTGTATTGGTGGGCTCCCTATATTGGAGTTCTTATTTTCACCCTTGGGATGTACCTTCTGATGTGCATAAGAAACAAGGACATGTTAGGGGTTTTAATTGTATTGTTAGCCACTTTTCTTGGGCAGCAAGCAGGAAATTATCTTTTGGGGGGACTTTTTGGAGCTTTCACAGGTTCCATTATTATGACAATGCTAGGAACTTTTCTGGAGCGATCCAAACTTAGAACACCGTATTATGTGTCTATAATACCTGCATTCTGGGTCCTGGTTCCAGGAGCACTTGGGCTTATCAGCTTAGCCGCATTAGTGGGACAGAACTATTCTTCTTCCATTGCCAGTCTGATCCAGGTAGCTCTGACCTTTGTAGCGATCTCCACGGGGCTGTTAATCGGTGCTGTGATTGCTGATCCACTAAAAATCGGGTCATCTCCCTGAGTTGTTGAACAGGAGTTTTAAACTTTAATGAGTCTTTCAGGATACAACATCGATATCCAGAATTTCTTTCTGATTCAACCATTTGCCAGCTTATTTGATGCTAAAATTCTCGGTAAGCTTGTAGCTTAAAAAGCCGATTAGTAAACTATTGAAATCAAGACCCTTGCTTTTATACTTGCCAAAAATATAATAGAAATTAAGCTTTTCATAAAAGTAGTGGACAACAAGAATAGGTCAGATAAGAACACATATATTCTTGTTAGGAATTGCAGGAAGGCTCCTTTTTTGTGATTTACATTGTATCCAACAACACAAAACAAAGAGCACTTATTTTTATTTAACTGTCAAAGTCAGGCTATATTTAAAGTCAACGTTCCGATTCTCTACTTGTAGAACTGTTTTGACTTTTGCGACGCTCTCTTTAAACTAAAAAAGAAACCAGATTAATCTGGTTTCACTGTTCTTTCAGATACTCATCAATTGCCTTTGCGGCTTTCTTGCCAGCGCCCATTGCGCTGATAACGGTTGCTGCGCCTGTGACAACATCTCCGCCTGCAAAGACTCCGCACTTTGAGGTTGCACCGGTTTCTTCGTCTGCAACGACAGTGCCCCTTTTGCTCTGATCCAGGCCTTCCGACCCTTTGAAAATCATGGGGTTCGGAGATGTGCCTATGGCGATAACAACAACTTCGGCAGGAATAGTGAATTCCGAACCTTCTACAGGGACAGGGCTTCTTCTGCCAGACTTGTCAGGTTCGCCTAGTTCCATTTTAATGCATTCGACTGCAGTAGCATTGAACTTCTCGTCGCCGAGAATGCGGACAGGGTTTGTAAGGAGCCTGAAGGTTATGCCTTCTTCTTTAGCGTGCTCGATTTCTTCCCTGCGGGCTGGCATCTCTTCTTCCCCACGGCGATAGACTATGCTAACTTCTTCAGCGCCCAGGCGGAGGGCTGAACGAGCGGCATCCATTGCCACATTTCCGCCTCCGACAACCACTACGTGCTTTCCCAGCCTGACTCTGGTATCGTATTCAGGGTCATAAGCTTTCATGAGATTCACACGGGTCAGGAACTCGTTTGCAGAGTAAACGCCGTTGAAGTTTTCGCCGGGGATTCCCATAAAGCTCGGGAGACCTGCACCAGTGCCCAGGAAAACCGCATCGAATTCGTCACAGAGCTCGTCTAAGGTCTTGATCCTGCCGATGATATAGTTGGGCTTGAACTCTACCCCAAGCTGCTCAATGTACTCGACTTCCTGCCGAACAATTTCCTTTGGCAGCCTGAACTCTGGAATGCCGTAACTCAGAACTCCGCCGGCTTTGTGAAGGGATTCAAAGACTGTGACTTTGTGGCCCAGCTTTGCAAGGTCTGCTGCGGCAGTGAGACCCGACGGCCCTGAGCCTACAACAGCTACTTTCTTTCCTGTAGGCTCTGGAATTTCAGGGACCTTTACCCCCTGCTGCCGCTCATAATCAGCGCAGAAGCGTTCGAGCCTTCCGATAGCAACTGGCTGCCCCTTCTTTCCGAGTACGCAGAGAGCTTCGCACTGAGTTTCCTGGGGGCAGACACGGCCGCAGATGGCAGGAAGGGCATTTGTGCCTTTAATCTTCTTTATTGCCCCTGCAAAGTCTTCCTCGCAGACAAGCTTGATAAAGCCTGGAATATCCACATTCACAGGGCAGCCTTCAACACATTTCGGTTCCTTGCAGGAGAGACAGCGGGAGGCTTCGGCAAGAGCGTCTTCTTTTGTGTAGCCAAGAGCTACCTCATTAAAGTTCTTCCTGCGCTCTTCCGCAGGCTGTTCTGGCATAGGGGTCCTTTCTTTCTTTACTTTTGCAGTTTTTTCTCCGTTTAGTTCTTGCATTTTTCATCCCCTCCTTTTCAGTGCAGTCCACACCTGCATTCTTCTTCGTATTTTTCCACAGCTTTCGTCTCTTCGCCGCGGTACATTGCAAGCCTGTTCATGAGTTGAACAAAATCAACTTTACGTGCATCAAATTCAGGCCCATCAACGCAGGTAAATCTGGTTTTTCCGTCAACTGTAACCCTGCAGCCGCCGCACATACCTGTCCCGTCTACCATAATGGAGTTAAGGCTTACCAGGATTTCAACATCATAGGGAGAAGCTACCCCTGCTCCTACTTTCATCATTATTGGGGGCCCAATAATTACAACTCTTGCAACCTCTTCTCCGCTATCCAGAATCTGTTTCATTATATCGGTAACAAATCCATGGTGTCCTTTTGATCCGTCATCGGTTGCGATATACAGTTCGGAACTGGCATCCTTCATTTCCTCTTCAAGGATGAGGAGGTCCTTGTTTCGGGCTCCTATAATGGAAATTACCTTGTTTCCAGCTTTTTTATAAGCCTTTGCCTGAGGATAAGCCGGGGCAACTCCTACCCCTCCACCTACAAGGATAACAGTGCCAAGTTTCCTTACATCGGAAGGAGTACCAAGAGGTCCGACGACGTCCTCAAGAAACTCGCCTGCAGAAAGCTTTGCAAGCTGTTTTGTAGTTTTGCCCATCTCCTGAAATATTATGGCTACTCTGCCTTTCTCGTTGTCAAAGTCGGCAATAGTAAGGGGTACCCTTTCTCCCTTTTCATCAATTCTGAGGATTATGAACTGTCCGGCTTTTGCAGCCTTTGCCACGTCAGGAGCATCTATTACCATCCTGTGCACCGACGGAGCGATTTCTTCCTTTTTCAATACTTTATATGCCATGAGATCACATTTTCCTGAGTAAAAGCAATTTTTTTAGAGCAAATGAATAGGTAAATTTTGATATTGCGGATCTCCTCACGGATTTATTATATTCCCGAGCTTTTCCGCCTGGACGTTCTCCTTATACTGATTAATGGGATATATATTCTCCCAAATAATTTTGATTATTTTGTCCGTCTGGATTATTTTTTGCTGAATTATAAGCGACCTTTCTGCCAATACTTCTTTTTAAAAGAGTCTGAGTATTCTTCAACTTTTTGACCATTGTTGCAATAATTTAATAAATCTAGTGGGTATAATAAATTAAGGGGTAATCCCTGAACAGACTATATCAGATAGTCGATTGGCGGAGAGGAGGGATAAAGCAAACTCAGTACAAACTATATCGGTTAGATAACCGAATTTTATGGCCGTATTTGAGCTTGAAAATTTAAAACCTTTGCCTGAAAGAGAAATTTACTCGCTTGAGGAATTCGTCCACTCTATAAAAAGCTGAATGGCTATAAAAAGATGAGTGAGTTCGTTCTGACAGGCAGATTCAGGAAAAGACAACTGAGACGAATTTATAGATATGGGGGTTAAACAAATGCCTGAAGAAAGAAGAGAAGGTACAAAGGGAGAGAAGTTAGAGAAAAAGGAAGGGGAAGAAGTAGCTGACGTCGATCCGATACATCCTACCGAAGCCAGGGGTGGCAAGAAGAGATCGCTCCTTGACACCTGCAAATAATCTCACTTATTTTTTACTTTTTTGCCGGAACAATTAAGACGCTGAGAGATTGAAGGAATATAAGAGGAAACTCTTATGGTACAGAAAACTGATACTGAATCTCCGGGTCCGAGGGAAAAAGAGGTCAAAGCAAGGCAAAAGCCTCTCGTAAGCTGTGATAAGTACGATGAAGAAGAACGAAAGACCCTTTATGGGGAAGAAATAGAGTACTGAATTTTATGAGGTATGGAAAGGGAGGGGCAGAGGAAAAATCCTTGAATAAAAGTATTTGTTCGACTTTTTTTTATTTTCTTTCCTTGTATTTTTAAGCACTTGTTGCTCACTTCTTTACTTTTGGATACTTTTAGTATGTTTACCAATTTTCAATCAAATAAATAATCACGTAATATTTAAGAAACGCTCTCGAATAAAACACTCAAAATAGAATGCAAACATATTAAATATAAGTTAGAAGTTTTAAAACAGATTTAAGTTCTAAAACAAATTTAACTTCTAAAACAAATTTAACTTCTAAAACAAATTTAAGTTTTAAAACAGATTTTCTACAATTTATTGCTGGAACAAAGATTGATTCATGGGAACCAGTTATTAAAAATTGCAAACCAAAGTTGGTTTTCAACTCTGGTCAACGAGGCTAAAGGGTTGTTTTGCCAGATTTGTCAATAATCTCTCACCCTTTAGTCTCGATTTTTTCTCTTTTTTCAGTTTAAAGGTTTATTTGTTTTCAGAATATATTCCCGGTCTGGTATTTGTTGTCACTGTTATGTAATTTGTTTTTGTTACAGTATTGCTGCCCGCCGCATTGCTTACTGTAAGTACAACCTTATATTTTCCTTCCTGTAAATACTGATGTTCTGGATTCTGTTCCCTTGAAGTTGTCCCGTCTCCAAAACTCCATTTCCACTTATCTGGCAAGCCTGTACTTTTATCAGTAAAGGCAACCTTTAATGGAGCTTTTCCTGAGGTCGGAGACGCAGAGAATTCGGCAACCGGCTTTGTTACTACTTTTATATAATCTGTTTTTGTTACCATGTTACTGCCTGCAGCATTTGTTGCTGTAAGCTTAACAGTATAATTCCCTACTTTGGAATACTTATGAGTTGGATTCTGCTGGGTTGAAGTTGTTCCATCTCCAAAATCCCATTTCCATGAAGTTGGGGAGCCTGTGCTTGTGTCAGTAAAGGCAACCTTTAATGGTACTTTCCCAGAAGTTGGAGAAGCAGAAAAGTTAGCTACCGGTTTTTCTATCACTTGTATATAGCCATCTTTTGTTACCGTATTACTGCCCACCGCATTTCTTACCGTAAGTGCTACCGTATAGTTTCCTGCTATGGAATACTTATGCGTTGGATTCTGCTGAGTTGAAGTACTTCCGTCTCCGAAATTCCATTTCCATGACGTTGGGAAGCCTGTGCTTGTGTCAGTAAAGGCAACCTTTAATGGAGCTTTTCCTGAGGTAGGAGACGCAGAGAATTCGGCAACCGGCTTTGTTACTACTTTTATATAATCTGTTTTTGTTACCGTATTACGTCCTGCAGCATTCTTTACTGTCAAGTTCACAGTATATATTCCTGCCTTTGAATACTTGTGAGTCGGATTCTGGAGGTATGACTTTGATCCATCTCCAAAGGTCCAGTACCAGGAAGTAGGTGTTCCTGTGCTTGTGTCAGTAAATTTAACGTTTAATGGTGCTTTTCCAGAAGTTGGAGAAGCAGAAAAGTTAGCTACCGGCTTTGATGGAGATGGACTGGAGACATCGATGTAACCAGTTTTCACCTCAGAATCGCTTCCACCCGGTCCGGTTACAGTAAGATTGACGGTATAGTTACCAGATGCGGTGTAGGTGTATATCGGGTTCTGATCAGTACTGTCTACAGTTCCATCATTATCAAAGTCCCATGCATATGAGGAGACAGTGCCGGTTGAAGCATCAGTGAAGTTCACACTAAGTGGTGCATCGCCAGAAGTAGGCGTTGCAGTAAAGTTTGCAACTGGTGCTCCAGGTAATGGTTCACTTACGACAATGTAATCGGTCTTGACTTCAGAATCACTTCCATCTGCATTGGAAACAGTAAGATTGACAGTGTAGTTACCAGATGCAGCATAAGTGTAGACTGGATTCTGATCAGTACTGTCTACAGTTCCATCGTTATCAAAGTCCCATGCATATGAGGAGACAGTGCCGGTTGAAGCATCAGTGAAGTTCACACTAAGTGGTGCATCGCCAGAAGTAGGCGTTGCAGTAAAGTTTGCAACTGGTACTCCAGGTAGTGGTTCACTTACGACAATGTAATCAGTCTTTACCTCCGAATCGCTTCCGCCTGCATTGGAAACAGTGAGATTGACAGTGTAGTTACCAGCCGTAGCATAAGTGTAGACTGGATTCTGCTTAGTACTGTCTACAGTTCCATCGTTATCAAAGTCCCATGCATATGATGAGACAGTGCCAGTCGAAGCATCAGTGAAGTTAACACTAAGTGGTGCATTTCCAGAAGTAGGCGTTGCTGTAAAGTTTGCAACTGGTGCTCCAGGTAGTGGTTCACTTACGACAATGTAATCAGTCTTTACCTCCGAATCGCTTCCGCCTGCATTGGAAACAGTGAGATTGACAGTGTAGTTACCAGCCGTAGCATAAGTGTAGACTGGATTCTGCTTAGTACTGTCTACAGTTCCATCGTTATCAAAGTCCCATGCATATGATGAGACAGTGCCAGTCGAAGCATCAGTGAAGTTCACACTAAGTGGTGCATCGCCAGAAGTAGGCGTTGCAGTAAAGTTTGCAACTGGTACTCCAGGTAGTGGTTCACTTACGACAATGTAATCGGTCTTGACTTCAGAATCACTTCCACCTGCATTGGAAACAGTAAGATTGACAGTGTAGTTACCAGATGCAGCATAAGTGTAGACTGGATTCTGATCAGTACTGTCTACAGTTCCATCATTATCAAAGTCCCATGCATATGAGGAGACAGTGCCGGTTGAAGCATCAGTGAAGCTCACAGTAAGTGGTGCATCGCCAGAAGTAGGCGTTGCAGTAAAGTTTGCAACTGGTACTCCAGGTAGTGGTTCACTTACGACAATGTAATCAGTCTTGACTTCAGAATCACTTCCACCTGCATTGGAAACAGTAAGATTGACAGTGTAGTTACCAGATGCAGCATAAGTGTAGACTGGATTCTGCTTAGTACTGTCTACAGTTCCATCGTTATCAAAGTCCCATGCATATGATGAGACAGTGCCAGTCGAAGCATCAGTGAAGTTAACACTAAGTGGTGCATTTCCAGAAGTAGGCGTTGCTGTAAAGTTTGCAACTGGTGCTCCAGGTAGTGGTTCACTTACGACAATGTAATCGGTCTTTACCTCTGAATCATTCCCGTCTGCGTTGGAAACCGTAAGGTTGACGGTATAGTTACCAACTGATGTATATGTATGAGAAACATTCTGCTCGGTAGCGTTGGTACCGTCCCCAAAGTCCCAGAGCCATGAAGTTGCATTTTCTGACAGATCGATAAACTGGACTGACAGAGGGGCATAACCTTCACTGACATTGGCACTGAAGTTTGCGACAGGAAGTACTGGTGTCTTATTAGATGGTTCGTATTCTATGACATAGCCACTTTCACCAGAATAGCGAGAAAGGTCATTCCATTTGTCATTATAGAAGAACTGAAGCGCACCTTCATAATCGCCATCCGGCTGGCCTGAATCCCAGTAAGTATAATTCCACGGTTCGCCCGTTACCCATTGCCAACCGCTATCAGGTTCCGGACTATCATCTGGATGAAAGGCCCCCAACCAATAATAATTTGGTGTTACGACAAGATTATTGTATATAAAATCGTTCTCATCCTGAGAAGTGATTGTGGCCAGATGTCCATTCATTCCAAGATAAGTAGAAGACTCAGCCGCCGTTTTTGCATCTGTCCAGGTAATGCCTTCAGGTGCATATATTGCACTATAATAATGGCCATTTACCGAATAGTAAGAAGGTGAATCAACCCTTATTGTGGCCAACTTTGAGTCTGTACCATATGCATTGCTCACTGTCAGGTTAACAGTATAGTTCTCTGCTACCGAAAAAGTATGCACTGGATTCTGCTCGGTTGAATTAGTTCCGTCTCCAAAGTTCCAGTCCCATCCAGTTGCATTTTCAGATTTATCGGTAAACTGGACTGACAGAGGAGCATAACCACTGGTCACATTACTGCCGAAGTTTGCAAGAGGAAGTAATGATGCAGCAAACTTCTGAATGCGATTATTGGACGTATCGGAAACATAAACATTGCCTGAAGAATCTACAGCAATATCTTGTGGATTAGAAAACTGCCCTTCGTCACTGCCAGAGTAGCCCCATTTGGTAAGGAATGCTCCACTACTATCAAACTTCTGAATGCGATTATTATTTGTATCGGCAACATAAATATTGCCAGAAGAATCTACAACAATACCATGTGGATCAATAAATTGTCCGTCATCGCTGCCATAACCACCAAATTGGATAATGTATTTGCCAATGCTGTTAAATTTTTGAACGCGACAACTGTACCACCCATCGGCAACATAAACATTGCCAGCTGAATCTACAGCAACCCCTGTTGGCTCACAAAATTGTCCGTGGCCACCGCCCCATTCCCCCCAACTGGTAATGAATGTTCCGCTACTATCAAATTTTTGAATGCGAGAATTATATGTATCGGCAACATAAACATTACCCGAAGAATCTACAGCAATTCCTTGTGGAGATTCAAATTCTCCTTCACCGTTGCCCTCAGAACCCCATTTGGTAAGGAATGTTCCGCTACTATCAAATTTCTGAATACGATGATTGGACGTATCGGCAACATAAACATTGCCAGACGAATCTACAGCAACACCTTGTGGAGAAGAAAAATCTCCATCATTGCCAGAAGTATTCCATTGGAGAAGGAATGTTCCGCTACTATCAAACTTCTGAATGCGATTATTATTTGTATCGGCAACATAAAAGTTTCCAGAAGAATCTACAGCAACACTTTGGGGAGATTCAAATTCTCCTTCATCGCTGCCCTCAGAACCCCATTTGGTAAGGAATGTTCCGCTACTATCAAATTTCTGAATGCGATGATTGTACGTATCGGCAACAGATATATTGCCTGAGGAGTCTACAAAAACTCCTACTGGATTATAAAATTGTCCATCATCGCTGCCATAAATACCCCATTGGGTAAGATATATGCCATTGCTGTCAAGCTTCTGAATGCGATTATTATATAAATCGGCAATATAAATATTACCAGAAGAATCTACAGCAACACCGGATGGGCTACTAAATTGTTTGTTACCACTGCCCCCAGAACCCCAACTAGCTAGAAATTCACCGTTGCTGTCAAATTTTTGAATGCGATTATTATATGTATCAGCAACATAAATATTACCCGAAGAATCTACAGCTACACCACGCGGATCATCTAATTCTCCGTAACCAGTACCCTCAGAACCCAATTGGGTAATGTATTTACCGTTGCTATCAAACTCCTGAATACGATTATTGGACGTATCGGCAACATAAACATTGCCAGATGAATCTACAGCAATACCTTGTGGATAATAAAATTGCCCTTCACCGCTGCCCTCGGAACCCCACTTGGTAAGGCATTTCCCACTGCTGTCAAACTTCACGATACGATGATTGTACGTATCGGCAACATAAACATTGCCAGAAGAATCTACAGCAACACCTTGTGGAGAAGAAAATGGCCCATTGCTGCTACTGCCATAAGAACCCCATTTGTTAATGAATGAGCCACTGCTGTCAAACTCCTGAATGCGGTGATTGGAAGTGTCGGCAACATAAACATTGCCAGAAGGACCGATAACGACACCACATGGACTAGAAAATTGTCCGTCACTGCTGCCCTCAGAACCCCACTTTGCAACAAAGTGATAAGTTTCAGCATGCGTAACAGACGCACTCATCAGTCCAAGAAACAATAAAACCAAACATAATGACGTTATCTTAAAAACATTGGCTTTTTGATATTTCACCTTTTAAGATCTCCTTTTTATACATAGCAAAAAATAACATACATATATATTTTATAGAGTTTACTTAATTGTATGTGTAACTTACTCAAAAACGACTTCAACTTACAATGTGAAGTAAACTTGTTAGAAAATTTCCCGTCGAATTTTGAAGAATATACGTTATATCTTAACAGAACTCAACAATCGCAATTATATCATGTTTGTATTTAAAAATATTTATATGTGAAATTGTAATGATGTTACTATATTAATAAATCTCTTAAAATATAATGTAACTTATATTCGGCAGAAAAACATTAAATTTTGAGTATTATATTAGATAGTGTTTCATAAACATTTTTAATATTTTATTTGTCTCTTCATAATTTCCTATGGATAAGATGATTTTCAATTCAAGACCGCATTGGTTTTTATGAGAATATTATGAGGATATCCATACAAAACAACGAAGAGCCTCTTTTGGAAGATTTGATCAGAAGCTTATCTTTATACTTGCTGAAGTTACAGCCAATAAGTCAAAGCCTTCATTAATGTTTGTGATAAGGTTCATAGCTTACAGTGGCAGCTTCAACAGATGCACTTTGTTAAGAGTAGATATTAGCAATCAGCTATTTTTTAGAAAGAATATCCTCTATGTTATTTAAGTCTCAAGTAGGCTCAACTCTTTTCTGGGCAAAGCTTATTTAACAACTTTCATGATATTGCTCTAACTCGTGTTTTCAGCGTATCTGTATACTATTGTCTAGAAACCAATCTATATACCTTCAGTTAGATTATTAAGATAGCATCCATTTTAACCAATATCTACAGGAGATGACAGGTATAAAATCAATAATTCTTGCAGGCGGTTCAGGAACACGGCTCTGGCCCCTCAGCCGGGAAATGTATCCCAAGCAGTTTTTAAAGTTTGGAAATAATTCTCTTTTTCAGGAAACCATCCTCAGGTGCCTTGAAATTTCTGAAATTTCTGAAATTTTCGTTGTAACGAACGAAGATCAAAAATTTTTCGTAATCGGGCAGATTGAGGAAATAGGGTACTCAATCCCTCCAGAGAATGTATTAATCGAGCCTGAAGGCAAGAATACTCTCCCTGCAATTTTCTTCGGAATGAAAGAAATTGAAAAAAAATATGGGCGCTCTGTAGTAGGGATTTTTTCATCAGATCATGTCCTTGATAGAGTTGCAATGCAGACAATTGCTTCAGCTGAAGAGCTTGCTTCGGATTATCTGGTTACTTTCGGGGTTGTTCCTGATTTTCCTCACACGGGATATGGCTATATTAAACCCTCAGAAGCCTGTGGGCCAGGTTACAGGGTTTCGGAATTCAGAGAAAAACCGGACCTGAGAACTGCAGAGAAGTATATTCAGGAAGGCTGCCTCTGGAACAGTGGGATGTTCCTGTTCGATACAGAGCTTTTCTTTGACGAAGTTAAAAAATATGCACCTTCTGTTTTCGCCTGTTTTGAAAACGGAAAGGATATTAATGAGATTTATACATGCGTGGACAAGATTTCCGTTGACTATGGAATAATGGAAAAATCCGATAGGGTTGCAGTTGTAAAACTTGAGCAGAAATGGAGCGATCTGGGAAATTTTGCAGCAATTTATGACGAGTTTGAAAAGGACCCTGTAGGAAATGTTGTCCATGAATGTGACCCTCTAATGCTGAACTCCAATGGAAATCTCGTATATTCAAGTTGCGGTAAGCTTGTTTCGCTCATTGATATTAAAGACATGGTTATTGTTGATACCAGTGATGCTCTGTTAGTTTGCCCTAAATCCAGCAGCCAGAAGGTGAAGAATATTGTCTCAGCCCTTAAAGACAGAAATGATGAAAGGGCATACATCGGACAAACTGTTTACAGGCCCTGGGGCTCGTATACCTTACTTGAAACATCTCCGGAGCACAAGATTAAGAATATAACAGTACTTCCTGACCATAAGTTAAGCCTCCAGCTGCATTACCATCGCAGCGAGCACTGGGTGGTTGTTAAAGGTATGGCCTGTGTGGAAGTAGGCGGACAGCAGTTTTTCCTGAGACCTGGAGAAAGCACTTTTATCAGCGCAGGAGAGAAACACAGACTGTCAAATCCGGGAAAAATTCCGCTTGAAATTATTGAAGTGCAGCTGGGGGAGCTTGTAGACGAAGCGGACATTGTCAGGTTTGACGATGTTTATGGGAGGAAATAAAAAGTATTCAGAACCTTAGTGAATGTCACAAAATAGATTGTATAGATTTTTTATAAAATTGGTTTTTAATTGGTGACGTTGATATTGAAAATCAAAGTACAAATCAAAATATATACATAGTTTATTCTGTGACAACGCTTTCGGTTTGAATCACTTGATAATATTTTTATTCTTGAAACTTGCACTAATCATTAAAATCAGGGAAATAGCATGGATAAAGTTGCACTAATTACTGGAATTACAGGTCAGGATGGGGCTTACTTAGCTGAATTTCTTCTTAATAAAGGATATACTGTGCATGGTATAAAGCGGAGATCTTCTTCATTTAATACCGGAAGGGTCGATCATCTTTACAGAGATCCCCATGAAAGAAACGTAAATTTTTTCATGCATTATGGTGACCTTACGGATTCTACCAACCTTATCCGTATAATACAGGAAACTCAACCGGATGAAATTTACAACCTGGCTGCTCAAAGCCATGTACAGGTATCCTTCGAAACTCCAGAATATACGGCAAATTCCGATGGGTTGGGAACTCTGCGCCTTCTGGAGGCAATTAGAATTCTGGGTCTTGAGAAAAAAACAAAATTCTACCAGGCTTCAACCAGTGAGCTTTACGGGAAGGTACAGGAAATTCCCCAGAAAGAAACAACTCCTTTTTATCCAAGAAGCCCGTACGCAGCGGCTAAACTGTATGCGTACTGGATTACGGTCAACTATCGGGAAGCGTACGAGATTTTTGCATGTAATGGTATCTTATTCAACCACGAATCCCCAATTCGAGGAGAGACGTTTGTTACTAGAAAAATAACGATGGCAGCCACAAAAATAAAACATGGACTGCAGGAAAAACTTTACCTTGGAAACCTTGATGCAAAAAGAGATTGGGGATTTGCAAAAGATTACGTGGAAGCAATGTGGCTGATCCTCCAGCAGGAAAAACCAGATGATTATGTAATTGCTACAGGAGAGACTCATTCGGTACGGGAGTTTACAGAGCTGGCATTTAAGGAAGTCGGCATTGAGATTTTGTGGAAAGGTAAAGGTAGTGAAGAAGTTGGAATTGACTCCCGTACAGGTAAAATTATAGTAGAAATAGATCCCAGATATTACCGACCTACCGAAGTAGACATATTGATTGGAGATCCCTCAAAAGCAAAGGAAAAGCTTGGCTGGGAGCCTAAAGTAAAATTGGAAGAGCTGGTAAAGATTATGATAAAAGCCGACGAAAAGGCTGCAAAGGAAAATCACTCTTTTGAATAAAACAAAGGTGATGATTATGGATAAAAACTCAAAAATTTACGTAGCTGGTCACAGGGGTCTTGTAGGTTCAGCTCTGAAAAGAAGACTTGAATCTAAAGGTTATTCCAATCTTATCCTCCGCACCCATAAAGAGCTTGACCTGGCAAACCAGCAGGAAGTCAATGAATTTTTTGAACGGGAAAAACCGGAATATGTTTTTCTAGCCGCTGCAAAAGTGGGTGGGATTCTTGCTAATAACACCTATCCTGCCGAATTTATTTATGAAAATCTTATGATTGAAGCAAATATTATTCATGCTTCGTATAGATATGGCGTAAAAAAATTACTTTTCCTGGGCTCTTCCTGTATCTACCCTAAATTAGCTCCGCAGCCCTTAAAAGAAGAATATCTATTAACCGGACCTCTTGAAGAAACGAACGAAGCCTATGCAATTGCAAAGATCGCAGGGATCAGGCTTTGCAAGCATTATAATCAGCAATATGGGACTAACTTCATCTCGGTAATGCCGACCAATCTTTACGGGCCGAATGATAATTTTGACCTTGAAACTTCACATGTAATGCCTGCATTGATCAGGAAGTTCTATGAGGCTAAGATAAATAATGAGCCTGAGGTTATTGTATGGGGTACAGGAAAGCCTCTCAGGGAATTTATGCATGTAAACGATATGGCGGACGCATGTGTTTATTTAATGGAGAATTATGACTATTCTGAGATAGGGGAATTTGTGAATATTGGAGTTGGAGAAGATGTTACTATAAGTGAACTTGTTGAATTGATAAGAGAAATTGTGGGATTTGAAGGGAAAATTAAGTATGATACTTCAAAGCCTGATGGGACTCCGAGGAAGTTGATGGATGTTTCAAGGCTGAATAAGTTGGGATGGAAAGCTAAGATCTCATTGAAGGAAGGGATTCGGGAAACTTATGAGTGGTATATTTTGTTGAGATCACAACCTAAATGAACATGATATTCTTTGAATAATATGCACAACCAATGAAAGTGCTTGCAGATGGCAGCATTTTCATGCTAATTCTGACTCTCAAACAAGAGATAAAAGGCAGGGAGAAAATGAAGGACATAAAAGTAATTGCTGAAGTTGGTTGTAATCATAAAGGTGAGATGGAAGTTGCCCATGAAATGATAAAAGTTGCAGCTGAATTCTGTAAAGTAGACATTGTTAAATTCCAGAAAAGAACCCCTAAAGAGCTGTTAACTATCGAAGAATATAATGCACCTCACCCAGTACCTCATAATTCCTACGGAAAAACTTATGGTGAACATAGAGAATTTCTAGAATTTGACCTGGACCAACATAAGCAACTAAAAAAATGGTGTGAAGATTGGGGTGTAGTTTATTCCACATCTGTCTGGGATATGACGTCTGCGAAGGAAATTACATCTATTAATCCTGAATTGATCAAAATCCCTTCAGCATGTAATCTTAAATTTAATATGCTTGATTACCTTTGCAAAGAATACGATGGAGAAATCCATTTATCTTTTGGAATGACTACACACGAAGAAGAAGAAAAAGTTGTAAAATTTTTTGAAGATAGAGGTCGTGCAAAAGATCTTGTAATATACAGTTGCACTTCCGGTTATCCTGTTCCTTTTGAGGATATTTGTCTCAATGAGATATTAAGAATAAGGAAAACATTTGAGAATAGAGTAAAAAGCATTGGTTTTTCAGGCCATCACCTTGGAATTGCTGCAGACATAGCTGCTCTTGCTTATGGTGCGAAGTATTTCGAAAGGCATTTTACACTTGATAGGACGTGGAAAGGAACGGATCATGCTGCAAGCCTGGAACCTGATGGAATGAGAAGACTAACAAGAGATTTAAAGAATGTATCGAAAGCCTTAACATACAAACAAAAAGAAATTCTGGATATTGAAGATACTCAGAGACAGAAATTAAAGAGGTTCTGACTTGAAAAAGTACATTGCACTAATTCCGGCAAGAGGAGGAAGCAAGAGCATACCTCTAAAAAATATCAAAAAAATTGCCGGTAAACCATTAATTTATTGGACAATCGAAGCTGCAATTAATTGTAGCAAAATTGAAAAAGTATACTTATCCACTGACTCAGAAAAAATAATTGATGTAGCGAGAAATATCAAAAATGAAAAAATAGTAATTGTAAACCGAAGCCCTGAAACTGCTACCGATACAGCAAGTACAGAATCTGTGATGCTAGAATTTGCCAACTTCCATGACTTTGAAAACATAATTTTAATTCAGGCTACGTCACCTCTTTTAACATCAAAAGATTTGGAAGAAGCAATAATGACATTTGAGAACTATGAAGCTGACTCTCTCCTATCAGTAGTTGAGCAGAAGCGCTTTATATGGAATAAATCTTCAGATCATTTTGTAAAACCTTTGAATTATGATCCGCTAAATAGACCCAGAAGGCAGGATTTTAAAGGTTATCTTGTAGAGAACGGTGCATTCTATATTACTTCAAAAAAACTATTGCAAGAAACTAAGTGCAGGATTTCAGGAAATATAGCCTATTACAAAATGCCAGAAGAGACCTATTATGAGATAGACGAACTTGCGGATTGGGAGATAATAGAAAAATTACTTTTGTCCAGAAATAAGGTAAATAAAGATCTTAAATCAAAATTAAAAAATGTAAAATTGTTCATTACTGACGTTGATGGTGTAATGACCGATTGTGGAATGTACTACTCCGAAAACGGTGATGAGTTGAAGAAATTCAATACGAGAGACGGAATGGGCATCCAATTATTAAGAGAAAAAGGTATTAAAACTGCAATAGTTACGAAAGAAAAAACAAAGATTGTAGAAGCCAGAGCGAATAAATTAAAGGTAGATGAAGTTTATCAAGGAATAGTAGATAAACTAAGTATTTTTGAAGAGCTCAGAGAAAAATACAGTCTTGAATATTCAGAAATAGTTTACATCGGCGACGATATAAACGATATTCCCGTATTGGAAAAGGCTGGAGTTTCATTTTGTCCGAATGACGCCGTAGATGAGGTAAAAAATGTATCTGATTATATTTTGTCCAGGAAAGGCGGAGAAGGAGTCATTCGTGAAGTTGTCGAAATATTAACAATGAATATTTAAAGAAACTTTTGCACATATTAAACTAATATATATGTGATAAAAAAGAGATCCTAAAGCCAACTGTACAGATCCTAAAGCCAACTGCAGATTCTCAATTTATTAACCGTTTTTCGAGTAGTCGGGAGGATTACTCCTCCTTTCTCCCCAGGGAAACATACTTGAAAGTTTCCCTTCATACGGCTCAAATGTTTTCAAACCCTTTCTGTATCAGGCATCAGTTATTTTGCATTTCTGATATGGTTACCCTAATGGAAGGGGCAGCATTAAAGCAAGTTCATGGCATAACTTTTGTCACACAGCATGAAAGTGCACAAGGTATCATTTTCATGTGCTCATTTCATTCTCTTTTCCCATAATCGTGAATACTCCATTCAGGCGGTCTCAAAACTATGCCTGATTTTCACCATGATCAGGTGTCGGTTTTTATTATATCATATAAAAGTTTAAATTCTTGTTTTCCAAAACCTTTCAAGAGGAATAAAGCAATAAAGTAAACCGGCACACATACACATATTGTGAGCATAATTTCAAAGAGACTCTCTGGTGTATATAGGACAATTATAAGAGACATTAAAATTGATGCAAGGATACTTTTTAGCATAAATGTTAAATTTGTATCAAACTTCAAGAATTTCGAGGAATAATGGATTGTTAAACCCAGACTAACCAGGAATGCAAATAGAGTCGTTATAGCAGCTCCAATAATTCCTAGATAAGGGATTATGAGAAAATTAAGTACAAGATTTAGCGTGGCTGCAATAACCCATATTCGACCTGAGATTACTGTTTTCTTTTTTAAGGCTATTGCCTGAGCGACTATCACATAGACTCCATATAATAGGGTACTTAAAGCAACAAAAGGTGTTATTAGGTATCCTTGAGCTGCGATTTCTGGAGTTGACAAAATCGTTAAAATGGGTTTTGAAAGAAAAGAAAGCCCAAAAGCTGCAGGTATTGAGATAGCCATCAAGTACCTGAGTGAGTAACTTAAAACTGTCTGTACTTCGTATACATTATTTTCATCATAATATTTTGATAAAACAGAAGGAAGTAAAAAAACAAGCGGCCCTATAAATATATTTATTAAATTCCCAAGGGAATAGCCTGGCGAGTAGTACCCTACATATGCAGTCCCAATGAGAAGTCCAATCACATATCTGTCACTTGCATTTACAATCCAGTTTGAAAAATTGCCCAGAACTGTTGGTATTCCAAAGTTTAAGTACTCTTTAATATTCTTAAACTTAGGTATTTTAATTCCCACATCCAAAATGATGATAAAAGCCAGAATTACAAATGTAAGTAGGTCCGTGATCAATAGGCCAATGGAAGCACCAATGATTCCTTTTCCAAGTAGAACCAGGGTACTTACAGTAAGAATCTGAGCCGCTGCATTAAAGAATACAATAAAAGAATACTTTTTGATCTGCTGTCGAGCTCTTAAATAACTTACAAACAGGTTAATTAAACATTCAAAGAAAACAATTATAGACAGTAATTTAACCACTCTTATATTGTCATCAAACAACTTTGGAGCGACTACACCTGAGGAAATATACAAAAATAATGAGGCTATTCCACTTGTAAGTAAGACCAGGACAAATATGGAATAAAAAATTTCCTGGATTTCCTCTTTTTTATTTAAAGCAGCTAAGAATCGAACCATAGTATAAGGCAGTCCAAGCATCACAATTCCGGGGAATATTCCTATCGTAACCAGCATCTGTGCCCAGATTCCATACTCTTCGATAGGGAGATTTTTGGTAAGAATTGGAAGTAAAATAACTCCACTAAAACTTGTTAGCAATTGAGTAATACCTATTAGTCCAATTCTCTGTAAAAACAGTTTATATTCAGCCATTTTTTTCTCGAATCCTTTTGTGATCAAACCTGATATTAATCGGTTTAAATAAAATGATATGTTCTAATTTTTGGATTGGCAAGGTGGTTTAGACTACCATATTTTGATATAAAATTTTCTCAAATTTCTATAGTTCCAAATAGGATGTTAAATAAAATTCATTTGTATTCAGTTAAGAGGTAATCTACAAGAAATGTGTTATTTTTGTTGTCATTTCTGTAAACCTATAAATGTAAATCGAAATGTATAGATGATTGCAGTAGTCATTTTAACGCTAACAGATTCCTTAACCGAATACAAATGAAATGGTATTATGGATTTTAAGAGTTAATAAGATCTTCATGGTGACAGCCATCAAAGTTATTAAGGTTAACTTTAGTATATAATGTTGTCTCATGATGCCAATAAGGGCCGGAAAAGTCTGTAATTTGTTAGAGTCTGACGTATTTTATGAGACTTTTTAATATTTTATATGATCTCCAAAATTTGACATTGATTCCGATGGCAGTTGACCAACATCGTTCAAAAGACGAGAAAATAATAAAAAGTCTCTATTTTATCTTGAAAATAAGCTAGTAATGCTTCTTATTATATGTAATTTGATTTGAAATGCTGAAAATATGTATTATAATTTGTAAAATTCTACCCTTTATAATTATTACATAATAACTATTATAATTACACAACTGTTAATGGAACTACAAATTATTTAATGGTGTTATACTTACTTTTAGAATTGAGTTTCGGAATTGAGTCGATCTATGTCACACAAAATAATAAAAAATATTGGAATTGTTACTTTTTATCCTCCAATGCGAACTGAGTTCGAGTTGTTTGGGGTAGAAACTTTTGAAAAAAATGGTTTTAATGTTTTTTTTATAGATATATCTAAAATATTAACCCCAAATCTAAAATATGACCCTCCGGTGGTCAATGACAAAATAGTTATAAAAATTAACAAAATTAGAGAACTATATGATATTTTAAATCAAAACAACCTAATTATAGTTAGCGCAGTTTATTACACTTATAAAACTCTTTGGCTTTATAGGTTATACAAGAAATTTAATGTTCCTTATATCGTTTTTGATATATCGTACCATCCATCAAGAACCTTCGAATCATCCCAAAAGTCATTACAAGAACGAATAAAAAGACTAAATTTTCGAAATCTAATAATTCGATTAGTCAATTCCAATACTTTCAATCAATTTCTGATCAAAAAAGCAGATTTTGCATTAGTTCCAAATTACTTTTCTAATATACTGGATCCTACGATTGGTAAAAACACAAAAATACTTTACACTCATCACTCAGACTATGATAAATATTTAGCAAATCTGGACAAAAAAGTATCTCCTGAAAATATAATTGTTTTTTTAGATGAATATCTTCCATATCATCCTGATTTTCAAGTGATGAAATCAAAGCCTCCTGTGACGCCAATGAACTATTATACAAGTATATCTAGGTTTTTTGATAAACTTGAACAAAAAACAATGTTGCAGGTAGTCATAGCTGCTCACCCAAGATCCGCTCGGAAAAATTTGTTTGGGGACAGAAAAGTTATTTACAATAATACCTTAGAGCTGGTTAGGAAATCCAGACTTGTTGTTGCTCATTCGAGTACAGCTCTTAATTTTGTAGCATTATATAAAAAGCCGGTTATATTTATGACCACAGATGAAATCATCAAAACTGACCATAATAATATAATAATGAATATGGCCAAATGTTTCAACAAAATACCCATCAACATTGATGATGAAACAAGTATTGATATGAGTGACATTTGCTCAATCGATCTTGAAGCATATAATAATTATTTAAACAACCATGTTAAAATACCAGGAACACCGGAAATAAATAGTTGGGAAATGTTTATTGATTGTTTGAATGAAAACCACTACATTTAACGTTAACCAGCTTTTGTTATGGCATCCTGCTTTTTCGAGCAGGTTACTGACATTTATTTCCTGAACACACATGATATTCTTCGAATAACAGACACAAAGAAATGAAAGTACTTTTCACCTTACCCTTTTTTGACTATTGATCGTGTCATTACCTTATAGTCACGAAACTAAATAATGCAACTGCCCAATGAGGTACAACGAAGTTTTTTTGTTGCAATAATTATAGGCGTGACTAGATATCACAATTGGATAAAAGTCTATTTTTGAGCCGTAAAAGTTTCCAGTATTTTCACAAAAAGGCAAGATAATATAATAATATCCAAATATTTATATAACCAAGAAGGTTTTTGTATCAATTGCATAGTGAACGGGCATGCTCTGGACCACATCTACAAGATCACACCCTAATAAACTACAAAAACTAACCATGAGGAAATTATACCCGTTCACAGTTTCTTCTATTTTTTATTAAATTCTTTGAAAAGAAGTTCTGTTTGAGTACTTATTCACTAACTCTTACCAGTTATAATTTTAGAACTGTAGATCTCTCTTCAAAACCGAATTAAGTATTATCTGAGTAAAACAAATTGTTTTTATGGTATGTTGAGGGTCCGGAAGTTTAGTTTTCCATGTCCTTACGGTGAGGTTGGAAATTAAGGCTTCTTCTGAAAAATGAGCCATTAGAGCAGATACCAATATAAGTAGTACATAAAGAAACTGAAGTAGAGTCTCCCTCTTACCCTACCGCAGATCTTTAATGGAGGTTTTATGTTGTTTTAGACTTTTTGCCATTTTTGGGTTTTTTGCCATTTTTAGGTTTTTTGCCATTTTTCTTTAATGGAGGTTTTATGTTGTTTTAGACTTTTGCCATTTTTAGGTTTTTGCCATTTTTCTTTAATGGAGGTTTTACGTTGTTTTAGACTTTCGCCATTTTTGAGTTTTTGCCATATTTCTTTATTGTACTCCAGATTTACTGGTTTACTCAATTACTGTATCGTCCTCTAGAAATCCACTTTGGCTTCACGCTTGCAGATAAAAGTCCCATTTTGAGATCTTTTAACTTTTACACGTCTGATCAATGAAGGGGTTCATGATAGACATTCAGATTTTAGAGTATATTCATGGTGGTGTAATGATGGAAGCTTAACACCAGAGTTTCTCTAGCTGCAGACTGATACCTGTAAATCAGGAGTACGGATTCTTATTACCGTACATTTACTATATATATTTTCCCCTCGGCGGGCTATATCAAAATTCGATACATAAAGCCGAGTATTGGGGAGCTAAAAAAACTGGTTATTTATAGTTATCGCTTTTAGCATTTTTAGCATTAATAATAACAAAAACGAACATGACACTCTTTGAATAATATGCACACCCAATGAAAGCGCTTGCAGATGGCAGCATTTTCATGCTAAACAAATAAAACATTGTAATCAAAAAATGGATATTATATAGGCATGTATTATATAAATAAAATATAGATAAAAAGCGAGAATACAGAAAGCGAAAATACAGGAAGCAAGAATACAGGAACACAGGAAGTGGATGTTAAAGAACCCCTGTGAAGGTAATTATATAGATGGATGAGGGTCGGAAGTCAAAGATTGCTAAGTTTGCAAGAAAAATGCTTTGTGAGGGGTAATTGTAGAGATGGATAAGGATTCAGAGGACTATGGAGCTTTAAATGCGAACTTCCATATTGCAGGCAGTAAAAATAACGTAAGAGGAGAAGCTCTCCACGCAGCTCTGGAAAAAGAAGAAACTCTGAGAATGATGATCAATAACAGTCACGTAGTGCTCTTTCTCTTGAAAAACGAAGATAAATGGCCTGTGGAGTTTGTCTCCGAAAATGTGGCGAAATTCGGATACTCGGTAGAAGATTTCACTTCTGGCAGGATGCGATATAAAGATATAATATACTTCGATGATCTCAAAGAGGTTGAAGAAGTATTTGAGAAAAAAGTAAAAAGTAAGGCTTCTGCGTTCAGCCTGGAGTACAGGATTGTAACAAAAACAGGAGATATTCGATGGATAAACGAAAGGACATTTATCCAGAGAGATACCGGCGGAGAGGCTACACACTTCCAGGGCGTAGTGCTCGATATCACCAGGCGGAAAGAAAGCGAAGAAGAACTGAAAAAAACTCTTAAAATGCAGAAAGTATTGACTATAGCAGTTAATAATAGTCCTGCAGTGGTTTTTCTCTGGAAGAATGAAAAATACTGGCCTGCGATTTTTGTATCCGATAATGTAGTACAGTTTGGATACACAGTTGATGACTTTCTATCACAGAAAATTCAGTACGGAAAAATCATACACCCTGATGACCTAAAAAGAGTAGAAGAAGAGCTTGAAAGGAGCATTCAAAAAGGGGAGGTAAGCTTCAACTCTGAGTACAGGATTTTTACAAAAGCCGGAGATATGTTGTGGGTAAACGAGAGAACCTTTATCCAGAGAGATATAGAAGGAAAAGTAGCCTGCTTTCAGGGAATAGTGCTTGATATAACTCATAGAAAGAAAACTGAAAAAGCCCTGAGAAAATCACTAAAAACGCAAGAAATGCTGAAAAGCATAATTAATAAAAGCCCGGCAGTAGCTTTTCTAAGGAAAAATATAGAAAAGTTGCCTGTAAATTTAGAAAAGTTGCCTGCAAATTTAGAATACTGGCCTGTGGATTATATTTCTGAAAACGTAACGCAGTTTGGGTACTCAGTAGAAGATTTTCTTTCCGGAAAAGTACATTATGGGAACATAATCCATAGAGAAGATATTCAGGCAGTGGTTGAAAGTCTGGAACGCTCGGTAAGAGAAGGATATGATTCCTTTGAGATGGAATATAGAATTATTACCAGAGGCGGAAGTATACGCTGGGTCGAAGACCGAACACTTATCCAGCGAGACAGTGAAGGCAAAGTCACTCATTTTCAGGGAATAGTCGTCGATGTCACTGAGAGAAAAGAAGCTGAGAAAATGCTCGAAATCCAGAGAGAGCTGGGAGTATCCCTCAGTACTACCTGGAATCTCCAGACCATGCTTAACCAGATCCTTGACGCCTGCCTGAAAATAGAAGAGATAGATGCTGCAGGCATATACTTGAAAGACGAACTTCTAGACCAGATTAATTTGGTTGCACACCGGGGACTTTCTCCCGAATTTGGGAAAAGTATTTCGATATATAGGGCAGATTCTCCTGAAGCTCGGCAGATATGGACTGAGAAGCCGGTCTACAGGATGGATTTTTTTGCAGATCGAATGGCAGATTTAATCAGGAAAGAAAAACTTACTGCAATCGCCGTGATTCCTATGAAGCACAGAGGAGAAATTATAGGCAGCCTTAATTTTGCTTCTCATACTACAGACAGGATTCCACAGAACATACGCAATTTTCTTGAGAGTGTAGCCCTCCAGGTAGTGAACTATATAGCTCCTCTCCGTATTGTGGCAGACCTTGGATAATATTTTTTCATACGTAAAGTCAACCTGACCCTGGACGAAATCCTTATCTAAATTAATTTTTATAATTAATGCAGGGTTGAAAAGTGAGAATATCTTGGGTTTCGCCCTGTTTTCCAGCTTTTGGGAAATACGCAAACCTGTTTTGATCACTTTTTGTCCGTTACTTGCATTAATATAAGATCTTACATAGTGGGGGATAAGATTGAAGGCGATAGTAGTTTATCTCAGTACCTCGGGGAATACAAAAGCTATGGCAGAAGCAATAGCTAGCGGAATTGAGTCAAAACATGTGGATGCAAAAGCTATTAGTTTTTATGACGTAAAACTAGAGGATCTTTACGAAGCCGATGCAATTGCAGTCGGTTCCTCGACTTTTTACTACCGGATGCTCCAGCCCATGGAAAAATTCATGGATGAAACTCTAGTTTCCACAAATCCAAAAGGAAAATTAGGGGCTGCTTTCGGATCGTATGGATGGAGCGGAGAAGCACCTATACTGATAGCCGAAAAAATGCGAGACATGGGAATGACTGTCATAGACCCTGTACTCAGGATACTGCACAAGCCCACAGACAAGGACATACAGGAGTGCAAAAGGCTTGGAGTTGACATTGCCGAAAAGCTAAAGCATAAAAGCAGCAAAACGCCACAACCACAGGGAGCACCGAGTTAACCTCAGTTTTAAAAGCATACGAACTTAATATCTAAATACTACAACCGGTAACCATGAAAAAACTGGACGGAAAGCAAACTTAAACTGTAGAAACCACCGAAGATGCGGGAAGCACCCAAAGACTATGCTCCTGTTTTTTAGCATCTTCAGTGGTATTAACTTACCTCGCTTTCGAAACTTGGGAAAATCAGTCTCGGAGCGAGTTGAATATCAGTTTATCTAGCCCATAATTCATTGTCTGGAACCAACCGTTGCGCCGGTTGATCACGCCGATAGGGTTTGGGGATAAGGTCCTCAAACTCAAATGTTTCTTAGGGTTTTCGCTCAAGCCTTTTTTGAAAAGGCTTGCGGGCAAGCAGTTTTTTAAAAAGGCTTGCGAGACTCGGGAATTATACAAGCAGGTTTACAGGATGCCGGGAAGCAGGCTCTACGTCGAGGTCAGCTACGGCTTCAGAAATCATTATGTCGCTCATGGCAGCCATAGGAAATATGTAGGGGGCATACTCGATGGGCCCATAGAGGATGAAATCTCCGGCTGCTGCTTGCTGCAAGCAGGTTGAACCTACATCACAGATTTTGTAGAGAATAGGGTCTTTCTCTTTCTTCTTATTCAGCCAGTTCCAGGCCGAGGGTGCGTTGTGGATTCCCGAGCCTGTTGGGTGCCCCCATTTTGCTTTTGCGGTGATCGTCATCTTCAGGGCTACGCCTGCTCCATTTCCCATAGGAGTGATACTCGGGTCTATAAGCTTGTTAATTATCCCGCATCTGTCTGCAATTGAAAGTAATCCCTCTTCCAGAAGGCCTGCTCCATTTTCCAGCATTTCCATCCTGCCCTTCAGAGATGAGTCTGTTGCATTGAAGCCAAGGATTATCGAGCTGTCAATATCAGATAGAGCAAGAGCTTCAATTTCAGATGCATTTACGCTCATGTTTATAGAGTTATAGATTGCTTTGTCTGCAAGCCCGATTTCGCTAACATATTCTGCAGCATGGGAACGCACGGGTCCTTCGGGGGAGTCGATAAGAAAAGGAGCTTCTGATATTTCGGCCACAAAATCAATGTAACGAGTAATGCTTTCAGGGGTAGTACCGAAAATGTGGATTATATGCGGGTTTCCTGTTTCTTCCGCACTTGATTCCTGCAGATTTATCAGTTTTTCGGCAGCATCCCGGTCAAACAGGCCTCTTGCACCGTCTTTTACGATATCATGCTTATCATAAAAGATAGTACCTGCAAGCACGGTAGGAAGCTCTCCTGGCTGTCCACCTATCTTCACTCCTGCGATGTTAACGATTTCCTGTTCTTTCTGAAACTTAAACATTTTTTACACCCTCAAAATCTACAGGTTAGTATTTTGTTTCAAAATATGGTAATTTGCACTCGAATAATGTACATTCGAATAATGTACACTCGAAGTAGATCTCTTAATTAGAAATTAAAAATCCTTTGTCGGACAAACAACTCCTGAAGTTGAGTCCATAACAAACTCTTCGGAGACTATTATATCACCTGAATGAGGAATCGTGAAAGTAGATTGTCTTTTCTTCTGGGAAATAGCTACAAGAGGTTCCTCCGGATAAACTTCCCCTCGATCCTTATATTTTCTCACAATTTTCATTATTTCCTCGAGGTTTGTTAGTCCTATTCTGTCAAGAAGCACTACCTGTTGCTGAAAGCGTTTGACTGCTTCTTTAGATATGTTTTCTATGAAAGGGATGGCACCCTCAGAACCAATAATTCTTCCCTTTTCGTCAATCCCATTTGCATGGATTGCGAGCAGGGAATGGCCTGCCAGGTGCCCCCTGGATTCCGTCCCGCAGATAAGGATGTACCTTATATTGGAATTTGAGATGGTATTTACGATTATTTTTTCGACTCCCAGATTTTCGGTTTTTGAGCTCCCCCATAGGGCCGCTTCAGGTGAGGGATTTATCTGGCTCGCAAGAGTTACCACTGCAATCCGGGATATCGGATTTCCTACCGTGTAGTCACCTTTTACTATCGGCCATGTATCTGCAATGTTTTTCAACAAATCACCTTTTTTGTCTTTCCTTATTAAGGTGAGACAGTGCACTTGCAAGCATTATGGCTTTCGTAAAATGCCCACCTACCCTTGATGTATCTACAAAAACATAATCGTCCATAAGCACAGGCGCTCCAAGCCCGTCACCTCCACCCAGGAAAGCAATTGTCCTGAAAATGAGGTTTCCCGAAATTCCATCAGGGGCAACAATAAAGTTCGATTCTTTTATGGCGTCTTCAATAAGAATTGTGTAATGCTTAGCATTGATCCCGAGTTCAACAGCCCGCCTTGTCACGAATTCTCCGTCTGCAAGAGTCCTGTCCACACGTTTATTCCTTCCGATGTCTCCAATTCTGCCCCCCGACAGCACACCAACCTTAGGCTCTATCCCGAATCTCCTTATGTGTTCGGCACCTAGCGTTATCATCCTGAGTTTGTCTGAAATGGTGTTCCCCTCATCAATCCCTACAGGAGCGAGAAAGAAAGGTGTCCCGTCAACCGTGAGGAGCAGAGCAAGCCGGCAGATTCTTTTCTTTCCTAGAGCTTCTTTGAGGTGAGCCAGAGCTCCCGATGCCTTTGCAGTGCCTCTTATTGCTGCATCGACTTTTCTTGAAATCATAAGTTCTGCAAGAGTCTTCTCGGGCTCGTCTGTGTCCACTACCTCGAGTTCTGTGCCGATCTTATCAATTTCCTTCTTAATTCCCACCAGGACGACCTGTGCATATCCCAGTTCCTGGGCTTTCCAGGCACTCTCTAGCATTTTGGGATTCGGATCCCTTATTCCCATAGCTACTCTGGCCCTGTTAGCCCTGGCCCTCATTTCGATAGCCTCAAGGAGGGCATCCATGCTATTCTTTTCCATATCCATCCTGACTGTTGTGTAAGATTTTAAGTAGTTCAAAGAAGTACAAACACGATCATTAATTAATTTTGTCCCCCGAGTCCCCTCTCGGGAGGACGGTGCCCTTTTCTCTCACTTCTTTCGCTCAAGAGGGCTGAATTATGGGCTAGAGGAACTGATTTTCGAATCCCAAAGAGTATACAAATTGAGTTTTTTTGTTTTAATGGTTGATTATAAGTATTGGCGGGCTAAAGCCAAGGAGAGTGCTGGTAATAGGGACGGAAGGAGGGAGGAATAACAGGTTTTCTTTTTAAATTTGTTCTGGCAATTGAAGGTATTGTTTTTATGGGAGCAAAAAGACTTTAATACATATCAAAGTGTAAATTTATCATTGTTATTTAAAAATCGGTATCAGAGGATTGTAGGGATAAAGATTATTACATAATGAAGAAATTAAAATGTATAGAGTTAAGAATGAGTTCTTTTTTTATTGGTATGGTTTAAGATGACGTTGGCAATTGAATGGGCTGAGAAATACCGTCCACAGACCCTGAAGGAGATTGTAGGGAACAGGAAGGCGGTACAGGATTTGCGGACCTGGGCTGAGAAATGGCTTTCAGGCATTCCAGAGAGAAGGGCAGTGATCCTTCATGGGCCTGCAGGAGTAGGGAAGACTTCTACTGCCCACGCTCTTGCCCGTGATCTGGATTGGGAAGTCATTGAACTCAATGCAAGTGACCAGAGAACTGCAGGTGTTATTGAAAAGATTGCTGGATCGGCAGCTTCAATGAATACCCTCTTTGGAGGAAAACGCCTGATTATCCTGGACGAAGCGGACAATATTCACGGGACTGCAGACAGGGGTGGAATGCGGGCTATTGCAGGAATTATAAAGAGTACGCTTCAACCCATAGTGCTGATTGCAAACGACGTTTATGGATTGACTCCCACTATCCGGAATCTTTGTATGGAAATAAAGTTCGGCTCAGTGCAGAGTCGCTCAATGGTTCCTGCTTTGAAGAAGGTATGCGAGAGCGAGGAAATTTCATGCAGTATGGATGCAGTCCAGCAAATCGCTGAAGGGGCGGGAGGCGATCTAAGAAGTGCAATCAACGACCTTCAGGCTACGGCTACAGGGAGAAAAACTCTGGAAGTTGAGGACATCAGCACTTCAGGCAGAGACGTCAAGGAAAACATCTTCAAGGCGATGCAGAGAATATTTAAGAGCACGGACTGTAAAAAGGCGCTGGAAGTAGCTCGCGGGCTTGATGAAAGCCCTGAAGACCTTGTACACTGGATAGATGAAAACCTGCCTGTCCAGTACGCCTCTAAAGATGGAAATCTTGAGGATATAAAAACTGGCTTTGGTTATCTCTCCAGGGCTGATCTCTATCTTGGGCGCGTAAAAAAACGCCAGAACTATAGGATGTGGAGGTATGCGAGCATGTTGATGGTCTGCGGAACTGCAGTCTCAAAGACACGGCCCTACCCCGGATTTATTAAGTACCAGCCTCCTTCTCTCTGGAAGAAAATGGGGCAGATACGTTCGAAACGAGACCTCAGGGATAATATAGCTTCTAAAGTTGGAGAACACAACTTCGAGTCCATGCGCTATTCAAGAAATAACCTTCTGGATCTTTACTCTCATATGTTAAAGAATGAAGAATCCGCAGTTGAAATTACTGCAGACCTCAAGCTTGAACTTGAGGAATTGATATATCTCTCGGGTAGCGCAAAAGCCAGTAAAAAGCTGCAGAAAATCTATGACAGGGCGCAGGAACTTCTCCTTGAAGGAAAAGAAGAAGCTGATGGAACTGAGTTTTTCAGGGCTCCTGCTCCCTCAGGCAATAGTAAAGAGGACCCTTCTGGTTTCTCGGTTAAAACCTCGAAAGAAAAAGCTGAGAAACATTCTGAGGGGCTTGAAGTTCCTGACTCCAGGACTTCCCAGGGCGGGCAGAAGACTCTTAACTTTGGTTTTGTTGTCTTATCTGAGATTTCTCCAGAAACTACGAACTCGGAAAATGATGCTTCTGATACCTTCAAACCGGATAACCTAAAATCGGAGAACCTAAAATCGGAAAACCTAAAATCGGAGAACCTAACATCAGATAACCTAAAATCGGAGAACCTAAAGTCGGAGAACCTGACATCGGAGGACCTAAAATCGGAAAACCTAAAACCTGATAATTTTACTTCCGATACTCTTATGCCGGAGCAGGATCAGGCAGGGATTGATGAGATTGGGCTCAAATCTGATAGCCTTACATTCAGTTTACCTGAACACGATAATCTTAAGGCTAAGAATTCTTCATCCCTGCCCGAGACCTTTGAGAAGGAAGCCTTTTCTGACTCCGAACCGACAGAAAACAGCATTTCTCCCGAATTATCCAGAGTCGGGAAATCTATAAACAGTGAACCCATTATCAAAAAAGTTTCAGATAAGGCTGAAAAACCTGAGGTCAAAGCCAGCGAAACTCCTAAAAAAGTCGAGTCGAAAACACAAAAAACGCTTTTCGACTTCTAATTTTCTGACCTTGTTTATTTTCTTAATTTCCTTTAGTTTTCTTACCTTTTGTTAAGTCAGAGACGAATTGATTTTTCTGATTGGTCTTTCTGACTACTGCTAATATGTAGCATATCAATTTTCCAGATAATGTGAATAAATGCGAAGGAAGTTTAGATGCAAAACTGGGCGAGTTAGTATAAATTGACTGAAAAATTTCTGAACTGCTGAACACAGTCAATATAAATTAAGTAAAATCTGTGAGCGGGCTGGAGAGTTTGGGGAATAGTTGGGGGAAATAGTTGGGGGATATTGTTTTGGGGTTATACTATGGAAAAGAGACCCGCTCACTCGAGATGAATACTTATTCATCTTATAAATAGCTTTTCATTTATATAGTTGATGATTTATAATTACCAGTTTATAGTTTACGGTTTTTTATTTTAGCTAGAAATTCTACTTTCAGGATTAAAAGTCTATAAATGACTATCAGGTAGAGTTAAGTACTGAACCTATCCAAATTCCCTTTTCTAAATCATTAAATAACTAAGTTGGCTTCTAAATGAGTCTCCAGTACCATATCCCCAGCCAGAGATTACGATTTAGTGTCCAGTGCTTATATAGAAACTCGTGACTTTGAGTCTTTGAATTGTTTCCCTAAATATATATTTCTATTTTTGTGAGAATAAGATGAGCGGGTTGGGAGTATGAATTGGGGTGTTGGGTGTTGGGGTTATCATATAAAATAGAGACCCGCTCACAAGTTATTTCATGCTAATCTCATATAAATATATTTTGCTTAGCTTTTATATCCATTCGGAATTCTTTCAGTAGGGAGTATAAATAGAATAATTTGGGTTTTATAACACAAAGTATTCATTAATTTTCTTTTATTTGTGTAGATAAATATTTAAGTCTAGAAATAAAAAATTAAACGAGTCTTTTGTATTATATAGTTTAGGATATATAGTAAAAATCTGGCATATAAGTAAGTTATAATTCCCCTTTTACGAAAAAAAGAATTATATGTAATAGTATTTCCTTTTTTTGTACAATTTCTTAATTTATAAAGTAATACCAGTATAATTTGATATAATTATAATATTATTTAGTGAATATGGATTTTATTTAATGGAATAACTAACTTTCAGATAGATCCTGTTTTTCTCTCCTAACAAAAGAGATATATATAACTAGTGACATTTTGGTCTTGCTCTTAGAGCGATTCTGAAAATACAGGCAAAATGGGCTCGTGGTCTAGTCGGTCATGACATCGCCTTTACACGGCGGGGATCCTGAGTTCGAATCTCAGCGGGCCCACATTATTTACCACATTTTTTTAATATGTGTTATAAATTCTTATTTTATAATATTCCAACTTTTGTTTCTAGTTTAGCTTTTGCATCTTTGTGTACTTAAAGTTCACATTTAAGCTCTTTTTCAAGAGAAATTACATCCAAAAGTTTACCTTTATATTCTGTTTTGAAAATATGAACCGTTTCTCCTGTAATGCTTACTCCTGATTGTGTAAGTCCCATGGAAGATATTATTTCTCTGGTTTTGGTCTGAGTTTTGTGAACTTTAATTATCCCCAGATATAATTGTAATGTCTTCATCAACTTTAGTTTGGTCACTGGAGTCAATTGATACAACCAAAATGGCCAGGTAAATAATTCACAGAATACGTCACGTAAAACTATAACCGATAGTAACTGGTACTATTTTGCTTTACTCCCAAACTTATTGACAGCAAACGGGTTTTGAGTACATTTGAGGGAAGTCAGCAAATATCAAAAATTTCATTGCTAAATAGAAACCAACAAATAACAAAAATTTCATCGCTAAATAATATGATAAGTTTCCTGATTTCTCTGATCTTTCTTATACTGGGTTATTTATTATATGGTGCGTTTGTCGAAAAAGTATTCGGAGCTGATCCATCACGAAGGACACCTGCATACACCCATGAAGACGGTGTTGATTTTGTCCCTCTCAGCTGGCCCAGGATATTTCTCATCCAGTTCCTCAACATTGCTGGCCTGGGCCCTATATATGGCGCTATTTTAGGAGCCTTATACGGTCCGGCTGCTTTCCTGTGGATTGTCCTGGGCAGCATTTTTGCAGGAGGGGTTCATGATTACTTTTCCGGAATGCTAAGCATCCGTCACGAGGGAAAGAGCATTGCAGAGATTGTGGGGATATATTTAGGCAGACAGGCAAGGATTGTCATGATTGCGTTCTCCATCATATTACTCATACTTATAGGGACAGTATTTATGTCCGGACCTGCTGGACTTCTGGCAAGTCTGGGGTTTTCAGGGCTACTGGCAAAACCAAACTTCTGGCTAGCTATTATCCTTCTCTATTACTTCCTGGCTACTGTTGTTCCGATTGACAAGATCATAAGCCGTATCTACCCCTTATTCGGAGCAGTCCTATTGATAATGGCATTGGGCATTTGTTCCATGCTTCTCATCAAAGGATATGATATTCCCGAAATAACCTTTCGAAGTTCTCATCCTGACGGCCTTCCTCTGTGGCCTATGCTTTTCATAACCATAGCCTGCGGAGCTGTTAGTGGGTTCCATTCAACTCAGTCCCCGATAATGGCCAGATGTCTGCCTAATGAAAAATATGGCAGACGTGTTTTTTACGGAGCCATGATAACAGAAGGGGTTATCGCTCTCATCTGGGCTGCTGCTGCAATGTCTTTTTTCCCAGAAGGAATAACCGGCCTGAGTGAAGTTGTCGATGCAGGAGGTGCTGCCCTGGTGGTAAAAAATGTATCACTGGGTTTGCTGGGACCTGCAGGAGGGATTCTTGCTATCCTGGGCGTTATTGCATGTCCAGTTACATCTGGAGATACAGCGTTCAGAAGTGCACGTCTGACCATAGCCGATGCCATGAGCCTGGATCAAAAACCTATAAAGAACAGGTTGATAATAGCTATTCCACTATTTGCTATAGGATTCAGTCTGACCATGATCGACTTTACTATAGTCTGGCGCTACTTCGCTTTCTCGAATCAGGCACTGGCTACTATAGTCCTCTGGACATCTGCGGTATATCTGTCTAATAACGACAAATTTCACTGGATCACCACTATTCCGGCCACATTTATGACAGCAGTGGTGACAACGTATATCTTACAGGCTCCTGAGGGGTTCGGCTTACCTAGCAGTATCACTTATCCTGCAGGAGTAATCTGTGCAGCTGCCGCTTTCGGTCTATTTGCCACCTTTTTAAGAAAAAGATCTCTCCCATTAGTTTTACACAGTGAGTAAAAAATATAAGGATAATTGATCGCCAGGTATAAAATGAAAATCTTATCCCTAATACTTTACAAAATATATTTTTCCTGCTAGCGGTCTGCTTAATCTTCCCCAAATACGGTTGTTAGGAAAAGTGAAATCAAAAACCCGTGAATTTTACGGATTCAAACGAAGTTTAAAAGGAACACTTTGCAGAGCCTTTTTGATAAAATTGATCTTTTCCTTTTGGGGAAGGATTTTTCAGATTGAATGTGAACTTTTCCTCATGGTTAGTTCAGTTTTAATATATTTCTCCAGCCGACGGACTACTGGAATCTTTCCCTAATACGGTTGTAAACTCAAAATGAAATCAAAAGTTCGTGAATTTCGCAGATTCAAAAGGAGTTTAAAAGGAGTTTAAAAGGAGTTTAAAAGGGGTCTTTTGCAAGGCCTTTTTGCCCAAAGTGATCTTTTCCTTTTGGGAGGAATTTTTAGATTTAAATGAACCTATCTTCACGTTCCGAAAACACTGCAACATACAATTGAAGAGTAGCAGTTTCCAACCACTCATTTTTTTCCTTTATCTGTTTGGAATGAAAGCAATATGACTTGAAAAGTACTTTCGTTTCTTTTCGCCTCTAATTTGAATAATTTCATGTTTGGTTTTTAAAAATATCACTATGTTCTTCTGCTTTACTTGAAATTTTTAAGTAGAATCTATCCCAAACTAACATTGTGTTGAAATTACAAATGAAATTACAAATATAGACTTATGTCCTTCTATGAAATCGATGATGTTCTATGGAATCCATATAACCTTATTTCTCCCCAAAACCACATCCCTGAAGATCTCATACCGATCTAAGGAAGTTAATGAACGGAACTTTGTAGGCCAAGTCTTGAGCTCCTCAACAGATTTTGAATCATAACTTTGTAGCTATGATTGAAACCAGATTAAAGTAGTTTCCACCTTCTGCTTCCATCATTCCTATATCCCTACGAGCAAAGTCGTTGTCACACATAAGCCAGTCTTTCCATGCTTCTTCAAAACAATTTAATTCTTTGCATTCTTTAATACTTACCAAATCAGAGTTTTTCCATAAATTATACCACCAATCACATGAGTGTAGAGTTAAAGTCATATCATCAAACCAGTATGGCACTAATTCTGCTGGAATTCCATTTGTAAATTCCTGCTTCAAGCCCGGAACTGCAACTGCAATTTGCCCTCCTTTTTTTACGAGTGGAGCAAAATGCCTTGTCAAATAATCTGCTTCGATTCCAAAATAATGATAGGCATCTACGCTTATAGCAAGATCAAAAAATTCATGTGCAAACGGCAAATCGTGGGCTTCTGAATGTATTGGTATTATTTTATCTTCCAGTCCCATTGACTTAATTCTCTCATAGTTATCTGTTGCACTTATCCAGAGATCAGTTGCAAAAACTGTAACATCATATTCTTTTGCCAGGAATATCGAGGTCAGCCCTCTCCCACATCCAAGATCGAGTATTCTCATGTCTTTCTCAAGCTTCAAAGATTCTGATACTTCTTCAAGAATCTTCATTGAGTTTGGTCCCATCATGTTTTCTTTAGCAAAATCAAAATCATATTTGTTACTTTTTGTAAACATCATCTTGACCACTTTTAGTTAATCCATCCCATATTATTTTATGGAGTTTTTTTATTTAGAATTGTTCTATAGATTTCGAGGCAACCTTCATCACATATTGTTCTTTTATTTGAACGGATGTATTCAGTCAGTATAGCCTTTAACTTAACAACTTTACCTTCATATGCTTGAACAGTAGTCTTAATATCGTTCAGAAAGATAACCGTTTTACTCTACAATAAACTGAAAAGTAGTGAAAAGATGAATGAAAAATTACTTGCAAAAATTGGATTGAACAGGTATGAGAGTTCAGTTTACCTAACACTTCTAAAACAAGATTTTATTGAAGCAAGCAAATTATCACATGCATCGAAAGTCCCTATAGGAAAAATCTATGAGGTTCTCAAAGCCCTCAAAAACTATGAGCTTGTTGAAATCCAACCGTCAAGACCACAGAGATACCGAGCTGTTGATCCTAAAAGCGCATTTAAACTTATGTACAAAAGAAAAGAGGAAGAAACACTCAATGAGCTCAAAATGCTCAAAGAAACATTTGATGAAATCGAAAGGGAACTCTGCAACGACAATTCACCACAAAATGCTGAAACTGTCTTCTGGCCTGACAGATTTCGTAATAATGAACTAAAAGAAATGGTAAATTCATCTTTTGAGAAAATCGAGCATGAAATATGTGTTGTAATCCATATGAAGTACAAGCCTGGAAGATCGGAGCTATATGATACCTCAGTATCCACCTTTAGCAAAGCTTATTTGAGTTTAATAGAACGTGGCATAAAAGTTAAAATTTTAGACCCGGGATCACAACTACTGCCATCATTAAAAGAGCTTATTGATTCGATAGAAGACCTGTCGTTTAAACGCTATTTTAAGGATCTGATGGAAATAAGAATTTTAGAAAACGAATACAATTTTACAATCATTGATTCTAAGATAACCCTGATAGATATTGAAGATCAGTTCAATATGAGTAGAAATCTCGGTATGGCACGAATATATGATGAATCATATGCTAAGCGATTCAAGACAAAATTTGATGAACTCTGGACAAAGGGCGAATTGTTTCTCTGACTTGACTTGCAAAGATATCCGTAAATTTCAATTTTTCTATTAGTTTTTGCCTCTTTTTCCTGAAGATGAACGTAAAATCGAAACTTTTGAACTCTCTTTTTGATGCCTTCAAAGTTTATTCATTGCAGCCATATTAAAAAAATATATTTTTCCTGCCGGCGGTCTGCTTAAGTCTCCCCCATATACGTTTGTTAGGAAAAGGATTAGAAAAGCGAAATTGAAAGCCCTTAGTTTTTGTAAATATAAAAGGAGTTTAGAAGGAGCCCTTCGCAGGGCCTTTTTGAAAAAGTGATCTTTTTCTTATTTAAAATTCTTCACGTTCAATTCATTGCTAATGCAGGTTAGTGTGGTTTCTCAAATATATTTATATGTTTGGATGTAATTAATAGTTTAACGTAAGATTTTATCAGTGGAGCTTTTTTAATTTTAGTAAGACCCGAAAAATGTGATGTAAAAAATAGAAGCTTTAAAGGACTACTTTTTGACGTACCAAAACATCAGCTCATTTCTTGTTAAATGTGGTTAAGGTAAATTGGAGGAAATCACATATGAAAGTTCTGGCAATAAATTCCAGTCCTAGGATGGATAAAGGCAATACGGCTTTGATATTAAATCCCTTTCTTGAAGGAATGAAAGAGGCAGGGGCGGAGGTAGAATTGTTTTATACAAGGAAACTAAATATCAATCCCTGCACAGGTGAGTTAAACTGTTGGCTGAAGACTCCGGGTAAATGTTACCAAAATGACGATATGAACATATTATATCCCAGGATCGATGCCGCTGATGTTATAGTATTTGCTACCCCACTTTATGTAGATGGGGTCACAGGTCCAATGAAGAATTTGATTGATAGAACGATACCCAGAGTAGAGCCTTTTTTTGAGCTGCGAGATGAACATTGCCGCCATCCGGCGCGTGTGAAAACTAAGGTCCCCAAATTTGTACTTGTTTCCAACTGCGGTTTCTGGGAAAAAGAGAATTTCGACCCCTTGATTGTGTTTATGAAAGCCTTTTGCAAGAACGCATCGGCCGAATTTGCAGGGGCACTTTTGCGCCCTCATGGTGAAGCAATCCCTGGTATGCTAGAAATAGGTGCACCTATAGATGATATTTTTGAAGCAGCAAAAGAGGCAGGCAGCCAGCTCGCAAAGGAACAAAAAATGTCACAGGAAACCCTTGATATTGTAAGTCGTGACCTCCTTCCAAAAGAGATGTATATCCAGATAGTAAATCAGTATTTCCAGCAGTGTCTGGACGAACTAGAGAAGTGATTAACACAGTTCACTTCCCTAACACAGTTCACTTCCCTAACACAGTTCACCTCCCAAAATTTTAAATTTTTTGAAGTTAGTGGATTGAAAATAGATTTTCCATGTTTTTAATCTAATTTTCCGGAGCATTCACAATTAATTTGAAATATATTTTTTCCGTCGGCAGTTTCTTTGATCTCCCCCAATATGGTTGTGAAATTAGTAAAATTGAGAACTCGCGAGTTTTTTAAATTAAAAAGAGTTTAGAAGTAGCACCCCAGAGGGCCTTTTTGATAAAAGTGATCTTTCCCTTTGGGGGAGATTTTTCTGCTTGAAGTGAAAACCTGATAACCGATTATATTCTACTAAATTTGAATTCATGCGTCTTCGGTTAAGTGAGAAATCGTGAACAAATTGCGTCAATTTCCTCACTGTGCATTAAATATTTTAAGAAATTGTGAACTGGAACAGGGTATCGATTTCATGTAAAGAGGCAAAAACTTAAGGCAGGCTTCTAATGAAAAATCGATAGTTTCCGGGAAAGAGAATTCCTCAACCGGTGATCAATGAATGTGAATTATGGATCAAGGAAAGCTATCCGAACTGGACCGCCTAATACAAAAGAAGGAATCTTCTCCACGATAAACTTAGTTTTGATATATTTTTGCTGTCTGTGGTCTCTGTTGAAATCTCCCCTAACTTTGGTGAAAAAGTGATTAACTGAAAACTCGATATTATATGGATCTAAAAGGGAGCATGTTGTAGGGCCTATAAGTTTTACTTAACCGATAATAGCCGGAATCAGAATTTCAGTTATTTATACACATTTTACAACTTTGATTGTAAAGTTATCTCACACTTGAAAGAGTGCATTTACTTTTCTATAGGTGTATTTATATAATTTGACTATCTAGTATATGTGTTGAAAATAAAGAGACGTATAATCTGTTATTAAAAACCAATTTTTGTTTTTTAATTTAAGGGTCTATACAATCTTGTTTTTAAACTATTGACTATCCGCTAGAGCGGAGGTGAAACGAAAATGGCTTTTAATGACAGAAATTTCAGGGGAAATTCCAGAGGTTTCCGTGGTAACAGCGGACCAAGGGAAATGACAAAAGTGACCTGTTCTGATTGCGGTGTTGAGACCGAAGTACCTTTCAAACCCACCGAAGGCAGGCCAGTATACTGCAGGGACTGTCTTCCTAACCACAGAAAATTCTAAGGATAATCTGCATCAGGTGTTATTAATTTGTAATTAACTTTTACATTGACACCTGATTCATCTTTTCTTTTTGTTTTTTTGGTTTATTCTCTTTGTTTCTTTACTTATTTCCACTAGTGGAGCAGGAAAAAGAAGGAACAAAACAGCATCGAGAATAATAATTGGTGCTAATTATTTAATTTTCAACTTATCAGTTTTTAACTCAACTTATATAGAAATCAATCAAAGATTATCGAGGAGGAATTAACCTGGCTAATTACAGAAGCACTATTAGAAAACGAAGATCAGGATCGACAAAGCCCGTAAACTCAGGAGATAACCCTGAAGTATCTAGGGTAAGAATTCCCCGCAAGGACAGAAATGAAGTCCTGGCAACAGTATCAAGTTTACTTGGCTCGAAAAGGGTAACGCTTCAGTGTATGGATGGAGTTGTCCGCATGGGCAGAATCCCTGGCTCTAAAAAGAAGAGAATGTGGATTCATGAAGGCGATATTGTCATAGCCAATCCCTGGGAAGTACAGGACTCTAAAGCTGAAATAGCCTGGAAATACACAAGGCCCCAGGTAGAATGGCTTGAACGTAAAGGCTACATTAAGTACTGATTTGAAATTATCGAATAAGATGCCTAGCATAAGATAGGTAACTGAAATAAAGGTATCTGAAAAAAGATGCCTGAAATCCATATCTTGGTCACTTTTATTTGTTCCGTAAGCCCTGGACAGAAGGTATTTTCTCATTTGAGAAAGTATGGTTTCAGTTTTTCATAGATAGATTTATATATTTTAAGCTTGATGTACATATGTTGACAAATAAAGATCCGTATAACCATCTGTTGTTAAAAACCAATTTTTGATTTTAAACAAAGAGTTCTATACAATCTTATTTTAAACAATTAACAAAAACTAAAACAAAGGTGAAACAAAAATGGCTTTTAATGACAGAAACTTTAGAGGAAACAATTTCGGCGCTCCCAGAGAAATGCACAAGACAACCTGTTCTGATTGCGGTGCTGAAACCGAAGTGCCTTTCAAACCTGATCCAGAAAGACCGGTTTACTGTAGAGAATGTCTTCCTAACCACAGGACACCCAGAGAAAACCGCAGATACTAAGTGTTATTTCTGCAATTAAGTTTGCATCAACACTTATTTCTTTTCCACTTTTTTAAAATTCACATAGATTCTGGATATGCTTTTTAAGTTAACTACTTATCACGTTTATTCAGTTTTAATATATTTTTCAGGCGGGTAAGCTACTGGGCTAGTAAGCTACTGAAATCTTCCCCGAGTACGTTTGTAGATATTGGGAAATTAAAAATCTGAGTTTTCGAGATATAAATGTGTTTAAAAATAGCCCTTTGAAGGTCCAAAAAGGTTTATTTTAGCTCTTAGCGGAGTAATCCAGGTATTTCATCTAGTTTGGCTTTTCTTATAAAATCCTTAACTATAGTTTTTCCTCCATCAAAGCCCATATTCTGGATTTCAAGATAGAGACAAGCAGAGGCACAGGGACCTTCATTAATCCTTTTGAGTATGTAAGGTTTATATGGGTCAAGTTTACTGGGTCTTGTTGGACGTTTGCAAGATTCGGGCGCCGTTTTAAGGTTGAGATATTTCCTTACAGTTTTCCTATCGTGATCTATTTGTCTGGCGATTTCACTGATACAGAAGCCTTGTGAATGCAACACTTGTATCAATAACCATTCTTCCTTTTTCAGCATGATTCACAGTCCTCAACATTCGTTATGAATTGTAAATCTGGTATTTTAAACCGTTGACACTGTAGAATTTTTAGCTGTTGTTGGCAGTGGAAAGTTTTTCTAAAATCTGTTATTTTTGCAGATTTAAAATGAATTTAAAAAACCCCTCTGAAGAGTTTTTTGCTCAACGTGATCTTTCCTTTTTGGGGAGGGACTTTCTGATTGAAAGTAACCTTTTCGTCACGTTCAATTCAGTTTTAATATATTTTTCTGCCGGCGGTTTGCTGAAATCTTCCCCGAATACAATTGGTAGGAAAAGTGAAATTAAACATCCTTTTTCCCATGCTCCGATAGATATTGCTCAATTGCACGTTTTGAACTATGCCATGTTTTTCCTATTTTTACTGCATCCAGGAGCCCCTGTCTAGCTCGCAGGCTAAGATATTCCTGAGAATAAGGAGTTTCTATAGCAAGTTCTCTTAGAGGTAAAAGTTCATCGTTTCCTCCTGAAATGGAGAGATATAGGGTCATGTTTTCATCCACAGCTCTTGCAATGAAATTGGCAAATTGTTCCAGGTTTCCAGAATCTGCGGCTCTAAGGGATTTGTAATATTTTCCTCTATCCTCTTTTTTGAGTATGACAGGAGGATAATCTCTTGCCATCAAATACAGATTTGTGAGAAGCCGGGCCACTCGGCCGTTTCCGTCAATGAAAGGATGAATTTCAACAAACCTGTGATGCAGGAAGGAAGCTGTTTCAATTGGATGTTCTTTGCTTTCAGTTATCATTTCAATAAGTTCATCCATTAGTTTAACTATCTTTGACCAGTCGGGGGGAGTCTTTACTGCACCTGCTATTCTCACATTTCTTGTGCGGTACTTTCCGGCGTCCTCAAGTATACCCCGGGTAACGATTTCGTGAATCTCCTGAATTGTGACATGGTCTATTGCAAGTTTCTTCTTTGCCAACTCTTCCATTCGATCAAAAGCTTTTGCATTGTTGCTCGCTTCAAGATGTTCTCTAAGCGATTTTCCGCCAATCGTTAGCCCTTCTTCCAGAACAAGTTTTGTCTCCTGAAGTGTTAGTGTATTTCCTTCTATTGCATTGGAGTGATAGGTATGAACCAGCCTCATTTCTTCATGTAGCCTTGCTAAAGCGTCTACAGGAATGGGCCGCATGAGGTTAAACTGCTTCATTTTTTCATTTATTCGTGCAAGAAGTTCTTCTTGAATCAGGGGTGTATCGGTATGTGTCATAATTTGATGTATCCGATATGTACTCTCTGAGATATATCGGTATCGGCAATTTTTAGAGTTATCCGATATAACTAGTTCTTGTTTATATCCCTTCAGTTAAAGTATATTTATTCGGCAGGCAGACACTGGAATCTTCCCCGAATACTTTTGTAAAATCAAAATGAAATCAAAAACCCGCGAATTTTATGGATTCAAAAGAAGTTTAGAAGTAGCCCATCGCAGGGCCTTTTTGATAAAAGTGATCTTTTCCTTTTGAGGAAAGTTTTTATGACCATTTACATCTTATCCAATATACGTTTGATATCCGGCTTTGCTTCGGGAATACCCTCTTTAACGGATAACCAGACTACTTTAAGGTTCACTCCGAAGTAAGCATGAATCAATTTGTCTCGTATCCCTGCCAGATCTTTCCAGGGAACGGAGGGATATTTTTCACGTATATCAAAATGGGACATTCTTTGTTGCTTCGCCAACGATCTCTAGAGCCCTAACTACTGCAAACTGCGTTTTACGATCTTCGGCAAATTCTTCAAATGTCCAGCCGTTGATAAATTCTTCTGCTGCTTCCATTGCATCATAGATATCCTGGATATAGTCTTTTACTTCACGAATTTTAATCCCTCTTCAAACAGCTTCAACTTCACTCAGGATATGTTTGCCTATATTCGGCTTCAGCGCATCTTTCATAACAAGGTCTACCTTAATACCCAGAGCATCTGAAAGGTAGTTTTCAAGATTGACAAATTTAAAAATAGTAGGGGTCTTGCTGAACTCAACGAGTATGTCCAGATCACTTTCTGATTTTTGCTCTCCCCTTACGTAAGACCCAAAAATTCCCATGTAACTGACGTGGTACTTTTCTTTAAGCTCAGGCAGCATCTCATGGAGTTTCCGAATATAAATGTCAGCTTCTTTTCGGTTTTCCGGCATTTTTTCAGGCTCTATTTGGTTCCTTTTTGAGATAACATAGTATTTTGCAGTTGTAGTATTTATAATTACTAAGAGGGAAAGTGAACGTCTCTTCACATTCAATTCAGTTTTAATATATTTTTCCAGCCGGCTGTCTGTTGAAATCTTCCCCGAGTACGTTTATAGAAATCAAGGAAATTAGAAACCCGTAGTTTTTGCAAATTCAAACGAAGTCTAGAAAGAGCCCGCCGCAGGGCCTTTTTGAAAAAAGTGATATTTTCCTTTTTGGGGAGAACTTTCCAATTTAAGTAACTTCTTCACGTTCAATTCAGTTTTAATATATTTTTCCTGCCATTGGTTTGCTGAAATCGATCCCGAACACGTTTGTTGAGACAAGGTTCAGAAAAATAAAACTCGAAAAGCCCATGATTTTTTGCAGATTTTGAAGGAGCCCTTTGCAGGGCCTTTTTTATAAAAGTGATCTTTTACTTTTGCTTTTTGGGGATTTTGTGATTGAAGTGGACCCTTCTTCACGTTCAACTCAGTTAAAATATATTTATTCTGCCGAGGATCTGTTTGAATATTCCCCTAATACCTTTATTAAGAAAATAAGTAACAACTCAGATAACTTGGAAGGGGTTACACTTATTCAGCAACAAGCAAAATTATTTTATATTTTTTAATATGTCCAACAATAATAACCTTGCGTCTTTATTAATATTTACAATATAAATATCGTAGTTTTTAGATATACTCAGTATAGATTTCATTAATTCTTGACAAATTGGACTTTTCAGTTCATTATAATAGTTCGTATAAAATAGACAGGGGTCTATTAAACCTAGTCTATAATTATTTGCCAGCTTATTACTGGGCGAGAGTACAGGGCATTCCATGATCTGGTCATTCTTTACATACGCAGGAATATTCCGCATACAAATGAAGAATTTTGCAGATGGATTATCAACCAGTTTTTCATTTAATCGACTGAAATCAGTTTCTTTAATTGCCATTTTTATCCACTCCTAATTTGATTTATTTTATCCATAAGTTTGTAACTGTAATTGACATCATCAATTAGATATAGAAACTTTCTCGTGGAAAAAGTTTGGAGCCTTAGAAGGCTGCCTGAATAGTTATAAGCTCGTGAACTTTGAAGATTCCAAAGAGTTTATAAGGAGCCCTGCGCAGGGCCTTTTTGCTAGAAGTTATCTTTTCCTTCTGGGGAGAACTTTCCAATTTAAGTAATCTTCTCTTCACGTTCATTTCAGTTTTAATATTTTTTCCGGCCGGCGGACTGCTGAAATCTTCCCCGAACACGTTTGTTAAGAAACGAGTTATGAAAACCTGCAATTTTTGCATAATTTCACTCATTTCTTCATCGGTTTTACCAAGAGTCAAAAACTTAACCCTCCAGTCCGCAGAATCTATATAAGCTCTAGACAGCATAAAACTAAATACCTAAGAGTTCAGAAAGGAAAATATCATGCTTATACAATATATCCACACGGCTCTTAAAAGGGCAAAACACGAAATAATAGATGATGAAGAACCTTATTATGGAGAAGTTCCCGAACTTGAGGGTGTATGAGCTACAGGCAAGACACTTGAAGAATGCCGCAGAAACCTGGAAGAAGTCATTGATGAATGGATTATTGTGAGGCTAAGAAATAGGCTGTGTCTGCCCGGATTCTGCAAGTTTTCGAATTATCTTTAAATATCGCTGAAGATAGATTAAAATGAAAGTGCGTGAGGTTATTAAGCTTCTTGAGGTTGATGGCTGGTACTTGGTTGCTACAAAAGGCAGTCACAGGCAGTATAAGCATCCTACCAAACCAGGCAGAGTAATAATTGCTGGTCATAGTGGAGATGACCTCGCGCCAGGTACATTGAACAGCATATTAAAGCAAGCGCAATTGAAAATGGAGAGCTAACATGTATCGTTTTCTCGTAGTAATCGAAAAAGCAAACAATAACTATTCAGCGTATTCTCCTGACCTTCCAGGCTGTGTGGCTACCGGCTCCACCAGGAAAGAGGCAGAGAAGAATATTTATGAAGCAATTGAAATGCATGTGCAGGGATTGCTGGAGGACAATTTACCCGTTCCGGAATCAGAATCTTTTGCTGAATATGTGGCTATTGCTGAAAAGTCTTCTACAGGTTCTGAAGTTGCGTAAACTGCGTTTTCGATAACCGTTACTTTTTAATTTAATTAAAAATATATTTCTTCGGCCGGCGGACTGCTGAAATCTTCCCCTAAAACGTTTGTAAAATCAAAGTGAAATTGAAAACCCTCAATTTTTATGGATTCCAAAAGAGTTTAGTAAGAGCCCTTCGCAAGGCCTTTTCAATAAAAGTGACCTTTACCTTTTAGGGGAGGTGTTTTCTGATTAAAGTGAACTCTTCTTCACGTTCAACTCAGTTAAAATATATATTTTCGGCCGGCGGACACTAGAATCTTCCCTGAACACGTTTGTTAAGAAAAGCAAAATTGAAAAGCCCTTGATTTTTGCAGCTTTATAAGGGGAACTTTGCAGGGCTGTATTTTAGATCAAAGTGATTCTCTTCTTTTGGAAGATTATTTTAAAAATGAAAACATGTCAACTGGGTCTGAGTTTCAAGAGTTCTAAGAAAATAGGCTTTTGTTTTCCCTGCAAACCATTCCTAGAAATTGTTCTCATTTGAGAGATTCTGTTTCTATTTTATAGATATATTTATATATTTTAAGTGCTATGTATGTGTGTTGATAAATAAAGAGACGTATAATAATCTGTTATTAAAAACCAATTTTTGTTTTTAATCAAAGAGTTCTATACAATCTTATTTTCAAACAATTAACAAAAACAACAAGGTGAAACAAAAATGGCTTTTAATGACAGAAACTTCAGAGGAAATTCTAATTTCGGCGCTCCAAGAGAAATGCACAAAGCAACCTGTTCTGATTGCGGTGTTGAAACCGAAGTGCCTTTTAAACCTGACCCAGAAAGACCGGTTTACTGCAGAGAGTGTCTTCCTAACCACAGGACGCCCAGAGAAAACCGAAGATACTAAGTGTAATTTGTGTAATTAAGTTTAAATCAACACTTACTTCTTTTCTACTTTTTTTAAAATTCACATAGCTTCGGAATATCCTTTTTAAATGAACTCTTTTCGATGTTCAATTCAGTTTAAATATATTTTTCCTGCCAGTGCTCTGCTTAAAATCTCCCACGAATACGTTTGTTAGGAAAAGTGAAATTAAAAACCCGCGATTTTTGCAGCTTTATAAGGGGCACTTTGCAGGGCTTTTTTAGATTAAACGATTTTTTTCTATGGGGGAGATTTTTCTGATTAAAGTTAAGACTTCCAACTAAATTCTAGGCATAAAATTCGTTAGCTGAGTTCAGTGAAGATTATTTATAGTATTTTTAAGCAAAGAAATAGGGGGTTATTTTCTGGATATACCTAAATTTAAAAGACTACCAGGACACATAGCTATAATACCGGATGGAAACAGGAGATGGGCTTTAGACAGAGGCTTAGAAAAGCATGAAGGATATAAACATGGAATAGTTCCAGGCCTGGAGCTATATGATATATGCGTAAAAATAGGAATAGGCGAAGTTACTTTTTTTGGATTCACTCAAGATAACACAAAAAGGCCTCAAATTCAAAGAAAAGCGTTTGTAGATGCCTGTATAAAGTCAGTTAAAGAACTTTCCAAACATGATGCTGAACTTCTTGTAGTAGGGAATACCAATTCGGACATGTTTCCAAAAGAGTTACTCGCATATACAAAGAGGACTAAATTTGGGAGAGGTAAAGTAAGGATAAATTTTTTAGTAAATTATGGTTGGTACTGGGATTTAACATATGCAGTTGAGAACTCTTCAAATGGTAAAAAAATGATAGAAAATATTGCATCAGCAGAGATTCCAAGAATAGATTTACTTATCCGTTGGGGAGGAAGACATAGACTCAGTGGAATGCTTCCGGTTCAAACGGTATATTCGGATATATACGTGGTTGATGAAATGTGGCCAGATTTTAAGCCAGAACATTTATTCAATGCACTAGAGTTTTATCAAGATCAAGATATCACACTGGGTGGATAATTGACTTTCTTGCCTTTTACCAATTCATTAAAATTGATTTTTTTCTTTCTTGGGCTGTTTTCAGATTAAGTTGAAGATCTGTTAACCGAATCTTGTTTTCATAGGAGCCATCTGAAACTGGATCCTCAAATAGGGAATGAAATCCTCTCAGTTATTCCAATTCAATTGAAATATATTTTTCCCGCGGGCGGTCTGCTTAAATCTACCCCGAGTACATTTATGAAACCAAAGTGAAATTGAAAATCCGTGATTTTTGTAGATCTTTTCTTAACAAACATAAAAAGCCCTTCGCAGGGCCTTTTTGCTCAAAGTGATCTTTTACTTTGTGGGAGAAATTTATTATTTAGGTGAGCCCTTCTTCACATTTATTTCAGTTTTAATATATTTTTCCTGCCGGCGGTCTGCCTTAATTTCTCAAAACTATTTTTGTAAATATGGTGGAAAAGATAGATTCTATGAGTATACAAATACATTTAAGATTGAAAAGACAAAATGCTAGTTAGGTGATACTATTGGGAGAAGCTATCGAGTACGTAAAAATTCCTCGTAAAATCTTTGAACCTATCAGTGACATGGTGAAAGTAGGCCTTTATAAAGACGAACAGGAGGCATTAAAGCAACTTGTGCATGACCAGGCTGAACAAAAGATCGATTACTATGGAAAAAAGGTAGCTGAAATGGAGAAAAAGTACGGTATGGACTTTCCTGCTTTTGAAAAAAGAATCCACTCGAGAGTAGGGGAAGAAGACTTTGAAGAGTGGGATGATTTCATAATCTGGGAAAGCTATGTCACAGCTTCACGATATTGGGAACAGTTTTTATGACAATAAGCAAAACTGTTGCTGCTCTTTCATCCAGTGAGATTGTACTTGAATTAAAAGTTCTCAAAGCAATAGTTGAACCCCCTGTCCAGGCTTTAAAAGCAAGAGCAGCTCTCAAAGATGGCTACATATTGCAAATTAGTGAGAGTATGGGCCCCGATTTCAGACGATATTCTTATCAATTGCAAAAAGAGGATGCAACGATTAAGCGTTGGGATAATTCTCCACACTGGAAAGATCTAAAAACATTCCCATATCATGTCCATCACGGAAATGAAGCAGAACCCAGAGAATCTCCCGAAGTATTTATAGAAGACATTCTCCGTGAAGTAAAGAAATTGCTGAGTTCAAATCCATAATTCAGTTTTAATATATTTTTCCTACCGGCTGTACGCTGAAAATCTTCCCCGAATACATTTGTAGAAATCAGGGAGAATAGAAATCCGTAGTTTTTGCAAATTCAAACGAAGTCTAGAAGGAGCCCTTCGCAGGGCCTTTTTGATAAAAGTGATCTTTCCCTTTTGGGGAGGTTTTTCTGATTAAAGTGAAATTCTCTTCACGTTCAATTCAGTTAAAATATATTTTTCCGGCCGGCGGACTGCTCAATCTTCCCCGAATACGTTCCTTAATATTTGTCAAGAAAAGATAAATTGAAGACTGTAATTCTTACAGGTCTAACCGGATTCACATAACCTATATAAGATTTAAACAGCATAAAACTAGATATACCAGTTCGGAAAGGTGTAATTATGCTCATCCAGTACATCCACGCAGCTCTTGAGAAAGCAAAATACGAAATAATCGATGATGAAGAACCTTATTATGGAGAAGTTCCCGAACTTGAGGGTGTATGGGCTACAGGCAAGACACTTGAAGAATGTCGCAGAAACCTAGAAGAAGTCATTGATGAATGGATAGTTATCAAATTGAGAAGCGGACTGCCTCTGCCCCGGATTGGAGACTATGTGATCAAAGAACCGGGAGATATTGCAGTTGTCTAAGCTAGTCCCTGTAGATTGGCGAACTTTTGTTAAAAGATTGCAAGAACTGGGATTTGAAGGTCCCTATTCTGGCGGAAAGCATCCTTTTATGAGAAAAGGAGATCTTGTTTTAACGATTCCCAACCCACATAAGGGTGCAATTGGGATTGATCTTCTGACAAGAATTCTTAAACAAGCTCGTATTTCAAGAGAAGAGTGGCTTGAAGAAGAAGACTTGTGAAGACCTCAAGTCCATTTATATTGAATTCAGTTTTAATATATTTTTCTTGCTAATTGTCTGCTGAAATCGACCCTGAACACTTTTGTTGAGACAAGGTTCAGAAAAATAAAATTGAAAAGCCCGTGACTTTTTGCAGATTTTGAAGGAGCCCTTCGCAGGGCCTTTTTAATTGAAGTGATCTTTCCCTATTGGGGAGAACTTTCCAATTTAAGTGAACTTCTCATCACGTATATTTCAATTAAAATATATTTCTCCGGCCAGCGGACTGCTCAATCTTCCCCAAATACGTTTGTAGATATTGAAAAACTGAAAACCTGTGAGTTTTCTAGATTTAAATGAGTTTATAAGGAGCCCTACGCAGGGCCTTTTTGAAAAAAGTGATCTTTCTCTTTTGGGGAGGTTTTTCTGATTGAGGTGAGCCCTTCTTCACGTTCATTTCAGTTTTAATATATTTTTCGGCCGGCGGACACTGGAATCTTCCCCTAATACGTTTGTTAAGAAACGAGTTATGAAAAGTAAAAGCAAAAACCTCGTGGTTTTTGTAGATTTATAAGGAGTTTTTACAAAATCTGTTACTATAGTTTCTCCTCCATCAAAGCTCATATTCTGGATTTCACAATAGAGACAAGCAGAGGCACAGGAATCTTCATAAATCCTTTTGAGTATGTAAGGTTTATACGGGTCAAGTTTACTGGGTCTTGTTAGACATTTATAAGGTTCAGGCTGCATCTTCAGATTGAGATATTTCCTCACAGTTTTCCTATCGTGATTTATTTGTCTGGCGATTTCACTGATACAGAAACCTTGTGAATACAAATCTCGCATCAGTAGCCATTCCTCTGTTTTAAGCATTATTTATGATCCTCAATATTTTCTTGAGAATTGGAAATTGGGGAATTTTAATCCGGCTAAAATGAGGAATTATTCACTGGCATTGACATCTTTTTCTAATCCTGTATTTTTACTTATGTCCTCTAACTCTTTATACAAAAGAATACCCAGCGTATCTTCGGGACTGAGGTTTAATTTTTCAGATATTTGGGTAAGTATTTGAGCGTTTTTTTTCGATAAAAAAACAGGTTCTACCTCTGTTTTACCCCAGTGTAAAAGTACAACTTTCTCGATATTCATTTTTTTTATTTGTTTAACACAAAATTCAATCCCGTGACTTCGGCTGCTGAATATTTTTTCGTCACATAATTTATCAAGCCATCGTGCCAGATCATTGTCCATTGAAATAGTAAATCGCTCTTTCATTACTAAATCATACTGTTGCCTCTAATATAAACAATTCTATGATTTTAAACCCAATACAAAACTATTTATGTGAATTATTCATCATATAGTATGAAATATTCACCAAATAAGATGAACTAACTTAGATAAAAATATCAATATAGTTTAGATTTTCCAATCTAAAAAGAATCATAATAGAAAATGAACCTCAATTGATTCCCGAAATATTCTTTTTTCGTTTTATGGAGTAATTGCTATATAATGTAGTGAAAACTTCACTACATTATATATACATTTTAAAGAACTATATATCAAGTTAAGAAATGGAGATCATAAATGGCCAAAGTCGTAAAGAAAAAAGAACAAATTAACGCCACAGTATCTCCATGGATCAAGAAACAGTGCCAGGAACTATCTAAAACTCCCGAATTTTCTAGCATTTCCGATGTAGTATCTCTAGCATTATCTGAATTTTTTGGAAAATACGAGTATATAAAGACTAAGGAATTAAAGGAACATGAGACTCGAATTCCTGATTTACTTGAAATCCTCATGAAAACTAAAGAAGGTAAAGAATGGCTTAAATCTGTTTATGAGATCGAAACTAAAAAAATGAATTATTCAAGAGAAAAAAATTGTCTTTTAGAACAAAATATTGAAGGTGTTATAGGACTCAGAGTAAAAGAAAACTTTGTACCAATATTCATAGATGGAGATCTAGAAGGCGTCACAGGTTACGATAAAGAAGACTTTCTTTCCGGTAAAATTAAGTGGGTAGAAATAATCACACCCGAAGATCGTTTATTAGCTTGTGAAAACTTAAAAAAAGCCATGTATGAGTCCGATTTCTCTACCGAAATAGAGTACAGAATACTAAGAAAGGACGGGGAAACAAGATGGGTTCTGCAAATTTTCCAGAAACTTCCAGCAGACTCCAGATCACAGGGATGTGTACAAAGTTTAATTCGCGATATTACAAAAAGAAAAGCTGCAGATTTTACCCTTAAAAAAACGTATGAAGCTCGTATAAAAGAAATCCACCACAGGATCAAAAATAACTTGCAAGTAATTTCGTCTCTTCTCAGCCTAGAAGCTGACAGATCTACCGATGCAAAAATGCTTGAAGCATTTCGGGAAAGCCAGAATCGGGTTACCTCCATGGCTCTGATTCATGAAGAACTCTACAAAGGAGAAGAAGTAAATAATCTTGACTTTGCAGATTATCTCCAAAAACTCACGAATAATCTTTTTCATTCATACAGATTAAGAAATGAGGAAATCAGCCTGAAGCTTGAACTTGAAAAGATATATCTGGACATGAATACCGCAATCCCACTCGGAATTATTGTCAATGAACTGATCTCAAATGCTCTGAAGTATGCTTTTCCAGCCCAAAAAGGCGGAAAAATCGATGTAAGTCTTCATACAATAGAAAAATGTGAAAAAATACATAAAAGTGTCAGAAACTCAGGAACAGAACAAAACTGTATAAATAAAGAAAAATTTCAGTTTATTTTGATAGTATCCGATAATGGTAATGGATTTCCGGAGGAGAGCGATCATCAGAATACGGATTCTCTCGGGCTCCAGATTGTGAACATTCTTGTTGAACAAATAGAAGGTTACATTGAACTTAAAAGGAATAATGGAACTGAATTCAGCATTTACTTTAACAAATTGGTATAGAGCTCTTTTTATTTACTTTAGCAAATTGAGACTCTGGTTCAAAATCCAGTGATTTTTGCATTTTTTGATTGAAAATCTGAATTAGCAAGAAAAATCAGGTTTTCACCAAGATTAATATTCGATATCTAAAGATCTCAATCCCTAAGTTGTATCACAAGGATTGTGACCAATTACAAAATATAGTGATTTTGAATTTTACATTTATCACTAAATTTTGATAATGAGTCTATGCAGGGCCTTTTTGAAGAAAGTGATCTTTCCTTTGGGGATTTTCTGATTGAAGTGGGCTCTTCTTCATGTTCATTTCAGTTTTAATATATTTTTCCGGCCGGCGGATACTGGAATCTTCCCCAAACACGTTTGTTAAAAAAACTGAAATCGAAAAAACGCAATTTTTGTAGCTTTATAAGAGACACTTGATAGAGTTTTTTGATTTATGTGATTTTTTATTGTGAGGAAATTTTCCAAAGAAAAATAATTTTTTCTTTCTTCGTTGAATCTCCAAATATTGAAAAAGTTAAAATGTTCTCGCGAGTATAATGAACTATGAACTGGTTTACGGATATTCCTAAAGGTGTTTTGTTAATTTCCTCGATAATTTTCATAATAGGAGTAATAGTGTTTATTAATAGTCTTGATATCGATGATTCAAGGAACTCAAACCAAAATTTAAAGAAGACTACTGAGTATTTGACTGACAATATAGTTCCCACAGAAATTAATTGGATTTCTTGGCTCGTAGTTAAATTGTCTAAACATCCATTTCTCTTACTTGGCTCAATTTTAGTAACTTTGTGGTTTTTTGGGTATTTCCTTCCCAAAGATAGTTAACTTAAATATTTTTATGGTATCGACTCAATCAAAGCCCTCGTATAAGCCGCAGCAACAACAGCCGCATACTGCTGCCATTCATCATTTTTGTGAGAATCACAATAATCGCAGATGCCTCTTACTACCAGATATCCAACTTCATGATTCCATGTCGCATCAGCAATACCTGAAGCCTCCATTTCAATGGCTTTGACACCGAATTTGTCTCTTAATTTGTCTCTTGCTTTAGGATCTTTTTGAAGTATATTTGCAGAAGCGATTGATCCGATAAAGACGCGAGGTTGCCCCTTTATCCTTTTGGGGTCTTTGGGATGGTTTATTATATCTTTTTGGCTGTCAGAGCAATACAGAATATCTTTATCTTCAGATGGGCGAATGATTTTGATTATAGAAAGAGATTGGTCTATATATTTTTCCCAGGGGCGATTTCCAAGAATTTCTTCGGCTTCAAGATATCTCACTGCATCCAGCAAACTAGCACTTGGAGGTCTTGGAGGATTTCTATGCGTAATATCTTCAATTTCCTGCTTTATAAAATCGTATTGGACAACCCCATTTTCACTTGATACAACTATATCTCCCAGACGAACGTGATCATCAGCCTTATCTGGATATGGAACACCTCCGGCTATGCCGACCATGATAATTGATTTTACATTTGGAAAGTGTTCAAGAAGAATAGATGCCCTTGTTGCAGCAATGTTATTTCCCATGCCTACGGTTGCCAAAACTAAGTTATGTTTATCTCCTTCTTCAGAAAGTATTTCTCCTAAGCAGTATCTTCGGCCTGCTCCAGAACCTTGAATCTTATATTTGTCATTTTTGTTTTCCATCAAAATATTAACTGCTACATATTCCTTTGGTAAAGCAGTAATAATTCCAATTGTAGGTTTAACTCTCTCAGGATCAATCATAATTTTAGGTAACTCCTTAAGAAGATCAGGAATACTGCGAAGCAATAAATTTAGATCTTTTTGGTTTTCAATTTCTTTTATCTTTTCAAAAATGTGCTCATTTTCTGGGAACCTTGGAACATTTGATTTCATAAAGGTAAGTAAGTCCTCTGCGTCAAGTGCCATTTCTTCTTCAGTACCAGCTTTCCATCCTTGTACTTTTCTTTTGACAGCGCATGCAATTTCTTCCGTATCAGTACCTTGAGATTCCCGGCACGCGATTTTTGCTTTTTCTTGGATTTCTTTGAGGAGAAATTTTAGTTTTCGGTCAAGTATCCGCGAGCCAATTCTCATCACTTTTGTAGCGGATGGTACTGCTTTTTCAGTATTCTTCATTAGTTCCTCCGCTCGCTCACAGTATTTCCTGTAAAAGTCAAGTTCTTCTTTCTTTTTTTCTAGACTCATGTTTTCTAAATTTTGGACCTCATTCAATGCGCTCATGAGACTTTCTATTATTTCTAAGAGTAATTTTTTGTTCTTTGACCCTCTTATCTCGTTTTTTGCTTCTATAAGGTATTTTTCAACCTCTCCTTTAGCATCTCTATTTTTAGCAAAAATTATTGTATAAAATGAACTGTAAAAAGGAAAGCAAAACTTAGAAGGGTTATCCCAATTGGGTTCTTTAGCTGCTTTTTCAAAAAATTCAACTGCTTTTTTCAGTTCATCAAGGTAGACTTCTTCATCCTTAGACTGAGATGCATTGTAAATAGAAATTCTGCCTAAAGAGTGATATGCTTTAATTCGAACAGACGTATCTTTATCTGAAGTCAGTTTGTGTAAATCTTGTAATGCTTGTTTTTTATCTGGAACATATTGGAAGGCCATTCCAATTGCTTTTGCTAACTCAGATCTCACATCACTACTTTGATCTGAAATTAATTTGACTAAGTCTTCCCATGCCTTTTGTTTATTGGGAACATATTGAAAATTCTTTTTAAGCCCCTCTGCTACTCTATTACGTACATCACGGTCTTTATCTGAGGTCAATCTAACTAAATCTTCCCATGCCTGAGTTTTATTCGGAACATATTGGAAAACAACTCCTACTGCCTCTGCTGCCTTCCAACGTACATTGATTTTTTGATCCAAGGCCAATCTAGCTAATTCTTCCCATGCCTGATTTTTGTCAGGCACATATTGAAAAACAGTTCCAATCGCCTTTGCTGCTACCCATCTGATATCACTATCTTCATCTGAAGTCAGCCTGTATAAATCTTCAGAAGCCTGTTTTTTGTCAGGTACATATTGAAAAATAATTTCAAGTACATCTACTACCCTCCAACTTATATAGGGATCTTTATCTGAAATCAATCTGATTATTTCTTTCCATCCCTGATTTTTCTCCGGTACATATTGAAAAACAGTTCCCAATGCATCTATAACTTCCCAGCGCAAATCACTATCTATATCTGATGTTAATCTAACTAACTCTTCCCATGCCTGCTTTCTATCCGGTGCATATTGAAAAATAGTTCCAATTGTCTTTACTGCTTCCGATCGCACATGTCTGTCTTTATCTGCGGACAATATGGCTAATTCTTTCCATGCCTGCTTTTTGTCTGGTGCATGCTGAAAAACAGTTCCAATTACCTTCGCCGCTGCCCATCTGATATCACTATCTTTATCTGAAGTCAGCCTGTATAAGTCTTCAGAAGCCTGCTTTTTGTCAGGTACATGTAAAAAAACAATTCCAAGTATATCTGCAGTCTTCCAAAGCAAATTGACGTCTTTGTATGAAGTATAAATGTATTTATCTGAAATCAGTTTGACTAATTGTTCCCATACTTTTTTTTTGTCAGAAAGATATTCGACATCATTAATTAGTTGATGTAACCCCTTTTTGCGTTCTTCTGGGTTTTTACTATTACATTTTTTATCGATTTCTTCCTGATCCATTAATATTTACACCATTAACTCCCTAAAACCACAAGATAAATAAATTATTCTTTTTAATTCTTTCCATTTAAATTTTTAACTTTCCGGAAAATTTACGTTTATGCCTCTGCTTTAAGTTTTAAGAATTCGTTCCGGAAATCATTTGTTTTCATAAATGAATACTTTAGCTACCTAAAAAACATATTGACTAACTTCTTCAGAATAAATTAAAAAACGAGATTGGATTGAAGTCAAATATCTCAAAAAAGAGAAAAAGAAGCCTATTCCTTAAAAAGGAACAGACAAAAATTCACTGCTTATCCATCACTTTCCTGTACATCCTGGCCTGGAACCCGTGATACTTCGCAAACCCTTCTGCATCCTTCTGGTCAATGGTCTGGCTGTCAAACGAAACCAGGTCCTCGGAATAAAGGGCATTCGGCGAACTGCGGGCAAGGATCGTAAGGGCGCCTTTATAGAGCCTGACTTTCACTGTACCTGTAACCCTTTCCTGGGACTTGTCGATAAAAGCGTTCAGGTCGGCATAAAGCGGCTCGTCCACAAGCCCGTAATAGGCAAGTTCGGACCACTGGTCATCCACGATCTTCTTGAACTTGAGTTCGCTGCGGGTCAGGACGAGTTTCTCAAGGTCGGCGTGGGCCGCCAGAAGAACAGTTGCAGCCGGGTGCTCGTAGTTCTCGCGGGCTTTTAAGCCGAGCACGCGGTCTTCAATCATATCGGTTCGACCAACGCCGTTTTCGCCTGCGATTTCATTCATTTTCTTCACAAGGGCGTAGCCGCTCATTTTTTCGCCGTCAAGGGAGACCGGAACTCCAGCTTCAAAACCGATGTCAACAATCCTGGGCTGGTCAGGGGCTTTTTCAGGCGAGGTTGTCCACTCGAATATCTCTTCCGGCGGGACAAAAGATGGGTCTTCAAGCCTGCCGCCTTCAATGCTGCGGCTCCAGATGTTTTCGTCAACGCTCCAGGGCTTGGACTTTGTGACTTCCACCGGGATTCCGTGCTCTTTTGCGTAGTCGATTTCCCACTCGCGGGTCAGGTTCATTTCCCGCATAGGAGCGATAACGTCCATGTCAGTCTGGCGGAAAACAGCTTCAAAACGGAGCTGGTCATTGCCTTTTCCTGTGCAGCCGTGGGCAAGGGCTACTGCTCCTTCTTTCCTGGCAGCCTCGACCACTTTTTTCGCGATCAACGGGCGGGCAATTGAGGTTCCCATTACATAGCCTTCGTAGCTTCCGTTGGCTTTGATCAGGGGGAAGACGTAATCGTTAACGAACTCTTCCTTTGCATCAATCGTATAATGCTTGTTGCTGATCTTCTCTGCTTTTGCATCTGCCCGCTTGATTTCCTCTTCAGGCTGCCCGACATCGACTGAAATTGTAACTACTTCGTCGTAACCGTACTTTTCCTTGAGGATGGGGATGCACACCGAGGTGTCAAGCCCTCCTGAATATGCAAGTGCAACTTTCTTTGCCATGCTTTTACTACCCCTTGTTTAACGGATAACGGATATATGATATGATAAGAACCAAAAGATTGACATGCCAATCCAGTGACACGCTAATGGATTGATACATTGCGGATTGACTTGTTAATAGATTTACGTGTTAACGGATCAGTAAGTTCAGTAAGTTCAGTAAGTTCAGTAAGTTCAGTAAGTTCGCTAGGGTTAATAAGGTTAATAAGTTTAATAATTTTGGCAACAGGATATCTAATTCCTGTATATTTAACAGCCAGCGGCTGGTAGATTCAAAAACTGATTATGTTTTGCCGGAGGATGGAAAGCCACCCTGCCGGCTGTGATTCACATGTAAATTTTCTGTTGGCCGATGTTTTGAATTGAGCAGTACTCTTCAACAGGTACCCTTAAAGAGTTACCTGCTGACAGCTCTTTTTCCTTGATTTATCTTACTGTTCCATCTCTTTGTGGTACTCATTGATGGACTTGATCGTAAGTTCCTCGCCCTTCTTCATAGTTTCAATGGCATCGGCTGCGGCTATTGCTGCCTGCATTGTGGTAATGTACGGGACCTTGAAATCAACCGCAGCCCGCCTGATCCTTGAACCGTCCCTGCGAGACTGTTTGCTTGTTGGGGTATTGATAATAAGGTCAACCTCATCCCTGCGCATCATATCTATGACATTCGGGCTTCCGTCATGGACCTTTTTCACGACATCCATGAAGACCCCGTGCTGTGCAAGATAGTTTACAGTGCCCTGTGTTCCCATAAGTTCAAGGCCTGCTGCCTGCAGTTTCTTTGCAACGTCCACGAGTTCGGTCTTGTCAGCGTTCCTTATGGAAAGGAAGACTTTTCCTGTAAGAGGCAGCACATTGTCGGCTGCAAGCTCTGCCTTATAATATGCCCTTCCGAAATCGTAGTCAATCCCCATGACCTCGCCAGTACTCTTCATCTCCGGGCCGAGTACAGGGTCTGCACCTGGTAACTTATCGAAAGGCAGGAGGACTTCTTTAATTGAGACATGGTTGGGTTTTGGCTCGTCCGTGTATCCAAGGCTCTTTAAGCTGTGTCCTGCAATTACCTTGGCTGCAATCTTTGCAAGCGGGATTCCAACGGCTTTTGAAACAAAAGGAATTGTCCTGCTTGAACGCGGGTTTGCTTCAAGCACATAGACCTTCCCGCCTTTCTCTGCCATCTGTATGTTAATCAGCCCTTTGACCTTTAGGGCAAGAGCTATCTTGCGGGTATAGTCCCTTACCTGGTCAAGAACCTCAGGCGAAAGACTCTGGGGTGGAATTACACAGGCCGAGTCTCCGGAGTGAACACCGGCTTCCTCAATGTGTTCCATTATTGCGCCAATAAGCACATCTTTCTGGTCGCAGACTGCATCCACATCAATTTCAGAGGCTGCCTCAAGGAAATCATCAATCAGTATTGGGTGTTCATGAGAGACCCTGACTGCCTCTTTCATATAGCGTTCAAGGTCGATTTCATCGTATACGATTTCCATTGCCCGCCCGCCGAGCACGTAAGAAGGACGCACAAGTACAGGGAAGCCGATCCGCTTCGCAACCTCAATTGCTTCCTTATGGGAAGTTGCATATCCGCCTTCAGGCTGTGGAACGCCAAGCTCCTGCATAAGGATATAGAACTTTTCCCTGTCTTCGGCAAGGTCCATGTCATCAGGGTCCGTCCCCAGGATCACGGTATTAAGGTCGGTCCTGCGCTTCAATTCCTGCTTAAGGGGAATTGCAAGGTTTACCGAAGTCTGCCCTCCAAACTGCACAAGGACTCCATCAGGTCTCTCACGCTCGATTACGTTCATCACATACTCAAGGGTCAGAGGTTCAAAAAAGAGCTTATCTGAGGTATCGAAGTCGGTAGATACGGTTTCGGGGTTGTTATTAATAATGTGGGTCTCTATGCCTTCTTCCCGAAGAGCAGTAACTGCGTGCACAGTACAGTAATCGAACTCGATTCCCTGTCCAATCCTTATCGGGCCTGCACCAAGGATAAGAATCTTCTTCTTATCTGTGGCATTTGTCTCGCAGTCGTCTTCGTAAGTAGAATAGTAATAAGGAGTTGCTGCCTCAAACTCGGCTGCACAGGTATCTACCATCTTGAAGGTAGCCAGGATTCCGGCTTCATGTCTTAGGTCACTTATTTCCTGCCTGGTCCTGTCAGTCAGCTCGGCAAGGCGGGTGTCCGGGAAACCCATCCTTTTTGCTTCACGCAGGAGGTCAGGAGTGAGTTCTTCTGCCCTTATGCGCTTTTCCATATCCACGATCCTTTTTATCTTTGAGATAAAGAAGGGGTTGATGCTCGAAAGCTCGGCAATTTCCTTTACCGACATGCCCCTCTCAAGTGCATCAAAGATAACAAAAAGGCGTTCACTTGTAGGGGTTTTGAGGAGAGTTTTAGTTTCAGGCTCGTCCCAGTGCTTATTTCCTAACTGGTTGTCGATATCCAGGGACTTAAAAGCCTTTAGCAGAGACTCTTCAATAGTCCTGCCAATTGCCATGACTTCTCCCGTACTTTTCATGGCTGTAGTCAGGGTTTTGTCTGCGGTTGTGAACTTGTCAAAAGGCCACCTGGGAATTTTGGTAATTACATAGTCCAGAGCAGGCTCAAAAGAGGCAGGGGTGCTCTTAGTAACATTGTTTATGATCTCATCAAGCGCCATTCCGATTGCGATTTTTGCAGTTACGCGGGCAATCGGGTAACCTGTAGCTTTGGATGCAAGAGCTGATGACCTTGAAACCCTCGGATTTACCTCGACAACGCGGTAATCGCCTTCTTTTAAGGCGTACTGGATATTGCACCCACCTTCGATTTTGAGAGCTCGGATAATCTTGATTGAGGCACTCCTGAGCATCTGGTGCTCAGCATCACTTAAAGTCTGGGAAGGGGCAACAACTGCCGATTCTCCTGTATGCACGCCCATGGGGTCAATATTTTCCATGTTACAGATCACGATGCAGGTATCGTTTGCATCTCTCATGACTTCATATTCGACCTCTGCCCAGCCAAGCACGCTTTCTTCAATGAGCACCTGGTTGATGCGGCTGCGCCTGAGCCCGCGTTCCGTGATTTCAAGCAGCTCTTCTTTTGTGCGGGCAATTCCGCCTCCTGCACCACCGAGGGTGTAAGCCGGACGGACAATTAGGGGAAGTCCGAGTTCCTCGACAACGTCTTCGGCTTCTTTTAAAGAATTAACTGCCCGGCTTAAAGGAACCTTTTCTCCGATCCTGAGCATGGTCTCTTTGAAGAGTTCCCTGTCTTCAGTGTTTTTAATGGCTTCAACAGGGGTCCCCAGGATCTCGACATTATATTTTTCAAATACGCCCTTTTCTGCAAGTTCACTGGTAATATTAAGGCCGGTCTGTCCTCCAATGCCTGCAATAATCCCGTCTGGGCGCTCTTTTTCAATAATCCTTTCTACTATCTTGGCATCAAGGGGCTCGATATAGACCGAATCAGCCATTTCAGGATCGGTCATTATGGTTGCAGGGTTTGAGTTTACAAGGACAACCTTTATCCCTTCCTCTTTTAAGGACCTGCAGGCCTGGCTGCCTGAGAAGTCGAATTCCGCAGCCTGTCCTATAGTGATTGGCCCTGAGCCTATAAGCAAAACCTTCTTTATGTCCTCACGTTTAGGCATTAAATCTCACCTCCGAGGACATTTACAACCTTGCCGAAGAACGTTTCCTCGGTATCCATAGGCCCTGCCTGGGCTTCGGGATGGAACTGTACACTGAAAATATCCAGGTCTTTGTGGGAAACCCCTTCTACGGTTTTGTCATTTGCATTCAGGTATTTTACATAGAGCCCTGTGCCGTCAAGAGAGTACGCATCAACTGCATACCCATGGTTCTGGGAAGTTATGAAAATCTTGTTTTCAATCAGGTCCTTTACTGGCTGATTTCCTCCCCTGTGCCCGAATTTCAACTTGTAGGTTTTTGCTCCCATAGCAAGGGAGATAATCTGGTGCCCGAAACAGATCCCGCAAACCGGAATCGTACCTGCAAAAGCCTTTACGGCATTGATCGCATCCGTTGCTTTTTCGGGATCTCCTGGCCCGTTTGAGATAAAAAGGAGGTCAGGTTCGTAACCTGCAATTTCCGAGGGTTTTGCAGTTGCAGGAACCAGAGTGAGGTCAATTCCCCGCCTGTGAAGGTTGTTTATGATATTTCGTTTTATCCCGAGGTCAACTATAACCGCATGTTTGCGTTTGCTGCCTCCTTTCCAGGCACCTTCTGCTCCGGGAATGAAATATGGTTCTTTACAGGTTACAAGGGAGATAAGTTCCTCATCCGTGAGCTGTGGAGAGTTCCTTGCTACATCAACAGCCTCTTCCCCGTCGTCGCTGCCTGTGATAAGGGCTGCCCTCATGGTCCCACGCTCCCTTGCTCTGATAGTGAGCATCCGGGTGTCCACGCCTTCAATCCCCGGCTTTCCTTCATCCTCTAAAAATTTGTGGATCGAACGGGATGATTTATAATGATAGGGCTTTTTGCAGGCCTCCCTTACAACAAGCCCTTCCGCATGCATGTTATCGGACTGGACGCGCTCCCCGCTGACACCGTAGTTTCCGATAAGGGGGTAAGTAAACATTAAAATCTGACCCTTGTAAGAAGGATCTGTTAGAGCCTCCTCATATCCAGTGAATTGAGTGGTAAAAACAAGTTCGCCGCAAGCTGTGCCTTCGGCACCAAAACCGGTGCCCCTAATAACTGTTCCGTCTTCTAAGCCTAGTACTGCTTTCATCATCTGAACCTGCGAGTAAATGTCATAAGACATGTATAAGTGTTGCGATGAATTTCCCTACTCTCTTAATTACGGGTATTTTTTGAGTTTATTAATATATAAATATTTCAATGAAACTCTATACCCAATAAATAGACTTTTCCAGCCTGTTTAATGTTCCATTTTTCAACTCAAGAGCTTTCTAAATTTCAAACTGTTTGAAATCTGATAATCTCCATATAAAATGAAAATGTTCGAAATCTTTGCCGCAACTGAAAATAAGACCTTTACCCCAGGTATCTCATACAGCAGGATGGAATTTAGCAGGCTCATTTTAGAGAAAAAAACTGAGAAATCAGGAATGCTGCATATAATCCATTATTTCACCTTTAACCTTAGGGCAGAAGTATCAAAAGAGAATTATACCTGGAAAGGGAAAAGCTTTTCCAAATTTCACAATCAGAGAAAAACGGAAAGAAAAAACAGAAAGAAAAAACGGAAAGAAAAAATGGAAAGAAAAAACAGAAAGAAAAACTGAAAAGTCGTACTCTCTTTTTCTTCATCCTGTGCTTTTCTATTGCGAGTAATCTATAATATTGGCCGGCTTCTAATGTAAAATAAATAGCTTTCAGACAAGAAAATTCCTTAACCGATGACCAATTATATAATTTTATAATATATAAATGGACTTCAGGCTTCTGTTTTCTTTATACAATTCAAATTTAGTTCTTGTGTTTATTGATTACTGACATATTTCATTTTACCCCAGGTTAATGCGTCAAAACAATGTGTTTTTTGCAATAAAATACAGTATTTTAGCAGAATCTATCAAATTAGGGTCGTATTCTTGATCTGAATTACCGTATTCTAAATTCTGCTTAACTAAAGGAACCTGTCCAAAAATGATTTTTAAAAAACGCACATGATCTCCTTTGAATAACATGCACAACCAATGAAAGTGCTTGCAGATAGCAGTATTTTCATGCAAATTATTAATCTCATACTTATTTTAAGTAGCTGTGAACATAGACATAAAAGAGGCAAAAAATGGTAAAAATGGCAATAACGGCAAAAATTGATAAACTGACAAAAACGACAAAAACGGCAAATACCCTTAAGGAGCTTAACAGGTCGGCAGAAGAAAACTGCAAAAAAGGCAGAATTTCCTTTAAGGTAGGGAAGTTCGAAGACGCACTTGCTGCCTATGGAGAAGCAGCTGATGCCTGGAAAGAAATGGCAGATATGCTTTTCGAAAAAGGAAAAGAGGCCCGAGGGAAAGAGTTTCTTGATAAAAACCTGGAGACCATATCATGTTACGGGATGGTTCTTTTCAAGCTTGAAAGATATGAAGAAGCTCTGGAGATTGTTGATTCCGCCCTTGAACTTAAGCCTGAAAACCCTACCGAGTGGTCCAACCGGGGTTTCGTGCTCTCAGCTCTGGACCGGAACGAAGAAGCCCTTGAAGCTTTCGAAAAAGCGCTTGCATTTGACCCGAAATCCTCCAAAATCCTGACTAGCCAGGGCATAGTATATTTCAGGATGGGGCTTCTAAAAAAAGCTCTTGAGACTTTTGACGAAGCCCTGGTAATCGAACCCGGGAAAGCTTCGGACTGGGCCTGCAAGGTTCCCAGGTTCAGTTTCTTATCCCGAAATGAAGCACCTATTATGAAGCCTGACAATGCTGAGACATGGTACTGGAAAGGCAACGCACTTCTTGAGCTTGGAGAAAAGGAAAAAGCCCTTAATGCCTTCAGGAACGCTCTTGAAAACGACCACGAACACCTCAACTCTCTTCTTAGCGGAGGGGATTTGCTCTGCGAATTTGCTGAGTACGGTGAGGCTTTCAAGTGTTATATACGGGCCCTGAAACTCAGCCCTGGAAATGAAGCCGCTGAGAAAGGAAAAGAGTTTTGTGAAGAGAAAATTAATGAGTGATTATAAAAGCACATTCAAGCTTAATTTCTGGCTCTTTGCTATCTCTATGGATAAAATGATTTTCAATTCAAGATCACATGGTTTTTATGAGAATATTATGAGGATAGCCACACAAAACAACGAAGAGCCATTTTCTATTTTTGGTTTGGGTATTTTCTAACTGAGCAGTTATTATCAACCCATTCCAAAACTCAGAATTTGCTTCTTAGACTTTGTATTTCGAGTAATCAACTAAATTCATGATCATGAAAAAAAATTCTGAAAACTTCCAGCAATTAAGAATTTTGAGATAGGCTCATTCATAAAAAAAGGCCATAGACTGTATATTAAAGTTAGATTCATGCAAAAAAAATAATATCAAATAAAACAGATTTCAATTTCCTAATTACTCAATTTTTGATGCTTGGCACGACATTAGAAGGATATGCATATATTGTCAAATACTGAACTTTAACTATATCCAGATTAAAACTTTGTCTTCATGAGATGTCTTCGAATTGTTAGTTGTAAACATAGCATTCTTGACTATGACCTACTTACTCCAAAATCAAATTATGAAGTGAAAACATGAATGTACTATATGATTACTCAATATTTCAACTTCAACGTTATGGAGGAATCTCCAGATATTTCTATGAGATGATAAGTTGTCTCTCTATGAAGAATGAAATCAATGTCAATTTATTTGAAGGTTTTCACATTAATGAGTATGAATTTCAGAAGAATAAAGAGAATTTTGGACGGTATCGCGGGTATAAAACGTTTCCTTTTCCAGGTAGCGGTTATTTATTCGACACATTGAACAGAATATGGTTTAATCACGTTTATGATGATTTTTCAAATTTAAATATTTTTCATCCAACTTATTACAGGGGAGATTTAAGCAGGTTCAAAAAATCACCCGTAGTATTAACAGTACACGATATGATTCATGAGTTATATAGTGACCAATATAGTAAAAATGATCCTGAAATGAAGTACAAAAAATTATCAATTAACTCTGCTGACGCAATAATCTGTGTTTCTATGAATACTAAAGAGGACTTACTCAAGTTTTATGATTTTCCTGAAGAAAATATCTGGGTAGTCTATCATGGAAGTTCTCTTAATAGATCTATGCTTCTTGATCCTGGAAGAATTGTCAATGAAGATATTATGAAGAAACCCTACTTTTTATACGTAGGAAAGCGAGATGGATATAAAAACTTCTTAATGCTGCTGGATGTTTATGCCACTCGTTTTGCAGATGATTTTCATCTCGTTTGTTTTGGAGGAGGCAAATTTAATGAAACAGAACTGGGTATACTTAATAAACTCAAGCTTTCGAGTAAGGTTATTCAAGTAGATGGTTCTGATGAATTCTTGGCATCTTTGTACAAATATGCATTCTGTTTAATTTATCCTTCTTTATATGAAGGGTTTGGTATTCCCCCCCTTGAAGCTATGTCTTTAGGGTGCCCGGTAATTGCAAGCAAGACCAGTTCAATTCCTGAGGTGGTTAGAGGAGGAGGAATATTATTCGATCCGTTTTCAAAGGATGATTTAATTCGTTCAATAGATTCATTAATGAACCCAAATATAAGATCTCACTGGATATCAAAGGGATTTGAACAGGAAAAAAAATTCAGTTGGAATAGAACTACAAATGAAACACTTAACGTTTATGAATCTATAATATCCTAACATTTTAAATTATAAGTTATTATTATGGGGTCTTCCAGTTATTTTCTAGGAAACAGGTTTTCTAGGAAACAGGTTTCCAATTAAGAAAAGTTATGTATGCAAATGATATGGCTGAAGCACATATATATTTGATAGAAAATTATAACTCTAATGAAATATAGGAGTTTATCAACACTGGGATGGGAAAATTCATTATAAAGTAATTAGCTGAACTGGCACAGCATAAAAAGGTAAAATTGTGTAAAATGCATCAAAGCCTGATGGAACTCCACGAAAACTTCTTGATGTCATAAAGCTTCACAGCCTGGGCTGGAAAGATAGAATATCTTTGAGGGAAGGAACTAAAAGTGTTTTCAATGAGTGCCGGAAAACTTTGAAGGAACGACCCTTTATCTGATAGTGGATGTGAAGAAAAAAATGAAAATCTCAATAATAACTCCGTCTTTTAATTCTGAAGAATATATCCTGAATAACCTGAAAAGTGTTCATCTGGATCAAAAAGGTGATTTTTCAGTAGAACAGATCATTGTCGATGGAGGGAGTAAGGATAAGACTATTGATATTATTAACACTTTCAGGGACTCTCACAAAGCTGATATTAAGTTAATTGTCGGTAAAGACAAAAGCATGTATGATGCCATAAATAAAGGCATAAAAGCAATGTCTGGAGATATATGGGCTTGCTTAAACACTGACGATGAATATAACCCTGAAATATTCTCAGTAATTGTTGAGGAATTTAGAAAAAACAAGGATGTAGACGTTATATATGGTTATATTGATAACGTTGATGAAAACGGAAAGTTCCAATATACCTCATACTTACCTCAATTTGACCTGGATTTCCTCGTCTTAAGCCGTGGATGTCGTTGTATCAATCAACCTTCTACTTTTTTAAAAAAGACAGTTGTGGAGAGAGTTGGATACTTTGACCTTACCTACAGGTATGCATCAGATTATGATTATCTTATTAGAGTCGGAAATCAATGTAATGTTAAACGGCTAAACAGAAGTTTTACAAAATTTATGGTTCGTGGTTCTTCCCTGTCATCTGGAACAGGTTCAAAAACAACTCTTGAAAAAGAGGCAGAAACGATTTCTAAATTTTATATTGACAAATACGGGATTAAACCTAAAAATCTATATATTCAATATTTGGGTTTTTGTTTAAATCACATAAGACCAAATAACTTACCTTATATCCTTAAAAAGCTCCCAAAAATAACTATCCTGGTTTTGACCCTAAAGATTTTTAGATATTAACTGAGCCTCTGGCCACAAAAAGGAAATATTAATGGCACTACAACCCAAAAAATCTCAACCAGAGTGGGAGATTGAATCGGGTGAGAGATTGAATCGAAAAAATAATGTTTTCATATTTTTCCTTCACTATTCCATTTTTGTTTATTTATAATTAGTCGTGCTGTTTAATCTGATTGTATTAGTGTAAGATCTGATTGTATTAGTGTAAGAATATACTACAGTCACGGTTTTTTGTATAAATTTTTAAGCAACCTGAACCCAACGTTTGCTATAAAACAAGGCACCATATACATTGCTTTAATCCCAAAAATCCTGATCAAAAATACAACATGGTTTCGCATGTGATAATAATAAAATTTAAACTCATTTGACTGCCTTGACCCACCTGTTTTTATTTTTCGGTGTTCAGATGCGGCTTTTGGTTGAAAAAAGAATTTATAACCTGCTTTGCGCAGCCTGAAGTTCAGGTCGGTTTCTTCCCTGCTGTATGTGCCTTTGTATGCTTTTTCTTCGTAGCCGCCTATTTCTTCCAGGGCGCTCCGATTATACAAACAACACGCGTGACCCGTGACAGTTTCCTGAACTTCGTTAAAGTCCTCAGTATAATTATTATATACTTCGCCTGTCCACTTATTAAAAACAAAGGGCAATTTTTTTTCAGTAGCTTCTTTTTTATGAAGGTCGGCATTAATGTGTGAAATCGGGTTATCTTCAAGTAACTTTGGAACCACTGCTCCGACTTTAATTCCTGATGAAACAAGCGAATTGTACGTATTTACCAGGGTTTCAACACAGTCAGGAAAAAGAATTAAGTCATCTTCTATGAAGAAAATAAGGCTCCCTTTGGCTAAAGATAAACCAATATTCCGGTTGCTCGGAGTTCCGTGGTTAACTTCATTTATTTTGGCTTTAATACGCGGGTCGAGTTTTGTACATTCTCTAACAACAACAGGAGTTTCATCTTTAGAACCATCATCAGAAATAATTAACTCCCAATTAGTATATGTCTGATTCAGTACTGAATTAATGCATCTTTTTATCAATTCAGACCTGTTATAAGTCGGTAAAATTATGGATACAAGCTGTTCTTTCATGGAAAACTTTCCGTTAGGTATTACTGATTAAAAGTTGACTCATAGACCGTTATTATTTTTTGAGTTACTTCATCCCAGTCTATTATCGAATACAAGCCATAATTTTTCTCGTCTACCTTTTCTTGTTCGTTCTTACTTTGTCTTCTTTTATTTTCCATTAAATCTTGCAATGCTCTTACGACCTTCTCCTTTGAAACCGGATTCTCAATCCCAATACAGTTTCTTCCGTCAACAAACTCCTCAAGTGCACTCCCTTTTGCCACTATACAGGGAATTTCTGCAGCCAGTGCCTCAGCAACCGTTATTCCATATGCTTCATGAGAAGAAAGCATTAAAAATATATCCGCATCTGCATAGCGTTCAAGAAGTTCTTTTCTTGACAGATCTTTTAACCATTCAACCCTTGCTTCCACCCCTGAACTTTTAGCCATATTGCGAAGCTCAGCTTCGTAAGGCCCCTTTCCAATGATTCTCAACCGGAAATCCTGAAGTTCAGGCAAACTCTGAATAATGTACTGTACCCCTTTATATTCTTCCAGGCGGCCCACATAGAGAAGAATCTTTTCTCTTTCAGCGTTCCTGTTTAAGCTTTTTTCCGGCTGCCTCAAACCTTCAAACTCTGTAAGGTTTATTCCGTTAGGGATCTTTACGGTTTTTGCGGCAACCTCAAAATCGGATTCTACAAGTTTCTTTTCATACTCTGAGACACATATTACGGAATCTGCCCTGGAGAAGATAATCTTTCCAAAAAGCCTGTACGGCTTGTGCAGTAAATCGCGGAATGCGGTATGGCCGTGCCTGTGATAATGCGGCGTAAACACAAATTTTCCGCTGTGCCTGCTTAATGATGCGAAAAATGCAGGAAAAGCATGATAACTATGGGCATGAATTATATCGTAGTCGTGCTTTTTGAGATAAGTATAGATTTGAGGAGCGAAGTAGTACGCATTTCCCGGAGCAAAAGATCTGAACCTTATAACCCTTACTCCATTTATTATCTCTTGTTTTCTCAATTGTCCCGTGGGATCGGTTGTTATAACCTCCACATCGTGCCCTGCTTTAACCAGCCTTTCACTAATTTCTTTGACATGAGTTTCCACTCCACCTATGTCAGGAGAATAACGGGGACATATCTGGGCTATTTTCAAGGCTGAACCTCTTTTATACTGGAATCTATGTGGAGTAATGCATTAGTTTAATATAAAGATACTGTGATAGTTTAGGCAAATGACATCTAATAAAAGCGTTTGCATAGTCGGACCTTCGAAACGTTTTTTGAGCGGTATCAGTTATTACACTATCCGTCTGGCAAATGCCATGTCTGTGGAAAAAGACGTCTCAGTAGTTTGCTTTCGGCAGTTGCTTCCAACTTTTCTGTTTCCCGGAAAATCCCATGTTGGAAAGAATATTTCTGACCTGAATTTTTCACCCGGGATACCTGTCTTTAACGGCATGGACTATAACAATCCACTGACCTGGATTCAAGCATACCGCTTTCTTAAGGCACAAAAACCGGATATTATAGTTTTGCAGTGGTGGACTTCCTCGATTGCGCATATGCAGCTTCTGCTAAAGATATTTGCAGGTTTTCTGAATAAACCTAAAATAATTATAGAATTTCATGAAGTTGTAGATCCTTTTGAAGAATCAATACTTCCAATCAGGTTATACTCAAAAATAACAGGAAAACTGCTGCGTAAAAACCTTGATGCATATATTACTCATTCCGAGTCCGATAAAGAGCTTGTTGCAAAAAGATACTCTATTTCCCCTGAAAAAATTCATGTGATCCCACATGGACTTTATGACCAGTACGGAGAATTGCTTGACATAAAAGAAGCAAGAAGAAATCTCTCGATAAAGGACGATTTCGTTATACTTTCTTTCGGGTTAATTCGAAAATATAAGGGAACTCCCTACCTCATCAGGGCCTTCGAACAACTGCCCCCTAAAATTCTCGAAAAAAGCCGGTTATTGATTGTCGGGGAAATCTGGGAAGACCGCAAGGAATTACTTGACCAGATTAAAGCTTCTCCTTTTCATGATAAGATTACACTTGTAGACGAATATGTTCCTGACGAGAAAGTAAACCTGTATTTCAGTGCTGCCGATGTAGTAGTCCTGCCTTACCTGAGAGCTTCTCAGAGTGGAATTGCGCATATCGCCATGTCTTTTGGAAAGCCTGTTGTTGTTTCCGAAGTAGGTGGCTTAAAAGAATCAATGGCTAACTATGAAGGCACTTTTTTCGTACCCCCTGCGGATATCGATTCTATCAGAGAAGCTATTCTCAACCAGTTCGGAGAGAGAAAGCACTACGAAGCTCCTGATCAGAAATGGGATAGAATTATAAACTGTTACATAGAATTAATACAATCTATTTAATTTTCTTTTTCATAATTATACCGTAATTTATAATGTTTAATTTATAAAGGGGATACTATGAATTCTCAGGATCGTCCTGTATCGTCATTAAAGGATAAAATCAAATCCAGCTGGCCTTATACTCTGACAGTTGCGATAATCGGTTTTGTGTCTCTATGGATTAGAATAATCCCATCAGACAATGTAATTTTTCCTGGCGGAATTGTGAAGTTCACGACCAATGATGCGTGGTACCATATGCGTACCCTCTTCGTTCTGCTTGAAAATTACCCCCACAGGATGTTTTTCAATCCCATGACCAACTATCCTAATGGGAGTTACATACATTTTGGTCCATTGTTTGATCAAATGATGGCTATTACGTCCCTGATTCTTGGAATGGGAAATCCCAGTTCTCAACTGGTTAACACTATAGGAGCCTATTTCCCTGCCGTGCTCGGAGCCCTAACTGTTATTCCGGTTTACTACATAGGAAAGTACCTTGGTGGACATAAAGTTGGGATTCTGGCTGCGATCATGATTGCATTTGCTCCAGGGCAGTTTCTATCCCGTTCAATGATTGGCTTTGCAGACCATCATGTTGCCGAATCGCTATTCAGCACTTTCTTCATGATGTTTTTCATGCTGGCCTTGATTTCAGCAAAGGAGAAAAAGCTTCATTTTGAAGATGTGTTCAATAAGAAATTCAATGTCCTGAAAGAACCTCTTATATACTCAGTTATGGCTGGAATCATGTATTCAGCGTACCAGCTTTCCTGGCCAGGAGGCTCGCTTTTCTTATTTATCGTTCTTGTTTACGCAATATTTCAATATATTCTTGACAATTTCCGGAATGAGTCCAGCGACTACCTTGGGTTTACAGGTGTAGTCACTTGCCTGGTAAGTACAATACTCATCCTCCCCTTTGTCCATCCAGATATGGGTTTTTCTCTGTACTATTACTCCTGGTTCCATGTAGTCACCGCTCTTGGAGCGATGGTGGGTTTTGTGGCTTTGAGTTTCATTGAAAGGGAATTCAAAAGAAAGAAAATAAAAGCTTATTATTACCCTTTTCTAATCCTCGTAGCAGGAATTCTCGGGCTTATAATTGCAAAAATCGTATCTCCATCACTGTATTCCCTGATTATACATGCACCAAACACTGTTTTCGTAATTCAACAGGGAGGACCTTCCACAATAGAAGAAGCTTCGTCTATATTCTTACCATATGGCACTTTTACTATGGAAAAAGTCTATTTAAATTTTACTGCTACGGGATTTTTTGCGTCTCTTCTCGGGATGCTTATACTGGCTGCAAACCAATTCAGAAAACCAAAACCCGAGGAATTACTGGTTCTTGTCTGGAGCTTCTTGATATTCCTTACAATTTATGGCCAGAACCGTTTTGCATATTACTATTCAATAAATGTTTCAGTCCTGAGTGCATATCTGGGAGGACTGTTACTTGAAAAAGTAAAATGGAGTGAACTTGACCAGAAGTTCAAAAGTACTGTAAAGTCACCCGCAGATATTCCAGAGGCATTGAAACTCGTCAGAGTAGAGCAGGTTCTAGCAGTCCTGCTTATAGTGGTATTTCTAATTTATCCAGTATATGGATCTGCAATTCCATATACAAAAATGGTATACGGGCAGCCTATCCAGCCCTGGGAAGATGCTTGTACCTGGCTTCGCTCAAACACCCCGGACCCTGGGATGGACTACAATGCCATTTATGAAGCTCCGAAAAACGGAGAACTTTTCAATTATCCTGATACTGCCTATGGTGTTATGTCCTGGTGGGACTACGGGCACTATATAGAGACAATAGGGCATAGAATGCCAAACGCGAACCCGTTCCAGGCAGGAATAGGAGGCCGCACATCAAGCATTAACGAGACAAATCGACCAGGTGCTACAACGTTTCTTACAGCCCCATCTGAAGAAGAAGCAAGTGCAGTACTTGAAGCCATAGACCCGAGGCCCGACAAAGCAGGTGCAAGATACATAATGTCTGATGCCAGAATGGCTACAGATATATTCTGGTCAATTGCTACCTGGACTCTTGATAATAAAGGGTACACCCAGGTATACTTGATAGATAAAGAGTATAGGTCCCTGCCTACCACTCGATATTTTAATACAATGGAGGCAAAGCTGCATATTTTTGACGGAAATGGCTTGAAGCAGTATCGTATGATTCATGAGACTAAGGCCTACCAAACCAATGAGCTACTGTACAAACAGGTATACAATTACTTTTATGGAGGTAAACTCTCGGAGGTAGATACAGGCTATGTCAAGACCTTCGAGTACGTTAAAGGTGCAAATGTAACAGGCACGGCTTCCCCCAATGAAACCGTGAATATAAACACGACAATTCTTACAAATCAGGGGCGAACCTTTGAATACTCGCAGTCAACAACTGCAGACTCTCAGGGAAAGTACGAGCTCACAGTGCCTTACTCCACAGAAGGTCCGATTGTAGGCGAAACACAATTTGATACTGCACCTTCAGGACCATATTTATTGAGTTATGGCAATACGACAAAAGAAGTGAAAGTAAGTGAAGAAGATGTATTAAAAGGAGAAGAAATAAAGGTTTGAACAGTATAAGAATAATACAGTTAGTTAATTTCACATTTTTATTTCTTTTACCTTATTTTATTTCTTTTACCTTATTTTATTTTTTTTACCTTATTTTATTTCTTTTACCTTATTTTATTTCTTTTACCTTATTTTATTCATTTTACCTTGTTTTATCCTTAATTCCCAAATTTTAAGCGCATACTTTTTGTATCCCTATTTTGCTCATTTAATTCGTGTGCAGATGCATACTAACTTACTCATTTCCAAACAACAATTCAAAAACTATCTATACTATTATGCGCTTATTATATAAGCGCATGAAGTCTATCCTCCGCATCAAGAAAATAAATGGAATTGAGTACTGGTACGAAGATATTCCTTATTACGATAAGGAAAAGAAACAAATTCGCCATAAATCCAAATATGTTGGCAGAAACATAAACGGTAAACCTGTTAGAGTTCGTGACGCATTAAACTCTTCCGATGAAATCGTGCAAGATGAGACTTCTTTCGTTTCCAGCAAACCTGTAAATGCTTATAACTATGGTGAGTTCCTTCCATTACAGAAAATAGTAGAAGAACTCAAAATTGAAGAATATCTTGGTGATCTGTTCAATGAAAAAGACAGGAACATGATACTTTCAATAGCACTTAATCGTGTAATTCGTCCTACAGCTATGTATAACCTTAAAACCTGGTATGAGAATTCTGTTCTTTCTCTCCAGTGGCCTGAGTTACCCTTGAAAAGTCAAAACATCAGTAATCTACTTGCAAAAGTAGGTAATAGCGACATTCCATCCATGTTTATGGGTAAAATGTTTAGAAATCTTGGGACAAAACGCACATTAATGTACGATCTTACCAGTTTATCGAGCTACTCACAACTAATTAATCTTCTTGAATACGGATACAATAGAGACAATTGCGATCTTCCTCAAATAAATCTCTCCATGATTATGGATAAGGAAAAAGGAATTCCGGTGATGTATGACATCTATCCTGGAAGTATTGTAGACGTTACAACTCTTAAAAATACTCTAAAAAAGATAGAAGCTCATGGAATGGAAAACTATACACTGGTAATGGATAGAGGCTTTTTCAGCAAGGGAAACATTGAGGAATTAGTAAGGGAAAAGATTCCTTTTATTATGCCAGCTACAATGGCACTTAAAAGTGTCAAAGAGCTTATGAGTTCAGTACAAAAAGACATCGAAAGTCCGGAATATCTTCATAAGTTTCACAAAAAACCAATATTTGTAAAGCCAGTGACTCTTGAGGAAAAGGAATTCAAGATCAATGGATACTGTTTCTATGATCCAAAGAGAGAAATGGAAGAAAAAAGCACATTTTACTCCCGTCTTTATGATATGAAGGAAAAACTGGAAGAAACAGCAATACCAGGATGGAGAAATGCGGCAGAGGTGTTCAAAGAGAGAGCAAGGGAAATGGCAAGTTTCTATTCGTGGAAAAAGATAGATGACCATTTCAAAATCAATATCAAGAAAAATGCAGTATCGCAGAGAATAAACAGAATGGGAAAGTTTTTCCTTTTTTATTATGGAGAACGTGATTGGGTAGAATGTCTCACTTACTACAGAGAAAGAGATATTGTTGAGAAAGGATTCAAAGTAATGAAAAATGATATTCAGTCGCTTCCACTAAACACAAACAAAGATTCAACAACAAAGGGATTCATTTTTGTCTGCTTTATCGGACTAATTATTAGAATGAAGCTACTGAGTATGATGAAGGAAACAAAAATTATTGAGGATTATACAGTAGAGAGTTTACTTTTAGAGCTTGAGAAGATCAGAAAAGTAGAACTGCAAAATGGAGAGGTAATAGTTACAGAACTCACAAGAAAGCAAAAAGAAATTATGGAAAAATTGAATTTATGCGCTTAAAAAAGCGGAAGTCAGGTTTTATTCATTTCACCTTATTTTATTCATTCACCTTATTTTATTCATTTTACCTTATTTGATGTCTTTATTTTTATTTTTATCTTTTTTGGAAATGATTGTTCTATAGATATTTTTGAAGTAGCCTCCACCTTTCCAGAATGATTGTTTTTTATATATTCACAGGTTACATATACTTTTATATACTATTAATAAAGTTATTTTATATGTCAAAGGGCCTCTTAAAGTGGAACAATAACATTGCAGCGTCTTAGAAGACTTACTAATGTTTCGAAGTAGACAGTTGTAGAGAGACTGTAGTCGGGAAAGAAAAGTAACTCTCCTCCAGGAATACTGAACCTCTTGAAGACTGTTCTGACGACTCAATATGAAAAATGCATGAAGTTTCCGAAAATGGATAAGCAGGATTATAACTAATCAGACTGATTTGCCTGCATAGGATAATATTATCTATTTGATTTTCTTCTTCCACAAATTATATATTTAATTGAAAAAACTTACCTCTTAAAGGGGATTATTATGAGTTCTCAGGATCATCCTGTATCATCATTTCAAAACAAAATCAAATCCAGCTGGCCTTATACTTTGGCAGTTGCGATAATTGGCTTTATATCTCTGTGGGTCAGAACACTTCCTTCAGATTCGGTGTTCTTATCCGATGGATCCGTAAAGTTTGCGACCAACGATGCCTGGTACCATATGCGTACCTTATTCGTCCTGCTTGAAAATTACCCACACAGGATGTTTTTCAATCCCATGACCAACTATCCTAACGGGAGTTACATACATTTCGGCCCATTGTTCGACCAAATGATGGCCATAACCTCCCTGATTCTTGGAATGGGACATCCCAGTTCTCAACTGGTTTATACAGTAGGAGCTTATTTTCCTGCCGTGCTCGGAGCCCTTGCTGTCATTCCGGTTTACTACATTGGAAAATATCTTGGGGGGCATAAAACCGGGATTCTGGCTGCGATTCTGATAGCATTTGCTCCAGGGCAGTTTCTGACCCGTTCACTGATTGGTTTTACAGACCATCATGTCGCTGAATCACTATTCAGTACTTTCTTCATGATGTTTTTCATGCTGGCCTTGATTTCAGCAAAGGAGAAAAAACTTCATTTTGAAGATGTGTTCAATAAGAAATTCAATGTCCTGAAAGAACCTTTTATATACTCGGTTATGGCTGGAATAATGTATTCAGCCTACCAGCTTTGCTGGCCAGGAGGCTCGCTATTCTTATTAATTGTACTTGTTTACGCTATATTCCAGTATATCTTGGACAATTTCCGGAATGAATCCAGCGACTACCTTGGGTTTACAGGCATAGTCACCTGCTTAGTAAGTACAATCCTTATCCTTCCCTTTGTCCACCCTGACATGGGGTTTTCTCTGTACTATTACTCCTGGTTCCATGTTATCACATCCCTTGGGACAATGGCAGGTTTTGCGGCTTTGAGCCTTATTGAAAGGGAATTCAAAAGAAAGCAAATGACGGCTTATTACTACCCTCTGCTAATCCTCGGAGCTGGTATTCTCGGGCTTATATGTATCAAGGTTTTATCTCCATCCCTTTATTCCCTGATTATAAACGCTCCGAGCACTGTTTTTGGGATTCAACAGGGAGGGCCTTCGACAATTGGTGAAGCTACTTCCATATTTTACAGTAGTGGTGTCTTTACCCTTTCTAAAGCTTTCTCAAATTTCACTACTACGGGATTTCTCGCTTCTATTCTAGGAATGCTTATTCTGGCTGCAAATCTGTTTAGAAGACCAAAGCCTCAGGAATTTCTGCTTCTTGTCTGGAGTTTCTTTATTCTCCTTGCAATTTACGGCCAGAACCGTTTTGCATATTACTATTCAATAAACGTTTCAATCCTGAGTGCATATCTGGGAGGATTGTTACTTGAAAAAGTAAAATGGGGTGAACTTGACCAGAAGTTCAAAAGTACTGTAAAGTCACCCGCAGATATTCCAGAGGCATTGAAATTCTTCAAAGTACAGCAGATTCTAGCAGTCCTGCTTATAGCGGTATTTCTAATTTATCCGGTATATGCATATGCAATGCTATATGCAGTTGGCTCAAATGAGCCCAATGAGCCCTGGATGGAAGCTTGTACCTGGCTTCGCTCAAACACCCCGGACCCTGGGATGGACTACAATGCCACTTATGAAGCCCCGATAAACGGAGAACTTTTCAATTATCCTGATACTGCATATGGTGTTATGTCCTGGTGGGACTACGGGCACTATATAGAGACAATAGGGCACAGGATGCCGAATGCGAACCCGTTCCAGGCAGGAATAGGAGGTCGCAGGGCAAGTATTAACGAGACAAACCAACCAGGTGCAGCAACCTTCTTCACAGCTCCATCTGAAAAAGAAGCAAGTGCAATACTTGAAGCCATAGACCCAAGGTCCGACAAAGCAGGATCACGATATATAATGTCTGATGCCAGAATGGCTACAGAAATATTCGGGGCAATGCCTGCCTGGACTCTTGATACTGATGGGTATTATCAGGCTTACTGGACAGGTAGCCAATATCAGAACATACCTTCTACCCGATATTTTAATTCCATGGAAGCAAAACTGCATATTTTTGACGGAAATGGCTTGAAACAGTACCGTATGGTCCACGAGACTGAGGCCTATCAAACTGACGAGGCCGGGTATAAACAGGTATACAATTACTTCTACGGAGGTAAACTCTCTGAAGTAGATACCGGCTATGTCAAGATCTTCGAGTACGTCAAGGGTGCAAATATAACAGGCACGGCATCCCCCAATGAAACCGTGAATATAAACACGACAATTCTTACAAATCAGGGAAGGACCTTTGGATACTCACAGTCAACAACTGCAGATTCACAGGGCAGGTATGAATTTACAGTGCCTTATTCGACCGATGGTCCGAGTACAGGCGAAACAAAGTTTGATACCGCACCTTCAGGACCCTATGTAGTGAGCTATGGAGATACGACAAAAGAAGTGAAAGTAAGTGAAGAAGCCGTATTAAAAGGAGAAGAAGTAAAGGTATAAGCTACGGAGTGTACTATTACTCACTCCACTCACCTTTATTTCTACTTCTTTTTCCTTTGCTTTTATTTTTAGGTTATATCTTTTCAACTTTATTTTTAGGTAAGGTCTGCAGACTTTTATTTTATTTTCCCGCTATCTAGATATACTATTAAAAAAACCTACTTCGCAGGTGAATTGCGATGAAAAACCCTATCATAGGCCGAATCTGGAAATTCGGAAACGATATCGATACAGACGTAATTATTCCTGGTAAATACCTGCGAACCAAAGATATGCAGGTCTTTGCAGCTCATGCAATGGAAGGCATTGACCCCGAGTTTGCAAAAAAAGTAAAACCAGGGGATATTATTGTAGCAGGCAGCAATTTTGGCTGCGGCTCTTCAAGAGAACAGGCTCCCCTTGCTTTAAAACATGCAGGTATAGCCTGCGTTGTCGCAAAATCTTTCGCGAGGATCTTTTTCCGAAATGCAATCAATGTAGGGTTACCTCTTATTGAAGCCGATATAGATTGCCAGGAGGGCGATGAGGTCAGAGTTGATCTGCTAAAAGGCGAGGTTACAGTTTCGGATAAAGGCACATTCAGGGGAAACAAATTGCCGGATTTCCTTCTCCAGATACTTGCTGACGGCGGGCTTGTAGCCCATAGAAAAAAAATCCAGGGTGAGCAAAAAGAATAATTAGTCCTGTAAATATCAAAATATGAAAAGTACACTGAAATGTACACCGAAAAGTACACCGAAATGTACACCGGAAACATATCGGAAATGAATTAAATTTGATAATTACTAAAATAATAGTAATCCAGAACGGAAATCCAGAACGGAAATCCAGAACAGTAACCTATGGTCACACCTGTAATTGTTGCAATAAAAAGTTCATTTTATCTCAGTTGAGTAGCTGCATTATTTAGCCTTGTGACTATAGAATCAACAACCCAAAAAATCATCCAAAACAACCGATATCTATGCTTTTTCCTGATGAGTATAAGTATGTGGGAGTAACAAAATCCTTCTGCCCGGGCACTGAAGAGCCTATCTATTTTCTTACTGACTATCTGATTACAGAAAAGGAAAATCCTCAGACAGGCAACTACGAATATGCAGTTTATCACGTAAAAAAAAGCGGAGAGGGACTGCTCAGGAAAGTTGAAGCTCTCGAAAAAATAGCCTCACGAGAAGAGGTGGTAAAGTATGACAGGGAATTAAACATAAAAAACCGCACACTCCTGATCGAGACTGCAGAAAAGCTCTGTACCGGCAAAGTGAACACGGTAATTTTTACAGGTATGGATAGGCATGTTACTTTTGTTCATGCCCCTGACCTTTCAAGCATTCTTGAGCTAGAAATCCTTGACGTTGCTCCCCCTTATCCGTCCTGGCTTTCTCTTGTTGTGAGAAGGCTCGAAGCCAGTGGAATTTTCGGGGACCTCCAGGTCAGGTTTACTGAAAAGGTAATTGACCTCAGGCGTTTTGAAGGAAAAAATACGGTTTTTCCATGCAGCGCGTCTGGACTCGAAGGCAAGTGCCTGGATTCGGATGTGCTCACAGAAAATGGACATTTACTCGTAGGATGCGAGATTTCAAAGACTCTTTTTGAGATGCGTTTTCCTGAATTAGAGTATTCTTTTATAAACATCTGTCCTTTCAAGTCCGAAATAGTTGTGCCCTCAAAATCCTTTATTACTCGCTGCTGCAGGTCTGAAAATTCAGGGCTTGTAAAGATTTCGGGCTTTGATGGAGCTGTAGTTCACTGGGGTGCATCGGAGTACCAGGTTGCTGAAGCTATCCGAAAACTTGTAAACAGCCTCAGGCAGGGTTCAGAGGATCTAAATAGCCAGGTATAATAGTGTTCACAAATTAAACTGCAGGCCTGCTAAGTTTACTTGAGGAAACTTACACTGGAAACTGGTAATTGAAAAAACTGCCTGCGCGAAATTCAATTTACTTATTTTATACCTTTTTTTGAATAGTAGTGCTGCCTGCTCCTATCTTCCCATTTTCATCAACTATTGATAAATCCGAAACTGATCTTGCAAGAAGTATAAGGGCTCTTCGTTGTTTTGTGTGGATATCCTCATAATATTCTCATAAAAACCAATGCGGTCTTGAGTTGAAAATCATCTTATCCATACGGAATAGCGAAGAGCCATAATGTCTTCATAAAAACCAATGCGGTCTCGAATTGAAAATAATCTTATCCACAGGGAATGAGGAAGAACCGATATAAGACACGCAAGTAACACGCACTTATGAATTGTCGTGTCAGGGGAAAGAGCAGGACTCATGTTATTTTTTTGTCAGTAACAATCTTTTGTGTAAGAATCTGATCAACTTTTATTAATTATATTCTTATGTCTAAATCATAAGATTTTTTATTATATATACATAAGTTCAGTATTAATAGAAATTCTTGACTAAATTTAGAAAAAGTTATAATCTATGAAGGTCATCCTTTTAAAGGATCATTTACTAGCGACGCTCGTAATTGAGGAGATTTGAGGGGAACATCAAAGATTTAAGTGACTCATGTAATCGGAAACGGGTAGCCTATTACATAACAAAATTAAGCCTGGGGGTAATGCTATGCTTTTGCTCACGATTGTATGGATTGTTGGATTCGTTGTGGGGGTTTTCTTGCTGAAGTTTGTGTTTGTAAAGGTTGCGGTACAGGCTTCACTTGCTTATAACACAATCATTGGACGTAATATTCAAGGGAAGTATCAACAGGTGAATGTGATACCAGATTTGGTTAAAACTCTCGCTGACAGCAACATATACCAGCGTTATTCGCTTGATCCGCTGCGTGTTGTAAAATATCCGGCGTTTTATAGAAAAGGCTTTAAGTTTTTTGATGGAGATCAGTATAAATATGCTATTTATTATGAAGGCAACGGTAAATATACGGTATATAGAAAAGTAAGGGCAGGAATATCGGGCAATAAAACAAAAACAGTGGTTAAGGAAAAATCTAAAATTAAGGTGTGAGCAGAACTAAGATGTGAGCAGAACTAAGATGTGAGCAGATTTATTTAACCGAAGTGCTGCCAGGGATTGCCAATATGTATGAGCAGAACTAAGGTATGAGCAAAGTGAAAATATTCATACAGTAGTTTAATTCAAACACTGTCTCTTCTAATCATGTTACGCAGACCTTTAGGGCTTAGTCTGCCTGAAGTTTGATGAGATCTATTATCCCTTATACTCTCAAAAAGTATTTTTCATTAGTTGCCTGCACAGAAGACATAGTTTTAAATCTGATTGTATATTTATTGGATCATTAAAAGGGTAATAACCAGGAATACAGATATTTTGAGGATTTCAAGTCTCAAATGTACTCATGTACTGAAGCTCTAATTACCCCTAAATCAGGTGTAAAATCTCAAATTATCCATAAATTATATTTTAAAGCTCTAATTATTCATAAATCAGGTGTAAAAACATTAACTATCCCTAAATTATATACTAAAAGTTTAACTATCCCGAAAAATCTCATTTATAAAATGAAGAAAAATCTCATTTATAAAACGAAACTGGAGTTCACCTAATGTCTTTCCTGACTAACTTCCTTTTAGGGCTCGGACTTTCAATGGATGCATTTGCAGTTTCCATGTCCAGCAGCACTACTATACGGCCTTTTCAACTAAAGGATGCACTGAAGCTTGCCTTCTTTTTTGGAGGATTTCAGGCTTTTATGCCTGTGCTGGGCTGGATTGGAGGGAGCGCAGTAAGTGGCTTTGTATCAAACTATGCTCCCTGGATTGCTTTTGGGCTTCTGGCCTTTATCGGAGGCAAAATGATTTATGAGGCTCTTTACGGAGACCCGGATGGGAAGATAAATTCCCTCAATTATCCGGTGCTTCTGATGCTCGCAATCGCTACAAGTATAGATGCCCTTGCCGTGGGAATTAGCTTTGCTTTTCTAAATACTCCTATCCTTGAACCTGTGATTATAATAGGTTGTGTGACCTTTTTCATGTCTTTTTGCGGAGCAGTCCTGGGGTACAGAATAGGTCATTTTTTTGAGCACGAAGTCGAGATTATTGGAGGACTTATTCTCATCGGGATTGGTGGAAAAATCCTTGCCGAACATCTGCTCTGGATCTGACAAATCCTGGAAGTCTCAAAAAGTTACGCCAGATTCATATACCCCTAACTAAGATGCAGTTAATATGAGACTGGCTGTAATCGAAGGTGATGGTATAGGCAGGGAAGTAATCCCTGCGGCTGTTAAAGTCCTTGATGCTTTCGGGCTTGAGTTTGAAAAAGTACCCCTGGAGCTTGGCTATACCCGGTGGGAAAGGACAGGAACTGCAATATCAAATGATGATCTGGAAACTATAAAAGAGTGCGATGCTGTCCTTTTTGGGGCAATTACTACTGTGCCGGACCCGAATTACAAAAGCGTGCTCCTGACTATACGAAAGGAACTTGATCTGTATGCTAATGTCAGGCCTGTAAAACCTCTGCCCGGTATAACAGGAGTTACCGGGAGAAACGATTTCGATTTTATTATTGTCAGGGAAAACACTGAAGGGCTGTACTCGGGAATTGAAGAAATAGGGCCCGAAATCTCCTGGACGAAAAGAGTTGTCACCCGGAAAGGTTCCGAGCGGATTGCAGAATATGCCTGTAAGCTTGCAAAGAAAAGAAAGAACAAGCTGACTATTGTCCATAAATCCAATGTCCTGAAATCCGACAAGCTTTTCCTCGATGTTTGCAGGCAAACCGCCAGTGCTAACGGCGTGGAATATGAGGATATGCTGGTTGACTCGATGGCTTACAACCTTATTATGCACCCTGAAAGGTATGACATTGTGGTTACAACGAACCTCTTTGGAGATATTTTGAGTGATATGTGCGCAGCCCTTGTAGGAAGTCTCGGCCTTGTCCCAAGCGCCAATATAGGGGAGAAATATGCCTTCTTCGAACCTGTGCACGGGAGCGCACCTGACATTGCCGGAAAGGGCATTGCAAACCCGCTTGCTGCAATCCTCTGTGTAAAGATGCTGCTCGAATGGATGGGAGAACCTCGATCTCAAATTATCGATGAGGCAATAACCAATGTACTCCAAAAGAAAATCATCACTCCTGACCTCGGAGGGACGGCAAGCACAATGGAAGTCGGAAACGCGGTTGCGGAATATGTGAGGAACAATATGTGAGGAACAACATACAGGATCAGTGCAACTCAAACTAGTAAAACCAGTTAAACCTGGTAAAATCAGCTAAGCCTGGTAAAATTAGTTTAACCTGGTAAAACCAGTTCAACCTAGTAAAATTAGTTCAACCGGGTAGGATAGACCCCTCCTGCCAGAGGAGAGTTTTTAATGTTTTAAACCCTTTTTTATAATAAAGCGCAGTTACATTTTTATCAAAAATGACTGCACTTAAATACGGATTTATCGCTAACGAATGAATGGGGGTTTCATTCTGCGTCAATTTTTCGATATCTCACTGCCTATTACGGAAGAAATGGTTGTATATCCGAGAAAGCCCAGACCTTCTATTAAGAGGTATGCCTCCGTCCCAAGGGATAAGGTAAACGAGTCTATCCTGACTATGGGAAGCCATACAGGCACTCATGTAGAATCCAAACTGCATCTAAGAAATGGTAGAGAAAGCACTGCTGACCTGCCTCTTGATCATTTTTATGGAAAATGCAGGGTTTTTGATCTCACGCTTGTGGAAAGTGAAATTCACAGTCAGGATCTTGAAGAGTTTGAAATCGGGCCTGAAGAGATAGTGCTTCTCAAGACCAGAAACTCGGCCCTTGGGTACGTGAAATTCCTTGAGAATTATGTACACCTTAAAATGGACGCAGCTGAATACCTCGTCAATGCCGGAATCAAAACACTGGGATTTGATTACCTGAGCATCAAGAAACCCGATGGGGACGACGAGGTCCGTGAACTGCTTATAAATAATACGACTTTGTTTTTAGGGCTCAACCTTGCCGGCATTCCTGAAGGGGAATATACGTTCGTAGGTCTGCCTCTCCGTATAGATACGGACGGAGCTCCGGCGAGAGTGATACTCATTAAAGAATAATACACTTAACGACAAAGATCAGGAAAAAATAGTAACATGTGATTACAGCAGATACCAAAAAGTTAGAAGGGCAATATTCCGGTTTCAAGAAAACGTTCCAGTTTAAATTTGTCGCCCAATCTTGTTTTCTATTTTGACTGATTTCTATTGTTTTCAATGGTTATAAAAAATTGAATTCAAAATTTGTCCTGTGGAATTGGGATAGAAATCGCAGGTCTAAATGGAACCGGTTGAAAAGTAAGTTTCTCTCCGCCTTTAATTTTCGTCGGAATTTCTTCGTGTTTTCGATTTTTTTCTGACTTTTCTTGAAGTTTACGTCTCAGTTGGTCTGTTCTTGAGATTTACTTGTATGATCTGTTCTTGAGATCCACTTCAATTGACTTATTTTGAAACTTACTTCTCAACATTCCAGTTCTTTAGAGGTTTTAGTTCTTTAGAGGTTTTACATCATTTTGATTCGCAGTTTTTAATTTGAAGTTTTTGATTCGCAGTTTTTGATTCGCAGTTTTTGATTCGCAGTTTTTGATTCGCAGTTTTTGATTCGCAGTTTTTGATTCGCAGTTTTTGATTCACAGTTTTTGATTCGCAGCTTTTCAATCCGCAGTTTTTGATTATATGATTCAAGCGCTTCCAAGATAGTAGTCAATAATCCTGTTTTATATACTCATTACTGGTGCCTTTTGTTTAAGTATAGACATATCTTCAAACTGTACTGAGGGATTTATGTTTCTGTAACTTTCAAACTGCTCATAATACTGAGCACGCTCGATCAATCCTTTGAATATTTCCTCCATTGTATTCACCTCTATTTACAAAAACTACGTCAGTACTTATTAACCTCAGCCTAGCAGAGTGAAAGTATTTCTTGCAGAAAGTCCGGCAAAAATTCCAGGCTATACGGCTATTGAGGCTGAAAACCTTTCCGGAAGGTTTTCAAAAAATGGAGTCAAAAAATGAAAACCGCTAAGAAAAAAATGTTAAATGGAGAGCCGAGATAAAATAATTTAATACTTTTTTGCGGTAGCTGCAAGCTGCTCTCCAAGCTTTTTGCAGTTCAACAGTTCTTTTTCATATGGTCTGTACTTTACCTGCAACCCGGGACCAATCACTTCAATTCCTGCGCTTTTTAGTTCCTGTTCTATGGTTTTTACTGCTCCTCCTCCCCAGCCATAGGACCCGAATGCCACAGCTTTTTTCTTCTGGGGGCGCAGGCCTTTGAGATATACCAGGAAGTCACCGACCGTTGGAAAGAGCCCATTATTAAGAGTCGGTGAACCTACTGCAAAGGCGGCTGCATCAAGCATCTCTTTCATGATATCACTCCTCGAGCTTTTTCGAAGATTCAGCAGTTTTACCTCCACACCTGCGGCTCGGACAGCTTCGACAATTTCGTTTGCCATTATTTCTGTGCTGCCCCACATGGTATCATATATCACAAGCACTTTTTCTTTTACCTCTCCGTCAGCCCACGATTTGTAAGCCTCAAGGATCTTCGGCAGATCCCGTTTCCATAGAATTCCGTGAGAAGGAGCTATCTGCAAGGGGTCTATTTCCAACTTGTTTAATAACCCAAGATAACGAAGAAGCGGCAGACGAAAAGGCATGAGAATGTTTGCGTAGTACTCGGCTGCCTCAGGAAGGACATCTCCCACTTCGAAATCATACCTTTTTGAGGTTGCTATATGCTGCCCAAAACCATCGTTTGAAAAGAGGATCCTGTCTTCTTTCAGAAAAGTCTCCATACTGTCAGGCCAGTGCAGCATTGTAGCTTCCAGGAACAGAAGAGTTTTGCCACCCAGATCCAGCTGGTCGCCTGTCTTCACAACCTCAAGGTCCCAGTTCTCACTACCCGAGCCCTTGAAGTAACCGTTAAGGATATCAACGCCCTTTTTTGTAATGAGTATTTTAGCATCGGTTTGTTTTTTAAGCTCTGCCAGAGAACCTGAGTGGTCAAGTTCCATATGGTTTACTACAATGTAGTCGAGTTTTGAAGGGTCTATAACCTGACTAATGCGTCTGAGCATCTCCCCTGCAAAGGGAGATTTTACCGTATCTATAAGTGCGGTCTTTTCCCCAACGACCAGGTAAGAGTTGTAGGTTGTCCCTCCGGGAGTTGTAAATCCGTGAAAATCTCTTCCGTTCCAATCAATTGCTCCTACCCAGTATACACCACTGGAGAGTTCAACGACTCCACCTGTTTCTTCTGCATCCATATTCGCATCTCGTCTGGTTTTTCAGGTCTGCATCCGGAAACTGGTAATCTCTTCCAGGAACTGGTCAATTAACTCGTAATGACTTCTTTCGTAACCTGCCAGCATCTCGAAGAAATTTTTCAGGCTTTCGTCATCGACCATTTTTGCGACTTCCAGATAGAAATCTTCACTTTTTCTCTCGTGCCTGAGAGCTGCAACAAGGATTCCCGCATCTCCAAGCGTAATCTCTCCACCTTTTATGCGCCCCATATCAAACTCAGGGGTGAAAGACTGGCTACTCGGAATTTCCGTACTGGTTACAGGCAGCTCATTTTGATCCCGATATTTTTCAAGATAGCCAAGATGTTTTACCTCTTCATTTGCCAGATACTCGTAGAGTTCCTTAAATTTCGGTTTGTCCATTAAAGCAGCTTTACTAAAGTAGAAGTCTCTTGCCGCTGTTTCCCTCTCAATTGCCAGAGCTACGGCTTCTTCAATTCCTTTCAGATTTTTTACTTCCTCTACTACATTTTGATACGTACTTTTCATACCTCTTACCCCCTCTGATAACTTATCTCTTCAGATTACCCGAGTTTTAAAGTTTTTATATTTTGGTTTCTTCCTTAGTTTTCTTCTTTTTTCGTTCTTTCACTTTCAGGATTATATCTTCAGTAGGTCGCTCAAGCCCGAATATGTCATAAATCTCGTAAGGGCTCTCAAGCACCGTGATATTTTCCATTTGTGCAAGTTTTTCCGAGTTTTGAACATCTACTTCGCGCATATTAAGTTCAAAGGCTCTGCCACTTGGCGCAGAGGTTTTTACACTCCCTCTTTTCTGGTCTACAGGCAGGATAAAAATAGGTGTTTGTCCTTTCCCAGTCTGAGAAACTGCGTTTGTAACAAGAGTATCTGCAATCCCATACACAATTTTTGCCACGGTATTGGCAGTTGCCGGGGCGATCAATAAGAAATCGTAGTATCCCATCTGCAATGGGCCTGCAATGAACGGGGAGTTAGGGCCTGCATCCACCTTGAAGTTAGGAAAGTCGTTCTGGATTTTATCCCAGAGATGATACCATTTCATTACGGTCTCGCCCTCTTTAGAGAGGAAAACCATTGCTTCAACATTTGTTCGGTTTTTAATGTCCACCAGAATGCTGTAGGTCTCAATCATCTGGTCTCCCGAACCTGTTATTCCCCATGCTATTCGCTTGATGTTCTTGTTTAATGGTTCTACCAAAATAACTCCTCCTTAACTGGTTCTGACAAATCATGGAATTATTTATCTTCCTGATTAACCTGAATCCTGAAAATCCATCTTCCAAAATTTACATCATTTGCTTTCTTCTTTTTGCATTTCAGACGACTGGGGTTTGGATTCCATTCCCGAAGAAGTATTTTTTACAAGCTGGGTTGTCTGGACAAGTTTTTTCAGAGTTCTTCTAAGGCTTCTCATGCCTTCGGAATCTTCTGAGACTCCTTCTTCCCCTTTGTCCTTCGACCAGAATGTCCCCCCCAGGTTAGCTCCGAAAGAGCCTCCTCCCACAGGTATCATTTCGTTGATTACATAAAAGTTCAGGATTGCCTGGATTGCCAGTTCCTGTCCCCCTATCCTATCTCCTCCGTCTGCAATGCCCATTCCAACTTTATTCAAAAAAACCTTTGGGTTTTTGGCAACTACAGCCCTGCATCTATCCATAATTGTTTTGGTCTGAGCGCTCAGTGTTCCCTGATAAACAGGAGTTCCGATAATCCAGGCGTCTGCCCAGATCATTTTGTCGTATAGCTCGGCTGAAATATCATCCTTGTGAATGCAGCCTTCCTTTGTTTTTAAACAGAAGTCGCAGTGGATGCAAAAGTTCAGCTTTTTCCCTTTTGCGGAAAAGTAATCGGTTTCTGCACCATATTTTTCTTCCGCAATTTTCAGTGCTTCCCGGACCAGAAAATCGGTTGCCATATTTCTGGGACTTCCGGATATTCCGAGAATTCGTATAGGTTTGGCTTCGGTTTCTTGCATGTCCCCCTCCGAATTATAAGTAAAATTATGTATATAAGCAAATATATCTATATGTTGGTATATCTTTCGGGTAAATAATTTTATGCCTGAATAGTTATATGCTTGAATTTTTTTAATTTTTCCCTTTACAGCTTAAGTCTTCTGTATAGCGCTATCGGGGGGAGGAATAAGCAAATTGTTCCGTCTCCGAGGATTGTATTTTCCTTTTTCAGGATTAACTGCCACGCAAATCAAGGATATATTGAAAGTCTCTTCACCGAAAAGTTTATCTAGATATTATTGAGAAGCCGACCTATTAAGTTCCAAAAACTGAGTAAGTATGAGACGTCATGAAGCATTCGTCCGGAAACGTGACGCACTCAAGAAAACAAAAACAGGTATTATGTGATTTGAAACAAAACAAACGCCAAACAAACAGGTGATTTCGAACAAACAGGTGATTTCGAACAAAATAGATGATCTCGAACAAAGAGGAATATTACAAGAAAAAGCTGTTAATCTAGATGTAAAAAAGCCAGATATCTTTAGTACAAGATAATAGAAATCTAGAAGTTCACAGGAAAACAGCCAATTTTTAACTCATGATCTTATTTAATCCTGAATTAATCCTGAATTAATCCTGATCTTATATTAAGAAAATAAATTGGATTGACTCTCAGTTGACGAACTGAGAGTTTCCCAATAAGAAAATATCTTATCCACAGTTTTCAATTCTGTTGTCGTGGATATTTACACCAGTTTCTTTTGTATTTAAGTGCACCACTGCAGGGGCAGGTAAGTCATGGAAATAGTTGCCAGAAGCTTCTATGTTTTTAAGAGTTCCCTGTAGTTCCAGACCTGCGTATCCACCACCGGAAGTAGTACATTCATTGTTTTTCATGACCCCGTTGGTAACGGAATCGAATCTAACGGACGAATTAGTCCGGTTGATAAAGTTACAATTCTTAACTGTGATGCCGTTTACATGATAGGCATATACACCATCGTGTCCACATTTGTTTACAGTTACGGAATCTATCACTACATTGTTGGATTGTGAAATGAGCATTGCATCATTACATCCATTCTGGAACGTAACATCCTGAATTGTTAATCCGTTGCAGTTTACTATAGTTGCCATGTTATAACAGGAGGTTCCGAGCCTGACACCAGAATAATAGTCGGACTGGCTGCCATCAACAGTTATGCCTTTTATTGTAACACCGCTTGCAGAACTGCCTCTAACCATAAGCATGGCTTTCTTCTCTGAAATACTGCTCTCACGCCCACCCCAGACTGGTAGTCCTTTGGCAAGCTTAATCTTTGTACCGGAATCTCCTTCAAGGACTGTGTTACTGCCAATCCGGAGAGAATCGCTTATATCATATGTGAACGGGCCTTTAAGGTGGACAATTGTGCCCGGGTTTTGTGCAGCAAATTCAAGGGCCTGGTTAATCTGGACATCATCGGCTTTTCCATCACAATTGTAGTCTCCACTTCCGTCTCCAGCAACAGTTACTACCTTTGTACTCTGAGCGCCTAACGCAGCCGGTACAGTTGTTAAAATAAGGCATGTTACCAGGAATAGGGTTCCTAGTTGTCTTTTTTGCATCGTATCACCTTTGGGTTGGATTTTTATAGGGATTAAGTGAAATCAAAAAACATACAGTAAGGTACTTTTTTCCCAAATATTCTCAAAATTTCATATTACGTACTCGTAATACTTACTTTTCCGAACTAATCTAATCAGGTAGGGATTTTGAATTCTTGAATAGAACTCTCTGATCAGGCCGGCTCTATACGGGTATTCAGATTCCTATTACGTCTGCGTAATATTTTTTGAACCTATCCAATTCGGTTCTCTGCGATTTAGTGGGGCGGACACGTTGCACACAGAGTATCCACTCTCCAATAACGTATAGGGATTAGTCACTGGAGGTGGCCGGAAACTAGAAGTTTTGGCTTCTACAAATTAAAACCACTACTGACCACAGGATAGTAGCCTTCTGGTCAATATCATTTTATCTAATACGGCCTTTAGCCAGATCAACTCTCTTTTTTAGAAAGTTTTGATTTATCATTATTGAATTTCTGAGTTGACACTCCTGGTTATGTGATCCTATTATAAAATATTTTTGGTATTATATTAAATAAATTTATATTGTACATAATTATTTAAGGATATTTCAGGTGTTTAAGGAACAGAGAAGTAAAATATTACAAAGGGAATTTAAATAAGTAGTTTAAATAAAAATAATAAAAATGATTTTATAAAATATACCGAAGAATCTCTGAAACAAAGACCATATTATCCTATAGATTTTGATGTTGATTTTATTTATGTGTTAAACTATTAACAGACTAATTACTGACAAGAACCAGCCATAAACGCAAATAGCTTGAAACTGAACCCCATAAATGAGATTAACTCTAAATGAATAACTCTAAATGAATAACTCTAAATGCATAACTCTAAATGCGTAACTCTAAATGCATTCATTGCAACTCAGACCTTGCCAGCTAGAAAGATATGTTGTTTCAACAGTAAAAAATGCCAGCGTAAAATGAGAATTGTTGATCTCATTTTCAGCGCTTTCCTCTAGTGTCGGGTCAACCGCAAAATGTCGTATAAAATCGATTGCAATTATTCGGAATTATTGAATCCTTGAGGATTGACTCGACACTAGTGTTATGGCAACTTAATTATTGAGCATAAATGTTGATAGCTTTTCATCAACAGATAGCGATTCAGAGTTAACATGTAACCAATAACTATATTTTCAAGACATTAGTTATTCTTATGTCAAAGTTGAACCCCTCGAAGAGTTCATTTGCACAATTCATACAGTTAATATTCGCCTGATCGCTGCGGAATTTTCGTTGCATGGCATTTTCCAATATAAACCTTTTGGCCAATTTGAAAGAATAGTTTTCTTCGAAAAAGCCCAGTTTCTGTTCATGATTCAAGTCAGTACAGTTCGAAACTGTGGTTTCAAGTGCCAGTTTCTGGAAAAGTTTTTAAGGTATTAGGACTTACGCACTTGAAGCACAAAACAATAGCATAAAACCCATAGCTTTTTAAAAATAAAACAGTAATTATGACGTTTACTACACTTGATTTGCAGCATAAGTGCTTAAGTTCCAGGTATGATTATCTTTCTTTATTGATTTAGGCTTGAAAAATACTGAGGAAGAACAAATAATAAACCGTTTTTATGAAGATGCTTTTATATAATTTGATTAATACAGTTAATTATATATAGACTCTTAAATACTGTTATGTGAAATCATATAAGGTTTATAATTAATGTCTATTATAATGGATATTAATTATTATTTAAAAAATATATTTTGGGGACAAAAAACGACCCATTTAATTAATAGACAGTAATCAGGAGTAACTTGAGATGAAGTTCGGAATCGAATTTGTGCCGAGCGATCCCGCCTTAAAGATCGCATATTACGCAAAGCTCTCAGAACAGCAGGGATTCGACCATGTCTGGATCACTGACCACTACAACAACCGTGATGTGTACTCCACTCTTACCGTTCTTGCCCTGAACACAAACAGTATCAAGATCGGTTCCGGTGTTACAAACTCCTACACCAGAAACCCCGCAATTACTGCATCCAGCATTGCCTCAATTGCCGAGATCTCAGGCGGAAGGGCAGTTCTCGGCCTTGGGCCTGGAGACAAAGCGACCTTCGATGCCATGGGCATTGCATGGGAAAAGCCTCTCGCAACCACCAAAGAAGCAATCCAGGCAATTAGAGGCTTTATTTCAGGCCAGAAGGTCTCTATGGAAGGAGAAATGATTAAGTTTGCAGGTGCCAAGCTCGCTTTCAAAGCTGGAGATGTCCCTATATACATGGGTGCTCAGGGCCCCAAGATGCTTGAACTTGCCGGTGAGATCGCAGACGGAGTCCTTATTAATGCTTCCCACCCGAAAGATTTCGAAGTAGCTGTAGAACAGATTAAGAAGGGAGCCGAAAAAGCCGGCCGTGATCCAAACGAAGTTGATATTACAGCATACGCTTGTTTCTCAATTGATAAGGATCCTGTAAAAGCAGTCAATGCCGCAAAAGTAGTGGTTGCTTTCATTGTAGCAGGCTCCCCTGACCTTGTTCTCGCGAGACATGGAATTCCTGTCGAAGCCAAGAGCCAGATCGGTGCAGCTATCGCCAAGGGAGACTTCGGGGCTCTTATGGGTGGACTTGTTACCCCTCAGATGATCGAGGCCTTCTCTATCTGCGGAACTCCTGATGACTGCATGAAGAGAATCAAGGACCTTGAGACAATCGGAGTTACCCAGATTGTCGCCGGATCTCCAATAGGTCCTGACAAAGAGAAAGCAATAAAACTTATAGGTAAAGAAATCATTGCAAAGATGTAAGTTTATTACATCTTGCATAATTTTTTTTAATTTTTTCTTATTATATTTTTAAAAAACATCTTGCCGGTAAGGCAAGAATATCAAGGTGTTGGAGGTAACTAATTGCCACCAAAGATTGCAGAAGTCATTGAACATGACGTATGCGCAGCCTGTGGAGCATGCGAGGCCGTATGTCCTATAGGAGCTGTAACTGTAAAGAAGGCGGCAGAAATCCGTGATCCAAACGATCTGAGCCTGTATGAAAAAGGAGCTGGGTATCTGGTCTGCGAAGGTTGCTTAACCTGCAGCAGAATCTGTCCAGTAGTAGATGGCTTCATTGAGAATGAGCTTGCAAATGTGCGCACGTTTTTTGCCGCAAAGTCCAGGGAAAATGCTGGCAGCCAGGATGGAGGAGTTACCAGTGGTATCCTTAAGTCTCTTTTCAAGCAGGACAAAATCGACTGCGCAGTAGGAATTACTCGAAACGAAAAATGGGAACCAGAAGTCGTTTTATTGACAAGTGCTGAAGACGTTGAGAAGGTAAGAGGAACCAAGTACACTTCTGACCCGGTTGTCGCAGCGCTCCGGGAAGCCTTTGAAAAATATGATCGGATTGCAGTTGTCGGGGTGCCCTGCCAGGCCCATTCTGCGCGGCTGATCAGGGAAAATGTAAGCGAGAAAATTGTGCTTATCATCGGATTACTATGTATGGAAAGTTTTTATCATGACGTAATGCTTGATAAAATAATCCCGGAGATTATGAAAGTCAAGATCGAAGACGTCAGAAAGATGGAGTTCACTAAAGGTAAATTCTGGGTCTACACCAGTGACGGCGAGGTTCACTCCGTGCCTATTAAGGATGTAGCCAAATATGCCAGAAACCCCTGCCATCACTGCTGTGATTACACTTCAGTCTTTGCCGACATTTCTGTAGGCTCCGTTGGTGCTCCGGATGGATGGAACTCGGTCTTTATAAGGACAGATATCGGAGAGGAATACTTCGATATGGTCCGCGAAGAAATGGAGATCATGGAAGATCCCAAGCCTGGCCTTGAGCTTGTAAGAAAGCTTATTGATATGAAGCGCAAAAATAATGCTGAACATTTCAAAGAGGTCTGCAAAGAGTTCAGCTTTGAGACAGGAATCCGTGACGAAACTGTATGAAATCAGAAATCCGTGACGAAACTGTATGAAATCAGAATATATAGAGAATAAATAACAAGTGTATCGTTGGAGGTTGAAATACGGGATGACGCGAGCTTTTTATATTGGACGTTTTCAACCGTATCATTTTGGTCACCATACCATAATCAAGCAGATTGCGGAAGAAGTTGATGAGCTGGTTGTAGGCATAGGAAGTGCTCAGAAAAGTCACGAATCAACTGACCCATTTACGGCAGGAGAAAGGGTTTTGATGGTGTACAACGCGCTTGAAAATCTCCCAATCCGACACTATGTTCTTCCTATTGAAGATATCAAGTATAACTCTATCTGGGTCCATCACGTTGCGTCCCGAACGCCTCATTTTGAAGTAGTATACTCGAATAATCCGCTGGTTATTCAGCTCTTCCAAGAGGCTGGAGTTTGCGTAAAACAATCTCCTCTTTATATCCGGGAAAGATATTCAGGAACTGAGATTCGGAGACGAATGGTTGCAGGGGAAAAATGGGAACACCTTGTTCCAAAGTCAGTCGTCGAAGTGATAAAGGAAATAGACGGAGTAACCCGCCTCAGGAACGTTTCAGCCAGCGATAACAATTCTTCCTTATAAAAGTGGTTACTCTTATGACGTTTGTATAATCACTTTGAAATCTTTCTAGATTCAGTATAGCTTCTCTTCAGTTGTTATTTTTCTTACTTTTAGTCTTTCTTATTTTTGTTTGTTCTTTATATTTCATCTTCCATTATTATTTCAACCTTCTTTCCATTTTTCTGTTCTCTTTAGGAATGATGAAAATATAACTTCAAATTTGCAGTTCAGGAATAGATACATAATTTCATTATCTCAAATCTGTGTGTAGATTATTCGGTGACAACTGCATAGTCTACACATAACTATTTGTCTCTATCCAGGTATTGCTGACACTCTGTGACTTTTTTTAATAAGTCCACACAGTCAACAGTTGCAAGTAAATTAAAGAGAAAATGTTTAATAAAAGGAGTGACTATTTCTAATTGTGAACTCTTGTAACTTTTTCGCAAAGATGTTGGATCATTTTCTATGTGTTTTGTAATACTGCGTTTTAATTTTTAACCTTAATTTGACATATAAGGTTAATTACTGAAATTGATGCTAATACTGAGCACATTGAAGAGTACCTATATTTTCGAAGAAGTAAGAGGTAAATAAAAACATACAATAGACTGTTTATTTTTTAACTGTTTGTTAAGAAATAGCATAGAAAGATCACTCAATCATATGAAAATATATCTCCCTGCTAAATCGGGGGTTTTAATCCGGAAGAGTATATTTTCATCACCAGTGAAAATCGGACTTAAAAATCGATATCTTTGAATATTTTATGGTTGAGTGTATACTATGGAGGGTATAAAATGAGAAGAACTTTATTCAAGACAATATGTATTTTTACGTTGCTCTTCTTTGTCATGTCAATGACAGGAGCAGCCGCATTCAACACCTCATGCAATAAGAACAAGTGTAAAACAGATGCAATAAACGATACATTCAATTGTAAATGCAAGTCTTGTTGCTATAACGTGCTGAGTAATGACAAAGGATGCAACCTTAAAGTTACATCTACAGGATGCTTTACTACCAAACTGGGCGGCAAGGTATGTATGAAGAGTAACGGTAAATTCTGCTACACAAAGCCAGCGAGTTGCAAAAAATCTTGTATTGACAGTTTCAAATACTGTGTAAAAGGTAAGGATGGAAAAACCGATTGTGCAATCGTTAAGATTAAAGTCAGATGCTAAAAATGTTCATCAGGCGATTGTCCTGCCTGTTGTAACGGAGCAATTTAAGGGAAAAGGAAGTGTTAATCTTCCGGGGATCCAGTCCCCACATCCCTTACCAATTTCCTCCTCTATTTAATTCAGAAATAATCAAGTTCCAAACAATTAAGGAACAAGATCAATCCAATCAATTGATCCGGGTTTATAGTCCAACAATTCTTCTTCACTGCCACTTAAAATATGATCTACTATTTTTTCTATGTGTTGTCCTGTCTCTTCAATGCTCTTTCCTGTTGTATTTATCTCAAAAACATTCTTACACCATTCAAAGGCTTCAACCAGGATCACATCGAGAGCTTCGGCCTCAATATTTTCCCTTATTTTCTCTTCCGAATAGCCACGCTCTTCCAGCCTTAATTTTAACTCAGCAGGATACAGCCTAAGTACAATCACGATATCTGCGATGTAATGGGCAAGATGACTCTCAAGAATTATTAGCTCATTTTCCTTTCCATTAATCATCTCTTTAAGACGCTGTCTGACAAGTTCCATATCCGCAATAACCGCATCCCTTTCCTCATCGATCTCGGTGTAAAGATGCTCTTCTTTGATCATTTCGTTAAGGTGGATTACTTTCCAGTGCCTTTTTCTTTCAAGAAACTTACTTACAGAAGTTTTTCCAGTCCCTGGCGTACCGGTGAGTCCTATTAACATGGAAAAAAGAATGGATTTATATCAATTATACTTAATGCAGCCCTTAAAAATTATTCGAAAAATATTTTTTACATAACACACCAGTCTAAATCTTCATGATACACCAGTTTTATACTTTTCTGATATGCCAGTTTTATATTTTTCTGATATGCCAGTTTTATATTTTTCTGATATGCCAGTTTTATACCTTTCGAGCAAACACTCAACAACATATTTCTAACCAAGAGATGTGTAGTTCAAACCACTTTATTCTTTCAAAGTCCCGATAACAGGAAAGTCCTTAAACATTTCAGGCCCATGAGGTGCCTCGTCTATTTCTTCAGTAAGGTCTTTTCCGGCATCGTGAAGTCCCTGGTGTATACCATCCTCCCATAAATAGCTGTCTGAGACATCATAGACCTGGCCCTGATAGGCAACATAAATCTTTCCATTTTTACCATTATACTCTGCAAGTTCTTCAAGTGTGTATTCTTTCAATTTCCATCTCTCCATTTTAATTTTAATTTTAATTTTAATTTTAATTTTAATTTTAATTTTAATTTTAATTTTAATTTTAATTTTAATTTTAATAACTCATTTGACTAAAGCTTTCAGTTTCAATTGCAGTCACACATTTAACATTCTTAACATCTCATTGACCTCAGTAGTAGGAAGTTGACATTGAAAGTTCTGGCAGACATACGCAGTAGCTTTTCCATCTATAGGAACCTGTTCTTCCGTATATTTTGCCAGCTTTGTAATTTCGGGATCCTTTCCTTCAGGTCTGAATATCAGCACTTTATTAGGAATAAAGTACGTCCAGAGTTCTTCGAGCATCTGTCCAGCGTCCGTGGATTCATGCTTTCCGGCAATTACAACTTGATAAGCTGGGCCCAGACCAAAATCAAGAGCTGATAAGAACTGCGTATACCCGGAGGGGATTTTTTTGATGAGTTTTGAAAAAGCGCGTTCAAGCCCTTGAGCTCTATCTTCCAGCTCGGAATCTGCAGTTATTCTGGAAAGCCTCAGAAGATTCAGCATCTCAATAGAATTTCCTGAAGGTATGGCTGCATCCGCAAACTCTTTTTTCCTGAAAATAAGTGACTCGCTGTCGTCAGCAGTAAAGAAAAATCCCCCCTGAACGGGATCCCAGAAGTGATTGAGAAATTCTCTGTTAAGGCAAAGGGCTGCTTTAAGATAATCCAGTTTAAATCCTGCCTCGTAAAGTTCCAGGAGTCCATGGACCAGAAATGCATAGTCATCGGCCGTTCCGGAAATACCGGATTTTCCGTCTCGATATCGATGAAGCAATCGCCCATCGGGACTGTAAAGTTTCATGAGAATGAAATCCGCAGCTTTTTCGGCAGCTTTCAGGTATCTCTCCTCGCCAAAGGCCTGGAAACCTTTTGCAAGAGCTGCAATCATAAGTCCATTCCAATCAGTTAGAATCTTGTCATCTTTTGCAGGTCTTTTACGTTTATTTCGGGATAACAGGAGTTTTTCTTTAGCCATTTTTACCCGGCTCTCAACGTCGTCAGCAGGAATATTCAGTTCGACAGCAAGCGATTCGAGAGAACGAGACATATAAAAAATATTAGTCCCGGTTTTCTTACCTCTTATTTCTTCTTCAAAGTTACCTTTTTCACTGAGATTAAACACCTTTGTAATCAGTTCTGACTCCTCGGGACTGAGAACCTTTCGGACTTCTTCTAAAGTCCAGAGATAGTACTTTCCTTCTTCCCCTTCTACATCAGCATCTTCCCCACAATAAAATCCGCCTTCCTGAGATATCAGATCTCTTAACACATAGTCAAGAATTCCTTCTGCTGCTTCCTTATACAGTCTCTTTCCGGTAACCTGATAAATTTCAGTGTATGCAGTTGCAATAAGAGCCTGGTCGTATAGCATCTTTTCAAAGTGAGGGACAACCCATGTATTATCTGTAGAGTAACGGTGAAAACCCGAACCCAGGTGGTCATGGATTCCTCCCCTGTACATATTTTCCAGGGTATATTCAACCATATGAAGAGCTTCAGGGTTCCCGCTACGTCTCCAGTATCGGAGCAAAAAGAATATTTTGTGTGGAGTAGGAAATTTGGGAGCTCTTTCGAAACCACCATATTCGTTATCAAAGGACGTCAGTAGCTCTTCATAAGCTTCCTCCATTATTGACTCCCCTATGCCTTCTCCTGCTGACTCTGAGATCATATTCTGGATCGTAAACGTGATTTTATCAGCCGACTCAAGGACCTCTTCGTGCTGCCTGTCCCAGATTTCCTCTATTCGAGGCACAAGCTCGAGCATTCCTGTCTGGCTAAAACGAGAATTTTTAGGGATATAGGTTCCTGCAAAAAAAGGCTTCATGTTTGGGGTCATGATGATATTAAGAGGCCAGCCACCTCTTCCAAGAATAATCTGGCAGACTGTCATATAAACATTGTCAATGTCCGGCCGTTCTTCGCGGTCTACTTTTATGCAAACAAAAGCCCTGTTCATGAGTCTTGCTACCTCTTCATCCTCAAATGACTCATGTGCCATTACGTGACACCAGTGGCAGGTGGAATATCCAATTGATAGAAAAATAGGTTTATTTTCTTTTCTGGCTTTCTCAAAAGCTTCTTCTCCCCAGGGATACCAGTCCACAGGATTATATGCATGCTGGAGGAGATATGGGCTCTTTTCATTTATCAGACGGTTAGGTTTTTTGTTTTCTTTTCCCAGTAAAATCCCTCCAACTTTTCTTCAGGCTTTTATTTCTTGCCAGACAAGCATTCTTTCTTTAAGGACTTTGGATATCCCTACGTTTTCCCTGAAAAAGATTCTGAGAGCCATTATTGCCTGCAAACCTGAAAGAGATGCCTTAGCAGTTTCTTTATCAGTTATTTTCTCAGTTTCCAATAGTTTTAAACGATACTGACGATGAACTTGCCCCGAATTTACAGATATGGCATGTTTCGATTTCCCTACTTTTTCAAAATAAGTCCTGCCGGAACGCAGATTAAACTCGTTAATAATATCCATTCTAACTCCCCTGGTCTAAACCTATCTCCATAAATTTCATGCTGAACGAACATGATATTCTTTGAATAACATGCACAACCAATGAAAGTGCTTGCAGATGGCAGCATTTTCATGCTAATGAATGGCAAACTCTGGAGTGGATTAATCTGTCCCTAATACAATGATAATTTTATTCAAGTTTCTTGTAAGTCTTTAAACTGAAAAATTAGGTACAGCCAAATTTCCCCACTTTAAATACTCGTCTCCTGAATATCAATATATCGGTATTCGAAGAGAAGTTATTTACTAGTAAATTAATAAGTCAGACCAGCTATTTTAGAAGCAATATAGGCAGGAAACTTCCGAAACATGGAGATTCGTTTCATATTAAAGTTCCTGCACTTTATAGTTTAGAAAAAAAGTTAATTAACTGACATGGCACTATTTTATGCTATTTTTTTAGATAGCTGCAACTACGGAACATTTCATGAGATTGCTTGCTTTTAAATGGACTGAGGTTGCCCAAACTCTTCGCTTTTTTCCTCACGAGTTCCCATTTTCAGGAAATTTACAACCTTTGAGACTCTATATGATTGCTCCTGCTTTTTTTCGGCTTCTCTAGCTTGATATACCCTAACCGAGCGAAGAAGGTCGATTTTTCTGAATTCTGGCCAGAAAGGAGCACAGAAGTAAGCTGCACATTCACTTCCGTTAGCCTGCCAGGGAAGGAAATTTGAAACCCTTTCATCGCCTCCGGTGCGGATGACAAGATCCACATTAGGAACCGAGACCCCTGGGGCCGGATACAGATGTTTTGAAATTAGGCTTTCATTCACTTCCTCAAGAGAGAGTTTCCCATTGGAAATACAGACTGCAATATCGCGGACTGCCTGAATGATATCCTGCCTGCCTCCATAGGCAATGGCAACGTTCAGGTAAAACTTTCCGTAGTTTTTGGTGGCTTCTTCTATATTTTCAATTGATTCATTCAGAAAAGCAGGTAATTTTGACCTGTCTCCTATGACGCGAACCTGTGTCTCTTTTTCGTGTGTCCTTGGGTCAGAGTAAAGTTTCAGTAAATTTTCGTTAATAACATTGAAGATCTTGTCGACTTCTTCTTCGGAGCGCTTAAAATTTTCTGTAGAAAAAGCGTAGAGAGTAAGCTGCTTTACCCCGATCTCATAACACCACTCAATTACTCTTTCTGTAGCTTCTCCCCCCATTACATGTCCGAAACTTGAATCCTTTCCCATTTGCCCTGCATACCTACGGTTTCCATCCATAATCACAGCTATATGATGCGGAATTTCTGAATTCAGAACCTTTCTCTGGAGCCTTCGCTCATACTCATTATAAAATACACTGAAGATGCGGTTTTTCAAAAGACGGAGCCCTGCACGAAAGATTCCCCTTCTCTCAGGTATAACATTTAATTTTTTTATGCGTTTTCCTCCTGAAAATATCCAGATCTGAAGACTATCCGCGTAGATTTCTCGCTTAATAAAGCTTAACGCATTCTCTTGTCCAAGATATTAATATCTCTTTTGCTTAATAATTCTATTTGTCGAGTCCATCCCCAAACCAATTTTGTCCTCAAATTAGTAAAACTTAAAAACTATTTTTGTGATTAGAAAATCGATTGATTACTCGGGACATGGCATTCAGAAAAGTGATTTTGAGTGTTGGAATCGGCTGTTTACACTGAGAATCTATGTCAGACGTAAAAATTGAATGCACTACAGCTCGTTTTGTTGAATTAAATTTTAGAAGCCTCCAGCTCTCCCATCTTCCCAGTTTTTGCGTGAAGTAAATCATAGTATCTCGAAGCAAGATTCAAAACCTGCAGTCACTCCATTATTTTCGCTACTTTAGCAGAATCAGTAAGCAGTTTCAAAATTGTTACCTAAAAACAGATAGCGAGAAGAGTGGCTCAATAGTTTTCAAGCACAGAGCCAACAATGTTTTTATAACTTTCTTTCAGGGAATAGACGTTGTGATCTCCGGTGACATTTATGCTCAAGATCCCGAGCCTTGTATTCATAAGCCCGACCATAGCCGAGACTCCACGGTAGCTTACCTCAAAATTTCCTTTATCCAGGTAATCGTAAACTTCACCGGTGGTGAACTTGTCTCCGGTCAGGAAGAGATTGAGCACAACCTTGCGTATCCCGTTTTCATCCCTGCCGAGATACTTGATCAATCTCGCTCTTACCCTTTCTTCCGCAGTTTGCAGTTTCGGACACCTCAGTTAATGATTGAATTATATTGATTTAGCATTATATTGTTCACTATTCTTTTAGTTATAAAAAGTATACGACCTCTGAGTAGAGGCGCTAAGAAACGAATACCCTATATCCTTATCGTTTATATATTTTAGGATTGCTTTTTTGAATTATTTATATAAAGTACAAATTTAATATTAACACATAAGTTTTAGCACACTGTCAGCGGCAGTAAATAATCCACGTTTTTTTCAGATTAAAATTCTCCGATCTCGATGCTTAAGGAAGTTTGAGAACTGTAAAGTATGTTAAAGAATTAGGAATAATTTATACGAAACTTAGCTATAAATCTAAGCATAAACGACAAAGATACATCACATAGAAGTGGAAATTACAAAGCTGGGCCCGGCACCTGCAACTCTAGAAGCACTTTCCGGATAAGATTGAGGTAGGGCAGGAGTTTTTCTCGATCCAGCCTTTGAATCCTTCTTCAGTAAATATCAATACATGAAGAGCGTGGAAACTATATACTAAACCTAGCATATGTAAGTGGACTACATGTACAACGATTATTTAAAGTTGCCTTTCCCTGTTTCTCTTGAACATATCCCTTACCTGTGGCAACAAAGTGATGTTCTTGTTTTTCTTGTTGACCTGGATAATTATGATACATTCAACACAAGTTACCTCAGCAGGATAGAACTGGAATATCTCGAGAGGTTGAAGACAAACCACTTTAAGAAAAGATATATTGTCTCCAGAACGGTTTTAAAACATATCATATGCAAGGTTGCTAATGAGCGATCCGCCTCCGAAATATCCACATACAAAAACGAAAATGGGAAGGTCTGTGTCCTTAACCACAATGAACTATGCATTTGTATATCTTATACCGAGAGCCTTGCAGCCCTTGCAATCTCAAAGGTTGCTGTTGGTATTGATATTGAACTTGTGAGAAAGCTGTTTCTTAAAAGTATTATTAAAAACCTGTATAAGAAAACTTCACTCATGGACGAAACTGTAGATGAAACCGATTTTTTAAAAATATGGACTTTAAAAGAAGCCTATTCCAAGTTTTCAAACAAAAAGATGCATCTTATTTTTAATAGAGAACTGGACCTCAACAGTGTTAATCATTTAACTTGGATTATAGACAACAAATATTTATTCTCTATTGTAACCTGTTCGGAATCGCACATCATCGATATAAATCGTCTTCAAAAAATCGAATGTAACTGGGACTGAAGATTTTCTATGAAATTTAAAGTTTAAAAAAGTAGTTTAAAATTCTGCACATTTTTCTATATTTTTCGGGTTTATCTGTGCGCATATGAATAGCCGATTGTATGGAGAATATACTAAATATATATTTTTAGTGTGTGAATAAAGGATATCATCCAATGAATCCGAATGCAAGCAATTGACTTTACTTGAATTTTGTCTCCACCAGCGTTTTTATCAGCCAGGAAGTGACTCAAATTATTTATATAGTTGTATTACGTAATTATCTCTTGGGACTCACGTCATTATGGGCAGAAATGCGTTATTTATGATCACTGGTCCGCTAAACAAAAACGCTGGGGGTATTAATAAATGGAACAAATAAAGAATGATATAGTCGGTTACTTAAAGGCTAATTCTTTTATGGACAGTAACAGCAGTTTGAAAGATAATGATTCTCTCACTCAAACCGGTATTATAGATTCCATTGGCTTGCTTGAGCTTATGGACTATATCTGTGAAAAATATTCTATAGAGATTCCTGAAGATATGCTGACACCGGAAAACTTTGATTCACTGCAGGGAATCACTAATATGATAACTAAACTGGCGAAGTGAAAAGTCATGCGAATTGATGCGTATATCACTGAGTACGCTAGAAAAACTCCTCAAAGCATTGCCCTGGAAGAGGGAAAAAGTTCAATTTCCTATGACTGCCTTGACAATGATATAAACTCTATTGCTTCGCCTTTAATGGATTTTAACCACTGCCGATTTGCAATACTGGCAGAATCAGGCATACTGTATGTGAAAATACTCATGGCGGTATATCGCTCTGTCAATATCGCAATTCCTCTACCAACAGAATTTCCCAAATTCAGTCTTGAGAAAATCCTTGATGCTGCCCATGTCAACAATATCATCGCAACCGATACACAGTACTCAAGATTTGGAGAGGATTTTTTTGAGCGTTTTGGAACTGTAATAGTTATTTCCGGCAATACTTCTGGAGAGATTTTGCGCAAGAAGATTGAAGTCGAAAAAAATAATCCGGAACTACAACTGGTTCTTTACACTTCAGGCACGACAGGCACCCCAAAAGGGGTAATGTTAAGCGACCGAAATCTGGCATCAAATGCAGAATCAATAATAAAGGTACTCAGGATAACTTCCAGAGATAAAGGAGCACTGGTGATATCCCCACATCACGCTTTTGGGAATTCCATAATTAACTCCCATCTGGTATCTGGCAGTTCAATCAGGATTGGAAATATGAATTTTATAGACTCTGTTTTCAACCTTATAGGGTCAGGTGTATCAATATTCTATGGGGTACCCAGTACCTACCGTATACTCCTTCGATATCCGGATAGATTCAAAAGGGTCTTTGCAGGCGTTAGAACCGCCGCATCGGCAGGTGGAGGGATGGATAAGGATATTGTAAAAGATATAAGGGGATTAACTCCAGATCTGGAGATTCTGCCTATGTATGGGCAAACTGAAGCTACGGCAAGGCTTGCTTACCTGCCAGCAGAAGATGTAGATGAGTTCGTTGGCACTATAGGAAAAGCAATTCCAGGGGTTACACTGGATGTCTTTGATTCCGAGTACAGACCAGCAAAACCTAATATTACGGGTGAACTGGTTGCTACAGGAGATAACATTATGCTGGGTTATTTGGATGATGAAATCGCCACTGAAATGAGAATTATAAACGGGTGGCTGCATACCGGCGACCTCGCACAGAAATTACCCAACGGATATATCAAACTACTGGGACGCAAGGATGATCTTATAAAAATCGGTGATCATCGCATTAACCCAAGAGAAATTGAGAGAAATATAGAGGAAAATAACGAAGGATCCAGAGTTTTTGTCGTGCCTGTGCACCATGAGCTTATGGGGACCGCAATTAGCCTCATGGTCATACCCGGAGCAGGGACAGAAATTGAAAAGCTGTTTGCGTTCTGCCGAAATAGCCTGCCAGGCTACCTGTGCCCAAGAGAAATACTATTCATTGATCACCTTCCCTTGAGCGAGAATGGGAAGATATCCAATCGATCCATTATAGAGGAATACAAACATGTCAAAGCTAGTATGTAAAAAGTGTGTTCTGGATTCCGAGATTCCAGGTATACAAATTAATGAGGAAACAGGCCTCTGCCACTTCTGTGAGACATATACTCCTCTTAGTTCACAGGAAAAAAAAGAATACCTGGCCAGAATAGAAGAACTTTTTAAGCAGTACGGGGGAAAGGGGAACTACGATATAATTTATGCACTTTCAGGTGGGAAAGATTCGTCTTACACGCTCTACAAGCTCAAAAAAGACTATCCTTTCCTTAAAGTACTGGCTGTGCAGTTCGATAACGGGTTCACTTCGGAAAACGCAATAATAAATGCAAAAAAAATGTGCAAGATCACAGGATGCGATTATTTCCAGTTGACAATGGAAAAGGAAATTCTTTATGATACATTCCGAAAAGCTGCAGAGTCATACGATGCATTTCCAAAGTTTGCCAAATATCGAGCCAGTGATATATGCAATGTTTGCATCACTATTATTAAACAGAAATTGATAGAGCAGGCTATTATTCAAAAAGCACCCTTCGTTGTATTTGCCTTTACAGCTGGACAGTCTCCTAATCCCATAATCAACCTATCAGTCAATTTTATCCAGTGGTCTAGAAGCTTATTTGAAAAACAGCTTCAGAAAATAGGTATTGATGATAAGGATGAAATATTCCTCCTGAAAAAAGAAGTTCTTGAGAACACAGGTGAAAACGTTCCGAGTATTCTGCATCCTCTGTGCCTGTGGGATTACAGTGAAGACAAAGTGCTTGAAACCCTTCTGGAAGTCGGGTGGGAACTTCCGGGAATCAGTGACAGCAATTCAACTAACTGTACGTTGAACTCCTTTGCCTGCTACAATCACATGGAGAAGTATGGGTTTCATCCATATGCCTTTGACGTAGCAGGGCTTGTTCGAAGCGGGGAAATGTCAAGGGAAGAAGGGCTTGAAAAAATTAACCAGGAACTGTCACAGCCATTGATAGAAGAGGCTGCAAGAAAGCTTGAACTGAAAGTAAAAAAATCACAAAAAATACTTGTTAAAATCTGATTATAAGATAAAGATTAAACCATACCAGTTAATTTGAACAGTCTAACTTGAACAGTCTAACTTGAACAGTCTAACCTAAACAGTCGAACTTGAACAGTCTAACCTAAACAGTCGAACTTGAACAGTCTAACCTAAACAGTCGAACTTGAACAGTCTAATTTTAAAAATCTGATTATTTGAGGGGGTAATGTTATGCAGATTACAGAAGAAATGAGCATGAATATAATGGAAGAACTCAATGGGAATATTGAAAATATAGCTTTAAAGCTCAGAGGTTTTATTAGAGATCAGGTAACGGGTTTTAAGAAAAAAGGAGTCGTTATAGGGGTTTCGGGAGGTATTGACTCCGCAGTGATACTTACCCTATGTGTACAGGAACTCGGAAAAGAAAACGTGTATGGACTTCTCCTTCCTGAAGAAGAATCTGCCCCTTCCAGCAAGACTCTGGGAGCAGAGATCTGTGAAAGCCTGGGTGTGTCGTATGAAGAAGTGCCGATCTCTCCTATTCTAAGATCGCTTAATATCTATGATAAGAAAGAACAGATTATAAAGAAAGCCTGCCCGGAGTATGATGCCAGAATACATAAAACGTCGTTGATGCTGCCTGATTTTCTCAACACTGGACTGCTAAATGTTCCTTATATCCGCCTTGTGAAAAATGGTGAAACTGTTGGGAAGTACCGGCTAAAAGCGACTGATTATCTTGAATTAATAGGATTGCAGGGTGTTAAACAGAGATCCAGAATGCTCGTTCAATATATGTATGCCGAAACGATGAATTACGCAGTTTGCGGTACGACCAACAAGACCGAAATGGTCCTTGGCCAGTTTGTGAAATATGGGGATGGAGGCGTAGATCTTGAGCCTCTGGCGGACTGCTATAAAGTCCAGGTTTATGCTCTGGGGAAGCTGCTCAATGTTAATGAAGAGATCATAAAGCGTCCTCCAAGTGCTGATACCTGGAGCCATTACACAACTGACGAGGAATTCTACTGGCGCATGCCGATTCAGATCATGGATCAACTACTGTATGCCCAGGAGCACCATTTACCCCTGCAGGCAATTGAAAAGAACACCGGGTTGTCCAGAGAGACAATAGAAAAAGCCCAGAGGCATATCAGTAGAATAAAAGATAACACAGAATATATACGAGCCGCGCCGCCTGTTTGCTACATTAACAGGTAAATTGCAAAAAAAGCCTGTAGAAAAAGTTATACCGGCTAAAATATGGCTAAAATCAGGACTTCAGGGATTTGCCTAAAATCGAGACAGGGCTTTGTATGCAGCAAGTATCTGCCTGTAAACTACTGGAAACCTTTCTGGCAGGTTGCTTTCACATAACATTGTCAACTACCAACAGCTAAAGCAGTGGACTTCCTGCTTCGACTTTCGTGAGAAATTATACTTTATCACTAATTTAAAAGTGTGAATATGAATACAAGGGTCTCAATTGTTGAATGCCAGGAATACTCGAATGCGAAAGAAGCGGTAAAGGAAGCATTAAACCTGATAGGTGGGCTTGAGAAAGTTATAGCTCCTGGAAGCCGCGTCCTCCTCAAACCCAATGTGCTTTCTATCCGGCCGCCGGAGGATGCCGTTACCACCCATCCAGCGATAGTGTCCGCTATGTGCGAACTTGTCTCAGAAGCCGGAGGCATTCCAGTTATAGGAGATGGATCCGGCATTGTAAAACCCGGATTTACTACGACTTCGCAGGCTCTTAAAGCGTCCGGCATTGAGGGTGTTGCTTCCGACCATGGAGTTGAGCTTATCAATTTTGAGACCTCAGGTTTTGTTGAGGTTGATGTTCCAGGTGCAAGGCAGTTTTCTCATCTGTACATCTCAAAAGCTGTACTCGAAGCAGATGTAGTAATCTCGCTTCCAAAGCTCAAGACCCATGAACTCACATTGTATACAGGAGCAGTCAAAAATTTCTTCGGTGCCGTACCTCAAAAAACCAGAAAACAGGCTCATTTCCTGGAAGACCGCCACCGTTTTGGGGAAGCAGTTGTTGATATATATTCTGTTGTCAAGCCCCAGCTTGCAGTTATGGACGGGGTGGTCGGAATGGAAGGAAATGGTCCCTCCAATGGTACACCTGTCTTTTCAGGCGTGATTATGGCAAGTTATGACTGCGTAGCCCTGGATATTGTAGCCTCCGAACTTATAGGAATCGATCCCTTGAAAGTCCCTACAAATAAAGCTGCATTAGAAAGAGGATTCGGGACCGAGCATCCTGAAATTGTAGGGACGCCTCTGGAAAAAGTAAAGGTCAGGTTCAAAAGCCCTGAAGGTGGAATTACGGCTTATATACCAGCTTTCCTTAAGAAAATCCTTCGAAAGCAGTTAGCTGTAAGGCCAATTATTAACACTTCAAACTGTGCACTTTGCAAAGCCTGCGTTTCAAACTGTTCAGTGCATGCAATTGAGGAAATAAACAGGGCACTCAAAATTAACGAGGAAAAATGCATTCACTGTTATTGCTGCCGCGAACTTTGCCCTAACGATGCGGTAGAATTAAAAAAATCACTGCTTATGAAGCTTGTGAGCAGAAGCAAAAGTTAATGAAAAATTTCCAGTAAATAGAAGAGTCGTCTGGGAGTCTGTTAATTAAGCAGGCTGGAAATTAGTGTATTTAACAGATTGCCAACGTCAAAATTAATTATTGACTATATGAATTTATTTATAGATTTATATATTCATTTATTTATTTATTTATTCGTATATTTATTCGTTTATTTATTAATATTATCAATATTGTTAAGAGCCTATCCGAAAAGTCAGAAATGCATGTTGAAAAATCATGATAGATCTACAATATCAAAGTATCCGTTCCGGTTTTACATAATTGCCTATTGTTAAAGTTACAGCAGAAAATCACTTTTAGGATAGACTCTAAAACACCAATGAAAAAATCGCATAAAAAATCTGATAAAAATATTACAAATAATTTGAGAAAGAAACGGTATAAAACAATTTGATAAAGAAATAACATCGATCGGAAAATAGCATAAAATAATTTTAGAGGGAAATGGGGGTATTCGCACGACTACTTTAGTGTCTAATCGAGATCAAGTAACCTTTTGCGAAATCGCGGACCATTATCACAGTAATAAACTTCTTTTTGGCATTAAATATTTTAAAAACTGGATTCTGGAACGGCTTGCTTCAAGCGCTCCCATTCCTTCATGGAGAGCTAAATTACACAGGATGCGGGGTGTAAATCTCGGGGAGAATGTATATGTCGGTTATGACGTGATTTTTGATAGGATACACCCTGAATTAATCACGGTAGGAGATTACTCTGAAATCGGCGATAGGTGCATATTATCTGCACATACTAGAGGAAGTTTGACTACAAGACAGGCATACCCGAGAACTATGGCTCCCATAAAAATCGGAAGTGGAGTCTCTGTGAATCCAGGATGTATAATCACGCAGGGTGTTGAAATAGGGGATAACTCAATAATAGGTATCGGATCTGTAGTTAGCCGCGATATATCTCCAAATAGTCTTGCCCTGGGCTATCCTGCAAGAGTTGTTAAAAAACTTGAAGACGTAGGTGAACTTAAAACCTGATTTTAATACATTCACTGTTTTATTTTTCGTCTTTGTAGTTTAGCTCAAAACCGTACTTACTCAGGGCAAAGAGTGCCATCATTATTATAGAACAAACAAAAAAGACCGATACAAAAGATGCCATAAGGTAATCAAAAATTCCGGTCCCCCGAAAACCTATGTCCATCATTGAAAATACACTGATCTTTTTCTCGTATAATGGATAAAGGTACTCACAGCCGCCTTCGCTGATGTCATCGAGCAACAGGTGAGAAACAAATGCAGCCTCTGCAAGAAGTCCCAGATACATCGCCCTGCCAGTCTCCCTGTATTTAGCGTATCCTGAAACGATCCCGAACAGGACTGCGAGAAGACTGAATAAAAGTGAATGTGTTGGAATCGGGCCAGCCCAGCAATGCTCCATATTACCGTTTACAAGCAAGCTGTGAATAACCACGATATCCGGGAATAAGGAACAGATACTGCCTACGGACAGCAGAAATATTAAATTCGTTGAACCCTTAAGAGAGAGTTCCCCTCGAAAAAACGATCTGCCAGCAGCAAAGACTGCTACTGCACTTATACAGAATACGAAGAATAGTACATGTACAACCGGATAAGGCATAAGAAAACACTTAGGATTTATTAAAAGTAATGATTTTTAAATTTACATAGAGTTGGCTCCATAACTATTTAAAATTTTTTAAAATTGGTGTGCCGGTGATATTTGTCCTTAAAATAGATTTATTACAGGAGCTAATTAACTTTAAAGACACTCCATTAATTCAGGAAAGAATTTTTCCTTGTCCACTTATTTGCCCGGAGACTAATCTTAAAGAGGAATCAGCTCAACAAGCATCCCGTCTTCAAATGGGTATCTTTCAATAATAATAAGCCTTGACCCGGAAGGTTCCAGTTCTTCTTTAATGTCTTCTTTTAACTCTTCAAGTACCCACCATGCGATCTCGATTTTTCCATCTTTTATTTCATACAATTCGGATGGAATTTCCATATTCTGCAGAGTTTTTTCTGCAAGTTCCTGGTCTCCCCCTTCAATTACACCGTATACCAGAGTACCGTCGTCGGTGATTTCGTCAAACTCCCTAGCAGTGTTCTTTGCGATCCGTTGAAATCTTTTGCGGAGCTGGACTGCATCCTTATAAATTGAGGAACAAAAATGGGTCTTTTTACATTTCGCAAAGGCAATTTTGGCAAATTTACATGAACCGGCAGCCGCACTGGACGTGTCGGATTCAAGGCAAAAGCCATTTTTCAGGAGGGCTTCAGAGTTATTATCCGAAAATTCGAGTTCATTCAGGTTAAGGAAAACTCCCATTTCTTTGGCAAAAGCTGCAACTTTTTCTGCTCCTTCTAGAGAAGGAATTTCTATTCCGGCTTTGATTCCGAGCTCCTTTGCGTTTTGCAGAACACCTACATATTGACTGTTTTTAAGATTTTCCCAACATTCCTGCGGTGGATGGAAACGGATTTCATCAAGTCCTGCATCTGCAAGCTTTTCAAGGATCTGCCTGCCAGGAGCCAGGGATGTATAGAGATGGATGTGGTGTTCTATTCCGAAAGAAGCTTTGAGCATTCGGACGTAATGCAGGACTCTTTCGAGCTTCAGCAAGGGCTCTCCACCTGTAATTCCTGTCCCAAGAGCATTCATAAGCTCAGCTTCTCTCAGTAAATCTTCATCGCTATTTATTGGCCTTTCATTCGCAAAAACAAGGTCTTTTCCTTGCCTTTCATCGGAAAGCGGACAGTAAAAACAGCTTCTGGGGCAAAGACCTGTTACGAAAAGGACCATTTTGGCACCTTCCTGGCAGAGTCTGCACCCTTCAGAGAGATAACTGTAAAAAGAGCCGGTTTCATCTTCAGTGAACTGTTCCATACCTGAACTTGCATATTCTTTTTTTATATATAAGGCTTGTTTTTGGTTTCAGATTGAAAGTATGGAGACACCTTTATAAAGAAGGAGCTTTTCTCAGAAACTGATATAATCATAAGGTTCTAAAGGTACACTGATGTCAGAACAAAATGGATATGTTGTGGTTTTTGGCTGTAAAAGATGTGGAAAATGCAAAGATGTCTGCCCTGTGGACGCAATTTATGAGGAAAACGAGATTTCAAAGATCGATCAAGATAAGTGCACACGTTGTATGAAATGCATAGACGTATGTACGAACAAAGCCATCATCTATATGGAATAAGGCGTTAACATAGAAAAGATTACTATTGATATAGAGAAATTTCTGTTAGTGTGGAAGAGATTCCAATTGAGGTGAATAGGATTTCAATTAACGGAAAAATTATAGATATTACAACCCCGATTTCTCCTTTTACACAGGTTTTTCCGGGAGACCCAATACCTGTAATTGAGAAGGTCTGCACTCTTGAAGAAGAAGGCTGTGCTGTCTCAAAGTTAAGTTTTGGAAGTCATACCGGCACCCATGTTGATGCTCCTTCTCATATCCTGAAAAATGGCCCGACTATTGACAAACTGGAACTCAAACACCTAATGGGCACAGCCCTGATTCTCGATTTTTCATCACAATCAGGCGAACTGACTGCTGACATTCTTGAAAAGGCCTTCCGGAACATGGGAGCTCCTGAAAATATCCCTATCCTACTTCTGAAAACAGAAGCTTTTTCCCGAAAACCGAACAGTGCAGGTAAGATTAGTCCCCCTGGTAAAGAGTCAGACTCTCAAAACATGGAATTCGGGAAGGAAGAATCTGGTTCTGCGTATCTCGATGAAGGCGGAGCAGCCTGGATCGTCGAAAAAGGCTTCAAGACGGTTGGAATTGATAGTTTTTCTGTGGATAATTTTTATTCCGAAACTCTACCTGCGCATCATATCCTTCTTTCAGGTGATGTGAACATAGTAGAATGTCTTGAACTCAGCTCCATAAAAGCCGGAACCTATTTTTTCATCTGCCTACCCCTTAAAATTGAAGGGTGTGACGGCGCACCGGCAAGAGCTTTGTTGGTTACTTACTCTTGATTTTTCACTTTTGAGATCTTACTTTTGATTTTTCACCTTTGATTCTTCACTTTTGAGATCTGACTTTTGAGATCTGACTTTTGAGATCTGACTTTTGAGATCTGACTTTTGAGATCTGACTTTTGATTCCCCGCCTTTGATTCTTCACTTTTAAGTTTTCATTTTTGATTTTCACTTTTGAGGTTTCACTTTTGAGGTTTCACTTTTGATCTTTTATTTCTGAACTACATAGCATCCTTCAAAAATGAGACATGGTATACCGTGTCCCGTTCTGCATGACCAGCTCAAACACAAATTCTCCTGAAACAGGATACTCGATTACAACTCCCGTTTTTTCAAGAGATAACGGCGTCAGAGAATTTTCCTGGCTTCCTGAAGGCATCCATATTCCTTCTGAATCCTGCTCGCCTTTTATAAAGTGTACCGGCTTTCCTTCAATAAATAATCTCTTTTTAACTCCGTTTTTATACTGGTAGATAATGATGTTGTTTTCAGTAACCCATTCCGAATCGTTCAGTTGCCCATTGCATTCGGGATCAGGGTCCACTCCGAAGCTAATATACCTGACTGCAGCAGGAAAGGAAAATTTGAGGGTACACATCGTCCCTTCAGGACTATGACTCTCAACAGAATCTCGAGCATATCCTTCCTGAATTGAACGGATAGACAGAGAAGCGGCCTCAACCTGGGATTTAGTTTGCGCCTCTTCCAGAACAGGGCTCGCGGTATGCCAGGCCTGAATGGCAAGAATCATCACTACTGCAAGCAGCCCAAGATATACAATGAGTTTTAGTGGGATAGTATCTGCAGCCGTAGTGTCTGAGGCAAGATTTTTCATATAAGAAGTAACATGCTGTACACAATAAAAAATTTTACTTAGATTTTAAAACAGATAATCCCTGGTTAACAAATCACTTTTGACTAATGGACAAAATTTGATTAATACGTCGTCTTTGATTAACAGACAACTTTGAGAACAATAAAATAAAGAGAAAACTTGAAGGACAAAGAATAGATTAAAACATAAACAATAAAGAAGAAAAGAATAAATCATCAAAGGATAAAAATAAAGAAAATCAAGAGATAATGAAAAATACATGGAGGGTTTGGGATAGAAGAAGAGTCTAACGAAAACTTGCTCTGTATATGTTTTTCAGAAGAACAGCTTGCCGAGATAAAGAAATATGCAGGCATTAGTGGCATGGAAGTTGAAGAATTTATAAAAAGTGTTTGCCTGGCTCACTGTATCCAGCAAATGGAATGTCTTTATGGGGAAAAAACAGAAGCCCCTGAAGCCATAGAAGGCGCTGCAAAAACGGACATCGGACTAAAAATAGAACCAAGAAAAGTTGAGTTTAAAGGCCAAAAGAAGGGCCCAACCTCAAAAGATCTGCTCAATGGACCACTCGTTCTGGATCAGCAGTGTATTATGGATTTATTTACAATCAAACGAGAGTTCGGCAATGTTTCAAATAACAGGATTATCACTATTGCTCTGAAACTGGGCCTAAACCAGCTCAGTGTAGCCCTTAGCCTGCTTAAAGATAAACTGAAAGAATGAGTAAGCGTGGGAAAAAGGGACTCTGGTCCAAAATCTAGTGATTTTTGTATTTTTCGATTGAAATCATGAACTTGCAGGAAGAATTCGTTCTTCAATCAAACTCAATATTTGATATCGAAAGACTTCCATCGAGAGGACGTATTTAATGGATTATAACCAATTATAAAATCTAGTGATTTTCAATTTCACGTTTATCACTGGATTTTGGTACTGAGTCGAAAAAGGGAAGGATTAATACAAACAATCCTTTCCAGTCAGTTTTTCTGCAGTTGCAGATTAATTATTCATACTGTCAGAATTATGGTCAAATCTTACATTTAGACTTGCTGTCAAATCTTACTTTTAAACTTGCTGTCAAACCTTACCTTCAGGTCTTTCCAGTAAGCTTTTCTGTGGTTGCAGTTTACTAATTCTTGAGGTTAAGTTTTGTCAAATCTTAATGCCTTACTGTCAGGTTTTTTCAAGTCTACCCTTATACCATTCCAGAAAACTGTCGATAGCCCTGCGACGATGGGAAACTTTATTTTTCTCGGCATCTCCGAGTTCCCCGAAGGTTATGCCCTGGTACTCGAAAATAGGGTCGTATCCAAAACCGCCCGTACCTCTCTCTTCATACGCGATTTTCCCTTCAACTATCCCAGGGAAAACCAGAGGCTCTTTTCCGGGCTCACAGTATCCGATAACAGTCTTAAAATACGCTGTCCTGTCGGTTTCCCCTTCCATGAGCTTAAGCACTTTAGGGTTTCCGAGTCTATCCTCTACGAAACGAGAATAAGGGCCTGGAAAGCCGTTTAAGGCTTTTATGAAGATCCCGGAATCATCTACCATTACAGGCATGTTCAGTTTGTTTGCAACATACTGCGCCCCATAAGATGCAATGGGCTCAAGGTCGTCCTCCTGAAGTTCAGGGTAGCCGTTTTTGTCCTGAATTACCTCAATTTCGAAAGCCTTGAGGATGTCCCTTACCTCGGCAAATTTGCCTTTATTTCCCGTAACAAATACGATTTTATGCATAACGAGCCCTCTTTTTTATCTCATCAACACGCTTGAGTACATCCTCTGAATCTATAAAAGTTCTCTGGTACCCTTTTTTGAAAGCCTTGATAAGTGCCTCGTGGTTACGGTGTGTACTCTCAAAAGTCTGGAAAAATACATGGACATCTACCCCTCTGGCCTCAAGTCCTTTATCGTAATACGCAAGCCCGAAGTCAAGGAGATAAAGCCTCTCGCCTGCAAGCAGGAGATTTGAGGTCGTAAGGTCCCCGTGTACTATACCCCCACTGTGGAGTTTTCCTACAAGTTCTCCTACTTTTTCAGAAAGGTCAGGGGTAACCAGGTATTTTATGGGAACACCATCAATATACTGCATCTTGAGCTTGAAATCTTCCACATCATAGATAATCGGCGTAGAAACCCCGTGTCGCCGGGCTTCAGACATCAGACGGGCTTCTGTCCGGTTTCTTTCAGTCCTTATCCTTTCATCAATCTCTTTATGCCTGTAAACCTTCGGGACTCTTTCCTTAACAAGTACCTTCTTCCCTTCAGGCCCTTCTTCCAGGTAAACAATAGCTTCGGCCCCATTATCCAGCATTTCCCCATGTTTGAGAGAAGTTTCGGGGGAAATTTCAGGAACCCTTTTCATCTTTTCTTCCTGTATCCAGGTCACTTTCACGTCATCAGTCCGGTAACTGGGGTTTACGCGAGAATCTTCAAGGGAAAGAATGTTTCCGGACTTATACATTAGAAGCCCCGTATATGCGATCATTGTCCCGTTATCTCCCATGAAGCGTTTTTCGGGCACATAGAACTTCGCGCCTCTGGCTTCGCACATATCGTTTAACATTTCCCGAAGCCTTGTGTTTGCCCCTACTCCTCCTGCCAGCAAGACTTCTTTTTTTCCGGTGTGAGCAAGGGCTCGCTCTGCAACCTCAACAACCATTGCAAAAGCCGTTTCCTGGTAAGAATAACAAACATCCTCAATAGGCGCTTTTTTCAGGGCTTCGCTGGCGGCCGTGGAAAGTCCGGAAAAGGAAAGGTCCATGCCTTTTACCACATAGGGAAGATGGATAAATTTCTTTGCGTCTTTTGCGTATGCCTCGATCTTTGGTCCTCCAGGATGCGGCAGGTTAGCCCCTCGCGCAAACTTATCAAGGGCATTTCCAAGCCCTATATCCAGTGTTTCCCCAAAGACTCTATACCGCCCTCCCATATAGGAAATAACCTGAGAATTGGCACCGCTTACATAAACCACTACAGGGTCCGTTGCAGGAGTTCTCCAGATCCCAATTTCGATATGGGCGATACAGTGGTTGACCCCTATCAATGGAACGCCAAGAGATATGGAAAGCATTCTGGCTGCCGTTGCAACCGTTCTCAGGCACGGTCCAAGCCCAGGCCCCTGGGAGAAAGCTATTCCGTCAATCTCTGAAGGCTTGACTCCCTTTTCTTTTGCTTCTGCAAGAAGCCTCTTTATAACGCTGGCTGCATACTTTGCATGATGCTGGGCTGCTTCCCTGGGGTGAATCCCTCCGACTGTGGGTTTATAGGTCTCTGTGACCTCGGCAATAATCTCGGTTTCGGTAACGATTGCGGCACTCAGATTCCAGGCAGTGCCCTCGATTCCAAGGATGAACGTGTTTTTCAAGGCTTACGGTCTCCTTCCAGTCCTTTTTGCTGTCACTGCCTTCGATAATACAGGAGAGAACTTATATACGTTTGCATCTCCCGAGTCCAGTCACCCGAGTCCCGTCTCGGGAGGACGGGGCCGTTTCGCTCACTTCGTTCGCTCAAGCGGGATAATTTATGAACACAAAAGTTTCGCTTCACGAGTTCCACCTCGGGAGGGTGAAGCCCTTTTTGCTGGGCTCAAGAGGGATAATTCATAATACTTACAGGATTTCATTTCGCTCGCTCAAGAGTACTTTTATTTTTTCCAGGGCTTCAAAAATCTCCGAGTTTTCTCACGCTTTCTTCCATAGGTTCAGGAAAGAAAAGGCTTCTCTCAAGCTTTTCACCAAACTCCTCAAGTATGGATTCAGGAATATCGAGATCAGGGTATGGAGGCGTAAGAGGCTCAAGTTCGTCTTCACTCGGCCTGACTTGCCTGAAACCGGGGAGGAGCAGGATGAGAACTAAAAACAGGATAAAGACCATGTATTCTCTGCCGTAAACCGGCCATGAAATACTCCCTGTGAGAGAGAAAAGGTGATTTATATAAGCCGCGGGCCAGGAGATAATTGGAAGGGATAGCGCTGCCGGATGGGACAGCAGAAGACCGAATATAAAGAGGAAAATTAACCCGAAACTAAGCTTTTTAAGCAGGTGGTTTGTTTTTGCATCAAGCCACCACTTCCACCAGGCAGGTTTCAGAGGGCCTGTACGAAGATTTTTCAGGAGCAAGTCTGCAGGCTTTTTTACTTCGTCTGGGGGATCCAATCTCAGGCATTCATCAAGCCGAGAGGCAGCTTTTCGGAAGTAATGCGCTCGGCAGTAAAAAAGCCCCAGAAAATAAAGGGCATAAGCTTTCAGTTCATTATCTTCGGACCTTTGCCGGATAGCTGCTTTTTCAAGTTTTCCTGCAGCTGCAAGGAGCATAGACCTGAAACGTGCACTATTCTCCTCAAAAGACGCTTCTGCATACATATACCTCGCATACACGTCCCAGAGCAGCAGTTTCAGGTCTTCCGTATCCAGGGCAAGAGCTCGCCTGAAAGACTCAAGTGCCTCCTCACAGGCCTGCTCTTCAAGTTCTACCCGGCCTTTCAGGTTTCTTGAGAATGCATTTTCAGGGGCTTCTGCAATTGAATCTTCAAGCTCTTTAAATGCGCCCCTGCTGTTTCCAAGTCTGAAGTAAAGCTCTGCAAGTCCGTTTCTTGCGTGGAAATTTTTTGGATTTATATCGATTGCCTTCCTGTACGCCTTGAGTGCACCTTCGAAATCTTCCAACTTGAAACAGGCAAAGCCCAGAAGGCAGAAAGGCAAGTCCGAGTTAATCTCGTTAGTTGTCAGTTCCTCAAGTACTGAAATGGCTTTCTCAAACTCCTGCAGCTTTATGAGGGTAAAAGCTTTCATGACTGAAGCCTGGGTGTTTTGAGGGTCGAGGGTAAGAATTCTATCAAACACTTTCAGGGCTTTTTCCCACTCTCCACAATGCGCAAAAACCAGGCCTTTTCCGGAACATGCAATATTTTCAGCTTCAGAAAGTTTCCTGGCGCTTTCAAAAGCTTTTAAAGCATCCTGATACCCACCAAGGGAGTCCAGAGCAAGCCCTTTAGCATTCAAGAGAATTTCCAGCCTGAAATTTAGTTCATTAGAGCTCAAAATTCCAGATTCTTTGCGCTCCTCACTTTTTATGGATTTCTTTGCATCCAGAGATGCGTAAAGATCCTTTTCGGCACCCTCAAACGTTTTCAGAGCTTCGTCATAATTTTTTAGGCAGAAAAGAGTAATTCCTTTACAAATCAGGGAAAAAGAATTTTCAGATTCCTTTTTTGCAGCATTATCAAAGGCTTTAAGAGCTTCACTATACTCTCCCAACTCGGCAAAAGCAAAACCCCTGTACTTCCAGCTCTCATCTCCAATTTCTCCTTCAGAAAGCTCACCAGACAATTCCAGATATTTTTTAAAAGCTGTCTGGTGCTGACTTACGAGAACAGAATCAAAATTAGAATTATAATGTTTGAGTCGGGAGAGAGTGACACCCCGGTTATATCGTGCAGGTAGACTTTCATAGTCAAGTTCGAGAAGAGCTTCATAGGCTTCAAGAGCTTCACCGTATCTTCCAAGCTTATAGAGTGCATTTCCCCTTCCGTTCCAGGAAAAAAGGTTTTCGGAATCAAGTATGAGAGCCTCTTCAAAGCTTTCAAGAGCTCTTGAATAATCCCCAAGCGTATAATATGCCTCTCCAAGACCGCTCAAAATGCCACAATTTTCAGTTCCGGAAGAGAGGGCTTTTTCATAAGCCTGCAAAGCTTCATAAGGCATCCGCATTGCTAGAAAGCAGTTGCCTGTTCCTTTCCATCCTTCCGGACTTAAAGGCTCGGTCTCAAGAACGTTACTGAAAGCATCAAGAGATTCCTGGTATCTTCCAAGTGCCAGCAGGGCTTTTCCTTTACCGGCTTTTGCCTCTATGCTAGAGTTGTCCAGTTCAAGCACACCTTCAAACACGTCAAGAGCTTTCTGGGGCTTGCCAAGCTGTCCGAGAAGCCTGCCCTTTTCTAGCCTGTTTTTTGCATTTCCTGGCTCAAGGATAAGGCTTTTTTCGAAAGCTGAAAGGGCTTCCTCTTTTCTCCCCATGCCTTCGAGAATTCTTCCCTGGGTTTCCCAGGCCACGGCAGACGCGGGTTCGAGTTCCAGAGCCTTTTCACAGGTTCTCAAAGCTTCTCTCCTTCTGCCCAGGGCAAGGTATGCTTTTGCCTCACCTTCCAATGCTCCCGAATGCGAAGGTTCCATTTTCAGAGTTTTTCCATAAGCCTCAAGTGCTTCTTCATTTTTCCCAAGCACGGACAGGGTTATCCCTCTATAGTACCAGGCTTTCAGGTTTTCAGGATTTAACTCGGAAGCTCTGGTAAAAGCCTCAAGTGCTTCTTCATCTCGTGAGAGCTGTTTTAAAGCAAGCCCGCTGTAGTACAGGGCACCGATGTGCTTTTCATCTCTCCCAAGCACACCATTAAAAGCCTCAAGCGCCTGTTCTGGCAGGTTCAGATATCCGAAGGTAAGCCCTTTGAGGTATCGGGCAGGAATATTGTCAGGATCAAAATCAAGCGCCACTTCAAAAGCCTTCAGTGCTTCTTCCGGACGGTCCAGATAGCGAAGTATATTTCCCCTGTACTGCCAGGCAATGCTATCCTCAGGATTAACCTCAAGTACGGCATCAAAAGCCTCAAGCGCCTTCTCAAAATTTTTCTCTGCGCCAATCTGATTTTTCAAGTTCAAAAAAGCAAGAGCTTTACTATACCAGGCTCTGGCATAAAGAGAATTCATAAGCCCTCGGAATCTTTTAGTAAAATTTAGCTAATTTAAAATTCATTAAATTATATACGATACCTATTATAAATACGGGCGCAGAAGATAGTTACTGATTTGATACTCAATAACTCACTATTTCCTTAAAACTTAAGCCTGGACATTATAATGAAAATAGATTCAATAAAAAATCATCCATCTCTGGGCTCAGCTAAACATCTTCATTATGATTCAGCCCTCTTGAACGAACGAAGTGAGCGAAAAGGACACAGTCCTCCCGAGGCGGGACTCGTGAAGCAAAACTTTTGTATTCATAAATTACCCCGCTTGAGCGAACGAAGTGAGCGAAACGGTCCCGTCCTCCCGAGACGGGACTCGGGTGAAAGAACTAGAAAATTAAAAGAACCGCAGGAAATTCCTGCGGCTCGGATTGAAAAAAAGTAAGATCAATTATTGAAGTAGATTACTTCTTGAATTCGGTATAGCCGCACTTCCCGCAGGCGAGGCGGTTCTTGTGATCGGCAAGGAATGTACCCGGTCCGCATCTGGGACAGAACTGTTTGATTCTGGTTACGGAGTCGCCCTGGACTTTATAGTAATCTTTTACTGCCATGTATATGCACCTCGCTTAAGCCTCTTCTCCCTCAGTTTCCGTTCCTGGGGCAGTGTTTCTCTTCAGGACGTATTCCAGTTCTACTTCCTTCATGCGGTCAGCATTTTCGTAGAGTTTGGCATATCCTTTGCCTTCCTGCATTCCGTACTCGGTTTTGATTCTCTGGACTACCAACAGTTCAAGAGGGGCGTTCAGCATTGCAGCGAGTTTATTCCTGACGTCATTTCTGGAAGGAGTCGAACCTTCATATTTCACAATGAAATCCAGTTCCCTTCGGTTTAAAAGTGCATTATTCTTGTCTTTAAGAATTCTTATGTCCATCTAAAATTCTCCGTAGCTTATCCAATTCATAATTCTGATTTTTGCTGATGAGTTTCTCAAAGAGAGTTCTTATCTCCCCTTTTTTCTCCTCAGTGACCTTTACAAAGACCACGCCTTCATCGGGCTGTCCGTACAGGACTACAGAGTCCAGAGGAGCCAGAAGGATTACAGGAAGAGTTGCCAGATCCTCTTCTCCCCTTACAAAGATCCTGAGAGGCTTTTCGAAAGCAAACGCCTCACAAAGAGTTTTAATTAACTCATCAGTAATAATTCCTGCAGGGTTGTCCACAGATACTTCACTATATACCTTGTCCATATTCCGGGCTGAGACATCACTGGAAACCGGCTTTCTTTTGGTACGGTTGTCCACAATACAGATATCCGGAATAATCCCGACCTCAAGCAGGTGGAAGGTAGTAACATCCCCTACGGATATAAGTTTTGTGGGGCTTCCAAGCTCTCCTTCAAATTTCTCTATAGTATCCCTGCCCTTGCCCCTGTAAAGTATACCCAGGGGCTTCTTCATCAGTGGACGAAGCTCTCTTGGAAGCTCAATGTGAACACTCAAATCAGCGCACCTTCAAAGCAAATTTATCAGGAATGTCAACCCCAAGCTTTTTTGCTATTTCTGAGCGTTCAGGGTCCAGAATAATTACAAGCCCACTCCATTCCTCTGCAAGGTCCGAAGTCCCACATATAGGGCAGTTTTGTCCTTCCAGAACTCTCATGCAGTGTCGACACACTTTTTCTGCCATACAAATCCTTTTCCTTTTCAGACAGTTCCTTCAGGAACAGCTTCATTGGACTGTTTCTTTATACGGGCTTCCTCAAGCCACTGCAACTTTCCAAGAGCAGTCTGACGCATAGTAAGGCCTATTTTACTCTCTTTAGGCTCTCTCTCGTTGATGCTTACAGCGACAACCCTGGCCCTTACATGGTCACCTTCAGCAATGGATTTGCCTCCGTTCTTTGTCACAAGCCTTGCATTTTTGGCGTCGTATGAAATAAAATCATCAGTAATCTGGCTGACGTGAAGTAAGCCGTCCATTGGTCCCATCCCTACGAAAACTCCAAAACCAACAGCTTCAACAACTTCGCCCTCAATAATCTCCTGGAGCTCAGGCACGAACATTATTGCCTCGAATGTAACATCGTAATATACTGCCCCATCTCCTACGAGGATATGCCCTTCCCCTATCTCGACTATCTTGCAAATAGCAACGAGAGAACCAAGTTTTTTGTCAACCTGCCCCTCGAGTTTTTCTCTTAACGCGTTTTTAACAGTTTGCGTCACCTCTTCCCCTAAAAGGGTCGGAGGGATACGGACCGTATCAACGAGCTTCATCATTTTATACATCTGCTAATCACCCGTAAAAACAATCAATTTAATGCTGCCCGGTAAAATACCATAGTTCAGACAAAGTCCAGTTTATTTTTCTGTCTAAGGGATATGGTCTGGATTCCTTTTTCGGCAAGCCTGCGCTTTAACCCGATATCATTTGTCAGAACCGCTGCCTCCATTTCCTTTGCCAGCCTTAGAATTACATCATCTGCAGGACCTACAGCAGGAGTTATACGCTCGCACCTGTCCATCATGGACCTGGCAACCTTTGCAGCTGTTCTGTCCGAACCTCTTTCCCGCTTTATGAGTTTTTCTATCTCGAATACTACAGCCTCAGGAACAAAAAATTCGTCAAATCCCAGCCTTTTCAGTTCTTCGAAAATATCCACTCCGAACTGGACCGGGATCATGAACCCATTAGTATCAATTATAACTTTCAACTCTTAATTACCCCTACTCCAATAAGCCGCCAGCGAGAGTCGATTCTCCTGCTGATAGCAACCCTTGACCCGATGGCTGCGCTAATCGGACGTTTAAGGGCCACCTGCGCTTCATTTTTCCTGGCACTTGTAACCACACCAACTGTGGTTGCTGTTCCTATATTGAGCATAAGGGGTTCGCTGGTTTTGATTTCATTGATTTTTTCTTCTCTTGTAACTCCCACTACTCTCTCTAGCAGGTGTAATTCCATGACGAACTGATGTCTGGTCTCAGGAAGAGTACCAGGTGCGCCTGCAATCTGTCCTGTTAAAGAGTCGCCTTTTGTCAGTGTAGGGTCAAGATAAGTTCCGACAGCCAGAAGGCCTCCGGGAGTTGCTTCTTCTACCTTTGTTGCGCCTGCAAAGATAGACGAAATCGTTGTCAAAATCGGAATCCATCTTGTGGCGCCTTCGGTTGTAACCTTGATTCCTGGCCTTATTTCCAGCTCGTCTCCGGGGTGAAGGACTCCTTCAGTCAGAGTTCCTCCGATAACTCCCCCACGCATTTCTTCAATTGAAGCTCCTGGCTTGTTAATATCAAAAGAACGGGCAATCAACATGCTGGCAGGCTTGTCTACTTTGTGGACAGGAGTCGGGATCACGGTTTCCAGAGCATCAATAAGGATATCGATGTTGATATTCTGCTGAGCCGAGATCGGGATTACAGGTGCATTCTCTGCAACCGTGCCTTTAACAAATTCCTTTATCTGACGATAGTTCTCAAGAAGGCGTTCTCTGGATACAAGGTCAATCTTATTTTGCACTATAACAATATTCTTAATCCCTATAATATCCAGGGCCATAAGGTGTTCTTTTGTCTGGGGCTGCGGGCAGTCTTCGTTTGCTGCAATTACCAGTACTGCCCCATCCATAATAGCAGCACCTGATAGCATGGTAGCCATCAGGGTTTCGTGTCCAGGAGCGTCTACAAAAGACACTGTCCTGTGTTCTTCCGTCTTTTCTCCACAGTTAGGGCAGGTCTTTTCTACAGTATAACATTGAGGAGAAGGGCATTTGGGACATTTCATGAACAGGGAGTCTGCATACCCCAGTCTGATAGAAATCCCTCTTTTTACTTCCTCACTATGTGTATCTGTCCAAACGCCTGATAAGGCTTTAACAAGTGTGGTTTTTCCATGGTCGACATGTCCTACCATGCCGATATTAACACAAGGCTGACTCAAGTTGTAATTTCCTCCAGTAAAGTGAAGTGATCCGATATAAAGCAGGTCTATCATTCTAAACCTGAACCATAAAATTTTGAATTATTTTTCCAGTAGGTCCGCAGATTCCAACCCTTAACTCATCTGGTCTGTAATTTAAAATGCAATTTTGAATTAAAGCGGGTTTGGGGGAACGGAAATATTCCCCGGCCCATAGTCTGGATTTCCTGAATTGTAAGTTCGGGTAAATTTTATAATTATGTTTTCGTATCACGGTTTAAAGCTTGCAGATTCAGGTGATACTTTTAAAGTTTACGGTACCTTCATAGTTAATATCTACTAATGCCGGAAAGCCTTAATAAATTTATGTGACGATAGCGTCAAGCTTCTCCAGTTCGAGGGCACGCCTGATCTCAAAGGCCAGTCTTCTTCCTGTACTCATTGGTCTTCTCCAGAGCGAGTTGCCGTAAGAATGACCTAATGACATATGAACGTTGGTCCCGCCGCCTACTCTTGGGGCCACATCATAAATATAGAAGTTAAGATCCTTATCAACGCAGGTCTGCAGGCAGAAAGGCCCTATAATTCCAGGAGAATAATGTTCCTGTGTAGCTTTTACATATTTTTCTCCCATTTGAAAGACTTTCTCAAGGAGAGACTCGCGCAGAGTTGCAGAGTTATGCCCGCACACCGTGTATTCAGGAGTTAACTGGCTTTCTGCCAGGGACATTTGCTGCGGGGCAGGAAGCCTTACATGCCCGTCAAGGCTGGTCTCAAAGCGCCAGTCAATCCCAAGGAGCTCCAGCTTGCTCATTTTCGGCTCGATTGGGGAATAAAACATATCAAGGTTGAACACAGGACCTATGATATAACGCTCTATCCTTGCATTCTCAAGGGCCTCACGTGTGATAACTCCCTGCTTAATTAGAGCCTCGGATTTCTCCGTATATTCTCTGTAACTTGAAGCGGTAAAGAATCCCCGTTCGAGTTTTTTTACTGCATGCGGGAGCTTGACCATTACAAGCTCATTAATATCCTTTGGAGACTCGATTTTTTCCGGAAAAGGAAGCCCTGCTTTTTCCAGAATCCAGTAATAGCTCTGCTGCTCACTGCGTTCCTCGCTTCGGAGAAGGTTCCTGCTTCCCACAAGAGGCACTCTGAAGTTCTCTTCAATCTCATCTATACTGCAGTATGAAGTAAAGGATCTGTTTGGGACAAAAAGCACATTTTCATCAACCAGTTTCTGCTGGTTTTCAGGCAGGAGAATTTCGTTGTATTTTTTGAAAACAACGGCCTCGTCAACAATCCCCCTCATTACTTTTCCAGAAAGGTCTCTCTGAGCCCTGAAGTATTCGCTGTATGTTTTCTCCCTGCCAGCCTGACATACAGCAAGAGTCCTGAACTCCTCTTCAACTGCCCCATCACAGATGTCGAGTCCTGAGTGAGAGCCTATAGTTCCGACTTTTATCTTATCAGCGTGGGTATAGTAGCCTTCAACGATTTCCTTAATTTCGTTCCTGTCAATCATATTTAATGTTCCTTGGCTTTGGAAATAAATCCTTTCAATGAAATGGTAATAGGTATGACTTTAAGATATGATTTTGAAACCTGCCACTCGATAGAGATTCCTCGAAATACAGGTCTCACGACTATTCACCAGATATTATGAAGTAAAAATCCTGAGAGGTTTTCCCCATTAACGGCTTTTACCTATAAAATCCCTTTCTAATATAAGTAATCATTTATATAATGAAAGAAAGCAAGAAAGCTCTAAAGCCAGAAAAAGTTAGACCAGAACAGATATCTGAACCTTTTCCATTGGTTTCCGAATTCAGAGTTTCCATAGTTTTTGACACTTTTCAGTTGGTTTCCGAATTCAGAGTTTCCTTCAGTTTTTGACACTTACTTAAATCGACCTGAGGATAACAGGTGTAATAAAAGTCTCAATTATGGCTGCAACCAGAAGAAGAGGCAAGATCCAGTGGAAATAAAACGTAAGCCCCTCTTTAAATTCACTTTTTATCTGGGTAGGTCTACCTATAAGGGCAGAAAATACCTGGTATCCGAGCCGAAGTCCTATTCCTGCAGAAAGGAAGACCATAGGCAGTTCCAGTATCCCATGGGGAAGAAGACCAAGCAAAATAAAGAACATTCCTCTTTCCTGAGCTATAAGATAAACGATAACCCCCACAACATATCCATTAAAGGCTATAAAAATTACCGGAAGAATTCCCAGAGCCAGCCCGAGCACCAGAAAAAGCAGGCTTAAAAATGCATTATTAAGAAAAATTGTAAACATTATGAAAAGAGGGTTCAGTGTCATGATTGACGCAAAGCGGGAGCTAAAACTTTCTCTGAGAGTCTCAGCCATAGAAGGAAAACTTGCAGCTGAATAATAGCCTACACCTAAAAATACAAAAAATATAAAGGCCATAAGAAGTGCATAAGGCCAGATAAATCGCAGATATTCTGTAAACCCTTTTTTTGGGTCTTTTCTGCTATCGTGCCAGGCTTCGACCGCGCTGCTTCCGGGAAAGAAACCTTTCTCTTCTGCAGCATATCCCCTGTTTCCCATCTCTCCTTCAGGAGTTCCTGCAGTCTGTACTCCTGTTTTTCTCTCATCTGAATTATAATCGTCCTCTCTTTCCATACCTATCCCCACCAGTAATTCTCAGCTCATTTAATTCTGTTCCAAATACATATGATGCCTGCTAAATATCTTTTTATCTCAAATTCCCATCATCATCCGGATCGTGTTCCGGGTTGCAGGAGAGAGACCAAGGATCAAAATGACCATTTTTATTAGCATTTTTAAGTTCAAGGAACGCTCGTCATCCTCAAACTGAGTGTCAAGCACATAAAGAACCCCTACAAAGATAATAAGCTTTAATGGATACATAACCAATGCGGTGCCAGTCAAGTTAATAAGATAGGTGGGCACTACATGTTTTTCAAAGTATCCAAGATGATCTACTCCTATGTATGTCGAAGAAGCATCCATCAAGTGAGCCATCAGGATAGAAAGGTTCAGGGGATTGGTGAATATTGAGGACTTGAAATGACGGGCAATAAGATAAAAAATAAAGGTTAGACCTATTCCTGCCACGATTACGAATACGGGAACGTAAGGGTATACTATATTATCGAAATGGAGGAGGACAGCGAGATTTATGAAAAACCATGCGAGTCCGAAGCCTGCAAAAGTGAGATGAAAATCTTTTACAAGCCCTGCTTTCTGCATGCGGATTGAAATCCAGAGGCAGCTTATGGTTATCGCAAAAACCAGGAAATAAATATTGGGAGTTATGAGAAGATAGCTAAATGGCGGGTGGAAGATACCTGCAGGAGAATCTTCAATTACACGCAGAGAAGACCCTGCAAGTACGAAAGGCAGGACAGATGCAATAAAGCGAGGGGTTATTTTTACCTCAAGCTTTTCGAGCAGCCTGAAAACCCCAAATATACAAATACCCAGTATTATTGCCCAGGTAATGGTATTTACAGTATTATACCCTTCATCACCTCTTATGGGGTCAAGATAATAGGTATTAATAAACTGTGAGATATTATCTATTGAAAAACTCATCTTATCACTCATTCAAAATGGCAATATCCTAATACAATCAATACTTACAATGTATATGCCGAACTTACTTCCTTAATCAAGAGGATAGTGTTCTTCTCCGGTGCTCGATCTTCGTTCTAATATAAGATATTTCTTTCCGAAGGGTTCTACCCAATAAGCGTTAGCAATATTATATAAGCTTTGATGTATTACTGTATTTTTATAATTATTTATGATATGTTAGTAGTAAAATTGTCATACATAATATAATGATAAGAATAGAGAATTTATAATGATGTAAACATAAAGATTATTCTAATATAAACCTGGAAATAGTCTTAAATAAGTTATGAGTAAAGAATTATAAATTATGAGTTTTGATATCTCATGCTTCAAATGCACTTAAAATAAGACCTCAGACCCAAAAAACACTTTAAATAAGATCTCAGACCCAAATAATACTTTAAATAATATCTCAGACCCAAAAAACATTTTAAACAACATATCAGACTTGAAAACATTTTTAAATATTAATAAATCTCTGACTTGAGACATATTCCAGACTGGGATTATAAAGAATCAAGTTAATGAGTTAACGAAATTGAATGTACCTGATATGCCGCAGTCTGCTGATACTCTAAACTTATGATAATCTAAACTTATGATAATCTAAACTTATTGATACTCTAAACTTATGACTTCGTACGTATATTCGGGTTTATAAGAGCCAATTTACAATCTATCGTAATTGAATACTGATGCAGGTATGAAATTGACCATTAACAAAAACAGCGCAAAATGGATGCAGCTTCCAAGAGATGTGCTTGTCGGGCATGGCGTGCTTGAGGAAATTGGAGATGTCTGCAGGGACCTGAAACTGAAAGGAAATGCGCTGATCGTAACCGGAAGTACTACAAAGAATATTGCAGGCAAGAGAGTCGGTAACCTCCTTGAGAGTGCGGGTTGTTGTAGTGCGGAAACGGTTCTGACGTGCAAAGCTACTAAGGAAGAGGTCGAAAAAGTTATGGAAAAGGCCCTTGAAGTAGAGGCTACTTTTCTCCTTGGGGTTGGGAGCGGCAGGTCTATCGACCTTGCAAAACTTGCTTCGACCCGACTTGAACTTCCTTTTATTAGCGTGCCGACGGCAGCTTCCCACGATGGCATCGCATCTTCCCGTGCCTCAATTGTGGATAATGGGATAAGTACGTCTGCACAGGCCCAGGCTCCTATTGCCGTTATTGCAGATACTGAGATTATTTCAGCAGCCCCTTTCCGCTTTCTTGCGGCTGGCTGTGGAGACATAATTTCCAATTATACAGCAGTGCTGGACTGGGAATTTGCAAGCAGACTCAGGAATGAATATTTTGGGGCATATGCTGCAGCACTTTCCCGTATGGCTGCCCGAGTTATTATTGATTGTGCGGATTCGATTAAGCCTGAGCACGAGACCTCGGCAAGGCTTGTGGTAAAAGCTCTTGTATCGAACGGGGTTGCGATGAGTATCGCAGGCTCTTCAAGACCTGCTTCAGGCTCGGAACATATGTTTAGCCATGCACTTGACAAGATAGCTCCAAAACCCGCGCTCCACGGAGAACAATGTGGAGTAGGGACAATTATGATGATGTACCTCCACGGAGGAAACTGGCAGGAAATAAGGGAAGCCTTAAAAAAGATAGGGGCTCCTGTAACTGCCGAAGAACTGGGTATAGAAGATAAGTATATAATTGAAGCCCTGTTACATGCACACAGCATTCGCCCTGAGCGTTATACAATTCTCGGTAGTGGCCTTAATCCCTCCGCGGCTGAGAAAGTTGCAAGAATCACAAAGGTCATAAATTGAAAAGTTATTCTTATTCAGTCTAAAGCCAATAATGAATGCCTGCTCAAGATACCAGAGTTTAAGGTGGGTTTCAGTTCAGAAATCCAACAACCTGTACCGGTTAAAAAATTCGGTTAATCTGGAGTCCATTAAATTTCAATAAGGGAATCATTTAACTTCTAATCAAGTAATCACTTAACTTTCCAATCAAGTAATCACTTAACTTTCCAATCAAGTAATAACTTAACTTTCCAATCAAGTAATAACTTAACTTTCCAATCAAGTAATAACTTAACTTTCCAATCAGGCAATCACTTAACTTTCCAATCAAGTAATCACTTAACTTTCCAATCAAGTAATCACTTAACTTCCAATCAAGTAATCACTTAACTTTCCAATTAAAGAAATATCTCAAATCAAACCAGATATTGAACTTCAAATTATCTTGGAATAAGCTCCAGGTGACCCCGATAAATGGGGCACAGGCCCAAAAACAATTAAAAGGAAGAGTTATTATGACAGAAAGCGATACCAAAATAACACTTATCGGATCACGGCTTGCAAGGGAAGGGCTGGAATTCATATTTAAAGGTGAGATGCCTGAATGTAAGAAATGCCGGCTGAAAAATACCTGTCTTAACCTCGAACCCGGGCGCAGGTACAGAGTCGAAAGAATAAGGAACAAAGATATCCATGAATGTTTCCTGCATGATAGCGGCGTGCTTGCCGTCGATGTGAGCAAGGCACCTATCCTGACTACGTTGGAATCAAGAAAAGCAGTCGACGGGGCAAGAATCATGTATGAGCCTCCAAAATGTGGCAAGAGAGAATGCGAGATTTATGAGACCTGCCACCCCGAGGGACTCGTAAAAGGCGATAAATGCAAAATTGTAGAGGTCCTCGAAAACCTTGATTCCAAGTGTGAAGCCAACTATTCCCTGAAAAAAGTGAAATTATCCTGGTGAATGTAAACAAACACATTTTAGTAATAGTAAGATTGATTATCAATAAATAAAAAAGGTAAGAAGCGGTGTTATAAGTGCCTGAACAAGGAATGAACCAGGTCCCCCCCTATGAATTTTATACCCAAAAGCGCTGGGAAAACTGGCTCGGACGGGCAAGAGAGAGCGGTTTCCAGATTAAAGAGTCGGAAGATGAATCTGGAAAAGAAAGTGCAATATTCGTAAATATGGTTGATGATGTGATTCTGGCCTGCCTGAAAGTAGTTGCACGCTTTGATAAGGGTATGCTCTCCAGAGAAACAGCTCTGGAAATCCTGGCTGAGATCCGGGACATTGTACTTTCCGATGTCGAGCCAATTTCAGAAGATATCAACCTTATGATCGACTCTGTCCAGACCTCTCTGATGGGGGCTCTTATCGCCTTCGAATGCTACGTTATGGGCGACTATGATGAGGGAGCCAATATTGCAGAGCTTGTAAAATCAGCCATTGAGGCAGAATCCTCTGACAATCTTGAGATTGCTCTTGACTATACTGCACAATGCGGTGCACTCGTACTGAAAGGAAAAAGCCTGCCTGAAGAGGTTATGGCCGATCTTCCCTACGGCATTGTCGCAGAATGGCTTGATGGAATTGACTCCATCTCGGCTGCAATGGTAGGAAGCGATAGCTACAAGGAATTTGATGAAGAGGATGAAGAGGATATAGCCTAAACTCTCCTACAAACAAAGGATTCCGTTTCCAGTTTTTAGGAATACGGAAGTCCTTTGAAAATTTATGAGAAGCAAATCTTGAAGTAAAATGAGTAAATTTTGAGATAAATAGACTTAAAGCACTCAATACTTTGTCGAAAACCAAATATTAGCTCAAAAATCAATTAAAAAAATTAAATATTATTGAAAAAAGTGGTTAAAAAATTAAATATTATTGAAAAAAGTGGTTAAAAAATTAAATATTATTGAAAAATGTGTTAAAAAATTAAATATTTAAAGGTACTTCTATCTCGAATTCCTGAGCTTCAAATGACTTTTTCTGCCTCAGTCTCATGTTTTTCGATTACTTTTTTGTATACTTCGAGAGTTTTTTCAGCTATGGTTTTCCAGTTATACCGCTTTTTAAGAAGATCATAACCTTTTTCTCCCATTCTATTGTGGCCAAGCCCTTCAAGTACATAATTAAGTCCCCAGGCAATAGAAGAGGGCTCTTTATGTGCGATAACGCCTGTCCTGAAATTTTCTACGAGGGCAACTGCATCGCTTGCAACTACCGGTTTCATTGCGTCCCAGGCTTCAAGCACCACAATTCCGAAGGGCTCATTCCGGCTGGGAACGCACACAAGGTCGCAGGCATTGAACCAGTCTATTACAGTATTATCCGGAGCGTACCCAAGGAAATTGCATGAATTTCCAATGCCAAGCCTATTAGCCTGATTTTCACACTGAGAGCGCATTTCTCCTTCACCGATAAGCACAAATTGGGCATTCCTTTTCTTCAGTACTTTAGCAGCAGCTTCCACCAGAAGGTCAGGCCCTTTCTGATAGGACATCCTTCCCGTGAAAAGCACCACTGGAAGACATGGATGGATACCATAGTGCCTTTTCACATCTCCGGGGTCGATTTGTCTTTTTATTTTTCCCACGTTTATGCCATTGGGAACTTCCCAGAGCTTGTAATCGGGAATTTTGTAGATATGCTTGATTTCTTCTCTCAATATGGTCGAGGTTATGATAATCTCCGAAGATTCATAGCCTCCAAGCCATTCTCTGTGTGAGATTTCCTTTGCCTCCCACCAGTCTCCATGGCGATTTCCATTACGCCCCCATTCCGTACTGTGGAAGGTCATCACAAAGGGCAGTCCGAACTGGGTTTTTATCCTGCAAAGCACATTTACAGGGTGCCAGTCGTGACCGTGGAGAACATCAAATTCCCCTGCACTTTCTCTCACTTCGAGGAACCGGCAGTACATACCATCACACATATGGTTCATCTGCTCAACGATTCCTCCATTTTGATCACAGGCAATTTTGTGATAATAAACCCCATTTATCACCTCATCTTTGTTTTCATGGCCTCGTGTAAACAGGTGGACCTCATGCCCCTCTGCCGCAAGAGCATCAGAGAGCTCGGACACATGGGGTGAGATCCCCCCTACACGTATCGAATACAAACTTTCCCAGGTAAATATTCCTATTCGAATCTTTTTCATAAGCTCACTTATCCCTTTTTATCAAAATGGGAGTTAAGGAGTAACGAAGAATGCAGGCTCCTCCTTGCCTTTTTAATAATTACATTCTTTAGTTTGCTGAATTCGGTCATATTACTGGTTTATGATATTAGTAATTTATAGTAATAGTTTATACTAATTTATCAATAGGTTACATTAAGAATTTATGGTAACAGTATATATTAATTAGTTGGATTAATCCTTTATTAAAAGTATATATTAATTAGTTGGATTAATCCTTTATTAAAAGTATATATTAATTAGTTGGATTAATCCTTTATTAAAAGTATATTAGTTAGTTCAGTTATACTTATCTTAAGTTTACTGAATCCAGCTTACTAGAATCTGTCTATAATTCTATACCCCTTAAGCCTTCAACGAGTCGTATAAATCAAAAGGAGTATGACTTTGATTTACGTGACATGAAGATAATTTTTGTATAAAGAATCGTATTTTTTATATTTTACTAACTTTATTCCTTTTTAATGGTAGATAAATATATCTGTAAATTTTTGTTATAATTTAAGCTATAAATAAAAATAACTCTTTTGAATCCTCTTAATCAGTTTGTTTTACAAGCCTCATTCTCCATGCATAAGGTCTTCCCGTAAATAAGAGGCTGCCCTTTCCGGAGAAACCGTATTAATATAAGTTCCTGTATTGAGCTCAAAACCCGCATGAATAGAAATCCTGGGGAGCAAACGGATGTTCAGGTGATATTCAGGAGATTCGGAAAGCTGGTAAAACATGTAATTAAAGGGCGGTTTTCCAAGAATTCGTCCATAACTTTTGAGAATGGCTTTCAGAATATCTCCCAGAGCAAAAAGAAGTTGGTCACTGCAACCGCCAAGAGAACTGACATGCTTTCTGGGAAGGAACCACACTTCAAATGGTCCCATTGAGGAATAAGGAGTAAAGGCTATCCATTCACTATTTTCAGATATTAAACGGGGAGACGCTTTTTCCAGGTCAAAGATTTCACAGTAAGGGCATTTCTTTATTTTCCTGATAACCTTCAATTCCCTTGCAAGAGGAGAAGGACAAAACGGCAGGGCAAGAATCTGGCTGTGAAGGTGATTAATCGAAGCCCCTGCTTTCTCCCCTGAATTTTTAAACAGGGAAACGTAGCGGATATTTTCACGGGTTGCATAATTGCATGTACGGTCTCTATAGACCTGCATGAGTTCTGAAATTTCAGATTTAGAAAAGTCCTCAAGCCTTCTCCCATGCAAAGGTGACTCTACGATAACTTCATGAAACCCATATCCAGGTTCAGCCTGCAGCCCACTTTTCTCCGGCTCTGGGGACCCAGACACAGGTGAAAGGGCAGGATAAAGGTTCGGAAAGCAGCGGAAATCCCAGTTGCGTACCCTTTTTTCAGGGGTATCTGAATAGATTTTCCCATTTTTATAGACAGCAGTGGCAAGAGGAGTATTTTCCTCGGCTCCTCCGCAAAAAAGGCAGTTTTCAGATCCATTTTTCCCGCGGTCTTTGTCCGCAACTGCAAAGTCCGAAGGCCTTTTAGCTCTTTCTTCGGCAATTATACAGTACTCGGAAAGAAAGTAATGCTTTCTGATTTCTGACATTTCAGGAAAACCTCACCATATTTCTTTTCGTTTTTCCTGATATTCGTTTTTCCTGATATTCGTTTTTCCTGATATTCGTTTTTCCTGATATTCGTTTTTCCTGATATTCGTTTTTCCTGATATTCGTTTTTCCTGATATTCGTTTTTCCTGATATTCGTTTTTCCTGATATTCGTTTTTCCTGATATTCGTTTTTCCTGATATTCGTTTTTCCTGATATTCGTTTTTCCTGATATTCGTTTTTCCTGATATTCGTTTTTCCTGATATTCGTTTTTCCTGATATTCGTTTTTCCTGATATTCGTTTTTCCTGATATTCGTTTTTCCTGATATTCGTTTTTCCTGATATTCGTTTTTCCTGATATTCGTTTTTCCTGATATTCATTTTTCCTGATATTCATTTTTCCTGTTTGCAGAACCGAGCCCCGCTTATCAGTTCATAATACTGTTCAGTAGGAGCTTTCCAGTCCATATCTTTTGCAAGGAGGAAGGCTTCCCTGCAGAGAAGTTTATATTTTACCCTATCTTCTATGAAATTCCGTGTAAAATAACTGACTGCCAGGGCGTAGTCAAGGACTGTTTCGTAATAGGAAAGACCTATATTGTCTACTACTATCACTCCACCAAGCGCTTCTTTAAGGGACTCAATTGTCTTTATGGCATCACTAAAGCCGCATACCCTACTGACCACACTTGGGGTTCCTTCTTTTCCGGCTTCAAGCCCGGTGAGCAGGAAGGGGTCATAACGCGAGGGAAAGATACCTGCACAGCAGCCTGCCATAAATTCTCCAACTTCCATGCCCAGACCTCCGTCCGAGCTTGAAAGAATCTGTGGGTATAAAAGTGCTGCAACCGAGCGTTTCCCCCGTACCATTTTTGGAAAATCCAGCCCCCTTTTCTCAATCATCTGCTGGATTCTCAGTTCGTTTCCTACAAGCACCTCTTTTGGCAGGTTCACAGGAAATCCTGACGGAAGGTTTGTTTTGGACCCTTCGGCTGTAACAAGGAAACAGATTACCCTGATTCCCTCCTGCATATGTCCTTCGAGAATGCTGTTTTTTATTATGTGCTCAAGTGCAACAAGGGAATCGAGAAGGTCCGGATATCCTTTATTTTCCACTTCCAGGCGAGATATTGTGAAAATCGGAATTATCTTTTCGGGTTCTATCCTTTCCCCTCCGTGGTACTTATACAGATTTTCGGAAAGGAATTTTCGGATCCGTTCAAGGGAGCTTTCTTTCAGGTCCCAGTTTATCTTGTCGGATTCTATGGTTATTCCGTTTCGGATCACAATTCCGTTAATCCCGTAAAAGAGCCTGGCTTCCTGTCGGGTCGATTCTCCTACTGCAGTGACCGTATCGGCATATGCAGCCAGCGCTTCAAGGGCAGCCAGGTTTTCAGGCACGCCTGAAGGCCATGTGCTGTCATTATTCCTTCTTTTCTGGATAGTATTATATCCTGCAGTCCTTCCAGGTAGAGTTGCATGCAGAGTTGCAACAGTATTTACTGGAATTCCAAGTTTCTTAAGCCTGGCTGGCGCATAAAATACCCCAAATTCATGGCAGTGCAGAGAGACGCCTGGGCAGGGAATAAAATTATGAGTTGAAGCTGCACCAGTGGTTTCGGAATTTTCCGAAGCTGTGCTTAGAAGGAGCCTGACAAGTTCGGAAACCGCATAGGACAGGCATAGGTAATGGGTATACTCAGGCCCGTTTGACATATTTTCATATTTCAGGGAATCAAGCCCAAGGTGCTCATAGGCTTCGGATTTGATCTTGCTTTCAAGGTTCATCTCCTTTCCCTGATACATGCAACGTATTTTTCCAAAATCCGAGGTTTGAAACTGCAAATAGCCTATCTTCATTCCCCCCACGAACTTGCATCCTGTAAATACCTTGATACCTGAGTTTTCAAGGGATTCAAGGCTTTTCCGGAGTTCTTCGCCAGGGTTCAGGGATTCAAATTCCTCCATCTCCGTAATCCGGTTTAATCCTCGATTCCAGTCCGCGCCTCTGTGAGCATAATAAGGGCCCACAACAAGGATCTCTTTATCTTCTTTTGTATCCAATTGTCCTGAATCGAAAAGAGAAGCAAGGGTTTGTGCTTCTTCATGAATAACATTCCAGATCCCGCCCATTTTATTTGATTTAGGGCCTGCTTCTTCTCCGGCAATTATGACAAAATGTTTTCCCAAATTTTAATCCCCCAGGACCTTTTGCCATTCAGTTATAATTTATGTTTAAATTCACGTATAAGTATTAAAGTGTATCAATTGGAAGATAAAATTGTAAGGGATGCAGGATGTATGACGGAAATATCTAAGTTTATGATTACGGCCTGTTAGAAGAACTGAAGATAGTAGAGATTAAAGATAGAGATTAAAGAAAAAAAGGAATAAACATAGAAGCCGCTGGATCTATTGAAGATGTCGATAAAAAGAATAAAAGTGGCTTGAGATACACAGGAAAAAGAATTATTCAAGGAGATTTTTCAGGTGCCGAGATCAAGTACAGCCGTTTTTGTTTTCGCATAGCAGCTTTCCACAATCCTGACTCAGTTCCAAAACAAACATGAAATTCTTCGAATAACAGGCACAAAGAAATGAAAGTACCTTTACCTTACCTTTTTTGACTATTGATTTCATCATTACCTTGGGCAGGAAGGTTGTACTAGATTTGGTTTTAAAAACCTTTCCAAAACTAATCAGTGAATTGTCATCGAAGGCTTAAATGTGACTTTGATCACGGATGCAAAATTGCCTTTTAGGCAATTCCACTGCCCAAAAAATTGGGTGATTTAAGTTGATTGGAATTGTAAACAAATCTTGTGGTTTAGATATCCATAAACGTTTTTTAATTGCTACTATTCTTAGTAAGTCGGGTGAAAAACAGCAACAACGTTTTGATAGGAATGATGAAGGAATTTTAGCTCTTAAAAATTGGGTTGTATCAGAAGAATGTGATGTTGTTGCATGCGAATCAACCAGTGACTTTTGGGTACCTATTCATGATTCATTGATAAAGCATCTACCTGTTATAATTGGAAATGCTCGAGATATGAAGGCATTTACACACAAAAAAACAGATAAAATTGACTCAGAAGTTATTGCACAACTTGCACTTAATAATATGATTCAGCCATCAAGAGTTTTCCCAAAAGATCAGAGGGAATTTCGTTCATACATTCGACTTCGTTTAGCACTTGTTAGAAAAAGAACAGATATAAAAAATGAAGCTCATGCTATTCTTACATCTGAAATGTTTAATTTACATGATGTACTGGCAGATATTTTTGGTAAAAATGGCGTAGCAATTCTATCAGGAATCTCTTCAGGTAAAACTGTTGACCAAATTATAGAAAGCCTTTCTCCAAACGTTCGTAAAAAAAGTTCTCAGATAAGAGAGACTCTGGATAGAGAAATATCTCAAAGTGCAGCAATAAGGCTTCAAATATGTCTTAAATTAATAAAGCACCTTGACGATGAAATAGAAGTTTTGGAAAAAGAAATCTTCATTTATTCTTATGGAAAGCATAAGCGTGAAATGGATATTTTGGCTCTTCGTCATTTCCTGTGGATAAGATGATTTTCAATTCAAGACCGCATTGGTTTTTATGAAGACATTATGAGGATATCCACACAAAACAACGAAGAGCCGATATTTTGATGTCAATTCCAGGTATTGGAGAAATAGGTGCAGCAACTCTAATTTCTGAAATTGGAAATTTAAGAGATTTTCCTTCAGGAGATAAACTTGCTTCATGGCTTGGAATAGTTCCAAATGTGTATCAATCTGCTGATAAATACTACAAAGGGAGAATCACAAAGAGAGGGTCGAAAGTAGCAAGGTGGATTCTAACACAGATAGCTCAGGCAGCAGCAAGAAAGAAAAATAGCAGATTAAAAGAGTTTTTTAACCGGAAAATGAAGTCTATTGGGTATGCTAAGGCAATTATTGCGTTGGCAAGAAAAATAGTTACGATAATTTGGCACCTTATCACAAACGATGAGATGTATCAAGATGAAACAGGATATCAAAAAGGAGAAGTTCATAAGAGGAAAATTGTTGAGACTGAAATCTTTTCGGTTGATGAACGCATAAAAATTATTAGTGGGATAATCGCGATTATGGAAAAAAAGGAAGAAGAGAGTACTTGAGGAAGATGTCCTCATGTACTTTCATGTAAAATCTAGTGATGAACATAAAATTAAAAATCACTAGATTTTTAAAATTGGTTACAATCCTTTGAACATATCTTCCTGATTGAAGTCTTTAGATAACAAATAATATATTTGATTGAAGAACGTTTTTCTCCTACAAATTCAGTGTTTCAGTCCAAAAATCACTAGATTTTGGACCAGAGTCAGTTAAGAAAATGTAACATAGAATTAGAGAAATGTATATGGAGTTTGTGATATAGGTTTTCCAAAATACAATCCCATAAATACAAATTTTTTTAGATCCTCCCGTATTTATCCTCAAGTCTTACGATGTCATCCTCTCCAAGGTAATTTCCCTGCGCTATCTCAACTAAAACGAGATTTTCATTGTCTATATTTTTTACACGATGTACCTCGTTTACCGGAAAATCGACAGAATCTCCTGCAAGAACCTTGATTTCACTTTCATTTTTAGTTACAATTCCCTTTCCACTGACTATGTGCCAGTGCTCGCTTCTGTGGGAATGACGTTGAAGTGATATTTCACTATGAGGTAAAACCGTAAGGATTTTGACTTTATATCCTGGCCTCTGCATAAGCACCTCATAGTGCCCCCAGGGCCTTTCTGACTCATTTTTGCATTTTGGACTCACGTTTGCATTTCTCCAGAATTGTTTCGTACACATTGATGTAATCATCTATTATCCTGTCAACAGAGGAACGTTTTTCTACACATTACCTACATTTTTGCGGAATATGGAAACAACCCTCTGCACAGCCTCTGAAGTTCATCAACACTGTTGACAAGAATTTAGTTTCTCCATCCAAGATCAGCTCAGGCATTGAGCCCTATTCATTGCAATTACCTGAGTACCGCTTTCCATGGCTTCAACCACATCAAGCCCGAAGGCTCCATCATAACAGGCCTGATCCGCAATATAACCGGCTATTCTAAGTTTTATTCCTGTCTTTTTGCAACTTCTATTGCGTCTTTCGCACCTTTGCCTTTGTGCAGGCGGGATAAAAAGAGGAGATAACATTGAAATTCTTATAATAATACCCCCAAAATACTCAGATCCCCAAATTTAGTTTTAATTTACAATCACCTTTTTTTGGATCATTTGAAATTCCCCTGTTTTCTTCAAACCATCTGCAGTATTCGTCAGGGCATTGTGTCTCAGGGCACCCATGTATATACTCCAGTATATCACATAATTTTGCACTGGCCATTGATACTGATACATCCGCACTTCCATAATAAATACGGATTTCATCATTCACTAAGACCCATCCGCAAGGGAAAACAACATCATTAACGTCTCCACTGCGTTCATACATTTCACGAGGTCCGAAAACCCATCCTTCGGACCTGTGGAGCACTTTTCTGGGGTCTTCGAGATCAAGAAGAGCCAGTCCAAGCCGATAACTTGCTTTAGATGTTGTCTGGCGTACCCCATGGTACATTATTAACCATCCATCAGATGTGAGGAGTGGCTGCGGGGATAGACCTATCTTGTTGGCATCCCACCATCCACCTTCCCGAGCATACAGAAGAACCTCGTGTTCTCCCCAGTATTTCATATCCGGGGAAAAAGATATCCAGATATTTGCCTTCGCACCCGCCATACCAGATACTGGTCTGTGTAGCATTGCCCATCTGTCTTTAAACCTTACAGGAAAAATAGCAGCATCTTTATTTTCAGGCGGCAGGATAGCTCCCATTCGTTCAAAATTTCGGAAATCTTCAGTAAGGGCAAGAGATGGTAAGGGGCCTGAATCTGAATAAGCAGTATATGCTACAGCCCATTTTCCTATCTCATCTATGTAAGTTATGCGCGGGTCTTCAATGCCGTATATTTCTTCAGGATAGTTTACAGGATCCGGAGACAAAGTTGGTTCGCGGTCAATTTCCCAGCCATCAATTCCATTCTTACTCCTTGCTACTGTAAGGTGAGAAAAGCCTCGATGGTCTTCGACACGTACCATTAATAGAGTTATACCATTAACTATAGCCGCTGCAGGGTTAAACACTGAATGGGCCTGATACGGCCAATCTTCAACATTAAGTATAGGATTTTTCTTATACCTTTGGAATAGTTCTCCTTGGTCTTTCCACATAATAATCTCCCTCATTCTTCCTGATTTATTGATAGCAGGCTCTTTTTCTTTTGTAGACCCCCATCACTTACTTTGGGCTGGAACGCCACAATGATGGGTTCATTTGTGTGTTTATTTAAAGAGCTCAAAGCCATAAGGAAGCAAATTACGGATTCTGCCCCCTGGTTACAGTTCATGCCATCGCTGCCAAGTCCGTCAAAGACCCCACCTGTTGAGTAATCGTACATAACAGTTCGCAAGCGGTTTCTGCCTAGAAAATATTCAAAAGAATATTTTGCGAGTTCCAGATATTTCCTTTCATGCGCAATCTCATAGGCTGAAATATAAGCCTGAGTCAGGTAACCTGCCTCTATAGGCTGCTGGTCAAAAAGCGGTATTTTTCCATTATAGGAATACCAACCGTGATTTCCAACTAGATCAAAAAAGTCGCCTCTCCATTGAATCTCAGTAAGAAAATCCAGGGTAGCAAGGCCAATTTTTCTGTAAGTTCTGTCTTTAGTGTAATTATACGCCAGTAAAAGGGATTCACTTAGTTTTGCATTACTGTAGGTAACTGTGGGCTCAAACCAGTTCCAGTCTTCTTTATGGTTAGCCTCATATAAATCAACCAGGGAATCCGCATGGGTGATAAATATGGATTCAAAGTTATCCTTGTCTACAAGAGAATCTATGGATTTGACTGTATCCCTGCGTGAGTTGAATACAGATTCAAATTCATCTGCATCCACGCCTGCCCTGAGCATCTCATACAAACCGCACATCGTATAGGCTTTTGCTCTCGGAGAACCCAAATTTTTGATTTCCTGCCTGGATTTACTGATCAGGGTATTTGCAAGGGTACGTATATTTTTTGACAGGTAAGGGCAGCTCACCACATGTCCGAGTCCGTAAATTGCACGCCCTAAAGTGTCTTCACTGCCCTTTTCATCCAAAAATTCCCTTTTATAACTCATGAAGTTATGAAAGTGACCCGTGTCGGTCTGGGCATGTTCAAGAAAGCTCATGTATGTGGTAATTAACCTCCTAAACTCTTCGGCTTTTTTCTGGCTGTCTATCAGCTGTGTCAGTGCAACAAGAGCTCGGCCTACGTCATCAGTACTGTATCCATAACGGCGAGCCGGTATACCAAAATTGGTATGCTGGATAATGCCCACATCATCGGTCAACAACTTAAGATGATCAAGTTTAATTTCAGGAAGCTGAATCGGAAGGAAATTAAATCTGTTTTGTATTCCAGGATGGGTATTGTAATTCTTTAAAGCCTTATCAAAAACAGTATTATATTCTTTACCTACATTTTTCCATGTCATTTTTCTGCCAAAATCGTATGCCTTTTTGCGCATACCATTACACTCTTCTGGATTTTCAATTAAGTATAGCAGGGATTTTTTAAAGCCATCAGTGTCTCCAAAATCTACAAGCAACCCACGATTTTCGGAAAGCATTTCCTGGGCGTACCAGTAAGGAGTGGATACTATTGCTTTTCCCATACCCATTGCATAGGTCAGAGCGCCACTTACTATCTGTTCTCTGGAAAGGTAAGGGGATGCGTAAATATCACTGGCAAGGATATAATTACAGAGTTCTTCTTTTTCGACAAATTTGTCGTGGAATACTACATTGTTTTCAAGCCCGAGTTCGGAAACCTTGTTCTCAAGATAATGCCTGTATGATTCTCCATTAATCTTTTTGACCATTGGGTGTGTGGCACCCAGTACAAGGTAAATAAGGTCAGGATACTGGCTTACAACTCCAGGAAGAGCCTCGAGCACACTTTCAATACCTTTATTCTGGCTCAGCAGGCCGAAAGTAAGGATAAGAGGAGCCCCTTTCAGATTCAGCATCTTTTTGTACTTACTGCAATTGTTAAATGGGTAGTCAGGTACTCCATGAAATATTAATTCTATCTTGTCTTCAGGAGCTTTATAAACTTCTTTTAACATATTGACTGCAGACTGGCTCATTACAACCAGCTTTTCGGAATACCTGATGAGTTTTTCTGTGGACGCCCGGTACTCAGGGTCAGGTTCCCGGATTACAGTATGCATTGTGGTTATTACAGGCTTATTTATTCCAGATAGAAGAGCAAAAATGTAATCTCCTGCATCCCCACCAAAAAGCCCGAATTCGTGCTGAAGACATACGATATCAGCACCAGATTGATTTATATAATCCGCAGCCGAGTAATAATCCTCGATCCTGTCCCTCCGAATTTGAAAAACAACTTCTTCCGGATAATTATAAGTTTCAGAAGGATCACTCAAAACAATAACTTCACAATGAACGTCGTTGTTTTCTCCCAAAACTGAATTTAAAAGATCAGACGTGAATGTGGCAATCCCACATTCTTTTGGAACATAAGTTCCTATAAATAATACTCTCAATTGCTTATTCAAATAATCCCTCCAAACTTACATCATTTATAGACGTTTTGATATCTGGTCGTGCCCACGAGTTACTTAAAATAGTGGAAACTATTCATCTCGAGTGAAACAACATCAATAGCCATCTTTATTATGGTTCAATAGGCAAATTTTGGGAAATTGATTATATTTGATTGTTAGCTATTGATTGCGTCTTTTCAATTCTCCTTGGCTAAAATCAAACATATCAATTTCATTAAAATCGATATCAATTAACTTATTCTTGCAGGATGAGTAGTTACAAATAGTGAGCATAATAATCTCTCTTCATTTTCCTCAAATGCAGGGGAAGTACTATTTTTTCAAAATAGATCAATAACTCACGGATACTACCAAAATCTAGATTAAGATAAAATTCCAGATCAAGAGCTCATCCCAAAACTCAAAATATATTCCCTGGACCTCGAATTTTGAATGATCGATAGAGTTTCTTGTCATGGGATATAGTTTTAAAACTTTTATTGATTTAAGAAAATTGGTTTTGGGATGAGCTCATACATAAGAAATTTCAGTCAATGGATTTTTAAAAAATATAAAATTTTATAGTTCCAGATATTAAAAATCTCAGTATTCTTCATGCAGACTCCTCATCCGTAAATCATTATCGAATCGAGTCTTGCAGTACCTACTTTTGTCCAGTACTTGCAAATACTACAATACTGAGTCTCGCCATCTGAGCACAATTTCAGGTTAGCGTGGCATTTTGGACACATTTTTAGATTTCTCATGAATAAAACTCCTTGAATTTTTATTTTAATTTTGAGCTCATTCCAGAACTCAAAATTGGTTCCCTGAATCTTGAATTTTAAACGATTCCCTGAATCTTGAATTTTAAACGATTCCCTGAATCTTGAATTTTAAATGATTCCCTGAATCTTGAATTTTAAATGATTCCCTGAATCTTGAATTTTAAACGATTAATCAAGTTTTGGGATAAGCTCCAAACTAAAATAACGGCACTTGTCAATTTTATAGGATTACTACTCAAACTTTTAGTGCAAACTTTTAGTGGAGGATTTATTGAAAAACTTAAACACAAGAACCCCTTACAAGAACCCCTTTACATTTTCCCAACATGTAAATTGTGCTCGATTTTTCAGATTTAATCAATACTCACAATCAATACTCATGGCCAAAACCTATTATTTAGGTGTTTCTTTTTTGATGTCTTGATTTGATATTTTCTCGTCTCTTTTAGTGATGCATTAATTTTGCCTGCTGCTGATGCATTAATTTTGCCTGCTGCTTATGGTGCAATAATTTTGTCTGTTTCGCTCATTACATATATATATTTTTTACGTAGACAGGTTTTAAATTTAGAGCTCTAAATATCCCATTTAAGCTTTTTTAAATATTCCATATGAGCCTTTTATGCATTAAAGATATAAATTTAAAGATCCTGAATAACTAGTAAACTATAATAGTAGTTGGATATATAAATAACCATTGATTTTTTAAATTTATTTTAAATGAAGAAAACGATCAAAATTTAGTTCCTAAGCTGTAATGCAAAATATGAAAACTGTAGAGAAAATGTGGCTTCTAATCCGAATCTTTGGGAACCGCTACAGGGTCAATACAAAAGAGACTATAAACTGTTATGATAGCAACATTTCAGGTATTAAACGTTGTTGTCCTTAAATAGTTGAACATAGAAACTGTTGAGGTATATAAAAAACTTAAATGTAGGAATTATTTTACCAATTAATCGGCCATATTAATTTATGAAAGAATATATTCTTGGCAAATTTTATCCCCCCGTCATATGCCAATAAGAGTACTACCACAGCTGTTACTGACACTACAAAAAAGGGTACCACGAAAACACACAGTATCTTTTTAATACTCAGCATCTTTTTGATTCTGTCAAACATTTGCTTTCCCATCAGTTATTATTCCTAGGATCGTTAGGGTGAGTTATTGAAAAACAAAAACACAATACTATCTCTACATTTTTCCAAATGTGGGCTTGTTTATGTGATGAAAATTGTGCTTGGTTTTTCAGATTTAATCAATGCAACTTAAAGAAACGGATACACCTGAGTTTTTGAAAAAGCATTTTACTTTAACAACCCAGGGCCTCAAGTTTATGGTTTCTTAACTGCGTAAGTCTTAATCAATAACTCACGGACAAGATCTATTATCTATATGTCTCTACTTTGACATCTGTATTTGATACTTTCTCGTCTTTTATTGCTGCATTAGTTTTGCCTACAACTTCCAGCGTAATATTTTTGTCTGTTTCACTCATGGTTTTCATATTTGCACATTTTTTATTCAAGTAATTTGTGAATTTAGCTCCCCAAATATTCCAACATAGCTTCCTCAAATATCCCATATGAACCTTTCATTTAGATGTCTCTACTTTGACATCTGGATTTGATACTTTTTCGTCTTTTATTGCTGCATCAGTTTTGCCTACAACTTCCGGCGCAATATTTTTGTCTGTTTCACTCATGGTTTTTACCTTTACATATTTTTTATGTAAGTGATTTATGAATTTGGCTACCAAAATATCCAATTTTAGCTTTCTCAAATATTCCATATGAGCCTTTTATGCAGGAAAGTAATAAATTTTAATTCACTGGATATCCTGCATGATATTACAGTATTTAAACCTATAAATATCCATGTATATTTTAAATTTATTTTAACTGAAGCACGTGATCAAAATTTAGTGCTGAAGTTATAATGTAAAATATGAAATTTGGAATGCAAAATGTGAAATTTGGAATGCAAAATGTGAAATTTGAAATGCAAAATATGAAATTTGGAATGTAAAATATAAAAGATGTAGCGAAAAATATGAAATTTGGAATGCAAAATATAAAAGATGTAGCGAAAAATATGAAATTTATAATGCAAGATCTGAAAGATATAGCGAAAAATGTAGTTCCTGGTTCGAATCTTTGGGAACCATCACGGGGTCAATACAAAATCAAATTGCGGGCGGCCACCCCACCCTAAAGGATGGGGTATGCTTCGGGCCGCCCGCCCGGTTACTTGGAGACAGATGATTAAGTATCCTTTAACAAGGTTTCCTTAACATAAGTGATTGAAATTTTGACCCTCGGTTTCCTATCAGATTTGATGTATCTATAAAAGGAAGCTATGGTTTAGATATTCAAAGAGAAATACGAAGAGGCGAGGGTTCACTTCATCCCCAATCTAAAGAATGGGGTATTCGTGACCCTCTGCGCTCCCGTTGTAATAAACTATAAACCTTTATGATAGCAACATTTTCGGGCAAATATCGCTATCCACAAAAATAAAAAACATGTATCTTTTTGAGACTCCAAAACGTTCTGCCATTTTCTTATATGTTCTCTTTCCTATGTCCATGTTGATAACGTCAACATTAGACACAAATTTATTTTCCTTGAACAAATACATCAATTTACATTTCGACCCCTCTTTCAAAAATAAGGTGATTTTTGCAACAACTTTACATATTTATTAAATTTGTAGGGGGTACAAGCTCAACAAAATCAATGATTTTGGCTGAATCCCACAATTATTTAAAAATTCTGGACCTAACTAATAAAAAATATTGTAAAGTTTAACATATTTTCCAGTGAGATTTCATTGAGGGTTGAATAATTAATTCAGAATAGGGCAAAATAAGTACTGAACTGTATATATAAAAAAAACAAGTAGCTTTTTAGGGAGGGGATCAAAATGTAAAATCAACATACGTGTTCAAATGTTTATAGTACATATCAATACTATATATTCAAATAGTAAGATATTTAGTGAATACATATACGTATATAGACCTAAATGTATCTAGAATAGATTGCTGAAATACAATATAGATTGTCGAGTCGAGTATTTCGGTGATCGATCATAACTCGACTTACCGTTTAATGGAATAGTAATATGATTGAAAGTGAAATTGGCCAGCATTTTAAAAACGATTCAAGTAAACAAACAAATGAGTGTAATATATGATAGACAATAAGAAAGTAGAGCCTACAAAGGAAGATGCAAAAGAAAAAGTCGAGCCAACAAAAACCGCAGAAGGAAGCGTAAAAAAATAAAGTAAGCGGTTTCTTTGGAGAAGTTTCGCAAGAAGCCTATCTCATACATATTATCTAAAATCAGTAATTCACATAACAATAATTCACGAGCAAGAAAATGGGTGAATAAAATGATTAAACAAATAAAAAAATATTTACTGTTTTACTGGCAGTCAATTGCTAGTAAAATTAATAGTAAAATTAATAGTATCCTTTCATTTGCATTCGGTTAAGAAATCTATTAACGTTAAAATGACTACTGCAATCATCTATTCATCTCGATTTATAACATAAGTTTACAGAAATGACGACGAAAATAACACATTTCTTATAATCGTATCTTGACCGAATACAAATGATTGATTATTTGTAACTATTCAGCATATCAAAACATGTCTATTGATATTGATTATAGTGAAAGCAAGAAATCAAAGAAATAACCTATATAAGAGGACAAAATGCAGTCAATCGCCAACAGTTCCATAAAATCAATTTGCAGAAATTTGTCTATTGAGTTTTAACAAAGATGACTATTGATTCTGTATTATATAGGTTGAATAGTTACGATTATTTAACAGAATATCAATTAGACAAAAGAAGAAAAACTCAAACATATTGGAGAGAGTATATGTCTGTTCTATTTATCATTCATTTAAAAAATATAGAACACATACAAAAACTATATAAGCGTCTTGTGTTTATGTAGAACCCCAATAATTATGTTTATTTCTATTCAAATGCACATTTCGAACCCTGGCACTCTTGTGTTAAGATCCTGCACAAAAGGATTATTTCGCTGACATAAAGTCTACAAAATAACCTGAAATCAGGCATTATTTGCCTATAATGGCAGGGGTTCGAAATATACATTCAAACTTGATACAAGACAACAAAATTTTTGTGATAAAGGGGAGTGGTTATTATATGCATGAAATTAAAAAAGTTAATTTTAATGAGGGTAACCTTATAGAGACTAACCTTAAAAGAGCTAACTTTATAGGGGCTGACCTTAGAGTAGCTGATCTGAAAGAATCCCATTTTGAGGGAGCTAACCTCAGAGAAGCTAACCTTGAAGGAGCTAATCTTGAAGGAGCTAACTTTAGCGAAGCTAACCTTAAATGGTCTAACCTTAAAGAAGTTAACCTGAAAGGAGCTGACCTTAGAGAAGTTAACCTTGAAGGAGCTGACCTTGAAGGAACTGACCTTGAATGGTCTAACCTTGAAGGAGCTAATCTTGAAGGAGCCAATCTTAGAGGAGCTAATCTTCATAGGGCTAACCTTAGAGAAGTTAACCTTGAAAGAGCTGATCTTAATTGGGCTATGCTTAGAGGAGCTAACCTGGAAGAAGCTGACCTTGAAGGGACTAACTTTACAGGGGCTAATCTGGAAGGAGCTGATCTTATAAAGGCTAGCCTCGATGGAGCTAACTTTAGATGGGCGAATATTAAAGGAGCTAAGTTTGACGGAGCTAACCTTAATGGAGTTAACCTTAGAGAAGCTCATTATTTGACATTTGACCAGCTTTCTAAAATGGTAACTATTCAGCCTACCAAAAATCATTGTTGATCTCGATTTTGACTTAGGCCCCGTCACAGAATAACCTCTGCAGATTTCCGATTGGACATTTTGATTTTCACTATATAGGTCGCCAGTAAAAGTTACAATAAATTATAAGTTGCATAGTTTATTTCGTTGCGGGCACTTAATAGATACTTTTGAGTACTAACTGATAACTGATGGAACTTATGGGAAATGCAAAAACATGATCAATAGCCAGCAATTAGAGAAAAATAAACCAAGTGAAATTTACCCATTAAAGATTACTAAAGACAGCTATTGATATTGTTTTTTCCAGGCTGAATCGTTACCTAAATGGTAAGTCGGCGAATTTTTCGTATGCCCGTTGATAATATTTTTTATTTCGTCATAATATTATTTATTTCGTCATAATATTTTTTATTTCGTCTTATCTTTACTTTCTATCTACATTTGGCAGGTCGACATTAGATTTTGAGATATTTTACTGATTGCGCTTTTCAAACAGTATATAAATATGTATTGGTTTTGAAGCTGGTAAATATATAACCCGAATCTTACGACATATATAAGCAATGAAGCATTTTTGCAATAATGTTTAGTATCAGGGATATGTGCTTTCCAGCAAAAACACTATCATTAAAAATGTTATGAAAAAACAAGTTGCCTGTCGAAAGTGGGATGTAGTAGATAGCAGATAGTAGGTTGTATTTATATTGGGAGGTAATTATATGAGTGGGTATATTATTTTAGGCATTTTGCTTGTATTTGTGCTAGTCTTTGTGTATTATTTCAACAGACTTAATGTGCTTTCCAACATAATAGATAATTCATGGGCTCAGATTGATGTTCAGCTGAAGAAGAGAGCTGACCTTGTGCCAAACCTTGTTGAAACTGTGAAGGGTTATGCAGCGCATGAAAAATCAATTTTTGAGGCCGTGTCTGATGCAAGAGCAAGGATGATGGGCGCAAAGACAATTGAAGAAAAGGATCAAGCTGGAAATGTGCTCGCCGGGACTCTTAAGTCGCTTTTTGCAATAGCCGAGAATTATCCAGAACTTAAGGCAAACCAGAATTTCCTTATGCTTCAGGAAGAACTTTCTGGAATTGAGAACAAGGTTGCTTATGCAAGGCAACACTATAATGACAGTGTGCTTATTTTTAACAACCTTGTGACTACTCTACCGGGCTCGATTTTTGCTGGAATCCTTAGTAAGAAGACAAGGACTTATCTTGAGATTGAGTCTAAGGAAAGAGAGCCTGTCAAGGTTCAGTTCTAATATTAAGGTTTTCCATTTTCTTTATTTTGTGGGTGTGATATCTTTGCGAACTATGGAAGAGCAAATAGCTGCGAATAAGAGAGATTCGTTTATCCTTATTGGAATTGTAAGCATTGTCCTTGTAACTTTGGGCTATGTATTCGCGCAGATTTATGACCCTTCGCTTGTTTTTGTCTTTCTGATTATCGCTGTGATTCTTTCTACTCTTGGCACAATTGCTTCTTACTGGTATTCAGATAAGATTGTGCTTGCTGTGACGAAGACACGTGAGCCGACACCACTTGAAAATGCACACCTTTCGAATGTGGTTGAAGGGCTTGCGATTGCAGCAGGAATTCCTGCCCCACGTTTTGTGATTATAGCTGATGAGGTTAACCTGAATGCTTTTGCGACGGGAAGAGATCCTGAGCATGCTGTTCTTGCTGTGACCTCTGCGCTTCTTAAGACCATGAACAGAGAGGAGCTTGAGGGCGTGATTGCACATGAGATGTCGCATATCAATAATTATGATATCAGGCTCGCGTCTATGATTGCTGTGCTTGTCGGTATTATTGTGATTGCTTCACAGATTTTCCTTAGAAGCTTGTGGTTCTCAGGTGGAAACAGAGACCGAAGAGATGGAAATGTTATATTTATAGTGATTGGCGTTGTACTTGCTATACTTGCACCGATTTTCACGCAGTTGATTCAGCTTGCAGTTTCACGACAGAGGGAGTATCTTGCTGATTCAAGCGGGGCGTACCTTACGCGCAATCCGATGGGGCTTGCTTCTGCACTTGAGAAGATTAAGGCCAATAATGTTAATACGAAGGTAAATGGGGCTGTTTCACATCTTTATTTTACCAACCCATTCCTCTCAAAGAATGCAAATTCTCTATTTGCAACACATCCGCCCATTGATGAAAGAATTAAGAGACTCAAAGAAATGTGAGCTTTTAGGTTTTTGAGTTTAGGACAAGTATTAAGGGAATAAACTAGGACTTATGCTAATGACCCAGCTGAGAGCAGTAGGTCCAGAGCTTGATTAATCAAAGGGCGATATAAGAATTGGTTTGGGGATGGAGCTCAATCAGATACTTTAAAAAGGGCAGGGCACTTCTTTTTTAGGGTTATGAGGAGCTCGTTGTCTAATTTTGCATTATGAAGTGTTTTCACTGTAGAAAGCGGGTCAAGTGATAAATGTTGAGCTCCTTCAAGGTTAGCCCCTTCAAGATTAGCTCCTTCAAGATTAGCCTCTATAAGGTCAGCTCCTTCAAGGTTAGCTCCTAGAAGGTCTTTTCTCTCTGGAATATCCATATACAATTATCAGCTTTGAACTAAAATAAGCATTACTATGCCATGAAAATATCTTCTGCTCTTCAAGATTTAGTTTTTAAAAAATGGGTATGTAGAAATCCTCTAAAAGAACCAATCTCCATTAATTTGAATTGAATTGTCCGATGTGTTTTACTCACTTATTTTCAGCTTCTTGCAGCTGATTAAGATAGGTTTTCTACAAAGCCACAACTATATCACATTATAAGCCTTATAGTTCATCCTTAGTCATCGTTTAAGTTACCACTTTAAGAATCTAGCCGCCCAGCTCACGTTTTTTCTAAGCAAATATTTCCTTAACTCATCGATTCCAAGCAGGAAGATTGCAAAAGGAACAGCAAATAATAAATATCTGAGGTCAAGGGGCGAAGTGTTAAAAATAAGATTGGCAAATGGATTCCAGATAATAAAAACTAGAATCAGTAATTCACTTGCAATCCCTAACAGAATCGTATGGTTGCTGAACAAGCCCATTGTGAACACTGACTGAAACCGGGTTCTGGAAGCAAAAACATTAGCTATCTGGCAGATAATCACCGCTGAAAAGAAAGCAGTAATCGCCTGCATATAAAGGGGATTGCTGTTTGCAAGTTGCTCGCCGAATTTCCAGCCCCCTTCAAAAAGTACGGCAAAATAACAGAAAAAGCCTGCTGCAGCTTCTATAGGTCCCTTTATTCCATAAGCTGTTAAAAGCACTTGAGGCGTTAGCAGCTTTTCGTCCCTAGCCCTTGGAGGCCTTTTCATAATATCTCCTTCTGCTTTTTCCATTCCCAGAGCAATGGCAGGTAACATATCCGTACCCAGATCAATTGCCAGAATAAGCTGTACTTGCATAGGAAGGGGAAGAGCAAAGAGAACGAAGGCTATGAAAGGCAGAACCTCAGGGATATTACTGGCAAGGATGTATACAATGAACTTTTTTATATTATCAAAAACAGTTCTACCTTCCTCTACAGCATTCACGATAGTGGCGAAATTGTCGTCCAGAAGCACCATATCCGCAGCTTCACGAGCTACGTCCGTGCCGCTGCCCATTGCAACCCCCATATCTGCGTTCTTAATTGCAGGAGCATCATTGACCCCATCTCCTGTCATGGTCACGATTTCCCCTTCAGCCTGGAAAAGCTGTACGATTTTCAGTTTTTGAATAGGAGAAGTACGGGCAAATACAATGCTCGGATTTTTCAATCTTGAAGAAAGATCTGTACGTGAGAGTGACTCCAGCTCGTCTCCAGTAATAATTTCAAGGTTTCCAAAATCCACAAGTCCCACGTTTTTCGCGATTGCTTCTGCAGTGACTGGGTGATCACCGGTGATCATAACAACCTTGATCCCGGCTGCATGGCACTTTGCAATAGCTTCTCTGACTTCAGGCCGCGGAGGGTCTACAATCCCGATAAATCCCAGGAAAATAAAATCCTCAGTATACTCTTTCTGCTCTTCTGCTTGCCTGTACGCAAGGGCAATTATCCGTTCTCCCTTTCTTGCCAGTTCCAGGTGCCTGTCCAGAAGTTCTTTTTTATCATTTTCGATAAGTGTTCTAACCTCACCTGAATCTCTAACTGAACCGCACATCTTCACAACCACCTCAGGGGCTCCCTTAAGATAGATTTCAAGGTTACCTTCAGGAGTGCGGCAGATAACTTCCATTCTTTTGGTAAGTGAATCAAAAGGAAACTCTTTCAGCCTTTGATAATCACTTTGAAGTGTTTTTATGTCCTGGAAACTGTTTGCAAAAACAAGAAGTGCTCCTTCGGTAGGATCGCCAGTGTATCCAGTTGGTAATTCGCGAAGTTTTGCGTTATTGCAGAGCCCTGCAACCCTTATTAAAGTAGGAGGTACCTTTTTAGGATCCCATATGGGACTTTCTACAACATAAACCCTTTTTGCTCCTGAACCCGTAACTTTTCCTGCAATGCCTTGTTTTGTACTTTCTTCTGTCTCCTGCTCTACAACCCTTTTTTCGAGACCTGAAGTTATTTTAGGTACTAAATTTTCAAAACCGACGATGAGAGAATTTACTGCCATCCTGTTCTGGGTAAGAGTTCCGGTTTTGTCAGTGCAGATGACAGTAGTCGAGCCCAGAGTTTCTACGGATTCGAGGTTCTTTATAAGGGCATTCCTCGAAGCCATTCGCCTGGAAGCCAGGCTAAGAGCAAGAGTTACCGTGGGCAAAAGCCCTTCAGGCACATTTGCAACTATGATTCCGATCGCAAAGATGAGGCTTGCAAGAAAGGTATCCTGAATAAGAAACGCAAGAATGAAGAAGGTTACTCCCATTAAAATCGCAATTGTAGAGATGATTTTTATGAAGCGATTGAGCTCTCTCCGGATGGGAGTGTCTACCCTCAAAATCTGTTCTGTGAGTATTGCAAGTTTTCCAATCTGGGTGTTCTGTCCTGTTCCGAAGACGACAGCCTTTCCATTCCCGCTTTGTACTAGCGTCCCGGAAAAAACCATATTTCTGCACTCAAGTATATTCGAGTTAGTGCATTCAAGAGAGCGTAGTTGAGGCTCTGCTTCTCCTGTTATGGTCGAATGATCAACTTTCAGAGAGTTTGTCTCAATTAAGCGCCCGTCAGCCGGGACCTTATCTCCTTCCTCAAGAAGGATGATATCTCCTACAACAAGTTCCGAAGCCAGAACATCTCTGACTTTACCTTCCCTTAAAACCTTTGCACGGGGAGGAAGGAGCTGCCGAAAACTTTCCATCGTTTTTGCAGCCTGGTATTCTTGGACAAATGTGAAGGTTCCATTAAGGATTACGACCACACCAAGAGCAATTCCAATATACAGATTCCCTTTTCCAGGATCAAGGTATTCTCCAAGGAAAGACAGAATAGCTCCTATAATCAGCAAAATTGAAAAAAAATTCCGAAATTGCCTCATATACTTACTTAATATGCTTTCCTTTCCTGTTTCTTCGAGAACGTTAGGTCCGCATTCCTGAAGTCTCCTTGCAGCTTCCTGCTCGCGAAGTCCGCTTTCGTCAACTCCTAATCTTTGAAGAAACTCGGGAAGAGCGATTTTATGCTCATCGCCCTGCGGAGGACAAATCTTGCTTTTGCTACCAGTCAATTTTGTCTCCATCGAATATCCTATAACTCAATGTGGCATAAGAATAAGAAACTTAAGAGATCTTATCCTTGTTGTTGTCTTTCTGTAACTTCGTTATTGTCTGCTGTCATAGTCATCGGTATCGTCTTTACTGTCATCGATGTAGTTATTATCTTTTGATCATGTTACTCATGTTTCTGATCATGTCATTCATGTTTCTGATCATGTCATTCATGTTACTCATGTTTCCAGTCATGTTTCCAGTCATGTTTCCAGTCATGTTACCCATATCGGTCATGTTTCCAGTCATATTACCCATATCGGTCATGTTTTCAGTCATATGACATATCATGACTCCGGTCATATTACCGGTCATATTACCCATACCGGTCATGTTTCCGGTCATAACTCCAGTCATGTTACTCATGTTTTCAGTTATGTTACCCATCTCGGTCATGTTATTCAGGTTTCCGATCATGGTTCCAGTCATATTACATGTCATATTTCCAGTCATGTTACCCATATCGTTCATGTTACTCATGTTTCCGATCATGGTTCCAGTCATATTACATGTCATATTACCCATACCGGTCATGTTACTCATGTTTCCGATCATGGTTCCAGTCATATTACATGTCATATTACCCATACCGGTCATGTTACTCATGTTTTCAGTTATGTTACCCATCTCGGTCATGTTACTCATGTTTCCGATCATGGTTCCAGTCATATTACATGTCATATTCCCAGTCATATTACCCATATCGTTCATGTTTCCCATGTTCCCGATCATGGTTCCAGTCATATTACATGTCATATTCCCAGTCATGTTACCCATATCGGCCATATTACCCATGTTTTCAGTCATGTTATCCATGTTCCCGGTCATATTACTCATACCAGTCATGGCCCCAGTCATGATTCCGGTCATGGTCATATTCCCAGTCATGTTACAAATTATGGTTCCATTAATATTTTCGGTCACGTTGCTCATATTTCCAGTCATGTTTCCTGCAGGCTCTGATGCTTGCGCGGCGCCAAGAGAAAAAACTAAGCATAGCACTATCAGAGAAACTATTAATCTAGTTTTCATTCTTTACCCTCCATATGTGAATTAGACAATTCGGATCTATTGCATAAATTCAATTAAATAAAATTTGTAATTATTCAGCCTACCCAAAATAAGTTGAATGATATTGATTTATTAAAGGAAACGGATCAGAAAAATTTGTCCATTGAATTTTATGAAATATGGCTATTGAGGTTGTTTTTCCCCGGCTGAATATACAATTTTGGCTCTTCGCCATTCTTTATGGATAATACTATTTTCAATTCAAGACCGCGCTGGATTTTATGAGAATATTATGAGGATAGCCACACAAAACAACGAAGAGCACAATTTATTTAATAAAGCGGTTTGAGAAAAGTACAGAAATCTTCCCTTTACTTTTCTATCCTTAACTTCTTTATAATGAATTGAAAGTCTAGATTTGTATAAATTGGGTTATTTCATCGTGTATTCACCGATATAATGTCACATGCACCCATAAAAAATTGAGATAATCGCAAGTATGACAAAGATTATGATGAGCCATTTTGCAATCTCCATAGAGAACCCGGCAATTCCTCTTGCGCCCAATATATATGCAATCATTGCTAATATCAGAAAGAATATTGCAAGTCCTACCAACCCTGGTATATTTCACTCCCCCACTGGTTATTTTAATCGATAAGTTAACTATTAAATTGCAGATATAGACTTATGCAGTTGAACTGGAAAACAAGTAGCATGACGCTCCAAATGGTCTAAATTATAATATTTATGACAGATATCCTCGTGCTTTATTTTGGACCTCAACGTAGGTCCTATCAGAAACGAGTATATCTCCCATTTTTGAGAAAATGTAGAGAAAATCTCATGTTTATGATTTTCAATAATTCACTGAACCGACCCCAGTCTCTCTGCTGATGTCTCTCCTGGAATTATCGGTTGCTCAAACACTCCTTTCTGCCAATAAGGTTGATATCCGTAGTAAGTATACACTCTGGATAGCTCTTCACAAGTTAAAGGCCATTTGTCCTTATCAAAGCCTTCTGCCTTTTCCAGTACTTCTTTATTAACATCAAGGATGAAAGCATGCTCATACAGCCTCAGTTTAAGAGCCTGCCAAGGGATAGCAAACCGTTTATCGCCCATACCCAGGAATCCGCCAAAAGAAAGCACTGCATATGCTATCCTTCCATTTTCCAAATCAATCATAAAGTCTTCAATCTGTCCTAAATCCTCTCCAGCTCTATTGACAACCTTATCTCCTTTTAGTGTACTTGCTGACAAAAAGTGTGAATTCTCTCTACTTACCATATTATTGTCTATCATATATTACACTCATTTGTTTGTTTACTTGAATCGTTTTTAAAATGCTGGCCAATTTCACTTTCGATCATATTACTATTCCATTAAACGGTAAGTCGAGTTATGATCGATCACCGAAATACTCGACTCGACAATTTATATTGTATCTCAGCAATCTATTCTATATATCTTTAGGTCTATATATGTATATGTATTCACTAAATATCTTTCCATCTAAATATATAGTATTGATGGATACTATAAACATTTGAACATGTATGTTGATGTATTTGTTCAATAAAACTAAATTTATTACATCGGGAGTGCAGAGGGTCACGAATACCCCATTCTTTAGATTGGGGATGAAGTGAACCCTCGCCTCTTTTTGGTTTCGTTTAAACTTCTGTACCGTTGCTTCTTTGTAAAGTAAGGTTTCTTAACGTCACGGTTACAGAAGTTGGTAATGCAACTCTGCATTAAGAAAGTCTTGTAAATGTGATACTTAACTATCCCCAGAAACCGGGCGGGCGGCCCGAAGCATACCCCATCCTTTACAGGCTGTCCGACAATTACCTTCGGTAATAAAAGAATTCCTTCTTTTTTTTGATTTAAAGGTCTTATTTGCTTTCTTTTTAGCACTTTTTTATTACTATCAATAATTATCGGACAGCCTGTTTAGGGTGAGGTGGCCGCCCGCAATTTGATTTTTGTGGGTAGCGACATTTACCCTAAAATGTTGCTATCATAACGGTTTATAGTTCATTTTGTATTGACTCGGTAGCGATTCCCAAAGATTCGGATTAGAAGCTACATTTTTCGCTACATCTTTCATATTTTGCATTACAACTTAGACACTAAATTTTGATTGTTTTCTCATTTAAAATAAATTTAAAATATCCGTGGCTATTTATATGTTCAAGTACTGTTATATCATGTGTGGTACGAAATAACTTTAAATTTATAACCTCCTGGCATAAACGTCGTGCTGGCGGAGCATAAGGGGTTACTTGAGGTTATAGTGCAAGGAACTGCACAGCACAGCGTGTAAAAGTAGTGTTTTTTGAAATTCAACATCATACTTTTGTATAAATCAAGAATAAAAGGAGATTTAGAACATGAGTGATTTAATTGTTTTTGCATTTCCTAGTGAGACCGGTGCATCTGAGATGGATGAAACTATCCATCAGCTTAAAAAGGAAGAACTGATGGTTCTTGCTGATGCTGCCACTGTTGTTCGTAAACCTGATGGTAAAATAAAGGTGAAACAAGCAACAAACCTCGTTGGTGCAGGCGCAGTGGGTGGAGCATTTTGGGGTATGCTGATAGGATTTCTTTTCTGGGTGCCTTGGCTAGGACTAGCCATCGGTGCTGTTACTGGTGCAATAACTGGTAAACTGTCCGACTATGGAATCAACGATGACTTCATCAAAGAAGTGGGCGAAACCATTCAGCCAGGTGGATCCGCTCTCTTCCTATTGATCTCAAAATGGACTGAAGACAAGTCTCTTGAAAAACTAAATAAATTCAATGCAACAATCGTCAGAACATCCCTTTCCAAAGAAGAGGAACTCAAACTTAAAGCCGCTTTTGGCGCCGGGGATTAACTAAAGAAAACTGAAAATCCTCTAAAGGTTAACTGGATCCTTGAACACTAGGTCCTTGAACATGAAATTGAAAACTAAGATAAAAATATTGTTTTTCAAAGGTATAAGCTGATTAAGGAGTTAATCTATGTCAGAAGAAAAGAAGGCAGAACCAAAGAAAGAAGATGCTAAAGTTGAGCAAATACATCCCTCTGAAATGAGGGGAGGTAAAAAGAAAGGTCTTCTGGATGCCTGTAAGTAAGAAGCAAGTAGGCTTCTATTTGATAGTAAGGGTGGGTCTTTGATCAAATATGAAAAGCGAGCACATTTCCTTATTGGGGAAAAATACAATAAGATGTTCTAGATGTTCTGATGCTTACGTTTTTCAATACCTCACCCCAACGACTCAATTTTGATAATTGCCATTAATAAAAGTCCGAGTAGTAATCCTACAAAACTGACAAGTGCTGTTAAGTTATGAGGTATTTTCAATGAAATGCGAATCTTGTGAAGCAGAATGTGAAGGCAGATATTGTAAAACATGTGGCGCCATTATGAATAAAGTTATCAGAGAGGTCGGAGAAAAACGCTGGGCGGCAATCGATGATTGTTCGTTTATTTATCCGCTTGTCCAGCGTGTGAATAAAGGAGAACTTACAGTCCATGATATAATTCAGTCTCTTGAAGTGGAAGATTGATTTTTTGAAGGTTCAGGATTTCAGGTCCTGGCTCTCAGGAAACGGATTTAAAGACTGTTTTATACCTGCATTTCCCTCTGTATTATCGGGGGTATTCTTATTAAATTTTTATTTCAGTCGAATACCCCGCTAGCTTGCTGTGGGGATGGAAACTTCCCCGGTAATCGTTGATGATTATATAATTTAGGCTCTTCGTTGTTTTGTGTGGGGATCCGCATAACGTCCTCATAAAAACCAATGCGGTCTTGAATTGAAAATCATCTTACCCATAGAGAATAGCGAAGAGCCATAATTTATCAATTCCATTTTTCGGTTGTTAACTTCTGCTCAAACTAAACTGTTTAGGGTTATTATTTCCTTTAACGGAATTTCGAGCGGTGGCGCGAACATACCCCGTTGCTTGCAGCGGGGTGCGCCAGCGCAACTTTGATTCAAGTCTTACTGTTATCGAATATTCAAATGTTTTTCCATGTTTCATTTTGGAAAAATATGCTAGACCCTATAAACATAAGGTCTTCAAGATTTGGGCTCTTCGTCATTTCATATGGGTAGTTTGAAATCTAACTTTCCTAATTTTAGATAGATCATAGTAATAAAATACTTAGTGTTTCGATACCCTCTCGCATTTCTTTTTATTAACTGTACAATACTGTTAATACCTTCCACAACTCCGTTAGTAATCCTGGAATCAAAGTAGTTTAGAATTCCATCCCAATGACTTTTAATGGTTTTAGCAACCTCAATTATTGCCTCTAATCTGCTATGAGTTGCCCAAAAATACCACTTTTTTAGATATTGTTCAGCTTCCTCTCGGCTTTTGCATTCCCAGAACTTTCTAAGACTTTCTTTTATATTATATGCTCTGAATGTATTCAGTTTTTTATTTTGGAGGTTTAAAAGCTTTTTTTTCTGTTTATCAGTTAGATTTTCCTTGTTCGTAATCCATATGAATTTGGTATTTTTGAGTTCCTTGGTTTTTTTTGTTCTTGTATCCTTACTTCATTTAATCCTTCATTCATCGCTTTCATCACATGAAATCTATCGAATGTAATTTTTGCATCTGGAAATTCTTTAGAAATTCCACTGATATATGAGGGAGACATGTCGCAACATACTGATTTAATGTTGCTTTTGTTTCCATTATGATCTTGCAGATCTTTGCTAAAACTGGTAATAGTCGAAGAGTCTTTTCCTTCACAAGCAAATATTACTTTTGAATCTTTTATATCAACAACAAGAGTTATGTATTCATGTCCTTTCTTGCATGAAGTTTCATCTATACCAACAACACATACATCCGATAAATCCTCTTTAGACCTTGCATTGTCAGTGTAATGGTTTATGACTCTCCAAAGTTTCGTGTCATTTTCTCCAAGCAACTTCCCAATTTGTAACACTGGCATTCTTTTTGAGAGCTCCAGGATATGAGCTTCCATTCGAAGAGTAAAGTTGCTTTTTTCGCGAGCTCATGGAACTTTTATTTGGAGAACTCCACATTTTTCACATTATATTCTTGGAATTCTACAGTGTAAATATGTAGAATATTGAAAGTAGTTAATGTGCCGTAACACTTTTTCCTTAGTATCATAAGCTGAGCAGTTTAGTTTGCCACACTTAGGACAGGGAAATTTGGAACCACGTGTAAAATCAATCCAAATATTAAGTTTTTCAGATGTTAAATCAAATTCAGTACTGGTTATTTGCCAAGGGTCTTTGACATTCAAAGGTATTTCAAATGTTTTTTCGCAAATGGGATATCAAACTCCTGCAGTTATTTGTACTAACTAATATAATACTTATTTATATTATATTACTAATATAATAACTTACCCATATTATACAGCGAAGAGCCAACATGTATCTTTTTGATACTCCAAAACGTTCTGCTATTTTCTTATATGTTCTCTTTCCTATGTCCATGTTGATAACGTCAACATTAGACACAAATTTATTTTCCTTGAACAAATACATCAATTTACATTTCGACCCCTCTTTCAAAAATAAGGTGATTTTTGCAACAACTTTACATATTTATTAAATTTGTAGGGGGTACAAGCTCAACAAAATCAATGATTTTGGCTGAATCCCACAATTATTTAAAAATTCTGGACCTAACTAATAAAAAATATTGTAAAGTTTAACATATTTTCCAGTGAGATTTCATTGAGGGTTGAATAATTAATTCAGAATAGGGCAAAATAAGTACTGAACTGTATATATAAAAAAAACAAGTAGCTTTTTAGGGAGGGGATCAAAATGTAAAATCAACATACGTGTTCAAATGTTTATAGTACATATCAATACTATATATTCAAATAGTAAGATATTTAGTGAATACATATACATATATAGACCTAAATGTATCTAGAATAGATTGCTGAAATACAATATAGATTGTCGAGTCGAGTATTTCGGTGATCGATCATAACTCGACTTACCGTTTAATGGAATAGTAATATGATTGAAAGTGAAATTGGCCAACATTTTAAAAACAATTCAAGTAAACAAACAAAGGAGTGTAATATATGATAGACAATAAGAAAGTAGAGCCTACAAAGGAAGATGCAAAAGAAAAAGTCGAGCCAACAAAAGCCGCAGAAGGCAGCGTAAAAAAATAAAGTAAGCGGTTTATTTGGATAAGTTTCGCAAGAAGCCTATCTCATACATATTATCTAAAATCAGTAATTCACATAACAATAATTCACGAGCAAGAAAATGGGTGAATAAAATGATTAAACAAATAAAAAAATATTTACTGTTTTACTGGCAGTCAATTGCTAGTAAAATTAATAGTAAAATTAATAGTATCCTTTCATTTGCATTCGGTTAAGAAATCTGTTAACGTTAAAATGACTACTGCAATCAACTATTCATCTCGATTTACATTTATAGGTTTACAGAAACGAGAACGTTTTGATTTCATAAGAGATTAAAAATTAAAAAGATCTATAACATTCGATTTGTTAATATAAATTAAGGGGTATTAAACATGTTTAAAGAGCATTCAACAGGAACACATCCAATGATGCATGATGAGCCGATGTCTGATATTTGGGGATTTTTGACTGAAGAACAGAAAAAGAAAGTTGCAGTAATGAAGATTGATATGAAAATACAATGGATGGAAACAAAAATAAATGATATGGAAAAGATGATCGAGTTTAAGAAAAAGGGTATAGCTAACATCCGAATGGTTCAAGAAATGATCAAAACAGGGAAATAAACTCGAAGAAAGTCAATATTGAAATTAGCTGGTTTCCTAGTGTCTTGAAAATTTAGTTATTGGTCACATGTTTACTCTAAATCACTACATATTGATGAGAAGCTATTATACATTCTGCTCAATAATTAAATTGCCATAACACTAATTTTGCGTCAGCATTAAAATGTCGTATATAATTGGTTAAAATGATTCAGAATTATTTTATCTTTGAGAATTGACGTGACACTAGTGTCGGATCAAACACAAAATGTCGTATAAAACTGAGTGCAATTATTCGAAATCATTGAATCCTTGATGATTGACTCAACACTAGTTTTTTAGCTGGATATCTAACATAATTAAAATAAACGGTTCTAAATTATTATGAAAATCAGTGTGATTTCTCATGATTCCTCACTTAGAGGCTGTCTTAAAATTCAAACCATTTCTACAATTGGATAATGGTCAACGTAACTTTAAATTCATATCGTGAATTTTCCAAAATTCAGGTACACATTGACCTTAAAGAGAGTACTTTATTTCATAGAACTTATGCACACGAGGTCTAAAATCAATTACATTGTATATTATGATTTAAACTTACATCTTAAATATTTAACTGTTTAATCCTACCGTTTTTCAGTTCAAATGCATAAGTCATATCCCAATTGTAGGAGCTCATCCCAAAACTCAAAATTGGTTTCCTGAGTCGCGAATTTTGAACGATAGATCGAGTTTCTCTTTATGAAATACGGTTCTGAAACTTTTATTGATTTAAGAAGGAACTGGTTTTGGGATGAGCTCTAGATCAAATTTAATTTTAAGACAGGCTCTTAGGCTAGTGTCAAGAAAATTTAGTTATTGGTCATTTAAAGCTCAGAATCATTGTGCGCTGACAAGAAACTACTAAAAATTATGCTCAATAATTAAGTTGCCATGACACTAGTGTCGAGTCAATCATCAAGAATTCGATGATCCCGAATAATTGCACTCAGTTTTATACGACATTTTGTAGTTGACTCGACACTAGGGGATGATTGAGATGTCGAAAATACTTTTCATGCTCGAAAATGCTTATTCATCATAAAAATAATTATAATTATAATTATAATTATAGTATATTTTTCACTGAGAATAGGTTTATATACTATATTGTTTTATTACTCCATATAGTAACTAATATAATTCTATATATTTTAAACTAGGGCTTTATAGTTTTTTACTAGGGGTCTAAAAGTCCGCAATCCTTAAATGGCCATCGATTGATATGTGCCATCCTGAGAATCAAGTCCTGAAAATAAAAATAGAACTTATGCAATCGATGCATAAAATCAAATGCAATAGACTTTGTGGTTAAAGCCGTCATTTAAACAATTGAAAGTTCGATGTTATTGATTCCTCAGTTCAACTACGTAAGTCCTAAAATACAAAAGAAGATACATCCTCGATGTACTTCTATAGAAGTGGAAGCTAGATGTTACTCAAAGAAAACAAAATCGTAGAAAAAATTTGTGAAATCCCGGTTACACTTGAAGATGTCTCCGAAAGCATCTTTTCAGGTGTAAGTACAGAAAACATTATGATGCATAGGCTTCTCTCTCCTGAGGAAGGCGGTTTGGACTCATATTATCTTTGCGAAGGCCTGTGTAAACCTGTATTTTCAGAACCTGAAATTGTCTATCCATATGTATCAGGAGCATTTTCCAATCAATTTGCGTTTCGCCCTTCACCTTACCATTTTATGCTGCCTTATGAGCTGTCCTATGGGAGTAAAAAGAAAGAATACAGAGCTATTCCTCCTGAAGACATAAAGACAAGATTTCCTCAGGCTTACGAGAGAATTATGGAATTCAAAAATGAGTTTCGTCATGATACCTCCTCTCTTAAAGTAGCAGATTATAGTATAAATGGAAGTAAACTTCTGGAGTATCTTAACACTCCTAAAATCATTGCAACTGAAGGCTATCATTTACAGGCTGCATACGATGCAACTGGAAATCATGTGTTTAGAAAAGGGTGTGGGATTGTTCTCAAAGACTCGGATAGATATCCTTATGTTACTGCCGTTCTTAACAGTCCTATTGCCAGACTCTTTCCCGCAGTGTGTAAGTCTGAAATGATCTTCTCGAGTTACACAAATCCTACAGTCCTGAGCCGTTTTCCAATTGTATTTCCGGATGACAAGCTAACCGAGGATCTCATAAATACTATTTTCAGTTACCTTATGTTCCTCAACAGGCAGAAATACGCAACAGACTACGGAGTTCCGGAGTGGCTTCAGGAGCTTGTAAGTTTCTATGAGCAGATCTCAAGCCTGCTGATTCTGAATACTTACTTTATAAATGACCTTGATCCAAAACTTCTGGATGTCCTTGCAGAAAATATTCACCCATATGCAGGAGAGATAGAATCTGAAAATAGTGATAGCCTGCTGAGCGCGTTATATTACATAAAGCAGCAGATTATTGAAACCTCAAGATTTGAGAAATATAGATTTAATCTGGGATTACCTGACATTCTAAATTTTTCACAGAGCAGCAGCGAATGATGAGTAATTTCTTTTTAGATTTTATCCCTTAGATGACAGAAGCACACATATTATAATGTATATATGAGCTTCAAGCTTCTGTTTTCTTCATACAATTCAAAGTTCTGTCTTGTGTTTTTTGGGTTTTGGACATTTTTCATTTTTCCGGAAGATTCTGTGCCGATAGAATGCATTTTCTGCAAGAAAATACTTTGTTTTATCCCAAAATTATTTCTCTTTTTTAATTTATTTTATTGCGTTATATATCGTATACATGTGACCCACCGTTCTACCTCAACTTCGAATTTGTTTCTTTTCCACGATCATTCCAAAGTATCAATATAAAATTGGAATTTGCTCGGTGTTTAACTATTTGTAGCACCTGCTGTTGCATCGTGTATTAAACTTTCAATTGGTTTTGAATCTGCAAAATAATTTCAGGATACAACACTCCAACTTCGAATTTGTTTCATTTTACATAATCATTCCAAAATACCAAAATGGAATTGGAACTTACTCAGTGTTTAACTTTTGCATCGCCTGTTATTGTATCCTACATTCGGCAGCAAGCACATCCCAACATTGAAATATCTTTAATTGTTATTTTTTGTAGGTTCAGTTAATAACCAGTATCATACGGACTATGTATATAGCAGGGTTTGTCTTTTATCTCAATTACTATAAATATATATTAATTATATCATGGTTAACATTTAGTAATTTTTGATTTAAATGGAAATTCAAAAGTTCTGAAAAAAACGATATCAATAGAAAAATTGAATGGATTTTTATGTCGACCTGCCGAAAGCAGGTTGTATTATGTATTGGACTTCCAAATAGTTTGGAGTCTGCGAAATCATTTCAGGATACAACACTCCAACTTCGAATTTGTTTCATTTTACATAATCATTCCAAAATACCAAAATGGAATTGGAACTTACTCAGTGTTTAACTTTTGCATCGCCTGTTATTGTATTATGTATTGGACTTCCAAATAGTTTGGAGTCTGCGAAATCATTTCAGGATACAACAGATATTCTTGCATTGTTGATATGCCTGGGTTCTTGAGATGCCTACGTTAATACTTTCTTATATTGTCAAGTTTGTCGCCTAATCCATGCATGGTCTTCAGATAAGGGCCTGGTAGTAACCATTCTTCTTCACGACTTCAACCGGCATGGAAAACAGTTCAGATAGGTTGGCGTCGGTCAGGATTTCCTGCTTTTTCCCGTCCCTGAAGATTTTTCCGTTTTTTATGAGGATCACACGGTTAATTTCAGGAATAATATCTTCAAGGGTGTGAGTAACGAGAATGATACTCTTTCCCGAGCCGGCAATTTTCCGAATAATTTCGCGGAAGCTGTGAAGAGCTTTGAGGTCAAGGCTGTTTGCAGGCTCATCTAAAATCAGAGCCTCGGGGTCATGCACAAGGGCTCTCCCTATAAGTACCCTCCTGGCTTCTCCTGAGGAAAGTTCGGACATCAGCCTGTCTTCAAGGTGGGAAATCTCAAGAAACTCAAGCACTTCCCTTGCCCTAGTTTCCATTTCAGGGGTAACTTTATGGTTATAGTAAATTCCTATGCTGCTGAAAAACCCTGAGAGTACGACATCCAGCACACTAACCTGACGGAAGTATGTCTGCTGAAGGTCCCCTGAAACTATCCCGAGCAGTTTTCTTAGCTCAAAGACGTTCCAGGTCCCTTTGCCCATAATATTGAGAACAAGCCCATCGGCTGCTGCAAGAGGGTGATATTCCTTTGTAAATGTCTTGATTAGAGAAGATTTCCCAGAACCGTTAGGCCCGATAATCGCAACATGTTCTCCCTGCCCAATTGACAGGGACACCGAATCAAGGATTTTTCTACCACCCCTGACAACGGTTACATTTTTCAGTTCAAGCAAAGAAGGAGAATTAGTCTTCCCTGGAAATTCCATATTTTGAGTCATTTTTACCATCTATCTGAAAATGTGGATAAAAGATTCATGAACACTATGAATGGGAATGCCAAAAGTTTAAGATTTTATTCAATTAGCATGAAAATGCTGCCATCTGCAAGCAATTTCATTGATTGTGAATGTTATTCAAAGAATATAATGTTTGTTTTCTATGAATGGACTAACATATACTTTCAGATATAATTGTTTAAAGTTTACAGTTAGCTTTTTTAAAATATGGTAACCGAAATAATAAAACTGAATAAATCTATGAATACAACCATCTAAGTGCAATTATCTAAGTGCAATCATCTAATAACTGTAACAAGCTCGCTAATATATTCATTTAACGCGTTTTCTTGCCCCTAATTGTCTAAAAATTTTTGACATGACTTTTCTAAAAATTATTAAGCTCTATTTTAGTTTCTTGTTTTTGTTTCTTACGTATATATAATCTTATAATATAGTTTTGCCTTTACCGGAAAATGGGGATTTCTGGGAGGTTCTTTGTTGGAAGTCTACAGCACTCGGGGTTCGTTCAGTTCTTACCTCTACGAGATACGTTTCATTATTCTTTTCTATGTAATTGGAGATTGGGTCTCCACTGTTTGTGCTTTATCTCAGGGTACAGAATATAATCCGGTTCCTGCAATGATTCTGGAAAACTACGGGATATACCACCTTTTGCTTGTAAAAGTAGGTTTTATTTTCCTGCTTTTTTATACAGCCCCTATGATAAAATCGTCGGGGAAAAAATGGAATCTCACAAAACATATTATAGAATCCGTTGGGGTCTTTGTAACCGCAAATAATCTGATGGTTGTCTGGTATGGAAACAGCCTTATACAGGCTATCGGGCTTGTCTGATTCAGTCAGACCTGTGCAACCTGCCTGTTTTTTCCGTCCCTTATTACAGGTTTACAGGTTGAACTGAATTATTATTTCAAGTAATTCCAATTTATGTTAATCAATTCCAAATAATTCCAATTTATTTTAATTTGTTCCAATCAATTCCAAATAATTCCAAACGATTCCATTGATTCCAATCAATTCCAAACGATTTCAGACGATTCCAGACTGTTTGATTTTAACTTTCGAACACCCATCCGGACATATCTTAATTTCTTTCGCCCTGCATAATTTTTCCATTACCTGATTTTCGCATAAAGGAAACAATCGTAATAATCTTCACCTATGCGATGAACTTTTTTCATTGTGCCTTCTTTTTTGTACCCGCATTTCTGGGCCACGCGTTCGCTTGCAAGGTTCCGGGTGTCCATAAGGATGACAATTCTCTGTAAATCCAGTTGCTCAAACCCGACCTTTTCAAGCTGTCTTACAGCTTCGGTTGCAATTCCCATTCCCTGATAGTCCCTGTCAATGAAGTATCCGATTTCTCCTATCCAGGGCCTATGCTGGTCGATCTTTATCCCGCAGGCCCCCACAAGTCTTCCGTAATAGAGAATGGAAAAGTTGTATTCAAAATTAGCCTTTCTTTTAGTTTCATTTAGCCCCAGAAAATACCTTTCTTCATCAAGTGTTTTTATAGGAAACTCAATGAACTCAAGATTTGTACGTGTAATTATATCAAAGAAACATTTGGCATCAAAGAGTTCTTGAGGACGAATTTTTACTTTGGGCATAAATAGAAATTGAATTTCTTTATGAAAAATGTTTTCAGGCTCTGTTTTTATATATACTTTGCAATTATTCTGAAAATTTTTAAAAGTAATAAAGAAGTGGACTGTAAATTAAGATGAATAAAATGTAAATATATATAAACAAAATATAAGTACATCTCTCAATAAATAGAGAACTGTGGAACCCAATATTATACCCAGGATAAGAGAGGAACTAGCCCTTAATGTGGATGAGAAAACAAAAGCCAGCTCATCTCGCTTTTTCAAAGAAGAAGTTCACTGCTACGGAGTAAAATCTGCGCTTGTGGGAAGAATTGCGAAAAATTACTTTAACGAAATAAAGTCCAAAGACAAAAAAGAGATCTTTAGCCTGTGCGAGGACCTATTTAGGTCCGATTACTGCGAGGAAGCCTTTATTGCAGCCGAGTGGGCCTACCTGGTAAGAAATAATTACTCTGAGGACGATTTCTTTACCTTTGAGCGTTGGGTTGAAAACTACGTTAACAACTGGGCAAAGTGTGATACCCTATGCAACCATGCAGTGGGCTCTTTTATAGAAAAATTTCCAGCGTATGTGGAAAAACTCAAGACCTGGGCCCTGTCGGACAACAGGTGGGTAAGGCGAGCGGCTGCAGTAACCCTGATCCTGCCTGCCCGAAAAGGCAATTTCCTTGACGACGTTTTTGAAATATCCGACCTGCTGCTCAAAGACAGAGACGACCTGGTCCAGAAAGGCTACGGCTGGATGCTAAAAGAAGCCAGCAAACCCCACAGGCAGGAAGTATTTGAATACGTGATGAATAACAAAAAAGAGATGCCCAGAACCGCCCTCAGATATGCAATCGAGAAAATGCCACCAGATTTGAGAGCCAGAGCTATGGAAAAAAACTGGAAAAAATAGAGCTAATTCCGGAAAAAAGCAGGGAAAAGTCCGAGAAATTTTATAGAAACCAGAAAAATGAGAAAATATTAGAAATTGGATAAAAAGTGTATAGAAGAAAAGTTAGAGGTGGAAGGGAGTAAAGAGCTTTCCCGATACAATACCCCCATACTGCATCTTGCCCCTTACTCCCCGGGTGTTCCCCTATATTCCTGTATCTTTGCCTGCAACTCAATTCTGCAGGAGCTCATTCACACAATTTTGGTCTACGTTACAGTTAAAAGGATCTCTTCACAAGTATTTTGTTCTATTTACCCAGACATGATACGAATTTAACACTTTTAACCGTTTTAATAATAAAGTTCTCCCCAAATCGATTTATTTTAAAAATTTCTTTTACTGTTTGGGGTTTTTAAGAGGCTTGAGTTTCATTTTTTGAGAAAAAATGTGAACGATCAGGGAGAATAGTAAGAAAACAGGCTGTTGAAAGTTTTATCTGATCAAAAAAGGTATTCTCTGACTGGTCTAATCGAAATGATTTTTACAATTGGTTCTTAAAATCAAATCGATGCGATTCTTCCCGCGTCCGTTATAATGTATCCATTTTCCCCATCGGTTATATATCCCATTGCTTTTAGTTCTCGAATATGGTTGTAAGTCATTCCTTTAGAAATTCCGGCAGTCACCGCAATCTGGGTAACCGAAGAAACTCCTTTCTGGATCTCTTCAAGTATCAGTTTCTTTGTTTCCGAAAGGTTAAAACTCAAAACCGGAAAATCAATCATGAAACTGTCTTCTTCGGTCACATATACAACTCTCTGCACCATATCGTTTCTTGCATAAGCCCCGAAAAGCGCTCCAAAAGCCTGTGGTTTCCGCCCACCAGACACATTTACAATTACCTGGTTACCCCTGTCATGTTCCTGTTCAATCAGTTCAGCAACGTCTTTCGCTACGCGCACGGTGTCATAAACAGACGTGTACTTTTTCTCAATCTCAAGCGCGTTTTTAAACGTTTTTTCGATCATTTCTTCAGACTGCACCTTTTTATCGGGCGCCCCTTCCTCTGACAGCAGTATAATTTTTGAAGGGGAAAGCCTGGTCACGCAGATGATAACAGGCTCAAGGGAATAGATTGTGGAGATAAGTGTAAGCTTTGACATTAAGTGCTTAGTATTGTGGGATTGGGTTAAATGTTTTCCGATATAGGCTTCGGTTGATATTTAACAGTATATACATATTTTTATAATTAATTTTTAGAAATGTATATATAATATGTTAACTATGAACCCTAATGGTTCACAAATCATGGAGAAAACTTCAAAGATGCATAATTGTGATAAATTAAACATTGGGTCTATTATACTATATTAAGAGGGTGTAATTTCTGTGATCGAAGCGATGAAAGAAATTGGTGAGTATGCGCTCGAAAAAGAAAATAAGGATTTAAATGATTTTGTGTCAATTCTAGTTGAAAATCCTGCAAGCAATGAAACTTATAAACATGTATTTTGCATTAAGTTGGTCTCTTGCCAAAACATTTTTGAGTTTAAAGAAATCGAGCATCAAGAGTACTCAAAAGAAAAAATTGTAAAATATCTCTATAAAAGAGGATCGTCTAATGGTCCAGACATTACTCCTACTGCACGAGTCACAGAACTCAAAAAAACGTTTTCTAATAAGATTATAGGCTGGTTTTCAAAGCCCTTGAAAGAAGCAAAGCCTATATTAGACAATGAAGAAGTCCAATTTTTGGAGCTTCTTGGAAAGTGTATAAAAGAGAATGAAGATAAAATACTTTTAGATCTTGAACCTAAACTTAATTCTATCGATGCAAAGGAGAACTCGATATTAACCTTAATTATTGAAGAAAATGACTTCATCAGATATGTCGGAGATTTTGAAGTATTTCGTAAGATCCTTAAGAACAATGGGGCTTCCAAGTTTTACAGTAAATATGGTATTATCTCCAAAGCCGATAATAAAATATGTTCTATTTGCAAAACACATAGAGAAGTTTATGGTTTTGTTACACCTTATGAATTCTATACCGTAGATAAGCGGGGATTTGTTAGTGGAGGATTTGACCAAAGTAAGGCATGGAGAAATAACCCCGTTTGCCTCGAATGTGCCTTGAAAATTACAGCGGGAAGAGAATATATCGAAAAATACATGTCTTTTGGTTTTTATGGGTTTAATTTCCTCATTATCCCCAAGCTACTTAATAATAGCACTAACGAGGACCTTTTCGATACTTTTGAGAAATTCAATGAGAAAAAATTTACATTTAATAAAGAGTATAAAAGATTTTTGACAGCTAATGAAAACGATATCCTTGAAATTCTAAGTGAAGAGGATGATTATCTTAATTTTAATTTCCAATTTTATGAAAAGTCCAATTCTGCATATCGAATTCTTTTGTATATAGAGGACATTCTTCCTTCAAGGTTAAGAGATCTTTTCAAATTCAAAGAAATCGTTGACAAAAGAAAAATATTCAGTAATTATTATTCTAATGATACCGAAGTAAAATCCATCCAATTTACATTAGGTAATGTAAGATGGTTCTTCCCTAATACTCTAGATGACCCTGATTTAAACAAATACTTTTTAGAAATCACAAACGGGATATTTACAGGAACATCAATTGATTATGATTTTCTGTTAAAGTATATTATGCGGCGTATTCGAAAAGATTTCAGAAATGAAAATCCAATAAGGTATTCTCTATTTTTAGGATTCCAAATGTTAGACTTTTTAAGTAATTTATGTTTGCTTGGAAATTATACAGGAGGTAATTGTGTGAATTCTACGAATTTATCTACTTTATTAGGGGACATGGCACCAAAGGAAAACAATGGTTATGAGGAGCGAGCAAATGTTGTCTTTTCGGAATTTGAACATTTTTTCAATACCGATGCAAAGAAGGCTATTTTTTTAGAAGGCACACTTGTTCAGTATTTACTAAATATTCAAAAATTTCAGCGTGGAAGCGCTCCTTTCAGAACTAAACTTCGAGGCCTGAATCTTGATGAGCGTTATATAAAAAGGCTCTTCCCTGAAATCATAAATAAACTAGAAGAGTATGATGCTAATTATTATAAAGAACTTGAATCTCTGATCTCAAAATATATGATTCAGTCTGGCAATAATTGGAAAATGTCAAACGATGAAATCAGTTTTTATTTTGTTCTTGGTATGAATCTATCAAACCTTTTAAAGTCACCTAAACCTGAAAAGGAGATTAAAAATGACTGAAGTAAACAGAAGATCTGAAATTGTATTTTTGTATGATATAAAAGATGGAAATCCAAACGGAGATCCACTTGATGAAAATAAACCACGTATTGATGAAGAAACAGGAATAAACCTTGTAACAGATGTCAGGCTTAAGAGAACAATACGTGATCATCTCTACAAGTTTAGAGGTAAGGAAATTTTTGTTAGGGAAATCTCAGCTGAAAACGGTTCTATTCAGGATGCAAAAATGAGGGCAAAAGATTTTTTGGCAATTGACGAGCCTCTTGATTCATTCGAAACTGGTAAAAACGCCATTAATGAGAAACTTCTGGCTGATTGTATTGACGTTCGTTTATTTGGAGGAACTGTCCCACTTGAACTTAAAGTCAAAAAGGGAAATAAAAATGAAACCGGTTCAATAACTCATACTGGTCCTGTACAGTTTAAGATAGGCAGATCAATGCATAAGGTCTTCATGAAACATTTCCGTGGAACGGGAGCTTTTGCTTCGAAGGAAGGAGCCAGTCAAAAAACGTTTCGTGAAGAAGATTTCTTACCTTATTCTTTGATAAGTTTTTACGGAATTATTAATGAAAACGCGGCTAAGGATACGAAACTTTCAGAGGAAGATATAGACCTGCTTCTTGATGGAATGTGGAATGGAACTAAGAACCTTATTTCCAGGTCAAAAGTCGGCCAGGTTCCCCGCCTCCTGTTCAAAGTAAATTACAAAGAAGGAAATTATCACATTGGAGATCTGAATAACCTTTTCAGTCTTAAGTCTGATTTGATAGATGAAGAGATTCGGGATATTTCACAGGTAAAGATTGAGGTCCAGAGGCTGATTGATGTATTGGGTAAAAACAAAGATAAAATTGAAAATGCCCAGATTTGCTCGGATGAGTCGATTACGTTTACATATGACGAAGAAGAGATTGACTTTGAAAAAAGCCTTGTGGAAGCCGGGATTAATACTAAAATACTAACAATGTGAGCTAAGAACATGAAAGTATTAGTGTTCGATGTATGGGGAGAATTCGGTCATTTCCGAAAACACTATACTACAACTTCTCCCCTTACATATTCTATTCCTCCTAGAACGGCTATTGCAGGAATGATTGGTGCTATAGAAGGGTTTGGAAAAGACGAGTATCTGCAGTATTTCTCTAAAGAAAAGGCAAATATTGCGGTAAAAATAAGTCATCCTATTAAAAAGACCAGAATTTCAGAAAATTTAATCGACACTAAAATTGCTCCTATGATGAGCAGAATAAAGACCAGAACCCAGATCAGATTCGAAGTATTGAAAGATGTAAAATACAGGATATATTTTTCTCATTCTTCTGAGGAAGTATATAACAAACTTTATTCTATGTTGAAAGAACACAAATCGGTGTATACTCTGTGTCTCGGTCTGAGTGAACACATTGCTAATTATGAATTCATAGGAGAAATGGAAGCTGTCAGTGAACTTTCAGATTCCGAAAGGGAAATCCATTCTGTAATTCCTGAAAAAGAGCTAATAAAAATCAGTTTTGAAGAAGGAAAAGAGTATTTTTCAGAAACTATTCCAATAGAAATGCTTCCAAATAGGGAAGTTACAGAATATGGCAAAATTTTGTTTGAAAAAAATGCAAAATGCATTCTTGCTAATGTAAGTAATCTCTGGAGGCTTGAGAATGGAGAAGGAATTGTCTTCATGTGATTTCCATCTTCGTTCCCATCCCGATAAACTATTATTTAGACACTTATCCAACGTAGGAAACAAATCAATCTCAACCAGTAAGGAGAAAAGTTTATCACTGGAAAAGTTTGGAATTGATGAAAATACTTTTTCAAAAATGACATATCTTATAGGAGTTTGTCACGATTTTGGGAAAGGCACAGGGTATTTTCAAAGGTATCTTTTGGAGACTAATCCTTCCATCCAGAGGAGCTTAAAAAATAAAAAAGAATATCATCATGGCTTGATCTCAGCTATTTTTACCTATTACATATTAAAAAAGTATGTAGATTCACTTAATGATAAAAATATTCTGGAATATATTCCTATCATAGGATATCTTATTGTAAAAAGGCATCATGGAAACCTGAAAGACGCTGAGGATGAAATACTAGAACTAGATGAAGATACTCTTGAAATTATTGATCTTCAAATAAGGTCATTAGATACAGGTGAATTGAAAACAATATATGAAACGTTATTTGATGGGTATAATATTTCTTTTGATATGGATACTTTCTGCAATGAGCACCGTTCCATCACTGACGAAATTTTAAAAAATAGAAGGAAATTCATAAAATTGCTCAAGAAGGAGCAATTTACAGGTTATTATTTGATTACATTAACTCTTTACTCAATTCTTATAAACTCTGATAAGGTAGATGCGTCTTCTATCGATGTTTCCAGTGATATCGAAATTTCACCTGAACTTGTGGATAAGTACAAGGTAGAAAAGGGTTTCCAAAATAATGAAGGTATAATGAATAAAGTGCGTAACGAGATTTATGAGGAAGTTACAGAAAGTATTGAGAAACTTGATCTTAATAAAAAAATATATTCGATAAGTGTCCCTACAGGTTCGGGAAAAACTCTCACATCACTTTCTTTTGCATTAAAATTGAAAGCAAGATTAAGAGAGGAAAAGAGAATCAAGGCAAAAATAATTTATTCTCTACCTTTCTTGAGTATCATAGACCAGAATTACGATGTTTTTGAAGATGTTTTTAAGACAGTTGAGATCGCAAATCCTTCTGAGGAGGTGCTACTTAAACATCATCACCTTGCAGATATATTTTATAGAACGCAAGACGATGAAGAATTTGAAGGGCTTAAAGGTTTATTTTTAATCGAGGGGTGGAACGCTGAGATAGTCGTAACCACATTTGTCCAGTTTTTCCACACAATTGTATCTAATAAAAATCGCTCCCTCAGGAAATTTCATACAATTGCAAATTCGATTGTAATACTTGATGAAATCCAGTCAATTCCTCATAAGTACTGGCTACTGTTAAAACAGATCATTTCGGGTTTTGCAGAATATTTTAATACATACTTCATTTTTGTAACCGCAACTCAACCTCTCATTTTTGATCCTGAAAAAGGGGAAATTGTTGAGCTGGTAAAAAATAAAGATACGTATTTCAGGGAATTTGATCGAGTTAAGTTAGAAATAAATCTGAATCAAATGGGCATGGATCATTTCAAGGAAATAATTGAATCAGAAGTCAAAAAGAATCCAGAAAAGGACTTTTTGTTTGTATTGAACACTGTTAAATCGTCTCTGGAGGTATTTAACCATTTAAAGAATTTAAAACTTGAAAATAGTGATTATTATTATCTTTCTACTAACATTATTCCAAAAGAGAGGCTTAAGAAAATTAAGATGATTAAAGAAAAATCGGAAAAAAGAAAAATTATTGTTAGCACACAGCTTATAGAAGCCGGAGTAGATATAGACGTGGATATTGTTTACAGAGATTTTGCCACAATTGACTCAATAAATCAGGTTTCAGGGAGATGTAACAGGAATTCTTCTAAGAGTTCTCGAGGACAAGTAAATATTGTGGTTCTGAAAGATGAAAGGAAAGAGTTTCATCGATATATATATTCGAGTTTTCTTATTGACAAAACAAAAGAAGTGTTGAAAGAGTTTCCCTCTGAAATTTATGAAAAAGACCTGCTCTTTTTAAATAACAACTATTTCAGGAAAGTTAAAGATACTTCAAGTGAAGATGAGTCCAAAGAGCTACTCTCATACATAAATGAGCTTAAATTCAAAATGCTTACATCCGATTTCAGGTTAATAGATGACAAAGCAGGATACGAAAAAATAGATGTGTTTGTAGAAAATGATAAAGAAGCTACTGAAATCTGGAAAGAATACCTCGTAATGAAATCACTTAAAAATCCACTGGATAGAAAAGAGAAATTCTTGTCCATCAGGAAACAATTCAATGAATACATCATTTCGGTGCCTAAAAAAGACTTTTCCTGTGAAGAACTAGAGGATCTCAATATAGGATATATTCCTTTTGAACAAATAAAACATTATTATGATCCTGAAACCGGTTTTGTTTTTGAATTAAAGTCCACCATGATGTGTGATTGATATGAAAGTCAAAACGCTGACTCTAACCCTTGTTCCTGACCGAAAAGTAGGAACAAACGCCTCAAAACTTCGAGGTTTTTTCGCTACCCGGTTTAATGAGTATACACTTTTGCATCAACATAACTGTGATAAAGTTATCTATATGTATCCCCTGGTTCAATATAAAATTTTGAAAGGAATTCCTCTAGTTTTCGGGATAAACGAGGGTTTAGAAGTCCTTCAGGAAATTTTCAATAAATATGAAAAAATAGAGCTAGGCGAATCAACATATGAAATCCTGGAAAAGAAGATATCTCTTAAAGAACAGGATTTCGGCATTTCAGACAAATTTCACACCTATAGATTTGAGACTCCCTGGTTTGCCCTCAATCAGGAAAATTTTACAGATCGATACAAGAAAATAGGAACCGCCGAACAAAAAGAACTCCTTCAAAAGACCCTAGTCGGAAATATACTTTCAATGTCCAAGTCCCTTGGGTATACTGTTCCAGAGCAAATAAAATGTGAGATAAATTTGCATCCCGGTAGCAGTAAAATGAAAGGAGTGGAAATTGCTACGTTCAAAGGGTCTTTTATCACAAATTTCCTTATCCCCGACTATTTCGGTATTGGAAAATCCGTATCTCGCGGTTTTGGAACGGTGAAAAGATGCAGCTTGTAATCAACACCCGCGGTTCATTCCTGAAAAAGCAAAACAACTGCTTTTTTGTAAAAGTTGACGACAAAACCTTCGAGGTCTCTGAAAAGAAAGTTGACAGCATTTTGATTACAACTTCTGCAACCATAACAACCGATGCCATCAAATTTGCAGTAGAAAACAATATTGATATCGTTTTTCTGGATAATTTTGGAGACCCTTACGGACGAGTGTGGCACTCAAAACTCGGAAGCACAACTTACATAAGAAGAAGGCAGCTTGAAATTTCGGACGAGCCCAAAGGGTTCAGGCTTGCAAAAGGCTGGATTGAGCAGAAGATTGACAGCCAGATCCTTTTTTTGAAAGACCTCAAAAAGAACAGACCTGACCAGAAGGACGAACTTGACGATTATATTTCTGGAATGGAAGACATGAAAGCTCAGCTTGAAGCCCTTGAGGGGAAACTTGACGAGATGCGGGGAAAAATAATGGGCCTTGAGGGGATGGCTTCCAGGTACTATTTTCAAGCTCTGAGTTTTCTTTTGCCTGACAGGTGGAAATTCAATGGCAGGAGCCGGAACCCTGCAAAGGACGAGTTCAACTGCCTTTTGAATTATGGATATGGGGTTTTATATTCAAGGGTGGAAAAGGCGTGTATTATAGCAGGGCTTGATCCTTATGTCGGTTTTAACCACACAGATGATTATAACAAAAAGTCGTTTGTGTTTGATCTGATAGAAATGTACCGCATCCACATTGACAGGACAGTTTTCAATCTTTTTTCGAAAAAGCAGGTTTCAGACAGCTTTTTTGATGAAATCCCTAATGGAATGACTCTCAACAAAGAGGGTAAAGCTGTACTCATCCAGGCTGTCAATGAAACTTTTGATAAAGAAATAAGCTACAAGGGAAGGAACATAAAAATTGGAAATACAATCCAGTTTGACTGTCATAGGATTGCAAACAGCTTGATCGGGAAATAAAGCTTTTAACACGATAAGTTTGTGAAACAGTAACGCAACGATTCGATAAAAGAATGATTTGAAAAATAAAGATTTTATAAAAATAAGAATGGGGGACTGGGTTTGCTTGTCTGGGTAATATATGACATTACGGATAACAGGACTCGCCAGAAAGTAAGTGACCGCTGTAAGAGCTATGGGCTTTATAGGGTTCAGAAAAGTGTTTTTCTGGGAGACTTAAATACGAATGACAGAGACTCTCTGGGACTTGAATGCGAAGAACTGATTGACACCGAACGTGATTCTGTGTATATTTTTCCGATGGATGAACAGTCATTCAAGAAAGTCCAGCTTCTCGGCCAGGCTTTTGATAAGGAGCTTGTCAGTGATGAAGTGATTACCAAATTCTTCTGAGTTTTGAGGTAAGTATGACGAATTTTGCTCTCAAAGAAGGTAGCTCTTCTGAGTGTGCGGTAATTGAGCAGCGGGCTGAAACCGGTTGTGAAAAAGATATAACTCCTAAAAATGATCCTGAAAATGATCCTGAAAATGATCCTGATAATGAAGAAGGAACATACATTGAGCCTAATTCTGAAAACGATTCAGGATCAATAATCCGAATTTCAGACGTTCTTGAATACCTTTTTTGCTCCCGTTTTATCTACTATATGTACTGTCTCGACATTCCCCAGCATGAAGAGAAAAGGTTCAAGGTTATTAAAGGACGCGAGGTCCATGAAACAAGGAAACTAACCAACAGGGATTACGTGAGAAAGAAACTTAACTGCATGAGGAAAGATAGCGACGTATTCATTGCTTCAAAACAGCACCATATAAAGGGAATAGTTGATGAGGTGCTTTTTCTTGAAGACGGGACTGCTGCTCCTCTTGAGTACAAATTTGCCGAGTATAAAGACAAGATTTTTAAAACCTATAAGTTTCAATTGGTTTTACAGGCTCTTTTGATCCGAGAAAATTACAGTATTGAAGTAAACCGTGCTTATATCTGTTTCACCCGAAGCAACAGCCTGGTTAAAGAAATGGAAATTACTACTTCTGATTTCAAAAAAGCTGAGAAAATTATTGAGGAAATACTCGATATCGTTCAAAAAGGCTTATATCCCAAAACCACTATCTCTTCTAGAAAATGCGTAGATTGCTGTTACAGGAATATCTGCGTATGAAGAGATTTTTCTTGTATTTATAAAGGGTTTGATAATTTTCCAGCAAGAATTTTAGCCCCAAAAAAGGGCTCATTTCAGGGCTTTTCTAGCCAAATAACGGAAATTTTTGCCCTATTCGAGAGCAAGATCCACTAAAACAAGGATTGAAACTCTGGACAGCAGCGTCTGAGCATATTTATCTTACATTCGAGAGCAAGATCCACTAAAACAAGGATTGAAACTCCATACAGGATACATTATATTCTGTTTAGAATGCTATTCGAGAGCAAGATCCACTAAAACAAGGATTGAAACTTTAGTGTCTGTTCTGTTAGATTTTCGTTTTTTGCGCATTCGAGAGCAAGATCCACTAAAACAAGGATTGAAACATACTGGTGTCAAGGATGAGAGGGGTAATATCTTAATTCGAGAGCAAGATCCACTAAAACAAGGATTGAAACTATTGTTCAATCAGGTTCCATGCTTCTTCATCTGTCAATATTCGAGAGCAAGATCCACTAAAACAAGGATTGAAACAGAAATAAATTAAATTGTTGGGTGGAGAAGCATGGAAAATTCGAGAGCAAGATCCACTAAAACAAGGATTGAAACGGGGAGAGCCGGTGAATTTGTTACATTTGCGTTTCATTCGAGAGCAAGATCCACTAAAACAAGGATTGAAACTACCCTCCTTTACCATGTAGCTTCATCGAATCAATTCGAGAGCAAGATCCACTAAAACAAGGATTGAAACAATGAATTAGTGTAAAAAATGACATTCTCAGCTTCATTCGAGAGCAAGATCCACTAAAACAAGGATTGAAACCCATTTAAACCGCCTTACCATGTATGAGTTTGAAATTCGAGAGCAAGATCCACTAAAACAAGGATTGAAACTGCCTTCTAACGTGTGACCGCCTACTGGTATTGATATTCGAGAGCAAGATCCACTAAAACAAGGATTGAAACTCACATACATTTAACATCTTAGTACTCCCTGTTTTCATTCGAGAGCAAGATCCACTAAAACAAGGATTGAAACTTTGGTACGTGTCCTCATCTATTAGTCCTGAATACTAATTCGAGAGCAAGATCCACTAAAACAAGGATTGAAACAAAACACTTAGTTTTGATAAAACTGTATCTAGAAGAGATGTGTATTCGAGAGCAAGATCCACTAAAACAAGGATTGAAACTTTTCATTGATTAATTTGACACAAGACCTATCTGTAATTCGAGAGCAAGATCCACTAAAACAAGGATTGAAACTTACGTTGAGAACCGCTATCACACTACTTTTGGCCTGATTCGAGAGCAAGATCCACTAAAACAAGGATTGAAACGTGCACACATTCGAATTTAATTTACTTTAACCATTTTATTCGAGAGCAAGATCCACTAAAACAAGGATTGAAACTCAATAAGATTCTGAATTTTAGTAAGGTCATATTCATATTCGAGAGCAAGATCCACTAAAACAAGGATTGAAACAAGGGCTTGATCTGGACAGCGTACCGGTCCCGGATGATTCGAGAGCAAGATCCACTAAAACAAGGATTGAAACTTTTTATTTTATACTCTTACCTCTAAGATAACTATATATTCGAGAGCAAGATCCACTAAAACAAGGATTGAAACTCTGAAGTATAAAACTTATCTTCAGACATTAGAGCTATTCGAGAGCAAGATCCACTAAAACAAGGATTGAAACATCAAAAGAAGTTCCGCGTTCCATCGCGGCTTTGTCATTCGAGAGCAAGATCCACTAAAACAAGGATTGAAACCAAATAATATTGAGGTGTGTAACAATGTTTTCGCTGAATTCGAGAGCAAGATCCACTAAAACAAGGATTGAAACTTACAAATCTGCAAACGCTTCCGTGTATCTGCATTGTATTCGAGAGCAAGATCCACTAAAACAAGGATTGAAACCACTATCCAATTGACTTTCTAAAACTTGCCGGCGTATTCGAGAGCAAGATCCACTAAAACAAGGATTGAAACTGAAGACGCAAATGGTTCGGTTTCGTTGCTTAATGGATTCGAGAGCAAGATCCACTAAAACAAGGATTGAAACGGTTCTCCTATCTATTTTGAGGTTTTTGATAAGGCCATTCGAGAGCAAGATCCACTAAAACAAGGATTGAAACCGATCTCTCATATTACAACACCATATTATATCGCATTCGAGAGCAAGATCCACTAAAACAAGGATTGAAACTTAACTGCATCTTCATATTCAGATTGTGCCTCTGAGACTATTCGAGAGCAAGATCCACTAAAACAAGGATTGAAACTTTCAACTTCGTCATGCGTTCCATCGCATGTATAATCGCATTCGAGAGCAAGATCCACTAAAACAAGGATTGAAACATGGATGCCACAATTAAACTAAAAGCCTACGGAATCATTCGAGAGCAAGATCCACTAAAACAAGGATTGAAACTAGATTGGTAACTTTCATCCTTTTTGGCATACACATTCGAGAGCAAGATCCACTAAAACAAGGATTGAAACTCATACACGTTTACTTTATATTCAGACATTACATTATTCGAGAGCAAGATCCACTAAAACAAGGATTGAAACAAGCCTGCTGTTGTTCCTGCTGTGTTTGCTGTGTGATTCGAGAGCAAGATCCACTAAAACAAGGATTGAAACTGTAAACATAGTGCCCATTTGGATCTACTTCGATATCATTCGAGAGCAAGATCCACTAAAACAAGGATTGAAACGGAGAAGTAGACAGCAGCAGCCTCTTCAACCAGATTATTCGAGAGCAAGATCCACTAAAACAAGGATTGAAACAAGTTAATGAATCTGGAGATGCTGAATTTTATAAATTATTCGAGAGCAAGATCCACTAAAACAAGGATTGAAACATAATGGTCTTAATGTTTCACTTGCTAGAGGTGGGATATTCGAGAGCAAGATCCACTAAAACAAGGATTGAAACTGGCGTAGAAGGGGGAGAACGGGGAGTATATTCAGGATTCGAGAGCAAGATCCACTAAAACAAGGATTGAAACACTAATTCACATTTCAATTGTTCCATTACTTCTTGATTCGAGAGCAAGATCCACTAAAACAAGGATTGAAACTTAGATGAGCAAAAACTCCTATCAGGATTCGAACCTGATTCGAGAGCAAGATCCACTAAAACAAGGATTGAAACTTCCAGCATCTATTCCGACCGATGCGGCGTATATACCGATTCGAGAGCAAGATCCACTAAAACAAGGATTGAAACCGGTGCTTCAGCAGAAAACGCGGCAGAACCGAAAATTCGAGAGCAAGATCCACTAAAACAAGGATTGAAACCGCCGATACCATGAATTTCCTCAATTTTTGAGATGATATTCGAGAGCAAGATCCACTAAAACAAGGATTGAAACTTTCAGATTTCCCATATCCAATGGGCGAAGCCGAAGATTCGAGAGCAAGATCCACTAAAACAAGGATTGAAACTATAGTCTCCTCAAAAATTGCATCCCATTCTCTTTTTTATTCGAGAGCAAGATCCACTAAAACAAGGATTGAAACTCCCTTTGGCTATCATAAGACGTATGGGGAACATGAATTCGAGAGCAAGATCCACTAAAACAAGGATTGAAACATCCGAGAAACAATAAGGATAGAACTTGTTTTTCAAATTCGAGAGCAAGATCCACTAAAACAAGGATTGAAACCACCTAATGAGGGGCATTTAGACCACCCCCAGGCAGATTCGAGAGCAAGATCCACTAAAACAAGGATTGAAACTATTGCAAAACTTGGTGGTGAACCAAAATTCTGTAATTCGAGAGCAAGATCCACTAAAACAAGGATTGAAACTTAATATCATAATATCCTGCTGTAGCTCCTGTTTTTTGATTCGAGAGCAAGATCCACTAAAACAAGGATTGAAACTTGTTTTTGCGGATTCCTTGATCTGTTGTAATTTTTATTCGAGAGCAAGATCCACTAAAACAAGGATTGAAACCTCTTTAAAGTTAATACTACTATGGATTCTCAGGAATTCGAGAGCAAGATCCACTAAAACAAGGATTGAAACGGCTTTTTAGCCAGGAGGAATAAAATTCAATGGATCTTATTCGAGAGCAAGATCCACTAAAACAAGGATTGAAACAAAGGCAAGGCAGGGCACATAGTAGGTTCTGCGTTTAATTCGAGAGCAAGATCCACTAAAACAAGGATTGAAACTAACCTATGACAAATCGGTAAAAATAAAGGGAGTAAATTCGAGAGCAAGATCCACTAAAACAAGGATTGAAACTCGATGACTGCATCTCTTGGAAGCTCAATATTTTTATTCGAGAGCAAGATCCACTAAAACAAGGATTGAAACAAATATATATTTCTTTGATATCCATATTTTGTTCCTATTCGAGAGCAAGATCCACTAAAACAAGGATTGAAACTTAAAAAATTCATTTCTGAACTACCTTAATTTTGAAATTCGAGAGCAAGATCCACTAAAACAAGGATTGAAACGGTTCTCCAAATTGTTTTTTAAGTTCTTCTGCTACTATTCGAGAGCAAGATCCACTAAAACAAGGATTGAAACATCATCTCGTATTGTTCATCAAAGAGCTTTTGCTCAAATTCGAGAGCAAGATCCACTAAAACAAGGATTGAAACTACATCCAGTACCGGAACAGCCATCGTCTAGATAACGATTCGAGAGCAAGATCCACTAAAACAAGGATTGAAACCAGATTTCTGGTATCAGTTCGAAGAAGTTCTTAAATTCGAGAGCAAGATCCACTAAAACAAGGATTGAAACTTCGAAGTCTGCAATGTACATTGTCAAGTCTATAATGATTCGAGAGCAAGATCCACTAAAATAAGGATTGAAACAAATGAACGCATACTTACAAAGAATACTAACAAACATTTTTAGTAAATTCTATTCATTGGTCATCGGTTAAGGAATTTTCTTGTTTGAAAACTATCGATTTTGCATTAGAAGCCGTCCTTAAATTTTGGGCTATTTACGTGAAATCGATACCCTATTCCAGCCCACAACTTATTAAATTATTTAATAGATGTTGAGGAAATCGGTACAATTTTTCACGATTCCCCCCTTAACCGAAGACGCATTAAATTCTATTAGAGTCGATCCTATGTTAAGTTAGATATGTTAATATGCTGTTATAACATATTATAATATATGTCTACCATAGCCATTGACCCAGATGTAAAGGAATCACTTAAAGAATTTAAGATCACAGAAAACGAGTCTTATAATTCCATTATCAAACGGCTCATTGTTAAAGTTAAAGAAACTGCAGAGTATAAACCAATGTTCCCAAAAGAAGAGAACACTGAACGAAGAGAATCACATGTCAAAGATTTCGATGCATGGTTGGATAGGAAACTCATAGAAGACAAAGAGATCTTAGACGCACTCGGAAGAAAGTGATATGTTGATTAGCTTAATTGATGTCTTAAAAATTCATCAACGAGTGATTGACTATGACAAAGAAGAGAATCCTGACGATTATACACCTGCAATTAGATCTCTTGCTACATTAGAGTTAATGTTTGAATATATGATAAAGGAATATAATACCGTTTTTCAAAATGCTGCAATTGTAGTTTATGCCATTGTCTCAAGACATCCGTTTTTTAACGGAAATAAAAGAACGGGATACGAAGCAATGAATTTTGTTCTTGAGGATAGTGGGTATACACTTACATCTACTCCACAAGAAACGATAGAATTTATAGTCAAGATTGCAGCGACTGAAAATGAGATGAAGCCAGCTGAAATTGAAGAATGGATTATTAATCATACCATCAAAAATAATCCAAAAGATTATCTATTTAATTGACCCGTATCATTTCATGCCTGAAAATAATATTCGTGACCAAGAGCCACGAAAACAAGGGTTGAAACCGAGATTTGGTACATTGTGGTCGAACTCAAGCCTGTGATTCGAGAGCAAGATCCGCTAAAAAAAGGATTGAAACTCGAAAAGTATATATCCTGTACTGTGTAATTTTCTTACTTGAAAACAAAATCCACTAAATCAAGTGACTGAAATGGACAAGCTGAGACCCACCTCTTTCTCTCTAAAATACCTCATCTACGCAATACTATCAGTCATCCTTCCGTTTCATTTTCTGGGAAACGCGCTGCCAGCTATCCTGTTACTCGCTTCAATCGCGATGGTGTTTGTGACACTGTCAGTCTTGAATTCAAATTGTGACTATGTTCCTGGAATTGCCTACGCCGGAATCCTCTCTACCTTCTGGTTGATGACTGGAATCATACTTCTTTTGATGGGTGCAATGGATTTGGTACCGGAAATCGAGGACATTTTGGTTGCATGGGACCTGATTAGATTACTTGGTTTGTTTGCGGCAGCACCATTACTATATACTTTCTATCTTGAATATAGGAAGCTCATGTGGATTTGAGAGTAAGATCCACTAAAAAAGGAGTGAAACTTTTACTGCTTTAACAAAAGGAGGAGACGATGAAAAAAACAGTAATGGTTATTCTGATCGAATCTGTGCACGACCCTGTCCGCTATGCCGAATATATTGCAGCGGTTAAGGACATTGTGGAGCAGCACGGAGGCGAATATATAGCACGCAGTAACAAAATCACCGCTTTTTGTGGCACCATTAAGCCGGAACGTTCTATCGTCATCGGCTTTGACTCTCTTGCACAGGCTGAAAATTGTTTTAATTCTCCCGAATACAGAGCTGTCAAGCATCTGCGAGAAGACAGCACAGTATCCAGTGCCTTTTTTATAGACAACGATTAACCTGTCAGGAAAACATTTTTCTTACGGATCAACATACTAAAAAAGAATCATGACAGAACTTGTAAAAACCATCATCGTAACGGAAGATATACGGCTTAAGCAACTGGAACTTTCGGATGCCAACGAGATGTTCACTACCATCGACAGGCAGCGGGATTACCTGGGTAAATGGCTGCCGTTTGTTGCGTTTACCATAGATGTGTCGGACTCGGAGGATTATATCCGTTCGGTGCTTGCTGTCCCTGCCGAAAAAGGGGATTTTGTATTTGTAATCCGGTATAAGGGGGATTTTGCCGGGTTGATCGGCTTCAAGAATACCGATAAACTGAACCGTAAAGCGGAAATCGGGTACTGGCTTTCGGAACCGTGTCAAAAAAAAGGTATCATCACCAGTTCGGTTACAGCCGTGATGCGTTTTGCCTTTGAAGAAATGAATATCAACCGGGTTCAAATAAGATGTGCGGTGGGGAACTTTCCCAGCAAAAGCATACCTCAACGCCTCGGCTTCCGTTTTGAAGGCATCGAACGGGACGGAGAACTGCTAACCGGGAACCGCTTCACCGATATTGAGGTGTATAGCCTGCTGAAAAATGAATTTCTCTCTGCCGGAAATTAGAAACAAAACATGAAACCATCGGCTGTTTTCACATGATTCGTAATACAATGACTTATCCCGGAAGCAACGAAACAAAAGCAGATGCATGGATGGATGAAATAAAGCTATACGGACATGGCCCTGAAAATTGTGATAGTATAGAAATATAATTTTTATGAGAAGTTAAGCTTTACAAAAATTGGGGAATCTAAACTGGACGATACAGGGTTTTATCTTTTTGGTTACGAGAAGAAAATAAATGCAGGGTGAACAGTTTTGAACAATACATGGTCGCGGTGTGTGCAGACAACCCTGGAGCCTTATCGCAGCCGTGAAATGCGTTTTACTGACAGAAATAAGTATCTTTGAATGAACGCAATTGGAGCACAGGATGGCCAGAATATTCTTGAGGTCGGATGTGCCGGAGGTGTGTTCTGTCATAAGTTAAAGCAATATCTTCCCAACATTAAAATAACAGGACTTGATTTTGACACCTGACACGTTTCCTTTGCAAAAAATATCCGCTTAATATAGCCGCATAATACTGTTTTTCAGAGTTGAAGTTACTGAGAATTTGCTGAAAATAAGGAAAAACGAACCTGTCAAGAGGTAGCTTCCACTAAAATAAGGATTGAAACTTTGCATTTCCTCCTTTTCGAAGAAATTTTTCCTGAGCCATAGGTAGTTTCCACTAAAATAAGAATTGAAATCAAGATAATATCTGTTCATTTCTTCCTCCTAATAACCATTCGAGAGCAAGATCCACTAAAATAAGGATTGAAACTGCTATACAGATTTTGTTTTCTTGTTGAAAATAGGCCATATCTTTAACAAAAAAGATTATCATTTTGTAGCTGAAATAAGACTAAGTAAAACGTTTTTTCTCATTTATTTGATTCAATATCAAAATTGGTCATAGTACTTGTATACAAAGGTTGGGTATGTGATCAAGGGATGTTGAAAGCCGGCATAGAAGATGATTGAGTGAAGGCCGGATATGATAACAACATTGATAATTGCTACAAGGAGAACTGAGGTCTGTTATGTTACCTTGTGGAGTCACATATCTGATTCCTCAGGGTTTTTTGTTTCAGGATAGGAGACACACTCTGAGATGAGGGATCAGTCCCTTTAAAATTTAAAAGGAAGGTTTTAAGGATGGAGATATACAGGACAGTGGAAGCATTTTATGATGATAATGTGGAATATGAATGGCAGAGGCTAGAGAGACACCGGATCGAATATGAAATAACACGCAGATATCTGGATATTTACATACCCGAAGAATCAAGAATACTCGATGTAGGGGGAGGACCCGGAAGATATTCTATATATCTGGCTTCACAGGGGCATAATGTTACACTTCTGGACCTTTCTTCAAAGAACATTTTACTTGCAAAGACAAAAGCTGAAGAACAAGGCATACAGTTAGAGAGTTTTATCCACTGTAATGCGCTTGAACTTAATCACCACATAAAAGGTCAGTTTGATGCCGTTCTTTGTATGGGGCCTTTTTATCACCTTACTGATGAGGTTCAAAGACATATCGTAATCGATAAGTGCGTAAATGTTCTGAAACCTGGAGGTATCCTTTTTGTATCATTCATTTCCGCATTTGCACCTATAATTGACATGATAAGAGGAAACCCACATATGATTCTGGATACAAAAGACAGATTATTAGATTACCTGAAGGATGGGACCAATATTGTTTCTGAGGAAAATCCCGGATTCACAGATGCGTGGTTTGAAAATCCAGCAAATATAGAAGATATTATGAAAAAGTATCCACTTGAGAAATTAGTTATTACTGCAATCGAAGGAATGTTGTCGTCGAACGAGAGAACAATAAATAGCCTGCCGGAGGATTGCTTTAATGCATTTATCGAGCTTTCTATGAAACTATCCACAAACCCGATGACATGGGGCAGTTGTGAGCATATGCTCTATATTGGAAGGAGAAGTGAGTCCTGAAAGATATTATATAAAAAGCTGGATCTGAGCTTAAAAAAGCAGTGAAAGGGCTATTCGAAAGCAAGATACACTAAAACAAGGATTGAAACCATTGACTATCAAGACCGTTTACATTTAACAGCCAAAAATTCGCAATCAAGATCCACTAAATCAAATTGAAACAATACACAGATTTTTTGAATTAATAGAGATTAGTATAAAATTTATCTATTTGGACTTATAAGGAGTTAGTTATGAGCGAACTTTCTAGAAAGATGAATCAATGCAGAAAGCCTGCCGGAGAGGCAGGTAAATTGGTTGCGGATGAAATGAATATCAACCATTATGAGCTGACAAGCTGGGGTTTGGGGAAAATAGATATTAAGCAGGATAGTATAATTTTAGATATTGGGTGCGGCGGGGGTAGAACAGTAAACAGGTTGGCCTTACTTGCACCTGAAGGAAAAGTTTTTGGAATTGATTATTCTAATGACTGTGTAAACTGGTCTATCGAATTTAACAAAGGATTAATAGACAGCGGTAAGGTTGAGATACATAACGCAAGTGTAGAAAAAATTCCTTTTGAGGATAACAAATTTGATTGGGCACTGGCGGTTGAAACTGTTTATTTCTGGCCGAACCTTCTTCAAAACTTATCTGAAATTAAAAGGGTTTTAAAACCTTCTGGCAGGATTATGATAATTAACGAAATGTATGCCAGCCAGAACTTTAAGGACAGAAATGACCCGTATGTAAAGGCTGGCAATCTTAAACTACATACACCTCAAGAACTGGAGGAGTTATTAAAAAAGGCCGGATACGTAAATATACAAATACATCTGGTAGAAAATAAAAACTGGATGTGCTGTATAGGAGAAAAAAGTAGCTAATGCCTTGTAGTGCGCCGGATGGATAGAGCCTATAATTAGAAGAGCCTATAATTAGAAGAGCCTATAATTAGAAGAGCCTATAATTAGAAGAGCCTATAATTAGAAGAGCCTATAATTAGAAGAGCCTATAATTAGAAGACCCATATTCTTTAACACATAATTATTAAAAATTTTTTGATTTTTGAGAATAGCCTTTCTCCAAATGCCTTCACATTATCTTGTACATGTAAACAAAAAAAATTAAAAATCCACTCAAAAAAAATTAAAACATTACACTACTTATAATACCTTTATGCTTAGGCCAAAAATTCTGGGGCTATTCCGCTTATTCCGTTTTGAACTGCCATTTACTGCTGGAGTGTGCGTGATACTGGGGGAGTTACTGGCATTAGGTGCACTTCCTACCACAACTGAAATTGTATTGGGGTTTCTAAGCATTTTTTTCATTTCGGCTACGGCTCTCATCCTTAATGACTACTTTGATCTTGAAATTGACAGAATAAATGCGCCAGAAAGACCACTTCCAGCAGGTCTTGTTACTGAGCAAGAAGTCGTTTTACTCTCCATTGTTGTGGCAATACTTGGACTTATCACAAGCTACCTGATTAGCTTAGAGGCCTTATTAGTAGCCATTCTGGTCTGGGCAGTTGGTTTGCTTTACAACTGGCGGTTCAAAAAAGCGGGTCTTATTGGAAATCTGATGGTCAGCTTTTCAGTAGGCATGACTTTTATTTTTGGTGGTATAGCAGTAAACAAACCATTTGAAATAATAGTCTGGTTTTTTGCGGTTATAGTAATGCTTGTAGATTTAGGAGAAGAGATCGCGGCAGACGCTATGGATATTGAAGGCGATAGTCAGGCAGGATCTCATTCCTTAGCCCTGGAACTTGGCCGCGAAAAAGCATTGAAAATAAGCGGAGCGGTTTTCTTACTGGTGGTTTTTGCAAGCAGCTTGCCGTTTTTTCTGGGCTGGCTAGAGCGGATTTATCTGTTTCCCATTTTACTAATAGATATAGTAATTCTGTACTCAACAGGTAAATTGTTAGACTCAAAAACCGCAAACCGGCGAATTTATATTCGCTGGATATACCTGACTGGATTAATAGCATTCATAATTTTCATAATCATTCGGATGGTAAAGTGAAAGTATTGCGGAAGTTTGATTCCAAGCCTCTAAACACCGCACTCACCGGAGAATTACGAAAATTTGCCCACAAACCGGGGATTCTGCCCCAGCCGTAAATTAGGCATCTGGTGGTTTTTCCCATTTTTCTTTTCCGTTTATCTTTCCCTTTTCATCATTGCTGGAAGAAATATAAAAATAGTTAAACCCCTCTTTATAAATATCTTATACACCATTGCAGGTGAACCGATGCCAGATATGACAGCACTTCTACATCACGCAGTTATGGCTCCTTCGGGGCACAATACACAGCCCTGGAAGTTCAGGATAAAAGAGAATACAATTTTTATTTATCCAGAGATCTCAAGGAGACTCCCGGTTGTTGACCCCCTGGAAAGGGAGCTATATATAAGCCTCGGATGTGCACTGGAGAATCTGGTAATAGCTGCCGAGCATGAAGGGTACAGAGCACTGGTGGGATACTCTTTTGAGGACGGGGCTATTTCTGTAAATCTAGAGCTTGCAGAAGGTAAAGCCAATAATGACTGGCTTTTCAATGCTATCCCTATAAAGCAGAGTACTCGAAGACAATATGATGGAAGACCTATTCCTGGAGCTGATATGGAAAGGCTTGCATCACTGCCATTAGAGCAGGGAGTGTCGGTGCTTTTTGTGACTGAACCGGAAAAAATAGAAGGGATAATAGAGCTTGTTAAGGAAGGCAACAGCATACAGATGAATGACCGGGATTTTATGCAGGAACTGATTTCATGGATAAGATTCAACGAGGCCGAAGCAAACAGATATCGTGATGGTCTTAGCTCAAAGGCCATGGGAAACCCGTCATCGCCTCGCTTCATAGGGAAACTATTCATGAAATTCTTTTTGAATGCTAAGGGCCAATCGAAAAAGGATGAAAAACACATCAGAAGCTCGTCTGTGTTGATGGTCTTACTGTCGGAAAACGATGATATCAACTCCTGGATCAATACAGGGCGAAGTTTTGAAAGGCTGGCATTATGTGCCACAGCTCTTGGTATCAAAAACGCCCACATAAATCAGCCGTGTGAAGTGCCGGAACTCAAAAAGACGTTACAAAAGCTATTGTCCGCAGGCAACATGCACCCCCAGCTTTTACTACGCCTGGGATATGCAGAGTCTCTTCCCAGATCTCTGAGAAGACCTGTGTCCGAGGTTATAATCTGAATATCGCCCGGTTAATAGGTAATGTTCGAGCCGACTTTCGGCAGATCGACATTTCATTTTCAAGATGTGTCGGTAGAGTTGAGCCACACGTTAACCAGCATTAAACCTCACATAAAGTAAGTGAATGTTCAAAAAAGAGATTAACAAAAAAGAGAAAAAAATACAATTTTTATAAAAAACAAAGTATTTTAGATTCGATTATCAATGGCCACTGCAGAATAAACTGTTATTCCGTAGTTACTCCATCGAATTCCGCTTCATTGGCTTCGGCTTCTTCTTTTGTCGCACGCACGATTCCGTCCTTGTGGTGCGCCGGTGAATAGATTGTATAGAGTTTCAGCTCCTCTGTTTCCGAAGTATTGATGACATTGTGCTGAGCACCGGCCGGCACAACTACTGCAACGCCGTCACTTAGTTCGTATTCGTTACCGTCAATTATGCACTTCCCCTTCCCCTGCTCAAAACGGAAAAACTGGTCGTTTTCCTCATGCACTTCCATCCCGATTTCTTCCCCGGGCTTGAGGCTCATAAGTACCAGCTGGCTGTGTTTTGAGGTATAGAGTACCTTGCGGAAATTACTGTTTTCCAGAGTGGCTTCTTCGATATTTATAGAAAATCCTTTCATATATTTTCATTTATAGTTATTTGTATATAAGAGTATTTGAGAGCAAGGTTTACTAAATATATACCTTGTAAGAGATTAAAAATATCATTTGCATAACTTTAACCTAAATTTCTTATTTATGTTCCTGAATAAAATTCCTTAAAATCGATATTAAAAAAGTAATAGAGTTCAGAGTTTAACAAAAGCACATCTCCTTTTGCTGGTGTACCAAGAAAACAAACGATAATATCAAAAAAACAAACGATAATATTAAAAAAACAAACGATAATATGACTCAGTACCAAAATCTAGTGATGAATGTAAAGTTCAAAATCATTGGACCTTGTAATTAGTCACAATCCTTGTGATACGACTTAAGAATTGAAGTCTTTAGATATCGAATATTGGTTTTGATGATAACTGGATTCTTCTTGCGAATTCAGATTTTCAATCCAAAAATGCAAAAATCACTAGATTTTGGAACAGAATCGATAATATTAAAAAAAGATATAAGTATTGATGGGCCTTTCGAGTTAAAATTTAAAACTAAATCTCAGGCAAGAACCGCATTAATAGTGTTTTTCCTATGTGGAATGTCTTCTTTTGCGTATCTCATAATTAACTTTGCAAAATTTTAAAAATTATATCTACGGATTGGTCAGGTTTGTCATAAGCTGGTTTCTGATGCTTGAAATTCTGTGAACAATAAAAGGAATATCTAAAAACTCAATGAAATGTTTCCATTATTTAGCCCAATTTAACAATTTACCGTCTGATAAATTATATCAAAAGATTAATATACTTGTAAATGCTATTTTTGTATATTATATCTTAAATATTATATTAACACTGTATACATTTAGTATATAAAGCATGAAAGCGCTTTATGCAATTATTATGGAATAATTAATATTATAAATGATGAATATTATTAGAATTCATAAATCATAGTTTAAATTCATAATTTAGCGTTTCTACAAATTTGAAACTCTTACATATCCAATCTAAAAAAGATTTCACAAATCAAAGTCACTTAAAAAAAAGAAGCGAAGATTTTGGATACTCAAAAAATGAAGGATCTCATCAGGAAATTTAATGTCTGCATTGAAAGGAATAAAGACTATCAGGCTTATTCAGACTTTAAAGAAGGAGTTAATAAAGGCCTGGATATAGCTAAATACACTTTCGAGGATAATCTGGAAAAACTTTCTCTTTCTGACCTGGACGACAATCCGGCTGAAAAGATAAGAGGCCTGGAGAATAACTTTAACCAGCTCTTAGACGGCATCACCCTGTCAAAAAAGCCGAATATCTCGGAGCAGCGCCTGGATGGAGTGTATACCGGATTTGAAAAATCTAAAAAAATATTTAAAGAATTCATAACCGAATCATTTCCCCTGGAAAACACATAAAAAACCTTATGACTATAATTAAGTTTAAGAGCTCTATATCTTTGAGGAAATTAAAGGTTCTATTTTTATTTTATTGAACTTAAAATCTCTACTTCTTTATTCTTGAGCCTTAAACCTTTATTTTTATTGAGCTGAGTAGACTCAGTTCCATAATCTAGTGATTTTTCACTTTTTCCCTGCTCAAAATTACAGTTTTCTCTATATACTACCCAACAAAACTGGAAAAGTCATTGAGAAACACTTATTAGCATGAAAGTACGGAACAAAACTGGATTCCGATGCTCTTTTTAATTTTCGGTTCCTTATTCAAATTTAAGCCTTCTATGTCAATTTACTGATTAGTTTAGCAATGGTTTGAAAAACCATAGTTAGGACAACCTTACTACTAAGGTAATGACGAAATCGATAGTCAAAAAAGGGTGAGGTGAAAAGCACTTTCATTTCTTTGTGCCTGTAATTCGAAGAATTTCATGTATGTTTAAAAACAAAATATTCAGTGACGACGAAATGCGTCGAAAACTGGATTGTGTTTTCTCACTTAGTGGATATAAAACTACTAGGAAGAAGGTTCCTGAAATCTGTGCAATTGCAGCATATCATCAAAGTATAGAAGTTCCGCTGCATAACAATTCAGGGAAACTGGCGGCGAGAGATCAAAGAGAAGAAAATGGGATGTGAGCCTTCAAACCATAACAGAGGAAGAAACAAAAGCAAATGACACATTTATGACGATTGTTCAGACAGCAAAGAAACTGGGTGTAAACGCATATCGGTACATATGTGATAGAGTCGACAACATATTCGAGATTCCATCTTTATCTCAACTAATCAGAGAAAAAAGCTCGTTGAGTGGAAGGTGAGAGATTTCCACTCAATTTGAAGAGGATACAACAATTTATGTTTAATTGCTGTCAGTATTTTCAAGGAGAAAAAAGTACCTTGAGACTTTATAGATGTTTTTTCCTGAAAACCACGATTCAGAATACACCTTAAGGTTCATCTTCCGAAACTTCTGTAATTGTAGTTTCTGTAGTCCATTCAGGCAATTCATCCACCTTTTCAATCGATTTCACGGTCTCATTTGGCGTGTCAATAGTTATCATATAAAATTCTCCACCGGTCATTTGTGAATAAGTGGATATTACGGTCCCGTTTAGGAAATCAGCTTCTTTACAGAGCTTTTCCTCGGAAACATCCGGTCCAAGGTTTTTTAATGTACCGTTTTGCAGCTCAACAGTTACTTCGTGAATATACCAGCCGTTAATCTGGATATATGCTACAGATTCCCCTGTTTCATTGAAGATGGAACCTGTGCCTGAATAGTTTCCTTTTGTTAAGTTTTGAAAATCGCTATCATTTTCATATATTCTCTGCATTGTTACTGCGGGGTCTAATCTGTCCATTTCTCCACTGTTGCCAGTATCATTCATACCCAGGGACAAATCGCCGGATTCATAGAGGGATAAAAGAAAAATTGCCGAGAATAAACCGATAATTATCAGCGAAAACCATTTATTTCCATCCAAGATTATTCCTCTTTGACATTTGCCTTTAACATTCTGTACCTTACTTTTCGAGTTTTAGAAATCTGGCACATTACCGATTTTTTCTGAACTACGCAGGTGCGCCCTTAAAACAAAAAACGGAAAAGATAAGCTATCCAGAATGGCATCTTTTACACGTAACATCTTTTACACGCAGCATATTTTACATCTTAAAAGACTTTGCCCACTTCGGCCTTTCGGGAGGATTATTTTCTAGCATATCTCTCCATTCTTCATCTGTCAACCTCTGTCCTGAGGGCTGCCAAAACTCATAATAGCTCATTACAGGTCCTGCTCCAAGCACAATCCTGCCATCGGGCTGTTTATAGGCCACTACTATCAGATTCAGTTTACCGGTTCCTTCTTCCAGAACTCCAGCAGGAGAAGTATAGACATCTGCAACCAGAATGGAGTTCTGGGACTTTATATCTACATTCTCAAGCATTGGAGATATGCTTTGATCGAAATTCCTGATGAACTCATACTCTTCTTCTGTCAGCTCTTTATTTTCGAGCTCTTTAATCGAGATTTCCAGCAACTTTTCAAGGGTGTTTTCTAGAGTTGTAAAGTCTTTATCCGACTGCTCATCAAGAACTTCCATTTCAGCCAGCCCGGTATGTGCCATTTTTGTAAGGGCAAGCATTCTGGCATAAAATTCGGGAACTGGCTCCACATAGCCCTGAACAGGTTTTTCTTCTGGTGGCACCTGGGGAGGACCTAGAAAGTACTCCTGCTTTGCATAGAGGATAGTATCGTGCCTGAGCTCGGTCCAGGAAGAAAGGGCCGTGTTAAGCTGTTTATCTTCCCAGGCTTCAGTCTGCATGAAGGTGGGATAACCCTCAGGATAGCTTACAAGAAGAGGCTTTAAAGCGTACAGTTGAGCCCAGTAAAGATTTTTATTCCAGTCCTCTTCATCAAACGCTCCAAATTCATTTTCAAGAGAAGTGTGAGCTTTCTCGTATCCTTCATTTTCGGAAATATTCAAGCTTTTCAGGTGTTCTCCGGCCCTTTCGGAACCGAGGAGATCCATAATGTTCAGGGCAGGAGGATGGAGCTTCTGGAGGACATAGGAATCTGGAGTGTAGCGCTGGCCCATGAATCTGAATCCTTTTGTAGTCTCAAGAGTTTCATTTTCAGTTTCAGAGCCTGTCTGAATTATTCCCCCTGTTCCACCGTAGATTTTTGGGCTTTCATATTTTTCAAGTTCAGTTTTCAGTGCTGTAAGACTTTCGTTGTCGAAACTTACTCCTTTTCTATCATTCCCAAAAACAGTATCCAGAACTTTTGCATACTCATAGGGACCGAGGTCGTCGGAAAAACCGGCATAGAACGCCGTCACGCTGTAGATTCTGTTCCATCTAGCTTGAATGTCTTTGTCCCTGCCAAAATGGTCCGAAATTAAAAGAGCCTGAATGGTCTGAATTTTCGCGTCATTTTCAGAACTTTCTGCAGCAATCGCGTCTGACTGAAGGAACATACTTATTCTACCGTGCCACATCATGGCTTTAAAGTAGTTCTTCAGTTTCTCTGAGTTTGTGTAGTGTCCCCGTGGCATGTACTGAGAGTAATCTTCACTATACTTGAAGATCGGAGAAGACGCAAATCCTTCGTGAGCTTCTATCAGGTTCAGTTCGGCTTCAACGTCATCTTTTACAAAAGAAGGAACTTCTACACTGTAGTCATTTACGTCCCTAGAATTGAAGGGCGTAGTTTCCACTGCAACGTTTGCATTTTCAGTTGTCTGTTCAGATTTTGGTTCAAGAAGGCTTAAAGCAACGGCAAAGTATGCAACATTTCTTCTTGCAGCTTCTTTTTCTGCTCCTGACGCGCTGTCATAATCTTCTATGGATTCTTTAAGGAGAGCTTTGTCAAGTTTCCACAGGTCGTCGTAAAATTCCTCAGTTTCTACCCTTTTTAGCGTCTCATCAAACTGGATGTGGTAAAGGTGAAGAAGAGAATCGGATGTAATGAAAATAGGAATATCGGCCACTTTCAGATCTTTGTATGTTTCATTTACAAGAGTCTGCCCTACTGTAAGTGGGTATTCAGAAGTTCCATTTTCAATTACAATAAAACCATTTTTGCATACTAAATCCCTGTTTTCGTCCGTCAGGGGAATATTTTGGGTGAACTGATAATAATTTGCAATCTCGGAATCCTGCAGAGGTAAAGAATAAGTGGGAACTGTAGCCTCGAACTGCAGATTTTCTTTATTGTAATATTTGGAAAAGGAGCTTTGCCCCTCAAGTTTAAGGGTATTACTGGTCTTTTCAGAAGAGTTCTCTATAAAAACGTCTTCTTCGGTGGAATTAAATGAACTAGTCTGATTGTCTGTTTCGTCCTCAAAGTTTGTTTCATTAACTGAACTTGTTTCATTAACTGGCTCACTGCTGCTGCCAATGCAACCTGATCCAGATATCAGTGATACTATAAGCAAGCAAATAATTATCAATGTCCTCATTTTCAACTAAGATCCCCTCGAAACTGCAAAAATAAACAAAAATTCAATAACTAACAATTTAAAATGAATAAATTGAACTCTATAATTTAAGTTAAGCGCGTACTTTATAAGTTTTTCTAACCAAATCTTCAAACTTATTTATTTCATACCGTCTTCAAATTATAACCATTCCTTGATCTTTGATTACTAGAGACTTTACACAGAATGCTTATATGACGATACAGACCGTAGCTATTTTATGTGATAGAAATTGCAGCCTCACAATTTTATGGTCTTTTACACGGCAGTTCTACCAATATGAAAAAGTTGGAATTTAGTTCAGATATTTTTAGGACTCAGGTTTGGAAAAGACAGGAAAATTCAACAAAAGAATTTGAGGTATAGAAAGTTGAAAAGAATTAGAGATGGAAAAAGTTGAAAAGAATTAGAGATGGAAAAAGTTGAAAAGAACTTGCGATGGAAAAAGTTGAAAGAAGATTTTCGAAGGAGAATGCTCATTGTCAGAGTGAACTTTAAAGTGAAGAGTCACAAAAAACATGGGGAAATGTAAAGATCCCTTATTATGTTGGAAACTATTCTGAGAATCTCTGACAATTTGGCATCAGTTGGATGGCATCAGCTAAAATGGACATTTTAGTGGATCTGGATACAGTTCCATTGCATCCTCTTTATTCCAGCAGAGTTCTCGGATTAATAAAGCCGCTCCTGAGCATATGGTCTGCAAGCACAAGAGCGATCATGGCTTCAGCAACCGGAACCATTCGCGGAGGAATTGTGGGATCATGCCGGCCCTTTATTGCAATTTCAGTATTTTCCAGGGTTTTGAGGTCAACTGTCTGCTGAACTTTTCCTATGGACGGAGTTGGCTTTACTGCTGCCCTGCAGACAATGTCCAGTCCGGTTGAAATTCCTCCTAGAATCCCGCCTGCGTTATTGCTCGAAGTGGTTATTTTTCCCTCCTCTATTCGGAAAGGATCATTCATTTCACTTCCGCGCAGGCGGGCAGCTTCAAATCCGGCTCCGATTTCAAAGCCCTTGACGGCAGGAATACTCATTAGAGCTTTTGCAAGGTCCGCATCCAGTCTGTCAAAGACAGGCTCTCCAAGGCCGGCAGGCACACCTCTTATAATAAGCTCGACAATGCCTCCGATACTGTCTCCTTCCTGACGAAGGGCCGCAACTTTCTCAAGCATTTTTCCTGCAGCTTCAAGATCGGCACAGCGCACAGGAGTTTTTTCTACATTTTCAAGAATTTCTTCAAAAGACAGAGGCTTTGCGCGGATAGCTCCAAGTTCAAGCACATGTCCAGCAATTTGTATTCCGAACCTGGAAAGCAGGAGTTTTGCAAGGGCTCCACCTGCGACTCTGCCTATTGTTTCCCGGGCTGAAGACCTGCCGCCCCCGCGGTGGTCCCTGATTCCGTAGCGTGCCATATAGGTAAAATCGGCATGTCCGGGCCTGGGAGTGTCTTTAATGGCATCATAAGCCGAAGACCTGGCATCTGAGTTCCAGACAAGCATAGAAACAGGCGTGCCTGTACTCATCCCTTCAAAAATTCCCGAAAGGATTTCAACCCTGTCAGCCTCGTGCCTCGGAGTTGAAACCTCACTCTGTCCCGGACGCCTCCTGTCCAGTTCTTTCTGAATATCAGCCTCGGAGAAAGGAAGCCCTGCAGGCAGTCCGTCTACCACAACACCTACAGCCCTGCCGTGGGATTCGCCCCATGTAGTAATTCGAAACATCTGCCCGAAAACGTTTCCAGCCATGCATCTTAACTGGTTTTTTTGCTATTTGATCCTTGGGGTCGCTGAGAGGAGGGTTCAAGATGTACAACCACATCAGAGACATCTTTGTATTCACTCTTCAGCTTTTTGCTGACTTTATGAGCGATAAGGTGTGCATCTTCAAGTGGTATATCCGACTGGACAAGCAGATGCATATCAATCTTGATATCTCCCATGCTCCCACGAGTCCGGATTTTATGGCATCCCTTTACGCCTTCAACTGTCATAACCAGGTTGCAAATTTCTTCCTCTTCAATTCTGGAACCTTCTTTAATAATCCTGTACCCGGCCCTGAAAATAATAAAAGCAATTACTATGGCTATTAAAGGGTCCATGAGAGGGAAAACGAGCACTACGGCAGCAAGACTTACTACAACCGAGAGAGAGACATAAATGTCACTTTTTGTGTGCATGGAGTCTGCTATAAGTACCTGGCTTCTGAGAGATTCGCCCTGGTTATATTCGTATCGTGTTACCAGATAGTTAATACACATCGTCCCGAGAATTATGAGAAAACTTATAGCTGTGACCTCTGGCACGCTCGGGGCAAGGAAACGGTTGAGAGCGCTTTGCAAAATTTCAATGCCTACAAAGATCAAAAGTAAAGCGATAAAAATAGAGGCTACAGTTTCATACTTTCGATGTCCTTAAGGATGCTCGACATCAGGCGGGCGGTCTCCAATAAAACTTCCAGCCAGTCCTACAATATTGGATAGACCATCAAAAAGGGAGTGATAGCCGTCCGCAGTCATACTCAATGTGCTGGTCAATGTCCCGTAAATGATTTTAGCAAACGCAACTCCAAGGTTCAGAAATAGTACATAGATAAGGACTTGCTGTACTTTTTTGAATCTCTGTAACGTTGATCTGACCCCCCTACATCGAATGTTCAAAACCGAAAAACAGACGGCGCATAATAAACAATTAAGAAAACGTACATGATATTCTTTGAATGACATGCACAACTAAATGAAAGTACTGTTCACTTTATCTTTTTTTGACTTTAATTCTTTAACTTAGGCAGTAAGGTTGTCCCAATTTTGGTTTTTCAAAACCGTCAGAAAACTAATCAGTGAATTGCCATCGAAGTCTCAAGTGTGACTTTGATCACGGACACTAAATTGGCCTTTTAGGCAATTCCGCTGCCCAAATAAATTAGGTGATCAAATAAATTAGGTGATAGGTGATATTATTGATATGCGGTCTTGAATTGGAAACCATCTTATCCATAATTATCCACAGGGAATGGCGAAGAGCAAACTTGTTTGTCGCTACTTAAGTGTTTTTTTCTAATACCTTGAACTTTACAGTAAACTCAGTACCTTTGTTCCTTTTTAATTTAAGCTCTCCGTCTAACTGATTTACTAAAATGTTTATTAATTGCATGCCAAGTGACTCGATACTTTCTAACTTCAGACCTTCAGGAATTCCGTTTCCATTATCTGAAACTACCAGACAGAACTCGGACTTGTTAATTCCATTAATTGTCTCTCCATGCCTGCGAAGTTGAATTCCAATTTCTCCTTCTTTCTTTCCAGTAAATGCATGTTTGAGAGAATTAGAAATTAGTTCATTGACAATAATGCCTAAAGGAACAGCAGTATCCATATCAAGAAATGTATTCTCTTCCAGATCCATATTCAAGCGGATATTTATGCTGCTAAGTCCATAAGTCATCAACAGGTTATCAGCTAACTTTGTAAGATATGCTGAAAAGTTCAGTTTTTCTGCCTGACCTCCTTTGTAGAGTTCTTCGTGAATTAGAGACATTGAAAGTACCCGGTTCTGACTTTCACTGAAAGCTTGCTTGACTTTCTTATCCTCAAACTTTTCGGCCTGGAGATCCAAAAGAGAAGAGATTACCTGCAAGTTATTTTTGATTCTGTGGTGAATCTCTTTTATGCGGACTTTTTCGAGTTTTACCAGAGCTTCTTCTGTTTTTTTACGTTCAGTTATATCCTGAACTATTCCTCTAACTCTAATAGGAGTGTTTTTTTCATTGAAAATTACTTGTCCTTGTGCATAGAGTATGCGTTCTTCTCCATTAGCTGAGATAACTCTAAAATCAATTTCAAAAGATTTCCCGTAAAAAGCTTCTTTAAAAGCATTATTCACAGATTCTCTATCCTCTGGAAAAACAAGATTAAAAAATGCATTATAAGTCTCATATGAATCATAAGTCTCATCGAATTTTAGAGAGTCAAGTCCGAAAATATTGTATATTTCATCTGACCAGTAGAATTCATCAGTCACCAGATTCCAGTCCCAATTTCCGAGATGGGCTATTTTTTGAGCTTCACTTAACCTCATTTTATTTTCAAGTAATGAGTTATAAGCTTCTTCAAGTTCAACTGTACGCTCTTTTATTTTTTCTTCTAAAGTATCATTTACTTTTTTTAATGCTTCTTCAGCTCTTTTGCGCTCGGTAATGTCAACTGCAATACAGATGACTCCAACGATGGTTCCTGTAGCATCGCGCAATGACTCAGTGGTCATCTCATGGAATAAATCTCCGCCAGCGGAAACAGGCCTATGGATAACCACTTCATCACATCTGCTAACACCACTAGCCAAAACCTGCTTTTTGATGGAGACAAATATCTCGGCGTCATCTAATTGATATACATCATAATCATTCTTACCCAGAAGATCTTCGAGTTTAAAACCAAGCGAAGGATTATAAGCCCAAGTATATCTCAGATCACGGTCTTGACTGGAAATAACAACAGAAGATCCCTGCAAAGCAATACGGAAACACTCTTCGGACTTACGTAACATTTCTTCTATTTGTGCTCTCTCTATAATCTCTGCCGCCTGCTGAGCTAGCAGGTCAATTAGCTGAAGGTCATGGTCCTGTGGTTTATGTGGTTTTTTATAATGCGTTGAGAACATGCCGAGTAATCTTCCTGATCGGCTCACAATTGGTGTAGATTGTACCGCTCGTATTCCAGCTTTAAGCTGGATTTCCAGAGCAGGAGTACCTACAAAAATTGGGCTTTGTTCAACATCCTCGACAATTACCCTCCCTTTAGATCCAAGCGCCGTACCACAAGTTCCACTTCCCACAGATACACTGTTCCAGAAGTCCAGCCACCATTTAGGAAATCCACGAGAGGCTACAATCTTAAGTTCAGAAGATTCAGAGTCCAGTAATTGGATATTGCCAAAGTCAGCATCAGAAATTGCAATTGCAGCATCGACTATTTCGACAAGAACAGGTTCAAGATTACCTTCTCGAACAAACAGTGTACCGATCTTATGCAGCCTGGTCATGGCATTAAGGTCGGACAGTAGATATTTTTTGTGATTATTCAATGCTTTCTCTGACCTGGCCTGCTCTATCAGGTCAGCTGCCTGCCGCGCTAGCAAGTCAAGCCTCCAGAGATCATGCTCGTTTGGAGAATAAGGAAAATCCCATTGAGTCGTAAGGATACCAAGAAGCTTACCCGTCCGGCTTAACATCGGTGTGGACTGAATCGCTCGTACTCCGGCCTCACGCATCACAGTCAGGGAAGGTGTCCCGGCAAATATAGAACTTGTTTCAACATCCTCAATAACAATACGCTCTCCATTTTGCATCACCTTTCCACAAACTGAAGCCATGTTCTCAGCAGATGCAAAATAGTCCAAGAAAGGCTGTTCGTGACCATAATGGGCAACAATATGTAACGAATCATCCTCAAGGAGTTGCAAGGTACCCATTTTTGCTTCCACAATAGAGATTGCTGCGTCCATTATTTCTTTTAATAATGGTTGAATCCCTTCAGCTCCCAAAAGTTTTGTACTCAGCTCATGTATTTGAGTCAGTGCTTCCAGGTCGGCTTTTACCAGAAGATGTGCTTGCCTTATCTCCAGATCCAGTTTATCAATATCATGCTCAGGTTCTTCATTCTGCTTCAAATATGCTTTTAGGCTCTGTATTTTGTCTTTTAAGGCACGGTTTTCATCCACCAGTAGCTTATTCTCATCTAATAATGCTTGACATGTTATAGGCTCCCAGCCATCAGTATGTTTGGTAGTCATATTTTTATACTGACCTTTTAAGATTAATTCGATCTTGCTGATTAGGTTCTCTGAAATCATTTTTTACTTTAATATTTGATTAACATCCCCAATATTTTGTAGATCGGATGATAGTTTCTACTTTTTTTGACACTGTTTTTTGAGATATTTCGCTTGACAGATATTATATTAGTTTGACAGATATTATATTATAGGACTTACGCAGTTGAACTGAAGAATCAACAGCATTAGACAGCAAACTGTCTAAAACATTACTTTAATCCACAGTCTTTGTTGTAATTGATTTTGTTCCTCAAGTGCGTAAGTCCTAATATTAGTTATTTTGATAGCCTGCTCCCATGCTTGAGACGCTTATAGCGTTGTAGATTTATAAGGAAAGTTTTTTTTCAAACGTTATATACTCTTGCATCGGGACATATCAAGAGAATATAACGTTTGAAAATAGAGATAATCGAACAAAAATTGTATTTCTTCAGAGGTTTTATTCGCACTGTCAGTACTTGATGCTTTTTTTAGATACTTGCTCTTTCGATGATATCGGCTGCACTGAGAGCTAGAAGATCCAACATTTGAAGTGTATCTTTGTCTGGCTTATGTGGTTTTTTATATTGTGTTGAAAACATGCCAAGTGGTTTTCCTGACCGGCTCACAATTGGTGTAGATTGTACCGCTCGTATTCCAGCTTTAAGCTGGATTTCCAGAGCAGGAGTACCTACAAAAATTGGGCTTTGTTCAACATCCTCGACAATCACCCTCTCTTTGCGTCCAAGCGCCGTACCACAAGTTCCTTTTCCCACAGATACACTATTCCAGAAGTCCAGCCACCATTTAGGAAATCCACGAGAAGCTACAATCTTAAGTTCAGATGATTCAGGGTCCAATAATTGGATATTGCCAAAGTCAGCGCCAGAAATTGCAATTGCAGCATCGACTATTTCGACAAGAACAGGTTCAAGACTGCCTTCGCGAACGAATAAAATGCTGATTTTATACAGTCTAGTCATTGCATCGAGGTCAAAAATCAACTGTTTTTCGCGCTCACTATAGGTTGTCTCTACCTTTTTGTAATCCTGATCAATTTTACCTGTAGTCTGTTCAAGTCCTTCAGCCTGTGCCAGACATGCTCTTAGACGCTGTACCTCTTCCTTTAATGCATTGTTTTCATCTGCCAGTAATTTATTCTCATCCAATAGTGCCTGATACATTGTGGATTCTTGACTTGTAGTATATCTAGAGTTCATGCTTTCCACTCTCCATAAATAATATGTTTAATCCTCGAAATTTTGAGTTTTCTATATAATTTGTATTACAGGCTATCTAAAAACTCAATTCATTTATACAATGGATAACTGGATATTGTTTAGTTTAAATTAGAATCGGAAATTTTTCTGAAACTCCGGCGTATATTTACCTTTAAGTCGAATTTTGCATCCCACTTGTACAATCAAATTTAGTTTTTGAGGCTATCCGATGATCTTTATTTTTAATTATAGTTACCAGATATAAAAATAGGAAGCGGATTTTACATATTAGAAAATGAATTAAAATAAAAATATTAACTTAAATTAAAAAATATATATAGATAGATGAATAATTTTCATATTTATATTGGTAACTAGTAATAATCATTCTTTAATTATTAGATATATAGATAAGTTGTATTATTTAATACCTACTTTAGGCGACAAACATATTAACACATTAATATACTTATGAACTATTTTTAATGAGTGTGGTTGGAAAAAGAAAGGCTCTTCGTTGTCTTGTGTGGATATCCTCATAATATTCTCATAATATTCTCATAATATTCTCATAAAATCCAGCGCGTTCTTTAATTGAAAATAGTATTACATAGAGAATGACGAAGAACCAAAAGAAAAGATCAAAATTCGGATAGATGATTACAAAAAACACAGGCGATTATTATCCCAAATTGACAGGGATTCGGAATGTGCAGGAAAAGCTCTTTGTTTTGTATTTTTATTCATTTGATCGAATGAATAAACACAACGCGCACTTATTTTTATATAACTGTCAGACTCAGGCTGAAACGTAGAATATTAAAACACAGAATACTGAGATACAGAATACTGAGATACAGAATACTGAGATACAGAATACTGAGACACAGAATACTGAGACACAGAATACTGAGCCTATCTCAAAAATCAAAATTTGACTTTTGAATCTCTCGTACAAGCTCCCTAAAAAAAGATCAAAAACTTGGGATACAAAACCAATCACAGCCATCATTGCTGCTAACGAACGTTTTCGAGGAGATTCAGGCATTTATTTAAAAATATAAAAAAGAAAAGTGCTTTATGAATATAAAGCGTTTATTCCTACTTCTTAATGACCTTATCCCTTAGTTACATTCCGTAGTCACGCCATCAAATTCCTCTGGATTAGCTTCGGCTTCGGCCTTTGTGGCGCGTACAATGTCGTCCTTGTGAACAGGCGGTGAATAGATCGTATAGAATTTTAAAGAACCTGTTTTCAAAGTGTTGATGACATTGTGCTGGGCACCTGCCGGCACAACCACTGCAGATCCGCTACCGACTTCATATTCGTTACCGTTAATTATGCACTTTCCCTGTCCTTCCTCAAAGCGGAGAAACTGGTCGGTTTTCTCATGCACTTCCATTCCGATATCTTCCCCTGGTTTGAGGCTCATAATCGATAGTTGGTTATGCTTTGCAGTATAGAGTACCTTCCGGAAATAGTTATTTTCCAATGTGACATTTTCGATATTGGTAGAAAACCCTTTCATTTGATTTTTTGCCTTTTCTACTGTCTTGCATGTCTCCTTTCCCGCCATACTGGGAAGTTCTTTAGCGCTTACTGCCGCTACGGTAATTGATAGTAGAAAACAAACTGCCAGCAAAATGCCCAGTGTCTTTTTAAGACTCATTTGTTGACTCCCCCAACCTGTTTCAACTTAATCAATTTTGCAGTGTTTAGTTATTCAATTCACCCATGCTGGCAGAGATATTCATCATTAATAAATTGTCCAATGTATTTTGATGAGGATACTAACAGTAGTAAATTCTATCCTCATTTTATATCATGGAACTTGCCAGCAAAGGCGATTTCAAACACACGCAATAGAATAATTATATCCGAGGAATATAATATAAGCAGAAATATAAATATTAAATGAATAAAAATGCCGACTACAAATTGATTTTTTACATAGAACTTTCCCAAGAATATTCACAATGTTTATATTTTTCATTATTTCTTCTTCAAAGGACAGCTTTGTCATTGGTTTGCCAAGTTTGGAACGTGGACTCATGCATATTTAGATAACCGGGAAAAATCGAGTTTCTGATCCTGAAATATGTTCCCGAAAATCTTACTGAGTGAAACTGAAAATTGGTTTTTTGATAAGCTTGCAAATTGAAACTTGAATTAAAGATTCAGGCAAAAGGCTTTTTTGATTCAAAACTCTTTGAAACCCTGTTTTTAGACAATAAACTTGAGGTAATTTTGCCTTGTGCATTAGCCTTAAATATTAGGTTTGCCTAAATATGGACAAATTAAAAAATTAGGTCTGCCTAAATATAAGAGCAAAAATATGAAACTACCAGTTATCTGCCCTGAAAGAGAATGCTGTTGCGGAAAAACGAGATGCACACCAGGAAAAGGGCTTCCGAAAATCATACTTATAGGAAACCCTAACGTGGGAAAAAGCAGCCTTTTCAATGCCCTCTCCGGAAGTTATACACTGGTCTCCAATTATCCGGGGACCTCAGTTGAAATCACCCACGGAAAAGCAAGGATCGGAGATAGGGAATATGAAATCATAGACACGCCCGGGATGTACTCCCTGCTCCCTGTAAGTGAGGAAGAAAGGGTCTCTCAACTTCTGCTTTTTGAGGAAGAGGCTTCAGTTTACCTCCATGTAATAGATGCCCGAAACCTCAGGCGGATGCTTTCTTTCACCCTGCAGCTACTTGAAGCCGAGATTCCTCTTATTCTTGTCCTGAACATGATGGATGAGGCTGAAGAAAGAGGGATTGAAATCGATATATCTGAACTCAGCCATTACCTGGGAATCCCGGTTGTTGGAACGGTTTCAAGTGAAGGAAAAGGGGTAGAGGAACTTAAAGCTACAATTTCGGAGTTTACTCCTGGAAACAACATTCAAAAATTTAGGCAAAAACTTGACTATGGTACAGAAATTGAGCCATATATCGAAAAAGTTGAAGGTTTGCTTGACCCCGCAAAAAAAGCCGAAATCTCAACCGAAATCTCAACCGAAATCTCAACCGAAATCTCAGCCGGAATCTCAGCCGGAATCTCAAAAAGAGCGATCTCACTCCTGCTGCTGCAGGAAGATCGGACAGCCCTTGAATACCTGCAAAGGGCTGAAAAAACCCCAAATTGTGAGGGAAAAAGTCGCGGAAAACGCTCCGAAGAAATCCAGAAACTTGCAGAAGCTGCATCAAAGATATCTGAAGTCCCTCTTTCCTACCTGTTCACCCTGAAGCGCCAGGAACATGTAAACGAAATCGTAGAACAGGTAATGAAAACGCCTGAGAAAATCGAGAGAAAAAGTAGTGGGAAAACCGAAAAAAGAAGAGCAGAAGAAGATACTGGAATAAATAAAAGTAAAACACAGACTCGAAATCTCGGTTTTTCCGAGAAAATTGACAGTATTCTCATCCATCCTGTGCTTGGGATACCTGTGTTGTTTTTAATCCTGTACTTCGGGCTCTATCTGTTTGTAGGCGTATTTGCAGCAGGAACAGTTGTTGATTTTCTGGAAAATACGGTCTTTGGAGGATACATAAACCCCCTTGTAACTGCAAAGTTCACGTCGCTTGTACCCTATCCAGCTCTGCAAGACCTTTTTGTGGGAGAATACGGAATTTTTACCCAGGCCGTAACATATGCAATTGCCCTTATCCTTCCGATAGTGGGAGCCTTTTTCCTTGTGTTTTCCATCATAGAAGACACGGGTTATCTTCCAAGGCTGGGCCTGCTCCTGGATGGCATGTTCAAGAAAATAGGGCTCAGCGGAAGGGCAGTAATTCCAATGGTACTCGGGTTTGGCTGTTCTACAATGGCTACAATGGTCACCCGCACCCTTGAAACAAAAAGGGAAAGGCTCATTGCAAATATCCTGCTGGCTCTTGCAATCCCCTGCTCGGCACAGCTAGGCATTATTATTTCAGTCCTCTCGGGAAACCCTGAAAGCCTGCTTATCTGGGCTGTAGTAATAATACTGGAATTTATCCTGATAGGTTTCCTGGCTTCCAGAGTCCTGCCAGGAGAAGCCCCTACCTTCATACTTGAAATGCCCCCTCTCAGGAAACCGAAGCTTTCGAACATAATGGTTAAAACTTACTCCAGAATGCACTGGTATTTTCTGGAAGTTCTGCCCCTATTTGTACTGGCGAGTGTTCTGATCTGGATAGGCAGGCTAACAGGACTTTTTGCCCTTGCCCTGAAAATCATAGAATATCCAACAGTCTGGATAGGCCTGCCTCCTGATGCAGCTGATGTCTTCCTTTTCGGTTTCTTCAGGAGAGATTTTGGGGCAGCTGGACTTTATGGAATGCATGACTCAGGATTACTAACAGGTGTGCAGCTCGTAGTTGCAGCCATTACTCTTACCCTTTTCATGCCATGTATAGCTCAGTTCATGATGACGATAAAAGAAAGAGGTTTAAAAACAGCCCTTACAATTTCGGGTTTCATTTTCCCGTTTGCATTCCTTACAGGCTTCATTGTAAATAACCTGTTAAAACTGCTGGGGGTTAACCTGTGAAATGCCCACTCTGCGGAAACGAATTTGAGAAAGCTGATGAAACGAAATGCACCGGCTGCGGGAAACTTCATAGATGTAACAAACAGTGCTGCCCGAACTGCGGATATGAACTTGTACAGGAAGCAAAGATTATTCAGTCCATAAGGAAGTTTTTCAAATGGTAACTAAAAACTCACATTTTAATCTGAAAACTATAACTCTCTGCGCAATGGAACCCAGAAAAACCGGAAAAATTGACCACCTTGAAACGAAGAACCCGGGAATTCTACAGAAGTTAATAGCTATGGGTATCCTGCCTGGTATGCCTATTACCCTACTCAGAAGGTCACCTTCGTATCTTTTTGAGGTTGACCAGACCAGGTATGCTGTTGATAAGGAAATTGCGAATAATATTTACGTTAGCTATTGATTTGCCTCCAATGAAGAGACAATGAAGGTTGCATAGGAGAGAAGGTCTGCCAGATCACTAATTTTAAAAAATATACAAAAGTATTCATGAATGATTACTTATAAGAGTACTCAATTATGACCTCCAAAATTCATTTACGTTAATTCATTTACGTTAATTCATTTACGTTCTCCAAGGAAGATCATCATCCCTGAAGGTGAAACTTCTTTGTAAATACCCTCCAGTACTTCAAGCAAATCCTCTTCGCCCCGCCAGAAGGGGAATTTTCCAAGCCTTTTTGGAAGAACTGCTGCAGCCGGAGGGATATGAACCTCGAGGGATAGGCTTTTTCCTTCTTCTGGATTTTCAGGAAGCTTACCCCAGAAAGTTTCAGGATCAAGTGGCAGAGGCTCCGGAGAAAAAGGAGATATTCCTTCTTTATTTTTGGCTCCGGTTTCGGTTCCGATCTCAACATCCGGCTCTTCCAGGAATCTTCTGGCTTCTGCAACAAGGTTCTGGTTTTCCGGGCCCGAACCCTTTCCGAGAATGGACATAAAATCGTCCATATCTACTCCCCTTAGCTTAAAGATAAGGAAAGGGTCCCTATCAAATTCTTCCCCGAGCAGATAGTAGACGGCTGCAATATGCTTGCAGGGGTTTGACCAGTCAGGACAGGAACAGTCGGTTTCAAGGTCTTCGAGCTTTTCAGGGAAAAGGGAGAGACCTATTTCCTGGAATGCAGAGTCGATATCTTCCGGCATTTCTCCTGCGAGGAGCTTGGCTGCAAATATAGGCTTTAAGGTAAGCCTTTCTGCAAGACGTTCCCATTCGGAACCGTTCAGTGTACGGACTTTGATTGTTACCGAGTAGGGTTTGGGGCTTGAACCCTGGACTTTGGCTCTTACAAGACCTGTTTCTATTTTTATGGAAGTTACCTGACCTTTACGAGCATAAGTTTTTCCGCGGGTTAACCTCGCCCCAAGGTTAAAGCTTTCAAGGGTTTTGATCCAGCGTTTTGCCCACCAGCTCTGGACAAAGCTCCCACGTTTGGATTTTGCTTTGATTCCACCTTTGACCTCAATTGGCTTTGAGGGTTCATAATAACCATAGCCATCCCAGTAAGCTGCCATATTATTCACCTACCGCTTCTTCTCTAAGAGTGAAAATATCCTTTAATTCCTCATTGGAAAGTTCTGTCAGCCAGGATTCCCCTGTCCCGACAACGTTCTCTGCGACCTGCACTTTATGCTCAATAATCTCATCGATCTTTTCTTCAAGCGTACCCGCGCAGATGAACTTGTGCACCTCAACGTTTTTTGTTTGGCCTATACGGAATGCCCTGTCAGTTGCCTGATTTTCAACAGCCGGGTTCCACCAGCGGTCGAAATGGAATACATGGTTGGCCCCAGTAAGGTTAAGCCCCGTGCCTCCGGCTTTAAGAGAGAGGACAAAAATCGGGAGATACTCTTTTCCCTCCTGGAAACGCTCAAGCATCCGGTCCCGCTGCGTTCTGGGAACCCCGCCGTGCAGGAAAAGGACTTCACAGCCGAAGCTTGCCTGCAGGTGCTCTTTTAGTATTTTTCCCATTTCCGCAAACTGGGTGAAAACAAGGGCTTTTTCTCCGTTTTCCAGAACCACGTCCAGCATTTCGGTAATCCTTTCGAGTTTTCCTGACCGTCCTGGAATTCCGGAGTTGTCCTTCAAAAACTGTGCTGGATGGTTGCAGACCTGCTTGAGCCTGGAAAGGGCAGATAGAATTATTCCTTTTCTCTGGATTCCCTCTTCATCAGCTTCTTCAATTGCCTCTTCGATATCTTCGAGGACTGCCGCATAGAGTGAGGCCTGTTCTTTTGTCAGCGTACAATAGGTCTTCATCTCCATTTTTTCCGGCAGGTCAGAGATAATAGAACTGTCAGTCTTCAGGCGACGCAGGATGAAGGGACTTGTAATTTCTTTTAACCTTCTTGCAGCTTCCGGGTCTCTTTCGGCCTGAATGGGGATAAAGAAGTTCCGCTTGAAGCCGGCCTGACTGCCGAGGAAGCCGGGATTTAAAAACTCCATGATGGACCAGAGGTCGCCTACATTATTTTCAACCGGAGTCCCTGTAAGAGCTATGCGGTAATCGGCTTCCAGAGCCCTGGCAGCTTTTGCCTGTTTAGTTTCAGGGTTTTTGATATTCTGGGCTTCATCAAGTACCACTCCAGCCCAGGGAACACCTTTTAAGAACGTAGCATCCCTCTGCAAAAGCCCATAGCTTGAGATAACAATACTATGTTTCATAGCTTCTTTTTTGAATTCCTCTTCTTTTTTCCGGCTGGTGCCGTGGTGTACCATTACCGAAAGTTCAGGTGTAAAGCGAGCAGCCTCTTTTTTCCAGTTATTGATAACCGAAGTCGGACAGACCAGAAGGACCGGTTTTGTGGCTACAGGTTTTGCGGCGTTAGGAGCAGTAGAAACATTAGAAGCAGTAGAAGCGTTAGAAACGTTAGGAGCAGTAGGAGCAGTAGAAACGTTAGGGACGCTAATGAGTTTTGAATCTTCACGTCCGGCTGCCCCTTCTTCAACCTGTTCCAGGTCATACTGGATAAGAGCAAGCGTCTGGATGGTTTTTCCAAGCCCCATGTCGTCTGCAAGGCAGGCTCCTATGCCTAATTGCCTCAAAAAAGAGAGCCATGAGTAACCTCGGAATTGATAAGGCCGAAGAGTTCCTGAAAAACCATTGGGAGCCGGAAGTTCTTCAAATCCGGTTTTGTCCTTTAAGCGACTGATTAATTCTCCAATCCAGCCTTCTGCATTGATCCCTTCAAAATCCAGACCTTCGGCGTTTTCGGATACGCCCACAGCAAGCTTTAGAACCTCGCGCAGGTTTGCTTCTCCATGGGGGTTCTTCTTCCAGAACTCAAGAGCAGCCTTGATTTCAGCATCGTTTACCTCAACCCACTGCCCGCGAACCTTCACAAGTGGAGCTTTGAGTTTTGCAAGAGCCCGCAACTCTTTGGCTGTTAACACCCTGTCCCCAAGGGCAATTTCCCAGTCAAAGCTGACGATTTTGTCGAGGGTAAGCCCGTTTCCGGCCTGTAACTTCTTGCCCTTAACCTTTGCCTGGGCTTTTAAGTGAGTTTTTGTACCCTTGCGAGTCCACCAGCCAGGAAGAAGTATTCCAAACCCGGCCTGGCTTAAGTTCACTGCATTTTCAGTCAGGAAACGGTAAGCCTCTTTCGTATCAAGGGAATATCCGGCTGGGTTGGGAGCCTCAAGGCTGGAAGCGATTCCTGCATTAATACCGGCAGCCTGCCCGAGGGAAGATAACAGAAATTGACGAATGTTTTTCACATCATATTTTTTCAACGGGCTGCCCTTTTTTGGCTTCCAGGCTTCTTTTACAGGGATCAGAAGGCTTGGGTCCTCGTAAGACTGAAGCAGGTAGCGGACGTACCACAGCCCTTTGGGAATTTCGATATCAGCTATCTCTTCCCGGCTTCTTTTGTTTTCTGTGATTTTTTCGAGTTCTGTGGTTTCTTCGATTTCTTCGTCCTCAACTGGTTCTTCCAGCCGAAAACAGAACCTGAAAGGTGAAGTAGTAAGTATTGTGAGGGGACGCTGCCATTCACGGGCCCGAGCCTCAAGCTGAATAAGTTCGGTATCATCTCCAGAGATCAGCCCGTCCGGGCTTTTCAGGGCAGAAACCCAGGCATCATGGATACTATCAAAGGACTTTCTTTTGCGCGTCTCTTTTACAAACCCTTCTCCTATTTCGGATCGGACTATCCAGTCAAGAGAGGCTTCAATAAACTGCCTTGCCACTAAAGTTGCAGGCATTTCAGGCGGCACGGCAGAGGATTCAGGAGCAAGAGCCCTGGAAGCAGGAGGCATTTGCTTTGCCAGCTTTGCCAGCTCTTCTGCATTTTCTCCGGAAAATACGGGTTCCCAGAAAGCCCTGTACTCTCCTTCTTCTTCCCTGACTCCAGGCAGGTATTTCTGTCCTGCGACCAGCGAACCTGCAAATTTAAGGGCGTCTGCCCACCAGAGTAGGTCACTTCCTGAAATGATGCCAGGGGCTAAAACTCGTTTTCCCATGCAGGCGCAGAGAAGAACAAGAGTTTCTTCAGCTTCCAGAGAGTATGCATTAACCGTCCAGGGAGCCAGGGAAAGTTCGGCTTTCGAATCCGGAATTTCAGCAATCAGAGAGCTGGAAGGAATAGGATTCCCGCCTATAGTCGGCATCCAGACGTTGATTTTCTTGCCCTCTTTTCGGTCAGGACTACCCAGCAATAGCTCAAGAGCAGAAAACAGGTTTTCAAAACTCGAATCATAAGGATAAGGCTTTGCCGTCAGATTTTTAGGTTTTCTCCCCCGCCGGGCACCCTGAATTTCGTTTTCAGCCGGGCTTTCACCCCATAAGAAGAACTGTTTTCCAATTCTGCCTGCATGAAGAATTATCATGGATATTGTATATTAGCAAAGAAATATAAAAAGGAATCGGAATGAGCTGCGTGAAAACTCCATTTGTTCTTCGGCATATATTATAAAAAAGTCTTCCACTGTTACATAGTTAATATTTCCATAATTATTTTCCACGATTGCAGGACTTATACGCTTCAGAACTTATACGCTTCAGAACTTATACGCTTCAGAACTTATACGCTTCAGAACATACACGCTTCAGAACATACACGCTTCAGAACTTACTCGCTTCAGAACTTACACGCTTGAACTGAAAATCAATAACATTAAACCTTTAACTGCCTAACTCGCAAGTTTGATAACAACGTGTAATTCTCCTACATCATTCTCCTATATCATTCTCCTATATCATTCTCGAATATACACCCGATGAAACGTATATTTTGGGGAAAATATAGTTTAGAAGTTAATATTCAAGCCCTTCCCTTGCCGGGAAGTTTTTCTCGAAAGGGTGCTTTATAAGCCTCATCTCCGTTACCAGGTCTGCTCTTTCTATCAGTTTTCCAGGAGCCCTCCTCCCTGTCAGGACAACTGTAGTTTCTTCCGGTATATCATCCAGCAGTTTGAGGAGATCTTCGGTTTTCACAATGCCAAAGTGGGCTGCAAGATTTATCTCGTCCAGTATCAGGAGCCTGGGCTTCCTTTTCAGGGCTTTTTTTGCAAATTCGAGGCCCTTTCTCGCCAGTTCATAATCCAGAGGCACGGGATTCTTGAAGTCTATGAAATCTTCCCTTCCAAACTGGTAGATCTCGTATTCCGGAGCTAGCCTGTCCTTTATTTTGTACTCACCTATGTACTTCCTGCCCTTCATGAACTGGATTATTATTACACTGTACCCGTGGCCTACAGCCCTGAGAGCCAGTCCAAAGGCGTTTGTGGTCTTTCCTTCTCCTTCCCCCGTGTAAAGATAAACCAGGCCTTTAACCAATTTAACCCCTCAGAAAGTGTACTTTCTCCCCAAAAAAAGAGTGTAGTTGCAGGAATATGTTATTTTTGTATCAGGGTCTCCATAACCCATAAAAAATTAGTTTTTCTCCATAAAAGGGCTTTTGGTTGTCCATTTTTACATAGTTGACATTGCCATGATTAAAAATTCAGTATGACAAATGATTGCGTTTTTGTGCAAGGAATACAAATCAGTTCCAGTTTCATTGAGGTCCGGAACAATGGATATATAAAAAGACTGAAAGCCTTACATTAGATAAATTATCCGCTTTACTGATCTGTGATCCTGTTCAATAATATAATTCAAGTACTTGATTTGCCGAAAGCCTACTTTTTATGAAATATTTAGTCATTTTTCGTTGTATATAATGAATAAATATAAGTATTTGAGCGATATAGATGATATTTGTTACTGTTGTTTTGTTTTTTATTAAGAGCATTATTGGTAAAAGATCAACAAAATAGTAGGCGGATAATATAGTATCAACTGAATAAAAAGAGCCACAATATTTTCAGACACGAATCTTAATTTTCTAAAAATTCTTCTAGTACTGCATTCGGAAGCGATTCTGAAATATGTGTTCACAAAACTTAACTTTTTAATATATCCGAAGATCAATGATTTTTCCAGAATAAGGAACTAATTTTGGAATCGAAACCCCATAATGAAGATTTAGATTCGAGCGTTGAGGAAATATCGCAATGCTAGAAACCTCAATTATGAGCGCGGACATCATAAACCGAAAATTTGTGTTATAAATTGTGTTATACGTGATGTATAGGAGTGGTTAAATGAAGACTAAGTTGAATAGACCGTTTTTCTTTGCAATACTAATGTGTTTCATGTTGATGACAACAGGAATTACCTCAGCTTCTGTTGACCATCCTCCAGTACTTAATCCTATAGGCAGTAAAACAGTTTATGAAGGGAAAACGTTAAGCTTTACTCTCACAGCAAAAGACCCTGATGGCGATAAAGTAACATACTCTGCTACAGGTCTACCACGTGGAGCCAGGTTGGTTGCGAGCACTGGCAAGTTTACCTGGACACCTGCCGTTGGTCAGAAGGGAAACTATATTGTAACATTCAGCGCGAAAGCCAAAGGTCTAAAAGACTCTGAGAAAGTAAAAATAACAGTATTAGCTGAGAATCCAAAAATAAAAATTACTTCCGTGTCACGTTATGGAACCTCAGGATACGCTTCAGGCACAGTTAAAGGTGTAAGTAATTCAGCCTATAGGGTTGCTGTCTTTATATACGTTCCAAATTTAGGATGGTGGAATAAACCCACCTGGGCTCAACCATTAACAACAATTAACTGCAATGGTAAATGGAAGTGCGATATAGATACGGGCGGAAGAGATGTATACGCAACAAAAGTCGCTGCATTCCTTGTCCCAAAGAACTATAAACCACCTGAACTTCATGGATCCTCGAGTCTACCATCTGAGCTTTACAAAAAAGCGGTTGCTCATCACGAAGTCTCTAGATAAATATTAAGGCTCTTCGTTGTTTTGTGTGGAGATCTTCATAACGTCCTCATAAAAACCAATGCGGTCTTGAATTGAAAATCATTTTATCCATAAAGAATGGCGAAGAGCCAATATTAAAAATTACAGACTAAATCTTCTTTGTTACGAGTTCAGGGATATTAAAGAATAAATTCAAGTTTTCACCTGGATTTCCGCAGATGTCCTTTCAATTCCCATAATTATTTCTGCTATCTTTTTTTCTGAATGTTGATGGGCTTCATGTATTGGATTTTTGAAATTAATTGAAAGATTTCAGTACTGTAATATAGGACGAGTTGAATAATAGTTCAACAGGTCGGAAGCTTAGTTGATCGGAAAACTGGCCTGTGGAGATATACATGCCCATCGGTCCTACAACGTACTTTGGGAAAGAGAGAGTATTTGTTGATAGGGAAGCCTGCATTCAGACTTTCAGAGAAAATATCCAGAATTCGGGAAATCTAGAATATAACGTACTATTTTATCACGGAATTGCCGGAATCGGGAAAAGCAAGCTGCAGAAAGAATTGCAAAAGATACTGGATGAAGAGTATCCCGAAATATTCTGGGCAGCTATTGATCTGAACACAAAAACTTATAGAGAAGTCGGAACTTTTTTAATCGCCCTGAGAAACAAGATTCAGGAGAAATACAAAGCTAAGTTTTACCTTTTCAACATTGCTCATGCCATATACTGGAAAAAACTACACCCTGAAATTCCCCTGCTAGAAGAGAACTATCCTGTGATTAAAGAAGGAAAATTTTTCAGTAAAATAATAGATGTCCTTAATGAATTTGGGCCTACAAGATTGATCTGGGATATTATAAATAATGCACCAGACAACATAAAGAGATATTATAAAGAACAAGCCATAGACATCAATAAACTTGTTTCTATGGAAGCCCCTGAAATAGAAAAATTATTGCCTGGCTTTTTTGCTGCAGATTTTACAAGTTATTTAGGTACGAATTCAAAAGCTTACATATTTATTGACACTTACGAAGCTCTCTGGGATGGTCTGAGAGAGAAAGGCGGTTTTCATGAAAAAGATGAGTGGATAAGGGAAAACCTGATCCCAAACATGAAAGGAGTTTCATGGGTAATCTGTGGAAGGGATGAATTATTATGGGTTCCCGATTGTGATGAAGACTGGAAAATGTATCTGGAACAACATCCGGTAGATGAACTTCCAGAGAAATATTGTCAAGAATTTTTAGAAGATTGTGGTATTGAAAATAAGGACATTCGGAATATAATTATTAAAGCCAGTGAAGGAGTTCCATACTACCTTAACCTGTCTGTTGATACCTATGAAAAAATTAGAAAGAACAGGCAGCCAGTCTCTGAGGACTTCGGAAAGACGCAGAAAGAGATATTCAATACATTCGTGAAATACCTGAATGATAATGAAATTCGAGCCCTCAAAGTGCTTTCAGTACCCAATTCCTGGGACAGAGCCCTTTTCGAAATATTGATGAAAAAGTTTGATTCAGGATATCCTGCTGGCGCATTTTCAGAACTGATTAAGTTTTCCTTTATCAAAAAAGATACCGATGGAAAATGTTCTGTTCACCAGCTGATGAGAAAAAGCCTTAAGGAATTCCATGATCCCACAGATAGAAAGAATATCCATAAGTATTTACTTGATTTTTACAGCAAAAAGCTAGAAAATATTGATATCAAGGCAATCACTCCAGAACACGAAACCGCCCTTACCGAAGCCTTCTACCATGCAAAAGAATCATTGGAAGCAGAAGAATTATGCGAATGGTTTATTTCTGTATCTGATCCGTTTTATAGAGCAGCATTCTGGCAATTGATTTCTCCCTTTTATGAGGAAATTCTTCAGATACTCGAAGTAAATGTCAGCCCTGAGCATTTGCTCGTTGGAGTTACTTTGAATTATCTCGGTATACTTTATACAAATATGGGAGAATACGAAAAAGCACTCCCACTTTATCAAAGGGCACTGGACATTCGTGAAAAGGTGCTCGGGCCGCAACACCCAGATGTTGCAACAACACTAAACAATCTCGCAGGACTCTATCGTCAGATGGGAGAATACGAAAAAGCACTCCCACTTTATCAAAGGGATCTAGAGATCAGTGAAAAGGTGCTCGGGCCGCAACACCCAGATGTTGCAACAACACTAAACAATCTCGCAGGACTCTATCGTCAGATGGGAGAATACGAAAAAGCACTCCCACTTTATCAAAGGGCACTGGAAATAATTGAAAAGGTGCTCGGGCCGCAACACCCAGATGTTGCAACAACACTAAACAATCTCGCAGGACTCTATCGTCAGATGGGAGAATACGAAAAAGCACTCCCACTTTATCAAAGGGCACTGGAAATAATTGAAAAGGTGCTCGGGCCGCAACACCCAGATGTTGCAACAACACTAAACAATCTCGCAGGACTCTATGAAAGTATGGGAGAATACGAAAAAGCACTCCCACTTTATCAAAGGGCACTGGACATTCGTGAAAAGGTGCTCGGGCCGCAACACCCATCTGTTGCAACAACACTAAACAATCTCGCAGGACTCTATGAAAGTATGGGAGAATACGAAAAAGCACTCCCACTTTATCAAAGGGATCTAGAGATCAGTGAAAAGGTGCTCGGGCCGCAACACCCATCTGTTGCAACAACACTAAACAATCTCGCAGGACTCTATGAAAGTATGGGAGAATACGAAAAAGCACTCCCACTTTATCAAAGGGCACTGGACATTCGTGAAAAGGTGCTCGGGCCGCAACACCCATCTGTTGCAACAACACTAAACAATCTCGCAGGACTCTATGAAAGTATGGGAGAATACGAAAAAGCACTCCCACTTTATCAAAGGGCACTGGAAATAATTGAAAAGAAGTTGGGACCGAAGCATCCCAATACAGTAACAATAAAAAACAATTATAATTTGCTTCTTTCAAAGATGAGTGAAGGAGATGAAGAAAAATGATTTTTGAAAGTACGATTTGGATTATTACTTCTCCACGCGATATCTCGTATAAGAAGCCCGTTTACTAAAACATGTAGAGGTTTATTCCTTTACATGCCTGACAATGTGCCCAGCTTCAGGAATTATAATCTCAGAAATTGCCAGTTTCACAGCATTTGGCGACCCCGGGAGACAGAATACCGCTTTTCCTTTAATCACGCCTGCTACAGCTCTGGTAAGGATTACCGACGTTCCTATGTCTTCAATGCTTTTGTACCTGAAAAGTTCCCCAAAGCCTGAGATTTCTTTTTCAAAAAGTGGGGTAACAGACTCAATTGTAATGTCTTTTGGTGCAAGCCCTGTGCCTCCGCTAGTAATTATAATATCTGCGGGGCTGTCAAGAGCAGCAAGAACTGCATCTGTAATTGAGGTTTTTTTGTCGGAAACCAGCCTGTAGAAAGAAATTTTATGGCCGGCCGCTTCGAGAAGATCTTTCATATTTTTGCCTGAAATGTCATCGGCATCTTCAGGTGAGGCGGGATTTCCGTATTTTTCATATCTTGAGGTCGAAATTGTGATTAAGGCAAAAGAAAAGAATTTTTTTGCTTCTTTTTTATGAATTTCCGGTGTAGATTCTTTCATGAAAACCACCTATAGTCACGAGTCTAAACAATGCAACTAATCAAGGAGATATAAAGTATTTTTTGTTGCAGCAATTAAAGGCATGACTATAACAGGGACTTGTAAAATCTTCGGAGGCTGAACAGCTATATAGGTTCAATTTGGCTGGGGTAAATTATAATTTCCCGAAGATTTTACAGAACCAGAATAGCATTTCTATGGAGCTGTTTATTCAGTAGCTATAAGTTGTTTATTCTTATTCTTTCAGGTGAAATTTTATTCGGTGAGATTCTTCTGCTGTTTTCACATACTTTTATGATAAGGCTTTTTTTCAATTACTTTTTCATATACTTCAAGGGTCTTTTCAGCTATTCTTTTCCAGTTATATTTCTTTTTGAGAACATCATGCCCTTTTTTCCCCATTCTGTTACGGCCAAGCCCCTCAAGGACGTAGTTGAGTCCCCAGGCAATAGAAGAGGGCTCTTTATAAGCAACAACACCTGTCTTGAAATTCTCCACAAGAGCTACTGCATCGCTTGCAACTACCGGTTTTTTTGCATCCCAGGCTTCAAGAACAACGATTCCAAAGGGCTCGTTCCGGCTGGGCACGCATACAAGGTCGCAGGCGTTAAACCAGTCTATTACGGTGTTATCCGGGGCATACCCAAGGAAATTGCACGAGTTCCCGATGCCAAGTTTCTGAGCCTGGTATTCACAATGAGAGCGCATTCCCCCATCTCCGATAAGTACAAATCGGGCATCCCTTTTTTTCAGGACTCTTGCCGCAGCTTCGACTAGGAGGTCAGGGCCTTTCTGATATGCCATCCTTCCCGTGAAAAGCACAACCGGAAGGAAAGGGTTAATGCCATAGTGCCTCTTCACGTCTCCGGGGTCAATATTTCTTTTTATCTTTCCCACGTTTATGCCGTTAGGAATTTTCCAGATTTTATAATCGGGAATTTTGTAAATTTGCTTGATTTCTTCCTTCAATATTGGCGAGGTCACAATCACGTCAGAGGATTCGTACCCTCCGAGCCACTCTCTGTGAGATATTTCCTTTGTCTCCCACCAGTCTCCGTAACAATTTCCATTACGTCCCCATTCAGTACTGTGGAAGGTCAACACAAAGGGCAGCCCAAACTGAGCTTTTATCCTGCAGAGAACATTTACCGGATGCCAGTCATGCCCGTGAAGGATGTCAAACTCACCTGCTTTTTCTCTTACTTCCAGGAACCGGTAGTACATAGCATCACACATCCGGTCCATCTGTTCAACAATTCCCCCATTTTGGTCACAGGCGACTCTGTGATAATGGACGCCGTTGATTATTTCATTATCGTCTCCACGGCCTCGCGTAAAGAGATGGACCTCATGTCCCTCTGCTGCAAGAGCCTCAGAGAGTTCGGATACATGGGGAGAAATTCCTCCTATACGTATTGAGTACAAACTTTCCCAGGAAAACATCCCTATTCTAATCATTTTCATAGACCCACTACTCATTTTTGAAAAATTAAGGAAATAAGTATCAAAGAATTCAGGCTTTCCATTGCCTGTTATGTGTTAATAATATAGTTCAAAATTTATAATATTTTCCATAAAAATATAAAGGAGCTTAAGGTCAAGGTTATGGGTCAAGGTTATAGGTCAAGGTAATTTGTCATACGGTAGCCAGAATCAGAATATTAAGAATATCTTAATAAGAAAAAGATTTCAAGTCGTTGTATCCTGAAATAATTTCGCAGAATAATTTCACAGAATAATTTCACAGAATAATTTCACAGAATAATTTCACAGAATAATTTCACAGAATAATTTCACAGAATAATTTCACAGAATAATTTCGCAGATCCAAAACCATTTGGAAGTTCAATACACGATACAACAGCAGACCGCGCGAAAAGTATAGAATTCACAGGTACATAAAAATGAATTAATTGTTTACAGCAACGCATTACTTTTTTTCAAACACACAGATATTTAATGACTCGACTCAAATTAAGTATACATGAGTGGGATCAGGCTTGGGGCAGATTTTCTTTCTACATATGACGAAGGAATAAAAAAAGAATGGATTATAGGAAATGGTCTTGGAGGATTTGCTTCCTCTACAGTAATTAACGCAAGAACAAGGACTTATCACGGACTGCTTGTCGCAGCTCCACAGAATTATCCAGGTAGATATTTGCTACTTTCGTCCCTTGATGAGGAAATTTCTACCAGCGAAGAAACCTATAAACTTGCAACCCATAAATATCCAGGCATTATTTCTCCTACGGGTTTTAATTATCTTTCAGAATTCTTTCAAAACCCATTTCCTACCTGGGTTTACCATCCCGGCGATTTAACCGTAAAGAAAACCGTCTTCATGGTGCGCAACAGTAACACAACCTGTGTTCTCTATGATATAGAATCCAGAAGAGAGGAAGCTTTACTAAGAATTATTCCTCTAGTAAGTTCAAGAGACTTTAATATCACTGCCCGCGCCGGATACCTTTCCTTTACCCAGGAAGCTACTCCTGCTGGAGTGGAACTGGCAAGCTCTAATGGTTTTACTTTCTCGCTTTCATCCGACCTCCAGTATCATCCTGATCCCACATGGTACTATAACTTAGAGTATGACGCTGAGAAGGAAAGAGGGCTTAACTCGGAAGAAGACAACTTCAGTCCGGGTTATTTTGAAAGCGAGATCGGATTGGGAAATTTCCGTTTTTTTGTTGCTGCTTCAACAAGAGATATTTCTTCTCTTAATCTCAAGCAAGTTGATAAACTCCGTACCAGGGAAGCAAATCGGCAGAACCTTCTTGTCCTTGATTCGAAACTTATTGATCCTTTTGCTCTTAAACTTACCAGGGCGACTGATACTTTCGTAGTGAGAAGCCATATTTCAGATGAGGATACGGTAATTGCAGGGTATCACTGGTATTCTGACTGGGGAAGGGATACCATGATCTCTCTGCCTGGCTTGCTTTTAGTTCCTTATCGTTTCGAGGAAGCAAGAACCATTCTCAATTATTTTGCCAGGTACTGTCGGAGAGGCTTAATCCCTAACACTTTCCCGGCTTTCGGAGGGGAACCAATTTACAATACAGTGGATGCTCCTCTCTGGTTTATTCATTCCCTTAGCCGCTATTTTGCATATACAAACGATTTCCTTTTCCTCTCGGATATATGGGACACAGTAGTTAACATTATAGATCATTATTTTACAGGCACAGATTTTGGAATCGGCATGGATTCAGATTATCTCATCCAGCATGGACCCCAGCTAACCTGGATGGATGCAAAAATCGGAGAATGGGCAGTGACCCCAAGAGCAGGTAAAGCCTGTGAGATAAATGCTCTCTGGTATAACGCCCTGAAAACCGCTTCTTACCTTGGCACGCTTCTCGGTGAAGAGGTTTCTCCATACGAAACTCTTGCAACCGGTGTTGTCTCGAGTTTTGAGAACACTTTCTGGAACCCTGAAACCAACTGTCTCTTTGACCTCGTATATAAGGATGAAACAGGAAACGAGGTTAAAGACCCTGCTATCCGACCTAATCAGATCTTTGCCGTATCTCTACCTTATACCATGCTCCCCCCTGATAAAGAAAAAGCAGTTGTGGACAGAGTTGAAAAAGACCTTTTGACCCCCTTTGGCCTCAGGACTCTCTCGAAAGACCACCCCTTATATAAAGGACAATATCATGGAGATGCCTTAACCAGAGATACAGCCTACCACAATGGGACCGCCTGGCCCTGGCTTCTTGGAGCTTATGTGAAAGCCTACAGGAAAGTCAATAATTATTCGGAAGATAGCGTGGAGAATATGCGGACTCTTCTCAAGGGCTTTGATATTCAGCTTGAAACAGCAGGCATCGGTTCCATTTCTGAAGTATTTGACGGCGACTATCCACACTCCCCCGGAGGTTGTATCGCCCAGGCCTGGAGCGTCGCGGAAATTTTGCGGGCATATGTAGAGGATGTACTTGGGATTAAACCTTGAAAACGGGGTTGTGTGTATAGCCTTTACTTTTGATAGTCAAAAAACAGTGAAAACTTGCATAAAAGCACTCCTAATTATATAATTCAGGAAATTATGATTTTGGTTCGGCACTTGACTGTTGACTTCTGACCAACTAGTGCATCGATTCCAAAGTATGTCCGAAATGAATTTTTTGAAAACCACTGAAAGCACGGAAGACACGGAAATCAGTAGTAAAGACGTGTTTCTTCCGTGCTTTCCGTGTTTTCCGTGGTTGTAATATCCAGATTGAATCACTATGCGACAGACTGCGTTTTCCGTGTTACAAAATTCCATGTGACTTGAAAATAATATTTGAGTCGTAAGCCGTAATTATTTCCTTATTATGTACTTATTTGAGAATCGATGCACTAAGCATCTGAGCTAACTCAGTATCCTGATTAACTCAGTATTCTGACCAATTTCATATAGGGTTCTGCTCTCCAGTGACCTGCTTACTCCCACTTATTTGCTTATATTTCCCACCTGTTTGCTTATATTTTAATAATTTATTAGCCAATGCACAGGTATGCTTATACTTGCAGCGGATGTAGGAACAGGTACGCAGGATATTCTACTCTTCAATTCAGAAAAAGAAGTGGAAAACAGCCTGCTTATGGTCATGCCCGCTCCCACTCAGATTATTGCGAAAAAGGTACGGAAAGCGACCAAAAAAGGAAAGACAATAGTATTTACCGGAAACATAATGGGAGGAGGCCCTTCTACGTTTGCTATCAGGGCTCATCTAAAGGCAGGTTTTTCGGTGTATGCTACTGAACAGGCTGGTCTGACTATCAATGATAATATTGAAAAAGTGAAGGCTTTCGGGATTCAAATCATTTCCGAAGCGGAAGCAAAAAAACTTGCATCTGAAGAGAATGCACAGGAAATTGTTATGCAGGATTTCGATCCGGTATCGACTTCGACTGCGCTTTCTGCCTTTGAGGTTCAGATGCCTGCAAATTTTGCCGTGGCAGTACAGGATCATGGGAATGCTCCTGAGAAGAGCAACAGGATCTACCGTTTTGAACTGCTTCGAGAACTCATTGATAAGGGAGGAGAACTTGAGAACTTCGTCTACAGGCCCGAGGAAATTCCTGAGGCTTTTACCCGTATGAAAGCCCAGGCAGATTATCTTCTCAAAGCTGCAGGGAACCGGAAAACCAAAGCCGTTTTCATGGATACCGGACCAGCAGCCATCTTTGGAGCACTTACTGATCCTGCGGCTGTACAGCCATCTGTTGTGGTTAACATTGGAAACGGTCATACTCTGGGAGCGCTTGTGAATGAAAACAGGATCATGGCCGTTTTTGAGCATCACACTTTCCTCATGGACCCTGAAAAACTCCAGGAATACATCATAAAGCTTGCCGACGGAAAACTCGGTTTTGACGAAGTTTTCGAAGACGGAGGGCATGGAGCATATAGAAGGGAAACTCCGGGCTTTGAACAAATTGGGTTTGAGCAGGTTAGATCTATATTAGTTACGGGTCCAAAAAGAGAAATTCTTGAAAAGCTTTCTGAATCCGAAATCAGGAAGGAGATATCAAACAAACTGCATTTTGCCGCACCTTTCGGGAGTATGATGCTTTCAGGCTGTTTTGGGCTACTTGCAGGATTTCTGGAGAAGTACCCTGAACCATCAATAAACCTTATAAACCACTAAGTAGTTAGGGAGTAAGTCGCTTAAGCCCAGGATATACAAATTTTCAGGGGTTATGAAAATTTAATTCCGAATCCCTATCAGGGAGCCAGGAAAATACAGTAGCTGCTTGCTGAAGTCCACCAGGGCAGGTTTACAGATAAATGTAAATACAGGCAGGTATCTCTATATGCACATATCTCATACTGAATCGTTTGCTAGATGGTTTTTCACGAACTTACTGCAAACATTTATATGCGGAAAGGAACCGAAAAGGAATCCGTAACAACAAGCTTTAGCGAAATTAAATTAAACTAATCAGGCTAAATCAAGTTAAATTAAGCAAGCTGAACTAAGCTAAATTAAGTTAACTAAGTTAAATCAAGCTAAATTAAACTCATTATCTTTCAGGAGAATCAAGCTTATGGTACGAAAGCCAGGAAGTATGTACAGAAACGTGAGGCAGCGCTCATTTACCAGAAGAAAATATATGGGCGGTGTTCCAGGCAGCCAGATTATTCACTATGATATGGGAGACAAAGCAAACACCTCCTTCCCGATTAAAGTCTCCCTGCTTGTAGAAGAAAAATGTCAGATAAGGCACGTTGCTCTTGAAGCAGCCCGTATTACAGCAAACAGGCACCTGACTGAAGATACAGGGAAGATGGGCTATTACATGAAGCTCCGTGTCTATCCCCACGAAGTCCTCAGGGAAAACAAGCAGGCAACCGGCGCGGGTGCTGACCGTGTATCCAGTGGAATGCGCAGGGCTTTTGGAAAGAACGTAGGTACTGCAGCAAGAGTAAACCCATTCCAGAAGATCTTCACAGTTGCTGTTGAAAAGCAGAACTTTGCAGCCGCAAAGAAAGCTCTCTGGCACGCAGGACAGAAGCTGCCAACTCCCTGTAGAGTCGTTATCGATGAAGGGGCAGAACTGGTACAGTAACCAGTTAAACCGTTAACATCAAAAGGAGTAATATTATGTACGATTACGAAGAGCTTTTGAACCGTGCAATGGCAAAAATGCCTGACACCGAGACTACGGATGCTCGATTCGTAATCCCTGAGCCCAGAATTTTTTCCGAAGGAAAGACTACAATTCTTGAGAACTTCGGAAATATTGCAGATATCCTTAACCGGGACCCTGACCACTTGATGAAATATCTCACAAGGGAACTTGGGACTGCAGGGAAAATAGAAGGCACACGCGCAGTCTTCCAGGGAAGGTTTACGAGAGCCCAGATCTCTGATAACATTCAGGCTTATGTGGACGAATACGTTATGTGTTCGGAATGCGGACGCCCGGACACCCAGCTTGTCAGGGTGGACAGAGTACTTATCCTGAGATGTTCTGCGTGCGGAGCTCACAGACCCGTCAAAAAGAGAAAGGTAAGCAATGTGGTTGTCAGGGATGCCATCGAAGAAGGAGGAACTTACGAACTCCGGATCGATGCAGTCGGGTCCAAAGGCGATGGAATTGCAAAGATAGATAAGTATACGGTTTTCGTGCCCGGAGCCTCAAAAGGCGACGTGGTCAAAGTAAAAATAAAGAAAATCAGCGGAAACCTCGCTTTCTCAGAGAGAGCAGCCTGAGGTTTAAGCTTTTTTAAATATCTTAAAAAGCAGCTCAGGTCGATTACTTATATTTTCGTGCCTGGGTAGCCTAAATTTTTCTTTTAGATTTAAGCTTGCACTCCAGAGTTAAGCCTCCAGAAAATCCAGGGACGACTTGTTTTTTGGCCAAGTCTTTTTTCAAAAGGGTTATTTTAAAAAGGGTTATTTTAAAAAAGGTTGTTTTAAAAAGGATTGTTTTAAAAAAGGATTATTTTAAAAAAGGATTGTTTTAAAAAAGGATTATTTTAAAAAAGGATTATTTTAAAAAAGGATTGTTTTAAAAAAGGGTTATTTTAAAAAAGGTTGTTTTAAAAAGGATTGTTTTAAAAAGGGTTGATTTTAAATATCCAGCAAGCAAATCAGGAACCTGTGAAGAAAGAATGACTTCTGAAAAAAAGGATACACCGGAAGTTTCATTGAGAAAAGTTCAGGCAGAGGAAAAAAAGATAGAAATTTTCTCAATGCCCGGGCTGTCAGTAAACCTCAGGAATGCCGGGGACATTCTGGAGCTTACGGCAAACGGGACCCTGAAAGTAGCTTTCAACCCTATCCTGAAAAAGATGAATTCCCGCCTGAGAGAGGAAAAACTAGCCCTTGTAGAGGAGGACAAGGTTATTGCCTCAGCCTGGCTCCCTCCGATCCCAAGCCCGGCCTTTAAACGTCTTATTTTTGCGGAAATACAGATAGCTCTCGGAAAATACATTCCTGAAACCGTATCCATTGAACTTACTCGCCAGAACAGTTCGAGATATCCACCAGGAACGATTGCAGATGAGCTGGATACCGGCACATTAAAAAGAATAATTGATGAAGCCCTTGAATCCGGCAGTTTCATTATCACATTTACTGAAAATGATCCTCTCCTGAGGGAAGAAGTCTTTGAGCTGATAAAGTATGTGGACAAAAAGCGGGCTATAGTAAACTGTTCCACCTGGGGTACGGACTTTTCAGCAGAAACAGCTTCCCGCCTGAAAGACGCCGGGCTCCATTCCCTTATGGTAGGGATTTACTCACCTGATCCTGAAAAACACGACGCTGCCCGAAATTCCAGTGGAGCATACGAAAGGGCGGTTTCTGCCATAAAACTGGCACTTGAAGCCGGGCTCATGGTTGTAATGACAACACATGCGTCTCCCTCAAATATACAGGAACTGCCTGCGCTCTATAACCTTGCATCAGAACTCGGAGTCCATGAATTTTCAGTCTGGGAAGCAATGCCCAAAACCAGGGATGAGCCTGTAATCACTGACGAAGATAGGAAAAGCATCCTTGAGATGTACCACAGGATAAATTCCAGCCCGGACGGCCCGCGGATGTTTGCAAATACTTATTTTGAAGGTCAGATGATGGGTGCAATGGAAGGCAGGCGCTGGATGCATATAACGGTAGACGGAGATGCAAAAGCCGGCCCTTATCCGCCTTTCAGTTTTGGGAATATAAAAGAGGAATCTTTAAAAGAGGCCTGGCAGAAAATCAGGAGTTACTCTTATTTCCAGAAGCAGAAAAATCTGGCCCCTATGCACGACCCGGAATTTATGGAGTTTGTTGACAGGATTCCCAAAGGAGCAAAGCTGCCTTATCCTTTTGAAAAGGTTTGCGAAAAGTAAAAAGGAATAAGTTGCAGGATGTCCCTTTACAGTATTTTTCTCTAGAGTCTCTCTGATACATTTATATTTTTTAAACCTGCTTTTAGTCGGGATATGCAGACCAGAATTAAAAGCCTCGTACCTCTGGAAAGCCAGTATGAGTCTGGAACTGCCTGCCCGAAGATAAACATTTACATATTAGCACGTATTTTTAAAGAGCAGTTTAGCTGGAACTGCGTTCATATCTTAAATTATTCAGCAAGAGAAAGCTGCCTGCCTGAGGCTTTTCCCAGAAAATCGGCAGCCAACGAGGGACTTTATGACTGAGAAACTTGACCCATGGAGTTCAAGCGAGATTAATGACTATTCCAAGTTATTCGAAGAATTCGGGATTTCTCCATTTGATAATGTACTTCCTGAAATCCCCTCCCCACATATGTATATGCGGAGACGAGTTATCTTCGGGCACCGTGATTACGAACAGATTGCAGAAGCCATGAGGACAGGTGCCCCTTTTTCGGTTATGGACGGTTTTATGCCTTCAGGGAAGGTTCACCTCGGGCACAAGATGGTTATGGACCAGATAATCTGGCACCAGCAAATGGGAGCTTCATCTTTTGTCGGGATTGCGGACAGGGAGGCTTTCTCAGTACGCGGTTTTTCCTGGCAGAAGTGCAGGGAAATTGGGGTAGAAGAATACATATTAAGCCTTATAGCTCTCGGTTTTAAGCCCGATGGTCTTATTTACTTTCAGTCAGGCTGTGATAGTGTCAAAGACCTGGCATTTGAACTAGGGGTCAAGGTCAATTTCTCGGAACTGAGTGCAATCTATGGTTTTTCAGGAGAGACAAACCTATCTCACATGATCAGTGTAGCAACCCAGGCTGCCGATATTCTCCAACCCCAGCTTGAAGAATTTGGGGGACCAAAGCCGGTTGTGGTGCCTGTGGGGCCTGACCAGGACCCTCACCTTCGGCTGACGCGAGGGCTTGCAGGCAAGATGAGTATGTTCAGGGTAGAGGAGAGAGAAAACGCAAATGGCGAGAAATACCTGAGCGTGCGCGGCAAAGGAGCACCGAAGCAAGCGTTACAGGAGCTTAAAAAACGCATTCCAGGAAAAGTGAAACTCTATGAAGAACACATTGATGTACTTCAGATTCCTGACTATGCATTCCTTGAAAGGTTTAGTTTACAGATAAGCCAGCCTGAGAAAAGGGAATACTTCATGACCCAGATCCAGGAAATCGCTAAATTTGCTAATGAGGCTAAACCACCTGAATTTTTGGATTATGAAAAGTACTTCGTTTTCAGAAGAGTCTGGAAAATCATAAGGAAAATCCTGGAAGAAGTCGTGGCAGAAGTATCCGCTGAATTCGAAGGCTATGCTTTCATTCCTCCCGCATCTACCTATCACCGCTTTATGAGTGGGCTGCAGGGAGGAAAGATGTCAAGCAGCGTCCCTGACAGTTATATTGCTCTGACTGACGATCCGAAAGAAGGCGCAAAAAAGGTAAAGAGAGCAAAGACCGGCGGCTGTGTAACCCTGGATGAACAGAAAAAACTTGGCGGAAAACCTGATGAATGTTCAGTCTTCGAACTGATGCTCTTTCACCTTCTTGGGGACGATGAGGAATTACTGGAAATCAGGCAGGAATGCGTCTCAGGAACCAGGATGTGCGGCTCATGCAAGCAGCTTGCGGCAGAGAAGATGTACGAGTTCCTCAAGGACCATCAGGAGAAACGGGAACTTGCAAGGGAACAACTTGATGAGTACAAAATAATTTACAAAAAGTAATTTGCAAAGAGTAATTACAAAAAGTAGTTTACAAAGAGTAATTACAAAAAGTAATTTACAAAAAGTAATTTACAGAAAGTAATTTACAGAAAGTAATTTACAAAAAGTAATTTACAGAAAGTAATTTACAAAACTCAAATCCATAAATAACCTTACAAAATAATTTTTATAAAAATAATTAGTTATAAGTTTATCAAACTCTTAATATTTTCAGGAATTTCAGGATGTGATCATGTATGAGTATTCAGGACAATCTCACAATCAACGAGAAAAAGGTCTTGCTTGCCCTTGAGGAAATAGGATCTGCTGCCCCCGAAAAGCTGGAGGAGAAATCAGGGTTGCAGGTGGATGCGGCAATGCAGGCAGCCTTCATGCTTGAGGAAAAAGAACTGGTTTCGGTTTCCGAAAAGGTACTTGAACGTTATTCCCTTACAAAAGAAGGAGAAGAGTATACAAAAAACGGACTTCCGGAACGCCAGATTATTGACTTCCTGAAGAAGCCTACCTCGCTTGAAGAGCTGAGGAGCCATTTTTCTCCGCAGATGGTAGGGATTGCAACCGGCTGGCTCGTAAAAAAAGGATGGGCGAAAATTGAAAACGGGGTAATGGTGCCGTCGGGAAATGTATATGCAGGAAAAGATGAAGAAACCCTTGCGGCTTTCACAGACAAAGCAAAAACCCTTGAAGAGCTTGGGTCCGACCAGGGAACAATAAAGGACCTGCTCAAGCGTAAACTTATCATAAAACATGAAGAAAAATTCAGAACTGTTTCCATAACTGATGCCGGAAATGCGCTTGCTGTCCAGGGGCTTGTCCTTGAAGAAGAAATCGCCCAGCTCACTCCTGATTTATTGAAGAGCGGGGCCTGGAAAGAGAAAAAGTTCAGGCCTTACCGTCTTGATATTACTCCCAAACCCCTTTATGGAGCCAAAATCCATCCTTACAGGCGTCTTATAGAGCAGATGCGCCAGATCTTCCTGGAAATGGGTTTTGCTGAGATTAAAGGCGGGATCATCCAGAGTTCTTTCTGGAATTTCGATGCCCTTTTCCAGCCCCAGGACCACCCTGCAAGGGATATGCAGGATACTTTCCACCTGGACAGCACCTGCGAGCTCCCCACTGAGTACTTTGAAAATGTTGCTGCAATGCATGAGCACGGAGGAGAAATCGATTCCTGCGGCTGGGGAGGAATCTGGGATAAGGAACTTTCAAGACGCAACGTGCTGAGAACCCATACAACATCCGTCACTGTCAAGTATCTGGCTGACCACCCAATATCACCTGTAAAAGCTTTCTGCATTGACAGGGCTTACCGCAGGGAAACCATTGACCCTACACATACCCCGGAATTCGAGCAGCTTGAAGGGGTTGTAATGGACAAAGATATGTCTTTTGCAGACCTGCTCGGCTTGCTGGCAGAATTCTACCATAGGATGGGATTTGAAGAAGTCCGCTTCCGTCCCGGATACTTCCCATACACCGAACCAAGTGTGGAACCTGAAGTCTATGTTGACGGCCTGGGCTGGGTTGAACTTGGAGGTGCAGGCGTTTTCAGAAGAGAAGTTAGTGAACCTTTAGGGATTAAAGACCCTGTCCTTGCCTGGGGGCTCGGAGTCAGTAGACTTGCCATGCTGAAACTCGGGCTTAAAGACCTCAGGCTTCTGTACCAGTCCGATATTGACTGGCTCAGAAAGAGTGAAGTTTGCAGGACCTGAGATCTGAATTAAGGGTTCATAACCTGAAACTCTCAGGTTAAAAATTTTCATATTTAATTTTAGATAAAAATCTGCGGCCTTCAAGGCCACGAGAATTGGGGGGTGGGGCATATACCTTACAGAATGCTAGTTTCTAAACATATTTTCTCTAATAAATATATAAATTACATTATATATTAATTGATGAAATCAGGGATGAGTATATTGCGTAGCAGTTAAACAAAAGGGGTCAGTAATGACAGATATCCCAGCAGAAACAGAGAATCCAGTAGAAACAGAAAATCCAGCAAAAACAGAAAATCCAGCAAAAACAGAGAATCCAGTAGAAAAAGAGAATCCAGTAGAAAAAGAGAATCCAGCAGAAAAAGAGAATCCAGCAGAAAAAGAGAATCCAGCAGAAAAAGAGAATCCAGCAGAATCTGTGACTGCCCCTAAAGAAATGCAAGGTGCCCCGGAAGTTCAGAAGGCAGTCAAACCAAGTAGAGTAGCTGTGAAAACCGGCATAGCAACCCGGTACTGGCTTGAACTGATGCCCTATCCTGCAGGCAGTGAAAGAAGTTTATGGCTCTTTGTTAATGATGACTGGAGGCATCTGGACGATCCCGGTCCTGGCACTCAGGTTTCTGTGCAGGATGCCTTTTGCAGATGTTCGGAACGACTGGAGGTTCTGGTCTGGTACTCTGAAGATGTAATTAAAGGACTTGTAGTAAAGACAACATAACTCAAATGAATTTTGGTTCGGTTAATATATGATCCATCAAAAATGTGTTATTTTGTTGCTATTTTTGTAAACCTAGTGCATCGATTCCAAAGTATGTCCGAAATGAATTTTTTGAAAACCACTGAAAGCACGGAAGACACGGAAATCAGTAGTAAAGGCGTGTTTCTTCCGTGCTTTCCGTGTTTTCCGTGGTTGTAATATCCAGATCAAATCACTATGCGACAGGCTGCGTTTTCCGTGTTACAAAATTCCATGTGACTTTAAAATAATATTTGCGTCATAAACTGTGTTTATTTTTCTTATTATGTACATATTTGAGAATCGATATACTAGAAATGTAAATCTTGATGAGTAAATGATTGCAGTAGCCATTTTGAGGTTAAAACAGATTCCTTAACCGAATCCAAATAAACTCAAATGAAATCTTTCTTTTCTAATTTTCATCATTTTATAATAAATTTTTTAATGACTTTTCCGGTTGATCACTCCAACTATGTCGTTGCTCGAGTTTTCGCTCAAGTCTTTTTAAAAGGCATACGGATAAGCAGTTTTTTGGAAAGACTGTCGGTCTAAACTTTTTATATGAGAGTTGGATTAAATAACTACAAATCCTATTTTCCGGTATAAATTATCCGATAAAGGATTATAAGAAGTGGGATCGTGGGGTGAACTATGGACAAAAATAGATATTGGGAAATTACGCGAAGCGATTGGTACGGAACTGTTCAAGTGCTTTTTGCGTTCATAGCAGTAATCATGATATCATCAGTTTTCCTGCTTGCGAGCTACTGGTATCTCTGGATCATGATAATAGCCGGGGTTCTTTTTCTGCTTGTAGTATGGCACACAAAAAACTTTGCCTATCTCTGTCCCGGATGCGGAGAAGTGTTCGAGGTTTCAACGCTTGAAGATTTCATCAGCCCTAATGGTGTGAATAAAAAGTACCTCAGGTGCCCCAGGTGTGGGAAAAGGGCATGGGCCGATATTCTGAGAATTAAAGAGAAAACTGTCCATAAGAAATAGTTGTTATCTGAAAGCAGCTGTTATCTGAAAGCTGAATATACCGGTTATGTGAAAAGGAAAAGGGAACCTGAAACCCTGGGAATAGGTTTCCGAAAACGAACCCTGAGGAAAGATGGAAAAGGAAAACAAAGGCAAGAAAAACAATCCAGACTCTCGTACAGGAGAAAACGTTTCCCTCCTTCCAATTCTTGCTGTAAACTTCATAGGCACACTCGGGTTTAGTATTGTACTCCCGTTTCTGGTGTTTCTGGTTAACCGACTGGGAGGAAATGCTTTCATTTATGGGTTGATAAGTTCGATGTATCCGGCTTTTCAGCTAATAGGAGCCCCGATTCTGGGCAGGTGGTCTGATACTTACGGCCGTAAAAAGATACTGTTTATAAGCCAGCTAGGAACTCTACTCTCATGGATTATCTTCCTTGTAGCTCTTTTTCTTCCGGTAATAAGCCTGTTTAAAATCGATTCCAGAGTTCTGGGAGCTTTTACTGTTACCCTGCCCCTTGCAGTACTTTTTTTCGCCAGAGCTCTTGACGGGCTGACCGGAGGAAATGTATCGGTAGCCAATGCCTATCTGGCTGATATTACTGCTGAAAGAGATAGGAACCGAAATTTCGGGAAAATGTCTATTTCCGAAAACCTGGGATTTATAGTTGGTCCTGCTCTTGCCGGAATATTGAGCTTAACAATGTATGGGGATGTAGCCCCTGTGCTTGGAGCAATAGTAATCTCACTTATTGGGACATTGCTGATTATATTTTATCTTCCCGAAAGTAAAGAGTGCACTCCCGGAGAGCCTGAAAAAGCCGAGGAAGTATGGAAAATCTTCGGTTATGAGATAAGGGAATGCAAAACCACGTTTGGGGCGAAAAAACCTGAATTCAGGGAGATTCTTAGACTTCAAAATATCCCTTATATGCTGGGACTGTACTTTCTAATTGACCTCGGTTACAATGTATTCTACACAGCTTTTCCCCTGCACGCAATTTCAACTCTCAACTGGAGTATTGCGAAAATGGGCATTTACTTTACAGTATTGAGCGGGCTTTTGATAATCGTACAGAGTACTGTACTTCCCAGGGTTTCAAGAAAATATTCGGATGCAGCCCTTATAATCTTCGGAAGCCTGATGCTCGGTACAAATTTTCTACTCCTCATTCCTGGAAATATTTTCCTTACCTACCTTGCAGCAGGTTTTTTTGCACTTGGAGACGGACTTATGTGGCCTTCCTTTCTCTCCCTCTTATCAAAGGTTGCAGGAAAAAAGTACCAGGGTACGGTACAGGGGGTTGCCAGCAGTTTTGGAGGCCTTGCCAGTATCACCGGACTTATCCTTGGCGGCCTTTTATATGAAACACTTGCCGGAGCCTCTTTTCTGATTGCAGGTCTGGTAATCTACACAGTCTTTTTGCTCAATTTCAGGCTCAGGAGCTTTGAAGACCAGCTAATTTTGAAGAACAGATAATTTTGAAAAACAGATAATTTTGAAGAACAGATAATTTTGAAGAACAGCTAATTTTGAAGAACAGCTAATTTTGAAAAACAGATAAATAATTCCCCCACTACCCTTTAGCCTTGATTTTTTTATCGTTTCAATTTAGTTAATTTAGAGTTTATTCAGAGTTTATTCATTTTCAGCGTATATACCAGGTCTGGTATTTGTTGTCACTGTTATGTAATTTGTCTTCGTTACAGTACTGCCGCCTGCAGCATTACTTACTGTAAGTGTAACCTTATATTTTCCTTCCTGTGAGTACTGATGCCCTGGATTCTGCTTGGTTGAAGTTGTCCCGTCTCCAAAACTCCATTTCCATTTATCTGGTATTCCTGTGCTTGTGTCAGTAAATTTAACGTTTAATGGAGCTTTTCCTGAGGTAGGTTTCGCAGAAAATGCAGCAACGGGTTTTGCTATTACTTTTATATAATCTGTTTTTGTTGCGGTGTTGCTGCCTGCAGCATTTGTAGCTGTAAGTGTTACCGTGTATTTTCCTGCTTTGGAATATTTATGGATTGGATTCTGCTTGGTTGAAGTAGCTCCATCTCCAAAAGTCCATTTCCATTTAGTCGGTGTTCCTGTGCTTTTGTCAGTAAACGCAACATTCAATGGTGCTTTTCCTGAGGTTGGAGATGCAGAGAATGAAGCAACGGGTGATATTGGTCCTGGTCCCTCGCTTGAAATAGTGCTCATGTAAATATTAGAGTTATCATTACTCTCATCGCCATATACCACTCTATTATCATAGATAGCAGGCTCATATACACTTCCACGGCTGGTAATTTTAAATTTCTGATTAGTGGAAAGATCGCACATGTAGATACCATGATATTTCCAGCCATCATCCTCTCCACCTTCATCTTTCCACAATATCCTGTTGCCATAAATACAGGGAGACCCCTGGTTATCTGGACTGCTAGTTATCTGAGTTTTCTTTCCGGTAGAAAGATCATACATATAGATATCGTCGTTTCCACTGCGATCTTCGGCGTATACTATCCTGTTACCGTAAATGGCAGGATTTTTTGCCGATCCGCTGGTGGTTATCTGAGTTTCCTTTTTAGTGGAAATATCATACATGTAAATATCATATTTATAATTCCCATCTCGATCATCTTCCCATACTATCCTGTTATCGTAGATAGCCGGATAGTATGCTCTTCCGCCGGTGGAAATTTGAGTTTCTTCGGAAGTGGAAAGATCGTACATATAAATCTGCGAATATTCCTCGAACATATATTCCCACACAATCTTGTCATCATAGATTGTCGGGTCACTCGGCCATTCATAATCAGCTCCATTATTGGTGGGGATTTGAGTTTCTTTTTTAGTAGAGAGATCGTACATGTAGATACCCCATTTTTCGTTGCGGCTGTCTGTCCATACGATCCTGTCACCATAAATTGAAGGGTCCCATTTATATGAATTATTTGTGGTTATCTGAGTTTCTTTTTTAGTAGAGAGATCGTACATGTAGATATTATAATTTTCATCGCGCCAATCCTGCCACACTATCCTATCACCATCGATATCAGGTTCGCATGCTGTCCCACTGGTAGTAATTTGAGTTTCATTGATCGTGGGCAAACTGCTTTCCGCTGAAGATGCTGATGCTGCAGAAGAAAATAAAAGCAAAATTAAGGATATTGAAAATAATATTTTTTTATGGATAGTCTTTCTTTTCTCCATCAAACTCACCTATAATATCCAGTTATAAAAATTTAATTCAATTACTTAAATTCTAAAAACTATAGTTAAATTTTATTATTTTTACTTAAAAATATATAAAAATAAGTTTTAGTGGTTTATAAATAAAAAATCTTTAGTTTATATACGTAGAGCTTTTAGAAATAACTGGACAGGCATTGTAAAAAATGAAAAGAATAAAACATAATAAAAAATAAGGAATGAAAAACATAAAAAATCAATAAAACATTAAAAATCAATAAAAGAAAGAGGGAACAGTTTCCTGTTAACCTTCTTTCCGACAATCATTTGTAAGCAAAGTACGCCACGACTTCTTCTTCACTTACGGCATCGTTCCTGCAAAAACCGAAGCTTTCGAGCTATACGAGAGCTTGGACTATACAATAATGCTTTATGTATATGCAGGGATCTTAATTTGAAACATGTCTCATCGTGTTTGTTAAATCAGTTGTCAAGGGAGCCGTATCCATATCCTTTTGCTACCCAATTTTCAACGCTGTGATCTGATGGTCCTAATGTGTTTGAGCCTGATCCGACCGCAACGTAAGGTGACACATTCCACATAACATTATCATGAACGCTAATAGACCCGCTTGCATGAATGTTTCCAATACCTGCACTGCTGCTTGATCCTTTGAAGTCATGCATGATATTATGATGTACATTCGCATTTGTCAGTGAATTTTCCAGCTCAACGCAGCACCAGCCAGAGCCGGCACTACCTGAAAAGGTATTGTGGTCCACTTCAATATTTGCGCAATTGTCTATCCTGACACCTGTATTGGTTTGAACCTCAACATCACAGTTATACATTCTGGAATTCTTAGTTCCGGAGAGGAATGATACACCATCGTGTCCTACGGAATGCATTCTGCAATTGTATACTTCTATTCCAGAACTTTTACTGATTCTGACACCATCGCCATACAGATAGCGGGTGAATAAAATATCATGTACTTTGCTATCACTCGAAGACATTAATTTTATGCAGTTTCGATAGTCTCCGTGACCTCCATCACCAGGTCCGGTTGCTGTACTTTTGAACTGAAGGTCACATACTTCAACATTAGAAACACCTGACCCGAAAACATATGCAGGTGATCCATCGGAATTACAAACTGAACCGGTAGCAAAGATTATTGTATCGTCGCCTGCACCTTTCAGTACCACATTAGATTTCAAAATTATAGGTGCACTTATCTTATAAGTGCCAGCACCAAGGTAAACATATCCAGGGTTACTTGATGTCGCTCCTGGTGCTACGGAGTTTATTGCGGTATTAATTGCAGTCTGGGCATCTGATCCAGACGTTGGATTTACAGTTATCGTATTCTGTGCGCCTAACACAGCGGGTACGGTTGTTAAAATAAGGCATGCTGCTAGGAATATGTTTCCTATCTGTCTTTTTAGCATCGTATCACCTTTGGGTTGGGTTTAGAATTAAAATGGAATCAAAAAGTTCCATAGGGTTAGAGTCTATTTTTCCCCAAAGTACATACGGCCGTTAAACTAAGACATGCTTTCAGGAATAGGGTTTCCTGCTTCTTTTTTAGCATCGTATCACCTTTGGGTTGGATTTGGAATCTGCGTAAACTCAAAAAACTATAAGATAGTTATATTTCTCCAACAGTTGATACGATTGTTAAAATAAGGCATGTTACTAGGAATACGTTTCCTATCTGTCTTTTTAGCATTGTATCGCCTGGGTCGGACTTTAAATTTGAGTAAACTCAAAAATCCAGGATAATCGCATACTCTTTCCCAGATATTTCTCAAAATTCCATATTACGTACTCGTAATGTTTTTCCGAACTATCTAATTAGACCGAGTCCATATCAAGTATCTAATTATGCCGGGTCTATACGGTAATTCAAAGATTCTAATTACGTCTGCGTAATATTTTTGAATCTATCCATTCAGTTCTCTGCGATTTATGTGGGGCGGACACGTTGCACACAGAGTCTCACTCTCCAATCACATAATAGGGATCAGTCATCGGAGGTGGGGCCGAATGTTAGAAGTTTTTGCTTCTATCACTCAAAACCTGTTGCTGACCACAGGATGTTATTCTTTCTGGTCAATAATTCCTGTTTTACTAATATGTCTAGCCAGGTCAACTCTTCTGAAAGGTTTTCCCTTTCTGTCCTTTAATTGCTGAGTTGACATCTAGGTTTATACAGGTTATATTATAAAATATTTTTGTATTTTTTTCAAAAAATTTTAGAAAATAGCTAATAACATGTTAATGTTAATAATACAAGTAAATTTACAGAATCAATCACATGAGAACGTGAGTAAGTTGACGCTTATATCCACTGAGCTAAAAAGACTCAGGGGTTTTACGCTTCGTCATATATTGAACGGCTCTTCACTACTTCGAGTGGAGAACTTTCATTTAGCTTCTAAATGTTAAAGTAGCATATATCAGATATGAAAACAGTTATTGTTGAAAATACCATTCAAGCTTGATTTTTTCAGATTTGACCTTAATGCTTTCTAACTAAACAATTATTTTCAACCCATACAAAACAGCGAAGAGCCATAATTCAAATAATAAGAGCTTAGATCTTTTCATATTCTTTCACAAGGAAAAGATTGTAAATGCGGAATTATAGAAAATTGCTTCTATTTCTATTAATCATACCCTTAGCTGCAATAGTGGGTTATTATTTGCTAATACTTCTTCTCGGTGGTCCGGCAGTGGATAATTTTTTTGAGTTAAAAAACCACGATGTAGGGACCCATGAAGTATCGGTTGAAATACTCAATTCTCATAATGAATCCGTATTTAAGGAATCATACAAGCTCCGTCCGGACGAATCAGTCTCAATGACAAAGCCGCTTAATCTCAAAAACTCTTTTGAATCGAAAGAATATATTTTTAAGATTATATGTAACTATTCAGGTAGCCTTGTTAAGGCTACACAATTTTTCCTCGTTCCGAGGAAAAATTGGATATAAAATGAACCATTTTCTTCCTTGATGAAACGTGAAGAGATTCTTGCTTTGTGTGCTTCAAACCCTGAAGTTATTGCTTATATTATAAGTCTTGAATCTCAAATTAAAGACCTCACTGAAAGATTGCAAGTTTTAGAATTTCGCTTAAATCAAAACAGCCGAAACAGCAGTAAACCTCCTTCTAGTGACTATATTTCCAAAGGAAAACCTAATCCAAAAAGTCTCCGTAAACAGAGTGGCAAGAAACCTGGAGGTCAAGAAGGTCATCCAGGAACAACTCTCGAAATGGTAGATAATCCTGATTAGGTAATAGAGCATTCTTTGAACTGTTGCGAAGAATGCGGCCAGAATCTTGAGGATGTTGAAGTTAAAGCTTATGAGGTAAGACAGGTTTTTGATATTCCGCCTGTAAATCTTATTGTTACAGAACATCAAAGTCAGATTAAGATCTGTCCTTGCTGTGGAAGGTTAAATAAAGCTGAATTTCCAGAATCAGTAAATTCCCCAGTTCAATATGGTCCTAATATCGTAGCTTCAGCAATTTACTTTAAAAATCACCATTTCATTCCTTATAAAAGGATTTCTGAATTGTTTCATGATGTAATGGGGATAAAAATCAGTTCTGCTACCATTATTGAAGCAGAAAGAGAATGTTTCCTGAATCTTGAAGAATTTGAAAACGTAATTCGAGAAAGTTACTCTCTTCTCCTGTTATCCATTGTGATGAAACTGGAATGAAAGTTCACGGAAAAAGACATTGGCTTCATGTAGCTTCTACTGACAAATACACTTGTTATTTTGCTCATCCGAAAAGAGGATCAGAAGCTATTGATGCTATGGGAATTCTTCCAGAGTTTAAATGGGTAGCAGTTCATGATGGATGGAAACCTTACAACGGTTATAATTGTGATCATGCTCTTTGCAATGCCCATCTCCAAAGAGAACTTATTGGAATTGAGGAGAGTTATAAACAGCAATGGGCTAAAGATATGAATGAGCTGTTATCTGAAATGAAAAAGTATACTGATGAGTGCAAAGAGCAGGGCAAATATCTGGATTTTGAACAAGTTAAGGCATTAGAAAAAAGGTTCGATACTGTAGTCGCGAAAGGAATTGAAGAAAATCCACCTTCTCTAAATCCTGAAAGACAAGGAAAACGTGGTATGTATCCAAAAACCAAAGCAAGGAATCTGCTTGATAGGTTTATAGAACATAAAGAAAAGATTCTGAGATTCCTGAAAGACTTGAAAGTTCCGTTTGAGAATAATCAAGCAGAAAGAGATGTCAGGATGATGAAACTACAGCAGAAAATATCAGGAACTTTCAGAACTACACGGGGAGCGGAAGCTTTCTGCAGAATTAGAGCATATATTTCCACAATAAGAAAGAATGGTTTACCTGTTTTAGAGGGTATTCTCGCGGCGCTCAAAGGAGCGCCGCTAGCTATACCCTGAATAGTTACGATTATATTAGATAACGGGATTGCAGAGGAAAAAACTTCAATATATCTGAACCGCTGGAGTACAGCTACTATAGATATTTATTGGGATAACGAGACTCCGATAATGATAAGGGAAGTTATGGTTTAAGAGGACAATTCCCTATTTTTCAATAAGCTCACCATAATGTGGATTTTCATTCAGTCAGTCAGTCAGTCAGTCAGTCAGTCAGTCAGTCAGTCATTACTTAATTAGTTTTATTATATTAATTTCTAAATATTTTATTTGATTATAAATTGTCAAATAACCTGGATATAACAAAAATCCCTGACATTTTATCAATTTCTTTTTGCAATTTTTTATTTGAGATGGCAGAATATTAATATTACTTTACTAATATGACTTTTCAAGTCTTAAATCCAGATCTTTCAAATCTTAACCGGAGAAAATTCAGGTAATCGGAGAAATTCCCGGTAAAATAATCTGGACTTTATTCGGTCTTCAAACCAGGATTTTAACTTTCTAATTATCGTTAATTTGTAAATCTCATTAAACTTTGAATGCTATTAATGAAAACAGCTAATTTATGATCGCCATGACAAATGCACCAAGACTTATCGCATGGGAACTGACTGCAGGGTGCAACCTGAACTGCGTACACTGCAGGGGATCTTCCACTTCCTCGGTTCCGGCGGGTGAACTTACAACTGAAGAGGCTAAACACTTCATAGATGAAGTTGTAGGGCTTGGAAAACCCATTCTCATTCTGAGCGGAGGCGAGCCTCTGACCAGGCCCGACGTTTTTGAAATTGCACGTTACGGAACTGATGCCGGGCTCCGAGTCGTACTTGCAACAAACGGGACTCTTCTTACGCCTGAAATTGTTGAGAAATTAAGAGCTGCCGGAGTGCAGAGGCTCAGCATTAGTATTGACGGAGCAACTGCAGAAACGCATGACAATTTCAGGGGCATGCCCGGGGCTTTTGAAAGAACGCTTGCAGGCATTCAAGTCCTCAGGAAAGCCGATTTTCCTTTCCAGATCAATACTACGGTTTCAAAACGCAACCTTGAAGAAATACATAAGACCTTTGAGCTTGCAAAAGAGCTTGGTGCAGTTGCATATCATGTCTTTTTCCTTGTACCTACAGGCAGGGGAGAAGAATCCGATGAGGTATCCCCTGCAGATTACGAGCGCATTCTACACTGGTTTTATGAGATGCAAAAAGAATCGAAAATCCAGTTGAAAGCAACCTGCGCTCCCCACTATTTCAGGATAATGCGCCAGCAGGCAAAAAAAGAAGGCATTGAAATTTCGGTTAAAACCCACGGATATGAAGCAATGACAAAGGGCTGCCTCGGAGGTACAGGCTTCTGTTTTGTATCAAGTGTCGGGCAGGTCTATCCCTGCGGCTACCTTCCAGTTCTTGCCGGAAACATAAGGGAAGAACCTTTCAGGGATATCTGGGAGAACTCTGAGGTATTCAGGAAACTGAGAGACCCCGAAGAGCTTAAAGGAAAGTGCGGGATATGTGAATACAAAAAAGTCTGTGCAGGCTGCAGGGCAAGAGCCTATGCTGCTACAGGCGACTATCTCGAAGAAGAGCCTTACTGCATATACAGACCCCGAAAAAATAGTAGTGATCAGGATGATTGACATTGATAATTTAAAAGATCAGCTCAAGAAAGAGGCTGCCGATTTTTCCTGTGATATGGACCCTAATGACAGGGAAGTTCCGGTAATAGAACTAGATGAGACCGACAAGAAAATCCTCAACCTTATCCAGCAGGAAGTCCCCCTCGAAGTTGAACCTTTTGCAAAGTTAGGCGAGATTATCGGACTTTCCGAAACCGAGGTAATTGAAAGGCTGCGAGAACTTAACAAGAAAGGGGCGGTAAGAAGGGTAGGTCCTGTCCTTAGCATGAGAAATATGGGAGGCGTAAGTACTCTTGTAGCTCTGAAAGTGCCTGAGTCCCGCATAGAAGAAGTTGCTATTTTTATTAACGAGTATTCCGAGGTTTCCCATAATTATCTCAGAAGTGCTTCACAATATAATCTCTGGTTTACACTTTCTGCTCCAAATAAAAACAGGCTTGAAAGGATTCTCAGCGAAATCCGAGAGAATACAGGCTGTCCTCTTCTTGATCTTCCTACAAAGCACCTGTTTAAGATTCAGGTAAAATTTGATATCAGGTGAAATAAATGGATAAAACGGATGTAAAACTGCTAAAACTTGTGCAGGACGGAATTCCAATCACACATTCTCCTTTCAAAGGATTTGCTTCTGAACTTGGAATCAGTGAACAGGAAGTTGTTGACAGGCTTAAAAACCTCCAGAAAGCCGGGAAAATCCGTCGCTTTGCAGCTTCAATCGGGCACAGAGCTATAGGCATAACAGCCAATGCAATGTGTGTCTGGAATGTTCCTGATGAGCAGATAGAAACGGTAGGGAATATCATGGCTGAATTTCCCGAAGTGACTCACTGCTATGAACGCCCCCGCTATCCTGACTGGCCGTACAATCTGTTTACTATGGTTCACTCTTACACTCCAGAAGACTGTGAAAAAGTAGCTGTAAGGATATCGGAAGCTACCGGAATTAATGATTATACCCTCTTTTTCAGTGAAAGAGAATTCAAAAAAACCGGGGTCAGACTGTAAAATTCCTATATTAATAAGTCCCGATATTAAGATTTTTATTGCGAGGTTCCTGGCTATGGCTGAAACAAATAATTTTCTACCGCTTATGCTTGACCTGTCTGGCAGGAAAATCGTTATCTTTGGGGGAGGCTCGGTTGGGGAACGCAAAGCCAAACTCTTTTCCGGCTGTGCAGATACACTTGTTGCCAGCCTTGAATTCTCCCAGGACCTGCAGGAGCTCGGAGCTTCAGGCCAGGTAAGGCTTGTTCGGCTCGATTTACTTACGGCTTCGGATTCTGAGCTCCGGGAACTAATTTCAGGAGCTTTTCTTGTCATCCCTGCAACAAGCAATTTTGAACTTAACCAGAAAATCACTGCTATCGCACGGGAGAGCGATATTTTGATTAATCAGGTAGACACTTTAGGTAGTGTCGTAATCCCATCAGTGATTAAAAGAGGAGACCTCGTGATAGGTATTTCCACTCTCGGGCACAGTCCTGCGGTCTCAAAATATACTCGCAGGCAGATCGAAGGCCTGGTTACTCCCGAATATTCCGATATGATCCGGCTTCAGGATGAGCTCAGGAGTTACCTCAAGAAGCATGTGGCAGAACAGAGGGAGAGAAAAGCAATTCTCTGGAAAGTCCTGGAAAGCGAGGCTGTCTGGGATGGATTTTCCGAGTCTTATGAAAAAGCAGCTGAAAGGGCGTATGCGATAATTTCAAGTTACCTGGAACATTCCGACAGATAATCCTGAAAGGAATCGAAGATGCTGGAAGGAAACTATAAACGTTAAGAACCTTCAAAGTACACCCTTAATTAAGTATTCTCAAAATCTCAGTAATAGTAAAGTCTCAGTATTCTCAAAATCTCAGTAATAGTAAAGTCTCAGTAATCTCAAAATCTAGTAATCTCAAAATCTCAGTAATCTAAAAGTCTCAGTAATCTCAAAATCTCAGTAATCTAAAAGACTCAGTAATCTCAAAATTTTAATGTTCCATGAATCTCAAGACGACCTGAATCAAAATATTCTGCAAATGGAAGCTTTAAATAAAAATAATCTGTAAATAAAATTCGTTTGTGAAAAAAGGCTTAGGAGTTATGACAAAGTTTAATTTACAGCTCCTTATATTATTACTCTATTCCTGATTCATTCTATCCGGAGGCTCTCTGTGACAGAAATCTCAAGTATGGTTATATCCCATAAGAAAGCAAAAATTGAGGAAATGGAGTCCGCCTGGCACGGAGATCTGGACGGTCTGCTCCATAATTTGTATAATCATGAATATGTTCATGAGTGCGTTGTCTTGAAAACCTGCAACCGTGTTGAAATTTATGTTGTTTCCCCCAGCAGCAGTATACTTTTCTCTTTTGCAAAGGAAATGGGAGCTTCCACCCATATTATTGATTTCTATGGGCATGACGAATCTCTTGAACACCTGCTCAGGCTTGCCGGCGGGCTTGAATCTATGATTGTTGGGGAAGACCAGATTTTAGGGCAAATAAAGGAACTCTACGCTTATTCCAAAAAAGCGGGAACTACCGGAAAAATCCTTGACACTGCCTTTGATAAAGCTATTCAGGTAGGAAAACGTATCCGTAACGAAACCCGGATCAATAAAGGTTCGGTATCCATAGGTTCTGCGGCTGTGGACCTTGCAGAGGAAATTCTGGACGGGCTCACAGGAAAATCCGTGCTTGTGATAGGGGCAGGGGAAATAGGAGTTCTTGTAGCAAAAGCCCTGGCTGAAAAGGATATCGAGGCAATCTACATCGCTAACCGTACCTTCAAGAAAGCTGAAGAACTTGCCTATGAACTGGGAGGATACGCAGTCAAGCTCAATGATGTCCAGTCTCAACTTAAAAGTGCTGATGTTGTAATTAGTGGTACAGGTGCTCCTCATTACATTTTAACCCGTGAAATAGTTGAAAAAGCCATAAAAGACCGGGATAAAAACCGTAAACTCCTCTTAATTGATATAGCAAATCCCAGGGATATCGAGGAATCGGCTGCTGAACTCGATAACGTGGAACTGTGCAATATTGACAATCTCAGGGTGATCAGTGAGAGAACGCTTAAAATGAGGAAAGAGGAAGCTAAAAAAGCCGAAGATATAATTCAGGAAGAGATCAAGCTTTTAAACCTCCAATATAAACGCCAGAGAGCCGATAAGATTATATCTGAACTTTATAAGCAAGTGTATGATGTGAGAATGCGGGAAAGGGAAAAAGCAGTTAACAGGCTCTGTGCTTACCATACTATAGGAAAAATCGAAACCGAGGTGCTTGATGACCTTACCCATTCCATCGCAAACAAAATTCTTGCCGAGCCCACCAAAGTTCTCCGCCAGGCCGCAGAGCTCGGAAACGACGAGTTCCTTGACGTAGTTGCAAGGATCTTCTGCCTCGAAAAAGACAAGGTAAAAGCGGAAAAAATGAAATCCGATTGCGTGATAAAGGTGGAAAATATGAAACCCGATTGCGAGAGTGCGAGAGATCGGGTTTCTGAAAAAAGTAACTAATAAAAAAGAATCAGAAACTATACAAAATTCGTAGACAAGATAATTCGCAGATAATTCACAGATAATTCACAGATAATTTGCAGATAATTCATAGATAATTCATAGATAATTCATAGATAATTCATAGATAATTCATAGATAATTCATAGATAATTCATAGATAATTCATAGATAATTCATAGATAATTCATAGATAATTCATAGATAATTCATAGATAATTCATAGATAATTCATAGATAATTCATAGATAATTCATAGATAATTCATAGATAATTCACAGATAATTCGCAGAGAAGTGATCAAATGTTTCCAGATGTCAGGTTAAGACGATTGAGAAGAGGAAAGATCAGGAACCTTGTGCGTGAAACTACTTTATCCGTAGACGACCTGGTCCAGCCCATTTTTGTGAATGAAACTATTGATTCTGCTGTTGAAATCCCTTCCATGCCCGGAATATATAATATTCCTCTCTCTGAGGTTGTGGATGAGGCAAAAGAGATTGCAGAACTCGGGATACCGGCAGTGATTATTTTTGGAGTGCCTGCATTTAAGGACGCGGAAGGCAGTTCTTCTTATGGGGAAATCGATGTCGTCCAGGAGGCTGTCAGGAGAATTAAGGCCGAGCTTGGAGACGAACTTGTTGTGATCACGGACGTCTGTATGTGTGAATACACAAGCCACGGGCACTGCGGAATCGTTGATTTCGAAACAAAAGAAGTCCTGAATGATCCCACCCTTGAGGTCATAGGAAAGATTGCAGTGAGCCATGCAAAGGCAGGTGCTGATATGGTGGCTCCGTCGTGTATGATGGATGGGATGGTAGAAGCTATCAGACACGCGCTTGACATGAACGGATTTGAGAATATTCCAATAATGTCCTATGCCGCAAAATATCATTCGTGTTTCTATGGGCCTTTCAGAGAAGCCGCTGAGTCAGGATATTCCTTCGGAGACCGTTCTACCTATCAAATGGACCCTGCAAACGGCAATGAGGCTATCAGGGAAGTAACTCTTGATGTAGCCGAAGGCGCAGATATAATAATTGTAAAGCCAGCTCTTCCTTACCTTGATATTGTCTACAGGGTCAAGACGGACTATGGGATGCCAACTGCTGCATACAACGTAAGCGGAGAATATTCCATGATCAAAGCCGCCGCAGCTAATGGCTGGCTTGACGAAAAGAAAGCAATTTACGAATCCCTCATTTCCATCAAAAGGGCAGGAGCAGATATTATCATTACCTACTTTGCAAAAGATGCTGCCCGCATGTTGAAGTAAGCACCTCTTTTTCAGGTGCTTTTTCTTTTCAGATTTATTTCGTTTTTCTCCCTTTCCCGCCTTTCCTGCCTTCAAAACTATTGCTGATTCCGTTTACACACCCATCAAGTTCATTAATAACTGCTTAATAGAGAGAGTCTCTGTTATAAGATAGAAAAGTAATACAGTAAGGTGTAAAAAGCCTTAACTTTAAAGTGCAGATTAATATATAAAATCAGTATAATATTTATAAATTTAGTTCAACATAATTTAGTTCAACATAATTTAGTTCAACATAATTTAGTTCAACATAATTTAGTTCAACATGATTCGGTTCAGTGTAAAACATAATTCGGTTCAGTATAAATTCAATTCTATGTGCAAGTTAAGTTCAATTCAGAGCTTAACTTAAAATCCAGAACTTAACTTAAAATCCAGAACTTAACTTAAAATCCAGAACTTAACTTAAATTTACGAATAACTGTTATAGATTTTCAGTCCAATCCGGTGAGATTTCCATGATATCTGAGGTAACACTTGAGAAGTCCAGGCAGATGTATGAGAAAGCAAAGACCCTTATTCCTGGTGGAGTAAGCAGTCCTGTACGCGCAATAAAGCCATATCCATTCTATACGGCGTCAGCCAATGGCTCAAAGATAAGGGATCTTGACGGGAACGAATACATTGATTACTGTCTGGCTTACGGCCCTGCTCTCCTTGGGCACAATCACCCTGTGATAAAAGAAGCTATTAAAGCCCAGCTCGACAAAGGCTGGCTCTACGGGACCCCTACCGAGCTTGAAGTAAACCTTGCCGAGAAAGTTGCAGGATATTATCCCAGTATCGATATGCTCCGCTTCGTATCCACAGGCACGGAGGCTACAATGAGTGCTCTTCGACTCGCCCGCGGCTTTACGGGCAGAAACAAATTCATCAAAATTGAAGGCGGATTTCATGGGGCTCATGATGCGGTGCTTGTAAAAGCAGGATCAGGAGCGACAACTCTTGGAGAGCCTGATTCCCTGGGGATACCTGCAGATTTCACAAAATATACCCTGCAAGCTCCCTATAATGATATAGAAGCAATGACAGAGCTTGTAGAGAAAAACCGAGATGAACTGGCCGCAGTTATCATAGAGCCCGTGCTCGGAAACATAGGCCCGATAACTCCCCTGCCCGGATACCTGGAAGAGCTCAGGAAGCTTACCCTGGAAAACGACGTGCTTCTCATATTCGATGAGGTTATCACTGGATTCAGGCTCGCAATGGGAGGGGCACAGGAATACTTTGGAGTCGTGCCTGATATGACCACTCTTGGAAAGATCGTGGGTGGAGGGCTGCCTATAGGTGTTTTTGGAGGAAAGAGTGAAATCATGGAAATGATCTCACCATCCGGCCCGGTCTACCAGGCAGGGACTTTCAGCGGAAGTCCGTGTTCCATGGCTGCGGGAATTGCAGTGCTTGACTATATGGAGCAGGAAAAGATCCACGAAAAAGTTAATTCGAAAGGCGATTACATACGGGCTGTACTTACAGAAATTGTTGAGGACGAAGGGCTTGATTACAGCGTATGCGGAATTGCTTCAATGTTCAAGATTTTCTTTGGAGCCGAACCTCACAACTATCAGGAAGCTCTGAAGTGCGATAAGGAGGGTTACCTTGCTTTCTTCCACAGGATGCTTGCAAGCGGAATTTTCCTCCCTCCCTCGCAGTTTGAAACAAACTTCGTCTCCGCAGCCCATAGCGAAGAGGACATCGAAAAAACCCTTAAAGCATACACCGAAAATCTTTAAGCGGATTTATTTTGAACGGATTTACATCTTTGAAAACGAGGATTCTATATGATTATAGGTACGCGGGGCAGCCAGCTTGCACTTGCTCAGGCCGAGACTGTTGCACGCCTTTTGAAAGCACAGGGCGTTGAAACCAGCTTGAAAATTATAAAAACCAGCGGAGACCGGTTTACTGACCGGCCTCTACACGCCGTATCAAGCGGAGTTGGAGCTTTTGTCAGGGAACTGGACGAAGTTATGCTTGAAGGAGAAATAGATATCGCTGTCCATTCCATGAAGGATATGCCAACGATTCGCCCACCAACACTTCCAACAGCAGCCGTTCTGAAGCGGGATACCCCATTTGATCTCCTGCTGACTTATGACGGAACCTCCCTGGACGAGCTGCCCGAACAGTCTATTATAGGTACCAGTTCCCTGAGGAGGGCCGCCCAGATCAAACGCTATAGGCCTGACCTTGTTACACAGGATTTAAGGGGCAATATCGATACAAGGCTCAGGAAGCTGAAAGAAGGAAAATATGACGGCATTCTGCTCGCTAAAGCGGGGCTTGAACGCATGGGCTGGGAGCTTGAAGGGGAAATTCTTTCTCCTGATTTCTTCTGCCCATCTCCCAATCAGGGTACGATTGCAGTTGTCACAAGAGCAGGTACTGAGGCTGAAGCTGCGGTTTCCAGGCTTGACCATACTGACAGCAGGATTGCCACCGAAATTGAGCGCATCCTGATTTCCGAACTTGGGGGAGGCTGTACCACGCCTATAGGTTCTTATGCAGAAATTACGCCTGACCGAAAAGAAATCCATGTGCGGGCTGAGGTCCTTTCCCTTAGCGGTGAGGAAACTGTCGGTATAAATGAATTTATCCCTATGGCAGGAGGCATTGAAAAAGCCAGAGAACTCGGAAGCAGTCTTGTACATATGGGCGGAAAGAAACTTGCTGAAGAGGCTCTCCTGCAGCTTTCGAGGGATTCGTGCGACTCGGATGATTTATACGAATAATAACTAAATGATAACACGACTGATAACGCAAATGAAATGCAAATGAAATGCAAATGAAATGCAAATGAAAATGATATTCTAACAGGGCAGAAAGGAAACAGCTATGTATACTCTTACCGGACTTAAACTGAAGAACCCAACCATTCTTGCAGCCGGGATACTTGGCACAACCGGAGCATCACTGTGCAGGGTTGCACATGAAGGAGGGGCTGGAGCCGTTGTGACTAAATCCATAGGCCCTATGCCTAAAACCGGGCATTCCAACCCGAGCATGGTCAAACTTGACTGCGGATTTTTGAATGCTATGGGACTTCCGAATCCTTCCTATCCCAGCTTTATCCAGGAACTCGAAATTGCAAAAAAGGATGCAGGAGTCCCAGTAATCGCAAGCATCTTCGGCGGAAACCCGGCCGAATTCAAGGAAGTTGCAGAGGGCCTGCTCCCTGCGAAACCCGATGCTTTCGAGCTAAATGTGAGCTGTCCCCATGCAGAAGGATACGGAGCAGCAGTTGGCTCTAACCCCTGTCTTGTGGAAGCAATTACAGCCGCAGTAAAAGACATAGTAAATGTGCCTGTGTGGGTTAAGCTTACTCCTAATGTTTCTGATATTACGTGCATAGGAAATGCAGCAGAAGCAGGGGGAGCAGATGCAGTTGTTGCAATTAATACCTTAAAAGGGATGGCTATAGATATAGAGTCCGGATATCCTGTCCTGGGGAACCGTTCAGGTGGGCTTTCAGGAAAAGCAGTCAAACCCGTAGCTATCAAATGCGTTTATGACCTGTATACTGCCCTGGAGATCCCTGTAATAGGGGTAGGAGGTGTATCTTCCTGGCAGGATGCGGTAGAAATGATGATGGCAGGGGCTGCGGCTGTCCAGGTAGGATCGGCTGTATATGACAGGCTTGACATCTTCTCAGAAATCAGTACAGGTATTGAAGCTTTCCTGCAAAGGAAAGGCTATTCGGACGTGAAAAAATTAATAGGGCTTGCTCATGAGATGGTCTGATGCTTCCTCTTAATGCTACAATATTAAAGATATATGAAGAGTCTCCTTCAATCAGGACTTTCTTCTTTGATTTCCAGTTTGAGACCATGAATCCCGGCCAGTTTGTAATGGTATGGGTCAGGGGCGTGGACGAGGTTCCTATGGGCCTATCGAGTAAGAATTCCATAACTGTCCAGAAAGTGGGAGAGGCAACTTCAAAGCTTTTTGAGCTGAAAGAAGGAGATTCTTTCGGGCTCAGAGGTCCTTATGGAAAGGGCTTTTCCCTGCCTTCGGAGGGAGAAAAAACTCTGGTTATTGCAGGCGGGGTTGGAGCTGCTCCCCTTGTTCCTTATGCCGAAGCAGCGCGGAGTGCAGGCTCGGAAGTTCATACAGCGCTTGGAGCGCGGAGTGCAGGTGACCTTCTTTTTGAGAAACGCTTTGCAGAAGCAGGGGAAGTCTACATTTCTACGGATGACGGCTCAAAAGGGACAAAGGGCTTTGTAACCGATGTGCTCAACAGCCTCAACCTTTCGGTTTATGACAAAATTGCGGTCTGCGGGCCGGAAATAATGATGGCTTCGGTTTTCAGGCTCCTGGAGGACAGAGAGGTTCTTGATAAGTCCGAATTCAGCCTTCACCGCTATTTCAAATGTGGTATAGGAGTCTGCGGGGCATGCTGTATAGACAAGTCAGGACTCAGGGTTTGCAGGGACGGGCCTGTGTTTTCAGGTGTGCAGCTCATGGATTCCGAACTGGGAAAATATACGCGGGATGCCAGTGGGCGAAGAGTTAAAATTTAAGTTTGAATATATCCTTTTAAAAAAATGAAGGAAAGCGGGCGAAAACATCCCAAAAAGCAGGAGAAGACCGAGACATGATAGGAAGGTTCAGATCAGGAGATGAAATTTTTTACGGAGATATCGAAAATGGACGCGTATATCCAAAAGGAGGGACTCCCCCCGGGATTTTTGACATTTCAGAGCTTCGTGTCCTTCCGCCTGCGTCTCCCTCGAAAATCGTGTGTGTCGGCTTGAACTACCGGGATCATGCTGAAGAGCTGAACATGAAAATCCCGGAAAAACCTGTACTCTTTTTAAAGCCTCCTTCAGCCATTATAGGGCATGAGGACAAGATAATTTATCCGTCATCGAGCTCCAGAGTAGAATATGAAGCAGAACTCGCAATCGTTATAGGCAAACGCTGTAAGAACATCTCAGCCTCAAAGGCCATAGATGTAATTGCAGGTTATACCTGCTTTAATGATGTGACCGCCCGGGACCTCCAGCAAAAGGATGGGCAATGGACAAGGGCAAAGAGTTTTGATACTTTTGCAGCTTTTGGGCCTTATCTTGCTCTTCCCGATGAACTCGATATTACGGATACGAAAATTGCCTGCAGGGTAAATGGGAAAACCAGGCAGGCTTCCAGCACTTCAAACTTTCTTTTTGACATTCCTTATCTTATTGAATTTATCACCGAGATCATGACCCTGGAAGTAGGAGATATCATTGCCACAGGAACTCCTCCTGGCGTTGGAGAACTTCAGCGTGGAGACATTGTAGAAGTTGAGATCCAGGGAATCGGAACACTTAGAAACGAGGTTGTCTGATGCTGCTTGAGCCTATCGGAAATGAACTTGAACTTACCGAGCGCCATCTTCTGGTGCTTAAGAAAGTGATTGAAGAAGCTCCTATTGGGATTCTGAAACTTTCAGAAGTCACTGGAATGCAGAACCATAAAGTGCGCTATTCGCTCAGAGTCCTTGAACAGGCTAACCTTATCAAGCCCTCGGCTCAGGGTGCCGTACCTGGAGATGCGGTTCCAAAATTCCTGGAGGAATTTGAGTCCGAGTTTAAGAAAATCAACGAGAAAATATCCCGCATCCAGGAAATCGAAGCTTCAATTCCCAGGTAAAGGCTCCTGCATGCAAAAGGAGCTTTTTTAAAAGGTCTTTTTCAGTTTTTGTGAGGAATTCCTTCGCTTCGGTGACTTTTTATAACCCTATTTACATGTTTTTTCCTCAATCACAATCACTCTAAATCATTGGATCCAGTTTATTTTTGGAGAAATTCTATGACCTTAAGTCCTGAAGACCTTAAGACAATTGAAAAATACGCCTATCAAAACGCTGTAAAATACGGGAAAGCCCCCCAACCTAAAGCTGTAATGGGCAAAGTAATGGGGGAGTGCCCTCAACTCAGGTCCGACCCAAATGCAGTATCTGAGGCTCTTAACGTTATTATTCCCGAGATTGCAAAGGGAAATCCTGAAGCCTGGGAAGCAAAGCTTTCTGAAATTGCCCCTGAGCTTATCGAAGCCCTTAGTGTAAAAAAGGAACCTGATAAGGGCTTAAAACCTCTTGAGGGGGCAGAAGATGGCAAAGTTGTAATGCGTTTTGCTCCGAATCCCAACGGGCCAGCAACACTTGGCAGTGCAAGAGGCATGGTAGTTAATTCCGAATACGTGAAAATGTACGGAGGAAAATTTGTCCTGCGTTTCGATGATACCGATCCTGATATAAAGCGGCCTATGCTTGAGGCTTATGACTGGTATCTCGATGACTTCAAATGGCTCGGGGTTGTGCCTGACCAGGTTGTTTATGCTTCTGACCATTTCCCTATGTATTACGATTACGCAAGGAAACTTATCGAGATGGGTAAGGCTTATGTCTGCTTCTGTAAGGGAGGAGATTTCAAGCAGTTTAAGGATGCAAAGCAAGCCTGCCCTCACAGGGATACCAGCCCCGAAGAAAACCTTATGCACTGGGAGAAGATGCTTGCCGGGGAATACGAAGACCAGCAGGCAGTGCTGAGGATAAAGACCGATATAAAGCACAAAGACCCTGCGCTAAGGGACTGGGGAGCATTCAGGATAAGAAAGATGTCTCATCCCCGCTCTGAGATCGGAAACAAATACATTGTCTGGCCGCTTCTGGATTTTGCAGGGGCTATAGAAGACCACGAACTGGGAATGACCCATATCATCCGGGGCAAAGACCTTATAGACAGCGAAAAGCGGCAGGGATATATCTACAAATACTTCGGCTGGAAATACCCGAGAACAACTAACTGGGGCAGGGTCAAGATCCACGAATTTGGAAAGTTCAGTACGAGCACCCTGAGAAAAGCTATCGAAGCAGGAGAATACAGCGGCTGGGACGACCCGAGGCTTCCAACAATTAGGGCAATCAGGCGCCGTGGAATCCAGGCTGAAGCTCTTAAGAAGTTCATGATAGAGATGGGGGTCGGAATGACTGACGTAAGCATAAGCATGGAGTCTCTCTACGCCGAAAACCGCAAAATCGTGGACCCTATTGCAAACCGTTATTTCTTTGTCTGGAATCCTGTAGAACTGGAAATTACAGATGCCGAACCGACAGTTGCTAAACTTCCTCTTCACCCTACTGACCATAAAAGAGGATTCAGGGAAATTGCTGCAGGGAATAAAGTACTTGTCTGCACGGAGGATGTCGAAAAGCTGGAAGTGGGTTCTATTATCCGCTTAAAAGATTTCTGCAATATAGAGATTACTTCTCTTTCCCCACTTCAGGCAAAGCTCTCTGATGTTTCTCTTGAAGCCCTTAAAAAAGCAAAGGCAAAAATCATCCACTGGGTCCCACTTGACGGAATAAATGTGAAAGTACGCGGCCCCGAAGGTGATCTTAACGGTATCGGGGAGCAGGGGATTGCAGCCGAACTTGACAAAATCGTGCAGTTCGAACGCTTCGGTTTCTGCAGGATAGATACCGTAAGTGAAGAAGAAGTTGTGGCTTATTTTGCCCACAAATAATTGTCTGGAAGAAAGTGGACAGGAAACTGTTCTATATGTCTAGAAGAAGGTGAACAGGAAACTGTTCTCTTTTCTTTTGCTCACTCTTTTTATTCATTTATTCATTGTGTTCCTTAGTTCTTATCTGAAGGTGTCTGTAAGTTGTTGATTTGATATTTAAAAATGAGCTTGCCCATCTTTTTGTCATTTTTTAGAGATATTAATTTTGTGATTTTCAGTAGCGCTCCCTATCTAATTTCTTGACTTTTTTTAGCTAATTTGAAATTCTCAAAAGTTTTTCTTTTATCTTTTTTATACCGAAAAATTTTGCTATTTATGTATGGATTTACTGTAAACTTATTCTTTTTCTCAAAACAAATTTTCTAAAATTACGCACATTTTAAATTTTTTATATAAATGACAACGTTTAAAAATGTATATATATCTAAATTATTTATCTTTAGATTATTAACATTTTTTATATGAAAAATAAATTAAAGATTAAGGAGTAGGATAAATGGGAACTAACAAAAAATGGCAATCAGTAGCCTTAGCATCAGCAGTTCTGATTTTATTTTTGATTATCGTTTCATCTACTGCATCCGCAACTACTGAGCAAACCGCTTCGCTCACGATCAATAAAACTCAGATAACCACCAGTGGATCAGCAGGGGGTCCTTCTATATATGGTGACAGGATAGTATGGCTGGACTGGCGTAATGGAAACCGGGATGACGGACCCTTCAATATTTACATGTACAATATCTCCACTCACAAGGAAACCCAAATTACTACCAGTGGATCAGCAGGGGGTCCTTCTATATATGGTAATAGGATAATATGGCTGGATGGGCGCAATGGAAATAGTCAGAATGATACCGAGAGAGGACATGATGTATACATGTACGATCTCTCCACTCACAAGGAGACCCGGATAACCAATAGCACAATCCCTGAGGATGGATTCGGGTATGACCTCGGGATCGCTATCTCCGGTAACAGGATACTGTGGGGTGGCGCATATCGTTATTGCATTTATGATATCTCCACTAAGAAGGAAACTCATCTCGACCATGTGCCAATAATCAATCCTGCTTTTTCTGGTAACATAATAGTGGGGGTATCTGATATTGATGCACGTCCGAGTAATCTCACAATGTACGATCTCTCCACTAACAAGAAAACTCAGATTACCACCAGCCATTCAGCATTCAGTCCTGATATCGACAATAACATTATAGTGTGGGCAGACTGGCGCCAGGGAGATAATGGAGAATACTACTCCGAGATCTACATGTATGATCTTTCCACTAAGAAGGAAACTCAAATTACCAACAGCGGATCAACATTTTATTATAGTTCTGCAATCTCCAAGGACAGGATAGTTTGGCTGGATGACCGAGGCAATAAATATAATATTTACATGTATAATCTCTCAACTCAAGAGGAAACTCACACTAATAATACGTCAATTACAGGATTTGATTTATATGGTGATAAGATAGTGTGGTCGGATTGGGAAAATGAAAAAACCAATGTCTACATGGGTACTCTCACCAGTTCAAACCTGCCAACTGCTGCCTTCTCTGCATCTCCAACCTCAGGAAAAACACCATTAAACGTTAAATTTACTGACAAAAGTACAGGAACACCAAAGAAATGGAAATGGGATTTTGGAGACGGAACAACTTCAACCAAACAGAATCCAATGCATAAGTATTCAAAAGTAGGAGTTTATACTGTTAAACTTACAGTAACAAATGCTGCAGGCAGCAACACAGTAACAAAAGAAGATTATATAAAAGTTGTAACAAAACCAGTTGCTGCGTTTTCTGCGAAACCTACTTCCGGAAAAGCTCCATTAAACGTTAAATTTACTGACAAAAGCACAGAAATACCTGCTTCATGGTACTGGACTTTTGGAGATGGATCAAAGTCATACCTACAGAATCCGATTCATAAATATTCGAAGGCAGGAGTCTATACTGTTGGCCTGACAGTAAAGAATGCTGTAGGACGTAGCGTGGTAACAAAAACAAGATATATAACCGTGACAGGAACTTCGCAAGCTCCGACTGCAGATTTCTGGGGCTGGCCATTATCAGGAAAAGCTCCGCTAAAGGTAAAATTTACGGAGACAAGCAAAGGATCGCCAACCTCATGGAAATGGGATTTTGGAGATGGGAAATATTCAACAGAAAAGAGCCCAACACATACATATTCATCTGCAGGAACCTACACGGTTAAACTTACAGCAACAAATGCAGCAGGAAGTAGTACAAAAACAAAATGGAAATATATAAAAGTGGCAAAGTGACTGCAATTTCGAAAGGTTGTAAACCTCCTCGGGTTCTATAAGATTCCTGGGGTTCTATAAGCAATGACTGGGTCCCAATATATAATTTATTAACTTTTAAAGCTCATTCAAAAGTTTCAAAATTTTTTCTTTTACCTTTTTTATACCGAAAAATTTTGCTATTTATATACGGATTTACTGTAAACTTATTCTTCTTCTCAAAACAAATTTTCTAAAATTACACATTTTCTTAAATTTTTGATTTAAATAACAAAGTTTAAAAATGTAGATATCTTTAAATTATTAACATTTTTTATATGAAAAAATAAAGGTAACTATCCAGCCCAGATAAAACAATGTCAATAGCCATCTTTACTAAAATTCAATAGACAAATTTCTGTCAATTGATTTTCTTTGATTGTTGGCAATTGACTACGTTTTTCATTGTTTATAAGTTATTTTTTGGATTTTTCAGTTTTAGTGGAATCACAATCAACCGACATTCTTTGATATGCTGAATAGTTACAAATAAATTAAAGATTAAGGAGGAGGGTAATTGAAAGTTAACAAAAAATCGTATTCAGTGGCCGTCGCATCAGCACTTCTGATTTTATTTTTGATTCTCGTTTCATCTACGGCATCCGCAACTACTGAGCAAGGCGCTTCGCTCACTATCAATGAAACTCAGATTACCACCAGTGGATCAGCAGAGAGTCCTTCTATATATGGTGACAGGATAGTATGGACGGACTGGCGTAATGGGAACCGGGATGATGGACCCTTCAATATTTACATGTACAATATCTCCACTCAGAAGGAAACTCAAATTACTACCAGTGGATCAGCATTGGGTCCTTCTATATATGGTGACAGGATAGTATGGAGGGACTGGCGTAATGGGTATCGGGACTCTTTAGAGGAAGAATCTGATGTATACATGTACGATCTCTCAACTCACAAGGAGATTCGGATAACCAATAGAACAATATTTTTTGATTACTTTTTTGGCTTCGGGCCGTGTATCTCCGGCAACAGGATACTGTATGGTCGCACATATGATTATTGCATTTATGATATCTCCACTCAGAAGGAAACTCATATCGACGATGTGCCAATAAACAATCCTGCTTTTTTCGGTAACATAATAGTGTGTACATCTGATCTGGAGGGACGCCCGAGTAATATCATAATGTACGATATCTCCACTCAGAAGGTAACTCGGATTTCCAGCAGCGATTCAGCATTCAGTCCTGATATTGACAATAACATTATAGTGTGGGCAGATGAGCACCATGAAGATGAATATTACTCCTCCATCTACATGTATGATCTTTCCACTAAGAAGGAAACTCAAATTGCCACCAGCGATTCAGCATTTTATTATAGTCCTGCAATCTCCAAGGACAGGATAGTGTGGTTGGATTATGATAGTATTTACATGTATAACCTCTCAACTCAGGAGGAAACTCATACTAATCGCACATCAATTAGTCTAGGATTTGATTTCTATGGTGATAAGATAGTGTGGTCGGATTGGGAAAATGAAAAACCCAATGTCTACATGGGTACTCTCACCAGTTCAAACCTGCCAACTGCTTCCTTCTCTGCATCTCCAACCTCAGGAAAAGCACCAATGAAAGTGCAGTTTAATGACAAAAGTACAGGAACACCAAAGAAATGGAAATGGGATTTTGGAGACGGAACAACTTCAACCAAACAGAATCCAATCCATATGTATTCAAAAGTAGGAGTTTATACTGTTAAACTTACAGTAACAAATGCTGCAGGCAGCAACACAGTAACAAAAAAAGATTATATAAAAGTTGTAACAAAACCCGTTGCTGCCTTTTCTGGATCCCCTACCTCCGGAAAAACACCATTGAACGTTAAATTTACTGACAAAAGCACAGGAACACCTGCTTCATGGTACTGGAACTTTGGAGATGGATCAAAGTCATACCTTCAGAATCCGGTTCATAAGTATTCAAAGGCAGGGGCCTATACTGTTAGCTTAATAGTAAAGAATGCTGCAGGACGTGGCACGGTAACAAAAACCGGATATATAAAAGTGATATCAAAACCAGTTGCTTCATTCTCTGGATCTCCCACTTCCGGAAAAGCACCATTAAACGTTAAATTTACTGACAAAAGCACAGGAATACCTGCTTCATGGTACTGGAACTTTGGAGATGGATCAAAGTCATACCTTCAGAATCCGGTTCATAAGTATTCGAAGGCAGGGGTCTATACTGTTAGCTTAACAGTAAAGAATGATGCAGGACGTAGCGTGATAACAAAAACCAGATATATAAAAATTATATAAAAATTAGATAAAAGTTATAACAAAACCAGTTATACTCTTAAAGTAAATAAAAACTGAATTGGAAAAAGAAAAAGATCAAGGAGAAAGGGCAGTGATGGTATCATTGATAATATATGATAAACACGCCCTTTGACCTTGTTTTACAATATTTGAGAGCCATCCTCATACTCGCAGTTTTCAATAACTGGCTCCCAAGATCTAATTTCTTAACTTTTTTAGCTAATTTGAAATTCTCAATGTTTTCGTATCATGTTTTTGTGCTGAAATACCAGGTATTTCTATGCTAATCGGCTTCAACCAGTCTCTTCCTTACATAATGAGCTGATCCCAAAACTCAATATTTATTCTCTGAATATCATATTCTGGATTCTCAATAGGACTTTTGATCCTGAAAAATAATTTTGAAACTCTTCCTGATTTGGGAATAAAACCAATAATACTAAGACATGAACTGTTTTAATGAGAAACATTGAGGAAATATCGATATTGAAGTAGTTTTTACAGATCAAATAATGAATAATAATAGTAATATAATAATTTTGGAAAGTGCTTTATATAAGGACAAAATATTACTATTTTGGGTAAATTAGGCAAATTTTTTACTTTTCAGCAAACATATTTTTGCAACCAGCCATTAGCAAAATGACCCCATACATGTAAGGACAAAAGGCACATTAAAAACGTAAAGGTGACGAAAGATACAGGAGTAGGATAAATGAAAACTAACAAAAAATTACATTCAATAACCTTAATATCGTTAGCTTTAATTTTGTTTTTAGTTCTCGTTTCATCTGCAGCATCGGCCGATAGTGAGCAAAGTGCTTCGTCTACAGGGACGTACGCGTATATTACAAACGAATTCGGTAGTAGTGTTTCCATAATTGACACAGACACAAACACTGTCACAGCTACCGTACCTGCAGGAAACCACCCTGCCGGAGTTGCGGTCAACCCGGAGGGGACAAGGGTATATGTGGCGAACTTTTATCTGGATAACTATGAAAATACTCTCTCAAACGTAATTGATCCAAAATTAATATTAGTAAAAGGAACAGACGAACATGTGGAGACCGGTGAAGGGACTGTCTCCGTAATCGACACAGCTACAAATACTCTTATAGCCACGGTGCCTGTTGAAAGTTCTCCAGTTGGAGTTGCAATAACCCCGGATGGAAAAAAGGCATATGTAGCGAATCGCGGCAGTGATATTGTCTCTGTAATTGACACCGCCACAAATACTGTTACAGCCATGGTGAACGTAGGAAGCGGGCCCACAGGAGTTGTAGTCACACCGGATGGAAAAAAGGCATACGTGACAAATTTATACGGTAGTGACGTCTCTATAATTGACACTGCCACAAATACTGTTACAGCCACTGTGCCTGTAGGAGACTATCCTTTTGGAGTTGCAGTCACACCGGATGGAGCTAAGGTATACGTATCAAACGCCGGCAGCAGCACTGTTTCTGTAATTGACACTGCAACAAACACGGTGACAGCCACTGTGCCTGTAGGAGGCTCGAATTTGGGAGTTGCGGTCAACCCGGCAGGAACAAGGGTATATGTGACGAACTACGATGATGGCACTCTCTCTGTAATTGACACTGCCACAAATATAGTTACAGCCACGGTGTTTGTAGGGAGGGGCCCTTACGGAGTTGCAACCAATCCGGATGGAACAAAGGTATATGTGGCGAACTCTGGAAGCAATACTGTCTCTGTAATTGACGCAGCAACAAATAATATTATAGCTACTGTTGATGTAGGAGAAGCTCCAGCTGCTTTCGGGCAGTTTATATGTCCGCAGAAACCAGGTCCTTTCGCAAATTTTTCTGCAAAACCCACCGAAGGAAAAGCACCATTAACGGTTGCTTTTACTGACACCAGTACAGGAGATCCGACCAAATGGAAATGGGATTTTGGAGATGGAGCAACTTCAACCCAGCAGAATCCGAAGCATAAGTATTCCAAAATAGGGAGTTATACTGTTAAACTTACAGCTACAAATGCTAAAGGCGGTAACACAATAACAAAAACAGGCTATATAAATGTGGTAACAAAACCTGTTGCTGCATTTTCTGCGACACCAACCTCAGGAAAAGCTCCGTTAACTGTCGCTTTTACGGATAAAAGTACAGGAATACCGACCAAGTGGAAATGGAGTTTTGGAGACGGGACAATTTCAAGGGAACAGAATCCAGAACATGAGTATTTACAGGAAGGAAAATATAAGGTTACACTTACAGTAAGCAATGTAGCAGGCGGCAGTACTGTAACTAAAACAAATTACATAACAGTGACAACAAATACAAGACCGGGAATATACTCTGAAAGTGAATAAATCCTAAATTAAAAAACAACAAAAAGTAAAGGCTAAGGGGTAATGCGAATAATTAATCAAATCTGACAAAATTAACCCTTTAGCCTTGTTTGACCATATTTCAGAGTTACCCACCTGGTTGTGATTAGAATAACTGGATATTACGATATAATTTTACAAGTTCATTTGAAACGCTTAATGCTTTCCTTAAATGCTTTCCTTAAATGCTTTCCTTAAATGCTATACTATTTTATGCAGAAAAAACTCGGCTATTTCTGCACAAATTTACTGAGACCCTATACGTCTTCCCAAAACAAATCAGCTAAAATCAAATATTTGTATAAAGCTTAGATTCAAATGAAAAAGTTTAAAAATGTAAACTATGTGAGTTATTCACATTTTATAATTGCAAAATAAGTTCGGACTTACGCAGTTGAACTGAAAAATCAAGCGCAACAGGCGGATAACTGTTTAAAACGTGATTTTAATCCACAGTCGTTGATGTAATTGATTTTGTTCTTCAAGTGCGTAAGTCTATAAGTGAGAGATGATGGAGTAGAAAAATGAAAACTGACAAAAAATTGCATTCAGTAGTTTTAGCATCAGCAGCTCTAATTTTATTTTTAATTCTCATTTCTTCTACAGTATCGGCAGCTACTGTGCAAAGTGCTTCGACAACGGCTCCATGTGCATATATTACGAACCGGTACAGCAACAGTGTCTCTGTAATTGACACAGCTACAAACACTGTAAAAGCAACGGTGGATGTAGGGTCCAACCCATTTGGAGTTGCAGTCAACCCGGCAAGAACAAAAGCATATGTGACGAACTTATATGAAGAGAATTATGATAGTGCCATTTCAGAGCAAATTGCCACAAAATCGGCATTAAGTACAAAAACAGAAGAGCATATCGCTACCGGTGAAGGAACTGTCTCCGTAATTGACATAGCTACAAATACTGTTACAGCCACAGTGCCTGTAGGAATCATCCCTGAAGGAGTTGCAGTCAATCCGGCAGGAACAAAGGTATATGTGACAAACCTGGGTAGTAACACTGTCTCCGTAATTGACGCAGCAACAAATACTATTACAGCTACAGTGTCTGTAGGATCCGGTCCCCTGGGAGTTACAGTCAGCCCGGATGGAACAAAAGCATATGTGGTAAACGAATATGACAGCACTGTTTCTGTAATTGACACTGCAACAAATACAGTTACAGCCACTGTGTCTGTAGGAGATGACCCTAGTGGGGTTGCAATAACCCCGGATGGAGCAAAGGCATATGTGACGAACTATGACACTGTCTCTGTAATTGACACAGCAACAAATACTGTTACAGATACGGTAACTGTAGAAAGCTTGCCCTGGGAAGTTGCTGTCAACCCGTCTGGAACAAAGGTATATGTTACGAACTTTGGCAGTGATACTGTCTCAGTCATTGACACAGCTACAAATACTGTTACAGCCACGGTGCCTGTAGGAAGTTCTCCAATTGGAATTGCATTCATACCAGACGGAACAAAGGTATATGTGGCGAACTCTGGCAGCTACACTGTCTCGGAAATTGACACAGCAACAAATACTGTTACAGCTACGGTAGATGTAGGAAGTAGTCCGGTTGCTTTCGGACAGTTTATAGCCACTCTCTCACCAGGTCCTTTCGCAAATTTTTCCGCAAAACCCACTGAAGGAAAGGCACCATTAAACGTTAAGTTTACTGACACAAGCACCGGAACACCAACGAAATGGAAATGGGATTTTGGAGATGGAACAACTTCAACCAAACAGAATCCAACGCATAAATATTCCAAAGTAGGGAGTTATACTGTTAAACTTACAGCAACAAATGCTAAAGGCAGTAATACGTTAACAAAAACAGATTATGTAAAAGTGGTAACAAAACCAGTTGCTGCATTCTCTGCATCTCCGACCTCAGGAAAAGCACCATTAACCGTCGAATTTACGGACAAAAGTTCAGGAATACCGACCAGATGGAAATGGAGTTTTGGAGACGGGACAACTTCAAGAGAACAGAATCCAGAACATCAGTATCTACAGGAAGGAAAATATAAGGTTACACTTACAGTAAGCAATGTGGCAGGCGGCAATACTGTAACGAAGACAAATTACATAACAGTGACAACAAATACAAGACCGGGAATATACTCTGAAAACGAATAAATGTTAAATTAAAAAATAATAAAAAGTAAAGGTTAAACGTAATAAACGCAAAGGTCTGTTTCAGTCACAACAGAAGAATCATAGTGAGTGACCGAAACAGACCATAATTCTGTTTTCTCTTATTCCGTTTTAGAATTAATACCAGGTTTTTTTGTTCCCTGTACCTTAATCTTTTTCTGAGTGATGAAACTCTGAGTGATGAAACTCTGAGTGATGAAACTCTGAGTGATGAAACTCTGAGTGATGAAACTCTGAGTGATGAAACTCTGAGTGATGAAACTCTGAGTGATGAAACTCTGAGTGATGAAACTCTGAGTGATGAAACTCTGAGTGATGAAACTCTGAGTGATGAAACTCTGAGTGATGAAACTCTGAGTGATGAAACTCTGAGTGATGAAACTCTGAGTGATGAAACTCTGAGTGATGAAACTCTGAGTGATGAAACTTCAACTTTCAGCATAAAACCGCATCAAACAACACATTAAACAAAAATGGCAACTTGAAACGAAGTTTTTGGACAAGAATTAGAAACTTTTTAATATAAAAAATCTAAATATAGAATAAATCTGTAATCGTGGAACAAAAAAGATAATTTACCGCCATGAAGAATCTAATAATGATCGGTATAACGAGAACCCCTATAATGATTCTTCAAGAAAAAGTGGAAACGATATAAGTACAGACTGTGGACCATTTCAAGATGGGATGATGCTAAAATTGAACTACATGGTTCAGGTACTTAATAAATTTTTTATTAGGCCTGCAGATTATCTATAGTTATATCCCGATTTTCATGATTTTAGAAACTCCGGTTCAATCTGTTTATTAAAAAGCGTGGTTATGTAGAAATCCTTTGAAGTCAAGAACTTTCAATTGTTAAAATTGAATTACCTGATACGCTTTTATATATTTAGTTCAGAGCCTATTGAAACTGATTTAGATATGTTTTCTACAAAACCAAAAAAGAAAAACGACTAAATTTTGGAACTGAGTTTTAGAACAACAAAACCTGTATTCGGCAGATCGACATTAAATTTGGATATTTTTTAGGATAGGTATCCTCTTCAAACTGTACGGGAAAAAATAGGTTTCATATATGTACTGGAAGTTTAAAAAATTACTCAAGTTTACAAAATAAATTAAGACACTAATTCAACTTTCAAAACATGTAATAAAATTATTATGGGTTTTTTGGTTATAATATTCCCTTGAAATGAAGAGGATATCAGAATAGCGCTTTTCAAACACCCTATTAATTTGCCCTGTATTTAACATGTGTTAACATATGGCCCATGCGCCATCATAAAAAACATCAGGCCATTTTTACAGCAATTTAGTATGGGATAGAATGCAAGTTCCCAAAAAAACGCTATCAATGAAAATGTTTGGAAAAAGAATTTACTTGCTGAATGCAGGACGAAACATAAGGAGTAAGACAATGAAAATGGACAAAAAATTCTGTTCAGTAGCTTTAGCTTCAACAACCATTGTTTTATTTTTAATTTTAACATTATCTACTATATCGATAGCTACTGCACAAAATACTTCGAGCACGGCTAAATATGCCTACATTACGAATAGCGGCAGCACCACTGTCTCTGTAATTGACATCACAACAAACAAAGTTACAGCCACGATAAACGTAGGAAAATATCCTTATGGAGTTGCAGTAAACCCCGCTGGAACTAAGGTATATGTATCGAAAGAAGCAAGTGGTGTTGTCTCCGTAATTAACACTGCAACAAACAAGGTTGCAGCTACAGTGAGTGTAGGAAAAAAGCCCTGGGGAGTTGCAATTAACCCGGCGGGAACAAAGGTATATGTAGCAAATGAAGGCAGTAAGACCGTCTCTGTAATTGACACTACAAGCAACAAAGTTACAGCTACAGTGTCTGTCGGAAATTACCCTTGCGGAGTTGCAGTTAACCCGCCAGGAACAAAAGTATATGTGGCGAATTCCCTTGATAACACTGTTTCTGTAATTGACACATCAACAAACAAGGCTATAGCCACAATAAAAGTAGGAAATCTCCCTACCGGAGTTGCAGTTAATCCGGCGGGAACAAAGGTATATGTGACGAACGAGTACGACGTTTCTGTAATTGACACAACAAAAAATAAGGTTACTGCCACGGTGACTGTAGGAAAATATCCGTGGGGAATTGCAGTAAACCCGGCCGGAACAAAGGTATATGTGACAAACTATGGAGATGGTACTGTTTCTGTGATTAACACAGCTACAAACAAGGTTACAGCCACAGTGACGGTGGGAAGTTATCCATTAGGGATTGCTTTCAGTCCGGACGGGACTAAGGCATATGTGGCAAAAGAAACAAGCGGAGCTGTCTCTGTAATTAATACAGCCACAAACAAAGTTACAGCTACAGTGACGGTGGGAAAAGAGCCTGCTGCATTCGGGCAGTTTATAAGTTCTGCCACAACATAACATCTAATTAACATCTAATTTCTGTTGCAAACTTCAAAGGCTCGCTACTCTCAGGAAAAAACCCGTTAAATGTTGTCTTTACTGACAAAAGCACAGGAAAAAAGACTAAATGGAAATGGAGTTTTGGATACTGAACCTCCTTAACAAACAGAATCCAGCGCATAAACTGCTGAAGGTTCAGTTTACTGACAAAAACACCAGATAAAGAACAAGGGAGAGCGAGAAAAAGAGAAAAGCTAAAGGGTATATGATTACGGATCAAATCTTTACGGATCAAATCTTTACGGATCAAATCTTTACGGATCAAATCTTTACGGATCAAATCTTTACGGATCAAATCTTTACGGATCAAATCTTTACGGATCAAATCTTTACGGATCAAATCTTTACGGATCAAATTTTGAAAAGATAAACCTGTGTTCCTTATTCATAGGAATTTGGGACGGTTATTCTTTTACATTTTATAGTTGCTGCCCCATAAAACCTGCTATCCTTTTCGCGATTATACCCTCAACTTTCTCTCAAGTTTTCTTAATTTATTTTCGGCTTTTTCTTGAGCTTTTTCTTAACTATCTCTCAACTTTTTTTCGGATTCTTCTGCCTGTTCTTAACCTGGTTCCAACTTTGAATATTACATTAGTGTGTTTATGCATTTTCCAATTTAGATTAGTTTTTCTATTTTCTTCACCGGTTCCTCTTCAGGAAATAAGCCGCTCCCATGGTCAGCCCCAAAATTCCAAGCCCAGGACCAGGCGATTCTTTTTCTCTTGAACCCTCTTCATTGGTAGCATTTTCATCAGTAGCGTTTTCATTGGTAGCATTTTTGGCTGCCGATTCTGCAGCTTCATCGGTTTTGTTTACAGTGGTTTTGGAACTGGTTACTTTTACCATATCGTCCAGGCCCTGCTCATAAGCACTGGCATTCAGATTGCTTTCAAGGACTTTAACGGCATTTGGAACTTTTGGGAAGAGCGGGTAATTATCGGTTCCTCCGCCTGTGATGTTATATGCGGTATCGCAAATACCATTGCTGTTTTCGTCCATACCGGTTTCGCTGTAACCTTTACCTTCAAGGTCAGCCCAGAAGTTCCCTCCTATGTAAGGGCCCCGGACAATATTCTGTTTTGCTTTGAGTGGGCTTTGCCAGAGATTTTCTGCGTTTGCAGCTTTTTCTTCCACATTTTCGGCGTTTTTGAAGTAATTATTATAGATATAATTCTTGCTGCTTGCCTCAAGTGAGATTCCAGGACCGTAATTATAGGCAATTGTATTGTCAATGATATCATTTGAGTTTGAGCTTTCGAGTCTTATTCCTTTTTCGTCAAGGGTAATGAGATTATTGCTTATGGTATTGCTGTCAGAACCTTTGAGAAGAATGCCATATTCGGCTCCCTGAACTCTATTGTTGTTAATGTAACAACTTTTAACTCCTGTAAGCAAGATTCCTGCTTTTTCCGAACCCTCAATGGCAAATCCGCTAAAAGATGCCCTATCCACACTGATTTCAACAGCGCTTTTCGTGGGATCGGCTGCCCTTATCACAGTTTCCTCTGGCTTTCTGGATTCCGACCAGATATAGACTTGCTTATTTATTTTGAGATTTTCAACATAGGTTCCAGGGCTTACAAAAATCGTGTCTCCGGTTTCTGCTTCATCGATTGCGGCTTGTATGGAAATATAGTCTCCTTCAGTTGCTGAACTTACCCTTAAATTCGCGGCCGAGGAGGCAGAGCAAGTGAAGAGAACTGCCAGAGTAATCGCAAGTGCTGTCAGCTTAAAAGCTCTGAAATTCTGTCTTTTTATTCTTCTCATACTAGTCCTTCCTTTACATTTTGAAGCTACCGTTTTCTTTAATCAGGCTTTAACTCTTTAGAAAAAAGAAAGCCTGCCTTTTCCAAGTTTTTTATTGTTTTTAGGAAAAAGCTCTCTCAATACTTTGTCAAGGAAGTAATTTTATCCCTAAATTAATATACCTTTGGGAATAAAAAATTATAAACAGCTATCCTTAAATAATAGTTCAATATCCTCTGATAAAAGAAATTAATCATCAATTAAAGTCTTAAATACTGTAAAATCTGATATTACACGGAAATTATTGTTATATATTACACGGAAATTATTGTTATATATTACACGGAAATTTGTTATATATTACACGGAAATTATTGTTTTATAATTGTCTCGAATGGAGGCCTAAAAATGGATGAGAAGATTGCGCCCCACCTTCAAGAGTTAACCAGGGCGCTTGGAGACCTTGAAAAGACTGGCATCAGGGCAGAGTTTGAGAAACTCATCGCTTTTCGTGTCCCGCCTGATGTCGCAAAAGAGAGTATCCTCCGCAAGTTTGGAGGAAAAAGGAAAGTTTTGAAAGTAAAAGATCTATCTGCCAACCTTAAGAATTTTGAGCTTACAGGCAGGATTCTGGACCTCGGGGAAAAATCAATCCACCCGCAGGCAGGAACTCAGGAAAAACCTTCCAGGCTTTATACCGGAGTTCTTGCGGACGAAACCGGGGCAGTTCTGTTTTCGTCCTGGAAGGAACTGCCAGGTTCAATTGGAGATGTGATTAACATCAAAAATGCCTATGTCCGAATCTGGCAGAACCGTATCAGGCTTTCTATAGGGGAACAATCTCCTGTGTTGAAAATTTCGGACTCTTTGCTCCCCCCTTTGTCCGAACTTTCAGCAAGCCAGAAAAAAAAGTTAATTGACATAGGAGCTGTGGATTTTTCCGTAGATACAATAGCCTGCGTGCTTCAGCTTTCATACAGAGAAATCCTTGTAAAGGGACGCCAGTCCAGAGTGGTCTCTGGCGTGCTTGCGGACGAGACAGGTAGGATGCCTTTTACGGCCTGGATCGAACTGCCTGGAATAGATATAGGGAGTATTATCCGAATCGAAGGAGCTCAGGTGCGGATGTTCAGGGGAATGCCATCAGTAAATATCCTGAACAGCACAAAAGTTTCTTCTATTGGTCCCGACGAAGTCGGAAAACTTGCATTTACCTTCGAATCCGCATCAAAAGATCCTGCGCCTATCAAAATCCAGGAGATAAATTCAAGAGACAGCATGTTTGACGTGTCCGTAGCAGGCAACCTGGTTTCAGTCAGGCCCGGTTCAGGCATTATCTCCCGCTGCCCTGAATGCAGTCGTGTAATCCAGAAAGGAAATTGCAGAGTGCACGGGAAGGTCGAAGGCGTATGGGACATGCGAATCAAAGCCATAATGGATGATGGAACCGGTTCCGTGTCAGTTATGTTTCCAAGGGAACTTGCGGAAATTATCTATGGAAAAACTCTTGAGGAAGCCGAACAGCTAATGTTCTCGGATGTCTCAAAAGATGCAGTCTATGAAGATTTAAGGCGTTTTCTTACGGGCCGCTATCTTGCAGTACGCGGAAACTCTTCAAAAAATGAATTTGGGATTTCTTTCGTAGCTGAAAATGCCTGGGTACCTGAAGAGGATCTTGCAGTGAGAGTAGTTGAACTCCTTCGCAGGCTCGGGCCGGATGAGGAGGACGGACAGGATAAAAATTCACAGGTTTCCAGGGGAGGAATCGAACTTGCTTAAACGAGAGGTCGCAAAAAGAGTTTTTGCAAGAGAATTCGAAGCCTGCAGAGAACTTGAAAAAACCGAACGTACTGACTCGGAAGCTGCAGATTCAAAAACTCCAAACCTGCTTATTAGCCCTCTGGGGCTTATTCTCAATCGTGTTTTCGTGGTTGGAGTGGTCACAGAACTTGACAACATCGGGACACAGAGCGAGATGTGGAAAGCGAGAATAGTTGACCCCACAGGGGCTTTTACTGTATATGCAGGACAATACCAGCCTGAGGCTTCGATCTTTTTGTCAACAGTACAGGTTCCTGCTTTTATTGCCCTTACAGGAAAAGCCAGGACCTATGAACCCGAACCCGGATCGGTTTTTGTTTCTATTCGGGCTGAAGAGGTAAATGTAGTGGATGAAGAAATCCGCAACAGATGGGTCGTGGATACCGCAGAACAGACTGTTGAGAGACTCGAAGCCTTCTCGGACGCTCTGACCAAAGGATATCGTGGAGAAAAACTTCGGGAATACCTTTTGGAGAAAGGCATTTCTTCCGAGCATACGGAAGGGATTGTAATTGCGCTTGAAAGGGAGCGCTCTCCTGCTGAATTTGTAAAACTACTTCGGGCTTCCATCAGGGAAGGCCTTAAAGCCCTGGATCTGGATTCTGAAAATAATACAGATGCTAAAGCTGACCAGAAGGAATTCGTGCTTGAATTGCTTAAGGAAATGGATGGAAGCAAAGGAGTTGATTACGCAGCTTTTATAGATGCTGCAGCATCCCGGGGCATTTCTGAGCAGGTTGTAGAAGAGGTTATCCGTTTCCTGCTTGAAGGCGGGCAGTGTTACGAACCTAAGATTGGGATAATAAAGCTTGTAGGGTAAACCAGAGCCGGGATTGACAAAACCTGTAGGGGACCCAGAGAGGATTTACAAGGTCTGCGGGAGAATCCATGCAGGGAAAGAAAACCTGCGTTATAGATAAAATTAGAAGGGATTAGTCTTATATATGTGTGATAATGCTTAAGTGTGATTAGGTTAATTGGTATTCTCTGTTAAAATTTAATATCTCATATTTATTGTATTAATTGGAGAAATTGACATGAAAGTATTGGTCAGCGACTCACTCTCCAATGAAGGTTTGGAGATTCTAAAAGAACACTTTACGGTTGATGTTTCCACCGGGCTTTCCGAAGAGGAGCTGGTGAAAAAAATTAAGGATTACGATGCTCTTGTAATACGCAGTGGTACCCATGTTACTCAGAAGATAATCGAAGCTGCCGACAACCTGAAAATTATCGGGAGAGCCGGGGTCGGAATTGACAATGTGGATGTGGATGCAGCTACAAAGAAAGGCATTATTGTGGCTAACTCTCCCGAAGGCAATATGATTTCGGCAGCAGAGCACACAATTGCTATGATGATGGCAATGTCCAGGAATATTCCCCAGGCAAATGCTTCCCTGAAAGCCAGAGAATGGAAACGTAGCAAATTCACAGGTGTCGAGGTCAAAGGTAAGACCCTGGGAGTCATAGGTCTCGGAAGAATCGGTTCCGAAGTCGCAAAAAGGGCTTCAGGGCTTGAGATGAACCTGATGGGGTATGATCCTTTTGTTTCTGAAAAGAGGGCTATTGAGCTTGGTGTCAAACTAGCTACAGTTAATGAAATCGCAAAAGAAGCCGACTACATTACAGTGCACACTCCTCTTATTAAAGAAACCAGAAACATTCTTGATGAAGAGCAGTTTGCCCTTATGAAGCCTACAACCAGGGTTCTCAACTGTGCCCGCGGCGGCATTATCAACGAAGAAGCTCTGGCAAAAGCTCTTGAAAGCGGAAAAATAGCCGGTGCAGCAATAGACGTTTTCATTGAGGAGCCTCCTTTTGACAGCCCTCTCCTTAACTTTGACAACGTTGTAGTAACCCCTCACCTTGGTGCCTCTACACAGGAAGCCCAGGTTAATGTGGCAGTAGATATTGCAAAGGAAGTAGCGTCTGTCCTCACAGGCGGATCTGCAAAGAACGCAATCAATATCCCCTCAGTAAAGCCGGAAGCTATGGCAGTCCTTGCCCCTTACATCAGGCTCTCGGAAATTATGGGTAAGATTGCAGGGCAGCTCGTAGACGGAAACTACGAAAAAGTCGAAATCGGATATAATGGAGAGATTTCCGGAAAAGATACAAGACCTCTTACAGTCTCGGCTCTCAAAGGGCTGCTTGAAATGGCTCTCGGTTCCGGAGTTAACTATGTCAATGCACCCACTCTTGCAAAGTCCAGAATGATTGCAGTCGTGGAAAGTAAATCAGAATCTTCTGAGGAATACTCTTCAACTATCAGTATCAAACTTAGCAGCAACGGCAAGACAAAGCTGGTCGCAGGCACTGTTGTCGGAGACGATCCAAAGATCGTCGTAGTCGATGATGACAGAGTAGATATCTTCCCTGCAGGCCATATGATTTTTGCCAAACACATCAACAGGCCCAACGTTATCGGACCGTGCTGCATGGTACTCGGTAAAAACAATATCAATATTTCAGGCATGCAGGTTGGCAGATCAGAAATTGGAGGCGTGACCATGATGGTTCTTAACGTAGACTCCGAAGTTTCGGACCCAATTCTTGAGGAAGTCAGGAAAGTCGACGGAATCCTTGATGCCAAACTTGTGACACTCTAAACTTTCCTTTTCAGGAAGACTTTACTCCGGCAGAAGTTCAGGGTAGAAAATCCTGAGCCGGAGACTTTAAATTTTTGAGTCTTTAATTAAATTTCTTGATTTTAGATTTATTTATCTTAAACGTTTATATTACATTCATAATAATATTCATTTTTCCAATAATATTATACACTTAAAATATTATACTCTCAACAATATTATGCTTTCAACAATATTATGCTTTCAACAATATTATGCTTTCAACAATATTACACACTTAAAATATTATGCTTTCAACAATATTATACTCTCAACAATATTATACACTTAAAATATTATACTCTCAATATCAAATTAAACTCTCCGTGCCATATCAATTTTTATGGGTGCAGTTGATGGAAGAACTTAAACGCGTAGTCTCCGCTCCTTTTAAAAAAACTCTTGCAACTTCTCTTTCAGAAAAGGATTTTGAGTATTCCCTGGCTTTTGACCTGAAATGGTTTTCCCCGAAAACTGCCTCAAAAGTAAAGGAAAAAGCCCTTGAAACAGGTGTTCTCATACTCAAAGCCGGGGTTCTTGTGCCCGGTTTTGATGTGGAAAGTATCCGGGTTCCACATGCTTTCAAACCGTCGGAGAATTTTCTTGAAAATCCAGACAGTTCTGAAGAAAAAGCGCATATGAAAGAAGAAATTTCCTTTGAGCAAGTTCTGGAATTTATCTCCGCAGACATTGGGATAAGCCGGCAAAAATTGGTTTCTGAGATTAATTTCATGCAGGACCGGCTTTCCTATCTTGTGGATATCCGGATCGTGGCACTTATTGTAGCAAAAAAGGTCGGATGTGACATTTCGGGAATTTATGACAGGGTTTCGAGGTCGGTACTTGGCATATCTTATTAATAGATTTCTGAAACCACTCAACAGAAGATAACCAATATCTGAAACTACTCAACAGAAGATAACCGATATCTGAAACTACTCAACAGAAGGTAACCGATATCTGAAACGACTTAAAAAGAAAAGAAGTTGCAGTTGTCTCAGGCAGTTAAATTTTATTCAAACATATTGGAGAAAAGTTGTCTGAAGGAACAACTTCCCCTAACTCTATAATAAACTTAAATTATACTTTTTACAAGTTTTTGTGAATCTTTTCCATAAGCGAGGGAGCCGATAATATCGGTGTAACTATTTCTATGTATGCGCCTGTTTTAGCATTATCCAGCTCTCTCATTACCTTATCAAGGTCCCCGCAGGTAGTAACCTTTCTCGTAATCCAATCATTGCAGCCGAGAACCTCCGGTAATTTATAATATTGCCACTCTGCAAGGTCATTATAGCAGTAATCTAATTTTTCAGACAGCATTCTTTCTATCAGGTAGCCGTGATTATTCAGCACGAAGATAATCGGCTTCAGACCATGACGATAAAACTGGCTGATTTCCTGAGCAGTCATCTGGTGTGACCCTTCTCCAGTAATAAGAATTACTCGCCTGTCAGGTGCAGCCAGTGCAGTGCCAAAGGAAGCTGGAGTAGCCCAGCCAATTGCTGCCCAGAGCATCTGGTTCTCGAACTTAGTTCCTTCTGGCAAAAGTAGGGGCAGTAACCCATAAAAGGATGAGCTTGAGTCAGCTATGATTATGTCATCAGGCTTAACGAACTCCGCATACTTCGCGTATAAATAGTCAGCCGTTATTGGATCTTCAGCATCTACCTCGGGAACGGCGGGACGGCTGGCAACAGGGCCACTGACATCGGTACGCTTGTTAAGCCTTCTGGAGAGTTCCTCCAGTACATCAAGCATTTTTACATTGATATAATCAGTATACCCTATATGGACACTTGAAGGCATGATATTGATAATTCGGGACTTATCCAGCTTAGCCGTGAACTTGCCTGTGTTAACATCAGATAGGATAGTGCCTATCGTAAGGATACAGTCGCAGGATTCCACAAATTCCCGGATTTCAGGATTGATAAGTTTTCCCATATATAATCCCAGGTAGGAGGGATTAGTCTCGTCAAGCACTGACTTATCCAGAGCCATAGTAACATAAGGCAAGCCCGAAGCATTAATTACAGCCATAGATAAGTCCTTGAGGCCAAACCGGTCAACAAGAAAACCCGGCATAATACAGGCTTGCTTTGCATTCGAGAGTTTACCTGCAATAATCGAGACCACCTCTTCAAGAGTTGCAGGATCGCTTTTTACAGGTTTTCTTGCAGGTGCCGTAAAGGATGAAATATCTGCATTCACATAGTCATGAGGTATTGCAATGTAGACAGGACGGTGGTTTTCCAGAGCCGTTTCGATAACACGCTCAACTTCCTGAACGCAGTTTTCCGGAGTAAGCATCGTACTTGCACATACTACTGGTGCAGCCATCTCCATAAATATACTTGATTCTCCGTCGCCCAGCGAGTGATGCACTATATCATGTTTCTTCTGTGACTGTATTTTTGGCATTCCGACAATATGGAATACCAGATTGTACTCCGCGTAAGAGCCTGCTATACCGCATAGTGTGGAAAGTTCACCTACACCAAAAGTAGTAGATAGCGCTGACATACCTTTAATACGAGCATAACCGTCAGCAGCATAAGCAGCGTTCAGTTCATTGCAGCAGCCTATCCAGCGAAGCTCTTTATCATCACATATGGCGTTGTTGATCGGAAATGCAAAGTCCCCTGGTACGCCGAAAATATCCCTTATCCCCAGTTGCTTTAATCTATCCAGAAGGTATTGAATAACTGTCAGCATGCTAATATCACCCATTTCCTGTCTGCGAATTTCTGTCTGCGAATTTCTGTCTGCGAATTTCTGTCTGCGGATTCCTGTCTGCGGTTTTCTGCCCGCTTATTTCATATTTTGTACCAGGCGCAGTAATATATTAGTGACACTCATAAGGAATTCTAGCTTCATTTGCCGCCTGATTATAGAGCGGATATTGCCTGATTATAGATCGGATACTAATTGTATGCGAGATTTTCCCGCCTTCCTGAAACTGATTATCCCCTATATTCCCTAGATTCCCTAAACACTGATTATTCCCTAGATAGTATAATTTGTTTAATATTATAAAAATAGAATTTCTATCTAATACATTCTATCTATACAAGTTAGTTTCCAGGTTAGTTCCAAAAGCAAGTATTATAATTAATGAGTAAATCGAAGATTGAGACTATAAGCAAACAGAAACAAAAAAATATCAGAGACAAAAGAAGATTATTATTTGGAATTCTTGTAAATAGGACTAATGATGCACATAATCTTTATGTACTAGAAATGTTATTCACATCATACCAATTCCGACTAATCGCTTGTTCTTTAAATTTGCTGCTTCTGGATCAAGTTCCAAAGGGGCAGCTATAGCGATGTTCGAACGCGATAGGGAATTTTTTTCCGCGTGAGTGAGGTTTATACAAATCTTGCGGAGGAACATACATTGGGTAAAAGATCACTGGTAAAACTGACAAGAAAAACAAATCCAAGAATCGTTTCCCTGATTCTTACCCTGAAGGAGAGGGCAAATACAAATACCGCCCCCATCTGGAAGGATATCGCGGGACGTCTTGAGATGCCGTCCAGAAACTATGCGGCTGTGAATATAAGTAAGATTAACAGACACACGGCAGAGGACGATGTTCTGCTTATTCCGGGAAAAGTGCTGGGCGCAGGTCTCCTTGACCACCCTGTAACTGTTGCGGCTTTAACCTTCAGTGGCTCCGCAGTTGAAAAGATCACTGAAGCCGGTGGCAAGTGCCTGAGTCTCGAAGAGATAATGGATGAAAATCCAAAAGGGTCCGGTATCCGGATTTTCCGCTGAGGTGTCGAAGATGACGGTTATCGATGCAAATGGGCTTATTCTAGGACGTCTTGCAAGTACAGTTGCAAAACAGTTGCTTTCAGGAGACGAAGAGATATATATTGTAAACGCTGAAAAAGCTGTAATTTCTGGCTCAAGGGCGACCACCCTCAAAGAATACCGGCAAACCCGGGAGAGAGGTAGTATGGAATTCGGGCCTTACTTCCCGAAGCGTCCGGACCGCATCCTTAAGAGGACTATCCGTGGCATGCTGCCCCATAAGAGAGCAAGAGGCAGGGACGCAATGTCCAGGCTTAAGGTCTATGTAGGTGTTCCCTCTGAATTCAAGGACACTGAAGCAATCACAATTGCAGATGCCGATATGAGGCTTCTAAGTTCAAGTAAATATATTGAACTTGGTGAAGTGAGCCAGAAAATGGGTTCAAAATTTTAAAGGGTGAGTCCTCATGGTCAAAGTAGTTAATTCATCTGGAAAGCACAAGACTGCAACTGCACGTGCAACAGTCACAAAAGGAACCGGAAAGGTCAGGATCAACAAAATTCCTCTCGAGCTATATACTCCAGAGCTTGTAATGATGAAGATCTCAGAACCCCTGCTGATCGCAGGAGATGAAGTGGTCTCCGGACTTGACATTAATGTAGATGTCAGGGGCGGCGGAATTATCGGACAGGCTAATGCGGTAAGGACCGCAGTTGCCAGAGGTATTGTGGAATGGACAAATGACACAATCATCAGAGATAACTTCGCAAGCTATGACCGCAATTTACTTGTAAGCGATTCCAGGCAGAAAGAATCAAAGAACTTTGGTGGACCCGGAGCAAGGGCTAAATACCAGAAATCTTACAGGTAAGACTATGATCCCAGTCCGATGTTTCTCATGTGGAAAAGTAATCTCAAACTATTGGGATGAGTACAAAAGACGTGTCAATGATGGCGAAAACGCTGCCGTGGTATTGGATGATCTTGGGATCACCCGCTACTGCTGCCGCAGAATGTTTTTAAGCCATGTTGAACTCGTTGATGTGCTTTCGCCGTACCAGTAAAGGGACCGTAGGGTAGCTTGGTCCATCCTTCGGCGTTCGGGACGCCGGAACCTGAGTTCGAATCTCAGCGGTCCCATACCCCTAGTTTCAGGGTGCTGGTTTTAAGGCATGTACTGTAAAATATCAAACTTATCATGATTATTAATTATCGGAATTCATCGGAGCGTTTTTAAATTTCAGGGTGATCAGTTGGTCAAGGAAAAGTATACCCGGTTCGAGCGTGCACGGATCATAGGTGCAAGAGCATTGCAAATTGCAATGGGAGCTCCTGTCCTTGTTGAAGATGACGGGCGGCTGGACCCTCTTAATCTTGCTATTGAAGAGTTGAAGGCCGGAGTTATTCCTATAACGGTCAAACGTAAAACCAGTTAAAAACGCAGTGGGATAACATTTTCAGAAATTGAATGTGTTTTATTGTTGATTCTATATTATGAGGTGACTTTATGGAGGAAAATGAGCAGACAGGGCAGGAGGAAAATAACGAACAGCCTTTGCCTGAAGAAGATGTCGTGGCTGAAGTAAAACCTGCACCTGAAAAGGAAGCCGCAGCAAAAACCGGATCTGTGCCTGTAGAAGCAGAGGAAGAAGAGCCTTCTGCTAAAGAAGGTTCTACATCTCTTGTTTCTATTGACGAATACCTGGCAGCAGGCGTTCACATAGGCACCCAGCAAAAGACCCAGGACATGATGCGTTTCGTATACAGGGTCAGAACTGATGGATTATATGTGCTTGACATCCAGTCAACAGATGAAAGAATAAGAGTTGCAGCAAAATTGCTGTCTCACTATGACCCTTCAAGGATCCTTGTGGTTTCTTCAAGGCAGTACGGGCAGCATCCTGCAAGGATGTTTTCCAGATCATTAGGCACAAGAGCAATGCTCGGAAGGTTTATCCCAGGGTTACTTACAAACCCTCAGATCCATGGTTTCTTTGAGCCTGATGTTGTGATCGTAACCGACCCTGCAGGCGATGCCCAGGTACTAAAGGAAGCTTCAAGCATCGGGGTGCCTGTTGTAGCACTCTGTGACACTAACAACCTGATTTCAAATGTGGATCTTGTAATTCCCACAAACAACAAAGGTAGAAAAGCTCTTTCCCTTGTTTACTGGCTGCTTGCAAGGGAAGTTTCCCGGCTTAACAGTACTCCTTTCAATTACGAGTTGACTGACTTCGAAACACCTCTCTGATTCCGAAAGGCAGCCCTGCAGACTGCAAGGATATATAAAAAATAGCCCGTATCTTATATGGGTGATCATAAATGAGACAGCCAGCAGTTGCAGGGCAGTTCTATCCCCTGCGTCCTGAAAATCTGGAGAAAGAACTTAAGCAATGTTTTGAAGGTCTGGAGATCCGGGAAAGAAATATCCTGGGAGCAGTTTGCCCGCATGCAGGATATGTCTATTCAGGGAGAGTTGCTGCACACGTTTATGCAGCTCTTCCCAAAGCCGACACATATGTTCTTTTTGGTCCCAACCATACGGGATATGGTTCACCGGTATCAGTATCCACAGATACCTGGAAAACCCCTCTGGGAACTCTCGAGGTTGATCGGGAACTTGCCGAAGGGCTATCAGGAAGTATTATTGATTTAGATGAGCTTGGGCACCGATACGAGCATTCGATCGAAGTTCAGCTTCCTTTCCTTCAATACCGCTTTGATCAAGATTTTAGGATTCTTCCTATTTGCCTGGGTATGCAGGATGAAGAGACCGCAATTGAGGTGGGAACCCTTATTGCCAACCTTGTTTCAAAAAGTGGGAAGAAAGTGGCCTTCATCGCATCCAGCGATTTTACTCATTATCAGCCTGCAAACCTTGCAAGGGAAACGGATAACGAAATTATAGAAGCTATCCTTAATCTGGATGTTCCAGGAATCTATGAAAGGCTTTATAGAAGAAATGCATCCGTATGCGGATATGGCCCTATTTCTGCGATGCTAACAGCCTCAAAGAAGCTTGGTGCAACCCGAGCCGAACTACTTAACTATTCAAACAGTGGGGAGGTTTCCGGAGATATGAACGCAGTTGTAGGATATGCCGCAATTATTGTGGAGTAAAAGAAATTCCGCAGAAAAACGGAGTACATCTGTTTTTAATTCAAGATACAGCAACACTTACCTGTTCCAAATAAATTTTTTACGGATTTCAGACTTTATTAACCTGATCCAGGTCTGTAAAAAATAAAACAATAACAAATAAATTGAATAATACATTAAATAAATTTATTACTGAGTTGGAAGACAATATGCTTTCATTTCGAATGTAAATTCATTACTTTATATCTTAAATCGAATTTATGAATTTCAGAGGAGTAATATGATTTCGTGTTCTGCCCCCGGGAAAATTTATCTTTTCGGAGAACATGCGGTTGTCTACGGAGAAACCGCAATAGGATGTGCAATTGAATTAAGGACCCGTGTGCGGGTGGAATTATGTGACTCTATAATAATTCAGTCGGAAATTGGCCAAACAGGGATTGATTTTGAAAAACATCCTTATATCTCCGCAGCCATTGGGAAAATTAAAGAAATAGTGCCAATCGAGGGTGTTTATCTGAAAGTTGATTCTGAGATTCCGGTGGGCTCGGGACTCAGTTCATCTGCCGCTGTTACGATTGCAAGTATAGGTGCACTCAATAAACTGTTTGGCTGTGGCCTCTCTCTCGAAGAAATCGCTAAAATGGGGCATGAAATCGAAGTTCAGGTGCAGGGAGCTGCAAGTCCTACTGACACTTATGTTTCTACATTCGGAGGGGTTGTGACCATTCCAGATAGGAGAAAGCTGAAGACGCCTGATTGCGGGATAGTTATCGGGGATACAGGAGTTTTCGCTTCTACAAAAGAGCTTGTAACAAATGTGAGAAAACTCCGTGAAACTTATCCACATCTTATAGAGCCTCTAATGGTTGTCATTGGAAGAATTTCCAAAACCGCAGAACCCTTTTTCCAGACAGGAGATTACTTTTCAATTGGCAAACTTATGAATGTGAACCAGGGCCTTCTGGACGCACTTGGTGTAAATACTTATGAACTTTCCAAATTAATATACTCCTCTCGGGGAGCTGGAGCCTTCGGAGCAAAGAGTACAGGAGGTGGAGGTGGGGGATGTATGGTTGCCCTTACAGCACCTGACAAATGTACACAGGTTGCTGAAGCCATTGCAGGTGCAGGGGGCAAAGCAATCATAACAAAACCCACGGAACAGGGCTTAAGGTTAGAATAAATAACTCAAACCTTGAGCTCTTGGAGTTTTATTTCATAATTTCGCATTATTCATAAAGGAAGCTTGAAATTTTAAAAAGGTATTAAGTGATATTGCATGAATGTCTCAACCGAACCTGTTATCCTGAAACTTGGAGGCAGTGTCATTACTGACAAAGCCGCAGACCAAGGTGTTGTAAGAGAGGATGCCCTCCTGAGAATTGCAAAAGAAGTTTCCGAATACAGGGGAAAAATGATTATTGTACATGGTGCAGGTTCTTTTGGGCACACTTACGCTAAAAAATATGAGCTTGGCAGGGTTTTTGATCCTGAAGGAGCAATTGTAACACATGAATCTGTCAAGAAACTTGCATCCAGTGTGGTAGATGCTCTAAATGAGTACGGAGTACGGGCTATAGCTGTACATCCTATGTGCTGTACGGTTTGCAGAAACGGGCGGATTGAGAGTATGTACCTTGACAACATAAAGCTCATGCTCGAGAATGGGCTTGTCCCGGTGCTGCACGGAGATGTTGTTATGGATCTCGAACTCAGAGCGTGCGTGCTCTCAGGAGACCAGATAGTCCCCTATCTTGCAAAAGAACTCAAGATTACCCGGCTTGGGTTAGGCTCGGCAGAGGATGGAGTACTTGACAACGAAGGAAAAACCGTACCTGAGATAACCCCCAAAACTTTTGAGAATTTCAAGCGTTACATAAAAGGGTCGGGAAGTACCGATGTTACGGGCGGCATGCTCGGGAAGGTGCAGGAACTTCTGGAACTTAGCAAAACGTCTTGTATTACATCATATATATTCAATGCCAAGAAAGAGGATAATATATATCGGTTCTTAAATGGGGAATCTATGGGAACCACAATCAGTCCGGACAAAAGGGTATGAAATATGATTAGCACGACCTCAAAGCGAAAGATCGAACATCTGAAATTATGTGCTGAAAGCCCGGTTGAATCCCGAAAAGTCAGTGCGGGCTTTGAGGATGTGACCCTGATCCACAGGGCGCTTCCGGAACTCGATATGGATAAATTGAACCTGTCTATAGACCTTCTTGGAAAACGCCTGCAAGCTCCTTTTCTGATCGCTTCGATTACTGGAGGTCACCCTGACACTACTCCTGTAAATGCTGCACTTGCCGCTGCGGCTGAAGAGCTGGGGGTAGGAATTGGCGTTGGAAGCCAGAGAGCTGCAATTGATGACCCTGCCCAGGAAGAGTCTTTCAGGGTTGTCAGGGAAAAAGCTCCGACTGCTTTTATATACGGAAATGTGGGCGCTGCTCAGATTCGCCAGTATGGGATTGATGGAGTTGAAAAACTCATAGAAATGATCGATGCCGACGCCCTTGCTATTCACCTTAATTTCTTACAGGAAGCCATCCAGCCAGAAGGAGATAGGGATGCAACTGGCTGTCTTGAGATGATAAAAGAAATCTGCTCCGTACTGGGCAAGCCAGTAATCATTAAAGAAACAGGAGCCGGGATCTCAAGGGAAGATGCCATTCTCCTCCAGAAAGCAGGCGTGTCTGCAATTGATGTAGGTGGCGCGGGAGGCACAAGCTGGGCAGGCGTCGAGGTCTACCGGGCCAGGAAAAGTGGAGATTATGCCTCCGAAAACCTTGGAGAACTTTTCTGGGACTTTGGAATTCCCACTGTTGCCAGTATTATAGAGTCCAGAGTCTCCCTTCCAATTATCGCAACCGGCGGGATCAGGACAGGGGTTGAGATCGCAAAATCCATTGCTCTCGGAGCCAGTGCGGCAAGTGCAGCCCTGCCTTTTGTAGGCCCTGCCCTTGAAGGAAAAGAATCGGTTGTCAGAGTCCTTTCCCGCATGCTGGATGAACTCAGGATTTCGATGTTTCTCTGCGGCTGTGCAAACATACAGGACCTGCGTAATGCACCTGTGGTTGTTACTGGCTGGACTCTTGAATATTTAGGGCAACGTGGCTTTAACGTAAAAGACTATGCCATAGCAGGAGACTCGTTCTGAATCCGGCCGCAGAATTCGGTTTACTTGTACCTGTAATCTGTATTAAGCTCTAATCTTTATTAAAATTCGGATAATAGCGGTAAGATATAATAGCAGATATGTTAATTAGAAGGGTCGTTCTACAACAATATTTATACATAATATGAAGGTAATGTTCGGGAATAAATCGTTGATATAAACAAGCGGTGTTGATATAAACAAGTGGTCCGTATTCCGAATCCTGGAAAACTGACTCAGGACCATACGGACAAACATAGGATTCACCTGAATGATCTGGAATTAGAGCAATTTTACACTGGATCTGCTTCAGGTTCATAAACTACAAGATATATTAGTTGTTGTAAAATCAATGAAATTCAGGAGTTAGTTTCATAGAATTACTGTAAAATTCATTAAATTAAGGAATTATTTCGCAGTTATTCAGGCTGAAATTGTTTAGTATGAAGCGATTTCATTATAGAAAATAGAAAAATTATGATAATTGTAGAATCAGGAACTTTCTGATGAGGTTAGAATCACCTGATAAGATTATCATGATAGAAATTATCCAGATGAGAATGGATTGCTGAGAAGCAGATGGGATAGAATCAAAATAGATTAGAATAAATTAGAATATATCAGAATAAATTAGAAGAAATTAAAATAAGTTAAAATAAGTCATGATAACTCAGAATAGGTTGTAATGACTCAAAATCGACCATAATAACTCAAAATCGATTCTAATAACTTAGAATAGACCATAATAAGTTATGATAACTCAGAATAGGCCATAATAGCATAGAATAGGCCAGATGAATCAAGCCAGGAATTAATTAGAATAGGCTATAATAACTCAGAATAGGTTAGAGTGGATTGAATCAAGCCAGGAATTAATTAGAATAAACCAGAATAAAGCCATGAATAAACCAAAAAACCAGGTATAAAAAGCCCCAATAATAAAACCAGGAATAAAAAAGCCCCAGTTATAACAAAACAGGTTGCTGAATAAGCTCTAGAAGAATCTGCTAAAATAGAAAAGCGGATATTTTCAAAGTCTTTAAAGGCGGAAATCTAACTTTACAGGATTGAGAAAATTAGGTTCTTAAGAAATACTAACCAGTAAGAGAAGAGCATGTAAAGGCTCCTGTTAATTGAAATAATAGCAGATTTTGTTTGATCTGGAAGGGTAGAATCCTTTAAAGAAATGTGTATCTAAAGAATAGGGAATTTAAAAGGCATTCCCGGGGCAATTCTGGAACGTGCTTAACAGGCATTTGAGTATCTGGTATAAACCAGATATATTAAAATAGAATTCTTCTGCAAGAGATGTATCCTGATTCGTCTCATCGGGGGTGGAGTTCTTCCTGCAACAGAGCTGGATATGGCTGCTCTAAGGCTAATTCTGTGTTAGATTCGATGCTATGCTATACCATTCACATCGCAGCTATCATTTTAAGGTCATCACCTGATCCATTTTCTGAGGATTGGGGTTCACAAGGATAAAAAAATAAATAAGAGGTAAAAATATGACTGAAATAGGAATTGTTGCAGTCGGCGGTTACAATGAGATGGGCCGTAACATGACTGCAGTTATTGTAGGCGAAGATATCATCATTCTGGATATGGGGCTTCGTCTCGATAGGGTTCAGATCCATGAGGATGTTGAAATTGATAAAATGCATTCTCTCGAACTTATCGAGATGGGAGCAATTCCTGATGATACTATTATGAAAGAAATCAATGGAACTGTCCGGGCAATTGTCTGTACTCACGGGCACCTTGACCATATAGGTGCAATTCCGAAACTTGCCCACAGGTATAATGCTCCAATCATTTCTACACCGTATACAACGGCCCTTATCAAACAGCAGATCGAGGCCGAACGCAAGTTTGAGGTTTGCAACAGGGTTATTCCGTTGAATGCAGGTGGAACATACCAGGTTACCGAAGATATTTCCATCGAATTCATTAATGTCCAGCATAGTATAATTGACTGTGTGCTTGCAGCAGTTCACACCCCAATTGGAGCGGTTCTTTACGCCTGCGACTTTAAGCTGGACCGCACTCCGACAATGGGTGAAGCTCCTGATTTCGAGCGTCTTAAAACCCTCGGGAGGGAAGGAGTTGTTGCAATGATTGTAGAGAGCACGAATGCCGGACGTTCGGGGAAAACTCCGTCGGAACAGATCGCAAAGGATATGGTCAGGGACGTGCTGCTTGGAACAGAAGAGTCAGAAGTAGGAATGGTTATTACCACCTTTGCCTCCCACATTCCCAGACTAAAAGCAATTATTGAAGCTGCTGGGGAAATGGGCAGGATTCCTGTCCTCCTGGGACGTTCAATGGAACGTTATGTAGGAGCTGCTAGAGACCTTGGCTATCTGGAACTGCCTTCCAATGTAGAGATGCACGGCCAGAGAAAGGATGTAGATAGAGCTCTCAAACGCATTATCCAGGACGGAAAGAACAAGTACCTTCCAATCGTCACCGGGCACCAGGGTGAACCAGGTTCCATACTTGTGCGCATTGCAAATGGGGAAACTCCGTATACAATTGAGCCAGGAGATAGGGTTATTTTCTCTGCAAATGTGATCCCGAGCCCAATGACTCAGGCTAACCGCTATGCCCTTGAGACCAAGCTCAAGATGCGGGGCGCCAGGATTTATGACAACGTGCATGTGTCAGGACATGCATATAGGGAAGACCACTGGGAACTCCTGCGTATGGTAAATCCTGAACATGTGATCCCTGCCCATGGGGATATGGAGATGCACGGACACTACATCGAGATGGCGGAAGATGCCGGGTATGTACTTGGAGATACAGTACACCTTCTCAGAAACGGTGAAGTGTTATATATAGAAGAATAACTCTATAGGAAATCATTCCGTACCTCGTGATATTTATGACGTTAGTTGATGAGATCAAAAAAAGAAGTGTCCATGTTGACGCCGCAATTGATGAACTGCTTCCGGTAGCCCATCCAGAGGAGCTATATAAAGCCTCCCGCTACCTGGTAGATTCAGGAGGAAAGCGCCTCCGCCCCGCAGTTCTTATTCTGGCAGCTGAAGCTACAGGCTCTGACCTCAAGTCTGTCTTACCTGCAGCGGTGGCCGTGGAACTTGTACATAATTTCACTCTGATCCATGATGACATAATGGATAAGGATGATATTCGCAGAGGGAGACCTGCAGTCCATATGATATGGGGTGAAGCTGGAGCAATTCTTGCAGGTGATACACTTTATTCCAAAGCCTTTTCGATTCTGTCAAAAGTTCAAAATGAGCCTTCAAGAATTTTAATATGTATGGACGTTCTTTCAAAAACATGTACCGAAATCTGTGAAGGCCAGTGGCTTGACATGGATTTCGAAAAGAGGGAAAAAGTTAGTAAAGCTGAATATATTGAGATGGTGGAAAAAAAGACCTCAGTTCTTTATGCAGCTGCAGCCAAGATTGGGGCTCTTCTTGGAGGAGCTTCTGATGAGATTGCTGAAGCCTTATCCGAGTATGGGCGCCTTATAGGGATCGGGTTCCAGATGTATGACGATGTTCTGGATATGGTCACCCCGGAGGAAGTTCTCGGTAAGGTAAGAGGCAGCGACCTTATGGAAGGGAAACATACCCTTATTGTAATCGACGCTTTCGAAAAAGGTGTGAAACTGGACATTTTCGGAAAAGGAGAAGCTACTCAGGAAGAAACTGACGAAGCCGTCCAGATTTTAACCGAATGCGGATCAATTGATTATGTAAAGGACCTTGCAATTTCATATATCAAAGAAGGCAAAGCAAAACTGGACGCTCTGAGGGACTGTCCGGAAAAGGAGCTTCTCCTTCAGATTGCTGATTATATGATCTCAAGGAACTACTGAAAGCCGCCCAAACAGCAGAAGGCTTCAGAGAAGGTTGCGGCTAATTGAGGCCGCAATAACTTATATTTTTTATAACTTTTTTATTGACGAGTTCATCCCGAAATCAATTTTACTCTCAAAACCCGTAAAGTTTCAGAATTATTTTCTGTGATCTGAAACTTGATTGGTGATTCGAAATACAGCATCTTGAAAAGCAGTATTAAATTTCGGTTTTAGTTTATTATAGGCATGAAACTTTAAATTAAATTTCCTGATTAGAAAAGAGCTATGATTGACTTGAAATCTTTTACGTCAAACAATTTTTCGGTTGAATTCAATTTTTGAGATGATTTATTTAATATAATTTATGCTATTACTATGTGATGGAGTTTGGGAATAGAGATGGGGTATCATCGAAAAGAAAAGAATTTCCTGGGGGTTGTTGATTCTTCTTCGAATCAATGTGCTTGGGGGAGCATAAATTCGGAGAGACTGTATTGGGGGGATACAGTAGATACAGCACCCTGGGCTTCTTCTTGTATTAAGTATTCAAAAGATTCTTTCTCAAATTTAGGAGAGTCTTTTATCGAAGTTCTTTATTAAATTTGAGAACAGTCTTTTAATCAAGAAAGTCTTATTTTAGAGGGTCTTTGCATAGCTACTTTTTAGAGCCTTGAAAACTATTTTTTTATACTATGTGGAATTTTTTTAATTTAGCATGAAAGTACGGAACAAAACTGTCTCTCAGTGCTCCTTTTGATTTTCGGCTCCTTATCAAATTCAAGCCTTCTATGGCAATTTACTGATTAGTTTAGCGATGGTTTGAAAAACCATAGTTAGGACAACCTTACTACTCAAGGTAATGACAAGATCAATAGTCAAAAAAGGGTGAGGTGAGAAGTACTTTCATTTCTTTGTGCCTGTTATTCGAAGAATTTCATGTGCGTTTAGTTTATGTGCGTTTAGTTTATGTGCGTTTAGTTTATTCCTCAGTCAGGTTCTGTAACGTCTTCGTCAGTTTTTAAAAAGTTAAAAGCCCTGTAACATTTCGTCTGTTTTTCGAGAAAAGTTAGTGCAAAAACGTAAAAATCACATTATAAAAATAGTTGTTACTATTCAGGTACCTTAAATCGACATCAAAAGCCGTAATTTAGAATGTTTGGCATTTACAATACACTTCAGTCAATTTTATAAATTGATGACAACTGAGGTCATTTTTAATTTTGCTATGAATCCCTTATTAGACAGATCCCTGTGACCAAAATCGATGTTAGTTGACGTATTTAGGGTACCTGAATAGTTACAAATAGTTTATCAATGTTTTTTGTATTTTATATTTAATGTCTGCATATCAATAAAGTCATGTTGATCTGAATATCTCTTTAATACTTCTAGGATGTAAGGATAGCATTCTTGATGGAAACAATAATCTGGTCTGGATTGTGCTGGATATATATCTATAATCTTTAGTTTGTATAATCTATCGATAGCTTTTCTCATCAGTCCAATTTTATTCGACTTTACACCATGAATAAGGCTTTTTTCATCATAATGTCCGTTTCTACAAAATCTAGGTTTATAACATAATTTATACAGGATCATCAATTCATATTCATTAAACTCGATATTTTCCCAGTCTATAACCATCTAAAAAATCAATAATCTTTAACAATATATAGTTGATGTTTATATCAGTTAATTATATTTTTTACTGTCAATTCTATTTTACAGTTATACAACAGAATTAAATACCATTATTTACGTATATGCAGTACTAATTATGACGTAACACAAGATACAATAAAGGTACCAAACAGTCTACTGTATTTCCCATTGTTAATAAATTGTTTTTCTAAATGAGTTTTAACATACAATGAAAGATTAATAAAGTAATTTATTACATGAAGTGGAGAAATGGATATGGCATTGCAGGACTTCTTGGGAAAAACAATTGAAATAAAAATTATTGATTTCTTAGCAGAAAATCCAGCATTTACTTATAATCAAACTGAAATTGCAGAATGTGTGGGAATATCGAGACAAAGCGTAAATTCCAAATTGCCTGAGTTAATATATAACGGAATAATTGAAATTAAAGAAAAACATAACAATGCAAATTGTTATCAACTTGCAAAAAACGACATTGTAAGAAAATTAATTGGCTCAGTGTTTGAGAACGGTTTATTTGTTTCAGAGTATGAAAATAATGAAAGTATAGTTATATCAGATTTGAAAAAGGCAGTTGGGCCAATTCCACATTACGAAGTGATTGAATGTTTTTATTATCCTAATAAAACATCAGAGCTCATGTTTTCAGAAAGATCACCTGATATCATCGATGAACTAGAATTCCCAATTAAGAAACTAAACGGTGAAAAATATATTATAGATACTGTCGCTGCATCTGCTTAACGAGGTATTATATGGACGAAAATTATAGTAATGAGGGGGTAGAGCCAAAAATGGGAGAAAAAATAATAAAACAGGTATCAATAGCTCGCACTCCAATTTTCAGAAAAATCTATGCAACCAATCTTAACGTCACAAGTACTGATTCAGATTTTCGCATCGAATTATTTAATGAAAAATTTGAAACTGATGATAGGGTACTGTTTCACAGCGACGGTCTTGTAATATTGACTAACCAGGCAGCAAAAAAACTACTTGAAAATTTAAGTGAAAAAATAGACGAATATGAAAAAGAGAACGGAGAAATTTTAGTTGACGAAAATAGAATGAAAGTCGACTTAAGTTCTAAATAATAAATAAGTTATCGATTTAAACGTTGTCAATAAAAATTTAATAACTTTTGTTACTATTCAGGTACCTTAAATCGACATCAAAAGCCGTAATTTAGAATGTTTGGCATTTACAATACACTTCAGTCAATTTTATAAATTGATGACAACTGAGGTCATTTTTAATTTTGCTATGAATCCCTTATTAGACAGATCCCTGTGACCAAAATCGATGTTAGTTGACGTATTTAGGGTACCTGAATAGTTACTAACTTTTTACTTTATTTTTACTATTTACGCGATTATTTTTCTTCTACGGCTTTGCACCTAAACTCTCTTTTGCACTTAATGTTTGAGGTTGCATCTAAAGTCTGAATTTTCTAAAAAGTAGTAAGTTAGCCCACATTCCGCAGATGTACACAAATGTCGAATTTATTTGCCTAATTGTCCAAAATACCCTTATTAGAAAATGGACTAATTTTTAAGCTACTGCCATATTGAGAAAATTGATGGTATTTTTGTGTACATCTGCGGAAAGTAGGAGTTAGTGTTGTAACACGAATTAATTTATTGAACTGTTGTAAATAATAGTTGTACTTAATAAGTTATATCCCTAAGTGAATTTATTTTCCATCTATATATTATTAAAGTAATACTTTTGAAAACCTGTTATACAAAAAAAGGAACTTGTTATATAGTCTAATTATTAGACGAACGTTTAGAGAAAGTTATAGATGTGGGATACATTTAAATAATATTAAGTCTATTATTTAGACATTGAAGGTTTTATTAAAGACGACAGATGATATTACATGACCGCTCTATCAGAAATTTTTGGAGAATGCCCTCAAGTTAAAATCTTAGAAGCGTTTGCTGAAGACAATAGAGGTATGCTGTATATTGCAGACATCATTAGAGTAACCAAACTCTCAAAGATGACTGTTAATAGTTATATTCACAAGTTGTTAGACGAAAACATAATTCAAAAATCAGAGAAAGCGGGAAAAATACAGTATTATGAGCTCAATAAGAATAACCCAAAAGCAAAGATCATCTTGTCTCTTGTAAAACATATTAAGGATCAAAATTTAGAGGGGTTGATGAATAAAGATATAATAAATGACACTAGAGTATCTAATTCTACGGGTTTTACCAATGATGAATTTAGTAATGCATATTACGATACCCAATCGAGTTATGAACACGGAACAATGACAATAAACTATACTGATTATAAAAAGAGGTGAGATCAGTTGTAGTTCTTCAAAGTTTAAAGGATTAAATGATCGTGACTCATTTAATCCTTTAAAAAAGAGATCGCATCCACTCATAATAAGGACACGTCATTAAAAGCCTAATATTGTATACTGCGTTTCTAGTATATAATTTTGATGACTCCCTAGTTTTGATCAGTGGATGCTTTTTCGTTTGAATGTCTTAGAAATAATAACCCATGGTGATGTTCTTCAAATGTCGAACAGATGATCCATATATATCCAAACATGATTGAAATTATAATTGAAAAACTCTATGTTAGGGAAGTATCACTTGAAGGAATATACCTTCAAATGACTGCATTTGATGCAGCAATTGTTATCTTGATAATAATTGTTGTAATCCTATATATTAAAAAGCATACAAGTGTATCTAAAAACTTTAGGAGTAGATGATTCTTTCAGAGATGGGATCTCCCATCTCAACACTTGTTAGTAACAAAATTGAAAATATATTTCAAAGATGCTTAACGTACTGAAAATTTGTGTTACTAGAGCCAGACGACTTGTTACATACTTATTAGAATGCTTATAACAGACTAAGACGTTACAGAACTCATGAGCGCAAGTTATTTATAACATAAAGGGGAAATAGGATTCCGTATTCCTTTGAGAGAAAAAGGAATAAAACTTAGAATAAAGGAGAACCAGTTAATGAATAAAATGACAGAGAAGAAGCTTTCAAAGCAAATTTCACAAGGATCTTTGTTTGGGAATGGGATGCTTTTAACCTCTGAAGAACTTTACACAAGATGTTGGGGCCATTCATGCAATACTAGTCTAAACTTAAAAACAAATTGGAAAAAAGGCACATGTTAAAAATTTGTTAATAAGCAACCTTTAGACAACCTCAAGAAAATTATTCACATATTAATAAAAGCCAACTTGAAAATAGCGAAACCACAAAATGGGGTATAAAATGGAATACGAACTCGAAGAAGTAGAAAGAGATTACATCATGTTTAGAAAAGAAATGGGAGAAGAATAAACTCGAAAGAGTAAACTACCTCTCAATAGTCTACCAACATATCAGACAACCTCCAAAAAACAATCTTCATAGAAAACCTCCATAAAAAACCTCCATAAAAAACCTCCATAAAAAACCTCCATAAAAAACCTCCATAAAAACAATCCAAACAAATAATCTGCAAAAATATCTAAAGACTTGCGTGAGTTCGTCACAAAACTTGACAATCGTTCAAAATTCAAGGCTCAGAAAAACAATTTTGAGTTTTGTGATGAACTCAAAACTAAAATAAAAATATAAGGAGTTTTATTCATGAAACATTTAAAAATATGCCCAAAATGCCACGCTAAACTGAAACTGCGCTCAGACGGCGAGATCCAGTACTGTAGTATTTGCAAGTATTGGACAAAAGTAGGTACTGCAAGACTCGATTCAATAATGATTTTTGGATGAGGAATTTACATGAAGCTCGACGTAAAATGACAGCATTAACCCTCAACAAGGGTTACAGCATAATATTTTTTAAGGGAATATTTCTAAGAATAAGGATTGCCAGTAAAGAATTTTTCAGAAATTATAGAAAACGCAGTTAAAATTTCCAAAAAAGGATTTACAAAAAAGGGTAATATGGACAGGACGAATCCTGCCTCTTTTTAAATTAACATTGAAGTAAAAACTTTTACTTTCTTGACTCAATTGTGCTCTGTGCAGCTACGAGCCTTGCAATCGGAACTCTGTAAGGAGAGCAGCTTACATAGTTAAGGCCTATTTCATGGGCGAAGTGAATAGATCTTGGCTCTCCGCCATGTTCTCCGCAGATACCCATTTTAAGATCGGGTTTGACTGAGCGGCCTTTTGATATACCGATTTTCATGATCTCGCCAACGCCTTCCTGGTCCAGGACTGCAAACGGATCGTGCTCAAGAATTCCTGCTTTCTGGTAGATAGGCACGAATTTGGACACATCATCACGGCTGAACCCGAAGGTTGTCTGAGTCAGGTCGTTTGTCCCGAAGGAGAAGAAATCGGCTTCCTGGGCAATCTGGTCTGCGACAATTGCGGCTCTGGGCAGTTCGATCATTGTTCCTACTTTGTAATCGATCTTTACGCCTTTCTCAGCCATGACTGTCTCTGCCATCTTGCAGACTTCTTCCCTGGTAATGGAAAGCTCTTTTACAAGGCCCACGAGCGGAATCATGATTTCAGGAACGATCTGCATACCCTCATTTGTAAGTTCACAGGCTGCTTCCATTATTGCACGGACCTGCATATCATAGATTTCCGGATAGGTTATTCCGAGCCTGCATCCCCTGTGGCCAAGCATAGGGTTGAGTTCTTTGAGGGAAACAACACGCTTGATGACCTTCTTTACCTCATCGATCTTTCCGCAGTCTCCTGAAACTTCGAGCTCCCTGAGCTTTGCATCGAGCTCTTCCTTGTCAGGAAGGAACTCGTGGAGAGGTGGATCAAGCAGCCTGATAGTAACAGGCAGGCCTTCCATGCTGCGGAAGATTCCAAGGAAGTCTTCCTTCTGCATAGGAAGTAATTTTTTGAGGGCTTTCTTCCTGGACTTTTCGTCTTCGGCCATGATCATTTCCCTTACTGCAGGAATCCTGTCTTCCCCGAAGAACATATGTTCAGTTCTGCAAAGTCCTATTCCCTCAGCCCCAAGTTCACGGGCAAGGCCTGCATCTGCCGGATTGTCTGCGTTTGTTCTCACTCCGAGAGTCCTGATATCGTCAGCCCAGAGAAGAATCTTCTTCAGATCATCACTAATTTCAGCATCGATCAGCTCGACTTTCCCGATGATTACACTGCCTGTACTTCCATCAATGGTAACATAGTCATGTTCCTTGATAGTGTGACCATTTACCATGAAGAGGCCGCTCTTTATATCAATGGAGATATCCCCGCAACCTACAACACAGGGCTTACCCATGCCTCTTCCAACGACTGCTGCATGAGAGGTCATTCCACCGCGCACTGTAAGGACACCCTGGGCAGCTGCCATTCCTCCGATATCTTCAGGGGAAGTTTCGGTCCGGACGAGAATTGTCTTTTCTCCTTTCTCAGCCATTTCCTCGGCTGCTTCGGCAGTAAATACAACTTTCCCGACAGCAGCTCCGGGTGATGCAGGAAGTCCCTTTGCGATTACTTCCAGTTTTGCATTGGGGTCAATTCTGGGGTGAAGGAGCAGGTCGATGTGTTCGGCTTTAACCCTTGTGACTGCGGTTTCCTTATCAATCAGCCCTTCTGCTACCATGTCAGTTGCTAACTTTACGGCGGAGGCAGCTGTACGTTTCCCAGTCCTGGTCTGCAGCATGTAGAGTTTTCCTTCCTGGATAGTAAACTCTATATCCTGCATGTCTTTGAAGTGGTCTTCGAGCTTCCCACAGATATCAACAAGCTGATTGTAAGCTTCAGGGATCTTATTCCCAAGAGTATCAATAAAGTCCGGAGTTCGGATGCCTGCAACAACATCTTCGCCCTGTGCGTTGATAAGGTACTCTCCGAAGAACTTCTTTTCTCCTGTAGACGGGTTTCTTGTAAAAGCAACTCCTGTGCCTGAGGTATTGCCTCTGTTCCCGTAAACCATGGTCTGTACATTGACCGCTGTGCCCCAGCTGTCATCGATTTCGTTAAGCTTTCTGTAAGTGATAGCCCTTGGATTGTTCCAGGAATCAAAAACAGCATCAATTGCCATCTGGAGCTGGACTTTTGGATCCTGGGGGAAATCAAATCCTTTTTCGAGTTTAATTACTCCCTTGAACCTTTCAGCCAGATCTTTCAGTGCTTTTGCATCGAGATCGGTGTCAGATTCGACTTTAAGTTCTTTTTTCTTGTCCTCAATAAGAGACTCGAACTTGTCGAAGTCAATTCCCAGAACTACATCTCCAAACATGGAGATAAATCTGCGGTAACAGTCGTAAGCGAACCTTTCGTCATTGACCTTATTTGCGAGTCCAAAAACAGATTTGTCCGTGAGCCCAAGATTAAGAACGGTATCCATCATCCCCGGCATGGACACCCTGGCACCGGACCTTACAGAAACAAGCAGTGGATCTTCTGGATCCCCCAGCTTTTTGTTGTTTAAGGTCTCGAGCTTATCGATCGCTTCTTCAACCTGTGTGAGTACTTCGTCAGAATATTTTTTACCTTTCAGATAAAGTACACAAACTTCGGTTGTTATCGTAAAACCTGGTGGTACGGGAATTCCGAGGTTTGCCATTTCGGCCAGGCCTGCGCCCTTACCTCCAAGTAAGTCTCTCATACTAGCTTTGCCATCAGTTACATCCTTTCCAAAAAAATATACGAACTTGGACAATGAGTCTCCTCCTTAGAATGAGATCATTAATCGGAGTTAGTTGACTATAATGACCATAATTATGGTCTGATTGCTGCCAACAATGTCCATTTAATATATAAGGTTGTGGTTTCCTTTTCCTAGTTCTTATATTCTACTATATTAAATTAGTTGAAACCAACATATAATATAGTTCTTGCGATATCTTTATATATAATGAACATAGACTACATATGCTTTTCAGTTTACAATATGTAGCCGTATTTATGGTGACAGAAAAACATGCTCAAAGCCAGGAGATTTTTGCCCTGAGCTGGAGAAAATAGCTATTAACTATTCGTGGCTGATATGAAACGACTCGGTAAAGTGCTGCACAGAACAGGTGTTAAAAACCTGATAATTAGAGGGGATGAGGTAAAACCCGAGAATGTCTCAGATGGTTTTCCTAAATTGAATTCGGTCGTTGTAGATAAGGCCCTGAATCGGATTGGTACGATCGTAAGTGTTTTCGGACCTGTAGGTCATCCATATTTTTTAGTGAAGGGTTTTAAACGAACTTCGGATTCAGAATTTCGAGCTCTTATTAATGAAAGAGTCTATATTCGGTGAAAGCTCTGACATGAATATGCACTTGAATTCTATATTATGGTTAAACATTAACTAGATTATATATTTTTTGCTAGTTACAGCCGTGATTTTTCTTATCCTGCCTTTTAGATATCTACTGTAATTTCAGTGGTGCAGCCAAAAATACCGGAAATACACACATATGATTGTTTTAGTTTGTAAGGTGATATGATATGGTAGAAGTCGAAAGAGTTCGCTATTCGGACACTCTTGAAAGAGAAAAAATACGTGCCATGATCAAAGCTCGCAAAGAGAAGCAAAAGGAGCAAAGTTTTGAGAAAGAAAAGGCCGTGTGTCCAGAATGCGGCAGCAGAAACCTCGTCCACGACTATGAGCGAGCCGAACTCGTGTGTGGGGACTGCGGACTTGTCATTGATGCCGATTTTGTGGATGAAGGCCCAGAATGGCGAGCTTTCGATCATGATCAACGTATGAAGCGTTCCCGTGTGGGTGCGCCCATGACATACACAATCCACGACAAAGGGCTCTCCACAATGATTGACTGGAGGAACCGCGACTCCTATGGAAAGTCAATCTCTTCCAAAAATCGTGCTCAGCTCTATCGTTTAAGAAAATGGCAGCGTAGAATCCGTGTAAGTAACGCAACTGAAAGAAACCTTGCATTTGCACTATCTGAACTGGACAGAATGGCTTCTGCTCTCGGTCTTCCGAGAACTGTGCGGGAAACCGCAGCTGTTGTCTACAGAAAAGCTGTGGACAAGAACCTTATCCGTGGAAGAAGCATTGAAGGTGTTGCAGCAGCCGCTCTTTATGCTGCTTGCCGCCAGTGCAGCGTCCCAAGGACTCTTGATGAAATAGAAGAGGTGTCCAGGGTCAGCCGGAAAGAAATAGGAAGAACCTACCGCTTTATTTCCAGAGAACTCGCATTGAAGCTAATGCCCACATCTCCTATCGACTATGTCCCAAGGTTCTGTTCAGGTCTTAACCTTAAAGGAGAAGTCCAGTCCAAGAGCGTTGAGATCCTGAGGCAGGCTTCCGAAAAGGAACTCACAAGCGGGAGGGGTCCCACAGGAGTTGCTGCAGCTGCAATTTATATTGCGTCCATTCTCTGTGGTGAGCGGAGAACTCAGCGGGAAGTTGCGGATGTAGCCGGGGTTACAGAAGTTACTATCCGAAACAGATACAAAGAGCTTGCAGAAGAACTGGATATAGAGATTATTCTCTAAAATTTTCCTTATTTTTCTTTTGCCAGCAGGTTTTCTCTTTTATTTTGAGAAATGCCCTATTTTTTACTGGTTTTGTTTATTTAAGTCATTTATCCGGGTCTTTCCGCTTGCGGAGGTTTATTTCAAAACGGGATCTTAGATACCTTTAATTTTTTGATCCATAATGCTAACAATTAAAGTTTTTGAAGCTCTTCTTCTAGGTTTCTCTGTAGGGCTTACAGGCGCGCTCGTTCCAGGCCCGATGCTTTTTGCAACTATAGAGATTTCGCTGAAGAAAGGCTGGCTTGCAGGCCCACAGGTAGTATTCGGGCATATGCTCGTGGAGGCTGTGCTCTATGTGCTGATCCTCTTAGGGGCTGCTTCGTTTGTCGACAGTGGTATAATTTCCATAATTTTTCTTATAGGAGGGCTTTCACTTCTGGTATTTGGACTTTTTACCTTAAAGGAAGCACAAGCTACGGATTCTTCGGCTCTGATTTCTCAGGACTCCTCAGGCTTGAAGCTGGTTTCCAACCCTATCTTGATAGGCCTGGTTACTTCAGTTTCGAACCCGTACTTCTGGATCTGGTGGCTGACCGCTGGCGGTGCCCTCGTACTTAAGGAATATGAACTGGGAATTATAATTGCAATGGCTTATATGTTCGGGCACTGGGCTGCAGACATGGGATGGTTTACTGCCATATCCGGCTCATTCGGACGTGGTAAAACTCTTTTCTCCCAAAAAATGCATAGACATATTCTCTATACCTGCGGGGTATTCCTGGTAGTTTTTGGGTTGTACTTTATGCTTAATTACAATCATTCGATTCATTTATCCTGAACACGGGCTATGGATAGCTTAATAACAAAAGGATAACCTTAGGATTCCAAAAGGCGAGTTTCCATGAAACGGCAGTGCATAAAAGTTCCTAAAAAGAAAGGAGAACCTGTAAGAAGAAGGCTCCTTGAGCTTGAAATTCTGGATAATTCCGTAAAAATAAGCGCAGATGAGGCATTTCTTTATCTCCCCCTGACCAGAGTGCCTGCCCCTGGAGAGCTAGAGAGTTTTCCCGAAGAAATTGAGCTTCTGGAGTTCGAGTTCAAGCCCCAGGAAAAGAAACCTGTTCCGGAAGACCTTCTTGGTTTCAGCCCTGCTTATGAAGTTATAGGAGATATCGCCCTGCTGGAAGATCCTGAGCTTGACAAAGAGAAAGCCTCAAGAATTGCCGATGCCCTCCTTTTAACCCATTCAAATATAAAAACAGTGCTCAAGCCTCTTACGCCTGTTATCGGGGAATTTCGGGTAAGGGAATTTGAGGTCGTTGCAGGCGAGCCAAGGACCGAAACTATTCACAGAGAATACGGCTGCCGCTACAAAGTCGACCTTTCACGGGCTTATTTTACTCCCCGCCTTTCGACCGAGCGCTCAAGAATTCTTTCCCGGGTTAAGGAAGGAGACACCATTGTTGATATGTTTGCAGGCGTCGGCCCGTACAGCATCCTGATTGCAAAGAGCGAAAAACCTTCAAAAGTCCTGGCAATCGACAAAAATCCGGACGCTGTGCGTTATCTCAGGGAAAATATTATTCTTAACTCTGCGAAAAACATCGAAGCAATCGAAGGCGACGCCCGGGAAGAAGCAAAAAAGTTTGCAGGCACTGCCGACCATGTGATTATGAATTTGCCTCATAGTGCTTTTGAGTTCCTGGACTCCGCAGTTCTACTGGCAAAGCCCGGCGGAATTATCCACTATTACGGAATTACTCCTGAGGACGACCTATTCGAAAGCTCTATAAAACTCATAAAGGAAGCTGCGGAAAAAGCAGGCCGGAAAATAGAGGTTCTGGAAAAAAGAGTAGTCAGATCGTATGCCCCTCACCAGTATAATATCTGTATAGAAGCCAGGATTGTTTAAAGGATGATAGGATTATTTGAAGAAATGACAAAATTATTTTATGGAAGTTAAAACCTTAAAAAAGTGGCCGCGTTATTTAAATAATGTCAGGGTTATCCAGACGTTGCAAAGCTTTGCAAAAGCAAATAGCTCCACCCGAGCGAAATAATTAAATTCTTGATCTATATATTAGGTCTGCTTATTCTTTCTATGCATTTGCCGTCGTGGCTTAGCGGTATAGCGGCTGATTCGTAATCAGCAGGTCGAGGGTTCAAGTCCCCCCGGCGGCTCTTTGCTTTTTGGTTACAAAATACTCTACTTCATTCACAGCATATACGTCCTTGAATTCTTTTGTTTTCGGTTTGATAAGTGCATTACCTACTGTGTTTCTTTTCTCAAAAATACGTAGAATTTACGAGAAATCATGACGAAAATCGAAAAATCAGTTCAATATAAAAATTGAGTAAAAGAAAGAGAAAAAAGCACCTGTTTGAGGTGCTTAAATTCGTGTTTAGAACCTTACATCCTTGTCGCAGATAAGCTGATTGGTCTGGGCATCGATAATTTTGATGTTGACGGTGTTACCTTTTACATCACTGATAATAGGCGTCCCTCCAGTATTACTCAACATGATTGTCTGAACGTCACCAACATCGAAGGTACCAAGATCTGTAGCTTTAATCTCAACAGCGTCAGTACCATTAACAGATGCCATAACTTTTGTTACTGCGCTGTCTTCAAAGTTAATCGATTCTCCGCCAAGGTGTTCGAATTTTAGATAAGCATTAGTATTATTGCTACCAGCTGACTTAATGTCAAGACTAGCCTGCGGTGCAGATTCAGCAGTTCCTTTACTGAATACAGAAGATCCGATTGCGGCGGCGAGGATGACGGTTATTGCAACCATCAAAATGACACCGATAACTGGGGAAACTGCTTTATCATCTTTTCTAAACAATTTCTTGAAATCCATATGTTCTCCCTCCTGGTTAAACGTATTCGGACAGGAAAGCCCGCCAGATACCTTTAACACCTGAAATATAGAGTTGACAATATATATTTATTTTAACTGTATACTGTTTTACTTTTCATAAATATTTAAACTTTTGCTGAATGTAATAAAGAGTTATTTGGATCCACCCACCCAATTAGTTCAGCAAGATATCTATTAGCAGTTCTAGTTTAATAAATTTTCTTAGACAGTCGAATTAATAAACTATTAAAAACAGTTTAGAGAGTTGATAATTAGATTTTTAGAAGGTGATTTTTATCGTGGAGGGTAAAAAGCGTTGGCCACTTTGCCAGGACTGTCGGGGTGTTTCAGAAGTATATGGGCAACTGCTCATGATAAGCATAGTCGTTATAGCCTTTTCTACAATAGCCATAACTGTATTTTCCGATGGAGGAGCTGTGAAACCGGAACATATTCCGCATACTGACCTGCGTGAAAATATAAATTATGTTGATAACGACGTCTACGCTGTCCAGATTGTCCACAGTGGAGGAGAAGATATTGATCTCAAAGCAATAGAGATTATACTTAACGTCAATGGAGAACAGCTTCTTCCGTATAATACGTCTAACTTTGAAGTTCAAAACCCGGATGGTACTTTCAGAATAAAAAACTCTGACGGTACTTTCAAAGTCGATAACTCGGAAGGTCCCGATTATATAAACAATGACTTCTCGCTTGGAGACTGCATTGTAATTTACACTACTGAAGACACTATTACTGTTAAAGGAAAAGAAATAGATCTCAAGAGATGGGACGACATAGATATGTTCTTTATCGACAAACCGTCTCAGCAGGCCATCCAGCGAGCAGTACTCCAGAAAGGTGCTGGGGAGTTCCCTGAGTGGATTACTCCTTATCCTTACGGAAGTGTATATGACAACTCTTCAGAGACAGATAATTGGCTTCCCACTGAACTGGTTGACGGGATCGATGACGAGCTTTTTACGAACTCTTCGATTAAACCAGATAGATGGATTTCTGAGAATTATACTTTTGGAATATCTGAGTATGATTTGGGCACTTCAGACTCATTAACAAACGTCAGTTTGATGATAGTATACAACTCGCACGACAACAGTTTAAAAAATATGACACTTAGTATATATAACGGATCTGCTTGGACAATGATAGCTTACAATATGGAAGAGAAAGTAAGGGAAGACGATGATCCGGTAATCTATTATATAACGGACTTGGTGAAAAATACAACACAGCTTGAAAATTTGGTCGTGAGTTTTTCAGCTATAGGACATGCATCTGAAACAAGTGGTAAGGTTGACTGGGTAGACTTCGTGGGAATTCATGTAGAATTATAAATTGAATAGGAATAAAAATTAGGGGGTTTGAAATGAGTGAGAAAACACGAAGAAAATAGATCCAAATCAGAAAAAAAATATTTTCCCCATTCGGAGTCTGGAACAGCAACTGTTATTGGGGCAGTAATGTTATTAGGAATAATATTTTCGGTACTAACCTTCGCATGGGTAGAATGTGTTCCAGAATGGAAAAACGATGCCGAATATTCTCACATGGATAGTGTATGGGAAAATATGGCAGAACTTAAGTCAAGAATAGATATGATGTCAATTGTCATGGCTTCAAATTATAATTCTTCAGATATTAATTCCTCGTATTCAAATTCCTCAACCCCTGAGTTAGTAACAAGTGTGCCTTTCCATATGGGTGGCGGAGACATTCCATTCGTAGGTTCAATGAAGTCCAGCGGAACTCTTGCTGTAAACAAGGGTAAGTGTGTGATAAGCATAATATTAAACCGCGAAAATGCCGATCCTTATATTAAATCTATAGTTTGCGGCGCTGTTACTTACACCTCTAAAAATAATAACTATGTGGATCAGGTTTTCAGTTATGAAAACGGAGCTCTGATTATTAACCAAGCAGAGCAACCAGTCATGATGCTCTATCCTTCAATTCACTTCTCCAATGTATCAACCAGCGAATCTAATGACTATAATGTTTCAATAAACACGATAAGTGTCTGTAAGAAACTCTACTCCCCACCTGAAATTATTTCCTCAAATAGCGAAGGCTCCCTTCGCCTTACAGGAATTGATTATATCTCCATCTATGATAGTGAAAAAGAAGTTTTGAATAGTGGTAAACAGGGTCCAGGGAATGTAACTACTTTCACATTAATAATTAATTCAAACTATCCAGAAGCCTGGCAGTCATATCTTAATAAAACAATGGAAGATGCAAAAATAGGCTCTGATAAATATAACACTAAAAAGCTAGGCAATAATGTTCGTTTAACCTTTTATATGACACCAGAGACGAGCAATGGAAACGCAAAAAAGATCAAGCCCGACATCCTGAAAAAGCTGTATGTAAGTAAGACAGAGATCAAAGCAGAACCCGGAATAGGCTTAAAATAACTAAATTGAAGGTGAAATTGATAAAATTCAAGTAAGTAATGGAAGTCACAACTCAAGGATTTGGAAAAATGCTCCCGAAAACTATTATGAAAAGGAAAGAGCCTGAAGACAGGAAAAAAAGTGCACGATCCTGTTTTTCAAAATCTGAGTCCGCTGCTGCAACAGTTATCATAGCAGTATTGCTCTTAGCTCTTGCATTTACAATGATTGCAGTAGTCAAGCTCGAATATGTTCCTGATTGGAAAAATGATGCTGAAAGGGATCATATGTATAATACACTGGACGAGATGGCGGGAGTGAAGACAAGTATCGATATACTTTCCAGACTTACGGAGTTAAACAATTCGTCGAACTACAATATTTCGGTAACTGTGCCAGTTGATATGGGAGGAGGACAAATACCGTTTTTGGAACCTTCAAAATCGGACGGAAAGCTTTCAGTGAATACCGAAAGGTGTGCAATGACAATAGTGCCAAACCGTCCTGCTCTAAAAATAGAGCCTGATAACTTTACTATAGAGTGTGGGGGAATCACCTGCTATTCTGAAAACAGGCAGTATCCTAATCAAATATTCAGGTATGAAAATGGAGCCTTAATTCTTGCAAACGATAAAAGTTCCGTGATGAGGCAGCAGCCTGTATTGATTATAGAAAAAAATGAAACTAACGAAAGCAACTGCACAATCAGAATTCATGCGGTTCAACTTTTAGGCAAGCGAGATTCTACCTCCTCAAATACTGTAATTCCACTTCAATTAACAGGATATAAAACAGAACCTGTATACGATAGCGATGATGATAAAAATACAGGCAGAAGCATCAACGCCTTCAACATGACAATTTCCACAAGATACCCAGATGCCTGGATTACATATCTTAAAGAAACTGCGCAAGATCAAGGGCTCAATGGAACAGATTATACCGTTCAATACCTGAGAGGATCCGGTCACGTGCGTTTCTCTTTCCTTCCTAATGGCAACAAGACCCTTGAAAGGCTCTGCGTAAATAAAACGATAATCGGTGTAGAGCTTGGATCAGGAGACAGTTTCGATTATAATCACATTCCAGGTTTGATTGAAAAAGTAAAGAAATTGCATTACTTTAACACAGTTTCTAGCACGGAAGTAAACCTATCCTATCTAAAGGATTACAGTAGTAGTTCAGGAGTTGATTTTTCAACAGAAAGCACAGGAGAAATTTTGAGTACATATTCTTCCTCTAGCTATTATTCCCATAATCTTAATGGAAATCCTCTCAACTTAACATTTGGATTTAATAACTCTACAAAGCTCGAGCCTAATTCTCCAAGTTCAATCACGTTGATAATGATTTACCAACCTACGTTTAAGAATCCCTCATATCAGAGTATGACTATTGCAGGCAAAGTACTTCCAACAATGACAGGTAATAGTCAAAATACTTGGTATTTATACAACCAGACCACCAATATATCATCAATAAGTGGCCCATCGAACCTTACATTCAATCTGAAAATTAACTCCGAAAATAAAGATAGAGCCATAAACATTGACTACCTCGCAGTCTACCTGAGCTAACGGAAAAGAAAAAGGCATATGGGTACATATCTTCACCATACACTGAAATAGCGAGAAACTTGATCCATATGCCCGAAAAATATACCACTTCTTATCCTGCGAAAAGAATCCATTCCGACGGCAGAGCCGAAGATGTTAAAGTGCTGCTCGCAAAGGAATGCCCTGTTAAACTATTTCTCAACGGAAAACTCTTTACAACACTTTTTGCCTCCCCGCTCGAACTCAAAGAGCTTGCGGTAGGCCACCTGATCACAGAAGGCGTTATCAGTTTCAGGGAAATTGAAAACGTAGAAGTGGACGGTAGGGCTGTCCACATCCTTATCCGAAAGGAAAATCAGGAAATCAGTACCGAAGCCGCCGGAAAAATCGGAAAAGCCGAAAAAGCTGAAAAAGAAGAAGAGACCAGCAAAGAAATCTTTGTAGATTCGGACTCAGTTTTTGAGCCGCAAGCCATCTTTGCAGGCACAGAATACCTGGAATCCGATACATACAAACTTACCCGGGGAACCCATCTGGCAGCCCTTATAGACCGAAGAGGCAAGCTTGCTGTACAAATCGTAGACGTCGGCCGGCATAACGCTGTAGATAAAGCTGTAGGAGCTGCCTTTCTTAAAGGCCTCGACCTCTCACAACATTACATGCTCTCGACAGGCCGGCAGCCCGCCTATATGGTCACAAAAGCAGCTCGGGCAGGAATCACTCTTATCGCCACCAAATCCATGCCCTTTGACTCAGGTGTTGAAGCCGCAAAAAAGGCAAACGTATGCCTCATAGGCCAGCTCAGGAAAGAATCCATGCTCGTGTTTGCCGGCGAATGGCGGGTAAAACTCTAATCATTTTCTAAAAACTGCTGCCTGCAAGCCTTTTCAAAAAAAGACTTGTAGGACCTGGATAGCTGGCTATAATTTACACATTTAGCTTCTTCAAAAGCCATGCCATATTCTGGCCCAGCGTCCGCATGGTTTGAATACCTTCTTCGTCTTTTTCAACATCCCCTTCAGCAAGCCCCATTCCCATATTCCAGTAACTTGATCCCGGGATTATCATCTGGGAAATTGTGAAGAAATGGTTGATTGAGTCAAAAACGTGAATTGAGCCTGCTCTTCTCACTGCAACAACTGCTGCTCCTACTTTATATCTGAACATTTCGTTGTTGGCTTTAGCAACAAAACCTGCCCTATCAATCAGAGCTTTAAGTTCGGGAGTAAGGTCTGCAAAATAAGTAGGCGAAGCTAGAATTATTCCATCGGCTTCGAGCATCTTTTCAATACATTCGTTGACCATATCTTTGTCAATTACGCATTTTCTGTCTGCATTTTCATAACATTTCCCGCAGGCTATGCAGCCGTGGATACTCTTTCCCCCGATCTGCACAATTTCAGTTTCTATTCCTTCGTTTTCAAGTTCTGCAAGGACATGCTTTATAAGAGCAGACGTATTTCCTTCCTTTCTCGGGCTTCCGTTAAACGCGACAACTTTCATTTCTTTATGCCTCCAGTGTACTGTCTCTATTCTCTATTCTTTACTCTCTATTCTTTACTCTCTATTTTCTCATCTCTCTTTTTCTAATTGATGCTCTTTCAGGCCTTTCCCTATCTTCCTTGCAGCAATAGAGATATCATCTAAAAATATTTTAATGAATATCCGCTAGAATTGACTCCTTTTCTTAGGAAACATCGGTTTCATTGTCAGAGATTCATGACCAATAAACTCTTTGAAAACAATGTTTATATTTACCTTAGTCAATAAACAGTATAATAAATTTTTAATGGGGGTGGTTAGATGAAAACATCAAAAAATATTCAATTTCTGGTTTATCTTACAATTATGTTAATATTACTTAGCATAATTCCGGAAGTTTCTTTCGCTGCCAAAGATTCTTCTGACGACGGAAAAGGTAATCAAAATAAATATATGCGCGAAGATGCCCGCAATTCATCTAATAATAAAACTGGTGACACAGGCGGCACTGGTAATTTTACGGCGGATAAAGAAAGGCTTCAGAACAATTTCAGTATAAAAGATAGGAACAGGACCTCAGAACAAAAACAAGAAAAAAATCAATTAAGAGAAGAGCTCCAGGTTAATCAGCAAGAATACAAAGAAGCAAAAGGAGAGTTTCTCAAAATCAGGAATCTTGTTCGTGCAGGAAAACTGGACCCTAATTCCAAAGAGACTCTGAATGCCACAAAACTCTACCTTAACTCCAGCATTAACTATATGATAGCTCACCTTTCAAACGTAAAGAGCAATGTGGCTTACTCAAATGGAAATGGAACCGACGAAAAAGCTATCGCTGTCGCTGAAAAGATAAAATTGCTCGAAGCTGAGAAGGCTAAAATTGCAAATGCATCAAGCCAGGAAGAGCTTCTGGTTGTGATCAGGTCTGTTAGTGGAGTATGGAATAATGCCGAGAAAACCAGCATTGAGAGTGCAGGTCAGACTGTCAGTGAGAGAATTGGAGAGTTTATCGAAAAATCCGAAAATCTGTCTAAACAATTTAGAACAGAAGTAGATGACCTGAATGAAACAGGTGTTAACACAACCGACCTTGATACTAAACTCGCCAGTTACAATTTTTATATGAAGTCTGCGAAAGAGAATAAAGAAGCTGCAGATGCCATCTATAGTGGTGAGAATGTCACCAGGAAAGATATGGAGAAGGCAAACGGTTATCTTCGTCAATCTCTCAGTGATATCAATACGGCAAACAATATAATTAGACAAATTCTCAACGAGCTTAAAGAATACGAGACTGAAAATGGTAAAGAAACTGGAGTCGAAGACAACCAGAAAACTGCACTTAATAATACCGAAAATATAACTGGCACAAATAATTCGAGTATTATTACCGACAGCCCTGAAAGCGGAAAGAATGTTTCCTATGGAAATGGAAAAAGTCATAGCTCAGGGAATGGCGCTGGAACCTTTACTAAAAAATTATAGAACTTGGGAGGAAGAAGATGGTTAAATATGTTCACCTGCTCGTACTGTCAGCTTTAATTGCCTGTCTTGCAGGATCCGGTTGTGTCGGGGACAGTACATCTGAAGTAAAAGAATCAAAAGCAAATCCAGAAGTTGCTGAGGTGCAGAATGGCGAACCAGCTGAAGATCTTGAGATAGGGCCTACACAGGCTGAAATCCAGAAGCTTGATTCTGAGATAAAAGACCTTGAGGACTTGCTTACGAACGCAAGCCTTGAAGAAGAGATAGTAATTGAAGAGCTGTGAAATGAAAAGGGGAGAAGTGAAAACTCTGCTTTAAAGTAGCAAACGTATCTTTTATTGATTTATATTATGAATCTGCTATTTTTTGGGGGTAAAATCACTTTCAAGATATATCTCCCAAGGTTTGCTCAAAAAGGAGTTACTGGCATGGAATATAAGACCAAATTATTGATCTTGGTTTTCTCTGCCATAAAAATGTCTCCCTTTCAATTTTATTCACTATTGAACCAGGTTTAATACTGATTTTCCAAAACGTGTCCAGGAACAGAGTTTTAAGAATTAAATCGGTAAAAACACACCTGGATATTACAACGTTTTTCTGTATACATTAACCTCAGTTTCTTTTTCAAGGTATTCTGAAAGCAGTGGAAATATTTCTTTAAAATGACTGGAATTTAAATGTTGATCAAGGCTTTTTTCATCTTTCCACTCCTCTAAGAAAGTCAGGACTCCTGAACTCTCCAGTTCCTGATACAGGCCATAATCTATGCAGCCTTCATCTTTTAATGACGCTTCAACAAGGCTTTTGCACAAACCCAGAAATTCCTGAACCTTTTCAGGCTTGACGTAATTTTTTGCAACCACTCGTATTGTCAATAAATCACCAGCTTCTTAGCAAAAATTATTTTTCCTGAAGTTTCAACTTCTCATACTTTCCGTACTTCCCATACATTTCGTACTTTCCGTACTTCCCATACATTTCGTACTTTCCGTACTTCCCATACTTTTCGTACTTCCCATACTTTTCGTACTTTCCTGAGTATCTCTGTTGGGGGCCTGGTTTAGGAAAGTATCTTGTATTTTCCGCATCCAATAGATCCGGAAACGCAATTTATTTTTCAAAAAGGTATTAACAGGCAAATTTAGCTTCATTAAAAGTCTTTTCAAAGATTCAAACCTTTGAATAGCTTTATCTTGCTATTATTCATTTAATAAAGTCTAATTTTATTCTGCTTTCCTCACAGCTTCATTCTCTTCTCTGACCGTACTTATTGCGGTAGATTTTTGTTTTATCAAACCTGTCCTGAGAGCCTGGTTTCTGGTCAGGATAACCTACAGGCACAAGAGCCAGAGGGATGACATTTTCAGGCAGGTCAAAATTTTTCCGGAAACCTTCAATCCGATCCTTCATCGGATAGATTCCAGTCCAGACCGCTCCAAGCCCTGCGTCGTGAGCTGCAAGAAGGAGGTTCTGGGTAGCTGCCGAGCAGTCCTGAACCCAGTATCCTGGAGCCTTTTCAAGCGTTATATCCCCACAGACAAGAATTGCAAGAGGAGCTTCCCTGCACATACCTGCAAAGGGGCTGAAAGTGGGAATTTCGTCAAGGAGCTTCCGGTCATCAATAACAATAAAGATCCAGGGCTGTGCATTGACTGCAGATGGAGCACTCATTGCGGCCCTTAGCAGTTCGGTAACAAGTTCCCTCGGAACGGGCCTGTCAGTGTATTTTCGAATGCTTTGACGAGTGTGGATTGCTTCAAGAGTTTCCATATGAGACCCCTCCTATTCATTCCTGAAAGATCTGGGCGAGAAAATCTCACTCCAGAGTTCTCCCTCCCCATTTTATTTTTCTTCCCACTTTATCTTACTTTTCTTCCCGCTTAATTTTATTTCTTATTTCTTTATTTCTCGTTTTTGTTTTCCGTTGTACCTTTTTACTTGAACAGGTTAAGACCTGCGTTTTTCGCTTTTTCCATAAGCTCGATATTATCCTTAACCTCTCCCGGAGCGTGATAGCCAACTCCTACGAGGACATCCTTTACTTCTGCCTGCATGAAGCCAGAAACTTGTCCTTTGAACTCCTCGTAGACGCCTTTAAAAGCTGCCGGGTCAGGAGCACCTTGAGTTCCTACAATCACGGCTTTTTTCCCGACAGGGAGACGGGGAGAAAAGTCTGCATTTATAAGGGAGTAGCAGCGGTCAAGGAAAAGCCTCATCTGGCCTGTAAACTGCCCAAAGTAAATTGGAGAGCCAAAAACGACTCCACCTGCTGATGCAAGCTCCTCGAATACTTCCGTAAGGTCATCTTCAAGTTTGCATTTGTCATGGCCCTTACAATAGTCACAGCCCTGGCAGCCTTTGTAGTTCATCTCATTGAGAATAAATGTCCGGGTCTCGGCACCTGCTTCTGCTGCGCCTGCCAGGACCTGCTGGACAAGAATATTCGTATTTCCGTTCTTTCGGGGGCTTCCTACAATACCTATAACTTTCATTCTATTCACTCCTCTTGTTTTTTAAACTAAGCTTAACTTAGATATGACCTGAAATTAGGTCTAACCTGAATTGAGGTCTAACCCGAATTAGGTCTAATCTGAGTTTCATTTTCTTTGAATTTATACTGGATTAATTTTTCAATTGATGCCAGATTTTTCTTTCTTTAAGAAAATGTATTTATTGATATCTGATTTGCAATAACTATACTTATATACTATACATGCAATCCGGATACTAACTAACAAAATGTATACTATGTGAGTATATGGTAAGTCAAATCCGGAATAACAAACATTGCCAGTGTCCTGTGGAAGCAACTCTGGAGGTAATTGGAGGCAAATGGAAGCCTATTATCCTCTGGCAGTTGAGGACAGAAAAACTGCGTTTTTCAGGGCTCCAGCAAAGTATGCAGGGTATTTCACCCAAGATGCTTACGAAACAGCTCAGGGAACTCGAAGAAGACGGGCTTATTCTCAGGGAAATTTATCCTGAAATCCCACCTAGAGTTGAGTATTCACTGACCGAATTCGGAAAGACTGTGCTTCCGGTCCTGGACGCTCTCTGCAAATGGGGAATTGAGTATCTTGGAAGAGAGTGCTTACTGAATGATCAATCGCTTAGTGATAGATCGTGACATAGAGAATAAGTTCAGATAAAGATCTACAAACAACGCTCACGCAACAAATAAAAGTAAATCCTCTTCCTGCATCTTAATGTTAGTATTGAATTTTAAATGTTAGTATTGAATTCTGCTTTTATCCGGAAAATCTAAAGCATCAGGAAGACCTTAAAGTATTAGGGGAAATCTAAAGCATTAGGGAAGACCTAAAGCATTAGGAAGACCTAAAGCACTAGAATAGCTGGCACTGAGTTAATTTAAAATCGGAAATAATATTCCTTTAACAATATTTTCAGAAACATTGAAACTTTTGAAAGTTAATTTATGAAAGTTAATTTATGAAAGTTAATTTATGAAAGTTAATTTATGAAAGTTAATTTATGAAAGTTAATTTATGAAAGTTAATTTATGAAAGTTAATTTATGAAAGTTAATTTATGAAAGTTAATTTATGAAAGTTAATTTATGAAAGTTAATTTATGAAAGTTAATTTATTAATCATCGGCAGATCAGAAAGTCACTGAATCATTGTAAATCGGGAAATCCCAGGTTAAACGTATGACGCAAAAGAACGGATATATGCGGTATTTTACGAAACAGAGTTGCTACCCTAACCAGGCAGAAGCCATGGAAAAGATTCACTCGTCTCTCCTGAGCGAAAAAATCGTACTCTTTGAAGGGGCATGCGGGACAGGCAAGACTTTAAGTGCACTTGCCCCTGCATTGAGTGTGGGGAAAAAACTCAATAAAGTCGTTATTATAGTCACCAACGTCCATCAGCAGATGGTTCAATTTATAAATGAAGCAAGAGAGATTTCCCGGGGCAACGAAATAAAAACAATCGTTTTCAAGGGCAAGACTTCAATGTGCCCTGAAAATCTCGATTACGAAGAATGCAGGCTCAAAGGGGAAAATACCTATGACCTCCTTGACCTTGAAAGAGAAGTTTCTTCAAAAGAAAAAGAACTAAAGGATGCCTATGAGAAATACAAAAGGACAAAAGACCCTGCTCTTTATTCCCTGAGAACTGAGCTTGAAAAAGAACTTGAAGAAACTAAGAAAAAAACTCGGGCTTTAAGGAGCAATTCCTGCCCGGAGCTTTATGAAGTACTGAAATTTGAAGGTAGCGAATTTTCCAACTGGCTTTTTTCCGATGTAAGAAGCCCGGAAGAAGTCCTGGAGTATGCCGAAGACCGTGACATGTGCGGGTATGAACTGCTGAAAAAAGAACTCAAAAAAGCCGAACTTCTAATCTGCAATTTTCATCACGTCCTCAGTGCTGAGATTTTCATGATGCTGCTTAAATGGCTTGAACGCGACCCTGAAGATATCATCCTAATTTTTGATGAAGCGCATAATATTGAGGCATCTGCCCGTTCCCATTCTTCAACAATGCTCTCGGAATTGACTATTGAAAAAGCCCTTTCGGAAGTAGGCGAGACTCCCGAATCTGACAATTCTTTTATGTTAGGTAAAGAAACTGGTTCGGGAGGCGGCATTCCCCTTGACCAGGACTACGCAGCTCGACTATATGCGAAAAAGCTGTTTACCTGCCTCCTTGCCGCTCTCAGGGACACATATGATGCGAAATTGAAGTTTGGGGAAAGGAACAGGCTTGGAAAACACTGGCAGGACATTCAGATCAGCGACCCTTATGAACGCTTTGACATCCTGAAAGCTCGCTTTTTACGGGAAGCGATAAAGGAAGGTTTTTCGGATGAAGAAAAAGTCCTGACCCGGCTGCGGGAGATTGGCGAGTTTGGAGGAAGGCTGGAAGAGGTCTATGCGGAAAATTACAAAAAAGGGCTCCTTACAGTTCCAAAACGTTCCCAGATCAGATATGTTGCAGACTTTTTATCCTCTTACCTCGTGCTTTCGGATAGGCAAAACTATTATCCAGTTCTGAACGTGCGCAGGGATTTCAAAAGCGATAGAATCGCCGGCAGGATTGAGCTTTTCACATGTATCCCTAAAAATGTGACTCAGCCTCTATTTGATTCCATTTATGCGGCAGTACTCATGTCGGCTACACTCCGGCCCTTCGAAATGATAAAATCCACACTTGGCATCTCAAGAGAAGTGGAAGAAATTTCCTATGGCACGACATTTCCCAGAGAAAGGAGGCTTACTCTTGCGGTTTCCATCCCTCCGCTTTTTGCAAAGAATCGGGACAGCCCGGAAACGCTTGAAAACATTAAAGAAGCCCTGCTTGCAGCTACTGTTGCATCGCCAGGGAACGTGATTATTTACTTCCAGAGCTATGCTGAAGCACTTCGCTATACTAAACTCCTTGAGCCTGAACTTTCTATTCCTATTCTCCTTGACGAAACAGGGGTTTCAGCCCAGGAAATCCGAAAGGAGTTTTTCAAAATAGGAGAGCAGGGAGGAAAAGCCTTACTTATAACATATCTCTGGGGAACATTGAGTGAAGGTGTTGATTTCAGAGATTCCAGGGGCAGGACCGTGATTATAGTGGGAATCGGATATCCGGCCCTAAACGACCGAATTAAGGCTGTAGAGTCTGCTTATGATGCGGTTTTCGGCTGTGGGGAAGGCTGGGAGTTTGCAGTCCAGGTGCCTACAATCAGGAAAGTTAGACAGGCAATGGGAAGAGTAGTACGTTCTCCAGACGACTACGGAGTAAGGATTCTCCTTGATTCCCGCTACCAGGGCTCCCAGGTACGTAAACTCGGCAAATTTTCGGTTTTTGACTATTTCCCACCTGAAGAAAAAAGAGAGTTTATCGACATTGCACCCAGGGATGTGGGAAGTATTGTGGAAGAATTTTTTGCACACGTCACGCCAAATAATCTCACAAAAAATGAGTCGGAGTCCCAGACTTCAAATCGTGTGGACTTTGGAAGCTTTGCTGAAAAGCTTTGAGATCCGATGAGTTATTAATAAAAGTTAAACTATTTGAACTATTAACTGTTTGAACTATTAACTGTTTGAACTATTAACTGTTTGAACTATTAACTGTTTGAAATGATAACTGTTTGAATTATTAACTGTTTGAATTATTAACTGTTTGAATTATTAACTGTTTGAACTTTTTAATATATTAACCCTATTTGAAACCCAACCCTACCATATAATAAAAAAGAGTTGCCTGTAGTTTATATTAAAACTTCAGGCACTAAATTACTTAGTGAACAGGTTTCGTCCAACCTGTTTTCATGAAACTTTTACTTACGGTCTTTTTACCTATGCTACTTTTACTTACGATATTTTTTATTATGTTACTTTTATATAATTGACTCTGGTCTTCGTACCAGTGCCGGCTGCGTTACTTGCCTTAAGTGTTAATGAATAGTTTCCTGCTTTTGAATAAGTGTGCCTTGGTTTTTGTAATGTTGAATAGTTTCCATCTCCAAAATTCCAGTTCCAGGAAGTAGGGGTGTTTGTACTTGCATCAGTAAATGTGATAGTAAGAGGGGCTGTTCCTGAAGTTCGTGATCCCCAGAAGCTTACAACAGGTATTGTTGCATTTGTTGTACTGTTTGCTGTCACTTTTATGTAACTGGATTTTGTTGTCGTATTACTACCTGCAGAGTTGCTTACTGTAAGCGTTACACCGTAACTTCCTGCTGTCGAATATGTATGTACAGGGTTCTGGACTGTTGAACTGGTTCCGTCTCCAAAATTCCAGTTCCATGCTGTTGGCGAACCTGTACTGCTGTCAGTAAATGTTACACTCAGGGGCGTACTTCCAGAAGTTGGAGATCCCGAAAACGCAGCAATCGGGGCCTGCGAAGACGTTCCTGTTACTATTATATAATTCCATTTTGATAATGTGGAATTTCCTGCAGCATTGGTCGCTGTCAGCTTTACTACGTAATTTCCTGCTGTCGAATACGTATGCTTCGGGTTCTGTACTGTTGAAAAGGTCCCATCTCCGAAACTCCAGTTCCAGGCAGTAGGGGAGCCTGAAGTACTATCCTTAAAAGTCACGCTCAGTGGCGCATTCCCTGTTCTCGGAGACCCCCAGAAACTTACAACCGGCTTTGACGCTGTTGTTCCTACCGCTATATACCCAGTTTTTGTTACAGTATTATTGCCTGCAGAGTTGCTTACTGTAAGTGCCACCGTATAGTTCCCTTGAGTAGAATAAGTGTGTGCCGGGTTCTGTTCGGTTGAAGTGGCTCCGTCCCCGAAACTCCACTTCCATGAAGTGGGCGAACCTGTACTGCTGTCAGTAAATATTACACTCAAAGGCGCGTTTCCTGATGTAGGGGATGCCGAAAACGCAGCAATTGGCTTTAACGTATCGGATTTAGAAGTTACTAGAGGAAGGTTGTCAGAATAGATGCTGCCTGTTATATTCTTATATGCAGAATCGGAAATTCCGTCTCCATCGCTATCTACTGCAGTATTGGAAAATCCTGTACCATCAGGTTTTCCCCAGAAGTTGCCTCCTATGTAATGGCCGCCCACAATATTAGTGCCTGCGGTTTTTTTGGTATTATAGGTATTTCCGATCCCATTTCTAATAGTCATATTAGTGTCATTGAAGTAATTGTTGTAAATCTGATTAGTGTCGCTTCTGGGACAGACATAAAGCCCATAAACACTATTGTCTTGAACAGTATTGCCTGAGAGGGTATTGCCATCAGAGTTGCCAATATGAATACCGCGGCCATTATTAAGGGCCGTATTTCCTGAAATGGTATTGTCTGTAGCAGTCCCAAGTACAATTCCATATTGCAGATTATTTGTAGCCGTGTTCTTTGACAGCTTGTCCCCTTTGGAACGCAGGAGATAGATTCCATAACAATTGCTCAAAAGTTTGTTATTCTCGATTACGCAGTTACTGCACGAAGACAGACAGATTCCTGAATAGCCGGATCGAGTTGCTCCTATAGCCTTAAGTCCAGATATCTTTATGTTGTCTCCCTGCAGGAGAAACACATTAGCCCCTGAACTTTTGGCTTTAATTACTGTGTTATCAGGTTTTCCTGATTCTGACCGAATGGTAAGATCGTTTTTAGTTACTATGATATTTTCAATATAGGTTCCGGGCTTTACAGTAATTATATCGCCCGAAGATGAATTATTCACAGCTTTTTGAATAGAACTTCCTGGCTGCACTATAATCTCAGCCGCAGCTCCAAGACCAGATAAAAATAATAAAATTAAAAAAGTTACTAACAAAGTGTTTAATGTTTTTATTCCAATTCCTCCGTCCGTTAAAACAGTTTTGAACGAGATTTTTAGGATAACTTTATAGATATTTAGTAGAAGTGTTCATTTGAATACATGATTGTAGCGTATACTCTTATTCAAAGAACTGATCTACTGGGGGCAAAATTTTTTAGATAAAATCACTTTAGCTTGAAGAAAATGAATATAAATAAATATAAATATTCTCATTATATATTATTTTTTATATGAATTACTTATGATAAAAAATTTATTAGCCTTAATTTACATTTAAGACCCTATTTCAGCCTCTATAGTACAATTAAATATTTAATTTTAGTTTAATTCATGCACTTTTTTCCTGGAAATTGTAGATCAATTTACAAGATGGATAGTAAGTTAATCTCAAAAACAAGCATTAATTTCAAGGTATCATCTGGAATTAGAAATAGGAAAAAATAAAAGAGAAGAAACTGGATATAAAAATTAATACAAAGAGATAAAATGTTTAGTAACTGTTTTCGGTATAATACCCGATAAAATAAAAATAAAAAAGCAATCAATAGCCAGTGACTAATGGAAGCTAATTCTGAGAGATTTGGGCTCGCCATCCCCTATGGATCATATGATTTAGCATGAGAATACTGCCATCTGCAAGCATTTTCATTGTTTACGCGTGTTATTCAAAGAATATCATGTGCGTTTTCAATCATGTGCATTTTCAATCATGTGCATTTTCAATCATGTGCATTTTCAATCATGTGCGTTTTTAATCATGTGCGTTTTCAATCAAGACCGCATTGGTTTTTATGAAGATATTATGGGGTAGCCACACAAAATAATGAAGAGCCGAAATCTTTAGTAATCCTATAAAAGATGGCTATTGATGTGTTTTATTCAGGTTGAATAGTTCAGGACTTACGCACCTGTGAAACAAAATCAATTACATCAAAGCCTGTGGATTACACTCACGTTTTATACAGTTAATGGTCTGATGCTATTGATTTTTAGTTCAACTGCGTAAGTCCTCTATATTCATTTTTTATTCGTTTTTCTAAGTGGCTAACTTTTCAGAGCTGGATGAACCTGCTATTAAACCAGTAAAATTGAGTTTTATAGCACGTTTAGCCCTTTGTCACCTTGCCACTTTTACATAATTCCATTTTGATTTTGTACTACTTCCTGCTGCATTTGTTGCTGTAAGTTTAACAGTATAAGTTCCTGCAGATGAATATGTGTGTGTTGGACTCTGTTCTGTTGAAGATGTACCATCACCAAAATCCCATTTCCAGGAAGTTGGGGAGCCCGTACTGGTCTCAGTAAATGTTACCTTTAGTGGAGCTTCTCCTGAGAGTGGCCAGCCCCAGAAATCTGCAACAGGAACTTGTGAAGCACCAGACACTTTTACATAATTCCATTTTGTTTTTGTACTACTTCCTGCTGCATTTGTTGCTGTAAGTTTAACAGTATAAGTTCCTGCAGATGAATATGTGTGTGTTGGACTCTGTTCTGTTGAAGAGGTACCATCTCCAAAATCCCATTTCCAGGAAGTTGGGGAGCCGGTACTGGTCTCAGTAAATGTTACCTTTAGTGGAGCATTTCCTGAGAGTGGCCAGCCCCAGAAATCTGCAACAGGAGCCTGTGAAGTAGCTGTTACTGTGATATATTTTGATTTTGTTTTTGTATTACTTCCTGCTGCATTTGTTGCTGTAAGTTTAACAGTATAAGTTCCTGCAGATGAATATGTGTGTGTTGGACTCTGTTCTGTTGAAGATTTACCATCTCCAAAATCCCATTTCCATTTAGTTGGGGAACCTGTACTTTTGTCAGTAAATGTTACCTTTAGTGGAGCTTTTCCTGAGAGTGGCAACCCCACGAAATCTGCAACAGGAGCTTTCGAAGTAGCTTTTACTATGATATATTTTGATTTTGTTGCGGTGTTACTGCCTGCGATATTTGTTACTGTAAGTTTAACAGTATATTTTCCAGCTTTAGAATACTCATGAGTTGGACTTCTGGTTGTTGACGACGTTCCGTCTCCAAAATCCCATTTCCATTTAGTTGGGGAGCCGGTACTTTTGTCAGTAAATTTAACGCTTAAAGGTGCGTTTCCTACTTTTGGAGATGCATAAAATACAGCAGTCGGTTTTACTATCACTATGATATATTTTGATTTTGTTGCGGTGTTACTGCCTGCAGCATTTGTTACTGTAAGTTTAACAGTATATTTTCCAGCTTTAGAATACTCATGAGTTGGACTTCTGGTTGTTGACGACGTTCCGTCTCCAAAATTCCATTTCCATTTAGTTGGGGAGCCGGTACTTTTGTCAGTAAATTTAACGCTTAAAGGCGCTTTTCCTAATTTTGGAGATGCATAAAATACAGCAACTGGAGTCTTTGGGTTTTGTGCTTCGACAGAACCTATAAACTGCCCGAATGCAACGGGATCTTTTTTGACCCTCACTGTAGCTGTAACCCTGTTTGTGGCTGTGTTAATTACGGAGACGACACCACTTGTTTCTTTTGCCACATATGCCTTAGTCCCGTCCGGACTGAAAGCAATCCCTAAGGGGGAACTTCCTACATGCACTGTGGCTGTAACCTTGTTTGTGGCCGTATTAATCACAGAAAAAGTACCATCTCCATAGTTTGTCACATATACCTTTGTTCCAGCCGGGTTTACCGCAACTCCCCATGGGTACTTTCCTACTTTTACTCTTGCTGTAACCTTATTTTTTGATGTGTCAATTACAGAAACATCGTACTCATTCGTCACATATACCCTTGTTCCCGCCGGATTAACTGCAACTCCGGTAGGGAGATTTCCTACTTTTATTGTGGCTATAGCCTTGTTTGTTGATGTGTCAATTACAGAAACAGTGTTATCAAGGGAATTCGCCACATATACCTTTGTTCCTGCCGGGTTAACTGCAATTCCACAAGGATAATTTCCTACATACACTGTAGCTGTAACCTTGTTGCTAGCAGTATCAATTACAGAGACTGTCTTACTACCTTCGTTTGCCACATATACCTTTGTTCCCGTCGGATTAACTGCAACTCCCCAGGGGTTTTTTCCTACCTTCACTGTGGCTGTAACCTCATTTTTTGCAGTGTCAATTACGGAAATAGTTCCACTTTTTTCTTTCGACACATACACTTTTGTTCCAGCGGGGTTGACTGCAACCCCGTAGGGAGATTTTCCTACATTTATTGTGGCTGTAACTTTGTTTGTTGTGATGTCAATTACAGAGACAGTGGTGCTGCCGCTATTAGTAATGTAGGCGTATTTAGCCGTACTTGAAGTATTTTGTGCAGTAGCTGCCGATGTAGTAGAGAATATCAAAATTAAAAATAAAACAATGGCTGTTGAAACTAAAGCTACTGAACACAATTTTTTGTTCACTTTCATTGTCTTACTCCGTTATATTTCGTCCTACATCCAGCAGGTAAATTGTTGTTTCAAATATTTTTACTGATAGCGTTTTTGTGGGAACTTAGATGAGTCCTATATTCCTTATTTGTAACCTGTCTGCTGCTTCTGTTTATATGATGCTTGGACATATGTTAACACGTGTTAAATGAGGGCAAATTAATAGGTGTTGAACAGCGCTATCCTGGCATCCTCTTCATTTCAAGGGAAAATATTTTAACGAAAAAACTTAAAATAATTTTATCACATATTTTGGAAGTTAAACTGATCTTTTAATACTTTTTTAGTCTTAATACTTTTTTAGTCTTAATACTTTTTTAGTCTTAATACTTTTTTAGTCTTAATACTTTTTTAGTCTTAATACTTTTTTAGTCTTAATACTTTTTTAGTCAATACTTTTTTAGACATGAGAAAACTTTTCAACTCTCAACAAAGATATGAAACCTACTTTTTCCCGTACAGTTTGAAGAGGATACTTATCCTGAAAAATATCCAAATTTTAATGTCTATCTGCCGAATACAGGTTTTTTTCTAAAACTCAGTTCCAAAATCCAGGTATTTTTTTCGTTTTTGGATTTGTAGAAAACCTATCTAAATCAGCTTTAATTGGATCTGAAAATGAATGTGTAAAAGTATATCAGGTAGTTCAGTTTAAACAATTGGTAATTCTTTCTTTCCGATGATTTCTCACGAAAAACTTTAATGTTGATATAAAATTTTTTATAAATTATGCATCTGCCAAAAGCCCATGAGGATTTCTACATAACCAGATTTTTTAATTACAGATTGAACCGGAGTTTATAAAATCATGAAAATCGGGATGTAGCTATAAATAATCTGCAGGTTTAATAACAAAATTTATTAAGCACCTTATCCGTGTAGTTAAATTTTAGCGTCATTTATCTTGAACTGATCCACTGTCGGTAATTATATCGTTTCCACATTGTCTATACGAACCATTATAGGGATCTTGTTATATCGATTATATATTAGATACTTCAGGCGGTAGATTATCTATTTTTCTTCCACGATTACTGATTCGCTCTATATTTAGATTTTTTATATTAAAGTGTTTCTAATTCTTGTCCATAAACTTTCTTTTTGGTTACAATTTCTGTTTTATTTTACATTTCGCCCCCCTCTCAAAAATAAGGCGATTTTTGTAACAACTGAACAAACTTATTGAATCAAAGGTGGGCACATGCTCAACAAAATCAATGATTTTAACTTGAATCCCACAATGTTCAAAAGAATCCAGTTTAAATTTAGAAAACAAACTAAAAATTTAGATTTAGTCAGTCTTTAATCTCAACCTAATTCAGAAAGTTAAGTTTAATCACTCAAAAATATACCGAGGTACATGGAACTCAGAATAACTGATGTTAACTCTAAAAACAGAATAAGAGGAGACAAAATTTGTTTTGTCCCAAAATTATTTCGTCTCCAAAACTCCATTTTCATTTAGTGTGGGTTTTCAAACTCGTATCAATAAATACAACAGTTGCAGGAGTTTTTCCTGAAGTCGGAGATGCAGAAGATGCAGCAACTGGTTTTGCGATTTCATATTTTATGTACTATGACATTCACAAATAACTTTTGTATTACTGCCTTTTGCATCTTTACCTGAAACTGAAGAATCCCAGAAGGTTTACAACCGTTTTCAAAGTTGAAGTCACTCTGACACTTTTATATATTTCCATTTTGATTTTGTACTACTTCCTGCTTCATTTGTTGCTGTGAGTTTAACCGTGTAAGTTCCTGCAGATGAATATGTATGTGTTGGACTCTTTTCTGTTGAAGATTTACCATCTCCGAAATCCCATTTCCATGAGGTTGGGGAGCCGGTACTGGTCTCAGTAAATGTTACCTTTAGTGGAGCATTTCCTGAGAGTGGCCAGCCCCAGAAATCTGCAACAGGAGCTTGTGAAGCTTCTGTCACGGTTATATAATCCGTTTTTATTTCCGTATCCCTGCCTGCTGCATTACTCACGGTCTCCTTCACAGTATACGTTCCGGGTTTTGAGTATGTATGTGTTGGATTATATTCAGTCACCAGATCCGATCCATCTCCGAAGTTCCATTTCCAATAAGTCGGTGACCCTGTACTCTTGTCAGTAAACTGCACGTTTAATGGTGAACTTCCTGAGACTGGAGAACCAACGAAATCTGCATCAGGAGTTTGTGAAGCTTCTGTCACGGTTATATAATCCGTTTTTATTTCCGTATCCTTACCTGCTGCATTACTCACGGTCTCTTTCACAGTATACGTTCCGGGTTTTGAGTATGTATGTGTTGGATTATATTCAGTCACCAGATCCGATCCATCTCCGAAGTTCCATTTCCAATAAGTCGGTGACCCTGTACTCTTGTCAGTAAACTGCACGTTTAATGGTGAACTTCCTGAGACTGGAGAACCAACGAAATCTGCATCAGGAGTTTGCGAAGTTTCTGTCACGGTTATATAATCTGTTTTTATTTCCGTATCCTTACCTGCTGCATTACTCACGGTCTCTTTCACAGTATACGTTCCGGGTTTTGAGTATGTATGTGTTGGATTATATTCAGTTACCAGATCCGATCCATCTCCAAAGTTCCATTTCCAATAAGTTGGGGAACCTGTACTCTTGTCGGTAAACTGCACTTTTAATGGGGAACTTCCTGAGACTGGAGAGCCAACGAAATCTGCATCAGGAGTTTGCGAAGTTTCTGTCACGGTTATATAATCTGTTTTTATTTCCGTATCCTTACCTGCCGCATTACTCACGGTCTCTTTCACAGTATACGTTCCGGGTTTTGAGTATGTATGTGTTGGATTATATTCAGTTACCAGATCCGATCCATCTCCAAAGTTCCATTTCCAATAAGTTGGGGAACCTGTACTCTTGTCGGTAAACTGCACTTTTATGGGGAACTTCCTGAGACTGGAGAACCAACGAAATCTGCATCAGGAGTTTGCGAAGTTTCTGTCACGGTTATATAATCTGTTTTTATTTCCGTATCCTTACCTGCTGCATTACTCACGGTCTCTTTCACAGTATACGTTCCGGGTTTTGAGTATGTATGTGTTGGATTATATTCAGTTACCAGATCCGATCCATCTCCAAAGTTCCATTTCCAATAAGTTGGGGACCCTGTACTCTTGTCAGTAAACTGCACTTTTAATGGGGAACTTCCTGAGACTGGAGAACCAACGAAATCTGCATCAGGAGTTTGTGAAGCTTCTGTCACGGTTATATAATCCGTTTTTATTTCCGTATCCTTACCTGCTGCATTACTCACGGTCTCTTTCACAGTATACGTTCCGGGTTTTGAGTATGTATGTGTTGGATTATATTCAGTTACCAGATCCGATCCATCTCCGAAGTTCCATTTCCAATCAGTCGGGGAACCTGTACTCTTGTCGGTAAACTGCACTTTTAATGGGGAACTTCCTGAGACTGGAGAACCAATGAAATCTGCATCAGGAACTACTGGATTTTGCACAGAAACAGAACCTATAAACTGCCCGAATGCAGCAGGGTCTTTTCCCACCCTCACTGTAGCTGTAACCTTGTTTGTGGCTGTGTTAATTACAGAGACAGCTCCGCTTGTTTCTTTTGCCACATATGCCTTAGTCCCGTCCGGACTGAAAGCAATCCCTAATGGATAACTTCCCACCGTCACTGTGGCTGTAACCTTGTTTGTGGCCGTATTAATCACAGAAAAAGTACCATCTCCATAGTTTGTCACATATACCTTTGTTCCAGCCGGGTTTACCGCAACTCCCCATGGGTACTTTCCCACTTTTACTCTTGCTGCAACCTTATTTTTTGATGTGTCAATTACAGAAACATCGTACTCATTCGTCACATATACCCTTGTTCCCGCCGGATTAACTGCAACTCCGGTAGGGAGGTTTCCTACTTTTATTGTGGCTATAGCCTTGTTTGTTGATGTGTCAATTACAGAAACAGTGTTATCAAGGGAATTCGCCACATATACCTTTGTTCCTGCCGGGTTAACTGCAATTCCACAAGGATAATTTCCTACATACACTGTAGCTGTAACCTTGTTGCTAGCAGTATCAATTACAGAGACTGTCTTACTACCTTCGTTTGCCACATATACCTTTGTTCCCGTCGGATTAACTGCAACTCCCCAGGGGTTTTTTCCTACCCTCACTGTGGCTGTAACCTTATTTTTTGCAGTGTCAATTACGGAAATAGTTCCACTTTTTTCTTTCGACACATACACTTTTGTTCCATCGGGGTTAACTGCAACCCCGTAGGGATATTGTCCTACATTTATTGTGGATGTAACTTTGTTTGTTGTGATGTCAATTACAGAGACAGTGGTGCTGCCGCTATTCGTGATGTAAGCGTATTTAGCCGTGCTTGAAGTATTTTGTGCAGTAGCGGTCGATGTAGTAGATAACATTAAAATTAAAAATAAAACAATGGCCGTTGAAGCTAAAGCTACTGAACAGAATTTTTTGTCCATTTTCATTGTCTTACTCCTTATGTTTCGTCCTACATTCGGCAGATAAATTGTTTTTTCAAATATTTTCACTTATGGCGTTTTTGTGGGGACTTGCATTATATCCCATACTAAATTGCTGTAAAAATGGCCTGATGTTTTTTATGATGACGCCTGGCCATATGTTAACACATGTTAAATACCGGGCAAATTAATAGGGCGTTTGAAAAGCGCTATCCTGATCATCCTCTTCATTTTAAGGGAATATGGTATAACCAAAAAATCCAGAATAATTTTATTACATGTTTAGAAAGTTGGATTAGTGTCTTAATTTATTTTTAAACTTGAGTACATTTTTAAACTTCCAGTACATATATGAGACCTACTTTTACCATACAGTTTGAAGAAGATACTTATCCTGAAAAATATCCACATTTAATGTTGATCTGCCGAATACAGGTTTCTTGTTCTAAAACTCAGTTCCAAAACCCAGGTAGTTTTTGCGTTTTTGGCTTTGTAGACAACCTATCGAAATCAGCTTTCATTGGATCTGAAAATGAATATGTAAAAGTATATTAGGTAATTCAGGTTAAACAATGGGAAATTCTTGATTTCAGAGGATTTCTACATAACCATGCTCTTTAATTACAAATTGAACCGGAGTTTATAAAATCATGAAAACCGGGATGTAGATTATAAATAATCTGCAGGCATAATAAAAATTTATTAAGTGCCTGACCCATGTAGTTCAATATTAGCGCCATCTAATCTTGACCTAGTTCACCGTCGATAATTATATCATTTCCACATTATTCATAAGAACCATTAAAGGAACCAGTTGTATCGATTATATGTTAGATCCTTCAGGAGGGAAATCAGCTATTTTTATTCCATGATCACTGATTCGCTCTATATTTGGATTTTTTATATTAAAACATTTCTAATTCTTGTCCAAAAACTTCGCTTTCAGTTTCAAGTTCTGTTCAATGTGTTGCGTGATGCGAGTTTATACTATAAATCCAAATTCAGGCGACTCTGTTCCAAAATCTAGGGATTTTTGCGTTTCTTGATTGAAAATCTGAATTAACAAGAAGAATCCGGAATTCATTAAAATCAATATTCGACATCTTAAGACGTCAACCTCTGAGTATATCACAAAGATTGTGGCCAATGATAGAATACAAAATTCGAAAAGCTTTGGCACATATTTTATCTTTAATTTCATAAGGATTGATGTACAGTGAAGACTGCGATTGTTTTAAAGCTTCGAGTTCTATTTTTACTCAAAGAGGTGACAAGGAAAAATGGAAAATATTATTATATTTTTTTTGTGATTTAAACCTTAGTTCCGCATTTTTAGGCATATAACTGTCGCTTGATACCTATACATAGTTTAAGCTTAGGCAATCAGATTCAAGGTAAAATTTGTAAATCGCAATCATCTAACCTTACATATATACGAAATAGCATATATGCACCTAAAAAAGCAAAAGTTAGGTTGGAAACCCATTTAATTTGAAAAAGATACAAGAATTCTTATTCCGAGCCTGCCCATGTCATATAGGCTTCGACTATTTCCTGCCCTTCCAGAAACACCAACCCGTGTTCTTTACCATACTCTTTTGAGTCTTCTTTGGAAAGAGCTTTACCATTATTATCATCAAGCATCTCGCAAACTACCATTGCAGGGGTAATGCCTGCCATACGGGCAAGAGCAACTGAAAGTTCGGTCTGGCCTTTGCGGTCATCCAGAAGCCCTTCGGCAGCCCTCAGCAGTGCAACATGCCCAGGGGTTCTAAATTCTTCTCCAAAATGAATTACATCCCCGGACAACTTTTTTTCCGTAATCTCCCCGATTTTCCGGATAGTAAGAGCTCTTTCATTATCAGGAATCCCGGTTCTGGTCTCCCTGTGATTGACCCAGAGAGAAAAGGAAGAATGAGAATCGTATTTAAGGTCACCTTCTTTCTCTACAACTTCCCCAAGCACATCACTGGTTTTACTGGCTTCCCTGACGAGTTCAGCCATAAAAGGCAACCTGAGCTGTTTTGATGCTACAGGGTCTACAGCCACACAGATAAGGCCGCCTGCATCTTTTCGCATCCATTTTACGTCTTTGAAAGTGACCGCTTTTGCAGGAATTACAAGATCAGTTTCTCCTTCCCTTGAGTCCGAATCGTAAATCTGGATCATTTTTCCGGCTCTCAGGGCTTCCAGCGCCCGGTTGATATTCTCATTTCTGTACGTAAGACATTCGTAAACCATACTTCTGTTCATTTCTGGTTCTCCGTACCCTGTTTTTTTAACTTTACCACAACTCTGTCCCCATCGTTCAATTCCAGGGCGTCTCTTAACTTTACAGGCGCGATGATTTCAATCAAATTCGAGGGGTAGTGTGTTCTTTCAGGAACGACTACAGCAGCTTCTATACCGCCAATGACAACTGGATAGCAGTTTCCGCCTCCGAATGTACGTTCTCCGTCATTGAAACCTTCGACCCGGATAGCCGGCGTTTCACGTAAAAGGTTTCGAAGAGGAGAACTGCTTTCTGAAAGCTGCACGTTCAGAGTCCCGGGAAAAGGTACAAAATGCAACTTTTCTTCAAATTGCTTCCGGTATCCGGGTATATTTACATAATACTGGCCTTCACCGAGGCCTTTGAGCACGTTTCCTTCAAGTTCGAGAACATCGAGTTCTGGAGAAAAAATCCTGCTGTAATCAACGTATTCGTTTTTAAGAACTTCAATTCCTTTTTCTGTCATTTTTATCAACTGGCCACCGGGAACAATCTTCCTTTCGATCAGCCCATCTTCTTCCAGCTGCTTTAGCTTTCTTGCTGCGGTTTTGGAGCTTGCCCCAGTATGCTTTTGAAACTCGCTTGATGAGACCTTGATGATTTTATTTATTGCTCCTATAAGTGCGAGTTTTTTAAGGTATTCAATATCAGGCACTTTCGGCACCTACCCTAATATTGAGATGCATCTCAATTATGAGATGTTATACAATGCGTTCCGTTATAATAAAACTTTTGATAGCAAATTCCACCTGATGCCTTTCCAGGAAACTTTTTAGTATTTTCTGAAATTGTCAAAGTTTACAATCAATTTCACTGGCAACTAATAGCAATAAATCAAAAACTTGGAAAATAGTGTGTCCCGAAAACTACACAAATTCAAATTGACTTTCTATTCTTTTTAACACAAAAACCAGATTTATCGTTTTTATTGATGCATAGGTTTCTGCATTTTGCCTGGCCCAGATGAAGGTTTTGAACTCATTTTTGTTAACTTCATGCCTCTATTAGTCATTTCGGTTTCTACATCTTTGAGCAAGGTTTTGAGATCAATCATAACTTCGGTTAAATCAGAATCAGAAGTATTTGCGAGTCCTTCATCAACTGCATGCCTGATTCGTTCTAACATTTTTATTCTTAGATAGTTGAGAGTATTGGGATCTAGAGGTCTAGAATGTTCAAATTTGTTATCTACCATTCTTTTTAACTCCTCATATTTTCAGTAATTACAGGAACGCAATACAGAAATATATAAAAAGAACCAAAGGGAGAATTTAAAGAGAAATTCTTTTTTACTCTCTTAAAGTCCTTTTTGTCTGAAAATTGGAGGTTACCCGTATCATATAGTTTCAACCATATCGAGTTAAAGCAGCTCAAAATTTATGCCATTCTTTTCATATTTCCGAATTCTCTGCAGAAACAAATTTTTAAAAGAATGCACATTTGGGTGAAAAGATACTGTCTTGATGATTTCATAGCCATTAGTAAGCTTATCCGTAATAAGTTTCAGCCGATGTACTTGAGACGAGCACATGGGTTTCTTTGTCCGTTTTTCTTCCATCACCAGTAACTCGAATCGCCTGACAATATATTGGTAGATGTAAAGTATTCGGTAGATGTAAAGTATTTGGTAGATGTAAAGTATTTGGTAGACGTAAAGTATTTGGTAGATGCAAAGTATTCGGTAGTTGTAAAGTATTCGGTAGTTGTAAAGCATTCGGTAAATGTAAAGTATTCGAGAACTTAAAATATTTTTAGTCAGTGAAGTGCCTATAAAATATTCATTTCCCGAAGACTATACAAAACCTTATAGTAATCTCAAATCAGGATTTCTACAGAGCATAATTTGAGTTTCGATCAGAGCAATTTCTTTCCTGCATCCGGGCCAGGAGCACACTGGAATGCCTCGGTAATCTCGACTTCTATGAGAGTTTTTGCAGGAAGCCCGGGTTTTGCTGCATGCACAATCGACTGCATTTTTTCAAACTTTTCCCCAGAATCAATAATATCCGCTTTACCTTTTATCTGGAAGCAGCCACCTGTATCAGGACCCCAAACGTAAACTGCAACATTCGGATTCTCTTTCAGGTTTGCCAGGGACTTAAGCATGAAATTATCTGCAATCCAGATTGTTTCATCATCCACAAGCTGGCAGAATCCTATAGGTACTACGTTTGGAACTCCATCCTTTGAGGCCGTAGCTACAGGAAAGATCTTCACCTTTGAAAAGGCGGTTTTCATCTTTTCATCTAATTTTACCATAATATCACAACCAAAATGATTGTAGTATATATTAATATAGTTAAGCGTCATAATTTTGTATCAAATTTTTGTTTGTGTATTTTAGTGACCTTTCAAAATGAGCCTGAAAAATATTAAAAAGACTTACCTCCAGGGAAAACGTCGCCGGAGAAGTTAAGTATTTAGTATCTTGAATCCATCTAGTGATTATACCATGATAAGAGAAATTGAAGTTAAGTGCCCTTCATGCTCCCCTGAAGAAGAGGTAGGGCACGAGGTTCTGAAAGAGGGGCAGAGTCCGCTTGTCCGCTGTCTGGAGTGCGGTCAGGTGCATGCAGTGAAGCTTAAAACCCCCAAATCCGCCAGATTGAAAGTGATAGTCAGTAAGATGGACATTTCAAACACTTACAAAACTGAACTGGATTCCGAGACTGTCCTTCAGGTGGACGATGAGCTGGTTGTAGATGACGAGGAAACAGGGATGGTAGTGCCTATTCTGATTACTGCTCTTGATGCAGGAGGAAAACGAGTTCATATTGCTCGGGCAGAAGATACCGAGACAATCTGGGGCAGAGCTATTGATGAGATAACTGTAAAATTTTCCGCACAGGCAGGGACTGAAAAAACCGAAGTCCTTGAAAAACGTGTGCCTGGCGAGTATGAATTTGTCGTAGGAGCCGAAGAAAGAGTGGGAAATAAAAGCCTTTTCATCAATAAAATCAAGGTGAGGGATGGAGCATTCCGATCCAGAAAAGGCGATGTTGTGCTTGCAAAATACGTAAAACGGATTTTTGCGAGAAAGAAATGGGAAGGTTCGGGTCAGCGTGAATTCCGAAGAGGGCCGTGGTAAAGAAAAAGATAAAAAAGAAAAAGAAGAGGAAGAAAAGCTCGAAGCAATGCGCAGGCGCCTAGTAGACAATCTTGAGGCTTATCTGCTGCTGAAAGAGAACATCCGCGATGCTATGCTCCGTGTTCCAAGGCATAAGTTTGTTCCGGAATATGAGCAAAAAGCAGCTTATATCGACAGACCCCTTGAGATCGGCCACGGGCAAACAATCTCTGCCCCGCATATGGTTGCGATGATGTGTGAACTCCTTGAACTTTCGAAAGGGCATAAAGTCCTGGAAATAGGGTCAGGTTCAGGGTATAATGCTGCAGTTATGGGGGAGCTCGTCAGAAAAAGCGGGCACGTGTACACTGTTGAACGTATAGAATCCCTTGCGAATTTTGCAAGGGATAACCTGAAAAAAACAGGGTATAACAATGTCACAGTGCTACTTGAAGACGGCTCAATGGGTTGTTCTTAGTATGCTCCTTATGACCGGATAGCCGTGACATGCGCAGCTCCCTATATCCCTGAGCCTTTGCTGGAACAGTTGAAGCCTGGAGGGATAATGCTTATTCCTGTAGGGGATTATTTTCAAGAACTTTATAAAATTAAAAAAGACGGCAAAGGGCACATACATAAAAAGAAAAAAGGTGGAGTCGTTTTTGTACCCCTGATTGGTAAACATGGCTTCCGAAAAAGCCTGGAATGTTAAAGGTTCTTGTAAGAATAAGGTCTAAATTGAATTAAGTCTAAATTGAATTAGGTCTAAATTGAATTCCTGATTGCTGCCTCGAAAACAAAATCAGGCTGAAAGTTCTGACAAAAGAAGTTGAATCCGATCTTTAGGTAGCATTTTTAATATATTTATAAAAATTAAATTAGGTATTAATAAGTTTAAAATCATTCATTAAATATGGACATCGACACTTATGAAGATTTTAAGGAAATTCGAGTCAGGGATGTTTATATAGTCGATGTTTTTACAGACCCAACTCCTGTAGTGCTTCTTGAAGATCTGCAGGGGAATATGCTACCTATATACATAGGGCATCTCGAAGCTCTCTCAATAGGAAATGTAATTAAAAATATTTCTCCTCCCAGGCCTCTGGCTCATGACCTTATGCTCACTATTTTTGAGAGGCTCGACGTAAAAATCGAGGGTGTTTTGATTGACGAAAAAGTGGATAAAATCTATTATGCCCGGCTCCTGATAAAAAAAGACAACGCAATCATGCAGTTTGACGCAAGACCAAGCGACTGCATTGCCCTTGCCCTGCGCGTTGGAGCCCCGATAAGAGTCAGAAAAAATGTGCTTGAAAATTCTGAAGTCGAGATGTCAAGGCTTGAAGGTGCCCGAGTGATAAATATTTTCGGCTAGATTCTACTGGAACAGGCAGACTTCGTGTTCAGATCTTACTTCTCTTAATCCTGCTTTTTAAGTCTGCGAAAAAATGAGTTTAGAATTTTATCTTTAACGATTTTTCGGCATCTCTCTTTCCTTTAAAAAACTTAAATAAAAATATTCTTTAGCGAATACTATCCAGGGTTATTATTATCTGTAATTTTCGGTCGATAAAACAGGACTATTTTTGCTGGAGACTACTGTCTAAGACTACCATTGATCTAAGACTGCCGTTAATCCGGGACTGGCACTAAGATTGGCATTGGCTTAATTTCAACAAGCTTTTAATAAAAGTTAAATTTATTATCCCATAGATGCTCACCAAAAGAATAATACCATGCCTTGATGTGACCCTTGACAGAGCAGGCGGCTGTGTTGTTAAGGGGGTTGAGTTTGTGGACCTGAAAGAGGCCGGAGACCCTGTGGAACTCGCCAAGCGCTACAATGAAGAGGGCGCAGACGAACTTGTTTTTCTGGACATTACAGCTTCGGCTCACGGCAGGAAAACTATGATCGATGTGATCGAAAGAACTGCAGACGAGGTTTTCATTCCTCTTACGATTGGAGGAGGAATAAACTCCATTAATGCAATTCGCCAGATCCTCAGAGCTGGGGCAGATAAAGTCTCAGTTAACACTTCTGCGGTCAAGAATCCTGACTTCATAAAAGAGTCCTCAGATATATTTGGAGCCCAGTGTATCGTCACTGCCATTGATTGCAGGCGAAATACCGACATAAAGAATAATCCCGACAAAACGATTCTGGAGCTCGAAGACGGAACACCTGCCTGGTATGAGGTTGTAATTTACGGAGGCAGGGAAGCTACAGGAATCGATGCTGTGCAATGGGCAAGAAAAGCAGAAGAATTGGGTTCCGGAGAAATCCTGCTCACAAGCATGGACCGGGACGGTACGTGTGCAGGTTATGACCTTCCAATTACGAAAAAGCTCTCAGAAGAGCTCGATGTTCCGATCATAGCTTCTGGAGGAGTAGGAAACCCTCAGCACATCTACGAAGGTTTTTCAATTGGAAAAGCTGATGCCGCACTTGCAGCAAGTATCTTCCACTTCAGAGAGTACTCAATCAAGGAAGTCAAAGAATACCTTAGGGAAAGGGAAATTCCTGTAAGGCTTTAAATTCAGGAAAAAACAGAAACAGATGGGAGTGGGGAAAAACAATGGAGATCTCAGAATTCCAGAAGCTAATGTCTGAAATGTATGCACATAATGACAGGAAGAGGGAAGGTAAGGCTACCATGCTCTGGCTGGTTGAGGAAATTGGAGAACTTGCCGAAGCCATACGCAGGGAAGAGCCAGAAAATATAGAAGAGGAACTTGCAGATTGCTTCGCCTGGATAGGGGCGCTTGCCAATCTTTACGGTGTGAATCTCGAGGAAGCCTTCCTTAAGAAGTATTCTGGTATGTGCCCTACCTGCAAACGGAAGCCCTGTATCTGTACGGACTGAGTATGTTAAGTATCTTGTTTGTAGAGACTGATTTTCAAAAGGCTGATTTTCAGAATTTGTTCTCTGGATCTTGATTATCTGGTTTTCGTCCTTTTGGAGACTTTTTTCATATTTGCTTTCATATATATTTTGAGATACTTTTTTATTTCTTAGAGGCAATCTCTTATGTGGAATTCTTATTTGGATTCTCCATTTATCGGGGGATATATATGTCAGAAGCCGAAACCATGGAACTTCTTGAGGGTTTGCAGTTGAAGATTCTTAACAACACTGGCGAGGATCTTGTGCTCCAAGCTGAGAGAATTGAGAAAGGGAAATTCAAAAAAGGTCACCAGGCTCCAGCTAAAATTGAATCTTATGAGGAAAAGAGCTTTGAGCTCATTGCATGCGAAGGGAGCTGCGAAGGTGGAGCGAACATTGAAGGCTGGGTTAAATATGGGCTGGGGTGTGCGGAAGGGTACTGCAAAATACACTTCAGATATGTGGAAAAAACAGATAAACTCGATTACTCCTGTGAATGTCACATGCACGATGGAAAGATGCTCTGCGAGGCTTCAAAAGATGAGAAAGCCGGGAGAACTGTGAGCTTTATAATAGGGCCGAAAGCATAATACAGAGTATATCACCGGCCTGTCCGGCAAGTGTCCCTCAGGCTGGACCTCATTCATTCTTATCTATTTTTATCCTTTTTAATATTATTTTTTCATGAATTTTAACTATTGAATCCTTTAACTATTGGTCCTGCAGGCAAGAAAAGTATGCCAAAGTTTAATTAAGGACAGGATCTCTAATCCCATCTGATGAAGCCTGAAAAACCGGAACTGCTTGCCCCGGCAGGAAGCATGGAAGCTTTTATTGCAGCCGTCGAAAATGGAGCGGATGCCGTATACCTCGGAGCTCGGGCTTTCAGTGCTCGGGGGTATGCCTCAAACTTTTCAGAGAAAGAGCTTGAAGAAGCCATCGATTATGCTCACCTGAGAGGCGTGAAAGTATACGTAACCGTAAATACGCTACTCAAGGAAGAAGAAGTAGAAAACGCCCTCAAGCTGCTTTCCTGGCTGAGAGAAATAGGGACCGATGCAATCATAATTCAAGATCTTGGACTTATCTCGCTTTCAAGACAATATCTGCCTGACCTTCCGCTGCATGCGAGCACCCAAATGACTTTACATAATAGCGAAGGGGCTGAATTCGCAAAAAAAATGGGAATAGAGAGGGTCGTGCTCTCAAGGGAATGTTCACTTGAAGAAATAAAAATGATTAAAGAGAAAACTGGGACTGAAATAGAGGTTTTCATACATGGGGCTCTCTGTATTTCCTATTCCGGCCAGTGTCTCCTGAGCAGCCTTATAGGGGGAAGAAGCGGAAACCGGGGTTTCTGTGCCCAGCCGTGCCGTAAAAAATACAGGCTGTATTGCGAAGGGAAACAAATCAAAACAACAGGCAGTTACCTCTTAAGCCCAAAAGACCTTAACACAACCTCAGGCCTGGGAGCTCTTATAGAAGCCGGGATTGAATCTTTCAAAATCGAAGGCCGGATGAAAAGGCCGGAATATGTTGCAGGGGTCGTCAGGATTTACCGCCGCCTGATTGACAGGTATATTGCAAACCCTGCAGAGTATTACGTTTCCGAAGAAGAGCAGGAAATACTAACCCAGCTATTTAACAGGGGTTTTACTCAGGGTTACTTTTTTGAAAAACCACGCCAGGAGCTCATGAGCCGTGAGAACCCACACAACCGTGGAGTTCCGATGGGTACGGTTACAGGGTATGACAGGCGTTTAAACCGTATCCGGGTAAAACTTTCCCGACATCTTCGTCTCGGAGACGGGATAATGGTTGAAAATGCAGAGACCAGGCCCGAAGATAAAGGAAAAATCATATCCTCAATGTATGCCGGAAAAGGCCCAGTATACAGTGCAGGAGTCGGAGATACGGTAGAAATTCCTTTTGATTCAAGGGCACCCTCAGGAAGCACAGTATACAGGACACATGACAAAATGCTTATGGATTCCCTAAAAAAAGAAAGCGAATCCGGGAGCCTGAGGCCTAAAATTCCTGTATCTATCACGGCAGCCGTTGCATCAGGGAAAACTATCAGGCTTGAGGTAAAAGACAGAGACTCAAATGCAGTAACAATTGAGTCTGAATATCTGGTTGAGAACGCCAAAAAGCAACCAACTTCAAAGGCCCGCATCGAAAAACAACTTTCAAAACTCGGAAACACGATTTTTGAGGCTGCTGAACTCCATGTCACTGTGGAAGAAGATATTTTCATTCCTGTAGGGCAGTTGAACGAGCTGAGGACAAAAGCAATAGAACAGCTTGAAAATCTGCGGATTTCCAGGTGGAAACGAAAACCTCTTGATACTCTACAGTCCTACGAATCTGGAGAAAAGGGATCAGTAGATAGAGTACCAGTAGACAGAGCACAAGTCGAAAATGAATCAACAACAAGAGAATCAGTAGAAAAGGTAGGCCAAGAAGCCGAAAAAACTGTTCAAGAGTGCCTTCCTATACATCCGATGCTCTCGGTTTCGGTGTATTCTCTTGAAGGGCTCGAAGGGGCACTTGCAGGCGGAGCAGATAGGATTTATTTCGGCGAAGGGCTTTTCAGAAGACCGGTAACTACAGGGCAAGAAAAGGGCTCGGAAAAGGGAAAAGGATCTGGCGCAGTTTTTGAAAAAGCTGTCTCTGAGACTCAAAAGGCAGGCAAGAATATCTATTTCATTACTCCAAAGCTTGTTAAAGATCCCAGAATGGAGTCTATAGAAAAAATATTTTCTCGTGTAAGGGAACTGGGGGCTAACGGGGTCCTTGTTTCAAACCTGGGAACCCTTGGCCTCGCAAAAGCTGAGAAAATCCCTTTTATTGCGGACAGTCCTCTGAACATCTTTAACAGCCGTACCTTCGCTTTTATATTGCAGGAAGGGGCTCAGATGGCTGTGATTTCTCCGGAGCTAACCCTTGAGGAATTAAAAAGCATTGCGTCTCGTGGGCCTGCAGAGTGTATTGTTTACGGCAGGCTTGAACTGATGGAATCCGAACATTGCCTTACAGGCGGGCTTCTCGGGAACAACAAAGGGCAGTGTAGCGCTCCATGCAGGTCAGGAAAGTTTACACTGGTAGATGAGAAAAACTATGAGTTTCCCTTGCTCATGGACTATGAATGCAGAATGCACCTCCTTAACTCAAGATCACTCTGCATGCTTGAATACGTTCCTGAAATTCTCGAAAACGGAGTTTCAAGCCTCAGGGTAGAAACCCTCGGAATGGATAATCCGGACGAAATCCAAAAAGTGACCAGAGCCTACAGAAAAGCAATTGATACTTATCTTGAAACCGGGAAACAGGGGCCGGAAAACTGCGAAAAACTTGGGAAGGGTTTTACTACAGGGCATTATTTCAGAGGTGTACAGTAAAAGTCGGAATTGCCGAAAAAAGTGTACGTAAAAGACGGAATTACTGGAAAAAGTGTACAGTAAAAGACGGAATTGACGGAAAAATGGACTAAAGGGTGGAAAAAACTATGGAAAAACTGGAGAAAATGGAGATTTCGGAAAAAAGAAGCCCAAAAATCTTTTTGTCGGGTTCGATCCGTGGAGGGAGGCAACTGCTTGAGACGTACAGGTTTATGTTTGATACTCTCGAAGAAGCTGGGGCTGAAGTGTTGAGCTGGCATGTTGCAGATCCTGAGCTGGAAAAAACCGAAATGAAAATGACAGAAGAAGAGATCTATGCCAGGGATATGGGTTTGCTTGTAAAAAGTGATGCTTTGATTGCAGAAGTAACAGTACCTTCCACAGGTGTGGGTTACGAAATCTGCAGGGCGCTTGTACAGGGAATTCCCGTGCTCTGTCTTTACAGCCCTGATGCCGCAGTCTCGGCAATGGTACTGGGAAATTCCGACCATTTACTTGAGGCAAGAGCGTATACGGACAAAACCTCGCTCAAAAAAATTATTACTGAGTTTATCCGGGCTTTCTGAAAATAAAAGCCTTGTGTAATCCTTATTTTTGAAAAAAACGTCATTGTAAGCCTGGACAAGTCAGGACTGTAATCATTATGGCTCATGACCTTATTATAAAACTCGGTGATAATTATAAATAAGTTGAATAACTATGTATGATTCATGGTAGTTGGAATTATAGAAGTTTTAGTACTGATTCTGGCAATCGTAGTGGCCTTTCTCCTGTATAAAGCCCTGAAGACCGCAACCAGCCTTGCAATAAATGCAGTACTTGGGGTCTTAGTCCTTATGGCGGCAAAACTTTTGTTCGGACTTGAAATCGCAATTACCTGGGTAGCAGTTCTTATCTGCGCAATAGGGGGTATTTTTGGAGCGCTTGTTATAATTGTACTGAATTATTTGAAAATAGCTTTCATATAAAAGTAAATAGACAAAAAAACTATACGGAAGATTGAAAGCTACATGGAGAATTTTCAACAAAATTTTTTTAAAAGTTTTGGATGAAGTTTTTCCCTAAATTGTTTTTTGATAATATTTTTTTAAAAGTTTGAGAGACGAAATTCAAGTTTTTCGAAAGACGCCTTTTATCAAATGCCTTCTGTAAACATTCCCTTTGAAAACTTTTTCTTTTATTACATCTTCCAGCGTTAGAATCCCAAATCCTTTGAAAAGTGCCCTAACCTCTTCTATAGTAAAATAGTGGTAGATTATTCCGTTTTGCCGGGCAAAAGTCTTCTCTTCAAAAGGGATTGAAGCTTCTCCTCCACAGCGCATATCCTTATAGCCGAAGGCCTCGAAAAAGAAAAAACCACCCTTCCTGAGTATATAACTGAACTCTTTTACAGCGGATTCCCTTTCTTTTATAAAGAGATGCTGAAGTACCCCGTAACAGAGAATTCCGTCAAAAACCTGGCCTTTGAATGGCAGGTCCGAGATACTTGCACCAAGGTGTTCGGCAAACCTGCCGCTCCTTGCAAGCTGAGCTCTGGAACCATTCAGAGCCGTTAAAGAAATATCAATTCCTACTGCACTGTAATGCCTTGAAAGTTCCCCAAGGTATCTACCATTTCCCGAACCTGCATCAAGAACCGTAGACCCGGGCAGCAGATAAGCCTGTATATCCCGAACAGGGGCAGGCCCACCCCATTTCAGGTGGGTGTATTCTTTATCCCAGGCCAAGAAATGATTTTTCGTGAAATTTGCCTGTGAATTTGCAAGCTTAAAAGTATCCGATTTATCCATTTTTGCAATTTATCCACTTATGTGACTTACAGTGTTTATGCCTGTTTTTCAGGGCTGTAGTTTGAAGCTTCTTCAAACCTTTCTACCAGAAATTCCTTCTCAAACGAAGATAAGAACCAACCGGCTTTGGGGCCTGAACTCTGCCCAAGTAATGAAATATAGATCGCCTTGAAAAGCTCCCTGGGGTCCACCTGAGAAACAGGAGTATTCAGCTTTTCTGCAATCTTTCTGTTCAGTTCGGAACCCTTGTCCTTTGCAGAATAGACCAGCATATGGTATTCTTCTCCACTGATTTTGCCTCTGGACTCAATAAGGGCTGCAAAGGCTGAAAGAAAGGCTCTTTGAAGCTCGGATAGAGTTGCTGCCTGTACAGGCACCTTTTCTTTCACTTTAAACCTGGCAAAGGGTGGGGCATAGAGCTTTAGCCATTTAGACACGTTGTCTGCCAGTTCTTTTATACACTTTTTATCTTCAGTTGAAAAACCTGAACGTTTTACTATTTTCAGGATCTGGTCAAAATCTCCCCTTGCTACCTGATAGATAGTCACCATCTGCTTGAAGGGAATTTCAGACTGACAAATACCGGTTGCCCTAGAAAGTTCATACACTCTTCTCTGAAAAGCTCCAAGTGAAGGATCATTTTCCCTGAACTGCGTCCGGAGTCGTTCGTATTCGTCCACAAGGGAGAGGAGAGGCTGTCCAGGATCGAATTGAATGTGTTTTTCAGGTTTTGTGCGGATGATCAGATAGCGAAGAACTTCGGGTGGTACGATTTCCAGCATGTCCGAAATCGAGACAACGACCCCTGTAGAAGAAGACATCGCTCCCTGTTTACCAAGCATTATCCACTCATAGACAATTGGATATGGAGGTTCGTGCCCGAAAATTTCTCTTACTATTCTCTTTCCGGTATCGTAAGAACCACCTTTCGAAGCATGGTCTTTTCCGAAAGGTTCGACAGTCACTCCTAAAACTGACCAGCGGGCAGGCCAGTCAACGCGCCAGGTAAGTTTTCCTCCCCCTGCCATGGGTACGGTCCCGGAGTGCCCGCATTCACATACATAGTCCACGGTTTCGGCTTCCAGATCAAAACCCGTTACCTTCGTTGTTGTGATCCTTCCGCATTGATTGCATCTGGGATTGAAAGGGCTCCAATCCGGAGCTACGGTTTTCCCCGAGATTTCTTCCAGGATTTTTGCAATGGCATCTCTTTTAACAAGGGCAGTTTTTATTGCTTCGGTGTATTTGCCTGTCTTATACATCTCATCTGCCCTGTAAACCTGAGGATTAATGCCCAGTCGCCTGAGGGCTTCCATGAAAGGTTTCAAGAAATGCTCGGCATAGTTTGCGCAGTTTCCACAGGGACAGGGGATTTCGGAGATGGGCTTCCCCACATGTTCGACGTAACTCTCGGGAAGGAATGGGTAAACCTTGCGCAGGGGATCATAATTGTCAGCAATATAGATAAAGTCAGCATTTGCTCTTTTATCAACCAGAGCCCTGTAAACAGCATCGGCAGTCACGACTTCTCTCATGTTGCCTATATGGATGCTCCCCGACGGAGTGATGCCTGTAGCAACAAGATGTTTGCCATTCTTTTTTAACACGTCTTCAGCTATGACGTCTGCCCATTGAATTGTGTCAGCCATATTTCTCACCAGAATCAAGCCTTTTTTGTAAAGGCTTGAGCGAAAACCCCTCTAAAAAGCATGGTAACAACCCTTTTCAAAAAGGTTTGATCGAAAACCTCTGGAAAACTATTGAATCCCTGGGTAGTTATTGCAAGCCTTTTCAAAAAAGGTTTGAACGAAAAACTTTGAATTCCCTGCATAATTATCGTTTCAACTAATAAACCTTGGGCTAGAAGGCAAGGAACCAGAGTCTGTTTCTATTTTGCGTTTTTGGCAATAAAAGATGGAAATGAAACCGAAAAGAGAGCCCAGATGTAAAAAATAAAAAAGGAGAAAAATTAATGGAGGTTCAAAGGCAAATTAATTCAGGAGTCTGCAGATTTACGGAGATTTAATATGGCACTCTAGTAAACAAATCAAGTAAACTTTATTTGCCAATAAATAAAAGCACGTAAAAATATATAAATATTTCGGAATGGGACGAATTGGGGAATAAATAATAAGAATATCAAGACAAGTGGAGTGAAAACAATGTAAACTTATAAACCTATACGAAAAATATTAAGAAAGAAAGGAATAGATGCGAAACTCTGAAAAATAGGATAGTACTGATTAATAAGATATTACTGATTAACAAGATAGTACGGATTAACAAGATAGTATGGATTAACAAGATAGTACGGATTAACAAGATAGTATGGATTAACAAGATAGTACGGATTAACAATATTCTTGTCCACTATCATCTGTGTCAAGTTTTGCTTTAACAAAGTAACCTCGATTTTTGTAAGTCCAGAATGAGCAAGAGCAATTTCTGTTGTTCGGTCTGCAGTAACATTATCCGTGGTAATATTACCCGTTCTGGTGGCAGTTTTATTCACCGACGAGGTTCCAGAAATTGCAGGAAAAAAGGATACTGCTTCATTGGTGTTACTGAGTGGCGCATCCTCTGCAGACTTACAGCCAGCAACGCTGATTGCCAATAGGCTGACCATTAACATTGTAAATGCTACTTTTTCTCCAGGCGCAAATACCTCGCCAGATGAAGATATCTTACCAGATGAAGAGACCTCAAAAGATGAAGATACTTCGCTAGATATAGCAATGGCTACAGGGAAGCAGGTTATAGTTGAGGATCCAATGATTGTATCAGGATAGAAGTAAGCTCTCAAAAAAAGAAAAAAGACAGCAGAGAAGGTGGTCGCTATTTTCCAAGGAAGAACTTTTCAGACCTGCTGAAGGATTTATAGTTATTTTACTGCTGTTTTTTGGCAGGCCCGGAGCAGTCCAGTCTGGATCTTGTTTATCCCTGCTGTGGAGGAACATTCAGGATTCTACCTGAATTATTTCCTTAAGCTATCTGCTTTCTGAAGAGATTGCAGGAATTAATCTTAATATCGAGCAACTTTTCAATGTTCATTTTTGCAGCAATACCTTTTGCAGCGCCTGGTACTGACGTTATAACTCCGATGTCGAGTTCTTCACGCAGCTCACGCATAACGTGCTCGTCTGCGAGGTCCATCTTGTCGACCCCGAGTTTCTTTGCAACGTATTCTTTTGCTTCTCCTATGCGCATATTCTTAGAGAACTCCATCCTTGCAACAAGGTCTCCTGCAGCTCTCATTCCTGTCATACCTGAAGCCATTATGTGTGCGATCGGCATACCCAGAGGGTCGCCGACCCCGACCTATATGCCGTCTACGCCTGCAATTTCTACCATTGCTTTGCTTGCCCTTGTAACGGCATCAATAGGAGGAGTTTCAAGCATCGGGATTCCGCCCACACCCATTCCCATGTCAACGTGACAGGGGATTGGAGACGCTTCGACAGCTGCTTTCATGAAAGTAACTGCACGGGCAAGGTTCCAGGCTGAGGTCTTGCTGGTATTAGTGTTGCATACTGGCCCGAAAACATTTGCTCCTGCCTTTGCAATAAGAGGAGCCTGCTGGTGAGGCCAGAGACCTGCAAGGGTAACGCCATCATACTGAAGGTTTCCGTGCATACCAAGGACACATTCTCCTGCCATGCCTGCTTCAATATACATATCAGGGAACTCTTTCCTAAGAGCCTCGATTGCATGGAGTGTACCATACATGTCACCGTCGCCTGCTGCACCGGTTGTGTCGAAGTTGACCCCATCGGCACCGGAGGCAAAGAGTTTCTGCATGACCCAGACCGTGTCTCTTGTAAGGTGTTCGGCAGCATGTTCCATTGATTCCCAGGCTTCCTGAATCTTAAAAGCCTTCATAAGGTCACCAGGATTCTCGAAAGGCCCATCAGGAGTATAATACAGTCCCATGTTTGGCATTGCGCCGTAAAACAGTGGAACAATCATGTTCTGCTGACAGACTTCCATTGCCTGACATTCATTTGATACGACAGGCTTGACAGGCTTGAAACTGTAATCAATATGCCCGAGTTCCATTGTGTCAGCACCAAAAGCACGCTCGTGAGTCATGCAGCCTACAAGGCGACTGGAAGGAATACCGACACCACTGTTGCCCTGGTCACCGTCAAGTCTGATTGTGCCGATGTCGTGTGTTACAGGAATTTCCATGCCCTGTTCGACACTAACAGCCTTGCCTGGCATCATAAGGATCTCTGCAAGCTTGTCCATTTCATTGCCATTCAGAGCAGAAATTTCACCAAGATCGGCAGCATTTGCAGTTCCGGCTTCGATCTCTGCAATTATCTTTTCTTTGGTAAGGTAGACACGTTTACCGTCTCCCATACGCAAAGCGTATTCAGTTGCCATTTTTATCCTCCGTTCTATTTGTCTTTAATTCAGATTTCGAAAAACTATATTCTGGGGTTCAAAATTGGGATACAAAGTTTCTGGCTTGCCAGAGAGCTATTATCGCCAGAATAAGGACCAAAACCATCCACAGTATCTTTGCTTCCGGTATGAAGGAATCTGCCCAATATGCATTATAAGCTGCTAGAGCCACTGCTGTTTGCGTCATATTTTCTATCCTCCATTGAATCAAACATATCTGAGGCAGGCATCAGAACCTCGAACTCTGCCGAAGTCTGTGATCACGTACCTGTGCAGAAGGAAGCCTTTTTTATAGATTCCCTCTTCGTCGACTTTTTGCTCCACATCCTTCAGCATTCCTCCGGAAGCCAGTTCCAGGATGTCAAAGTTGATGCTGTCCCTATAGAAATCACTCTTCATGCCATATTCTTCCTGGATCTGAGGAACTATCTCATAATTCCAATGTTCTTTTCCATCCAGCAAGATTTCCAGAATCCTGAATTTAATAGGACGATTTCCGCTCATTTCACTCACCTCTCAGAGTTTCAAGTGCACTTGTGTCTTCTGTAAACATAACGAAACTACCAATAACACAGAGAGTGCCTCCGACAAGGATGGTCCACTGTGGGACATCCCCGAAGAAGAGGAAAATGAAAATGATAGCAAATAGCCCGTAGAGGTTTCCTATACCCTGGCCTCTTCCAACCCCGATCAGCGGGAAGGACTTGTACCAGCAGACATAACAGAAACCAAACGTAATCCCTGCAAAGATAAGGACAAGCAGGGTCAGGGGTTCAAAGGCCTGAAGTGCAAAGGAATACATCGGGTAGCCGAAAATTGCGAGTATCGGAACAATAATAACCCACCAGATCAGGTTTTCACCTACGAACCTGAGGGTCAGCCCTACGTCCGGCTCTGAAATGTCAAGTCCCTTACCTGCGATTGCACCTTCAATACCCCAGCCGGCAGCGGCCATCAAGCCACCGAGATATCCGATCCACTGGACGTTTCCTGAAGAAAGCTCGGTCAGAAGCCCGCCACCGAAGATCGTAATGCCCCCTAAAATGATGACTCCTATACCCATTGCCGCTCTTTTAGAGATCTTTTCTCCATACCAGTAGTAAGCAAGAATCGAGCCCACCACAGGGTAAAGAAGAGCTGCAACAGCTGCGAATGCTCCACCAATAAAGCCCATAGCAATGAAAGAACCGAGAATTGCCATCGGTCCTCCGAAGATAGAGGCAAGGAAGAACCACTTGGAACATGGGTGGAATTCCTTCATTGTCCGGACAAGTTCCCCGTATTTGCCAAGCACTCCATTCCAGAGCATAAGCGCCAGCATGACAGTAAGAGCGTTGAAGGCCGTAATCAGAATAGCCGTTACAACAAGAGCTGTGCCGTCACCGCCGGTTTTCGCAACAGTATTATACATTTCATCAAAGGGGTTCAGCACCCACACAACAGTCCCTGGAAGATACCAGATACCCCAGAACACAGCACAGAAAAGGGCCCACATATACCCTTTACTGATTTTTCTTTTGCTTTCCTGTTTTTTTAAAGCTTTTAAATCCACGGAAAATCCCTCCATTTTTCAGAACGCTGTGGAGTTCCCTCAGGACGTAATCTCCAGTCCATCTCCACAACCTGAAAGTGCAGCCCAAAAACTCCTTTTGCGGCTTTCACACCCTGGGAATATGTTTCAAGTTCTTTTTAGATTCAAACTTCTTTTCAACTGCTGTTTTTAGCTGCTTGTTTTTAGCTGCTTTAGCTGCTTTAGCTGCTTGTTTTTAGCTGCTTTCAACTGCTGTTTTTAGCTGCTTTAGCTGCTTGTTTTTAGCTGCTTTCAACTGCTGTTTTTAGCTGCTTTAGCTGCTTGTTTTTAGCTGCTTTCAACTGCTGTTTTTAGCTGTTTTTGAGACTGCATCTAAGTTTTCCGTTTTTACAATCGTTTCAGCCATTTTTGTAATATTCCCTTGAGTGATATGACTTGCAAGAACTGTTCCAGCTATATCCTGGGATACATTCTCACAAAAATGCACAAAATAGAGTGTTGCAGAAAATGTACGCTTGAATACATTTTCTGCAGTTTAAACCGTTTTATAAGGCTGCTTTATCAGACGCTCAGGGCTGCTTTTACTTTGGCAACTGCGTCATTAGCGCTTTCGCCGTAGATATCTGCGCCGATCTTGTCTGCCCAGTCCTGGGTAACAGGAGCGCCACCGACCATAGTCTTTACCTGGTCACGGACACCTGCTTCTTTCAGCTGTTCCTCAATCTGGATCTGGTTGACCATCGTGGTTGTCATAAGTGCGGAGGATGCAACAACCTGGGGTTTAAGTTCTTTCACTTTTTCTACAAAAGTCTTAATTGGGACATCTCTTCCGAGGTCCACTACTTTGAAACCTGCAATGTTAAGCATGGAAGCTACAATGTCCTTTCCGATGGAATGGATGTCGCCTTCGATGGTCCCGATAGCAACGGTTCCGAGGCTCTTGGTCTGAGACTTGCGCCTTTCCATTTCAGGGGTGATAACTTTTATACCGGCATTCATTGCCTCGGCAGCTGCAAGTACGTGGGGCAGGAAAAGTTCACCCTGACCGAATTTTTCTCCTACTTCTTCCATGCCTGCGGTAAAGCCTTTCTCAATAAGCTCTACAGGGTCAACTCCTGCGGCAAGGGCTTCATTTGCTACTTCTTCTGCAAGTTCGTCGTCAAAGTCAGTGATTGCTTCTTTTGCTTTTGCAATGATTTCTTCTTTGTTTGCCATTTTTAGATCTCCTGAATATCTGGATATTAATTACATGCCTCTGAAGGCTTTGTCAGCCTTGTCCACGATTGCCTGCATGTCCTTGAGAATGTCTGCATCGATTGGGGTTACCTGGTGGTTTTTAAGAACGTCCTCTACCTTTTCGTGTGCAACTGTTGCAAGGTCTTTTGAGCCTGCTGCAGCCCAATCTCCAAACATGTGTCTGTCAATGAGCATTGGGTTGGACGGGTAATCCACAAGCTGTCTGGTCTGTTTAAGGGCCAGGAAATTGTTTCCGATGCCTACTTTCTGGATAGATTCGACTGCAAGGGTTTCTTCCGAGACAGGAATTCCCTGCATGGCTTTCTTAACCATACTGAAGATATCATTGTCAATAACAAGCTGTTCCATTGAGAATGTCATTCCGAGCTCAAGCATTCCGGCTCCGTAGATGGTGTTGGCACCAGCAAGGGCAGGCAGAAGGGTGGTCATGGTTTTTTCGTGGCCTGCCTGGTTGTCCGGAACCTTGGAATCAGACTAGGAACCTGCCACATAGGAGGGAAGGCCGTAGAACTGGGCAAGCTTTGCGACTGCAGCACTGATAAGACCGAGTTCAGGAGATCCTACAGGTGCTGTACCTTTCTTGAGGTCGAAGGTGGTTGTGGAACTTCCATACCAGACCTTAGATCCAGGCACTGTCAACTGAGCAAGTACGATTCCTGAAAGAACTTCGGCATTGTGGGTTACAAGAGTGCCTGCAAGATATACAGGAGAAGAACCACCTGACATTGCCATACTCAGGACATTTACAGGAATTCCAAAGCGAGCACCCTTGATGATGACCTGACAGGCATTTACACTGAGCTCAAGCGGACTGGTAGGGCAGAGTAGCATGGAGAAAATAGGTTTCTTTCTTGCTTCTTCTTCGTCGCCGCCGTAGTAGGCCTTTACAATGTCCCGGTAGTACTCGACATTTTCGCCAACAGGGTCAATGTGGTGGTAGTGTTTTGCGGTGTTTGCAAGAGGGGTAAGTGTTTCGTGAACATCCTGAGCGCCCTGACCTGCAATGTCCCTTGCAGAGACTGGCAGAGAGAAATAGTCAATGTTTTCTGCCCAGTCACAGAGTTTTGCAATGTCTGCAATGTCTTTTTCGACGGAATCGACTGTTACATACTTGCCGTCCTGGTATCTGCAGACCTTAACACCGGTACCGAAGCAGGTCCAGTGAACTTTGCCACCGCATTCCTGAACGGTATTAAACTTTTTGTCACGGCCCCAGAGTACAAATCTGGATGGGGCTAGCTGAAGAGCTTTTCTTACAAGATATTCAGGGATCTTTACGACGTTGGTCTTTTCGTTAACTTCGCAGCCATTTTCCTTGAAGATCTGCCTTGCCTCTGGATCAGAAACCTGAATTCCTGGTTCCATCAGAACTTCCATGGTTGCATAGTGAATTGCCTTAAGTTCATCATTAGTAAAAAGGTTTAATTCTACGCCATTAAGTGCATTAAATCCAGCAACTGCATTATTTTTTGCCATTTTTATAACCTCCGAATAAGAATGATTTAAGCCAGCAGTTCTTTTGCTTTTGCAACAGCCTCAGTTGCGTTTTCAGCATAGCAATCTGCACCGATTTTGTCAGCCCAGGCCTGGGTTGCAGGCGCACCGCCTACCATGACTTTTACTTTGTCTCTGAGCCCTTCTTCTTTGAGGAGCTCAATTACACCTTTCTGTCCCTGGAGAGTTGTGGTCATAAGGGCGGAAATTCCAATCATATTGGCATTGACTTCCTTTGCCTTCTCAATAAAGTTCCTGATTGGAACATCACGACCGATGTCATGGACTTCAAAGCCGGCAGATTGAAGCATTGTGGACACGATTGCCTTTCCGATATCATGAACATCACCTTCAACGGTACCGTTCACAATAACACCGAGCTTTGAGCCGGAAGCTCCTTCAGGCATAAGATCCTTAAGCGCTGCAACTCCTGCAGTCATCGCATCGGCAGCCATCATTACGTGTGGCAGAAACAGTTTTCCTCTCTCGAAACGGACACCAACCTCGTTCATGCCTGCTGCAAGCCCTTTATCAATTATTTCAGAAGGTTCCAGTTCTCCTTTCGCTTTTTCAACTACAGCGAGTACTGTATCCTTCTTGCAGGAAATTATAGCATCTGCAAGTTCCTGAAGCAATTCTTCTTTGCTAATGTTGCATCCTCCGTTTTAGTTTTAGAACTATAGAGACTTCTATCCTGCAATTATCACGATTATTCGTGAACATCCAGGCTGTAAGCTCATGCTTCTGGATGAAGCGATGAATGTACAGGAAGAAACTCACGATCACCATGGGTGGGAAGCCATGATCACCTCAAGCGAGACAATGAAACCATGAAGAGTTCATGATTACGCTGATTGGGGTTCATGAGTGTTTTAGCAGATGGGGTGTTTTTCGTGCCATTTTAATCCCGTCTGATTACTCATCTCTCAGATGTCTCCAATACTTTGTTGGTTATTCGCATATATATATTTTTCTAAAAATTCTGTAGTGAATTCAGGGGTAGTATTTATAGTTTTTGGTTTTTTGAGTTTTATTTGTATATTGAGGAAGAAAATAAAATTCATATATCAAAAAATATAAATATTAAATATTCAAAATGGATTTTTAGAAAGTTTTTTCTGGTTAAGACTTCCAGTAGCATTCTGGGGAGTCTGCCTTCAGGTTGCGCCCCAAAAGCAAAATTTTGTTGCCCATGGTCGAAAAAGCCGGGATAAGATTTTGCATTGTAGTGGATTTTCCAACCACCTTTTCCATAGATTGCCATATGTCTCAGCTTTTTACCTTTTTCTCTATTTGCGTCCTTTCAAACCATGGAACCGGCAACCGTTGTACCATGTGATAATATATATACCTTATTACTACTTAAAAAAGTAAGTCACCCATAGTTACCTTTATTTGAAAGCTTCGGGAAAAGATTCGTAAAGGGAAAGGATTAGTAAAATAGGCCCTTAATTGCAAAGCTGAAATAAACTACAGAAAGAGCCTTTCATGAGCCACGAGACCTTTTATCATGTAATCGTAGCGAGTTACAGATCCTGCTAGTTACACATCTATCCTGTATGTTGCAAATAACGAAGTTTCTTTTGACAAAAAAGGTAATGAAATCAAAAAGGATATGAGGATTACAAGGTAAGATTACAAGCCCTCGGATTCTCCATATCCCGAAATGCAGAGCCTATAAGCCCTGTTGACGAGTTCCAGCATTCTGGAATCTTCCCTCTCGATTTTTATTCCGCAGGCGAGGGACAGGTATTCGGCAAGGTCAAAAACTTTTATTTTTTCGTCCTGCCCGGCTTCAATAAGATTCTGCATACAGCCCCCGCAGTTAGTGATAATTATATCACAGCCCAGTTTTTCGGCAGCTCTGTAGCGGTCAGAGGCCACATCCAGGGACTCAGATGGGTAATTGACCCTTACTCCACCTCCAAAGCCACAGCAAGCCGAGTTTTTAGGAGTTCCATTGGCAAGCTCGGTGCCCGGAATTTGCTCAAGCACGTCTCTTGCTTCTTGATATACTCCCATTGACCTGGTCAGATGACAGGGGTCATGATAAAAGACTTTATGCTTGAGCACAGCCTCAGGAGTGAGTTTTCCTTCCTTTATAAGAAGCTCAAGGTACTGGGAAACGTGCAACACCTGAAAATCAAGTTTCCCAAAAATTCGAGGGTAGATATCTTTAAATGCCTTAAAACAGCCAGGACAGGCTGTAATAAGAGTTTTAGCCCCCCTTTTTCGGATTTCTTCAATATTTCGCTGTCCGTTCCTGTGGATAGGCCCTGGATCTCCAGCACCCGCAGATACGGCTCCGCAGCAGTATTCGACCCCACTCAGGACAGTGTAATCGACTGCTGCTTTATCCAACAGTGCAATTGCAGACTGTGCCATGATTTTGTTGATATATGTTCCTGCGCAGCCAGGAAAATAAACTACTGAACCTGAACTTTCTTTGTACGCAGGAGTTTCGTCCAGCTCGGCAATCTTCTTAAAAAGATTATTCTCAGCTTCAGGGTCTACCATTGTCTGCCTGTCGGTAAGGCCATGTTCACGGACCCACTTTTGCCTTGCAGGAGAAATAAGTGTTTTTATTCCCAGCCCCACGGGACATGCATTTGTACAGAGCCCACAGGTCAGGCAGCGCAGCAGAGAGCCGGCATCAATGTCCGAATTTCCTTCCAGATATCCGTACAACCGGTTAAACAAACCCAGGTCATTGTAGCGAGGGCAAACCTTAAGGCATTGTCCACATTCTTTACACTCTGATCTGTGCTTTTCTACGATTTCCATTTTTTAACTCCATATCATTTTAAATTCATGCGACTTATTCGTTTTTTAACAGGTGTTTTTTAACAGGTATTTTTAACAGGTATTTTTACAGGTATTTTTAACAGGTATTTTTAATAGGGATCAATAAATCTTCCTTTTTGACAGGAAATCCTTAAAAGTTCCCCCTTGATGTGAATTCTTATAAGTTCGTTCTTGATGAGAAGCCACTCAGAAGCCATAAAAGTCATGAAAATCACTTATAAATCACTGATATATCATAAAACTACTCAGAAGTCACTGTCAAGTTAGTAACTAACTAAAAAATACTTTAAAATCACCAGAAAATCTTTAAAAACTTCCTTTTTGACAAAAACTCTTTTATTGTCCCTGCCTACATTCTGTCTGGAGAAACATCCCAAAACTTCAGGAAGCCCTTAATAACAGATTAAAAGTATGGGCAGGTTTTTTTCCAAAAAAGATAAGCTAATGTTCAACCATACTATCATCTATATGTAGCTATACACGCAGCCAGTAAATGGAAGGGGTTAAATATCTTCGACGAACTCAAAAACAGCGCAAGAAAGCTGATAATTCCCATTGCCCGCCTGATTCCCTTATCTCCGAATACCCTCACGTTGCTGGGTTTCGCCGTAAGCATCGCTGCAGGGGCAGCATTTGCGCTGGGAAAACCTTTTGCAGGCGGTCTTCTTATTCTGTTTAGCGGGGTCTTTGATATCCTTGACGGAGGAGTTGCAAGGGCAAAAGACCGGATGACGCCTTTTGGAGGTGTGCTCGATTCGGTTTGCGACCGGTACTCTGATGGCCTGATGTTCCTAGGAATAATAGCAGGCGCGGTTAACGGCAGGCTTGTCCTTTCCCCGATTGTGCAAATCGAAGGCTGGCTCTGGGCAGGCTTTGCCCTGATAGGCTCCTTCCTGGTAAGCTACACCCGCGCCCGTGCGGAATCCGCAGGTTGCCGGAAACTGTCAGTCGGAATTGCCGAACGTACGGAAAGAATGGTTCTCCTGGCCCTAGGCGGAATTTCAGGTTTTCTAAGCTGGGCTCTGGTACTTGTAGCTGTGTTTTCCCACATCACTATTATCCAGCGAGTCCTTCGGGCAAAAAGCATATTGAGTACGCCTTCTGAAGCTGATCTCCAAAAACCGTAATAGTTCCGATCCTGCTAAGAAATCCAGATAAGGATGACGTCTATGAGTAATGAACTACTGTAAAAAATATAATAAAAAGAATTCACCTACTCTCTTCTACCGATACTCATTTATACTACATATTTGATTACAATAGTTGACGATGGTAAACAAAAAGGAGATTTGCCATTGAGAAAGTACAATCTGCTCTGCGGGGCCGTAGGGTAGCCTGGTCCATCCTGCAAGACTGGGGGTCTTGCGACCTGAGTCCAAATCTCAGCGGCCCCACCAAAATTTAATTTATATGCTAATTTTGATAGACTTTAAACGTTGTTGCATCTATCTCTAGGGCTTCACTTGTTTTTGTTTTCTGGTTCAATTTAGATTCTCTCGTCGTTTTTTCATTGTATTAGAATGGAAATAATCTATTGTATTTTGGACGTTTGGTTTCTACTTGTCATATATAATATTAAACTATCAGGTTAAAGAAAAAATAATAATCTGTTTGTATATTTAGAATAACTAGTCGATAAAAAGTTATATATGCTTATACTTCCAATATACAATTATACGACTCATATATACTTAGAGATAAAATTGACAAAGTCGTCCTGAGTCGTTGATGGAAAACCTGTGTCAAATAAAATTACGATACGTAAAAGTTTTCGCTGGGTGTCGGGGTATTTTTACTAGCGGGTTCGGTATCGTTATAAATCAAAATTGTTTAGAGAGATTACAAAGGGAAGTGATATGCAGTTATATAAAATTCGATTTTGTTTAATATGTGAAAGTTTGCACCTGGAAAATCACCTAGATTACTATCTTAAACTTCAACCTTTTTAGGCAAATATATGCCATGCTGTATCTCTGTGAGATCAGACGATTGCAATTTAATAATATTGCTTTTGTCTGATACTTAAATTTAAGCGCATGTATCGAGACCAAGCGATATTTATGCGCTTAAAAATGCAGAATTTTTACTATGATTTTATGTCAGTAATTATAGGCCCCCAACTTCTGGAAAAGCCTTTGATGAAAATGTTTCAACGCTTCGCTCTTTGAGTTATTTTCCTCTTGTTAATCCTTTACTTTTTTCTTCCAGATCTGGACAGGCGTGCCCTAGAAATCTTTGAAGAGTCACGAAATCACGAAACGATATATGCAAAAATATATTAGTTTCATTGGAATTTCATTGTCTCATTTACTTTCATTGTCTCATTTGCATTCATTATCCCATTCACTTTCATTGGCCCATTTACTTTCATTCACCATCGCTTACCTTATTACTTTGACTCATTCTTTCACGTCTGTAATTTTCCCGTATTTTCTCGATCATTTCCTCATTAGCTTCAATAACAAAAGCACCTATATACCCACATTCCTTGCAGTGGTAAACCGAACCTGCATACCCGCCAACTTCATAATATAAATCTGCGTTTCCGCAGACAGGACAAACTTCTATAAGTTTTTCCTGGCCCAGACCAATTCCTCCTTTAAAATGGCTTTCAATATCGAATTGTTAAATATATATAAGAAGGATGATTTTAATAAAGATGTTGTATCTACTAATCAATATCTAAAGTTATTAGCCAGTATTTAGAGAATCCTGATATAGACATTACCCAGTATCTGAGGAATCCTGAAAAACCCGGAATTTCCAATAAAAATCTCAATTTTATTTTCTCAATTGTATTAACAGAACAATTCAAGGCCTACAGTGAGTAAAAAATGACTGAAATGATGACCCCTGCAATGCGCCAGTACTACGAAGCCAAGCAGGCATATCCTGACACACTTATCTTCTTCCGTATGGGAGACTTCTATGAATCCTTTGGGGAAGACGCAAAAACTATTGCAAAAGAACTGGAGATCACGCTTACAGCCCGTGGCAAAGACAAAGCAGGAGAGAGAATGCCGCTTGCAGGAATACCCTACCATGCAATTGACACTTACCTGCCGAGGCTCATAAATAAAGGGTATAAAGTGGCAATTTGCGAACAGCTTGAAGACCCGAAAAAGGCGAAGGGAATTGTAAAGCGAGGGGTTGTAAGGGTAGTCACACCCGGCACGGCGATTGATTCGTCCATGTTTTCAGATGCCTCAAACAATTACCTCATGGCAGTCGCTGGGCGAGAAATCGGAAACTCCGGAAAGAATGCCGAAACCGAATTTGAAATTGGAGTGTCGTTTCTCGATATTTCCACAGGTGAATTCCTTACAACGCAGTTCAGAGACTCGGAAAATTTTGAAAAGCTTCTAAGCGAGCTTGCTCGCATGCGGCCGTCCGAATGTATTTTGCCTTCATCCCTGTATAGAAATCCAGACCTTACTGAACGGCTGAGAGCCCAAACTATTGTGCAGGAATTTGCCCCCGATATTTCAGGAGCAAAGGAAGCCGGAGAAAAATTGAAAACCCATTTTAGAGTTGCAACTCTTGAAGGCATGGGTTGTGAGAACCTGGATTTTGCAGTGTACTCGGCATGGGCCGCCCTGGAATATGCACAGACTACACAGCTGCGGGAGCTTACCCATATCAATACCCTGAGAACCTACTCAAATTCCGAATTTATGATCCTTGATTCCGTAACCCTGCGGAATCTCGAAATTGTTAAAAACGTGCGAGATGAAGGAGACGAAAATTCCCTATACCGCATTCTGAATAGCACGAAAACGCCGATGGGAAGCCGTACCCTGAAAAAGTGGCTTTTGAAACCCCTACTTTCCGTGGAAAAAATCAACCATCGTCTAGATGCTGTTGAAGAACTGACAGCAAAGCCTCTGCTCCGCTACGATCTCCGGAACTGGCTTTCAGATGTCAGGGATATAGAACGCCTCGTAGGCAGGGTAGTATATGGGAACTCAAACGCAAGGGACCTTGTAGCCCTGAAAAAATCCCTTGAAGCTCTGCCTCCTGTCCGGGATTCCCTTATAGAAAACATTGAATCCGCAATTTTAAATGATATTGCAGTAGGGCTTGCATCGTTTTCCGAGCTTGAAAATTTGGCTGAAATGATAGATAGAGCAATAGTTGACGAGCCGCCTATCTCAGTTCGGGAAGGAGGCATGATAAAGTCGGAATATAGTGCAGAACTCGCTGAACTCAAGGATATTGCGAGCAACAGCAAGCAGTGGATTGCAAATTTTCAGCAGAAGGAAAGAGAAAGAAGTGGCATAAAGTCCCTGAAAGTGGGATATAATAAGGTTTTTGGGTATTATATAGAGGTAACCAATGCCAACAGTAGCCAGGTTCCTGACGATTACATCAGAAAACAAACCATGTCAAATGCCGAGCGCTTTTTTACCCCTGAACTCAAGGAAAAAGAGAGCCTTATCCTGACAGCCAATGAAAAAGCTATAGCTCTCGAGTATGAAATCTTTACAGAAATTGTGCGGACACTTTCAGCCCATTCAAGAGAACTTCAGGAAACAGCCGAAAGAATAGGCACGCTTGATGTCCTTGCAGATCTCGCTGAAATCGCAGAAAATAACAATTATATCAGGCCCCAGCTTACGGATGACTGCAAGATTCTTATCCGGGATGGGAGGCATCCGGTAGTTGAAAACACTGTACATGGCGGCTTTGTCCCGAACGATACAGAAATTGACTGCAAGGAAAACCAGTTTTTGCTGGTAACAGGACCGAATATGGCAGGCAAGTCCACTTACATGCGCCAGACTGCGCTTATAGCTATTATGGCTCAGGTCGGTTCTTTTGTTCCTGCATTCTATGCTTCAATAGGGATTATTGACCAGGTCTTTACAAGAATTGGGGCATTTGACGACCTCGCAAGTGGACAGAGCACCTTTATGGTAGAAATGGTTGAGCTTGCAAATATCCTGAATAATGCAAGCCCAAGAAGCCTTGTACTTCTTGATGAGATCGGCAGGGGAACGAGTACCTATGATGGGTATAGCATTGCAAAAGCTGTTGTGGAATTCCTGCATAACAGAGGAAAAGTAGGAGTAAGGGCTCTATTTGCAACTCATTACCACCAGCTCACAGCCCTTGAAGAGAAATTAAAAAGGGTCAAAAATTATCATGTTGCAGTAAAAGAAGAAGGTCATGAGTTAGTTTTCCTGCGAAAGATCGTGCCGGGTGCAACAGACAGGAGTTATGGAATCCAGGTTGCAAGACTTGCAGGCGTCCCGGAAAAGGTAATAGAAAGGGCAAATGAAATTCTTAAAGAACTCGAAAGAGAGAACGTGCTCGAAGAGGTTGAAGACGGCAAGAACGGAAAAAAGAGAAAAAGCAAGGCTACAGCGCGTTATACCCAGATGATGCTTTTTGACCCTGGAGACAGCGGCGGAAATCCAGCAAAGGTAGACAGGCCCAGCCCTGTAGAAACAGCTCTTAGAAAACTGAATGTGGAAGAAATGACGCCAATAGAAGCCCTGAACAAGCTTCATGAGCTCAAAAGGCTGCTGGATTGACTGGGCTAAGGGTCGATTAGGGATCAATTAATTGCTGGATTAAAGGTCGAGTAAAGTATGTCCAATGAATATTTTTCGGGTCTGGACGGAGTAAAGGAATGATGGAAGAACATATTGAAGGGAAGAAAAAAGATAAGGGAAATAAAATTCGGCTCCTTGATAAAGATACGATAAACAAAATCGCGGCCGGAGAGGTAATTGAACGACCTGCATCCGTAGTAAAAGAGCTGATAGACAACTCAATCGATGCAGGAGCTACGGACATCCGCATCGAAGTCGAAAAAGGTGGAAAACGCTCCATTCTTGTCCGGGACAACGGGTGCGGGATGGGCAGGGAAGATGCCTTGCTTGCATATAAAAAGCATGCAACTAGCAAGCTCACACGGATTGAAGATCTCGATACTATTTCTACAATGGGCTTCAGGGGAGAGGCTCTTTCGTCTATTACAGCGGTTGCAAAGGTGGAGATACTTACCCGGCCTCCGGAAGAAATTACAGGTACCAGAATAGTAATCAATGGGGGAAAAGTTCTGGAAACTTCGGATGCAGGCACGGCCCCAGGTACGTCTGTGCATGTAAAAGACCTGTTTTACAATACTCCGGCAAGGCAGAAATACCTCAAAAGTGACCGTACCGAGCTTGCCCATATTACAGAGACGGTAACGCAGCTTGCTCTGGCAAATCCGCATATTTCCTTTACTCTGCTCAGTGAAGAAAAGCCAGTCATAAGAAATGCGGGCTCAAGTGAGTCTTTCAAAAGTATTGTAAATCTTCTGGGCCCGGATACTGCTCGTTCAATGCTCCCCCTGGAGTACAGGACAGAAGATTTTGAAATCTTTGGGTACATTTCAAAGCCTGAAAACACTCGAAGAGAAAGCGACCAGATTTTCCTGTTCGTAAATACCCGCCCTGTAACCTCAAGAGCCGTCAATAAAGCTATTCGAGAAGGATATTATACCAAAATTCCAAAAGAGCGCTATCCTGTGGCGGTGCTCTCTCTTATTGTTGATCCTGGGGAAGTAGACGTTAATGTACACCCCCGAAAAGCCGAGGTGCGTTTCAGCCGGGAGAAAGAGCTTGGGGATGCGGTCACATTTGCAATCGAAAAAGTACTCTCCGAAAATGCTCTGGCTCCTGAAATTCGGGAAAAAAGAGAAAGGGCTTTTCAGAAAACCTTCGATGTTTCAGGTTCTTCAGATAGATTGCAGGTCTCCGAAGCTGCGGAAATTTTTGGAAGGAAGGACGCTGGAAAGGCCACCGGGATTCGGGAGAACGGGAGTCAGGAGAGCAGGATTCGGGAAAAAGGGATTCAGGAGAACGGAATTCTGGAAACTGGCCTTCCTGAAAGAGCCAAAAGTATGAGAGATAAGGCTGAGAACTATGTTTATCCGGTAAAAGATACCGAGAGGAGGCTAAAACGCTCCGAGCGCCTTCTGGACTTTACCGCAGAAGGAAGAACACAGGAAATCTCAGGTGATAAAAAGCTGGATAACAAAATAGAGAAGGAAAGGGAGAAAGAAGGAGATATTAAAAGAAAAGTAACAGATGTTCAAGAAAATGAAATTGAAAAAACAGGTTCGGAAGAGAAGAAATTTGAGGGGATAAATGCCGAAAAGATGCAAAAGCCGATACAAAAACCGAACACGGATTCTTTTGAAAACCTGAGGATTATAGGGCAGGTATCTAAGCTGTATATCCTTGCCGAAAGGGGAGAAGACCTTGTGCTTATCGACCAGCATGCTGCTCACGAGAGAATTCTTTACGAACAGGTCTTGAAAATGAAAAAGTCCAGGGTGCAGGAGTTGATCACACCTATAACCATAGACCTTACACCTAAAGAAAAAGTGCTTATGGAAGAGTACATTCCTTATCTGGAAGATTACGGTTTCGGGATTTCAGAATTCGGGGACAATACATACGTAGTCACCTTCGTACCCGAGGTCTTCGGCCGGCTTGAAGACCCTGAGGTTATCCATGACATAGTTTCGGACCTTTTAGCCTCAGGAAAAGTTAAAAAAGATACAGGAATTTCGGAAAAGATCTGCAAGACCCTCGCATGCAGAGCTGCAATCAAAGGTGGAGCTGCCTGCAGCACCAGACAGATGGAAGAGCTAATAGAACAGCTTAAGAAAGCTGAAAATCCTTACTCCTGTCCACACGGCAGGCCCACTGTGATCACATTTACTAAAGGGGAACTGGACCGCATGTTTGCAAGAATCCAGTAAAAAGGGCTGTAACCTGAAAAACCAGTGTTTCGGTTTTTATTTATATATTGGAGTTTAATTCTACCTAGATTTTCAGAATTAAGTCTGATAGTGCCCTTTCCATTTAACCTGATTGTGTTAGAGTGGTGAATATATAATCCAAAGAGAGATTTGTTTCAGCGAAGTTAGAAAATGCAGTTGGGAGACAAAAATATGAGGATTCTATGGAAATATTATAGAGATATATAACTGGCATATTCGTAATCAATCAATATATTTCTATATTGAAAGATCATCCTTAGTTTCCTATATATTTATATAATAGAACTTAAGATGTAGTAGTGTGCCAGGCAAGTGCCGGCATCTGAAAAGGCATCATTCCCGAGAATATTTTTCACACACCAACCCCAACACCCCATAGGAAGAACGACTCCCCAATCGTTCCAGAATCCAGGAAAAACCCCATTTCCAAAAAACAAATCCCCACTCCTGGAATGATGCCACCTCTTTTCTATCTTTTTTCGATTTTTTTTCTACTTCTTTTCTATCTTTTATCTATACCTTTGATGTCAGTTACTTTTATCATGTGCAGTAAAACCAGAAAATATGGCAAGGCTTATACAAAAAACCAATCGGGTTTTTCCGATATAGGTAACTAAGGCATAGAAGCGAAAGCCAAAGTGCTTTAGCCATTGGTAATTGATGTCAATACATTTATAATAAAAAACCTCCGAGTATTCTTCCATGATAGATCCTGTTAACAATTTCAAGATCCCTGAAGAATGGATTGTCCGTACCGGGCTTGCCAGGGAAGAACTTGAAACAAAAGTAGCATCCGGGATGATTGTGGTTCTGAGTGACGGGTCTATCCTCAAACGAGGATACACTACAGGAACCACAGCAAGTGCTGCTGCAAAAGCCGCGGTCCTTTCCCTTAAGAAAACGGTTCATAGCGTATCTGTTCCGACTCCTGTGGGATTGAGAGCACAGCTTGAGGTCAGCGAAGCCTCTCAGGGGCGTGCAGTTGTGAAAAAGATTCAAAACGACCACGAATCCGATATTACCCGGGGGCTTGAATTTGTGGGAGAAGCCAGGGAAGCTGAAGGAATCCGAATTCTCGGAGGAAGAGGCATAGGAATTGTCAGAAGGGACGGGCTACAGGTTCCAAAAGGCCAGCCAGCTATTAACCCAAAACCAATGGAACAGATAAAGGCCGCAGTGCAGGAAGCCGTAGAAGAACTGGGCTTGAGAGGAGCCGAGGTTACAATCTCAATTCCGGACGGAGAGAAAACCGGAAAAGAAACCCTGAACAGCAGGATAGGGGTTGAAGGCGGAATTTCCGTACTTGGAAGTACAGGCTTTGTTGAGCCCTGGAATGACCACCTTGGAGAAATGAGAGGAGACCTGATACGCTGCACGGACAGAGTGGTCCTGACGACAGGCCGGATAGGAATGCGTTACTCTCATATGCTTTTTCCTGATTATACAGTCGTTATGATCGGAAGCAGGATTTCGGAAGGGCTTGATTACGCTTCTGGTGATATAATTATCTGCGGGCTTCCAGGCCTTGTCCTTAAATGGGGAAACCCTGAGATGCTTGAAGGCAGCGGATATGCAACCGTTGTCGAGATGCTTAAAAAAGCGCCTGAACATATGCGCCTGAAAGAGGCCTTCGAGATGGCAATCGAGAAAGGAAAAGGCGCAAGAATCGTGGTAATCGACAGGGATGGATCTGTCCTGATGGACAGTAAGAATGAAAGTTAATTAAGACAGGAAAAGGGGAAGAAAAATAATGATTGTCGTAGGAGTCGGAGTAGGGCCCGGAATGCTTACGGAAGAAGGAATAAAGGCTATAAGGAAAGCTTCTGTGGTTTATGGCGCGAAAAGAGCCCTTGAGATTGCCCGGGAGTATATTGAATGTGAAGCAAAACCGATTAAGGACTATAAGTCGCTTCATCTCCTACCAGCCGATGCAGTCGTCCTGTCTACAGGCGATCCTATGTTTTCAGGGCTCGGAAAATTCGCAGGAGAGAAAGACACAGTCATACCCGGGATTTCCTCGATGCAGGTGGCCTGTGCGCGTACAAAAGTGAACCTGACCAACCTCTGCGCAATCACAGCCCATGGCAGGGACTCGGAGCCTGCAAAAGCCGAATTGATCCAGGAATTAAAGAACGGAAGAAATATCTTCCTCCTGCCGGAAGAAAACTTTGGCTCACTTGAGGTTGCAGAAATCCTTAAAGAGATGGGTATTGAAGCTGAACTTTATACCTGCGAAAACCTCGGCTATCCTGAAGAAAGAATTGTAAAAGGCACGCCTGAAAATCCGCCGTTTCCGGAAACGATTCTTTACGGGCTGCTTGTTGTGCAAAAAAGGTAATTCTTTGAAGAGCAAAGAGCGTCGCAGCGTTGTATAAAAAATGTCGAGATTAACTCTTAAAAACATTATTACTTTTTAAAAAACATTATTACTTTTTAAAAAACATTATTACTTATTACCAATAAATTCCTTTACTATTTTTGTATAATTAAATAGCAAGGCAATGTTCATATTGTAGTAGACATAATTAATAATTTTAGTGAGTGCTGAGTAAATTCACTTTTTCCGATAGTAACGTCATCTTACAAAAGAATAATAAGTAATGCCTGGGGGATTATCATGAGCCTTGCCAGTAAAATTTCTGGAATTAAATTTATTGGATTGCTAATCACTATTTTATTTATCTCTACATCGGGGTGTAGTTCAAACTCGGATGCGGATAATTCAAACGCCAGTGAAAATTCACAGTTAGTAGTATTTGCAAATAATGCGACTACAAAATCAAACGTAACTGGCCCAAACAACAATATTATAGCTGCGGAAATTGAAAATGACGAACCGATGTCGAGCTCGGCAAAGGTCATTTATCTCCATCACAGCACCGGCGGGGTCATCTGGGACGGTGGGGTAGACACTAAGATTGCGAATTACAACACCAATCACGGCACAAACTACAGTATAACACAAATGGAATTCCCGAAATCACGCCCTTATGGATGGAATAACTATCCTTACGATTATTGGAACATCTGGGTAAACCATGCCGGTGCTTCTGCCTATAAGAAAGAACCGACCCTGGAGATGCTGACTCAGACTTATGATGTCATCGTCTGGAAGCACTGCTTCCCGGTCAGCAGCGTTGTTGCCGATACCGGTTCTCCGGATATAACTTCCAGTGTCAAAAGTGAAGAGAATTATAAGCTGCAATACAACGCCCTGAAAGCAAAGATGCATGAGTTTCCGAATAACCGCTTTATCGTTTGGACCGGTCCAGCTCTAGTCGAAAGTGAGACCAATGTCGAAGAAGCAAAGAGAGCAAGAGACTTTGCAAACTGGGTCAAGACGACCTGGGATGAACCCGGGGATAATATCTATATCTGGGATTTCCGCGAGCTGGAAACCGGAGGCGGGCTATACCTCTTGCCGGAAAATGCCGTATCCACTTCGAATTCTCACCCTAATTCCACTTTTGCCGCTACCGCCGCTCCACTGATCGGCCAGCGTATCATTGATGTCATAGAAGGGCGCGGTGATGATTAGTTTTATTCCAAAGCCTGACCATCCTTTATCATAAAACGATTTGTAAGGAGTTAGATATCCAGGTGTAAAAAATAATTCCTCTCTCAAGGGATTATTTTCTTTACCACCGCGATTAAACAAAGAACCAATCGGAATAGAAATGCCTACCAGATTACCACTTACTCAATAAGATGTGTTTTCAAAACATCAAGGTTTTCAATTTTATCAAAACACACCACGAAGTTTAACTTACAATGAGGCGCATGACCGTATAAAATATCAAATCTCCAAAAAAAACAGCAGTAATAAACCCGGCTGTAATTGAAAGCATGAACGGCAGGCCGGGAGTAACCCAGATATCTTTCTCAATCAAACCTTTTTTCAGATACTCCTCAAGTTCCGGTTTCTGGTCCGCATCGAAGTTGAGACCTCCACGGGCAAATGTTTTTTTGAGGCTTCCACTTTCGTCAAGCTCAAATTTTTCAAGCAGGCCAAGGTGTTTCTTGTACTTCAGGGAAGAAATCTCTGTCCGGTATCCTATAAACATGTAAAGCGGATTTTTGATCATCTCAGGCGAGAAATGCAGGAGATTGTGGCAGAACATCCCGAGAGGGACAAGCGTTGTCATCAGGAGAGCATTTCCCAGTACCGTAAAGGCGAAAATCCCGATTGGTGGAACCCCGAGCAGGGGATATGTATTTCCTGAATAGCTAAACACCGGATAAGAAGGAAAAAGGATGGAAAGCACGATCAACCCCTTTGCATCCCCGCCTCCGAAAGCCCCAAACTGGAAAAGGAGATAGACGGCCGTAAAAACAAGAACTCCTGATAAAAGAAGAGGCATAAGGTAGGAAAGTCCGTCTGTGAAAATTTCATAAAAAACGAACCCCGAACCCGATGCAAGCATATATTTCCAGACCTTATTTGAGACCCTGCGGGAATTAAGGTCAGAATAACACGAGTACAGTAAGAAGGGAATGCTGAAGAGTATTTTGAGGATTTCTATCATTTCAACCCTACAATTAAATTAGTTTATAGAGTTATTTACATCTGTAACTTATTTAATTTGTGTGGTGTGTGTTCGAAAATTTCCTGTAGAGAAACTGAAGATTTCACTCCCTACATAAAGTATTAGCAGAGTGAAAAAAGGCTGAAAAGGGCTTGATAAAGAGATCGAAAAAAACTGAAATCCAGACCAAGCAAAATAGAATAACAATTTCATAACGCGGCGGGGCAGCCCCTACCATCGTTAACAAGCGATAAGCTTATACATAAGAAGTTCTATTTTATGGTGCTTATTCCTTTTTAAATTTCAAAAACAACATGGGCTCGTGGTCTAGACGGTTATGACGTCGCCTTCACACGGCGGAGGTCCTGAGTTCGAATCTCAGCGGGCCCACTCTCTTTTATATCCTTATTTTCTGATTCTAAGAACGTATTAACCTTCTTTTTGAATGCTTCTATTCTTGCTTCAAAGTCAGATTTGCCTTCAGGTTGCACAACTTTAAATTCACAGTTAATCTCTTCTTCAAAAGCAATTAAATAAACAGGTTTACTATTATATTCTGTTTTGAAAATATGAGCAGTTTCTCCAGCAAGGTTTACTTCCGATCGTGGAAGCCTCACTAAAGGATATGTAATCTCTGGTTTTACCTTATGTTTCATGACTTTATATTTTCCTAATAATTTCATTTCTCTACCTCATAATATCAAATAAAAGGTTACTAAATGTTTATGTAACCTCCCATTCTTTCGATTATAATATTAGAATCGAGGAAAAACAGTGCAAATATTTATTACTCTCAATCTAATTTTTACTTTAATCCTATACTCTTTGAGACTATATTTCGCTATGAAGAAATCATTTAAGATGATAAGTCTCGATTAGTTTGAATTGTCCGATTAATCTATTTTTGATTAATCTGCAGCCTATTGAAACTTACTTAGATGGGTTTCTACGGAGCTCAAATGTAATATTTTTTACATATTTTGAAAACTATCTATTTTTGTCTTTGAATGTAATCCTCCTTATCCATATACTCTCTTTTCTGATTTTTGTATTTATGAAAAATATAGTAAGTTATTTATTCAATAGTTACTTTCGAATAATTATTTTATAAGCTTTAAGATTTGCTTCCAAGAACCTGAGGACTAATATGGAAAAGAAAAAGCCATTTAATTCAGCAAAAATTATTGAAGAAAGAATTTCCGAAGCGAATCTTAAGACTTATTTGGTTGGATTTGATATTGATGATAATAACGAAAGCAAATATCGTTGGAAGGAATTAGTTAATTTGCTTCAAAATGTAATATTTGAGTTCGCATTTGGTTATCACTTAGAACCAGATAAGACTAAGCTTATAGATCAATTATCTGACGCCGCAAAATCTATTTACAAAATTGAGGAATTCAAAAAAGCTAAAGAGATATACGTTGATAATTGCAGTTTCATTGATGACAGCGATGAACAGAGAAAAAGTTTTTTGAAAAGAGGAGAGTTCGGAGAATTAATATTACATCTTATATTACGTGATTTTCATAGCACTGTTCCTCTCTTATCAAAAATATATTTTAAAGATTCATATGGGGTTCCGGTTCATGGCTTTGACGCTGTTCATATTCAGCCAGAAAATAAAACTATGTGGTTAGGAGAATCAAAATTATATATGGACGGTAAAAAAGGTGTAGAAGCCTTAATTAAGGACATAAAAGAACATTTCCAGCGTGACTATCTTAACAATGAGTTTGTAATCATATCAAAAAAGATTGAGCCTTATGATAACATTCCAGAAAAAGAAGAATGGCTAGAATTGATGGATGGAAAAAGTAAGCTAAAAGATGTTTTAAGTTCTATAACCATTCCGTTGCTTTGTACATACTCAAGTGATAATTTTACAAAGTATGACGATGAAAATCAAAGTGAATTTATAGAAAGTTATGAAAAAGAGGTTAGAAACTTAAAAAATAATTTTGATAACATAAATGATCATCCTCTTAAGAGTAATTTAAATATTGTGTTGCTACTTTTTCCAGTTCCATGTAAAAATGAGTTAATTAAAAGGTTGCATAAGAAATTGTACACTTTACAGGAATTAAAAGATGAGTGAAGCCAGTCCTAAATTAATTGACGAGATTATAGATCAGATAAGAAACTCTGAAAGTATAGGATTAGAGGAAAGTTTTCAGTTTGCAAAAGATTGCTCCGAATTATTGAGAGGAAATGAATCTGAGCAACAATACGGCAGAAAAGTAATTATAAATATTCTAGATAACTGCGGAAAATTAGAGAGTTCAACGTATGATATTTGGGCTGATTTAGTAGAAGCGGCTGGATTTTATCCTTATTTAGAAAAAGAAAAATGTATTTTACAAATTAAAAACACGGGAGAAAAAATAAGAAAAGAGTTTCATTTTTGTTATGATCTAGATAAATATTTCCATGAACAACAAAAAGCATTGAGTGAACTATTAAGAAGTGACAAAAATGTAATAGTTAGTGCACCAACAAGTTTTGGAAAAAGTCTACTCATCGAAGAAATTGTGGCATCTAAAAGGTACAAAAACATAGTAGTTATTCAGCCAACACTTGCACTTTTAGATGAAACAAGAAGAAAATTATTCAAGTACACAAAAGATTATAGGATTATTATACGGACATCTCAGAAATATGTGGAAGAGGGAAGGAATTTATTTTTACTAACTGCAGAAAGAGTTATGGAGTATCAAAACCTTCCAAACATTGACTTTTTCATTATTGACGAGTTTTACAAGTTAAGTGCAAGAAGAGATGATGAACGCTCAGATATCTTAAATAATGCTTTTAATTTGTTAGTAAATAAACATAAAAGTAGATTTTACTTATTAGGGCCAAATATTGAAGGTATTTCAGAAGGATTTACCGAAAAATACAATGCAAAGTTCTTTAAAACAAACTATGGTCTAGTTGATTGTGTAACTGTTGATTGCTATTCGGAGAAATTTGGAGAACGGGGGAAAAAGGGATTATTAAAAGAAAAAGAATTGTTTGAACTGCTTTTAAAGTTACGAGATGAGCAGAGTCTAATATATTGCGCTTCTCCTAATCGGGCAAGAAGTTTATCCAAAAAATTCCAAGAATATCTAGTGAGAAAAGAAGTCATATTTCCTGAAAAGCGACTTAGCATAATTGAGTGGCTGAAAGAGAATATAAACGAGCAGTGGGACTTTATTGATTGTCTTAAATATGGTATAGGAATACATGACGGTGCTTTACCCAAACATATAACCGCTACAGTAATAAAATACTTCAATGAAAAAAAGTTGAATTATTTGTTCTGTACAACTACAATTATTGAAGGTGTGAATACAAGTGCTAAAAATGTTATTTTCTTTGACTCACACAAAGGGAATAAAAAAAGTATTGATTTTTTTGATTATTCAAATATAAAGGGTAGAGCTGGTAGAATGATGGAACACTATGTTGGGAGAATTTATAATTTCAATAAACCAATTGCGGAAGAGAAAATAATAATTGATATTCCTTTTTTTGAGCAGAATCCTGTTTCTGATGAAATTCTTGTCCAAATTAATGATAAAGATATTAAATACAAAAATACTAATCAATATAAAGAGCTAAAAAATCTTCCGTTAGAAGAAAAGGAATTATTCAAAAAAAATGGTGTTTCAATAAAAGGACAAAAGCAAATACTGGACTTTTTGATGGAAAATATTAATCAATGTTACTCATTAATTTACTGGAAAGGGTATCCGACATATGAACAATTAAGATTTACTATTTCTCTAGCTTGGGCCTTTTTGTTGAAGTCTGGTGAGTCTGGTAGTCCAATGACCAGTAAGAAATTGGTAAAAGTTACTTATGATTACGGACTACATCAAAATATGAATTATCTTATAAAATCTGAATTTACTTATTTGGCTTCAACAAATAAGAATAAAACAAAAAATGAAATTTTAAACGCTGCAATTCAAAATCAGTTTCAAATCCAAAGGCATTGGCTTCATTATAAAGTACCAAAGTGGTTAAATGTAATTAATGAGTTGCAGAAATATGTTTGTGAAAAAAAAGCATTAGATCCTGGGAATTATTTGTATTATGCAACACAGATAGAAAATGATTTTATACCTGATCATCTTTCGATTCTTGCTGAATACGGAGTTCCTACATCTGCAATCAACAAACTGAAATCTAAAGTTCCGAATGAGATTCCGGAAGATCAACTACTAGAAACTATTGTTAAAAACTCATTTTATAAGGTAAATTTGTTAGAATATGAAAAGGAAAAATTATTGGAGAATTTCACTTAATTTCTCATTTTTCTGCTCTCTTTTATCAAATTATATATTAAAAGGTCTTCATTAGTGATCTTAACATAATTATGGGATTATAAAATTATTTTTCTTTATATATTGAGCTCATCCCAAAACTCAAAATTGCTTCTCTGGATCTCGTATTATGAATAATCAATCGGGTTTCTAATAATGGAAATTAGTTCTGAAATCTTACTGATTTGAGAATAAAATTGGTTTTGGGATGAGCTCTATCAGTATTCTGTTTATTTGAGTCCTTGTTCAATGAGAAAGAAAGGTCTATTGTATTTTGGCTCGTCAAACACGGTTCATGTGTCGCGCATTCCCCAGTCTTCATACGGGAGAGATCCTGAGTTTGAATCTCAGCGGGCCCACTTTATTATGATTAAGAAGTTTCTGATTTAGAGATTCAGGTTTTATAGACTTTCTTTCCTGATATTTCCATTGTTATTCAAGAATTTCTTATGCAAAAAAGTCAAAATGCCTGCTAACAAAAGCATGGTCAAGATTTTTGATTTTATGAATAAAATAACATTTTTCTTGCTATCCTTTTTGGAGAATTACTCTGAATTTTAGTTAATTTTGGACTTTTGCGACGCTCCCACCGTTACAACGATCAGACATTATCGGTTTTTCCGGAAACAAAAATATTGGATCAGGTTGAAGCAGAATATTAAACATTACCTGGATGGGGATGCACAACCACCGAAGTAGATAATTTTGAGGACTTGCCCAAGAATGTAAAAGGTTATAAAAAGGATTTAAGAGTTAGGGGGATTTCGGTCGAATACATCAGAATTGGTCCGGCAAAAAATAATGTTGAAATCATGTAAGCTGTGTTTTCTCGACAGAATGCAAAGGTATAAGAGCCCGAAGCAATGGAATCCATCATGCAAAAACGAGTACAGGATGTTCCTGTTTTAATTTAAGTCCAATCGAATAAGGAACGCTGCTCCGCACGCCCGTTCTCCGGGCACTGGACTTTCTCTTCCTGTGTTATTCCTTTGCTTTTCCGTTGAGAAGAAACCTTTTCTTTTTCCTGTTTTTTTACTTCAGGCTTCTTAGCTTCAAAATCAAATAGTCCTTTTTGTTTGGAATCAAAGTCAAGTGAAGACATCTTAACCCCGAAAACCTCAAGAATACGTTCCACCGGAGGGAGTATCTGCTTCTTAATATAGTAATCGACATCTATCGGGATGTTTTTCTCTCTTACATAATCCGGATCTTCAGCCCGATCAACAAAGAGTCCTTTTCCTGCGGTAATGACAAAAGGTATTCTTGTTCCTATAGAAGGTACGACCCCAGTCCTTTTTTTCAGATTTTCAGCAACCGTAAGGTGAGGCTGCTTGTTTTTATAACTCTCAATTTTCCTTGTAAGGGTGCGTGTGAGAACAAGGCTTTCGATAATATCCGAGTCTTTTGCCGGATCGAGATTCCTCACCTTGCTGACTATCTGGCGGACATGTTCTACAGCCTGATCAACATCACCTTTTATAAGCACAAGCTCAAGCACCCTGTTGAGAGTTATCGAGGTTAATTCACACCAGTCTCTTCGGACGGTTTCCATGCCTTTGACCTTAATCTTGTCTTCCCAACCTGAATTTTTTGGCTCAAAAAACCAGAGAGCATAGCGTTTCTTTGCGATAAGAAGGGCACGCTTCGCAATCGACTCAAATTCAAGTTCCATCGGGTCGGGCAAGGATGCAGAAACGATATTTGCAAGCCTGTTACCTATAAGGCTGACCTCTTCAAGAGAAAGATCTCCTCTGGATTTACAGTGGACAAAGACACTGTCAGTATCTCCGTAGGCAACCGACAGTTCAACTACCCTATCCTGGGGAGAGAGTTCTCCTGCTTCATCAAGGAGTAGAGCTGTTTTATTTCTGAGAATTATTTTTCCTATAGTGCTGTTAATAATTTCCCGCGTATTGAGGATATTGTTTCTTCCAAAGCTGGTTACGGCGTTTGCAAGAGTCAGGCTGTAAAGCCTTGCCCGGGCATACCCGGAATAACCATAAAAGCTGTTTAACAGGATTTTCAAAGCGAGTTGAGTAGCATCGAGTACTCTATACTCATTTTCATTAGAGGCCCCTCTCATCCTTTTCTTTGTCTGTGTCCTCTTGTTAAGCAAATCTTCAAGGATAGAAGGCACGATTCCCTTGTAAACCTCGGAAGGCACAAACTCTCCTCCCGACGGAGGTCTAATGGTCACACCATCTGACCTGTCACCCGTAACTACTGTAGTATAGCACAGGTTATGTGCCATCATTATAGTTGGGTAAAGAGACTTGTAGTCAAGAATAAGCACATTTTCCAGAAGGCCCTTCTTAGGCTCCAGGACTTCACCGCCCTTGAGATCGGAACTCATTTCATATCTCTCAGCCGAAACTCCGTCATCAGGCTTTGGAAGGAGAACTCTGTCGCGGAGCCCGAATTCTTTGAGAAGAAGCGTTTCAACCATTGAAGTCTGGCCTCCATCAACAACTTCCTGAAGCAGACTTCCGCTTACCTGGGCAAGGGCGACATATTTGTCAAGGAGTTTCAAATTAAGGATAAGTTCCAGGGCAAGCTCTGCATCCCTGCGTGAGTAGTCAATGAATTTTTGGAATTTTTCCCCTGTATCGAGCCAGTACTCTTCCATTTCAAGAGGGGGAACATCCAGCTTTTCACGGCTCAGAAGTTCCTTTGAAACCGCTCGCAGGGTGTACTGCTTCAGACTGAAAGCCCTTCTTACCAGAGGAAGTGCATCCACAACCACCCGGCCTTTCATTTCGGTGCGGGTAATAAGCCCGAATTTTCTGTAACCTATTTTGCTGCCATCCCGGCCGACAACAGGGTTTATTAATTTTCCTTCTGAAACCAGAGTTTTTACTCTATCCGTTATGTAAGGAATATCGAAATCCTGGTGATTATATCCAATTACAATGTCAGGGTCGTACTCACAGAAGATCTCGAAAAACTGATTTAGCATTTCAGTCTCGTCCGTGTAAGACCAAACATCGGAATTCAGATCCTTCACAGATTTTGCCAGAAGCACAAGGGTTTTATGTCCTTTATACTCAGGCTCGAAAGAAAAGCTGATCATGATTATAGGCGAAACCTCAGGAGAAGGCATTCCTCCATCAAGAGGCAGACATTCAATATCAAAAGCCAGATACTTCAGTGGGGCTAGAGTAAGATTTTCAACTTTATTGAACCCGGACGCAAGGAGTGAAGCATCGCATGTAAACTTATCACAGCGAGAACTGCCTGAACCATTTGTACGGATATATTTTGCAGGGTCAACGGCTTCTCCTTCTGTGGATACCCAGACCATACCTCCGAGATCTCTGTCAATTAAAAAACGATTTCTGAAGAGAATATCAGTCTCATAGACTTCCCATTTGCCTTCAGCCTTCAGCACTTCCTGGAGCTTCAGAATATCGTCCCTGATCTCGGGAACCTCTCTGGGCAGGTGGGTAGTAACCCTGAGCATCTTTGTTTTTGTTTTCTGATACCCAATAGGCTCGAATTTTTCTACAATTTCTACTTTTTTAACTTGCGTGAAAGTATCTTCGATAAGCCTGGCTGCGGTATTAAGGTCTCCAGACGCCTTGAGATAAAAATAAGGTTCAAAATCGGGAACAAAACAGCAAACGCTCTTCCCGTCCGCTCCCCTGCCAAAGAGACGGATTACGGGGCTGCTGTCATTAACGACTTCATAGTCTGCATCCAAGATCTGGAAATCCATAGGCATGGTTTAGGTTTTTAGATAGACATATATCTTTTGTTGTGTTTTTGAAAAAATCAGAACATATATAAAGAAAAACACAAGTTAAAAACTTGATAAAGAGTGAAGAATTTTGGAAAAGAAATTAAATTTTATTTACTTGTTTTTTAAGGGAGTTTAATTGGTGTTCACAAAAATCAATTATTTTATGATCTCTGAGTTCTTTGCCTATTAGAAGAGACATTTCAAGAAATTCAATTGCTTTATTTAGGTCACCAAATTGCAGATAAATAACGCCAAGATTGCAAAGCCATCTTGCTTCCCCGTGTCGATCACCAACTTCTCGCGAAATTGAAAGAGCTCGCTCAAAATATCCAAATGCTTTATTTATTTCACCAAGAGAGCCATAGGAACTACCAAGATTACCAAGAATTGATTCTTCGTTGCGCCTATCACCAACTTCTTGAGAAATTAAAAGAGCCTGCTCATAATATTTGATAGCTTTAGTAACTTCACCTAGATGGAAGTAGGAACTACCAAGGTTGCTAAGGAGCCCACCCTCATTGCGTCGATCACCAATTTCTCGAGAAACTACAAGAGCCTGCTCATAATATTCGATAGCTTTAGTAACTTCACCAAGATAATAATAAGAATTACCTAGGTTGCCAAGATTTATTCCTTTTCCACGCCGATCTCCAATTTTTCGAGAAATTAGAAGAGCCTGCTCATAATATTCAATAGCTTTAGTAACTTCACCGAGATGTAGGTAGGAACTACCAAGGTTTCCAAGAAGTACTCCATCACTGTGTTGATCACCGACTTCATGTGAAATAAAAAGAGCACGCTCATAATATTCAATAGCTTTCTTCACTTCGCCAACGTCACTACAGACATTCCCAAGTTTTCCAAGGACTGAGCATTCTCCACGACGATCCCCTATCTGCCGGGAAATTTTAAGAGATTCTTGAAAATAGGTTATCGCTTCTTTAGGATAGCCTCTGAGCAATTTAATCATTCCAAGCTTGTAATTCCAGTAAGCAAACTTTTGAGAATCAATTGTTCCTTTTTCGTGATATTCCTTCAATAGGCGAGAGTAATACTCCCACCTGTCTTCAAGTTCCTTTTTGCTTAAGGATTCAAGCTCCGTGTCACCAAAATCAATAGCTGCTCTTACAACTTCTTCTTTTTTCATGTCAAATTCAAGGACAGTGGTACGCCAGGAAAAAAAATCCGGCGCTTCTTTGAGGATTTTTGAAAGAGAAGTACTGTTAATCCAGATAATTACAGGATTTTCAATGGCCAGAAAGCGCTCCCGCATCATATTCAAAAGAAGAAGCGCTTCAGATTTTCCCTCAATGGTCTTTTTCTCTATTGCTTTATCCAATCCAAAAACGAAGAATGCTACTTTTTTATTTTCTTTTATGTTTTGAGTATATAATTCCGATGCTTTCGCCTCATTTAGTAACTTCAATAGATCAGGATAAGACTCACTCATGTTGATATCATAAATAAAAAGTTCGCCTTCCAGCCTTCTAACAGTTTCCGTATAGAGCGCATTGCAGAGAACTGGTTCGTTGCAGCGCACAAATACAATTGTAAGGTCTTCTGAGATACTTAGGAGAGTGACCAGTTTATCCAGTTTGTAAAGATGTTCAGGTTCAAGCTCCACGTTCACACCTCTTGAAGGCCTATAAGATTGGTTTCATTTATTTCTGGTAATGCAAATTTGGATAAAAAATTTGGATAATACAAAATCCAATTACTTTCTTCATCAAAGTATAAATTAACAAAAATAGTATTAATCGCTGCTTGCATCCTGCTCTAGCAAATGTTTCTCTTCAAGAATGGTACGGACAATAGGATGCAGGTCACACCAATTTCTCCCGTTTGTATATTCCAGGACGCTCAAATTGTGAAGCAGGCCTACAAGACCCTGATCCCGTTTTATACTTTTGGAATGGGAAACTTCAAGAAGAACGTCATAGTCTTCATCGCTTAGCTGAGCTTGAAAAGTATTCTTGAGATCATTGACCACTTCTTCTGCAACAGCCTTATCAATGACTGTTTTTCCTCTCGTAAGGGCAGTGACAGCCGAATCTCGAATAATTCTGATATAGTCCCTCAGAACTCCCCCACTCATATCAATGATATATTCAAGGGCTTCAGGTTCAAAGAGGTTAGAATTCACCCTTTTTGCGACGATCTCTTTCATGAGCGCACGCTCTTTTGATTCCCGGTTCACACTACCGTCTGGTTCATGGACTTTGATATTGGGATACATGATATCGTCACTGAAATTCATACGGATCTGCGTAAATCGGTCCGAACTTTTCAATGAGATTGGAAAGGTATATATGATCTTACATATTGGCTGAGATAGCTGCGTACCATGATTCCCAAATAAATCCAGGGCTTTATCAGGATCAGACTTTTCCAGATTATCAATAATTACAAGCACTTGCTTTCCTGTATCTTCAATTTCAATAACAATATCATTGATGATGCTGATTAATTCTGAAACTCGAGGACCGATTTCTTTTCTAATTTCTTTTCTGGTCTCAGTTTCGTTTTTCATCCAGGTGAAAATATTGATAAGAGCAGGCAAGCCAACTCCAAAACCAAGACCAGCCTTTGTACTGGAAATTAGATTTTCAGTTATTGTCTGTCCCCATTTATTCGCTCGCTCAACTAAATCGCTTCTGAGAAATATTTTATTTACCTTAGAACTTTCAATAAGCTGTGCGAGAATAGAAAGAAGTACATCAGTATAATTGATATCATTCAGATCCAGCAAGTCCAGAACATTATAGTTTACAACGAAAAACTTATCACTTAAATGTGAAACAAGTCGATTTAAAGCAGTTGATTTTCCTGAACCCCTGTGACCAGTGAACAGAATTTTAATGGGTTCTCCGGTCTCCAGTCCCAGCTCCAGGCGTGTTTTAAGCTTTGAAATCCGTGTCTCGTTTTCCCCAATTTTAACATAGTATTTCTTCAGTTCTTCATCAAAAAGCGCCTTATCGGGGTTAAACAAGTGATAAACAGATTTCAGATCATCAGTCATTACCAAGACTCCCTGTAAAATGCTTAATTTGGGTTCTGTAACTAGGTTCTGTAGCTAATCATTATTAAGAGTAATATTATAAGTATATTTACGCTTCCGGAACCACAAAGGAAGAGGAATCAACTGCAGAAAAACATAGTAAGATAAGAAAGATGGCTCTTCGTTGTTTTGTGTGGATATTCTCATAATATTCTCATAAAAACCAATGCGGTCTTGAATTGAAAATCATCTTATCCATAGGAAATGACGAAGAGCCAGAAAGATAAAACAAAAAAGTAAAGACTAACAGGTCATAACCTATAATTCAAGATATTGAGAACTTCCATTGACAAGTTTCTTCAACTTGAAAAGCTTCCAGAAAGAACCGAAAATTCAAAAGGAGCTGAAGACCGAACAGCTTCAACTATTGAATCTGCCTTCAGGTCCTCAAGTGCAAGATACATGGCTCCAAGCGCACTGGAAATTTCCTGAGCAAGCCCGAATTTAATAATGCTGCTTTCCGTATCAATAACTGCCGATTGTATGCATTCTTTTCTGAACATGGAAGCTATTGTTTTTGTCTCCTGGAGAGGAGGTTCACCATTCATACTGACATTTGCCCGTCCATCAGAGATCAGAACCATAAACGGACAGGTATCAGGATCGCGTCGGAGTTCTGCCTGTATGGTTTCATATCCTTTCATAAGCCCATGGGAGAGGGGAGTCTTTCCTCCGGTTGGCAGCTCCTCCAGACACTTTTGTGCCATTTCCACACTGGATGTTGGCGGCAGCAACAACTCTGCCCCTGCTCCCTTAAAAGCAATAAGCCCCACCTTATCACGTTTCTGGTAAGCGTCCATCAACATTGAAAGGACTGCACCTTTAGAAGCTACCATCCGCTGTTGAGCTCCCATAGAACCACTGGCATCCACAACAAAGAGTACAAGATTTCCTATCTTTTTCTCACGGACTTTTTGCCTGAAATCCGAGTCATGAATTACTATGGAGTTTCCGTGTTTTTCCCTTAAAAGCTGGTAAGGTGCAGCTGCCCTCAGGGTAGCATCAAAAGCAAGATCCGTGATTTTTTCCTCGGGAATTTTACTCTTTATATACCTGCCCTGTTTGGACTTCGTCAGGGTTTTGCTGCGCCGACCTGATCCATTTCGGTTATTTCGGAGAAAATCGGGAGAAAACTGCTTTACCTGGTAACTCTCTCCTGTTGCAAAAATAGTTTCGGAGGAAGCATCCGGTTGTTCACCGGTGCTGTCCTCTGGGTTATCTGATTTCTGCTCTTCGGGATGGGCCTGTTCTTTTCCTGACTGCTCGTTATGCTCTTTTTTTTGCTGTTCGTGTTTATTTTTTTCTTTTTCCTTTTCTTTTTCCCTTTGTTTTTCTATACTCTCGTTGAGTTTATCCTGCTTATCAGAGTGGTTATCAAACGGTTTTCTGCGCATACGGTGGGGAAGGACTAATTCTGCAGCTTCTTTTACATCCTCTTCAAGAACCTCAGTCCTGCCATTGAAAGCTGCAAGCGTGATTGAGGTTTTCATCATTGTGATGTCTGCCCTGTGCCCATCGACTCCCATATCAACGCAGATCTGGCTGATTAATTCAAGCATGTTATCTGAGATTTTTACTTCAGTAAGTAATTTCTGAGCAAGAAGAATCTGCCCGCAAAGCTCGGACTCTGCAGCCTGCCAGCTTGCTGCAAAAGCTTCGGGATCGGTCTCATAACTGAGCCTGTATTTGATAAGTTCCACTCGTCTGGCTACATCCATTATACCCTTTATATCTACGCATAAACCAAAACGGTCAAGTAACTGGGGTCGCAGTTCTCCTTCTTCAGGGTTCATGGTGCCTACAAGCACAAAATTTGCAGGGTGAGAAAAGGAAATTCCTTCTCTTTCAACAGTGTTTACCCCCATTGCTGCAGAGTCGAGGAGCACATCTACAAGATGGTCATCCAGAAGATTAATCTCATCCACATACAGGATACCCCTGTGAGCATGGGCAAGTACCCCGGGTTCAAAGCGCTTTTCCCCTTTTTTAATAGCATGCTCTATATCAAGAGTCCCTACAACCCGGTCTTCGGTAGCACTTACAGGCAGATCCACAACTTTCATTTTTATAGAAGAGCTCTTAAGAGCCCCAGCTTTTACCTTTTCCAGGCATTCTTCACACATTGCATTTATGTCATGAGGATTACAGCGGAATTTACAGCCTTCAACTACCTCGATTTCAGGAAGGAGATTAGCCAGTGCCCGGACGGCCGTTGACTTGGCAGTACCTTTTTCACCCCTGACCAGAACCCCTCCTACTTTAGGATTTATAGCGTTCAGGATCAGGGCTTTCTTCATTTTCTCCTGTCCGACTATTGCAGTAAAAGGGTAAATAGTAATGTTATGATTTTTCATGATTTAACCTCACTATATATTTCAGTTTCCGAGAAGGTATTCTTCAACACTCATAGTCGGGATAGCACGCTGAGTGACTGTGGGAAGAACAGAATCCACCTTTTCCACCTTATTCATGAAGGGGAAAAAGGTAACATTGAGATTCGTTTCTGTCTTCTTTTCAAAAGATCCAAGGTGGATTTCTTCTGTAACCTCAAGGTCCGAACCAAAATTGAGAGCATTTTCATTTTCAAGCCGGATTTTAGGGGAAGTTTCAACAACAGTAAGTGCCCCGAACATATCCCCGACCTTTATTTCAAGAGGACTTTCGGAAAAGTGTAGAGGATATTTTAGGCTTACACCAGAGCTTCCGTTTCCTTCCAGGACATTATCCACATATACGGAAAAGAGGGGGACTTCAATACCATTTATTGTCTTATTGTACAGGAGAGTATGTGTACCCAGGTCAGCGGACTTCCCGGGAGATATTATACTTGAGTAAACAGAAATATTATTTTTCAAAACCGCCAGGTGGACTTTATCCGAGTCTATGCCATCTACTCTCAGGGTGTACCCTTCTCCAAGGTTCCACTCTTCCCCGGAATAGAGGCTTCTGCTATTGTCATCATCCAGAAGGACATTTATGAGCCCCTGATCGTTTCCAAGATATGCATATTTCTCACCATCCCATCCAAGTACAGAATATCCGCCATCAAAGGCGTTTTCCCCATAATTCCTCATCTCCGGGTTTTTGTATGGAACCTTGACAGGGGAGGATTCATAAACCAGACCTCCTTCAGGAATCCAGTTGTCTTCAGCATTAAGATTAAGTTCAAGTCTTTCTGTACTGAAATTGTTTTCAAGGTCATAATAGAGCATACCAAAAGAATCAGCTGTCCAGACACAGGAGTCCGGAGAAGAATCCGAGCGGTTTACAGTTAAAGATGTACCTTTTATTTGATATGACTTGATAACGTCTTTAGTCATATTGTAAGAACATGCCCTGTATACATTATCAGCCACTCTGAAATCGATCAAATCTTCAAGGATTGTAACATAATCTCCAGGCTGCATCCTTATAGGCACTCTGTTTTTCAATTCGATCTTTTTATCTGTAGCCTCAGTGACCTCAAAATTACCATACTGGTCCCCAACGTTAATCTCAATAGGTGCAGTCGAATACTGGTTTACACTTGAGAGACTCACAATTGGGTCCTCACTGTCAAGAACCCGGCTAAGAGTTCCTTCAAGAACTGTATATTTAGTGCCGTTTATTGTAGCATTGAAGTTGAACTTTGAACCTTCTTCAAGAGATTTCGTAGTAACTGGAACGGAGTTTTGCTGAAGTTCAAGGAGAGCAGAATCATTGTTTACCCCCTGAAGCACCAGTTTGTAGCCATTTCCCAGGTCATAATCATTCCCCCGTTGAAGATCACGGCTTCCAAAACTAACCAGGTTTTCAGTGATCAAACCATCTTCAAAGACCTTGTATTTCTTCCCAAAGAAAGCCGTTGAACCATAACTGATTTTTGAGGTATAAGTTGCATTTCCCGTATCAATAAGCCCGTCTTCAGAGAAATTAAGCTCCAACGACTCATAGTATGTGCCAGTAGAAGTTGAATAATAAAATCCAGGGCAATTTTCCCCATTAAGAATTGTATGTTCTCCGGCTGAAATACTTATAATAGGGCCTCGTTGTTCAATAGCACCTTTCACAGGAGTAATAGCAATTAAAATTGCTAAAATAAACAAAATAATATAAAAACTGACAGAGATTCGGTTTTTTTTGTTACCATTAATCATAAATGTGAAAAATATTGTAGCAATATATATCAATTTCGTTTTTTTAAAGCGTATAAAAATTATATATTACAAAGATCCCCAAGATCAAAGGAAATATAAAGTAAATGAGATTTCCTTCCTAGAATACAAAGCCAAAATAAAATAATTAATTGGCCTTATCTAGATTGGAATATAAAAAATACATCAAATTCGCATATAGTAGGCTAAGTGATCGGTTACGTTAAAATGACTACTTCAATTGACTGCGCATCTCGAGTCACATATATGCATACATAAATAGCGATAAAAGTAATACTTTTAGTATAAATCGTATTTTGAACTGAGATAAATATATCAAAATTAACTAATTAGAAACAGAAAATTGAATAATTAAAGGGTAGTTAGTTTGTATTTGATAAAAATTTGTTCAAATATAGTAGCCATAATTTTTATTTTATTATTACTATATGAGAGAAATATAGAATATTTTCGAAATGTTTATTAATCACTTATTATATGGGTCAATTATGATCTCCAGAAAGACTATAATATTCGGATTTATAGTCCTGAGCCTTGCAGGCTTGATAATTTATTTTCAAATAGCGCCAGAAAAAAAAACTGTGTATCAGGAAGACTTCAAAAACTGCAATTTTGAAGGCGAGTTTCTAAAATGCGAAGATGGGGCACTGTATTTTAAGACAACAAATTCAGCACAGACAGGGGAAGGGGTCTGGAGTAAAAATGTGAGCATATCTCCAGGAAAAATTTCCTGGAACTGGGAAGGACAGGATCTGGATAAATTCAGTCTCTGGTTAAAAGTGACATTCAGTGATCATAAATCTATTTACTATGTTGCAGCAGGAAGCATGAACCCGCAATCCGAAGGTGAATATTATAGGGATCAGGAAAACAGAAGGCGATTTTCACCATCGATTATAATCTCAGGAATCCCAAGGAGTACAGTTGAAAGAGATCTCGTTGAAGATTATAAACAATACTGCGGACCTGCTGAAAATATAAAGATTGAAAAATTGAGTGCAGGTTTTGGAGACAACAGTACGCAACATCAGAATATTCTGAGTATCTCAAACCTGAAGATATACGGATAACAATAAAAGGTAATCAAAGGAGTCTGAAAATGAAAAAGAATAGTGTTGTGCTGATACTTATATTTTCATTTATATTTCTGATCTGTTCAGGATGCACCTCTTCACATATTGTAGCCTCCGATGAACAGGGAAATAACAGTAGTGAAGAGATATTGAAAAATGACAGTGTTCAGGAAAGCAGCCAGCTGAGTCAGAAAAATCTAACTTATTCTGAAAAATCTTCTCCTTACCTTTACTGGGAGTATGAACTTGGAGACATAAATCCAGAAAATCTCAGTGAAGGAAGATCAAATGTCCAGGACTATGTGGCTTACTCCGAGGACGGAAAATATGTAGCTGTTGGGACCGGGAAAAAACTGACAGTTATTGATGTGCCAAACAAAAAACTGCTATGGGAAAAGGCCTTAAAAGGAAATGTTTCAGACATTTCGTTCTCGAAAGACGGAAAGTATCTGCTCGCAGGGGAAAAGAGTACTGACGGATACATTTATTCTCTGGATGCTGGTACAGGAGCTGAAATTCACAGCTATAGAAGCGCTGATGACCTGGGAACCAGTACGAATCCAAAATATCAACCCTGCATATACAAAATAACGGCTGCTGACGATGATGTGTATATTGCAGCAGGTCGATACTGGAAAGAATCTGGTTATAGTCTGGCTTCAAGAGTGTACAGGTTTAACCCGGATGGAACTCTTTCATGGAAATTACCGTCAACAGAAAACTACGCCCAGAGCGTAAACTGGATCGACTCAAGCCAGGACGGGAAAAATGTGGTTTTTTCAACCGGAGACTGGACAAATTCCCTTGGACTTGATGCAGTCGTCTATTCAGTAGATGACAGCGGAAATCTCCGTTGGAAATACGAAATTACGCCTCTCAAACCTTACTTTGTTTCTGCAGCCATCTGGCACGGACTTGATATTTCAGATGACGGGTCCATGGTAACTGCCTATACAGGGGATGGAAGAAAATACCTGTTTTATGATTCCGAGATGACGAACCCCGGAAACGGAAAAACCGCATGGGACATGAAAACCCCGGGAGACGGGAGGAACTCGCGGGACACCTATGATTGGCAATCCAATGTAACAGTTCCAGAAGAAGTTGAGGGAAGCTACATCTATGCCTACGGGGAAGAAGCTAAAATTTCCAGTAAAAATGAGACGCTTTACCTTACAGGAGCCACGCTTCCTGCATATTATCCCGACAACATATCGGTGGCACATCCCCTTGAGAACACTCTTGTATCAAGTGAGGTTGAGAAAGGAAACACGTCCTGGACTTATTCCCTTGGAGGACGCTGTGCAGGGATTTTCTTTTCTCCGGATACCAGATTCTTTGTCCTGCCAGTAGGGAAAGATTCGGCCTCGGGCAATACTCAGGTCCAAGGAATTCATGTTTTTGACAGCCAAAAATCCGGAAACGGACATTCAAGGTTAATCTGGAAATATAATACAGAAGGCGTTATTGTAGATGCTGCGATTTCTTCCAACTGCACAGTTGCTGCAGTTGAAGCCCCTCTAAAGCTTGAAAATGGGGATGTGATTGGAAAACACAGGTTAATAATTGTCAGGTGAGAAAATGAAATGGAAAATTTTGATAGTCCTGCTTATCCTAACTGTAATTACTGCCGGATGCACTGAAAAAAGCCAGGAGTCCGAGAACAGTAAAATTGCTCAGGTTTCCGAAGGTGTCCAGAGCGGGGATGAAAGTGGCAATTCCGAGGCTGGGGCACCTATAGATTCAATAGTATTTTCCAGGACCGGAGCTATGATTACTCTAAAAGAAGAGGCAGACATTTCACAGGTAAAAATTTCTTCTGCCAATAACTCTACCGAGTCAATAGATATTGAAAAAACGGAGAAACAGGTTTTTGCAGCTTTTGACTGGGAACCCGACACTCAATATAAGTTTGAAGTTATCACAGGCGACGGGGCAAAAAGTGATCTGGAAGTGTATGCACCTGAAAAACCTGCTTTGAAAGAAGAGTATGCTATAACACTTGAGGATGTAACTCCCGGACCTATCGATAAAACCTCAGCAAATGTAGAGGGTGTGACAAAGTTTTCTCCTGACAGCAAATACCTTGCCATAGGAACTAATGGAGGATCTCTAAAACTTATAGAACTTGCAACAGGTAAAAAAGTATGGGAAAAACAGCTTGTTGAAGGCATAGCTGATGCAAGAATTGCGGATATAGAATTCTCCGAGGACGGAAAAAGCCTGATTGTGGGAGAAGAAAGCCCTGATGCTTTTATCTATTGTTTTGATTTAAATGGCACGGAAATCTGGAAATATGGAGCAGGACAAGACCTGGGTTCAGACCTTGACCATCTGCCAGCCATGAAAAAAATAAAACTGGATTCTGAGGGGAATATCTATGTTGCTGCCAGTAGAGCCTGCGGCTACATAGGAGAGAAATACAAGTACCTGGGTAAGGTTTATTCTTTTGACTCCAAAGGCAATTTGCGCTGGAAATTCCCTGAATCCGAATCTATGGACTCCGGAGTTACATGGATAGATAACACCCCTGACGGAAAATACGCTGTATTCGGGACAACCTGCTTTGCAAAAGCCGACAAATGGAAAGATGGAACTGTGCATGTTCTGGATGGAACCACCGGAAAAGAGTACTGGAACTATTCAATCCCGCCCCTTGAGCCATTTTTTGACTATTCTGCAATATGGTACAGTACCCAGATTACTCCTGATGGAGCAAACATAATAACAATGACCAGTGATGGACGAGCCTTTTTATTTGACAATTCCAAAATCATGGAAACCGGTGTACCCGAAGTAAAATGGGAGACAAACATTTCAACCCCGATTTTAGTAAGCGGAGTCCCAATTTACGGCAGTTCGAATTACGCCTATATTATCAACAATACCCTTATTTTCTCAATAGGCAGCACTTTCTCCAAAGATAAAAACAACGATGCTCCTATAGAACACCCCAACGGAAACAGCCTCTTTGCCTATGATACTGGCGGAAACCTGCTATGGAAATGGAGATTGGATGGCTATGCAGGGGAATGTGCACTGAATGACAGGTATCTAGTTATTCCTATAGCCCAGAACCTGGTGACCGAGGATAGAAATGTCCACGGAGTGTACGTCTTTGATATATCAAAAAGTGGAGGTTCAAACTCTAAACTTGTCCAGGTTTATAACACCAAAGGGATTACAGTAGCAGCTGATGTCTCACCTGATGGAAAATATATTGCAGCCCTGGAAGCCCCTGCAAGGCTTGATGACGGCACAGTGCTGGGAGAGTATAAAGTGCATGTTCTTACGTAAGAGGAAAAAACATGAAAATTGTTTCAATAACGTGGAATTCCTATATCCCTACTCTCCTCAAAGCTGCAGGAGACCTTGGCATAGAGCTTAAAGCCCACTATTCAAAGATTCTGGAAGATAATCCGGAAGAAGCTGAGAAAGTTCTTCTTGAATGCGAACATGCGGATGCAATCTTTCTATACTATATATCAAACCCTTTCTGGGAAGAGTTCTATGAAAAGCTTGAACCGTTAAAAACGAGGGTACCTGTAATCTGTGTAGGGAGTGATCCCTCCTCATTTACCCTCTCTTCGGTGAAACTTGAAATTGCAGCTACATGTTTTTCTTACATAATATATGGAGGATTGGAAAACTTTGCCAATATGCTGCGCTATATCTTAAAGGAAGTATTAGGATGTGAGATTGAAACAAGACCTCCTGAAAAGATACCATGGGACGGGTTATATCATCCAGAGGCAGAGAAAACATTCTCAAACATTGAAGAATATCTTAACTGGTACGGGCCTTTGAAAGATAAAACCGTGGGTCTGCTCATCTCCAGAACTTCCTGGGTAAATAATGAACTTGAGATAGAGAAAAACCTGATAAAAAAGTTAGAAAATCTCGACCTATCAGTTATCCCTATTTTTGCATATTCTTTGAAAGACGAGGAACTTGGAAGCAGGGGCATGGATGAGGTCATAGAGGACTATGTCATAGAAAACGGCAGACCCATAATAGATTGTCTTATAAAACTTTCTCCTTTTTTTATTGCAAGCAGCAAAACTGAAAAAAGGAATACATCGTGTGCAGCAAAAGGTATAGAAGTGCTGAGAAAACTTGACGTTCCTGTTTTCCAGCCTGTAATTTCACATTATATGACTGTTGAAGAATGGCAGGAATCAATGGGGTTAAGCACTGAGATTGGATGGAATGTGGCCCTTCCCGAATTTGAAGGCGGAATTGAACCCATCATAATAGGAGCAGGCAAAAGAGAAGGAAATTACATGGGACGTTTTCCTATCGAAGACCGCTGCTCAAAACTGTCATCCAGAATTTTTAAATGGGCCGAACTCAGGAAAAAGCCGGTCAACCAGAGGAAAGTTGCCTTTATCCTTCACAACTACCCCTGTTCAGGTGTTGAAGGTTCTGTAGGGGGTGCTGCAAACCTTGATTCTCTCGAAAGCGTGGCAAGAATACTGAACCGAATGCAGGAAGAAGGCTATGCCGTCAATCCCCCTGGAGACGGAAAAGACCTTATTGAGACCATTCTCGAGAGAAAAGCAATTTCCGAGTTCAGGTGGACTCCCATTAATGAGATAGTAAAGAACGGCGGGGCTCTGGCTTTTGTGGAAAAAGAAGAATATGAGAAATTTTTCAACACCCTGAGCCCAAAAGTAAGGCAAAGGGTAATTAATAGCTGGGGAAAACCTCCCGGAGAAGAGGTAGACGGCATTCCTGCCGCCATGGTCTATGATAATAAGATCGTTGTGACAGGAGTGCAGTATGGAAATGCCGTTGTTTGCGTGCAGCCAAAGCGAGGATGTGCAGGTTCCAGGTGTGATGGAAAAGTCTGCAGGATCCTGCATGATCCGGATGTCCCCCCAACCCATCAGTACCTTGCAACTTACAGGTATCTTGAAAACACCTTTGGAGCCGATGTGCTCGTACATGTGGGGACCCATGGGAATCTTGAGTTTCTGCCTGGAAAAGGAGTTGGGCTTTCAGAAGATTGTTATCCTGACATAAGTATCGGGACTATCCCCCATCTTTATATTTATAATTCGGACAATCCCCCGGAAGGTACAATTGCCAAACGCAGAAGCCTCGCTTGCCTGATAGACCATATGCAGACTGTCATGACCTCGGGGGGGCTTTATGATGATCTGGCGGAACTTGATAGGCTGCTTGGAGAATACGAACAGGTGAAACACGACAAAGGACGCGAACATGCCCTGAAGCACCTGATCCTTGACGAAATCAAAAAATCTAATCTGGACTCCGAGATAAAAGCCGATCATCAGACTCCTTTTGAAGAAATAATAAGAAAAGCTCACGAAGCTCTTGGAAAAATAAGAAACAGCCAGATCCACGATGGAATGCACATCTTTGGACAGGTCCCTGAAGGCGAGAAAAAAGTTGAATTCATAAATTCGATTTTAAGGTACGATGACAAGGGAAGTGTGGGAAACAAAGTCTCGATTAGAAGGTTGATCGCAGAACTTCTGGAACTTGACCTTGATGAACTGATATCTGACCAGAGCCGGATATCCGATAACGGAAAATCAAATGGACAGTTACTTGAAGAAATAGATTCTCTTTCTAAAGACTTTATAAGGACATTTATAAATAACCCGGAAAAAGAGCCAGCACTGATAATCAAAGAGATTTTTGAAGGAAAAAGCTTTGAAGAACAGAATAACAAAGGAAAAAGCTCTGAAGAACAGAATAGCAAAGAAAAAAGCTCTGGAGAACAGAATAACAAAGGAAAAAGCTCTGAAGAACGGAATAACAAAGAAAAAAGCTCTGAAGAACAGAATCGCAAAAATCCGGGTATAAATTCCTCACTTCTTCAGGATGCTGCTTCGGTCTGCAGCAGGATTCTTGACCTTGAATCCAGAATAGACGATTCTCTTGAAATTGAAGCCCTTTTACACGGTTTTGATGGAGGATACATCCCTGCCGGCCCTTCAGGCCTTATCATGCGCGGAAGAGACGATGTGCTGCCAACAGGCAGAAATTTCTATTCACTTGACCCAAAAAAAATTCCGACAAAAGCTGCCTGGAGAGTGGGACGGCAACTCTCAGAGGTTCTGCTTAATAAGCACATAGAAGACGAAGGCCGGTATCCTGAGAATGTGGGATTTTACTGGATGGCAAACGATGTAATGTGGGCTGACGGAGAGGGAATGGCCCAGATTATGAGCTTGCTCGGGGTTGAACCAATCTGGCTCAGCAATGGGCACCTGAAAGGGTTCTCTGTGATCCCCCTTGAAGAACTGGGCAGGCCCAGGATAGACATTACGATCCGGGTTTCCGGAATTCTGCGGGATAATTTTCCAAACTGTCTTGAGGTTATAGACGAGGCAATCCAGGCAGTGGCTTCCCTTAATGAACCTGAAGAGATGAATTATCCAAGAAAACACAGCCTTCAGATGGTTGAAGAAGGAGTAGATTCCAGGGATGCTACTTTAAGGATCTTTTCGAGCAAACCCGGGACTTATTCAGCCGGGGTTCAGCTTGCAATCTATGCGAGTGCCTGGAAAGACGAAAAGGACCTGGCAGATATCTTCCTTTACTGGAATGGGTACGCCTACGGAAAAGACGCAAAAGGCAAGGAAGCTCACACTCAGCTTGCATCAAGCCTTAAGACTGTGGATGCCACCTTTAATAAAGTGGTAAGTGACGAGTACGACCTTTTAGGATGCTGCTGTTACTATGGAGTTCATGGGGGCCTTACAGCTGCAGCCAGGCAGGCTTCCGGAAAGGATGTAAAAGTCTACTTTGGAGATACAAGAGAGCCGCAGCATGTTGAAGTCAGGGACATGGCTGACGAAATGCGAAGAGTTGTAAGAACCAGGCTCTTAAATCCGAAATGGATCGAAGGCATGAAACAGCATGGATATAAAGGCGCACAGGACATTTCAAAAAGAGTGGGAAGAGTCTATGGCTGGGAAGCCTCCACCCAGGAAGTGGACGACTGGATTTTTGATGATATCACAAAAACCTTCGTGCTTGATGAAGAAATGCGTCGCTTCTTTGAAGAGAACAATCCCTATGCCCTCGAGGAAATGTCCAGACGGCTCCTTGAAGCACAGTCAAGAGGACTCTGGGACCCTGACCCCGAGCTTCTTGAAGAGTTAAAAAAATCCTATCTTGAGATCGAGAGCTGGATGGAAGAACTGGCAGGAGAAGGAGAATTTCAGGGTGGAGCTGTTGATATAATTAGTTCTGAAGATGTCCCTGACTGGGACGCAAAAATGAAGGAAATCCGAAAAATCCTCAAATAAGAAAAAAGGTAGCGGAATGAAAAATATAGGTTTTTTCCTCCTCGTACTTGTGCTAATCGTACAGCCCGTAACTGCACAGGTTCAGCAGGAGGACTTCAAACCTGAAGATATGACTACATTCATAATTCAGGTCCCCCATGGGGTAGAAGGGAATGGCCTTGCAGTTGGAAACAGCACGCTCTCTGCATATCTTTTCTTTGAAAGCTATTATGACGGAAATATGAATGTGACAGTGGAGCTTAACTTACCGAAGGGTTTTGTGCTTCGCGAGACTCCAGTTCATTCATTCTCACTTCAGACCGAGTATGATGACTGGTACAGGCTTATTGATTTTTATATACCTGCGGACACGCCCTGCGGGGTTTATAACATAACTGCAAAAGCAGTTGTTGATGTGGAAGGAACAAAACATACTATTGTGCGTACAACCCAGCTTAAAGTTGCTTCAAAAGAAGAAGTCGCAAATGAAGTTTCAGTGTCCCAGCTAATCGTACCTTCAGATGAAGACGGATATGGAGATCCCAGCCATCCCTCCAACACCCTGGTTGTCCAGGAAACGTCCCCTGCACTCAAAAAGCTGCTAACGGTTACAGACCTGAAAGTAGAGAAAGACGACCTCACTTCAACCTACATGGGGATAGAGCTTACAAATGCCGGAAATAGTACAATTCCTGTCATAGTCACATATGATATTCTTGACGCAAAAACCGGTGAACCTGTAAAAGCATTTAAGCCCGAGATTATGGGAATGAAAGCAGATACCGTGTGTTATGCCACCGTAACCCTCTCTCCAGGTTCAAGTTCGCTGATAAGCCTTCCAATGTATATATCTCCGGATGCCATGGGAGGAGACTACCTTTTAAGGGTCAAGGTAAAACTCACAGGCAGCGACTGGATTGCAGTAACAAAAGAGCAAAAAATTGCTGCAATCTCAAGGCGCTGGGGGCCTATAATAACTACGTTTACCGCCTCTTTGCTCGGGATTACTGCTCTGGGCTTTTTCCTCTCAAGGCCCAGGGAGATAATGGATAGATTTAAAACCCGCAACCTTGTGTTAATTGCTCTTTTCGGCACCGTTTCTTTTGCAGCCATAAACCTGCCTATGACCATCCTGTGGGAGTTATCCCATGCAATCTTCGGGCCATTTAGTTTCCTGTTCACAGGGCTCTTCAATGAGATTCTTCTTTACATGCTCATTGCCTCTCTTGTGGTCCTTATCCCAAAACCAGGAGTTATAAGCCTTTTTATGATGGTCAGGTTTCTACTTGGAGGTTTCATAACAGGGAGTTTCACCCCTATAACTTTTATAACACTGTCAGTCAATGCGGTACTTCTGGAACTTTTGCTGTATACTGCAGGTATAACCGGTAAAAATCCAGCTCCAGATAACAGGCTCAGGATGGGAATTCTTTGCGGGTTTGCTGATATGGCCGGCAGCTATGTATCCTTCAGTGTCTGGATGGTCCTCTACAGACTTTTCTACAGTGACTGGTATATAGCTGCAAATATCCTGATCGACGGGTTCCTCTACACCTTCATAGGAACCTGGTTTGGAATCAGCCTTGGAAATAGACTAAAAAAGGTGGCAGAATGACGCGAACTTTGGTCAGTTTTCCCGGCCTCTGGTCAAGCTTTCCCTCGGAAAGGTTTGCGCCATTGCCTGGAGTTTTCACTCAAGCCTTTTCTCAAAAGGCTTGCAAGTAAACCTTTTTTGAAAAGGTTTGTGGTTGTGGTACAGTAGGTTTGTGGTCGTGGTACAATGATAGAAATCAAAGACTTATGGTACACTTATCCAGGAAGATCGGAACCGACTTTAAAGGGAATTAACCTTAGAGTCGAAAAAGGAGAATTTGTCCTCCTCACAGGACCTACCGGATGTGGAAAAAGTACTTTATTAAAAACCTTAAATGGGATCATCCCCCATGAATCAGGGGGAATATTTTCAGGCAGTGTGAAAGTCAAAGGGATGGAAACCACTGAATCAAACCAGATGGAAATCTCGAAAGAAGTAGGCCTTGTGTTTCAGAACCCAGATGACCAGATCTTTTCTACAACTGTTGAAGACGAAGTAGCCTTTGGGCCTGAAAACCTCTGCTTCGAGAGAGAAGAAATTGATAGAAAAGTAAAAGAAGCCCTGCAAATCGTAGGGATGTCCGGCCACAGGCTGGATTCCACAAACTCACTTTCCGGAGGACAGAAACAGAGAATATGCATTGCAAGTATGCTTGCAATGGCGCCTGAAGTCCTTGCTATGGATGAACCTGTAAGCCAGATGGACCCCATGGGTACGCATGAAGTCCTTAATACGGTCAGAGAACTCAACAGGAAACTGAAAACGACTATTTTGCTGGTTGAGCATAGACTGCACGAGCTTGCACCCTTTGTAGACAGAATTGTCATAATGGACGACGGAAAAATAGTCTTTGATCAACCCGCCTCAAAAGCTTTTGATCATCTTGAAGTCTTTTACAGGCTTGGGCTAAGAATTCCAGAACCCGTAGAACTTTGCCATAGACTTGGAATCAAAGCCAGCCCTTTGAGTGTCAGCGGAGCTCTTGCTGTACTGGATAGGGAAAATTTTAAAGAAAATATCAGGAGGTCTCAACTCCCCTCAAATCCAGAAGAAAATACTGTAATCAAGAACAGTTCAAGGAAAGATTCCGTTGAAAATAATACTCATGGAAATAATGCTCACGAAAATAATACTCATGGAAATAATGCTCACGAAAATAATGCTTTTGAGAACAATGTTTCTGAAAACAATGCTTCGATTATTTCCATTCAGGATCTATGGTCAGGATATGAGAAAAACAAGATGGTATTGAAGGGAATAAATCTGGAAATCCGTAAAGGTGAGAGGGTTGCGATTATGGGCACAAACGGCTCGGGAAAATCAACCCTGCTTTTACACCTTGCAGCTATTCTCAAACCAGATAAAGGAAATGTGAAGGTTTTTGGGGAGGACACAAAGTCCAGAAACCCATACTCCTTTGCAGGCAAGGTAGGATTTGTGTTCCAGAACCCTGACCTTATGCTCTTCTGTGATTCAGCTGAGGAAGAAGCAAGGTTTGGACCTGTTCAATTAAAATACAGTAATATTGAGGAAAGGGTAAGAAACTCTCTTGAAGCCATGTCAATTCTGCCTCTCAGGCACGACCTCCCACAAGCCCTGAGCCGTGGACAAAGACTCAGGACAGCCGTTGCCTCGGTACTTTCCATAACTCCCGAACTTATTCTTCTTGATGAACCCACAACAGGGCAGGATAGAGTGAATATAGAACAGATGATGGACTTTTTCAAAAATAACAATTCGACACTGATTTTCTGCACACACGACATTGAGGTAGCCATGTCTTATGCTACAAGAATCCTCGTGATGAATGATGGGCAGATCATAGCAGACGGGAAAGGAAAAGAAGTTATAAAAGACACTGAAAGCCTCAGGAAAGCCTCGCTGACCCAGCCCCCGGTTGTTGAGATTGCAAATTATCTGGGAGTCAATGCCTTTTCAGTTAAAGAACTTGTAAAAACGCTGACCTCCAGAAGTGTTGAAGGGATAAAGTGTTGAAGTGTGCTGGATAATATAAGGCGTTGAAGTGTGCTGATAATATAAGGCGTTGAAGTGTGCTGATAATATAAGGCGTTGAAGTGTGCTGGATGATATAAAATGTTAAAGGGATACGGGATGATAGCATGATAGGTGCAAGATCAATTGCAGAACCGACAATTAAAGATACAGTTATTCACAGGATGGACCCAAGAGCTAAGATCCTTATCCTGATTTCCACTGTTTTTGTCGCTGTGTCCCTGGACAACCAGAAAACGATGTTATTGTTGTTTCTGCTCGTACTCTCAGGATTCGCACTTGCAAGAATGCCGGCAATAAAGATCAAGACACTTGTTATATTGCTCGTACTTTTGATCTGGGGAACTATTTACTCACAGTCTCTCTTTTATTCTCAACTACCGAGAACTGTGATTTTTACCATAATCAGTCCTAATTTTCCGGTTCTGGGCTGGTTGACAGGCGGCGGGCTGTTCGTGTATGAAGAAGGGCTACATCACGGCGCAGTTCAGGGCCTTAGATCGGCTTCAATCCTTTCTCTTGGACTGTTGATGTGCTGGACCACGGACTCAAGAGATATGTTAAATGGTTTGGTCGGACTCAGGGTTCCTTACAGCGTAGCTTTTATGGTGATCACAGCAGTAAGATTTTTACCAATAATAATCACTGAAGTAGCCACCGTGATAACAGTCCAGCGGCTCAGGGGATTTAATCCGAAAAAGTTCGGGTCAGGAATCATAAAAACATTACTCAATATATTAACCCCTACTCTTGCAAACTGTGTACGGAGAACCGGAACCCTTGCAGTTTCAATTCAGAGTCGGGCTTTTCGGGCAAACCTTGACAGGACATCTCTGAAAAAGCTAGAGTGTTCAGACATTGATAAGATAGCGGTTGCAGTCTGTGTTTTTGCAGCCATAAGTATTGTGATCATGAAGATTATTTACAATATGTATACAAGCGGGATTTATTACACTTCAGGTTTAAGGCCTGTTTATGCAATTGCAGGGGGATACCTGTGATAGAAATAAAAAAATTATCCAGATCCTTTGGAAACCTGGTTGCTGTGGATAATCTAGATCTCGAAGTTGAAAACGAGATCTTTGGCCTTCTCGGCCCTAATGGAGCAGGCAAGAGTACGACAGTTATGATGCTTACAACTTTACTAAAACCCAGCAGCGGTACTGCAAAAGTCTGTGGATACGATATAGTAAAAGAGTCAAAAAAAGTAAGGTCAAAGATAAGTTATGTCCCTCAGGATATGGCAGTTGACCGAAAACTCACAGGAAGGGAAAATGTACAGCTTTATGCAAAGCTCTATGGCATCCCTAATAGAAATTCAAAGGTAGATGAAGTGATTGAAATGATGGGGCTTTCAGATCGTGCCGGCGACCTTGTAGCAACATACTCCGGAGGAATGAGAAGGCGCCTTGAACTTGCCCAGGCGCTTGTGCACGAACCTGAGGTTCTGTTTCTGGATGAGCCGACCCTTGGACTAGATGTAAGCGGCAGAAAGAAGATATGGGAGCATATCAGGATGCTTAAGGCCGAAGGGATGACCATCTTCATGACTACGCATTACCTTGAAGAGGCAGAAAAATATTGCAACAGGGTTGCTATTATCGATAAAGGGCGAATCGCAGTTATTGGCTCTCCTGAAAATCTTACAAGTTCCATAGGGGAACATGCCTCCCTTAATGACGTTTTTCTTGAAAACGTTAAAACCCCTGAAGAGCAGGTAGGGTTTAATTCGACCCAGTTTAGAAACCTTCTGAGGCGAAGATGATGAAAGCAGTATACTACTATTTTGAGAGGGATCTTGTAAAATGGCTAAGAGGAAGGGTTACCGTTATTTCTTCCCTGGTAATGCCTGCAGCCTGGTTGGTATTTGTAGGGCTGGCCCTGCCTACGAAGTTCACTGATAATTATCTCGAATATATAACCCCTGGCATTCTTGTCATGACTATGCTTTTTTCTTCCCTGCAGGGAGGATCTCTTATGATTTTCGACAAGATATTGGGTTTTTTGAATAAGTTCCTTGCCATGCCCTCGCCACGAGAAAGCATGCTTTATGGAAAAATCTTATTTATCAGCGTAAGAGGCTTGATGCAGGCAACTGTGATACTCATAATAGCTACTCTTCTTGGGATAAGGATATTGAACCCTGTGCAGTTAATGTTAATATATTTCACACTGTTTTTGTTTTCAGTATTTTTTTCTGCTCTCTCAACTATGATAGGAATGTACTTAAGTGACCATGACAGCTATGCAGCTGTTAACAGCATGATCAGCATGCCTTTATTCTTCACCAGCAGTGCACTTATGCCCTATGACGTCATGCCTGCATGGTTGAGGTTTCTGGCCAGGCTCAATCCGGTAAGTTATGCAATAGACAGTACAAGAACTCTGTTTGAAGGAGGAATACCTGTTCATGGGCTTATAAGCCTGGTCATCGGGGCCGGAGTTATGGTACTTCTCGGGACGTATCAGTTCAGGAAGGCATTTGTGTAAAAAAGGGATTTGTGTGAAAAAAGGATTTGTGTGAAAAATGGATATGATGTTCTTTGAATAAGCGGTACAAACAGATGAAAGTACTTGCAGATTAACATGACTTTCATGCTAAGAAAAAGAACATGAGATTTATAGAATAACAGGCACAAATAATGGAAAGTACTTGAAAGCACTTTTTATGCCTAGGACTTACGCACTTGAGGAACAAAATCAATTACGACAAAGACTGTGGACTAAAGTAATGTTTTAGACAGTTGACGCTCTAATGCTGTTGATTCTTCAGTTCAACTGCGTAAGTCCTAATGCCAATGAATAAAAACTGAGTGAACGTTGTATCAAAAGCTGGGTAAATTTAAACCAGCTAATCTTCATAACCTAACTGATAAATAAAAATAAGCGCGTTCTTCACGCGCCTTTCTTTCTCTAAATTTCATTCTACTTAATGACTTTCACATTGTTTCATAAGGAGCATGCCTTTGCCGCTGACGTTGACATCTCCTGCGAACCGCTGGTAGAGAACGCCATCCACTTCTTCGGTCCCTTCCTCTACATAGGAGGGCAGCAAATCCTTAACTTTGCCTTTTATGATGACAGTGCCTTTTTTCATTTCGCTTGCAGGCATTTCGGTGCTGCCTTCGATGATGATCGTCCCACCGTTGTTCAGGATTGCTGGAAGGAGCCCAGCATTGCCCAGTACATGGATTTCTCCTCCGCACATGTGTTCTCCCAGAAAGTCCCTGACATTTCCGTTGACTGTGATTTTACCTCCCTTCATGCCACAGGCTTCTCCCCGGTAGCCGCCGCCTACATAATAGCCGCCGTTTCCATTAAGGATTATTTCTCCCCCTTTCATTTCACAGCCGAGCCAGCTATCTGCATCTCCGTTGATCGTGATCTTTCCGCCTTTCATATTAGAGCCACAGTGCATATCCACATTCCCATTAATTTCGATTTCACCGGTGCTCATACCCTGTCCAATGCGCTTTACTCTGGAGGCATCACCGTTGATCACAATTTTTGTGTTTTCTGCGCTGTCCTTGCCTTCAACTTTTACATTGAATAGCTCGCTAAGAGGGCACTGCATATTTCCATACCAGACCTGGACAGCTTTGATTTCGTCCTCCGTTTTTCCGGCAAAGTTGTCCGGGTTTACGGTATCAGCTACGATAGGGATTTTATTCTGTGCTTTTAAGGAAAGAGTAATTATCTGCATTTTAGAATCCCTCCGTTGCGATTTCAACAGGTTTTGGGACGTATGCATCCTCTACCATGTAGTTGGACTTGCTCACAGTATAATATTTCTGGAACTTCACGTCAAGGTCTTCATGCATTGCGCTTTCAATATCTGACGGAACCTTTGCATTTACCCAGTAAGTCCTCCCCATGGGTGTGTTTTCAATATTTCCGCCCTTAACAACGATTGTTCCTCCCTTAATGGTATAAGCCGTAGCACTGAAGGCTTTCTTTACTTTTTCATGCTCTACGGAGGGATCAATTGCATCCGGTAAAATGTCATATATGGCAATGTCTGCATCAGCTCCTACTGCAAGGTTTCCTTTCTCAGGCCTGCTGTAAATCCTAGACTGAGTGCTTCTGGTCATGGTTGCCAGTTCATAAAAACTTAGTTCCCTATCGAGGCCAGGCAAAACCATTCTGCCAAGGGCCATCTCCGGAAAGCCCGAAATGATCTCCTGCCTCTTCTTTTCACTCATAAGGTAGGTGTATGCTTCAGGATAGTTAACAAAAGATCCTCCGTTAGGGCTATCCGTTGTGAACATGACCTTCCACGGATCTTTTACAAGCAGGGCCAGTTCAATCCCTATTGCCCACTGGACTGCATTTACAAAGCTCTTTGGGGAATATACAAGTGGCACCACTCCGGATGCGTCTTCCAGCTCCACATCCTGGTTGCTCCATTTCTCCTTTAACATCCTTGAGTTTGCGTATTCAACCGGGCCGTCGGCAGTCATGGTAACGGCAGGCCCGAAAATGAGCTGCCCGAGATCAAAAGTCAGGTGATTAACTCCGTTCACGTAGTCTGCAATCATTGGAGCTCCGGTCTCAAAGTCACGCCAGGAAGTGCCGGCATAGGCATTAAACTGGACATGAGTTACGTGCAGACTCTGCCTGTTGCACCTGGGTTTCACTTTCTCAAAAAGCTTCATAGTCTCGATGGTAGTCTTATAATTTCCAGGGTGCCCCAGATTGTTACAGTGAACATGAACTGAATGAGGAAGACCCAGTTTTTCATTTGCCTCTCCCAGGCCCAGCAGAATTTCTGCAGGGGTTACATCAAAGTTAGGCACGGGGTCATAGAGCCCGCTAACATTCTTGCCCCAGCCCCATGCTTCTCCGCCACCTGCATTTACAATCTTTATGCCGTAACCTCTAGAGGCTTTCAGACCCCAGGCAATGTAAGCTGCAAGTTTTTCGGGCTCTTTGTCCCGGATATATTCCATAACCTGCCAGTTGCTCCCAAAGAGAGTGAGCCCCATTTTGTCCAGAATTGGGATTTCTTTAAATTCCTCGTGGGTATGCCTTGCTGTAAGAGGAGGCATTGCAGCCTCGCATATAGTGGTGTAACCCAGTTTTGCATACCTGTACCCGATTGCATAAGTGTTGGGGGTGTTGTACCCTACCTGAGCCCTGGTCTTTTCAGTGTGTGGCTCAAACCCAGAGAGGCCCGGGACCAGATTTCTTCTGGCATCGTTAGGGTTCATCGATCGTCCCACATTGATTTTGCCAGCGCTGTGAGTATGCCCGTCAAAGCCTCCTGCCATCGTGAGTCTGCCTTCAGCATCGATAACCTTTGCATTTGAGGAAACGCTTTCTACGATCTTGCCGTCTTTTATGCACAGGTCCATTTTTTCACAGTTTATTCCCTGAATCGGGTCGCAGACAACTGCATTTTCAATCAATAACTCTGACATGTTCCTTCACCTCGCTTCAGTTCTCTTACTTTTGCAATCAGGTCCTTTAAGATCTCTTCATCGGTTTTGAACCTGGTATCGATAAGTTTCTTCATCCTGATTGGGATTGCATCCATACGGTAGGCTGTGCCTTCGGCTTCAATACCCACGACTGCTGCAGGGATCACTACATCGGCAAGTTCAGTTGTTGGGTTTGGATAAGGGTCAATTTGAATCAGGGGAATTCTGGCAAGGTGCCGGACTGCCTTTTGTGGGAAGTGTGCTCCTGGGTCCGCAGCTCCGACAATTGCCGCATCAACCTCTTCCCTGACAAGAACGTCGTTTGCCCCCGTCTCTCCAGGATTGTAGTAGGGATAACCTTTTGAAAAGTCAATTGCCATCGGATAACCGGTCTCCCAGGTTGCGACTTCCCCGAAACCTGATACATTATAATGACCTCTCATTCCCATCATGATAGCTTTTGTGTGCTGGGTCAGGTCTGAGATAAGGGAAGATACTGCATCACCATTCTTGTATTTGGAACGGGATTGTGTTATGCCCATGCCGAATAAAATGGAGACAAAACTGGAGTTTTTCATGAGTTCGGCAAGTTCTAGAATTTCGGTTTTTGAAACTCCGGCCACGTTTTTCGGAATAGCAGTTTCATGCCCATTGATTGCTGAGCGAAGTGCTGTTACCAGCAGGAGGTCCGAACCCTGTTCTATTTCAATATATTTATCGGCACGTTTTGCAGTATCGGTTTTTCGCACGTCGATTACCACCATCTTCCGGTCTTTTCGCCCATTTGGAGTAAAAAAGCCCCTGGAAAAGCTTGAATAGCGGGTCATGTGGCGAGGGTGGGCATGTATCGGGTTGCAGCCCCAGAAGATGATCAGGTCTGATCTGTTTTTGATCTCTCCAAGAGTTGCTCCAGGATTTCCTTTTTCCTGAGTAGCAAGGGCTGAAGGGCCATGGCAAACGTTAGCAGTCGAGTCAATCACGGACCCGGTCTCCTCAGCTAACTGGATCGCTTTGCTTATCGCTTCGCAGGAGGTGGAGCACCAACCGTAAGAAAGAGTCCTTCTTGAGTTTGCCAGGATCCTTGCAGCAGTATCGATTGCCTCCTCGTATGTTACTTCGACGAGTTCCCCGTCTTTTCTAATCATGGGTGTTTTGATTCGATCATGAGTCTGTACTCCAACGGTCTTACTGTGGCCGAGAATGCAGGCATTCCTTACACCCGTTATTTTGTTATCCTCAACTGTGACTGATATATCATCGCAGAGACATCCGCAAAGAGAACATACTGCGTCTTTGATTATGGGCATATTTTTCCTCCGAATTTTTCAAGTTTCTCCGGATTTGAGTGAAAATGTGAACTACTTGTTTTCTGGACTTTAGTTTTCCAGATACTTCTTCATCAGGGACTTCATGTCCAGGGGCATTTTATCCGTAATTTCAATTTCTGCAGGCACACCTTTTAAACCGGGCATTCCGCAACCGTGAGTATCAGGATTTAGCACTGCGTTTGCCCAGGGGCCCATCGGAATAAAAGCAAGCCCTTTTGGGTTTCCATCGTTTGCTTTTGCAAATACCACAACGTCTCCAAACTCGGATGTGACTTTCAGGCTGTTTCCTTCGGATGCCCCCAATTTTTCAAGATCTACTGCGTTAAGCTCGCAGTAACTGCAGGCTTCAAAATAAGCTTTATATGTCTTTGCTTCCAGATTTGCACCCTGTTTGGCAGTTCTTCCGGATATGAGATTGACTTTTATTTTCATGGGAATTCCTCATCTGGGATTAATCAAGTTCAGTAAGCGGGGTCACTTATGTGAAATATCAAAATCGTTTTCTATATAGCAGTTATTTGAGTTCCAAATTCAGACTTTTAGTTAAGTTGATAATTAATCTGAATTCCTTCATTATCTTGAGATGAAAGCATAGAATCGCGTTCTTGTGGTCAATTTTTCAGTGATCGAACGAAGTTACATTTTTATTTTTGGTTTATTATATGAGTTAATATCCTAGCTATATTTTAACAAACGACTTATTATATAATACCGATATGTCCAGCTAGACATAATGAATTTTTAACGTCAGCTTGGATTCCTAAGCTCAGAACTCTGATTTTCCTATGAATCTTCCAGTTAGAAAAATAGTTAACAAGCGCATAATAATCAGAATTAAGGTTTCGCCAAAACTGACAAAAATGCGTTAAATGTAAAAAAGAATCTAAAATTGCTTATTTGATCAAAAAAATTATATATAGTGCCTTAAAAATTGCACCATTAAATGCCGCTGAGTACAAAATAGAGTATATAAGTTATATGAAAAAAGAAATAAAAGTCCAAACCGTTGAGGTTCAGACCCGCTTAATGTTCATATTGATTGCAACTTCTGCAATGTCAGCACTGTATTCCGAGACCCTTCTAAGGCTTTCCAGGATCATGCTAAGTTCAATATTACCTGGACCTTCGCAGTTCTGTGGTTCCAGAGAAACCCCGAACTGGGAAGCTTTCTTCGCTTCTACGACGATTTTATTAATAGCCTGCGGATCTTCCTCGGCCATTGAGCCTATTGAGCTTTCAAAAACCTTGCAGGAGAGGTCAGCCATCTTAAAGATAGGGTCATCAGCATTGACTCCGGAGTCCATTTTCATGACACTTTTTGCTATCTTTACAGCGTGATCTCCTACACGCTCGATGCTTTTCGTAATAAGTCTGTATCCCAAACATTCTCTGGGATGCCTGATTCCAATCTTTTCAGAGAGCTCGATATCTTCAATTGAAGCCTTGAGCTGGCGGACAGCAAGAAGATAAAAGCGATCCACATCGTCATCTCTCTGAACGACATCTTCAGCGATCTCCACATTATGGTCCCTGAGAGCAGTCATGGAGTCTTCAAGCATGGAAAGCACAAGTCCATACATGTTTCTAATTACTCTGGTAAGTGGAAGGTCATTGTAGTTCAGAAGGCACTGGAAGACCAGCTCGTTTCTAGACTCTTCTATAAGTTCAAGCCCTATCAGCTTCTGACGCACGGAATCTTTGATGAACTTGCGATCATAGGCACTAAAACCTTTTTTGGTAGTCAGTCTGATAACATCATAGCCCACAAGATAATGAGAAATAAGAATCCTGAGATTATTTTCTGCACTGTCGGAGTGAATATAATCGATAGTTGCATTAAGGGAGGAGTGTTCCTTTGAAACCGCACTGGAAGAAACAAGCAGAGTTTTATTAGGCATGGGTGTGAGTGTAAGGGTGTCTCCGGCCTCAAGCCCTATATCCCGGACCCATTTTATGGGGAGGGACACAATATAGGTTGAATTTCCGGTAAACTGAACTTTTCTTTTATCTTTGGTGATAAATAAACCCCCTAGGGCATTCTAATAATTATTAAAGGAACTATATAGAGAAAAGTAATATATAAAGGTATCTTGGAAATAGAACACTAAAAATAGAAACAAAACATGATAGCTATGTCTAATTATGGTATATAGGATCAGTTATCGAATTATAGAAAAACATAGAGTTACAGTGAAAATACGATATAAAAGTATATAAAACTAGTTTTCTGAAAGGTATTTTTTTCCGCAAAACTCTTTTGCAACAGTCACAAGATAATTCGGTAAATACTATATTAATCACCTTCGAGTAAAGAACAAAATAACTAATTAATAAGAGATTAGAAAAGCAAGTAGGATAAAAAACACACATGAAATTCTTCGAATAACAGGCACAAAAAAATGAAAGTACTTGAAAGAACTTTCATGATAAACGCACATGAAATTTTCCAAATAGCAGGCACAAAAAACGAAAGTACTTGAAAGAACTTTCATGATAAATAAAAAATAATTATTAAGAGATCAGGGGAGTAAGGAGTATAAGAAATAAAGAAAAAAGGTTAAAGAGATATCAGACAAGCAAAAAAGATAAAAAAAGAGAACAAATTAACAAGAAATTGGCCTCAAGTACAATATCTGATATTTTGTTATACAAAGGGTCCCCCAGTCTCTATTCTGTTCATGTAACTCCTTTTGAACTCAATGTATTGTTGAGCCATCTCTTCTGCCTTCTCCTGGCTCAGGATATTTCGGGCTTTTTCAAAAACCTTACTTTCCTCTTCTTCAATGTGATGCTCTATGCTTTGTTTCAGTTCATTGATTTTAGAGGCCCATTTTTCATTAATCTCGTCCATTCCTTCTATTTCAAAGATCAGGGTTTTTGCCTCATCGTGTTCCTTATGAGCTTGACTCATAAGCTCACGTAATTCATTTATTTCTTCAAGCACAGGATAGAAGATTCTCTCTTCTCCCATCATATGAGGATCAGCTTTAAGCTTTACTTTAAAAAAACTTACCTTTGAGCCATCCTGCAATGCTTGCCGGAGAAGGTCAGACATCTGCTCATGCTCTTCTTTAAGAATATCATAAATGGTTTCCATAATTTCCCCCTGTATTTAGTGTATGAAGATATATTCAAAAGTATAAATAAGTAATTAATAAAAGAATACATAAAAGCATGATTGGATAGAAATTCAGATTTATGAGAACTAAGGTTTCCCCAAAGGCTTCTTTTTTAAGTAACTCAGTTGTAGATTATACAGAAATAGAGTATACATAGTAAGGTTATGTATATAGCTAAAGAAACAATACGTCAATAAAGAGAAGCTAATAAGATTGTTAAAAGCAAACAATTTAAATATGTGTTTTTTAAAAGTGCATATATATATATTAAGTGTTTTTAAAAGTAAATTGCTTAAAGTAAATGATTCAAAAGTAGGGATTTTTTTATACCTCTTCAGATACTATTCAGATAGCACTTCACATTCCGGAAAAATATCACCCTTTTCCAGCCATGCCGTCTCACCTGTCCTATAGCAGGAATGAAAGTCTGAATTTTCAACTTTTTGTGTCCACTTTGTGAGGTTTCCATTCCTGGATCATATCTTCAGAGATTATGAGCAAAACCGGTTTTTACTTCCCAACTTTGTATTTGAACACGCTAAGAATTCCATCCTTTTCAAGAGAAGCAGCCTTAATTTTCCCCAGATTTTGAATTCCTTTGTTTATTTATCATACAAAAATTATTTAGGTATACCTGGTTATTTGTGATCGCTTTTAGGCGGTCTTCAAATGTGCCCATCCAGATGGCAAATTTTTTCTGGTTATTTTCTATGTTTTTCATTATTTCTTTGTTTTCATTAGAAAGTTTATTTGTGTATTCTGTAATTTCATTTTTGTTATTTTTCATTTTCATTTGGAGTTTGGACTCAACTTCTGTATTTGGGCAGGTATTTGAAGAATCTTGAATTAAAGGATCTTTTGTTGATACCTCTTTGAATGGGCTTTTAATTTCACTTTTCAATTTTTTTACTTGCTCTAAACACTCTTTTCCATCTACAGGATACGTATAGTCTAATACTGCTTGCAATGAAGAGTCCATCGCATTCAGTGTATTAAATTTTTTTTGGTTTTCTTCAAATAAGTTCATTTGTTTTGTGATTTTTTCCATCCATTTACAAAAATTTTCTTGATTATTTTGTATGCTTTCAATTATCTTTCTATTTTCAGAAACCATTTCTTTAGTTTTATTTTTAATTTCTTCTTTATCATTGTCCATTGATTCTTCAATATTGTGCTGTTTTGATAATCCTTCCATAAACATAAGCGCTACATAGCGCCTTGTGTAAAGATAACCACCTAGAAAACCACTAACTGAGAAAATAATTAGTAGTAAAACTCCAACTATACCACTACCATGAAAATTTAATGTGCCTTCAATAAAATCTTCGAATTTACTTAAGATACCTGGTAGTTTACTTAACTGGGCTAGTCCAACACCAATTAGGATTTTTAATAACCAGTCGGAGATTTGATCAAGATTTGAATTATCCCCATACATATTAGAATAAATTGAGGTATTCTCTGATATGACACGTGGTAGCCCAAAGACGAAACCTACCAATAAACCACATAATAAGGAAGCAAGAGAAATGAGTGCAAATACTCCTAAGGGATATAAGTTACCTACCAAGTGATCTAAATTAGAATTTCCTATGTTTATTTTGTTTTGTATGACTACTGCCAATGTAATCAAAAAAACGGATAAATAAATAATTATATTCAATGGCAATTCAGATTCGATCTTTTTTATCTTCGATGATATTTCAGACTTTATCTTCTCAGAATTCATATTAAACTTCCCTTTTGGCGTAAATTATAGATTTTAAGCTCATAAAAACCAATTTTACTTTTCCGTCAATAAAAGTTTCATACTTTTTTCATTATCGAGAGTCTGATTTGTCTTTTGAATAGTGAGCTTCAATTTTGAGTTTTATTAACTCATAACTAATATATCCAGAATTATTAACAAAGTATATTTGCATAGAACTTTATAACTTGAACATTGATAAGTATTTTAAATAAGGATATTATGTTATACATTATTTTCGGCAGTGTGCCAATTTTTCTGTAAAATCATGAATCTCAAGAAGGTATTGAGTAGAAATTTCATATTGGCAGATCAATTATCGGCATAGTACGCAAAAATTTGACTTCAAATTTACAGCAAATTTGAGACACTGCCTTATTTCTAGATAGCCCACAATAGAACCCTTAAAAATAGACCACTTTTCTATTTTTACGTAATACACAAGTAAGAAATTGTATTACAACACTCAAGTATACTAGCGTCTAAGCAATTTAGTTATGAATCAGTAGAATTAAGAAAAGAACTACTTAAGAAGTGTTATATATAAATTAACGGATCATAATTAAATTGCCATGACACTATTATTTAGAATCAAAAACAGGGAAGCTAAGACTTTATTATATCTGAATTTTAACCGTTAAAACGTTCCATTTTTGATTTTTCGGATAGGTTCTTACTATTTCGTTACTACCTTGAAAAATAATGAACCTCAGGCAACACAGTTTCAAAGAACGAGAACATTATCACGAAAACTGAAGATGCATAAAAAATGAGTTAAGAATGCTATGAACAAAAAAATTAGGTGCCCGGAGCGTGACTCGAACACGCGACCTCCAGATATCTCAGGAGATTAAAGACGCCTCATATAATTGTCCCTATGAGTCTGGCGCCCCAACCATCTAGGCTATCCGGGCTTGCAACACACAAATGTACAAAGATATATTAAAGGCTAACGATCGGAATACCGAAAAACCGGATTTTTTCGTAAAGATATAGACAAAAAAGTTGTCTGAAAGTCAGAGATCCTGAAAGAATAGCACTGTCAGAAATCGACAGGGAACTGGATTTCTACGAACTCGCCGCGACGACCAGAAGCGCCAGTTTAAGGATATAGAAGAGTGATACGGTCATCATTAAAGGTGAGGTATTCATTATTTACTATCCGACAAATCAGAAGAAACCGAATAAGTTGAAAAAGTTATCCGCCGAAAGTTAATTGGCGATATTAACATCGGCGGAAAAGGGGTACTTTCAAAATAAAAATTGCTCTCTGAGTAGTTATATCATTAAAATCCTCAAAATCAATTTAATGGGTAGATATAAATCTTAAAAAATTAAAAAAGAATTAAAAAAAAGAAAAGATAAAAAAGGTTTTACTCTTTTAAAAATATCAGTATCCTGTGGCTTCTGCTAGCTGCTTGACCAGAGAATCATCAGCAGTACTTCCGGTAACCACAAATACATGGTTTTCATTGCTCCAGATATAGGTATATCTGGGAACCTCGGTTCCTCCGGCTGTGACGTAGTCTGCAATTCTTACAGCTGAATGCCCATTAAATGACTCATCGACAAAACGGGAACCTTCTGTTAATGGCTTGAAAGAAGATTTGTATGCATCTATTAGATTAGTTGTAGCCTCAGAATTCTCAAGCTCGATTACATCTATGTAGAAGTCGGACTCATTGTATTTGTACATGCCTTCCGACCCTCCGACGACTTCTGAAACATTATCTGCGTTGTAATCGATTTTGATATCAGCTGCATTAAGAGAGACATGCCCAACATATGTGAAACCTTCGGGAAGTGTTTCAAGTTTGCTAATGTCAGCCGCATTTTCAGCGGAATTTGTATTTGTACTTGATCCCGAGTTACTCGAATCTGTTCCACTACCTGAAGGCTTGTTAACCTCGCTAGTGTTAGCTGTACTATCAGCAGAACCTACATTCGCTCCTGAGTTACTTGGTTCTGTTACATTAACTGCAGACTCATTAAGCTCGCTAACGTTAGCCGTACTTTCGGCAGGATTGACATTTTCTCCCGAGCTATTGGGCTCTGTTCCATTAACTGCGGATTTATTGTCGCCAACACATCCTGAAAATGCGACCATTAAAACCACAAGTGCAGATATTAAAGCCACCATTTTTTTCATAAGCTTCACCTAAAATCTGTATAATCCTGGAAATAACTACAAGTTTAAACCGGGATTTCAAAGTTGAAAGATCGCTTGAATTAAGAAACAAGTAGATAAAAAGTTATCTGCAAAAGGAATTTAAAAAAGAATTAAAAGAGAGAAGGGTTAGAAAACCCTTCAATCAGAAATTTTAGTTGTTTCTCCTGACGAGGTAGACAACTCCAAGGAGTCCGACAAGTCCAAGAACAACTCCAAATCCTGGGGAGTCTTCTTTTTCTTCACCGGTTGCGTTAGTAGCTTCGGTTGGTTCTTCTGGAGTAGTCGCTTCCGGAGTGGTTGCGTTCAAATCTTCCGGAGTTTCAGGGGTTGTTACATTGTCAGTAGGTGTGGTTACATTCTCACCAACGGTTACGTTGCCACCTACACTTGGTCCAGTTACATTGGTGGTTTCGTTACCGGCAGTCCTCTCGACGAATGGGTAGTACCTGAGGTCGGATGCTGAAGTGTCTGCGATCTTGAAGGACATGCCCTCAGCAATTTCCTGATCGGAATCTCTGGTCAGGGTGAAGGTGTCTGAATTGCTGATCTTGAGGGTGTCACCGCTAATGGAAACATCGTCAAGCTCGCCAAACTCATCATCAGATTCAATCTTCATGGCGTTTGCGTAGTCAATGAGCCAGATACCTTCGATCTGAGCAATGCTGTCGACTGCACCCTGGAAGACCTGGTTGACATGGACTTTCAGGACAACAACATCATCTTCATCCTGGATGTCATCAAGTTCGACGTCCCAGGTGCTGTCACCGGTTCCAACATCGATGATTTCGTCATCTACATATTCTCCGTCCTTGTCGAATTCGAGCCAGACTTTCTCACCGTCAACATCGACCTGCTTAGCCTGGAGAGAGTAGCCCTGTCCGAGGTCAAGGGTTTCGCCGGTTCTAACGGTGTACTTGTCATCGCTGTCAAGAACAAGCTTGGCAAGTTTGTCAGCACTGTTGGATTTCAATGGGATGTATTCCTCTGCAAAGAAACCAATAACTGGATACTGTTCCCAGCCAAGGTCTTCGTTTTCGTACTCGTAGGCAACTTCCTTAATGGAGGTCTGGTAGACAAGGCCGCCATCTCCAATTACATTGCCGTCAAGGTCAGAGACACTGAGGCTTTCTGTTTCAACATTGTCATTAAGGTCGTAGTAGAAACCTGCAAAGTTGCTTGCGTCCCAGCTAGCTTCTCCGGAGGCAACACTACCTCTTACTTCATAGGTTCCGGGTTCAGTGATTTCCTTTGCGAGATAGAACCTGAGCACATTGCTTGGAGTGTCCGCAACTTTGAAAGACAGGCCTTCAGCGAGTTCATTTATGGAGTCCCTGGTCAGAGTGAAAGAATCTTCATTGGTAATGTTAAGGGTATCACCGTTAATGGAAACATCGTCGAGGTCGCCGAACTCATCATCAGATTCGATCTTTATGGCGTTTGCGTAGTCAATGAGCCAGATACCTTCGATCTGAGCAATGCTGTCGACTGCACCCTGGAAGACCTGGTTTACATGGACTTTCAGGACAACAACATCATCTTCATCCTGGATGTCATCAAGTTCGACGTCCCAGGTGCTGTCACCGGTTCCAACATCGATGATTTCGTCATCTACGTATTCTCCGTCCTTGTCGAATTCGAGCCAGACTTTCTCACCGTCAACATCGACCTGCTTGGCCTGGAGAGAGTAGCCCTGTCCGAGGTCAAGGGTTTCGCCGGTTCTAACGGTGTACTTGTCATCGCTGTCAAGAACAAGCTTGGCGAGTTTGTCAGCACTGTTGGATTTCAGTGGGATATACTTGTCTGCAAAGAAACCAAGTAAGCTGTAGTTGTCCCAGCCGAGGCTTGGCTTTTCATATTCGTAGTCAACTTTCTGGATCGTGGTAGAGTATACAATTCCACCCTCTCCAATTACATTGCCACTGTTTCCACTGACATTTTTAATGGAAAGAGTTTCAGTTGTGACGTTATCGTCAATATCGTAGTAGAATGCTGCGAATTGAGTAGCATCAATTGTAACACCATCGCCGACAATGTCGTCGATATTAGAGCCGTTAAACACCGGACCGCGGATCTCAACTGAGTCTGCTGCACTTGCGGCGGATGCAAATACAGTCAGAAGCATGAGAGCAGCCAGTGTCACTGCTGCGAATCTCTTCATTTATTGTTCCTCCATGTTTGTTAAGATACATCGTATGTAAGAAGAAGTGTCGGGATCAACACTTTAAGGGTTTCACCATTCTTCACCAACTCAGACTTTTAAATTTCGTCTATTGCCGAAGAGGATTTCATTCCCTCCTTATCCCTCTAAATTGGATTACAAGTGTTCTATAAAATAATTGCCCTATTAAATCTTTTGTGGTCTATTTCAGGGAAATTAAAGAGGAAAAGCGCAAAACAACGATACAAATGACGGTAAATGTCGAAAGAACTCAGGTAGTATATTCGTCAGGAGTTAAATTAAAAGATAAATTCGAAATACTTATAAAAGACTATGGAAAAAAGATAATTAATACATAGAAACTCTTAAGCTAAACAATTTTATATTATAATAATAGGACCCTACGCACCTGAGGAACAAACTCAATTACGGCAAAGACTGTGGATTAAAGTCGTATTTTAGACAGTAAACAGTTTGATGCTGTTGATTTATTAGTTCAACCGAGTAAGTCATAACTAATTTCAAAAATCCACCAGGCAAGCTTATCCTGCACTACTTTTAAAGTTACTGTCTTTCCGCAGATCTCCACTCAAAAGTAGTATTTTTCACAATTTATTCCCATCAACCTTATTATCGTATCCTCTTCAAATTCAATGGAGAATATCCCAACTTGAGAAATGTGCAACAATTTAATCGTATAATTATAAAATTGAACGCATTGTTTGACATTGTTTTTAGACTTGATTAAATACTTAAATTTTCAGCAAATACATGAAATTTACTTATATCTATACAATTTGAAGAGGATACAAATCTGCACAAATTACTAAAGATTAAGCCTGAGGAATTCAATATAAGAATGCACTTAAAAATTTGGAAAAGATCTAATGCAATTTTTAAATAACTTTAAATATTTATAGTAAGCGCTTTTTGTGATTTATATAAAAATGTTTAAAACCCTTATATAAGTTACTTGCAAGAGAAAAAATAGAATCATATTAGAAATTGACGATATAAATCGAGAAATATAAAAAACGTTATATGATATAGGCGAATTTAAAAGAAGGCAAAAAAGCCTGACACATTATTAATATAAGAAGAGACTAAATAAAATTGAGAAATTCAATAAGATCATACCTGTAATCCAGTAATATAACATAGGTCTAAAAACACGAAGGGGAATTCATTGTGGAATGTAAAACTGTTATTCAGGACGTCATATGCACGATAAAAGCCATGAAAGGTGTGGAAGATACGTATGTCTTGAGTGAAGAAGACAAAGAAAGTATTTTTGAGCTTGAGAAAAAGGCTGAAGGAGCTGTCCTTATGGGGCTTGGTGTCGGAGACAATCAGGGAATAAAAGAAGTCTTCAAACGCCAGGTAATCATAGCCTTTACAACTAATATGAACTATGTCTGGCCTGAAGGACCCAATGTAGTACTTATGCAATATGGAGAAAAAGTTGGTGAGGATGTTTACGATCCCGAGAAACTTGAAGAGTGTAAAAAATGTAACGATATGCTGGTTATGGGAAACTTTGTAATTTACAAGAGCTCCGTGCCTAAGCCAAAAGATGCAAAGAAAGAACCCATAACTGTAGTACTTCCACCCCAGAAATGCCAGGATTTGGAATGTGTAGAAGGTGTGACCAATGTTGTACTTGCATCTCCATCTACTCCATCAGATGAGTATATCAGGTCTATAATGGGTCTCAAACCGGCAGCCGGACTCGGGACCTTCATTATTGGCTTTGATCTTTGTTAAGCAATCGGTCGTAAAAACTTATGGATTAAAAATGAAGCAGGCTCTGCACAGCAAATACTGGATTGCCTTCATGCCCGCACTAAGCAGATAGCTAATCCTGAAACCAATAAAATTATTATATCATGTGAGTACATCAATGTGGGTACATCAGTGTGAGTACATCAGTGTGAGTACATCAATGTGAGTACATCAATGTGAGTTTTCAAACCCACTTCGTAATCCGAAGCTCCGACTGATGATTCATAATTTGATTTAGTAAATCATTTTGAGCTTTGAGATCAGCTCAAATATTATCATAAAATCCAAATTTAAATAGCTTTTTTAGAATTATAAAATCTTTTTGAAGCTCTCAAAACTGATTTTTATTTAGAACTGCCATAAGAATAAAAAATTGAAACCCAGAAACCGGAAAGACGGAACTTGAGATGAAAGAAGATGATTATAATAAGGCCTGCAGGGAAATACTTGAAAAAGTACTTGTCGGCGAGATAGAAAACGAAAACCAGTTAAATAAGGCAAAAAAAGATGTCAGTAAACATTATCATCTGGACAGCCTCCCCAGAAACGGAGATGTCATAACCCGGGGATCGGCCGAAGAACAGGCAATAATTAGAGATTTTTTGAGACGGAAACCTGTAAGAACGATTTCTGGAGTTGCGGTAATTGCTGTAATGACATCTCCAGCTCCATGCCCGCACGGAGTTTGTCTTCCCTGCCCGGGAGGACCTAATTCTGCGTTCAAATCACCTCAGAGTTATATGGGAAGGGAGCCTGCGGCTATGCGGGCGATCCAGCATGGATTTGACCCTTATACCCAGGTTGAATCCAGGCTTTCCCAGCTTAAAGAGATCGGCCATGATGTAGAGAAAGTGGAACTAATAGTGATGGGAGGCACGTTTTCTGCACGTAGTCTCGATTACCAGGAATGGTTTATTAAACGCTGCCTTGAGGCAATGAACGATTTCACAGGTAAAGAGTGGAGAGAAAACGCCTGGAGAATTGGAAAAACTTTACCTTATATTCCTCTTGAAGAAGTGCAGAAAGCAAATGAAAAAGCTGAGATTCGAAACGTAGGAATCACATTTGAAACACGTCCTGACTGGGCAGGAGAGAAACATGTGGACGAATTCCTCAAACTTGGAGGAACTAAAGTAGAGCTTGGGGTTCAGAGCGTTTATGATTTTGTGCTTGCCCGCATGCAGAGAGGACATGGAGTTGCAGAAATTGTCAGGGCTAATCAGGTATTAAGGGACAGTGCATTCAAGGTTGGGTTCCATATGATGCCTCATCTGCCTGGCTCGGATTCAAAACTGGATCTCAAAGGTTTCAAAAAGCTCTTCGAAGATTCTCGCTTCAGGCCCGATTACCTCAAAATTTATCCTACCCTGGTAACTGAAGGAACTCCTCTTTACAGGCTTTGGGAATCAGGAGATTACGATGCTCTTTCTGACGAAGAAGCTGCTGAACTAATTGCAGATATAAAAGAAATCCTACCTAAATGGGTAAGACTCCAGCGTATTCAGCGGGATATTCCAGCTTACCAGATCATTGCCGGAGTCAGAAAGAGTAATCTGAGGCAGCTTGCAGAAGAAAAGCTGAGAGAAAGAGGAGGAAAGTGCCACTGTATTCGCTGCAGGGAAGTAGGACATACCAGCCTGAAAGGAAGAAAAATAAATCCAAAAGACATCGAACTGACTGTAGAGAGTTATGACGCTTGTGGAGGCACAGAGCATTTCATTGCATTTGAAGACCTTGCCGCAGATGTCTTAATAGGATTTACCCGTCTGCGCTTCCCTGCTGCACCTCATCGCCCGGAACTGCAGGATGCTGCCCTGATAAGAGAACTGCATGTTTACGGTTCTATGGTACCCATAGGAAAAGAAGCAAAGCAAAAGGAGTGGCAGCATAGAGGATATGGAAAGGAACTTCTGGAATATGCAGAGAAGATAGCATGTGAAAATGGATACCGGAAACTTGCCATTATCAGCGGGATAGGAGCCAGAGAGTATTATAGAAAATTCGGGTATGTCCTTGATAACGTATACATGTCAAAGGTTTTGAAAGATTAAGACCTGCAGCCCCCAAGCAGGTCACTAATTTTAATTTTGTCGCTAACTGAATCTTGTCACTAACTTAACTTTACATTCTGAAACCAGTGTTGTGTATTATTAGTTTATACAACTAAAAATATGCTCGGAGTCACCAACTTAAAGCTTTAGTAAACTGTCAAAACCTGTAGTATAAGAGAAAGTCTCAGATTTAATAACCTGGTACCTTGAGCTGAAAAATAAATTTTAATGGTCAAGTTTAGGGTTAAAAGATATTTATATAAAACAAAAGATATTATTAAAAAAGTTTAGTACAGAAAAATATTAAATAGTATTGTATAATATCATATATCTGTTTTCATATATATAAAATATGATAATGTAAAATCAGTAAGATTAAAGGTCTTATCATACTAAACTGCTTTTCAAAATTTCCCGAAGAAATTAGGTTTAAAGAAAAAAAGCACTTGTTAACAGATTATACAAAACAGAAAGAAAAAAAGTTAGTTTTTTCCAAGACCAACTTTTTAAAATAAAATTTTGGAATTAGAAAGAAGATAAAAAACGTTAGTAAAAAATTAAATACTATATGTTCGTAACATAGGAAAAACCTTAAGTTTAAATGTTAGGTTTTGAAAAACGATTTGTAAAATCTAGAATTTCAAAGAGTTTTTAAAACAAAACTAACTGAAATTTAGAACTGATGAATTCAAAAATTAAAAAACAAATAATCGAGTAAATTCGATAAACATAAAAATCAAAAGACTTAAAGTAAGTTCCATAAAAAGTAAAAATATTAAGGAGACCTGAAGATTCTACAAGTTCTGAAAGGACTCCTGAAACCCTGAAACCTAAAGAAACCCTGAAGAGGCTCTAATGAACTCTAAACAATCTTGAAGAATTCTGGCGAGACTCTAAGGAAAAACCCTAAATACCCTAAAGAAACCCTAAAAGGCTCTAAAACACCTTAAAATGCCTTGAAATAAATGGTGATAAAAATGAAAATTAGAGTTGTAAGTTCAAAAGAAGAGATAGACACTTTAAAACTTGATGAGGAAATTATCCATCTTGCATTCAGACCATCTAACAAGGATATTTTTAAACTCATCCTGAAGTGTCCAGAAGTGAAAGCGATCCACATCCCGAGCTCATACAAGAAAACAATTTCCAGTTCCGCGCAAATGTATCTGTCCATGCAGAACATTGCTTTACTTGAGGGCGATGTGTGGGGCCACAGAAAAGATATTAATGAGTACTCCGAAATCTCCCAGCGTGTTTTCGACCGCATACAGGAACTAAAGAAAGAAGGGCTTTCCGACGAAGATACTATTGAGAAACTCGTAAGGGAAACAAGACTCAGCCCCGACTTTGTAAGTTTCATTATATCAAACTAAAAAACCACATAAGCCGATCAGATTCTGATCGGCATCTGTTTTTTATAGAATTCGTTGCTCAAATTGAGCGCGCTGATAAAACAATTACTCTATTCAAACTTTTTTGACCTTTGAGTGGACTTCTCTGAAACCTCTCTGAGAGATAACTTTCGTACCTTCCTGCCGGACTCCAAAATAATCGGCTCCAGCATTATCTTCTACAGATCTCTAGCAAAAAACCTGAGTATGACTCATTACAGTTAGTTTGGCAGTTAGTTTAGCAGTTAGTTTAGCAGTTAGTTTAGCAGTTAGTTTAGCAGTTAGTTTAACAGTTAGTTTAACAGTTAGTTTAACAGTTAGTTTAACAGTTAGCTTAGCAGTAGTTATAAAGAATCAATGTTAGTTTCAGATACAGGACATTGGTTTAAGATAATGAGCTGAGTTTTAGGTGATCAATAGAAGTTTCAAAGATAGTGAATACAGTTCTCTGATTCTGAAACTTTATCCAGACTGGCATATCTGTTCCTGTTCACTCAAGTGAAAAGAATTTCATCCTGAGTAAAAAGCTTAAGTAAAATAGCGAAAAGATTTAACAGGATTTCATGACCGAGTTTGAACACATGCTTGTAAACTCATTTAATGCATACATTGAAGAAAACGGAATAAGAGCTATTTCTTACAGGCTTAAGCAACATAGATTTACTCCGCAGTTTCTTGATGTACTTGTGGACTCTCTTAATCCAGATCTATACCTGGGAATTGAATGCAAGAGCATCTCAGTGGACAAGGGAGCAAACGCACTTTACTTCTCTCAACATTTTACCGTGGATAAAAATGGACTTCATCAGATAGAAAGAATTTCGAACTACCTGAACAAATCAGGAAGACGTGGCTTTCTTGCAGTGGAGCTTCGCCTGGGTCCCGGGCACGGCAGAGAAGCATACATGATTCCCTGGAATGAACTCGCAAAAAAATACTTTGATAAAGATCTCAAACTTACATTACAGGAGATCCGGAATTTTCCAGAAATCAAAAGACAAGGAAAAGATTATAGGGTTGACCCCACGGAGTGGGAAAGAAAATAAAGTATGAAAAAACGCTTAAACTGAGGCAAGTAGAAAACCGTGGAGAGAATAATGTCTGAGACAATGAAAATACTTTATAAAGAGGCAACAAAGTGTGCCGAAGAGATTAAAAAACATAAATCAGTCCACGTTGTATCACATATTGATGCTGATGGACTGACTTCTGCAGGGATTATCTGTACTGCCCTTGAACGTGGCAATTTTGAATATACAACACGTTTTGTCAAGCAGCTTGATGAAAAGGCTCTTGATGCCATCGCAGATGAAAATCATAATATTGTCATTTTTACGGATCTGGGAAGCGGGATGTGCGAACAAATAAAATCCCACGGCATTCATGCAGTGATCTCAGACCACCACCAGCCTCAGGGAAGCTATCAATTTCACCTGAATCCTCACCTTTTCGGAGCAAATGGCTCATATGAACTGAGCGGCTCTGGAAGTACTTACCTGCTGGCTTCAGCCCTTGGAAAAAATCAGGATCTTTCCTCGCTGGCCATAGTAGGAGCAGTGGGGGACATGCAACATCTGAAAATGGGGCAACTTGTTGGGATCAACAGGGAAATTCTGGAAGAAGGAGTTAAAGAAGGCACTCTCCAGTTCAAAAAGGACCTGACCCTATTTGGAAAGCAAACCCGCCCGATTTATAAATTGATACAATATTCCTCAGACCCTTATCTTCCCGGACTTACAGGAAATGAAGAAGCTTGCATCGAGTTTCTTCATACTCTCAACATTCACTTCAACCAGGAAGAACGCTGGAGGCGCTGGATTGACCTTGAAAACCCGGAAAAACAGAAGATTGTATCAGGACTCATTCAGTATTGCCTGAAATCAGGCATACCTTCTTATAAAATCGAGCGCCTGGTAGGTGAGGTTTATGTCCTTCTGGGAGAAAAAGAAGGTACGGAAATGAGAGATGCTTCAGAGTTTTCCACCCTTCTTAATGCCACTGCACGTTATGACCATGCTGAGATAGGACTTGCAGTTTGCATGGGAGATAGAGAGAAAGCGTATGAAGATGCCCGTAAACTGCTTGCCGAACATAGACAGAACCTTGTTAACGGGCTCATGTATGTTAAAGAAAATGGAGTCATTCAACTTGAAAATATCCAGTACTTCGATGCAGGCTCAGAGATAAAAGAAACTATCGTGGGGATTATTGCAGGCATGAGTTCTACACTAGTTGAAAACAGAAATCTCCCCATTATTGCTTTTGCAAAAGCCGAAGGAGGGATTAAAGTCTCAGCCAGGGGAACACAGGACCTTATTCGCAGGGGAGTTAACCTTTCGGAAGCAATGTCGATGATCTCGTCGGAAGTTGGAGGTGCAGGCGGCGGGCACGATATTGCAGCAGGAGCAACTATTCCCAATGGTAAAAAGGAAGAGTTCGCAAGAAAACTGGATCTGTTTATAGGAGAACAACTACAAAGAAAGGCACATTCAAAGTAAAGAAGCCAGCCTTCAGAAGTATACTCTGAGAAACATACTCTGAGAAACTGAACTGAGTAGTAAGTAATCTCAATAAAAACAAAGAAATTTTAGAATAAGAAATTTTAGAATAAGATTTACTGTTGAGCCTTAAACCAGGTCTTCAATCCTGCTCATCTCTTTGAACGAAATTAGTCTTGACATTGCACTGGTATCTATAGCAATCCCATATTCCTGTACAACAGCCATAGGGTTTGTCCCTCCTATGACGACTATTCCGAGATGGTCTCTCTCTATTGGAACATCCAGAACCCGTGTGTTTGGTTCCCCAACTTCCAAGATTCCACTAAAGCCTGCATCCAAAAGGTCAGAAAGGCAGCTTTCAATTTCATCTCTTGCAACCATAGGAGCTTCCCTGAGATTTGCAAGAACCTTACCTGAGCCTGTCCTGAGCATTTCCGACACAGAAGTAATCCCCTGTGACATAAGGATTTCAAGCGGATCTACAGTCGTACTTACATAGGTCAGCACATCAGTGAAACGAACCGGAACTCCGTTTCGGATCTGAACAACTCCTCCAAGTTTAGGGTTTACAGGAATTCCTGCCTTGAGAAGTACGCCGTCAATCGTAATGCTGCATACGGTCCCGATACCTACCTTTCCCTTTTCGATAGTCAGATCTCCGATAGATTCTCCCTCGGAGATTATCTTAACATATGGAGTTACAGAAAGCCCGCTCGAGATTACCATTTTAAAGATCCCAAGCACGTCGTCAAGATCTTTTTTATCAATAAGTGAAAGATTAAGAATGATATCTCCATCCATTTTCTTAGGATCAAATGTAGTCCTGTACATAAGATCCTTTATTCGGGATGATGTAAATTGAACACGGTATCCATTTTTTTGCATTTCGAACCTCCAGTAGTTGAAGGTATTTATACTTATTATAAGTTATGTGTTATGTGTTATGTGTACTAGGTACTAATTATGTACTAATAACCATAAATATATGCTTTGACCCTTATCACTTATTTTTTGCGCTCTCACCTGCCCATAGAAACGAGCTTACTATAGAGCAGGAAATAAGAGTAGAAGTTTTCTGAGAGAACGACCTTAAAAAGGAAAAATAAAAGTCCAGTCTGTTTAAGCTGGAAAATAGCCTGTTTCTCAGAGCACTCCTGTTAAGAATCCTGTAAAATCCTGTGGAGCTGTTAAAAATCTCAGTTTTTCAATTTTATGCACAAGCTCATACATACATTCTCCGGAACCGAGCCCTATATCATCGTATGTAAGGGGTTTTAGGTGGCGGATAGGTGGTATATTCCTGTAAAGGGGATTTTTGACATAACCATCTTTAAGCAGGAAATAAGAAGCTCCGGAAAGTCTTTTTATAGGCTCATAAACCGAAGAAAAGTCGCGGCAAACCCAATTTGCCATTTCGAGAGTTTTATCGGAAGCATTTATAGTCACATGCCCATATCCAGGAGGAACAAGTACTAAATCTCCTTTTTCTGCTGTTATGACTACGACATCCATAACAAAATCTTCCTCTCCACTTTTTACCTTTTGTAGAAGATAGGTAGCAGAACCTTCGAGTACCTGATAAATTTCAGGATAGTAGATTTTTGTTCCTGGAACACGCGGGTGATAGTGACCTACGGTTTTAATATATTCTGATCCAAGCATTGCTGGAGGAATTACAGTAATATCATACCTCAGGTGATGGGCTTTAATTGCTTCAAGTTCAGAATCGCTTTTCGCAAGGTCTCTGAACATGTAGTACACATCCTGATTTCGTACCTCCGTTTCTTCAAACCACTCCCTATCAAACACTACATCTTCCATATCATGGAGTTTTCGGACATCTGCAACAGTGACTTTATCCCCGAACTTCATTGTAACTTCCATCGAGTTCCCCTTTCCTACCAGAGCATATAGATGATATTCAGATTACAAACAAGAATTTATTATAAACGTGCCAATACATTACCAGAGTAGACTATCAGAAACAGCAATATAAGTATAATAAAGTAATTGAAGGAAATATTATTGCAGCCTGATTTTTTATATCTTACCATTCGGAACCTGAAAGATATACCTCTCAGGCATTCAGAGCATTTTCAACCATTTTAGGATAAGTAAGCTCTATAATAGTTTTCAGATTAACTGTATCTTCTCTGTTGTATTTAATAAGTGTATCCAGAGCTTCACGATCTCCTTTTTCATATTTGTACCAGAGTCTCACAGCATCAAAACCTGTTATGCCCTCAGTACCGTCGCTTCGGGTGATCCCGAGTAGTTTTTCAATGCTCTTTAAACCTCCATTGTACCCTATTCGCTTTAAGGGGTACATTAGATCGATATGAAGCTGATTGAATTCAATTTCTGGAAATTCGGATTTTATGAACGGTAAATCAAAACGGGCACCATTGAAGGATACAAGTAGTCTGTATTTTGAGAACTCTTCTACAATGTCATCAAGGTTAATATCTTTTATATACGTTTTTGATTTTTTTCCGTTGTAGATCCCCACAATAGTGATTTTATCCCGAGATTTAGAAAGTCCCGTTGTTTCAATGTCTACAAATGCGGCAGAATCGGAAAATAAGGAATATGCCCTCCAGTGTTCGGCAGACGGAAGACATTGTGAGAAAAAACAATAATCTTTTGCTGCAAGATGTTCAGAAGATTTTCTCACCTCTTCGCAAATTCTGGCCTTTCGTGATGAAGGTATAGAGATTTGATCTTCCATTTCAAGAAATTCTTTCCATGTATGTATGCCTTGAGCCCAGATTTTTCGCTCAAGGCCCTTCCCTACACCTGGAATATGAATGTATGTATTATTCAGCATGTTTCCCCTGAACCATTTGGGGGTAATATTTAATAAAAATACTGCATGAAAGCTGAAAGTGTTCAAAAGAGAAAAACAACAAATTCAAGAACTAGATATAGTATAAAGTGCGAACACAGATAAATATAACAATAGTAGCTGACCGATAATAAAGAGTCACGTTACAAGATAAATTTTTAAAGATAGAAGTTCCAAAACTATCAAAATAAATTACTTAATACAGGTGTGCAGTTAATGGCTAAAATTTCCGTGATTGGTGCAGGAAACGTAGGGGCAACTACAGTCCAGCGACTAGCTGAACTTGAACTTGGCGAAATTGTCATGACGGATATTGTGGAAGGACTACCGCAAGGAAAAGCCCTTGACCTTATGCAGGCAGGAGCAATAACAGGTTATGATACTTCAATAATTGGGACCAATGATTATGCAGATATCGTGGACTCCGATCTTGTAATAATTACAGCAGGGATTGCAAGAAAACCCGGAATGACCCGGGAAGATCTGATTAAAACAAATTCTAAAATAATAGCAGAGGTTTCCAGAAATATTGCAAAGTATGCTCCAGAATCCATAGTAATTAATGTCACAAATCCGCTTGACATTATAACTTACATAGCTATGAAATCAACAGGATTTGAGACAAAGAAAGTATTCGGAATGAGCGGAGTTCTGGATTCAGGGCGCTTTGCAAGCTTTATTGCAGAAGAACTGAAGTGCTCTAAAAAAGATGTGCAGGCAATGGTTATAGGAGGGCATGGAGATCTGATGGTTCCTCTTCCCCAATATACAACAGTATCAGGAGTTCCACTAACGGACCTGCTTTCAGGAGATAGAATTGCCAGGCTGGTAGAAAGGACAGTAAATGGAGGAGCCGAGATCGTGGAGCTCCTTAAACAGGGCAGTGCTTTTTATGCACCTTCCGCGGCTATTGTCTCAATGGCGGAAGCCGTGATTAAAAATACAAAGCGAATTTTGCCTGCTTCGGCTTACCTTGAAGGACAGTATGGACAGGAAGGTATTTACTTCGGTGTACCCGTAAAGCTTGGGGCATCCGGAGTAGAAGAAATCCTAGAACTCAAGCTCGATAAAAGCCAGTACGAGATTCTCAGAAAATCCTCAGAAACCATTCGAAACGTGATTTCACAGCTAGAAGTATAAAGAAATCTGGAATAAGAGATAAACTGAGATTCAAAGATGATTAATCGGAATAAAAAGAAAGGTTATATAAAAGACTGAAGAGTTCTGATCACAGGTAATTCAGAAATTTACCTGTGAACCAGAAAAATTCTCAAAAAGGTATCTTCTCATTCTGGACAGTTACAGGAAAAAGGTAAGTAAGCTGTGGGTCTATAAGAGTAAAAGCAGCTTAACACTTTTAGAACTCCCTCTTCTTAGTTCAAACATTGGACAAAGAATTTAACGAGACCACTTTTATCTCTCGCTAGTTTAAATAAGAGAATTTATTATAATAATGACTTAGATTCCATTTTACCTGAAAATGCGAGATAAAACTGACGATGATATAAGTTGGCAAAACTGTAAGATATATAAGTATGTTTTTCATATAAGATTAGGATAAAGATTTAAATTAATTTACAAAGCAGGGATATAATGCGCGCAGAACTTACATCACTTTTTGGTTTAAACGTATACACAAACGCTGGTGTTTATGTAGGGAAGTTGCAGGATCTCGTAATTGATATAGAAGATCAGAAAATTACCGGACTTGCTATTTCGGATATTAATAGGGAACTTTTTGACCTGACTACCAGGGGCGTAATTATTCCTTACCGATGGGTTATAACGGCAGCAGATATCATAATAGTAAGAGATGTTATCCAGAGATACAAAAAGAGAAAAGAAGATTAAGTTAATCTGAAAAGTACATGAAAGACCGGGAAATTTATGCTGAGATGCGCTGTATCCCTCCGGTGGTTGTGCGCGCGGACGGCAGGAATTTTAAAAATACACTTACGGACCTGGGCTTTGGAAAACCCTATGACCAAACTTTCGCCAGGGCAATGGCGGATACTGCTGAACTTTTTATTAAGAAAAGTGGTTTAAGCCCTCTCTTTGCTTACACTTTTTCGGATGAAGTTAGTTTTCTCTTTATGGAACTTCCCTTTGAGGGAAGAGTAGAAAAAATTGACTCTGTCACGGCAAGCTTTCTGGGAAGTGCACTTACGATAAATTTGCAGCTTGAAAAACCTGTGGCTTTTGATTCTAGAATAGTAGTTCTTCAAAAAGAGGAGATTCCTGCGTATTTTCACTGGAGGCAACTTGAAGCCTGGCGCAATTTTGTGGCAGCCTGGGGATATTATACGTTGAGGAATGAAGGAATAAGTAAGATTGAAGCTTCGAAATGTCTCAGAGGAAAAAAGAATGGGAAATCCATGAAATGCTTTTTGAGAGAGGAATCAATCTTGCAACGCTTCCTCCATGGCAGAGGAGAGGAGTCATTATTTCAAAAGAAGAATACGAAATCTCGGGCTTTAATCCCGTACTTGACAAGGAGACAAAATCTTTGCGTAGAAGGGTCATTCAAAACTGGGAAACCCCGAATTTTAAATCCGAAGAAGGTATGGCGTTTTTACAGAAACTTATTAATAGGAATTAAGGTTTTGAGAATAAGAAAATAAAAGGAACGTAGAGGCAATGGACAGACTCGAACTTATAAAAAGAAATGTTCAGGAAATCGTAACTGAAGGAGAACTTGAAGAACTTCTTAACAAAAAAGAAGCTCCCCGTGCCTACGTAGGATACGAGCCTAGCGGAAAAATCCACATGGGGCACGTTCTTACAGTAAATAAACTAATTGATCTCCAAAAAGCCGGATTCGAAATTACTGTCCTGCTTGCGGACGTGCATGCTTATCTTAATCGGAAAGGCACGCTTGAAGAAGTCCGAAAGATTGCAGATTATAACAAGCGCTGCTTTATTGCCCTCGGGCTTGACAAAGAAAAAACTAATTTCGTTTATGGGTCTGACTATCAGCTTGGAGCAGAGTACATGTTAAATGTTCTCAAACTTTCAAGGGCAGTAACTCTGAACAGGGCTCGCAGGAGCATGGATGAAGTCGGGCGTGCTATGGATGACCCAACCGTTTCCCAGATGGTATATCCACTGATGCAGGCTATTGATATCGCTATGCTCGGAGTTGACATCGCAGTTGGAGGTATTGACCAGAGAAAAATCCATATGCTTGCCCGTGAAAATCTAAAGAATCTCGGATTCGAAACTCCGATCTGCATTCATACCCCAATTCTTCTGGGATTAGATGGAACCAAGATGGCTTCATCAAAGGAGAATTTTATTTCGGTGGACGACACTGAAGAAGAAATCTACAAAAAGCTTAAGAAAGCCTACTGCAAGATAGGAGACACGGAAGAAAACCCAATTCTCGCTCTTTTCCGCTACCATATATTTCCGAGATACGAAACTGTTGTCATAGAGAGACCTGAGAAATTCGGTGGAAATATAACATATATGAGTTACGAAGAAATGGAAAATGCTTTTGTAGCAGAAAGTGTTCATCCAATGGACCTGAAAAATTCAGCCGCAAAGTATATAAATGAGATTCTTGACACTGTCAGAAAAGTTCTGCTTTAAATTATGGTATGGCCGGGCTCTTCTCGGCCACTTCATAGAAAAATATAAGTACAGAATCTATATCCAAAGTATAAGATATAGGTTCTGTAAAACTCGTTGCTTAAAATACGGGACTTATTTTAGAAATTAAGGAAGCTTCTGGATAAAACGTTATATAGCTATAGATCATAGAATATTTAAAGGGTCATCTAGTTATTCAGGGTGCTTTTATGAAATATATTTACCAGGACTCTACGGAACTGCCTGTACAGCGGGATTTCATTGAGGATCTGAGAACTTTTTTAGATATAACTTCCCGAGTAATCCCTCTGGAAAACTCCATAATAGAGATAAAGTGCAAGCAGAAAGAAGCGCTTCATGAATTGAAGAGTAAAATAGAAGGAATGAATTATTTTGAAGAGAAGCTTGAGACTTTACTCAGAAAATTAGTAAACGAAGTTGATATAGAGGATATTATACCCTGTACTAATGCAATCCTGCAAACCTGCAGTGAAAATCTCGGGAAAAGAAGAGAAATCCTCAAAGCCGAGCATACAAAAATAGAAAATGGGACTCCCGAAGAATATAAAAAAATTGAAGAAAATATACTTGAAGTTCTTAGCAGGTTTTTAATTACAGGAGTTTACGGAGCTGAAAAGAGATTTGAACTTTCCAGCAATACAAATGGCATTTCAGGAGAAATGGAAGGTTGGGTCTCTGGTTTGCAGTATCATTACACACTCACTTTTACAGAAGAGACTCTGACAGTAGAAAAACTACTTGGAAACTTAAGCCTGCCAGGATGGGCGCGGGCAGGCATCCTGAGAAAAGAAGAAAAAATAAAAATGCAGAACCTTTCCGAATTTCTTGTAACTTTTCTGGAGTATGACACTCAGAAAAACGTGCGTATAGCCCTGGAAAACAAAAAAGCAAACCGGAAATTCAGGATTGAAGGCGGAGAGCACAGGTATTTTGTATATGAAGATGATAAGGAAATCACCTCGGATAAAGAGCTTGGGGATTTCATTGATATGGAAAAACTGGCAAGAATTCCTGAAAAAGTTAAGGATTATTTCAGGGCAAATATCCACACTTATAACCTTTCAAAAGTCCTCCTTGATGAAGAGGATGCTATTTCTACTAATCAGATCTTCGATTGCCTGAAAGTTATTGCAGAGCAGTATGGAGTAATCGTTCAGGAATGTCTGGCAAAAGGACACAATAAAGAAGAGATAACCATCAAAATGGAAGAAGCTGATGGCACACGGACTGAGAAATACATAACAAAGACCGAAATCTACACCCTACTGGCAGAGGTCGGAAGTGAAGGTATTGAGATTGCCGGAATACTTGGTGTTGACAGTAGAACTCAAATCAAAGACAAGAAATACCTGATTGTTTAAACATTTCGTGCATTATATTTTTGGAGATTTAAATATTATTTTAAAGTTGGGTAAACTCTTGAAAGTTTAATATTATAATATTCATGATATTGTTTATAGATATTTTTTAATTATTTTTTAATTTTTTTAAGTTTTGTTTTTCAATAGTTGTTACTGTTTTGATGACTTCACTGCAATTATTAACATTTATAATAGTTTCCCCAAATACATCTAAGAACAAATTAGATAGTTACGCGTGTTAATAGATAGTAAGTATTCTACAAATGAAGAATAAAGTAACTATAAATAAAAATGAATACATGAAAAAAAATAGAAATCTAATTATAGGGAACTGACGTAGGGGGTAAAAATAGAGATTTTTGTCTGAAGAATAAATTGTAATATATAAAGAGCAATTAGATTAAATTTTGAATATAATTATATAGTAATATTAGGGAAAACACAAATTAAAAATCTTAAACTTTGGGTAAAAGCATTTTGAGAACAATTAGATTAAATGGTATTTATAATTATTAATAGCAATTTTGGAGAAAAACATAAATTAAAAAACTTAAACTTTTTATAAAATCATCAAAAAATGGCATCGTAAAGAATTTATGTGGAACAAAAATGTCCTTGATTCCTACTAACATTATATTGGAACACTCACTGAAAACGCACATGAAATTTTCCAAATAGCAGACACAAAAAATGAAAGTACTTGAAAGAATTTTCATGCCAAATGAAAGATTAGGAATTTTGTTTCTATGAATTGTATGATTACAAATCAATAAGCTACTGACGTACCGGAAATTTTGGTTTACAGATGTAGGGGTGGAGGCCTATGAAAATGAAAGCCGATTTTTTTAGTTCTGTAATTTCTGTATTATTAATAATAATGACAATTTCTGGGATGATCCCAGGCATGGCATCTGCTGCAGATGAAACTAACACAAACCCCACAGATCCAACCAGTGATCTGACAATTGAGAGTATTTCTTGTAGTCCAGAGAATCCAGAACTCGGAGGAGCTGCAACCATTAGAATAGCAGTACTAAACCGGGGAACTGAAGTCTCGGAGCAAACAGAGGCAGTGTGCAAAATAGGAAATAAAGATCCGATAGATGTACCAATAATAGAAATAACCCCGGGAAATACCTTGATAGTCTCATTTACCTGGACTCCGGAAGAAGAGGGTACATTGGGAATAACGGCAACGCTGGGAGATAGTACAAAAACAATTGAAGTCGCAGTGGCAAAAGAAAAATCTGCAGATCTCGTAATAGAAAGCCTCACGGCAATCCCTGAAAATCCGGAACCTGATAGTGAGGTAACTGTCAATGCATTAGTCAAGAACACGGGAACCGAATCCTCTGAGGAGACAAAATTAACGTACAAAATTGGGGATGCAGACTCAAAAACGGTAAAAATACCGGAAATAGATCCGGGAGATAGCTCGTTAGTCTCATTTACCTGGACTCCGGAAGAAGAAGGCACAGTGACGGTAAAGGCAGCAGCGGAAGATAGCGAAAAAACGATTAAAGTAGTAGTGGCAAAAGAAACATCTTCGGATCTCAAAATAGAAAGTCTCTCCATTGACCCTGAAAACCCGGGAACCAATAGTGAAGTCACTATAAAAGCATTGGTCAAGAACGATGGAACCAAAACCTCAGAACCAACGAATATAATATATACAATTGATGGAACTGAAATAAAAGAAGAAGTCCCTGCAATAGGGGCTGGATTAGATAAACCGATTTCTCACACGTGGACAACTCCTGACAATGAAGGAACTGTAACAATAAAGGCAGCTTTAGAAGATATAGAGAATAGTGAGAAAGAAATTTCTGTGAAAATAGAAGGAGGGTCGCTTCCGGATCTGGTAATTGAAAGCCTGGACACAGAATCATCAACACAACCTGAAGCCGGAAAAACTTTGAACTTTACCCTGAAAATAAAGAACCAGGGGGAGGCAACTGCCAATAGTAGTACTGCAAAATATAGTTTTAATGGAGCTTCAGAAGGAGAAATTTCTATCCCTGAACTTTCAGCGGGAGAAAGTACAATTACAGGATTTTCGTTTACCCCTGGAAACGAAGAAAACTTGAGTGTAACAGTGGTCGCAGATTCTGGGAATATCATTAGTGAAAGTAATGAAGACAACAATGAAATGTCAAAAACCATAAACGTAAAACGTGAGCTTCCAGACCTGAAAATAGAATCGATTTCTCTGAGTCCTGAAGAACCGCATCCTGGGGAGAATATAGCCTTTACGGCAACAGTAAAGAATAATGGTTCTGCAGCTGCTGAGAGCAGTGAAATTAAGTATGATATTAAGGGAAACAATGAAAATTATACTGGAGTTGCATCGATACCATCCCTTGCAGCAGGTGAAACCGGAACAGGCACTTTTTCCTGGACTCCAGGAAACGAAGGGCAAATTGAAATAAAAGCAACCGCAGATTCAGGAAGCATTGTATCTGAAAGCGATGAAACCAATAATGAGTTCACAAAAACAGCAACCGTATATAAAGAAACAGTTTCAAGCGATGACGGAGGAAGTGAAAGTTCAGGGTCCTCCAGCAGCGGCTCAGGAAGTAAGAGTTCAGGGTCCTCCAGTAGCAGTTCAGGAGGCGTCAGTCTTTCTAAAGAACCAGTGAGCAATGTAGAGGCAAAGGAGCTTGCCACCGGGAACGTTCAAAGTGGTTATCATATCAAGTTCGATTTTCTGGAAGGTGCCACATGCATTACATATATCGAATTTGACCCACTAAAGACATTAAAGAAGACAATTACAACTGTAGAAATGCTCAAAGATAAATCTACTTTTGTCTCAGGAGCCCCTTCTGGTAAGATATATAAATATGTGAATATCTGGGTAGGAAATTATGGAGCAGGAGTCGCCAATTATTTTGAAAATGGGTTTATAGAGTTCAAAGTTGAAAAGTCATGGCTTGAAGAGAATAATATTAGTCAGTCCCAGATAATTCTTCAATGGTATAACGAAGGCTGGGAACCGCTAGAAACCGAAAAAGTTAAAGAAGATACGGATTACGTTTATTTTAAATCGAAAACGTCTGGCTTCTCCTGCTTTGCAATAACCAGTTATTCCACGGATACGGAAAAGATAGTTGGAGGCAGTGGACTAGCAGAAGAAGAAGTGTTGAGAGACTGGAATGGTGAAACAAACACAAGTACCGTCAACGGAAGCGCAGAAACAAATAGCATGATTAAAAATCCTATGGGAAAAGCCAAAATACTTATGGCAATTTCTCTGCCTCTGTTCTTAATTCTTGTAGAGTACTTTGTGATGAAGAAAAAGATTTGAAAAACTTTTTCTTCAGAATTTTATTTCAATTAAACCTCATTTTCTTATGAAAAACATTAACACCAGCAGAAAGTCCTTTATGTTTTATGCATGTGCCAGAGGCTCAGGGTCTAGAATGTACCAGAATAGATTTACTGATAATGTTTTTTTCTATATTTGGCATGTTGACATAAGGAATTTGAATATTTTTATTGATATCGTTTTTGAACATTTGATAAGTTTACATTAAATTTAAACCTGGTTAACTTGTAGCTTAACTCCCATGACACATATAAACACTGAATTATTTTTCCAGTAAAGTTCTGTATGAGAAATTATGTTTTGATCATATGCAAACCTCACAACTGCACACATGAGGGATCATCATTTTAAAATCGATATCAACAAAAATGATCGAATATGAAATATCGACCTGCCGAATCTAGGTTTTTTACTTTCAGCTATATATTATTGTCAAACTCCGGGGAAGTTAGCCCCAGTTGAAATACTATAGATGCCTGCCGTTTTACCGGCGGGAGATATCACAAGCAAGACCCTACTGTCAAAATTCCCCCTTTTCAGCTAGCACAGCCCCAATTACCGAGCCAATTATACCTATTACAGCGGTATGAGCTACGATGACAATGGTAATTATAAATGCAGAAGCAGCTACAAGTCCCCCAAGAACAGGAATATCTCTGAGTATCGATCCAAGAAATCCCCCAAGAAGAAAACCCGGAATAATCATGAAAACGGTCATCAGAACTCCGGCTTTAAGTCCTCCTCTAGAACCTCCATCTGCATAATAGCCACCTAAAAAACCTCCAAGAAAAGGAGCTATGGAATTTACTAATGGAATAAAATAGAAGACAAAAGTACAGACCATGCCTATGAGTGCTCCACCCAAAACTCTAGCTATTATCTCACCTCCACAGTAAAGAAAGTACAAATTGTGGTTATTATAACAAAATTGGTTTAATTATTCATAAATATATAGCTGGACATTCATTATTATTTGGCATAAAAGTTCTTTCAGGTACTTTCATTTCTTTGTGCCTGTGATTAGAGAATTTCATGTGCGTTTTTTAGATAAAAATACGTCCTTTCCAGATCCTCCATACTTGCTACAAAAATTAAGAACAAAACCCGAATAGTCATTCTTAATCTTGAGCCCCAGCAGCAAGAAAGCAAGTATGAAAGAAATACTATTTGCAGCGATCAGGGCGGAATCATTTACCAGGATACCGTGAAGCATCCAGAGAAGCATGCCTGAAGTAGAGCAAATTAGCATCATAAGAGATACATCTTTTGTAGACTTCGTAGTCAAAGCTCTTAGAAGCTGTGGAGCAAAAGCTACAGTTGTCAGTGCACCTGCGATATAACCAATCATTGGGTTTCACTTCCAGAGTTTCGTTAAAGGATCACAGAAAATAGGAAATTTTCTGGGAGTTGCGATGTAATAGCAACAGAACCATACCCTTTTCGTCAAAGTTGGGGCTCTGTAACCCTAGTTTCGTATTGGGATAACAGGGCCCTTTCGCTTAGCTTAAGAGGGTTAAGACTCTCGGATCAATCAATCAATTAAGGAATGAGTACTTAAATAATTTTTTATACACATATAAAATTTGCGGAAGAAACATAACCCTGATATAAGCGTATTCCCTAAAACTCTACTGGGATATGGTTATGATGGAAGATTGCCTTTTTTGTAAAATAATAGAAGGAAAACTTCCTTCGGAGAAGGTATATGAAGACGCTGCCGTTTTTGCATTTTTGGATGTTTTTCCGGCAAGCGAAGGGCATACTCTAGTAGCTCCAAAAAAACATTTTAGCAGATTTACGGATATGGATGCGGAAAGTGTCGCTTTGCTTTTTGAAGCTGCAAGGAAGATTACGGCTGCAGTTGAGAAGGCATTTTCGGCAGAAGGCTCAAACATAGGAATCAATGATGGAAAAGTCGCCGGACAGGAGGTTCCCCATGTACATGTACACGTTATTCCCAGGAGAAAAGGAGACGGCGGGAGAGGGATAAAATCAGTAGTATGGACTGAGCCTGATACTGCCAATTTAAAAGAAGTTGCGGAAAAGATAAGGAGAGCGCTCTGAAAAGAAAGACTTCTCACAACAAGAGAAGTATTCCCAGACAGAAGTATTCCCAGATAGAAGTATTCCCAGAAAGAAGTATTCCCAGATAGAGTTTTCAATATGAAACGATAATATATTTTTCGATAATATATTTTTTTAAATTTAATGGATTTGGGGAAAGACAACAAACAGAACTGTTGTCAAAATCCTTCCGTTTCTCTTACTTTGGGGGGTAAGAATAATGGCAGAAATGGAAATCGATGTTAGAGGGCAGACTTGTCCGGTTCCGCTGGTAGAGTGTAGAAAAGCCTTAAAGAAAGCCTCTCCAGGGGATCTTGTTATTGTGAAAGGGACACATCCAGCGTCAAAAAAGGAAATTCCTATGGCCTGTGAAGCAATGGGGCTCAAAGTGCTGGAGATTGAAGATAAAGAAGGAGGAAAAGAGTGGGAGATAAAAATCCAGAGATAAGCCGGAAGAGGAATGAAAATGGGGGAAAAGACGGTCATTATACTGCATAGTGGCGATATGGATAAGGTATACAGTGCACTTATAATTGCGAACGGAGCTCTGGCAATGGGTATGGAAGCATCCATATACTTTACCTTCTGGGGGTTAATGCGCTTGAAGAAAGGAGAGCTTGATAAGGGGCCACTCTCCAAGATGAATATGCTTGGGCTTGGCAGGCAGATGATTAAACAAAGAATGAACAAAGCCAATGTTGCTTCACTTGAAAGACTGATGAATGATTTCAAGGAACTTGGCGGAAAAATAATCGCCTGCGAGATGACCATGGAAATTATGGGCTTGAGTAAAGAGGAGCTCCGAACGGAGTGGATAGATGAATGGGGAGCTGTAGGCTCATATATTCAAGAAGCACGGAATGCAAACGTAACCCTATTTATCTAAGGCCTGGAGAAATCTGAGAATTTGAACTGGAGCTTAAAATGTCACAATAATTTAGATTTTCCGGATTTGACCTGATTTAGATACTTACCTGATTTAGATGCTTACCTGATTTAGATGCTTGATATTCAACTATTAGTATCCAGGAGATTATTGCTTCAGGAATTTATCGGATTAAAAGTCCAGGAACTTACTGGAGAATCTGAAATTTAACTGTAAAATCTAAAATTTAACTGTAAAATCTAAAATTTGATTATTTCAAATGGGGGGGAGAATAAATATTTGAGAATGTAATATACCTTGACAATGCCGCATGCACACGATTGGATGAACGTGTACTTGAAGCAATGAAGCCATATTTTTTTGATATATATGCAGTAGCAACATCAGAATTTGGCTATTCCATGGGTATTGACGCAAAAGAAGCACTCCAAAGGTCCCGCGAAAGCATAGCTTCAAAGCTCGGTGCAGATTCAGAGGAGGTTATCTTTACTTCAGGGTCCACTGAGTCAAGCAACACAGCGCTTAAAGGCGTTGCTCTGGCTCTTAAAGAAAAGAAAGGAAAACATTTTGTTGTCTCGAAGATAGAAGATTTTCCTGTGCTGAATACAGCAAAAGCTCTCGAGAGACAGGGGTTTAATGCGACTTTTCTGGATGTTGACGCTGAAGGGTTTGTAGATATCGAAGGGCTTAAAAACGCTATTACAAAGGAAACGGTTCTTGTCTCAATCCAACAGGGGAACCAGGAAATAGGAACAGTGCAGGATTTGAAAGCTATCTCGGAAATATGCAAAGAAAAAGATGTGCTCCTGCATACGGATGCTACTCATAGCTTTACCCGGCTACCTCTCAATGTAAAGGAACTGCCTGTAGACCTGATCACAATGTCCGCCCATACTATCCACGGCCCAAGAGGAATAGGTGCGCTTTACATCAGGAAAGACACCCCAATAACCAAACTCATGGACGGAGGTTTCCAGGAGTTTAACCTGAGGGCAGGAGTAGAAAATATTCCATCAGCCGTCGGTTTTGCAAAAGCTATAGAGCTCGTAACTGAAGAGGAAAACCAAAGGCTCAAAGCAATGAGAGACCGCGTAATTGATAAAGCACTTTCCGAGATTCCGGACGTTACACTCAATGGCAGCCGGGAAAGACGCCTGCCTCAGAATGCAAACCTGACTTTCCATTATGTAGAAGGCGAATCCGTAACTCTGCATATGGACATGAGGGGTTTTGCAGTAAGCACGGGTTCAGCCTGTTTTAGCCGCTCCCTTGAAGCCAGCCATGTAATCAGGGGTATAGGAGGAGATCATGAGAGAGCGCATGGATCAGTGCGTTTTACCTTTGGGCGCTATAATCATATTGAGGATGCTGATGCAGCAATTGAAGCAATGAGTGAGATAGTGGCAAGGCTCCGGGAAATAAGCCCTCTTGCAAGGAAATGAATGGGAAAAAGGTAGAAAAAATAGCAAGGTGAAGCAGAATCCAGGCGACCACAAAAGTAAATCAGAGAATACAAGTCAGAGGATACAAGTCAGAGAATACAGTCAGAAAACACAGCCAGAAAATATAGTAAGAAAAACATAGTCAGAAAACATAGTCAGAAAATATAAGGTGAGATAATGAAGTTTCCTTACAGCCAAAAAGTACTGGAGCATTTCAAGAACCCGCACAATGTGGGAAAGATCGAGAACCCTGATGGAAAAGGTCTTGAAGGAAGCCCGGCTTGCGGAGACATGGTAGCGGTTTACATTAAGGTCAATCCTGATACCAAGATTATTGAAGATATAAAATTCGAATCGTATGGCTGCGCCTCAAACATTGCTACAGGCTCGGTTATTACAGATATCGCAAGAGGAAAGACCCTTGATGAGGCAAAGAAAATAACATGGAAACAGGCTTCGGAAGAACTTGGAGGGCTCCCTCCGATCAAAGCCCACTGCTCAGTACTTGCAGTTGAGGGCCTGCGGGCCGCAATCAAAGACTATGAAGAAAAACACGGGCTTATAACCGAGAAAGAGCCTACCACAGAAGAGGTTGTCAGGAGCAGGCTAAAGCACGTTATGAACCCCCTGACCGGCCTTGACATAATTCGTACAAACCTTATCCTGAAAACGAGCGTGGAAGATGGAGTGGTGAGAGTGGTTGTAGACCTGCCTGCAAACCATCAGTTTGCTCCAGCAATAAAAGAGGATGTTATGGAAAAACTGGGGTCTTTATGGGATGTCGAAAGAGTTGATGTAGTGTTTACGGCCTGACTCTCAGGTGGGATCCATTCAATATGAAGGGAGGAGAGTATTTTCTCCTCTCAAATGATTTTAGTTCAAATAAGTCCATGGAATAGGTTTCTTATTTTCTGATTCCAATGCTTGCTTTGTATTCTCAGAATTCGTCCAGGATAGTCAATTCTGTGTTGAGATACGAAAGAAGATGACAATGAAAGTGCAAAAACCAAACTGCCCATGAATAAATTGAAAAATAGATAAATTTCATAAGGTAGACAAAGATGAAGGTACGGGCTTTGACCTTTCCTTATAATACATGAAAAGTTCCTCTCCCCATTTTAAAGCCTGAGGCTCAAAGGCAATTAGAAATCGTGTAGTCACTCTCCCTTTTTTGTCAAGTAGAGAGAGGAAAAAGATCTTATCAGTTACAATCAATGATATGGGTTTTAAGTCACCTTCGTATACAAGAAAATCAGAAACTTTGCTGCGAAAGACATTTTTTATTTCTTTTTTGTATTCGATCAGAGCTTTGTTAATGATGGGATTGCTTGTTTTTAAAAGTGGAATATCGGAATGATATTCAGTCTGGAAAGCCTCTAGAACTTTTCCTGTAACAATTGTTGTAGCTTCGATGTCCTTTTGAAGATACTCAAAAAGAAGTAAAAGAGAAAAAGGATGAACTATCGAAATAAAAGACATTATACTCCTGGAACTCATTAAATTTGTCATAATCTCTTCTGGAAGCCGGAAAACGTTTGAGAAATCCTGTTCTATAATTTTAACGTGACCAAGCTCTCCTATTTTATTAAGAATATGGGGAGGAATAGGGCTTACATCATGGTCAGACCAGAAGTCCAGATTTTCTTCATAGACTGAAAGCGTATTCAGGAAAAACTCTGCATTTGAAGCAATCACCACACCCATATCTGAGAGGGAGTATATTCCATGATCTTCGAGAACAAGGCCCCAATCAGTTAATTTTTTAATTTGGGGGGTGATTGATTTCCATGGAAAATCAAGCACATCTTTGATATCCTCACTACTTTTTGAACCTTCTTCTTTAAGGAGCAAAAGAAGATTCTTTCTCTTTTCAGAAAGGAAAATAGTATCCAGAAGCGAAGATTTGGTTTCTACTCTGGTATGTGCTTTCGATTTCATTTTACCTAATTAATACATGAAGGGACTATATAAATTCAATGAAAAAAAATTCTTATTTTCAAGAAGAAGGAACAGAAATCTAACTTTTTTCACTTATAATCTTTAAGATAAAAAAGATAATCAAAATGTTAAGGTGTCAATATTTACAGTTCAGTTTGAATAACCAGTTAGAATAACCAGTTTAGAATAGCCAGTTTAGAATAACCAGTTTAGAATAGCCAGTTTAGAATAGCCAGTTTAGAATAGCCAGTTAGAATAACCAAGACTTTTTGCTTATTCCAAAGTGGTTTGTCTGGCAAAAGCTTCTGGATTATTCTCACCACACGAATAAAAATCATACCGTTTTGGCTATATGAAATGCATATCAAAGTTTAGAGTGGCAATTCCAAAAAGGAGTTAGATACAAAGCTGGAAAACTGGAGGTTTTAAGATGGAAAACCGTAATAAATCTATAATCTTTGCCCTGCTAATAGTAGCGATTCTTATTACGTCGACAGGTTTTGCAGCGGCAAAAGAGTCAACAATAGTTGTAAAAAGTGCTGATACCACTGCTAACAGGGTAGCCATTTTCAGTGCCTTTTCACCCGAGAAAATTGAGATCCACTCCGGTGAAAGTGTTACCTGGATTAACTTCAAGAAACCAAAAGCCCCAGTAGTGCTTGCAAGCGCTGACGAGCTTTGGAAAGAGACAACATTGGGCTATGGAAAAGCCTTTTCCTTTACTTTTGAAAACCCAGGAACCTATTCTTTTACTCTTAAAGATAATCCTGACATAAAAGGAACAGTAACCGTACTTGCTGGTGAATCACAAAACGAAAATTCAGAAAAATCTGTGGGAACAACAGTCACCGCAGAAAAAGCACAGGTTCAGTCAAAACCAGAGTCCTCTGTGAAAGTTATAGAGACCACAAATAAAGAAAACGTCACTCGTGAAGAAAAGATAGCAATATATTCAACGACGCTTACTCCAAGTCTCCTGGAAATTGAAAAAGGAAGCACGGTTTCGTGGGTAAACTACAAAAAGCCAAAAGGATCCTCAGTGCTTGTAAGTGAGGATGGTTTGTGGGAAAAACAAACTATTAACTACGGAAAAGCGTTTTCATATACGTTTGAAAATTCAGGAACTTACACATTCAGCCTGGAAGGAGTTCCAGAAGCAAAAACTACCGTAGTAGTAAGGTAAAAACGATATATTTTAACAAAAAAAGTTGGAAAAATTCAAAATAAAAAGTCCACATCAGGAAAACCAATTAAACACCGAAAAATTTGTCACCTACGCAAATATAAAGAGATTTAAAAAAGATGTACGGTAGTAGGGGTTTATTAATTTAGTTCATGAGTGAAATCAGCCGGTATAAGCAAGAATTAAGTAAACAAGGGGATAGTTAGAGAGATAAGTAACAATTATTTCTCAAAAATATCTACAATATTTTTAACATATCCCTTATAGGTTTGCTGAGGGCATTTATTTTCACATTGCCCGCACTCCGTACATTTTGAAGCCTTGCTTCTAAGGCCACTTTATAAAAGCTTCTCTTCTTCTACTTACTCAAATATCTCAGCATTGTTACGGGGCTTAAAATTTTTAGAAATCTCTGCTCAGTAATCTCTGCTCAGTAATCTCTGCTCAGTAATCTCTGCTCAGTAATCTCTGCTCAGTAATCTCTGCTCAGTAATCTCTGCTCAGTAATCTCTGCTCGGTAATCTCTGCTCGGTAATCTTTGCTCAGTAATCTTTGCTCAGTAATCTTTGCTCATAATCTCTGTTTCGCGCTAGGCAGTATCGATAAAACTGACGCCCTGATCTATAGCATAACGAGTCATATATACAGCTTTTTCTTCATCAATTTTTGAGTCGTCACCCAAGAGTAGGAAGCAATATGGGGCCGAATCCAAATACTGAGACACTGTTTGCCTTTTTGACCAGGTTTTCGATATAGCATATATATTTATCCTTTATTTTAAAAGGAAAATCCACCCCGAAAGAAATTCTTACTGCTTTTTCATCAGAGTAGGAGACGATACTTTGTGAGACTACGAACAATATAAATCAGCAAAAGAAATTTGATAAAAGAATAAATTCGGAAAAAAATAGTAATAGAAAACTATATTAGAAATGTTAGGTTTCAATTTGAAACTAAAAATATAGAGTTGAATCTGGAAAAAACGATGATGACAGGTATTATATAAAAAGAATCTAAAAATAAGAATGGGACCGGGTAGGAGATAAGAAATACTTTTTAATGAGTTATAGCTTCGGGCATGTAGAGATTTGGTCTTTGATACGTAAAAAATGTTGTATCCTGAAATGATTTAGCGGACTCAAACCCGTTTGGAAGTCTAATTCATAATACAACAGCAGGCGACACAAAAGGTTAAACGTTGAATAAATTCCAATTCCATTCTGGTATTGTGGAATGATTACGTAATATGAAACAAATTCAAAGTTGGAGTAAAATAATGGTCACCTGTACACGATATACAAATATAATAAAAGATATTTAAAAAGCAAAATAATTTTGGGATAAAACATACGTAAAAAAGAATATTTTAAATATGTCTTTTTCAATCTGGAAAAGTACAAAATCCAGAGTTTGGTCAATCTCAATGAATGGAGAATCCAGATAGGAACAGATTTTAATTATAAAAAATATACAAAGAAATTCCACTCTGAATCCCTATGAAGGTGTATTTTTGAATCAGGGAATGTTGAAGAAAGCCATTGTGATCCTCTTACTGCTTACAGTTGGAGTATTTCTGGTCCATGCCTACTGGACGGAGATTGTATCTGTTCTTGGAGAGAGCTTGAAAATGCTCACCAAAACACGGATTCGATATGCCATTCTGGCGTTCTTAGTTTACCTGTTGAGTGTGTACTTATTTGCAGTCCGCTGGCAACAGGTACTTTCCAGCATTGGCCACGACCTTAAAGCCACAGACCTTCTTCCCATTCTTTTCGGAGCAATTTTTGTGAATAATCTAACTCCGGCGAACAGGACAGGAGGCGAACCCCTGCGGATGTTATGGGTTAACAAACGTTTCGGGATAAGTTATACCGACGCTTTCATAACGATCCTCTTTGAAAGGCTCGTTGAAGTGATTCCAATTATCCTGCTCTTATTCTATGTTCTATATTTCGTTCCTTCTTTAGAGATTAAATTCCTGCCTCAGAAAAATATTCTGACCTTAAATTCAACTTATCTATTGCTCTTTGCTTCCCTTGCAACCGGAATACTCATATGGATTTTCCGGGAAAGATTTACCGTCCTTCTTAAAGATATAAAGCAAAACTGGAAAAAACTTCATAAATCTTTTATTCCTGTTCTCCTGTTATCTTCCGGGGTCTGGATTCTTGACATAGTGCGACTTCAACTGATCGCCCTGGCTCTAAATCTTAATCTTTCTCTGCACATTATCGCATCAGTTTCAATCTTGTATCTCCTGCTCGGACTCCTGCCAATAACTCCAGGAGGGCTTGGAATAGTTGAAGGAGGACTGGTCTCCCTGCTTCTATATTTTGGGTTATCGCTTGCTTCTTCAGGAAGTTTTGTTTTTCTGGAACGTTTTATCTCTTTCGGACTGAGCAGCCTGATAGGATTCCTATACCTGTTTTATTACGGAGGATCTGAGATATGGAAAAATATAAAATTGCAATGATCAGTGATTGGTATTTTCCAAAGGTAGGAGGAATCGAGTATTCAATGCACACCCTTGCTAAAACCCTGAGCAGGCATGGATATGAGGTAAGCGTTATTACAAGGAGCTACCCGGGTGTTCCCGAGTACAGTAAAAGGGATGGAGTATCAGTAATAAGGGTCAAAGGTAAACCTTTACCCGGACAGAGTCGATTTCTCATGCCCGGTGCATATAAAGAACTATTCAGCCTTTTGAAAAACGGGAATTATCAGATTGTCAATTGCCATGGGCTGGATTCTCCCATAGGTATGGTTGCTCTTATTGTTTCCAGAAAACTCGGCATTCCCGTAGTAGTCACCAATCACTCCCTGGTAGGAGATACGCCATATAGTTCGCTTTTATATCTTGCAGGAAAATTGCTTTTAAAGAATGCCGACGCTGTAATTGCAGTTAGTTCGGCAGTTGAAAAAGACTCAAAGCTGATGACAAAAAAACCAATTTACCGGATTTTCAATGGGGTAGATTCTGAGGATAGAATCATCACAGTCCCTTTTCCTGTAAATACTGAAGGAAAACTCATAATTGCCACCGTTGCACGCATGACAAAGAAAAAGGGTGTTCAAAACATTGTAGATCTAGCTCCTTCACTTCTGGAAAAGCATGAAAATTTGCTGTTTGTAATGATAGGAGACGGCCCGCTAAGGGAAAAGCTTGAAAACACAGTGGAGGAGGCAGGTTTATCCGGAAATTTCTACTTTACAGGGGAAGTGTCCAGAGAAAAAGTGCTGGGATATCTGGAACAGGCAGATATCTTTGCCCTTCCTTCGAGTAATGAGGCTTTTGGAATTTCGATTCTGGAGGCAATGTCAAAAGAAGTTCCTGTCGTAGCAATGAATAATAGTGGGGTTTCGGATATTGTCAGGAACGGGGTAAATGGTTATCTTGCAGACAGCCTTACCGAATTTTCATACTATCTCGAGGACCTTATAGAAAAACCGGCCCTGAGAACTTCCTTTGCCAGGGAGGCTTTAAGAGGTCTTTCAAATTATGACTGGAACCGGATCTGTAAACAGACAAGCAAGGTATATACAAGTGTCATTTATGAAAAATATCACAATAACCGTTGATGTGGAAGAAGACTGTCCCCCTATGCTTACAAGTACGAGAGGCATGGAAGAAGGACTGCCTGAGTTACTGAACCTTTTCAAAAAAGAAAGGATAAAAGCAACCTTTTTTGTTACCGGGATGATGGCTGAGCAATATCCTGACGTTATATCCAGAATTCCGAAAGAAGGACATGAACTTGGATGCCATGGATATACCCATACGCGTTTTGACCGGATGGATAAAGAAGAAGCCAGAACTGCTCTTAAACAGGCTGGAAAAGTTCTGAGGCAGTTTGAAAGGAAACTGGTTTCTTTCAGGGCCCCAAACCTGCAGTTCCCGAAAAATTATCTTGGACTTCTGGAAGATGAGGGTTTCAGATATGATTCATCCATTGCAGCGTATAAGCCTCCGTTTCCCCGGAGCAGAGTTGAAGGCAAAATAATAAGAATTCCTGCGACGATTACTTCTTCATTTATAAGGCTGCCTCCGGGAGTTTTTATCCCGCTACTCAAGCGCTGGGAATCTCCTGTTATTTTTGTCCACCCCTGGGAATTTGTGGACATGTCAAACACATCTATACGCCTGGACTGCAAGTTCAATACTGGAGAAAACGCCCTTAACAACCTTAAAACCCTGATCTGTGCTCTAAAAGATCAACACTACGGTTTTTTAACCTTTCAAGAAAGAGCGAATCTTGAAAAAGATAAGTAACTGCCTTAAAGAGTAAATATTATGGTTATTCGTACTGGATAGGTTTGCAGTTTTAACTGAGGTAATGGCACAAATTATTCTTCAAGGACTTCTAATATTTTCCTAATTTTTTCGTTTTGTATAGAATACAGCCTCTTTTTCCCTTCTTTTCTTACTTTTATTATCCCCCAATCCTGTAATTTTGCAAGGTGCATTGAGGTATTGGACTGCGTTTTGCCAATGATTTCTGGAATTTCACAGGCGCATATTTCTCCGTTATTACCGTACTTATGTTCTCCGCAGTCACACTCAGATTCGATTAGAGCCTTGATAATTCTATACCTTGTGTCTTCACTGAGGGCTTTGAAAAGTTGTAGATTTTCTTCATTAATCATATCAATATTCATTGAATCCGTGAAACTATATATATTTATCTAAGGCTAGAAGTTGAACCTACTGTTTCTGATCTGAAGAAAGGAAGACACTTGAATTGAATGATCTGATAGCCTTTCTGAAAATTTCAGTTACACTTTTGAATCCTTGACATTTCTTTTCTTGCTCTTTTTGATTCCTAATTTGGAAATTACAATCTGGCGATCAACCTTGAAACCTGCCAGTTACATCTTTCGGGTACACGTTTTGTCGGGCGCTTTCGATGGTTATTTTGAGGCACGGTATATTATGGTCGCCACCCTTATATATCATATCGACAAATCTAGATATCAATATTCTTTGATATATATGCGGATTATAAAAGGAGACATTTTTAGATGAGTAAACTCGGAAAAAATTTACTTGGGAAACTCACAGGAAATAACAAAAGTTGCTGCTGTTGCGGGCCTTCTATTGTAAGTGTCAGAAAGATAAAAGTTGGCAATAAAGAAATGGAAATTGCCGGATTGGATGAAGAATTCGAAAAACAGAATGATATAGGCAAGACTCCAGAGAATATAGACTGCGAAGAACTTACTCGAAACCTTGCAAAGATAAATGAAATTTCTGAAGAAGAACTGGAGAAATTCAAAGTCGCAGTGTTGAAAGAATATGAAACATACTGGCAGAAGAAAAAAATATAATCATATTTATACATATGAATATGAAACATTGCCAATCATGAGGAGAATTTTGTTATGAGGCCCTGGAAATGAATTTTAAGTGCTCGATTTGCGGAAAAGAAGAAGATTCGTTACTCCGAGCCAATCACGTGGACTTAGGAACTATAAAACTATGTGTAAAATGCTGGTCAAAAGAACAGAGTAAAAACAAGCTGCTCCCTTTAGAAGGTGGAGGTAGCTGCTGCAGGTAATTCATGGGAACCGAAAAGAAATCAGATACGAATAAAAGAAAGAGTGAAGTGGAAATCGAAAGGTTGAAGCGTTTTATTTTTGATCGGGATCAGTTAGAAGTAAGAACTCAAAAGCTCAGTTCTCTGGTAAATATGCTGGACGAAGAAGTACTAAATTCGGAAACAAGGGTTTTTAAGGCTCTTGCCGATACGAATCGTCTGAAAATATTAAAACTATTGAAGGAAGGAGAACTCTGTGCCTGCGAACTAACGATTGCCCTTTCCAATTCTCAATCGACTGTTTCTCATCATCTTTCAGTATTGAAAAATGCGGGCCTTATCAAAGAACGGAAAGAAGGTAAATGGTCTTACTTTCGTCTCTCGGATGGAGCGGTTATTGAAATACTTAACCAGGCAAAGCTGCTTCATGACAAGTGAGCTTCCAGTAAAGTTCTCTTTTTGAAAGTAGGATATAGGGACAAATTTGGACCCTTCAAAAACGGTTTAAGCTTCGAAAATGTTGGGTTCTGGAGAGAATACTGTGTATTCAAATTTCCAATAGCTGTAGCTTTCGACGGTTGAATAAAAAGTAAATTTTGAAGGAAGATCGAAATGTTCTGGAATAATTTAACTGTGGCGGTTAATTACTTCGTTGAAATAGCAGTCGAACTTGCTGTTTTATTTATAGGAATAACCTTTCTCGTGGGGCTGATTCAGGAGTATGTGCCAGACGAGACCATAAAAAAGGCACTTGGTGGGAGGAACAAGATAATAGGAAGCATCCTTGGGGCAGGATTTGGTGCTCTAACTCCTTTCTGCTCCTGTTCAACCATACCACTTCTACTTGGAATGCTCAAGGCTGGTGCCCCTTTTGCTGCAGCAATGGCATTCCTGTTCTCATCGCCTTTGCTAAACCCGGTGATAATATCTCTATTTGTCATTTTACTGGGCTGGAAGGTGGCTGCTCTTTACTTTGTTGTAGTCTTCATAGCTGCAGTTGTCATCGGCCTTTTGCTTGATGGACTGGGCTTCTCAAGATATGTTAAGCCAGCCGCTGTTGTACGAAACAGCTGTGACTGTCAGCAATCAACGGACGCAAAATCCAGAATACAGAGATCTGCAGGATTCGCGTTCAGCCTATTCCGTCAGCTCATGCCCTATCTCCTCTTAGGAGCAGGCATTGGTGCATTCATTCACGGATTCGTACCAACGGACATTGTCTCCCGCCTCGCAGGGCCGAGCAATCCTCTGGCAGTTCCTGTGGCTGTAATTGTTGGCATCCCTCTCTATATCCGGGCTGAGACTATGATCCCTATAGGACTGGCGCTAATTGGAAAAGGGATGAGTGTGGGAGCAGTACTTGCACTGATAATTGGCGGAGCAGGAGCTAGCATACCAGAACTGACCCTTCTTTCAGCCATATTCAAGAAAAGATTATTGTCAGCCTTCGTAGTGACCATCTTTACCATAGCTGTAACTGCAGGATATCTTGCCAATCTGCTGGCATTGTGAAAGCAATCAAAGAAAGAACCAGAATGATGCCGTGCAGACAAATCAAAAACCTGGCATATTTACCAAATGTCCTGGTGTCGAGTCAATTATAAAGGATTCAATAATTCCGAATAACTGCAATCGATTTAATACGACATTTTGTTGTTGACTCAACACTAGAGATTCAGTCTTTTATCTCATCTCTGACCTGCCGGAAGATTTTGAGCTTCCCTTCATCTGATCCCACAGCCGAAGCAGAACCCTCAAAGTTTTGTGGATTGCTTCTCTTGCTCTGGGAGATCTGGTCGGAAGCTGTAAATTAGTACTGCAAATAGGGCAGGCCACTTTAGAACATCGAAGTAGAATCCCCGCGTATTCAAACGTGGGATGAATGCATAATCTGTCTCAACATCACGTTTTTAACTCAAATAACAGATTAATATTATTAAGTTTTATATATTTTATTAAGTTTTATATATATTATTAAGTTTTGTCTTGGAAGCTGGAAATGATACAAGAGCCGCTTAACTTTGCTACTGGACTTAAACTATAAGGTTCTACAGAGTAGTTCTGCAGGTAAAAGTTTGAACGTTGATGGCGAGAACCGGAATAACAATTGCCCTGGGGCAGTATGGCATAGGTTGAAATTCCGTAGGTGCCCGTCAATTCATTGGCGGGAGCTGTCACCTGCATTCTTTGCCTCTTTTGTTATTTCTTTCATCATCTCCCCTACAAGGTTTGCTTTTTCACAGTGAGAAGCCTCTTTTGGTTTGCAGTTAAGGAGAATGCTCATCAGTCTGTCGGCCATCCGGTAGAACTTAAGATCTTCAAGCCGGATCAAAAGTGCGGACAAGTTTTCGCTGAACTCCCTACATTTGTCATGGTTACAGACAGCCTCCTCATGCAACTGGCATACCGATTGCAGATCTTTTATTATTTCTCTCGGGATATTCTCGACCATAGGACTCAACCCGGTTAGCATTTATTTTCAGTAATTTTAAGAAGCAATTGAAAGTATAAAAGTAAAATTCGGCAGAGCAAAATCTGGGAAAATAAAATATGAGAGAGTAAAATCTGGAACATTTAACTGTAAATCAAAAAGTATAATCTCATTTTTAAGGCCAGTATTTTAAAATGCATACTCATGCCTGCAGTGCTCCATTATATCCTCTATAAAATCCAGGTAAAAGTCATCCGGGACTGTCACTTTGTCTCCTGCCCTGACGGCTCTGGCTTCGAGGTCTTCTTTACATGCATAAATTTTAAACTCTGGCTGTTCCTCTATCCTGGTAAGCAGGTGATAGACTCCGTCTCCTGCAAGGTAGATTCTGACCTTCCCGGAACGTGCAGCCAGTTTGAGGCATAACTCCGATCTCGGGCTGAAAGGAGGCTTTGTCAGCAGAAACACATCCAATTGTTCTTTTTTCATATTATCATCCAAATCCTTAATCAGCAACCAGTATTAAAATGAGAGAACGCAGTCCGAGCTTTCCATTGCTTCAAAAAATTCTTCTTCGTCGGTCAGTTCCAGAGTTTCGATGAAGGTTTCCCCGAAAAGCCCTCTTTCTACAAGCGAAGGCTCGTGCACAAGCACTCTCAACTCCCCGTATGCATATAGAATATCTGCAAGGTTTGGTAATCCAAGTTTTCGGCTATCTTGACCTGCAACTGCAAGATAAACTCCATCACCATAAAGGCCAAGAGTCACATCCATCTCGCTAAGGCTTACTGCGGCTGCATTCAACGCTCCAAATGCTTTTTCACTGCCATATGGAGCTGTATCCAGCAGATAGAAAACTGATTTCATCGTTTAGACCTCGTTTCTGCTAACTTATCTTGACAATGAAATTACTCTATCACTCTTACCCAGCATTTCCGACAGTTCATAAAGGCTAGTAATTCTTATTCCAGGGAGATAATCTCTGCAGTTACTTCCCTGTATAATTTCTTCTTCTGGAATGTAGCCTCTTGCACCGGCACATCGCGCACAGGCTCGAATAACGACCCCTTTTTCCACAAGTCCGGAAAACAGTTGTCCTGCATTGGTAAAGAAGGACGGTTCCTGGCCTTTTTTTGGAATATGCACCGCATCCAGGTACAGAAACATGTTTACTTTATGATTTTCAAGTGCAGTCTCAGCGAGTTTGTAGGCAATGTCAGCGTACTCAGAGATGTAAGGACCATCAGTGAGAACTATTGTTAGTGTCTTCAAAGCTTCCTCCAACTAATTGATACGTTAATGATTGTGACTTAAATATACGCAGCCAGAAACTGTAGCCGTTCGAGATTGGGTTCATAACCTGGCTCTTTAAGTTGCGTACACTGATCTAAACTTACCTGTCCTGCCATTAGCCTTATGGCAAAGCTGTAGCAGCCCTGTTCACCGCAGTCTCGACAGTTTGTCTGGGGCAGGTGTTTATATATGTCCATAAGTTCTACCCTGACTTTTTCTCTGGGAGGCGGAACTATTCCTTTTTTGATAGTTTCATTAATAGTGTTTTTTAGATTTTCGAGCTCTTCTTTAGCTTCATTCTCATTTTTAACCATTCTCATGACTACTTTGCCGCTACCATAAATAGTTGTAATGATTTCTCCTTTTTGAATTATGAGACTATCTTTTTTATCTGAATAATTCCCTCTGGGAAAGATTGGTTCAAGAATTTTTAAGACCCCACCCAGCGGAGGAGCCATATTTGCAATTACTCTGAACTTTGTGGAATCCGCTATACAGGGCAAAAGCTGTCGAACTTCCGCAATCTCCACAGGCTTTGCCTGAGAAAGGTCTTTAAGTTCTTCAGTGTTGCTTTTTTTGTCACTTTTCAAGAAATTTTTGCCATGTTCACTGATTTTCGCAGTTCTTTCTGTTAACTCAATAAGGTCCGCATCTTGTAAAATCTTCAGATGGAAATCAATCGTTTTATTCCCGACTAGAGCTTCAATTTCCTCAACATTTCTATTGCCGTTTGCAAGGAAGTTTATTATTTTCCTTCGGGTCTTATTGCCCATAGCAAAATTCACCAACTTTGTTTCACTCGAACCTCCTGACATTTTACACCTCTCAGGTACTATTGGAGTTTAATTCCGTTTAGATCAATTAAACAGTATCAGCAAAGATGTCTAAAAGCAAAACCTAACTTTTTCAAGCTATTCCTACAATTAGTTATGACGTTATATCAATAAAAACACAAAAGCCAAATATCAAAAAAGATTGATACGTAAACATTTAAACGGTTATAATTAAAGAAGATCTGCCCGACTATTAAGTTGAGGCAAAAGTCTCTCATATATTTTAGGAGATCCTAATATGGAACTAAAAAACAAGATTGAGACCATAATAAAGAACACTGTAGCAAATTCAGATACTAAAACAAGATATCGTGAACCCATCATAGGTTTTGCTTCTACTACCGATCCTATTTTTATGGAAATTAAACAAATCGTAGGTTTTCATCACTTAAATCCAAAAGAAATCTTTCCTGAAGCAAAGACCGTTGTCTCTTTCTTCTTGCCATTTGACAAAGAGCTTGTGAAACAGAACTTGAAATCAGGCGTGGTAAAGGAATCTATTCAGGCTAGTGTAGATACTTCTCACCTTATCGGAGAAATCAATGAAAGAATTAAAACTGAACTGGCAAAAGAGGGTATCACAGCAATTGTACCTAAAATTATTTTCGATTATAAGAATAATGGTTTTAATGTTTCATGGTCTCACAAGAGCGCCGCTTATGCTGCCGGAATTGGAACTTTCGGAGTAAACCAAATGTTGATTACAAAAGCCGGATGCGCAGGTCGAATTGGATCTCTTCTGATTTCTGCCGAAATCCCCCCTACTCCACGTCCAAAAGAAGAGTTCTGCAGGCACAAAAGAGGAGAAAAATGCCTTATATGTGTGGATAGATGTCAATCCGGCGCTCTTAGTTCAACTGGGTTTGATAAAGAGAAGTGCTTTATGCAGCTTCAAGAAGACATAAAAGCTTACCCTGAACTCAATCAACATGGCTGTGGAAAGTGCACCACTGGCCCCTGTACCCTGGATCCTGCTGAGTTAGAGGAGGATTCTGTAAAGTCTTTGACAACTAATGTCTTTGGCAACTAATGTCTTTGACAACTAATGTCATATAACTACACAGTCATTAGAGTTACAAAGTCATTAGAATTACAAAGTCGGTATAGTTACAAAGTCGATAGTTATAAAGTCGATAGTTACAAAGTCGTTGTAGTTATAAAATTGTTATAGTTGCCTACTCAAAGAAATTTTGTCCATTTAGTAGATAGAGACTTTGCAGAAACCTGGAAATTACTTTGCTAGTATTTCATTCAGCATGGAATGATACACCAGGGAACCGTACTTTTCGATAGGCTCTGAAATATTCTTCAAATTATTAGGCTCAAATGTACGCACTGAGAACCTGCAAATGTTCCTGGTTAGTTGCGTACTCCGGCTCCTTGAGCGATGTACACTTATCAAGGGAAGCTTCTCCGCTCATGAGTTTTATGGCAAAAGTATAACAGCTCTGTTCGCCGCATTTACCACAATTGGTCTGGGGCAGGTACTTGTAAAGCGCCATGGGTTCGACCCTAACCTTTTCCCGGGGAGCAGGAGCAACACCCTTTGCAATAGCCTCATTGATGGTACTTCTAAGACTTTCAAGCGCTTCCCTGGCCTCTGCCTCGTTTTTAATCATTGTCATGGTAACTTTTCCAGTACCGTAAACCGTTGTAAGCACTTCTCCTTTTTGCAATATCAGGGCGCTGATCTTTTCCGAGTATCTGCCTCTGGGAAAGAGAGGTTCAAGAACTTTGAGGGTTCCACCAAGCGGGGGAGTCATATTTGCAATTACCCTGAATTTTGAGGAGTCTGCTATACAGGGTAAAAGCTGCCGGATTTCTGCAATATCCACAGGCTTTGCCTGAGAGAGATCGGCATTTTTTTGAGTATCTTTTTCTTCCTTGCCCTTCAGAAAATTTCTGCCGTATTCACTTAATCTGACTGTTCCGTCTGTTAATTCAATCAGGCTTGCCTGTTGAAGAAGCTTGAGATGGAAGTCAAGCATTGTCTTTCCTGCAGCTTCTGCGACTTCTTCGGTACTTCTATCGCCATCTACAAGAAAGTTCATAATCTTCCTTCGGGTGGCATTAGACATAGCATTATTTACAAGTTTTATCTCATTCGGATTTCCAGGCATTTCCACACCCTTGTTATTATATAGAATATAATTTCTTAAGATGTAACCATTATTTTTCCAGAGAGCTACCACTATAAGACTACATTTTTACTCAAAAATGAAGTCAGTTCTTCGGATTAATATAGAATCTTCTAATCAATATGAAGCTTACTTCATAAGAACATGGGAGCTGAATATCAAAAAAGATTGATATGAGATTTCAGAGAGATTCCTTAAACCGACATTTTAACATTTATCAACTATACACCTATCAATTATTCTTGATACTCATCATGCATGTTTTTAAAATCTGAATCTCTAATGTCGATTATATCATTTTTACAGAATACAATTGATTAGTAAGGAGACAAGGAATTGAAAAAAGAAAAAGATACATTGCCAAAAGAAAAAGATACATTGCCAAAAGAAACTACAAATAATCCAGAAGATGATGAAGAAGACCTGCTGTACACACATAAGGCTGAAGACCGGGGCAACACTATGCACTGGAATAACGCTTTTTGCAGAAAACCTGGCCATTAAGGCTGAGACATGAACTGCCGGAAAAAAGAGAAGACGAAGACTGCTTAATTTTAAAATACAGCTGATTATAAAGGCAAATTGCCTGTAAAGGTAAATTGCCGGTAAATGTAAATTACCTGTATCTTTACAGTTTGAAGTAATTTAATCAAAATATACCTTATTTGAAATTTTTAAATTATACTGCAGATTACAAATTTATATAGTTTTTAAGTAGGAGAGAATTTCAATGTCATTTTTGGATGAAATGTTACCTGAAACTGCGGAAGCTTTTGGACAGATGAGAAGTTCAATATTCAAAGATGGTTATCTGGATCTTAAAACCAAGGAACTTATAGCCATTGCCTCCTCTGTCCTTATGCGTTGTCAGTTTTGTGTTGATACACATTCGCAAAGAGCGATTGCTGCAGGAGCTACAAAGGAGGAAATTGCCGAAACGATTTCAGTCGCTATGTTTGTTTCTGCAGGTACACAGATAGGGTGGACAAACATATACAGGGAAAATATATACGACAAAATCTTTGAAAAGGATAAGGGAGAAGAAGGGAAGGATAAGGGAGAAGACTGTTGTTGCTGCTGTAAGGACTAAAAACCCAGTCATTTTGTTTTTTTTCTTTCAGGTTTTTTTTCTTTCAGGTTTCTTTTCTTTCAGGTTTCTTTTCTTTCAGGTTTCTTTTCTTTCAGGTTTCTTTTCATTCAGGTATCTGTTAGATTTTTTATTTGATTTTTTATTATGCAGTTGCGAGATAATGTTAAAACCTTAATTCCCAAATTTTAAGCGCATAATTCTTGTATCCCTATTTTGCTCAATTAATTCGTGTGCAGATGCATGCGAACTTATTCATTTCCAAACAACAATTCAAAACTTTTATATACTCTTATGTGCTTATATAATAAGCACATGAAGTCCACACTCCGCATCAAGAAAATAAATGGAATTGAGTACTGGTACGAAGATATTCCTTATTACGATAAGGAAAAGAAACAAATTCGCCATAAATCCAAATATGTTGGCAGAAACATAAACGGTAAACCTGTTAGAGTTCGTGACGCATTAAACTCTTCCGATGAAATCGTGCAAGATGAGACTTCTTTCGTTTCCAGCAAACCTATAAATGCTTATAACTATGGTGAGTTCCTTCCATTGCAAAAAATCGTAGAAGAACTCAAAATTGAAGAGTATCTTGGTGATCTGTTCAATGAGAAAGACAGAAACATGATACTTTCAATGGCACTTAATCGTGTAATTCGTCCTACAGCTATGTATAACCTTAAAACCTGGTATGAGAATTCTGTTCTTTCTCTCCAGTGGCCTGAGTTACCCTTGAAAAGTCAAAACATCAGTAATCTACTTGCAAAAGTAGGTAATAGCGACATTCCATCCATGTTTATGGGTAAAATGTTTAGAAATCTTGGGACAAAACGCACATTAATGTACGATCTTACCAGTTTATCGAGCTACTCACAACTAATTAATCTTCTTGAATACGGATACAATAGAGACAATTGCGATCTTCCTCAAATAAATCTCTCCATGATTGTGGATAAGGAAAAAGGAATTCCGGTGATGTATGACATCTATCCTGGAAGTATTGTAGACGTTACAACTCTTAAAAATACTCTAAAAAAGATAGAAGCTCATGGAATGGAAAACTATACACTGGTAATGGGATAGAGGATTTTTCAGCAAGGGAAACATTGAGAATTAGTAAGGGAAAGATTCTTTTTATTATGCAGCTACATGGCACTTAAAGTTGTCAAGAGCTTATGAGTTCAGTACAAAAAGACATCGAAAGTCCGGAATATCTTCATAAGTTTCACAAAAAACCAATATTTGTAAAGCCAGTGACTCTTGAGGAAAAGGAATTCAAGATCAATGGATACTGTTTCTATGATCCAAAGAGAGAAATGGACGAAAAAAGCACATTTTACTCCCGTCTTTATGATATGAAGGAAAAACTGGAAGAAACAGCAATACCAGGATGGAGAAATGCGGCAGAGGTGTTCAAAGAGAGAGCAAGGGAAATGGCAAGTTTCTATTCGTGGAAAAAGATAGATGACCATTTCAAAATCAATATCAAGAAAAATGCAGTATCGCAGAGAATAAACAGAATGGGGAAGTTTTTCCTTTTTTATTATGGAGAACGTGATTGGGTAGAATGTCTCACTTACTACAGAGAAAGAGATATTGTTGAGAAAGGATTCAAAGTAATGAAAAATGATATTCAGTCGCTTCCACTAAACACAAACAAAGATTCAACAACAAAGGGATTCATTTTTGTCTGCTTTATCGGACTAATTATTAGAATGAAGCTACTGAGTATGATGAAGGAAACAAAAATTATTGAGGATTATACAGTAGAGAGTTTACTTTTAGAGCTTGAGAAGATCAGAAAAGTAGAACTGCAAAATGGAGAGGTAATAGTTACAGAACTCACAAGAAAGCAAAAAGAAATTATGGAAAAATTGAATTTATGCGCTTAAAAAAAGCGGAAGTCAGGTTAAAACTGTTTATAAATTCGAGGTTCACTTTGTAAAAATAGCTTTTGGAATAGGCTCAATAAGTGTTTATTGAACGAAATAAACTTGAATTTGCCTGATAACAACTCAATTTTTTAGTCAGATCCATCCATTAATTCCGGTTCATACTTTCGTTATTTTGCTTCATTTGCGTGATCGAGTAAAATATTTATATCAGAGACTATACTTGAATATATCAATATATTTTGATAATTGAATCCTTTTTTATATACACAAAGAGAGACCTGGAACTATATTAAGGGCATAAATAACTCGAGTAAGAGAGAAGGCGATACCTGTGGATGCAAGTGAAAAAAAGCAAGTAATTAAAGAGAAATACGGAAAAATAGCAATGTTAGGCGGGTCCTGTTGTTCGAGTGGATGTTGTGGTGATTCGAGTGCGATAGATCTGTCAAAATCCATTGGCTATTCTGAAAATGATATCAATGCTGTTCCAGACGCAAATCTGGGTCTTGGTTGTGGAAACCCAACCGCTTTTGCAGAATTAAAACCAAGTGATGTTGTACTAGATCTCGGTTCAGGTGCAGGATTTGACTGTTTCCTTGCTGCACAGAAGGTAGGGAAATCAGGAAAGGTTATTGGAGTTGATATGACTCAGGCTATGGTCGAAAAGGCACAGGCAAACTCCCAAAAATACGGTTATACCAATGTCGAATTTCGTCTTGGAGATATAGAAGCTCTTCCGGTTGAGAGCGGGTCAGTGGATGTTATTATCAGTAATTGCGTGATCAATCTTGCTCCAGATAAAGAAAAAGTTTTTAAAGAAGCCTTTAGAGTTTTGAAACCAGAAGGCGCAATGTATATTTCTGACATGGTTCTTCTGGCCGAGCTTCCCGAAAACCTGAAGAATGACAAAGACCTGCTCACAGGCTGCCTTGCAGGTGCCTTGCTTAAGGAAGAGTATCTTGGGCTTTTAAAGAGAGCCGGATTTGTAGTTGAAGTTTTGAATGAAGACCTGGATATAAGCAAAAGACAATATAATGAGTTGCCTGCAGAGAGCTTAAAACTTAAAGCCTGGAAATAAAAAGATTTCTACTTTTTTCACTTTATAACTTGTAACTTTGGAGAAAACCATTTAACATGAATTACTAAGAGAAGGAGCTTTTACATGGCATGGCCTATAACTTCTGGCGATTATGTAGTAGGAGACCCAAAATCTCCTGTGGCAGTAGTAACCCTTGCTTCTGACTATCGAGACTTGAATTTAAAAAACTACGCCATCTGCGGGACCTGTTTTACGGAAAATTTTGGAATTGAGAAGATAATAGTTAATGTACTTTCAAATCCTCACATCAGCTGCCTGATTGTCTGCGGGAAGGAAAGTGAACATTTTGCCGGGCAGTCCCTGCTGTCACTTGCCGAAAATGGAGTTTCGACTTTCGGAGGGTCAAAAAAGATTGTCGGGTCTGAAGGAGTAATTCCTTACCTTAACGAAATTCCAGCGACTGCAATCTCTCGTTTTCTTAGGGAAATTGAAGTCATTGACCTCGTAGGGATAACCGACCCTTTGGTCATCCAGCAGGCAATAGATTCCTGTAGTAGAAAAGAAAGAAGCGAAGCTCCGGAGCTTATCATGCCCGAAATTGATGAAAATAGCTGGAAGAAATATGAATCTCAGGTAAAGAAGAATGTAATGTCCAAAATTAAAAGAGGATAAGATTCAAAGTTTTCAGCTTCTAATTAAAAAGATCTAAATAATAATTTCATGAGCCTATCCCGAAACCAATTTCGTTTTGAGATCAATAATGGTTCCAAACAAGTTTCAGAATAAGGAAATTAATTAATTTCCTTATTCAATATCTGGCAATATAATTCGAAGTTTTAGGATAAGCTCTTTTTAACAGGTTTTTCACTTAACCATAAAGAAATTCTTTCCTTTAAAGGAATTTGCCTCTTGAGTATTAAATTGGAAATTGAAAAGGAGGTAAATTTTTCCTTTTTTAAACTTCATTGAACTCGATGCTAATGCTACCTGCCTTTTTTACTAGAGATTTTGCAAGGAAACCACTTTCCAGTCTGCAGAGATTGAGCACTGCACAGGGCACAAGACAATTTGAGGAGCACTGTGCTTCCTGTGCTCTATCAATCACATAGTTGTTTTTGATATCCATAATTTCCATCATGGGAACTTCCATGTGAGAGAACTTCTTTATCTTTTCACATGGAGTTTCAATGTCAACAATAATTTTATTTCCTTTTTTGCTTCCACGTATCTTGTGAACAAAACCACATATAGTAGAATTTACAGTAAATTCAGTCAACTTGCCACCTTTAATTTTGGTCATTTAAGTTTCTGATTATTAAGATATATGGTCTTAGCAATGCATAATGTTAATTGAAACCGAAATCATTCAGACTGCAGTATTTCAAGGGTTTTTTCTAGAGCTTCTGAGATTTCACTGTCTTTGAGATCCTTGTCTTTATTCTTTTTAATTCCGAACTCCGAAATTACAATATGTTGATCCACTTTAAAACCTGCAAGTTCGAGAGTTTTACTTGCACAGTTCACCGGGCAGCCATCAATTGCAATTATCCTTTCTGAAGCCTCGGCGGATTTCATGAGTCCGGGAGCCCTAGCCCCAATTCCTACGGTACACATCAGGTTTCCAAAGTTTTGTCTTTCGAGTTCTATCGCGGTCTTATTTGAAAGTTGTCCCACATTTGAAGCCCCAGTACATGGGAAAATTGCCACATTTGACGAACCACATGCGCATTTTGTCTCTTCTGCCATAATTTTATCCTCCTCATGAGCTTGTTTTTTCTTATATTAATTAATTGAATAGTAAACGATTCCTTTTTTATTGAGTAACCCATTTTCGAATATCTTTTTCGTCTGGAACCTTACCTGCAACTTTTACTTCTCCATCAATAACAACTGCAGGAGTGACCATAACGCCGTAGTTCAGTATTTTTTCAATATCCTCAACTTTAATTACTTCAGCATCTACGCCAGTCTGCTTCAGTACTTTTTCAATCGTTTCTTTTGTCTTTTTGCACTTTGGACAACCAGTTCCGAGAATTTCGATCTTCATCTTTTTAACCTCGTGTTTTGTTTTATCATTTTGAACATTTTACTGTCATTATTTGAACATTTTACTGTCTTTTCGAGTTGTAGATACATTAATCTCATAGAATAATGTTAAATAGATATCCAGTAAATATGATCGATACCGTAACAATTAAAACAAAAGCTCCAATCAACTCTTTTTTAAGTACTTTCTTCAGGATAATCATTTCAGGGAGCGAAAGTGCAGTAACTGCCATAAGGAAGGCTAGAGCAGTGCCGACAGGAAGCCCTTTTCCAATAAGGCTTTCCACTATAGGGATCATACCCATAACGTTTGAGTATAGAGGAACCCCTATAACGACTGCAATTGGAACAGCAAGCAAATTGTCTTTCCCTGCATATTGTGCAAGGATGCCTTCGGGAGCATATCCGTGGAAGATTCCTCCCAAAGTAACTCCAATAATTATGTATATCCAGACCTTTTCCACGATTTCTTTAACATTATCATAGGCAATCGCAGCTCTTTCATTTATTTTCAGAGATTCCTGACCTCTATTTTGATCCCCTACCTTTATATTGTAAACAAAATCCGCCACATATTTTTCCATTTTCAGAAGGCCTATTAAGTACCCACCAAAAACTCCGAGTACAACACCTGATACTATATAGATCAGGGTTACCTTAAGGCCAATGGTGGCCCACAGTGCAGCAACTGCAGCCTCATTTACCAGGGGGGAGGTAATAAGAAATGAGAAAGTCACTCCGAGTGGGATTCCAGATTCAACAAAACCAATAAAAAGAGGTACTGATGAACAGGAACAGAAAGGCGTTACCACTCCTAGCATGGAGGCTAATAGATGATATTGCAATCCTGTTCTGCCTCCAAGGATTTTTCGGGTTTTTTCTGGAGTTACATAGGTCCTGATGTAGGAAACAACAAAAATCATCACGGCAAGCAGCAAGAAAATTTTCAGCACATCATAAATGATAAAGTTAACACTGGCTGCAAGGTGTGTGTCAGGTGCAATTTTAAACACCTCATATGTCAGTTTATCAGCAATCCATTGAAGAGGATAGAATATATCAACCATTTTGGATCCTCCATTATGTTACTTCTTGAACGATATTTCAATTTACAAATATATCAATATATGATGATACTTAATATTATTTAAATATTTCCCTGAAGCTCAGAATATTTAATTCATTTTGAACCCCATATACTTTTACTTAAGATGATTTTCAATTCAAGACCGAATTGGTTTTATGAGAATATTGAGGATATACACACAAAACAACGAGGAACCAACTTCTTTTGAGTTTTTATAATAGTACAAAATCTTATTCCTCAAGTACCTCCAGAATTTTCCTGATTTTTTCGTTTTGGATAGAATATAACCTCTTTTTCCCCTCTTTTCTTACCTTAATTATCCCCCAGTCCTGTAATTTTGCAAGGTGCATTGAGGTATTGGACTGAGTCCTCCCGATTATTTCCGGGATCTCACAGGCACATAGCTCTCCTCTGTTACCGTATTTATTTTCTCTGCATTTATTTTCAGATTCGATTAAAGCCTTAATAATTCTATACCTGGTGTCTTCACTTAGAGCCTTGAAAAGCTGTATATTTTCTTCATTAATCATATCAACAATTATTGAATATGTAGAATTATATATATTTTTCGAAATTGGAAATTAGACATATTGTTTGTAAATTTGGAGTAAAGGCTATTTTTAACTCACATAGTTTCCAGGCTAACGAAATAAAGTAGATTTCATATTCTAATGGAAAAACAAAAGATACATGGACAGAAAAAATACAAAAGATACATAGACAGAAAAAAAATACAAAAGATACATAGACAGAAGAAAATACAAATAGATGAGAAGAAGACTGTTGTTGCTGCTTTAAGGACGAAAACCCCAGTCATATTCATTTTTAAATCTTTTTCATTCCAGATTTAATTAAGCCCTGTTCTGATTTTCATTCAGGTTCATTCATATTTTCTTTCAGGTTTATTCGGATTTTTTGTTTTGTAACTGCTTAATAATATCAAAAATATCTTCAAATTCAGGATTCAACCTGTAAAAATGCCATTTTGAACTGCTGTAGGCTTCGACGATCCCGCAGTTTTTCATGATTGCAAGGTGATGAGAAACAAGGTTCTGCCTTTCGTTCAATTTAAATATCAATTCACAAACGCAGTGATCTCGTTGAGAGAGAAAATAAGCAATTTTCAGTCTTATAGGATGTCCGAGAGCACTGAAGATCTCACTGGCTTTTTTTATGTCATTGTCCAGAAAATCGATTTCCTGGAGCATTTTCCCTTCCCATTCCTTCTTTTTCTCAGGGTCAGCAGGACAACAATAGCTCATAAATAAAAGAAGTTAAGCCTTCTAAATAAGGGTTTTCATATCAATTATTTTAGATATCTAACATATTATTATTTATACTCAATATTTTTTGGGACTTTAAAAATCTTAAATTACAATATATCAACATTTTTTGATATATACATCGCGGTTTTTTATAACTTAGGATTTCTAAATCAATTTGAAGGATTAAGCTGCCCTTTTTGAATAAAGTATTACCAAAAGTTCCTGAAATCTTTGTAAATATATGCCGCACTATCTTTATGGAGAAGGCATTTGATCTTAAAATCAAAGAGGTAGTTGCTGTTGTACCTTCTGCCCGTATAACGTGCCAGTTCTGTGTAGATGAATATTCTCGGCGAGCACTGAATCAAAAACAAGCAGAGAAGAGGTAAACAAGGGAAAATAGATTGATTTCTCACTGGACTGATCAATTACAGAATATTTCCTCTTGTCAATCGAGTTAATCACTACAAGGATCTTCCTCATATTTTTGATACTCACAAGTAATTTGACAAAATACTTATAATATTTGTTACATTTGAGTATATCAACATATCTTGATATTTTATAATAAGTTTCTACTTCTTGACGATAAAATAGAATATGAAAATTTTTGGAGAACTATAATGAAGCGATTGCATAGAATACAAGGTAAGAAACGAATTCATTTTTCATTACCTACTTTAATAAAATCGCTCTCAACTTTAGCGATTTTTTGTTTCCTGATCTTCAGCTCTGGTTGCACAGATTCTGACAGCTCCGATAATGAAACAGACCTTGCTGAAATTACGGAGAACGTTAGTGACTCAGGCACTGGAATGGAATTGATTGAAGTTACGAACTTGAGCCAGATTGATGAAGCCCTCAAAAAAGGTCCTGTTGTACTGAAACTTGGCTCAAAGGGTTGTATTCCCTGTGGAGAACAGGAAGAAATATTCTCAGAGCTACTTCCAAAATATCAGGATTCTGCCTCATTCATGCTTATTGATATCAAGCAGAATCCCGAGTTTGCAACAGAATTTGGAGTAAGAGTTATTCCGGATACCTGTATTATTATGGATATCGAAAACGGAAAATACATGTATATGCGGCAGGACGGCAGCAAAAGCCAAGAAAGAACAAGCGCAAGGTTCCTAGGTGTTACCGACAAAGAAATCCTTTCAGAGACTCTTGAGAAAGCTATTGAATCCAGGAAAACAGAGGAATAAACTATGTTTTCCGATTTTTTTCCAATTGCAGCTTTTTTTGCAGGGGTAGTCAGTGTACTTTCTCCGTGTATCTTGCCCGTAATCCCGGCAGTTTTTGCTTACTCAACTGAGAAAGGAAAGTTCAGACCGCTTGCGATTGTGTTAGGTTTGTCCCTTTCCTTCACCTGCATGGGGATCATTACTTCCATTTTAGGGGCTACGTTCACGGCTTATCTCGGTTACCTTAACATCTTCGCCGAAATTCTTCTTATAACTATGGGCGTTGCTCTGATTTTTGATCTCAATATTTTCAATGTTTTTGGAAACTTTTCATCCCTTGCGAACTCCAAACGAGAAGGCCTTTTAGGAGGGCTTTTACTTGGTTTCTCTCTCGGGATTGTCTGGCTTCCGTGTGTCGGCTCAGTACTTGGTTCAATCCTCACCATGGTTGCGGTTTCAGGTAAGATTGGTTATGGAGCGTTGATGCTTTTCATATATTCCCTCGGCTTTTCCATTCCAATGCTTCTTGTTGCTTATTCTGCAAGCTTTTCGTCCTCAAAGCTTAAGAAAGTTTCAAAATATGGTTTCCCTTTAAAAAAAGTTGCAGGCTTTGTAATTATGGGAGTCGGCTTTTATATGGTTTATCGAAACCATTTCTGACCTATAGTACCAAGAACTCCCATTTTGCAAAGAAGAAATGTATGTGGTTTGAATGAAACAAAAAAAAGACGAAGATTCACTTCACTACAACCTAAAAGACAGAGGATTCTTAATCTTCTGTTCTTCCCATGTAATAAAATGAATTTTTACGTTAACCTATCAAAAGCAGGCTTAGCACGAAAATAATGGAACCTCAAAAGTTGTCTGCAAAGTAAGCAACTGCGTAAGCTATATACAGGTGACATTAAGTATTCCAATAATGGACCTTTTAAACCTTAATTCGGTTTTTGTTTCTTAACAACAAGAACTGGAACCTTTGAATGCCTTACAACCTTATATGTTACACTTCCAAGCAAAAATCTTTCTAATCCTCCTTTACCAAGGGTTCCCATTATTATAATATCTGCTTTGTTCTGCTCTGCAAACTCCAGAATTGCACTCGCAGGATCGCCTTCTACAACCACACCTTCATAGTCTATTCCCTTATCCTTTGCAACCTTCTTAGCATACTGGATAGCATCATTTCCTTCTTGACGCAACATTTCCTCCATGACGTTCCAGCTAGAACCCAGATGAATCGGTGTTTCCAGTACAGACGGTACATATGCGTCTTTATTAAGCACATAGAGAGCATAGACCTTCGCACCCATAATTTTTGCAAGTTCCATTCCTTGCAGTACGGCAGTTTGACTATATTTAGACCCGTCTGTTGCAATCAGTATTCTTCGAAAAGTATCTTTAAGATTTATTTTCCTCCCCCCGTTCCAGAATAGTATTGAGTTGCTTTGATGCCTCAGCTAAATGCAAACAAAAGTATTATAGTACTATTTATGATAAAAGCAAATAAAGATATGCGTGAATATTCAGCCTGGACAAAGCAAGATCAACCGTTATCTTATTAGATTCAATAGAAAAAATTTATATGAAGAGTACTTCGATAAACCCTAATTTTTAGCTACCTGCTTATAAAGGGTATTTAAGTAATTTGTTGGGATCAGAGGTTTATCGAAGTTCTCTGGACTAATTCTTGATAGCTGTTGGCTATTAATTATCTTTTTGTGACTATAGTTATTAATTTTGATAAACTTTAAGACCTACGAAGCAGGGAAGACAGTTAAACATCCTTAAATTCAACACTGATACTGCTCGCCTTTTTTGCCAGATATTTTGCAATGAGTCCACTATCAAGTCTACAGAGGTCGAGTACTGCACAGGGTACTAAGAGCCTATCCGAAAATTCAGTAATGCATATCGAAAAGTTACAATAGGTCTAAATATCCGGGCGTCCGTTCTGATTTTGCATATTGCATATTGTAAAAGTTATAGCAGGCAACCACTTTTCGGATAGGCTCTAAGCAGTTTGAGCAGCATTTAACTTCCTGTGCTTTATCAATCACGTAGTTATCTTTGATGTCCATAATTTATTTCATGGGGATTTCCATGTGAGAAAACTTCTTTATCTTTTCATATGGAGTTTCGATGTCAACAACAATTTTGTTTCCTTTTCTGCTTCCATGGACTTTGTGAACAAAGCCACAAATAGTAGAATTTACTGCAATAACGGTCAATACACAACCTTTATTTTTCCAATTATTCTCGGCATGATTTGACGAATCCTAAATAAGATTACCTCAGCATTAACCAGAAGAATTATAATTAGTAACGGAATATAAATCAATATATATAAGTAACATATGAGTATAAGTTCATATACTCATATATAAGTGATGATCCCCGCAGATATTGTTTTCCATATTTAAGGCTCTGGCTGATGAGAACAGGATAAGGAGATGGGATTTTTTTAAAAAATGAGGGATTGTGTGTCTGCGATATAAGGCGGTTTTAGGCATTAAGCAATCTAACACTTCTATATATTTAATTAGGCTGAAGGTAGCAGGACAACAAACCGTTTTGGCGATTGTATTTTTAGAGCAATTCATCTCAAAATTACTTCTATTAGTCTCCAGTCCGAGAGTTAAACAAGACTAAGTTTTAGGTGTTATAGTGTCATATCAAAAATTTGCAAGAGAAGTCGGCCTTATCGGAATGGTTCAGGTACTTACAAACTTAAGTACCTTCCTTCTAATCCCAATAATCACAAAAAGCCTTGGGACGTATGATTACGGGCTCTGGGCGCAGATAAACATTTCAGTATCCTTAATCTCTCCTCTTGCACTTATGGGCCTTTCAATGGGTCTTGTCAGATTTTTATCTTCTGAAACAGAGAAGGAAGTGATAAAGGAGGCTGTCTATTCCATTCTTTTTTTCGTGACTATTTCTGGCCTTCTGGCCTCCCTTTCACTGTATATGCTTGCCGAACCTCTAGCAACGTTCGGTTTCAAGGATCCAGATGCGGCCTATTTCATCAAGGCAGGCTCCCTTTTGATTCTCGTGAATGTAATCGAGCCTGTGTCTCTTTATTATTTCAGAGTGTTCAGGCAGATTAAGGAATTTTCTTACTTTACTCTTTTTGAAGCACTTGGAAAATTACTTTTTATTCTCTTTCTTCTCAAAATTGGATATGGGCTACTTGGTGTAATAGTAGCCACATTACTGGTACAGGGCGTCATTACTTTAATCGCTATTCTGATCATTATTAAACAGATAGGACTTGTTATCCCTCGATTTACTTATTTAAGGGAGTACCTGCGATTCTCTTTACCTTTAACCCCAAATACTCTTGTAAGATGGATTACAGAATCAAGTGACAGATATTTAGTTACTTATTTTCTCGGTCTCAATAGTGTAGGCATATATTCGGCAGCCTGCTCCTTCGGGAACCTTATACAATTTCTTATAAACCCTCTTCAGATTATTCTTTTCCCAGAGCTCTCAAAACTGTTTGATGAAAATAAAATTGATGAATTAACAGTTTATATGTCTTATTCCTTGCGATATTTCCTTATTATTTCTATTCCTGCAGTCTTTGGGCTTTCAGCTTTTGCAAAACCTTTGCTTGGAATATTTACAACAGAGAACTTTGTTTCAGGTTGGTTTGTGATCCCAGTTATAGCTTCTTCTGGCCTTCTAGCAGGAATCGCTCAAATTTTTATCAATACACTATTAATTGTCAAAAAAACGAAAGTACCAACTTATATTAATTTTGCTGTGGCGGTTTTGAACGTGTTACTTAACCTTCTTCTAATACCCTGGGTAGGCATTGTCGGGGCTGCTCTATCAACCTTATTCTCATACTTTTTTATGGCTATTCTTTGCACACACATGTCTCTAAAACATTTCAAACATAACTTTTATTTTTATGATATCATAAAATGTATTTTATCCTCAACGGCTATGTACTTCTTTGTTTCCCGTTTTGAGATATTGACCACCTATAAGCTTCTCGTGGCTGCAGGAATAGGCGTTCTTGTTTATCTATCTGTGATGTTTCTGTTGGGAGGTTTCAACGATCACGAGCTTTCTTTAATAAAAAAACATTTATTTAGAATCAGAAGTAACCTCACCAAAATAATTGAGGCTTAAACAGTTGATTATATAATGTTACTGATAGAATTTTAAGTAGAATTCACAATTAAAAATAAGACCGTACTTTTAAATATTATATGAGTATAATTGCATATACTCATTTAGAGTTGGTGGTGCCCATGGATATTGTTTACATACTTAAGGCGTTGGCTGATGAAAACAGGATAAGGATACTAAATCTTTTAAAAAACCGAGAACTATGTGTCTGTGATATTGAAGCAGTTTTAGGCATTAAGCAATCTAACACTTCCAGACATCTGAATAAACTGAAAGTGGCAGGAATTATTGTTTCTGTAAAAAAATCCCAGTGGGTCTATTATCAACTCAACGATTCTACTTTTCAAAAATTTCCCTTCCTCTCAATTATTATTGGTTATGAAGTTGAGAAAATAAACGTTTGTAAAGACGATTTAGTTTTATTAGAAAAGCTTAAAGCAAGTGATAGATGTTGCGAGTGATCAAAAAATAGTTATTTTTATGTAACTATTCAGTCTATATAAAACAGAATCAATAGCCATCTTTGTTAAAATTAAATAGACAAATTTCTGCAAATTGATTTTATGGAACTGTTGGCAACTGACTGCGTTTCGTCCTCTTCTATAGGTTATTTCTTTGATTTATTACTTTCACTAGAATCAATATCAATAGACATGTTTTTATAGGCTGAATAGTTACATTTTTATAAAATATTTATTGAAAAATAGAGGGTGTTCGTTCTGGAAGAAACTGCTGTATCAAAATTATCGTTTTTAAATCGTTATTTAACCCTGTGGATCTTTCTGGCTATGTTTATCGGCGTGGCTCTGGGTTTTGTCTTCCCGGGCTTTGCAGACTTATTACAGAGTTTGTCTATTGGCACCACGTCCATTCCCATCGCTATCGGGTTAATAGTTATGATGTATCCGCCACTGGCGCGGGTCAAATATGAAGAGCTAGGCAAGGTCTTTAGAAATCATAAGGTATTGGGTTTATCCTTACTCCAGAACTGGATCATCGGCCCCATTTTGATGTTTATCCTGGCAATTGTATTTCTCAGAGAATATCCAGAATATATGGTAGGTGTTATTCTAATAGGTCTGGCCAGGTGCATTGCCATGGTGATTGTTTGGAACAGTCTGGCAGATGGGGACAATGAATATGCGGCTGCACTTGTTGCTTTCAATTCAGTCTTTCAGCTGGTCTTCTACTCCGTCTTTGCTTATTTCTTTATAACCATACTGCCTGAATGGCTGGGACTTAGTGGCATGGAAATATATGTATCCATGGGAGAGGTTGCTCAAAGTGTTGCGATCTATCTGGGAATTCCTTTCATTGCTGGTTTTTTAACCCGTTATTTCCTGCGCCCCTCAAAAGGAGCCGAATGGTATGATAACAAACTCATTCCAACAATAGGCCCGATTTCACTTTATGCTCTATTGTTCACGATTATTGTTATGTTCTCGTTAAAAGGCGAATACATTGTTGCACTGCCAATGGACGTTGTAAGGATTGCAATACCCCTCTTAATATATTTTGTAACTATGTTTGGGGTCTCTTTCCTTATATGTAAACAAATGGGGATTAGTTACGAACAGACAACTTCCCTCGCCTTTACGGCAGCAAGTAACAACTTTGAACTTGCAATTGCCGTAGCAGTGGCGGTTTTTGGTATCAATTCAGGTCAGGCGTTTGCAGCGGTAGTGGGCCCTTTAATTGAAGTGCCCGTAATGATCGGACTTGTCAATGTTGCACTCCACTGGAGAAGAAAATACTTTACAAAAAAACGCATATGAAATTCTTCTAATCACAGGCACAAAGAAACGAAAGTACTTGAAAAAACTTTCATGCTAAATGACTTGGAAATGGCAAAGAAACCTTGCAGTTTGCTTTACAGCCAATCAACTTTGTATTTACAGCCTATAAACTCTGCATTTACAGGGGTAGTGGTAAAAGAATCTTAATTAGATTGTGGGCTACCAAAATTTACCTTCGTTATCGCTGATAAGATTAGAACATAAGGTATGCGATTCTTTGATTTCATATCTTTGCAAGAGATTTTGAATAATCTTATCCAGCTAAAGAACTTTTTTATTGTGATTTTCTTTTTGAAATTGACCCAGTCCACTTTTATTGGCTATCTTCTTTTCTTAGGTGTGGAGAAATATCTTTCCACTTACAACCTTGTGTAACTGCATATAAGATTCCGTTTATTAATATTCATAAGTCTGCATAAGGTCTTTTGTATTTGGTTTTGCGGCAGGTGATAATGTTCTATGGATTCCCATAAAACATCACCGATGTAATGAAGACATAATGTCAAATTTATAATTTATACAAATTAGTTGTTTTGGGAGAATATCTAACTTATTTTAGGCAAATAACTGATTATAAGCAAATAACTGATTTTCAGCAAATAACTGATTTTAGCAATAGGCAGTCTTTAATATAAAATGGACAAATAGATTATGTATAATATTTAAATTTAAAATTAACTGAAATTTTTTAATATTTATTTCAAATATATATTAAACTTGAATTATATAGCATATTAAAAGCCTTTAAATTAATGTTAATAAATATGCACTTCAGGAGCAGAGGGGACGAATTTCAAATTTATTATGGGTAAAGATAATACTTTAGTTATCTTGACAACTCGTGATACAGACCTTGAAATTTGATTAGAAAAGTATATATAATTATGCGCATATGTGTAAAATCAGAAAAATTATTAATTTTTTTTATAGCTCGAATCAGTCAATAAATAGTTAAAAAACGGTAATCTGGAAGTTACAGATTGCCTGGAAAAAGATATCGAAAAGAGCAAGATATTGGAGTCCGAAAAGCATGTCAAAATCAAAAAATGTCTGGAAAGATTTTTTCAAAGATAAGAAACATGGAGGGCACAGATACTCATCTGAGGAGTTTCTTTCTATGGAAGCCAGGGAAAAACTGTTCCACCTTGAAGGGGGCAGAACACTTCTTGATTTTGGATGCGGTGCCGCAGAACTTTTGACGTACTATGCTCCAGAGTATGAACAGCTTTTAGGGGTGGATTTTTCCGAATCTATGTTAAAAGAAGCAAGTAAAAGGATTGAGAAAAAAAAGTGTCAAAACATAGATCTGCTTCTTGCTGACCATGAAACACTCTGGGATAACCTGCATTTCAACTTCGATAGAATAACTGCAGCTGGTGTAATTCAGTACCTGACATTTCAGGAAATTGATAAATTCATCTCTGATGCGTCAAAGCATCTAAATAAAGATGGCAAAATAGTACTTTTTGACATCCTGGACTCCCGCCTATATCCACTATGGAAGATAGGCCTATTCTCACAAAACACGAACGGCTTGAGAATTTTATGCAAAACAGGCTTCGAGTTTCGGACTGCAGTATCGGCACGCCTGAAAAATAGTCCAAAAGATATCCTTGGATTTGCCCACAACCCCTACACAATCGAAAAAATTGCAAATAAGCATGGTTTTAAAATGATTTGTGTACGTTCAATGTATTACGAGTACAAATATCATACAATAATGTTTCGGACTTGAAAGGCTGTTCAGATGATTATTGAATTAGAAGAAGCAAGTCGGATAAAAAATAGAATATAAAATTTATGTGGTGGTTTAGTGAACAGCCGTAATCGCCTAAAAATGTTTTTTCTAATACCGTTTGTAATGGGTAGTTTATTTATTGGAGGAGCTGAAACTTTTCCCTGTAAGGAGACTACAAAAACTCGTGAGAATATTGATCAAGGCATTCTTACCTTATTTTCGCAAAACTACTCCAAATCTAACAGCGTTCCGAAAAATGTTTTTATTGCAAAACTTCAGGGTAATAAGATCTATGATAAATTATATTCTGCAATTTACGGGATGCTTAAGTCAGAGATTTCTTTCAAGACCTCAAAAGTATTGCAGTATAAAGTAAGAAGAGGCTCCTGTTCATGTCCGTACAGTTTGTTTCCAGTTGCAGACACTGTTTTAGAATCCGGAATAAATGGATATACGGCAGATTTAGTTAAATCTTCAGAAACTTATCGGTTCTGTGAAGTCGCTTCCATCCCACTAATTCACTATATGGAGCAGCCAAGGCAGATTGGATCACTTTACATCTGCAGGCTTATACCGATGGTTAAATGCACTTACCAGATCTCAATAGATTTAGAGATGGATGGCCCTCAAAGCTTTGTTGAGCTTAATACCCCGGGTTCAAAGTTGATTCTCCAAAAAGTAAATAATAATAATATTATATTAGAAAGCTATTTTAAAGATTCTTCAGAGAATATCAGATGTGAATCCATATCTATCGGGAATGCGGCAGAAAAATCTGATTTTGAGATTATTTTTGATGGATATAACAAAACAAACACTATTCTTGTAAAAGATGGCAACTGTATCGTGACTCCATTTTATAACACCGATAGGCAGAGATTACCTTATGTGGATGTTTCAAATGGGTACATTAAGTTCACTTCTTTTGTACTTGGAAAAGGAACGCACCTTGATTTAGATATATACAGTATAAGCCAGACCTCAGAAAGAAAACTCATAACTGCGATTGGAAGTAACAGAATGCTGGCTTTCGGAATTGATGGCCCGCATGTCAGAAACACAACAGAGCAGGGAATACGCTACCTTAACAGCAAAAAAAATAGAGGAACAATATGGTTTGATATAGAGCTCCTTGAGCAGTACAATGAAGAGGATATTGAATACTTGCGTGGGCTGGTCATCAATAACTCATGGGACGTAGGTGTACATTACTCAAAAGAATTAAACAGCTTCCCACTGGAACAGGCGTATAGGATAATGGATGAAGGACATCTGTATGTGTATGAAAAAATAGGGCGAAAACCGACAAGCTGGTGCTCCATGAGAAACAGAGATAATATTATGCACGCTCTTTATGCATACGAAACCTTAGGGATGATCTGGAGAAATGGAGACTCGGGGATCCATACGGAGAAATATATTGGAAGTCTGGAAGATGATACCTGGGAATGGTGGGAAACAGCATCTAAAGCAGGTATGGTACACCCGGTTTTTACCCATGAACTTGATAAGGACCCAGCCATAAAATACTCAATTAGCCGCTCAAAATTTCATAACTGGGTAGAGAATTATGAGTCAAACAATATGTCTATAGTGTCTTTTCACGAGTACAGCCAAATAAGTCGAAATACATATGATGCCACATTTGATAATCTGCAATATACTGAAAACTCTGTCGTGTTTAATGTACACACAAATGGCGGCATTGCCCTTATAAATGTAAACATAAACGCTGGAAGAGATTCTCAGGTTTACGACAACACATCCGGAGAATTTCTTGATTATGACATAAAACAGGATAATTCAATTACTTTCTGGGTTGAAAACAACCATAACTATATTGTATACTTGAACAGCGATGAACAGTGATTGAATGGTGTTCTACATAGATATTTTTGTGATCTAAACTTTATTTCTCTGTAATGCTTAGAAATGATTCAAGTATAATATCAAGGATATCAAGATATTTATTGCCAAGAATCATTATCGTGATAATGAAATTAGGATCAATTCCTGAACTGCAAATTTGAAGTTATATTTTTATTATTTCTTATTATGACTAATTCAACTAAATTTAGATAAAAATTGAAATTCAACTAAATTTAGATAAAAATTGAAGTATAATTTAAGATAGATTTATCACAATTCAGAAACAATTATAATTATCTTTGAGAATTTCACCAACAGCATTATTCACAATATAAGTGATTTCATGAGCCTCTCTAAAATCTACACTAAACCCATTGCATATTTAACGAGTTTTAAGAGACTCATACGTGATACTATCGGAGCTCTTCTTATAAGGGACTGGAAACAGATGGAAAAGGAAAACATTATGCCTATAGAGGGCGTTATGCTTCCTGAAGTCCTTAGAATTCAAGGAGAAGGGTTTGAAAATCAAAGACAGGATATGCTTATAAGATATTCAACAAAACTCAAGAAAATATTTTATGTAATAAAGAGTCAGAACCAAGTAGTAGGATACTCAGTATACTACATAATACTAATACCTACCTTTAAAGGCTTCAAGAAAAAATCAGTAGTTTGTTCGATTTCAATTGACAGAAACTTCAGAAAACAGGGGTTTGGCGAGAAATTATTAGAAGAGAGTATCCAGGAAATGAGGTTAAACAAAATAGCTTCGGTATTATTGTATGTAAGTGTAAATAATGCTTCTGCTATAAAATTATATGAAAAAGTGGGCTTTCGAATAATAAGGGAAACAACAAATATTTGTGGTGAGAACGAAAGATGTTATGAAATGGAATTGAGTCTTGTTTAATGGTTATTTGGTTAAATGGTCATTTTGTTTAATGGCTATTTTGTTTAATGGCTATTTTGTTTAATGGCTATTTTGTTTAATGGCTATTTTGTTTAATGGCTATTTTGTTTAATGGCTATTTTGTTTAATGGCTATTTTGTTTAATGGCTATTTTGTTTAATGGCTATTTTGTTTAATGGCTATTTTGTTTAATAGTTACTTGGTTTAATGGTTATTTGGTTTATCTATTCCTTTTTGACTACTTTCAGGGATTAACTGTCTCATGTTTACATAGAATTTGTTTTTGTCAATGTACTTGTATCTGACATATGCAGTGTCTCAAATTTGCTGTAAATTTGAAGTCAAGTTTTTGCGTACGATGGAGAAAATTGATCTTCCGCTATGGAATTTTTTACTTTGTAACTTTTGGAGATTTGTGGTTTTACAGAATAATTGGCACCTTGCCGATTAGTTCAAAATGATTTGAACCAATCCATAAATATAAAATTATCATATTACAAATTACCTTAGCAGCTTGAAATCAAAGCCACATTGATAAAAAGGAGACATAGAAATGAGAATGCTTGAAGAATTTTTCCCGGAGTTTACCCAGAAACTGGACGAAATTGATCAGCTTTACGCCGAAAAAAGGATGATTGACGAAAAGACCTATCAGTTCATTTGCTTTGCTCTCTCCATCAAAGCCAGGTCAAAACCCTGCGTTCTGAAGCATTTTAAAGGCGCCCTCGAAGCAGGAGCTACAGTCAAGGAACTTTCATATATCTTTGCCCTGGTCATGCGAGAAGCCGCAGGTGCCGATGACTGCTGGACCCATGATGTACTTGGGGACTGGAAAGAAATCCTGAAAGGTAATATTTCCTGCAGTTGCGCAGGAGATGAGAAGTAAGATTGCAATAACAACTTTTTCAAGTTTATTTTTCAAACCCGGTCCAAGAATTCGCTTTTAAGAATTTTTCAAGACTGAGGTTTATAATTAAGAGTAAGGAATAAAATGGACGAAAAATATCTGACGTACTTAAAGCAAAACCGGAAAAAAATAGGACTCTCCATTGTAATTTTTATATTCCTGGTCGCATTGGGAATATTCATTTTCTCTACTATGGAGTCCAACATTCCTCCTAAGTCGTCAAACAATACTGTGTACGTAGCTGGCGACGGAAGTGGAAACTTTACCTGCGATGGAATTGACGATCAGGTAGAGATAAATCAAGCTCTTGAATATGTTGCAAAAAATTCACAGTTCTCAACCGTTCATTTGAAAGGCCCAAATACATACGTCATCTCTGACAGTATTCTAATTGGAAATAATACAATCTTAGAAGGAGACGACACGGCTGTAGTAAAACTCCAAGATAACGCAAACTGGCCAGTGGGTAATCCCATGATAACACAGATGGGCAGCCATGGAGTCTATGGAGTCACTATAAAAGGATTTGAAATAGATGGAAATCATGACAAGAATGAAGATAGGCAAAGAGGACAAGGATATTACAACATGATCAAGTTCCTTGACGCTAAAAACGTAGACGTTAATGATATGTATATGCACGACGGGCATGGAGACGGGTTAAGAGTAGAGAGAGGCGCTAATATCACGTATTATAATAATAGAGTGTATAAATTGGGACATGATGGTCTTTTTGCCATCGATTGCCTGAATGTAGAAGCCTGGAACAATAGAATCACTTGCAGGACCAACAGCGGCCTTAGAGTCTGGAACTCAAACCATGTAAAATTCCATGATAACGTAATAGATTCCTTTTACCACTGGAGTGCAGGTGGCTCTGGAATTCAGATTGAGAAAACAACAGGTATCGTCAACGATGTTGAGGTATATAATAATACTATCAATAATACCTATGGTCCCGGAATCTGGCTGATAGGTTATGGAGAAACTTATCCCGAGGAAGAGGCGCAGAATGTCCACATTTATAAGAATACCCTCTATAACACAGGTACTAATCCAAGTATTGACTGGGTAGGAGGGGTTGTAACCAGCGGGTTTTATGACACCCTGATTGAGAGGAATGTGTTTGACGGAGTATATCATGCAGCCATTGTCCAGATGTATCCTCCTTCTTCCGAAGACACAGACAATTCAGTTGATCTTTCACCTCAGGGTACAGGGTACAAAACGATTGTCCGTAATAACATAATCATTGATACCCAGAAGCGTAAAAAAGACCCTGATGGGACAGGATATGCAGTGATTAATTATCTGCCTGAAACGCATTCCTTTGTGCTGGAAAACAACTGTCTGTACAATAATACAGGTGGAAATTATAAAAATGCAAGTTCAACCACTGACATATATGTAAATCCTCTCTTTGTAAACCATAATAAGCATGATTATCATCTGAAATCAAACTCCCCTTGTATTGGTGCGGGATACGTGCCATCAAATTCATCAAAAGAGCTAGATGAGAATGAAAACAAGATAAACATAGGAAGGTATGACTGATACTTGTGGTACTTGCGCTTGTAGTACTTAATAAAATCAGAAATGTAGTACCTGCACTTGTAGTGCTTACTAAAAAATCAGAAATGTAGTACCTGCACTTGTAGTACTTACTAAAATCAAGAATCATTTTCTGAGAAATCCGTTAACGTGAGCTGCTTCGAACGGGAAAGTTTTGCCTGCATGGGTTTCATGTAGTCTCCAGACAAATGATATCTTTCCATAAGAGAGCTGAACATTTCATAAAGTTTGGCCTTATAGGCCATATCAGCTCCTCCTTTTGCATACAATTTGCGGTAAGGATCCACAAGTTCGGGAAAGTTAAGTTCAAGAAAACCGAAGAAATGCTTTCTGGTTTCGCCCCTGAGGTTCAGAACTCCAGGCAGAGCGTAATCCACACCACATTCGGTTGCAAGAGACATAATTTGTTCGAGATTCTGAGGGTTGTCAGTAAGAAAAGGAAGAATTGGCATCATATGGATTCCAGTAACAGCAGATGTGTTTTTAAAAGCCCGCAGGACTGAAAACCGTTTATCAGGTGACGAAGCCAAGGGTTCCAGTAGAGCACTTAATTTTTTATCCACCGTTGTAACCGTAACTGCAATATTTACAGATGTTAGTTCAGCAAGTTCTGAAAGAAGGTCATAGTCCCTGAGGATAAGATCCGATTTTGTAGATATAGTGACAGGATTTCGGTATTTAATCATCAGCGCCAGAACCTCGCGCATCAATCCGTACTTTGCTTCTACAGGCTGATAACTATCGCAGACTCCGCCTATATTAATTACTTCCTTTTTCCAGCTTCGTGCTGCAAGCTGCTTTTCAAGAGCTTCTGCAACATTCGTTTTTACGTAAATTTTTTGAAAAAAAGCACATTTTTTATCCACTGCGGAAGAACAGCTTTCTCTCCCGAATCCTGGCTCTGCACAAGCAGACTTCTTCTTTTCTTCCAGATAGCTATGAGAATACATTGCATAACAGTAATTACAACCGTGTTCACAGCCCCTGTAAATATTCAAATCCCAATGAAATGGTAGATTAATCCTGCTGGATTTATTTATCCGATTCAGAGCTTTTTTAACCTTGATTTCTTCGAACATCCCAAAATAAGATAGGGTTGAGAACTATAATAAACTTAAGAACAGAAAACCTAAAAGAACTTTGTAGCAGGAAAGAAATTTCCAAAAAGTAGAAAAAGAGAATATTACTCTCAGTAGTTATTCTCTAGAGTTATTCTTTGGAATTAGTCTCTAGAGTTATTCTCTGGAATTAGTCTCTGGAATTATTCCCTAGAATTAGTCTCTGGAATTAGTCTCTGGATTATTCTTTGTAAACTCCATCTCCTGTAATAAGTTTTCCTTCAGCCTTTACCCATCCTTCCTGAGGGCCTGAAAGTCGGATAGAAATCCTATCACTGTAACCATTAGATTGCCAGCCGTAAATCCACCATTCGTTTCGGCCATCCATCTGAACAAAAATCTGAACCTCGGTATCAGGAGACGCATCATAGTGTGCATATACCAGGCTCTCATAATCAAAATATTCGGGGTTGATATGCTCAGGTAGAGGAATTTCCGAACCTTCTTCGGATTCTCGGAGATTATTTTTGGGCAGGAGCACGGACTCATTACCAACAGGGAATCTGGTATTAATCATATGGTCAGCCCTTACGTTAGTCCCGAAATCAAAAGATGTCAAAACTGGGGTTTCTTCTGAATATTCATTGGACTCAACTATCTGTTCTTCTTCCTGAACTTCATCTTCAATATTCTCGGACCCAGGTTCAGGCTCGGGTACGGCTACAGGAAGGGAATGATAAACCGGTTTAATCTCGGCAGCTTCTATTTTGAACATTGGTCCATGCTCAGTATCTGTAAGGCTAAGATTCCAATTTGAAGGCTTATTGTAATAATCACCATTCACCATTTCCAGTCCTACCTCGGATTCATTCTCAAAAACAGGAACCGGCAAATATAAAGTTACATTTTGCAGCGTGCTGTTGCTTTCTATAATTATATTGTATTCATAATTACTCATAAGACTATCATTATACATTTCCTCGTTTTGATTCTCCAGATAGATTGAACCCAGCACAAGCAAAAGAAGAATAAATAATACAATCCCTCCAAAAATTGTTACCTTTCTGTTCATTGTCAGTCATTCTCCCCTAAAGATTGAAAACAAATATGTGAGAGAGATAGTTAAACCTTGCTAAATTTAACAAGAAGAATAATCCTGGATTTGTTACGCATTTGTCGCACTGTATGAATTAACTACAAAAAGAACCGAAGTAACCGGAATACACTATTTACTGGCAACAAATTACTTTTTATAAATTAGAAGATTGGACTCAAAAAAACACTTAGTTTCTTGTAATTTGATAAGGAACGTTAAATATATATTTTAACATGTGGGAGGAAAAACCGAAGAACCTGGATACGTTAAGCTTGTTTTCACCTCCTCCGATGTTGAAAGGGTACATGTACGGAGCACAGGAAGCCCATCAGGCACGGAACTCAAACAAGCTTTTAGCCATACGTCTTGAAACGAACAAATCCTGCAATCTCCGCTGCCGCTACTGCTATGCACAGAGTGGTGAGGACTCGGCAAAAATAGCCGATTTTAATAATCTCAAGCGTATTATTCAGGAGGCAAAAGAACTCGGGATCAGGTCTGTGGTCGTAATTGGGGGAGGAGAACCGACCCTGTACCCGAGTTTCAGGGATTTAATAGCCTATATTGATTCCCTGGAAATAATCCCGGTGATTTTTTCGAATACGGTTTTGATGACAGAAGAACTCGCAGGGTTCCTGTACAAACACAATGCCTCAGTAATGGGAAAGTTAGATTCCCTTAAGCCTGAGGTTCAGGACTACCTCGCAGGAAGAGCAGGAGCCTCCGAAGATATCAGAAAGGGGCTTCGAAGTCTTCTCAAAGCAGGATTTTCAAAACCGGCAGGGCCTGGAAAACTCCGTCTGGGAGTTTCTTTCGTCAGTAACAAAATGAATCTGGAAGAAATTGAGGAGATCTGGCATTTCTGCAGGCAAAACAATATTTTTCCCAATATGGAAATTCTAACGCCTACGGGCAGGGCAAATGACGAACTTGAGGATAAGCTACTCACGGCTGACGAGATTAAGGAATATAAATTAAAACTGCTGGAAATTGACCAGAAATATTACGGGTATGACTGGCTGCCCTACACACCAATTACCGCAAGCGGCTGCCTTCAACACTTATACAGCCTGTATATCAATATCGAAGGAAATGTCCGGCCCTGTGCACCTACAAAACTGGACGAACATCCTGCGCTCAGAGTTGGTGGGGAATATCCCTATAATGTAAATAAAATGAGCCTTCGGGAGATATATAATTCCGATCTTTTCACATACGTCCGAAACATCGATAAAATGCTCGAGGGAAGGTGCAGGAACTGTGAACATAATGAAGAGTGCATAGGCTGCAGGGGATATGCTTACAGCGTAGGAATCAAACATGGCATCGACCCTCTTAAAGCCCTCAGGATGGAGTGCCAGCAGTGTTTCAAATAAATGACAGATTGGTAATTGAATGGTAAAAGAATGATAAAAGAACGGTAGAAGAACGGTAGAAGAACGGTAGAAGAACGGTAGAAGAACGGTAGAAGAACGGTAGAAGAACGGTAGAAGAACGGTAGAAGAACGGTAGAAAAACGGTAGAAGAACGGTAAAAACAAACCTCAGGCAATAAATAAGTTAAAAGAAATAAATAAAGAAATGTACTGTTGAATAATTTGAGGAGATGGTGAGAAATTGAACAGTACAGGAAGAGTGGAGTTTGGACAGGTTTCGGAAAATAATGAAAAGATAGTAATGACCAGTAAGGAGGACATCGAAAAAAGACTCTGTCAATGCCTGAAAAACCATGAACTGCCTGATTACCTTCTATATATGGGCACTGGAGGAACAAAAAACTGGCTGAAACTTGATGAGGCAAAGACATTTCCTGTAGCCAGGCAACTCAAAGTCCTTCTGGAAAAAAATCTGGACTCAATCGTAAGATTTATTCCGACAGGTATGAGTCTCGTAAGTGTGGGAGTGGGAAACGGGGAGAAGGAAAGAATTTTTCTCGAGGCGCTAGTGAGAAAGAATCTGGCTGAAAACCCTTCCTCAGGAAAAGTGTCGATGCGCTATTACCCCATCGATATAAACAGTGAATTTGTAGACATCGCTCTTGAAAAGGTAGATAACCTGCCTGTTGAAAAGAAGGGAATAGTTGGTTTCATAGAGGACATAGCCATTCTTAAAGAAAATTGGCGCCTTCCGATTCTGTTCTGCGTTTTAGGAAATACCTTTTGCAATTACGAGCCAGAGTTTATTCTTCAGCTTGTCCATGAAAACCTTGAGCAGGGAGACCTTTTTTTCTTTGATGCCAACCTGCTACCTACTGAAGGCACAGAGGGACAATCGGTAAGGAGGTCCGTACTGGGCACATATGCCTCAAGAGAGAATGCCCTCTTCAATATGTATCCCCTGCTTGAGTACGGAATGGCTCCTGAGGATTTTGATTTTGAACTCTTGCTTGCGCATGTAAACTCAAAGATAGGGGGAGTATACAGGACAAGGAAGAGTTTGTATATCCTGAAGGATACCGAACTCAAAATCGGGACAGAAACCATAGGCTTAAGGGAAGGAGACATCATCCGTATGGGTTTTACTTATAAATATACATATGACCAGATTACAGCTTTCCTGGAAATTTGCGGGTTTGAAATCCTCAAGGCTTTCCGGAGTGAAGACCAGGCAAATGCCATAATCCTTGCAAAAAAATGTATATGAGGATGAAACGGATCAAAAGGTAGGTTCAGGGTATGGGTTGCGAGATAAATGGACTGGGTAGAGCCAGGAAAACGAGATCAGGTATCGATTATGGGTGCGAGGAACTTGGGAGGCTGAAAAGCGTATTGATGCATACGCCTGGGGAAGAACTTTCTCTACTCAACGAATTGAACTATAAACACTGGCTATACGATAAGGTTCCTGAGATTTCCGGGTATATTAAAGAGCATAGAAATTATCAGGAGCTACTTGAATCAAACGGGGTCAGGGTCTATGAACTTGAAGATTATGTGGACGAAAACACTGGCCTAATTAAGAAGATGCCAAATTTAACTTTCTTGCATGATACCGCAGTTATCTCCGGAAAAGGGGCTATTCTCTCAAGAATGCGTCCACCTGCAAGAGAGAAGGAAGAAGTTGTTGTAAAGGAAGCCCTGAATAATCTGGGAATTCCCATTCTCAGCGAATTCAATGGAGATGAAGGGTTTTTCGAAGGCTGTCTCCTGCTCTCAAAAGAAACAGTCTTTGTAGCTGATACGGAAAGGCACACTTACCCATTTATAAGAGAATTTGTTTCAAACATTCTCAAAGAGTTCAGTGAAGTTATTTACGTCCGGGTTCCGAAAGCCAGGAGGTACATGCACCCTGATACTGTCTTCAACAGGATAAGGGAAGATCTTGCTCTTGCTTATCTACCTGCATTTGAAGAAAGCTGTCTGTTTACGGAAGATTCAGGAGAAAAAATCGATTTTAAAGCTTTCATGCGTGAGAAGGGGATGGAAATCATTTCTGTTTCGGATTCCGAGCAAAGCCGCCTGGCCTGTTCTTTTGTTCCTCTAGAGAGCGGAACTATTTTTCACTACGATACCGCACTTGATCAGAAAACCAGGAAAGACCTTGAAAATGAAGGTATTGAGATTATTTCTTTTCACCCGGATGCCTTGCTTGCAGGAGGAGGGAGCCTGCGCTGCCATACTCTGAGGCTTTGCAGAAGGAAAATTAAGAATTAATGTGTCCTCTTCTAATTCAATGGAGAATTTTCCAACTCAATAAATATGCCACAATTTTATCATCTAGTTAGAAAGTTGGATGCATCGCTTGATGTTGTTTATCATACTTGATAGAATTCATAAATTTTCAGAAAATACATGAAATTTACTTTTACCCATACAATTTGAAGAGGACACCAAATCAGGATAAAACAAATCAGGATAAAACAAATCAGGATAAAACAAATCAGGATAAAACAAATCAGGATAAAACAAATCAGGATAAAACAAATCAGGATAAAACAAATCAGGATAAAACAAATCAGGATAAAACAAGAAACGAAAGGATCTTCAGATTAACTTCATTGAGCTCGAAGCTATTGTTATAAGATAAGATTGTTAAATATATGTTAACGTAGTCTCTGATAGCAGCAGTAAAAAAATTGCAGATTACTGTATTGAGAAAATTTTCTAGGAAATTTTCGATGTGAAGAGATATAAAATCAGAGTCAATTTATATCAAGTCGTTTTAAAAAAACTAAAATTGTAGCCTATTAGAAAGGCTACTTGGATAATTCCTTTTTTATTCTGTCAAATTAAAGACTAGAATTATTGCCAATTATAGAGTCATTGTCATCAGACATGTTGTCATCAGACATGTTGTCATCAGACATGTTGTCATCAGACATGTTGTCATCAGACATGTTGTCGACAGACATGTTGTCGACAGACATGTTGTCAGAGTCGTTTCCAAATGTACCGTTCTCGGCTGGTGGAACTTCTGCAGCTACATTGTCGGATGGAGTTCCATTGTCTGCTACTGGAGTCTGGTCAGTCACTTCTTCTTGAGATCCATTTTCTGCTGTTGTGTCAGCCGTCTTATCAGAGCAGCCAGCTGCAAAGACAACAGCACTAATAACAAGGAGCATTGCCATAATCTTTAACATTTTTTTCATTAATAATACCTCTAAAGTTCTCTTCCTTTTTACACCCAGCTCATATAAAATTATGGGATTTTTCATATGAGATATTTATGCATGACCAGTCAATAACATTAAAACTTTTCGATTTGATAAAAGAATAATACTGCAAAATGGGCTCTTTAGTTAAGATATATACACCAAAATGAGCAAATTCAGAATTTTTTAAGTTAGTATAAACTATTTAGATAATTGATATTAATTTTTTTTGAAATAAACCCTAGAAAGAGAATAAATCGATAGAACGTTATTATAAAAGAACCGCCTGGTGGGAGAAAAGTATTTTAATTTGATGTAATATTCCTCAGTTGAGAAAACTCAAACCCGTTAACACCCGGTTTGGACAAGATCTGAAAGCATTCTGAGGATAAAATCTGAAAAATTACAAAACTCTTAAACGCTGTGGTAAGGCTCAGAAGGAATTCAAAAATTCCCTGTTCATAGGTTATGCCAGACCTGTGGAAAGTGAAGCTGAGGCAAAAGCTTTCATAAAAGGTATAAAGGAATTGCACCGCGATGCAAACCATAATGTTTCGGCTTATTTTATAAAAGAAAAAAGCTCTTTTGCCCTCAAATACGATGACAACGGGGAGCCTGCGGGCAGCTCAGGAAAACCTGTTTTTAAAATACTCGAATCAAAAGAAATCCAGAACGCGGCTGTAGTCGTGACCCGGTACTTTGGGGGAATAAAACTGGGTTTTGGAGGACTTTCAAGAGCATACCGAGATACGGCACTCTCTGCTATTGAAGAAGCAGAAGTTATTGAAGTTTTCGAGCAGGTCAGATTAAGAATACGCCTGGGGTATGCAGAAAGTCAGAAAGTAAGAAACCTGATAGAGAAATACTCAGTAATCCAGGAAGAAAAGTACTCGGATGCCGTGGAACTCATCCTCCTTGTAAGAGGGGATCTTGAAGATGAATTCATTAAAAAAATAATAGATCAGACAAAAAATAAGTTAGCACTTGAAAGGTTTTAACTTCATCAATCAATTTTGCACTCTTGCCGGACGCCCCGAAAATAAAAAAACTGAGGCCGAAGAGAAAAAAAGTCAAAACCGTAGAGAAGTCAGCTCTTAATATTTTTCTGCAGCATCGACCCCCCTTCTTGCGGCATTATCTTGATGTAACTGTAACGCTGAGAATTTACACCCTTACAATTCAAGATCTCTTATGTGGCGCTCGTATTGTTCTTCCCAGGCCGGAGCAGTTATGCAGACCTGCTTGAGATTTCCACGGAACCAGAACCTTTTTCCTGCAGGCACGACAACTACATCTCCAGCTTGGGCCTCAAATTCTCTGTCCTCAACTATCCAGACCCCACTGCCTTCAAGGATATAATATATAAAATCGCTTTTTTCATGCAGGAACTCCTCTGTGTGCCCTTTCTGCGTTTCCTGATAGAGTACACCGGCATTTTCGGATTCGGCTTTAGTGATGTAGATTCTCATATTCACTCCTTTTTTCTCAATTACTGCCGCATCCTCAGGCTTGAAAACCACACGTCTGGACTCGGTAGGGCCAGCAGAGCATAACTCCGGATGAGAGCTTTCTTCGAGAGGACTAACAAGGAGAAGATTTTTCTCAAATCCACCTTTTTCGTGTTTTTTTCGCTGCCTTATTGTCTCAAGTTCCGCTTTTGAAGAGCCTCTCAGTTCTGCTATTCTATAAATTACCTCAAGCAGGTCTGCAAGCTCTTCAAGCTCTTTGCTTTCGAGGTACTCCTTCAGTTCTTCCTCAAGCTTATTTTCAAGCTCAGGAAGAAAACTGGAGTCTGAAAGCTCACGGATTATGCATTCCCTGCCTGAAAGTCTGAGAATTTCAGGCATAAGATCCCGAACTGCTTTTGAATTATTTTCGGTCATAATTTTGCCCGGTTACAGGAACTTTTGTTTAAGATTAGCCGATTAGCGATTGAAATTCAAATGAAAACAACGGAAGTTTAGTGTAAGAAGAAGATTTACTGTGAAAAGTAATCATCTCTTGCCCTGACAAGTGCCTTTATATTTTCAAGTGGGGTATATGGGGCAAGCCCGCAGCCTGGTGCAAGGATATCAATTCCATCTTCAAGGCAGGCAGTAGCTTCAATGAGAACTGCTTCAGGCCCTTTTGCGAGCAGGGTATCAGAAGGAGAAACATTTCCTATAAGCCTTGTCCGACCGCCTATAGTCGCTTTTGCGCAACTTACACTTACTTTTTCTTCAATACTTATTCCATCAAAACCTGCATCTCCGAGAGAATTGAGAACGGCTGTGGCATCGCCACACATGTGAAGGACTTTCAAGCCTTTTACTTTCCTGCAAAATTTTTTGTAAAGGGGAAAGACCGATTCTTCGAACATGTTGGGGGAAATAATATCAGGTCCGGCTTCGGAATCTATAAGGGTTATGGCATGTGCGCCTCTTTCAAGCAGGCCATTGGCATATTCTATGCAGGCATCGTTAAGAACTCCCATTAATTCCTCAACAACTTCAGTATCCTTCACAAACCATGTAATATAATTTTGTATTCCGGCAAGCATGAAGGCAAGTCCAGCAGGACCCACAACCCCTGCAACAACAGGCACCGTCTCTCCTACTTTTTCATTCAGAATTTCAACTGCTTCCAGGACTACCGAGGTCCTCTTGCTCTCAAGAAGCAAATCAGGAACCGTTATATCCTTCACATCTTTCTTGTTTTTGCAGGGGAAATCCGTGATGTAAGGCTGCATATCTATACTTCCTTCGTCTACTGTGCAGCCAAGGGTCTCTGCAAGTACGGTAATGTCGAAAGGGCAGCGCACATTCTCAAATCCTGCAATCTCATACCCTGCAAGTGCAAGCGCAGCCATCTTATCGGCATTGAAATTTGCCTGGGGCCAGTATGCTCCAGTCATTTCCATTAGTTCTACAGTGCCTGTCTGAGTTACGGAACAGACAGGGATAATGTCTACAGCTTCTCCTTTGAGTGCCTTTTCAAACCTCTCTCTCAGGGTAAATTTGCTCATTTTTATCACCAGAATGTAATTATCGGCTAAAGAATATGCTTTTGAGAGAATCTATTCAGAGAAACAATGTATTGAAACAAAGATATAAAAATATATGAATGAAAAGAACTCACCGAGACAATAAAAATAATGTATTGAGTCAAAAATGGTAGGAAGTAAAGATCGGTTCCAGTGAAAAACAGTATTGGAATTTAAATAATGTTGGTGCGATCTGGAAATTGTAATAATGTGAATATAATCTGAAAATATGAGTAATGTTAGATATAATGCAAAAAGTTTGAATGATGCCGAATATGATGTAAAAAATTGGATTGATGTTGACATGATGCGAAAAATTGAGTTTCGACTTAATATAAACACTTAAAATTAGTTTATTGAGAGTCTTATTGAGAAGCTTATTGATACGCTTATTGAGAAGCTTTTTCTCGCCAGTTCCCGGGTGGTACTATAATTTCAAATCTCGCACCTGTCCCTTCATTTCCGGTTTCTTTAATCTCCAGGCCTGTAATGGAAAGAATGCCTTTTACAAGGAAAAGCCCAAGCCCTGTATTTTTCCCGATGGATTTTTGAAAAATCAGCTCTTTCATTTCAGAAGAAACTCCGATACCATCATCTTTTACTTCAATTACAAGATTGTCATCAACCCTGCATGAACTAACACTGATTTCAGTTACATGTTCTCCATGTGACCTTGCATTGTCAAACAGATTGTAAAAGGCTTTTTTCAGCAGTGGATCAGCGTAGATCTCAGCTCGACTTTCCTCGATAGAAAACTTCAAGTTCTGACCGGAGAAGGGAAAGGCTGCTTCTTTTGCTGTATTACTTACGGATTGCCAGATCGGAGAAACTACTCCGAGTTCCTGGTAGTCTTTGGTGAAAACAATCTGGCTGTGGATTGTTTCGATACCTTTATTGAGATTTTTCAGATACTTCACTATTCGGGGATCATTCTTGACATTTTCAGGAAGAGTTTCAGAAATTAGTTCGGTGTACCCGGAAAGTACATTCACCTGGTTAAGAATATCATGTCTGGTAATGTTGCTCATGAGGTTTATCTTCTTGTTAGCCTGTTTTAGAGCCTCTTGATACCTATAAGTTTCAGTAGTGTCATGCATCATCAGTAGCCTGCCTTCTTCATTATCTTTTGTTAGGAGGGAGCTGACACTAAGAGTAAAAAGTTTTGTTTCAAGTCCGCTCTTCAAGAAAATTTCTTTGTTGAAATTGCCCTCATGAGCTTCACTCTGAGGCATTTGTACTTCATTCCCAAAAAGCTCATTTAAGTTTTTCCCGAGAACCTCCTTTTTTGTTTTCCCTGCCAGTTCAAGAGCAGCCTTATTGATATCTACTATGGAATCTGCAAGGTTTATTACGATATATCCGTCATTCATGGATTCGATTACATTTTCTCTTGCAATCGGAATAATGTTAAGAAATTCATGCTGCATGATACCCCAGAAGAGAATCAAACCTGTAATTGTAAATGCAAAAGGAGTCGGGTCGAGGAATGCAAAAGGACCTACATCTGCGATATGGAGAATATTCCCCAGGACTGGAATACATGCTGCAGTTAGAGCAATTGCTGCCTGAGCCCTGTAGGGTACAGTTAGATGGACAAACTGATTGAAGAAGAAGAAAACTCCAAGAAAAATTAGAGTAAAAGAATATATATAAAACACCCAGAAAAAAGGCCCGTGTATAAGCACAAGAAGAGGAAAACCCCTTGAGCCGTCCAGGTAATAACCTAAAAAATACATCCCATGAAAGCTATTTGTAAGCATCAGAAGGATTATGAGCAAAGGCATTATGAAAAATGCTTTTTGATGTTCCCTTACGAATTCTTTACATACCCCTGAGTATTCCGATGCAAATAAAAACCACGCTACCGGAGCAAAGGCCATCCCAATATATTCGAGGCGAGCAAAGAGATACTTTAGCTCAATGTCCATGAATCCAACCTCAAAGGCATAATTAATGGACCAGAGAGACATGCTTAGCATAATAAGTATGAAATATTTTGAGAAATACATCCTGCGGTACTTGAATGCGTTGTAGGCTTTGATTGCAAGCAAAGTCGACATAACTCCTGAAAAAATTAATGCTCCCATATAGGGAAACGCAGCGGCAGGGATTAGCAGACTGATAAGAATACCTTCCTTTATTAATCAATATCAGGCGGAGAATTGGGAGAACGAAGTTAAAAAAAAATTAAATGTTCTAATAATTACACAAAGCCCAAATATATAAATTTATGTATTAAGTGAGAAAGTCCACAAACTGATATTACTAAAACATTACGTTTTAAAGGAAATGAAAGACAACGAGTCAGAACGACGAGAAAGAATAATAAAAATTAGAACGATAAACGTTGCCTGAAACAGAGAAATCCTGAAAATTCGAAATGCAGTTATAAATTCAGAGCATCTTAATTTCCGCTCAATCAAGGTTAAAATTCTCTCAGGGGAAATCATTTCAAAATTTTCGAGCATTAATGAGGGAATAACCTGCTTGGTTAGCTTACAGGACTCCGTAGCATGGAGCTAGAATTCACTCATTGAAGCAGCAAAGGTGTCTTTCACTGTCTCAACCTTCTGCTGGAAAACTAACTTTTTGCTCTGGGAGCACTTTTACTCTATGGTTCAGGGGGAGTTAAAGTGCACAAACTTATTGATAAAAAAATTAAATGTAAATGATGAAAAATAAAAAAGTTTCAGAATTTTAGTAAAAGTAAATTTGTCATTTTCTAAGATAAAAAATTTAAAAAGGGATTCTTAGAATTCTTCACTGCTCGAAGGTAAATTGAGAATTTCAGGAAGTCCCAGATTAAATTTACATTTTTCAGAACTTGAAGCCTCAAGAATCTGCTGCTTTATATAGTACAGTGCATTCAGAATACTATCGCTGTCTTCAGAATTCATGTCTCCGGCATAGGGATGGATATTTTCTTCAAGGGCATTCAGAAGCCCTGGATCAAGGTCGTTTACGAAGTAAGTATCCAGAACCAGAAGACTCGAGATCTGCTCGTAGAATGATGTAAGTTCCCGAAGCCAGTCTGGAACTCCGTAATCTCTCGCATACTTTTCCCTGTTCAGGAACGCAAGGTAACTGGATATAGTATCTATGAGATCTTCGGTTAGCCTGTTATCAGGAAACACGATTGGAAAACGTTTTATCATTGCAGGAGCTGTGTAGCTCGAATATGCCATTTTAGACTTACAGATTGAAGGAAAGAGTCTGGCAATCGGACTGTTAAGCACTGCAGTAATATAGGCATACCTGCCTGGATCTTTGAGGACAATGCCGCATCCGTTCTCAAATACATGGTTTCCTTCAGCATCATATGCAGCCTGCAGATGATAGCCTTCAGTAGCAATAATCTTAGGAGTATTAAAGTATTCCAGAAATTTTCTGCCTTTTATGCTATAGTCTGCAGATACAAGGGGAGTGGTATCGTGGAGGAACTTTCTTTTGAATTCCAGAATTCTCCCGTAAGCCATAGGGAATTTTGTCTTGAGTTCTTCGGGAGGAATTACATTGTATTCTTTCTTTTTTCCCGCTGTGGACAATTCATAAGGCAGCATGAAACGATAAGGTGAAGGGCGAAATGCAAATTTTTCGGAAAAGGCTCCTGATACATACGGGTAAATAATTTCGGGTTCTATGAATACCGGACTGCAGAGGCCTTCGCAAAGATAATATGAGTCGGAACCGCCTTCCTCAGGAAGGGCAAGCCTGTGAAGTAGACCGTTTTGTGTGTTAATACCCCCAAAGATGCTCTCGGAGATATCTCCAAGTGTTACCGGGATTTCACATATCTGTTCTACAATTTTGTTTTGTTTAACAAACATCTATTTTTCACTTCTGTAAAAGTACATTGAGAAATGTGTTCTCTTGTGCTTTTTATTTTCAGGAAGAAATTCCTGAAGGAATCATACAAATTGTATGACGACTCAAGAATTTTGGACTTCTAGACCCCTATTTTAACATCAAAGTCCACCTGAAATATAGGGTAGATTTGGGTACTAATGCATGGAATACTACAATAGCATAAGTATATAAATATAATCGTACTGATAATAAATTATAAATATAAATCATGACAAATAAGGAGTCCAGATAAAAGAGGATTTAACAGGATTCGTACTGCAACTGACTAAAAGAGCTTAAATATTTACATTCCGATTATAGCATATGCAGGAAAGAGATCAGCTCAAATCCCTTGTAATAAGAGAGACTACGCCGCAAGATACTCAGGAAATGCTTGAAATCTTTAATTACTATATAGATAATAGTTTTGCAGCCTACCTCGAAACCCCTGTTGGGCCGGAATTTTTCAAGACTTCACACGATGAGGGAGAACCGAATAAAAGTGAACCTTACCCCTTTTATGTAACGGAAGAAGACAACAGAGTGATCGGTCTCGGAGCCCTGAGGCCTTATCTCCCCTTCCCAAACTTCCAGCACACCGGAGTACTCTCATATTTTATCCTGCCAGAATACACAAGAAAGGGCCAGGGAACAAAGCTGCTGGATTTCCTGTGTCAGGAAGCTAAAAAGAAGAATATGAAAAGCCTCCTTGCAAACGTCTCCTCGAAAAACCAGGCCAGCCTGAACTTCCACCTTAAACATGGGTTTGCAGAATGCGGCAGGTTTAAAGATGCAGGAACAAAGTTCGGAAAGTATTTTGATATTGTGTGGTTTCAGAAGTTCCTGGAAGAAGACTGATTGAAGTTCAGATCTTTTTTTATTATTAAAAATATATAAATGTTATTGAATAATACAAAGTTGGAGAAGCATCAGAGTCACAAAGGTTCCATCCAATATAATATATGGTTTATTTTTATGGCTTTTCGTTGTTTTGTGTGGATATCCTCATAATATGGCTCTTCTTGTTTTGTGTGGATATCCTCATAATATTCTCATAAAAACCAATGCGGTCTTAATTGAAAACCATCTTATCCAGAGGGAATGATTAAGAGCCGCTTTAACCCTTCTGAGAAGCTGTACAGCCTCCTATTTCCTGAGAAACTGTACAGCCTTGTTTTCAGTGTGCCACTAATTTCCTGCTGCCCATATACCTGACAGTCAGGACATTTTTTCAGGAGATTTTCTTTTTCAGCACTCCAGATTAGATTGTGACACGAGAATCTGCAAGAGGCAGATAATCAATACCCTCTGTATTCACGGTATAAGCTGCATCACAGATACCATCTCCGTTCTTATCTGCATGGGTCTGGCTGAAGCCGTCTCCTTTTGGAGTACCCCAGAAATTCCCACCAAGGTAAGTTCCACCAACAATATTCTTTGCCGGTGTCAGGGTTGTATTCAATCTCGTACCTGCGTTAGAACCTTGCAGATAAATATTGTTTACGTTGCTGAAATAGTTATTATAAATCGAGTTGCTTCCCGAATCAAGAAGGAAAAGCCCATACTCCGAGTTTGAAGTAACCCTGTTACTGTCCAGGATATTACTCCTGGAAGAACCCAGATAGATCCCATGCCTGGAGTTTGAATTTGCCTGGTTACCTGACAACCTGTTATCGCTGGAATTTTTCAAATAGAAACCGAATTTGTTATTCGATACGTCATTCTCACTCAGGTTGTTGTTACTGGAATAGGCAATCCACATCCCGTAATTGCTGTCTGAGGCCGAGTTGTTGGAAAACGCATTTTCGCTGGAATTCTGCAGATAAATGGAGACATAATTGTTCGAGGCTTCATTATTAATTAACGCGTTTTTGGTCGCTTCCCAGACACTGATTCCGGACACGGTGCTGTCTAACGCAGTATTGCCTGTAAGAACATTTCCACTTGATGTCTTTACATAGATACCGATCTGGTTATTTAATGCCCTGTTGTCGTTCAGCTTATTATCATTACTCGAAGAGTACAGCCATAAACCATAATTGCTATCCGACACCGTGTTATTACTGAGCAGGTTTGCGCTGGAATTTCTCAGAACGATAGAAACACTGTTATTCGAGGCTGTGGAATTGCTTAATGTATTTTCCACAGAATCCCACAGATTGATACCAGAGTTTATGCTGCCTGATACCTTACTGTTGTTAAGTACGTTTCCGCTGGAAACTTTCAGATAGGCCCCGATTTTATTGTTTGACAGAATATTTCCTTCCAGTGTATTATTGTTAGAAGAATCCACCCAGATACCGTAGTTACTACCGGATACCGAATTATTGAGAAGCGTATTTTCCGCGGAATCACGCAGGAGAACCGAAATTCCGCTCCCTGAGACTGTATTATTGTTCAGGAGATTGTTGCTGGCAGAATCAAGACGGATCCCGGACCCTGTATCCGACCCTGAGTTATTGCTAATAGAGGAATTGTTCCCACTGAAAAGGTTTGAAGTAGGATCTATGTAATTGTTAGAGAGCTGGTTGCTTTCGATATTACAGTACTTAACTCCATTAAGATGGATGCCTGAACTGGGGTAGTCTACAGGCCCGATTATATTCAACCCGCGAATTGTCACTCCATCCGCAATAATATAGAAAACATCATCCAGACTGCTGGCTGCCTTGACAATAGTGTCCCCACTGGTGTCCCCATAACTGGAAGATTGGGAGGTCAGAGTCAAATTCGTTACGTAGACGTCGACATTTTCTTCATAGACTCCCGGGAAAATAAGGATTGTGTCACCAGGGAGTGCGTTGTCTATTGCCGCCTGGATAGACGTAAAATCCGCAACCGGTCCTGTACTATTATTTACAGTAATCACTACCGGCTCTAATCCTTTAAGGGGAAGATAATCTATGAACTGGGTGCCTTCGATATTATACTGGGAATCAAATATTCCGTCAAGGTCAATGTCCCTGGCTTTTTCAGGATATGTAGTCCCATCAGGTTTTGCCCAGAAATTGCCTCCCAGGTAAGGGCCGCCAGCTATGTTGGTACCCTCGGTTTTAGTTGTGTTCCAGGTATTTGTTCCCGAAACTTCTTCAAACTCTACGTTTACCGTATTATTGAAACAGTTATTATAAATCAGATTGTTTGAAGTTCCGTAAATATTCAGTCCTGATTTCGTATTGAGGGTTACAGTATTACCTGCCAGAGTGTTGCCGTTTGATTCGCCTGTAAGATAAATACCTTCTATGTTTTTAGAAATTGTATTATTCTCCAGGACATTGATAGAGGAGTCAAAAAGTGAAATTCCATTACTGCAATTTGAGATTGAATTATTGCTCAAATTATTGTACATGCCGCCGCCAATACTAATCCCGGTCAGACAGTTTGAAATTTCATTATTCTCAAGCGTATTGCTTGAGCTCAGTATATATAGATCGATACCGCAGCTGTTATTGAACAATTCATTGTTTTCAATGTGACATTCAATAAATTCAAAAACATGAATACCTGCGGAATTGGACCCACTTATGCCAAAACCTTTAATGCTTACGTCGTTTGCCCAGATACTGAAGACATCTTGAGAAACGTCGGCTGCCCGGACTACAGTATCGGAGAAATTTCCAGACTCGGAAACAATAGATATGTTCTTATTAATTACAATATTCTCCTCATAAATACCGGGTTTGACAACTATTTCATCTCCTGGATTTGCAGCAGCTACAGCCGCCTGGATGGTAGTAAAATCTGCAGGCTGACCAGTGTTGTTACTTACAGAAATCACATTAGCTGCTGCACTTCCTGCAGTCATCAGGTGAAGTGCGAGAATTATTAAACAAATAATTTTCAAGATTCCTTTTACATACATCATAATACGCCCCATATTAAAATTTCATAAGTTGTGAGATTCCTCTTTTACAGCAACTATTGCAGTTAATAGCTAGATACGGAAAATTTATGTGAGGTATTACAGGATGTTTCATAACCGAGGAAATTGAGATTAAATCAATTAGATCGGTAAGATCGGTTGAACCGTTTTGACTGGTTTATCGGTTAAACCGCTTTGACTGGTTTATCGGCCAGGTAATTTGACTGAATAGTATGGAATCGCTCATAGTCCCCATAACTCCAGACTTTGAGGTCACATAAAAAAGACGAAAGAAACCAAACACTCAAAACAATCTTTTTTATTCTGACTCTTATCCGGTTTATTGTCCTGACAGGCTAGCTGTAATTATAACGTAGAAGAACAGCGTTTTTCAGCAGGAAACTGTATAAATTTTGAAACTAATAGCATATATAAAAAATTTATACTGTTATAAAAAATTAACCCAAGAGTTAAAGAGTGCGCTCAAAAAGATAGAAATCATAACAATAAAACAGCCAAATTTGGAATTTCTCATTGACCAAAATAGGAAACCAGACTCTCTATAGACTGTTCTCTACGGGGATTCAGTTCCAAAATATAGTGATAAAAGTAAGTGTAACATCACACTACACAGATTTATAACCTTAACTCTGCATCGCGTAGGGAATAAACCTATTCAAGTATTGTGTCTTTTGATGTTGTTTTTTAAAGGGTTTTTACACTTTTCCTTTCTCTATTGCTTTTAATTTTACCAGAAATTTGTTAGGTATTTAATGTCTATTAATTCTTTAGATATCGAAAATTTTGTCTGAAATAAACTGAAAAATATGGAGAAAATTTATTCCCTATAGGATATAAGTATGAGTAATTTTTGCATTTTTGCTTATTTTTAAATTCGAGATCTATAGGCTTAAACATCAATTTGTTATCTTTCTCTCCGCAAGGAATAACTGAAAAATCCTAGACTGTGTTTTAATGATTCAGAGTGGAACATGCTCAAGAGCACTGTTATTGAAAAAGTTATTCCCTATTTGTGGCAGAGTTAAGGTTATAATTCTGAAGAAAAAACCGTATTTTAAAGCCTGATTTGTATGATGGTTAATCTTTAATGACCCCGTCCGTAATCCTGAGCACCCTCGAGCACTCCTTTGCAACCTCAGGGTCGTGCGTTACAACAAGAATCGTCTGCCCTTTTTCGCTCAATTCTTTGAAGACCCGCACAATTGAATCCCTTGTCTTGCTATCCACCTCACCTGTAGGTTCATCAGCCAGAATAACCGCCGGCTTATTCGCAAGTGCCCTGGCAATAGAAACTCTCTGTTGTTCTCCTCCTGATAATTCCGAAGGCTTATGGGAAAGTCGGTCTCCAAGGCCAAGTTCTTCGAGCAGCTTTCTGGCCCTGCCTCCTCTTTCTTTTTTGGGCACTCTGGAAAAGCGCATGGAAAGCTCAACGTTTTCAAGTGCAGAAAGTGTAGGGATAAGGTTATAGTGCTGGAAAATAAAGCCTATTTTTTCTCTTCTCACGCGGGGAAGCAGTTTTTCAGGCACAGATGTAAGGTCTGTCCCATCAAGAATTATTTTACCGTCAGTTGCTTTTTCAAGTGTGCCTATAAGAGCGAGGAGAGTAGATTTTCCGGAACCTGAGGGCCCCATTATCGCAAGAAGTTCCCCTTTTCTTACAGTTATGCAGGCGCAGCGGAGGGCATGGACAGGGATTTTGCCCTGGAAATAGGTTTTGGAAAGGTTTTCAACCTGAAGTATGATTTTCTGGTCTTCGTTACCCCAATTAAGCTTATTATCTTCTTTTTCCGGCTTATTCGAGACCTCAAGCCCTTCCCCCACAATCTCGATCTCATGCATGCTTCAAAGCCTCCATAGGGCTCATTTTCGAGGCCCTGTACGCAGGATAAAGCCCTGAAAGAGCACCTATCAGCAAGGCAAAAAGCATGGCAATTACAAGTAGCCTGGTCGTTATCAGGAAAAGCACTATCCTTGTGTTTGCGAGCCATGCATTCATAATATAGACAGCCACGGAACCTACCAGAATTCCGAGGATTCCGCCGAAAAGGCCCATAAATGAAGCTTCTCCGAGTGTCAGGAGCAAAATATCCTTTGTTTCGGCCCCAATGGCTTTTAAAATTCCAAATTCCCTTGTTCTCTCGGCAACGGACATGAGCATGGTATTCATCACGCACAGGCCGCCTATGATTGCTGCAAGAAGCCCTGAGCTGATAGTGATTACGCTAAAAATCATAAAGGACTGCCTTGCCTGCACCTCAAGCTCTCCAGGAGAAAGTGTGCTTGTGCCTTTAACGCTCAATTCTATGCGTTTGGAGAGTATTTCGGCATCCACTCGCTCGTCAGGCACCGCAAAGATATAGGAAATCGAATTACCAACGTCGTAGAGGTCCTGAGCAGTTTCAAGAGGTATGATTACCGCGTTATCGAAAATCGAGCCGGTATAATCCAGAATTCCTACAACTGTAAAATACTTGTCATGGATCTCAAACTTACTCCCGATCTGGAGTTTATATTCCCTCTGTATGTTGCTTCCGACAACAACATTATATGAATCCCCTGGATTGAGGAAACGGCCTGCTTTCAGCTCTACGGGATAAAGGGCAACGCTGGATTTCTCCGGTGGGACTCCCAGAATTTGCTTCCCGGTCATTCCCATTTTGTCCTCATCAAAAGTAGTCATTAAAAGCCCATATGCATCTTTCACCCCTGCCACCCGGAGTACGTCACTCACCTTATCGTCCGTAAGCCCCCCTCCAAAGACTCCACTTTCGGCAAAAACCCGAATTTTGTCGCTGGTCACACTCATGGAACGCTCAAAGGTCTGGTGGAAATTTTCGGACATCGCACCCATAACTATAACTGCAAAGATCCCGAGGGCAATCCCGCAGATTGTTAGTGCACTCCTGACCTTCCTGTTCATTATATTTCGGATGATGAGGTCAAACATAATGATCCTGCGTTCGAGTTTTATACTATTTTGGGCTTTCAAGGCTTTCAAAGCTTTCAAGATTTTCAAAGTTTCCAAAGCTTTCAAGATTTTCAAAGCTTTCAGGACTTTTTATTTTCCTTTTTCAGAACTCTTTATTTCCTTTTCCTTCCAGACAAGATTCCAGCGCAGAGAAAAATCCCCAGAACTGTGAAGAAGCAAATAGACGGAGATTCTTCGACGGGGGTTGCTTCAGCAACCGGCTCAAAAACCCTCAAAACCGTTTCATGGCTGTCCAGAATTTCTCCTTCGGAATTAAGCACATAGATCTTTACATTATAATCTCCCTTCGGGACTCCCTGCCAAATTATTCCTACCGTATCTTCTTTTCTCGAGGTCAGGATATCTGCGGTTTCCTCAAAAACCTGTACCTTCCCATCTTTAGGAGTCAGCACAACCCTTACAAATCCGTCAAAGGGCACCTGGGATCTTCCGATGACAGTAACACTTGCTCCGTATTCATCCACATCAATATCCCGGTCAACAATTTCCACTTTTTCTTCGGACTTGAAGTTCGATATGTAGGCTGCAGTGACATCAGGAGAGTGGGAATGGACCTTCAAAAGGGCAGTGTAGTTTTTATTTTTCTCAAGCAGGAAAGGCCAGTAGCTTACATTGTAATAAGTGCTGGTAACAGGGATATTCTTATGCTTTTCAGAATACACGATTTCCGTTCCTGAGAGAAGTTTAAGGTCAAGGTCGATCACGCCGGGTTCAGGCGCCTGTATACTCCTGAGGTTAGCAGGGCTTGTAAGACTCATTAAAACTGAAGCTTTCTCGGAATCTGCGGAGAAGTCAACAAGTTTAAGTTTTGAAAGGATGGGATTGCGGTCGGAAAATGAAAGTTTTCTGAAAGCAAGGCTTTCATTCCCGTTTTTAACATAAACCTGCGCTGTATAAGAGTCCGTATCTTTTCCAAAATCATTCTCAATTCCCCAGAAAAGTACTTTTGTAACTTCCTGCCCTTTCTTAACAGGCCCTAGAAGAAAAGTTTCCGATTTCAGCAGTTTCGTCTCCGAATTCAAAGTAAAAACAAGAGAAACATTTTCAAGAGGCTGCTCAAACCGTACTGTAGTATCCGCGAGCACATTGTCCGAGAAAAAATCCATGATAACGGCATCTCTCTGCCTTTCCTTTTCAAAGGCTGTCCCATCTACTGCAGCGAAAGCAGGAATGAGATCAGCGCAGAAGATTATCAGGAATAGAAGAATGAAAAAAAAGTGGAAAATAAACCCTCTCTGTCTAAAAGAACTCTTTCTTTCAGGCAAGCTCAAACCCGACTCCTCCTCCCTTTAAGAAATATCAGGACAGAAACTTCAGGAAACTGGCTTTGTAGGAGTTCTAAACTCTAAACCGACACTTCCGTCTGTTTTCTGTTATTGGGATATATGTCGGAACCTCTATGTTTAAGTTTTCATTTTCTGTAAAAATAAAGATTTTGAAGCCAGCTTTTATTTTTCGAACTCTATCTTGTCTGGCTGTTAATACTGGTCTGAGCCTTAATTGGTTTGAACTTTAAGTCTTAATTGGTTTGAACTTTAAGTCTTGATTGGTTTGAGTTTTGAGCCTCACATCTTTGTCGTAATCCAGGTCCCGCAGGATATTGGAGATTTTTTGACGGCTTCCCCATCGAGAACTTCTCCGAGCATGGCAGGATTCCGGGCATCCATGACAAGTGCATCGAGCTTGCAGCGTTCTATAATTTTTGCGGCTACAGGGTCAACAGGGGACTTGGAACCTGCTTTCATCTCGATTGCCATGACTATGTTTATGAGCTTCTCAGGAGAGATTTTATCGTACTTTACGGCCGAAGGGTCACAGTTAGGGTCTGCGGAATAAACTCCGTCAATCGAGGTTGCAATTGCCAGCAGGTCTGCCCGCAGGAACTCTGCAAGAATTGCAGCAACGGCATCCGTTGTCTGGCCAGGGGTAATTCCTCCCATGACGACTACCTTTCCGGGACGTATAGCCTTTGCAGCTTCCAGATAATTTGTAGGAATTTCCGGAGAGGCATCGGGCCCAAGAGCTGCAGCAAGCAAGTGTGCATTCAGGCGAGTAATTTCGATACCTATGTAGTCGCATGTAACTTCATCGGCACCAACTGCCCTTGCAGTTTCGATGTAATTCCTTGCCGCTTCTCCTCCTCCGGCTACTACAAGCAGGGTATGCTTTTTCGAGAGCTTACGGAGAACATCCGCATATTTTAAAAAACGATCGGGATCTAGATTTTTTGCGAGAATTGAACCGCCTAATGAGAGTACTATGAGCATGATGATCTCTACACATTAACAATTCGGATTTTTAAATGTATCGCTGGATATTTTTTACTTAAGTTGCCAAAAATCCCTTATGTACTGCAATACCTGCTAAAAGCCAAGAATAAAATGCCATAAAGTATTTATAATAACTTAATATTAAAACATAAATGACTAATCAGTCAATTATAGAGATAATACATGAAAGAACAGGTCAAAGACAAAAAAACAGCCATTCTGGAAGCAGCCTTAAAGCTCTTCACAGAAAGAGGCTTCCACGGTACATCCACTGCTCAGATTTCAAAAGAAGCAGGTGTAGCCACAGGCACGCTTTTCAACTATTTTCCTACAAAGGAAGACCTTATCAATAGTCTGTATTTTGAGGTAAAAGGAGATTTAAGCCGCAGTATGGGAAAAGAAATTGAGGCACAGAATACCTTCAAGGATAAATTAAAAAAAATATGGTCAAATCTAATCAAATGGGGAGTAGCAAATCAGGAAGAATTCCTTTTTGTCGGGCAGTTCTGTTCATCTCCTTACATCACAAAGTTTACACGTGATGAAGTGATGAAAGAGTATGTATTCCTCCATAAGCTTGTGGATGAAGGAATAAAAGCGGGAGAAATCAGAGATTTTTCTGCGGAGCTTACCATTGCAATGTTTTATCAGGGTAGCAGGGCGGTAGTGAACCTTATCATTGATTCAGATTTATCACTGGATGAAAATAAGGTTATAGAAGATGGATTCCAGATTATTTGGAAAGGTCTGGCTAATAACTAATTTTTTTTCACTCAATATTAAAGTGATTAGTCAGTCATATGCTCGATTAAGATATTCACTATCTATAAAATAAACAGGAAATCAAAGGCATCTCCTTTCCATCGTACCATAATAACTCCTCAGTGTATACAGTAAGAGTCGTCCTGCCCTATTCTGGATGGTTTTGCAGTCCTGAGTAGAAACGTAAAAAAGCGCAGAATGGGATCTCCAATTGGCTGCGTAAAATTGGAATTACAGAAGTGAAAATATGAAAAGGATTAAAAAAATGGGGTTATATTTACTCAGTTTTTTGCTTCTATTGGGTGTCTTTATTATCTTGTTTATAAACATAGACCCGGCTTTCGGTGGGAATCCAACAAAAGAACAAACAGAAATGTATCAACATTTAAATAATTATGTTGATGGGAAATTTATTAATGAGGATCCTACAGAGTTTGTTATAAATTCCTCAGACGCTTCATTAATGAATGAGGATTCTGCTTCAGAGGCTAAAGACCGCAACCCGAGTGGTCCAATTCCTGTTTCTGCCATTGACTGGAACAAAATTAAAAGTGAAAATGATAGTCTGACCTGGTTTGGACACTCTGCTTTTCTGCTTAGTATTGATAATAAAAAGTTATTGATAGATCCTATGCTGAGTCCTATTGCCTCGCCGGTTTCATTTGTGGGAATTAAAAGATATGAATACAGTGAAGATATTATGCTGCATCTTATTGATGAAATGCCGCCTATTGATGCAGTTTTTATCACACATGACCATTATGACCACTTAGATTATCAATCTATTGTTAAACTAAACAGCAAAGTATCACATTTCTTTGTTCCTCTTGGAGTTAGTGCTCATCTGTTTCGATGGGGTATTCCAAAAGAAAAAATTACGGAACTCAATTGGTGGGAAGAAACGGAATATCAGGGCTTAACCGTTGTTTTGACACCAGCCAGACATTTCTCCGGAAGAGATCCGTTTAATATCGATACTACTCTATGGGGTGGATGGGTCATCCTGGGAAATAAAACTCGAATATATACCAGTGGAGACGGTGGATACGGTCCACATTTTAAGGAGATCGGAAATAAATACGGACCTTTTGATATAACCTTGATCGAAGGTGCCCAATATGATCCGAGCTGGTCGGATATTCATATGGTACCGGAACAATCTGTTCAGGCTAATCTGGATGCGAATGGTGAGACCATGATGTTGATGCATTGGGGAGCATTTACATTAGCTAATCATGGTTGGAATGAACCAATAGAAAGAGCACAAAAGGAGGCAAAAAAAAGAGAAGTAAACATAATTGCCCCGGAAATTGGTGAAACCGTTCTATTAGATTCAGACCTACACATGCCTTCGACTCCCTGGTGGGATTTTTGAAAGAACATTATCTAAGGAGATGATGCCTGGAATGGGGGGATATCAGAGGAAACAAAGTCATAGAGTTGGGATATGAATGAGAAAAGCGGTTTGAGCGAAGGAGAAGAATCTAGGCATGTTGAAAAATTATTTTTCAATTTTTTACATTTTACCTTTCTCTGTATGGCTTACTTTTATATACCATTAAATCTTATACGATGACTGATCAGTCACTCATGTAGTTGATCGAGTAAACGATTAAGAAAGAAAATTGTGACAATCATAATGAAAGTAAAATAAGAGAGAACATTATGAAAGTTGTCGGTATTAACGGTAGGCCACGGCTAGTAGACTTTTCAGTAAGAATATTTGACATTCAAGAAATTAAGCATCATGAAAAATGAAAAGGGGGACCAAAATATGGACAAATCAAACTTAAGTGAAAGTGTAATTTTCCCGAAAGGTGAAAAACTTCCGGAACAGTTCAGCAAGTATTTTTCAGGTAAAGCATGGCTTAGCATGCTGGTAGACAGGGATAATGAATTTAATTGTCCCATAGGCAATGTGACATTTGAACCCGGCTGTCGGAATAACTGGCATAAGCATCCGGGCGGACAGATCCTGTTAGTAACAGGCGGACGTGGTTACTATCAGGAGGAAGGAAAGCCTGCACAGGAACTTAATCCTGGTGATGTAGTAAAAATTCATCCAAATGTAAAGCACTGGCATGGAGCGGCTCCAGACAGTTGGTTCATACACCTTTCTGTAGAGACAAATGTCAATGCGGGTCCTGCTGAATGGCTAGAACCCGTAACAGATGAAGAATATAACAATTTATGATAGCATCACTATCAAAAATAAAAATCACTGGAAACAGAATAGAGAGTTAAAAAAGATAAAAAATGCAATTGGTGGCATAAGAGTGAAAGTATTATTAGTAAACGGAAGTCCGCATGAGAAAGGCTGTACCTATACGGCTCTTTCAGAAGTAGCAAAGACCTTGAATGAAGAAGAGATTGACACAGAAATTTTTTGGATCGGAAAAAAGCCTCTTACCGGGTGCACTGCCTGCAAGAGCTGTGCCAAAACAGGGCTCTGTGCATTTAATGACCGCGTCAACGATTTTCTTAACATTGCCAAAGATGCAGATGGATTTATTTTCGGTTCTCCGGTGCATTATGCAGCTGCGGGTGGTGCGATTACGTCTTTTATGGATTGCGTTTTCTATGCTGACCTGCAGGGAGGAAGACAGTCTTTTTATCTGAAACCAGCGGCAGCAGTTGTTTCCGCAAGGAGAGCAGGGACGACAGCCACACTTGACCAGCTTAATAAGTATTTCACCATTTCGGAGATGCCTATTGTTTCTTCCCGCTATTGGAATATGGTTCATGGAGCAAAACCCGAAAATGTGAAAAAAGACCTGGAAGGATTGCAGATCATGCGTGTGCTTGCAAGGAATATGGCATGGTTCCTGAAATGCAAGGAGGCTGGCATGAAGGCTGGCGTACAGTTGCCGATGAAAGAAAAAAGCATCTATACAAATTTCATCCGGGAATAATCAGTAGTTAATTTTGGATATGAATAAACAAAAAGAAGGCGAGGGACAAGGAATGGCGACTTTAAAAGAAGAGAAATGCCTGATAGCCTGTTTTTCACGTGAGGGGAATAACTATGTCAGTGGAAAGATCGTGAATCTGCCTGTCGGTAACACAAAAGTAGTAGCCGACATGATCCGGGAAATAACAGGAGGCGATGTTTTCAGTATTGATACAGTAAAGTCTTATCCCAGGGATTATACTGCAACAACCAACGTGGCAAAAAAAGAATTGAATGACAATGCCAGGCCTGAGCTTTCCAGCCATGTAGAAAATATGGACCCTTATAATGTGATATTCCTGGGTTATCCCAACTGGTGGGGAACGATGCCGATGCCGGTGTTTACATTCCTGGAAGAATATGATTTTTCCGGAAAGACCATTGTTCCATTTTGTACACATGAAGGAAGCGGATTAGGCCGCAGTGAAAAAGACATTGCAAAACTTTGTCCGAAAGCAACACTTTTGAAGGGGCTCGCGATCCAGGGCTCTCGTGTAAGTGCAGCGAAAAAAGATGTCGCAGATTGGTTGAATAAAATCAGTATGACCTTGTGAGCTGGTCGAGTCCACAGGACATTTGTGGATCATTTAGCAAGGGGAGATAAAATGGCAAAACGATTAGGTTTTGGCTGTATGAGATTACCACTTCTGGACAAAGATGATCAGACATCATTTGACACAGAAGCATTAAACAAATTGGTAGATACATTTTTGGAAAGAGGATTTACTTACTTTGATACAGCATATACATACCATGGATTCAAGAGCGAGGAAGCTGTTAGAGAAGCTTTAGTAAAAAGACATGACAGAGATGAATTTACTCTTGCGACGAAACTTCCTCCCAGAATGTTAAAAGCAGTGGAAGATCAGGATAGAATTTTTAATGAGCAACTGGAAAATTGTGGTGTTGAATTTTTTGATTATTACCTGCTTCACAATATTGGTGTGAGTGCTTATGAGCAGGCATGCAAATTTGATACATTTGGTTTTGCTTTGAAGAAAAAAGAAGAAGGCAAAATAAAGAATCTGGGCATCTCTTTTCATGACACGCCGGAATTACTGGATGAAATTCTAACTGCTCATCCTGAACTGGATTTTGTTCAGTTACAGATCAATTACATTGACTGGGAGAATCCAGGCATTCAGTCAAAAAGATGCTATGAAGTTGCAAGAAAACATAACAAGCCAATTGTTGTAATGGAACCCTGCAAGGGTGGAAATCTTGCATCAGTTCCAGAAAAAGCAGAAGAATTGATGAAAGCATATAATCCTGAATTATCCATTGCCTCCTGGGCAATCAGATTTGCTGCCAGTCAGGAAGGCGTCATGATGGTCCTTAGCGGTATGAATACCATGGAACAGATCCTTGATAATACCTCATATATGGCAGACTTCGAGCCTCTGAATGAGGAAGAATACAGGACCATCAGCCAGGTAATTGATATTATAAATAAAGATACTGCGATTCCCTGCACAACCTGTAGATATTGTGAAGCAGGGTGTCCTGAGAATATTGCAATACCTGATTACTTTGCATTGTATAATAGTGCAAAGCGTGCTGTAACTGATAATATCTCAAGCCAGTTTGTTTATTATCTGAACCTTACTTCAAATCATGGCAAGGCTAGCGATTGCATAGACTGTAAACAGTGTGAAAAGTCATGCCCTCAGCATCTGAAGATAACAGAGTACTTAAAAGATGTGTCAGCGGAATTTGAGGCCGGACCCGGATTGCCGACAAAATAAAGATGAATGAGAATTTGACCGAACAATTTTCGGAACAAACTGGCTGTCAGGAGGAAACGGTGAAACGGTGAAAAGGATTCCGAATATCCTCCTGGGCAAAAAGAGAGGTAAATTATGAGTATCAGTGAAACAGCAAACAAGAACCATGAAAAATTATTTCCCAATCATAAATCAACACTAAAAATAACAGATCCGGAACTCATAGAAGTTTTCGATAATTTTGCTTTTGATGAAGTGATCAGTTATGGAAATTTAGATACAAAAACCAGATTGATGGTCATCTTGGCATCTCTAATCGCAAGCCAGACTTTAAGCGAATATAAAGTAATGCTTGGTGCTGCACTCAATGTCGATGTGACTCCAATCGAGGTTAAAGAGATTGTATATCAATCCGTACCATATGTCGGGATGGCAAAAGCATTTGATTTTATCCATGCCACAAATGAAATACTGGAAAGCAGGGGAATAAAACTACCCTTAGAAGGCCAGTCTACGACTTCACCGGAAACACGATTTGAAAACGGGCTGGAAGTTCAGAAGGAAATATTTGGTGACATAATCGATAAAATGTACGAGGCAGCACCAGCAAACCAGATCCATATTCAAAAATACTTATCTGCAAACTGTTTTGGTGATTACTACACCAGAAAAGGACTGGATATAAAAACAAGAGAACTCTTGACATTCTCTGTGATTTTATCCCTGGGAGGATGTGAGCCCCAGTTAAAAGGGCATATACAGGGCAATCTAAATGTTGGAAACGATAAAGAAACATTGCTTAACGCAGTTACGCAGCTATTGCCATATATCGGATATCCCAGGACATTGAATGCGATTGCGTGTTTGAATGAAGTAATACCCGAGTAGGTCTAATGATACAAAGAAATCCATGTGGTAATCCATAACAGGATGCTGGATACAATCTTTTGAGAAATCAGGATAACTCAAGATATGGAGATAATTTCAATGAGTAAAAAAGTATTGATACTATCCGCCAGCCCGAGGAAAGGCGGAAACTCCGACATGTTGTGCGACCAGTTTATGCTTGGAGCAAAAGAAGCAGATAATCAGACAGAAAAGATCTTTTTGAGAGATAAAACAATCAATTACTGCACAGGATGTGGAACCTGTTTTAACATGGGAGAGGGCTGCCCCCAAAAAGACGACATGGCAGAAATCCTGGAAAAAATGATTGCGGCAGATGCGATTGTAATGGCAACGCCGGTTTACTTCTACACAATGAACGGTCAAATGAAGACTCTAATTGACCGCACTTGCTCCCGTTACATGGAAATCAGCGATAAGGATTTTTATTTTATTGCGACGGCAGCCGACGATAGTAAGCAGGCTATGGAGAGAACATTTGAAGGATTCCGGGGATTTACTTCCTGTCTTGAAGGAGCAAAGGAAAAGGGTATTATCTATGGAACTGGTGCCTGGAACATTGGAGACATCAAAGAAACAAAAGCAATGGAACAGGCATATGAAATGGGAAAAACGGTTTAATCGAAGGACAAGATACAATGAGCAAAGCAAAATCATGAGAACAGAGATTTGAAAAATTATCTGGAAAGGTCTAACTAAAAACTAATTTTTCCTGTTAAAAAACTCTTTTAACTTACTGTTATTCTTTTTTGCCGCTGCTTGAGCAATTTGTGTCAGAATCCACCTTGCTCCCTTTGATCCCCTCTTTGTGATTCTTCCGTTGTGGTATTTATCTGCAGATTGATACACATTATCGAAGTTGGAGTAAAGTCATGGATCACTTGTATACGATATATGGCTGTAATAACAGAAATTAAAAAAGCGAAATAATTTTGGGATAAAATAATTTTGGGATAAAACACTTTTCTATATATTGAAAGGCTATTTCTATTCAAACTTTTTTTAAAAAAAGTACAATTTCTTTAAATAATTTGTGCAATATCATTATTATAAAGATATTTTGCAGTTGTTTTTATAACTTTAAAATGATTTAATTGCTATCAAGATAGAATTCGCTTAGGCCCAATGGTGAGTACATTTTTGATCTAGTCTGCTTAAAGCAACAAACAAAGTGACCCCTTGATTTTCGGAGAAGGTTCTGAATGGGAGAAAAATTGAGGAAACCTTGTACTGAGAAGAAGCAAGTAGAGGAAGCACTGAGCCAGAATGAGCAATATTTTGGGCTGAAGTTAGATAATAACCTCTCACCTTCCAGGATGGCAGAAAACCTTGAGCTGGCTGATATTCTTGATATTCCAGCGATTCAGTCTCTCATGGATGACTTATATGAACTTACTCACATTACTACAGCACTGGTCGACCTCAAAGGTAATGTTCCTGCAATTGCTGGGCGGCAAGAGATTTGCTCAAAATTCCACAGGTTTCATCCCGAAACCTGCAAATACTGCGTAGAAAGTGATACAAAACTGTCCCTGGGTGTTGCTCCTGGAGAACTTAAGCTGTACAGGTGCAAGAATAACATGTGGGATGTCGCGACCCCTCTTATTGTGGGTGGCCAGCACATAGGCAATATCTTCTCAGGGCACTTCTTTTTTGAGGATGAGCCTATTGAATATGAATTTTTCCGGTCCCAGGCTAGAAAATACGGCTTCAATGAAGAGGAGTATATAGCAGCGCTTGAAAAAGTTCCACGGCTGAGCAGACAGGCTGTAAACAAAAACATGTCTTTCTTCATGAAACTTGCCAACATGATCTCGCAACTAAGCCACAGTAATTTCAAGCTTTCACAATCGCTGGCCGAATGCGATACTCTGCTTGATGCACTGCGGGAGAGCGAGGATAAGTACCGCAACATCGTAGAGACAGCAAACGAGGGTATATGGGTAGTTGACGCTGAAAACAAGACTATCTATGTAAATAAAAAAATGACAGATATGTTAGGATTTAGCCAGGAAGAAATGATTGGCAGATCTGGGTGGAATTTCATAGATGAAGAAAATAAAGTTGTTTCCATACTGAATATTGAAAAAAGACAGCAAGATATTGGTGAGAGCCATGAATTTAAACTAATATGCAGAGACGGCTCACCCTTATGGACTCTTGTAAATACTAGATCCTGCTTTGGCAAAGATGGCAAGTTTGCAGGCTCTATAGGCATGTTTACTGACATCACCAGGCGCAAGCAAGAAGAGAACCGTATTTGCAGATACAACCGAATTCTTGAAGGAATAAATAAAATTTTCAGCAATGTAGTACAGGCAAAAACAGAAGAAGAACTGGGAAATACATGTTTATCTGTCGCCCTGAAAATGACCGGCAGCCAGTTTGGTTTCATCAATGGAATGGATGCCGACGGGTTGCTGCACGATGTTGCAAAAAGCGAGCTTGCATGGGAACAGTGCCTTATGTACGACAAGACAGAGCATCGTAGTCCATTTGCTGTTCATGGTCTTTACGGCAGTGTCATTAACAAAGGGAACGCTTTCTTTACCAATGATCCGCAGTCACACCCAGACAGCAGAGGATTGCCGGAAGGGCATCCCCTAATCAGATCGTTTCTTGGAGTGCCCCTTGTTCAGGACGGGAAAACAATAGGCTTGATTGCGGTTGCAAACCGTAAAAACGGCTATAGTTACGAGCAGCAGGAGGATCTTGAAGCTATAGCACCGGCAGTGACGCAGGCTCTGCAAAGGAAAAAGTCGGAAGAAGCTCTGAAATTCTCAAATCTTTATAATCGTAGCCTGATTGAAGCTAGCCTAGACCCATTAATAACCATCGGGCCTGACGGCAAAATTACGGATGTAAATGGCGCTACAGAACAGGTTACTGGATATTCCAGAAACGAATTGATTGGAACTGATTTTTCATATTATTTCACTGAACCTGAGAAAGCCCTTACAGGATACCAACAGGTGTTTCTAGATGGTGAAGTTAGGGATTATTCTCTGGGAATTCATCATAGGGACGGGCATATAACTCCTGTTTTGTATAATGCTTCATTTTATAAAGACGAGAATGGTAAGGTTATTGGGGTTTTTGCTGCCGCACGTGATATTACAGAGCTTAAAAAGGCAGAAGAAGCTCTAAAACGAGCGCATGATAATTTAGAAAAACTGGTTGAAGAGCGTACGTCAGAGCTTGAGAAATCTTACAATTCATTGAAGGAAAGCGAAAAAAACCTTGCAGAAGCTCAAAAAATAGCACACCTTGGAAGTTGGTACTGGAATCTTATAACTAATGAAATATGGTGGTCTGATGAATATTACAGAATTTTTGGACTTAAACCCCAGGGATCAACTCCAACTTATAATGAGTTTTTAAGTTATATACATCCTGAAGATCGAGACGTTGTGATTAATGCAATTAAAGAAGCTTCAAATGGGAAACTTTTCAGCATTGACCATCGGATTATTTTACCCGGCGGAGGAGAAAAAATAGTTCATGTACAGCCAGAAATCACTTTTAACGAGGAAAATAATCCTGTTAGAATTAGGGGTATACTTCAGGACATTACCGAGCGTAAGAAAACTGAAAAAGCGCTCAGGTTAAGCGAGGAAAGATACCGTATAGTGGCCGAACAGACAGGACAGATCATATACGAGTATAATATTAAGGAAGATACTTTTGCCTGGGCAGGCGATGTCGAGAAGATAACAGGATTTACTCCTGATGAGTTTAAAAATATCGGTTTAAGAAATAAGAGTCGTGATTTCTGTCTGTCCCGTATTCATCCGGAAGACCGAAATCTATTCCTTGAAAATCACGAAAAATTTCAGATGCCCGAAGATACTTACAGAATCGAGTACCGTTTTAGAAATAAGAATGAAGAATATATTTTTATTGAGGACAACTTCATCTGTCAGAGAGACGAGAACGGGAATGCATATAGGATTATTGGGGCATCTAAAAACATCACAGAAAGAAAAAAGACAGAAATTTTCCTTGCGAATATCGAAAATGCCCGTAAAAGGGAAATCCATCATCGTATTAAAAACAACCTTCAAGTGATCTCATCCCTGCTGGATCTTGAGGTTGAAAAATTCAAAAGTAGAGGGCGCGTTGAGTATTTGGAAGTTCTTGAGGCCTTCAGGGAAAGTCAGGACAGAATAATCTCAATTGCCCTGATTCATGAAGAACTGCATGAAGGCAATGGAAATAATGAATTGAACTTTTCTCCATATCTTGAGAAGCTTGTTAAGAACCTTTTCCAGGCTTACAGTTTTAAAGATATGAACATTGGCTTAGATATGGATCTTGAAGATAACATTTTCTTCGATATCGATATTGCAGTTCCTCTAGGGCTGATTGTCAACGAAATTATTTCAAACTCTCTAAAGTATGCATTCTCAGGCAGAACTAACGGAATAATTCAAATCAGGCTTTGTAAGGAGCTTTGTAAGGAGCTTTGTAAGGAGCTTTGTAAGGAAGAAGACACAGGTATTTTAAATGATGTATCAGGAAGCATAAAAGGTGATTACGAAAATAAGGTTGCTAACTTTATCTTAACCGTTTCGGACAATGGAGTGGGTATCCCAGAAAACATTAATATAGAAGGTTCTGATACCCTTGGCTTTCAATTAATTGCTATCCTTGTAGATCAGCTAGAAGGTAAACTTGAACTAAAAAGAGACTCCGGAACTGAATTTACTATAAAGTTTGCAATACCAGTGAAGGAATAAGAATTCTCTCAGGGACTTTCGTTACTCTTATATTTAAGTTTTACAGTAAATATGGGTGTATAATTTCAATCTTAAGAAAAGGTTAGAGTCACTAACATTATACCGGGTTATTGCACCAACTCGAGTATAAATAAGAATAACAGTGTCTGTCAGTTATCGAAAAACAACATGTATATAAATTTGCATATGTTTACTCAAAAACAACAAATCCACTCATTTTTTATAATTGATTGACAATTCACGGACATAACCTAAGAAAGATTGATTTTATTACTTTTAAACGGTGTTTAACAATGTCTAAAAAAACTTCTAAACCGATGTCTCGTAGAGAACACGATCAAATGAAACGCAATAGAGTAAATAATAACAAATCAGAATCAGTTAATGAAGGTATAATTGAAAAATGCAAGAACCTTCTCAAGAGAAAAAATTCGGAGAATTAAGTAAATAAAATTGAAAATTACTTTTACCATGATTTCAAGTTCACTATACGCTTTATATAGATACGCTTTATATAGAGAAGAAAAACAAAGTTTTTATAATCAATTAAAGACTGTTGATTATTCAGGAATGATAAAAATATAACCTCAAATTTGCAGTTCAGGAACTGACCCTTAATTTCAGTATCCCAATAATGATTCTTGGCAATAAATACTTTGATATTATAATTGAATCATTCCGTCGTCATTTTTATTTTTACTACTTTTTTTGTTTTCCATTATTTTTTTAATATGAACTGCCCTTCAAGTTATTTTTATATGTTACTCCCGCTTTGAACCTTTTTTGCATTCCAATCTTTACTTCTCGCTGTCAAAAATGTCAAACTGCCAGCAGTTTAAACAGGTCAGCAGACAGACAATTTATTAAACATAGGGGATTTTATTAAATTGGGGAAATTATCATGAGCGAGATTAAAATCGGAGACAAAATTCAGGATTTCAGGCTAAGAGACCAGAAACAAAAAGAGGTGCACCTCTATGATTTCGCTGGCAAGAAGGTTCTTTTATCATTCCATCCACTCGCCTGGACAAGCGTGTGTGCAGAACAGATGAAATCACTTGAGGAAAATCACGAAATGTTCTCCAGATTGAACACGGTGGCTTTTGGTATAAGTGTGGACCCTATACCTTCAAAAAGAGCCTGGGCTAAGGAACTTGGAATTACACACATCAAGCTTATTTCAGACTTCTGGCCTCATGGGGAGGTTGCCAGAGCATATGGAATATTCAGAGAAAAAGAAGGGGTATCTCAGAGGGCGAACATAATTATCGACGAGGAACAGAAGGTTATATTCTTCGAAGAATATCCTGTGCATGAACTTCCCGATATGGAAAAGATTGTAAAAGTTCTGGAACAAGGGAGTAAGGTTCAGCTCTAAAAAACAAAGCAATAGAGAGATAAAGTAAGTAATAAAATTACGGGAAGAAAGAAGGGGAAAAGTAAACTACGAATCATAGAATGAAGGCGGGAAAAAGAAAAAGGTCAGAAAATCCATCAGTTCTATAATTATTCAACTTTTTTCATTTAATTTACCCATAATTATCCATTTATCCTTAGTTCCCAAATCTTAAGCGCATATCGGTAGTAAGAAGAATCGGTGAGGTCATAAGATCCCGATTTTGAAAATTTTACTACAAAGATCATGTGTTTAAACTTAAGCGCATACTCCGATATCAGGAGACATTTGTGTGCCTAAAAATGAGGAACCTGGGATTTATATGATTTAATCCATTGTAAATCCCATATTACTTAATTCCGTATCAATCCCCTCAAAGAGTTCCCTCAGTGCGATCCAGAGCCTGCGGACCTCTACCTGCCAGATTCTTTTGCTAACCTGCTTGTCTCCCCCGGCTTTAACAGCTGCTATCCAGGAGTATTTTCTGGCAATTTTTTTGTTGTTTGATGGGAAACGGAAAGCTTTTCCAGTTTTCTGGTTAGCGTATTTTTCGTTGATCAGGAACTCGTATATTTCCTGAACTCTTTCAAGCAGTTTTTTTTCACTTTCAGAACCTGACGATCCAAACAGCACAAGATTCCAGAGGCGGAACTGTACATTATGAAGCTCATGAGAAAGCATCTCGGAAACCGAGATTTCCAGCATCTTCTTAAACTCAAGGTAAATGCCTGTGTTTCCAAAACCTGAAGGCAGGATGTTTCCAAGCGAAATCATAACGTGAATACACTCGTGAAAAAGAATTCTGGCTATCAGGAACTCAACCCTCTCCTGCAAATTCCAGAATTTGTTTACAAGAGCTTCGTCCCAGAGCTGGTAAGGGTTAACGAGGATCATAGACCTGTAGACAATTCTTTTTTCTTTCTGTGAAACCAGGCGCTTGGGATAAAGAGTCATTCCCAGCATTTTTCCAAAAAATTGAATTCTGACGGCAAGATCCCAGCAGTACTCCCACTCCCCTGAACTTACACACTTTACCCTGTAGTAGTTTCCATCAAAGTGAACTTTCTCAAGCAGCCGGTACATATCTTTACTGTGTACCTTGATCAACGACTTTATCATGGGCTCCCTATAGATCCGAAGGTCAAAATAAGGTGCATTCGGAATAAGAGCAGGAAGTGAAGCAGGAAGTGAAGCAGGAAGTGAAGCAGGAAGTGAAGTCGGTGAAGAAATATTCAAATCCTGAAATCCATAATTCAGATCCTGAAACCCATAATTCAGATCCTGAAACCCATAATTCAGATCCTGAAACCCATAAGACCATAAATTTGAGTTTCCGTTCAAACCATTGACTTCCTTCTCAACTGGCATGGTCTTCTTTTTCATCCAATTCCCTCGCACAAAATCCCCTTTAATAAGATACCATATAAGATATTACCCTATACCCTATGAGATATTACCCTATGAGATATACCCTATAAGATATTATTACTGAAGATATATATAAATTGGTTAATAGGCGGCAGGGAATCGAAATAAAATTTTATCTGGATTTAAAATAGTAAAACTCTCATTTGTTTCCACGCATTGTCTTAAGATTTCCACAAACAGGACAATTATTTAGCTTTGAGAGTGATATTTCGCTGAAATTTCCAGAAAGCCCATTCCAGAACAGGAGGCGACCTTCCAGAAGCTTTCCCTGTCCTGTCAGGAATTTAATAACTTCATTTGCCTGGATGGAACCGATGATCCCTGGGGTTGTCCCTAAAACCGGGAAAACTTCCTTTTTGGAAATGCGTGGGAAAATACAGTAAAAACAGGGAGTTTCTCCAGGAACTATTGTTGTTACCTGGCCGTCATAACCGGTAACTGCTCCATGTATTAAAGGAATCCTTCTTTTAATGGCAAGCCTGTTAAGCATATGTCTGGTTTCGAGATTATCAAGCGCATCAACTATAACATCACATTCAGGAACAAGGGCTTCGAGATTTGATTCGGTAAGCATCTCTGCTATAGTTTCAACCTCAATATCCGGGTTCATGGAGAGCAGTTTTTCCTTTGCGGACTCTACCTTAAGCCTTCCGATGTCCTTTTGATGGTGAAGAAACTGTCTATTTAGATTACTGGGGTCCACGGAATCGAAATCTGCAAGAATTATTTTTCCGATTCCTGCTATTGCTAGATAGGTGGAAACCGGACTTCCCAACCCGCCTGCCCCGGCAACCAGCACTTTTGCATTCTTCAACTTTTCCTGTCCCTCTTCCCCAAAAAGAAGAATCTGACGGCTGTATTTTTCACGCTCGAAATCATTCATGCAGTGACTTCCGGAATTTGATTTATTTCAGGATGCGATTTTTATTTATTCGTCACCAGGAATATTCTCATTCAGGTGAATTTAAATCATTCTCATTAATCATCACCTTCCTTATGCATAACCTCTTCGGATGGTAAAAGACAGGATCAGTGGGGCCGATAGGGTCGGGAAAAACTTTTACAAGATGGATCCCAGCGTATGAGACCTAATAAAAACTGGGCTTCAGTATCAAAGCAGAAAGGTATATCTCGGGGAAGAAATATAATCCGCAGGCATATCGGTGGTAGGGATAAGAATTTTTAGAAAAATTAATTAAGGCAAGGCCCATAAAAATAGGAAATTCATTTTTTTATATTATTCTAACCGGCTATTGCAATTCACTATTGTAGCATCTTTCTCACATACTAAAGGCGGGATGCTGAAAAAAAGAAATTTGTATAGGTCTTGGAATTTATGAGAATTCTGGATTTAAAGAATACGGTTATCAATATCAAACAGGAGTTTTCAGGCTACTTTAAAGAACGAGATGCTGAAATTAACGGGTCTCTTCTTGCACTCCTCTCCGGTGAGCATGTCCTTTTACTTGGCCCACCCGGAACTGCGAAAACCCTGCTTGCAAGCAAAATCTGCGAAACTATAGAGGGGGGAAATTTTTTCCATTATCTTCTTACCCGTTTTTCCACGCCTGAAGAGGTATTTGGGCCGCTTTCCCTTAAAGCGCTTGAAAGGGACGAGTTCAGCAGGCGGATAGAAGGTTACCTTCCAACTGCCCATATAGCCCTGCTCGATGAGATTTTCAAGGCAAACAGTTCCATCTTAAACAGCATGTTGACTGTACTGAATGAGAGAAAGTACCATAACGGCAAGGAACTTATTGAGGTGCCTCTGTTTACGGTTTTTGGGGCTTCCAACGAGCTGCCGGAAGAAGATGAAAGCCTCGAAGCTCTCTACGACCGTTTTTTGTTCCGGTATAGGGTGGATTATATCCAGCACGAAGAGAACCTTGAAGACCTGATCTTCAAAAACACCGAAGATTTCGTACCCTCAACGAAACTCAGCATAGAAGATATAAAGGAAACTCAGAAGAGAGCAAGAGACCTTCCTGTTGATCCTGAGGTTCGGTCAATTATAAAGGCACTCCGAAGAGAACTCAGGAACTCAAATATTTTTGTCTCGGACAGGCGCTGGAAGAAAATTGTAAATGTACTCAGGGTAGCTTCATTCGTAAACGGGCATACCAGTGTAGACCGGATGACTGCTGTCCTGCTGCAGCACGTACTCTGGGAAGTACCGGAACAGAAAGAAGCAATCAGGAAACTTATTCTGGACAGGGTTGTTTCAGGTGGCACGGATACTGGCAAATTGAAACTGGATGTCCTTGATCTGAAAAATTCCATTTACAGTTGTTTGCAGCAGGAACTTCCGGATCTTGTAGCCTGTAATAAGTGCTACGAAGAAGAAAGAAGGACAACAGGCAGCCTGAAAAGCTCAAGGTTTTCAGGGGTCAAAGCGCAGAGGAACCTCACATTCGACAATGCCCTTGACCTGCTAAAACACCATACCGAATTTCCAACCCATACTTACAGTTTCGGGCTCGATTACAGCAATGTCAACAGTTCCCTGAACTTTGAGTCCCTGGCAGAACAATTCCGCAGAAAATACGGGTTTGAATTCAAGATCAGCCTTGATTACGGAGATAAGAAGCTCTATGAAAAAGAGTACGAAAATCTGGAAGAAAGACTGAACTATTTCAGAAGGCAGATCCAGGAAGAAGAAAAAGCGCTTGAGAACACCCTGAGAGAAAATATCTGGGTTTCAGGGCAGGACAGCCAGGAAATCCTGATGAAATATCGCTCCAAAAATACCGATGTTTACGAGATTGCAAGCAGTCTAAACGAGGTGCGGATCCTGCTTGAAAAACCCAGGGTATTTGACGTAACCACTGAAAAAGCAGGAGAGATAGCTGAAACCTGAATATCTCCAAAATATAGCTGAAAAACCTTTAAAATATAGCTGAAAAACCTTTAAAATATGGATGAAAAACTCTAAAATATGACTGAAAAACCTTGAAATATAGATGAAAAACTCTAAAATATGGCTGAAGAGTTTCTCTGAAATATAATAGATAAGAAGACAACTTAAATATAAAACTCTTAAAATGTATCAAAAACTCCTAAAACTTTGGAGAATTTCCGGAAAAGGAAAAATATGCAGGAATTAAAAAAGCGGAAAGAAGATTTCGAGGGCATTCACAGATCAGGCTCATCTTTATCGTTTAGCCACGCCTTCAATCCTTCCACAATATTGAATATTGAGCTCAGGGGTGTCCTGGCAACTCCACGAAAAATACCAAGGCAAGTCAGGGAAGAAATTGCAGAAATTCTTGTTTATGAGCTCTTTTCAGAAGATGGGTACGAAATAAAAGATGAAAAGCTGTTTATGAGTAAATTTGGAGCTTTTTATCCAATATTTTTAGGTTTAAGGGATTTTGGGGTCTGGGCTGAAATAAAAACTCTTGCAGGAGCCAACAACCTGGCAGGTGTTTTTATACTCAGGGCCCTGCTTGAAGAAATTTTTACACTTTTGGATGACTATGGAAAGTTGGAATCTGAATTTTCGAAAAAGTTCGCAAGAAACCTGGAAAAAAGCCTTAAAGCCCTGAGGAAGCTAATCGATGAAACTCAATCGGCGTGGGAACGAAGCAGAATAAGAGATCTTGAAGAAAATTCCTGGTTGCAGGAAAATCCTAACACATCCAATCAACAGGCAACTCCAGAAAGAAGACCGGAAAGTCCCCTCGAACAAGAAAGTTCCCTTACACAGGAAAATTTTCTCAAAGAAGAAAGCTCCCTTACACAGGAAAATTCTCTTCCACAGGAGCGTTCCTTCCAGCAGGAAAATTCTCTCAAAGAGGAAAGTTCTCTGCAAGACTTCGAGCATGAGACCTGGGAAAATCCAGATATGCAGACTGGAAATACTGTGGGGTCCGAAAGACTTGCTTCAATGACTCTGAACTTTATGTCTTCAGAAAAGGCAGGAGAAGCCCTTGATTCTGTTATCGAAGAAAGCATCGCTGTAAAAATTGAAGAGCTTATCCCTGTGCTTGAAGACCACCTTGAAATGCTGGAAATTCTCTCAATGCTCTTTCCGGGCAGAGCATGGGATTACTCCTTGAGGGCTCTTCACAGAGAATACTTCGGAAACCTTGAAAAATACGCCGCACTTCTTAGAAAGAGCTCGGCTATTCACGAAATTCTTGAGCAGGTCGGAAGAATCGAACTTGAGTACGGTTCAAAAAAGCTGAGTTTATCTCCGTACAGTAAAAGCGAAGTCCATTCGGTCACTTTATCGGGAGATATCCAGACATTACTTCCAGCGGAAACCGTAAAGCTAAAAAATCCTCTATTGAAGCGTAAATTCTATGCTGATATGCTTGAAGGAAAACTCCTGACCTACCAGCTAAAAGGAGAAAACTGGAACTCGGATAATGCAGGAAAAAAGAGAAAAGGGCCTGTCGTCGCCCTTGTAGATACCTCGGCGTCGATGCGGGGAAGCCCAGAGCTTCTTGCAAAAGCTGTAGTTCTGGCAGTTACGAGAAGAATGTTAACAGAAAGCAGGGACGTTAAAGTGATCCTCTTCTCCTCTAAATGGCAGACAGTCGAAATTGAACTTACGAATAAAAAGCGCATGGGTGAGGAGTTTCTGGAGTTCCTGAAGTTTACTTTTGGCGGCGGCACCGATTTTAATACTGCACTTCGCGCAGGTCTTAAGGCTATGAAAAACGAAAAAGCCTTCGAGGGAGCTGATCTTCTTTTCCTTACCGATGGTTATTCCGAACTCTCAGAAAAACCCCTTATTAGGGAATGGAATGAGATAAAAGCCGAAAGAAGAGCCCGGATCTTTTCCCTGATTATCGGAAATTATGATGCCGGCGGACTGCAACAGATTTCTGACCACACATATCTCATAGGGAATGCCGAAAACTGGGATGTTGCAGAAAGCCCTGCAAGTTTTGTGAAAGCTATAAGCAAACCTTACAGGTTTTAAGTTCCTGGATATAAGTTCCCGGATAAAGTTCCTGGATATAAGTTTCCGGATATAAGTTCCCGGATATTTTTGATTCTCTAGCATTCCGGACTGCGTAGCATTTATTAAGATGTTTTTGGTATTTCGCACTGTAGATATTTTTGGTCCTTCGTACTTTAATGCCTGCGCTTGAAAAGTTTCTGCAGGCCTTCTCCAAAATCTTCCAGGTCTTTCCGTGCGGGGGTCTGGCGCCTGGATATGCTTGAAAGAACGGAAAATGCAGCCTGTTTACTCCGGCTGGCTCCTTTAAGCAGCCCAATCTCGATCATTGCAACAATTAATTCGGAAATGATTTTTTGATCTCTGGGACTCAGGTTATTCCATTTTTCGTTTATCTTTTTCGAGGAATCAATTATTGATTCTTTTCCTTCGGATGCTATTGTTGAGGCTTTTGAGGAAGCTACTTTTGAGGCGTTTATTATCTGTTTTCTTCCATAGGAAGCCGTTTCCAGAAAGACTTTGAAAGCATTCTGTGAGATCTTTTTTAGTCTTGCTCTTTGATTAATAGGGATCTCCTCTCCAGATGCCTTTCGGAAATCATTTTCAGAGCCTCGGCTCTCCAGAATTTTACGGACTTCCCTAAAGATCTCCAAAATCTCCTCTTCAGACCTCGTTTTAAGGTATTCTCTGAGTTTTTCCAGAAGGTCCGAGTCGATTGGTTCTGAATCCGCTTCATGAGATGAGTTCGAATCGCTGAAAAATTCCTTATCTACCTCAATGTCATCTACTTCAACGTCATCTACTTCAAAGTTACCTACTTCAACGTTATCTACCTCAACGTCATCGATCTCAACGAAATCAGCATCAATTATAGGACTGGACCCAAAGATAGCTTCACGTGATGAAGCCTTTCTGGATTTGGATTTACTTCGGATCTTGAAACCTGCATCTGAAAGTCTGTCGAATACTCTGTCTTTAAGCAAGAAAATGCACTCCTTCCTGAAAATAAATGCCTTCCCTCTTAAAACAAAAAATTTTACTTGCACGTGAATAATTCGTAGCCGGGCAACTTTAGCATTAACTAGCTGTTTAATATAATATTATTTAATTACCTGCATATCAATCTAATTACCAATATGGAGTTTAATTTTAAGACTTCATATCTTTTTCTGTTCATCTCGTTTCAGCAAAGTCTGAACTTCCAGATTTGGATGGAAAAGATCAAAGCTCCAACACAATAATGAAATCGTATCCAAGCCGCTTGCACGCTTTCACCCTTCTCATAGGAGTCCGCCTCCTGTTCTCTGCCTCTGAAATTCATGTAAAACTGCAAGTGGGGCAAGTGAAATCGTTTCTTTCCCGTACCCGAGTTTGATTACTACAGAGAAAAAGAGAATATGCCAGGCTATTTTTCCATCAAATTAAGCTACAAGTGATAGTTCGGGAACAAATTTCGGGTTTTTACAGAGGTATTCAACGAGCTTTCCTTCATTGGGCTGCCCGAAAGCAAGATTGATTACTTCAGATTTGACGGTAAAAATCTCCTCTCAATTTGAAAAAGTTCTAACCAATATTAGATAATTTTTATAAAAAGTATAGAGCTAATTATCGAGATACCTTTTTTAGTAGAATTTATATGTTTGAGAGATTCATTTAAAGAAAGTTTAAGAAAAAAATGGTTTTATATGAGTTCATAATTTTACACTCCTCCAGCCTGTCCTTATAAAATCTGTAAAACGGAGCTCCATTTATGATCCACCTTTTCAGTGCAGGAAAACTCGCTTTTGGAAGCATTAAAAGTGCAAAGCTGCGTTCGACCCTTACAGTGCTTGGAATCGTCATAGGAGTTGCAGCTGTAATTGCAAATGTGTCTCTTGGGGCAAGTTTCAACCAGCATTTTACGAATGAAGTAACCAATATAGGATCTAATTTCATTTATATTCAGGGGATGCAGCCCAAACTTTTTTACGACAATGAGTTGAAGATCGTTGAGAACACACCCGGAATTTCGGGAGTTTCTCCTTTGAAATCACAAACTGCAGAAGTCACGTACATGTCCGAAACCAAAAATATTATGGTTAGCGGCGTAGGGAAATCCTATGATGAGGTGGCAAACACAAAGCTTCAGAAAGGAGATTTTATTACTGACAACGACGGGTATGTGGCAGTTATCGGGTACAAGGTTGCAAACGAGAAATTCGACCGGAACATCTCGGCCCGAAACTCCATAAACATAACCTTCAGGGTAGGAGAAGACGAAAAAGTTACAAAGACCTTTAAAGTTAAAGCAATAATCCAGAACCCGGAGAACACTGTTATCCAGGCGTACAATGATAACGAAGCCGTTCTTATCCCAATCGATGTCATGAACGAAATACTTGGCGAAAAAGATTATGGCGGGGTTTTTGCAATGGCTGATGACCCCGCAACAGTTAAGGAGACTTCGGATGAGGTCGATGAGCGTCTTGCCAGAAATTTTGGGATTTCTGAAAGGGAACTTGAAGATAAAGATTCCCGCCCTTATATCATTGTCAATCAGGCAGAGGTACTGGAACAGACGGATATGATGGCTGCAGCTTTAAGTTCTTTCCTGACGGCCGTTGCGCTAATCTCGCTGCTGGTTGGCTCGATAGGAATCATGAATATCATGCTCGTAAGCGTAACTGAAAGGACGAGGGAAATAGGAGTGCTCAAATCTCTTGGATTTACAGGCTTTGACATTCTTTTTCTTTTCATGATAGAATCAATCCTGCTCGGAGTTTTCGGGGGCCTCCTGGGGAGTACGGTTGGAATCGCAGGTGCATACAGTGTTGAAACCCTCCTCAAACTGCCTGTCGTCTTTCCTTTCAGCCTAATTGCGGCCGGATTCTTCGTAGCTGTTTTCGTGGGCTTTGTCTCGGGAGTCTACCCTGCAAGAAAAGCCGCAAAAATGAAGCCTGTGGACTCACTAAGGCACGAGTAAACTTCAGCAAAAATTGAAATGAATGATTTAATTTAAGAATACTTGACGGATTTCTATCCAATGATTTACTTAATTTTTTACTCAATTATTTATCTGCTTTTAATTTATCTGCCTTTATTTGTGACTTTGCCGCTGCCTGAAACCTGCGTGTTGCACTCATCCGGGTCCCCTCCATAGAATACATTTCCACTTCCGCTTATATTAGTGTCAAGTTTCCGGTCCGCGTAGACATTTGCATTTCCCGCACCCCTGATACTTACTCTGGTCATCTCGGTCCTGAGTTCAGGAGCATCAACACTTCCCGAACCTTCTATATTTATTTCATGTGAAGAGGCATTGCCTTTCAGGAGGACACCCCCAGAACCGGAAATCAGGCTCTTCAGAGAGCTGGCATTTGTCTCCAGTTTGATATTACCTGAACCTGTGATTGCGAGATCCAGGTTTTTAGAATCAATCGGCGTAGTTCCTATAATATCCCCCGAACCACTGAGGGAAAGGCTCCGGACTTCTTCCATCCCTGCATAGATCTTAATAGTTTTCTGGGGGCGGATGCATTTTTTCGCATTGATTACCAGAACTCCGTTTTCCACGCTGGTCTCCAGGAGGGGCAGGATGTTATCTTCTGCTTCGATTCTAAGGCTGCTGTTCCCTTGCTCAATAAATACGTTTCCTGAAATACGTGAATCCAAGCTGTGAAAAGGTTCAATGCTACGGGTTATAGTTTCCACATTTCCTGAGCCACGTTCGCAATCATAGTCCGTACATCCGCTTTCAGCCATCACCACAGCCAGCAATAGGATTCCCAGGAGAAAAACAGAAGTCCCTGCAGGCTTGGTTACGCTCACTTTTCCTTTCATTTTCCCAATCGATATTTTTTCCCATCTTACTTTTCCTGCCCTTTCAAGCCGTTTTTTCATTCCCTTCTCATTTCCGGTCATATCTCTATCTCCTTCATACCTTTGTCCCTTTTCTTTTGACATCGTTCCTTTTAGGCACCCTCATATCCTGATAGAAGCGAAGAGCGGAGTCATGGAGTACATACTCATAGTATGTCTGCTTCGAGTTTTTTATTCTAGCTCATTTTGAATCAGGGTTTTAAAGAGCAGCATAAGAACTGATGCCTTACCTCGGAGTTTTTAACTGAATAAGAGTAATAGGGTCCTCTTAAATTCACTACCAAACTGGAATTTATTCCTCCTTTTTTCAGACAATTAACTAAGATACGAGTCTCTACAAAAAAATTACCATTTCTTTCAGGTTAAAATCCAATTAACCTTCCTAAAAACCGCAAATTTTAGTGAGGAGCACGTATAATCTCCCCTGGCTATGTATTGTGAAAGCTCCATTTATACCACTAAACGAAAATTTCAAATGAAAATTGTTATCCAAAATATTAAAAACTTTTTGAGATGAGATCTTGCAGGCAAATACTTACAGGGAGCTCTGTCCAAAAATACTGTTCTTTAGCTGTACTTTTACTGGAGATAACTGTAAGTTACGGCATTACAGAAAGAAAGGAATTACAAGCCTTCTCTGAATGAATAAGTCAAGAAAGAGCTAAAAACTATATTTCTTAAAGGCTTTTAAGAGCATATAGCCTTAAATAGGCCAGATTAAAGAATTGAGCGTTCAAATCGGATTTTACTGGAAAAAGAGCTTGAAGATTACAAAAATCAGGATAAAGAGCCCAAAACCCACCTGGATGAGTACTTTCCCACGCTCAATGGGCTCTTTTTTGGCTTTAACCGTTCCATAGCAGACCTGCCCCAATCCAATTCCGGAGGGAAAAATCAGCGGCCACATATAGATCCAGCTTTGCAGGTTTCCTGTTAAGTATTGATAAAAGAGAACGAAGCCAAGCATGTTAAGAGTCCAGCTCAAAGAAGCAAGCCTTTCTCCTAGCTTACTTTCGGATTCCATAGCTGTAGCAAAGAAATACAGTCCCATTACTAGAAAATAAAAAGGCAGAGTAAACTTTCCAGGGTTAATTTGTTTAAAAACGACAACTATAAAGACTGCTGCAAGAAATGCAAAGATAAGTGCAGCGACTATTATACTATGGTCTTTTCTTCCTGTCAGATTCTCTCCCATGTTGCCCCAAACCAACATGTTTTATTTCAGAATCATTATATTTACATATAATATAATTCATTATTATACTTATCATTTGATTCTCGATTTTAATATGCAGCTTTTACCATTTTAGTTCACGTTGTAATTTAATTATGTGATTTATATAAATGTAGTTTCCCCTTTTACTCCAAATGCAAATTTACCATTGATTTTACTTCCAAACGCACATGATATTCTTCGAATAACATGCACAATCAATGAAAATGCTTGCAGATGGCAGCATTTTCATGCCAAATACAATTGTTCTTTGCTGACTCAAAAAATAGTAATATCGCTGGAACAACTAAATCATATACAAAGGGGGTTCACAAATGGAACAGAAAGTGGGCGAAAAATCTGAAGAAGAATGGAAAAAAGTACTTACTCCTGAACAATATCACGTCCTGCGAAAGAAAGGTACGGAAAGTCCCTTTTCCGGCAACCTGTACTATAACAAGGAAAAAGGAGTTTACACCTGTGCTGCCTGCGGGCAGGAGCTCTTTTCCTCGGACACAAAATTCGAGTCCGGAACCGGCTGGCCAAGTTTCTCTGACGTTATTTCCAGCGACAGGGTAAGGCTCAAAGAAGACACCAGTTATTTCATGAACAGGATAGAAGTAGTCTGTTCTCGCTGCGGAAGCCACCTGGGCCATGTATTTGAAGACGGACCTGCACCAACCGGAAAACGCTACTGCATTAACTCCATTTCTCTTAATTTCAAGAAAGAAGGAGAAGAAGACAAGCAAGGCGGAGAAAGAAAGGAAAAAAGTAGAAAGAAAGGAAAAAAGTAGAAAGAAAGGAAAAAAGTAGAAAGAAAGGAAAAAAGTAGAAAGAAAGGAAAAAAGTAGAAAGAAAGGAAAAAAGTAGAAAGAAAGTAGGAAGTAAAGTTCAACAAGCCAGATCTTGTGATTTATAAGTTTATGGATTAGGGAGAGGGGGCTCAGATAAAACTTGAAACCAGCAAAAATATACTTTGAGATAATTGGATTTTTTATCTTTTTAATTTCCTATATTTTATTTTTCAATATATTATTTTCTGTTAAGGGATTAGGGCCCTCTATTTATTTTCCGGGCACACTCCTTTTTGCCCTCTTAGGATATTGGCTGGGAGGGATCCTGTACGAGAAGTATTTCAAATGAAAAATCTGCTCAAAAATAATCAGGTTATCACAACCTAATAGATCTCTATATAGAGATTTTATAGAACTTTATTTTTCATAATATTTATTATAGATTATAGCAATCTATTAAATAGATGTTAAAAGCAATAATTTTTGATGTGGACGGAGTTCTTATAGATTCCATGCGTTTCCAGGCCGATGCCTGGGTTAAAACCTTCAAGGAAATTGGTATTAACATTACCAGAGAAGACATTTATGAGCTCGAAGGCTCAAACAACAAAAGATTAATTAAATCAATTTTCGAAGAGGCCGGAAAGGAGCCTGAACCCTGGCATTTAGAGCAATTGCCTGAAAAGAAACGTGAGGTTCTCGAGTTTGATCGGATAAAGCCTTATGAAGGTATCCCGGACTGCCTTAAGGCATTGAAACGGCATTTCAAGCTCGCTCTGGTTTCAGGGTCACATACTGATACCGTAAATAAAGTTGTCAATAAGTATTTCTCTAACTGTTTTGATGTCATAATTACCGGGAGTGACCTTGAGCGCGGAAAACCGGACCCGGACCCTTACCTTAAAGCCCTTGAGAAACTTGACCTGGCAAAAAACGAGTGCATGGTAATTGAAAATGCACCTCTGGGGATAACCGCCGCCAAGAGGGCAGGGATTTACTGTGTTGCAGTTACGGGTATGCTTGAACCTGAAAAGATTGAGCATGCGGATCTCGTGCTCGAAAACCATGCTGCTCTTTTCAAGTATCTGAAGAATCTCATTCCAAAGTGATATTACAAAGTGATCATGGTTTTTCCGGATCACTTTATTCATTATGCAGGATTTGTAGAAGTATTGCGGAAACTGAAGAGACTTTTCACAAAATTTTCTCTCTACAATCTTTTTCAAGCATTTCTCTTACAGCACGAGGCCCGTCCAGTTCTCTGGCAAGTCTTCGTAGCCTTTCGGTTTTATTCCTGTATCTTTTTTCCTCAAGGACTTCCCGAATACATTCGAGTACGACTTCAGGAGGCGTGGAATAGCTGAGCATCCTTCCGTAGCCTTCTTCCTCGATTACTTCAGCATTATTTTCCTGCTCACTATGCCCCCTGTCAGGAAAAGAAAGGATAGGAATCCCAAAGCTCAGGGCTTCCATCATAGTACTGTGCCCTCCTGGAGCTATTACTGCATCAGAACTTTTCAGGTATGGATATGTATCTTTTATGAACTTAAGAATCTGTACATTTTCTGGCAGGTCAACCAGGTTTGAGGGATCGAGGGAAGGACCTGAAATCAGGGTGTAATTAATGGACGAATCAAGTTTTGCTGTTTCGAGCACCTTTCTGAAAATAGGCTCTCTGTATCCGAAGCCCCCTATAAGTGAAACAATATGTGGTTTCTTAAGGGGAATTGACTCCACATCTTCGTATTTTTCTTTTATAAGGGGACCGCTGAAGAATAGCTTTTCCTGAACTCTACCCCGAAAATTAAGGTTTTTCTTGCAAACGGTATAAGGAAGCGGGTAATCAGGAATAATTATTTTGTCTACTTTTTCAAAAATCTGGGTATAGAACTTTCTGGTCACTTCTCCAAGAAGCCTCAAGGATACTCCACGGTTTTTGAAAAACTCTTCCATATTTGATTGGTTCAGGATGAGGTATACCGGAATTCTAAGTGTAAAGCCAGCGAGAGTTCCCAGATAATAGCTGTCCGAAATAACGACATCAGGACCAATCTCTTTGATCAGTTTAAGGAGTTTTGGTCCTCCAAAAATGTCAGCACTTTTAAGGGTAGCCTCAATTGAACTTGTAAGATCTAGGGCTCCAGCTTTTCCGATCAGCTTTATTTCTGAAGGGATTTCATGTGCCGAATACCCTGTTTTTTCGACCAGCTCCTTTGAATATCCATATGCTCCGAAATGCACTTCGTGTCCGCCAGAAAGGAGTTCTTTCCCCAACGCAAGGCACCGGCTGGTATGACCAAGCCCTTCTCCACATATCAGAATAATTATTTTCAATTTTATCCGTCCCCCTTAAAAATACATTTCTTTCTCTTTATTCTCTCCTTAATTCTCGATTTGTAATTCTATATTCCGGGCTTTTTTCAAAGAATTTGCGGATAAGCCCTGATCCGTCTAAATAATCGAAAATTAGTAATGTATTCAAAATCAGTATTTAAACTGAGCATTCACAAACCTGGTCATTTCGAGTGCTTATTTCATACACAACCTGATAGAGTTCTCCTGGAAAAACAGATCAAAAATTCAGCTTTAGAAATTGTTGAGGAACTACTGTAACAGCTTCCATATATAAATGAAACATATTAACCCTAAAACGGGATCATTTTAAGAGTTCAAAATTAAAGGAAGAAAAAGTAACATGGGAGAATTATTTTAACTCCTTATTGATGGCACGGTTTTTGTCTGTTCGTATATTTTTTTCTGATGGTATATTTTTTTGTCCCACGCTACTAATTATCGATACTCCACTAATGTATATATGTTTTTTCTTTTTTTCTATGTAATTATTAAATTAAATATATTCTTATGTTCTAAAAAGATATATTCTTATGTTCTGAAAAGATATATTCTCATGCTCTGAAAAAATATTCTGTTCCTCAAATTTAATTGCACAATATTTCGACATTGGTTGTTTTATTTTTATCATGTTGTTCTATATATTACTTTCTTTTTTTATCGGTCTATTAATTAGGGTAACATCTCGCCCGAGTTCTGCAAGCTTTTTTTGAAAAGGCCTGACCGAAAACCTCAACAACAATATGGTCGGCGTGACCGCAACTCTTTTAAAAAAAAGCTTGAGCTAAAACATTGTGAAGTGTGGTCAAGTGGGGAGAAGCTTGTGATTATAAATTCTATGAATAAAAGTGAAGCGCTTACATGCAAAATGGAATTACACAGGAACTCAGAACAGAAGAAAACGACAAAAACATGCAAAACCAAAACAGCCAGAAATATTAAGAATTATGGAGATTCAAAACAAATTTAAAAAAAAAGAGAACCGGAGGGTTCGGCTTAAAGGCCGTAGTTCTCCGGCAGGAAGACTTTAATTTCATTCTTGTATTTTGTAAAGCAGTCGTCCATGAACTTGTCCATGTCGTCTGGAAGAGCTTCGAGAGCTGCCTTTGCGTCTGCGAGGGCTTTGGCTTCGAACCTGGAGAGCTCAAGCTTGCCAGCTGCACCTTCTTCGACAATGTTGCAACATTCGACTGCAGCGTTCTTTGCTCTGAGATAGATGTTGTCTCCGTCCTTAACAATTGCCTGACCGACCTTGTAGGCGTTGTCGTATGCAAGTACGTACGCCTGTGGGTCTCTGTACCTGTCGGAGAGCATCAGGAGGTCCCTGAGAACTTTGTCGTTCTTGGTTTCAAGAGCGGTATTCATAAGGGCGCAGTCGTATGCAAGGGACTCGGACCAGCACTGAACAGTTGTACCGCCGAATTCACCGTGGTACTCAACAGACTCGTTGGACCAGCAGTCACAGCACTGCATAATGAGGTTACCCATTACATCAGAGTGAGCGCAGGTTGAGGTCTTACCTTCCTGGGTCATTGGCATACCTGTGATGGCTTTGACAACGACGTTTTCATATCCGCAGTCCTTACCTGGACCAACAGCACCACATTCGTATGCGACGAGTGATCTTGGAGCAGAGATTGCTCTTGCAAGGATTGCAAGGGTGTGGGCGAGGTTCTTGTCGAGCAGTCCACCGCCGATGAACATTGCAGTGTTTGCCTGGGCACAGTCAGTGTCACCTGCAGAAACAGTTCCGGTCTTCTTTGCAATTGCGGAGATGTCGGACCAGATGAGTTCCATGTCAATGGAACCAAGACAGCCAATTGCGTAGAGCATACCAGCGATGTCGTTCCTAAGAACTGCGTAGTCGAATACTTCCTTACCACCCATTGATTCAACGGAAAGCAGGTCAGCACCGGCCTTTGCGCATTCTTCGAAGGCTTCGAGGAAGACAGAGTACTTGTCGCCTCTGAGCTGGAGGAAATCCCTGTTCTCACGGATGTCACCGATTGTGTGGCGGAGTGCACACTTTATACCATATTCATCGTGGAATTCTTCCATGATGGTCTTCTGGGCATGTGCAACTTCTGCTCCCCAGGATGGGTTGTTGGACATCTGCTGAACGTGCTCGGTTTCGAGGATAACTGCCGGGAAACCGACCTGAACCATTCTTGACATAATGTCGGTTGTGATCCTCTCGTATTCCTTTACGAGCTTTTCCTTGGATGAACCGGCTTCAGGTCTAGGAGCATAGTTAATTTCAGGAATTGTGTAACCTGCACCGATTTCGAGGCCGAGACCTGCCTTTACAGGGTACTTGGATACGCCGAAGGTCATTTCATCTGCGCTTGCGTATGCCATTGAAGTGTATCTTTTTGCTGCCATTTAACTCACCTCAGTGCTTGTGGAATTTATCTCTTAATGTTGCGACATCTGTGGTACCTGCGATGATTGCATCAGCAATCTTGGGGGCATCAGCGGCTTCTTCTCCATATACACCAAGTGCAAACTGGGATACGAAGTCCTGGTTAACTGCGCCGCCACCGCATGCGAACGGAATCTTATATCCTTTCTCGAGGAGTTTGTCATTAACTTCCTTGAATGCGTACATTGTGGTGGTCATGAGTGCAGTACCTGTGACCATGATTGGGTTGTTTTCAGCAACTGCCTTGAGAACTTCATCCACAGGAACGTCCCTTCCAAGGTCGACTACATTGTAACCGTTTGCCCTGAGGAGAGCGGTAACGATATTCTTTCCGATGTCGTGAACGTCACCTTCTGCGACGTGGCAGACAACGGTTCCCTTGGTTACAGGAGCAGTTTCGGAGTTTTCCTTACAGAATTCGATACCTTCGAGCATGGCGTCAGCGGACATCATGACATTTGGAAGGAAAATGATACCTTCATCATAGAGTCTTGTGACAACGCCCATACCGACCATGAGAGCGTCATCGATAAGTGTAATTGGGTCCTTGCCTGCATCGATTGCGGCCTGGAGACCCTCGATAACGTCATCTTCTTCTCCTTCAAAGATGGCCTTTGCGATCGGGTAAATCAGTTCGTCTTTAGGATAGATCTCTTCTGCGGCTTCTTCAGGCGTCATTGCCTTTTCCAGAGCCACATTGTATCTGGTTAAAACCTTTTTCAGACTTGCCTCTGTAAAGTCCAACATATTTTTAAACCTCCGTTTTGGTTTTTTAGCAAAAAGGTCGCTACCGTTACCGGGTCTGCAGTCCCGGACATGCTCGGTATTGTGAGGTTCCGACTTTACCTCCGTGAAGTCATTTCTTTCGAGGATCCCTAGCCCTGGAAAAATCTACAATCCATCAATTTTACAGGATTCTATCTCCAGACTTTACTCAGGGTCTACCAGCGAAAGAATTTACTTCTTCTCACCGGAACTTTTCCTTTTTGATTAATTTGCATGTCTGCTAATGCTGACACGTCTTTACAGCATTATTAGGGGAGATTATCACATATACCATAACCGACGGGAATTTTTTTAAGATTTTTACAGGACAATAAGAGGTCTGAAATTTTGAATCGATTACAGAGCATTTTGCCACGAAATTTTATGTACCCGTTTTTCAGGAGATATGCCCCTCAAATATTTGAAGTAAATTTGAAATACATTTGAATATTTTTTAGATTCATGAATTTTGAGATTCGTGAGGGGAAACATATCAAAATTGTTTAAACAATGTGATTATTAAGATAAAGCCTATCAAAAATTTCAATGATCGTACTCTACGATTTCAATTTTATACAACTTGATTATTCTGTCATATAAGACCGTAAAAATTTAAAAATGCATTTAAAGCTATCGTTTTTATGAGTATCTGAAATTAGTTTAAGACTTTTTGAATTATATCTACAAGATGCCTTCGCGTTTAAAATTATTAATCCAAACTCTTTTATATAAATGGATATATCGAATCTCAATAATGGCACAAACGCTTCTTCCTATTCAGGTCGTATAAAGCAGACTGAAGGTAGAATTTACATCTGTCTTTGTGCGGAGACTTTAGTGTCACATGATACAGAGATTCTATATTAATACAAAAACGCGATAGAAGTGGTTTGAATGCAACACGAGTTAATAGATGTAGTATTTCGTTCCCAGAAAAGAAAAGACCTCCTTTTACTCTTGGGAGAGGAACCAAGAACAATGGAAGAAATTAAGACCTTTCTTGATGTTTCTCCCACGGCTATCTTACCCCAGATCAAAAGGCTTACAGACAGTAACCTTGTTATTCAAAAAAATGGCAGCTATGAATTGACAGATATGGGAGATCAGGTCTTTAAAAAAGTTCAGTCTCTTGTCAATGTCCTTACTTTACTCGAACAAGATAATTACTGGATCGAACACGACCTGAGTGGAATTCCTAAGTATCTCCTCGACAGAATAGGAGACCTGAAGGACTGCAAGCTGGTTGAACCCGATCCTAGCCAGATTTTTGAGCCGAGTACTGAACTTTTGAATTTTTTCTCCTCATCACGTTATCTGATGGTATTTTCGTCTTTCTATAGGCCTGAATTTCTCCCCCTTTACACAAGGCTTGGAAGGCTGGAGTCAGATGTTACCCTTATTTTCACTGAGTCGGTACTCGAAAAAATTATGCAGAATTATGAAAAGAAGATAAGAAAACTTGCTACGCTGGAAAACACCGAGCTTTTTGTCTGTAATGACGGGGTCAAGCTGGCTGAACTTATGGTCTCAGACCGCGGGATGATAATTTCTCTCTTTGATAGCAATGGAAGATTTTATTACGAGTATATGTCCTGTTCCGGACCTGAAGCCATAATCTGGGCAAAAGAGCTTATTGAGTTCTATAAATCAAGAGCCTGGCAGATCGAGAACGAGCAATGTATCGATAATTTTATTGGTACAGCCGAAAGCGAAGCTTTCCCGGAATCCATGATGTTCAGCCTGCACTGATAAATAAAGCAACCAATTGGCAAGAACATACATAAGGCAATTTGTAAGCGCGGTTGGTAAGGCAGTTTGTTCAGATGTAAACCATCAGAGTCGAATCTCCAACCAACTTTCAGAATCACTTCAGAATCCCTTTCCGGAGGTTAAATTAAATGAGTACAGAACTTCAGTTAATAGATACAATTTTTTTTTCGGACAAGAGGAAAAATTTGCTTTTACTCCTGAAGGACGGGCCAAAGACAATTGAAGAAATTAAGAAAGGGCTTAAAGTCAGTTCCAGTCCTATAATGGCCCAGATCCGAATCCTTCTCAAAGAAGGGCTGCTGGTGCAAAAAGGGGACAGTTATTGTCTCTCTGTAAAAGGAAAGCTTATTGTCCCAAAAATGGAACCTCTTCTCTCCACTTTTCGGGTTTTCGACGAAAACCATGAGTACTGGGCAAGGCAGAATTTGCGGACTCTTCCTCCTCACTTGCTGGACCGAATTGGAGAACTTGGTAGCTGTAAAGAGCTTTTACCTGGAAAAACCCATATTTTTGATTACCCTCCTGAAATTATGGACCCTCTTTACAAGTCCAGGACAGTCATGGAGATTTCTTCAATTTTCCGCCCCGGATATCCGAGTCTATATCTGGACCTTGCAAAAAGAGGCATTGAGGTTTCGCTTGTTCTGGAAAGGCAAATATGTGAAAAACTAGTTTCCGACTACAGGGCAGATGTGGAAGAGTTCTTAAATATGGAAAATACGCACCTTTTTGTCTGCGACCATAAAATTGAGCTTGCTTCCAGCATTGTTACAGATCGGTTTATCTCCTTATCCATGATCTCTAAAGAAGGAAGGTACTATAACCATGAGATGGTAAGTTTCGAGAAAAGCGCCCTTGTCTGGGGACAGGAACTTTTTAACTATTACAAAGACCTGTCCAAACAAATAACTCAAATTTAATTTTTTAATCAATTTAATTTTCAAACAGTTTAGTTTCCAACTAATCTAGTTTTTTGATCAGTTTAGTTTTTGATCAGTTTAGTTTTTGATCAGTTTAGTTTTTGATCAGTTTAGTTTTTGATCAGTTTAATTTTTTCGTTTCCAAAGTTTGAAATAATCTTAAGTTCCAGATTATTTAGAATGAAAAAGCAAGGTTTCCCAGCAATCGTTGACGAAAATACCGAAATCCTGATTCTTGGGTCTCTTCCGGGAGACATTTCTATAAGGAAGCATCAATACTACGGGCATCCAGGCAATGATTTTTGGAGGCTGCTTGGCAGTATTATCGGAGAAGACCTTCAGAGCATGGATTATCAAAATCGGCTTGAGACCCTGAAACACAATAAAATAGGGCTCTGGGATGTTTTCAAAGCCGGAAAAAGACAAGGAAGCGAAGATACAAAGATAAAGGACGAAGAAATAAACCAATTTTCAATGCTGAAAGACATGGCTCCGAACCTGAAGCTGGTTCTTTTTAATGGCAAGAAATCCGGAGAATATGAGCCGATTTTGAAGGTAATGGGATATGAAACAAAAGTCCTCCCTTCGTCAAGCGGAGCAAACCGGCGATCTTTACAAAGTCGAAAATCGGAATGGGACGCCGCTTTCAAGCGTTGATCGACTTTTCCTTATTGACCAGCTTTGTACCCATTCTTCTGAATAATCGGATTTTGTTGAATCTATTTAAAACGTGGAATCCCGACTCATTCAGGTTGTTCGATCGTTATGGCTTCATTGGGACAGGCTTCTTCACAGGCTCCGCATTCAACACATTCATCTTCATCGACAACTGCACAACCTTCGTCCTCATCAATAACGATTGCTTCTACCGGACACTCGTCCACACAGGTTCCACAGCCCGTACATTCTTCTTTATTGACTTTTGCTGGCATTCTATATGTGTCTGAAGTTAAGGTTAGCCTGAACCTATTCTTAATTATATCAGATTAAATATATAAATTTAAGTGTATAAATTTTTCAACCCATTTTACCAGCAAAGTTTTCTTTTTGTTCTTTTTCACTTGTCGAGAATTCGGGATTTTTCCAACCGATTTAGTATTTCAAGCAGCTTCTTTTTGAACCTGTTGACTTTCCGAATCTGGTTAAGATATACTTCCCACTCCTCTTTCTTTCCAATAGATTCCAGCGTCTCCTTTATTTTTCGGAGGTATATTGATGCTACTTCATATGAGTTTACTTTTGTCTTTGAGATCAATTCTTCTGCAATGGTTTTCCAGATTTCAATCGCAACCTCAGGGTATTTGTCCTTTATAGCATTTGCAATTTCTTCTCCTAAGATAGATTGTATGGCTATTTCGGCTGCACCTTTGCTTTTTTTAAGCTCTTCATACCAGTGGACTACCTCATCAGCGTCATTTTCTTGAATAGCTATATGAATCAACAGATCAAGGACAGGAGGTTTAATTTTTTCTAACCAGCTTACTTCCAGCAGCCCTGATTCCGGGAGAATGCCCGGAATGATTGAAAAATCCTCCGTAGTTCTGGACTGGCGGACTGGCAACTCTCCGTTTCTCAAGTACTGGAGAGCAACCTCTCGGATTTCCGGCCACTTTCCAATTTTCATGGCTGCTTTTTCTGCATTTTAATATAACTGGAAAGTTGGGGATATCTGAAAAAATCTTCCGTTTCAAGGGCAGCTATGAAAAGCCAGTTTCCTTCGCTTTCTTTAATTTCAATAAGGGTTTGCAAGAGCTCGTAGGCAGTGCCAGGGTCATATTCTCTTAGTTCTTTGATCCCTTTATGAATCCAGTCTTCTGCTCTCTTTTTTTGCCCGGAATCGAGCAGTTCTCTAACAAGCCTCGTATAATTGCCTGTCCTTTCGACTTCGAGCTCGGAGATCGGGATAATCTCCTCCGAACGCCCAGCTTTTTTCAGGGCATCGATAAGTCTGTCAACAGCATAATCTCGTTCCCAGAATGACTCGTACAGGATATCTGTTTCTTTTTCTGTTTCTTTTTCTGTTTCTTTTTCTGTTTCTTTTTGCAACCGGACTTTCAGGGTTTCTGCAAATAGATTCCACTCTTCCCGAGAATAGGCTTCTCTCCAGATAACAGGTTCATTAAGAATACTGTGATTATCTTTTAGCTCAAGATCAAGAGTGTAAAGCATTTTCTCATGTGCAGGAAGAGAGGATTGAGATAAGGCTCTGAACACCACATCCATGCAACTGGAGATTTGTGTTCCGATATCCCTTTCTTCGTCATATTCCTCAATTTCATTATATCGGTCCATGAGCTCTTTTCCGATATCAAGAATCTCATCAGGATAACCTGAATCGAGGAGGCTTTCAAGCCGAACCTGTAACTTTGAAAAATCAGGCACTTCTTCGCTTTCGTAAGACCAGAAATCAAAACTTTTTAATTCTCTCCAGAGCCCATCCAGCTCGGAATAGATATTTCCAATAACTCCTTCCGGATTTTCAGATGAAAGGTGCTGACGGTCTGTCAGATATATGCCAAGCATGTTATCTTTTTTTGCGAACGTTGTCAGTATCTGGATTAATTCCGGCTTCTCCAGCTTTTCTAGATATTCCTGGAGAATCCGTGAAGATTTTTCGACCTGGTAAGCTCCAGAAGTTCCGGCTCCTGCAAATCCTCTTCTGGATCTTTTAATAAGGGGATCTTCCTCAGTAACAACCGACACATCTTCTCCCTGTTCAATAAGGTCAAGATATTCAAGTACAGTTGCAACTCCGTGTTTGCAGTCATACCCGACAGGACAGGTACAGATAGAACTCAGTTTCCCGTTTTCAAGGGAAACTTCAGTGAAATACTCTATCGTCCCTTCTACCCGCGCGACCAGACTGCCTGTGGAAGTGCATTTTATTTCCTTCACACGCCCCTCTTCTTGATACTTAATCCCCTTTGCAGTTGCTTTCCCTCCAGCCCAATCCTGGAGGTCACTCCATTTAAGTTCCTTGAAGTTCCGGGCAGTTTTGCTTTCTTCTGGCATATGTGAGTATTTATATAAACGTGGTATAAAAATAAACTTATAGCCTCTGTGATATAGTTCAGTGTTTTAGATATCCTGCTGCAATCCTGCTGCAAAACAGCATTGCTGAGGACGAAATCTTGTTTTCTGGATGTTAACTACTGAACTGGAATAGAGTTGCTGAATATCGAAGACGTTCTCAATTACCTCTTTTAAACCCCGATGGCCGTGCCTCAATGGTGTGGAACCGTCAGAGTTTAAGTCCGAAATTCCCTGTGTCAATCCAGTTCATTGAGATAAGAGACCAGAAATCCACTGCGAACTTACTCAGGACATATTCATAGGGTAGCCAGCCATATCCCTGATCTCCCCACCCTGTCCCCCAGGAGTTGCGAATCAGGAGGGCCCCAGTGGTTTCCTGGTTGCTGAGGGTGTTTTTGAGTTTTATATCATCGTCATATCCTACAGCAACGACTGCATGACCCCATATTGCCTGTTCTTTGGGACCTGGGAAAGGGATTCCGCCTTTTACATCTGTATCGTTGAAAGAGGGAAAACCAAAGAAACCAAACATTGAAGGTATTCCTGCTGCAAGGTACTTTTTCACGCTAAAAAGAACATCTGAAGGCAGGATGTTCATACCCTGCGGGTCGTGGCAGAAGTACTTAAGGGCCTCAAAATCGTCGGCAAGCGAATATACAAAATTCGAAGGTTCTTCATCAAAGGTCGGTTCCCCTGCCGGTCCCGGGATTTTCCTGTCAGTATAAGGGTGATATTTTTCAGGAGGGACCCCGCAAAGAACAAGAGCTGCCATAGTATCTCGAAGCCAGGCTCCGGTGTCTCCCTTAACGCCCATCAGGTTTCTTGTCGTCTTGTAAACAAAAAGCCTTGACCCTTCAATGTGCTTTCCAAAAGCCCGCCTCTGGAAGTATTCAATCACTCCTACGCCTGCGTGGGCAGTACAGGAACCCAGATCCATCTGGTTTTCAACCGGCGAACACCAGCTTCTAAGGTCTACCGATGCGTGCAGCTCAGAAGCTTTAGATTTCTTTTTGAAAGACAGGAGCCCGAGTTTTTTTGTTATTTCAGGAATTTGGGCATCTTCTTCTGTTGTTCCTTCTGTGTAATCTCTCAAGTCCGGCAATGGAGGAAGCCAACCAGTTGAAAAAGTTTCCCCAGTCTCCGGAATCTTCACCTTTTCAAAAGCAGCTGCTATACCAATCATTTCATTTACCCCACTCACTTAGAGAATAATATTTTTTATCCATTATGACAATTTACCTACACATAATTATTATTTTATTTACATTATTTAAAACATTTATTACTTGTGTTTTAATCTTAAAGTTAGTATATTTTCCATGCCTTCCTGATTCTCGCAAAGAAAGCAAAGCACTTTCGAACAATCAAGACTATTTACTCAAGCAAGTAGCTTCGAAGTAACAGCGAGATTCATCCTAATAATGTCCAGCGCGAGTCCGTAATTGATGTGATCAAGAGTATCATTAGCAGTATGGACATTGAGATTTGAGCTGTCAGTTCCCTCAATCGTTAGAACCGCGGGAATAAGTTCACCGATAAAAGGTACGTGGTCGCTTCCGAATGAACTTTCGGATGTCTGGACAATCAGGGATGTGTATGTGGCAGCGGCTCCTGCAAGTTCTTCCATTAAAGTCCGGGAAACTGGATCACCCTCAAGCAGGACAGATTTCGATGCGGTATTTAAGGTCGCGATCATATCCATATTGATAACTGCACTAATACGGGTACGCTCATTTTTTGACAACCCGCTGACATACTGTTTACTCCCATGAAGTCCCTCCTCTTCTCCTCCAAAAAGGATAAGTCGCAGGTCATTTTTTGCAGGACGCTCAGCAAGCACGCGTGCAATCTCCAGAACTCCTGCAGCACCGCTTGCATTGTCGTCTGCACCTGGAGCAGGTGCATCCACTCCACCTTTGATGTTAATTGAATCCAGGTGAGCAGTAACAAGCACCAGTTTACAGGACCCACTTTCACTACCTGGTCGATCTGCCACGATATTATAGCTATTGCCGTCTCCAATATTGATTGGATACAGTTTTACCTGGTAACCAAAGCTTTGCAACTGATCTGCAGCCCATTTTGCTGCACTGGTAAATTGAGAGCTTAAGGAATGGCGAGTCAGGAAATTCACCAGCGAAGTCAGATAAGAACTATAGGTAGATTGTGATACAACATCGACATTTGCCTGTACTCTGGGAACTGCCGCTCTTACTTCCGGTTTTATTATATCCATAATCACGCTGTCCATTGCCAGAGGGCGTATCGCCCACCAATCGTTTTCACGTTTAGAGAAACGGCTTAATTCTTCGGGAAGCAAATCGGCCACCAGGTAACGGCCTTTTTCCATGATTATCCGAACTTCAGGATGTTCATCCTGGAATGCCCTTCCAGTCTGGATAACAAGATAAAACTGACCTTCCAATTTGCGACCTTCTGCCTGGTCGAGACTCATGCCTGCCTCTATGGCTTTATTGGCGAAAGTGTCCCATTCTTTAGAAACTGTCCATACTACAGTTTTATCTCCCAGACGAGCCCAGTGCGCTCCGAAGTTCCTTGCAGATTCTTCAACACTGCGTTTTTCGCTTGAATCCGAGAGTACTATATATCTCCCCATAATTTCACCTCGAACACGAATCATGAAGATTCTGGCAATTTTCGCACCTTCAATACTTCTGAATCACATTGAAGGATCTCTATGACTGTAGAAGGTCGAGTGCTCTCTTCAAAAGACACACTTACACGCCCAGAACCCTCTATCTTCCAGTGTCCATTAATTCCACGAGTGGCATCAGTAGGACCAATTTCCCAGGAGATAAACACTCCATCTGGCCTGAACTCAATACCACCTCGACCGCGCGCTAGTGGAAAATCATACTCAACTGGCCTATACACAGTTATTCCATTCGTATCTTCTTCAAAGGAATGTATCCATTTTCGGAAGATCTCGTCAGGTAATTCGGTCATAGCCTGTCCTTTATATATACCATACAAAATCAAAAGTTAGCAGTAACCTCATCCATTTATTCAGAACATTTACTGACTGGTTCCATTTCGAGTTGTTTCATTGTGACACAGGACAAAATTGATACAGAGGAAGAAAACGGCAAGGTATTCCTTCCTCAGGCAATGATACTTTTATCTTCCTCAGAGATACTTCACCTTGGCATAGGCATTTTACCTTCAGATGATGCTCTCTTGACCTCTGCTTTTTGCGCCGCAGTAAGGAATGATGACCGTGACCCTTCAAGACATGCATTTACACGAACTGCCTGGCCCTGTGTGAACATAACCATGCATCTGTCATCAACGTAGTCCATGTAATTCATGAACATATCACCATTAGGCCCGTTGTTACAACTAATATGTGGAAATGCCGGAACGCCAATGTTTTCATTTGCCTGGTTTGGAGTATCATCAACTTGATCCGAGCGTGAACATGGGTCTTCAAAACTCAATTCATCACCCCATATATGATATAGGTCTAACCAGTGGCCTATTTCGTGGGTAGCTGTCCTCCCTTCGTTAAATGGTGGTCTGGCAGTTCCAGTGGTACCAAATCCTGTGTAAGTAATAACAACACCGTCTGTTTCAGCTGGCCCTCCTGGGAACTGTGCGTAACCCAGAAGACCCCCGCCAAGCTTACATACCCACATATTCAGATAACGGTCAGCCGGCCATGCATCCTCACCGCCAGAAGATTTGGATTTAACTTTGTCATCGACAGTGAAAGATGTCACTGAGGTTTGAGTGCGAGTTATTCCTGAAGTCGGATGCCCATCTGGATCTTTCGTTGCGAGAGAAAATTCAATTCCCAGGTCTGCCGTAAGATTGCTCCAGACAGAAGGAACCTGCGATATGTCTGAATTCGACTTGCGGAAGTCTTTATTAAGGACATCTATCTGGCTCTGGATCTGAGCATCAGAAATATCCTCTTCTTCTTTATTCCATACAACATGAACGACCACAGGAATCTGGACAATCCCGGTCCGAGATACCGCTCGAAGCCCTCGTTTATATGCAAGAGCCAGATTTTCAATTTGATCGCGATTTCTGGCATATGATTCAGATTCCGCTAACAACCTGTGATGAACTTCCATCGCTCCGCATCTACGTTGGGTTGGTGCTTCCGAAGACTCTTCCCTTATCTCCTTATTTTCAAATTTCTTAGCCATGTGTATACATCCCCCTACTCAATTTTACTACCACTCAGTGATTTATTGAAACTTTATGTATTATATTTTATATGTAATAATAATATGGGCATATCGCCTGAAATAAATATGCCATCCAAAATTCCTAGAATGAACGAGCGATCAAGAATTATGATTATCTGTTGCCCTGTTACGGATAATGTTACGGATAATATTACGTATTTTGACATCCGGAAAAGAATTTTAAACATTTTGAATTTAAGAAGGCAGTTGAATTTAATACGGTAGTTAAATTCAATACGGTAGTTTAGTTTAACAATTAAAAATAAATTAGATCTCCGGAGTATTTAGTTAATTTAATGAATAATATAAATATAATATAATAATAACCGAATTTAAGATCCTTAATAGTACTAAGGAACATTAAAAACTCTTTCAAAAGCCTTTCATTTCGTTTTCAGGTTTTTCGCAAAAAAAGAAAGCCCAGGTCCTCATTAGATAAATCTCTCTGGTACCCAACTAATACACCAATTTCATCTTTTTGCAATATTTTGTCTTGAGAAATAACTTACACTTGAATCAAATCCATGGAAAACCTTTGTATATATTGTAAGATGTTTCTATATTATGGCTAAGTCTCCATAGGATGGTAATTAATGACAATTGGTGAAACGGCAAGTACAGTGATGCATTCTTCATATGCCACATTTGAAAAGAATAAGAACACAAATGAATATACTGAAGAATATATTACAAATTCAATAGAAGAATGCGATCTTTTAATGGAAGATGCATTGAGTAAACTCAGCGATGTCATAGAAGCTCTTTCACGAGATTACTTCAAAGAAGAGAAAGATCAAATGTCAGTAACCGATGCTACGGCAATGCTTTCTCTTCGGAATGAATTTATCCGTGAGTTATCTGAAGCAAGAAATTACCTGATTGCAGAACTTGTAGGCTATCGAAAGTACATCAACGAGATGTCGAAAGAAGTAGATACTATAACGGAAACATTCTGATGAAACAGTCCAATGAAAGTCAGTAAGGCCAAGACAGGAGCATTACAACATATTATATTATTGTAAAGTGGGGGAAAACGTAGACAGCTTTCTGAAGGAACAGAGTTGCCCTGAAAATTAACAACTTGGTTTATAAATTGATATTTCCGTTACTTAATGGTCTATAAAGACAGGTTCTGAACCAAAAACAAACAGCTGCCGGAGGGGCTCGAACCCTCGGGACTGCTGATTACAAATAATCCACTACACATATAAGCAATAAAGGTAAATGCGCAGGAAAAAATAAGCAGACTGAAAATGGCGATCAAGATTAATTATTTTTCATTTAAGAGCTTTTTTCTCGATATCAAGGTTTAAATTTTTCCGGCCCCGTCTGACAATTTAAAACTAATGAATGAAATTGGGGGTGTTTTGGATAGATCCCCCAAGTTCTCCACATGAACTACCCCTCAGCTAAAGACTCAGGGGTTTTACGCTTCGTCATATAAATCAAACAAACATGGTGAAAGCCACGTAAGTTATTATTACCATGCTTACGCTGTATTTCAGGCCCAGATACGCCGAGCCCTGCCCCATCTTCCCGGCAACAATCCCGGAGGTGAAAGCCTGCACCAAGGCGGAGTGGAACATAAGCATACTGTACTCTTCGACGTTAAAATATCCGCCGATTCCCCCCATTCCCTGTGAAGAGGTGGAAAAAGAAGCCGTTTGTGGGAAGAAGTTAGTAGCAAGGATATAAACTATGAAAAGGAATACGAAAAAGGCTACATAGATTGTAATAACGTAGACTACCATTGCTGATGAGCGCTCTTTTTTCATATCCTCGTCATTTCTAACCTGTCTAGCAGTAATCGAGAGTACGTTTTTAAGGTCACTTGTTGATTCATTTGCTTTTACCAGAATGTGAAGGATTCGACTTGAAGAAGGTGTTCTGATGCTGTTTTCAAGGTTCATAAGGGCTTTAGAGGTGGAAGTGCCCCAGGAAAGGTCTTCTTTTAACTTTTTAAGTTCTTTACTTAGGATCCCCATTTTGGATTCAGCAATTATTTTTAAGGAGTTGGCAAGCATAATCCCCGATTCATTCATGCTGGAAAGGCTTTTCAAAAAATCGGGCATTTTCTCGTCGATTTTGCGCATCCTCCAGGCCTTTATTTCGTAAAAAATTATAAAAGGAATAAGGGCAACGACAATAAAGATGACAAAATAATCATCAACAGCAGTAACTAGCTTTATAGCACTGTCAGTGACATGGTCAAAACTTATGTTCAGATGATGAAAACTAGAAAATAGGCTGTTTCTAAGGTTTCTTGGAAGTTGGGTAAGATAGTACAATCCGAGTGGAACTCCGAAGAAAAACGTGTATCTTGGCTCATTCCGGATAGTCCTGTAAGGGTTAAGCACCATGTCTTTTAGCCTGTGAAGCTCCCTGTACAGCATGTACATCTTTTTCCTTTTTTGCTCCACCTCTTCAGTAAATCCGGAATTGATTTCCGGGATATCGGAAAGGTTTATTGTAAAACTTCGAATATCACCTTTTTTCGGATCAATGGAGAGTTCTCCCACAGTATCGAGAAGTACTAAATAGAGCAGGGTTGCGAGAGGTAATATTATATAAATAAGCATGTAAAGGATCTGAGCTGAAGCTGGCCGGAAAAACTGTAGCACAACAAGGGTTACCATTACGAAAAGAGGGCCTGCAACAAGAGCCGTCACGTAGATTTCGGCAAGTACATCTAGTCTCTGTAATAAGTTTCTATTTGCCATCTCGGCCAGACCCTGATATTGTTCAGACTTATTTTTGATATATTCGGTTATGGTTCCACTGCTTGAAACAATAATCAATCCATCAACAAAGTCTTTGAAAATTTCAGAAGGAGTACGTTCCTTGGCAATTTTAAGGGAACTTATGAAATCTTTTCCCAGGTAGTCCATATCTCTTACAACGTAGGAGATTTCTTCCGCAGTTGCCCCAAATATATAGCTGTACCTGCTCAAAGACCGGAAAACATCATAAATTGACATGCCTCCTTTTGTCAGAGCATACATGTAAGTTATTGCCGGAAGCATGGATTTATCGATAGATGCTTGCCGGTTATTTGCCTGGAAATAAGGATAGATATATGCCACGAGAAATACGGCAAAAAAACTTACAAGAAACAGTATAAGGCCAACTAGAAGCGCAAGAGGATACACATATTCACCTGCAATGTCGGCACGTGCAGGGTCTACAAAAAGGCTAAGTCGGGAAACCGGACTCCCAAAGATTTTTAGTCCCAGCCATAAGCCAAAGATTCCTGAAGTAATTCCTACAATTACGGAGTACATGAAGGTAGAAGCCAGATATTGGTCTACTGACATCGAGATATGAGAATGACGTATTTTTACCTTTAAATCCTGAAAATATTCTTTATTTTTATAGAAAAAGTCCCCATAAAATAGGTATGCTAATTCATCCAGAATAGTATAAGTCATATTCCCCCTCTTAAGCAACCATATTCCTGTACAGAAACCGTTAAGTGCAACCGTTGACCCGCAACCGTTGACCCACAACCGTTGACCCGCAACCGTTGCGCCGGTTGATCACGCCGACCACTTTGTTGCTTGGTTTTTCGGTCAAGCCTTTTTTTAAAAGGCTTGCGGGCAAGCAGTTATTTTAAAAGGCTTATTCTTAAGCAGCTATACTTTGTATCATACTCTCCAGAGTATCGTTTTCTATAGCTTCCATAACCATCTTTGGATGAGTCTGGTATGCCTGAACTACAATGGACACCTGAACATAGTTCCTTATGCTTTTTTCGTACATATAAGCCAGAATTTTTCTCCGATTTTCCATCTCGTTTCTCAACTGACTGGTATCCCATCCTCTTACATTCATAATTTCCTGCAGGATATGAGAATCTCCTACCTTAGTGAAGCAGTCCTCTAAAGGTTCCCAGTTAAAAAGCTCATTTATACCCAGATCTCCTGTTTCAGGATCGACATTCAGGACTTCTACAAGACTTCGAGTTCGTCTAACTCTTTTTTCTTCTATGTACACTTGCTCCTGAATACAGAGCACATTCAGAGACTGCAGCATGACGTGAGGCACGTTTATTGGCTCGTGGGTGAGCCTGTTTACAACGGTCTGTACATCTCCTGCGTGCATTGTTGAGCTTGTTGCATGTCCTGTTGACATTGCCTGGAAAAGAGTCAGAGCTTCACTGCCTCTCACTTCACCCACAATAATATAATCTGGGCGCTGTCTGAGAGCAGCTCTCAAAAGGTCGTACATGGTAATTTCTCCCGAAGAGTCTGCAGCAAAACCCTCTCTTGCAACCCCGGAAACCCAGTTATTGTGGTAGAGTAAGAGTTCCCTTGTATCTTCTATCGATACTATCTTCGTTGTAGAAGGCATGAACAGGGATGTAGCGTTCAGTATAGACGTTTTTCCTGACGCCGTCCCCCCTGCAAAAAGCATGTTGTGGCCGTTTTCGATGACCATCCAGAAATATACAAGCATGTCAAGGTCGCACGTCTTATAGCCAAGCAGGTCTATAGGAGTCATTGGATCTTTTCTGAACTTACGGATAGTAAAAGAACTGCCTCTGGGCGTAATCTCTCTTCCTAGAACAGCCTGAAGTCTGGAACCGTCCTGAATTGTTGCATCCACGATTGGCTGGCTTACAGAAACGTGTTTATTGTTCAACTGGCACATCTTGATTACAAGAGCATCAAGTTCCTCTTCTTCAAAAGTAATATTACATTCAACATTGAGATATCTGTTATGATAAACATAGAGAGGGACTCCCACTCCATCACATGAAATATCTTCTATATAAGGATCATAAAGGAGAGGATCGATTTTCTCGTAGCCTAGCAGGTTTCTTTTAAGATAGTATATAATTTTTAGAAGTGTGGCTTTCGAAATGTCAGCTTTATAACGTTCAAGAAGAAAGAGGGCTCTATCTACCAGAAATGCATCCTTTTCGGATTTAGAATGCGTAGACCCAAGAATCAGGATATCTTGAAAATCTTCATATATTCTTTCAAGAAGCTCCTTATCAAATTTTGTCAGAGAAGGTTCAATAAGCCTGTAATATGTTGATCTACGGTCTTCCAGGATCGATACAAAAGAGTAAGGTTCCTGAAGCCAGTATCTTTCGAGTTCTTTTAACCCGTCAGGCACTATAAAATCTACAAGAGGTCCTTCTTTTTCCGGGTCATAAGCTGGTAGAGTCCTCAAAGGCTTATCAAAGTAGCTTCTAGCCTTTTTTACGACCTCAGCTATGGAGTTGGAGTTACTTTTTTTCCCAAATAACCCCGAAACAACCTTATTCTTCGCTAGCTTTCCTTTTACATCATTCAAACTCTCGCCTTCAGGTTTCTTCTTAGGTCATATAAGATAAACATCTTATAAAAACTTTACATGTTAAGATGAAACCTGGTAAACAGTAAGGTATCCAAATCAAAATTTCCTAACGCAGCATGCTGTTTTTCTTGATTCTAAACCATTTTCACGAGAATTCGGCTTGCCTATTTTCCTTAAGAAGTTTAATAAGTACTTACAATTTAGGAATTGGTCGTGTCCTTGAGTTTCCAAAATAGATTTCTCATAAATATAGGGATTGAATAAAGATTGTCCTAATTATGGAATGAAAATCAAAGGAATATAGTCCTTAAAGAAAGATACGGTAAAAATAACTATGAACTTCTTAAATGTAAAACCTGCAAGCATTACTTTAGTGAAACCAGAGGTACAGCATTTTTTGGACTCGACATTCCTCAGAAAAAAAGTTTTAAGAACCTGGAATGATTCCTGAAAATTGACTCTGGAAATAGAAAATGGTTCCAAAAAACTCCATCAGTGGCCGAAAAAATAGCTGATCACATGTAGAGTTTAAAGGAAACTATTAACATTCAGAATTCCGGTTCAGTAACTTAGAGACGCAACCCGGTCACGTAAGCATGCAAGAATTATAAGGCTTGAAATTCATTGTTTTTTAGCAACTAAATAGATTCTTTTAAACTTTAAGTTAATCATTCCTGAATTATCTGCCTGTTCTTGAAGAGCTTCTTTAACTAATTCACGAAAAGCACTAATATAATCATCTGTCAAAGTTACTGTGTAAAACGATTGGTTCAAGTAACCATTTTCGGCTCCTGATTGATATATTTTATACGCCTGTTCAACAGAAAAGAGAGTTGACTCTTCACGAAGTTCGCTATAAATTATATCAAATCCAGGATTTCTAAAAAGTTGCTCGTATTCGTCCTTGCTGTCAAAGAAAAACCATGGACTTTTAAAGTGATTAAATACCTCTCGTGTATATGGATGCATACGGATTTTTTCTATTGCTGAAATAAAGTTAGGGCAATAAGATTGAGTAGCCGGAGCCTGTATCCCTATTCTACCTCCTTCCTTAAGCACATTAAAACAACGCATTAATACTTGTTCTGGTTTTTGAAACCACTGAAAACACGAGTTACACACAATAACATCAAATTTTGTATTTAGCTCAAAACTTTCAGCATCCATGACAGAATATTTTAAGTTGGGAAGCTCTTTGTTGGAACTTACTGCCTGTTCTATCATACCTTGAGAGACATCGATGCCCAGTACAGTTCCTTTTGTAATTTGTGCAATTTTTTTCGTGATATGACCTGGTCCACAGCCTATATCAAGTATATCTTCTTCAGGTTGAATTGATAATAAATTCAAGAGAACTTCAGAGGCTGACTTTTGAACCAGTGCATTATCTGCATATGTAAAAGCCTTGGAATTAAAATTAACTTCTGACATAGTTTTAATCACTTTCCTCAATCAGTGTTTATATTATTTAGGACTTGCGTGGTTGAACCGGAAAATCGATATGCCTTTACCCTTCAACTATCTAAAACGCATATTTTACATCAATGTCTTTTGTGCTTAATTTTGCACTCCAGGTGTCCTGCAGTCCGATTATTATTCCAAAATCAAATTTACTGGTATACAAATTCAAGCAACGGTAGATTATATTCATCAATTTCAATTATCGATAACAAGAAAGATGAACCTGAAAGATTTCCTTATCTAATGGCTTTTGAGACTATCCGATAAATTTTCTTGAAGAATAGCAATCTTGAAAATTCTGTATTGATTAAGCCATATTACTACAATTCAGCCCTCTTGAGCAAAGCGGAGCGAGCGAAAAGGGCACCGTCCTCCCGAGACGGGACTCGGGTGGCGGAACGCGGGAAGTTAAGAAACCAATGCCTTAAGCCCTGCAACTGCATTTACCAGTATATCCACTTCTTCTTCGGTATTATAGAGTGCAAAAGAAGCTCTTACAGTGCTGTCTACATTCAGGAAGCGAATGGTTGGGATTGCACAGTGATGCCCACTCCTGACACAGATTTTCCTTGTCTGGTCAAGGATCAGTGCAACATCATGGGCATGAAGCCCTTTTACATTAAAAGGTACTATCCCTGCCCTGTCTTCAGGCCCATATACCTCTACATGCTCAAATTCAGAGAGCCTTTTTGCAGCTTCCCTGGACAACTTTATTTCATGTGCCTCGATTTCCGGCACCCCTATTTTTTCTACATATTCGACTGCTCTTCCCAAGCCTATAACTCCAGGGATATTAGGAGTGCCGGCTTCAAAGCAGGCTGGAGAAGGCTCCAGCACGTAAGTACATCCCTCAACATCCGAAACCGTACCGCCCCCCACTGAAGCGCTATCGAGCACATCCGGTTCTTTGATATAGAGGACACCAGTGCCCTGCGGCCCAAGCAAGCCTTTATGTCCGGCAGTCGCAAAAAAATCACAGTTCAGGTCTTTAAGGCTGACCGGCATATGTCCTGCAGACTGAGCCCCGTCAACCAGGACTTTTATACCGTATCGGTGGGCAAGTTTAGTAATGGTTTTTACATCCTGGACAGAACCGAAGACATTTGAAATATGATTTATGGCCACCAATCTGGTTTTTTCAGTAAAGGCTTTTTCTATCGAAGAGACATCGATTTTTCCATTACTGTTCGGACTTACAACCGTAACATTTACTCCTTTTTTCTGCAGGCGCAGCCAGGGCAGGAGATTAGAATGGTGTTCGAGAACGGTTGTAACGATATGGTCTCCAGCCTCCCATGGGTAACTGTTTGCAATAAGATTGATTCCTTCAGTGGTATTTTTCGTAAGAACGGTCTTTGAAGGCTCAGAATTAAGAAAATGCGCAACTGTTTCCCTTGCATCTTCATAGCGGTTTGTAGCCTCCCTGGCCAGACGATGAGCACCTCTCCCGTGATTTCCAGCATACCTGTAAAAGTACTCTACCATAGCTTCAACTGCAGGTATCGGAGTTTGAGTAGTTGCCGTACTGTCAAGGTACACGACTTCTTTAAGAACAGGGAAATCTTCACGGACCGCATATACGTCGTACATGCTTCTTTTGTAGGAACGAGAAATAAAAAAAGGTTTTGCAGGTTATTTACCCTGCACCCCGCCTATCATAAAGCGGTAAAGGTCTAGTTCATCTGAGTCCAGGTTGTCGGTACAGCCTTTTACAACGGCATGATAACCATTTTCCTGGTGCTTACGTCCATATTCTTTTCTTTTTCTGTGTTCGTGCATTAATTCACTCATAAAATTTCCTCCTGTCTCTTCAAAACCTGCGCTTAAATGTGGGTCATAGTAGTCCTTGCGGATTTGAGGGCCATGCAATTCAGGTAAAAGTTTTCAGCCTTTTCGGGAGCGGCAATTGAATGCAGGTTAGAATTCCCAGTCCCTTCAGGGAAATTCAATCAACGTCATTCTCTAAGTCCCTGTGGACAAACTCCTGCAATAAGGTCCAGAACCTCAATTGTTCTGGATAAAACCTGAAAGCGGGCCAGAATTCTATTTCCTATGGGCTAAAAACCCCATGACAGCGCAGCATGCGTTGTTCTCCACAACAAGTATTAATTGTCAATCGTAATATATATTGATTCCGGAATTTCTTTTAGATACGCTTGAAATTTTTTTAATTGAGTTAAATTTTTTGATTAAACGATTGGAATAAACCCCAATTTTCAACCTTTAAAAAAATTAGTATGTGTTTATTTTTTAGCTTCCAAATTTGCCATAAGCCCAGAGAGGTGAGCCGGAATCGCCCCTATGGCAGTACAGGTCTCAAGAGAAAGCCCTTTGCAGGTAATGTCAAGATGGTATTTTCCTCTCTCGAAAAGCTCTTTTGGAAGCCCTTTGTGCCCGAGCCCTACAAGAAACAGAAATGAACGGTTTCGAAGAGCTTCTTCGGCAATCTTTATGGGCAGAACCTGTCTTTTGAGATCAGGTTTTGAGGTAGTGATTACGATTTCCCCAAACTGGGAAGCAAACCCTTTTTTTGGAAGATCGGATACTGACAGGTGGTTTTTTTCATAAAGGATTTTGAGATAACTTCCCGATTCTCCTATTGTGGTTTTTTCCATCACATAAGCTACCAGTTCTTCTGCGGTCATCTTGAAAGGAAAATCGTAAAGAGCGAGGTGGAATCCAAAAGCATGGCAGATCGGAGCAGCTCTTGCTATTGCCCGATAATGCGCATCTAGAACTTTGATTTTATCGTAGGTATTTACTATCCCAAGGGTGAGCATAAGGTGCTTCATTATTCTTTTTCGTAAAATAATGTTTCGTCAACTTTTATTGATTTTTCTTAAGTTTTTCGGGTTTAATAACTCCTTGAACAGTCAGTTACTTAGACCGCATTTAAAATAATGACCTTCAAATAGATAAAAGGGAATAAAGCTCCTGTTCTTCAGTTTGATATTTTACTGTTTAATTCACAGCAAAACAAAAAACAGAAGTTTGTCAGCGTAACCTAATAACTCTGAATAATTTTATTATAGTTCTGTATTTAAGATTTCAGAGGTTTCCTGTAAAAAATGATTATAGATTCCACAGTAGTTTTTATCCAATGTTTTTGTACATGTGTAAGAATCATCTTTATACCCAGCACACCTCGATCTGTATTCACATTTATTATGAAGCAGATTTGTTGTCCCAACAGCTATGTTAAAAAATTTCATAATTAATATATACTTTGTACATATTTAAATTTATCAAACCGTATCAGGATATGGAACATCTCTTCTCAAGCGGTCTCAAAACTCAAGCCATTTTTACTACAGATTAACCTTATAGTCAAATATAATATCTCAATTGTAGAATCGAGTTTATATTTAAGACAGTCTATATGATAATTTTCACTTTATTATGTATCGGTTTTACGACTCTATCCTAAAATCTGTTTTATACTGAATCATCAAGAATTTTCAGGCTCATTTTCCATGATCATATATTCGACTAACTGTTCCAAATTTGAGGTTCAAAAATCAAATTGTGAGTTTCGATATAGATTCATGTATAAATGTCCCACTTATTTTTATATGTTGCATTGTGATATATTTTTTAATATAATATGCTCATTTGGTATGAAAGTGCTCTCAAGTACTTTCATTTTTGGGGCATGTTATTCGAAGAATATCATATATGTTTTTTGGAGAATTTGATATTTCGCCTGCTACTGGTATACTATCACTAGAAAACTGAAAAATATCAAAAATTTTTTGATTAAAATTCTAACTATTTGTAGTGGTTAGTAACCTTAGTTCCGCATTTTTAAGCACATAAATCTCGCTTGATATCGATACATGTGCTTAAACTTAAGCACATTATATACAAGGTAAAAATATCTAAATCGCAATCATATGACCCCGCAGAGATACAGAAAAGCACATATGCGCCTAAAAAAGCGGAAGTTAGGTTAGTAAGTGAATGTAAAGTCCTTGTATAAAATACCTTGAAATCTTTAAATACTAGATATCTTGACATCAAAATAAGGAGAAAATAGAGAACATCTCAATTAGCTTAAAATAAATTAAAGAATTGGATTTAAGATCAATTAGTGAAAAGCTGTTAAAAAACTTTTAAATCTGACAAAAGGATTACTTTCGCCTTTTTTGCCAGATTTTATCGACAATCATACATATCCTTTTAACCTTGATCTTTTTTCGTTTTTCAATTTAAGGGTTTATTTGCTTTCAGAGTAGATACCGGGTCTTGTATTTGTTGTCACTTTTATGTAATTTGTTTTTGTTACAGTACTGCTGCCTGCCGCGTTGCTTACTGTAAGTGTAATCTTGTATTTTCCTTCCTGTAAATACTGATGTTTTGGATTTTGCTGAGTTGAAGTCTTTCCGTCTCCAAAACTCCATTTCCATTTAGTTGGTATTCCCGTACTTTTATCAGTAAAAGCAACGGTTAATGATGCTTTTCCGGAGGTTGGGTTTGCCGAAAATGCAGCAACCGGCTTTGTTACAATTTTTATATAATCTTTTTTTGTTACCGTGTTACTGCCTTTATCATTTGTTGCTGTAAGTTTAACAGTATAACTACCTACTTTGGAATACTTATGAGTTGGGTTCTGCTTGGTTGAAGTAGTTCCGTCTCCAAAATCCCATTTCCATTTAGTCGGTGAGCCTGTACTTTTGTCGGTAAAACAAACATTCAATGGCGCTTTTCCTGAGGTTGGGGATGCAGAGAATGCAGCAACCGGAAGGCTTGAACCTAGAGTAGCCATGTAGATATCAGGGATATCACCATTGCGATAATCAATCCACACTATCCTGTCACCGTAGATTGCAGGGCGACACTGCCCTGATTTATTAGTAGTGATCTGAGTTTCCGTGGAAGTAGAAAGGTCATACATGTAGATATCGTCATTAATGCCTTCATTATTGCGCCCATCCTGCCATACTATCCTGTCCCCGTAGATTGCAGGACTAACTTGCCATGATTCATTTGTAGTGATCTGAGTTTCCTTAGAAGTGGAAATGTTGTACATGTAAATATCGTAGTTTCCATTGCGAGTATCTTCCCAAACGACCCTATCTTCATATATAGCAGGGTACGCGTGATGTCCTTCATCGCTGGTTATTTGGGTTTCAGTGCAGGTGGGAATATCGTACATGTAGATATCCCAGTTTCCATTACGACGATCCTGCCACACTATCTTGTGGCCATAAATAGCTGGACGTAACTGATCGGATTCGTCGGTGGTGATCTGAGTTTCTTTACTAGTGGAAAGATCATACATGTAGATATCTTGGTTTCCGTTACGATCATCTTCCCACACTATCCTGTTTTCGTAGATAGCAGGACTGAACTGCGTTGATCCGGTAATGACTATCGGAGTTTCTGTGGAAGTGGAGAGGTTGTACATGTAAATATCGTAATCCCCATTGCGCCCATCCGCCCACACTACTTTGTCACTGTAAATCGCGGGTTCGTACTGATCTGATTTATTATTAGTGACCCGACTTTTCTTGGATGTAGATGAGCCTTTGCCAATTTCTTAATTAATGCTTTAATCTTAAATTAAAACCATTAAATTCCTCTTTTTAAGAAAAACTTACTTTTAATTACTTAGATATTCAACCTTCTAAAAGCTCCTGGTGCTCTTATCAGTTCATGTCTTCCAACTTTAAAAGCCGTAAGTGCCGTAAGTAATGCAGCAATATTGCTTATTGACACATAAGTTTTGGCCCATACTTTTCCTCTTGTAGGCGTTTTTGATCTATTGTATCCAACAACATCGTTTGAATTTTTTCTTTCAACAGTTGTTCTAATATTGTACAATTTTCCAAGCAATTTATGGTAAATTCTTGGTATGTATTTAGCTCTAAAGTGAGTTCCCTTTTCCGTTTTTAAGATATTTCCAGCACTATTTTTTCTTGCTGCTATGATTGGAATAACCCCTTTTTCAACTACGGTTTCGTTAGAAGGATGACTATCAGGTCCTGCGTCTGCTATCACAAAAAATGGTTTTACTGTTGTTGATTCCATACACTGGTTTATTGTATCCTGAAATATAGTGTTGTCATTTTTGCTAGCATTTACTGCATCCCAATAAATGGGTAAACCCCACCAGCTATCAACAATACATGTATCAGTGTATCCTGTTCCTGATAATACACTATATTTGCCTGTTTTCTTGACATAATGTCCAGCATCTGGGTCTGAAAGCAGTCCAGTTTCTTTATTTTTCAAACCACTACAATTACACTCAAAAAATCTTCGATCCCAAATCCAGATTTTATCACCAATAAGGTTAAGGTTTCTACATTCTTGTATTAGTAGTCCTGCATATTTGTCCAGATAAGGATAAATCATTTTTAGATTTCGTCGATAAGATGAAAGAGTAATCTTTTCCTTGCTTCTGATTTTTAATTCCTGTCCTATAGCTTGATTCTGGTTGTAATCTCTAATAAATGATTCAAGGTTGGAGTACCCAAGTTTGCATCTTGATACTTCTAACTTGAAAATGTTATTAAAAGCCAATTCTTCAAGTTGAGGCATATATCCCATTGAAACTTGGAGGTCATTGAAATAAGAGTCAAGTGAAGGATTTAGTGCAAAAAGATTACCTAAATATCCCTTAAATGTTTTAATATGTTGAAAAGCAAGTATTTGATCCAAGGGGAGAACAGTTTCCATGTAGTCCTTACCCTTAACAATCAAAGGTTTAACCTTGTAAGGGATATTAATTTTCCTTTTAAGGACATCTAATGTGTCTTCAAAAAAGTCGGAAAGTAATGTTTGAAGTACTAAAGTTATGCAACATCTATTGCTTTTTACGTTTTTCTTGTTCTTTTTATTAGTGTCCTGAAATATTATTTTAAAATTAGAATTTTTGGAATGAATATAATCGTGGAAGATGGCTGAAGATGTTGGTTTTTTAAAAAGATGACTTATAAAATCTATAAGTAGTGATTGGTTGGTGTGAAGAACATAAACTTTTATAGTTTCCTTTTTGTCTTTTACTTTTTTTCCAAATAGATTTTCATATTTTTTTCTACCTTCAATGCTCTTCAGACTTACAACTATTGTTTTTGCAATCCCTAAAAAATCACTCAGTTGTAGCAATAAATATTTATATCCCTTATCAATAAGTTTTATCATGGATTATGCCTTTTTATGGTTTGTTTTTAGATTAGCAACTTAAAATAACCTTAATCGGACATAATCCTTACGATAAATTTTAAAAATCTATTTAAAAGATAAATAAATAATATTTTTGTAAAATAACTTTTTTTGAGTATTATTTGGTGAAAATAAGTGATTTAAAGAAAAATGGTAAAACCTCAGATAAGTCATAAATATAGACATAGTCATAGTCGTTGCGCTCATCTGTCCACGCGATAATATCTCCATAGATAACAGGGAAGTCACCAACTGATTGATTTGCGACTACTAGAGTTTCAGTGATCGTGAACGAAGCATTTTGTTTAGGAGATGCCGACGCCATGGATAATGCAAGCATCAAAAACAAAATCATAGCTGTTGAAGCTAAGGCTATTGAATACGCTTTTTCTCTCTTTTTCACTTTTCCTTCCTCTTTTCCATTCCTTTTAGTGTAAACTGTTCTCCGCAATTGTCGAAACCAAGCATTTCTAGCATTGATTTTGCTTTCAATTGGCTAGCGTCGCTGGAAAAACTGGAAAATGTAAAAAATTTCTTGCTTAAGATCCCCACTATTTGCAATAGTTATCAAATGAATGTTAAGTCTTTATATAAAATACCTTGTAAATTTTTAATATTATATATGTTGACACAAAAAATAAGAGAATGGCTGAGACTGTCTCAAAAGAACTTAAAGAAGTTAAAAAGCTGGATTTTAAGATCAATATTGAAAATTGTAAAAAAGAATTTTCAAATCTGACAAAATGATTACTTTTGCCTTTTTTGTCAGATTTGATCGATATTCCTACCTAACCCTTAGACCTAATCTTTTTGCTCACTTTTCAGTTTAAAATATTCATCTTTTGGAAACCGTAATGTATCCAGAAATAGTTTTGGTATTACTGCCTTTTGCATTCTTTACTGTTAAGCTGACAGTATATTTTCCGGCTTTACTATATTTGTGTGCAGGACTCTTTGCTGTTGAATACGTTCCATCTCCGAAACTCCATTTCCAGGAAGTCGGACTATTGGCACTTTTATCAGTAAACTGCACCTTCAGTGGGGCTTTTCCTGATCGAGGAGAAGCTGAAAAAGCAGCAACCGGCGCTTTCAACGCATTTACAACAATATAGTTCTTTATTGTTTTCGTGTTGCTTCCTGCAGCATTCTTTACTGTTAAGCTGACAGTATATTTTCCGGCTTTACTGTATGTGTATGAAGGATTCTTGGATGTTGAAGTTTTTCCATCTCCAAAGCTCCATTTCCACGAAGTTGGAGAGCCTGTACTTTTGTCAGTAAATTTTACTTTCAGTGGAGCGTTTCCTGAGGTTGGAGATGCAGAAAATGCAGCAACTGGAGAGGTTGAAAGAGTACCCATGTAAATATCAGCATTTCCATTGCGCATATCTGTCCATACTATCCTGTCGCCGTAGATATCGGGATAGTACTGGTCTGATTTATCAGTAGTATGACTTTCCTGGCGAGTGGCTAAATCGTACACATAGATATCCCAATTTCCATTGCGATCATCCTCCCAGACTATCCTGTCACCGTAGATTTTTGGAGAATATGAAGCTGATGGATTGGTGGTTATTCTTTTTTCCTTTTTAGTGGAAATGTCGTACATGTATATATCGGCGTTTCCATTGCGGGCATCCTGCCATACAATCTTGTTACCATAGATTGCAGGAGAGTTTGCGAGTCCGTTATTGGTAATTTGAGTTTGCTTTTTAGTAGAGAGATCGTACATGTAGATATCGCTATATCCAGCGTTATCGTTTACCCACACAACCCTGTTACCATATATATCAGGAGAATATGCTTGGGCAGCTATCATTTGTTCCTTTTTAGTGGAAATGTCATACATGAAAATATTGTAACCTTCGTAGTCTTCACCCGGATAACCTGTCCAGACAATCTTGTTACCGTAAATTGCAGGATCCCAGTTATCTACTTTATTATTAATTATACGAGTTTGTTTTTTAGTAGAAAGATCTTCCAGATAGATCTCAGTCTTTCCGTTACGCGTATCTGTCCACACAATATTATTACTGTAGATATCTGGAGAATACTGATCTGATTTATTGAGAGTAGAGGTTTCCTTTTTAGTAGAAAGATCATATATGTAAATATCCCAGTTTCCATTACGATTATCATACCACGCAATTTTGTTACCATAGATAACAGGTGAATACTGCTCTGCTGCATTGGTGGTGATACGCTTTTCAGTGATCTTGGGTGCGGCAGCAAGTATAGATTCCGTGGCTGTATCGTTTTCTTCGGTAGATAACTCATCGGACAGAATCTGGTCATCTGAGGGATCCCCTGCTCCACTGCTGATCTCCGGTGGAGCAACGGTTCGCTGATTTTGTTCAGGAGACGCCGATGCTGCAGTTGAAATAAAAAGCAAAAATAAAATTAGAAACGTTGAAGCTAAAGCTATTGAATACACTTTTTCTTTCTTTTTCATTTGTCTTTTCTCTCCCATCTTTTTCATTTATTTTAGTGCTTATTATCCCCCAGAGTTGTCGAAATCGAGTACTGATAAATCTGTCATTGATTTTACTTGCAACTGGTAACTATTGCTAGACAATCCGGAGAACATTGAGTACTTATTGAGCTGAGCCTACAACTCAAAATTACTTTTTTAGATCGCATTTTGTAAGTGAGCCAATCCCAAAACTCAAAATTGTGTATCTGAATTTTCAAAAACCAAATAACCAATCGAATTTCCAATCGTGAAAAGGTTCTGAAATTTTTGATATGATAAATAAAATTAGTTTTGGGACGAGCTCAGTAACTAATCGAGCTTTGAGATTTTTGGGTTCCAATCGTAATTTTCACACCCGATTGAATTCCAAATATTACAACTTATAAACATCTATATAATTTGTATTACCAAAGTATCTAACAATTAGCACTTTATGCTCAGTTCCAAAATCTAGTGTTATGGCAACTTAATTATCGAACATAATTTTTGATAGCTTTTCATCAAAAGATATCTATTCAGATTTAACATAAGAACAATAACTAAATTTTCAAAACACTAGTGATTTTTGTATATTTTTATGGTGCTTTTTTAACTCTCAGCCAAGCGTTTTAATCCCTTTTTATAATTAATAAAGAAAGCTATAACTGTCCCGACATAAAATACCGTTGAAATCTTTTTCATTCCGTCTGAAATCGTCAAAATTATGTACTAACCCGGCAACAGTTAACTTATCAATTTAAAATTCCGAATATGAAAAAAAACTCTTGTTTTCTCGAGTTGTCTAACAGAAAATATGGATATTGTGTCCGGAAAATCTGGAGTGAAGGCTTAACAATTGAGTTGGAAGTTTATCACTTATAAGAATACTTCATTGCATGCTGTGTACACTTTTCAAAATGCTCACAATTTTTACAATCTTTCCAGAGGGATAACTTTTCAGAATTTTCTACTTTTTTAAAATCTAGTTTTTCAAAAAAGATGGGAGCAGTTGTCCTGACATACAAGTCGCAGCATGAGTCCCCAGTAGTTGTTAGAAGATACTTAACAAGCCTGGTTCCAACACCTTTTCCCCGGAAGTTCGGATGGACTGCAATAGAATGAATCTCCAGAAAATTTTTACCGTGGAATTCGGATTTTATAAGGGCAGCACATCCTGTAATTTTTCCATCGATTTCAGCCAGCACAAAATCTTCCGGTGCAAGTCCTTCCATGTCAAGAAAGTAAGTTGACAGGAGCCTCTGAATCGCTAGCAGGTCAGAATTTCTGGCTTTTCGAATGCAGATCTCTCTCATAATTTCCCTTGTTTTCCTTAGTTGTTTTCTTGTAGTCAGACTTTCTTCATCTGGCAGTCAGGCTTTCTTCATCTGGGAGTCAGATTTTCTTCATATGGGAGTCAGATTTTCTTTATCTGATAGTCAGATTTTCTTCATATGGTAATCTGGCTTTCTTCAAGGTATAAGGCTCATCCATGCTCCCGCTCCGAAAGCCCTCAAGATCAAGAGTTATGTAGTCAAAGCCCAGGGATTTCAAATGACGCGAAATTTTCTCTCTTTTCCGCAGAGCATGTTCAAATTCACTTTGAATAACTTCTATCCGGGCTAAATTTTCGTGCATCCTGACTCTAAACTGAGTAAAACCCAGGGAAAAAAGAAATTCTTCAGCTTTTTCGATTTTCTGGAGAGCCTCTTCCGTGATTGGTTGTCCGTAAGGAATTCGGGTGGCAAGGCAGGCTGCAGACGGCCTGCTGGCTGCTGAAAGAGAAAGTTCAGAAGCGAACTCCCTGATTTCTTCTTTTGTCACGTTAAAGTCCACAAAAGGAGAAAAGACCATTTCTCCGGCTTCCTGGACCGCCCTGTATCCCGGACGGTTTTCCCCGTGTATTTCAGAGGAATTAGTGCCCTCAAGTACAGCATTATATCCCGATTTTTCCGCGAAATCCAGCAGGGCTTCAAGCAGCGCCTTTTTACAGAAATAGCACCTGTTTAGTGTATTTGTGGGAAAATAAGGAAGGCTCAACTGAGAGAAAGAGAGTATTTTGTGCTCAATTCCTATCTCGCAGGCTGTCTTGACAGCTATTTCAAGTTGTGTCCTTGGAAAAAGTGGAGAATTTATGGTTACGGCAAGAGCTCTTTCTCCAAGTACCTCAAAAGCAAGGGCTGCAAGAGTAGCACTGTCCACCCCTCCTGAAAATGCAATGACTGCACTTTCTCTGGCTTTTATAGCTTCCTTTATCAGTTCTATCTTTTCACTGGCCATTAATAACGGGTTTTTAGCTAATAAGATATATGTATTTGCCAGCCCTATGATCAGGCTATTTGAAACAGCCTACAGAGAGGATTTATGAATTTACTAATGGATACTATTTTTAAGTTTGAGGATCTTCTCAAAATAGAGGCATTTCGAAATCATTGTAATGTTTTTATTACCAGAGCTTTGTTCTATATCAGAGCTCTATTTATTATAATAATTCAAAGTAAAGAGCAAATTTGCCTGAACTACAGAATTTTCATTCAAATTATAAAGACGGAGATCTTACATGGCATTATTCGGAACTAATGGTGTACGTGGTATCGCCAATGAATATATAAATCCAGAACTGGCAGTCAATTTAGCCAGAAGCCTTGGTACATATATGGGTTCAAAAGGCACGGTTGCTATAGGCTGTGATACCCGGATTTCAGGTCAGATGCTGAAGTCTGCCGCAATTGCCGGGGCTCTTTCAACAGGTCTGAATGTAATTGACGTGGGAACTCTCCCTACTCCTTCTATTCAATACTATGTGCGTGATTATGCCGATGCAGGAATCGTTATTACTGCGTCTCACAACCCAAGACAATATAACGGAATCAAATTAATTGCTGGAGATGGTACGGAGTTTCCCAGGGATGGAGAAAGAGATATCGAAAAAATTTACTTATCTGGAAAATATTCCATTGTATCCTGGGAGAAAACCGGCAGTTTCAGAGTCGATCCAGGAGTCAATGACTATTATATCAGAAATATTATTAACGCAGTGGATGCCGAAAAGATTCGCAGCCGCAAACTCAAAGTAGTCATTGATACAGGTTCCGGAGCAGGTTCGCTTACTCTCCCCTTTCTGCTCAGAGAACTGGGCTGCAATGTGCTGACTCTTGGAGCTCAGCCCGATGGGACCTTCCCCTGGCGAAATCCCGAACCCACTCCCGATGCTTTAACCGAGCTCTCCGAACTTGTGAAAATGACTGGGGCCGATCTCGGAGCAGCTCACGACGGGGATGCAGATAGAATAGTCTTTATGGATGAAAATGGCGAGTTCTTAAATGAAGAAGTTCTGCTTGCCATGATGGCAAAATATATGCTTGAACGCGAAAAAGGGCCTATAGTAACTCCTGTTAGCTCCTCACAGCGGATGGCCGATGTAGCAAAAGAAGAAGGAGTCGAGCTTTACTGGACAGCAGTTGGCTCCATCAACGTCGCCAGGAAGATGATGGAAGTAAATGCAGTATTCGGAGGCGAGGGCAATGGAGGCCTTATTTTCCCCAAACATCAGTATTGCAGGGATGGAGCAATGGCCTGTGCCAAAATCCTTGAAATCCTGGCTGGTGGGAGAAAGCTTTCCGAGCTTGCTAAGAGTGTACCTCAGTACTTCAACGCAAAAACTAAAGTTCCTTCTGTAAACACGCAAGCTACAATGGAAGGAGTAAAATATGAAGCTTCAGGCCTCGGGCTTAAAATGGACACCATCGACGGAGTCAAAATACGGTACGAAGACGGCTGGGTCCTTATCCGCCCCTCGGGCACGGAACCGATTTTCCGAATCTTTGCCGAAGCAAAGAAGCAAGAACGAGCCGAAGAACTCATGCAGGAAGGCCTGCAAATGGTCATAAGAGCAGAAAAAGCTTCAACTCCCAAATAAGTCCCGAATCTCTCCTGGGGCTTCCACTCAAACATTTTTTCAAAATGGTTGTCCCACAACCGTTGCGCCGGTTGATCACGCCGATAGGGTTTGGGGATAAGGTTCTCAGACCCAAATGTTGGCCCGTGGTTTTTGCTCAAGCCGTTTTTTAAAAGGCTTGCGATCACGCCGGAGAGGGGCTGGGATAAAATCCTTAAACTCAAACTTAGAGCAGTTTTTGCTCAAACTTTTTTAAAAGACTTGCACCACTTTGAGCTTTGGTTAAGCTTTCTCCGGGAAGGCTGCAGAACTCAGATGAGTATTTTATTTAACTGGTATGCTTTATTTTGATATTAGTAGCAACAAATTATAAATACATTAATCACTTTATTACATATGGGACTAAAAATGAGCGGTCCTAATTTATAGAAGTGTGTCAGTATAAGAGCCTCCTAAGCTCAAAGAGTATCTATTCTAAACTGAAAATGTAGTAAAAGCTCTAAGTATTGTTTGATTAAAGGAACAGCCGGTAGTACAAGATCAATCGAAAGTGCAAGACCAACAAATAAATTTACAAATAAATTTGAAAATTGCAGACTCTGTCAAAATGAAACTAAATAAAGCCTATTCAAAAAATTAAATGTGAAATGAAGCTATGGATTAAAACTCGAATTCAAGTTATGGAGTTGATAGGAGAAAGATAGAAGAAAGATAGCAACAGAACCAGAGTAGATAACATGTGCGTAAATCTCAAAAATAAATAAATAAATTGTGCTCAACGTCTCAGGGAATTTATGAATCCAGAACAGTAAGATTTGGTTTCAAAGCCGGTAACGAAATCCGTATATCGACCTTCAACCTTATCCCTCTAATTTTACTTTTTATCAAATTTTCGGTGTATTTCCCAGTATCCTGTAAGTTTGCCCCCAAGGGCAAATTTTCCAAGTTCTCGCCTGACCCTATCGCTAACTTCTGAGGGAACAGCCGATGCATATGGAGTTCCCGGCAAAGGGGTCAGGTAGTGGGCTCTTACAGTGCCTCCTTTCTTGCAGATCCAGCGGACAAGGTCAAGGCTTTTTTCCTGGTCTTCCTCATTTTCGGTGGGAAGGCCAAAAATGAAATCAACAGCTGGAACAATTTCATATTCCAGACAGCACTCAACTGCTGAAATGCTGTCTCCAACCGTATGCCCTCTGCGGATCTCCTTTAGAATTCGGTCACTGCCGGACTGAGCCCCAAGGCTAAGGCTATCGTTTGTGCAGTATTTTCTTACAAGTTCAACCGATTCATTGGTTACGAATTCAGGACGCACTTCCGAAGGAAAAGTCCCGAAAAAGATTTTCTTATCAGGCAGTTTATGAAGTGCCGAAAGCAATTTTTCCACCTTATCAAACCTGGGGTGAATTCCGTCACTGCCATAACCAAAGGCATTGGAAGCTATAAAGCGGAGGTCATTATAGTACCCTGCATTTTTCACAATGGAATCTATGCTTCTGTGCCTGACTTCTCTTCCGAAAAGCCTGGGAGTCTGGCAGTACTTGCAGCCCCAGGGACATCCCCTGCTAATTTCAATAGGAGACCGGAGTTTATGAGGGTCAAAGCAGGGGTAGGAATCAAGGTTTACATATGGCCTTTTCGGAGTTGTGGCAACCTTGCTTGTTTTTACATCCCTGTATGCAATGCCAGGTACTTTTCGTGGGTCTCCATTTTCCTGGATCGTTTTCACAAGTTCCGGAAGGGTTTCCTCTCCTTCCCCGATCACAACATAATCAAAGTATTCGAGTGTCTCTTCCGGAGCGCCGGATGGATGAGGTCCTCCAGCAATAAAAATCGAATCCGTGCCTGCAGTTTTCACTTCTATAAATACTTTTGCCGCCTGGCGCGTTGTAAAACTGTAGATCATGATCCCGTCTACGGGTCTGTCCACAAAACCGGCTTCAGGCAGTAAAGGCGAAAGGACTGCAAAGCTGTAAGAATTTTTCTTGCTGTACCGGAAGTGCACGTCCATTATTTTTTTCTCCGTTTTTTAGAAATCCAGACTCTTTCAGGGAATTGGCTTAAAAGGTATCAGAGTAAAGCAGAGTAAGCCCAGGATAAAGGTAATGATCCCTATAAAAATGCGTTTTTTATCCAGTTCGACTTTATCGTGCAGGGGAGACGGATGCCCTACCGCAGCAAAAATCCAGAGGAAAAGGGCCCAGGAAATCCATATAAATCCGTCTTCCTTCAGCCAGTAAATTACATAAAGCCCTATCAGGAACAGGACACGCGGCATCATAAATGAAATTTTTTCCGCTTTCTTACCCAGCATAGCCCTCAGGATGTGCCCACCGTCAAGCTGCCCCGAAGGAAGGAGATTGAGCAGGGTAACAAACATTCCTACCCAGCCTGCAAAGGCTACGGGATGAAGGTTTTCTCCTGTAACTCCAACAAGGTTCTGGATAAACACGAAAAGTGGAGGCAGGCCAAGACCAAGCATCATAGACTCCGACAGGGGGTTTACTGCAGGCGCCTTAAGGTTAAGTCCAATTACAGTCACTGCGACCGACATGAACAGACCTACCAGTGGCCCTGCAACTCCAACATCAAAAAGCGCTTTTCGACTGGGTACAGGCCCTCTGTAGCGAATTAACGCTCCCATAGTGCCAATAAAAGTCGGAAAAGGAATGAAATACGGAAGAGATGCCTTCATTCCATGATATCTGGCCATTAAATAGTGAGCCATCTCATGAGAACCAAGAACTGTCATTATCGCAAGGGTAAATGGTAAGCCCCGGATAAGCTGGGAGGAATCGATTTCGAGGTCTGCTCCTGACATCCAGGCTCCGCAAACCATAGTTGTAAAAAAGGTTGCTATGAAAAGGACAAGGTTTATCCAGGTCTTTTCCTTTGCCTTCTTTTCAGGAGAAACCAGCAGTACATATTCTCCAAGTTCGTACTTCAACGTACACCCAAACCCAAAATGCTGTAAAGGTTCCCAGAGTTCTCCTGGAACATTTTCGGAATTGGTTCTAGGGGTTCCATAGAAGTAAAGAGCTTCCCCGGAATTCTGGACCTCATAAACGTCGAATACCCTGGCTATGTAAGGATATAAACGCGAGACCGTTTCTTCGGCGTTGAATTTTCCCTTGCCTTTCTTATGGTTTTCCGGGTTCATTTTGGAGTTCCTATTTTCCATCTTAAAACTTAATTTTTGGGTTTATCCATTCAATTTGATCAGTTCAACTTTATCTGTTCAGCTTTCAGGACTTAAATAACCTTTTTTCGTTTGATGATTATTTTTCAGTTTCTGTCCAGCTTTCAGGACTTAAATAACCTTTTTTCGTTTGATGATTATTTTTCAGTTTTACTCGTTTTCAGTTTTAATGGTTTCCTGCTTGAGAAGTTCAATATATCCTTTACTTCCGTTAACCAGAACAAGATCTCCATTATTTAATACTTCGTAAGGGTTTCTCTCAAGCATATCAACAAGTGGGATTTCGGAAATAATGGCTCCAACTGCAACTATGGGCTCGGTTTCCAGATTTATTATCGCTGAAGGGGCGACCCCATTTTTCTTCAGTTGATACATAACATACGAGCCAACTGTAGAGCCTTTGCCGTGTGGAAAAACAAGAACTTTATTCTGGATTGATTTTCCTTCAAGGGCATGATTCTCTTCAATTACAACCCCGGTTTTCGGGTCTACACTGCCAAGGAATGAAATAGGATCTCTGGAGAGCAGTACTTCCCCCTGTGCACATCCTCTTGAAATCGTCCTGCCTTTAAGTTTAATGGGAACCACCTGCCTTTTTTACTACCTTCTTTGATGCTTCGCCTACTGCTTCCTCGACACAGGCCTCCATACTTCCGTATACGGCTTCAGCTCCGCACATCCCCGGCACATAAGCAAGCGCTTTTCCTGAGTTCACCATGACACAGGAATAGCTGTTGGTAGCAGGAGAAACTACCATGCAGGTGTCACAGACAACCTTAGCTCCACTTTTCTCAATGGTCCCGACATACTCAGGATAGCGCTTTGCAAGTTCCCTTGAGGTAAAGATCCAGAACTCTTTTGAAACTGTTTTTCCTCTCAGGAGTTCGGCTGCTTTTTCGAGCTCTGCTGCCGAGCAGTGAGGACACCCTATGGTTATCAATTCAGGCTCCTTGCAGGCTTTTTTCAGGCTCGCATAAACCTCTTCAAGCTGGCTTTTCTCAATAGTTATTTTTTCTGACGGCTCCTCAAAATCCACCCTGCGAATCTCAGGCGTGACTCCTTCAACGTGGTAAAGGGCAACTGCTCCTGACGCTGCCATTGCAGCTCCCAGCGCTTTTAACTCATCCGCATCCGGAGTACTCCTTAGATGAAAAACAGGCACCCTGCTCCCTGCAAGTTTCCCAGCTACATAACCAAGCGCACCGTAATCCGATCCCTTCAGTGGATATTCTACATCAAATGAAATCTCAGGCACACGGTTTTCATCCAGATGGAATCCATAGTTTGCGGTTTTTCCAAGAAGTGCAGCAGAAAGGGCTGACGGCCCACCTTCCCGGTTTGTTCTGGCCCCGAGTACGGAATTTGCATAGGAAACGGCTGATGATTCGCTCCATGCCAGATGGTCACCGTAACCGACATCAAAACCCTCGAGATTATAAGGCGTACATGTGCATTCACACCGAATTCCCAGTTTTTCGTATGCCTGGACAATCAATTTTTGTTTTTCCGCAAACTCGGGCGAGATCCTGAGCCTTTTCCAGTCTTGCAGATCCATCCCGGCAGGGTTTAGAATCGCAGGAACCTTAACCTTCCCCTGCAGGTCTGAAATCCATTCAAGACCCGCATCGCCCATAGTTTTGTAAGAAACTCCTGCAATCTGGGCACTTTTGATGGGAATAAGCCCATCTGCACCGTAAATATCCCCAAGGGCCACCAGGATTTCAATAGCTTGCCTGAGAGTCTCTCCGGCGTCTCCATTCAGGATTTGCTCTTCTTCTTTTGTAAGATACATTGAAATTCACTCGATAATTACAGATGCTTAAAATAATTTTTACTTATTATTCAGGAATTATTCAGGAATTATTCAGGAATTATTCAGGAATTGCTGCCCTTTCAAAATTTTCCTTTTCTACGAGCACTTTTGTAGCATCAATTCCCACTTTTGTGGTCGTTCCATCAGGAGCTCCTCGTGGGTCAAGGGAACTTCCCCGAACATTGGGGATAATCAAAATGTCCATATCCCCTTTTACCCTGGTAGCAATTGCAAATTCGACATCATTCGGATCAAAAATATTTATATCTTCGTCCACAACTACCACGTGCTTAAGGCTCGTATGAGCTGCAAAGGCCGCCATGATAGCGTTTTTCCCGTCCCCTTCAGTCTGCTTCTCAATCTGAACAACTGCATGGAGATAACAGCATCCTCCTTCGGTCAATACCACGTTCTTGACCGTCGTAACCTCCCCTACAGATCTGTAAATCCTTGGCTCGTAAGGCACTCCCATCATCAGAAGATGTTCAGGACCGGCTGGCAGAATTCCGTGATAAATCGGGTCTTTTCTATGGATGACTCGGGTAATATGGATAACAGGTTCTTTTCTTACCACATCGTAGGTTCCGGTTATGTCTACAAAAGGCCCTTCATCAATCCTCTCTACAGGATCAATATACCCTTCAAGCACAATCTCCGCATGAGGAACTTTTACCCCGTTTGCGCACTCAAAAAGCTCAATTGGAGCAACTCTAAGGGCGGCTGCGTATTCAAATTCTTTTCCTACAGGAACCCTTGTCGAAGTCGCGTAAATAATTGTAGGGTCGCAACCAAGCACGATTGCAACAGGCAGAGGTTCGCCTTTTTCGGCGGCTTTTTTATGCAGGAGATAGGTATGCCTTGGAGGAACCAGCCGGGCTGCAAGTTTATCTTTTCCTGCTAGCATAAGCCGGTGGATAGAAGCATTAATCGTACCTCCGTATTCGGAAACCACAATTCCTGCAGTTATATAGGGAGCTCCATCTTTTTCAAAATGCGTGAGGATAGGAAGTTTTGTCAGATCTACCTGGTCTTCTATAACCTCAAGCGTTGGAGATTCTGACACCAGCTTCACTTCCCCTTCAGGAGAAACTTCCGAAAGCTTCTTTATAATCTCTTCTTTAGGGACTCCGAGCATGGAGGCAAGTTCATCCCTTGACCCCAGCAGGTTCATTATGACTTTTGAACCTGAAATATCATGGAAGAGAACGGGAGTTTTTGTGTTTTTTGCAATTTTTGAAGCTTCAAATCTCGGAGACACAGATTGGAATATTTCTACCAGTTTTCCATTTTCTTTTAACTGGTTGATAAAAGTTCTAAAACTCATGGGTATCTGGATATCAGAAAGCTGTCAGATGATAAAAAGATTATCTGACAAGTTTTTAAGAATAACTTGTAAAAAACTTGCCTGCAAGACTTTTTAAAAAAAGCTTGACCACAAACCTTTTCAAAAAAGGTTTGATCGAAAATCCGTAGCAGTGGTGGGAACCTTTTTAAAAAAGCCTGAAAAGGTCATCTTAGCATTCGTCAAGCACGAAAGCCCTGGGCCTTATAATCCTTTTCTTCTCGTACTGGTCAAAGCAGTGAGCTATCCAGCCTGACACCCTGCCGATTGCGAAGATTGATGTTGCAAGTTGAGGGGGGATATCCATATACTTGTAAATAACTCCCGAGTAAAAATCAACGTTCGGATAAATTGGCTTTCCTTTCTTTTCTACGAGTTCGCGGACAACAGTGTTTTCTACTACTTCAGCAATATTGTACCAGTGCATATCCCCTTTTGCTTCTGCGAGTTGTTTAGCAAGCTGCTTGAATATCGTGCCTCTAGGATCGTAAGTTTTGTAAACCCTATGTCCAAAGCCCATAATTTTTTCTTTTTTACTCAGCTTATCAAGGACATAACTCTCCGCGTTTTCGGGGCAAGTGATCTCTTCGATCATGGCTGTGACTTCTGCCCTTGCTCCCCCATGCAGAGGACCTTTAAGAGTGCAAAGCCCGGAAACAACAGCAGAATAGAGGTCTGAAAGAGTAGAGGCGGTAACTCTTGACGAAAAAGTAGAGGCATTTAGTTCGTGTTCGGCGCTGAGGATGAAGTCTTTTTCCATGACCTCAGCTTCCAATTGAGTTGGTTTGTTTCCTCTTAACATATACAGAAAGTTAGCTCCATGGGATAGGGACGGATCAGGAGAAACAGGTTGGTTCCCGTTTGCGATTCTATAATACGCAGCAACTATGGTTGGTATCTTGGCAATTAACCTTATGGCTTTTCTCTTATTTCCTTCAGGAGAGCTGTCGTTGATGTCCGGATCGAACTGTGATATAAAAGAAACGATTGTACGCAGCGCTTCTATAGCTTCAATGTTGAAATTGCACATATGGATAATGTCTATCACCTCCCTGTTGACTTCACGCTCCCCATGCAGGCAGGCTGAATACTCGGCAAGTTCCTGATCTCCGGGGAGATCTCCGAGGATAAGCAGATAGGAAACGGCATCATAGGGGAGATCAACCAGCTTGTTAATGTCTATCTCCCTGTATTTCAGAATGCCTTCTAACCCATCAATGAAACAGATATTTTTACTCATTTTATACCTCACAGTTATGCCAAGAGGATTTTCAAAAAACTTTGAAGTTTGGGGAATCCTCTACTTATATGTGGAAAATTTAACGCAAAGGGTCTTAAAAGACCCAAAAATAGGGTGACAATGCATTCCTATTATCGTTGAATAAGTATATTAAATTTGTTGAAATTATATTTCAGTACCATTATAATTATTTTTTTAATATTAAGGCTGCTACGGCCTTAAACCTCTAAGTTACATTAAAAATGAAATGTGCTCATTTCAGAATAAAGTTTTCCTTAAAAATGCCTGTAAAATTAAAAAACTCTTTATAAATCTCTTTCCGATCCTGGAAAAGAAAAAGGTTTCAAAAAAGCAGGAAGCTTTATGTAAAGCTTGCGAAACCGTCTCAAAAAGATTCTTTATTTAATTCCGGCATTTCTAACCTGTTATTTTTTCTTCACTGAATCCCGCAAGAACTTATGCAAAATTCCGCCGTTCAGGTAATACTCAACTTCCACAGCAGAATCCAGCCTCAAAGTTACCTGAAACTGCACTTCATTACCATTTTCGTCCTTTGCACTTACAGTGAGATTTCCGTGGGGTTCCATGTATTCAATGCCCAGAATATCATAGCTTTCCTTTCCTGTGAGGCCCAGGATATCGGCATTCTCACCTTCTTTAAATTGCAATGGAAGAACTCCCATGCCGACAAGGTTACTTCTGTGAATACGCTCGAAAGACTCGGCAATAACTGCTTTAACTCCAAGCAGGAACGTACCTTTTGCTGCCCAGTCCCTGGAACTGCCTGTCCCGTATTCCTTTCCTGCGAGAACGATAAGAGGAATGTTATTTTCTGCATAAAGCATAGATGCATCATAAATTGGGATTCCTTCGCAAGTGTCCTCGGGGAAGTCTTCTTTTCGGGAATGGTATACGGTCCATCCTCCTTCTCTGTCCACGAGCCTGTTCCTGAGCCGAATATTCCCGAAGGTTCCACGCATCATCACCTCATGGTTACCCCTCCTGGACCCATAAGAATTGAAATCTTCAGGGCTCACACCCCAGGAAATCAGGTACCTGCCTGCAGGACTATCTGAAGGAATGTCCCCTGCAGGAGAGATGTGATCCGTGGTAATACTGTCTCCAAAAAGAGCCAGAACTCTTGCATTCTTTATATCCGCAGGCGAAGGTGGAGCAGGCGGAAAGTCCATGAAATAGGGTGGTTCCTGAATATATGTGGACATAGAGTTCCAATCATAGAGGGTCCCTGTCGGGGCTTCCAGCTCTTTCCAGCGTTTGGGACCCTCCAGAGCACTCGAGTATTCTTTTTCGAACATTGAAGGTTTGATGCTGTTCTTTTCAGCGTCCCTTATTTCCTCTTCTGCAGGCCAGATTTCCTTGAGGTAAACAGGACGTCCGTTGGGATCATAAGCAAGAGGATCGGTTTCAAGGTTGATGTTCACGGTACCTGCGATTGCATAGGCCACAACAAGAGGCGGAGAAGCAAGGAAGTTTGCTCTGACAAGCGGGTTAATCCGCCCTTCGAAGTTTCGGTTTCCACTGAGTACGGCTGCGACAGTAAGGTCATTTTCCTTAATTTCGTTTGAAACTTTTTCAGGTAAAGGCCCACTGTTTCCAATACAGGTTGTACAACCATAACCAACCTGGTGGAAACCAAGTGCTTCGAGATAGGGCAAAAGTCCTGCAGTTCTCAAATATTCCGTAGCTACTCTTGAGCCTGGGGAAAGGCTTGTTTTTACAAAAGGTTTGACATGAAGGCCCTTTTCTACAGCCTTTTTGGCGAGCAGCCCGGCCCCTATTAAAACTGAAGGGTTTGAGGTATTGGTACAGGAAGTAATTGCTGCAATCACTACAGAGCCATGTGTTACCCTGAAAGCCTTTTCCGAAGATTTCTTTATTTCCTCTTCGGCGCCGAGAATTTCAGGCCCCTCTAAAGGTTTCCCTCCGTCTTCTGTCCAGCGCTGGTAAGCAGGGTCCTGGGAAAGTTCAAGCCCTGACTCTTTCTTTCGGATAAAGGTCTGCTGCATAGTTTCACGGTAATTTTCAGGCACCTCACTCAAGAAAAGCTGGTCCTGAGGACGCTTCGGGCCCGCAAGACAGGGTTTTACCGTGCTCATATCAAGTTCCAGAGTAGTGCTGAAAACGGGGTCAGGTTCGTGAGGCGAATAGAAAAGTCCCTGGGCTTCCAGATACTTTTTCACAAGGTCAACCTGCTCTTCACCCCTGCCAGTTCTTCGCAGATAGTCAAGCGTCTCGGTATCAGGCGGGAAAATTCCGAGGGTTGCACCATACTCAGGGGCCATGTTGGAAATCGTTGCCCTGTCCGGAAGACTCAGTGAATTTAACCCGGGCCCATAAAATTCCACGAATTTGCCGACAACTCCCTCTTTTCTAAGCATCTTCGTAATTGTCAGGACAAGATCGGTGGCAGTGACTCCAGGTGCAGTTTTTCCATAAAGCTTGAAGCCCACTACCTGAGGCACAGGCATATAATAAGGCTGCCCGAGCATTACGGCTTCGGCTTCTATGCCTCCTACTCCCCAGCCGAGTACTCCAATTCCGTTAATCATTGTAGTATGGGAGTCTGTCCCTACAAGAGTATCAGGGAATGCAGACAACTCACCATCTTTCTCTTTAAGGTGCACAAGTGGAGTCAGATATTCAAGGTTCACCTGATGGATAATTCCCCTTCCAGGGGGCACGACTCTGAAATTGTCAAAAGCTTTCTGGGCCCAGCGAAGGACGGAATAACGTTCCGTGTTGCGTTCAAATTCCTTTTTCTCGTTTTCCTCTAGGGCATATGCCGTGCCGTAGGAGTCCACCTGGACCGAGTGGTCAATAACAAGATCGGCAGGAATTACAGGGTTTATTTTTGCGGGATTGCCTCCGAGGCGCTGCATTGCCGAGCGGAGAGCTGCCAGGTCTACTACAGCCGGAACGCCTGTAAAGTCCTGCATTATTACCCTTGATGGGATGAACGGAATATCCCTGTCACTTACATTTTCAGGACTCCAGTGGGCAAGAGCCTCCACATCCTCAGCAGTTATTATATGCTTTTCAGTATCTGCATGCCTTAGCAGAGATTCCAGCAGGATCCTTATGGAGTAAGGAAGCAGGGAAATTCCTTCATAGCCCTTTTCTTCCAGTTTGCCCAATCTGTAAATCGTAGCTGTTCCGGCAGCTGTTTCAATAGTGTCTCTGACCCCAAATGGGTCCGGCCCTTCTCTCATATATTTCTTACCTCCAGCAAAAATATGAAATTAAAATTATGATATTATAGATATTTTCTTTATCGTATGTATCTCTTTATTGTGTGAAAGCCCCATCTTATCTTCAGACTATTTTATTCCTTCGGGTTTACTACTCCGTTTTTACATACAAAAGTTTGCTCTAATTGAAGTGTTGTCCTCTATTTTTTCCGGAATCTCCGAAAATTGTGCTCTAACTAAATCATACATTAAGCAGTATAATAATTGTATATCCTCTTCAAATTCAATCGAGAATTTTCGGCCCTCCGCTATTCCGTATGGATAAGATGATTTTCAACTCAAGACCGTATTGGTTTTTATGAGAATATTATGAGGATATCCACACAAAACAACGAAGAGCCGAATTCGAAAAATGTGCAACAGTTTTAGTATACAGTTATAAAGTTGAATTTATCGTTTGAGGTTGTTATTTAAACTTAATAAAATTATTAAATTTTCAGTAAATACATGAAATTTACTTTTGCCCATACAATTTGAAGAGAATACGAAAAAGAGGATTTTAGTGGTAAAACAGGTTTAAATTGAGTAAAAAAGTGTAAAGAAGTAAATGCCAAAAACAAAAAAGATTAAACTGAAAAAATCAGAGAAGTGGGATCAGGCTTGACTCGCTTTTTCTAAACTCAGGACCAGAAAAAGGAGAAGCTGAAACCAATTTTCCAAGTTCTCTTGCTTTTTCAAGCAGCCTGGGCCTGAATGAGACTTCAAGATTATCCGTGCCAGCCGCAATAACGGTTTCCAGGACATCAAAGCCGAGATAATAGAGAAGGCCGGCTGTGTATTCAAAATACGGTTTGAAGGCATCCCTGTCTGAACTGCCCTGGGAAAAAACAAGGATCAGTTTTTTATTATCAAGCCTGCTTGAAAAATCAGGTTTTAAAAAGGCTGTCAGACGGTCAATTAAGAGTTTAGTTTGGGCCGTCATCTGCCACATGTAAACAGGAGAGCCGATTACAATAGTGTCTGCAGCCTGGATTTCGTGGTAAAGTTCCTGCATGTCGTCGTCTATTGCACAGCAGCCTGATTCCTTGCATCTGAAGCAGGCGTCACAACCTTTAATATTTAGAGAAGCTAGATTGTAAATTACTTTTTCGGCACCGTTTTCAGCAGCTCCGTCGAGAATTGCATTTACAAGCTTTGCAGTATTCCCATTGATATTAGGACTACCCACCAATCCAAGAATTTTAATGTTAAGACCCCCATTGAAGAGTTTAAAAAGTTAAAATGTCAAACAGTATAACAAAAGTATAAATGATAAGTAAGCATAAAAAAGTTTCTCTTATTTTAAAAAACAAAGAAGTTTTCATGAAAGTTCTGGGGAAAGACAAAGAAAGTATAGGGTAAGGAGGAAAAATATGACTTATAGTCATTATCTTATGTTCTTAAGGTAATGTACATTAACGATTTGGGGTTTGCCGAGCGTCGTCTTTACCTATCCTTATTTTTTTTGAAAACTTACCCGCTGAAAGGTTACTGGGAAAAGGTGTCTTGAGAAAATACCTTAATGATGACGCTAGGACTTACGCACTGAATGTGAAAACTCAAGCACAATAGACGCTGCGGCTAAAGGCATATTTTAGATCGTTGAAGGTTTAATTATTGAGTTTTCATTTAAACCGCGTAAGTCCTGGTAACTTTTCAATATACATTACTGACTTTCATGATCGACTCTTAACTTTTCTTTTCTTTTAAAAGGGCAAAAGCTCCAAGCCCCGCAAGAATCACCGCGAGGGTGTTAAATCCGGGAATTGGGAACCCCTTCTCTTCTGTTTGTGTTTGAGGCAGTCCTTTATAGGTATCGTAGTTGAAAATCGAGACTCCCAGGAAAGCCGAATCATTGGAATAATAGTCTGACAGGCCGGTAAAAAGCTGGCTTATTGAATATTTATCCTTAAAACCTTCTTCCACAGAGATTTCTATTATTCCTCTTGAGCCAGCGCCTCTTATCTCTCCCATTTCAAGGGCAACGGCGTCAACAATGTTGGAAACGGAATTAAGCTCTTTATCTTCGCCGGGATAAGCCTTGATAATAAAGAAATCAACAAACGGAGCGATTTCCTTGATTTGAGACGCAGTATAATTAAGCGGAAGGCTTGCTGAGATGGATACGTTTTCTTTAGCCTCTTTATCGGCTGTTTCAAACAGTGTCCTGTAATCGATTGCGTTTTCTTCAGAACTTTCCCAGCCAGAAGAGTTTACGTCGATATCAATCCCATCAAAGGGAGCAAGGGATTTTTCATTATAATCAAGTACTGTGTCCAGAGTATTCTGGCAGAGGTTATCAGCTCCTTTTTTTGTGCAATTTACGTCTTCCAGAAGCACGGCATGTACGAAAATCCCCTTTTCATGAGCCATTTTCACAAAACGTTCATATTGCCATACGTCTTCGCTGTCTACGCTGAGGAAAATCGTGTTTATTCCTGAGGAATTCAGTTCATTTACAAGGTCAGAGAAATTGAACTCGTATGGGGAAGAAAGCCTGATTCCGGAAGTTTCGGAATTTGGTTTGGATCCAGCCGCGATTTGAGGCTCGGAAATGTTTTCAGAGCTGCTTTTAAAGCTATATTCAAAGTTATCTTCAGAGACGTTGTCAGAGTTATTTTCAGAGATACTCTGTTCAGAGATACTCTGTTCAGAGGTGCCATTTGAATCATCTCCTAAAGAGTTCCCAGAGTTATTCTCAGAAACGCTTTCGGAAGAAACTTTGCTTTCGTCCTGAGCTGAAATAATCTTCACTGTGGGTTCGGCTCCAACGAATTTCCGAACCAGCACATAATCGACTGCCATAGAGCCTGTATTCTTCGAGGCATCCTTGTAAGAAGCAGCATACAGATAAACATGCATTGGGATATTGGTTACGGAATCGTTTGAGGCGAAGTCCATTCTCGGATCACGGACACCATTTTTAAACCAGGATATTTTGCGAGTATTGTTCTCTTCATACCAGGCAATTCCCGAGACATACCATTCTCTTTCAGGAACATTGACATCAGTAAGATCATAGAGGTTCTTTTTTTGTTTCCTGTAAATCGTTTCCAGGTTCACTCGGCTTTCGTTTGCAAGCTCGGTCTCATGCTTGATTTCGTTTTTTTTGCTGTCTATATGGTCTATGAAACCCTGCTGCAGCACAGGCCCTCTATTGTCCGTACCCGTGGTGACTTTCATCCTTTTGACTACAAACATAGAATTTATCTCAAAATTTTTTTTGCTGTAGATCATAGAGGAATCATAGGCATGAACCTTAGGAGCTGAGACGTTACAGATCCCATTTTTAACCTCAACTAGTCCTCCTCCTGCACTTTCAGCGCTCCAGTCCAGTTCATTAAGGTAATTGCCCTCAAAATCATCAAAAAAGTCAAAAGTTTTTTCTCCACTGCTTACGGCTTCGGCCCCGGAGTTATCGTATCTCATGAGAATTTTAGTGGTTTGATTCGCAGAAAGAGACGGAAGCCTGACCCAGATAAGAGCTTCCTCGTTTTCAGGGTCCCAGGTTTCAATCCAGTAATTGAATGTTCTATTTCCTGAGGAAAATCGAAGGTCAGAGCCATCAATTTTTGCCTCTGAAAAGTTAAAATTCGAAGAGTTCAAAACAACAGCAACAGGGTATCCTTGCAGGTCTTTACCGGCGTTCTCAGTAATTAGGATTTCCTTAGAGCAATTCCATGAATTCTTTTCTGTGGGAAGACCCGACGTGCCGCCCGTGGCAGCCAGGGCACAGCCTGTTAATAAGAATATGAAAAATACAAAGGAAATCACGTATACAGTAGATCTTTTTGCTATCATTAAAAGCCTCTCGTAAGCTCGTTATTAAAACCGATTGAGCATTAGTTTGAATATTTAGCATGAAAATACTGCCATCTGCAAGCACTTTCATTGGTTGTGAATGTTATTCGAAGAATATCATGTTCGTTTTGAGAGTTAGTGATTATGAATATCTTGATAGGTAGTGGTTATTTACCTGATAAGAATAAACCTTTTCATAAATTCTCGTTTAATATAATAAAGATAATAATATTAGTACTGGAAATAAAAATGAAATCAAAGAGAATAATATCCAGAAAAGGATAAAACCATAAAATGAAATCCGAAACAGTAATAAAGAATCTTTGCAATTACATTTTCGATGACGCTTCTATCCAGCACCGAACTAAGAAAACTTATACAGGCAAAGCCTCCTTTGCTTGAAAATGCCGTTGATATAGAAACCCAGATCCAGCCTAACGGACTTGAGCTTACCCTGAAAGAAGTGAAAACAATAGAAGGTTCTGGAGCTGTGGATTTTGATAACTCTGAACGAAAGCTTCCAGATGGAAAAACTCTTGAATTCGAAAATGATGGTTGGATTCACCTGCCAGAGGGGATTTACAAGGTACTTTTCAATGAGATTGTAAATATTCCCATGAATCTAGCTGCGATTGCAAAGCCACGTTCAACTCTTATTCGATGCGGAGCTACCCTTGAAACCGCGGTATGGGATGCAGGATACAGAGGCCGCAGCGAGTCGATGCTGGTGGTTTATAATACGGAAGGATTCAGACTGAAAAAAGACGCCCGAATTATGCAGCTTTTATTCTATACTCTGGATACTGAAGTAGAAAAAGGGTATTCAGGGATTTATCAGAACGAAAATACAAAATAAGGGCTCTTCGCTATTCCCTATGGATAAAATGATTTTCAATTCAAGACCGCATTGGTTTTTATGAGGACGTTATAAGGATATCCACACAAAACAACGAAGAGCCAAAATAAGTCATCAAAAAGTGTTTAAACTTTTTTTAATATTTTTAATGGTTTTAACCTTTGTAACCTTTGTAACCTTTGTAACCTTTGTTAACCCTCTTAACGTTTCGAATTTTCAGTAACATTTTTAATTTTTTAATATTTCCCCGAATTTTTTAAGTTATTTTTCACAAATTATGTGCATTTTTAAAAGCAGATTAAGCTTTATAGTCTCTGCCTTCCGAAAATCTGAGTCATGAAAAGTAAGCAAGAGAAATCCTGGCATTTGGTTCCTTAAAGATATACTGATAAAGTTTATATTCTCTAATTCGAAATATGCAGCCTATGAACACTATAGGTAAATCCGTGAGGCTGGAACGTATATTCAATCGAAGTACCGGTAATGCAATTATTATTCCTATGGACCATGGAGTTAGTGCAGGTCCAATTGAAGGGCTTAAAAACCTTCAGGAAACTGTAAACAAGGTTGCAGAAGGCGGGGCAAACGCCGTGCTCGGACACATGGGGCTTGCAAAGTACGGACACCGTGGATACGGACATGATGTGGGCCTTATAATACATCTTTCAGCTTCAACTTCTCTTTCTCCTGATCCAAACCATAAGGTTCTGGTGACAACCGTAGAAGAAGCTATAAAAGTAGGGGCCGATGCCGTATCAGTTCATGTAAATATCGGGGCTGAAGACGAGTATGAAATGCTGCAGGGGCTAGGCTATGTGGCAGGAAAGTGCGATGAATGGGGAATTCCTCTTCTTGCGATGATGTACCCACGCGGAAAAAAGGTTCGTTCTGAATATGATGTGGATGTTGTAAAACATGCAGCTCGAATTGGAGCCGAACTTGGAGCTGATATAATCAAAACAAATTATACCGGAAGCCCTGAAACTTTTAAAGAAGTAGTTGAAGGATGCCCTGTACCTGTAATCATCGCAGGCGGTCCAAAAATGGATTCTGAACAGGAACTGCTGGAAATGATCGCAGGGTCACTCGAGGCAGGAGGAAGAGGTGTTGCTATAGGAAGAAATGTTTTCCAGTCCCGTGACCCAACAGACCTTGTCCAAAAAATTGCAAAAGTTGTTCACGGGGGCGTAAGTGTGGAAGAAATATCAAAGTCGAACAGGTAAATCCTGAAGGTTAAAAAGACTGATGTAAAAATTAAAAGATAAAGTTTAACTGGAAAGGAAAAGTGGAATTTAAAATCATACCGAAAGAAGAAGGCCAGAGGGGTAAGTTCCACTTTTTCCAATGGAAATAAACGGGTTATAATTTTTTAGATAGATTTCTTCTTCTAATCTCTTCTTCTATATATTATGAAGAAACACATTATAAATATAATAAGGTGTTTGAATAAGACTTAAGAAATTCCTAAAAGTAAAAAGCCTCGGTTAAAAACTTTAAATTTCATGTTCTGGACTCACTAATTAGTCGTAGCTTGTTATTTTCCAAAACTTTACTCAAATATTCAAATTCGTTCATTTTTCTATTTTAAAGCTGCTAACCTAATATCTATCTAAATTGAAACCTAAAAGTTACATTTTAACAAATAGTTCTCAGGTACATAGTTTAAGAACAAATTACCTTAAAATCATCTCACATGCTATGTACAGAATGAACAATAAAAGAAAAATGCCGAATGATAAGTGAACAAATGCAGAATAAGTGAACGAATGCAGAATAAGATAAAGTGCTTTTTAAGCGGCATGAACTCTTTTTGAGATATTTTTTGCGTTTTTTTGAAAAAGCCGGAGTTAAACTCAAGTGTATGTATATATTCCATGAAAACCCGGCTGTTAACCAATAGATTCCAGTGGAAATTAGGGGGTACTGAAATTATCAGGAACGAAAACAAAAAGATAAGATTGAATGCGATAATAAAACAAACATTTGAGTACAGTAAGCGAATTGCCGATGGGTTATAATAAATATAACTGGATAAAAAGTGTTTCAAAATTTTTAAAAATTACATCAAAAAAGTAAACAGAACCGTTTTCACATAAAAATTAAAACTCAAAGAACAAATTAAAAAAATATATAGAACTATAACAAAAAAGAAAAAAGTAAAATAATCAATAGTAACAAAAAAATTAACCCGTGGAAGTTTCCAGTGGAAATTATGGGGTTCCTCTTAAAGAAATAAAAGCAGAAATTATGTGGTTGAAATGGAATATAACATTAAACCTTTAGTTGCCTAAAATGCAGGTTTAACAGAAACATATATTGTACCTGGTTTTACTACTCAAGTCATAAGTTCCGTTTACGACGGGCTCTTTGAGAAAAGCCAAATTTTCAAAAGAAAAAAGAAAAAAGTAGAAATTAAAAATCAACGAAGAGAAAAAAGTGGAAATTAAAAATCAACGAAGGGAACGAGGTCACAACCTGTACATTTCAGGCACATTGTCTTTGCAAGCCCTGGATCGAGCCCGTATTTCTTGAGTATTTCGGCTTCAAGTTTTGCAAGCGTTAAAAGGCGTTCAGGGGACGGACGTTCTGTAAAGCAATCTCCGGCCCTTAGAGGATGCGGGTTTACCGGCCGCAGGACAGGAATCACTCCCATTTGTGCAAGGGTCTCGATTCCATCTCTTACAGAATCGTCACTTTCCCCAAGCCCTATTATAAAATTACTGAAAACCCGGTTTTTCCCGAAAACGTCAACAGCTTCCCGGAGTCTATCCAGAATGTAATCAAGGGAAAGGTCTCCACAGACTTTTTTGAAGATCTCCTGGTCCATAGTTTCAACATTGTACTTGACTTCAGAAGCTCCGGCTTCATAGAATTTTCTGGAACATCCTTCAGTAGGGTACACCGAAACTCCAATGGGGACATTGTATTTCTTGAGAGCAGGAAGCAATTTAAGCACACGTTCAACCTCTCCTTCTATTGAGGTTTCAACTCCCGAAGTAAGGGAAATAGCTTTCAGATTTCCTGCTCGTAAAACCTCATCGATTATATTCAGGACTTCTTCGTCACTCTTAACGTGCCCCTGTAACTTGGGTACAGGACAATATTTGCAGTCAAATACGCACCTTTCACAAAGGGTTATAAATGCCTGATCAGGGCAGTGCGCAGGTGCAGGTTCAAGTTTTCCCCTTACGAGCTCTTTTCCTTGATAGAAGACTCCAACATCTCCTTCACCTTCAACTTTCAAAATCGAAAGCGGAGAGTCTTTATTTATGCTGAGCCTTACCCGTTTATTTCCCGACCTGAAAAAAACTGAACTCGTACCTGCCCCCGGACCCGCAGTCGAACCTCGGGCCCGTGGGATAAGTGAGGGGTCTACGGAAACCGAACCTATAGAAATAAGGAAAGCTTTAATTTCCGGCGTAATTAGCTTGCTTTGCATGCAAATTCTCCTGAGAGTGATTACAAAGTGAATACAAGGGCAACTATCAAGCGACTACTAAGTGATCACAAAATGATTAAAAGGGATTAATCACAAGTAATTCCAAAAATAAATTTAGTTCTGCAGCTTCTTTATTTTCTCTCATCATTAAAGAAATATATAAATTATTCTGTTATTTCAGAATAATTTTCGATCTGAATTTAAAGGTAACAATTCCAATTATCCAGTTATAGAAATGGGTCAAGTTTGAGACAACCTGTTAAATTGTTTTCAGCCAATTCAATACCAGAAGAAATATTTTTTGGGTCTTGCTGCCCTAACCTTTGCTGAGAGTAGCTTGCCTCTGACCGTTGCCCTAAATTTATCCCCTCAAACCAGGACTCACGCACCTGAAAAACAAAATCAATTACGTTAAAGGTTGCGAATTAAAGTCACGTTTTATATAGTTAACGATTTGATATTGTTGATTTTTCAGTTCAACTGCATATAGTCCTGGTTATAACAATCATATAAGCTTAGAATAATGGATTGAAATTATAATGATATGCTAATATCAAGATAACTACATAACATTCTGTGCTAAAAATATTATATATGGTAAGCGCATAGTATGAATTGCGTTCTCATCCCTTTAACACCCAATTCATTAGTATCTACTCCATAATTAAGGGGATCAAACGGAAAGAGAATTAACCAAAGCTCGCAACCCGTGAGTCCAGTACCTCAGTATCTCTTCCCATATAAAAATCTCTTAGAGCCGTTCAGAACTTCCAGGTTCCTTGATGAGAACGCAATCTTTTTTTTCAAATATTAAGGCCATATTGATAACTCGTATAAAGAGTGACATGTAACTTTACTTTTATAGCTGCATTTTCATAAAACAAACGTATGCTGAAAGTTCAGAAGTTCAAGAAATGTGTAAAATCAGCTTCAAGAGAATTAAAAAAGGAAGTGATTTCAGGACCTGACAACAGTGGATCAGAACTGCTAAGATGGGTTTTGGGAAGAGCTTTTGTGCAGGCAAAGTGTCAACCTGTGATTGGAACGTATTTCAACAATAAGTGAAGGAAAGCACTGCAATACCGCAACATGTGCATCAGCCAGGAAGCTTATCAGGATAATATGGGCTGTGGGAAAAATAAAAAGTTATTCCAAGTTTCATATTAAAAAGAACTATGATTTAAAATGGAGTTTTACGAATAACCGTATCTGTCGACGGTTAAGAGTTATGATTAAGAGGGAAATATAAAAAACCATTTATAACATGTCTATTCACTATTACCTGGAAATACCAAATGATATCATTGGTTCCCAATGCTAATGCCATAAATGGAAACAAAGCTGAATGGCACATGCTCAAGGATCACAGATGAGAGAAGTCTATGTAAAGCGTGAAACACCGTTTTTGTCTGGACTGGGAGTATTCAAACTTTGTGTATTCTATTGACAGCGTTTATTCTGATTAAGAAGAAGTAAACCAGTTATATACTAATGTTATATTTTTATTTTTAAAATAAAATCAATGGTGTGGAAGTTTATGAAATTTGGTTTCAGAAAACCATCTTTGAAAAAGTCTATTAAAGCAAGGACTACAGGCAAATTAAAACGTAAAGTAAAAAAGGCTGTAGTACCATTTTATGGAAAAAAGGGAACGGGACTTATAAAGAATCCAAAAAAAGCAGTGTATAACAGGATTTACTATAGGACATCGTTTAGTATATTTGGTTTTTTAAAAAAGCGATCTAAAAAATAAATTCAACACGTCTATTTAGAATCATGCAAATTGCCCGGTTAGTCGGCAGAAAACGTTGACAAAATAAGATACAAGAAATTATAGGACGAAGCGTAAAACCCCTGAGTCTTTACAAGCTGTCCGATAATTTCTCCCGGTAATAAAAGGATTTCTTCTTTTTTGGTTTAAAGGTCTTATTTGCTTTCTTATTAGCACTTTTCGACCATGTCGTTGTTCGAGGTTTTCGTTCAAATTTTTGATAAATGGCTCGCAGCCAAGCAGTTTTTTAAAAGGGTTGAGCTGCAATTCTGCTGATTCTGGCGGCACTGCCAATTTTATATATATCTTAAAATAGATTATACCACTCGACCGTCTAAAAAACAATTTTATTATTGAAAAAAGGAGAGAGACATGAAAGTCATGATCATAGGAGGTTTTCTCGGAAGCGGGAAAACAACCACTATACTGAAAATCAGCAGGCAGCTCAGTAACGCAGGAAAGAAGACTGCGATTATTGTAAATGAAATAGGGGAAATAGGGCTTGATGGGGATATTCTTACAAGGCCTGGCATTGTAACCGAGGAACTTACAAGTGGCTGTATTTGCTGTACACTCAGGATAAGCATGCAGTATACTCTTCAGACTCTTGAAGAAGAGTTTATGCCTGACGTTGTTATTATCGAACCGACAGGAATCGCCTTCCCTGGTCAGATACGAGAAGAAATCGAAACAATGGGACTCTCTGAGCTCTCCTTTGCCCCGATAGTAACCCTTATAGATCCTGGTCGGTTCGGGACCGAGGCAAAACAGATCCCGAGGTTTATAGAGACGCAGATAAAAGATGCTGAAGTTCTCTGCATAAACAAGATTGACGTAACGCCTATAGAAACTGTCCTGGCTGCTGAGAAAATGCTCTACGAGATGAACCCGGAAGCCCATATTCTGAAATTTTCCGCAAAACATGAAGATGAACAATTCGAAAAACTACTTATTCACCTCGCTGTACCGGGATTTAAAAAGCCTTCCCAGGAAAAGAAAAACTCCATTGAACTCTCTGAGGTTTCAGCTTACTCAGCTCTCTATACCCTTGAACCACGGGAGTTCAGCCCTGAAGAAAGTGTACGTTTCATAGAAGAAAACCTTCAGACCATTCAGGATAGAGTTCGGGAACTTAATCCTGAGTTTATAGGGCATGTAAAGCTTTCCATGAAACTTCCGAAATCTGCGGTTAAGGGCAGTGTAACCTCATCTAAAGAAGTGCCTCAGGTAGAGCTTCTTCCTGCTCTGGAAAATGAGAACATCGAACTCAGGCTGCTTTCCGCAATTACAAAGGTCTCAAAATATAAACTCATAGAGATAATTGAAAGTACTATTGAAGGAAATCTCAAGAAATCAGGTTTTGTCTTTGAAAAAGAGGTCCATGAGCATGGTACTGATGCTCACGCTGAGAGTCATGGTGAACATGAAAATGAGCAAATATGCAAGGTTAATATATACAGGAAAGACGATTAAAAATATGTCAGGCTCAACTTAAAGATAATTTAATGCTGAACTTAGGCTTGACTCAAAGTTAAATTAAAGCTGGACTTAGGCTTGACTCAAAGTTAAATTAAAGCTGAACTTACAACTAAACTTAAAGGTATGGTAGAAACCTGCAACTTAATTAAGAGGTTTGCAATCACACTTATCCTTTTCGGAACTGTATAAAAAAGAGTTGAGGTTTTATAATTACAAAAAAATAATGGAGTCTTAACATGAGCGAGGAAATTGATGAACTTGATGCTTATTTTGAAAACAAAAGTGAGCCTACTGAAGGAGAAGCTGTCAAACTGGAACACATGATGATGGAAAAGATTTCCGTAAGCCCTGAAAGAAGAAAGCTCCTCCGGATTGTTGGAATCTTTGGAAAGACTGAAAAACAGCTAAAGGATGAATCCGGATTAAATGACTTCTTCTTTAAGTTCCATATGGATTTTCTGCTAAAGGAAGGCTTTCTGAAACTCGAAGATGGAATGTATCGTCTGACCGCTTCTGGAATTTCCATGCACGATTCGGTGTGTTAAATAAATTTTTTTTAATTTTCCCTTTATTTTATAACTTTCAATAAGATTTTTTAGTTGCCTGGTGGTTAACTCCATCCTGATTTTAGAAAGCTTCCTTTTGCTAAAAAGCGATAAGTTTTTATGTTTGTCTTGTCAATGGCGTTATGACCAAACTTTTCGATATCTTATGGAAGTTTCAAAAACGTCCCATTTAATTTCCGTATATATCGAGTAAGCAAAAAGGAGTGTGAATAAATATGCCAGCAACAGTTAATGCAGATGAATGTTCCGGATGTGGAACCTGTGTAGATGAATGCCCCAATGATGCAATCACTCTTGATGAAGAAAAGGGAATCGCAGTAGTCGACAATGACGAATGCGTAGAATGCGGTGCATGTGAAGAGGCATGCCCGAACCAGGCAATTAAAGTAGAAGAGTAAAAAGGTAACTAGTTGGAATAATCTATTTATTCCAATTTTCTTTTTCCTTTTTATCAATCGGTTTTATTAATCGTTTTTATCAGTTGTTTTTATCAATCGGTTTTATTAGTCGGTTTTATAAATCGTTTTTATTAGTTGTTTTTATCAATCGGTTTTATCAATCAGTTTTATCAATCAGTTTTATCAGTCAGTTTTATCAATCAGTTTTATCAATCAGTTTTATCAATCAGTTTTATCAATCAGTTTTATCAGTCAGTTTTATCAGTCAGTTTTATCAATCAGTTTTATCAATCAGTTTTGTCAATGACTCTTATCTTTCCGGAGGTAGCTTAAATGGTAGCAATTAAAGCGGGTATTTTAGGCGCCACAGGCGCTGTTGGGCAGAGATTTGTAGAAGCACTTGCAAACCACCCCTGGTTTGAGATTACAGCCCTCGCAGCATCCGAGAGAAGCGCCGGCAAAACATATAAAGAAGCCGCAGGCTGGAGGTTAGATACAGCTATGCCGGAAAGCGTTGAAGATATCAAAGTTGTTCCGGTAGATCCAAAAGCCGTAGATGCGGAAGTGGTGTTCTCGGCCCTTCCTGCAGACCTTGCCCTGACAGTGGAACCCGAATTTGCAAAGGCCGGATTTGCAGTGGCAAGCAATGCCTCATCCTACAGGATGGAAAAGGATATACCTCTTGTGATTCCGGAGGTAAATCCAGAACATCTCGGGCTTCTCGAAGTCCAGCAGGATGCAAGAGGATGGGACGGATATATCATTACAAACCCCAATTGTTCCACTATTGTCATGACTGTCACCTTAAAGCCTCTTATGCAGTTTGGACTTGAAACCATACAGGTAGCCACAATGCAGGCGATCTCAGGCGCAGGTTTTTCCGGAGTTGCCGCAATGGCAATTTACGACAATATCATTCCGTACATAGGAAATGAAGAAAAGAAGATGGAAACTGAAACTTTAAAGCTCCTCGGAGAGTTCAACGGCTCTGAAGTCGTGCCTGCAGATATGAAAGTAAGTGCTTCCTGCAACAGGGTTCCTGTAATAGATGGGCATACAGAAGCCATCTGGGCCGGAATGAGGGATAAACCAACGCCTGAAGAAGTAAGGGAAGCTTTTCTGAAATTTGACCCAAGGCTGAAAGAACTTCCTTCCGAACCTGCAAAACCTTTAATTGTAAGAGATGAAATTGACAGGCCTCAGCCGCGCCTTGACCGCAACATGGGAAAAGGCATGAGCGTTTCAGTGGGCCGTATAAGAGAAGGAATCCGCTACATCGCAATGGGACATAACACCATCCGTGGAGCAGCCGGGGCAAGTGTGCTGAATGCGGAACTCCTGCATTCAATGGGCAAACTTTAAATCTGGATGGCTTACAAGCAAAATAGAATGAAAAGTGAAAGCCTCACAGCTTAAGAAGGCTTTTGCTTTCCAGCTTTACTTTTCAGACTTACTTTTCAACTTTACGTTTCAACTTTACGATTCAACTTTACTTTTCAGACTTACTTTTCAACTTTACGATTCAACTTTACTTTTCAGATTTACTTTTCAACTTTACTTTTCAGCTTCGCTACTCATTTTAAATCTGTTTCGTTCTTTATTTTTTTACTGATTTCAGACCTTTTAAGGATTTCATGAGAAAAGCTTTCTTGCAGCTTCCTCTGCCTTTCTCATAACCTCTTTTACAGGGATGCCACTCGCTTTTGCGATTTTTTTGCAATCCTCAAACTCGGCAGAAATATTGAGCAGTATTCCCTCAGAGTCCCTGGCAATCTTGACAGCAGATTCATATATCTGCCCTTCGACCTCAAACTTAACCGGTTCTATTCGTCTGGCAGCCATCAACCTGTGCCGGGTAGGGATAACTCTCACACCCAGAGACCCTGTTTCGATAATGATTTTCCGGGCGAGTTTTTCAGTGTCTTCAGGTTTTGCGATGACTTTAATAACATGAGCAGGACGGCCTTTTTTCATCGTTGCCGGGAGAATTGCAACATCCCTTGCCCCCATAGCAAGTAACTCCTCAAACAGGTTCCCCAGTACTTCTCCGCTCACATCATCAGCGTTCGTTTCGAGTACCTCAATTATATCCGTAATCAGGCAGGAATCAAGTTCACATAACATTCCCTGCAGTACATTGGGCCCGGCAAGCTCGGAATCCCCGGCTCCATAACCTATTGAAATTACTCTGCCCTGAGGAAAAGCTTCCAGAGGTCTTGCGAAATGAGCAAGAATAGCAGCCCCTGTAGGAGTAAGAAGTTCCTTTTGCTCAGCCCCTCCCCTGAAATAAAATTTTCCTTTCTTGAGAAGCTCAAGGGTTGCAGGCGCTGGCACAGGAAGAACTCCATGTGCGCATTCTATTGTCCCACTGCCTACATTTATAGGAGTGCAGTAAACGGAATCGCAGTTAAGGGAATAGATAGCTGCCGAAGAGCCGATTATATCAGCAAGCGCATCACTCTGCCCAACCTCATGGAAATGAAGCTTCTCAAGATCAGTCTGCCCATGAACTGAAGCTTCGGCCTCGGCCAACTTCGAAAAGATATCAAGGGCACTTGCTTCCACACCGGAGGGCAGTTTTGCGGCCTTTACCACGTCCAGAATTTCTGGATATGTACGGACTGGTTCTTTTTCAGGTACGTTAATCCGGACATCCAGGGCCTTTATTCCCTTTTTCATAACTTCTCTTATATCTACGGATACGTTGACAGAAGCTTCTATCAGCTCTTTAACCATTTTTCGGTTAGCTCCTAGATCGAGAGTGCACCCAAGGATCATATCTCCTGCTGCCCCTGAAAAAGGGTTGAATACAAGTGCTTTCATAAAATTCTTTCCTGCATTTCGATTTCTTTTCCTTTTTCTTTTCCTTTTATTCTTTTTTTATTCCCTTTTTATTCCCTTTTTATCCCCTTTTTATTGCCGTTACCCTCTTTTGCCTGCCCGGCCCTATCCTCTTTGCCGTGGGCATAAGCAGCCGCAATCATATTTGCGATTCTGGCCGCATACGCTCCCGCAACAAAGCCTGCATCAATATTTACAACTGCAAGTGTGGAACAGGATTGGAGCATTGACAGCAGGGCAGCCTTTCCTCCTCCACCTGCTCCGTAGCCTGTCGAAACCGGAAGCCCTATTACAGGCACGTCAACTAATCCTGAAACTATTGTGGGAAGCGTTCCTTCCCTCCCAGCCGCAACGACGATTGCTCCTGGCATCCTGGCTTTCAGTTTATCCAGCGCCGGGATAAGCCTGTGGATTCCCGCAACACCCACATCATAAACCGCAACCGTCTCACAACCCATTTCTGAAGCTACAACCCTGGCTTCTTCCGCAGCCGGGATATCTGCCGTGCCTGCTGAAACGAACCCTACGACTCCCCCGGTTCTAGGGGCAGGCGTGCCGTCATGGATAACAACTGTACGAGCCCTGCTGTTCCACTCCAGTTTATCCTGGCCAAAGGCCTGCTTTAAGGCTTCGAGATGCCCTGGCGAGACCCTCGTAATAAGGGCTCTTTTGCTCTCAGCAACCATGACCCTCGCAATTTCTACCACGTCATCAGGATCTTTACAATCGGCAAGAATAGCCTCGATTACTCCTGTTCTGCTTTTTCTGTGAGAATCAAGTTTTGCTATATCCAGATAAGAGACGAACCCCAGGCCCCGAGCCTGCTGCTCCGCACTCTCAAGATCCATTTTTCCCTCTTTAACAGCCTTAAGTATGTCAGTCAGATCCATGTATTAACCTTTGCTTAAAAAAATTAAATGCTTTAGCAATAAACAGTTTAAATATCAAGTTGTTGGATAACAATTTATTCGTTTGGAGACTTTTTAGAGTTTGACTTTATAGAGTTTAGCACTATACTCATACAAGCCAGCACTATACTCATACAAGCTTGATTTTCAGAATTATCTGGTTGTTGCTTTGCAATTCGAGGTAAAAATTCATAATTTCAAAGTTGAATGAATATAATTAACTAAACATGAAGATGAACAGCGGAAAATGAAGATATCGTTTTGTCTGGCTTTTAAAGATTAAAAGATATCTTCATTTGCTTTTTTGGCACTTAGAATTGTTCTCGCTTTTAAATTTGCTTCTTGAACAACTGCTTTGCCATGTTAACTCTCTCCTCCAGGTCAGATCCTTCAAGTTCTTCGACAACGGATTCAAGCATCGTTGGTATATCAATGTGCTGGGGACATTTTTCAAGGCACTGTCCACATTGTACGCACTGAGATGCAAATCCGGATTCTCCAACGGATATGGCACCACTCAACTGTGCAGCATAGAAGAACTTTACATCGTCTGCATTGTTGGACATGTAGAGATTGTTGTACAATTCGAAACAGAGTGGAATGTTCACCCCTGATGGACAGGGCATACAGTATCTGCAGCCTGTACAGCCTACTTTCATCAGTTCGCGGTACTTCTGTTCTACTTTATTTATTAGCTGCAGTTCAGTTTCTGTCAGGGAATTCGGGTAAGCCTCGCCTGCCACCTTAAGGTTCTCTTCAATATGTGTTTCCTCATTCATTCCAGAGAGGACAACAGTGACTTCTGGGTGATTCCATACCCAGCGAAGAGCCCATTCTGCAGCGGTCCTCTTCGTCGGAGCCTCATCCCAGATCTCTTTTACAGCAGAGGGTACTGGATTTGTGAGGTTTCCTCCACGGAGGGGCTCCATAATGATTACTCCAAGGTCTTTTGAAGCTGCATATTCCAAACCCCTGGTACCTGCCTGATTCTTTTCGTCCAGGAAGTTATACTGGATCTGACAAAAGTCCCAGTCATAGGCATCCACTATTCGATTGAAGTCTTCTCCCGAACCGTGGAAGGAGAAACCTGCGTTAATTATTCGGCCATCAGCTTTGGCTTTGTCAAGGAAATCAGCTACACCAAGATTTTCAATATTGTCCCACAGGTCACCAACGAGAGCGTGGATAAGGTAATAGTCAACGTGGTCGGTTTTGAGTTTCTCTAATTGAGCATTGAGGAATCTATCCATATCTTCTCGGCTCTCTATAAGCCACGAAGGAAGTTTTGTTGCGAGTTTCACCTTTTCACGGTATCCATCGGCAAGGGCACGACCTAAGAAAGGCTCGCTCTCTCCCATGTGATATGGCCAGGCAGTATCAATATAGTTTACACCCTGGTTGATTGCATAGCGCACCTGCTTGATGGCTCTTTCTTCATCTATACTACCGTCTTCTTTTACGGGGAGGCGCATGCATCCGAATCCAAGTATCGAGAGCTCGTCCCCGTTCTTTGGCATTTTTCTGTATAACATTTTAATTCTCCTGAATTTTTGAATTGTTTAGCTGCATTGTGATTGACTAATCACTTACAGGCGAGACTGAAAAAAAAGTATCCAGCCTGTCATCTCCAGATAATTGTTCAAATTTCGGTTTGTAGAACACTGCTCTGTTCGTTTTTGTAACCTAGATATTTTGCAAAGAATGATTCCAATTTGTCAAATGGGATCATGTCGGTCCTGTCGTACAGATCAATATGTCTTGCTCCCGGAACTATGTAGAGTTCTTTGGGTTCGGCAGCTCTTTCATAGGCATCTTCACTGAAATATCTTGAGTGAGCATTTTCACCGATGATGAACAAAATTGGTCTTGGTGAAATGGTATCAATATAGTTCATCAAAGGGAAGTTCATGAATGACATGCTACTTGTAATAGTGAATGCAGCTCCTGCATTAGGATGATGTCCACGCCCCATTCCGTAGTATTCAAAAAATTCACTTGAAATTGGATCTAATCCTTCTGGAATTGAATCAGCTGGTTCACCTGGAAAACCCACCGGCACTTCTGGAGTGCCATTCTCAAAGTCTTTCCATCGCTGCTCGCCCAACTGAACTAAAGTTTGAGCACGCTGTTCATCAGTCATTGTTTTCCCAAATCCATCTCTTATCATGCTACTTATATCATACATACTTGCAGTAGCAACTGCTTTGATACGTGGGTCAACTTGAGCTGCAGTAATTGAAAATCCACCACTTCCACAGATACCGATAGCACCAATCCTGTTCCTGTCCACGAAAGGACGTGTTCCCAAAAAATCTACTCCCGCGCTAAAATCTTCAACAAATATATCCGGGGAAGAGACATGTCTTGGTTCACCACTGCTTTCGCCATTAAAAGATTCATCGAACGCAATGGCAACAAATCCTCGTTCTGCCAGATTCTGTGCGTAAATACCAGCACCTTGCTCTTTTACACCTCCATAAGGTGTTCCTATGACAATTGCCGGATATTTTTTTGACTCATCCATATCTTTTGACAAGTACATGTCTGCTACAACGGTAATTCCGTATCGGGTTTTATAGGATACTTTTTCTACAGTTACTTTTTCACTGAGTTCAAAAGTTTTCATACTTGATTCATTTTTAGATTCCATATTTCCCGACATTTTTAATTCTCCTGAATATTAGAATTGTATCACATAATATCGCCACTGACTGACTGAACAGTCAGTTATGATATGGCTTTTAGTATATGTATTTTATGATTGACTAGCCACTCATAAAATACACACATGAAATTCTTCGAATAACAGGCACAAAGAAATGAAAGTACTTTTCATCGTACCCTTTTTTACTATCGATTTCGTCATTAACTTAGGTAGTAATGTTGTCCTAATTTTGATGTTTCAAACCATCGCTAAACTAATCAGTAAATTGCCATAGAAGACTTAAATTTGATAAGGAGCAGAAAACCAAAAGGAGTATTGAGAGCCAGTTTTATTCCAGACTTTCATGCCAAATTAGCTCCTTACGAATAAGGATATCGGCGTATTTTTCAATGACTTTAAACGTTTTTGAACACTCATATTGTCACAAGTACCTGTTCCCACCCAAACTGACTCTTTGGAATAGGAGTAAAAGCTCTTCGCTGTTTTGTGCGGATTGATAATAATTGCTCAGTTAGGAAGTAGCCAGGTCAAAAAGAGAAACATGAAGCTTGAATATGATTTTCCATAACAAGTGTTTTTAGATATTAGATATGTTACTTTAGCATTTAGAGCCTATCCGAAAAATCAGTAATGCACATCGAAAAGTTACAATAGGTATAAATACCCGGGCACCCGTGTCGATTTTGCATATTGCATATCGTAAAAGTTATAGCAGGTAACCACTTTTCGGATAGGTTATTAGGAGATGAATAAAAGTTACCCATACAAAACAGCGAAGAGCTGGATTCAAAATTAGTAAAAAGCCCCGTGCGTGATTTGAACACGCGACCTAGTGATTACAAGTCACTCGCTCTACCGGGCTGAGCCAACGAGGCAATTGTAAAATACTGCGACTTACCTAAATACAATACTCACAGATAAACTTTATGGCCGGATTCTTTATCCGGAAGCCAGCCGTCTTTATTTGCCTGTGATCTATTCTCTTTTTTGCCGGGTACCAGAGGTTATAGTACATAGACCTCAGAGAGTCCTGTGTCTATCTCGCTTAAGACATTATATCCAGGGTAACTAATAGAAGGATCCGACTCCTATGATTTATATTCTTGAAGCAGAGAGAAAGTAGAGACATTATTGAGAGTAGCAAAGAAGCTCAGGAAAGAAAAAGACTTTATGAGATGTGGAAAAAGGAAGTTTACGAGGCTTGGCCATGGATCGAAGACAACGTATTGAAAAACACGACTGGTTACTCTCAAAAACTCAAAGCATACTTAAACATTATATCTGTCCTGAATCATGTAATGCGAGTTGCTGCAAACATCATATTATTGACTTTCATAGAAAAGAATATGAGAAAATTTTAAAAAATGCAGATAGAGAAAGTGCGAATATTTTAAAATCGAATGCGGTAAAATCAGAGTTGGAAGGATGTTATAAAGCAATAAATGCCGTTGAGCAGTGTCCATTATTGATAAATTCGAAATGTAGAATATACGATAACAGATCGGAAGCATGTAGAACATTCCCTTTTGTAATATTTCAGGATGAGGAAGCAGGATTTGGCTTAACGTTGTTATTGTGTCCGATGTCTGTTAACATAATTTACGATTATGCGCAATGGTATAAATCAGTAAACTCAACAATGTATAATCAATTAACTTCCATGTACGAACAATATAAAAATATAGACAAAAATAATGATTTTTGTATTCAAATGAAAGAGCAGAATTTAGATTCTTTCATAGAATTTCTTGAAAGGACATAATCATTAATTTTTCCTTTTTGTGTAATATTCTTAGAAGAAAAGCAGGTTTAGTATTTTAGAGGCTCTTGTTATTGGTGACTACAAGGACCCAAAGGATCTTTTGAAGAATAGAGATGAGGTTAGTGTGCCCATTAAGCATACGCTCAAAACAGGTAAAGTTTCATAAAATTAAAAAGATTAAATGGATTATAGTTTCAGATTTTTTAGACTTTAAGAAGAAAAGAAGAATTATTAGAGTCTTTTTTAGAAACATAACCGCAAACTTCTAAGCAATATGTATTATTAACCAAATGTGTAATATACCGCTTACGATGTGGCAGGAAATCTCAAAATATGGGCGCAAGCTGGTTGAACACGGGCTTGTTGAATCCAACTTTGGAAATATCAGCCTCAGAGCTGGCGACAGGATGCTTATCACCCGGACAGGCGCCGCACTTGATGAAATTACAGAAAATAACGTTGTTGAAGTTGACGTTTGGGACACTTCTTCCCTGGATATAATTGCATCTTCTGAAGCTGTCGTGCACAGGGAGATTTACAGGCAGACCTCAGCACTTGCAATCATTCACGCTCATGCTCCATATGCGGTTGTTGAGTCCCTGCTCGCAGGCCCTGAAGGAAGAATTTCACCTGTAGATAGTGAAGGGCAGTACTTCCTTGGGGAGATTCCGGTCGTAGGAGGAGGGATAGGCAGCCGCAAGCTTGCAGGAAATCTTGCAAATGCGCTCTCAAGGCATAGAGGCGCTATAGTTTACAGTCATGGGACTTTTGCAATCGGAAGAACACTTGGAGACGCCTATATAGTGACCACGCAGCTTGAGCATTCCTGCAAAGTTAAGTACCTGTACGAGCGTGCAAAAGCAGAAAAGAAAAATAAATAAACTATAAACGCTCGCTTGCAAATGCTTGTTCGTGTGATTCTTTTCTATCCTTAAGAGTGTGACAGCAGAAAGAGAAAATGAGTAAACATAAACGTTCGCTTGTTTAATCCACGATTTATAAGTAAGAGCTTGAAAAACAGGAAATAAAATGAGTAAACTTATCTATTGAGTAAGTGGATAACCATACAGCTTAAGTATAAATATAAAAAAGCAGGTAAACACAGAAATGAATAAATAAGCAAATCCAACCCAGAATACCGAGTAAGACGAGACGCCTGTTTCTGGAGCAGCTTTCTGTTACGAGTATCACCTAAAGAAAAATCTCGAGTACCATGACGTTTAACACCCTGAGACCTTTTGCCTCAAAAGTTATCGACCCACTGGCAGACTATTTCATTAGATATGAGGTATCACCCAACACGGTTTCCATAGCCTCCCTTATATGTGCATTCTTTGCAGGACTGAGTTTTTATTATTCGCCTGCATCCAGGGAATTTATCCTGCTGGCAGGCATCCTGGTAATACTTAACTCTATTTTTGACGCCCTTGACGGGATAATTGCACGGAAATCAAATAGGGCAACCCCAAGAGGTGACTTTCTGGATCACGTCATTGACCGTTACTCGGATGTTTTTATAATATGTAGCATCTTTTTTGCAGGTTACGTTTCCTGGCAGTTAGGAGTTACGGCAATTGTAGGTGTGCTCCTTACCAGCTATCTTGGAACCCAGGCCCAGGCGCTCAGCCTTGGAAGATACTATGGAGGGATAATGGGCAGGGCTGACCGACTTGTAGTCATAATTCTTGCAGCCTTTGGCAACTTTGTATTTCCAGGTCCAATTGCAGGTTTTTCAATTCTTGGCTGGGCCGTCATTCTGATTGCTGTAACCAGCCACATAACAGCAATCCAGAGAATCTACTATATATGGAAAGAGCTGCAGTAACAACATCCTTTTTTTAATAATTTTGCAACTTAGTTTTATTTCAATTAGAGTTCTGTCTCAATTCGTTGTCCAGATTTATTGTCCAGATTTGTTGTCTAGATTCGTTGTCAGATTCGTTGTCTAGGTTTGTTGTTTAGGTTCGTTACCCAAGTTAAGGGAAATTCTAGGCTTGAAAACAGATTTATGTGGTAAATAAGTTAATGTAACAAAAAACACAATTACCTGGCTATGTCATCTCAAGGAAAACAGTATGAGTATCTGGATCACACTGCAGATATAAAGTTCCAGGCTTACGGAAAAACTCGAGAAGAAGTATTTGAAAATGCGGCTCTCGCTATGTTTAATGTCATAATTGATACAGGAAAAATCTCGGGAGACACCGCAAGAGAAATTTTTCTCAAGTCACCTGACCTGGAATCCCTGCTTGTGGACTGGCTTTCTGAACTTCTATATCTCTTTGAAGTTGATGAAATCGTTTTTAGGGAGTTTCGAGTTGAGAAAATAAGGGAAGAAAAAGGTGAATATTCAATAACAGCTCAGGCACTGGGCAAAAAGTACTATCTAGAAAAACTCCCCTTTGAGACTGAAATTAAGGCCGTTACCTATAACCAGTTAGAAATAACGAAGACTGCTGACGGCTGGAAGGCTCAGGTTGTTGTGGATATATAAAGGCGCAGAAGTTTTCTTCCGATTTCCCGGAATTGGTTCACCGAATACTGGCTGTTTCTCCTCTAACTACTAGCACCATGCATATCTTCATGTATAGGAATTATCCTATTCTGCACTATAATATCTCAAGTACTATAATATTTCAAGTATATCTCAAGTATATCTCAAGTATATCTCAAGTATATCTCAAGTATATCTCAAGTTGAATTATCTAGTCCTGAATTGGTTCAGTCATATTTAGATCGACTTTGTTATATCAAACATTTAGATCGACTTTGTTATATCGAACCGATCTTAAATCCGTTTCCAAAATTCATTGTGGCTCTAATCCAGCCTGACACAGTATATCTTGATCACATTTCCAAATTAATATGCAGAACCCCTGGAAAACGGAAGATAAATTAGTAGTTCCAGGATTATATCTAAAGCATGAAGGAGCAGGGAGCATAAATCATGGTAGAGAGTGAAGATACAGCTATTGAGGAATTAAGCACGGAAAATATACAGAAGGATGTAAAGGGTATGGTCAGGAAGCTTTCCGAAAACGAATGGGAAATTCCTGTTGGCCACATCCCTAACATGCGGGTTCCAGGCCGCCTGTTTGTATCCCAGAGTTTGCTTGAAGGCATTGAACCCGAGACTATCGACCAGATTGCAAATGTAGCAACCCTACCTGGTATTCAGAAGTACTCTATGGCAATGCCTGATGCTCATCTTGGTTATGGCTTTGCTATAGGGGGAGTTGCCGCTTTTGATGTAGAAGAAGGTATTATCAGCCCGGGCGGGGTGGGCTTTGATATCAACTGCGGAGTAAGGTTAATCCGTACCAACCTTCAGAAAGAAGAGGTAGTTCCAAACATAAAGAGGTTAACTGACGAGCTTTTTAGTAATGTGCCCGCAGGCGTTGGTTCCAAAAGCCGGATCAGGGCGTCGGATAAAGAACTGGACAGTGCTTTTTTAGAAGGGGCAAGCTGGGCTGTAGAAGCCGGGTATGGCGTAGAAGCTGATGTCAAGCACTGTGAAGCTAATGGGTATATGGAAGGAGCTGACCCTGCCCAGGTAAGCACAAAAGCCAGAAAAAGAGGAAAACCTCAGTTAGGAACTCTTGGAAGCGGCAACCACTTCCTTGAGGTGCAGTATGTTGATAAGATCTATGATCAGGAAATAGCCTCAACCTTTGGGCTTCAAGAAGGCCAGGTTACGGTAATGATCCACTGTGGGTCAAGAGGTGCAGGGCACCAGATCTGTACTGACCACTTAAAGGAACTCTCTCAGGCCGTAAAGAACTATAAAATAGAAATTCCGGACAAACAACTTGCCTGTGCCCCTGCCCAGTCAAGGGAAGCCCAGAACTATTTTAAAGCCATGCTCTGTGCTGCAAATTATGCATGGGCAAATCGTCAGATAATTACTCACTGGACAAGGGAATCGTTTGAAAGAATATTTGAGAGAGATGCTGACGACCTGGGCATGGATTTGCTTTATGACGTTGCTCATAACGTGGCAAAACTTGAAAAACATACCGTGGACGGCAAGAAAAAAGAGGTGTATGTACACAGGAAAGGAGCAACAAGAGCCTTTCCTCCAGGGCATCCCGAAGTCCCGGCCGTATACAGAGATGTAGGCCAACCAGTGCTGATTCCTGGAAGCATGGGAACTCCTTCTTATATACTATGCGGTTCAGAAGAGGCTATGAATGTTTCTTTCGGTAGTGCCTGTCATGGGGCTGGCAGGGTCATGAGCAGAGCACATGCAAAGAAAGAATTCCGCGGACAGAGCATAAAAGAAAACCTTGAAGCTCGGGGCATTACAGTAAGAGCCACCCATCCTTCAGTCATTGCAGAGGAAGCTCCGGATGTATACAAGTCCAGCAGCGAAGTGGTAAATGTCGTGCACGAACTCGGAATTGCCCGTAAGGTCGCAAGAGTCCTTCCTTTGGGGGTTACAAAAGGTTAACTAAGATTAAACGACCGGTTTAAACAATAAGTGTCAGAAATTATAGGCTTCAGTACCTGAAGTTTCTATGGGAACTTTAATCTACGGGCTAAAATTTTACCCTTTAATTTTAGCCCTGAATTTTAGCCCTGGATTTTAGCTCTTAATGTTAGCCCTGAATTTTTTCAATGGGGTCATAAAAATATTTTATTTATTTTCTGGTTCTGGCCAATATACCTTTGAACTCCAGTAGACCTTTGAACTTCTTCAGGTTATTCGGATCAATTTAATCGGGATCTTTCATTGATTCTATCAAACATAAATCTGAACTGTCAGGTTCTCGCCCCTGGAAGAACCGAAATACAATCATGCTCGAATATGAAAATGTCTCAAAAGGCGTGCCGTTTTCCCGGAATATATTTGAAAAATACTTAACCAGATTACGAATAACCCTTTCATCTTTGAAGTCATGGAAAATGGTTACTGATTCGTTTCCAGGTTCAAGGGAGATTTCTATATTTTTGACAAGCTGAGTTGCAAGGTACATTTTTCTAAAATGAACCAGCAAGTCCGGAAGAGTCATTTCACTTATCAACTGCTTGCAAAGGCGCTCAAGAATTTTTGTCGGGTTTGGGACTTCTCCAGTTGCAAAAACTTCAAACTGGCTCCGATGAAGAGTCACGAGGTTGAACCGCTCAGCACTATAAGTATACATAAGCTGAGTCCAGAATTCAGTATTGTCGTCCAACTCCTTACATAAAATATCAAGATATCCAAAATTCTTCCGGATTCCGGGCATAATTTCGTTCGATGAGATAGAGGTATTTCTTTTGAAAGAAATCTGGGTCGAGTTTGATCTCCTGAAAACATGCTCAACATCAAGCTGTTTCCATCTTGAAAGAAAATGAGCCACAAGCTGAGCAAAAAAGTCTCTACTGTGTACTGTCGAGTTGGAAATAAGTACCAGTGCAGATTCAGGATTATTAATATCTTCACACTTTATTGAAGTTCGAATTACCCATTGATAGCTTCTGGAAACCCTATTAAGGTAATCTTCGAGTTGTTTCATATCCTGGATCTCAAATGGATTGATAAGCTCATTAACAAGATCCTCATCCGTTAGCCTACCCCTGGTACACCTGAACAGCCATTCAAGCATCGTTTTATTTATAACGATGTTCTCTCCGTTCTGGATTGTCTCATTTAACTCTTCTTTTGCAGGAGTTTCTTTTAAAAATCGAATTGCTTCATCAATACTTTTATGACATAAAAGAGCTGTATCCGCAACTTCAATGGTATCCCTGACTGCGGCACTCAAATTTCCATTATTGGCATCCAGAAGGGGCTGTAACTTTTTAAGGTATTTATCATCCAGGGAAATGTTCTTTCTGATCAGCATATTTCCACCCGATAGATCCGGTTTCCTGGCTATTTATGCTATGATCCGTTTTGATGCCCGTAAGATCAGGACTTTTTGTGGTTTCCGGTTAGAGATTTAGAAAAACATTTTTTCTTAAGAAGTACACTTTGAGTTCTAAAAGTTCTTATTTAGGACTCTATTTATGATACTGGTAAGTGCTACCGAATATTAAATCTTTCTATTTATTACTACTCTTTGATTATTAGGATTAAAAGACGTTCCATCCAAAGTCCCGATTAATTTTAAAATATAATAACAATATTGGCATACCTATAAATTCCGTCGAATTGCCTGGATGTATATTTTAGAATGTTGTCCTACTTTCAAAGTGTAATTAATTTTCGTTAGAACGTTGAACTGAAAGCTTGACAAACGACTGGAAACGAATGGTACTGGTTCACAACTCTTTATATATATATGTTAAGAGAGTGTACAATATGTAAATTAAAAACATTGGGATGTAAGTCGGACTGCTATAACCTGGAAGATCGCATTATTGATTTCACCCTATCCTTACAGTTTGTTTAACCTTCGATTATCTACCCTAATTTAATTTTGAGAGTATAGGTTGACATGTTCAAAAGCCGTGAGTTTCTGAGTAGATTGTATAGCTCCTGCTTAAGCGCAGGATAAAAACTCACAGGTTATTACAATTTTCCTGAAAACTCACAATCTTCAGAGGCAATAACAGTCCCAAAAAGCGAGTTTGGGAGTGGAGTCATAAGTACCTGGCAGGTTCAGATGGATTATTTAGCCAGCCAGGGACTTTTCTCCTGATGAAGGACAGAAGCTTATCATTATCTTTTCCTTTCTAGCTCATCCATAACACACTTATTTGCCCTTAAATTCATATTATTCCTATTCACTGGCATTATCTCCTGGCTTACCAAAATATTCTATTTTTGGCTCTTTGCCATCCTATGACAAAATGATTTTCAATTCAAGATCACATTTAGTCACGAAGCTAAATAATGCAACTGCCGATGAGGCACAGTGGAGTTTTTTTGTTGCAACAATTACAGGCATAACTATTGGTTTTTATGAGTACACTATGGAGATAGCCACACAAAACAACGAAAAGTCCTATCATCTGGAGATCAGACTTAAGAGTAGATAAAAATAATATGAAAGTAGACAAGTCAAAAAATATTCTCAAAGTAATATAGAGGATAAATACAGAAAGCACTGAGGGAAGCAAAACCAAAAAAATCAAGAATAAGAACCTGAATCAGATGAAAATACTACAAAACTTTTTAAAAGAAGAAAAAAGCAAAGGAAAATTTCCTCTGCTTTTGAGTCCTGAGACTCTCTGTAATTTTATTCTTTTTGATTATGTCAACTTGGTTACCGGGTGGTTTTCCAGGTCTGCGATCTCGACACCAAGTTCCTTTGCAGTTTCACCGAGCATGATGTCTACCATTGCAACAGCCGGGAAAATCTGGTTTACGTTCTCGATTGGACCGTAGAGCAGGTAGTCGGACCCTGCAATCAGAGCCACCAGGTTGGTACCAATATCTGCAGGCATGTAGATTGCCTTGGGGTCAGGCTGAGTCTTCTTGAATTTGCGGAGCCAGTCCCATGCAGAAGCCATGTTGTGGTATCCACCACCAATTGGCAATCCGAATTTTGCTTTCAGTGTGGGTATCGAACGGATTGTTGCACCTGAGCCTGCACCAAGAGGCATGGCTGCAACATCGATAATGGGATACTTTATTCCACATTCCTCTCCGACCTGGAGCATACCCTTGGTCTGTCCGGAACCGCCGACTTCAAGGATATCTACCTTTCCTTTTACGGTCGGGTCGGTTGCATTGAAGGCAAGAACGATTGCAGCTGATACGTCGCTTTCTGTGAGAATATCGATTTCTTCCTGTTCAATACTTGCGTTGATCGAGTTGTGGATTGCCCTGTCTGCAACACCTATTTCAGTACAGTACTGAGCTGCGGCTGCACGCACATTTCCAGCTGAGGAGTCGATCAGGAAAGGTGTCCTGTCGTCAATCTCAATGAACCAGTCGATATAGTGCTTGATCGCTTCAGGGGTTTCTCCTACAATCTGGTTCACATAGGGGAGACCTGTGGCGTCGCTCAGTGAGACCTGGGTGTTCCAGAGGGTTTCTGCAGCTGCCCTGTCGAAGATACCCTTATCTTCATCGGTCACAATCTTGTGCCTTGCATAGAACATAGTACTGACTAATACGGTTGGGTTTTCACCCGGCTGTCCACCGAATTTAACTCCACCTATTTCAAAAACTTCCTGTTTCTTGTCAAACTTGAACATTTTGATCCCTCATTTACATGAACATTGATGATACCACGGTATATATCAGGAAGAGCAGCAGGCCAATAAATCCGCCGTACAGAATTCCAATATCCCTTCCTACTTTCTTTCCGATTTTTTGCGCAACTTCACTGTTGACAAACTCAATCTTTTCATCGATCTTATCGAGCCTTTTCATTACTTCGTTAAATTCACCTGGCTCTACAAATGCTGCTGGTGCTTTTCCATCCATATTATTTCACCTCTCACCAGACTAGTAACGGGAGTACGATGACCATCAGCAGCGAAAAGATGAAACCTGCTGCAAAGCCGATCACTCCGGTAGCCGCAACCCCGGAATCCAGCTTCTGGTTTCTCGCAATCAACTGTGCTCTATATCGAATGCTCTCAACAGTAGCATCAATCGCGCCCATCTGAGGGGCAAGCACCATTGGGACGCCTTTATCGTATTCTTCTGCCATTTTCATTACCTCCCTAGCAGTAAGAACCCAAGCAGGGATATGGTTATTGTCAAACCAATCATGGCACCTTCGATCTTTCCTGCGTGAACTCCTGAGTGGAACTTGTTCAAGTTTCCTATATCAAGCATGCGGGATTCAATTGCTTTCAGTCTGCTCCGGATAACTGCAATTTCCCCGGAGACAGGCCTGACAACGCCGCCCTCTTCTTCTTCTCCGCCCTCTTCACTGATTTCCACAACCAGTGGTTCTGCATCAAAGGCACCCGGGTCTTTTGAGGCGAGTTCTCTCACCTTGGAGGTAATAGCACCCATGTCTTCAGTATCCAGAAGGTTGACAACCTCAACCTGTTGCTGGAAGCGGGCAATTGCATCTGCATTCAGGTTTTCCACATATGGAATTGCGCCTACTGCCCCTGCAATCCTGTTTTCTTTTACACCGTTTGCATGGAGGGCCATAATTGACTGCCCGGTAACGTGCCCCTTAACTTCAGAGCCAGTTACAAGCAGATACCTGATATTAGGATTTGAGATAACGTGGGCAACTACCTTTTCAATACCAAGATTTTCGGTTTTACAGGACCCTGTAACGGCTGCTCCTGCATCAAGGACTGGCTTTCCCGGGAGGTGTGATCCGCAGGTAATTACCAGTACACAGTTCTTGGCATCGCCTACTTCATATTCTCCTTTCAGGATAGGCCATCCTGGGGCTGGTTCTCTCTTATCTGCCATTTTACACCACCCCTTTCATCAAACTTGATATATATATGATAAGAGCCAGTAGCCCGCTGAAGGCAAGACCTACAACAACTCCGTAGAAAGTGTTTCCATAAAATCCTGCCATATAGGAGGTGTTCTCACGGCCTGGCCAGGAATTAAGAAGCGGTTTGCTGGGCGAAAGGGAATTCAGCAGGTCTTCTGCAATTGCGTCCAGTTTGTCCACTCTCTCAAACACGGGTTCCATAGAATACTGAATCGAGTCTTTCCGTTCTTGTGTCACGGTTCCCGTGTCTGGGTCCAGAACTAAATTTATCTCGGGAGCTATTCTAACCATGCTCATTGTAGTTCCTCCGGACTTGGCAGCATACCACTACCAACCACTGCGTATGCATCTCTCTTAATGAGTGCGTAGTGCTTGCTAAAGGCAACATACCAGATGACAATTCCTATAAGCATGTTTAAGCCAGCAGCCATTAGTCCTTCATTGAGTGAAGAAGCAAAGCCTGCAATTATTAATGCAATTGCTCCCTTTTCAACAGCAAGCATGAGGGTTCTGTCCTGCTTCTCATCAGGTCCCAGGCTAGCGTTGAAGGGGTGAAGGATTCCCATACCACCTATTATAAAGATCAGTGCAATGTATCCGTTTGCAACGACGTTTTGGACAACTGCAGCAAAATCGAAGGATCCAGCAATGACGACACTCAGCCCGATAATTACAAGAGTACCTGCACCTGCAATCTCTACCATTGCTTGTTCCATAATGGGGATACCCATTCCAATTACTCTGTTTGCAAGGGCACCAATAACACCACCTATAATTGCTGCTACAATAAATGCAACTATGGGCCCTGCGGGACCTCCTATTGAAAGCCCGAAAAGAGCTGCTATAATACCCATACCGAGGGATAGCATACCTATTGATGGGACACCAGTACCAAGTCCATAGCTTGCAACACGGCGAACCGCATCAGCACCCCAGACCGTTGCACAAATTGCCCCGATTCCTCCGAAGAAAGAATATGCTGGAGGCGCAAAGTGACCGAGGTAAATCCCGACAAGGCCGCCGACTATACCTAAAGCCATTATTGTTTGTGCAGGATATCCGCCTTTGGCTTCTCCTGCTCCACCTGCAGACATTTTAGATACCTCCAAGCTGTGCAATTGCAATTACCGCCACGATAGAACACAGTAATGTTGCTACGAGGGAGGAAACTACCGCCTTTGGCCATTTTTTGAATTTTGGATCGTGGAACCCTTCAATTGTACCTCCTATGTTATAGGAAGGAATTACAGCGTTCACAAAGAAAATACCTATTGCGAATATTGCTGCAACTGCTACAAGCTCATGTCCTGTGACAGAATTGGTAACTCCAACAGCTTCCAGGCCTGCGTTCATACCCACTTCTATGAGTGAATAGTAAACAAGGGACCCTCCAATTCCACCAAGGCCACCGCCTATAACTCCACTCACAAAACTTACTGTAGGAAGCCCGTGCCCTTCAGTACCCTGGGATACATAAAGATCCTGCCTGTACTTTGTAATAGGATCAATTTTTACTTTTGCTGAAGAAGGCACAACTCCCACACCATAAACATAAACCCAGGTACCAACAATCATGGTCACAGCGATCATAATCATTGCACCCACTGCGCCTGAGGCAAGAATTAGTGGAAGGTTGTCTGTTACATTCATCATGAAGCCTGCACTAACAAGCCCTGTCAGACCGGCACCTGCTGCCAGCTGTACTGTACCTGTACCGATACCGGTTGCCTGAGCCATAGCTGCAGGTGCACCGCCCACAGGCACAAAGTGAACACTCCAGGAAATTAGAACGCCGCCGATTGTGATAAGGGCCATCCAGATAATGTTTCCAAAGATAGCGTCAATCATGCTGAAGCCTCCTCAGCCTTATCTTCTTTGTAAGGTCCAAATGCTTTGCGGGCTTCGACTTCCATCTTCCAGTTCCAGATAATTAAAATAAAGACAATGACAACACCTGCAACAACAGAAAGCCATCCCATGGTCAGACCTTTTGCAGGATCAAAAATAGTTGTTACCCAGCTTCCCAGGAATACAGTCATACCAAAAGCAAGCCCTGTGACAGGACCTCCGAACTTGGCACAGAACCAGGAGTTATCGAAACCATCCCTGAGACCAGATTCGGCATATCTTACAATGTTTCCTGAGTTCGAAGCGTTCAGCCCTGAACCGAATTCAAACTGCTGGAACTCACGCTCTGCACCGTAGTGAACGTCACCTGTTGACGATCCAATTGCACCCACCGTGATACCCCAGATAAAAGCCAGCATAGTTAGAGGGAAGGGGTGTCCGAGTACAACGGTCATCAAATACGATACCACTAGAACACAGAAAGTTGTTATGAACGCATATCCCATAATTGCTGGGGTGTGAGCCCTTATCATATCAAGATAAATCGGCTGCTTGAACCGACTCTGACTGGCACATCTGCCCATTGTAGCAGTTACCGCAAAGGTACCGTGTACGCATGCTGCAATGAGGGAACCAAATACCAGTGCAAAAAGTGGGGACATCGTAAACTCACTTATTAGTACTGTTGCAACGGCTGCACCGATCGAACACATTAATGCATTTGATGGTGGTTCTCCAGATATCGCTTTGTTAAATATTCTGTGGGGAAACATCATTTGGGGAGCTAACTGCACCTGAGAGTTAGGGTTACTCTGCGAACCGATATCAGATTCCAGGTCCTCTGAGGCACCTGCAATGGTCGCAGCCACTCCAATAAGTGCAAGCACTCCCATGCTTATGAGTGGTTCCATTCATTTTCCTCCTTTGTATTATTACATGTAATAAGGTGGATTCAAAAAACGCTGTACATTTTTTTAAAATCGTCTGCCATATCATTACAAAGAAATATGATTATGACGCGCGTTAATTTTTTGATTAGAGAGGATCATTCATAAACCTTTCGAAATATGTAGGCTTTTAAAATATTATTATATGCCTATATAATATACAATCAATTTTATAAGACAGCCAGCGCAGGTAAAAATAAACAAAGTCGTAAATTTATATAAATAAAAAAATTCAACTCTCCCCAATATAATATAAAGATTCCGATTGTAACTAATGAATTTTTGTATTTATTTTCAGGAATATAATTAATAATTTTATATTAATAAGTTTTCCCGATGTAGTTTTTATATTAGAAATATTTATAAAATGTACGATCTATTAACTTTCTCGTTTATTTGAGAAAAGAAGAAGGTATGTTTTCTGTGTCATATATAAAAAAGTATTTAACACTGTTTGTACCCATAGTCAAAATATATTTTTCACGATAAACTATATATTTAATATAAAAATTATTTATAAATAAATTTAGATTGTGCGGCTGGTAACATTTATTTATATATAAATATGTTGGCTGATTTATTAAATAATAATAAGACAAAAACCTGTTTGGCCGCAATTTAAGAGAAACTCACTGTATAGTTTCAATTTCACTTATCCAGGAATTAATTATTTTAGAAATTTGGGAATTTGGCTAATATTTATTTATGAATTTGATTTCTGCAGGCATCAGAAAAGGATTTTTATATTTAGTTTCCTTGCATAATGCGTGATTTTAGGAGCTTCATCTTTTGCCGGCCGCCCTGGGGATTTAAAGGAACATGTTGAGTCCATAGAATTGTATATCCCCAAACTTGGGATCTACAAAGGTTCGACACTTGAAATTGAAAAGCTTGACCGGGTACTTGACGAAATCTCGATACACGATTTTGCATATACAGTTCACGCCCCTTACTCTGCTGGAGACTTGAAATATCCTTCAGCTCTCCAGGTTGATACTGCAAAAATGAGCGAGAGGGAATTTACCCTTATGGAAGAATCAATCTCGCTTGCAGGCCGCATAGGAGCCCCTGTTGTGGTATTACATCCGGGTAGGATTGGACCTGACAGGGAAAAATCTTATTTTTCGATGGTCAAAAATCTCAGCATGCTTGCATCCGTGGCTGAAGATTATGGGGTTATTTTGGGCCTTGAAAACAAGGAAGGTACAGATCCTTCGAATTTTTGCTGTGAGGCTGATGAGCTTTCCCGGACCATAGAAGCTGTGAATTCCGAACACTTGAAAGCCACATTTGATATAGGACACGCAAACCTTACCTGTGGAGGTGATCCTGAAAAACTCAGGGAATTTGTCCAAACCTTGAAGAAGCATATTATCCATCTTCACCTGCATGATAATAGTGGTCAATGGACAGAAAAATACGATGGAGATGAGCATATGGCTCCCGGAGAAGGTTGTGCGGACTTTTCAGTCCTGAAATTGCTTTCGGGATACAGAGGCGTCTATAATTTTGAGGTATTCTCTCTTGAAGATATTCTGTTTGGAAAAAAGACCCTTGGAAACGCCTTCAAGCTATAAAATTTGCTTAAATCTGAAAAAAGAAGAACAGATGGGTTCTGGTAAGAACCTCAACTTTTACTTAAAAAAAGTCCAGGCTTATGTTCTTCTGGCCAAGTACTTTTGTTAACTCTTCGTAGGCTGTGAAAAGTTCCCTCTTCTGCCTTCCCACGGTTTCAAGGGTAGGCTCGGCTTTGAGCCAGATATCTCTATCTCCGCTCCCTCTCGTTATCGCAACACAGGAAAGCATATCACCATGGGTCAACCTGTATACCGAATCAATTCCTGTAGGAGTTATCCAGGCAGGATAGCTGATTTTAAGCCGTTCTGTTATTTCATGCCAGTTGAGATTTCCAGAAGCTCGGAGATTAAGCTGGAGATGAGCACGTTCCCCGGTAATTTTTTCATCAACGTTTTCAAGAAAAGCGCTGTAAGACTTATCTGTTTCACTGACTCCCTTTGCTTCGTAATGGGCGAGCTTTTCGGCTTCCTCTTCGAAGAAAGGCGCAAGGTGAATCTTGCTTGAGGGTTTTGTCATAAGGGATACTCCAAAGAAAACAATTGCACTCACGGTCATTCCTACAATTACTCCGTGACCTGTGAGGATCGGGTGGATTGTCTCAAGATAGTTGGTGCCCAAAGGTGGTGTTTTTATAAGATCCAACGCCACAAGAACCACCTGAACTAAGAATCCCACGACCATTCCTGCAAAAGCTCCTTCTTTAGTAGCCCGCTTCCAGTATAGGCCTCCCATTAAAGGGAAGAAGTAGGACGAGCTTGCAATGAAAGTTGCGATTTGAATGGCATCGATAATGTTTGGAATTACAAATGAGCCTGCTGTTGCCGCAAGTATGATAGCGATGACACTGATTCTGTTTACCGCGAGCATCTCTTTCATTGTGGCATCAGGCTTTATGTATCTCTGGAAAATGTCCCTGGAGACACAGGAGGCTCCTGAAGTTGAAAAAGTATCTGTACAGGACATGGAAGCTGCCGCAAGCCCGATTGCGCTTAAGGCTATAATCACAGGGGCAGAGGCAAAACGTGTATTGACAAAGTTCAGGAGTGCAGGTTCTGCCAGACCCATGCCTGCAGGAAAACCCATCTTTGCTATTTCAGGATATACAGAATTGAGAGCTATCGCAATTACAGCGCAGGCTGCGAAGACTACAGTAATCATGAGAGCACCGACTACCATTCCACGACTGGCAGATTTTGCATCTCTTGCAGCCCAGACTTTTTGCCAGGGATCCTGCTCAGTAATCCAGCCAGGAATTAAGGCAAAGCTAAGGATCATTATAAGAGGAAGACCAACCGAAAAGGGATTCCACCAGCTGCCAGGTACATTTCCAAAAAGCTGGGAAGCGCTTATTGCAGTAGTATTAAGTCCTCCGTCAGCTACTGTTCCTACTGATGCAAAAGCCATTCCCAATGCGAAGATCGCAAGGAAGGAAAACTGGATAACATCTGTCCAGATCACTGCTGAAAGTCCTCCCAAAGTTACGTAGAGAGAAACTGAGATCGCAATAATAGCTGCAGCATAGAGGGGATCAAGGCCATAAAATACCTGCAACACTAGAGAAAGCCCTGTAATATCCGATACTGAAAAAAGGGTCATTACAACAGTAATAATCACGGCAATTGGCAATCTTATTGAACTACCATAACGTTGTTCCAGAAGTTCGGGTTGTGTGATTGCGGGCAGGCTTTTAATCTTCTTTACAAGCACGGCAATAACAAGGAGAGCAAGGATATTAGGAGCAACAAATTCCCATATAGAACCCATTCCTCCTAACATAAAATATCCGACAACTGCAAGAATTCCTCCGGCTGTTAACCATGAAGCTGCCGCCGAAAAACCTATTGCTGTTGGCCCTATCATGCGGCCGGCAAGCCAGAAATCGGTAATGGACTTCTGTCTACTATTAAAATACCAGCTAATAGCCACAAGCACAGCTATATAGACTGTAAGCATTAAAAGAAAAACACTATAGCCATTCATAAATAGACCTTCAGAGATATTAGTAATGTGTATAAGCCACTTATTTTATCGAATTTTCGAGATATTATTCAATTTTCAAATATAAGACTTTATATATATGCTCATCGTATCGGCATATAAATAAATAAACATTTACTTTCACTACAACATTTATTTAACACTTTATAGTCTTACAGGCATCTTTTTTTACAGTTAGACAATCTAGCTTTAATTAAAACTAGATTTATTTTTAGTAATTATATTATAAAGTTTATTTTTAAAATAGTCTCAGGCTACTGTTGTAATTTCCGTCATTTTTCAGGATATATGGGCAAATAAAAAGTTGACTATGCTGCATACTATCCATGACCAGACCGAACAGCGGACAATGGCTTACAGGATCACGATAATAATAGACGGAAAACTTATGCAGGTAGGGATTCCGGGAGGAATTTTCGAAAAAACGATTGATAGCAGGATAGCCAGCTTCGTAGGGTTTGAAAATATGCTGAACGGTAAGGTTACCTCTGCAGGCCGTTGACTTATAAGGATTGAAGCCGGAGAGAGAATTATTCACGCTTCAGGGATATTAAGGTAGGTAGCCAGTTACATGCCTTCCTGACGTCTGAGAACATAGATTTAAGTAAGACTTCCACACAATCCTGAATCAGAAACTCTCTACAGGGCAAGGTTACTGAAAGCTGGATGCTGGGAGCTCTTGTTCGGGTGAAAGTTGATTGCAGCGTTCTTCTTAATGCCCTCATAACCCGACAATCAGCAGAGGAAATGGGTACCCTTCCTGGAGTTCCGGTGTATGCCCATTACAGGGCAAGTTCTGTCCATGTGCTCCGGTGTAAAAGGTGAAATTTGTGAAAGCAAGAACAAAGGTCTGGTTTACGGAAGACGGAAAGACCGTCATGGGTGCTGGAAGAGCTAAGTTACTGAAGACGATAGAAGAAGAGCATTCACTTCGGAAAGCCTGCAAGAAGCTTGAGATATCATATAAACAAGCCTGGATAGTACTTAAAAAAATGAATGAAGCTCTTGGCGAACCCGCAGTCGTCACTGTACGAGGAGGAAAAAATCAGGGTACCTTCCTGACAGACCTCGGAAGAAAGCTGTTAGCTGAGTACGAATCCAGTAAGCAGCTTATTAGTGAAACCATAGGGGATGAAACAGCCTGGGAAAACGTAAGCTTCAAATTATCAGCCAGAAACCAGCTACCTGGTAAAGTGCTTGAAGTGGAAAAAAACGGGCTTGTATCTAAAATTACGATAGAAATGGAACCTTCAGTTATAACCTCAGTAGTCACTGAAGAAGCTGTAGAAAAACTCGATATCAAACCAGGAGACATGGTTTACGCGGTCATCAAATCAACCGAGGTAATGGTTGCAAAAATTGTCGGTGAAAAAAAACCTGCAAAAATCGATTCAATGGAGACGGATCGCTCCGACTGAAAAATTATAACCCAATTTGACAGGAGCATACATTTTCCAATACATATAGTCACACCTGTGATTGTTGCAACAAAAACCTTCATTGCACCTCATTGAATATTTGCATTATTTAGCTTCGTGACTATAGATGGAGTTATATTTTCTATTTTTAGTCCTGAATTCTGATTTATTTATATTCTCAAAGGCTTCCAGTTAACAGAAAGTTCAGCTTTGCTTTTCACTCCGGACAACCAGGACCGGGACTTTAGAACCTCTTACTACTGTTTCTGCAACGCTTCCTATTAGGAACCTTTCAAGTCCGGTTGCTCCAAGGGAGCCCATTACTATCAAATCAATATTGTTATTTTCCGCGAAATAGATGATTTCACTACTTGGATACCCTTTTAAAAGGACCTCTCTGACCTCTACACCTGAGGCCTCTCCAATCTTCTTAATTTTAGATACTGCTTTCTGCCCATCATTTTTCATAATATTATAGATTGTTTCTTTACCAGCAGTCCAATTTTCAGAAATTGTAGAGGGTGTATTTACTACGTAAAGAGCGTGGACAATGGCTCCGCTAAGTTTTGCAAACTCAATACCGTGAGAAATAGCCCTCTGAACATTCTTAGATCCATCTGTTGCAATAACTATATTTCGGAAAAGTTTTCTCTTCATATTTTATCTCCACTTGCTTCACATAAAAAGTATCTTAACATAAAAAGCACCTTCACATAAAAAGTACCAATATGACAGAATTAAACTAATTAAGTTATAAAATAGCCTGGTTATACTTAATATGTTCAGCTTTAATTCTAATTACTACTACAGGTAAAATTCAAAAGTTAGAAAATCGCAAGAAAAACTGCACGAGTATATTTCCAAAAATAGAGGGTCGTAGCCTTTAAAAAGGCTACGTGCATACTTTACTATTATTTACCTTTCTGCTTCAATCCTGTTTCTTTCTCCTGAGCATTACAAAGCATGCAGCTAGAGCCATTGTAATCCCTGTCACAAGCCCAAATCCCGGGAGAGAATTTTTTGCCTCCAGAACTTCGGTATTTAATTTAATAGTATCCGAAGTCTGGTCGTGCCCATCAGCATCTTCATAGAAAATCTCGCTGCTTATAGAGTATGGCTTTGCAGTAGCAGTTTCGTCTACATCCATATCGAAAACAGCAACTTCACTGTCTCCGGGTTTCAGAGTTCCAAGGTAAGCCTGGTCATCAGTGGTACTGAAGGGATCAGATGCACTAATTCTAACAGTTGAATCTTTTGCAGTTTCTTCTCCTGTGTTTTTATATGTAACATAAAGCATCCCACCTTCATCAGGGTAAAGGTCACCTGTTACATTTGTAACTTCAAAGTAAGGCTCCTTCTTGACTTCGATATTTATAGTCTGCGTCTGTGTCTTGTTTTCATACCAGAGACCGACTTCCTTATTCGTTACAAGGCCTGTAACACTGTCAAAGTCATCTCCGCCTACCTGAACATTATTCTGGTACTGATAAGAAAGCTCAAGGGTAAGAGGATAAGTACCTGCAGGAGTGTTTTTGTTAATTTCAACTGTAAACTTTGTGGGACTTGCACTCTCTTTTCCCTGTTTGAGAGTTCCAGCTTCCTGGGATCCAGACTTAACTTTAATGTTAGGATCATCAGATTTAAGGGTTGCAAGAATGCCTATTGCTGTCGTAGCCTGCGCTTCATACTGCATCTCTGACTGCTGGAGCATCTCATTTGCATAATCCCCAATATCTGCATCCTTTTCAGATTTAAAGCCGGAAATTTCACCCTTATTCATCATATTTAGATTGAGAGTTACAGTATCTCCTCTAGAGTACTGGTTGTCTCCAACAAGTGTTGCATTAAGGTCAGGCCCTCCGTATACTGAGTAGTAGTTTTCACTAATATCAAAATTGTCTGGTACAGCTGCCTGCGCTGGGAAGACTGCCCAACAAAGGATCAGAAGAGTTGTGACAGTAATAAATAATCCATTTTTATTATTCATTTTCATCACCTGATACATTCTCATCGTTCTGGTTTCTTTTCCGGTGTACGTTTACTATCTGGTAAAGGGCGATAACTATAATCAATAAAATTGCTATTCCTGTTATGCTAAATTTTTGTTCTGTTGCTTTAAGAGGTAAGTCTACTTTCATACTTTCTGAAAATTTAGAATCTCCGTCATTATCAAGATATTTTATTTCACTATTAACTCCATACTTTTTTACAGTAGCATCCGAATCGGCCTTAATTTCAAAACTGGCAGTCTTTTCTTCTCCCGGTCCAATATCCCCTAATCTTACCGTAGCTTTTTCAGTGCTTAGAGGGCTCATCACAATTATCCGGGCAAAAGCGTCTTTTGCTACGGTTTCTCTTGTGTTTTTATAAGTAACATTAACAACCTTACTTTCACCCTGCACCAGGTTGCCAGAAACATTGGTTACTTCGAATTTAGGTTCACTTTTTATGGAAATAGGTATTTTGAGAGTTTCGGTTTTCGTTTTGTACTCTCTTGCATAGTCTACATCAGTAATTCCGAGATTTACCGCATCCGCAGTTACAGTTCGGACATTTGCCTGGTATTGATAGGTCACTGGCAGAAGAAGTTCATAATTTCCAGCAGGTGCATTGCCATCAACTTTTATTGTGTAACTAAGAAGTGCTATATGACCGGTTTCAAGTTCCTCAACGTTCTGAAAATTGCCTGTTGACTCTACTTCAATGTACTTCGTTTCTGATTGAAGAGTAGCGTCTATATCTTTTGCTGTCGTACATTCTTCTTCTTCTCCCATCTCTCCCAGTGCAATTGTTTCTTCAATGGAATCGTTTATTCTTTTCTGATTTGCGTTTAACCTCTTAAAACCAGATATAGCTCCGGCATTTGCGATTTTTATCTTCAGATCTGCAGTTTCTCCCCTTTCAAGCTCGGGATCCCCTGTAATTGACGCCTGTATTACTGGTGACCCGTAACTCTTGTAGTAATCCACAGTATACCCATGATCTAGAGCAATGAAGTTGTTTTCATCATCGTCTTCTCCGAGAGCTGGGAGTGCAGTCACTGATACTACCAGTATAATTAACGCAAACGTAGCAATTTTTTTAATCATTCTTTGCCTTAGTTTTGTTATGGGCACTCGTATCATATCTCGGCCCCCTGAATTTGTTTTTTTGTATCTGTCTGTTTTTCTGCTGTCCTGGCCCCTTTTCTTTTATCGCGCCAGATATCAAAAGTAACCATAAGCGGGGGGAAGACTACAAAGGTTGCCAAGAGAGCCAGCAAGACATCGATAACCGTAACTGTACCAAAGTCGGTTATTATGGGGAAAGGAGAAGCCAGCAGGGCCATAAACCCGAATACCGTCGTGGCCCCTGAAGCAACAATTGCACTTCCTATTTTGGAACTGGTTAGCTGGATAGCCTCTAAAGGACTTGCTCCTTTATCCTTTTCTTCAAAGTAACGTTCCATCATGAGGATAGCATATTCTGACCCGACTCCCAGTATCAGAGCTCCCAGGGTTGCTGTGAGGGGAGTATAGCTGATATTAAGAAGGCTCATAACTCCGCCTGACCAACCAATAACTATTAACATTGGGATTACAGGAACAAGGGCTTTCACCCAGTCTTTGTATACAATAAGAAGCCCTGCGAGCACGAGGATCAGGCCAAGGAAAGTCATTGTAATTCTTCCGCTGGTAAGAGCAGAGATAACCTCTATGTACACAACCGAGTTTCCGGTAATCGTGACAGCTGTGCCCGGTGGAGCCGGCATCCACTGCATGTCTTGCTTGACAACATTCCTGAGTTCCTCAATACCTGTTACCTTTATGTCCGCAACCGCATTTCCTATGTCGAAGTTCAGGAGAAGCATATTATTCCCGTATATATAGCGGTCTTTCTGTGAATCAGGAATTTCAGAGTAAATATCCTTTATTTCCTGGCTGGTATCGGGAATTACCCCTCCATTATATTCCTTTACGAGATCTACAATGCTCGAAGAGCCGTAAATGTGGCTATTAGACGCTGCTTCATGCTCGGAAAACTGATCAATCCACTTAAGGACGTCTGGATTAGCTACGTCCTTAACCTTGATGATAAGGTTTAATTCATCACTATTGCCCATGATATCTCCCATATGTTGAAGATCCACGAGTGCAGGCATGTCCTGAGGCACAAAAGTTTCAACATCAGTCTGGATAGGCACGGACTGGTCGAGGTAAAGTCCGCCAAAGCAGAGCAAGAGTGCAATTCCCAGTACTACAACGTCATATTTGATAGTCAGGTTTGTAGTTTTCTGCAGGATCCTCCCTATCAGGCGATCACTTTCGTCTCCTTCCTCAGACTTTTTCTTCTTTTCCGGATTTGCAGGTTTTATCTTACTTATTACCTTCCTCAGGGGGTTTTTATCCGAGTATTTGTCAAATAAAGAAATTGTTATAACCCCTACAAAGATAGCAGAGAAGTAACACATTAAAATGCCTATCATAAGCAATTTACCAAAATCCTGGATCATTGGCACTGTAGATGTAAAAAGGGAGAAAAATCCAAGGGCTGTCATTACCAGAGCTGTGAGGACTGCAGGCCCGGTATGCTTTACGGTTTCTATAACTGCTGTTGTTTTGTTCCCTTTTTCCCGAAGTTCCTCCTCAAGTCGGTTATGGAACTGAATAGCATAGTCAATTCCTAAGCCTATAAGGATAGGGAATGCAGCCATGGAAACCATGGACATGGGAATTCCTATATAACCCATGGCTCCGAAGGTATAAACAATACCAAGAAGAACTATCGGCAGAGGAAGAAGACACCAGCGAACATGTCTGAACACAAGAAGCAGTACAATAATCATGAAAACCGCTGAAAGTCCTAGAAGCACTCCCATACTGGAAGTCATCTCATCGTTCATGGAAACGCTGAATGCTGGATCGCCAGTAACAATAATGTTGTAGGAAGGTGGAAAATCCGCAAGTGAAACAGCTTCTTGAGTGGAAGCAAGGATATCTTCCTGATTATCTTCACTAGCTGAACCGGCCATGACTACCGAAATTACCATATGAGTATTATCAGGAATAAGCTGGCCGAAAATATCAGGGTTTCCATCCACAATGGTTTTTATTTCTTCATCGGTATCAGGGAGTTTAGATTTCCCTGTCATCTTATAATTGATCTGTTTGATCAGTGAAGCGGGGCTTGTAGTTTCAATTACCCCATTGGTTGCCTGGACCTGATGTTCTAGCCTGTCTACAGCTTTCATCACGTCAGCAGTTTCTACATCGTTGCCCTCTACCATTACCACAACAGATTGTGTCTGGAAAATTTTTTGATAAAGGTGATCATAATCCTGGTAGAGAGGAGAGTCTTTTCCAACAAAGGTTTCTGTTCCTGATTCCATCTCAATGAGCTGCGCTCCCTGCGTTGCTATAAGTATACACAGTAAAGCTATCAGGAGTATGGAAAAACGGTTCTTCTGAATGAAAAATCCCAGTTTTTCAAAAATATTTTTAATAGTAGATTCCCCTCATATATTTTTAGTGTGAAATACAATTTAAGGAACTTGGTACACGTCTTGAATTTGCCTTTTTTCTCTGGGCCGAAGGCTCATTATCTAATATTGTGTACATTTAAATAATACTTGCCTTTTTTTATCCCGGAACTGAAAATATAACATCCAAAGTTTGTATAAATGTTAATAAATATAATATTTTGCTAAGATTATACTATTTTGCGGCAAATCTTTTGTGACTTAGATCTTTTGACGTATACAAACAGAAAAGATTTAAATTTATTGTTACATTAGGGGTAACAGATGGTATTACAAACAAATCCTCAGTTAATTCATAACCTTGAAAAACTGGGGCTAACCGAAAATGAAGCAAAAGCATATGTTGGGCTCGTTAGTTTGAGGGAGGCTACAGCCCGTGAGATTCACGAACTTACAAATGTGCCAAGAGCCAAAATATATGAAATTCTGAAGGTACTTGCAAAAAAAGGCTATCTGGAAGTGAGACAGGGATCTCCAACGTATTTCCGAGCAGTTGATCCTAAGAAGGTAATCGGAGAAATAAAAAACGAATTCTTAAACTGTGCAATAGAGACACTTGGACAGCTCAATGAATTGAGTTATGAACTTCCAAAAACTTCTCCTGTATGGTACATCCAGAGCGACTGGGGAATAAAGAACCGGATACGTGAAATCATGGCAGGAGTAAGAGAAGAATTAATTATTTTTTCATCAAACCCTGAGTTACTCAAGGAATTTAAGCGGGAAATAAAAAAACTGGAAAAAACCTGTAATCTAACTCTTATAGTTGATGAACTGGATAGGTTCAATTCACTTCCTTTTGAGTTCAAGGAAACCAATAAAGAGTTTACGGATTTCATGAATAACATTGTAATTGACGGCATCCAGTATAAAGAAGAATTTTTTATGATTGCCGATGGAAAGGAATCAATAGGGGTTCACAGCGCAGGAAACAAAAGAGAAGCAGTGATAATCAAATTGCCGATTGTTTCCTATATGCAGAAAATGATCTATGAGAGGGTGCTTGAACCAGGTTTTATCAAACAAGACAGATAACCCAGCATATCAATAAGAATTTCCTAATTTTATCAAAACCTCTATTCTGTGATTACTAATATAAAGCAGGAGTATAAAGCAGGAGTATAAAGCAGGAGTATAAAGCAGAAGTTTAAAGCAGGAGTATAAAGCAGAAGTTTGCTAGCTTTTTAAAGATTATTTTTCTCTTTGAAGGTAGAATAAACTCTTTCGGGTATCATTAATATAATCAGAAAACAATCCTTCTATAAATCTAATCGTGAAATCATTCTCTAAGGTTTTCATTCTCTAAGGTTTTCATTCTCTAAGGTTTTCATTCTCTAAGGTTTTCTTTCTCTAAGGTTTTTATTGTTAAACTCAGTTACTGAAGTCCACAGGTGTATGAAATGACCCGAGTAAAGATTGGAAATGTTACAATTCAGTGGTTGGGACACTCTGGCTTTTTACTTGAGGGGGATGAAAAGAAGATTTATATTGACCCCTACGACCTCAGCGAAGAACCAGCTTTTGAAGATAAAGCTGATATCCTGTTAATTACTCATGAGCACTTTGACCACTGCAGCCCTGATGATATCCGAAAAGTCCGGCGGTCGGACTCAACCACTCTGATCCCTGAAAATTTATCCCTGCAATTCAAGGGGGACGCAAGGCGGGTTGCTGAGGGAGATGTGCTAGCCGACGGGCTTGAGATTAAGGGAACCCGAATTGAAGTAGTTCCGGCTTATAACCTAGATAAACCCTATCATCCCCGTGGATTGGGAGTGGGGTATATAGTGGAACTTGGAGGAATCCGGATCTATCATGCAGGAGACTGCGATTTTATCCCTGAGATGAAAAATATCAGGGCAGATGTTGCTCTTTTGCCTATAGGTGGCACGTACACAATGGACGAAGAAGAAGCAGCAAGTGCAGCCGCAGCAATTTCCCCAAAAGATGTAATTCCGATGCACTACGGGAAGCCAGACATAACAGATGGAGATCCCGAAAAGTTTAAAGCCCTTGTACACAGCAAAAACCCTGAGATTAATGTGATTATTCTTGATTCCTGATTTTGATTCTTAAAGAAGCTTAAAAATCAAGATCTGAGACGAAAATACAGGATCAATCTACCCATGTCCAGAATAGCAAGAAAACAGCAGAAAAACCTGATTCAGGTAATCGCAACCCAGCGCATGTGGCGGCTTTTTGAGCTTGCAAAAAGAGAACATGCAGAACATCCTGAACGCAGCGAGCGTTACGTGCAACTTATAAGGAACATCTCTATGAGAAACCGGATGAGTATTCCAAGAGAAATAAAAAGCAGAATTTGCAAACACTGCTATGCTTTTCTCGTGCCCGGAAAAAATGCCCGTTACAGGCTGAAAGAAGGATATATAATTGTTTCTTGCCAGTGCTGCGGAAAAGAGATGAGGTATCCTTATAAAAAATTAAAATAACGGCTAGCTGAACTTATTAGAGCTTCCGAAAGCCCAGACAAAAAGATTTTCAGGGATCTGGGGCTTTTTGGACCTCTCAGGATTTCTCAAAATCCCTTTTTCTCTATCAACGTTTCTCTATTAACGTTTCTCTACTAACGTTTCTCTACTAACGTTTCTCTATTAACGTTTCTCTACTAACGTATCTCTACTAACGTTTCTCTACTAACGTTTCTCTACTAACGTTTCTTTACTAACGTTCTTTATTAAGAAGCAATATTAACTTTAAGCTTTAGCAGAGCTCTCCGGCCCTCGCATCTTTTTTATGGCTAAAGCTATCTGTTTTGCAATAACGGTTTTCGGGCCATTATCATCCACAAGCACTCTCCCGCTTACTTCCCACCAGGACTTGGGATATGCTTTTTCAGGCTCTACTTCGGGATTCAGGCCAAGTTGTCGGGCTGCTTCTTTTATCTCATTAAGCTGCGGTTCCTTTATAGCATTTTTTCGGGATATTATTCTGCCGCTGCTCCTTGACTTTGTCTGGTCGAGATATACAGGCCAGATTACAAGTTTTCCCCTGTCTCTCATCATCATGGTTATCTTCGTCCTAGATTGCTTTCATGAAATTTAAAACTGCCCCGGAGACTTTTACAAACCAGGAATTTTTTCCTGTTTATGAGAAATTTTATTATATTGAAACTATAACCTGTAATTATTTATCTTTCCCGGACAAGTTCTGCACGGTGTTAATATGATTCCGTCGTTTACAATTGATGAAAAGGTAAGAGCTTATATCAGAAAAAGCGGGCAGGATTTCAGGCTCTGTACCTCCCCAGGGGGCCCTGTGCTTCTCCCAATTAGTACAGCCGAGCCCAAACCGTCAGATATGAAAATCCTGATTGGTAGCAATGTTCTTTATATTTCCAAGCTTCAAGCAAAGTATATAAAGAAAGTTGAGTGGGCTATGGTAGAAAGGTTCCTGAATCAAGAAAGTTAATTGTAGATAGATTCAATTTCCAGAGCTTGAAACTTATCAATAATTTATGTAGAACAGTCAGAACAAGTCTCCAAGTTAAGTCTCGTTTCAAGCTCTAATGATTTGTTACATAAGACCATGCATTTATGACATATTCCAGTAAAGTGAGTGACTTGTAATCGCCAGGTCGCGTGACCATAAGACCAAAGCAATGATAACTGCGCCTGAGAATCATTGCACAGGGCTTCTAAATTTTTGTTCAAACCGCCTTAAATATATTTTAATGAACCCTGCTCAAGAGTTACAATTCATTTAAAGATAATTTAGTATCGGTTTATAGCCCATTATTCATAAGGTTGCCTTAGATTTAAGCTTTGAATGTAATGCTTGAACCTAAAACTGTTACTTTCAGGATAAACATTCATGAGCAAACATCGAGCCATTTTTAAGGCGTTTTAAAGCGTTTCAAAGTTAGTTTTGCTACCCTGGACTGTTACTCGGCGTTTGTTTTTTTCTTCATAAGCAGCACATATTCTGTGAAGCTCTTTGTTTTAAGGATACATAGAAAAGTCTGGAGTAAGCTTATTTTTCAGGTATTAGGACATAACTAATTTCAGCCACGTTGATTATATATAAGTTTAATAATATTTTATTAATACTAAGGCTAAAACTAAATGTGAAGATGAAAAAATGAACAACATAAAAGACTGTGAAGTTAGGTGTACAAAGTGTAGAAGATGGTTCAGCTCACAGCTTTTTCAGTTTGAAGATGAAGAGTCATTTCTGCACTCTGTAATGTACAAAAATACAGAGCTGTGCCCTTACTGCAACACAGTAGTTACCCATGACAAAGAAATCATGAGATTCGTAGAAAAAGATAGCAATGGTAAAGTCATTAAGGAAACCAGATATGTATATGATTTTTAAGTTCTGTAGAAACCCTATTATAAGATTTCCAGTTAACTTTTGAAGAATTTATATTGTTTAATTTAGACTGAATTGCCTGATAGATTTTACTCATTTATCGTTTTTCGGTGTTATCTGAATTACCTGATAGATTTTTCTCATTTATCGTTTTTCTGTGTTATCTGAATACAGCTTGGTATTTAGCCTGCTGTCTTTTGAGTACAGACTGAGTGTGAAACGCTTGCTTATGCAATTTTTCAATTAACTTTTTATCTTCTCACCTTTGTGCGGAGAACTTTTAAACCAATGCAATTATCGAGCCTATCCCATGACTCAAAAATGCTTTTCAGAACATAGAATTAAACACATGTATTTATTTTAGTTGGTATATAAGACAATTCGGTAAGTTTATTATATTTGGATACATAGATTAAAGTATGACTTACTTGCCTCCTGATTATGGGTCTATCAGTCATATTCCTCTGGACATAGCCTTTAGGGATGCTATTTTTATCGGGATCTTTTGTGTCGTTTTGTTATTAACTCTGTTCCTCACTGTGCGTCATAGTGTTCGGATAGCAAAGAGTAGTTAAATATTCTCACATACCCATTTTTTCTTTATTCTCCCTTTGGAGGGCTTAAATTAGCTTGGCTTCGGTTTCCTTTCCCTATATTTGTTTGTCAATTTTTTGAGTATTTTTTCTGCTTTTCCTGCTTTTCCTGTTTTTCCTTCATTTCCTTCTTTTCTTTCATTTCCTGCTTTTCCTGCTTTTTATCCTTTGAAACCTAACTTCCGCTTTTTTAGGCGCATATGTGCTTTTCTGTATCTCTGCGGGGTCATATGATTGCGATTTAGAAATTTTTACCTTGTATATAATGTGCTTAAGTTTAAGCACATGTATCGATATCAAGCGAGATTTATGTGCTTAAAAATGCGGAACTAAGGTTGAAACTAATCCTTTGAATTAGCTGGTTATAAAAGAATTTCTTTTTTCTCTCAGGATATTTGGTTCTTTTAGCTTCATTAGCTTCAAATAGATAATAAATTCTAATATATTAAAAAACAAAATTAAATCAGAGGAATCGGGGAAAATATGGAGACTGAAGAGAAGAGAGTGGACACCAGGATTTCTAAAACTCAGGTAAATGTATCTATATCTCATGGTAATGAACACGGCTCTGGAAGGGACATGCACGGTAATTCCCGTAGGTCTCACGAAGAAAGTGGGAATAAGCATGCCGGAAATATGGCGCACCAGGACCATGTCGAAGCACAAACGATGCATACTGAAGAGAAATCACTGGACCAAGAGCAACATGAAGAAATGAAGCTTGGAAAACCTGAGCTGCATGAAGAGATGAAACATGAAGAGATGAAACATGAAGAGACGAAAAATGAAGAAACGAAAAATGAAGGAATGAAACATGAAGAGATGAAACATGAAGAAACGAAAAATGAAGGAATGAAACATGAAGAGATGAAACATGAAGAAACGAAAAATGAAGGAATGAAACATGAAGAGATGAAACACGAAGGAATGGAACATAAAGGCCATGAGGCTGCGGGTGGAAAAGGACACGGCAACCATCATACTCACATGCTTGAAGATTTTAAAAGGAGATTTATTGTTTCTTTCGTGTTAACGTTTCCTATTTTGCTGCTCTCTCCTATGATCCAGGACTTTTTTAACTTTGAGCTTCGTGTTCCAGGTGCTGATTATCTAACTTTTTTGCTTTCTTCGGTCGTTTATCTCTACGGTGGGTATCCTTTCCTGAAGGGAATTAAAGAAGAACTTTCTGAAAAATCGCCTGGCATGATGACCCTTATAGCTGTTGCAATCAGCGTAGCCTATTTTTACAGTTCGGCTGTAGTTTTCGGGCTTTATGGTAAGGTCTTTTTCTGGGAGCTTGCGACTCTTATCGATATAATGCTGCTCGGACACTGGCTGGAGATGCGTTCGGTTATGGGGGCTTCAAGGGCTCTTGAGGAGCTGGTAAAGATCATGCCTTCAGTTGCCCACTTGAAGAAAAATGGAGAAGTTGTTGATGTTGGGGTTGACCAGCTAAAAATAGGGGATAAGGTTTTGATCAAGCCCGGGGAAAAAGTGCCTGTGGACGGCACTGTTGTAGAGGGGACAAGCAGTGTCAACGAGTCTATGCTTACCGGAGAATCAAAGCCTGTCACGAAAAAGCCGGGAAATGACGTTATTGGCGGCTCAATTAATGGAGAAGCGGCTTTTATTGTTAGTGTAGAAAAGACCGGAAAGGATACCTATCTCAACCAAGTTGTTGAACTTGTCAGGGCTGCTCAGGAAAGCAAATCAAAAACCCAGGACCTGGCAAACCGGGCGGCCATGTATCTTACAATCACAGCTCTGACGGTAGGAGCTATCACTTTTATTCTCTGGATTCTTCTCGGTCAACAGCTTGTCTTTGCACTGGAAAGGGCAGTGACTGTAATGGTTATTACCTGTCCGCATGCCCTTGGGCTTGCAATACCCCTCGTAGTTGCAGTTTCGACGTCCATTGCTGCAAAATCCGGGCTTCTCATCCGGGACAGGCAGGCATTTGAAAGAGCTCGGAACCTTCAGGCTATTATTTTTGACAAAACCGGTACACTAACCGAAGGCCGGTTTGGTGTTACGGATGTCGTTTCTCTTTCAGGAGAAGGAAATGGAACCGGAAAGGATGGGAGGGATGATGAAAAAATCTTAAGCCTTGTAGCCTCCCTGGAAGCCAGTTCTGAACACCCCATTGCAGCAGGAATTCTGGAAAGTGCAAGGGAAAAAGGTTTGCAGACTCAATCCGTGGAAGAATTCAGTTCAATTCCTGGAAAAGGTGTACAGGGCCTGATTGGAGGAAAAAAGTTCCTTGTTGTGAGTCCTGGCTATCTTGAAGAAAACGGAATTGCTCTCAAAAATGATAAAGTTGAAGAAATCGAATCGCAGGGAAAAACTGTCGTGTTCTTGCTTGAAGAAAAAAGGGTACTTGGAGCCGTTGCACTTGCCGACATTATCAGGAAAGAGTCCAGGGAAGCTATCTCGAAACTTAAAAGCATGGGAATTAAGTGCCTCATGCTCACAGGAGATAATCGTTATGTAGCAGCCTGGGTATCTAAGGAACTGGAGCTTGACGACTATTTCGCAGAAGTCCTCCCTCATGAGAAAGCCGAGAAGGTCAGGGAAGTTCAGGCGGAATACATCACAGGAATGGTCGGAGATGGGGTTAATGACGCACCTGCCCTGGCTCAGGCTGATGTCGGGATAGCTATTGGAGCAGGGACGGATGTTGCAATCGAAACCGCTGATATAGTTCTGGTAAAAAACGATCCGAGAGATGTAGTTGATATCATCAGGCTTTCCAGAAAAACGTATTCCAAGATGTATCAGAATCTCCTCTGGGCAACATGGTATAACATTTTTGCCATTCCTCTCGCAGCCGGAATACTCTATGGATATGGAATCTTACTGAGCCCTGCTATAGGTGCTGTTTTCATGAGCCTGAGCACTGTAATCGTAGCAGTAAACGCTAAAACTTTAAAAATGAGTTGATTTTATGCTGAGAATCGTATACAGTATAACAGTATAATAATACCTCTGAGTCTTTACCTTCGCTATTAGGCGGGAGGATGACTCAGGAAGCTGCCAGGTCTTTAGTAGCGGTATTTAGCTTAGCGGTATTTAGCCTAGCGATAGTTCACTTCCCTGCTCATATCCCTGTAGTATTCGAAAAACTCTTGTCCCCATTTTATTGCCTGTGGTTCGAAACTTATCACATACTGGCGGTCAAACCTGCCGTTTTCATTAAACAATCCTATAGTCATTATCCCGTTTGAGACAGAAATTAGCGCGGGGATTTCAATTTCTTTTTTTTCCAGAATGTAAAGGCTTGAGTTTTCCATTTTGAGAAATTCTTTTCCCTCTTCTTTGAAATCCTCTACAAGCCGTAAGTATACAGCTTCACTCAAAACAAGGGAAATTTCAATGCCTTTTCTTGCAAGGTTGAGAATAAGAGCTGGAAGTTGAGGATGGAAATACGAATAAAACATGTGGATATAGGTTGAGTTAGAAAGGTTTTTTATAAATTCCGGGTTCAGATCAAAAGTATGACTTAGATCCGGTTCTATGAGACGATAGCTTCCAAGTTCGTTAATCCTGTTTACAAGATGGGGTGGAATAGGAGCAAGCTTTCTATTGGCCCAGAATTCTTCGTCCTTCTCAAACACTGACAGGGTCTCAATCAGGGGTTGCATTTTTTCGACGACAATTTCCCCTATTGCACTAAGCCGGTATATGCCTTCTTCATGTATTACCAGACCCTCTTCTTTTAACTTCTTTATCTGCGGAAGAAGAGCCGTCCTCGGCACCTGAAGCCTCTCAAGTATCTCTTCGATATCCTTAGGTCCTTCTTTCAGGAACAGAAGAAAATCTTTTCTTTTCTCTGAAAACAGGATAAGATCAAGCAAGCCGGGATTCATTTTAAAGTCTCCGTCCTGAACTTATGAAAAAAAGTTTTGTTCGCCGGTTCTGTTTTTAGGGTTCGCTTTTTATCCTTTATGAGTCCCAGACTGCTAATAAAGGTGTCGAAATTATTTGAAAACTTCGTCCTGTTTCTTATCAAATTGGGAAAATAGCCATAATTTAACGAGTTTACGGATAAAGATTTTCTTAAAACGACTCTGGTCCAAAATCTAGTGATTTTTGTATTTTTCGATTGAAATCATGAACTTGCAGGAAGAATTCGTTCTTCAATCAAACTCAATATTTGATATCGAAAGACTTCCATCGAGAGGACGTATTTAATGGATTATAACCAATTATAAAATCTAGTGATTTTCAATTTCACGTTTATCACTGGATTTTGGTACTGAGTCCTTAAAACCCTTATTTTATTTTTATCTACTTAATGTGAGTCCGGAATAAGTTGAAAAGTCCTGTTAAGTGAAAAGAATAATCGCAGAAGCCTGAACAAACTTAACTTATTGCTTGCTTAACTTATTGCTTGCTTAACTTAACTTATTGCCAGTATTAATTTGAAACTTAAATTACTGAAAGTATTAATCTGAAACTTAAATTACTGATAGTCTTAAACTCGAAAAAATAATTCATTATCACTATAAATCCAGAGGTTCACCTGACTGCTTTTCGGGTTGCTAGGAAACGTTGATATAGAAGATAATGAGAAAAGGGAGAAGCCTGGATGAATGGTAAATGACTCCAGGTAAGTGACAAGTAGCTTCGAGTAAGTGGCAAACAGTTTTCAGAAGTAAATAATCTTTTCATTTATTGATTGTATAATTTTTCGTAAAAAATATAATAATGTGTGAATTATAATAGGGTATAAATTATAATAATATGAGTGTTTCATATTTGATAAAATTAGTTTTACAATTAATGTGAGGAAGGTCAATGGAGAAAGAAAAGTTATACAGGTTAAAAGCCGAAGCAAATCAGCTTTCCCCTATTCTTAATATCGGAAAGAATGGGGTAACGGACACTCTGATTGAGGAACTGAACAAGCAGATAAAAGCTAACAGACTTGTGAAGGTAAGAGTACTGAAAAGCGCTGAAGAAGGAAAAGACTTAAAGGCTATCGCGGAGGAAATTGCTGCTGCTACGAGATCCACTGTGATAGAGGTACGTGGAAGGACCGTGGTTCTGTACAGGTGAGAATTCTATAAAGGTGAGAATTCTATACAGATGAGAATTCTATACAGATGAGAATTCTATACAGGAAGAATTCTATACAGGAAGAATTCTATACAGGAAGAATTCTATACAGGAAGAATTCTATACAGGAAGAATTCTATACAGGTAAAAATTCGATACCGGAAAGAGTTAAGACGCAGGAATTTATCCTTTTCCGAACTCCGATTTTTGGTGAGCCTTCTAATACAAAGCTACCTTTTGTTTAAATGAGAATAACTTCCTGCCTTTTAAATGAGGAATAAGGTTTTTCTGTAGTGTATCTGTAATAGGTTAAAGTCTATAAGTATGAAGTTGCTTTAATACAAACTCATTATATATTTCGTTATGTTGGTAAGTTATTTATGCTGCAAAAGCAACATCGAGTTGCAAATTATTCGCACACGATTTATGGATGTTTCATTATTTCAAATCAGCTCTCTATAATTTATATAAAAGTTAACAATGAATAAACTGAATTATTGTATAGAAATTCAAAATTCCATAGTAGCACTTAAAGTGCCTGGAAGTTTCTTAAAACGGTTGAGTTGGGGTATTTCCCCTTTTGTTATCAGATAGACCAGGGCAGAGCAAAACCCAACCCTCCGGAGAGATTGTTATGCTTGAAGATGAATATCAACTTGAATTTTTCAAAAATAACGGGTTCGTCCGGAAGCAGTGCCAGTCATGTGGCAAATTCTTCTGGACACGTGACCCTGACCGAAAGACATGTGGAGATGCGCCCTGTGATCCTTATACCTTTATAGGAAACCCGGTTTTTTCCAGGGAATTTGATATCTCCCAGATGCGTGAGTATTACCTCTCATTCTTTGAGGAGAGAGGGCACACAAGGATCAACCGTTATCCTGTAGTTGCTCGCTGGAGAGATGACCTTTATCTTACCATCGCATCCATTGCAGATTTTCAGCCTTTCGTAACCTCGGGGCAGGTTCCCCCACCTGCAAATCCCCTCACGATTTCCCAGCCCTGTATTCGATTGAACGACCTGGATTCAGTGGGCAGAAGCGGACGCCATCTTACAACTTTTGAAATGATGGCACATCACGCCTTCAATAAAAGGGACAACGAAATTTACTGGAAGGAACATACTCTGGAGCTATGTGATGAACTCTTTAATTCACTTAAGTTAGATCCCTTTGCTGTAAGTTACAAGGAAGAGCCATGGGCCGGCGGAGGAAATGCAGGGCCCTGTGTTGAGGTCCTTGTGAACGGGCTTGAGCTTGCTACCCTTGTTTTCATGGGTCTGAAAACCGACAAAAAGGGTGACATCCTCATCAAAGGTGAGACCTATTCGAAGATGGATAACTACATCGTGGATACAGGATACGGACTCGAACGTTTCGTCTGGGCTTCAAAGGGTTCCCCTACAATCTATGACGCACTCTTCCCAGGCATAGTAAACGAACTCATGGGGCTTGCAGGGCTTGAGCATGAACTGGACAATTCCGAATATGCAAATATCCTGGCCCAGAATGCTCGGCTTGCAGGGTTTATGGACGTAAGTGAACAGGCAAACCTTCTGGAACTCAGGAAAAAGGTTGCTTCAAGCATTGGAATGACCGTGGAAAAACTCTCGGATATCATGGAACCTGTAGAAAAGGTCTATGCAATCACTGACCATACACGCTGTCTGACTTTCATGCTTGGAGACGGGATTATTCCTTCGAATGTCAAGGCAGGATACCTTGCAAGGCTTGTCATCAGGCGGACTTTACGCATGATGGGTGACCTTGACATCCGGACTCCGCTTACTGAGATTATGGATATGCATATAAAGAATATGCCGGAGTATCCCGAGTTCAGAGAAAACTTCCCGGTCATACAGGACATTCTGGAATCCGAAGAAGAGAAGTTCCGCAATACAATGGAAAGAGGCCGCAGGATCATTCAGAAATCGGCATCTCATTTCAAGAAAACCGGGGAAAAGATTCCTTTATCTCAGTTAACTGAACTTTACGATTCTCACGGAATCCCACCCGAGATGGCAAAAGAAGTAGCATCCGAAATCGGAGTGGACGTCGAATTCCCTGACAACTTCTATTCCATTATTGGTGAACTGCATAACAAGGCTGAGGAAAAGGAAGAAGAAGTAGTTCCGTTTGCAGACCGGCTTAAACACCTCCCGAAGACAAAGCGCAGTTTCTATGACGAGCCCACTCGCCTTGAATTCGAAGCTGTTGTACTGGATATCTTTGACAACAATATAGTGCTGGATAACACCTTTTTCTACGCCGAAGGCGGTGGACAGCCTGCAGATATGGGAACAATCGCTACCGGATATGCGGTATATAAGGTTGTGGACGTCCAGGTCTACGACGGCGTAATAGTACATACAATAGAAAACCCTGAGGGGAATCTGGATATCCGTAAGGGTGACATTGTAAACGGTAAAGTGGATGAAAAGCGCAGGATGACCCTTGCCAGGCACCACACGGCAACCCATATCGTAAACGATGCAGCCAGGAAAGTCCTTGGAAAACACATCTGGCAGGCCGGTGCCCAGAAGTTTGTGGATCACTCCAGGCTTGACCTTTCACATTACAAGCATATCTCCCCTGATGAACTGAAGCAGATAGAGCTCCTGGCAAACCGCACGGTTATGGAAAACAAGCGTGTTGTTACGGAGTGGACGCCAAGGACTGAAGCCGAGCAGGAATACGGCTTTGGGCTCTATCAGGGTGGAGTGCCTCCAGGAGAAAAAATTAGAGTTGTAAAGGTCGGAGACGATGTTGAAGCCTGTGCAGGTACGCACTGTGTCAGTACGGGAGTTGTCGGCCCGATCAAAATCCTGAGGGCAGAAAGGATCCAGGATGGAGTTGAAAGAGTTGAGTTTGCAGCAGGAGTTGCAGCCGTACGTGCCATGCAGAAGATAGATTCTCTCCTGGCAGATTCCGCAAAGACCCTGAGTGTGCCTCCAGAACAGCTTCCGGCAAGTGTTGAGCGTTTCTTTGGGGAATGGAAAGACCTCAAGAAAGAAAACGAAAAACTCAAGGAAGAAATTGCCCGCGCCAGGGTTTACAGGCTGCTGGGAGGAGCTTCCGAGGTTGGAGGTCTCAAGGTTATTGCCGAATTTATTCCCGAAGCCGATTCCCTTGAACTCCAGAAGACAGCTACTGAACTTCTGAAACATGAAGATGTGGTAACTCTTCTTGCAAGTGATGCCGAAGGAGTTAAACTCGTGGCATCTGCCGGACAAAAAGCCGTAAGTTGTGGGATCAATGCCGGCAGCCTTGTCCGTGAGATGTCGAAGCTTGTAAGCGGAGGTGGAGGCGGGAAACCTGCTCTTGCTATGGGCGGTGGAACTGACCCTTCAAGAATTCAGGATGCGCTTGCCCGCGGGCTTGAACTCGTAAAAGAAGCCTGCAAATAAGTCTAAGTAAGCCTTCAAGAAGGAAGTATGGAAGTAAGCCTTCAAAAAGGAAGTATGGAAGTAAGTCTGAAAGAAGGAAGTATGTAAGGAAGTCTGAAAGAAGGAAGTATGTAAGGAAGTCTGAAAGAAGGAAGTATGTAACAAAAGTCTAAAGGTATCGGGTTTTAAATTCCCAACAATTTCTTCTTTTATCTTTTTCTCCCGTTTTACTTCTTCTTTCAATTATTTTTCAATTAATCGTTAAAGATAACTTCGCAAAGGATTGCAGTCCCGTCTTTTACAAAGAGGTGCACGGTTTTATTTCCTTCAAGGCTTTTTTCAACCTCGTTTCGCACTTCCCAGTATTCTTCGGGCTTCACGCCTGCCCTGAGCACAACACTCCCGATATTCTGGCCTTTCAGGAATTTATTGATCTCTTTTGGTTCAAAGGGGCAGACTTTAAGTACGAGGTAATGATTTTTGATCATGGACTGCTTTATCAGGGCATCCGAGGTCAATAAAAGCCTTTTTTTGTCAACTCTGAAAAGCTCGAAACCCCCCATAAAAGGCCCTGCCATCTGCATCATTGATTCAACAAGCTCAGGCAGCAGTCCGGCTGCAACTACTGACGGTTCAGGCTCGTAGGCGTTAAGTTTCATTTTGTCAGTTTCCCTTACCTGCGGGAGACCATATTTTGGGACCAGCCCTTCGCCTGCAGGCAGAGCTACAGCCATTCTGTCATACTGCTTCAGCCCGCCGAAGTAAAGGGTTAGGCGGTTGAGCTGCCCGTCAAGCGAGATGTATTCTTTTTCGCAGTCAAAAGGAATCCTTTCAGGCGGCATCTGGGGCGGAGCTTCAAAAGCAAAATTTCGGGTTTTTTCACCGTAAGCAGCCAGAACATTTGGAATTCCCGGCTCAAGGCTTGAGACGTGCCTTTCGCTTTCTTCGGCCGGCCTGAAGGGGTCAGAAAATATTACGTCAACGGCCGGGATCTGCTCTATGACTTTCGGGTCAAGGGCGTCCCCGCAAATGAATTTCACGTTGTCAAGACCGTACATTGCGCAGTTCTGCTTTGCGTACTCGATTTTTTGGGGGTCGATTTCCACTGCATATACGAACTCGCACTGCTGGGCAAAAAAGACGGTTTGGCCTCCTATCCCGCAGCTTATGTCAGCCAGAACCTTTGATCTTAAACGCTGCGCCCTGTAGCGGGCAATTGGCTCAGGGGTTGCAAAGCGCAGGCTTTCCTTATCCCCATGCAGGGGCTTTTCAAATTGTTTTCTCCGTGCCACGTCGATCAGGATTAGTAGATAGTTTATGGGATTTAAAGGCAACTGAAATAGAGAGGTTTGGAAAATCCTTAGTTTAAATCTCTGGCCAGCATTTACGGTCAAACAGCTTTTTAAACGGGTTGCTTTTTTGAAATGAGTCGAGTTCAATATTTTTAGTTTTTTAACTGAAGTTGCTCCCGAATCTCATTCTATCAGGACTTATGCGGTTGAAATGAGAAATCAATAGCATTAAACCTTCAATTGTCTAAAACATTAAACCAGTCACAAAGCCCAATGTGCTTGATTTTGTACCTCAAGTGCGTGAATCCTATCTATAATCTGGTATTCCCAGGTAATTTCCATTGTTTGTTTAAACATCGCCGCAATGGGACAGGTATGCATCGTATTCTGAATCACCTCAGCGACTGTGTGGTCATCCATGTCTCCGGAAAGAGTGATTATAAGATGCAGCTTCTCAAAGAAGCAATCGCATAGTTTGCTCCTGGTACCATCGATCTTCATTGTAAAAGAGTCCAGTTTAAAGCCTTTCCTGGAAAAATCCATGACCATAATAATACCTACACAACTACCAAGAGCCGTAACTAGATACTCTACCGGATTTGGGGTTTTACCGCTTCCACCCATAGAAACAGCCGGTTCTACGGGAATTTTGCATCCAGTTCCATTCTCTGCAACAAACTGCATTCCACCTTCATATAATATAGTTATAGGAGGATTGTTCTCGGGCATGCAAACACCTCATTCTATTCCTAAATTCCAATACTTGCTGAGATTATCTTTGCTTTATCGTTTCAAGCGGGAGATTTCGCTATGTAAATGACCGTCTTTGTAATACGTTATATCATCTCAAATCACTGAGAAGCAAATCGTTGGTATTATTACTTTACTTTTATTCAACTTCGGAAATAATCACGACGTAGTTTTCCCCGTATTTTTCGGCACAGGCGGGACAGGTGGTATACCACATATACCATTTCTTGATTTCCAGGCCCTGGCTTTTTGCGTATGCTTCAAAGTCCTGGCACCATTCTTCTGTTTTTTCAAAGTTTCCCTCATAGACTTTGCTCAAAAATTTTCCGCTCAGTGTTACGTTTTCGGCGCCGTCCACTTCTTTATCAACAGCCAGATAAAGGTCCATGTTGCTTTCTGAGGTGTGGTCTGACAAACAGAGTTGGTCCGGCATTTCTGCGCCTGCCCTGGCGACTTTCTCGTTCATCCGCATTATTACCTCTCCAAAATTCAGAGGCATGTAAAACTGTGTGGTAACCGAGTCCTTGATGAACCTTTTATTGTTCCATTCAAACAATTTTCCGTCCCAGGGAGCTGGGTCAAAACGAGGACAACATTCAGGAGTTTCGAAGTTGGTGGTCATGAGTTTCACCCTGTTAAGTAATGACTTTGGGGGTTATTTTAGGTTTTGGTTTAAGTTTTTAGTTTGTCCTTTTGCAAAGGTACAAATTTTACGATAGAAAGAAGACAACTTAGGAATCTTTCTTTAAAAAATTTACAAGAAAATAAAGTAAGATTAAACTTTAGAAGCTAAGAATAGATACTTATACCAAAAATGAATATAAAATATTTGGAGATGGAATTCTAGAACACTTCCATCAAAAGTAGCGTCCGTTATTTTTTTGGGTTTAGCTCAAAAGGTCACTTTCTGACCTGTAGATCTAGAGCAAATCTAGATTTATAGTGTGCAGAACCCTAAAAATACGGAGGTGAAAAGAATGAGTGAGACAGCAACTGTCGTAATTTGTCTTTGTGTCACTTTCATTATAGCTCTGCTGTATTGAAGTGAAAGCTAGCTTTTATGGGGTTCTGTTTCCATTTCCACTAAAATACATACCTTCACAGTCTCAAATGATATTAATTTTCAATGTTTTTTAGCCCATTAATTATTTAGTTGAAGTTTATAACAGACCTTCAACAGATATTCTCTGTGTTGAATACTTAAATGCATATTCTCCATAATCCTGTAGGTAGAATTTCAAATTCCTCGTTTTTATTTACAGTGCTTCCAGGCATCCAGCAAATCTCAGCATTCGAATATTTTCCACCAAAATATTTATTTTTCGATGTTTCTCTACCAACAAAAGGTTCTACCAAACCATTTAGATTCAAATTTTTCGTAATGACATGCGCTAATACATATTTATTTCCTTTAATGACATTTATAATTGGATGGTCGCCACTTAAATTTACAGCGTATCCATCAAAAATGATTTTTTCAAAGAGTTTGGATATCTCTATAATTTCCACTTTTCCCCATCCGTACCCACGTTCCCCTCCAATCTGGATTTTTTTCAATGACTCTTGCCATTTTAAGTCAAATCCTTCTTTTTCGAAAATATAACCTAATAGATAAACGGAATCTCCATTACGCGTTTTATGGGAGATGTTTTCGGTCTCGTGGAGTGAACCTTCTTCTGCTGTTTTTTGATTTAGAGCAGTATTTTGGGAACTATTCAGGTACTTCCAAGAAAAATCATCAATATTTTTCCACGGAAAAATATCAATATTGGCAGGAACTTTAGCAATTTTAGTATTTATGATTGTAGGGTAAAAATAACTGAATCTTAGATTTTCTGCTACTTCATTTCCAACTTTTTCATAGTTAAAACTTCCATAATCTCTAGCTAGCCTTGCAGTCAATGCACCCCATATCGTTTTGGCAGGAACGTAAGGCCGTGTCTGCTGTAAATTATCTGTTTTTTTCCATCCGATATGAACTGGAGAAAGAAGACGTAAACTCACACGATAGAGGGACCATGTCATTTTAGTCCTCCCTCGCCTTTGCTCCGTATCGGGTGTAGATTAATGTCTGCTCCCAGAGTTGTTTGGTTAACAAAAGCGTATCAATATCATTACAGATATTATTTGTAAGGAACTCTAAAATCTCTTTATCTGGAATCTCTTTAGAGTTATCACTATTTAGTGAAATTTTTTCCACAAAATCAGTCATTTTCAGAAGTTCGCTTTTTATAATTTTTGCAATTTCTTTCTCAGTATTACTGCAAGAACAAAGAAATAACATACAAGCATAAATTCCGTTTTCCTGCAAAACGCCTAAAGTCTTTGTAACGAGATTTTCTACACTTTTACTTTGTTTGCCCATTGTATTTTTCATGATTTCTTGAGAAGTTCGTGCAGCTTCAAGATCAAGATTCATTCTCACAAACCTCCCAGGAACATATTTGTTTCATCCTCCCAAATCCTCTGGTAATCATTCCACCGATACCCAGATACTCTATCAAATGAAAGCCTGCGTTCAAAACATCTATCGGTGAATTCCAGGTTTCTCCAAGAGGATCACCTATATTATCTTCACCATTATACTGTTTTTCAGTTTGTGGAAACTCACTCATATAATCGTCTTGTACTACATCAAAAAATAACCAAGTCGCTCGAGGGATTGCTTCATAAGTAAACAAAGCTTTATCTTCAGCTGCTCCAGTTTCTGGATTTATGGCAACCGAAGTACGAACTTCAAGGTTACTGTTAACGATTTGAGAAAATAATTTGGAAGATACAATTGAAAGTCGGTTAGCTATAGAATTCCACTCTTTGTTTTCTATAATGACATCTGGAGGAGTTATTTTTAATCCGGTAATCGCTTTCAGTGAGAGCCACCCAAGATTTAATGTGTCTTTTTCCCAATTAACAGAAGTAAATACGCTTAAGCTTTCATCAGAAAGCTCAACAGTATCTGGCATAGAAAATCCAGCAAATTCAAGAGCTTCTTTTGTACTAACCCATAGAGGCCCTGCAATAGAATTTACTGGAAATAGCAAAATTTGTGCATCACTAATGCTAATTTTACCTTGCTGACCCCCCTCAGTTTCTGTATATGTACCAAATGTATAGATTATTGGACATTTTTTTGGGTCTTTTGCCTTTAAATTTTTATGCTGGCCAGCTGCTTGTGGTTTTCCATATTTCATTGAGGCATAGTGACGCGCTGCTCCCATTAAACTTGTTCCTGGAATTTTTGGAAGATTTGTTCCAGGCTCCCTAACTATCGTGTTATCAACTCTTCCAAGCTGGGATTGTCCAGTACCTATATGAACAGGGTCTAGTGCCATGAATAGATAACGTTGTCGAGTATAGAGTTTGTTTAATTCACCCATTCAAATTCCTCCAAAAGGTTCCTCTGCTCTATATTTTAAAATATTCATGTATAACTCCAAAATATCCCTCAATTTTCCAGACTTTGCTGCATCTTCCAATTCACTCATTTTTGCATCATCTGGTCTTCTTCCATTGTTCCAGTTTGCATTGTAAAGAACATCATGAACAAAAGTTTCAAAAACAGTTGTATCTTCCCCAACAGCCCATTCTTCCCTTTTTTTCTCAACAAGAGTAATTACATTTTTTATCTGCGTATTTGATAAATTTTTGGAGCATAGATCCCATAGATAAGTGAAATTATCAAGTTCTTCAAGAAGATATGGTCTTAGAGCTTTCAAACTGTCTCTTCTATATCCTTTTTCATTGTAACAAATTTCAAATCTGCGGGAAGCCGAATCTAGAAATTCGAAATCAAATTTAGAAGGCAAAATACTTACCATATCTCCTTTTTTTAACTCACTAACATGAATCAGCCATCTATTGGAATTCTCATAATTTCTAAAGGAATGTATAAAGGAGTTGGACCGTTCCTGAAAATCCCCCTGAGCATAAAAATAGGGATACCAGTAATCAGTAGTTATTTCATCTCCCATTTTTGAACTAATTTCCCACTTTGTTCCATTGTTAAATTTAAGAGTGAATTTATTATCGTTTTCAATTGGATCTTCTTCCAGTATCCATTTATCCTCATTCACTGATCTATCTTTATTTGATTTGCGCAGCATCTTGCGGCCTGCATCCATTAAAGCTGCTAGGGGAGTATGTGACTTAGCAAATACCATCCCAAGACTTAAAGGCAAACGATTCCTTACTTTACCCATTTCCTTTTCATATTTTGTTTTTATTAGTATGGATGCTTCAAGAGCTTTATCTGCTGGAATAATAGTCATAAATATACTTGGTTCAGCTAATATAGGAATTACAGGAACATAAGAAGTGTTTTCGTCTTCAATTTCTAGTATTTTCAAGCATCCTATTGGATTTAAGCGGTTTTTTCCCTCAGAGTCATAGATTTTAACTTTTTTATTAGAAAGATATTTTTTAAGATATTCGGTAGGGCTTTTATCAGTAGATTTTCCTAAATCAAAATCAAATTTATTAGCTAATTCTGTTAGGTTCTCGATTATAAGAAATTCATTATTTCTACCGCAAAAAATGCTGAAACCGATTCTGTCTAACATAGCTTTATAAGAATGATCTCTTTTAAGGGAATTATTATTTTCAGATTGAAAATTTCCAAAAATCTTCAGTCTATTATCAACACGACCTATTTTTTTCGCTAAATCATCCTTAACATCTTCCCAAAATTTGTTGGTTGTTCTCCAAATCCTGTGCATACGAGCAAAAGATGGAGTTTTCAAAATGGCTTTGCTATTTGCGTCAGATCCGACCTTTATGGTAGAAATATATCCGTCTGGTTTTAGCCATTCTAAGAGGTCTAATCTTCCAGTTAGCAGGCAAATTCTACCGTTTGAGTCAGCAACCTCATCAATCCATATTGTGTTATCGAGACTATGATACCATTCACTCGCTCGCCAAGTTACTCTCTTGACCCAGCAATCTGAAGCTTTTCTGTTAAATCCCTTTGAAGTGGGCCCCTGAGGACGTAACCAGGAAATAGTACATATCCCACAATCAGAAACATCTTTCCAAAAATTCTCAACCGCATTAACATCTGCTGGAGAGCAAAGTTCATCATTAGAGAGAATTCGTGCTATAGGTGGAATTTCATTCTTTTCTTTATCTTCATTATTCGGCTCTTGCCCCCACCATGCTTGCTTATCAATGTCAGTAGTGAGAATGACTTCGCCTTTAAATCCGAAGTTATGTTCTTCATCAACTGCAAATTCATTTGCTATTAATTGCTTTAGTTGTGTTTTACTTTCTTCAGAAATTGTATATTCCAATAGATTTGGAATATTGGGTACAACATACAGACTGTTATTTTGATCTCGATATACTTCGTTCCCTAATGGATATTTTTCTTCAATTAGAACTTTCACCCTATCTAATCCCTTTGTTAACATTTCTTTTCTTGTTGCTAATATTGGTATATTTTGAGCATTTCCCCATATCTGCTCGGAATTAAACTTTATTACTAAAAATTGCCACTTTAGATTTAGAGGATCTGTTTTTTCTCCAAGAAGCAATGAACCCGCTAAAGCAGATTTATATAACGCAGCAACAATACCTGACCACTCAGTAAGCGTAACCTCATTTGTAGGTCTTCTGGTTTCCCCTAGTGCATAATCAAAAGATTCAACTAATGACTTTACAAAAAAAGATCTATCATTTATTTTATCATATGGAATGCTTGTTAATTTAGGAGTAAGCTCTTCTATTTCTATTTCAAATCCAAATGGATTGCTGATCATCGTGTAATCTTTATATTGCTTAAATAATTCTTCAGAAACATTTTCTTTTTCAATATGTGCTGCACCATGACAACGACCTAAGGTCTTTACAATCCAAGGATATTTTTTTTGCAGATTTTCTTTTTTTAGAGTAGCAGGACGGCCTTTTTCAATAAGCTCATTTAACGTTACTTTTTCGAAAATAGGACTTACTTCAGAAAAATCAATTTCGATTTTCTTAAATATGGTCTTTATATCTTTAAGAAAATGGGTAACTTCACTGTTCTTTTCAGTAGAGTCTAATTGGCGATCCAAAGAATTTCCGATTAAAAATTTATCACTACACTTTCTCATGTCATGCAACCAAGCAGCAATTTCAGCCAAATATAATGTTTCCCTATTGTCAGCAAGGATTTTGAGATCAGGACTCATTGTGTACCCCCGAAGGTTCTAAAGAAGTAGCAATATTTTTGGAAACATCAATTAATTCAGAGAAACCTTCAAATCTCCATGTTGGCCATTCAGATGTAGGGGTATTTTGAGATTTCAGATATTTCTGCCACTTTTCGATATTATCATTGTACCATGTTTTAAATTTTTTAAATTCCTTCTGACTTCCATTAAAATTACCCAACTCTGAATTACTAAGAGGCCCACCATTTTTACCCCTGAATTCATCTTTTAAAATTCCATTTTCATCAAGGAATTTTTTATAAGAATCTTTTGGAAACTCAAATTTTTCTTCTTGAACCGAAACTTTTACACTTTTGTTTCTTAAAGTGATCGCACCATCTGTAATATTTTCATATGTTGTCCCATATCCACTTGATGTTTTGGCTCCAAATCCATAATAAGTAAACATCGATTTTAATCCCTCTGAGACCAATTGTATATCTTCTGAGACCTGCTTTCTGATCTTTTTTTCATCACATCCAATCAAGTCAAAAGGAACATATAGAAGTGTAAAAAAACCCGTTGTATCTTGCGGAACGCTTTCCATTAGAATCGGCACTGTCCCAACTCTACGCTCTCGGTCATGAGGATTAATTATTTCCAATGATTTTTTGGTAAAAAATGTAGGGAAAAAATACAGTCTTCCCATTCTTAGAATTATATCTTCGGAGTTTGGAGATCTCTCGTTTCCGAAAATACGCCTTATTTTATCATTTTCATAATCATAATTAAGTTGCCAGAGAGAGTTTCTGAGACTTCCTTTCCAAGAAGAAGGTGCGACAAATGGGAGATGTAGAACTTTATCTTTTCTCAGAGGATTATCAATTATGTGAAAATCATTTTCATCAAGGGATATATAGGACTTTTTAAGTTTGAACATAAAGTTGAGAACAAAGGAGTAACTGGGTAGCGTAGAAATATTTACCTCTGGACATATGAAATTGTCTTTAATGTATTTTGTAAGTTCCCATTTTTCGACAACTTCTTCTAAATTAACTTTCAAATTTTGTTTCTGCCATGCTTCTCGGAAATTATCTGACAATTTTTGATTAATGGTAGCCATGTAATGATATGCTAGATGTTCATTGGGCAAAATTAGGTCCTTAAGTTTGCTCTCTAACTTTTTTTCTAATTCTTCTTTTTTTTCCTTTCCTGCCTTATCGATTTCCTCAACAATTATTTTGAGATCATTTATAGAGGCTTTTTCCTGTTGATAAAGAACTGAACCCCAATCAATATTCAATTAGACACCCCCTGAAAAATTAGTTATTTCCTCTTCATATTTCCTTTTTGGAGCTTCTTGAAGAGAAAACATTTTATTAATCTCTATACTGACTAAGTTACCCACAATTTTTTCAGTGAACCCCCAAATGCGTAAGAAATAATCACTTTCTGAAGGTTCTCTAAATAGATGACTTACAAAAATTCTACTTCCAATTCCATCTTCCTTTTTTTTGTTCTCAGGAAGTGTGCCAAATATTTGACAAACTTGGTTTTTATCTCCATTACAATGAGAATAATATGCCTGTCTCAATCCTGAACCTTTATTACGATTTGGAAGTTTGTACCTGATATCGAAAGATACAGGCAGATAACTTGTGGACAAGGACTGATTTCCAACAATGTACGATTTCTGAAAACTTTGAACTAACTGGTTTCTTGCAGGAATTTTAAACTCGTAACACCAAAAATTAGATAAAGAGTAGAAGTCTGGTTTGTTTGCTTCTTTTTTGAACTCATCTTTGTTACAAAAATTATTTATCTCATTTAGGGCTCGTTTAAAATCCATCCTATTTTCCATTTCAAACTGACCAAAACCATACTGACTTTTGGCACCAATGGCACCAACATGGGACATTATGGAAAGTAATGCTTTGATCTGTGCGATTATTTCCGATTTGTCACCTCTTCCAACTGGATAAATTCTAAACATAAATTTTCCAAAAGAAAAGTTATTATTAAGATTTTTTTCGAATATTGTTGATAGCCACCAGTTATTTCCAATTTCATCTCTATCGAATGTAACTAAGTGAAAAGGTTCTTTTACACCAAAATCTTCTATTTCTAATCGAAATCTTCTTTTCCACCCTCCACATCCAAAAAGATAACATGCTGGGCACAGTTTATTATTTCTGTCATTCTCTTTTTCCTTTCCATCAAGCATACATTTGCTATCACTTAATGGATTGCAAGCATATTTTCCAATTCCTCTTACTATTGCCTCATACCACCAACGCATACTCCCAATAATACCTGTTTCTCTTACTGTGTCCGAACTCCCATTTACTCCACCTGTCCATATTGGAGTAAGAGTTTCAATTACAATGGGTTCAGGTTTCATCATAAATAACTCCTTAATTATGATTAAATTTGTACAATTACTGAATATTATTCAAGTTAGAATGATTTCACTTTTCTTCGATTTTCTGTTATTTTCCTTACAGTCCCAAACCCCTTAGCAACCCCCTTCCCCACTCCCATAAAATCCGGAATCAAAAAATTAGCTATAAAACCGCCTGTAAAAGAAGTAAAATCCATTTGTTTGTACTTTGAACATCTGAGTTCCACATCAACATCGCATTTTATGGTATCAGGAACCGTATATCCAAAAGCTTTTGACATGGAGAGCAGGTTTCCTACAAGCGTTTTCCTGAGGATTTCCTTTTTTTCTTCAGGGTTTCTGGTCTCAAAGAACTTTTCTTCATTTTCTTTATTAAGGGCAAGCCAGGGAGTGAGAAATTCGTAAAAGTAGAGGTTTTTTGTAAGGCCAAAATCCTGTTTTTTAAGCCTCAGAGACCTTTCAGTGATTTCAAAGTCCTCATGAGGAAGAGTAACCGTATCAAATTTATCAAATAAACCTTTTAGAATTTCTGCTCCTTCATTTATACCAACCACTAGCGGTATTCTATCAAGAACTTTGTACTGCACCAGAGGGTAACGATAATAAAATCTGTCAGTATTATGGTTGTGGAGCTGATCGTATTCATTAAATTTTGACGCAAAGAAACCACGTATCTGATTTGCGTCCCCTCTGAACTCTTCTGAGCCTTCAAAGGTCATTTCAAGAGTTTTGAGCTTAATATTTTCTGGAGTCATGGTAAATACAACGAATTTTTTAAAAAGCATCATTTTAATTTTATTTGTATTTATTTTAACATAAATTACTTTTAACATAAATAAATTTTGATAATTTATGGATAAGCCTTATTACAAAAATAAATACTTTGTTTATATTTAAGTAAACTCTTTTATCCATTTGTTAACGCTTTGTTTAATTCTTTCAAGCCCAACCGCGTAATCCGTATGTCTGTAATAGTTCACCCACGGGTCAACAACATTAGATATATTTTTAATAGAACGCTTTGGAGCCCCGTTTTCATTTTTATGATCAAATATTGCTTTTTCCACACATCCCATACTTTCAATGCTCTTAATTACCTTCTCAATAGACCCTTCAGTAGGTATGATTTTTATACTCCTTTCGAACCCCTTCTCATCAACAATCTCTTGAAAATAGAAGCCTACGAACTCAAACCCATTAGCTGCAGTCCCAACATAGGTCTTTTCTTTGTTAAATTCAAGGCCCAGTACATCCAGAACAGCCTCAACTCTGTCAGGATTGATCCATTCCTTTGAAAGGATCACAAAATCATCTGCAAAACGCACAAGATGCTCAACTGAGTCCCCTTCAATGTTCTTCAGCCCGATTTCAGCCCACTGGTTGTCAAACTGGTCAAGATAGAAGTTTAAAAGAAGAGGTGAGATTATTCCGCCCTGAAGCAGCCCTTTTCCGGAATATTTTCCAGAACTGCTTTCAACTGAACCTTTTTTAAGCCAGTCCTCAATCAGAGAAAGTATTAACTCATCTTCGATTCTTGTTTTAAGGACTTTCATGAGCTTATCATGCGGGACGCTGTCAAAACAGTCCTCAATATCTCCCTTCAGGTAATGGATATTCCCAGTTTCAAGCCATTTGTAAACTTCAAGGCTGGCGAGTTTTGCAGACCTGTAAGCACGGTAGCCGTAGGAGCAGTTTTCAAAATCAGCTTCAAAAATCGGCTCAAGAACGAGTTTTACAGCTCCCTGGACAAGCCGGTCTTTTAAAGTAAGAATTCCAAGTTGTCTCGTTTCCCCGTTCTTTTTTGGAATTTTGACTCTTTTCACTTCGCCAGCAGCGTATTTTTCACTTTTAAGCTCTTTCTTTACTGAACGGATGAAGTTTTCGACCCCTGAAGCCTCTACCTGCTGGATAGTAAGAGAATCAAAACCAGTGCCTTTTGTATTCCGGTTTAAATTCTTCCAGGCTGTGTAAAGAACTTCTTCTTTCAAAAACAGTTTTTTAAGCTTTTTAAACCTTTTTCCAGGGTTTCTTTTTGCTTTATTGTACAATTTCAATTGAATTTCTGCCAATTTTTGCTTCTGGATCTCAGATACCTCCGTAAATGATTCTTAATTTTCAATCATCTACGGAACTTGATATATTTAGCTGCGAAGAATTCGGCTTTTTTCCGAATTAAAGGACTCGATACTTTTTCGTGAACTACTTCTAATAGAAATAGACTTTTGAGATATATAAAACCAAAAATATAAAAACGAGCGAGGACTTCAATCCGTTTTTCAGTGGCAGTTGTTGTTTTATTATTTTACCCAGAAACCGACTACAGAGAGCAAGGAACTGGTTCAATCCTTGTTTTAGTGGAAGCTACTTTTCGACAACGTGCAATATGTTGCTCGCTATACCGTAGATAAAAAATTGTCTCAATCCTTGTTTTAGTGGAAGCTACTTTTCGACGAAAACTCTATCCCTGTTCTCGATGCATTATCGGAAGAGTTTCAATCCTTGTTTTAGTGGAAGCTACTTTTCGACCAAGAGGTATACTTTCTGGTTCAAGGTGAAAATGTTATGTTTCAATCCTTGTTTTAGTGGAAGCTACTTTTCGACGATGTTGAATTCAGAACTGGATGCCAGATGCTTCCAAAAGGGTTTCAATCCTTGTTTTAGTGGAAGCTACTTTTCGACATGCAGCAGTATACGCTCGTGCTGTAACTTGGCATGAGTGTTTCAATCCTTGTTTTAGTGGAAGCTACTTTTCGACAAAAGAAGCAAAAAACGCAACAGCGTGAGGTTGATAGTTTCAATCCTTGTTTTAGTGGAAGCTACTTTTCGACAACATTCCGCTTTGTTAACCTTGATAAACCTATTGTTTCAATCCTTGTTTTAGTGGAAGCTACTTTTCGACCATAAAAATATTTCTACAAAACATTGTAGATCAAACAGTTTCAATCCTTGTTTTAGTGGAAGCTACTTTTCGACTATGCACATCAGCAAGCTATAAATAATGGCATAAAATTAGTTTCAATCCTTGTTTTAGTGGAAGCTACTTTTCGACAGGGTCGTTTTCCCTTATATTCAGCGAATTCGGAGACAATCTCTGATTTAAGAATCAATATCGAGCAAATTGTTTTTTGCTTGAACTAGATAATTTTTGAAATTTACCTGTTTTTATTTTGGTCAACAAAATTTGCTGGTCGACAAATAACTGAATAGTATATAAGGAGCAGCAACATATAAACTTTTTTATTTTTAACCGTCCTATATTGAGATTAGTTTTTTAATAATGAACAAACGTGGTCATTATAAAGAAATTATTAAAAAAGTAAAGGGTGGGCAGCAAGTCTAAAATTTTATTAAAATGTTTTACTCTGCCTCTATAATGTGATTTTTAATTTTTGGATCGGAGGGAAAAATTGGAACTTCTTTTTGGATAATTCAAAACAATCATTTATACTGATTCTCAGGACATTGTTTTTTGTTAAATTAGTTTATAAAGTTGAGAAAAAGCGTGATTTATGAGGAAAACGGGGTAATTTACTTCCAGAATTCGGACTCCAGAAAAAAGCAACAAGCCCCAATTCAATGGGTTTTGACATTTTGAATACCTTCTTTTATACGATTTGGTATCTGTGGTAGATTTTTACTCTACAGTTCCTTAAGGTTCTTAGCTTCTCCCATAGCAGGAGACATGAAAATACTATTCATACTCATTCTATATACAGCTTCGAATTCCTACCATCGAACGTTACAGAATATTCATCAAGGATGTTTCTACCTATCAAAATAGCTCCTGCTGCATCATTATAAAAAGCTTCAATATCTTTATGTTTATTCTGAAGGAATTCCAGGTCTATAAAAGTGTACCATGTATTAACTGTGTTTCCAACAACACTTACACTTGCCATTAAGTCCTTATCTAACCCGAGTTTAAACCAAATGTCTTCTGGTATGACAACTGCATCTGAGCCAGTATCAAGATATGCACAAGTTTTAGTCTTTTTCTTAAAACTGGATTAATGAGAGTCACGACGACAAGAGGGTCATTATCATAATAATCAAAAGTAGCTTTTTCATGAATAGTTTCTGTTCCTGAGTCGAGCAACTGAAGGATTTTTACCTGCTCTACGCACAAAGAAACGGTGGCCTGGACGCTCTTTTCTTGCTCTTAAACTAACATCTTTAAGGTGATCCCCTACCGACACAATGTCATTAGCATCAACATCTATGGCTATTATTTTCCCACTGTATAATTTTTCCCATGCTTCCTTATGGGCTTCATAGATATTTTTTGCTTCTACATCGAATTTATTAGGATCTGACATTGTGCTCACCTTTTCGAGTAGTTCTTTGCTGTGAATATGTCTTGTTATCTAATAATTATATAGACTCTTAACTACACCTGCGGAACGCGGGAAAAGGCTTGTATGACTGATTTCCATAAGGAAGCGGGATAGATGAGTACCTCGGAAATAACTGAAAAATTGGGACCGATTCAAGAAGCAAACATGCTTTAGCCGTTAGTAGTTCACGCTCAAACTACTCATCTCCGCGTCAATAAAACCACAGAAATTATTCTGAAACCACTGAATTCATCCCTTAACTCATTTTTTACTGTTTTAGTATCCCAAGCTCAGCACGTGATTCGGCTTCTGCTTTGAGCATATTTTTTATTATTGATTTATCAGAATAAGGGAAAACCCGGCGGAAATCCTGGCAGTATTTTATTCTTTTCTGATGGAAAGAGGCATCTTCCAATGCTGCGTTCGCTAACTCCATTTCAAAATCCTGACACCAATTAAAAATACATTGTGTTAGAACGGGAATGAATTTATCAGCATCGGTAACAGATTTTATATGAGAAGGAACAATATTTACTATTATATTCCACGCTTTTTCCCACTTTTCCATTCCATCTTTGTAATTCTGGTTTTCAATGTCGTCATAGCCATCTTGAATAAGATCATCAATCATTTCCATATTGTATTTTTCTGGGATTATCCGTTTCCATAATTCTATTATTGCTAGCCAGATGAAATCTTCATCCTTGCCTTGTGCCTGAAAGTTCTGTGTGTAATAATGGTCTTCTGCCAACTGGATTGCAGAGATATAATTTTGAGCCTGTTCTTTGAAACGTTCTATTTCAAAATCGACATTCATTGATTTCAATTTTTCAATTATTTCCGAAGTGCCCATCTTTTTTAATTTATTAAAATTCCAGCTTTCTAGAATGAAATCTTTGAAGCTTATGTCCTTGAGATCAGAGTATTCTTCAAATTGTTTGCTAATTTGTTCCAATCCTTCGGGCTTTTCCTGTAACTTCTGTTCAAATCTCATAATGGCCAGCATACTAATGTCTGATTTTTCGGATTTTGGAGAGGCTTGAATTATAGGAGTTTGTTTTATAGGAGTTTGTTTTGTAGGAGTTTGATTTCCAGTAACTACTTTGCTACGACCTAAACAACAATGTTTATATTTTTTTCCTGAACCACACGGACACAGATCATTTCTACCAATTTTCTTTGACATTTTGATTATTTCCTTTGTTTTATGAGGATTAATTCAGAATCGACATTATTTCTTGTGTCTGATTGTTTTTCAAGTACCTGATATATTTAAATTCAGAAAAAAACCACGAGAAGCTTGATTTATTAACAGATAAATTATTAATATGGAATTTATAATAGAGAAATTATTAATATGTGATATACAACAGATAAATCATTAATATATATTAATGATATATGAATTATGACTTCATATTTCTTTAGTATGTATTAAGTTATATATTTAGGACTTATGCACCTGAGGAATAAAATCAATCACAGCAAAGACTGTGGATTGAAATCATGTTTTAGGCGGTTAATGGTCTGATACTATTGTTTTTTCAGTTCAACTGCGCAAGCCCTAATGTTTTTAGAGAAAGTTTCAAAAATATTAACACCACTCCCCGAGAAGTCAGGACTCCCCATACATTAGTTGAATTCTGCAGATGTATTTTTACATTTAAAGCCTGGGTGTGAAAACCCTGTCATTTTTGAATCTCAGAAAGCAACGTCTTTTGGGTTAAAGCGCTCGGGATCAAACCCTTTCCCTAACCAGGCCATTGTATGTTCGTATTCCTCATGTTCAGGGTCTTTCAAGATATCGAGCATCTCTTCATAACCCCATATTCCTCCGATATCCTCAGGGGCAGCTGCTCTTTTTCCTGCAGTGCAGACTGGATACTTCGCCCCTTGTTTTTTTGGAAGGATTTCCTCAAGCCGGACTTTTATCTTCCAGTTGTCCTCGAAATCATAGGTGTACAGAGCAACCTTATTTTCCGAAGAAAAGTATTTGGAAAGCTTGACCTTATTCTCCGGCACCAGGGGTTCACAGACAGTTTCACACTCGTCATCTGTTTTCCCTATTTTGTCAAGCTCCCCGGTTTTTGGGTTTTGCATTTCGAATTCATGCAAATGGTAATCTTCCCAGTTCATTGCAGTCTGGATAGCTTTATGAAGATCCAGAAAAGTATAAGATTCCGGTACCTGGATTCGCCGCCAGATCTTAGGGCTAATCCCTTTTATTGAAAGCTTTAATTGGTATATCTTTTTAAACGTGTCTTTCATATAGTTATTCCCCAGAATAAACGACCGTCAACGTTGGATGATTTCTGCTAACGTTCGTTAACTTCTGCTAATATTCATTAATTTCTGCCAATATTCATTAATTTTTGCTAATCTTAGATACTATTCAATATGGCCTCTAACATATAATAACGGCTATTAATTCCCAATAATATTCAGCAATGTCTTATCGTACCCTGTAATGTTTAAGAATATTCGATAGCATCTAAGAATAGTTTATAGCATCTAAGAGTACTCGCTAATGTTTAACAATATACTATGATGTTGATAATGTTTTCAAATACTGATAATATCCAGTACTATCCAATGTATCCAATGTATCTAATGTATCTAATGTATCTAATGGATTCAATATATTCAATGCTCTTCAATAATTACCTTAAAGCGGACAAAACAGGTAACATGTGAATGAATTTCTTTCATGACTGAAAGTGGAAAAAAACCTTGATTGTCTCCAAACAGTCATCTATAGATCAATTTCTAAAAATTTCAAACCATCTTCCCGTATGTCTCATGAATAAAATGTTGAAAAAAGTCTATCTCTCGCATATTCCATGCGTGCAAACTTTGTTTCTCACGAATAAAATATCCGGGCTTCGCCGTATCCCGGTTTTTCGAGTTTCAATCCTTGTTTTAGTGGATCTTGCTCACGAATGTTGTAAAAAGAGTTCCACAACTCGAAAATGGTGTAATGTTTCAATCCTTGTTTTAGTGGATCTTGCTCACGAATAAGAACGTATACTTACTGCTCAAGAAGAGTATATTGTGTTTCAATCCTTGTTTTAGTGGATCTTGCTCACGAATTTGGTTGCTCGGGTAGTGACAGCGGTACTGATAATACAGTTTCAATCCTTGTTTTAGTGGATCTTGCTCACGAATAGCTGATGGAAAACACATATTAGACTATATTGAATGGTTTCAATCCTTGTTTTAGTGGATCTTGCTCACGAATTTTATTAATATTAATGCAATCATCTATTATTAATAGTTTCAATCCTTGTTTTAGTGGATCTTGCTCACGAATACCCAAAAAGTCATACAAATTTCATAACATTGTTTAAAGTTTCAATCCTTGTTTTAGTGGATCTTGCTCACGAATAACCGAAAAGGAGCAAAACGAGTACTCGATCACGAGTTTCAATCCTTGTTTTAGTGGATCTTGCTCACGAATGCAGAAAACCCGAGAAATAGCAGATAAGGTAGGTTGGTTTCAATCCTTGTTTTAGTGGATCTTGCTCACGAATAACCGAAAAGGAGCAAAACGAGTACTCGATCACGAGTTTCAATCCTTGTTTTAGTGGATCTTGCTCACGAATGCAGAAAACCCGAGAAATAGCAGATAAGGTAGGTTGGTTTCAATCCTTGTTTTAGTGGATCTTGCTCACGAATATGTTATTTCATGGATTGATGTGGACGGTCAAACAAGTTTCAATCCTTGTTTTAGTGGATCTTGCTCACGAATTTTCCCTGAAATCCTTTTTCTAGGTGAATCTGACGGTTTCAATCCTTGTTTTAGTGGATCTTGCTCACGAATATGTTATTTCATGGATTGATGTGGACGGTCAAACAAGTTTCAATCCTTGTTTTAGTGGATCTTGCTCACGAATCCTGAAGGCTCAGGAGATAAAAAATTACAACAGATGTTTCAATCCTTGTTTTAGTGGATCTTGCTCACGAATAACCGGAATACCCGAGAACTCAGCAATCTTAGTCTTAGGTTTCAATCCTTGTTTTAGTGGATCTTGCTCACGAATTATACCAGGGGATCTCCAAAATTAGAAGGGGGTTGTTTCAATCCTTGTTTTAGTGGATCTTGCTCACGAATCCTGAAGGCTCAGGAGATAAAAAATTACAACAGATGTTTCAATCCTTGTTTTAGTGGATCTTGCTCACGAATGTCATATAATGCCCTCTCAATCTGTTTTTTCCAAATGGTTTCAATCCTTGTTTTAGTGGATCTTGCTCACGAATCGTTAAAACAGCAACCGATGATACGGGAACTCTGAAGTTTCAATCCTTGTTTTAGTGGATCTTGCTCACGAATAGTAGAGCACTTGCTCATCAAAACATCAAAGCAAGGTTTCAATCCTTGTTTTAGTGGATCTTGCTCACGAATAACAATTTGTGTAATTTTTCCAGATGCGCCAACAGGTTTCAATCCTTGTTTTAGTGGATCTTGCTCACGAATATAAAAATGGATCTATTATATTATTCATGATGGAAATGTTTCAATCCTTGTTTTAGTGGATCTTGCTCACGAATATATTTACTACACAGGGAGGTGATGTAATGAACACGAGTTTCAATCCTTGTTTTAGTGGATCTTGCTCACGAATAATTATACATATCGCAATCACAATATGAATTACATAAGGTTTCAATCCTTGTTTTAGTGGATCTTGCTCACGAATTTAATGTATAATATTACTAAAGTTGGTGTGCTATTGTTTCAATCCTTGTTTTAGTGGATCTTGCTCACGAATAAAAGATGGAAACATATGTTTGTGAGTGGTGCGGAGTTTTAGAAAAGTTTCAATCCTTGTTTTAGTGGATCTTGCTCACGAATTAATTTTCAGGTGAGAAAAATGTTAACAGATTTGAGTTTCAATCCTTGTTTTAGTGGATCTTGCTCACGAATAAGGTAACAGGTTCTTTCATCAGATTTTTTAGAAAGTTTCAATCCTTGTTTTAGTGGATCTTGCTCACGAATAACGACGCAAATGCAACAGCATCATACAACAACGTGTTTCAATCCTTGTTTTAGTGGATCTTGCTCACGAATCTAACCCTGTACCATATACGGCAATTCAGATCCGTTTCAATCCTTGTTTTAGTGGATCTTGCTCACGAATTCACCGGCGTAAAAAGCGTATGCTGGAGGTCAATAAGTTTCAATCCTTGTTTTAGTGGATCTTGCTCACGAATATAATAGAGAAAAACAAAGTCTATCAACCTCTAATGTTTCAATCCTTGTTTTAGTGGATCTTGCTCACGAATAAGAGGGATCAAAGTTACGTTAGGGGTGGAAAACAGTTTCAATCCTTGTTTTAGTGGATCTTGCTCACGAATGATGGTAGGAACTGGAGTTCGGGAAGTCTGGGTAACGTTTCAATCCTTGTTTTAGTGGATCTTGCTCACGAATATTGGTTATCGGGTTTGGTGTTTTGGGTTTGGTCTGTTTCAATCCTTGTTTTAGTGGATCTTGCTCACGAATACTTCTCAAGTTCATCTGCGAGTGCCTGTCGTTGTTTCAATCCTTGTTTTAGTGGATCTTGCTCACGAATAGGGTAAAAGCGGAATATTACCGTTAAACTTGACTGGTTTCAATCCTTGTTTTAGTGGATCTTGCTCACGAATTTTTTTTAAGTATGGGGTTAAATTTCCTTGTAGTTGAGTTTCAATCCTTGTTTTAGTGGATCTTGCTCACGAATTTGGCCAAATGATGGACAATATTGTGAAAATATGTGTTTCAATCCTTGTTTTAGTGGATCTTGCTCACGAATCCAGCATCAGTTTATCCCAAGATGACTTGGATTTTAGTTTCAATCCTTGTTTTAGTGGATCTTGCTCACGAATATATTGCCGATTCTTTCGAACAGTTTTAGATACTCTGTTTCAATCCTTGTTTTAGTGGATCTTGCTCACGAATTTTATTCGGGTTCCGTTTCTTCAACATATACAGGTAGTTTCAATCCTTGTTTTAGTGGATCTTGCTCACGAATCCGCTATTCCCGGCGCAAAGAAAGGACAGAAGTGTAGTTTCAATCCTTGTTTTAGTGGATCTTGCTCACGAATTGTTTTTCCATCCAAGAAACCTTTTTTGATTTTGTCATGATCGGTTTCAATCCTTGTTTTAGTGGATCTTGCTCACGAATTCCCAGATCGGATTCTAAGTGGGATACTGGAGAAGGGTTTCAATCCTTGTTTTAGTGGATCTTGCTCACGAATTTATATGCTGGTAGAGTTAAATCAGTTTCTAAAACGTTTCAATCCTTGTTTTAGTGGATCTTGCTCACGAATACTACAATACTACTATACTACAGTATCATATAAGGTTTCAATCCTTGTTTTAGTGGATCTTGCTCACGAATACGTCAAACCCCCCCCATCGAAACCCATGATCTTTTAGTTTCAATCCTTGTTTTAGTGGATCTTGCTCACGAATAAGCCTTATCGAGTATATCACAGTCTCTCTTACAGTAGGTTTCAATCCTTGTTTTAGTGGATCTTGCTCACGAATCAAAAGTCGCTGTCCATATTGCCGTTGATGGTGATGGTTTCAATCCTTGTTTTAGTGGATCTTGCTCACGAATTACCGACTGTTCCGATTGCAGCAGCGAGCGTGGGGAAGTTTCAATCCTTGTTTTAGTGGATCTTGCTCACGAATTCACGGAAATTGTCATCTGTTTCTAAAAAAGAAATAGTTTCAATCCTTGTTTTAGTGGATCTTGCTCACGAATTCTTTCAGTATATAGTAATAGGTTTCAAAGTATATAGTTTCAATCCTTGTTTTAGTGGATCTTGCTCACGAATAGGGCAAAAATTTCCGTTATTTGGCTAGAAAAGGCCTGAAATGAGCCCAATTTGGGGGCTAAAATTCTTGCTGGAAAATTATCAAACCCTTTATAAATACAAGAAAAACAGGTTTTCTAGCAGTTTGGAAACATTCTGGTATATGCCTTTCTTTCTATTTAACTTTTGTATTTTAAGTCGTTTTAAATAGATTCAAAGACTGACCTAATCCAGCAATACTTTAGTTATTTTTTAAAAACACCAAATTTAAACTATTTTTTCATCCAGAACCCGAATTGATCCAAAACTAACAAACGAATTAAATATTATTTTGTATTATTTAATTTTATATAATTACTAATTTGTATTACATATATTTAGGAATGTATTTATAGCAAAACAGGTTTAGTCTAATTCATCTTAATTTTTATCAAAAAAGTATTACTATACAATTATGTTTTCTCAGAAACGTGTTATTTAACTGATTTGAGATTACTGAAAACACTACTGATAGGCGACAATATTGCAGTAATTTAATATAACTACGAGAAAGGAGGAATTTTAATCCAGAAAAATCAGCAATATCTCTTGATAGGTTTAATAGCCATAATTATTGTAGCGGCTATTGCTTTCATTCCGGGAAATGAGACCGACAATCCGGCTTCAGGGGTATCGGATGAAGCAGTATCCGGAGGTTCGAATGAGTTAGCTTCCGGAGATTCGAATGTATCAACTTCCCAGGGCTCGGACGAGCTGGTGGCAGCCATAGGGACACATGGCGGAGAACCGGAAACAGGTTTTAACCCGATTACAGGATGGGGTTATAGTCGTGAGCCGCTGGTTCAAAGTACTCTTTTTGAAAAGGACAGTAATGGATCTCTGATCAATGATTTAGCTACAAACTACTCTGTCAGTGACGATGGGTTTACCTGGACTGTTGATGTAAGGAATGACGTTAAATTCCATGATGGAGTGCCCTTAACGGCAAGGGACGTAGCATTCACATTTAACACTGCGGCAAATTCGAGTGGAGTCGATCTCTCAGTTTTGAAAAATGCTGTAGCCCTCGATAACTACACGGTTGAATTCACATTAAACGACCCGCAGACGACTTTCATTCACAAGCTTGCAGCTGTCGGGATTGTGCCTGAACATGCTTACAATGAGACTTACGGAGAACATCCAATCGGGTCTGGCCCATACCGATTCGTAGAATGGGATAAAGGCCAGCAGGCAATCTTTGAAGCAAACCCGGATTATTATGGCCAGAAACCGTACTTTAAAAAATTAACTTTACTCTTCATGCAGTCCGACACAGCTTTCGCAGCAGCTAAATCAGGACAGGTCGACGTAGCTGAAATTCCATCCTCATACGCTAATCAAAAAGTAGATGGAATGAAAATAGTGTCTCTTAGTTCCATTGATGCTCGTGGTATAACTTTCCCGATGCAACCCGACACAGGAAAGAAAACGGAAAATGGCTATTCAATCGGAAATAATGTAACCTCCGATCCTGCGATAAGAAAAGCCCTGAATATCGGAATAAACAGACAGACCTTAATCGATGGTGCATTAAACGGGCAGGGTGAAGAGGAATTTACTGGAGTGGACAAACTGCCCTGGGGCAATAAGGAAGCTATATTCGAAGACGGAAAAGTAGACGAAGCAAAGAAAATATTAGCAGACGCCGGCTGGGAAGATACCGACAGTGATGGTATCCTTGAAAAGAATGGGACGAAAGCAGAATTTACATTATTATATTACTCAGGCGCCCAGGAAAGGCAAGCATTATCCGTTGCATTGAGCGAGGAAGCTAAAAAACTGGGAATAAACATTAAAGTCGAGGGTAAGAGCTGGGATGAGATTGACACTCTGGCGCATTCAACTCCGGTAATTTTCGGTTTCGGCACACTGGACCCGACTGACTTATACCTGAAATACTACAGCAAAAGCTATGACCCTGCAAACTACAACAATATAATACTGTACAACAATTCGGTCGTGGATAACTATCTAAGGACAGCCATAACCAGCACTGATGAGGATACTGCCAATAAAAACTGGCAACTGGCTGCCTGGGATGGAACAACAGGATTTTCAGAAAAAGGAGACGCTACCTGGCTCTGGATTGCAACTATCAATTACATGTACATTATGGACAAGGATATAGATTTCGGAACTCCCAAAATTCAGCCTCATGGTGCCGATATCTTCGGCAATATCCTGGAGTGGAAACGTACAGAAAATTAAACTGAAATCTGGATTTTCAAGGAACGGTCATAAAAGTCTCTTAGAAAGATTGAGAACTATTCCTTAAAGTTCTTAGTAAAACTGGGGATGAAAAACTCCTCAGTGTGACTCTTTTTTGGCAAATTTGATTGAAATTTATATTTTGCCTTTGCTCTTTTTCAGGATCGATAGAATTTATACTTTTTTTCAGTATTCAACGCGTCGACTATTTGAAAATTCAAGAAAACGCGCAAAAGTTTCTATTCAGTATTACTAAATTACTTAAAACGAAGAATTTGTAACACATATATTTCGGAATGTATTTATAGTAAATTGTTTTAATTGAGATATCATAACTTTACTAAAAAAAGTAACATATAATTATCAAGTTTCATCAAGAAAATAACATTTAATACAAAATTCAGGATCATCTGGTCAAGTTTAAAAATCGTTACTTGATAGTTCAATTTTTGCTTAAATGTTCAGGACTCTGGTAAAATAGAGGAGGTATTCAGATTCAGAAAAAACAACAGTATCTACTGATAGGGACAGTAATCATAATTATAGCGATTATTTTTATTTTAACATCGATTGGCGGTCCTATTAGCTCGTCATCCCAGGTTTCTGATGAATCGGTTTCCGGGAGCTCGGGTGAATTGGTTTCAGGGAATTCGGATGAATCGGTTTCCGGGGATTCGGAGGAATCAGTTTCCGGAGGCTCGGATGATCTGGCTTCTAAAAGCTCTGATGAACTTGTGGTGAATGTAAATTCACATACAGGTGAACCCGAAACCGGATTTGACCCCCTTCTGGGATGGGGGTGCGGGCATGTGAATTTTGAGCCACTTATACAGAGCACTCTTTTTAAATCAGCTGATGATGGAAGCATAATAAACGATCTTGCTACGAATTATTCTGTCAGTTCGGATGGGAAAAACTGGACTGTGTATATAAGAGATGATGTCAGGTTTACAGACGGTGAAAACTTAACTGCAGAAGATGTGGCATTTACGTTTAATACCGCAATTGGAAGTAACTCCGAACTGGATATGAGCAATCTCGAAAAAGCCACTGCAATAAATAATACTGCAGTTGAATTCAAACTGAAAGAACCTCAGTCCAGTTTCATATGGAGACTCAGATACGTTGGGATTGTACCAGAACATGCATACAAAAAAGAAACCTACGGGTCCAATCCGATAGGGTCTGGGCCATATAAACTCGTAGAATGGGATAAGGGCCAGCAGGCAATCTTAGAATTAAACGAAAATTACTATGGAAAAAAGCCGTACTTCAAAAAAATAACCATGCTGTTTTTGGATAAAGATACTGCGCTTGCAGCAGTAAAATCCGGGGATTTGGACATAGCTGAGATTGAGATTAGCCATGCAAACCAGACCGTGGATGGGTACAAGTTAGTAGCTCTTCCGGCAGCAAGAGCTCAGGGACTATCCTTCCCTATGCAGAATAACACAGGCAAAAAAAGCCTTCAGGGAGACCCAATAGGCAATAATGTCACAGCAGACATAGCAATTAGAAAAGCCTTAAACATCGGTATAGACAGAAAAAACCTGCTTGAAGGAGTTATATACGGAAAAGGAGCCGTAGAATACACCGGAGTAGACCAGCGGAACTTTGGGAACCCTGAAGCGAAAGTTAATGATTCAAATCCTGAAGAAGCCAAAAAAATACTGGAAAACGCAGGCTGGAAAGACACTGACGGCGATGGAATTCGGGAGAAGAACGGAACAAAAGCCGAATTTAAGCTATACTACTCTGCTTCGGACCAGACAAGGCAAGCTCTATCGGTAGCTGTAAGCGAACAGGCCAAAGAATTAGGCATAAAAATAGATCTTGTAGGAGCAAGCTGGGACGAAATATATGCCAACCAGTACAGTTCCGCTGTGTTATACGCTTACAGCAGCATAGATACCTTTAATCTCTACCAGCAGTACCACAGCAAAGAAGCCGACGATACCTACAGAAACCCCGGCCTTTACAATAACTCTGTTGTAGACGGATATCTGGAAACAGCTTTAAAGTCTACAGATCAGGACCAGGCTACAAAGTACTGGAAATTAGCTGCATATGACGGAAATACCGGTTTTGGGCCAGCAGGAGATGCTACATGGTTATGGCTGGTGACGATTGATTACCTCTACATGGCAGACGAAACCCTGGATATGGGTACTCCACAAAGAAACGCAGGAGCAGATGTTTTAGGAAATATCTACGAATGGAAAAGAGTAGACACAAACAGCCCGACTTCCAAATGAGGACTTAATCCTGAAAGTATGGAGATTAATCCTGTAATTATGGTTGATTAATCCTGCAGTTCGCGAGTAATCAATCTCGTAATTAGCGAGTAATCAATCTCGTAATTAGCGAGTAATCAATCTCGTAATTAGCAAGTAATCAATTCCATAGTTAACGAGCAATAAATCCGGTATAGTGAATAACTGAGCCTTTAATTCTGATCTTGCAGGCTCAACTACTCACTTTTTCCTTTCTTTTTATCCACAGCCGGGTTTAATGTGACTGATTGGAAAAAGCAATAAAATGACTATTTTACCAGATTTAACTCCATTCTACTTAAAAAAATGCAAAAACTCCTAATAACCCCTGGACACCGTTCACAGACTGATATTCACGTTAAAATGGACATCATTATAGAATAATTACGTATGAGGGAGTAGCGTGTCAAACAATGAAAAAATAGCGGGCTTCATCGGAAAAAAAGCCCTCCGACTGACAAGCCTTTTGATTATAGTTTGTCTTGCAAGTTTCATGCTTATCCAGTATTCGCCTATAGATCCCGTTAGAGCCTATATTGGGGAAATGCCAGTAACTGCAGAGCACAAAGCTAAACTTGAAGCATACTGGGGGGTTAATACTCCTCCGCAGGAAAAATTCCTGAACTGGGCTGGAGATATTCTTAAAGGAGACTTTGGAACTTCACTGATTTATAGAATTCCAGTTATTGACGTCATTAAAGAACGATTTGCAGCTTCCCTCGCCCTGATGGGGATTTCATGGCTGTTTTCAGGAATTCTGGGTTTTGTTTTAGGAATAATAGCTGGTGCAAAGCAAGATACGTGGGTCGATAAGGCGATAAAGATTTATTGTTACGCTCTGGCTGCTGCACCAACATTCTGGCTAGCACTTATCCTTTTGATGGTGTTTTCAGTATATCTGGGCTGGTTCCCAATAGGATTAAGTGTCCCTATAGGAGTTACAGCCGACAATGTGACGTTTTTTGAATGGTTTAAGCGTTTAATTCTCCCTGCACTAACTTTGAGTTTATTAGACATTGCAAAAATTACAATGTTCACTCGAGAAAAATTAATCGAAGTTCTATCCAGTGATTACGTCTTATTTGCAAAGGCAAGAGGTGAAAATGGGCTGGACCTTGTATTGAGGCATGGAATTCGAAATGTTGCACTTCCGGCCATTACCCTGCAGTTTTTAGGATTCAGTGAACTTTTCGGGGGAACAGTCCTGGTTGAACAGGTATTCTCATATCCCGGAATAGGACAGGCTGCAGTAGCAGCAGGACTGAGATCCGATGTACCTCTTCTTTTGGGAATAGTCATCTTCAGCACTTTCTTTGTTTTCTTCGGAAACCTGATTGCTGATATCATCTATGAATTTGTTGACCCAAGGATAAAGCAACAGGAGGCATTAATATGAGCACTGCTGTTGTGACAGTTAACAGGGGACTATTTAGAGGACTAAATCTCAGGCAGAAAACGCTTCTGATAATAGGTTTCACTTCACTTTTATTACTTGTAATTGTGGCTTCCAGCGTTTTTTTAGGCGAGGAACCTCTACAGACCAATTTCGGCTCTAAAAACCTCGCTCCTTCTATGGAACACCCATTCGGGACAGATTGGATGGGAAGAGACATGTTTATAAGAACTCTGGAAGGACTGGGTTTAAGCATATTGGTTGGAGGGCTTGCTTCCATAATCAGCACTCTATTGACCGTAATTTTAGGATTACTTTCAAGTGCAGGAAAAACTGCAGACACCTTTGTGTCCTGGCTGGTAGACCTCTTTCTTTCAATTCCGCACCTGCTTTTAATAGTTCTCATTTCCATAGGAATTGGAGGGGGAGCAACAGGAGTTATCATCGGAGTTGCATTAACGCACTGGCCGAGCTTAACAAGGGTCGTAAGAGCAGAAATCAAGCAGCTGAAAACCCAGGAGTACATTCAGATCTCCAGGAATCTTGGCAGGTCTAAATGGTGGATAGCTACAAAACACATTCTACCTCATCTGGCTCCTCAGATACTGTTAGGCACGATTTTAATGTTTCCACATGCGATTTTACACGAAGCTTCAGTCACATTCCTGGGGTTTGGGCTTTCACCGCATGAACCGGCAATCGGTATAATTCTTTCCGAATCTATGAGGTATCTTTCAGCAGGATACTGGTGGCTTGCATTTTTCCCGGGATTATCGCTGTTAATTGTAGTTCTGGCATTTGATATGATTGGAGAAGGTTTAGGAAAGCTGATGAATCCGAAAAATGCTCATGAATAAATTTCATCTGTTACTGAATTAGAAGTGTGCTGAATTAGAAGTGTGCTGGATTAGAAGTGTACTGAATTAGAAGTGTGCTGAATTAGAAGTGTGCTGGATTAGAAGTGTACTGGATTAGAAGTGTGCTGGATTAGAAGTGTGCCAGATTAGAGGTATGCTGGATCTAAAATGTACTGAATAAAAAATATGTTATATTTACATCTGGAGAGTGTGAATTATGGGAAATAAAGCTGAAATAAACCCTGAAAAAGAGTTAGCCACTGGACTTGAAACAGTCGTTGGAAAAAGAGATAAAACAGTTGCTAGAGGACGGAAAAAAACTGAAGCTCTGTTGAACGTAGAAGATCTTTCATTGTCGTTTACTCAATATTCGTCGGGCCTTAGGCAGACTGAACTGAAAGTAATTTCTAATTTGAGTATCCAGGCTTATAAAGGTGAAATTTTAGCTATCGTAGGGTCAAGCGGGTCAGGTAAAAGTCTTCTGGCTCATGCTATTTTAGGAATTTTACCTTCAAACGCAAAACTTGATGGTAAGATAGAATACGATGGCAACGAACTTACTCAGGAAAGAAAAGAAGAAATGAGAGGCAAAGAAATAGCCCTGATTCCGCAAGCGATAACCTACCTTGATCCTTTAATGAAAGTCTCAAATCAAGTAATAGGATGCATTGAAAAGGAAAACGAAGGCTTAATGAGGAAACTTCAGAGAGAAATTTTTCAGAGATACAATTTAAAACCCGAGGTCGAAAGAATGCTCCCTCATGAGCTATCAGGAGGGATGGCCCGAAGAGTTCTGGTTTCGACTGCTGTAATAAGCTCTTCAAAACTCGTAATTGCGGATGAACCAACCCCGGGGTTAGACGAAAAAACTTTGAACGAGACCCTGAGTTACTTCAAAGACATGGCAGATAAGGGGTGTGCAGTGATACTTATAACTCATGATATTGAAGCTGCATTAAAAATCTCCCATAAAATCGCAGTATTTTATGCAGGTACGGTTCTGGAAGTAGCTAACGTTGAAGACTTTAAAAATAATGGTGAGAACCTGAGACACCCATATACCCGTGCACTCTGGAGTGCCCTTCCCCAGAATAAATTCCAGGCAATCAAAGGCCATCAACCAATGCAGGATGAAGTCATCGACGGGTGTATCTTTTATGAAAGATGTTCAAAAAAGAAAGCTATCTGTTCTCAGGGAACTCCACAATTGAAACAGATCAACGGTGGGGTGGTGAGGTGCAATAATGCGTCTTAAAAGTGAGAACATAAGCTTCGGGTATAAAAGAAATAATTTGATTTTAAAGGATGTTAATATTTCGTTAGGTAGCGGGGAGGTACTGGGCCTCATTGGGGATAGCGGAAGCGGAAAATCTACTCTATGTAAGATCTTAGCAGGCTACGAAAATAAGTATCAGGGGAAAGTAAGTATAGATGGAAAAGATATCCCGTCAAAAGGCTATAACCCGGTCCAGCTTGTCTTTCAACACCCGGAAAAAGCTGTAAACCCTAAATGGAGAATGAAAGATATTCTAAACGAAGGACACCTTGTTTCACAGGATATTAATGAAGCATTTGGAATTAAAAGTAACTGGCTCAACCGATGGCCTAATGAGCTTTCAGGAGGAGAACTGCAGAGGTTTGCCCTTGCAAGAGCTTTAAGCCCTAAAACCAGGTTTTTAATTGCTGATGAAATTACTACAATGGTAGACGCTATTACTCAAGCTCAAATCTGGAATATTGTTTTAAATATCGTCGAAGAACTTAATATTGGAGTACTGGTCGTAAGCCATGACATAAATTTAATTGACAGATTATGTCAAGATACCATTTATCTAAAAGACATAAATAATATTTAATAAAAGAAAAGATAATGGTTTTAAAAAACTGAACTGGTCTTTAACTGAATGCCCAGAGTTTAATCCTGAAGCCTTTGATAACGAAGCGTAAAACCACCTGACTCTGACCTGGAGGTTGTAACGCAAACCTAATTTTTTTTATATAGTATTAACGACCTGTTTCAGTACAGAGCTCTCTCGTCTGATTTTAATTTACTCCAAAGTCTATGCACAGGTTTTACTACAAAACTATATTAATAAAACAAGAAAACAGAAGTTTTTCAGCTTAACTGGGAACTCTCAGTACCCGAAATATGATTCTGTGTCTAAAATTTCAGGCTTCTTGCAAGAAAAGTTTATAAATTCCACAGTAGCTTTTATCCAGAGCTTCTGTACATGTGTAGGAATTATCTTTATATGCAGTGCATTTCGATGTGTATTCACATTTCATATCAAACAAATTTTTTTTCCCAAAAACTATGTTAAAAATTTTCATATGCTAATATATGGGATTGACATATTTAAATTTATTTCATAGTTGAGGTTATGGTGTTTCGCATACAACAATTTTGACTGCGTATTGAAAAATTTTACGAAGATGCCCCGGAATTTATGTTATATGAAGAAGCGTAAAACCCCTGTGTCGGTAGCTCAGGAGGTATAAGCGTCAACTCATTTAATATTGTTTTCAGTATTTTTTAACTTCATATAGACCATTGGAATTTAATTCCTCAGGGAATCATGTCTTTTATATCTGTATAAAATGGACTGAAAGTTGGTAAGTCTCCTTCGAACGATTTTGCAAATATGTTCCAGGTTTCGATCTGAGGTTTCAGTTTTTTTATAATTGCAAGAAAATCATCATCCGGATCTGTTGCAGTCATAAGATAATCCTGTTTCATATCAATTGAAAGGTTACTTAGCCATTTAAGTAGCGCCAGCATAGCTTCAGGTTGTCGTTTATCAAATGCATAATCAGCAATATAAAGCAATTTCAAATGTTCTTTTTCGGCTGTAATCTTCGGTACTTTTGTAATATGACTCAGGACTCCAAAAATAGATCTCATCATCTTCATTACTACCGGTTCTCTGGCATAATATAAATTTCCCAGTTTGGAATTATTCCATAGTCCGGCACAGGCTACGATTTTATTATTCTTGTCTCTGACCACCCAGAAATTCTCCAGCCCATACCAGGGAATGGCTTTCAAACGCTCTTCAAAAGTTTGAGCCGTAAACGGCAGGAAATGTATAAATCCTGAATTATACTCATTAATAAGGCTGACTGCATCACCAATCTCTTTTCTATCAACGGGTTTTATTGAATACTCTGGTGATATATCCGATTTTTTATAAGTTGGAAGTGCTGGCGTTTTAATATATCTCACGCTGGAATATCCCATCTTGCCGAATAAGGATTTGGAAGCATTATTCGACTCGTACACATAGGCATAGGTATAACTTGATCCCATTCCCAGGGCTTTTTCTTCTGCCTTCTTCATAAGCTGTGTGGCAACTCCTGCCTTCCTGAAGGCCGGATGAACCATCACTTCAGTAACGTATGCATATTTCACATTCCTTTCAAAAGCCGGTTTCACAGTCAAACCGATCCAGCCAGCAACTTTTCCTTCTTCTTCTGCCACAAGCATATTCCAGTTATCATACATTTTATAACGGGCAATTATATCCGTCTTATCTACACCCAGAGCACAGTTTTCATCGCCCTGCGGGCACAGTCTTTCTATTTCAAGCAAGTTTTGATTATCATTATCACTGAAAGGTCTAATTGAGATCACAAACATGCCCCCTATCATTGGGTTTTTTCCTTTCAACTATACCTTCCTATCTAATTATCACACACTAAATATATATTACTTGTAGTGCTCAACCGCATACAAATATTAGAACTGAAACATTGAGAAAATTTAGAGAAAATTAATGAAAAGAGAACGGTGAAAAGAGAATGGGGAAAAGAGAATGGGGAAAAAAGAATGGGGAAAAGAGAATGGGGAAAAAAGAATGATGAAAAGAGAACGGTGAAAAGAGAATGGGGAAAAAAGAATGGGGAAAAGAGAATGGGGAAAAGAGAATGGGGAAAAAAGAATGGGGAAAAGAGAATGGGGAAAAGAGAATGGGGAAAAGAGAATGGGGAAAAGAGAATGGGGAAAAGAGAATGGGGAAAAAAGAAATATAGTGAAGGGAGAGTTGAATTACTCTCCCTTTATTATCCTTGTAATGTCGTCTCCGACATCTGAGGTTGTGCTCTTGCCGCCCATGTCGTAGGTTTTTACTTTGCTGTCAAGGATGTTTTTCTGGATTGCATTGACAATGGCGTCTGAGGCTTCCTTTTCTCCGAGCTGTTCTATGAGCATTGCACCTGCCCAGATTGTAGCAATTGGGTTGACTTTGTTCTGTCCCTTGTACTTCGGGGCTGAACCGTGAATCGGCTCGAACATGCTTGTGCCTTTCGGATTGATATTTCCGCCGGGAGCAAGGCCGAGGCCGCCCTGGATCATGGCTCCGAGATCAGTAATAATGTCTCCGAACATGTTCGGGGTTACAACCACATCAAACCATTCGGGGTTTTTCACAAACCACATAGTGATGGCATCAACGAAGTTAAAGTCTGTAGTAACGCCGGGATGTTTTGCAGAAATTGCATTGAACTCTTCTCTCCAGAAGCCGTAGATATCGGAAAGCACATTTGCCTTGTCAACGGACGAAACATGTTTTTTCCGGTTTTCGGCAAGGTCAAAGGCGTACTCGATAACCCTGTCTGTGCCTTCTTTGGAGATCAAGCCTATCTGGTATCCTATTTCTTCGCTGTCAGTCTCGATATCAAGACCGAATTTTGCGGAGTAGAGCGTTCTTTTTACTTCAAGAAGGTCTTTACTCACTCCTTTTTTTGCCCTGCCGCCGACACCTACGTAGAAGTCCTCGGTGTTTTCCCTGACAACCACAAAGTCGATGTCTTTTGAGGTTTTGTCTTTGAGCGGGGTCCACACTCCGTCAAGAAGTTTTATCGGGCGAAGGTTAACATACTCGTCAAAATAAAAGCGCGCAGTTAATAAGATTCCCTTCTCAAGGACGCCAGGGGCAATCCTTGGGTCTCCGATGGAACCAAGGTAAACGACAGGGTATCCGGACAACTCCTTTAATGTATCTTCCGAAATCAGTTCTCCCGTCTCAAGATAATGATCTGCTCCCTGCGGGTATTCAATCCACTCTACATCAAAACCGAATTTTTCGCCAGCGGCATCTATTACCTTTCTGCCTTCGGCGATAATTTCTGGGCCTATCCCGTCGCCCGGGAGGACCGGAATCTTATACTGCGTCATATTTATACTCCTTTGGAATTTACAGGCAAAACTGCCTTTTTTATTGAGAGATCTCAAACGCGGACAGGACTGTCTCAGGACAGATTTCCTGTTTTTTAGCGTTCAGAGACCAGTTTCCTGGCATATTCTATAAGTCCTCCCTCATCCACGATTTCACGCACGAAATCAGGGAGAGGGGTTGCCTGGTATGTCTCATCTTTTGTCTTGTTTTCAATAGTTCCTGTAGCAAGGTCTACTTCAAGCTCGTCTCCATCATCAATCCTGTCAGTGTCAGGGCATTCCAGGACAGGAACTCCGATATTTATTGCGTTCCTGAAAAAGATCCTTGCAAAAGATTTTGCAATTACACAGGCTACCTTTGCTCCTTTCAGGGCAAGGGGCGCATGCTCACGCGATGAGCCGCAACCAAAATTGTTTCCCGCGACCACTATATCATTTTCGTGAACGTTTTTTGCAAATTCGGGGCGCACACCTTCAAACGTGTACTTTGCAAGCTCTTCAGGGGTATTGTAAATCAGGTACCTTCCGGGAATCACTGCATCAGTATCCACGTCGTCTCCGAACTTCCAGGCTCTTCCTTTCATAACATCACCGGTCTTTGTTGCAATTAAATGCTATTACATTAAAATTTTTACAGCCTGAGTTTAGCTGCATTCACAGGGTTGAAGTATCACAGGTAATATTTATATTATTTTCTAACAGGGACCAAAAATTAGTTAACAATTCTTACTCTTACTCCTGAGTTTCTCCAGAATATCTACAAAATGAGTTCCTTTTATAGTTGAAAGGTATTTTCTTTGCTTTTATCCTTTGTATGAGGTTCAAAAGCACTTGGTTCTCCCCCTCCGTGCCAGCTTAGCCTCGGACGGATGCGCACAAGATGGACTGACTCGGAATGGTCGTCCACTATCAGGGCAGCCCCTCTTTCACTTCCCATCTTCTTAATATATGCCTGGAGATTTTCCTGCATATAAAGGGGCCTCGAAGTTTCCAGAGCAAGAATATCATCACTTGCCGTAAGGCGGTGGCAGATAAGAAGGTCACTCTGGGAAACAACATCGGGATGAAGGCTTGCAGGCCTCTGGGTTGCCAGGACCAAGGAAAGGCCAGGCTGCCGACCCTGTCTGAGACAGCGGTTAATAAGTACTTTTGAGGCAAGGCCTTCAGTCTTTGCAGGTATGAAAATATGAGCCTCGTCTATAAAGAGCCAGACCATGGGAAATACTTCTTCATCGAACTTTTCCCCCATAAGTTTTTTTTCGTAGGTTCGTCTTGCCTCAAGTCTTGCTTCATAAAGCCTGCCTGCAATAATTGATACTGCTGCAGCGCAGACGTTTTCGTTTTCAAGCGTACTCACATCAAGGATAGTTGTTCTACCTCCAGATACGAGATCTGACAGTTTTGTCCCTTCTTTTGAGAAAAGGCCCCAGGAATTTACTGCTCTAAAGTAATTCTCTGCAGCTCCTTTCGAAACCTTGTCAGAGCGAGGGTCTCCGGCAATTTCACTGAGAATTTCCTCAAAAGAATACGCCTCTCCCTTTTCCCTGAGGGATTCGATTGCCCTTACCAGCAGAATTCCAGGAGGAGAAACCTCTTCGATACTAAAAATCCTGCACCACTGGCTTCCTGAAAGTTCGCTTATCGGGATGGAAAATGGCTTTACATCAATATTCCGCTTTCTGTAAGCCTCAATCTTGCCCACAGGCACGAAAATCTCGATATCGAGCCCGGCTGGAGTGAGATCCCAATTTTTAAGCTTCCGCGCTTCAAACGCATTTGGATACTTCATCGTCCAGAAAATCCCCATAGTATCAATAACAACGGATGCAAGCTTTTTCCTGATAGCCGGCTCAAGAAAGGCAAGTTCTTCAAGCAAACAGCCCATAGTATAGGATTTTCCGTATCCTCTTTTCCCGCAAATCAAAATAGCATGAGGCTTCAGGGCATCAAGATAAACGGCTGCTCCCCGTGAATGGTCAAGTGCCATGTAATTTCCAATCGATAAAAGGCCCTTCCCGGGATTCTCTTCACTTCCAAGTACACGCAGCGCCCCAGTATTTTTTCCCCGAAAAACAGGCTTGGACTCTCTACTTTCGATTTTTTGCATTAGATATTATCGAACTGAAAACTATTTAAAATAATTTAGTTATAAGAAATTAAAATAAAAATCCACACTTTGATCTTTTCGAATTCTCTTTTTTTCGATATGAGGATGATATCTGGAAAGTATCAGGCTCACGTAGATATGAAAGTATCAGGCTCGCATAGATATGTGACGTCGTCATTAAAGCATATATTCACAGGATAGGAAGGCAAAGTTCGATGAATATACTGGTAATTCTTGGACACCCAAATAAAGGTAGTTTTAATCATGCGATTGCAAATACCGTTATAGAAACCCTTTCAAATAATGGGCATGAAGTTTTTTTTCACGATCTTTATGAGGAAAAATTTGATCCGATTCTCTCAGGTCAGGAAATTCCCAAAGGCGCCTCGTTAGAAAGAATAATTAAAGAACACTGTAATGAAATCAGCAATGCTGACGGGATCGTTATAGTTCATCCTAACTGGTGGGGGCAGCCACCAGCGATTTTAAAAGGATGGGTAGATAGAGTAATACGTGCTGGAGTAGCATATGAATTTAAAGAAGGAGATAATGGCGAAGGAATACCAATAGGACTATTGAAAGCAGAAACTGCTTTAGTATTCAACACATCAAACACGCCGAGAGAACGGGAATTGCAAGTATTTGGGGACCCACTTGAGATATTATGGAAAAACTGCGTTTTCGATTTCTGCGGAGTAAAAAACTTTCATAGAAAAATGTTTGGGGTTATAGTTACCAGTAAGCTTGAAGAACGACTGGATTGGTTAAAAGAAGTGAGAGAAACAGTAGATATGTATTTCCCGATCAGTCCTGATAAAACTTGTTTGAAATCTCAAAAAATTAAAGGTTAAAAAGGCAGTCAACTTTGAAAAATCTAATTTTTAGAGCTTGAAAACTTAATTATCAAGATACTCTAAAAGTTCATTTTCTTGAAGTTTATTACCTGCTCAAGATATTATTTTATCCAGCTGGCCTGTCTGAGCTGCTACTTTGATTTCCCGGGCTATTCTTCTTCCGGTTGAGAGGTTTTCTTCCATCAGGTCGGCATAAGGAGAACCTGAAATGTAAAGGTTTGTCCCTGCAACAATTCTGGCCGAGATCTCAAAGACTTTAATCTCAAGCGTATCCGTAAAGACGGTCTCAAGGCAGAAAGAACCTATCATCCCACCAAAGAGGCCAAGAGATTCTTCAACTACCCTTTCTCCAAGAGAGAAGATAAGGGGTAAGAGTGATTCTCTTGCTACCAGGGGAACGTTTCCTGTGACCACATATGTCGGGCGGATTCCTGCTTCTACGAGTTCTCTGGGTGAACCGAGCCTGAAGATCTCATCCGCATTGGATTCTACCCTGCGGTCCATGCTCAGAAGTTCAAGGCTGCCCTGGCTTAAAGTGTATCCTTCGTTTCGGATAGGGGAGTAGAAGTAATGAAGGTAATAACGGGTTCCGGTAATAAATTCCTGAATCGTGTACTTCTGGGTATGGTCTATGAGTTCATTGAATTCTTCGTAAGTTTTTGCGACGAAGAAACCTTTTCCTCCTTTTGCCCCGTCGTACTTGACCATTACAGGGCCATTGATATCGTGGGGATCATCGATTTTCCCGGGCATATGAATGCCTGCCCCAAGAAGCCACTCACGCTCTTTATCTCTATCCGATTCCCATTCGAGCACAGCCCGGTTTCCAAAAGTGGGTACGGCCATCTCTGCAAAATTTTCCGTGCCAAGGTAAGCAACTACTGAGCCGTGAGGGATAATGATGGTGTTTTTCTTTCGAAGTTCCTCAGCCTTGTTCATTATATCGGCATAGCTATCGACGACAAGGTACTCATCGGGTTTTGCTTTGGGAAAAGCCTCATAAAATTTAGGGGGCTTGCCGACGCAGATTCCCAGAGTTCTGAAGCCTTCTTTCCGAGCTCCGTCAAAAATTTGAAGGCTTGAGTGGGAGCAAATTGTTGCAATAGTAATGTTTTCTAAATCGTAATTTTTCAGAAATTCAAGAACCTGCTGTTTTGTGATCATGATTGGTACCAGCGGAAAATTTAGATTAGTATATACAATGTTCTATTTAAGGTTAAGGTCTGGATTCTATATCTAGATGTGGTAGTGAACGAATATTCTGTCTTAAAAATAAAACTTTATATTGATTCGCGCAAACTAAGATTATACTCTGAGTTAAAAATAGACAGGTTTTTAATCCAGGAAGTTATTATGGACGGGCTTAAAGATCAAGATGAGTTATCGGAAGTCGGCGACCCCCTGCCGGGGCCTGGGCAAATGGAGCAGGGCGGCAAGGTACTTGTTCTTCCGGTAAATGGAGAATCCAGAAAGATCACTCAGATTCTTTCCAATGAAACATCAATAAAGATTCTTGAGTTGCTCGGGAAAAAAAGCATGTCTGCAACCAGTATTGCAGAGGAGCTGGAACTTCCCCTTACTACTGTTAAGTATAATCTTGACTCCCTTATAGAATCCGATCTTATAAAAATCAAACAAATAAAGTGGAGCAAGAAAGGACGGCAGGTAAAAATCTACGAGTCAGCCGAAAAACTTATTGTCCTCGTTCCTTCAAAAAGTTCTATAGACAAACTCTCTCTCGTAAGCCTGCTGCAAAAGTACCTCGGAGTAATAGTAGCTGTCTTTTTTGCATCTGCGGGTATAGAGTATTTTTCAGCTTACATGAAGGCAAAAAGGGTTATTGATGCAACTGCTCCTTTGAGAATGAAGACTATGGAAACATTTGACAATTCTTCTCCAGAGCAAATGGTCCTGGGAATAAACGAGAGCAATAACGTAAGCCCAAAAATAGCTCTCGACCAGCAGGTGCCTGAGGGAGTTTCGAATGCAAGCTCTGGAGTTCCTGAATCCGGAGCAGGAAATCTGTCCTATGGAGTGGAAACTGACCCGACTCAGGGAGTTGCTGAAGTCCCAATGTCCACACCGGATGGTTTAAACTCTGTACAGGGGTGTTCTTCTATCCCGCCTGAAGGGTTAGCTCATGCAAGCGGGATTCACGGGCTTTATGACATGCTTTCTCTTCACCCCGGGTTCTGGTTCCTGTTAGGGTGTCTTTTTATAGTAGTCTTACTGATTGTAAGAGAAGTCTATTATAAGAATAAAGCCAAGTAGAGATTCTTATGAGAGTCGCTTTAAAACTTGCATACATAGGCACCGAGTTTCACGGCTCCCAGATCCAGCCCAATGTCGAGACTGTGGAGGGAGAACTCTTCAAGGCTCTTCGGAATCTCGGGATTATAGAAAGCCCCAAGTCTGCGAATTATATCTGCGCTGGCAGAACCGATGCCGGGGTTCATGCCCTTGGACAGGTTTTCGCTTTTGACACGGATAAAATGAACCTGGCAATTCCAAGAGTAATAAATTCCGAACTTCCCTCGGGAATCTGGGTCTGGGCTCACGCGGAAGTGCCCCTAAGCTTTGATGCCAGAAGAGATGCGATTTCCAGACACTACCGCTATGTAATGAGCGGAAGAGAGTATGATATCTCCAAAATCAGGGAAGCTTCTAAATTTCTGCTTGGGACGCACGATTTTGAAAACTTTTCGCGAACCAATGGAGAAAAAAGTACGGTTCGAACCATAGAAAGGATCGATGCCCGAATAGATGGAGAGCTTATAAAAATCGATGTTGTTGGAAATAGTTTCCTCTGGAATATGGTCCGGAAAATCGTAACCGCCCTTTCCATGATAGGCAACGGGGTGCGTGATACCGATTGGCTGCTCCAGATGCTGAATCCGGATATTTATGAAGAAGGTATCGAGCCTGCTCCTGCATATGGATTGACCCTTCTGAAAGTTAATTATAACGAGAAAATAGAATGGATTGAAGACAGTTATTCTATCAGGAGAGCAAGCGAGCAGAACCAGAAACGTATCCTCAGACACAGGGTTATGGCAGAAGTGCTGGAAGAACTGATCTCCCATGAGTAAAAAGTGCCTTTACAGGGATTCTTAATGTTTCGAATTTCATTTTGATTTTACTTTTTTTCGAGTATACTTGCTTAGTATTTATCGTAAGTAAAACGATATAAATACCCTTCTTTAATTAAATTCAATAAGCATATCCCTCTAAATTAATTTTCCGCAATTATTAGCTGTTGGTTCCCTTTTTTTATTTTCGCTGGTTGGTGTTTGAATCTCAACTAAGTTGAAATCATTAGCGGGGAATTGACTTTAACCTAAGCTGAATAATTGTTAAAATCAATAAACATCGATAGAGTAAGATGAAAATTAATAATGAACAAGCCCTATCTTTTCACCGCTTGGGAAATATATAGATCCGTTTACCTTCAGCTTTCTTAAAGCATTATCAAAAGTAAAATCAAACAGCTTTGTATAACTCTTAACAGTACTTAATAAAAGAGGCACTCCTGCGTCGTCCAGTTCTGTTATTTCTTTAAGCAGGATTTCTGCTTCAGGAGACAATCTATACAGATAGTCTGTTGATATTTTATTAAGTTCACTTGTGTTATGTCTTGACCCGTCCATTACATATGACCAGAGTCCTGTACTTGATTTCAAATCATTAAGTGTTACCCAGGATTTAAAATTAAGTCTGGCAAAGGAAGTAGCTAATTTCGGAATAACCGATCCTATGTCCTGATAATATGGCATATCTTCCCTTGAAGATATTTCCTCCAGAATGAAATACATTGCATTTTCCATTCTTTTTTCTATTTTTTCAGGAACATATGGCTGAAATAGAAGAGAATTAATCATGTATGCCCTTGCTACAGGCAGGTATTCTTCAAAACTCTGTTTATATTCTCCGTGTGTTTTAAATGCCATGTTCAAAGGAATTGGAAGGTGAATAGGCACGTCGGTCACATTAAAATAGGATAAATTAACTTCACGGCTGTTAAGAGGATAAATTTCCTCGCTGTTTTCAAGAAACTTATAAAAGTTCTTGGAGGAAGGCTGCCGAAATTCTTGAGGAACAATTCCTAATATCCGCTTAAACGCAGCCCATTTCTGCCTGTCCCGATGAGTGTCCAGGGCTACGGTATTTACTCCGCCTTTCTCAAGGTCTGTTATTTGAGGGGCTGAGATTGCACACATACCCAAACAATATCGAAAATCCTCAATGTTGTAAAAATTGGGGTTTTTCACAGGAGTTGATAAAAACTCCAAAAACTCTTCAGTACTTGCTAAGTCTTTACCCCGAATTTTATTTGGATTTATGTATTTCCAGCCAATTGTATATTTAACTAAAACTGGATCAAGTTCCTGCCCTTTAAGTTCATAAAATGTTTCAGTTTCCGTCACAGCAACTTCTATTAATCTGTCCTTTGGTGGAAATTCCCCGCTTTTTACTGCGTAAATCTGGCTTTTAGGGTCATTATAATAAGGTGAAGGATCAAGATAGAAGATTCCTTTTTCCTTGTCTTTGTACCTGACATAACCCGTATTTTCCATTCTAAAAATAAGATTATATTCGCTTGCCGCAAATTCATAACCACGGCTTCGGTCTTTTAACGGGGGCAATGCCATAGGATCACTCTTTTCAGGTCAATTACTTCCTCGTAATATTTATACAACTTGCAGGTAGAAAAGATTACCAGTTTTTGTAATTCTTTCCAGTTTTGCAACTTGTTATAGTTTTTTGCAATTTTGCCCCATTAATAAACAAAGGTGCTGCTTGCAATAATATTTCGCGTCATGGATAATGTGTTTTCCAACAAAAACGAGATCAATAAAACTATCGCGAAAAACAGGTTACAGATTACCTACTGAATGCAGATTTGATTCTTCATTCCCGTTTACTATTCTCATTCTTCATTCCAGTTTGACATTCTCATTCTTCATTCCAGTTTACTATTCTCATTTTTCATTCCCGTTTGCCATTCTCATTCTTCAATTCTTTCTGAAAAACAGTTATTGTCCGGGTAAGGCTTCGATGTACTCTCTGGGAGTAAATCTTAAGAACCTTAAGCCCTGCCTTTTCTCCGTATTCCGCTGCAGCTTTATCCGAAACTACAACTGCGATGCCTCCAGGCTTAAGGACACGCTCAATCTCACTAAGAGCGCAGGAATAAAGTTCTTCCAGGGACCCGCCGAGAATTGCTGCCGATCTACCGTAGGGTGGGTCAGTGACGACTGCATTTATTGTTTCTTCCTTTAACGGAACCCTGCAGGCATCTCCTTCCATCAGGGCATAATCCAGTTTAAAGGCTTCAAGGTTCATATGGGCACCCGTAACAAGTTTTTCCTGGGCATCAATTCCTATAACCCTTGCTCCCATAAGCCCGGCTTCAACAAGAATTCCTGCCGTGCCGCAAAATAGGTCCAGAAAGAGTTCTCCTGGCTTTATTCCAGAGAGATTTGCAAGGGCGCGTGCAACTCTCGGCATAAGGACACCGGGATGGAAAAAAGGTTTATTCTGGGGAGTTCTGGCTTCATATGCACTTCTGTCGATAGAGGACAGGAGAATTCCTAATACAGCTTTTTCACTCAGGATCACTCTGAATTCCACGTCAGGGGTTTTCAGGTTTGCCCTGAAGCCTTTCCTGTAAATACATCCTCCGACTTTCTGTTCCAGAAACTCGCCCGGAAAATCCACATGATGTTTGATTCGCTTTGCTCTGACCACAAAACTTTGCCCTTCCTTTATGTAGCCTGATAAATCAAAGGCTTCTGCAAGGTTCAGGATTGCATCCGGCGTATTTTCGGTAATCCCAACGACCTTCAGGATATGGTGGGTCATTGCCAGTCTGTCAGTTATCGGGCCTCGAAGGATTTTTTCCACATCCTCTTGTTTGCCAGTTATTTCCACTACCAGGCACTGGTCAATAATAGTATGGGCCCGAAAATCAAGTCCTTCAATTTTGAGACAGGCAAATACTTCGGCAACGGGCAGTTCTTCATGTTCTCCAGAAAGTTCAAAAGCGTATAACATTGGTGATCGGGAATAGGTTGATGATTATAAATTGGAAATAACATCCGCACCATTACAGTGTGGAAGTAAATACAAAACTCCGTGCGTGAAACGTGAAAGTAGTTATTAAAAGTAACTGATGATTTGTATCCTCTTCACGGACACCAAAATTCCTGTAACTGTTACGTTTCCGCGCAGGCTAGAAAACTACCTGCCAAGAAACCGTGATCAAGAACCGGATGGAAACCAGAAAAGAACAGTCTCAAAGAAACTTGGAATCTGGAAATTTGAGAAAAATCAAAATTATATAAATTAAGACTAATATATAGCCACTAAAAATGTATTATCACTAAAAATGTATTACCACTAAAAATGGTTACCACTAAAAATGTTTACCACTAAAAATGTTTACCACTAAAAATGTATTACCACTAAAAATGTTTACCACTAAAAATGTCTTAAAATAAGGAAAAAAAGACATATAAAGGGTTAAGATCTTAGTTCTTCTTGCTGAAAATTCTTCGATCTTTTTACGTTTAAGAATTTCAGGATCTCTGGGGGTGAAAGAATTACTTATTTAATATCTGAAGATGCGGGATCTGATGAACTTGAGCCTATAGCGGTCGCAGTACACTCTCTTGTTGGGCTTCCAACTACTATCCGGAGCCTCAATCGAAAGGGACTTCGCCTGGAGAAAGGTCAAATCCTTGATAGAAAATATACGGGCCCTGTACTCGAAGAGGTGCTCAGGACCGGCGAAACCATACGTGGAGTGCCCAAGGAAGGCACGTATCTTGGCAGGAACGTGGTTGTTTCTCCAATTTTCTCAGAGGACGGGAAGGTTATTGCAGCAATAGGAATTGTGGATTTACTTTCTGTCCTTGAGATGCAGGAAATAATCAGGACAGTTGTAAATAACAGTCCTGCAGTGGTATTTCTCTGGAAAAATGAAGAAAAATGGCCTTCTGAGTTTGTCTCTGAAAATGTGGTCCAGTTTGGGTACACAGTGGAGGACTTTATTTCAGGCAGGGTCCTGTATGGAGATATTATCCACCCTGATGACCTGAAGAGAGTGGAGGATTCGCTTAAAGAGCGTATCCGGAGAGGTGAAGTTGACTTCAATATAGAGTACAGAATCTTTACAAAAGTTGGCGATCTCCACTGGGTAAATGAAAGGGCATTTATTCAGCGAAGTCCTGACGGAAAAGTGACTCACTTTCAAGGGCTTGTGCTGGACGTAACTGAGAGAAAAGAGAGCGAAGAAGCTCTCCGAAAGTCTTTGGAGACTCAGAAACTCTTGAGAACTATAATAAATAACAGCCAGGCAGTAGCTTTTTTGTGGGAAAACAAAGAAAACCTGCCAACAGTGTACGTTTCAGAAAACATAACTAAGTTCGGATATAGAGTAGAAGATTTTACTTCAGGAAAAATCCCTTACAATAGCATTATTCACAAAGATGATATAGGCCCAGTTATTGAAACCCTCAAACGCAACATTGCAGAGAAACAGGATTACTTCGACGTTGAATATAGAATTTTTACGGGGGATGGAAAAATGCTCTGGGTAGAAGAGAAAACTTTTATCCAGAGAGATGAGGAAGGAAAAGTAACTCATTTCCAGGGCCTTGTAGTTGATATTACAGAAAGGAAAGAAGCCCATAAAATGCTTGAGATCCAGCGAGAACTCGGAAAGGAACTGAGTACTACCTGGAACCTCCAGACAATACTCAACCTGGTTCTTGATTCCTGCCTTCAAATAAACGGACTTGATGTAGGGGTTATATACCTCAAGGACGAACTCCTGGACCAGCTAAACCTGGTTTCATATAGGGGAATTTCCCTCGAGTTTAGAGAAACAGTTTCCAGATATAAGGCAGATTCTCTGGAGGCAAGGCAAATTTTGATTGGAAAGCCCATATACTCACTGGAGTTCTACTCCGATACAATGGTTGACGCAGTAAAGAGGGAAGGAATAAAATCTGTTGCCATAATTCCTCTTAACTATAGAGGAGAGATTGTGGGCAGCCTGAACTTCGCCTCCCATACCCTTGATAAGATTCCCTGGAGTATCCGAAACTTCATTGAGAGCATTGCTCTCCAGGTGGTAAACTATATCGCTCCAGTCTGTATTCAAGCAGAACTTTCATAAGTCTCGAAATTTTAGGAGACCTCATAAAGGGCCTGCTAGAAAGTATAAATAGTCGTAGATAAAAGTAGAAAATATGGAAAATACTTGCTGCTATCGGCTTGCTGCAACCTGTGAAAAGTGAGACTTACGTGGTTGAAATGAAAACTCAATAGAATTACATATTCAACTGCCCAAAATGTGCCTTTACTGTTAATGTCTAATGTGCTTGTTTATATATGCAATCTGAGGGCAGCAAAAACGAAGGGAAAGAATCTAATTCACAATCGCAGCCCTACTGCAGTGCTCCAGCCTCACTTCATATTCAATATGAGGTGCCACAAGTTTTAGAAAATTGCGACTCATTGTGAGGGTGATAGAATAGATGAACACAGATACAAAATGTTTATTTTGATAAACATTATTCGATATGCCATTGGTGCTTATTTTTTGTTTGTAGGAATGGCATTGATCTTTCAAGGTGAGATTCTCCCTGGTATATTCTCTATTCTGATAAGTAGTATGTCAATTCCTGCAATTGCGGATCCTATTGAAAGTAAATTGAAAGTATCACACCCTACTTATTTCAGATTCATAGTTATGCTTTTTCTGTTGATTGCAATCGGTGCTACAGCATCTCATGTAAAGCCATGTTTTCCCATATAAAGCCATGTTTTCCCATATAAAGCCATTTTTTCTTACGTAAAGCCATATTTTCCCATGTAAAATATGGCACCTGCATTATCACAGGGAATATTCACGATTATCCAGGGCAAAGAAAAAAATCTGGGGCAAAGAATAAAATTGCTGTAGAAACCGAGAGACTGCTGTACTCACCGCAGAAGTAAAAAATAGTGGACAAAACAGTAGAGGATAGATAAAGAAGGCTGAAAAAAGGATCTATTCGTAGATTCAGGATTTGTAGATACAGGATTCATAGATATAGGATTCGTAGATTCAGGATTCGTAGATTCAGGATTCGTAGATTCAGGATTTGTAGATACAGGATTCGTAGATTCAGGATTCGTAGATTCAGGATTCGTAGATTCAGGATTCGTAGATACAGAATTCGCAAAATTTAGGCATTGAACAAAAGTTGAATTAAAATCAGTTAGGTGGTTCACAAGGTTTATTCTATGTCAATGAAGTTTATTACTGGATCAGTTTTGAAGCTGTCCGGTATTTCCCTCCATTTCACAGCTACTCCCCTATGAACCAATTTATACTATGTACTCAATATTATAAAATCCTGTTGATAAAACTCTAGTTTATTTGACCAGTTATTATTTGACCAATTATTATTTGACCAATTATTATGTGTGGCATTAGGTTCCTTTGTTCATTGATCTGGATTCCGTCCATATATTCTTCCATATTTCCTTTACTTTCGGTCTTTTCCCGTACATGAGTAGATAAGTCCTGAAAATCCGGCTGGAAAGCAGGATCACAACATAAACCGAAATCAACAGGATGAAGATGCTGGCAAGGATCTGGTAAAGAGGCACAGATGTAGTTCCCATCCTGGCAAGCATGGCTACAGGCGCACTAATGGGAAAGAGAGAAAGAAAGACTGAAAATAAGCTGTTCGGGCTTGTAACGATCATTTGCACGAATATGAGGGGAAATGCAGCTACAAACGTAAAAATTCCTGCAATTTGCTGGCTCTCCTGAAGGGAACTGGTGATAGCCCCGATTCCTGCCATCACACTGGCAAAAAATAGGAAACCAAATATGAAATAAATGACAGCAAGGAAGAGAGTAACAGGCTCGATTTTTACAGTAAGGGCATACCCGCTACTGAGCGATATTACCGCAAGCCAGATTACAACCTGCAGAAGGCCGACTGCGCCAAGGCCAAAGATCTTGCCTGTAAGGATTTCAAAAGGAGTTGCCGAGGACAACAAAATTTCTATAATCCTATTTTCTTTTTCTTCGGCAACTCCGCGAAGCAGAAAGCCGGATGATGAAAAAATGCTGAAGAAGAGGAAAAAAGCTGTAAGAAAAGGAAGACCAAAGCTGGCAAAGATATCATTAATACCCTGCTCAGAAGACTCTCCGGTCTCTCCCACATTATAAAACTTGATGTTAACCGGATCCTGGACCCTGTTGAGAGTTAGCTCGTCCACTTTGTCCTTAAGGAGGGAAGTAATAACGATATTCGAGAGTCCGGAGGACAGCCCCATATTTTGCATAGATGATTCTTTTTCAAGGCTATACAGTTCTATTGTTCCGGTTTTAAGAAAGTCTTCAGGAATAACGAGGTAGGAAGAAATCTTTCCTGCCTGTAAGGCTTGACTTGCATCGGAAATGTCCCTGTACATTACAAATTCTACAACTGAGGTTTTTGTCTCTGAGGGCTCTAGAGAAAAGCCTTCGCTCTGTATTGATTCTGGAAATTCGAAAGAGCCAGTCATATCAATATAACCTACTCTCTGGTCTTCAGTTGGGCTCATACCTGAAATCATTGCAGGAACAACACTGATTCCTGCAAACAGGACGGGAAAGAAGAGGGTCATAAAAAGAAATTCTTTACGCTTTATTGTTTTCAGGAACTCATGCCTTGCAACAATAAAGGTTTTTTTGGAAAAACTATTCATTGGAAGCACTCTCCAGAGTTTGAATAAAGATCTCATTAAGAGAAGGAAGCTTTTTTTCAAAACGTATGAGGTTTGCTTTCTGGACAAGCTCCTCAAGAAGGATCTGGACGCTTATTTCTTCTTCAGGGAAAATTTCAACCGATTTTCCATGTTCTATTACTTTCTTTATGCCAGAAATTTCCCGAATTGCGTTCAAATCTCCTTTTTCTGCAAATTCTACAATCAGAGAGTTTTTTCCATGCTCTCTCCGGATATCATCTACAGAACCGTAAAGTACTCTCCTGCCTTTATTAAGCATAAGGATCCTGTCACAAAGTGCCTGGGCCTGTTCCATCATATGTGTGGAGAGGATTATTGTTTTTCCTGCTGCCCTGAGTCCCAGGATTCTGTCCATAACTGTCTTCGTATTTACAGGGTCAAGCCCGGAAAAGGGTTCATCAAGGATTAAGAGTTCAGGTTCATGGATAATTGCGGAAAGGAACTGGATTTTCTGCTGCATTCCCTTGGAAAGTTCTTCAACTTTTTTGTTTTTATGTTGATCTAATTCCAGGGATTTGAGAAGGGATTCGGCTTTTAAATGTGCCTGTTTTTCTGGTACGCCTTTAAGCTGTGCAAGATAAACCAGCATATCAAGAAGTCTCGTTTTCTTATACAACCCCCGTTCTTCGGGAAGGTACCCGATTCTGTTTTTTGCATCCGGGCTCAGAAAATCTCCAAAAACGCGTATTTCCCCGGAGTCCGGCCTGAGAATATCAAGAAGAAGCCTTATAAGCGTGGTTTTTCCCGCCCCGTTTGGCCCGAGAAGCCCGAAGATCTCGCCCTGATTCACTGAAAACGATATATCCTCGAGAATAGTCTTTTCTGAAAAAGACTTTGATACGCTTTCAAATTCTATAGTATGCATTAAAATTAAATACATTCCAATACAGATAACTTCTTCGATATATTATAGAAATTTTAAAGGAATTAAAAGCTGATTTGACTTTTAAAAGTAATTTTTCAGTATTAAAAGGGTTAATGGGAGTTCAATCGGATAAATAAGGAAAATTCAGGGGATAGTATGATACCAAAAGTAATTATTCACAACAGTATAAGTCTCGACGGCTCTACTACGGGCTTCGAAGCAAATATTGGAGTTCACTACAAAATCCTGAGCAGTTATCTGCCCGATGCCATGATAGTAGGCTCGAACACTGCGAAAACCGGAACCCAGTTCTTCTGCGAAAAAATTCCACCTGAAGAGGAAGCGGATTTCAAGAAACCTGAAATTCATCCTGACGACCCCAGGGCATACTGGCTGATTGCGGACTCAAAGGGAATCCTTGAAGGGTTAATGCATGTGTTCAGGCGTTCCGAGTTCAGCAAAGACGCAATCGTTCTGGTCTCGCAAAAGACTCCTGAAGCTTACATCAATTACCTCAAAGAAAGAAATTATGATTTCATCCGGACAGGCTCAGACCGTGTAAACATAAGACAGGCACTTGAAATTGCAAATGAAAGATATGGTTTTGAACTTGTAGTTTCAGATAGCGGGGGAGTTCTGAACAGTATATTACTCGAACATGGACTTGTCGACGAAATCAGCCTTATTCTCACTCCCGAAATTGTAGGGAAGAATGGAACAAATCTTTTCAGGACACTGGGAAAAAGCGGTATTCGGCTTGAACTTTTAAGAAATGAAATCGTGGAAAAGCAATGTGTACATCTGGTATATCGGGTTTTGAAAGAATAAAAAAGTTAAAAACATATTTTTTAATACAAACTTTTCTCTTTTAATAGCTTATCTCTTTTAATACAAAATTTTTTTATTAATATGAAATCCGATCTTTTGATACAAAATTTTCTCTTTTAATACAAACTATTCTCTTTTAATACAAACTTTTCTCTTTTAATAGCTTTTCTCTTTTAATAGCTTTTTTCTCTCTGATCAATGTCATTCTAAGGCAATGGTCACTTAAAGAGCATAAACATTTTTAATATATATAGGTAGATCCTGACTTCCGCTTTTTTAAGCGCATAAATTCAATTTTTCCATAATTTCTTTTTGCTTTCTTGTGAGTTCTGTAACTATTACCTCTCCATTTTGCAGTTCTACTTTTCTGATCTTCTCAAGCTCTAAAAGTAAACTCTCTACTGTATAATCCTCAATAATTTTTGTTTCCTTCATCATACTCAGTAGCTTCATTCTAATAATTAGTCCGATAAAGCAGACAAAAATGAATCCCTTTGTTGTTGAATCTTTGTTTGTGTTTAGTGGAAGCGACTGAATATCATTTTTCATTACTTTGAATCCTTTCTCAACAATATCTCTTTCTCTGTAGTAAGTGAGACATTCTACCCAATCACGTTCTCCATAATAAAAAAGGAAAAACTTTCCCATTCTGTTTATTCTCTGCGATACTGCATTTTTCTTGATATTGATTTTGAAATGGTCATCTATCTTTTTCCACGAATAGAAACTTGCCATTTCCCTTGCTCTCTCTTTGAACACCTCTGCCGCATTTCTCCATCCTGGTATTGCTGTTTCTTCCAGTTTTTCCTTCATATCATAAAGACGGGAGTAAAATGTGCTTTTTTCTTCCATTTCTCTCTTTGGATCATAGAAACAGTATCCATTGATCTTGAATTCCTTTTCCTCAAGAGTCACTGGCTTTACAAATATTGGTTTTTTGTGAAACTTATGAAGATATTCCGGACTTTCGATGTCTTTTTGTACTGAACTCATAAGCTCTTTGACACTTTTAAGTGCCATTGTAGCTGGCATAATAAAAGGAATCTTTTCCCTTACTAATTCCTCAATGTTTCCCTTGCTGAAAAAGCCTCTATCCATTACCAGTGTATAGTTTTCCATTCCATGAGCTTCTATCTTTTTTAGAGTATTTTTAAGAGTTGTAACGTCTACAATACTTCCAGGATAGATGTCATACATCACCGGAATTCCTTTTTCCTTATCCACAATCATGGAGAGATTTATTTGAGGAAGATCGCAATTGTCTCTATTGTATCCGTATTCAAGAAGATTAATTAGTTGTGAGTAGCTCGATAAACTGGTAAGATCGTACATTAATGTGCGTTTTGTCCCAAGATTTCTAAACATTTTACCCATAAACATGGATGGAATGTCGCTATTACCTACTTTTGCAAGTAGATTACTGATGTTTTGACTTTTCAAGGGTAACTCAGGCCACTGGAGAGAAAGAACAGAATTCTCATACCAGGTTTTAAGGTTATACATAGCTGTAGGACGAATTACACGATTAAGTGCCATTGAAAGTATCATGTTCCTGTCTTTTTCATTGAACAGATCACCAAGATACTCTTCAATTTTGAGTTCTTCTACTATTTTCTGTAATGGAAGGAACTCACCATAGTTATAAGCATTTACAGGTTTGCTGGAAACGAAAGAAGTCTCATCTTGCACGATTTCATCGGAAGAGTTTAATGCGTCACGAACTCTAACAGGTTTACCGTTTATGTTTCTGCCAACATATTTGGATTTATGGCGAATTTGTTTCTTTTCCTTATCGTAATAAGGAATATCTTCGTACCAGTACTCAATTCCATTTATTTTCTTGATGCGGAGGATAGACTTCATGCGCTTATATAATAAGCGCATAATAGTATAGATAGTTTTTGAATTGTTGTTTGGAAATGAGTAAGTTAGTATGCATCTGCACACGAATTAAATGAGCAAAATAGGGATACAAAAAGTATGCGCTTAAAATTTGGGAATTAAGGGTAGATATGGTGTAAAAAATGAAGATTTTTCATCTTAAAGCAGGAAAAAATCTTTTTTATTAAATGTTGAGAAGCTCTATACACCCTATTTTTAGAAAGCAAGTGTCAAAAATGAAAAAGTAGCATTAATTACAAAAAAGTTTATAATGTAAATCTGTGTAATGTTAGGAAGATTTAGGCGAAAAATATTCGAGCGAAAATTTTTGAAATCGAAATTTTGGGTGGAGTGTAAATACGAACCACGATATTGTTTTCATAATTTATAATAGGGGAGCCAGTTCCAAAAATCTTGCTTTAAGTAATCTTGCCTTAAGTAAACACAGGCTGAAAAGGCTGAACACTTGGTTAGCCAGCTTAAGGAGTGAAAGAGTTTGCTAGAAGCTTTTATTTACAGCGCTATTATAGCCCTTATAGCTGGAGTTGTCTTGCCTCTCCTGTGCCGCAGTAAAAACGCAAGAAAAGCTTCTTTTGGCCTATCATTTCTTTCTTCGATCTTGCTTCTGGCTTTTGCAGGCATCATCCTGTACACCGGAAAAGAGCCTGCTTTTCCAGCCATCGGATTTCTTCCAGGGCTGGATTTCACCCTGGCCGCAGACAAGCTTTCGGCAGGTTTTATTCTGCTGATTGCAGCCGTTACGTCAGGGGTTTCAATATATTCCGTTGAATATGTGGAGCATGCTAAAAGTGAAGCAAGAAAAGATCTTCAGGCAGCCCTCACAAACCTCTTTATCCTTGCCATGTTGATGGTCGTACTTGCAGGAAATATGGTAGGTTTCCTGGTTTTCTGGGAAGTGATGTCCCTATCTTCCTTGATGCTGGTACTCCACGATTATACCTCGGAAGAAAACAAAAAAGCAGGGCTTTTCTACTTTATAATGACAAGTCTGAGTACAGCTTTTCTTTTTATGGGTTTTATAAGTCTGTTCAGGCTGACGGGCTCTGCCGAGTTCGGACCACTGGATTACCCGGCAAGCGACCTGACTTTGTCTTTCCTCTGCCTCTTTACCGGTTTCGGAATCAAAGCAGGACTTGTTCCTTTCCACAAATGGCTGCCCTATGCTCATCCTGCAGCCCCGTCTAGCATTTCGGCTCTGATGTCAGGAGTTATGCTGAAGGTTGCAATCTACGGTTTCCTGCGGTTTTTGCTCTCGGTCTCCACCCCAGAACTCTGGTGGGGTACATTGATCCTTATAGCAGGGACTCTCTCAGCCGTACTGGGAGTTATTTACGCTGTTAAAGAAAGCGATATAAAAAGGCTGCTTGCTTACAGCAGCATAGAAAATATCGGGATCATTTTCACAGGAATTGGCCTGTATTTGATATTTAAACTGGAAGGAGTTGAAAGCCTTGCACTCTTAAGCCTTGCAGGAGCCTGCTTCCACGCTTTCAACCACGCCCTTTTCAAAAGTTTGCTATTTCTCGGTGCAGGCTCAGTGGTCCATGCTACTGGCACACGGAACATCGAAGCCTTCGGAGGCCTTGTAAAACGAATGCCCCAAACCGCCGCTCTTTTTCTGATAGGTTCGGTCTCAATTGCTGGCCTTCCTCCAACAAGCGGCTTTGTAAGTGAGATGATGCTTTTTCAAGCTTACTTTTATTCCTCTGAGCTTCCAGACCCTCTAATAAAGGTGCTTTTAATTATTACCCTCTCGGTATTTGCCCTCACCAGTGCGCTTGCAGCAGCTCTTTTTGTAAAGCTTTTCGGAATTACCTTCCTTGCCCTTCCGAGGACAAAATGTGCACAGGGAGCCACCGAAGTCCCGAAACCCATGCTGTTCGGAGAAGCTGTGCCTGCAGCTTTCTGTATCCTTTCAGGGCTGTTTTCATCCAGGATTCTGGCTCTGCTAGGCTTTGACCTTGGGATTCCGGACATGCTGCTTCTCGGGTTGATTCTTGTCGGAGCATGCGGGCTTGTATGGATTATGGTCCGCAATTCCGGCCCTTCAAAAACAAGGATAAGCAAAGAAACCTGGGGATGCGGAATCCTGGCCCAGCACCCGACAATGGAATACACCTCTACAGGCTTTTCGGAGCCTCTTGTAGTCATTTTCAAAAAAATTTACAGGACTGAAATATCCAGTACAAGAACATATTCAGATACTAAAGGAAGTATTTTTAAGAATGGAACTGCGAGAATTCACCTGATTAAATTCTTTGAAGAGCGCCTGTATATTCCCGTAGCCTATGCAGTCAGCCTTATCTCTTCCCAGGTTTCCAGAATGCAGAATGGGAAGCTGGACACCTATGTACTCTACGTTTTCATTGCGGTACTAACACTGATGACATTTACGAGGTATTTCGCATGAATGCTTCATTCCTTTTATTCGCCCTGCTAAATACGGGCTTTATCCTGCTGGTTTCCCCACTTTTTATGAGCCTGATTAAAAAAGTCAAGGCATCCGCTCAGGGAAGAAAAGGTCCAGGTCTCCTGCAGAACTATTTAGATTTACGCAAGCTTATGCAAAAAGAGGTTGTGTACTCACCCAACTCTTCCGGAATCATGAGAATTACTCCCTACCTCAACCTGGCAGTTCTCCTTCTGGCCTCACTCTTTGTCCCCATAGTCTTTATCCCTGATACCCATGCAGGAATCGGAAACATAATAGTTTTCCTCTACCTGCTCGCAATAGAACGTTTTTTTACGGCACTCTGCGGGCTTGATGCTGGAAGCACTTTCGGGGGCATGGGAAGCTCCCGCTTAATGAGCCTCTCGGCAGTCATTGAACCTACGATGGTCATAGCCTTTGCTGCACTTGCATATGTCTTAAGAACCGTAAATCTTCATGAGATGTTTGCAATAACTGCCGGGTCAACGATTCCGGAAAGCCCGACCCTTACCCTTATTTCGATTTCCCTTTTTATTATAATCATAGTGGAGACAGGAAGGATCCCTGTGGACAACCCTGCAACGCATCTTGAGCTTACCATGATGAACGAAGCCATGATTCTGGAACAGTCCGGGAAAAACCTGGCTTTAATAGAGCTTGCCCATGCCGTTAAACAGACAATCCTGATGGCAGTCCTGATAAATATTCTGGCCCCCTGGGGGCTTGCAACCGAGATCACCTTTGCAAGCCTTTCAGTCTCATGCCTCTATTTCCTTGTAAAAGCCAGCTTGCTTGCAGGATTAATAGGCCTTTTTGAGTCTTCCATTGCAAAAATGCGGCTTTTCAGATTGCCCAGCTTCTATATGATGGCATTTTTCTTTTCCGCACTTACCATCCTGCTGGAGGTATTTGCATGATATCTCCTTTACTGGCAGATCCAGCATTTCTAGAAGACATAATCAGGATTTTCTTTGTCTTTGTATTGATCACTGCAGCTTTTACCCTTTCCACAAGGAACATTGCCTCTCTGCTGAACGTATACGCTTCCCAGTCCTTACTACTGGTCCTGATCGCTTTATTTCTCTACCTGATCGAGGGCAGCCAAACACTGCTTTCGATAGCAGTTCTTACACTTGTAACCAAGGTACTGCTAATTCCTCTTTTTATAAACCATATCGGGGAAAAAATCAAGATTAGCAGAGACCTGAAGTTTAATTACCTGGAACCAACAGCTTCCCTCATTGTTAGCATGGGCCTGATTCTGCTTGCCTATGTCTTTCTCTCGGGCTTTTTCAGTGAATTTATTCTGGGAAAGTTGTTTTTCATGGGGGCTGTTATAGGCTTATCGCTGACTCTCATGGGTATGCTTGTGATATTCAGCCGGAGGAAAGTGATTACAAAAGCCATCGGTTATCTGACAATGGAAAACGGAGTTCTTCTTTTCGGGATTTTTGTTGCGGATCTCCCTTTTATTATAGAAATCCTGATCGTAATAGACCTGATGATCCTTGTACTGTTAACAACTATCCTGGCAATTGGTATAGATTCTACAATTGAAGAATATCATCAGCGCCTCCAGACACTTAGAATCTGGTCAGTGAGGGAAGATTAATGATAATACTCAGTTATCTGGCTGTGGGAGCCATAGCTCTTGCCCTTATCACGCTTTCAAAGTCTCACAGGGCAATGAATGCCTTCTTCATTCTACACACCCTTGCGTCTCTTACAATCGGGGTTTATGTTTTGCTCACTGCTCCATTCCCGATTTTTGAAACCGGAAGTGAATACTTTTATGTGGACCATCTCAGCCTCTATGAAGTTCTGATTGCGGCCTTGCTGTTTTTCCTGGCTTCGGTCTATGCAAATGGTTACGTGGAGAGCCTGATGCAGGCCCAGGAACTGCACAGGAATAACCTGAAAATCTTTTATATGGTTTTCAGCCTCCTGCTTACGACAGTGACCCTGGCTTTCTTTTCGGACAACCTTGCTCTGTTCTGGATCTTTGCCGAGCTGACAACAGTTTTTTCAGCCGCACTCGTAGCAATCCTGTCTGCCAAAGAAAACATCGACGCAGCCATCAAATACATCTTCATAGCCTCGGGAGCCATGCTCTTTTCGTTCATAGGACTGATCTTTTTATACACACTTTCCGGGGAAGTACTGGGCAGCGGGACTCTGAACTGGACAATACTGGCTAAAAATGCAGCCCTCCTGTCACCTAAAATGTTGACTGCAAGTTTTGTGTTTCTTTTTATCGGGTTTGCAGCAAAATCTGGGATTTTCCCCTTCCATACCTGGCTTCCAGATGCCCACTCAAAAGCCCCTTCAGCAGTAAGCGCCATCTTATCCGGAGTCCTGTTGAATATAGGCATGTACGGAATTCTGCGGATGTACGCAATTGTCAGGCAGACTCAGGCCGAGACTATGATATCTCAGTTCCTTCTGGGTTTTGGCCTGCTTACCATCACAGTTGCGGTCCTGAATATGCTTTTGCAGAAAAACCTGAAGATGCTGATTGCATTTTCAAGTGTGGAACACATGGGCATTCTCCTCCTTGGAATAGGGATTGGAACGCCTCTTGCTCTCTTCTGGACACTTTTTTACATCCTTGCCCACTCACTGACCAAAGCCTCACTCTTTTTTTCGGCAGGCATTCTACACAGGCAATACGAAAGTAACCTGATTAAGGACATAAAAGATGTTTTTTCACTTCAGCCCGTTGCAGGCTGGGGCTTTGTTATTGGTAGCTTTGCAATCATAGGCATGCCTCCTTTCCCGATTTTTTCGGCCAAATTTTTTATCCTGCTGGAAGCTTTCGGATTTTCGAAACCGCTTGTCTTTGCAGTTCTCCTCCTCCTGGTCATAGCGTCGGCTGCATTTGCAAGATTTTTAATCGAAGCCTTTACCCAGAGCTCGAAAGATGCTGGAACCGAAGGCACGGAAACTCCGATTATCCCCTATACAGTCCGAGGAGGCATGAAATTTCCAATATTGTCCATTCTTTTTATGATTCTGGCCCTTGGAGTTGTCTTTCCGGAACCTCTGGAAAAACTGTTGAACATAATCGTGTACGAACTTGGATACCTGTGAATGGGAGGCAAAAAGAAAATGAGTTCAAACAAAGACACAGTAAGTTCCCTGATGCCGGCAGGCCCGAAATTAAGAGGGAATTACCAGATTTCAGGTAATTCTGCAGTTTTGGAGACTCCTTCGGTTCTGGCGACCCGGCACGCTACAGATTTAATGATTGACATTGCAGGTAAAGAGCCGCAGATCGAAAAGGGAAAAAATAATGAATTCTATATCCCCCTGGCAGAAGAGGAGTTTTTAAAAACCGTACCTGCGCTTTCCGAGAAGGGTTTTATCCTGACAAGTCTGTTCTGCGTTCAGGATTTAGAAGGAAAACCTGGTTTTACTCTCTTTTATATCTTCAGAATGAACAGTTCTACTGACGTATTTGCGTTTATGCGGCATGTCAGAAAGGAAACTACATCTATTGCCACGGTTTTTCCTTCGGCATGCTGGTATGAACGGGAAATTCGGGACGGATTTGGTATAGAATTTACAGATGCTTTTGACAAAAGAAGACTCTTTTTACATGAGGCCTATCCTGAAGGCTTTCATCCTCTCCTTAAATCCTTTAAAAACAGGAAAATCCAGACTGTTGAAAGCCCGGAGGAAGCATATCCTTTTAAACAGCTAGAGGGAGACGGCGTTTACCAGATCCCTGTCGGGCCTGTACATGCAGGAATTATTGAGCCTGGACATTTCAGGTTCAGTGTCATCGGAGAACCAATCTTCAATCTCGAAATCCGGCTCTTTTATAAACACCGGGGAATCGAAAAGCTTGCCGAGGGAAAAAGCCCCTCTGCCTGTATTCCTATTGCGGAGGCAATAAGTGGGGATGAGACCGTTTCCAATGCCGTTGCCTTCTGTACGGCCGTAGAAAAAATTGCGGGAATTGAAATTCCGGAAAGAGCGAACTACTTAAGGGCTATTCTCCTGGAACTCGAGCGCATTTACTCGCATATGGGAGATCTCTCGGGCATGATTACCGATATAGGATTTCCGAGAATGACAACGCCTTTCCTTATCCTCCGTGAAAATATTTTCAGGCAAAACGAGTTTCTCACAGGCTCCCGATTTATGAGAGGCACTATAGATATAGGAGGAGTAAAAAAGGAGATTTCAGGCGAATCTCTTTCAAAACTCGACCTTTATTTGAAAATATTTGTACCACAATTTGAATCCGCGATTACCGCTGTTTATACTTCCTCGTCACTTATTGACAGATTTTCAACAACCGGAGTTTTAAAAAAGAAATTGATAGCTCCGCTTAATCTTACAGGCCCTATTGCTCGGGCGGCCGGAGCTACATATGATGTCAGACTTGACCATCCCTACTGTATATACAAAGATATGCCTCCGGAAAGAGCAATTAAAATGGCAGGCGATGTCCTTTCTCGGTTTGAGGTTAAAGCTGCCGAAGTTCTTAACTCAGCTTCTCTGATAAAGAAACTTATAGCGTCAATCCTGGAAGGCGCAATCATTTCCGAGACAACCGAATTTTCAATTTCAAATATTCCAGATGGATATGCCCTTTCAATGGTTGAAGCTGCACGGGGACAGAACCTTCACTGGGTTTATGTCAGAAGCGGGCTAATCGACCGCTATAAGGTGAGAACAGCCTCCTTCTGCAACTGGCAGGCCATAGAACATGCAGTGCTCGGGAATATTGTTCCTGATTTTCCTCTGATAAATAAGAGCTTTAACCTTTCCTATGCTGGAACTGATCTCTGAGGTGAAATGGATGGTAAACCCACTTACATACGTCTTCCGTCCGAAAGTAACGGAAAAATTTGAGTTTTCAGATAGTGAACTTGAATCTCTAGGCTCCAAACTGAGAACTAAAGTCAACAGGGTTTTCGGGCACAGCCTTGCAATCCGCGAACTGGATTCAGGCAGCGACAATTCAACAGAAATTGAGGTTTCAAACCTCGGAGCCCCGCATTATGATGTTGAGAGATTTGGGATCTCTTTTGTGGCTTCCCCAAGGCATGCTGATGTCCTGCTGGTTACAGGTGCAGTCACTCTGAATATGGCCGAAGCCGTTCTAAAAACCTATGAAGCCATGCCCTTTCCTAAATTCGTGGTCGCAGTCGGGGATGATGCCTGTGACGGAGGGATTTATAAGGGCTCTTATGCCGTACTTGGCGGAGTCGATAAAATCCTGCCTGTGAATATAAAAATTCCTGGAAACCCTCCCTCTCCAAAAGAAATCCTGCGCGGGATCTTTGCCCTGGTAAAAAATAAGGAAAATGAGAACTGATCATTTGGAATGCTAAATTATTTGAGAAACTGGCAGATTTGATATGCAGGCAGAGAGAAACATTCCACACAGAGAACAAAAACTTTCAGTTAAACAAGCCGAAGCTCTGGGATATTATGACTTTATGAGTTATCTGGGAGTACCTTATTATCATGTAGGCGGCCTTACCTCCACCAGAAAACTTGCTGAATTATGCAGGATTGACTCTACAAAAAAAGTCCTGATGGTTGGATGTGGAAGCGGTTTTTCTGCCTGTTACCTTGCCAGAGAAATCGGCTGTGAGGTAGTAGGAATTGATATTTCAAAACTTTCGATTGAGGAAGCAAAAGAAAGGGCAAAAAACCAGGGAGTTTCGGACAAAGCAAAATTCATAGTAGGGGATGCTCACGCCCTGCCCTTTGAAGTAGGGGCTTTCGATGCCGTGATAACAGAGTTTGTGTCCCAGTTTTTAGATAGGGAAACAGCTTTCAAAGAATTCGCAAGGGTTCTGAGGTTTGGGGCTTATGTGGGGATTAACGAAATGTATAGAGAAAAGGAGATTCCTGCTAAAGCCGCCAAAGAAATTGCTCAAGCCGAAAAAATAATTGGAGAAATAACAGGACTTCCATTTTCCCTGCTGTCGCCTGAAGAATGGAAAGAAGAACTTGAAAGAGCAGGTCTGAAAGATGTTAATGTAAGAATGTGCAAACCTATCCGGTACCTTCAGGAAACAAAATACATGGCAGAAGCGATGGGAGGGACCTGGAGCTTTATAAAGTACCTTATAGACACGATCTCGAAAATGGCTAAGTACTACTTCTTAAGCAAAAAGGTCCGATACAGGTTCAAAAGACTGGAAAAAAGTAAAAAAATTTTATTCCGAAAGAAATTAACCTCAAAATATGTGGGTTATGTATTGGCTACGGGAAAAAAATAAGGTTTTTTGGAAAAAAATATAAAGGATCAATTGAAAAGTAGCGCAATAATGTTGCAAGAAGTTCCTTCAAAGTTCTTCTGGAGGAAGAAAGAATTTTTTACTAACTCAGACTGCTTTCTGAAAAGAAATAAAGGGGAAATATCTCTTCTAAATATAAAACTTTCCCGGGGAGATGGAACAAAATGAAAACATCACTTATTGATCTGGCGTTTCTTTCAGAAAAAAGGAAAGATGTATTACTCCTGCTAGAAGAAGGGCCAAAGACCGGAGACGAAATAAAAACAGCCCTCAACGTCAACTCGACATCGATAATGCCCCAGATCAAAAAACTAAAAGAAGGACGCCTGATAATACAGGACGATAGAAACACCTACAAACTCTCTGAGATAGGAGAGATAGTAGTTGAAAAGATGGAACCTTTGCTAAATACCGTAAGGGTTTTTGAAGAAAATTACGATTACTGGACAAACCATGACTTTACCGCAATTCCCGAGGCTCTCCTTAACAGGATTGATGAATTAGGGAACTATTTCATGCTTGAACCCGACCTTAACCGGCTTTTTGAAATTCCTGAAGATTTCAGAAGCAACCTTCTGGAATCAAAACACGTCAAGATGTTTCTCTCATATTTCAACCCTCTTCACGTTGAAATGTACCTGGAACTTGTAAGAAAAGAGGCTGAAATAGATCTTATCCTGACAGAACCTGTTTTTGACAGGATGAAAAAAGATTATTATGCGGATCTGAAATTTCTTCTGGAATCAAAAAATGTTGAGATTTACATCTGTGAAAAAAGCGTAACCCTGAAAGACGTAGTAACAGAGCGTTTCTGCTCACTTGTGCTTTTCGACAAGAAGGGAAAGTTTGACCATCAACGCCTGATGAGTTTTGACGAGAGTGCACTGAAATGGTGCGAAGAACTCTTTTTATACTATAAGGACAGGTCCACACAACTGGAAAAACTATAACTGCCCTTCTGAAGTTAAGATTAGTTCTCTCCCAGATACTTATCTATCAGAGCCCTGAATTTGTGAATATCTATAGGTTTGGAGACATAGTCCACGCAGCCCATTTCTATGAAATGTTCTTCACTGCCTTTCATAGCATGGGCAGTAACCGCTATCACAGGGATATCTGCAGTCGCAGGATTTTTCTTAATTCGGTCGAGAACCTCAAGTCCGTCCATCTTCGGAAGTTGCATATCCAGCAGGATAATATCGAATTTTGTTTCAGCAAGGCGTTCAAGGGCCTTTACTCCATCCTCGGCTTTAGTTATGTTATGTCCGTAGAATTCCAGAAGGTCCAGGATCAGTTCCATGTTCATGGGATTATCTTCGACAATCAGGATTTTTTTCATCATTACGCCTCTTCAGCATAGCTAATTGTTTTATGATATTAATTAACTCTTTTCTTCCAAAAGTGCCTTTCTTCAGAATAGAAATAAGATGTCCTTTTAGCTCACTGTTCAGTTCTTCGAGATTCTTCTCAGTAAGCTCGCCAGAAGTGCATACAATAAGAGGTATATCTTTCGTGCGTACATCGGCCCTCATGCTGGATATAACATCAAATCCGCTAATTTCCGGCATCATGAGGTCAAGAATCAGAATATCGGGACGCTGCTCTGAGAAAAGCTTCTGAAGACCTTCTCTCCCGCTGTAAGCTTTTATAGCCTCAAAGCCCTCGGGCTCAATCATCGAACTCAACAGTTCTACAGTATTTTCATCGTCATCTACTATAAGAACTTTAGGATATTCAAACCGGAACTTTCCGGTAATTTCCTGGAGAGAATTTACCAGTTCAACTCTTTTTACCGGTTTTGCAAAAGAGTAGGTTGCTCCGAGGGTAATTCCGAGCTCATTATTATTGGTCATGGAGATAATAAGTACAGGTATAGAAGCCGTACAGGGGTCATTCTTTAGCTGCCTCAGGACAAGCCAGCCATTAGTATCTGGCAGGAAAACATCCAGGGTGATAATATCGGGTTTCAGGATCTTTGCAACCTTTAAAACTCTTTTTCCATTATAAAGGAGAGCCACACTATATCCTGCGTCCTTAAGGATAATGGAGAGAAGTTCACTGGAACTTTTGTCATCATCAACTACCAGAATAAGTTCCTGCTTAACATCTCCCTTTTCAGAGAAACAGATTTCGGGCAGCTCTACTTCTTCCTGCAAATCCTCAACGTTTTCTTTTACTGAAAGGGCTTCTGCTTTATTCATTTCGAATTCTATGATTACATCTTCAATCCCAGCTTTTCTGAGCTCCAGCGGTTTCCTGAGAGGAAGTGAAAAGGTAAAGTTACTACCTTTCCCAGGATCGCTCTCAACCCAGATATCTCCCTGGTGCAAGTTCACGATTTTCTTCACAAGAGCAAGCCCAAGTCCTGTGCCGCAATACTGCCTTGTTGTTGATGCATCGAGCTGGGTAAAGGGCTTGAAAAGCTTTACCTGGTCTTCAGCAGAAATGCCTATACCGGTATCTATGACTGAAATAAGCGCCCGGTTTCCACTTTCTTTGCAATATACTGAGACTTTCCCACCATTCGGGGTAAATTTTATTGCATTACTTACGAGGTTGTAAAGAATCTGAATTATGCGGCCTCTGTCGGCTTCAAGCGTTGTACAGTCGGATTCTACATTAAAAGTTGCTTCAAGAGATTTTACCTGTATAAGAGGGGAGAGAACGGCTTTAACTTCTTCAAAAACGCAATCAATCGAAAATTCACTGTAGTGAAGTTCCATTTTCCCGGCTTCTACTTTTGAGAGATCGAGGATATCATTTATAAGTACCAGCAAATGTTTCCCACTGGTTGAGATATTGTTTACGTATCGGAACTGCTTTTCGTTAAGTTCTCCAAAAACTTTGTCAATAAGAATATCTGAAAAACCTATAATGGAATTCAAAGGTGTCCGCAACTCATGGCTCACATTTGCAAGAAATTCGCTCTTGAAATTGTTTGCTTCTTCAGCTTCCAGTTTTGCCTGAATTAGTTTTTCTTCCGAACGCCTGTGTGCAGTAATATCAAGCCCTGTTTTCAGGACCCCTGTAATCCTGCCATCTTCGTTCTTTATGGGAATCGCAGTGACTGTCCAGACTTTTCCATCCTGCGTAACTACTTCCCCGAATTCTTCGTTCCCGGACTCCAGTACTTTCAGTACCGGTGACTTACTCGGGTTTTCTTTATATAAAATATACATATCTTGATAACGACGCCCGATAACGTCACCCATTTTCATGCCCATGTGATCAAGAGCTGCTTTATTTAGCCAGATTATCTTCAAGTCGGAGTCCATAAAGACTACCAGTTCACTGAGAGAATCAAGAATTAGCTTTTTTTCGTGTTCCTGGGCTTTAAATTCATCAGAAGTAGTTCTCAGGCGGTCAAGGGTCTGGTTTATTCCTTCGGACAGCCTTGAGAGCTCATCATTCCCATACGTAGAAAATCGCTCGGAGAAATTTTCATTCAGTCTTACTTTCTCCACGAAATTATCAATTGCAACTATTCGGGATACCACCTCCCTATCAAGAAGAACCTTGCAACTTGCCCCAATCATGAGGCCTGCGAACAGAAGGAAAAACACTATGTATCTGAGAGCCTTCTGACCCCTGGCATAGATACTGCTGTCTGCGCCAGCCTGGATTACAATAGCTGGCCTTCCAGAAAAATCCTCAAGCACAGAATAACAGGTAACGTTTTCTCCAGTTACCGCATATGTGAAGTTCGGACCAGGGTTTTCAAAAAAAGCCTGCATAAGATCCGAGGACGCATTGTTGAAACTGGAAATTGTAAATGTACTTCCTGTACTTTCCTGAACGGATTCGATAAAGCTCGAATCAAGATATTTTCCAAGAATGATTGTCCCTGAGACTTCGTTATTTTCTGGCGAAGTGAGCACAGGCTGGCCGGAGATTACTGCAAGACCATTTTCAAACAGTAGTATACCTTTTAAAGAAGTTTCAGCCCCCGTACAGAGTAAACTGCCATCATTAATTCTTTGACGGACTTTGAGAAGAGCGGAAGCATCAAGAGTAGAAGCACTAAGAGTAGAAGCATTAAGAGAAGAAGCATCAAGAGTAGAAGCACTAAGAGTAGAAGCATTAAGAGAAGAAGCATCAAGAGTAGAAGCATCAAGAGTAGAAGCATTAAGAGAAGAAGCACTAAGAGAGGAAGCACTAAGAGAAGAAGCATCAAGAGTAGAAGAATTAAGAGAGGAAGCATTAAGAGTAGAAGAATTAAGAGAGGAAGCATCAAGAGTAGAAGCATTAAGAGTAGAGAGCTCAGGACCCGAAATTTCAGAATACACAATATACCCTGAATTATTTACCAGAAAAATAAAATCACATCCACTGACGGAAAAGATGTCACCGAGTGAAGTCCCACTGCTGAGATTTTGAGGGTCCGGATTAAGTATTAAATTCCTGACATCATCTCTTGAAGAGAGAGCAGAATTAATCTTCTCAAGTTGTAGGACCTGAAGATTAATCATATTCTCTATATTTTCTACGTTGTCAGCTGCCTCTTTTTCCTGCAAGTCGGAAAAAGTGGAACCGAGAATGCTCTGAGACGCAAAAATAACAACTGAAATGAGAAGAGCAAAGATGATATAGATAATAGCAAGGATCTTTCTACTAACGTTCATATTTTAAGCTCGGTGCTGGGGCTTCGGGTTAACTAAACCGGAGGTGAGACACGGGGTGGGTCTGCAGAGAACTTTATAATGTAATAAAATAATTGACAGATGAAATTAAATTGGAATCTATATAAAAGTTTTCTATATTCATTCATAACAAAATATCTTTCTAAAATCAAAAATTAAAGGTCAACAAAATTCACGATATCAATTATAAGTAGATATTAGAGTTTTTTACGGAAAAAAAGGCTTAAACAGTAATCATTAACAAAATAATACTAATTTTGGCGCTTTAATACTAGCAAAATGATACTGATTACGGAGCTCATACATTATATAATCGATAATATATATTAAGAATGATATATTAAGTAATCTGAAAGATGAAGAAAAAATCGGGACTCACTTATGTTTGCTACCTTGACCAGCATTGCAATTTTCATTGTAAATCCCGCTTTTTGTAACTTTGATTTACCACTTAAGGTATCTGGTCACCCAGATTACATTCTTTCTCAACAGATATTTTCTTAATTCATCGATTCCGAGCAATAATATCGCAAAAGGAACAGCAATTAGCAAATATCTGAGGTCAAGAGGAGAAGTATTGAAAATAAGATTTGCCGACGGATTCCAGATAATAAATGCCAGAATCAAGAGTTCACTTGCAATTCCTACCAGGACAGTACGGTTGCTGAATAAACCCATTGAGAAGACTGATTGATAACGTGTTCGGGAAGCAAAAACATTAGCAATCTGGCATATAATCACTGCTGAAAAGAAAGCGGTTATTGACTGCATATAAAGGGGATTGTTATTTGCAAGCTGCTCTCCAAAACTCCAGCCCCCCTCAAAAAGTACGGCAAAATAACAGAAAAAGCCTGCAATAGCTTCTACAGGACCCTTTATTGCGTAAGCTGTAAAAAGCAGAGGAGGAGTCAAAAGCTTTTCTTCTTTCGCTCTGGGAGGTCTTTTCATAATATCTCCTTCCCCTTTTTCTTTTCCCAGGGCAATCGCAGGCAGCATATCCGTGCCCAGGTCGATTGCCAGGATCAGCTGTACAGGCATGGGAAGGGGCAGGGCAAAGAGGACGAAGGCTATGAAAGGCAGGATCTCAGGAATATTGCTGGCAAGGATGTATACGATGAATTTTTTAATATTATCAAAAACCGTCCTGCCTTCTTCTACAGCATTCACAATCGTAGCGAAATTGTCATCAAGGAGTACCATATCCGCAGCTTCGCGCGCCACATCCGTACCGCTGCCCATAGCAACGCCCATATCCGCATTCTTGATTGCAGGAGCATCATTTACCCCGTCTCCTGTCATGGTCACTATCTCCCCTTCGGCCTGAAAGAGCTTTACAATTTTCAGTTTTTGTACAGGAGAAGTGCGGGCAAAGACAATGCTCGGATTTTTTAATCTTGAAGCAAGGTCTGCGCGTGATAGCGTTGCCAGTTCATTTCCGGTAATAATCTCCAGGTTTCCGGAGTTTGCAAGTCCCACATCCTTTGCTATTGATTCTGCAGTGACAGAGTGATCGCCTGTGATCATGACAACCTTGATCCCGGCTGTATGGCACTTTGCTATAGCTTCTCTGGCTTCAGGGCGTGGAGGATCTACAATTCCTACAAATCCCAGGAAGATGAAGTCCCCTGTATATTCCCTTAGTTCTTCTATCGGCCTGTACGCAAGGGCTATAATTCGTTCTCCTTTTTTTGCAAGGTTCAGGTGCCGGTTAAGAAGCTCCTGTTGCTCAGTTTCATCCAGCTTCCGGGTCCCTCCTGAATCCAGGGATGAACTGCACATTTTCACAACTACTTCCGGGGCGCCCTTGAGATAAACTTCAAGTTTTCCTTCCGGAGTGCGGCAGATAACTTCCATTCTTTTGGTCAGCGAATCAAAAGGAAATTCTTCCAGCCTCGGATAATCATGTTTAAGCTTTCCGATATCCTCCAGGCCATTTGCAAAAACGAGAAGTGCGCCTTCGGTTGGGTCACCGGTATATCCCGGGGCAGACTCGCGAAGTTTTGCATTATTACATAGCCCTGAAACTCTTATGAAAACAGAGGGCAATTTTTCAGGGTCCCATACAGGTTTTTTTAGGGCACAGAATTCTTCTGCCCCTGAATCTGCAAGTTTTTCCACATCCGCTTTGTTTGTACTTTCGCTGATGTCCTGTTCTGTGATTGTTTTTTTAGTGCTGGCAGGGTTTTCGAGAACGAGACATTCAAAACCGATCATGATAGAGTTTACTGCCATCTTATTCTGAGTCAGGGTACCGGTCTTATCCGTACAGATAACCGTTGTCGAGCCCAGAGTTTCTACGGACTCAAGCTGTTTTATAAGGGCATTCCGCGAAGCCATTCGCTTGGACGCAAGGCTAAGGGCAAGAGTGACTGTGGGCAAAAGTCCTTCAGGCACATTGGCGACAATAATTCCAATCGCAAAGATCAGGCTCGTAAGAAAAACATCCTGAAGAAGAGAAGCAAGTATAAAGAAAACTATTCCCAGGGAAATCGCAATTGTAGATATGACTTTTATGAAATAATTTATTTCTCTTCGAATGGGAGTATCCACGCCCGAAGTCTGTTGTGTGAGTGTTGCAAGGCTTCCGATCTGAGTATTTTGTCCAGTGGCAAAGATAACAGCTTTTCCATTCCCGCTCTGTATCAGAGTCCCTGAGAAAACCATGTTTCTGCACTCCAGCATATTTGGATGAGTGCATTCAAGGGACCGAAGCTGAGGCTCGGATTCGCCAGTAATAGCCGAGTTATCCACTTTCAGAGTATTAATTTCAATCAAACGCCCATCGGCAGGAACCTTATCTCCTTCCTCAAGAAGGATGACGTCTCCTACCACAAGCTCCGATGCCAGAATCTCCTTTACCTTTCCTTCCCTCAGGGTCCTGGCATGGGGCGGAAGAAGCTGACGAAAGCTTTCCATTGTTTTTTCAGCCTGGTACTCCTGTATGAATGTAAAGGTCCCATTGATGACTACAACGCCTGCAAGAGCAATTCCTATATACAGGTTTCCCTTCCCTGGATCAATGTATTCTCCAATGAAAGACAGAATAAATCCCACAGTTAACAGGATCGAGAATAAATTCCGAAACTGCCTGAGATACTTTTTAATTATGCTCTCTTTTCCTGTTTCCTCAAGAATATTCGCTCCGCATTCTTTGAGCCGACTGGCAGCCTCCTGATCGCGGAGTCCGTTTTCGTCAACCCCTAGTTTTTGAAGAAAAACCGAAAGTGGAATACTGTGCTCGTTCCCCTGGGGCGAACAAATCTTGCTGTTATCGCCAGTCAGATTCTTCCCCATCGAATCCCCATTGTGATTTAATGTGATACAAGAATAAGAAGCTTGACATAGATTCCGAAAACATCTCGAAATCCAAAGTAAGAGAGGCAGTAAAGTAAAAGAGAAAATAAGGCAGAGAAAAATTACATCTGATTCGTTATCAGATCAGGCTTGATCCATTAACAAAGTAAAGTGAAAAATAGAGAACCCAGATACCGTAAAATGGAGAACTCAGATACCGTAGAAAGCTGAACAACGAGGTCGAAATTTATGACCCTATTTATTAGAAATATGGTAAAAAAATATTCTTGACAAATAGCTTTTATAAGTTGTTAACTAAAAAAATGCCCGTACTCTAATGTAATCAAAGGAGCCTGAGAATTATTTTTAGTACCCTTGTTTTCATCTCCACTCGGGTGAGGTGGAAAGGGAGATTCGAATTTATTTTTGAGTTCCCAGGCAAAACCTGAGATTTTAACTGTGTTTCAAAACTCTGGATTTTTTATTCCGGGGCGTGAAACCTTTTGGATATAAAAGGTCTAAACAATAATATTGTCAAATAGGCAATAAAATCCTAATAAAAATAAATTGAGATAACTTAAAAAGGTATGACTATGAGCGAATTTACACTTAAAACGAGACTCTTAGCTGCCCTTGAAGGCAAGCCCGTTGACAAAGTACCTGTCTGCTCCGTAACCCAGACCGGGATTGTAGAACTTATGGATGAAGTTGGAGCTGCCTGGCCTGAAGCTCACACCAATCCCGAGCTTATGGCAAAGCTGGCAATCGCCAACTATGAACTTAGCGGACTTGAAGCTGTAAGGCTTCCTTACTGTCTTACCGTGCTTGTTGAAGCAATGGGCTGTCAAATCAATATGGGTACCAAGAACAGACAGCCTTCTGTCATAGAACACCCCTACCCCAAAAGCCTCGATGGCGCAGCCGTCCCCGCAGACCTTCTGCAGAAGGGTAGAATCCCAGCCGTACTCGAAGCCATTAAGATTGTCAGGGAGAAAGTAGGTCCTGATGTTCCAATTATTGGAGGTATGGAAGGCCCTATTACAGTCGCTTCTGACCTGGTAAGTGTAAAATCCTTCATGAAATGGTCCATTAAAAAGACTGACCTCTTTGAACAGGCCCTTGATATCGCCACAGAAGCTGCAATCGCTTACGCAAATGCAATGGTTGAAGCCGGTGCAGATGTTATCGCCATTGCAGACCCTGTTGCTTCCCCTGACCTCATGAGCCCTGACAGTTTCAGACAGTTCCTCCAGGCAAGGTTACAGAAGTTCTCCGCCAGCGTTAACTCAGTGACCGTACTCCACATCTGTGGTAAGGTTAACGCGATCCTCAGTGACATGGCAGACTGCGGTTTTGAAGGCCTCAGCGTAGAAGAAAAGATCGGTAATGCAGCGGAAGGAAAGAAAGCCATTGGAGACAGAGCAAGATTAGTAGGAAACGTTTCCAGTCCTTTTACCCTGCTGCCCGGGCCTATTGACAAGATAAAAGCTGAAGCAAAAGCAGCTCTGGAAGGCGGCATCGATGTACTCGCACCTGGCTGTGGGATTGCACCCATGACCCCTCTCGAAAACATCAAAGCAATGGTTGCAGCAAGAGACGAGTACTACGCCTGAAAAGGCACAAAAATTTATTTATTTTTTTAAGGACACATTCCATAGCTCTAAGAATTTTAAAATACCTGGAATTATGTCCTACTTCATATTTTTTTAGTTTTAGCAGGTGGAGTGAAAACTCTAGAGCCAGACTCTGACAGGTTGTGAACTGAAGAGAGTCGTTTAGAATAAACAATTCAGTTAAATAGCTTTAGATCTAATTCAACATAATACATATCTAAATATATTAAACTCAGAATATGTCTAAAACGTACTGGCTAATAAATCTTAAACTTTTTTTGGAGGAGGTTAAGATATGAGAATAGGAGTTGCAATTGACCTCGGAACCAGCGGTTTTAGGGCCCAGAAAATTGACCTGGAGACCGGTGAAATTAAGAAAACCGTTATAACACTGAGAAATCCCCTGCCCGGAGCAAACGTAATGGACCATCTTGATTTTGCAATCCATTACGGGCTTGACAAGGCCCACGGGCTCTCGGCAACCGCGGTAAAAAATATTCTTGCTGAACTTGGAGTGGACCTGGCAGAAATGGAAAAATTTTCGATTTGCGGAAATCCAATTCAGCTTTCCATCTTTCAGGGTATTCCAATCGAAGACCTGGCATACGCAGGAGAGCGTAAAAAGCAAAAATACCACATAGAAGAGCAAAACAGGGATGCTCGCATAATACCCCTGGCTGAAATAGAGGGATTTGAAGAAGCTGCAAATTGCAAACTATTTGTGCCCCCGGCAATTAAACACGAAGTTGGAGCCGATGCTCTTGCTCTTATTGTAAAGGCTGGCATGATTGAGAGTAATGAGATCGCTATTGCGACGGACTACGGCACAAATGCCGAAATGGCTCTTAAAGCAAACGGTGTTATATATACCGGTTCAGCCGCTGCAGGCCCAGCTCTTGAGGGACAGGAGATAGAATACGGATCTATTGCTTCCCCTCATACAATTTCTGATGTGGAATTTGAAGGAGAAAATCTGCGGTGTTACGTACTTGACAGGGATATGACAGCCACCAGGGGTGACCTTGTAAATCCAAAAACAGGAGAAATCATAGAAAAGGGAGAACTTACTGCAAAAGGCATCACTGGTACCGGAGTTATTGCCCTTATAGAAGCAGGCATGAGAAACAAATTAATTGTGCTGCCAAAGATTCAAACTCCAGATGGCGTTCTCCACCTTCAAGACGGAATAAAATTCACGAATAAGGACCTTATTGAAGCAGGAAGAGCAATAGGTGCAATCAGGGCAGGACATATTACACTCTGTGCATCTGCAGGCATAGACATGGAAGAACTTCAGACCGCTCACATGTCAGGCGCTGCGGGTACTTATATGGACGCTGCAAAAGCCCATAAGGTGGGAATGATCCCTTACAATGCGAATTATGTTTCCCAGATAGGAAATACCTCCCTAACCGTTGCCAGGGAAATCCTGCTTTCTGAAGACAGGCTCTGGGAACTGCAGACAATTGCAAAGGAAATAGTGGGCACCCATGTAATGTTTGCAACCTCCGATGCGTTTAAGGAGGCTTATATGCTGGAGCTTGCTTACTGGAACGAGGGTATGGCCTTTAAGATGCTTCAGAAATTCCTGAAAAAGAAAAAACTGCCCATAATTGGTGAACCTTCTTCTATTCTCAAAATTGACCGCCAGGTTGAAAGGGATATTCCCGAACTTGGAGAAGAAGGGCTTGAAGTACTGGAAAAAGTCGGGACTTACCTTACTATGGTAATCGAGGGATGTGAAGGCTGCCATAAGTGCGTAAAGGTCTGCCCTAACGGAGCCCTGAGAATGGAAGAAAACGGAACCGTAAAAATAAGGACTGACCTCTGTGATGGTGCAAATTGCCAGCGCTGTCTGCACGCCTGCCCTGATGATAGATTTAAATGGGAAAATCTAACAGTCGCAGGAAAGTAAAACGGGTAAGCTTATTGAGATTAAAAACAAATAAAGGAAAAATAATCAATAGGCAATAATCAATAGGCAATAATCAATAGGCAAGAAGGTACGAAGGGAGGAAAAAACGTGCAGGTCATTGTGGTGGGGGGATTTCTGGGAAGCGGGAAAACCACCACTATTATCAATATGGGCAAATACCTGGCAGAGAAAGGAAAAAAAGTTGCCATTATAGTGAACGAGATCGGGGAAGTCGGAATTGACGGGGATGTGATAAAAAAGTTCGGGTTCGATACGAAGGAAATCACGAGTGGGTGCATCTGCTGTTCTCTGAAAGTAGGGTTAAGGGTAACAGTTACTTATCTTGCAAATGAATACAAGCCTGACATCCTCATGATCGAACCCACAGGTATAGCTTTCCCGAATATAATAAAGAAAGAAATCGAACTCATGAACCTTGGCGAGCAGGTAAAAATCGCTCCTCTTGTGACCCTGATTGATGGCAGCCGTTTCAAGCACCTGATGAAAGAAGTAAAAGAATTTGCCATGAGGCAGATTATTGATGCGGAAATTCTCGGGATAAATAAGATAGACCTGATAGAACCTATTCGGATTCCAATACTTGAAGCCTCGGTTCAGCAACTGAACCCGAAATCCAAAATAGTCCTGCTTTCGGGAAAAGACACGGGCGAGAGCTTTGAGAATTTTATGCGGTTAGTGCTTCCGGATCTTGAAGAACTATCCAGAGAAGCGCCTGGAGCTGAGATAACAGAAGAAGAAAAACCTTCTAAAGCTGAACCTTCCGCACCGGAGGAGACCGAAAGTTCAATTGAAGCCTCAAAAGTAGGCAGTTATTCTGCAGAATTTGCAGTTGAAAACGGAAGTCTAAGTACTGAGGCTGCCAGGGAATTAACAACCGAACTGATGAACACGATAAAAGCGAAGGTGCTGCAACTAAATCCCGAATTTATAGGGCACATTAAGCTTTTCCTGGACAATGGGTCAGAAACCGTGAAACAGAGCGTTACAGTATATTATGAAGAGCCGCAGGAAGATGTGATCAAATCAAAGGAAGGAGCCGCCCCTACCCTCAAGATACTTTCCGCGGTCTCAAACGTTGACAAGGAAGCTGTTAAAGCTGCTGTAAAAAATTCGGTACATGAGGTCTTTGAGAGAAAACAAATAAAAGTAAACAAAATCGAGCATGAACATAACCACGAACATGAGCACCATGAACATGAAAACCATGAACATGAACATCATGAACATGAACATGAAAACCATGAACATGAACATCATGAACATGAACATGAAAACCATGAACATGAACATCATGAACATGAACATGAAAACCATGAACATGAACATCATGAACATGAACATGAAAACCATGAACATGAACATCATGAACATGAACATGAAAACCATGAAAAACATAAGCATGGTAATAAGGAAGAAGAAATTCGTGAGTAAAGAAATTTTTCCTCACATTTTTTAATTGATCTCCGGTTTTAACTGATCTCCGGTTTTAACTGATCTTTGAATTAGCCTTAATTTTTTAATTGATCTTCGTGGAACGGTCTATATAATACTGGGCCAGTTCATTACCCCACTCCAGGGCACCTGGAGTAAAACTCGTGATCTTCCGGTGATCGAATTCTCCTTCTTTTCCGAAGAGTTTCAGCATAAAGAAATTATCAGTAACCATGAAGGAAGAAGGCCTTATTTTGCCGGAGTATATATAAAGCGATACTTTATTTTCAAGCAATACATTAAATTCTTCGGTGAAGTCGTTTTTAAATCTGTTATACACTTTTTCATCGAGCATAAGGTGTACTTCGGCCCCGTTTTCCGCACAGGCAGCATGGATCGATGGGCAATCAGGACAGAAATAAGAGTAAAAGGATTTTATAGTTTTTGAATCATTTAGCTTGTCACGCAAATACCCTGGAAACTCGAAAAGGTGGTCAAGATCAGGCTCGTCCAGGTTACATTTTTCCAGCATATCAATTTTCTTAATCAGGTGTTCGGGAATAGGAGACCTGTCATGCTTTGACCAGTAGTCCTTGTTTCCATCAAAAACGTCAAGAACAGCTTTAAGAGGGAGCATTCTCTCAACAATTACTGTTCCTATATCCGAAAGTTGGTAGATACTTCCCTTCTGCACTATCATATCCATATCTTTCAGTTTTTTAATTTGAGGCATTAGAGCACAGGAGTTTACATTAAGAACTTCTTTTATCTCGTTAATATCCATCGGCCCATTAGCTAACTGAACAAGAAGATTTTTTCTTTTTTCAGAGAAAAAAATCAGGTCTATAAGTGAACTCATGTTTATCAGCTTCCAATTACTCATATATTGTCTAAACCGGAACAAATTCGCCAGAATTTGCCCTAAAAACCACCACGATCATGGAGGCAGCATAGTTTCAGCCTTTAGTCAAGAGATGATGAAATAAAAAGCGTTTCATATCAACGATACATATCACGTTAATCAATATTAAAAGCAATTAAGATTTTATTCTTGCTTATTCGGGTCCTGCTCAGAGACATATATCCGTGTATCAATTGATAGAACTCTCTCGTCTTAAAAACGTGGAATAATTTTCAACCAGAACTAAATAAATATTGTGAGGATTATATTTAATTTCTGATAATATATAATGTATATTGTGGAGATCATATTTAAAGTATATTGAAAAGAGAGCTCTTTTATTGATTTGGGCTCTTTGTCATTCCCTGTGGAGAAAATACCTTTCAATTCGAGACCGCATTGGTTTTTATAAAGACATTATGAGGATATCTACACAAAACAACGAAAAACCTTGATCATAGAATATTATAAATGCCATTGAACTGTAAGCAGGGTCAAGCTCTTCAAACCTCTGGATATTCAGGAATCTGGATACTCAGGAATCTGGATACTCAGGAATCTAGATACTCAAGACTCTGGATTGTATATATTAAATATGCAAGTCAAGCCTTCAAATTTTCAATACCCTTCAATATTTGATGACTTCTTTTTTCTAGCCTGCGGAATTTTGTTATCCCCCTGGAATATCGAAAATACAATGTGTTGGAAAATTCAGGCAAGTATGAAATTTGAGGAAAAGCTTATTTTTAAAAGGAGAAAATATTGGACCTCAATAAAAAAACAGTGTCGGTTAAGCTATATACAATTGAGAGAATCTTTAATTATAGAGTCAAAAAGAATAACACTCTCTGGAGATAACCCCGAAAAAACGTTCTTAAACACTTGTGGCAATGTCTCCCCACTTTCGCCACCCTATAGAGACATTATCACTACCCAGAGAGTTATTCGGACTCTTGCTTAACTTATGGAAGGTGTAAAGGCATGAAATGTATGTTAATCGGAGGATTCTCGGGAAGCGGGAAAACCACACTGATAAGAAAACTTGTTGAACATTTGGGAAAACAGGGACAGAAAGTGGCAGTTATCGTTAACGAGATCGGAGAAATAGGGATCGATGGAGATACGATCTCGGAAGGGGAAGTTGAAACCAGGGAAATTACAAGTGACTGTGTCTACTGTCCCCTGAAAACCAGCATGGAATACACCTTGAGAAATATCATTGAATCTTACAATCCGGACACTATTATAATAGAACCCGCAGGAATAACTCCCCCTGGACAAATAAAAAGAAATATTGAAAATATGGGAATCCCGGGAATAACTTTTGCCCCGATATTGAATCTTGTGGACGCTGCCCGCCTGAGTAAGGAGACAGGAGAGCTGCATAATTTCATGAAAAATCAGATAGGCGAGGCCGATATCCTGGGCATCAATAAAGTTGAACTTATAAACAACCGTGAAGAACTCCTGGAAATCTGCCTGTTCCTGCGCAAATTAAACCCCAGAGCAAGAATGATTCATTTTTCAGCCCGACAGGGAGGAGAAAATTTAGACAAATTGCTCGGACTGCTGGAAGAAACCAGTGGGAGAAAAATAGCCCTGGGCAGAGAAAACTCGATTCAAATGTCGGGAGTTTCGGCCTATTCGTCCTAATTTGAAATCGCTTCACAGGAGGTCTCTATCAAAACAGGGATTTCTGTTTCCGAGTAGATTCTGGAAAGCATAAAAAATAAGGCAGAAGAGCTAAACCCTGACTACATAGATCACCAAACCACATAAACGACCCAACCACATAAACAACCCTATCAGATAAACTACCCAACCACATAAACCACTCAATCACACAAACGACACAACCACATAAAAAACCCTATCAAATAAACCACTCAATAACACAAACCACCCTATCAAATAAACCACCCAACCACATAAACCATTCAATAACACAAACCACCCTATCAAATAAACCACCCAACCACATAAGCCACTCAATAACACAACCCACCCTATCACACAAACGACACAACCACATAAAAAACCCTATCAAATAAACCATTCAATAACACAAACCACCCTATCAAATAAACCACCCAACCACATAAGCCACTCAATCACATAAACTACCCAACCAATAAACCACCAAACCACATAAACCACATTAAGCTTTCTTTCAGGCATCAGGAAAATCTTGTAAAGGGAAGTGTAACCTCTGCGCACAATCCCTAAAATGGAAGCCCTTAAAAAATGAAGAAAATCTCAATCAAGAGTAGCGGTATTTTCTGCGGTAACGCCATGCCCAAAAACGAACTTATTAAAGCTGTGGATGACAATAAGCAGATGCCTGAAAGAAAGACAACTTTCCTCCAAAATTTAGAATTTTTCCTTAATAGTCCACAAAAGCCGTCATCTTTTTTGGAATATTTTTTATGCTGTTTCTAAGCCTTTAGCTCTGCAACTCGATTGTTACAGCAGACCCGTTTTAACACATGAAAATGAATAATTCTTACATTGGAAACTTGATTATGAAAAATCAACCGTGTATTACTGGTAGATAACCAATTTTGCTATTTTCATAATATTTGCATTAACTGATTCTCCCGTACAGACCCCAGTTTTTAACCATTTGTGACTTAAACCGACAATGGCTTCTATAGAACATTTAAGATATATGTTGTATGGAATACGCAATAACTATAGAGAATGTGGTGGCATCCACCACTCTGGCGGAAGATTTCGACCTGCTGAAGATAGAGGCCGGACTGGAGGGAGCAGAATATAACAAAGCTAAGTTCCCTGGCCTGGTCTACAGAACTGAGAACCCAAAGGCTGCTTTTCTGATTTTCACCTCCGGAAAAGTGGTATGTACCGGGGCTAAGACGGTCGAGAACGCTAAAATGGCCATAATCAATCTGGCTAAAATACTCAAGTCCATTGGCTGCGAGAAAATAAATTCAGAACCTGAGGTTTATATTCAAAACATTGTAGCGACTGCTGATTTGGAAACGAACCTGAACCTGAATACAATTGTCATAGCCTTTGGTATGGAGAACGTAGAATATGAGCCAGAGGTATTTCCAGGACTTGTTTACAGGCTTGAGTCTCCCAAGGTAGTAGTGCTCATATTCAGCTCTGGCAAACTGGTGATCACAGGAGGCAAATCTCCGGAGGATTGCGAGAAGGGCCTGCAGGTCATAAAGACAGAGTTTGATAACTTAGGGCTTATTTATTGAATCTTCTTAGAACTTAGAGCAGGAATAATCCATAATTCAACCTGGCAGGGAGAAGGGAATTCCAGGAGGAAGAATGTTTCCGGCGTGAAAATTTCCGATTTAGGACGTTGCGGCATGGAGGAAAGTAAAGAAGAAGGAAAAATGTTTCCGGTTCAGGACAGCCTTGACCTGACACACAAAAAGTTTATATATTATAAAATGGTCATCGCCCCTGTCCGGAAGATAACCTCTTGGATAGAGAGGTAAGGTACTCTTTCAGCCATCTAGAGAAAACTGGCCCCGGATAAACAGCAGAATTTAAAACAGTCATAAAGACGCCTGCTTATTAAAAAATTAAAGACAGAGATAGAATAACCTTCCCGGAAAATAGTTTGCCTCTGTTTAAAAAAGAGTTGAAAAACGGCAAAAAACAAATATGAATAAACTCCAGAGAATTAAAAGATCGGAGTTATGGAAACTCTTGCGCAAGTTCCCATCGAAAGTAAGAGATCAGGTAATTACTGAGGAGAACTAAACAGGAGATTCATTTCACTTGTGTACTTTCAAAAATATACTTTGATCACCATATTTTGCCTGTTTCAAATCTACAATAAAAAACAAATCTACTTGATAACCTCCTCGCTCAAAATAAAAACTTCCGTATCTTCACCCTCTGCAATAAAATCGCTTTGAAATTGAAAATAATCGACCCATAAATTTTGATCTCGTTGTTTAGATCAAAGAGAGCAAAAAAATACTTCTTTTTTACAAAATCATTTGCAGAGAAAATTGAGATGAGAATTATAAAATTATAGCGATTCAAAAATTAACATAGGTGAAGGTATATGCAATAAAATCTAACTGTGATCTGCAAGTGCATCCCGGAATACTAGGGAGTACACTTATCAGAATTAACTGGAAAAAAATCCATAAGGGCCAGGAAATAGAAAATAAAAGATATCTGAACCTGGCAGCTTAAAAGCTTTCTGAAAAAAGCTTAAAAACGGGATAAAAAACGGGAAGTAACTCAAAAGTTATTTTCAGAAAGCTTGAAAAACAAGAGAAAGGACTGAACTCCAGCTTCTGAATGAACAGTACACCACTCAAAGTTATCCAATCCCTCTCAATGGAAGGAATTCGATCTGGAGGTTTTCGAATTCCCTGCCATTATATTCAAGAAGCGTTTGGTAAAAAACGCTTAAACATTTCAGGGAGATGTGACTTGCAGAGTCAACGATCTGAGCAATCCGAGACTCTTTTGCTAAATGGAGGTTAAAATATGTTGGATTTGAAACTGGAAGATATCGACGGCATATTAGTACGCTACAACGTCGCCCTCGAAAAGGAAATGACCCCTGATGAAGCTGCAGAAGAGCTTTATCCAAAAGACGAACTCATCTATCCTGTTGCAAAAGCAATCTATGAGGGAGAAGAGGATGACGTAGTTGACGCACTCCAGGCTGCTATCGATGCAGGCAAGAAGCCAATCGCCCTTATCGATGATGCCCTGATGGTAGGAATGGGAGTTGTAACCCAGCTCTACGACGATGGTATCATTTTCCTCCCGAACGTTATGATGTCCGCTGATGCCATGCTGGCAGGTATCGACTTCTGTAAGAGCCAGACCACCGAAGTTCCCGAGCCAAAGGGCAAGGTTGTCTGCCATGTTGCAGAAGGAGACGTCCATGACATCGGAAAGAACATTGTTGCTGCCCTTCTGAGAGCAAATGGCTACGAGGTAATTGACCTTGGAAGAGATGTTCCTGTAGACGAAGTAATCGCTGCAGTCGAAAAAGAGAAGCCAATAATGCTCACAGGTACTGCTCTTATGACAACCACCATGTATGCATTCAAGGAAGTTAATGACAAACTCCTTGAAAAGGGAATAAAGATCCCATTCGCATGTGGTGGCGGTGCTGTGAACCAGGACTTCGTGTCTCAGTATGAACTTGGAGTTTATGGTGAAGAAGCTGCTGATGCCCCCAAGATTGCTGACGCAATCGTTGCAGGTACTACAGATATCACAGCATTAAGAGAGGAATTCCACAAACACTGAGGAGGGAGCAAAAATGGTAAAAAAATACACTTCAATGGCTTACGCTAACGCAGATGAACTGATTTTCGGGCAATCAAAATTCCCTGTAAAAGCAGGGCTTGGCCTTGAAATTGGTGCCGGTTACACGACTCCCGAAGTAAACTATGCCCCAAGGCCTGGAGCCGGCGCATCCAAAGAAAAACTCATAAAAGAGTATGAAAGGATCACCACTGACATTATGGCAAGGATGGTCCAGATAGGAGCTCCCTCTGTTGTACTTGAAACTGAACACGTTCAGCAGATGTCCAACAATCCCTCCTGGGGAGGAGCTGTTGCACATGCCCAGAAGACCATCATGGAAGAATACCATGACGAATACGGCATAAAGTGTGCACTTCGCCACACAATTGGTGACATTCGTGAAGACCGTGACTACCTCCAGCTCAGAGGAGACAAGTACAGCACCTTTATGGAAGCCTTTGAAGAAGCTGCCAACAATGGTGCAGACCTGCTCGCAGTTGAGTCAATGGGTGGTAAGGAAGTCTTCGACTATTCTATTCTGAGAAACGACACTGCAGGTATCCTCTTCGGAATTGGTGTACTTGGCAGCATGGACATGGAAATGGTCTGGTCCGACATTGCAGACGTTGCAAAGAAGACAGGAACTGTAGCCTCAGGTGACACAGACTGTGCCCAGGCAAACACTGCAATGTTCATTGCAGGCGGTCTGCTTGACAAGAACCTTGCCCACACAACTGCAATTGTTGCAAGGGCAATCTCTGCAGCAAGATCCCTCTGTGCATATGAAGCCGGTGCAGTAGGCCCTGGAAAGGACTGTGGTTATGAAAACAGCATTGTAAAATCCATTGCAGGTGTCCCGATAGCTCAGGAAGGTAAGACCTCAACCTGTGCCCACTCTGACCTGATGGGTAACATTGTCATGCAGTGCTGTGACCTCTGGTCCAACGAGTCCGTTGAGTACCACGGTGAATTCGGCGGTACAACTGTTCAGTGCTGGTCCGAGACCCTTGCATACGACTGTTCCATGATGAACGTTGCCCTTAAGACTGGCAAAGCAAAGGACCTCAGGGACATCCTCGTGCTCTCTGACAAATACAGAGACCCACAGGGCTATGTGATTGCCTACGACAACGCTTACAAGGTAGGACAGGCAATCGCAAAGGACGGAGAGAACAACTACCTCCGTGCAAAGAACGCAGCAATCGAATGTTGCAACATCGTCGAAGAAGGTGTCAACTCCGGCAAGCTCAGACTTACAAGATTCGAAACCAATGCTCTTGCAAAGGTTAAGGCCGACCTCGAAGCCCTCACTGACGATGCTGACAAGTTCATGAGCGACAACCTGACCAAGTTCAAGCAAGAAGTTGCAGTTTTCAAACCAGAAAACTACGGGCTCTAAGCCCTAAACTTCTTTTTTTAACTTTTTTAAAATTATGGCTTCAGGTGAAACTATGAGCGAAAACGTAGGAACTGCTACTGTAATAGTTGACAAGACTGCAAATGCTGCCCCTCTGGGCTTTACCGGCCTTGGCCTTGCCGCAGTTCTGTTAAGTCTAAGCTACATAGGGATATATCCTGTGGAATCGATGATTGTCTCCATGGCAATATTTCTGGGTGGATTTGCCCAGGTTTTTGCAGGAATTATGTCCTGGAAAAAAGGAGATATTTTTGCAGGGACTGCATTCTCTGCTTTCGGCCTGTTCTGGTTCTCACTGGCCGGATTGCTTGTTATGCCTGCAATCGGCTGGGCTGAGGCTTCGTCCGGAACTGCTATGGCCGCGTATCTCTTTATCTGGGGTGTATATACCTTTGTTATGCTGGTCGCTACTATGAGAATAGGAGTCCGTGCACTTCAGTTTGTCTTTGTTACATTATTTTTGCTATTTATGTTGCTTGCTGTTGTAAACGCAACCGGCAGTACAGGGTTGCTTATAGTAGCTGGCTATGTAGGACTTGTTATGGGTCTTGGAGCTCTTTATACAGCTCTTGGCATGGTAATGAACGAGGTCCACGGAAAAACCGTAATCCCACTCTAATAGTAAAATAATCAGCATTCATTGAGTAAAACTCTCGAGTACCTGGTAAAAGACCTGCACCAACCTCAATAAACATATAAAATTCTAAAATTGCAGGAAAAAACAGAAAAACAGCTAAAAACGACTCTTCAGGTAAGCACAGGTATTAAACCTGTGTTTACCAATCCTCCCAATAGTATTGAATGAGTGGCTAAACTCTGTATTGTGACCGCGTTATAAAAACACAGGCACTCGAGGGCTTATTCAATTTAAAAAATCGTTTTCGTTTTTGTTTTTACCGTAAGCCTTTTAAAAAAAGGCTTGGGCAAAAACCTCAGCAATAATTGAAGTTGAGTATCTTATCTCCGAACCCTATCAGCGTGATTAAACGGTGCAACAGTTGTGGCACAAACCTTTTCAAAAAACGTTTGATTGAAAACCTTTTCAAAAAATGTTTGATCGAAAACGAGGCAACGTTTGAGCTAGAAAGAAGATTGGAAAAACTAATTAACGGTGAACTTCGAATGCAAGCGGATAAAAAGCTTGACAAAACCCATAACAAAATCCGCAATAGATCCTATACAGGGCTTGCTTTGAGTTTGATACTGACACTTTTCAAGCTGCTAGCCGGGATTTTGGGAAATAGTACTTTGCTTCTTGCCGATGCAGTTCGCTCCTTCTCCGAATTCGCCAATGAATGTATAAAACTCCTGGATTTTTCTATTGGAAGTAAACCTGGAGATGAAAGCCATAACTACGGACATGGAAAAATCACAACCCTCTGCATGGGAGCAGAAGCTTTTATTCTTCTTTTTGCAAGTTTTCATATGATTTCCCTGAGTTCTGGGGAAATGCTCATGTTTTTGCAGGGCAAAGAGCCCGAAACTCCTGAAATTATTGCACTTTATGCAGCAATCTCAGCCTTTATATTCAGAAATATTATGGCTGTTCTAACAGAAAATCCTGAATTGCAGGCTAAAGAGGATTTTTCAAAAGCCCATATCCCTGTAAAAGACTTATCAATTATTCCAGTAAAACGCTTGTTAATAATTCCAATAAAAGACGTATTAATATCCTGCATTGTTATTTCAGGGATAGGATGCACATTTCTGCCTGGAAAAAGCTTTGATATAGCTGATTCTTTCGCTGCTCTTCTTTTAAGCCTCTATCTCCTTGGAACTTCAGGAAGACTTCTCTACAGGATTGCAAATGAGCTGATAGAAGCTTCCCTTGATGAGGAGAATAACCTCAGAATCAGAGAGATTATAAACAAAACCGAAAACGTCACGGGTTCAGGAGAACTTAAAACTCGCAGGATAGGAAAGGGTATAGCAATCAACGCCATTGTTAATGTGAATAACTCCCTGAGTGTCCTGGAAGCTGCAGAGATAGCAAATCTCGTAGAAGAGAGGCTGAAAGCAGCTTTTACAGAAGACACATACATACTGATAAAGATCGAGCCCGTACCAGGAAAGAACCAGAATTTCAAAAGCAAAAGTAGACCCTCTAATGAGAAGAAAGGGGAAAAGGCAAGTTTATTTTAACAAAACATACATGATATTCTTCAAAAACATGTCCAAAAAATGAAAGTGTTTAAGAGCACTTTCATGCCAAATAAAACATAGAAAAAATAAAATAATATGGTAATAATGGTGTGAAAAAACCAATATGAAAACCGAAAGTTAGGAAAACAGCAAACCCATCGCTTTAATTCTAGTGGGTATCTATTTAGCTACTACAAGATTTAACAGATATCCAGGTTTTACGTATATGGGTATAAATTGACACCTAATTTAGAGAGCTCTGAATCTTATCGCTTGCTAAAGAAAGCTTAATTACCCGAATTTAAAAGTGGTCTGAATTAAAAATGGCCTGAACTAAAAATGGCCTGAACTAAAAGTGGTCTGAATTAAAAGTGGTCTGAATTTAAAGTGGTCTAAATTAAAAAATTGTCTGAAAATCCTGGAAGTTATATATAACTTTCAAAAGAGGTTAAAAATGCACTTCAGTCTTGGAATCGATGCAGGAGGCACTTATACTGATGTCGCTATCATTAGAGATTCAGATGGATCTGTGATAGAATCCAGTAAAGCGCTAACTACATACCCCGATCCCCTACCTGGAATGAAAAACGCTATTGATACGCTGAACCCGGAGCATCTTAAAGACATTAAACTGGTATCTGTATCTACAACCCTGTCTACGAATACCATATTGGAAAGCACTGGGTTTCCGGTAGGGCTAATCATGGTAGGGGATTATGTGATTCCTGAGAAACTTCCTACGGACTACTGGGTGGCGGTCTCTGGTGGGCATAACAGTGACGGAGAAGAACTGAAGGCTCTTGACCTTGACTCAGTAGAAGAATTTGCCCTCAAGGTAAAAGATAAGGTTTCGGCTTTTGCAGTTTCTTCATATTTCAGTAACCGCAATCCGGAACATGAGCTTGCGGTCAAAAAAGCAGTAAAGGGACTTACAGGGCACCCTGTGGTTTGCGGGCACGAACTTTCACAGGACCTTGGAGCCTATGAAAGGGCTATAACTGCGTTTCTTAACGCCCAGTTAATTCCTATCACTCACAAGTTTATCCAGGCAATAGTTAAGGAGTTCGAAATCCGGGGTATAAATGCTAACCTGCTGATGCTGAAATGTGACGGATCAGTGGTGGGAATAGAAGAAGCCCTGGAAAAGCCCATTGAGACAATATTTTCAGGGCCTGCCGCAAGCCTTGTTGGGGCATCTCATCTGAGCAAGCTCGAGACCTGTGCTATGATCGACGTTGGCGGCACGAGCACGGATGTAGCCATGATGGAGAACGGGCTTCCCCAACTCAGCAATATGGGTGCCGTTGTCGGAGGCTGGCAAACCCGCGTAAAAGCAATTCGTATGGAAACCTCTGCAACAGGAGGAGACAGCCATATCTGGGTAAAAGGCGACAGAACTTATATCGGCCCTCGTCGGGTAATTCCACTCTGCCGGGCTTCGGTTATATATCCCGGTTTCAGGGAAAAACTGAAATCGAACAGAGTTGCAAAAGGGTATCTCTGCGAGAGTATTCAGGTAACAAAATTTTATGTCAGGACCGGCTTCAAGCCTATCGAATTGAAGGCAGGAGAGAGGGAAATATACAGGCACATCGGAAAAGAGCCTGTTTCCTTCGGTGACCTGCTCATAGCCCTGAAAAAACGTCCATCACCGTCCATTCTGGACTCATTAGTCCAGAAAAGGTTAATCCAGGCAATAGGTTTTACGCCTACCGATGCCCTTCATGTGCTCGGAGAATATACTGAATGGGATGTAGAGGCTGCAACAATCGGAGCTTCCATGCTTGGAAGGATAGTTAAGCAGAGCCCAGAAAATTTCAGCGCGGAAGCAAAACGCAGGGTTGCGCGAAATATTGCCGAAGATCTTATTGCTTATCTTATAGAAGGAATGCCTAGAAACGAGATCGACAGGGTTCTTCTCGGAAGAAACTTTACCCGTTTCAGAGTTGAAATTCCTGTGGTGCTTCTAGGAGGACCTGTAAAGGCATATGTTGAGGATCTCAAAAACCTGATTAATGCTGACTTTATAGTTCCAGAGCACGCTGAGGTTGGAAATGCTGTCGGAGCTCTTGTCGGGAAAGGAATTAAAAGGGTAGAGATTCTTATAAAAACAAAAGTTATCAAGTCTTTTGAAGGAGAGGCTAAGAATATAGATAACGAAGCTCATGAGAAGTGTACTGCAGAAGATACCTTGCCGTATCAGACTAAAAACGAGTTCATTGTCTTTTCCCCATCTGAAAGAAAGAAATTTGAAAGCTATAGTGAAGCCGTTGAATTCGCAGAAAAGCTTGGAAGACAGCTTGTTATGGACTACATGGTGAGTGCAGGACTTCAAAAGGAGAACATAAAAATAGACGTAAGCCGGAAGCATCTAGCTCCGAGCGGCTGGACTGATGTGCCCCTGGAAACAAAACTTGTTTTCGTAGGAATAGGAATCCCAAAAACTACGATTACAGCTTGAGAGGATAAGGATAAATTAGGATATCAGCAGCCGGATATTATAAACAGAGATATATATCTTGAGAATAATTTTATAAATCCGGATAAAAAAGATGTATACAGCTAAAAAAGGACCTTAATTTGTAATATAAAGTAAAAATGGGGCTGTTTTGACATGCAATATAGTCTGGGTATTGACGCAGGCGGAACCTACACCGATGCTGTAATATTAAGAGATTCGGATAGCCGGATCCTTGATACCAGCAAGGCAATTACTACCTATCCGGACCTTATGGCCGGAATTCGAAATGCAATTGATAAACTGAATCCGGAGTATCTCAGCAAAGTAAAGCTGGTATCGGTTTCCACAACCCTGTCAACAAATACCATTCTCGAAAAAACAGGGTATCCTGTTGGTCTGATTCTGGTAGGGAACTATACCGTCCCAAAAAAACTTCCAGCAGACTACTGTATTATTGTAAAAGGAGGACATGACAGCAATGGAGATGAACTGCAGCCTCTGGACCTTGCTGCCGTAGAACAATTTGCAGTAAGCCTGAAAAAGAAAGTCTCCGCGTTTGCAGTATCTTCGTACTTCAGCACAAGAAACCCGGAACATGAGCTTAAAGTAAAGGAGATAGTCCTTAAATTGACAGGGCATCCTGTGGTCTGCGGATATGAACTATCTCAGGAGCTAGGAGCTTACGAACGGGCAGCCACAGCCGTTTTAAACGCCCAGCTAATTCCGATAACCTACCAGTTTATCCATTCCATCACTGCCGAAATAAAGAAAAGAAACCTTGATGCAAAAATCCTTATGCTGAAATGTGACGGCTCGGTTATAGATATAAAAGGCGCAAAACTGCGTCCCATTGAAACCATATTCTCAGGCCCTGCTGCAAGTATTAAGGGAGCTTCTTACCTCTCAGGACTGGACACATGTGCCGTAATTGATGTGGGAGGGACAAGTACGGATGTCTCCATAATAAAAAATGGAGTTCCTGAGCTTTGTGAGAAAGGAGCAGTTGTAGGAGGCTGGCAAACCCGCGTAAAAGCAATAAGAATGGAGAGTTCAGCAAACGGGGGAGATAGCCATGTGTGGTTTAAGAAATGCATAAGGATAGGTCCGAAAAGGGTTATGCCTCTCTGCGTTGCTGCTGTACGGTACCCAAACTTTAAAGAGAAACTTGAGAAGAACCCTGTTCCCCTGAGAACCATGCTCAGTGAACATACTCAGCCCACAAAATTTTTTGTTAGTACTGGAGTAGCCCCTATTAGTCCTACAGAAAGCGAAAAAAAGTTACTTGAGATTGTAAAAGACGAGCCTCTTTCGATCTACGGAATTTTAAATAAAATGAAGCGGTTCCCCTCTCCAGAAGTCCTTGATTCATTGATTCAGCAGCGTGCAATCCAGGCTATAGGCTTCACACCGACTGATGCCCTGCACGTACTTGGGGAATATACCGAATGGGATGTGGAAGCTGCCCAGATTGGAGCCAAAAAACTTTCGCGTTTTACTCAAATGGGAGTTCATGCTTTTTGCAAAAAGATAAAGCAGCAGATTGCAAAAAATATGGTTTACAGCCTTATGTCTTTTATCATGGAAGGCAGGGGAAAAGAAGGGATAAAGAAAATGCTGGAGGAAGACGTTCCTGTCCAGTACAAATTTAATATTCCCATAGTCCTGCTCGGAGGCCCTGTAAAGGCTTATTATGAAGAGATTAAGGGTCTCATAGACGCAGAGGTTATAGTTCCTGACCAGGCCAGCGTAGGAAATGCAGTTGGAGCTCTAGTAGGAAAAGGAATTAAAAGAATTGAGATAATTATAAGACCATCTTCAATGGAAAATCCGGACCAAAATTTCCTGGTATTTACCCCTGAAGGAAGGAAGAAATTCGAGCAATATGGTATGGCGATAGAATATTCCCATAAAACCGGTGAAGAACTTATTCTGGATTCAATGAAAGATTTTGGACTTCCAGAAGGGTCAATAAAAATAAGCACAAGTCTGGAATACCTTTCTCCACCTGGCTGGAAACATACGCCAATGGAGACAAAAATGACTTTTGTAGGAGTCTGTAACCCTGAGATTTTAACAAATTAGAGATAAAATTATATATATGATATTTTTTATATATAAAAGTTGATATAAAAGCCGGAGAAATGCTCAATTTGAAAACGAAAAGTCAGAGAACCAGCCTGCTGGAAAGAAAGATCGACTACAACTGCAAGTTACTGAATAACAGGAAGTAAGAGAACATGGATTCTTCACTTATTGATCTTGTTTTCCGCTCCGATAAGAGAAAAAACCTTCTTATATTGCTGGATAGCGGCTCAAAAAATATTGACGAAATCAAGACCACACTGGATGTTACAGCCACCTCGATCCTTCCCCAGATAAAGAAACTGATAGATCATGATCTTATTGTCCAGGAAGACAAAATGTATAAACTCACAGTCCTGGGAGAGTTCATAATCAAGAAGATAAAACCCCTGATAAGTGCTCTTGATGTAATTGAGAAAAACAACTCATACTGGACAGGTCACGATCTGAACGGAATTCCCCGCCACCTGCTGGAACGTATATCCGAACTGGGAGACTGTACATTTATAGAGCCAGACCTTAACCATATATATGAACCGTCTCAAGAAATAATAGACAGCATGGCCAATGCAAGGCATGCTTCGACTTTTGCGTCCTATTTCAACCCCGCTTATCTCCCCCTGTACGTTGAGCTTGGCAGAAAAGATGCCGAACTTTCCCTGAATTTTAATCAATCTGTCTGGGACCATCTATCAAACGAACACTCAAATATGATAAATGAATTAATGGGCATGGATAATGTAAGCCTGTATGTTTCCAAAGAAGGAATAAAGCTTACTGAGATTACCGTGACTGATAGGACAATGATGCTGGGCCTTTTTGATAAAAAAGGGAAATTCGACCAGCAGTTCATTATAAGCTCCGAACCCAGCGCCCTTTCATGGGGTCAGGAACTGTTCGATTATTTCAAAAGGCTTTCCAGACAGGTAAACAAGATATGAAAAGATACAGACTTATAACCTATATAATCTCTATCTACTTCCAAATGGACTACTGTATAAAGAAATAATAACAGATGCAGTCTAAAAGGATTACCGCATAGAAGTTTTTAGAGAACTTATCAAAAAGTAATAAAAAGTAATTATATTTACAAGTAATATTATGATGATATTATGATACATAAAATTATGATGTTGTGATACATGAAATTATGATGTTGTGATACATGAAATTATGATGTTGTGATACATGAAATTATGATGTTGTGATACATGAAATTATAATGTTATAATACACGAAATTATAATGTTGTGATACACGAAATTATAATGTTATGATACATGAAATTATGATATCATGACACAAAAAATGGTAATTTTCTTTATATACAAGGTATAAATCTCAAAAACCTTCAAGTATAAACCCCAAAGGAAACCAAAAACCCCACACCTGAAGATTCTTTATCCTATGAAAAACTACAATGGCAAGGATAAAGACAGAAAGTTCAGAATATTTTAGTATAGAGATATATATGATGTCACATATAATAGGATGAGACCTAAGAGAGGGAATCAGATGGATTCATCACTACTGGATGTTCTCTTTCTTTCAGAAAAAAGGAAAAACCTACTTTTACTGCTTCTGGACGGACCAAAGAACATCGAAGAAATCAAAAATACGCTTGATGTCCGTTCGAGCCCAATAATGACCCAGATAAAGATACTGATGAAGCAGGACCTTATTGTTGAGAGTAACAGGCTCTATAAACTTTCCAGTATCGGAGAGATTCTGGTTCCGAAGATGAAAACAATTCTTGAAACATTCAACGTCTTTGATAAAAACCACGATTACTGGATAAATCAGGATATGACATCAATTCCTCCTGAGTTTCTCGATGAGATCGGAAAGCTTGGAAACTATATTGAAGTAAACCCTGACCGAAACCATGTGTTTGAATATCCAAAAGAAGTTGTAAAACACCTGTCCGAATCCGATAAAGTGAGGATTTCATCTTCCTTTTTCCTGCCCATCTATCCGTCCCTGTGCATAGAACTTGCCGCAAAGGGCACGGACATAACCCTGGTGTTTACAGAATACGTTTATGATAGAATGCTCAATGACTACAAGAAGGAACTTGAACATTTCCTGAACCTGAAACATACCAAACTCTATGTCTGCAATAATAATAATATGAAAATTGCTTCAAGCATAGTCACGGAAAAGTTCATGGCGCTCTCCCTCTTCTGTAACAGTGGAATTTACTATAATCATAACCTGGTAAGTTTTGATGAAAGTGCGCTTAAATGGGGAAAAGATCTTTTCAATCACTACAAAAGGATAGCAAGACCTATAACCAAAGTGTGAAAATTTTTATAAGTTTTCCAAATTTTTATAAGTTTTCCAAATTTTTATAAGTTTTCCAAATTTCTATAAGTTTTCCAAATTTCTACAAGTTTTCCAAATTTCTATAAATATTTCAATCCTGAACCTTCAGCCAGTTTGGAGTAAAAAGAAAAAAGCAAGAAAAAAGCCAGGTTTAGGAGAAAGGTTTAGGAGAAGTACCTCCCTCCTTGTGGAAAAAAGATTCAATAAAGAATACAGGGCAAGGAAGCAGAAATTTCAGTTCACCCTTATCGTAGCGTTCATTCCAGGAAGATCCTTGACAATAAAATGGTAGGTTCCGATTTCATTAAAGGTATACGTGAAAGGTACCCTGTATGAAAGTTTTTCATCAGGGAACAGCTTTTCCTCACTAACAAGCACGTAATTACCCTGTCTCTTGTCGCTCCACCAGGAAACAGTATCCCCTTTTGAGAGTTCCAGTTCAGAAGGCCGTACCACACCATACTTTTCAAGACGGACAATGTGGTCTTCTCCGAGTTTTGAAGTCGTGTTATTTTCCGACTGTAAGGCAGACTCGGCTTCAGGTACCGAAGAATTAGAATCGTCAGGCACCGATTCATTGCTCTCAGTACAACCTGAGGCAAATAAGAATATTAACCCCATAAGTAAAATCAGACTATTTCTCTTCATAAATATCCCTCTTTTTCATTTAATAGTATAAGTTCAGATCATATTCATTATCTTTTTGATCTGACAGAAAAAAGCAAAAACAAAAATGTAATTCGTGGAACAAAGAAGCAGAAGACAGGAAACAAATCAAAGCAGGAAGTAAATCATAGACAAGAAGCGAAGCGTAGAAAGGAAAAAAATCATAGACAAGAAAGAGAAGGGCACAAAGTAGGGAGAAAAACAGAAGAAAGTGACAAATCGAGGAAAATACGAACGGAAACAAAGCAAAGAAGGAATCAAGAAGAGTAAAAATAAAATCCGGTAAAAAAACCGAACGGAACCGAAGCAAAGAAGGAATCAAGAAGAGTAAAAATGAAATCCGGTAAAAAACTGAAGGAAAAAGATCAAATAAAAAAAATAGAAAATCAAAAAATTTACGTCCCGACTGAGACTTGAACTCAGGTCTAAGGCTCCGCAGGCCTCAAGGATATCCACTACCCTATCGGGACACAAGCAAGCAACACTGATAAGCACATTCAAGGATATAAACTTTATTCCTCAAAGAGACGACAGTGTCTCAAATTTGCTGTAAATTTGAAGTCAGCTTTTGAGTACTATGAACAAAATTGATCTTCCGAGTTGGAATTTTCTACCCAGTAACTTATTTAGATTTCTGATTGTACAGAAAAATTGGCACACTACCCAAGAGCTTAACCTCTAATTTGTAGCTCTAACCCTGGCCTGAAAGTTGGGGAAAAAAATCCCGTTTCTCCGACATCACTACCAATAAAGATTAAATGCAACAAGTTCGTTTTTATAATTTATGTCAATGACTATAGGACTTGCAGGAAAACCCAATGCGGGAAAATCCACTTTTTTCAAAGCTGCCACACTTGCAGACGTTGAAATTGCAAATTATCCTTTTACAACTATTAATGCTAATCACGGAGTTACTTATGTGCGGGTTGAATGCCCCTGCAAAGAAAAGGAAAAGAGATGCGGAAAGTGCGTGGATGGGGTAAGGCTCGTCCCGATTGATATAATTGACGTTGCCGGACTTGTCCCTGATGCGTACAAAGGGAGGGGACTTGGAAATACTTTTCTGGATGAACTCAGGCAGGCTCAGGCAATTGTTCATGTAGTAGACGCCTCAGGCGGGACTGACGCCGAGGGCAACCCTGTAGATATCGGAGATCATGACCCTCTTGAAGACGTAGCTTTCCTGAATAGGGAAATCACAATGTGGCTTTATGGCATTCTGGAAAGAAACTGGGTCAAGCTTGCCAGAAAAATCCAGGCCGAAGGGCTCAAGCTAGAAGCAGTAATTGCAGAACAGCTTGCCGGAGCAGGAATAAGAGAATCCCATGTGAATGCAGCTTTGATAGAAACAGGGCTTGCAAGACTGGACCACATTAAATGGAGCGAAGAAGATATGATCCGGCTCTGCGATGCAATGAGAGAGATCAGCAAGCCTCTGCTTATCGCCGCAAATAAAGCCGACGTCGCCTCAAGAGAAAACCTGGACAGGCTTAAAGACCTTGATAGAATAGTAGTCCCTGTAAGCGCAGCAGCCGAACTGGCACTTAAATCTGCAGCAAAAAATGAGCTTATTAAATACAGTCCCGGAGACAGGAAATTCGAGGTGCTTGGTGAAAACCTTACAAAAGCTCAGAAAAAAGGGCTCGAAGCTATTCATAAAGTGATTGAGAGGCTTGGCGGTACAGGCGTCCAGGAGTGCATAAACAGAACTGTCTTCGAGCTTCTGGACCTTATTGTTGTATACCCCGTAGAAGATGAAGGAAAATGGTCCGATAAAAGTGGGAATGTCCTTCCTGATGCCTACCTTATGAAAAGGGGCTCTACCTGTCATGATCTTGCTTACCAGATCCATACTGAAATTGGGGATCGATTTTTATATGCCGTAGATGCAAGGACAAGGCTCAGGCTTGGGGAAAAGCACGAACTGAAAAACGGCGATGTAATCAAGATCGTATCCACTGCAAAGTAAACAAACCCAATGATAGACATAATAAATCTGAAAAAGCTGTCATCCGGAAAAGATCATTCGGAACATGCCTGGAAAGAATTATGAAGTTGAGATTAACAATAGAAAAGATGAAATAGTGGATTGCTTTAGCTTGTCAGGGAGGATATTAATCAGATGGATTTACTTTCTTTTGCATATCCGGTCTATGAGAGGTACCTGACCTGGCAAATAGCCAGGGAATTTTCAAATATTCCCAGGCATGTAGCAATCATACTCAAGGAAACTGACCTTTTTGACCCCGAAGGAATCGATAGGCTCATATCCACACTTAATATTTTTAGAAAATTCAAGGTCAAAATTGTGAGCGTCTATGTAGACATCCTGAATACTGACCCGGCTTTAAAAGCTGAAGTCTCATCAACTCTCAAAGCAAAGCTGGAAAAGGTCTTTTCTAACCTTCCTGCCTGTACAGGTTATAGAATCTATGGCGTTGACGGAGAGGTAAATAACACTGCTCCTGGAAACGATTTTCTTGTTTATGTCTCACTGGGATTTGGGGGAAGAGATGAAATTACGAAGGCTGTACTGACTATCCTTGCCGAAGTTAAAGAAGGAACTGTCAGGCCTGAAGAGGTGGACGAAAAAATGATCGAATCTCATCTCCTCGTCCACCACGAGCCTGATATCATGATCCGTTCGGGAGGGCAGAACCTTTCGGACTTCCTGGTATGGCAGTCAGTCTATTCAGAACTTTATTTTACAGATGTTAACTGGAGAGATGTACGAAAGGTCGATCTGCTAAGGGCTATGAGGGACTTTCAGAAAAGAAAGAGAAGATACGGAAGGTGAGCTGAGCTGGAATTTGGACAAAAGCACAAAAATTTGCGCTATTCAGTGATTGTGTGCCCCAAATGCCGACAGCATGCCCAGATCACAGAAACAGGAAAAAAAACCCTGAAATGTCAGCATTGCGGCGCTCTCCTGCAAACCCGAAAACTCAGGGTATTCCACTTTTCCGAAGATCTCGAAGACGCCGTGCTTTTTCGAACTCACCTTCAAGCTGAAATCTCCGGAAAAGCCAACGAAAACTTTTCACCAACCTTATCGCCCAAAGAATCTAACCCTTTAACCTCCATAACTGAAACCCCAGTAAAAAAACTTAAATTCCCAGAAAAAAGCCTTTCCAATTCGCCCCCTATAAAAAAAGATCCAAAATCAATTCTTATCGATATTCTGGACACCGCCGGCGGAAAAATAGAAAAAGAAGAACTTCGACAGAAAGCCCTCGAAAAAGGAATAACTCAGGAAAAATTCGAGACAATCCTCAAAAACCTCCTGGAAACAGGAGAACTTTATTCCCCCCAACCAGGAATTATAAAAATTGTATGAGGATATAACTAAACACAACCACCTTCATATAACCCAGCGTAACTTAACCCCCCCTAATTCTATAGTTGCGCCGGTTGATCAAACCGTAACAACGTTTTCGATCAAACCTTTTCAAAAAAGATTTGCGATCAAGCCTTTTCAAAAAAGGTTTGCAGTTGCCTTTTCAAAAAGGCTGCAGGTAAATCAGCCCTTTTCAGCAAATTGAAAAACAATTTATGTTACCCATAATTCAGCCCTCTTGAGCGAAGCGAAAAGGGCTCCGTCCTCCCGAGCCGGGACTCGGGAGATAAAATATATTACTACGAAAAGATTTACTATAATTGAATATAAATAAGAACTAAATCGGTTTTGGGGAAGCCAGGAGAGAACAGGCTTTACTCAGAGCTTAGATAAAAATTATAGAATCTTGCCAAACGCACATGAAATTCTTCTAATCACAGGCACAAAGAAATGAAAGTACTTGGAAGAACTTTCATGCCAAAATCAAAGGCAATTCATTTTTCTCGTAAAGTATAACGGTGTTAAACATGATGGATCCGCAAATTGAGCGAAAACTCATTGAAATTATGAGGGTAATTCACGAAAGTGACAAACCTATAGGTGCCCGGGCAATAGCTGATGAACTTAATAACCGGGGCTATGATATAGGAGAGCGAGCGGTCCGTTACCATCTTAGGATCCTGGATGAAAGAGGATTTACAAGCAAACACGGATATGCAGGTCGTACACTTACCGAGCTTGGAGAGAGGGAGATGAGCGACGCCCTCATCGCAGACCGGTTTGGTTTTGTAATATCCCGGATAGAAGAAATGGCGTTTAGAACCACGTATAATCCTGAAACCAATGATGGAGTAGTTCCTGTAAATATATCATACTTTGATAAGGACGATTTAGAGACTGTTATTGAGGTGGTATCATATACTGCACACGAAGGGTATATGATAAGCCCTAGAGTAAAGATTATTGAAGAAGATGAAGAACTGATTTCCCTACCCCCTGGAAAAATAGGAATAGCTACGGTTTGCAGCGTCGCTTTTGATGGTCTCCTTCTAAAAGCTGGCATCCCTGTGGAACCTGCTTACGGCGGAATTCTTCAGATAGAAAATCAAAAACCTGCACGGTTTTCAGATTTGATTTCCTACAGTGGAACCTCAATTGATCCTATACAAATTTTCATGAGCAGAAAGACCACTTCTGTCCTTGACGTGCTTGAAAAAGGGGAAGGTAAAATCCTTGCCAATATGCGGCAGATTAATTGTTCAGCTTATGACAGAGCTAGAGAAGTTCTCAAAACAGTAGAAAAAGTCGGCCTTGCGGGTTATTTCCCTCCGGGAGAAATTGATGAAACTTTATTTGGAGCCCCCGTTGAAACCGGAAAGTACGGGATTGCAATAGTAGGAGGCATTAATGGCATCTGCGCCCTTGAAGAGACCGGAATTAAAATGAAGACAAATCCTGTTTCTACTGTTATGGAATATAAAACCATGACAGAAATCTGAGGAATCCCAATGTTCAGGCTTACTGTCATTTATGACAACAAAGCCGGTCAGGGTTTTACAGAAAGCTGGGGTTTTGCAGCTCTTATTGAAACAAATCGCGAAATCCTTCTTTTTGACACCGGATGGGATGGCCCTCTCCTCCTGGAACACATGAAGAGGCTCAACATTGACCCAGCCGGCATCGGAAAAATAATTCTCTCTCACCAGCACTGGGATCATATAGGAGGCCTTCCGGAGGTCCTTCAGGCAAATCCCGGGCTTGAGGTCTATGTTCCTGCTTCTTTTTCGGAGAATCTTAAAAGAGAAATTAAGAACAGGGCAACTCTTATCGAAATAAAAGATCCTGTAGAAATCTCTCGTGGCATCAGGAGTACAGGGGAACTTGGAGACAAGGTAAAGGAGCAGGCTCTTATTCTGGATACGGGAAACGGATCTTATGTACTTACAGGCTGTGCTCACCCTGGGCTTGCCGCAATTCTGGATACTGCCAACCGTTACGGAAAAGTAAAGGGAATTATTGGGGGGCTTCACGATAGCAAGGAGTTTGAAAGGCTGAGAGGGATGGAACTCATAGCAGCAGGGCATTGTACCGCTCATAGAGAAAAAATAAAAGAGATTTTTCCAGCAGAATTTGTCGAAATCGAAGTCGGTCTGCGCATGGACCTGGAATAAATTAAAATATTCGGTTATGTAGAAATCCTAGTAAATAAAGAATATTCAATTGTTTAAACTGAATTACCTGATATACTTTTACACATTCATTTTCAGATCCAGTCAGAGCTATTTAGATCGATTTCTGCAAAGCCAGATATCCTAAACAAATTAAAAACTTCTATTCTAAAAATTTTACTTTATAACCCTGTATTTGAAATAGATTTTATAAAAATTCTGGATTTTAACATTTTAATTTTAAAGAATATAAGTTACAGAAAATTAATAAAGAATCTATAGTTAGAAATAGAATGTCCTCTAAAAAGAATACAGGATTTGGTGGGAAATAACGGAAGGTGGGAAAATATGCTGAAATTGTCCGGCTCTTGACGTTTTTCCAGCCATTTAAAGTGAAGTTTAAATAAATTTACTTTCAAGTATTATTTCATTTAAATGAACAAAAGTAGAGGGGAACCATATTAAAAATGAAATAAAGGGAGAAAATGTTGATGCTAAAAATAGAGGATCTGACTGTAGAGGTAAACGGAAAAATTTTGCTTCATGACGTGAACCTCGAAGTCAAAAAAGGATATACCAATGTGCTTTTTGGGCCAAATGGAGCCGGAAAGTCAGCTCTGATGAGAACGATCATGGGCTTCAGCGAATACAGAGTTATAAAAGGCAGAATTCTGTTTAAAGGAAAAGATATTACCGGGATGCCGGTAGATGAACGAGCCCGCCTTGGCCTGGGAATTATGATGCAGCGCCCTCCAGATATGTCCGGAATTAAATTGAGGGATCTTGTAAAGGTGTTATCGAAAGGAACTAAAAATCCGGAGGCCCTTGTTGAGGATCTGGATATGAAGCGCTTTATGGACAGAGATGTGAATGTGGGCTTTTCGGGAGGAGAAATCAAACGTTCAGAACTTCTTCAGCTTGCAACCCAGAACCCAAGCCTTTACCTGCTTGACGAGCCGGAATCCGGAGTGGACCTCGTAAGCATAGAACAGGTAGGGATAACAATAAAGGAACTACTTGAAGAAGGACTGAACTGTCCTGGGGAAGGCTGCAAGAAAGGTAAATCTGCCCTTATAATTACCCATACCGGCCAGATTCTGGATTATGTAAATGCAGATAGAGGGTACATCCTTTGCAATGGAACGGTTATGTGTTCAGGAAATCCCCTGAAAATGCTGGAAGAAATAAAGAGCAGAGGGTATGAGGAGTGTATAAAATGCAGACTGATGAAGTGAACCTGAAAAAGCGCGCTGAAAGCGCAGTCGAGAAAAAGGCAGCTTTTGGAGAAGATATAGAGCTGGAAAAATTTGAGGAAGGTTCCCGGATTAGCAAGCCTATAGAAGACCTCCAGACCCTTGACGAAGAAAGCAAAAGAACCCTGCTCCAGGTAGGAGTCGTGCCTAGCGAAGAAGGCCGATCTGGCAGTCTGCTGGTGCTTGATAATGCAGTATCGCATTCTTCCCTGAAAGATGAAAATGTAGAACTTATGTCCACCCAGAAAGCCCTGGAAAAATATGACTGGCTTAAAGATTACTCATGGAAACTTGTGTCTGTTGACACCGACAAATACACCGCAAAAACTTACCTTGAAAATGCGGACGGATACTTTATCCGGGTACCTGCTGGCAAGAAATCCTCAATGCCTGTCCAGACTTGCCTTATGCTGAACAGTAAAAAGGCGTATCAGACCGTACATAATATCATAATCGTCGAGGAAGGCGCCAGCCTTGACATAATTACAGGCTGCACAGCTAAAAAGGGAGTAGAAGAAGGTCTGCACCTGGGAATTTCCGAAATGTACGTGAAAAAAGGCGCTACTCTGAATTTCACAATGATCCACAACTGGGCCGAGCAGATAGGAGTCAGGCCAAGGACGGTAGTTACTGTGGAAGAAGGTGGAACTTACGTAAGCAATTATATCTGCCTGAAACCTGTTCGTTCTGTCCAGACGTATCCAACTGTCAAACTTGAGGGAGAAGGAGCAGTAACCAGGTTAAATACTATAGCCATTGCCCATCCAGGCTCTGAACTGGATCTCGGAAGCAAGGCGATATTCAATGCGCCTGGCACGAAGGCTGAGCTTATATCGAGGACTATTACAATCGGCGGAAGAATAATTGCAAGAGGAGAAATGATAGGCAATGCAAAGGGAGCAAAAGGGCACCTTGAATGCAAAGGGCTTGTCCTTACCGATAAAGGAAGCCAGCTTGCAATCCCCATCCTTGAAGCAAACGTAGATGATATAGAACTTACTCACGAAGCCGCAGTTGGAAAAATTGCTAAAGACCAGGTAGAGTATCTTATGGCCAGAGGCCTTACCGAAGATGAAGCTGTAGGCATGATTGTACGCGGGTTCCTGGACGTAGGAATAAGGGGAATTCCGGAGGAACTGAAAAAAGAAATCGAAAACACGATTACACAGACAGCCTTTGGAATGTAATTATGAACGAATAGAATCCGAACAGAATCCAAAACAGACATAATTTAAGATAATAAAGCTTGAACAGTGATATCGGATAAGGGGAAATAAGGGGTCTAGAAAAACTAAATCTGGATACAACTTCTCCGAACCAGAATATTCTGGAACCGGGTGTGTGAAACCGGCAGGGAAAAAGGAGAAACCTGCCGGTCTTTTATTGAGTGTTTGTGGATTTTAATGAGCTGAACACTATGAGAATAGGGTTTTCCTGTGAAAAAGAAAGCCTTAAAGTTTAATCTGCTCATTAAACCGCAGTTCGCAAATTAAATAAGGAAGTATAAAAATGTTTCCGTAAATGTCGCGAATGAATAAGATATCGAAGTCCCTAGACAAATATCTCATTTTATAAAGACACGCCGAAGAGGCTTTAATTGCACTCTCCTTTTTATGTGCAGACTATTTTTATTTTTCTGCAAGGCAGCAAGGTTAAAAACACGTTAAAAATCACAGTACTTCTCATTTTTGGCTGTACAATACAGTACTTGGTATCGTATATATACGGCTGTGGTAATATTACAGTACTGTAGTGCTTTAGAGGGATTGAAATGATAGACTTTGCCTGTAAAGAGTTCAAAATCGAAGACGTGATCAAGTGCGCCCTTAACCTTACAAAGGCTGACCTTAAGGTTATGAAGTACTTTTTAAATGAGAAAGAGCAGTGGGTTGACACTGAGTTTCTCTCAAAAGTCTTGAAATTGGATATTTCCACAATCCAGCGCTCCGTCAAAAAACTACACGAAAAAGAAATTCTGCAAAGGTCGCAGCAGAATCTGGATGGAGGAGGCTACATTTTCAAGTATAAGGTCAACGCAAGGGCTAAAATAAAAAATATCATCATGACCGTGGTGAATTCCTGGGCTGAAAGGCTCGGACAGGAACTTGACAAATGGGAAAACGGAGGTTGATTCACTTTGCTTAAAATAACGCCCTACCTGGGAATTATAGTTCTTATCGTTTCCATAGGAGGGCTCTGGTATCCTGTACTCGGATACTTCTTGCTACTGGTTTTTGCAGCGCTCTTTCTGATTAGTCCTTTCAGAGGCCGGTGGTTCTGCGGAAATCTCTGTCCCAGGGGAAGTTTTGTTGATTTCTGGGTCAGCAAGATTTCAAGGAAAAAGAAGATACCCCCCACTCTGCGGTCCCTGTCGATCCGCCTGCCAATATTTTTCCTGCTAATGGGCTTTATGGGATACAGGATATCAAACACTATTGGAAGCCTCAATACTTTTGAGAAAATCGGCATGGTGTTTGTAATGATGTGCCTGGTAACAACTGCAATCGCAACCCTTCTGGGCAGTTACCTGAGCCCAAGAACCTGGTGTTCCTTCTGTCCTATGGGGACAGCTCAACGCCTGCTTGGTGGTAAAAAGTATCCTCTTAAACTCGAAAAGGAAAAATGTATTAACTGTAAGAAATGTGAAAAAGTCTGTCCCATGCAGCTCAAAATCACTCAGGATGCTGCAAACCCAGACTGTATCAAATGTGGGCGCTGTGTGGACGTCTGCCCTAAAGACGCCCTGCAATTTTGAAGTTCTATGGTGATTAATTTTATTGGTACGATATAAATAGAAAAAACGGAATGACCCTGGACAAATATAATAAGTATTATTATCACCACTTATATAGTAAAAAATAGGGGAGCCGGAAAGACTTCCGGAGTTTGACTTTAACATGACAAAATGTGCATACTGGAAAGTGTCTACAAATTAGCTAGATTAGGAGAAAAAACATGACCAGTCGCGTAGCGGAACTTTCAGAAGCTCAGAAAAAAGAAATCTCCGAACTCTTTGGGGAATATGTCAATCTTGACAAACGGGAACGCCACTATTACAACCACGATATGGGAGCTTTACCTCCACTTGTTAAGAAGGTAATTGGGGATACTAACCCTGCAGCCGTCGTAAAAATCCGGACCGAAGAAGACGCAGTAAAGCTACTTAAATTCGCAAACAGGCATAAGATTCCGGTTGTACCCCGCGCGGGAGCCTCTTCAGGATACGGAGGGGTAATTCCAACAAAAGGAGGGATCGTTGCCGATGTTACACCACTGAATAATATCATAAGCATCGATACCGAAGGGCAGAAAGCGGTTGTGCAGAGTGGTATAATCTGGGAAAAGCTGGAAAGGAAACTAAAAGAAAAAGAGCTTTCATTACAAGCAATTCCTTCAAGCGCTCCTTCTTCGACAGTTGGAGGATGGTTGTCCCAGAGCGGAGCCGGTTATGGAAGTTATGAGTTTGGCTGGGGCCACGAGAGTATGGAAAAAGCCAGAGTTGTGCTTCCCACAGGAGAGATCCGGGAGTTTTCAGGCCCTGAACTGAAAAAGTTAATCGGGACAATGGGAACCATAGGGATTATTACTGAGATAACCCTGAAAGTCCAGAAGTTCGAAGAGAGAAAAGCTGTTTCTGTCAGTTTCCCAAGCGCTTCAGCCCTGAAAAAGGCAGTAGAAGAGATAAAAAGAAAAAATATCCCTCTCTGGTCAATTTCCTTCCTGAACCCCGAATGGGCGGATATGAAAAATAAAGCGCCCAGGAAACTCCACTATGAAGAAATAGTGGATAAAGACAGACCAGTGTTGCCGGTATCTTACGTTTCAACTTTCATGTACCCTGCCTCAAGAGACGTCTCCGGTCTGAGGGAAGCAATCGAAGGTGCAGGTGGGACAATCCTTCCGGAAGAAATTGCAAAATACGAGACCGATGAATGGTTCAAGTCCATGAAAGTAAAGAGGTTGGGTCCTTCGTTTATCCCGGCAGAAGTCCTGGTGCCTCTTGAGAAAATGGACAGTGCTTTTGAAGAAATCGGGAAGAAAATAAAATTGCCTGTGCTTACCGAAGGCATGGTTATAAGCGATGGGTATGTGGTTTTACTCTGTTTCATGCGCCATTCGGAGCGCTCCGTGCTCTTTAATACAGCTTTTGCTCTTTCCCTGAGCATTTTGAAAATTGCAGAAGAAAATGGTGGAAGGGCTTATTCTTCAGGGCTTTTCTTCGCTTCAAAGAGAAAAAGTGTCTTTGGTGAAAGAATTGCTGAAATAGAGGCCCTGAGAAAAGAAATTGATCCTAACGGTATCATGAACCCTGAAACCCTGGAGGGAAAAGGGCTTCTGAACACTGCAGTATCAATGGGCTCTGCCTTTGAACCATTTGGCAGAATAGCCGGAAACATGTCCGGAATTGGCAAGGTTTCTTTCAAAGACGAGAAAGAGATCCCTGCAGAAGTCGCAGAGCTTGCCTATTCCTGTTCTCAGTGCGGGTACTGCGTGAGCGAGTGCGACCAATATTATGGCAGAGGCTGGGAGTCGCAGTCACCTCGTGGAAAATGGTTTTTTATCAAGGAATACCTGGCAGGCCGGGAAAAACTTGACCAGAGACAGACAAATACTTTCCTTGCTTGTACTACCTGCCAGATGTGCGATTCCCGCTGCGAGCTTGACATGCCAATCGAACATGCCTGGATGACCATGCGGGGAAAACTTGTCCAGGAAAAGAAGAAGATGACCTTCCCGCCTTTTGAGATTATGGCAGCAAGCCTCTTAAAAGAAAGAAATATCTGGGCAAACTACAGAAAAGACCGTGATAAATGGGTTCCAGAGGATATCAGGGCAAAGATTAAGGATAAAGCCGAATACGCCTATTTTGCGGGCTGTACAGCCTCCTTTGTTGAAAATGACGTTGCTATAGGGGCTGTCCGTATGCTTGATGATGCAGGAGTAGAGTTTACAAGTCTTTTAGACAAGGAAGCCTGCTGCGGAATTCCTATGCTTGTTGCCGGAAGATGGGACGTTTTTGAAAAAATAATGAGAATGAATGTCTCAAACATGAAAAAGAAGGGCGTAAAAACCGTAATCACTTCCTGCCCTGCCTGCTGGCTCATGTGGCATACGGTCTATCCTCAGTGGGCGAAAAAGCTGGGTATCGAGTATGGGCTTGAGGCAAAACATTACTCTGAAGTGCTCGTGGATCATCTCGATGTCCTCAAGCCAAAGTTTAAACAGCCTCTAGATAAAGTGGTAGCGTGGCATGATTCCTGTCACCTTGGGAGAGCAGGAGGCGAAATATACGAACCGCCCAGAGAACTGCTCAAAGCTATACCTGGAATAAAGTTCAGGGAACTTGAGTACAACCGGGAAAGAGCCCACTGCTGTGGCTCGGTTGTAAGCCTTATAGCCGAACCGCCGGTTGCATACAAACTGGGAGATATGAGACTCCAGGAAGCCCTTGATGTTAAAGCCGATATTATTGCAGCGCTTTGCCCTTGCTGTATTTTCCAGTTCCGTGTAGCAGCAAAGGAAGGCAACCTCAATATCCAGGCTCAGGATCTGGGAGCTCTTGTGGGCAGAAGCCTTGGATACAATATCCCTGACTCAACCTCCTATACCCTAGAATCGTGGGTCCCCTTTGAAAAGATGATCGACCTCATGCAGCCTGAGAATATGACCAACCTGATGGTTGAACTCATGCCCCAGATGATGGCAGCGATGCCAGCACCACTTCAGGCAATGATGAAGATGGTCAAATATGTGCCTGGCATGGATGCCATGATGAAACCAATGATGCCGATTATGATGCCCAGGCTCATGCCGATGGTTATGCCGAAAGTCATGCCTGATATGCTCAAAGCTGTAGAAAAGAAAGTTCCTATGCCTGACTACATGAGAGAGCAGCTTCCTGACCTTATGCCAAAGGCTATGGATAATTTGATGCCGAATATGCTTCCGGAGCTTATTCCTCTGCTGACTCCGCGCATGATTGAGTACATAAAGACGCATTAAGCATTGGTAAATGAAAACTCACTAACAATTAGTATGTGAGATCTCACTAACGATTACTATACGATAACGGTTCGTACAGGAGATCTCACTAAAACTCTTTTTATGTATTTTAAAATAGTTTATCGATTTCAAAATGAATACTTTATTGAATGAAAAATAGTAATGGGTATGAGTTATTGAAAAACGTAAGCAAAGGATACATTTCTATTTTTTCAAACGTGGAGAATGTACTCTCTTTTTTGGAATTGATCAATAACTCACGGATACAACCTGAAAAATCATTGACCAATGAATTTATTTAAAATTTCAGGTTTGTGAGCGTATTTTGGAATACGAAGTATTAGTCAGTTGAATATCCCAATTTACTTGCATGCAAAAGCTCTGGAAACAGCTTCATCCATAGAACTGCAATAACTATTGAACCAATTCCACCAATTAACACAGCAGGTACAACTCCAAACAGGGAAGCAGTTAGCTCGGACTCGAATTCACCAAGTTGATTTGGTGTACCTATAGTCACGAGGCTAAAATCCGCTTGAGTGTGATATCAATTGAGTGCTTGACAAGTGCATTATCAACAAAGTCATTGAGGAATACTAATAAAGTGTTAGGCGAAAACTTCTCTGGCACATTATTTATAATCCAGGGATATGTTGAGTAATCAAAAGCAGCTTTAGTTGACATCAAAGGAGACATTGCATCACTGCTAAACGGGCCAATTGCATCAAGTACTGATGTTGAGCATGCAATTACATCTGCAGTTGCAGTACCTTGAAGTTGCAGTACCGTGTAATCTTGACCTTCTGGCGGATAAAAACGCATTTGGTTCAATACAGTAAGAATTTTCTTCACGTTTGTAGTCGCATAATTGTCATTATAGGAATCGTACTTACATGCCTCATACTTATGCGTATTAGAGCTTGCTTCTATCTGGTTCAGGAAAATCAAACGCTTGTTTTCATTTAGCAATTGTTTAATCATCACACTTAAGTCGGTCTTATTCCCAATAGCTATATTAAGAGTGTTAGTAGCCACCTGAGAATCTGATAATAACCTCATAAGGTAGTCAGCGTTGGGTTTCATCGAAGATTCTTCAAAGCCCTGGAAGTTGAGATTAACGACAACAATTTCACTGGGATGCTCTGAGAGCCATTTTAATATGTCGCACAAGAAACCATAGTAAGAATAACCTGGAACAAACCCATGCTGGTGGAGAATTTTGCCCTTAAATTCTGGAATGCTCTTAAGAGATCCGTAACAATATCCCGGACGAAAATCGAAATACCTGATTCCCAGATCAAGCATGGTGTTAATATCATCTTTTTGCGTACAAGCTATGTTAATTATGATTCGCTCAAGATAATCAGTAATATCAGAAAAATTCATAGATTTACTCATAAGAGAGTCTTTAAAATGTGAGTGGATTCGATTTAAGAAATCTTTATTTTTAAGTATGGACCCGGGATTGAAGATTTCAAACATTCCTGCATCATGAGCTCCAGGCAAAGCTAATACGTTTAATGGTCTTTCCAAAAACTTAGGTTCTTCACTGGAGAGGTCTTTCATCCATTCTGAATAATTTTTGGTGAGGTAAACATAGGAACGATCATGGTTGGTCAAATGAACCTCAATCGACCTGCTCCCACAGTCATAAAACCCATATGATAATGCATAATCATGGGTGATTATTGATTGAGTAGACATCATATTATTTAAGTCAGAATTCAATAAATTACCCAGTAAATGATTAATCTCGGCAAAGTGCTTTATAAGTACTTGTTTTTTATAAGCGATTGTCCAGGAGAAACTTCCACCATCATTTAAGATATTAATATGGAAGCTGCCCTTACACATTGGATGAGAATTAGAGAAAGAAACTGATTTTGAGCCAGAAGCATAAAAAGCGATGGTAAAATATTCATTATCCAGAAATACGTAGCGTTCTATTCCTTTAGTTGACATAAATGTTTCTACTGGAACAATCAATTTTGATGACATACTTTCTCCCTTATGTTGTTATTTCAATTCTATCCATTTGTATTTGGTTAAGGAATATGCCAAAGTCAAAATAACTATTGCAATTATCTATGCATCTCGATTTACATTTTTATGCATCTCGATTTACATTTATAGGTTTACAGAAGTGGAAATAAAAATAACATATTTCTTATAGATTGTATCTTAACCGAATATAAATAGAGCTGATCTAAAAACTTAAAATCGCTTCATTTCATCTCGTATCATAGAGAAATAAAAAGCTTCGGCTCATTAAAATATTTCTGAATTTTTTTTGATTTAAAAACAAACTTGATTTTGATATGGGCCAGATAAGTATTTTTTTGGATAGGCTTGTAACTGGCGGCGTTCAAAAGTTCAGTAAGGCCTGTGGATATGGCGCCTAAGAATATTGGTCGTGTCCGTGAGTTATTGAGAAAATCTGAAAAACAGGCACGTTGCCAACCATAAGGAAAAAATATACATGCATTTCAGTACTTATCGTTTTCAGGAACTTGTAGATGTGATCGGATTTTTGTAAACCGAATTTTGTAAACCGAATTTTGTAAACCGAATTTTCCCTTTAATTCACGCTTCCCGAGCTCATTCCCCTGCTGACTTCACAACACGATTAAGTATAAAAAAGCACTGAGAGTCCTTTGCACAAAATCTGTGAAGAAAAACACGAAGGGAGAACCTCAGAATCCCTTCAATCAATTTTTTAAGATTTTACTTTATGGAAGCTACCAGCAGACTGTTCTTTTATGTAAGCCAGACTATTTTCACAAGCACTTCTTATTCCCAGACCAGCCAGGATTTGGAAATAAAATTAGTTTTGGATGAACTCATAGACATCTCAATCTGGATTGAACCACCTTGATGAGCTCATCCATAAATTAAGGTATTGTATTTACCGCGGCTTTGCCAATTCACCTTTACCTTTACATTCCTTGATGACATCGGAAAAGTTTGTGTATTCCCGGTCTGAACAAGACTCGAGAATGTTTATCACTTCACTACGAGCATTAAGTTTTTTAGCTTCCTCTACGAGTTGATTCCTTGTTGCAGGGAACTTTACATCTCTAAAAGCTTGCATAACATTCTGAATACCTTTGAATTCCTGGAGAACATCCGAAGAGCTGTGGTATTCCTTGTCTGGAATGTTTTCAATAGCTTGTATTACTTCGTTACGGGCATTAAGACTTTTAGCTTTATCAATAAGTTGCCATTTCGTAACAGGATATTTCATATCTTGAAAAGCTTGTAAAGCTTTCTGAATCGCATTATGTACTTCAGTAGCACTTTCCTGCATTTGATTTTTCCCCCGTATATTGGTTTGTTTTCTGTGGACGTATTTTTCTGTAGACGTATATCGGTCTGTTTTCTGTGGAATTTGTGGAGTTTGTCCACTTTCAACATTTTGATAAATTTGATACAATTTTACATATACATCTGTTTGATTTATAATTCTTTTACGCGCCAATGAAGGTGATTTCAAATTGTATCAACAAGGAGATTGTATTTATCTAATATAATATCTAGAGAAATATAAATAAGAAACCGATATAAATTAAATGTTGAGGTTATTCAGTCAACGTTATCATATATTTACTCAACAAATAGTATATTTCCAAAAAATCTCCTACTTTTTAGATGTACATATAAAAACAGAACAGTCTTACTAAACAGAACAGTCTTACTAAACAGAACAGTCTTACTAAACAGAACAGTCTTACTAAACAGAACAGTCTTACTAAACGGAACAGTCTTACTAAACAGAACAGTCTTACTAAATATAACAATAAGTTGAAATTTTACATACCCTTGTTTCTCTGATTGATACCCAATATTCCATCAGAAAGAATTCATAATCAATAGGAAAAATGATGGCACTAATTAGAAAGATCAAAAATCAAAAACTAATAAAAAGTATCTAGTGTCGTGAAAATTAAGTTATGAACCACCTGAATAAACGCAGAATTTCTTTACTCAAGGAACTTGATAATATAGGTTTGCTATGAGTACCTATGCCCTTTAATGTTTCACAATTAAATTTTCATGGCACCAGTTTCTTCTCGCCCACACATTTAAATCAAGCTATTTCTCACAAAATTTTGCATTCATCTATGAATTTTGTTATTTCCCGATCTGCTGTTCTACAGCTAATAAAAAAAGGTTTTTTCGTAATTATGAGAGTAAGATCAGATTTTCCATCCCATTCAAAACTTCCAATAATCCCTTTTCCCGAAAGTTCTCCTTTGTTTCCCGGTGGAACGTCAATGCCGTAGTCTTGAAGCTTTTTCTTCATGCACTCAAACGTATCAAGTGTAATACCAGATACCTTCACAGGCTCACAACTATTCCTCCACATCTGTGCTTGAGCAGATCCAAGAGAAAAAACTAAACACATCAACAGTAGAGAAACTATCAATTTGAGATTCATTCCATACCCCCTGGACGAACTTGTTCATTTGATTCAACTGAACATACTGATTCAAGAATATAAAACTGATTAACATAAAAATTGAGTATAGAAGATTAATATAACTGACATTCCGACCCCCTGTCAAATTGGGACAACAATCACTGGATAGTAGCCATTTTGCTAGATTATTATAATTATACTTTTGTGAGTTGAAATTATACAAAAGTATCAAAAATTGAAATGTGTAATATAATGGCTTAATATAATAGATTAATAATATATCCCCGCTTATAAATAATTGCTCTTTATTAAAAACATGGAGCTTAGATACTATTCGAAGAGCGCTTGACCTACAAAACCTTAACAATCGGCAATACGCATGATAGGAAAGAATACACGATATTATAAACCTATTATAACTATTACAAAAGCCATTATTGACTTTTTGGATAGACTCTTAATACACCTGGAAGAAGAACCGAAAAAGGTATTAAGAGATTCAGGAGACCCTTTTTTTAAATTGAGATATTACGCTCCGGAGAAATTCTTATATAGAAGTGCTTGCATTAAGAATAGGAAATACGCACAAAGGTAACGTGCTCAGGAATACAACTAATAAAAATTCATAGAAATTCATATCATTAAAAGGAGATTAAAGCTTGGCAGCACAACCGATCTTTATTTTAAGAGAAGGCAGCAAGAGAACTCATGGTTCCGATGCCCAGCACAACAATATTATGGCCGCAAAGGCAGTTGCTGAAGCAGTAAGAACCACTCTTGGACCCAAGGGTATGGACAAGATGCTTGTAGACTCCATGGGTGATGTTGTTATCACCAATGACGGAGCAACAATCCTCAAAGAAATGGACATCGAGCACCCAGGTGCAAAGATGATCGTAGAAGTAGCCAAGACCCAGGATGCAGAAGTCGGAGATGGGACCACCACCGCAGCCGTACTTGCAGGGGAATTCTTGACAAAAGCAGAAGACCTGCTGGAAAGCGGAGTCCACCCAACAGTCATTGCAAGTGGCTACAGGCTTGCATCAGATCAGGCTACAAAGATATTAGAGACAATCACTATCAGTGCATCTCCTGAAGATACCGAAACTCTAGAAAAACTCGCATCCACAGCCATAACAGGAAAGGGTGCAGAGGCTAACAAGGAACATCTTTCCAGGCTTGCAGTCGAGGCCGTTAAGTCGGTTGCTGAGAAAAGCGAAGATGGAAAAATCACTGTGGACATCGAGGATATCAAAGTCGAGAAGAGACCCGGCGGAAGCATCAAGGACTCTGAGATTGTTGAGGGTGTAATTGTCGACAAAGAACGTGTCCACCCAGCCATGCCAGAAGTAGTGGAGAACGCAAAAGTCCTGCTCTTAAGCGTACCAATTGAGCTCAAGAAAACCGAGACTAAAGCCGAAATAAAGATCACCACTCCTGACCAGATGCAGCTCTTCTTAGACCAGGAAGAAGCAATGCTCAAGGAAATTGTGGACAAGGTAATCAGGACAGGCGCAAACGTTGTCTTCTGCCAGAAAGGAATCGATGACCTTGCTCAGTATTACCTGACAAAAGCAGGGATCTTTGGCATGCGCAGGGTGAAGAAGAGCGACATGGATAAACTTTCCCGTGCAACTGACGCAAAAATTATCACCAGCCTTGACGAAATTGAGGAATCTGACCTTGGCTATGCAGGGCTTGTAGAGGAAAAAGACGTTACAGGCTCAAGGATGACATTCGTTACAGGTTGCAAGGACAGCAAAGCTACCTCAATTCTTCTGCGCGGCGGAACCGAGCATGTCGTGGAAGGAATTGAAAGAGCACTCGAAGACGCTCTCAGAGTAGTGGGCGTTGCTCTCGAAGACCAGAAGATCGTTGTGGGTGGCGGCTCTCCAGAAATAGAACTGTCCCTCAGGCTCAAGGAATACGCAGCAACCCTTAAAGGCAGGGAGCAGCTTGCTGTAATGAAATTCGCCGAGTCTCTCGAGATTATTCCCAGTACCCTTGCAGAAAATGCAGGACTTGACCCAATCGATATGCTTGTAGAAATGCGCTCCCAGCACGAGAAAGGAAACAAGCGTGCCGGACTCAATGTTTACACCGGCAAGATCGAGGACATGTTCGAAAATAACGTTGTCGAACCTCTCAGGATCAAGACCCAGGCAATCAATGCAGCCACCGAAGCCGCAATTATGATTCTCAGAATCGATGATGTAATTGCCTCGTCCAGTCCAGCCAAAATGGGTGGTCCGGGAGCAATGCCAGGCGGCGGAATGCCTGAAGATATGATGTAAATTTGAAGTATAAATCCAGGAGTGCCGAAAATTTTCAGCATTCCTGAAACTTTCTTTTTTAATTTCAGGACAGTTATTTAGAAGAGTTTTCAAATCTTTTTTAAATCATTTAGGAAACAAATCATAACTTCAGGGTTTCCAAAACCAAAAAAATCTAAAAAATTCAAAAAAGACGTTTTTGAGTTTATATACTGAATGATACTGAATTGCTAAAGTGAAAGGTGAATTGGGTTCTTCGCCATTCCCTATGGATAAGATGATTTTCAATTCAAGGCCGCATTGGTTTTTATGGGGACATTATGAGGATAGCCACACAAAACAACGAAGAGCCGAAAATTGTTATCTGGCTTCATAGCAAGAAATTTCCCTGGCGTCTACCAGGACTGGTTTCCCAAGCTCGCTTGAAATAACATTTCTTACCCTTGCCATACACCTGCACTGAAGCTGGATACGGGCTGACATAGCTTCTCGTTCTTCAATGTAGAAATCGTTCGAACTGACAATGGAATGAACCGAGATCTGCTTCTGTACAACCTTTGCTATGAGACCCTGAGTCCCATTCGTGAGATCCTGAAGGCTGGTGGAGGTCAGGAGAACGCTATCTCCTGCATTGAGCCCGAGTACTCCTACGAAGTTTTGAGGACTCCGAATCTCAAGAGTCCTGAGATTGTGTTTCTTCAAGACCTCGATAAGAGAATCAGCAATTCCTGTTAACGCGATGTACTCCATGGGATCACCCGTACATTGGGAACTCCTTCTTTACTTCTCCTTTCTGCTCTGAAGTCTGAACATCTTCAGCAAGCCTCTGGAGTTCGACCTCTATGCGTTCAGCTTGCTCTATAAGCCGAACTGTACTTATTGAAAGCCCATATAGCTCGTTTAAAACTTCGACAACAGCAGAAGCAGCTCTTGGGTCAGGGTTCTGGGTCCTGGTAGCACCAAGCAGGCTAAATGCAGGAATTCCACGCAGCAGACATTCAGCCATTACACTACCTGAAATCCCGGAGATAGTTCCCATCTGGAAAACTTCTACTTTTTCCTTAATTTTATTCAGCATCTCCGGGGTGGTGGCTGCCCCAAAGACTTTATGCCCTCCGTCCATTATGGCAATTCCTGCAATGGAAGCAATTTCTCTTACGTTAATAGACTCAGCCCAGTCCACCAGAGCATTACTAACATCGTAGGAGACAGTGTGACTGATTGGGATATCGGAAATTACAACAATCAGGTTATGTTCCACGCTTTCATAAATCCTCACAGGCATATTTATAAGCCCCTCGTAAAGTACTGCAATCGAGGGGAAATACCTTGATTCAATAGAGCCAATGTATTCCATTTTCAATTCTTCTATCATATGTTGACTTGCAATATTCCCCACAAGTCCGATTCCGGGAAAACCTTCAATCAAAACAGGATTTTTTGACTGCACAGGTTTGGTAATAATCTTCACGTCGTTGTTGTCATAATCTGTATTTGACAAGTAACCACCTCAGAGAAATACAACCCCTATGATTATATCTGAGCTAATCCTAGATAAACAAGATTCTCAGCAGTCCGATCTACGTTAACCCCTGAACGCATATAATAAGAAATATACAATGAACCCGAGGCTCTGACCACCGAACTCTCTTTTTGATAAAAAGAGAATCTTTTTAATATATATCTTTTCTCCTGATAGAGAAAAATAACTCTGATAAAGAAAGATAATAAATTCAAATCTTCACTTTCAACTTTAAAACTTAACAGAAACCTGATTCGATAAAAAACGCAAACGAAAAAAACATAATACACAAGAAAAACAGTAAAAGAAAACAGTAAAAGAGTTCATGGAAAGAAACATCCGAATATGGGAAAACATTTCATATAAAAAACATCCGGACACAGGAAGAGAGCTAATCGAAAGAAACATCCGGATACAGTAAAAGAGCTAATCGAAAGAAACATCCGGATACAGTAAAAGAGCTAATCGAAAGAAAAATTCGAACACAGGAAGAGAAAAATCATGGAAAAATCTATTCTCTATTTTGACAGTGTAGGAGAGTCAAATACAGACGCCGTTATTACAGCAGCAGCGACAAGAGCGGCAGAACTTCAAATATCCCATATTGTGGTGGCAAGCACCAGCGGAAAAACCGCACTAAAAATGGCAGAGGCTGTAAAGGGCAGCGGCATAAAAGTTATTGGAATAAGCCACCAGTACGGGCAGAATAAGAAAGGCGAATGGGAAGTAGAAGAGGAATACAAAAAGAAACTTGAAGACCTTGGGGCGGTAATAACAACTCAATCACATATATTCTCAGGAGTCGAGCGCTCAATCACAAAAAAATTCGGGGGATTTTCCAGAGTAGAAGTCGTTTCGGACACCCTCAGATCTCTCTTCGGAAAAGGCTTCAAGGTAGCCATTGAGGTCGCAGTTATGGCAGCCGACTCAGGCCATATCCCGGTTTCCGACAACACAGAGATCATAGCGATAGGAGGCACAAGGCATGGTGCAGACGTAGCCCTAGTACTCAGGCCAGCCCACAGCGGAGATTTCTTCTCTCTTCAGGTTCGTGAGATTATTGCCATGCCGCGAGCTAAAGAAGATTAAGATGAGAAAAAGAAAAGAAAAAGAAAAGAAAAAACAAGGAAAAAACAAGAAAAAACAGGGGAAACATAAATCCTTGATACAGGTGATTCAGCTCTTCATTTGAGATCGATGAGGAAGCTCAGGTGATTTACTAGAATTACCCTGGCTTCTCGCTATTCCCCAAAGATAAATATATCTGAGAGACATCTATAACGCCGGCATGTCAGCAATATTTGAAATACTCGACAAGGATGCAGGCGGAAGGATAGGAAGGCTCAGGACTCCCCATGGGACTATTGAGACGCCTACCGTTATGCCTGTGATTAATCCAAATATTCAGCTTATTCCCCCGAAAGAAATGCGAAACTTCGGGGCAGAGATTCTGATTACTAATTCTTACATTATTTACCGCAAGGAAGAACTGAAAAGTGTCGCCCTGGAAAAAGGGCTGCATGGACTTCTGGGTTTTGATGGTCCCATTATGACGGATTCGGGTTCTTTCCAGCTTTCTGTATATGGGTCCGTCGAAGTTACGAATGAGGAAATTCTCGGGTTCCAGCAAAAGATAGGAAGCGACATTATTGTTCCGCTGGATATCCCTACGCCCCCTGATGTCCACTACCGACGGGCTGAAGAAGAACTTGCAATCACAGCTGAACGCCTTGAAGCGGCACGCAAGTTTATCCAGGGCGAGCAGCTTCTTGCAGGGCCAGTTCAGGGTTCAACATATCCTGAATTGAGGGAAAAAGCTGCTTCCCACCTGAAAGACCTTAATTTTGAAGTTTACCCGCTTGGAGCAGTTGTCCCGCTCATGGAAGCCTACCGTTATGCGGAACTTGTTGATGTGATTGCTGCGTCTAAAAAAGGGCTCTCTCCAGCTTCTCCGGTCCATCTTTTTGGAGCAGGCCACCCAATGATGTTTGCCCTTGCAGTAGCAATGGGCTGTGACCTTTTTGATTCGGCAGCCTATGCTCTTTACGCCAAGGACGGGCGCTATATTACTGTGAATGGAACTTACCACGTTGAAAAGCTGAACTATCTGCCCTGTTCCTGTCCGGTCTGTTCAAAGTACACGGCAGAAGAATTGAAAAAAGCCGACAACAGGGAAGAGCTTCTTGGAAGGCACAACCTTTACGCGACCTTTGCTGAAATCCGGCTGATTAAGCAGTGCATAAAAGATGGGAAATTGCTCGAACTTGTGGAGCAGCGCTGTCGTGCCCATCCAAAACTTCTGGATGGACTGAAGAAGCTTTACACTCACTCTTCCTGGCTTGAACAGCTTGATCCGGCTACAAAAGGCACCTTCTTCTACTGCGGACCTGAGTCCTCCTCCCGCCCCGAAGTCATGCGTTTTGGAAAACGGCTGGATAGGTTCAGCCTGCAAGGCTCGGTAATTATTAGGACAGGGCCAATAAAAGGAGAGAAAGATTACGACCAGATTCTTACTTTCAAAGCACCTTTTGGAGCGTTTCCTACCGAAATGGAAGAAGTGTATCCTTTCAATGCTGAAGTTCCAAAATTCCCGGATTACGAATCACTCAATACAGCTCTTTCAAACACTCTTAAACTGATGGACCTGAACCCTGAAGCCGAGTTTACTTTTATTTGCGAGGAGGAATTCAAGCACCCTCTAATTGAAGAAATAACAAAAAGGGCAAAACTGGTATACAGGAAAGATTGGAAAAAAGAATAAATATACAGGAAAAATTGGAAAAAAATAAATTTTGGGTAGCCGATTAAGAGTACCGGATACTTTTAGTTCCTGATCCCTTGAAATCCTTAAATCTACTGGCAATCAAAATGTGCCTCAAAAGAGATAAAAAGAAAACTTTTTTGAGGTGCAAACCTTTATAGAATTACCTGCAAAGAATCCTCTAAACAGGAAAAGAGCTGAAATACAAAGCTCTATACAAAAACTTTCGTACAAACCAGAAAAGTATAGGTGAAACTATTGTCCCTTACAGCAAGAATCGGTGAGCTTAGTCCTTATCTGCGGCTGTTGAGACCCGAACTCTACTACATGGACCTTACCCTGCCTGCCTCAAGCGCAATCCTTGCTTCCTACCTGGCGACCGGAGGACTTCCTGAGCTTATTCCCTTTATTATCGCGGTAATAGGTGGCTTTGCAGCCATTACAAGCTCATACGTTTTCAATGACTGCTGTGATATAGACATTGACACGATCAACCTGCCTGGCCGTCCCTTACCCTCTTCGAGAGTGTCAAAAAGTTCTGCGCTTGCTTATACCATCTTTTTATTAGTAATTGCGGGAGCAGCAGCCACTTACCTGAACCCTGAGTCTCTCGTAACCCTTATTATTGCGGCTTCAGTTATCACAATATATTCAATTTTTGCAAAAAGGAATACTTTCCTCAGTTTTTTGCCAGTAGGTATTTCTTACGGACTCGTACCCGTGGGTATCTGGCTTGCCTTTGACCCTGCAGGAATCCTGAAAGGCAGCGATGGGGTAATCCTTCCTTTACCAGCTATTTGTTTCGGGCTAATGATTTGCGTTACGGACTGGGCTTTTACCCTCGGAGGAGTTTCCAGAGATGTGGAAGGGGACAGAATGAAAGGTGCTCCAACGATGCCCGTAACCTTTGGAATCCCTTTCACTGCCAGATTCGTTACTTTCTGGTGGATTGTAGGAGTCATCGCTTCACTAATCATAGGCTGGTCGGCTCGTCTTGGACCTGTATACTTTGCAGGAGCTCTTACTTCAGGACTCTGGATGCTTACTCAGTGTCTCGATTTTATCAAACATCCTACCCCGGAGAGAGGTGGCAGGCTCTTTCTTAATGGTTCAAATTATAGGGCAATTATGTTTGGATCAATGATTTTTGACGTAGTGCTGTGCATTTATGCAGGGGGCTACACCTCCATTCTCTGGTAAAACAGGTAGAAAAAAAATGGACGCGGATATTATCGTAATAGGGGCATCTCCTGCAGGACTGATGGCTGCAAGGAACGCCTGTGAGAAAGGAGCAGCGGTCCTTTTGCTGGAAAAAAAAGAAGAAATAGGGCATCTTCCCCATCCTGCAAACTCTTTTTTTAAGGGGATGCTCGATAAATGCGGAGAAAAGGTAGACCCTTCTTATGTCCTGCATTATCTCAAAGGCATGAAGATTATTTCCCCGTCAGGAAGGGCAGTCGAAGTTGAAACTACTGGATACGCTATTGATAAAACGGCTTTCGACAAGTTTTATGCAAAGAAAATAATGAAAACCGGCGTAGATATTCGAACAGGAGTGAAAGTACAGAATATTCAGAAGGAAGGAGATAAATTTACTGTCAACACTTCTGCCGGAGTATTTACCTCAAAACTGGTTATTATCTCCGACGGCATAAATTCAAAAATGGCTTCCCTTGTGGGCCTGAAAACAATGAAACATCCCGAAGATATTGCCTGGGGAATTGAACTGGATATTAAAAGTCCCGGACTTGGGAAACCAGAGATGTTTGAGTATTATGTAGGGAATCATGCCCCAGGCTGGAAAACTACATACTCTCCAAGAGGAGGAGATAATGCCGCAATCGGAGCCTATGTGCGCCGGTGCGGAACTGATGCAACGCCTTACCTTAATGCCTGGGTTGAAAATTTCAAAAAGCTTAAAGGGCTCGACGAGCTTGAAGTTGTAAGAAAACTGTCAGGAGGAGACCCTATTGTGACCATTCCAGGTGACTACATAACCGACGGGATAATGGTCGTTGGCGGGGCAGCAGGTCAGTCGGGAATAGGTTATGCAATGAGGGCAGGCCAGATATGTGGAGATGTCGCTGCAGACGCCATAAGCAAAGGAGATGTCTCAAAATCTGCCCTGTTGGCTTACCGGAAGAACTGGGAAAAAGAGTTTCTGGCCGAACACTACCTGGGCCGAATAGGGCTTGAGACTCTAAGAAAAATGACGGACAGGGAAATTGATGAGATGACTACGGTCTTCGAAAAGGAGGACCTCTCGTTTATTCATGGAAGTTCAGTTGAGCAGGCTATGCAGGTTTTTGCGTTCATGCTAAAGAAAAAACCCTCTGCGATCTTAAAGTTCAGGGCACTCCTCAGGAATAAATAAACTGAAATTTAAAAGAGCAAAAGAGAACGAACCGATATGGACATTATCAAATGTCAGGTGCAGGAACAATATGCAATACGATTTCTATAAAAGCCCTCTTTTTAGAGTTTATGCCGAGATCGAAGACGGACACATGAGGATGAAAACCAGCGGGGCTGCGTCCATCCTTATGAGAAAAACTCTTGAGAAAAACCTCTCAATTTTTGAAGGCGAAAAGCCTGCAAAGGTCGAAGCCGACAGGCTCATCTGTTCAACCTGGATGCCCCCGGTGCCAAGTAAGGGCTTTGATCGCCTGGTAAAAAGCCAGCTTTCTTTTATTCTGGGAAAAATGATTCCGGACCAGGTAACTATTTCTATCACCGAAGAATGCCCTAACAACTGTATTCACTGTGCCTTGCCTGACACGAAAAATAGGAAAAAGCTTGCCTCTGATATTGTAAAATCTACGATCGACCAGGTGCTCGAAATGGGCACAACTTTTGTTATTTTTGACGGAGGGGAACCTCTAACCTATCCTGGACTTGAAGACCTGATAAGATATGTAGACCCTGAAAAAGCCATTACAGGCATGTTTACCTCAGGGGTGGGGCTGACCGAAGAGCGAGCCAGAAGACTGAAAGAGGCAGGCCTTTATTCTCTTACCGTCAGTTTTGACAGCCCGTATGAAGATAAACACGATTATGTAAGAGGCAGGAAAGGAGTTTTTAATAGTGCGGTAGAAGCCGTCAAAAACGGCCTTAAGGCAGGACTGCTTGTGAATATATATGTAGTACTTTCCAGGGACAATGTGAATGAGCTTGAAGAACTGTATGTTCTTGCATCCGAGCTTGGAGTCCATGAACTCTCCTTCTACGAAATAGTTCCTACGGGCAGGTGGATGGACCACGCCTCTGAAATCATGACTCCAAAGGACCTGAGAAAATTTGAGAATTTCGTATCCGGAGCCAGGGAGAAAGAAGGTCCCAGAATCTTCCCTATCCCGCAGGTTATGAAGACCACAGGCTGTATGGCAGGCCGAAAATGGCTCCATATTACCCCGGAAGGGAATATTCTGCCCTGTGCCTGTATCCCAATCCCCTATGGGAACGTCCATAGGGACAGGATAAAGGATGTCTGGAAAAAGATCAGGAAAGACCCTGCATATAATGCAAAGTGCTGCCTTATGAGGAATCCCGAGTTCAGGGAGAAGTACCTGAAGCTTTCAGAGTAAACCAAGAACAAGTGAAGGTTTTAAGGTAATTTGGGGCAGTGTTCCAATTTACCTATAAAATTAGAAATTTTAATAAGTTTCTTGTTTGAAAATCCAATAACAAGAGTACTAAATTATGCTCAATATACAAAAATTTGACTTTGAATTTTCAGTAAATTCTGGATACTGTCTCCACGTACCAAAGACCTGTAATTATATTAACTTCAAAAATAGGCCTGAACTTCATTGGAATGAAATTAACAAATCGATCGTATCTGCTGCTGTGAGAACCTTCGTTCCATCAAAGGTTACAAGTCCATTATTCATGAAAAGCTCATACGAACTAAATATGATAAAGTTCGTATTTTAGGGTGAATTTCATAAAAATTCATTTCTGATATACTTTGGAATCGATACACTAGATTCGGCAGGTCGACATTTCATTTTCGATAATTTTTGATGATGGCGATTTTGAAATGGTGCTTCCTAATTGTGTGCAGTTGTGAGGTTTACATATGATCCAAATATAATCTACCATACTAAACTTTAATGGAAAAACGATCCAGTGTTTATATGTGTCATTGGAGTTGAGCCACACGTTAACCATCTTTAAATTTAATATGTACTTATCAAATGTTCAAAAACGATTATCAAGAAAAATCTTCAAATTCCTTATGTTGACCTGCCGAATCTAGGTTTTATATTGACAAATCTTCTTGAATATTTTAACTTTTGGTTATTGTCCATAGATTTACATGCCTATCCTGAGATTTTTTGCAACGGAAACAAAACTTTTATATTGTATTGTGACTATAGGTAATAATTGTGACTTTAAGTAATTAAAACGAATGAGATTCAGTGATGAGATTGTCAATAAAGGAAATGAAAAAACAAGAAAAAGAGCGAAGACGCAACTACATCCTAGATGCAGCTGAAAAACTGTTCTTCTCCAGAGGTTTTGATAATGTTTCGATGGACGACGTTGCTAACGAAGTTGAGCTAAGTAAAGCAGCACTTTACCTCTACTTCAAAGACAAGGAGTCACTTTTCTTTTCAATAGTCCTGCGAGGAGCAAGAATCCTAAATGCCATGATCGAGGAAGAAATTAAAAATTGCAAAAACGGTGTCGAAATACTGGATGCGATTGGAGCAGTATACTTTGAGTTCGTCAATAAGTACCCGGATTATAATCGGGCATACCTTTATTTTCGTTCAGGAAGGTTCGCCATCGAGGATGTTGAAGATGTAAACGAAATAGCAAAGGAGATTCTCAACCTGCGTCAGGAAACTTTTGACATAACGTGTAATGCAATAAAATCAGGAATCGATGAAGGATTAATCCGACGTAATATGAATCCTGTGGAAGTGACCATTCTCTTAACTATGATTTTGAAAGGTATCACAGAAATGCGCTCTGATTTCAAAACAGTACTGGAAAAACAAGGGATAGGTCAATACCGATTTTATGAGGATGTTACAGGTTTCATGCACCGTTTGCTTATGAACACAGGAAGAGAAGAAAAAAATGAAAAATGATGAGGCGAACAAGTAAAAAAGCAGGCTTCATGAAATTTATTACTGTATTGTTTATTTTTTAGTGAAAACAAATGAAGGTTGAATCAAATGCAGGAATCTAAAAATTTCATAAATTCAAGTGGAATAAACATTCAGGAAAGAAAATCCAGTAAAATGGCTGAGGGAATTGCACTTCACAGAGCCTTAGAGTCCCAAAAGCCAGAAAACGAACGTATCTGTTATGATCCTTATGCCATATATTTTATCAGCCCAGAGACACTCGAACCATTCAGTGATCCTCAAAAAGCAAAGGCATCACACGAATATTTTGAGCGTATTTTACCAGGATTCACCAATTCTGTTAGAGCTAGAGTCAGATATTTTGATGATTTTATTAAGAAATCAATAGATGAAGGAATGCTTGAGCAATTGGTTATTCTGGGCGCGGGATATGACACCAGAGCATACCGGATTGAAGGCATAAAAGAGAAAATCAAAGTGTTTGAAGTAGACCATCCGAATACTCAGAAAGCAAAAATTGAAAAAATTAAAGAGATATTCGGTTTTATGCCAGATTATGTTGTGTATGTTCCTGTTAATTTTGAGACCGAAGAATTTGGTGAACGGCTGCTAGCACAGGGATACAATAAGCTGCTGAAAACTCTCTTTATCATGGAAGGACTTGTTATGTATATTCCTCCCAAAGCTGTTGACAAAACTCTGGCTTTTATTGTAAAGAATTCAGGAAAAGGCAGTACTATTCTTTTAGATTACTTTCCGGAATCCGTAATTGATGGGAGCTGCATGCTGGATGTGGGAAAGAATATGAGAGAGTATGCGGCAAAGCGAGGAGAGCCTTTTAAATTCGGGATTAAGGAGGGAACAGTGAAGACTTTCCTTTCAGAAAGGGGATTTTCTCAAATTACTAATGTTACTGCTGACGGTTACAAGAAAATGTATTTTCATGGAGCAAATAAAGACAAGGAAGTGTGCAGTCTAATGTCATTTGTTCATGCAGTGAAAGAATAATAAGCGGATGTGCAGCCTTCAAATTCACACTATAAATGCTGTTTTATTTGTAACATGCAATAAATGTTTTTTGAGTATCCTCTTCAAATTGTATGGGTAAAAGTAAATTTCATGTATTTGCTGAAAATTTATGAATTTTATCAAGTATGAGAAACAACATCAAGCGATGCACCCAACTTTATAACTAGATGATAAAATTGTGGTATATTTATTGAGTTGGAAAATTTTCCATTGAATTTGAAGAGGATACCAGAAAAGCTTTCAGCTTTTCTCTATGAATGTTTTATCCCAAAATTATTTCGCTTTTTAAACATCTTTTATTACAGTTGTATATCGTATACAGATAACACATTATTTTACTTAAACTTTGGATTTGTTTCATTTTACGCAATCATTCCACAATACCAAAATGAAATTGGAATTTATTCAACATTTAAACTTTTGCGTCTCCTGCGATTGTATTATGAATTAGACTTCCAAATGGCTGTGAGTCTGCGAAATCATTTCAGGATACAACAAAATCTGAAACTTTTAGAATATCCATAGGTTTCACTATGAAACCTATGAAAACTAGAAAGCAAATTTACAGAAGAATCAGTACATTACCGCGATAGCTAACAAAGCTTAAGTTAACAGTAATACAGAACAATAGAATATAGAACAGTTAATCAGATAAAACAGAATCAATACAGTAGAGAATAAGCCGAAATGAACTTGAAAAATAAGAATGCAGGTAAATATACCTGCAATGGAAATTGAAGCCTTTCAGCTAAATTTTTGTTTTGTGAGACAAATCAGACTAAACCAGACCTCTGAAGAGTCATAAGGTCTTCGGTGGTGAGTTTTGCTCCGCCCTTGAACTTTTCGAAGATAGATTTAGCATCCTTCTGAAGTTCGGACTTAACAACGCGGGATTTCCCTTCTTTGTCTTTCTTCTTAAGCTTGAAGATTTCTTTGTCAAGGTCCCGGATTTCTTTCTGGGCATTGATGAAAGCCTTGTGCTGCTCGTCAGCTGCTTCCTGGGCTTTTACAAATTCCCTATGGGCAACGTCAGACTCTGCCCGGGTTCTGTCAGCCTCTTTGAAAGCTGCAATCATCTTCTCATGATATTCCTGGGCCTGCCTGGCATATTCAGCCAGCTCGGTATGGAATTCTGAGGCTTCATCTCGGATTTTCTGGGCTTCGTCCAGAAGAGTCTTCAGTTCGGAGTTGCTCTCTAGCTGAACTTTTTTGACCTGATACTGCTTTTGAAGCTGAGTGATCTTCCCAACGAGTTCCCTTTCCTTGGTTGTGCTAAGGACTTCAGTCTGCTGGGCGAATTCGAGGCGATCGATGTCTTTTCTCAGAGCTTTGATCGAAGGACCACCAAGATTGCTCTGTTTTCTGATGGAGTCAGCCTTTGCAAAGAGCTCGTTTGCCTTAGCATTGGTGTCATCACGCTTATTCTTGTATTCGCTGACCTTCTCATTAATTTCGTCTCTGAGGACTTTTAATTCCTGGGCTTCATTGATAAGGTCTTTCGTCTTCTTGTTCAGGTCGTTACGCTTTGCAGCGAGTGCACTAGCCTCTGCGTTTAAAGTATTCCTTTTTTCCTTGGATTCTTCAGAAATGTCTTTCAAATCTGATCTTTTTTTCTGCAATTCCTTTAGCATCTCTTATTGTGCCTCCCGATCCAGCAAAAAAGCTGGCATTTTAGTAGCTCTATTGTTCGATGTCGACATGCTGTGCCTGATTACAACATTGATAAGAAAGAGATTCAAGAACAGGGATAACGGCTCTAAGGTCTTTTTTTGTTATGACCACGTCCGCATATTCCCTCAGGATGGGCTTGGGATTGAAAGCTATGGCAAAACCTGCTCTCTCAAAGACACAGGCGTCGTTTGCGCCGTCCCCGACAACTACACATTGCTCTGGCCGAACCCCATTTAGTCGGGTGAGTTCTTCGAACACCTTTGCTTTGGAGTCGCTCTGTGTTATTGGGCCGACAACTTTGCCTGTAAGGCAGCCGTCTTCCACAAGCAGTTCGTTGGAAACAATGAAATCAATACCAAGCGCTTTGCCTATCGTATCGGCAGAGATGGTGAATCCACCGGAAATCATTGCAGTTTTATAGCCTCTACTTTTGACATAGAGGATAAGTTCTGCCGCTCCAGGCATTAGATCGATCTTGTTTACTGCATCAAAGGCAGCTTCGAGAGGAAGTCCCTTTAGAAGCCTAACCCTTTCAATAAGCGCTTGCTCAAAATCGAAGTCTCCATACATCGCTTTCTTCGTAATCTCCTCTACTTTGCTTACAACACCTGCAGCCCTGGCGAGCTCATCGATAGTCTCAGCGTCTATAAGGGTGCTATCCATATCAAAAACAATCAATTTGTTTCCAGTAAAATTATGCATAGGACAGTTCACTCAATCAAAACCTGGACCTGAATAACTATTAGATATAGCGGGATAATTTCCCGAAAAAGGGCATGCTGCCTGGTGTACCTTCTTCAGGGGTACCCCCGCAATTTAATATAATAAATTTGCCCTGACATTAAAAGCCCACCAATGGATAAAGTTTTCAAATTATAATACGGGTTCTGTGAAACAAGACCACAAAACAACACATTGATGTCAACGTTTTTGAGTGAAATAAATCACATCCTTTTTAAGCTTTTCGGAGGGGCAGAGAAAGATATTGAATAATAGTTATATATTGCATATGTTTTTATAAAAGAAAGTTGATAAGGACATAACTCGCCAAAAGGATTATAAACCCATTAGGAATTCCATTATTGAAGAAATTGGTTAACACAGGATTTTGAGAAAAATGGTCAACATAGGTTTTATAAAAATGGGCAACCTGGGAATGAGCCAGGTTATCAATCTGCTCCAGGATGAAATTGCAGCAAGAGAGGGAATTACGGTACGTGTATTTGGCACAGGTGCCAAAATGAGCCCTGCCGAAGCTGCAGCTTCTGAAAGTTTCAAGCAGTGGGATGCAGATTTTGTGATAATTATCAGCCCGAATGCAGCAGCTCCGGGCCCCAAAGCAGCTCGTGAAATATGGAAAGACGTTCCCTGCATTGTGGTCTCAGATGGCCCAACAAAGAAAGAAGCCAGAGAGGCTCTTGAAAAGGAAGGTTTCGGATATATGATCCTCCCAGTAGACCCTCTTATCGGAGCCAAAAGAGAGTTTCTTGACCCTGTAGAGATGGCATCCTTCAATTCCGATGCAATGAAAGTGTTATCCGTTTGTGGTGTCGTTAGACTCGTCCAGGAAGAACTGGATAAAGTAACTGACCAGGTTGCTTCCGGAAAATCAGGAAAGGAACTGGAGCTTCCACACATTTTTGCAAAACCTGAAAAATGTGTTGAGTATGCAGGCTTCGAAAACCCTTATGCAAAAGCAAAAGCTCTTGCCGCCCTTCACATGGCTGAAAAAGTGGCACAGGTTAACTTCCCTGCATGTTTCATGTTAAAAGAAATCGATCAGGTATGCCTGACAGCAGCAGCCGGACACGAAATAATGGGAGCCGCCGCTCAGCTTGCAATACAGGCAAGAGAGATTGAAAAATCCAATGATACCGTACTCAGGCAACCCCATGCAAAGAACGGTACTCTGCTGAAGAAAGTAAAATTATACCAGAAGCCAGAGTAAGCCCGGAAAACCTTAAGGCTTAAATCGGAAGCTTAAAGGGAGGAGCGAATAATTCCCTTGATAAATAAGAGGAAGACGGTCCTCCAATAACTACTTTTTTAAATTGTTGTGCAAGTACTTGGTAGTATTTCAATTTATTATTTAAATGTCAGTAATTTTTCAATTTATTATACAAACTTCAGTAATTTTTCAATTTATTATACAAACTTCAGTAATTTTTCAATTTATTATACAAACTTCAGGCTATATTTTACGAGTTCTATTTCTTAGCATCTTCAACTTCTTCCAGTACCGATGTATATTCCTGAAAAACAGAGTGAAGATCTATAGTAGCCAGTATGTCCACAACTCCAAGAGCTGCAATAACTTCTCCGTCTTTCGAGTGAATGGGAGCAACAACTACATGTTTTCCCCTGTACACGCCTTCTGTAGGGACTTCGTGGACAACTTTGTTTGTTTTCAATACTTCTTCGAGCACAGGCCCTGTGTAGTCTCTGTCAAGGATTTGACCCTTTTCCAGGCGAAGTCCTTTTCGCTTGAGACTGCGAATGGTTGTAGGAAGTCCAATGACCGAGTGTATCGCAACTGCTAGTGACTCGAGGTCTTCAGGCCCTGAATCTTCTGAGATAGTTAGGGTAGTAATCTTTTCACCCCTGTAAATTACTTGAGACCGGGAAAGACACAAATTAAAGGCTTCTCAGAAATGAAAAGCTGGATCCGACTTTCCGGTCATATTTATAATATATTTTTTCAAAGAATATATAATCACTCCTCATTTACAAGGGCTTTTATAAACGCCTGTTTATGCAGTTCCCCTGACTCATGGATTCCACCGACCTCGCCACGTGTCGCCCGACAGGGGTAATGCTGGATCAACAGCCCGGCTTTTGGAGGTGCGTCTTTAACCTCCGTTCCGACTATTTCCTTTGCCATATACCAGGTACTCCCACATGGAGCACCTTTTATTACCTCGACATCGGCAATTTTTCCATCTTTTGTTTTTACCTTCAAGATAGGAGACCCAAAGAGTTCCGCAAACGGTCTATTGAAATCATTGGGCTCAAGACTACAGCAGATCTCATCTACCTCGACATCCATACCTGAAACTTCGGAGATCTTTTTGAGTTCAGGAACTGAAGCCCTGGATGGTCCACCCGGAACTATAAGAGAGCGCACACCGGCTTCTGCCGCAAGTTTTGCAATTGCAGATGTCAGATCCGGATGCAGAGAGTAAGTAATTATAATTTCGGCAGAGAATACACGCCTATCGAAGTTAAGGGCTTCCAGATATTCATCAGGCTCTTCAATAAATACAGGCACAAATTCAGGCAGGTCCGCAGTTACGATTGAAAAATCACTATGCTCCCTGACAGTCTCAATCAAGCGGTGCCCGTACTTGCCCCGCGTAATTACTCCTATTACAGTCATATTATTCTAAGCTATTTTTAATATTACATAAATAGATGCTTATTTTGTCTGGAATTTAGACCTGACTTGCCAGCTATACATGAAATTGGGATCTTATCATGAGTCCAGAAAGCATGTAGATTATAAATACAGATAACGCGTTTCACTAAAAATCTCTAAAGAAAAAAGACGGTATTTATGAGAGGAAAACTGATCACACTTGAGGGCATTGACGGTTCAGGCAAAAGCACCGTTGCGGAAAAACTTAAAAAGAACCCTGAAATTAAAGCCTTTAACCCTATTTTTACCAGGGAACCAACAAGAGGGACTCTAACTGGAAACGCCGTGGAAAAAGCTATTCAATCAGATACCGACCAGCTTGCCGAGCTTTTCCTTTTTACAGCTGACCATGCCGAACATCTGGCAAAACTTATAAAGCCTGCACTTGAAAACGGAAAAATAGTAATTTCTGACCGCTATTCCGACAGCCGATATGCTTACCAGGGCATCACCCTGAAAACTCACCTGGAAAATCCTCTTGAATGGGTAAAGGATCTGCACCGGAGCTGGACTATCGTTCCAGATTTAACCTTTCTCTTTGATATCAGGCCCGAAATTTCAATTGAACGCTGTGGGAAACGAGGAGAACAAAGCAAATTCGAGAAATTAGAGTTTTTACGGGGAGTCAGGGAAATTTTCCTCAAGCTTGCGGCAGACGATCCAGAACGTTTTATTGTAATCGATGCTTCCCATTCTCCTGAATACGTAGAAAAAGAAGTTGTGAAAAAAATTCAAGAGTTTCTGAGCAGGAACTGACCAGAAACAAGAGTGAACCGAAATTAAACTCAAATAACTGTTAGAGACCGTTATCATCCGCAAATTTTATCAGGGTTTCTCCTAACATCCTGACATGAGTGGGGTTAAGGTTGAACCTGGACCTCTTTACGCCTCCCCGCTCCTTTGCAAGTTCGACATACTCTTTCTCAAAGCGGTCACTGTGTGCCAGGGAGATCGTCATATACCAGCCTCCTCCCATCTTAATCTCCACATATCCATCTCCGCTTTTCCCCTCAGTGCTTTCTTCGATATTCTCTTCAGATGTATCCTTCTTTACCATATGTAAACCTCATAGTTTCCTATTTTTAAATGAAATCTGTGATCTTTTCTTAATACTAAAATACGCGATTATATACAAGACATATTAGGCTGAAATAAAAGGATTTCCAGGTAACAGTTAGTTTTTATTATCAAATTTTAGTTCAGTTATTAGATTTTAATTTAGTCATCAGATTTTAGTTTAGTTATTAGATTTTATAGTAAGTTATCAGATTTTATTTTAGTTATTAGATTTTATATTAGTTATTCGATTTTATTTTGTTATTCGATTTTATTTTGTTATTCGATTTTATTTTGTTACTCGATTTTATTTTGTTATTCGATTTTATATTAAGTCATCTGACTTAAGCCCTGAACTCAACACGGCCGGAGGGACCATTCCCGAATGCACGGCAGTTGCGACCAGGGCTCCTTTTATTCCTAGCTTATCAAGAGTAAAAAGATCCTTCATATCCTTGACCCCTCCGGCAAGCAGCACGCTATGCCTGGAACATTTGACCAGTTTTCGAAGGAATTCTGGGTCAAAGCCTGAGGCTGTTCCAACCCTGTCAAGGTCAAGGAAAATGAGGTCTTTTAAGGGTAAATTATTTAACAGTTTTACTATTTCAAAAGGAGACTCCGGAAGCTCAGGATCATTTTTCAGGACTTTACCATGCTTTATATCAATGCTGACACTGATCCTTCCGGAGTTTCCATAAGCTGCATCTTTTATTGCCGAAAGAGTACCTGTCTCTGTGCCTATCACGGCAGTTCCTGCAATGGAAAGGGCTTTGTCCGCGTCCTCTGGAGCTGATATCCCGAAATCAAGCATTGTGTCTGCCCTTAAGCTTACTTCCCTAATTACTCTGGCATTGATTTCAAGAGGCCCTTTGCCCTGAAGCACATTGAGGTCGGCAATATAGACTTCACTGGGATGCAGGAGTTCCACTATCTCTACAGGGTCCGAGCTGCTACATACAGTACTTGAATCTGAAACCGGAAGGTATTTTTCCCTGACCCCGCCCTTTGCAAGAACTACGTTACGGTTAAATATATCCATCACAAAAACTACTCGGAACATACTTATTCAATAGTTGTATCATCCTATAAAAAAGTATAAAATAAAGAATATTGTATAAAAAGAGTAATATTCACTGTAAGATTCCAATTAGATGTTTATTTAGAGGCTTTTTATGAAACTGCTTATAAGTCCAATTAATAAAGAGGAAGCAATAATTGCTTCCAGAGGCGGCGCAGACATTGTAGATGTCAAGAATCCGAAAGAAGGTTCCCTTGGCGCGAATTTCCCATGGGTAATAAGGGACGTAAAAGAAGCTGTAGACGGTAGACAGCCAATAAGCGCAACCATAGGAGATTTTAACTATAAACCAGGAACTGCTTCCCTTGCAGCATTTGGAGCAGCCGTTGCAGGAGCAGACTATATTAAAGTTGGCCTTTACGATATCCATACTGAAGATCAGGCTTTCGAGCTTATCACAAAAATAACACAGGCCGTAAAGGACTACGACTCGACAAAAAAAGTTGTTGCCTCAGGGTATTCGGACTACAAGCGCATCAATTCAATTTCTCCATTACTGCTTCCTTCAATCGCCGCAAAAGCTGGAGCAGATGTGGTGATGGTTGATACAGGAATTAAGGATGGAAAATCTACCTTCGAATTTATGGACGAGGAAGAACTTAAAAGGTTCACGGACCTTGCCCATGGGTGCGGACTTGAAAACGCGATTGCAGGCTCCCTGAAATTTGAGGACCTTCCAGTGCTTGAGAGAATCGGACCGGATATTATCGGGGTTCGGGGTATGGTCTGCGGAGGAGATAGGACAAATGCAATCCGGCAGGAACTGGTAGAAAAGCTCGTAGCTGAATGCCAGGCTTGAAAAACTCTTTTTGATTTGAAACTGAAATTTTGTGCCGGCAGGTCACCAGACAGGCCTGCCGAAAAAGAATTATAAGTAAATAACTATTTTTGGTCTGATGTTTGTTTTCGGACACGTCGGGATCACTCTAGGGATCTTTTATCTCCTGAGCCGATTACTTTCAAAAAATAACTTCTGGGTAAAGGTTCCGTGGATTGCATTTGGAGCGCTCCTTCCAGACTTTATCGATAAACCTCTTGGCAGGATAATTCTTGCCGAAACCATAGGAAGCGGGCGAATTTTTGCCCACACTCTCCTTTTTGGCCTTCTGCTGGGCCTGACAGGTTACTATCTCTATAGACAGGGGAAACCTGAACTCATGATTATTGCAGGAGCATCCTTTTGCCACATTTTAGAAGATCAGATATGGAATACCCCTGAAGTATTTTTCTGGCCGCTCCTGGGCTGGGGGTTTCCGAAAGACACGATTTCAGCAAGCTTTATTGAGTATCTTATGATAATTTTTAGTAGATCCTACCACCCAGCATTCACAGAAGTTTTTATCTCAGAAACCGTCGGACTGACTATAATTGTCCTTCTTACTGTTAAGTATATAAGCGAGAAGAAAAAAGAATTCTGCTATAACAAAAACCGCACATGATATTCTTTGAATAACAGGCACAAAGAAATGAAAGTACTCTACTTTACCTTTTTTTCCAATTGGTCTCGTCATTGCCTTGAGTGGTAAGGTTGTCCTAACTATGGTTTTTCAAGCCATCGCTAAACTAATCAGGGAATTGCCATAAAAGAATTTGATAAATAAGCTAATGAAGCTTTAATATAACACATTAAAGCAGAATAAGAAAAACATCTTCAGAAACAGCCTGAAAGTTTTCCATTCTGGTGAAAATAGCTGGTTCCACCATACAACATACCCGGGCCTATTCCCTGAGACCGAAGCCCATTCAGTATTTCCGTACCTGCCTATATTGGTCCTGTTTCCATTATTTACTAGCTCCTTTGAATAGTCAGATTCTGGATAACCGGCATCGATACATGGAGAACTCATAGTGTCTTTTACCCACGTTTTTCCATTCCATCTTCCACCTGTTGATTTCAGGTGATAATCGTGATTTATCTCGTTTGCAAAGTGAGGGTCTACATGGATATCGCTTGTCGAACTGGCGTTCATGTAGTCTCCTGCGGAGTTATTGTAAAAGCAATTATTTTCCAACACAAAGGAATGCGTTTCAGGAAGATAATTAATAACTCCATATCCTGTTCCGCTCGGGTCTTTCGTACGTTGCAGCGTGTTTACAATAATATTATTGCGGACAATTGTGGTATATCCTGTACCTTTGGGTGAAAGATCGGTAGAACCACCTGTAGGATACATATGGATAATTGCAGCGTGATACGTACCATCAAACACGTTATTCTCTACAAGGGTATTGTAAAATCCACTTGTTACTATACCACCTACCCAATCTATGTTTGGGTCCGTACCAGTGCCGTAGAAAACATTGTGGTGAATATATACATTCTCTGCCTCTTCCATGGGATAAGAATAACCATATCCTAACAGCCATATCCCGGGCCCATAGGTGTTATGAATAGTATTATTATACACCTCTATGTCACTCATCACTCCTGTTGTTTTCTCAATCAGAATTCCAGAACCACCCGCACTCCAATGGGAAAAGGAATCTATTATGTTATCATGGAATTTTACATGGTTTGAATTCAAGATTCTAAGACCGCTGTTAGTCCTGCAGGTTATTGTATTATTCCAGGCCTCTACATTTTGACACTGGATTGCAAAAAGACCGTCATGCCCCAGTTTATACATCCGGTTATCGTAAAACTGGATATTAGAGCTTCTCTCTATCTTCAGCCCATCTCCGTGCCCATCATGCATGTACATAGAGTGAACCTGAATGTTGCTGGAGTTTAAGAAATAAATATGATTGTAATATCCCTCTCCTCTATTTTTTTCCTTATTCTTGTCATGATTTCCATTGATTTCAAATCCTTTTATAGTAATATTCTGGCTTCCAGAATTGTCCATCTGCGTAATCAGAGGCTTATTTTTCGGCCAATCTGCGTTATCTTCAAGTTTAATTACGGCTGTCGGATCTCCTTCCAGAATAGTGTCGTTTCCAATTAAAATACTGTCCGAGACGATGTATGTATTGGGGCCCTTCAGATGAACAGTTGTGAATTGAGGGTTTTCTGCAGCATATGCGAGAGCTTTGTTTATTTCTACCTGGTCGTTACTCCCATCACAGTTAAAATTCCCTCTCCCATCGGCAGAAACATAAACAGTAATATCTGGTGATGTAGTGGAGAGAGCGGTTGTTCCTAATGCAATCAAAAAAACTAAAATTGTAAAGTAGACTACGGTTTTTTCCCTTTTTTGCAATCTATGTCTCAGAATTTTCCCGTTCATTTTTATTCCTAGATTTTTAGTATTAACTCTCCGGGCATGAAAAAACCATTTTCAGAGAATATTATCAGTTAAATTTTGGCATAGATTAATATTTCTTTTTAATTCCGTTGACTCAGTACCAAAACGCACATGAAATTCTCCGAATAACAGGCACAAAGAAATGAAAGTACTTGAAAGAACTTTCATGCTAATCTAGTGGTGAATATAAAGATTAAAATCACTGGATTTTGTAATTAGTCACAATCCTTGTGATACGACTTAAGAATTGAAGTCTTTAGATATCGAATATTGATTTTGATGATAACTGGCTTCTTCTTGCTAATTCAGATTTTCAATCCAAAAATGCAAAAATCACTGGATTTTGGAACAGAGTCCCTTTGACTTTACTTTCAAAGAAGTGCGATTTTTGCCTGGATTTTTCCTCAAAACCACTATCAGATGCCTTTTCATTTCTCTTTGATTTGTTGATCCTAACTACTAAATTCACTTTAATAAGTCTATTGATAATGATTTACTTGGAAAAGTATATATAAAGGTTGATCCTAATTAAAGAGTATGGTATTTTTGAGAAAGAAACTTATCAAAGGCAAACCTTACTGGTACATTGTAGAAGCTGCCAGGGTTAACGGAAAGGTAAAGACTGTTTTTCAGATTTATCTGGGTAGTGCAGAAAAAATACTTGAAATGAAAAAACAATGTGAATCGATGCCTTATGATAAACTTAAGTCTTTTGAGTACGGCAAGCTTGCCGCACTCCTTCATGTAAATGAAGAACTTGGATTCATTGACATAGTAAACAAGCATACTGACAAAAAATTAATAGATGGATTGAGTGTTGGAGAATACCTTTTACTCGATATAATTGGGAAAAGTCACGGCATTTTAAGTGAAAACGGGATCGAAGACTGGTTCAAAAAATCCCCAATATCTTTCATGTGGAAGTTTCCTCACAAACTAAATTGCCAGAATTTCCTGAACCAAATGAGTTACATTGATTCAGATACGATGAAAAAGATTGAAGACGACCTTTGTCGGGTTCTTGTTGAGAAGGGGTTAACTCCATCAATAATGTTTGTTGATGAATCAAACTGGTTTACCTTTGCCACTAATTATGATGAAAAAAGTGAACTGCTTCATAAAGGATATAACAAAAAGCATCGTAAAGACAAAAATCAAATTTGTGTATCACTGGCTGTAAATGAAAACAATATACCCTTTATTCACGAAACTTATCCTGGAAATGTTCCTGATTCGGAAGAATTTTCGGGTATTGTAGACAAAATCATAAATCGACTAACTGAATTAAATATCTGTTCTGAAGATCTTGTTCTTGTTTTCGATAAGGGTAACAACTCTAAGGATAACATTGAAAAGGTAATCTCAAAAATGAGTTTTGTAGGAGCCGCAAAAGCAAATCAAGCTGAGGATCTCCTTGATGTTCCACTTTCAAGGTATGAATACCTGTATAAGAATACAAAAGGTAACGAGATTTTTGGGTGCCGGACAAAACATCAGTTCTACGGAACAGAATTCACAACCGTAATTACCTATAATGAAGGGACTTACAAACTCCAAAAAAGCACTTATGAAACAAACAAATCAAAAATAATTGATCAACTGAAAGACCTGCAGAGAAGATTAGAAAGCAGTAAAGGAAAAGAGAGAAACAGAAGCAGTGTCGAAAATGAAGTTGCAGAAATTATTCTTAAAAAATTCAGGACTGTCATTAAATACGAAATAATTGAAGCTCCTGAAGGTAGGAAAAAACCTCAGTTGAAGTTCTGGGTTGATGGGGAAAACGAAAAAAGGTGTGAAAAAACGTTTGGTAAGAATATTCTGTTTACGGATAAGCAGGAGTGGCATACTAAAAAGATAGTGAAAACATATAACAGTAAAAACCTTGTTGAAGACGATTTTAAGCTGTTGAACGACCATTTACTTGTCCCTGTAGGACCAGTTTATCACCACAAGGATGAAAATATAAGGGTTCATGTATTTTTGGCTATGATTGGCCTGCTTTTCTACAGATATTTGGCCTGGGAAGCAAAGATATATGGGTTTTCTATGAAACAACTGATTGAAAAACTGTCTGAAATTAAGATTGCAGTAGTTCAGGAAAAAGAATCCAAAAAAAGCAAAATTATTGTGGAAGAAATGGACACTAAACAAGCATCGTTATTTTCTTTTCTGAATATGGAGAAATATCTGCCATCGTAATGGAATCGTTGTTGGTAGGATTATTCTTTTGTTAGGCATACACAGATAAAGCCGCCGGATAACGTAAAATCACTCATCTTTGAAAGCAAAGTTTGAACTCACAATTAAATTTTCAAAATTAAATACAAAAACAATTTTTAAGATTATTGCTACTGTGCATTTCAAGCAGAACATCAAAAAATTTTTTATACCCTTGTGCCCCTTTTTTAAAACATCAAGTTTTTTGCGAAGTTGCGTTCTCGTTTATTCCCAGTCTTATGTAATTTCACTATAAGTCAAAAATTTGTTATGTGATTATAAGCACAGTTGGTCGCTCGGTGGGGTCTTATGAGGGGGAGTTTTTCAGTCACAGTGGATCTTGAAGATTGGTATCATATTCCTTCAGTCTGCAGTTCTCCTTACGCTGTTTACAGGACTGTGAATGAGTTTTTTGAAAAATGGGACGGCAGGTATGATTACCTGACTGAACCTACAAAAAAGTCACTGGATATTCTCGATGAGTTTAATGTGACTGCTACTTTCTTTGTAGTCGCAGACATTGTCGAACATTATCCTGGACTTGTTGAGACAATTGCGGAAAGAGGGCATGAAATTGCATGTCATGGTCTGCATCACGCCTGCAAAATCAATCCTGAGACAAAGGAGCGATTAATGAGTAACGACGAATTCGAGCAGAAAACATTGTTTGCAAAAAAAATTCTTGAAAAAGTTAGTGGAGAGAGAGTTGTAGGCTACAGGGCACCAAATGCCTTTGTAGGTGGCTGGATGCTAGATTCACTTGAAAACATCGGGTTCAAATATGATTCCTCAGTTTCCGTAAATTCTCTTTATAATAAAACGGATTCGTCCCTCAAGACAGTCTCATCTTTTCCTTACTACCCTTTAGAGAACGGGCTTGAGGCAGGCGACGACAGAAACTTTATTGAGTTCCCCTGGGCATACTATCAGAACGTACTTAAAATTCCAGCATCTGGTGGCCCAATACTCCGCTTTCTTGGAGCTCCTCTGGTATTGAATGGGCTTATCCAGAGTTTGAAAAGAGGACATACTATCTTTTATTTCCACCCGATTGATATTTCCTGCACTAAATTTCCTTCAGTAGGGAACAACAGGCCATTTTACTGGTGTATGAAAGGAAAGCTTATAGAACGTAGAATTCGTCACATTCTGAAAGCCCTGACTGATGTTAAAAAAGAGTGCCTGAGGGATTACCCAGGAATATAACCTTTAGAAAGGTTTTCTAGATATAATTGAAAATTTGAAAAGGATCCTGGCAAGTCTAAATAGGACTCACGCGGTTGAACTGAAGAGTCAACAGCATCAGAACGTTAGCTGTACAAAACACGACTTTAATCCACAGCCTTTGCCATAATTGATTTTGTTCCTCAAGTGCGTAAGTACTATATAATAACAATTATAATAAAGAATAATCAACACTGAATATTAATTATATAGGACAAATATTTATACCCTAAACTTTAATTGTTTATTTAAATAGATTTTAGTTATATCTGATTTGCGAGATTTTACATTATATTCCTCCATGTATTTCCTCACTCCATCTATTTTTCAGGGAACCGCCTAATTATCCTGATCTTAAACGAATGATTTCTTCTGATGGACTAATTAGGGACATGCAGACGTTGGCAGGAATAACAAATAAATCTGATAAATGATGTTCACTTCGTAGGTTAAAAGCTGCATATAGTCTTCGGAGGATCTGTACTCAAAAAGGATATACTTAATATACTGTGAGTTATTGTGACAGAAACAATAAAGTCTCTGGATAAGGGTATATATCTGAAAGCCTTTAATTGTCGAAACATTTCACCATCAAAACATTAATTAGGTTAAGGCAGGTATATCAAACTGCACTTAGGGCACAACCATTAATTATTTGTTGGGCCGTTTGAATATAGAAGGAATAAGGAAGAGAAGAAACAAATAAACAAAATTTTAGGATCGAAAGTTTTTGGGCCTGTGTGCTGCCTGTAAAAGAAAAACTCTTTTAGAGTGAAACCAAGTTTTCAGGAATAGATCATAGTTAGGTGCGGAAACTGGACTCTGCAATTTTCAAAAAGGATGGGGGACACATTGTCTAAAACTACTAATAACATATTAAACCTTATAACCTCAATTTCTCTATTACTATTGGTTTATAGCCTTTTTATTCTCAGGGGAATTCAGCCCAAAGGATACACAGTCGATATCTATGAACAGCTTCCTTTTCATTTTTACCTTACCCTGCTCTTTTGTTACGTTTCAGCCTGCGTTCTGCTTCTTGCATACCGAAAAATGAGCGCAGTTCTTATACTGTTTCTTGTCCATACTACAGTACTGATAACCCCTCACATGCTTGGTTATGTTTCAATAGGCAGGGGAGATGAATTTTCGTACCTCGGACTTGCAGGACATGGTTCATTTTGTAACCTTTCGGGCTTTTCCAACCTTTCTCCCACGGGTCCTCTGCTCGTTTCAGCTCTGGCTCAGATTTCAGGCCTTGAAACGTCGGCACTTTCTTACTTCTTGCCAGTATTTTTCTCAATAATATTTATTACTGGAATGTTCCTGTTCTATCGGATTTTTATGAGCAGGGAAAAATTGGTCTTAACAGCTTTTCTCTCCTCGCTTATTCCGTATTTTGGCCATTTCCAGACCTCAGCAGTTCCTTATTATCTTTGCTTTTGCTTGATACCTCTATACCTTCTTGTGCTGAGAAGCGTAATTTCAGATAAAAACAAGGCAATGGCTGTTTGCCTTCTTTTCATGATACCATTGATTCCTTTAGCTCATCCCTTTATTTTTGCATATCTTGTCTGTTTCTCCCTATCCCTTGCCCTATCGAGTAAAATACTGAAGCCTGAATTTGTCCGTAAAATACTGAGTATCAACTTTTTCTTCTCTGACGGTTCCCACCCTGCAGGAAAAAAAATGAATATATTTGTCTTCCTGTCACTTATCTCGGTAGGCTTCCTGCTTTGTGCAAAATATACTCTTCAGTTCTTTGATATATCTATTTCAAACCTTATCCTGCGCACTAAAATGATAGTGTCCGCAGGCTTTTCCACGTTTCCATCAACTGAAAACGGAGTTTTAGAGTTTGTACATCTCTTGAATCTCTACTACGGCAAATACTATATTCCTTTAATTTTTATCCTGATCAATTCCGTAATCGTATGGCAGAATCGTAAAAGGTTTTGCCATCATTTTGTTCGCAGGTACCCCCGTTTTCTGGTCCTCTACATAGTAACCTTTTTCCTGGAGATTGCTTTCCTTTTAAACCCCTTCATTCCTTACCCTCCAGATAAGTTTGCAAATTTGAGCTTCATTATTTTTGCCCAGATTCCTTTGTTGGGGTATTCCCTTTACATTATTTTCCTTAGAAAAGGGTATACTCTTGGCCTTGGCTCTGCAGTGCTGGTTCTCTGTCTGCTCTGGACACTGGGATTCTTCACCTGTTTCAGTTCGCCGTATACAGGTGGAGTTTCTGAAGCTATTTCGGAAAATGAGGCCGATGGGGTTCAGTGGTTATCCTGCGTGAAAGAAACTTATCCATATGTTATGTCTTGTACAGACAAGTACGAAATCATCGCCCAGCCTGAGATACTTAGCAGCAATATGAGCCGGGCTAGGCTTGATGAGGTTTCCCAAAAGTCTCATTATGCCTCTAAAAATGATTCTAAAGACAGTATCTCTGTAGAAAAAGCAGCAGAAAACGAAACTTTCTATATTGCAGAAACAACTTTTTCTGAGGCTTTGAATGCCAGGGAACAGGAATCCAATAAAACATCAGTTTCTACAAGCGGAAGTACCTTCAAACCCCAGGCTGCTTATCCTGTATATAAGATCTATGATTCCCTTAACATAGAAATTTATGAATATGTTCCGTGAACTCCCCTCTGTTTCGTCTGGAAGTTGGGTCTCTAGAGAAGTTAATTTCCAATTTTTGAAGGTTTGACTTTTTCGTTTTTTTGGAATGAAAGCACTTTTATTAACAGAATATTTAGCTATGAGAAAAACAGGATTAAACAATTTAAAATTCATTTACTGACCGTGGCATTCACTTACGGAGTGTTCACTTATAAGAATCAGGGATTATTTTAAGAATCAGGGATTATTTTAAGAATCAGGGATTATTTTAAGAATCAGGGATTATTTTAAGAATCAGGGATTATTTTAAGAATCAGGGATTATTTTAAGAATCAGGGATTATTTTAAGAATCAGGGATTATTTTTTACAATTTGCGTAGCTTCAACTATAATGCCATCTGATCCTTTAGTGCTTATTTTTTTGGCAGGGAGACCTGCAATTGAAATGCCTTTTTCATAAAATGAGTTATTTACAACGGAGTTTGCCCCAATTGCTATATTGTCCGCAATTAGGATATTTCCAAAAATTTTGGCACCAGGCCCGATATATACGTTATTTCCAATTTGTGGGGCTGAAGCCTCATTCCGATTAGATCCTATGTTAGTACATGCATGTATTCTGCAGTTCTCTCCAATCCTGACATTTTTGTTTATGATGATAGTTCCTCTATGGGCAATACACAACCCTGGACCAAAGACATTTATTGGAATACTGAACCCTAGATGAACACTCATCATGTAGAACCTGAATAACAAGTATTTGAGATATAATTTGGAAATTAGAGATTTCTTACAGTTGTTATAATACTCAGTTTTTCGTAGTAATCTCTGAAATTTCCATATATCATCACCAATTAGTCTAGGGCGTCTACAATGTTTCCCTAAAGCAAACTTGTCTGCTTTTACGTAAAAATCATAATCTGCTTTCGACTTAATAATAACTATACCCCTTTACTTACTTTTGCAGAATTTAGAAGTTTCGATAGTTCCTAGAATCTGATAAAGTTTAACTTCCCAAACTCCCTGAAGTAGAATATAGGTAAAACGATAAACCCTACGGATTAAAGAGATAGGACTTACGCACTTGAAGTACAAAATCAAGCACTTTCGACATTGTGACTTGTTTAGTGTTTTAGACAATTGAAGGTTTAATGCTATCGATTTCTCAGTCCAACAGCGTAAGTCCTAAGAGATTTACGCGCTCAGAAGCCTAAAATATATAACCGTAAACAATCCAATCAATTATGGTAAGGATTTATATAAAAATTAGAGTAAGAGTACTTCTTATAAGAATTACTTATTAATGGTTAGTTTTACTTCAACATTGAAGTGAAAATTAATAGGCAAATTTTAAAATTTTAGTTGACCCCAAAACTCAAAATTAAGTTTCTTAATCCGTATTCTGAATAATCAAGGGAGTTTTTTATCGTGGGAAATAGTTCTGACTTTCCTATCAATTTAGGAACAAAATTGATTTTAGGAAGAGATCAATCAATAAATTAAAATCAAATAAATTTTAAAAATTCAGGTTTCCCATGAGTTTACTTTTATTTTTAAAGTTAAGATGAACTTTTTAGAATTTTATTCGTGGGATTTAAACAACGGAAAGAATGCAAATAATTTCAAGGGGAGTTTATTTACAGTCCTGAAAAGATAAATTTTTTTAACATTGAAGAATTATAGTTCAATGTATTGGGGATTTGAAATGAATGGAAAGAAGCAAACGTACAAATGGGGAGACAGAAAAAAGTTATTGTTTCTTGGTATAATTTTTGTTTGTATAATTGTAAGTATAACCCTCACTCTATCAAAGACATCCTGTACAACAGTTTATGTTGCTACCAACGGAAGTGGAGATTTTAACTGTGATGGAAGTGATGACCAGGTAGAAATAAACAAAGCTCTTGCATATGCTGCAGAAAACCCAAAATGCACAACCGTTCATCTGAAAGGCCCCAGTACATACATCATCTCGGGCAGTATTTTAATTGGAAACAATACTATTCTGGAAGGAGATCCGACAGCCGTAATCAAACTTGAAGATAAAGCAGATTGGCCTCTAGAAAAACCTATGATTACGCAAATGAACAGTGCTGAAAATCATGATATTACCATAAGGGGATTTGAGATTGACGGAAATCACGACAAAAATAATGAAAAAAATAGGGGAAAGGGGTATTACAACCTGATATATTTCCTTAATTGCAAGAATATACAGGTTCACGATATGTATATGCATGACAGTCACGGCGATGGACTTAAAGTCGTAAAATGTTCAGGTGTTAAGTTTTACAATAACCGGGTATATAAGTTAGGTCATGACGTCCTCTACGCTATCTATTCTTCGAATATAGAGGCCTGGAATAATAAAATAACGTGCAGAACGAATAGCGGTTTGAGAATTTACAATACAAACCATGTAAAATTTTATAACAATATAATTGACTCAGAAGGAGGAGGAGGGGCAGGAATTGAAATCCAGAAAATTGGTCCGTCAACTGTGATGAATGATATTGAAATCTACAATAATCTGCTATACGAGACGAATGCAGCAGGCATATGGATCACAGGCTATGGGCCCGAGTATTCGAAAGATTCTGCAAAAGACATATTCATACATCACAATAAATTTTATAAAACCGGGATTAACGAGGGTGCGGACTGGGCAGGGGGCATAGTGCTTAGTGGTTTCCAAAATACTGTGATAGAGAATAATAAATTCGATGGCTGCTATGGCGCTGCTATTGCCCATAAACAGGTCAGTGATGAATTTTCAGCCCCAGGTTCAGGCTATATGACTATCGTGAAAAATAATATAATAATTAATACACAGTCCAGTCCTGCAGCTGGGAAAGGATATGCTGTATACAACCAGCTAAAAAATACCCATTCCTTTATCCTGGAAAGCAATTGTCTTTCAGGCAACGCCGGCGGGAACTATATGGGTGCAAACTCTACCTCAGACGTTAAAGCTGACTCCGAACTTGCAGCAAAGTTGAACGCCAATGAGTCTTTGGGCAAGGACTTTCCCTGGAGTGAAGCTATGTCTGCCGGACCGCAGACGCCTTATGAGATAAATGAAAGCAAAGCCCAGACCGGCCAGGAAGAAAGCTTTGAGTCGAGCCTTAAAAGAGCTTTTTCAGAGTTTATAAAGTTCCTGAAAAAATTATTATTAAATATTTCGATGCAGTTTGATAAGGCGGAAAACCTTAAAATTGCTTTACCTTTAATTATTTCTGACAACAGGCTGAGAGAAGAAGCCCCAAATACCACTTTTAGTGATAGTGAATATATCGATATCGGAAAAAAATCCGATGGGGGCATTTATAGAGGCGTTATAATCTTTGAGCTGAGTTCACTTAATCAGACTGACCAGGTTGAAGAGGCAACTCTATCTTTATTCTGGCACTACCCGGAGAACCAGATAAGATCAAAAGATACTATACTGGAAGTATACAGACCTATGAAATGGTGCAGAGAACATGTTACCTGGCAGCAAAGGGAATCTAATGACCCCTGGAAAAATTCTGGAGGGGACTGGTATGACAGGAATGGGGTCTTCCAGGGAAGCACCCCATATGCCACGATAACTATCAGTGGAGATGAGACCCCTGACAACCGCTACTACGACCTGGATGTAACAGAACTTGTGCAGGAATATATAAGTGGAAAGTACGAGGATACAGGTTTCCTTATAAAGGCTCGCGAAGAAGATGAAAACTATATAGCTTTTTACAGTTCTAACTGGCAAAATAAAAATCAGAGACCCAAACTCACTATAGAGTATACCTGAATGTCAATAAAGTTGGTCTGGAAATATTTTGATTCATGAAGAAAAGAACATATAGGCATAAATGAAGAAGTATTTAACTTTTGATGCTACTCTTTGAACATCTGAGATTACTTTGGGGTTACCTTTAGTGTTTGGGATTTCTATACCCCAACTGAAGGTTCTGGTAGATCAGAAATATCTTGTTATTGGAACTCTCCTGCCTAACTTAATAGACAAAACAATAGGAAAATCGAGCAGTATATCGGATTTGCTGTAAATTTGAAGACAAGTTTTTGAGTACTATGGAGAAATTGACCTTCCGAGAGGGAATTTTTTATTCAATAACTTATTGAGATTTGTGATTTTACAGAAAAACCAGTACACTGTCATTCAAAGAGTAATGAATAAAAAAACGGAAAAATTAAAAAAAATATGGAAGAATAATCTTCCAGGCCTTAACGAGCGAATCCTACTCTTTCATTCCTTTTCTTCTCGACCTGCATATCGAAAAGCATTCCAAAAAGAAGCATCTGAAGCCCCATGCCCAACACAAGGAAACCAAGCAGAGGGTAGTAAGAAGGAAGAGGATTTTGCAACAAGACCTGCAAAAGACCCCATAGTCCTAAAATAACACCCACAGGCAAGGCAACCATTCCAAGGAAATAAAATAGTACAAGTGGATGGAAGTCCAGCACCGTATATTTGACCCTCAGCCTCCATAGAAAACCTCTAAAGATCATGGGAGCTACTTTGCGAATAAACTTGCCGTAGTGAATCTTTGATCTCTCTCTACCGTACCGGGCGGGCATTACCACATCCATTACTCTCATTCCAAAGGCATTAAGCTTGATCAACAGGTCGTTACAATAGCCATAATAAGGGTAGACTGAGTCTAAATCGATAACATCCAGAGCCTGCCTGGAAATAGCTGTATATCCATTCTGAGGGTCCATAACATGCCAGTAACCACTGCCTATTTTTGTAATAAAGCTGAGGAGAAGATTTCCAAGAGATCTCCATTTGCTCATTCCGGTCCTAAAATTGTCAGTGAGTAATCTGTTTCCTTTTGTATAATCAGCTCTTCCCTCAATGATTGGGAAAATCAACCTGGGAAGTTGAACAGGATCCATCTGATTATCTCCGGCCATAACCGCAACGATATCCATCTCGTCTTTCAGGGCAAGTTTATACCCGTCAATTATTCCCGCACCTACCCCTTTGTTTACTTCATGGCGCAAATAGACGATTCTGGAGTCTCCGAACTTTTTTACAATTTCCCCTGTCCGATCTGTGCTACCGTCATCGATTACGTAAATTCGGTCCACATATTCGGGGATACCGCTTAGAGTCTCGCTTATAAGTAATTCCTCATTATAAGCAGGCACGACAACTCCAATACGCGTGCTCTCAAGTTTCCTGAATATAGGGTCCACATCAAAACTCAGATAGTTAACCTTGAGTCCTTCGGTTTTCGCTGCAGAAAGCAAGGACTTTAAAGTTAAATGCTGTTTGTGTGAACTGATTTTCTGCATTGAATCCGCAGTTATTGCAAGAAAGCCTATTTTTTCCTTAAAGGTGTTTTTTCCATTGAAGAGCATTACTGTTTCCTGCTCACAGGTAATGCGACAGGGCCACGAACCCACAGATAGGTCAAACCCATTTCTTAAAGGCTCAAGGACATGAGAAAGCAAATCTATGTCCTGCATGCATTCCGGATAGATAAGAACCACAAGTTCAGAATCAAGAGATACCTTGTAGAAGACATCAAGTAATGCCTCCTCCCCGCCGGAGACAGGAATAACTCGTGCCCCTCCCAAAGCAGCTACTTCCATAGTTCGATCAGTAGAACCTTCGTCAAGAACGAGTACACGGTCCGCGTAACTTGCCGCAATTAAGACTTTGCTTCCAATTGAAGTTTCCTCATTCTGAGCTGGAATTAAGACCGTAAATTCATGCCTGAGCAACCTATCGGGAAGTTGAGATGGCGAAGATACTATGCTAATAGGATCAGAGATTAGAGAATTAAGACCAAGTGCAAGGGCTGAAAACAAACCCAATCCACCCCCTTATACATATGCATATGCTATAACCCCCTTTATCTGTATAAGTGGAAAAATATTAAAGGCTATCATACTAAAAATTATGAGAGTTAGATATATATAAGGTTAACATCTGACAAGGATAGTTTCGTAAAAATATTAATAAGGAAAAGTTATCCTTACAAATGATCTTTATGAATAAAAATAAAAACGAAGAATAATTCAAATAGGGAAGAATAATTCAAATAGGAAAGAATAATTCAAATAGAGAAGGATAATTCAAATAGAGAAGAACAAAGCTTGCCACTAAAGTAAATATTGAAATAAGCATTAGTGTATTGTGAAGATAATTTTATAAGTTTAGCAAGAGTTTGATTAGTATATTGAAAGGATTAATGTCATACAGTATAACAGGGGTTTGAAGCTGGCACCTGCAAACTATAGATTCCCAATATAGGGTAAGCCGAAACTAAGCTAGCGACTTTCCAGAGGGTAACTACCAGAAATACTAAGGCAGGAAGATACTGAACAGCTTAAAAATCAACAGGCAAAATGAGCAAAATAGTATAATAGTGAAAGAGCACTGGAAAAAGAATTTCAATTCACCGCCAGAACTTACACTATAATAATTTTTATTTGTTTGGTGGGGCTACATTATAAAATAAGGGTGACTTTTTGGCCCCGACTTAATTACAAAGCTATAAAATATTTAGGATCACTTTGTTATTTTTATATTAAATATATCGATTAATAGAATAATTGTTTTTTCTTGATCATCAAAGACAATCGATTTTTAAATAAGAAAATGGCAGAATATGGAAAAACCCGTACTGAAGAGATAAAAGTTAAGATTTCTCAGTCGTGATTTGAAAGATATAAGAGAGATATGAGAAATCGATTCGGTTTTTCAATGGGGGCGAGATTGGTATGACAGGATCATCGAGATAGGTTCCTAAATGGGAAAAACAAAAGAAGACTGGACCAAATATTTAATAAAGTTAAAGATCCAAGAAGTATGGTTAAGGGGGATACTTTGATCAAAAAAGTAAAACAAGACAGAGAGCTGTGGGAACTATTTACAAAAAAAGAAGAGTATAATCCTATTATTTTAGATAAATACGGAAGGCTTTCCTATTATTTAGGCAGTCAAAGAAATGTTTTTGAGCCAGAGGTCTCAAGCTTTCTGATAAAAAACGGCTTGAGTCCCGAATATCCTGAAGGAAAAAAATTTGCTGTATGCCTTATTCATGACATTACTCATGACATCGATTTTGTATGCCCCGAAATGTCGAAGACCGCAGCCAGAACCATAAAAACTCTTAAAAAGGGGCAGTTTGTACGGGCATCTATCCTTCCATTTTCAAGAATAAACAAAACCTGGAGTCCTTTATGGAACTTTAGGCAAATTATGGAACTTGAAGAAAACTACGGAGAGAAATCCACTTTTTATTTCCGGACCCTTGAATATGCGGGGTTCAGCTATGATTCCACTTTCCGACATCATTATTGTGCAGGCTTCAGGAACGGAATGGACCATCCTTTCAGTCCATATAATCTTAACACAGGAAAAGAAATTGATATCCTTGAAATCCCGTTAAGTGTAATAGACACCACTCTTTTCAACCAGATGCATCTTGACTTCAATCAGGCATGGAAGCTTACAGAAAAGCTCATTGATACAGTTGAATTCCGAGGCGTACTTATGGTTCTTTGGTATAATATATATCAGGGGAACTATCCAGAGGGAAACTATCCAGAGGGGGATTACCTGGAGTTTTACAAAAAAAGATTTCAGTGCTGCGCTGAAAAGGACGGCTGGACGGCATCGTGAGCTGAAGTATACAGATGATGGAAGAATAATATTGAAATTAAGACAAGCTGAAATGCAAAAGAGAAAGGACATGAAAAGGAGAAGAAGTACGTAAAAATTCATCTGGGCTTACAACAAAAAATATTATAAGTTGAAAAAATAAGTTGAAAAAATAAATTATAAAAATTATTATGTTGTGGGGTTGTATGGAAACTGCAAAAGGATACGCGGAGAGATTTACAACAAATCTTGATGTGATTCTCAGCGTCATGGGATTTGGTTTAGGATTATTAATTATTTCTTTATACTACATCATCAACCTGAACCAGAAAGATATTGGAATTGCCATTCTTTCCTCTTGTTTGATTTACTTTATATTTAGAAATAAATTTAAGAGTGAGACCGCAATATCTTCCCGAGAAGACAGGCTTAAAAGTATACTGGAAATCTCGTTTTATCTCATTTTTCTGGCATGCATTTTTATATATAGCACGAATCTGTACTACAGGCCAATCTCTTCCTTTATATTGATATGTATCCTTGCAGCTATTATCGCTTCCCAGATTCTTTATGTTAGAGAGGGAGATGGAGTGTCCTCTCTATTATTGCAGATATTCCTGCTATCAATTCTCATCAGAGTTGGAATTTTTTATAATTTTCCAAGTCTAATGGGCTATGATGCTTATTTCCATGCCAGCATGGCGCGGGCAGTTACTGATACCGGGTTTGTTGCTCCAATTGAAACAAGCAGTAAGTACTTCTACTACCCACTTTTTCATATTTTTGTCTCAATTATCCAGGTAATGGGCGAAACCGATATCAAAGACGCAATATTTTATTCCATAGGGTTTGCCAGCGTTTTCAGTACAGTAGGCGTTTACCTTGTAGGAAAGAAACTTGAAGGTGTTCAGATGGGTTTGCTGGCGACTTTATTAATAAACATAAATAATCATAATATCGTTGCAGGCATTACAAATATAACTCCTGGTTCTCTTGTTCTTTGCTACTTTATATTCATTATATACGCGATATTTAGCGAGAACCAGAACTTGAGATATACAGGATTCATTCTGTTAATTACCATTCTAATGGTTCTGACCCACCAGTTGACAACTTTTGTAGTATTTCTTTCTTTAGTCTCAATTTGCGCAGGCAAATATCTGCATAATCGTGTATATAAGAGTCTTTTCGTGAAAACAAACAGTTTTAACTACATTCTTTTTTTTATAATTAGTTTACAAACATACTGGATGTTCACGTATGTCAACTCAAATACCTCGTTTCTTGAAATGGTTCTCAGTCCTCTTATGGATGTCCTTAAAATCGGATCAAGCTACTCAAGTGATGAACTTATTGTAGGTTCCATAAATAATCAGGAAACACTGGAAACGCTCTTACTCCATATAAGCTATCTCGCCCTACCTTTTTTTGCAATAGGAGGGGTATTAGCATGGCTTTCTCACAGAGACATCAAAAAAGTCAATAAATTTTCTATTGCCTTAGTTGTTATAATACTTTACAGTCTTGCTTATGGAATTCCTTTGCTTGGAATGAGGAATTTCCTTACAAGCCGCTGGTTCCCACTGATAGCAGTGTTCCTGGTACTTGTATCCGCCTCATATATATTGAAATTGATAAGTCTCTTTAACTCAAAAAAAGCAAAGATCTCTGTGATGCTCTTAATCATTTTTCTATTTTCGTTTGTAATGGTTACAACACCAGGCATAAATAAAGACAACCCACTTGTGGCAAAGGACACAACTGTAAGAAACCAGTTTAAAAGTATTGAAATCGAGGCCATTAAAACAGTAACCATGAAGTACTCTGGAAATATTTTGATGGACTCTCCCTATGACAGTTGTCTTTTTTACAGGGACAGAGCATATGATTCCAGTAACGCAACATATTTTAACATTCAGCATATACAGACTGGAGAGATTGATGGCAGTCCTACGGTTTTGCTGAGAAAGTCAACTGTTAAAGAACCTATCTCTATCAATGATCCTGAACGCTATGGAGTAAATATTATCCAGACATTGCCAGAGGGATTTTTCAATAGATTCAACACACATGATTATGCCCGAGTATATGATAACGACGAGGTGTTTGCTTACACAAAGGAAAGAAAAACGTCCAGAAACTAAGAGCTCAGGATAGTCTCCGTTACTTATTGCGGAATGAAAAAAAGCCCATATGTTGGGGTTTATGTTTTAAAGTTGGAAATAATTATGTCAAACTTTATCGGTAATGTGTTAAAACTTGTATCAGGAAGCGTTGCTGCTCAGATTCTGGGTATACTTCTGGTACCAATAGTCACTAGAATTTACAGCCCTGACGATATGGGAGTCTTTCAGCTTTTTGTGGCAGTATCAGGTATACTGGTAATTTTCTCTACTTTTTCATACCAGTTTGCTATTATGTTACCAAAATCCGAAGAGGATTCCGCAAATGTGTTTTTCCTTTCCTCGATTTTAGTCACTTTTATATCCTTACTCACAGCTGTAGCAGTGATAATCTTTCCAGAGGATATTGAGCATATTATTGAGTATATATTTCATACTAAGGGATCCTCAAAATATTTAATCTATCTTCCTGTAATAGTATTTTTTAATGGCCTTTTTTTCGTGCAGAATTACTGGCTTTCAAGAAAACTACGTTTTGGAGTTGTTGCAGGGTCCAGAGTGTTAAACGCTTTATCGACCAAAGTACTTCAGTTAATTCCTCTCTGGACTGCATCACCTTTGGGTCTAATAGCAGGTTATACCCTTGGATATGGACTCGCAGACCTGGCCATGCTTAAAGGAGTAAAAGAAGACTTAACGGTCTTCAAAAAAGTTTCAGTTAAAAAAATGAAAGAAATGGCTATTGAATATAAAAATTTTCCTTTATTTAGTTCATGGTCAACACTTGCAAATACAATTTCGCCACAGGTGCCTACTTTTTTGCTTGCATATTTTTACAGCACAACCGTTGTTGGATATTTTTCACTTGCAAATCAGGTAGTAAATATGCCCATGGGACTTGTCGGGACAGCTATACAACAGGTTTTCTTCCAGAAAATCAGTGAGGTGAAAAATGGGAATTCGAGCGGCGATATGAAAGCTATTGTAAGCGAAGTTTACAAAAAGCTAATTTTAATAGGAATATTCCCTATGATACTCCTGTTAATTCTGGGAGAAGAAATATTTACGTTTGCTTTTGGGAAAAACTGGTACATAGCAGGCACTTATGTAAAAATCCTTGTGCCATTCATATTCCTTGTTTTCCTTGCCTTACCCATTTCAACTCTCTATAGTATATTTGACAAGCAAAAAGTCTGGTTTACTTACAGTACGGCTCTTTTAATCTCAAGGTTCGTGGCACTTGCCATAGGAGGAATTTATGCAAAAAGTGCCGAGTTTTCCCTTTGCTTGTTTAGCTTCACAGGAGTTATATTCGCTCTATGGAATAATGCATACTTGCTTAATCTTGTAGGGATCAGTAAAAGGGAAAGCCTGGAAATCCTCATTAAATATACAACAATTGGGGTAGTTATCTCAATCCCATTGATTCTACTGGAAACGCTCTCTGCGAATTTTTATATTATTATGCTTGCAGCTATCATCATAACCCCTATATATTATGGAATAGCTCTTCGTGACGATCCTGCTTTCAAGAAGTTACTTTCAGCCTTTCTCGTGAATATAAAAAATAGAACCTGAAAGGGTGTAATTCCTTTTTAGAAAAAAACTTACTGAAAGTTGATCTCTTAAGAAATCACTTTTATGAAGGAAAAGTAGAGTTTCAGTCAGGAATGAAAAAGGAAAGAACATTAGAAAAACATAATGAAAAAATAATTTTGGGATTTCCCCGACTTTTATTTTTTGGCTCTTCGCTATTCCCTATGGATAAAATGATTTTCAATTCAAGACCGCATTGGTTTTTATGAGGACGTTATAAGGATATCCACAAAAAACAACGAAGAGCCATATTTTTGATTTTTATCAGTAAGTTTCTTTGTGAGTAGTTTTATACAGGGCTTTTGCAATTGAATATTTTTTGCTCTCAAGAGTCACACTATAATAGGGAATTAGCTCAGGAGAAAAGCCCATAATGAAATCCGCAAACCTGGAAATATTTGCTGCCATTACGTTCATATACTCGAAATTTCGGGACTTCAGGTCAAGAAATTCGTTATAATACAGAAGAGCATTGGGACCCAGACGGCCAAAATCCGGGTTAAGGGCCGAGGTCCAGGTTACAGTGCATTTTTTACCATATAGGTTTAAGTGAGCTGCAACAACTTCGCCCTCAGGGGTCTCTGTAACAAACATGTAGCCGATATCTTTTTCCTGAATTAGCTTAAACACTCTTTCAAAGAATCCTCTGGGAAGAGGAGGAGCTAATTTCTGTTTTTCGTAGACCATTGAGAGCAGATGGTAATATGTTTCAGGATCGTTCCATACCCTGGTTTTAAGTCCTGCCTCATTTGCGGTTTTAAGTTCTCTTCGAATCTTTCTTGCAATGTTATTATCTACATCTTCGCTCAGATTCAAATAATGGGTATAGTGCACAGTGGAATCCCATCCGTACCACGTAAAAGGTCTTACGTCTTTAAAACCTGGAGCGAACGCAAGGTGAATGCTATCAAATCCCTGCTTGCAAAGGAATTCCCTGAGAGGATTAAGAATGTCGTGAACTTCCTGGACCTGTTTACTTGCTTTAGAGCTGGGACTCTCTTTTATAAGAGGCCCGCTGTAGCTGGTCATATCACAGGTAGAATTCGCTACCTTTAAAGCGCCCTTAATGTTTTTAACAAAAAGAGGACATCCTCCCACAAGCTCGCCTTTTCTGAAACAACCATAAATTCTAAGATCCTTTGATAGGACATCCCTGCAAATTCCAAGCCATTCACTGGTATGAAAGAGTGTACCAGACTGAGCGTTTTCTACGAGCAAATCCCATTCATTATATTCTGATGGCGCTAATTCTCTAACTTCAATTTCGTCCATTTTAAGCCCCGTACAAATAAATGACTATTCTTATCCTGATGAGTTATAGGGAAACATAAGGATGATTTAAATAGATGACTATTCTTATCCTGATGAGTCATAGGAAACATAAGGATGATTTCAAGCCCTCATTTCCTGGCCTCAATTTCTGACTTACAGACTTCATTAACCTTTTTCGCAACGCTATACCAGCTGTAATTTTCAGTAACATAACTTAAACCTTTTGAACCCAATTTCATTCTTAAATCGGGATTTTCAAGTAGTTTTAAGATGCCTTCTGCAAGAGCACCCTGGTTTTCAGGAAGGACGGGAATCCCCCCTTCAGAAGCCTCAAGTACATCGGAGACCCCACTGATATTGCTTGCAATTACAGGTTTTCCGCAAGCCATGTATTCATATAACTTCAAAGGAGACAGGCCTATTTTTGCGTTTCTGGCAAATATAAAAGGAGCGGTGCAAATATCGCTCGCATTAATATAGAAAGGCACGCGATCGTAGGCAATCACACCCGTAAAAATGAACCTATTTTCGACTCCGAGTTCCCTGCAGAGTTTGAGAAGATTATCTTTCATAACCCCATCTCCGATAATCAAAAAGTGGCATTCCGGAAATCTGGAAAGTATGGATGGAGCTGCCTTTATTAGATACTCGACCCCCTGCCAGGGAGCAAGGTTACCCACAAAGCATACAAAAGGAATTTTAAGGTCCAGACCAAGTTCTCGTCTGCAGGTTTCCTGTTCCAGAGGCCGGAACAGGGAAGTGTTTGCCCCATTAGAAACTACGACTATTTTATCTCCCGGGACGTTATAGCCCTTCTCAAGATTTGATTTTATCCCGGGAGTCACAGCAATAATTTTATCCGAAAACTCAAGAGCTTTCTTGAGAATAAATAATTTTAACCTGGCGTGTGTAGAGAAATATCGGTTTGAGAAACTGCTTCTGTTTTCGGGATGTGAGAATTTATCTCCTTCAGATTTTTCCCTGAAGAGGTTCTTTTCGTCTTCAGGAATTCCATTTAATTCATAAATAATTCTTTTGCATCTGTTTTTACAGAATAGTCCAGCAAGAAAGCCAAAATTGGGATTGCGGGTATATAGCACATCAAAAGTTTCGGAACCCAGAAGAAATATGGAGTTTCTGAAATAGCTCAAAGTAAGTGAAAGGAAATTTCCAGGAGGGATATAATAGCTGTGAATATTGGTCATGCTCGAAAAGGAAGTCTTGCCAACAGTAAAAATATGGATCTCATTGCCAAGCCTGGCAAGATTGCTAACAAGCTCGTACCTGTGAATAAACGAGCCATCAGCAAGAGAAAGTGGCCTTACCATGTCAAGAAAAAGCATCTTCAAGTTATCACCTTAAACGAATTGCCTTTTCGAGATGTTTGCTAATCTTCACTGCTCTCTCTCCTTTACATGTCTCGAATTGTGGCCAAAATTTTTTGAGATTCTGGAAAACAACCCTGAAAATCCCTGATTCCTGTAGTAAGTCCTTACTTCAGAGTCCTGGATTTTTTTCTCCCTTCTAATTGCCGAGCCAAAATACCCCCAGCAATAGGCAATGCCCGTATAGTAGGGAGGCTTCACGGAAAGATGAAGTATGTTTAAAAGAGCCATGAAAGAGTTTTTGCCAAGGTAATAGGCCATCCAGCCGTTTTTAAGATGCCCGTTCCAGAGCCCATCAGCTGCACTTGTTTTACGCTTTTGGATCTGGACCACATCAGTATACTGCATGAGCCGCCAACCTCGCAAAAGAGCCTTTATATTTGAAATTGAATCTGGAGACGGTTCGACCTGATAACCGCCAGTTTCGAGGAAGCACTCTTTCTTCCAGATCCTTCCTGTGCCTCGAGGAAGCTCTTTTGCAGTTACTTCCAGGGAAAGTTTTCCGTCATTATCATAATATATTCCCCCACTAACAATTCCTAGAGAACTATCCTTTTTAAACTCAGCCAGAAGTTTTCCAAAATAATTTTTTTCAAGCACCGTATCAGCGTCAAGAAGGCCTAGATACTCGAATTCAATATTATTTTCCTTACAATACTCAAGCGCATAGTCAAAGCCCTGTTTGCAGACATAACTGTAGTGAAAAGTGATGTCTCTTGGTCTTGGAGGTAATCTTATACTCTGGACCCATGAGTATTTTGACTGCAGGTCTTCGAGAATACGTGGTGTTTCGTCTATACTTCCATCATCGACTATAATCCATAACTCAGGTTTTAATTCCTGTCCGATTACAGCCTTTGAAACTTCTGGCAGATTTTGTTCTTCGTTCTTTGCAGGCGTAACCAGCAGATACTTTCCTTTTAATTCAGCTCCTATCTGCCCACCACCTGTAGATTTCTTCTCCGCTTGTCACCCATGCCCTTTTTTCGGAGCAGTACTGAAGCACCTTCTCATACAGCCTCACCCAATCTTTTCGAAAATTACAACTGAACGCGAAATTATGCCACAAAAGAGTAATAACACCGTTAAGGCCTGCTGTAGTATCAATCAGATTTTTTGTGCGTTCCCAGGCCTCTTCAAAAGATTTAGAAGTAGCAAAAAGAGCAGTGTCCATAACGATAAGCGGAATTTCGAGGATACCAATTTCTTTTCCTGTATTAAGGTTATAAGGACTGAAAGGGTGGCACATTCCATTCCTGAAGCCAACTGAGTATCTGTGCCCGAAAGTGGAGTCATAGCTAAAACCGGCATCTGCAAGAATTTCCCAGGAGTCTGGAGTTTTGAACCTGAGGTAATGATTGCGAAAGCCTATTACTTTTTTACCCAAAACGGCTTCAAGTCTTTCTTTTTCTTTTTTTATATTTTCTGGACTGCCGTATGAATAGTAACCTCCGTGAAGACCAACCTCCCATCCCCTATCTAAAATTTCTCCCAGATGATGTTCTATGTCTTCTATATCATACCTGAATCTTACTGGATCGGCTTCTGCAGCAATGAAGTAAAAAGAGGACTCTGCTTCAAACCTGGCTTCAATGTCCATAATTTTAGAGAAATTAAGGTAAGGAGAGTAGTCTATTCCCCTCAATTTCCACAATAACTGAGCTGCAGAATCCTTGAAATTTAACCGTTTAAGGCTGTAAACTGATGACAACAAGCTATGGGAAAGAGGCGGGTAAATATCGTCTATATCATGAGTCAAACAAACGGCAAATGATTTATTTTCAGGGAATTCGACCTGCATCCCGTTTTTCATAAGATACCTGGAGACCTTGGGCTCAGAGGCATTTAGGAGATCTTTTTCAGAGAAAAGAAAACGCTGGTGCTCATCCAGCTTTTCGGGATAATACTCTTCTTTTCGGGTGAAAAGATCCCATAAATCCTGGTTTTTCATCAGTAATTCATGCATAAGACTCATCCGAAACCGAAGATAAAGAAAGCCCAGATTTTTTTTCAGGAAGACTTTCTATGAGATTGACCATGAACTCGGTAACATTGATTTTATCCTTGAGAAGAGCCGCTCTTTTCAAACTCCAGCTTTTCTTAAGTTCCGAATCTTTGAAAAGTTCTGAAATTTTTGTCAGGGCAGATTGCGAATCGCTGTAATTAAAAAGCAAACCGTACTTCTTTTCGAGTTCGGAAAAGTTCCCCATCGTTCCTGCAAGAGTGGAAATATAGATTGACGGAGTCCCCAGGATTGCACTCTCAACAGCCATCGTTGCTCCTTCACCAACATATAGAGTGGAATAATAGAGCAAGTGGTGAATTTTTTCTGGAGATACACAGATTCTATATTTTTCAAACTCTTTTTCCAGAGGGCCTTCTGAAGTTATGAATACTTTTCCGAATTTTTCGGCTTCCTGGACAAGTGCTACTTTATTTTTTATTCCATGTTGTCCGACATCGTGATGTGCACCCCATGAAACAAAGCGAAGGACCGTAAAAGGCTCCCCCTCCTCTACTTTGAGGTCTTTCAGGATCTCAGGATTGGGAGTAAAATAAGATGGATGAAGATAAGCCAGTTCATGATATCCACTATACCTGATCTGTTTTGGCCCTTCATTATTTAGATAGCATGAAGGAGTACAGATTACGTCACAGAAAGGATAGGTTAACTTCTGTGCCAGTACTGCATGTTCGGTGTCGTTAAAAATTATGGATTTTTTCCGCTGCATCCAGGCTACCTGAGCTACAGCTGGAGAAAGGATACCTATAAAAAGGTCAGGATCAAATTGCTGAGTAATTTTAAAAGTTTTGAACTCTCTTATGAACCATTCTTCAAGCAGATTAATTTTTCCTGGTTTAACTTTACTCAAAACTGTATGTGAAATTCCGTAGGCGTTCAAGAGATCTATTACTACATCCTTGTCTCGAGAGACCACCAATACTTGATGCCCTTTTTTTTCAAGACTCCATATAGCGTTTTTAAAAAAATGAACATGGGCTGGATGCCCTATATCGACAAGAACTCTCAATTTTTCACTCCCCAATAAATATTTCCCATGACTATAATCAAAAGAAAGTCTGTCTGCTTGAGTAGTCTTTCAAGATTGAGAGTTAGGAAACTAACCTTGAACCTGATTCAAAAGTATATGAGATAAATTAATATCAACAAATCAGGAAATTTTCCTGCCTTTTTCTCTCTTACTGTGACAAAAATATGCAGTCAAATCCTGGTTTTCACTCAACCCCGATTTCAAACTGTTCTATCAGACAGAACTCTCCCCCATATAATGTTAAAAAGTGGTAACTATCCGTCTCCAGTGGATGGAGCCCCCCCTTGATAGTGCCCCTGATTGATTAAATTATTTAAGATAGTTAGAGTTATTAACAAACAACATTATGATTAGAAGATAAATGGCTCAAAGATAAATAGCTATGGAAAACATAGTTACTGAACTAAGATAACGAGAATTATCAGTGTTGAGAATTATAGACATTATATTCTAAAAAATAGGAAAATAAACATTATTTAGCTTTTTTTAATTTGGTAAGAAAATAAACTTACTGGAAGAAACAAAAGAAATACTGAAGAAATACTGAAGAAATAAATGTATTATGTATATGAGGATTACTTTGTTAGAATTATGTTAAAGCTTGCAAAGAGGAAACTAGTAATAAAGCATACTATAAGTGGATAAATTCCCATATCCATTGAATCCACAGAAAATTCATCTTCTTTTCTAGAAGCCAGCAGCATTTCCTTCATACCTACAAGAGCGATTAGTCCCACGACCGTTATCCGATAATACACAGGGATTCCAAAATCCGTCGAGAGAAAGCAGATACCTAAATCTGAAAGAGACTTCCCCGCTGCAAACTCTGTGCTCAAACCAAGTATTGAAAACATTATAAGATCCCCCAAAACTTCTGTAAAGGAGTTATCAAAACATGTATTAAACCCTAATTATACAAGGTATTAGCCTTTAAACTATATAAACTTGTGAAGAATTATTAGGAACTTGTGGTAGAAAACCGTATAGATTGGAGGTTTCTATAGTAAACCTGGAAAGAGTTCCTATCAAAAAATAAATAAGAATTGGAATTGATTACTCTCCAATTCTCAATAAAGAGGTTCAATTTATGAAAATTTCCGTTATAGGGTCAGGATATGTGGGCTCGGTCACAGCCGCATGTTTTGCAGAAGTCGGGCATGAAGTAATCTGTGTAGATATCGACAAGAAAAAAATGGATCAGATAAATGCAGGCATTCCCCCTATCTATGAGGAGGGACTTGGAGAACTCTTGCAAAAATATGCCGGAAAAAGTCTCACTGCAACCACTGACTATGAATTTGCGATCAAGAATACAAACATTTCTTTTATCTGTGTAGGAACTCCTTCCGCAGAAGATGGAAGCATAGACCTTTCAATTGTTCGTGCGGCAACAGCAAGTGTAGGGGCAGTACTGGCAAAGAAAGAAGGATACCATGTAGTCGTTGTTAAAAGCACAGTCGTTCCCGAGACAACTGAAAAATTTGTACTTCCAATCCTTGAAGAAACTTCAGGAAAGGTAGCAGGAAAAGACTTTGGAGTTGCAATGAACCCCGAATTCCTCAGAGAAGGAAAAGCCGTTTACGACTTCATGCATCCTGATAAAATAGTTGTAGGAGCAATTGACCAGAAATCGGGAGATCTTGTCTCAGAACTTTACCGGACCTTTAAATGTGAGGTGACCCGCACGGGTGTATCAACAGCGGAAATGATCAAATATGCAAATAACTCCCTTCTGGCTACCAAAATATCCTTTGCTAACGAGATTGGCAACATTTGCAAAAGGTTAAACGTTGATACCTACGAGGTTATGAAAGCTGTAGGTAAGGATTCCAGGATATCCCCAAAGTTTTTGAATTCAGGAGCAGGATTTGGAGGGTCCTGTTTCCCAAAAGATGTAAAAGCACTTATAGGAAAGGCAAAAGAAATAGGATATTCTCCAGCGCTCCTGGAATCCGTAATTGGAGTAAACGAAAAACAGCCAATTCTTATGACCGAAATACTCCAGAAGAAAATAGGAAGCCTTGCGGGAAAAAAGGTTGCGGTCCTTGGGCTTGCTTTCAAGAACGATACAGACGATATAAGAGAGTCCAGATCTATCCCTGTCATTGCTGAACTTTTAAGATTAGAAGCAGAAGTTTCGGCTTACGATCCAATGGCAACTGAGAATATGAAACGGATATTTCCAACAATTGAATACTGTGGGAAAGCTAAAGACGCTCTTGAAGGTGCTGACGCCTGCCTTGTAATGACAGAATGGGATGAGTTCAAGCAACTTGATTCTGAATTTGAAGTCATGAAAGAAAAGATAGTAGTTGACGGAAGGCGGGTAATTAAAGCGAAAAATATAGATTATGAGGGACTCTGCTGGTAAAAACCAGCAGAAATCATTTACTCTTTTTATATAAAGTTATATGATATACTTTGCTAGCTCCTTATAGTAACGTCTGTAATTGTTGCAACAAAAAACTTCATTGCACCTCATTGGGTAGTTGCATTATTTAGCCTCGTGACTATAGTGACTTATATACTAACTTGGCCAACTCCCTTATGTATGGGACCTTATTTATCTGAAGGTTCCTTGACCGATGCTAGAATTTCTCTCAGGTACTCAAGTACGTCTTTTCTAAGATTCTCGTTTTCAAGGGCAAAATCCACTATTGATTTTACGTATCCTAACCTGTCACCGGTATCGAATCTTTTTCCTTTGAACCTGCATGCGTAGATCATCTGCGACCTGTTAAGGACCCGAATTCCGTCAGTCAGCTGGATTTCGTTTCCTACCCCTGTCCCGGCCTCTTTTATACAGTCAAAGATTTCAGGAGTGAAAACATAGCGACCTATTGCTCCCAGATTTGAAGGAGCATTTTCAGGTGAAGGCTTTTCGACAATATCCTCCAGTACATAGAGAGAATTACTAAGAGGCTTGCCCTTTATAATTCCATAACTACTTAATTTTTCACGAGGAACTTCTTCCACTGCGAGCGTGGATCTCCCATACTTTTCAAAATTTTCAATGAGCTGAGCTGTGCAGGGTTTGTCATTCACAATAATATCGTCTCCAAGAAGCACGGCGAAAGGTTCGTCTCCAATATGGTTTTCTGCCCTGAGGACCGCATCCCCTAGACCGTTAGGTTCTTTCTGACGGATATAGTGAATATCCACAAGGGACGAAACGTCCCGGACAAGTTTAAGAAGTTCAGTGTTGTGCTTTTTCGCAAGATGCATTTCGAGTTCGGGAGAATCATCGAAATAATCTTCAATTGCCCGTTTACCCCTGCCTGTGATAATGATTATATCCTCAATTCCCGAGGCAATGGCTTCCTCTACAACATACTGAATCACAGGTGTGTCAATAATCGGAAGCATCTCTTTTGGCATCGACTTGGTGGCAGGCAGGAAACGGGTCCCAAGACCAGCTGCCGGAATAAGTGCTTTTTTAACGGTCAAAATAAACTCTCCGGTAAAAGATTTCTGTGAAAAGTTATTCATATAGTTAAGCAAATAATACTCTTTAACCAGAATATCTTTAATATTTTCTGGTTCTCTACTCATTCCACATATAAGAAATGAGATAAAAGCATTTTCTGATTACTTTAAGAATTATAAAGTATTAATCGAAAGAAAGATTATTTGGAAAGATTGTTAGGAGGATTTTCCATGCCTGCAAAGAATAAAATACTTGTGACAGGAGGAGCCGGTTTTATAGGAAGCCACCTCGTAGATCACCTTATAGAAAAAGGGAACAGAGTTACTGTTTTTGATAACCTGAGTTCAGGAAAAATGGGATTTATCGAAAATCATCTTGAAAACCCTGACTTCACCCTGATAAAAGGAGACCTCCTTGACCAGGAGGCGATAGAGAAGGCCTGTGAAGGTATCGACTTTGTTTGTCATGTGGCCGCAAATCCTGATGTAAGGCTCGGAGCTTCGGATACCAGAGTTCATCTGGATCAGAATATTCTGGCGACCTATAACCTTCTGGAAGCAATGAGGAAAAACAACACCAAAAAAATTGCGTTTACTTCCACCTCGACAGTTTATGGCGAAGCGAGTATTATGCCTACTCCAGAAGATTATGGCCCTCTTATTCCGATATCTCTTTACGGTGCCTCTAAACTGGCTTGTGAAGCATTTATTACTTCATATTCTCATACCTTTGATATGCAGGCCTGGATATTTCGCTTCGCAAACATCGTTGGCCCACGCAGTACACACGGAATTACGGTTGACTTTATAAAAAAACTGTGGAAAAACACTAGTCTGCTGGAAATCCTGGGAGATGGCAAGCAGGAAAAATCCTATCTTCATGTTTCAGAGTGTGTTGATGCAATATTATTTTTAATCGAGAACAGCAAAGAAAAGGTAAATATATTTAATATCGGCTCCGAAGACACCATCAGTGCCACAGAGATAGGAAAGGTTGTTATAGAAGAGATGGGGCTTTCTAATGTTGAATTTACCTATACAGGAGGAAACAGAGGCTGGAAAGGCGATGTGCCAAGGATGAGATTAGGGATTGAAAAAATGAAAAGTTTGGGCTGGAAACCGGTCTATACATCGGAGAGAAGTATTAGGGAAACGGCGAGGGCATTACTTGGAGAAAAGTTAGTAGACTAACTTTTATTCCAGTTTTTTTTTAACAATTTTTTGTGGATCCGTATAAAAACAAAGGCAAAATTACTGCTTGACTTCGCTTTTGACTCTGAATAAGTATCTTCGTATTAAAGAAAGTTCGTGGTCTGTGAATCCGCCTACCAGGAACATCATAACCAGATAAATAAGTACACCTATACCTGCAATCTCAAAAAGCTCAATGATGCTTGAGATAGCGAAGTAGGAAACAAAGAGATACATAACTACTGAGGACAGAACGCTTTTTGCAATATCATGAAGATAAAAATCAAGTTTAAAATGTTTTAAGGAAATATGCATACAAAGCACAGACATTAAAAAGTAAGAAAATAAGGTTGACAGTGAGGCTCCAACAATTCCAATAGAAGGTATCAGTAGAAGATTAATCAATACATTCGAAACTGCTGCAACAATATTAATGTAAGTTGCTGTTTTTGTTTGCTTTATAAGGAGCATTGTGTTGACAAATATCTGGAAAATTCCTGCCAGAAGACCTGAGAAGGCAGTAATGGGAATTACAAACCAACCCGAAAGAAAATCATCAGTGGTAAGGATCCCAAGCAAAGGCTTTGCAAGAGCTGAGAGCCCGAAGACTGCAGGAATTGAGACGAGAAGAAAATATCTTAGAGAATGAGACATATAAATTCTGACTTCATCCATTTTATTTTCATCGAAAAGCTTTGATAACTCGGGAAGAAGAATGAGCTGAAGAGAGCTTACAAAAAGCTGGATAAGACTGCCAATTGAGCAGGCTGCCGAATATACGCCCACGCTTCTAAGGCCGAGAAAATAAGTAACCATATATCTGTCACTTGATTCTGTAATCCACCTTACAAGTGAATTGGGAGTTAACGGTAGAGAAAATTGCAGATACTCTTTCATGTAAGTAAATCTCGGGATAACGAATCCTATTTGTGATATGATCATCAGGAGAGAAATTAAAAAAATGAAGCCCTGTACAAGTAGAGTAGCTGCTATTACACCAAGAAGCCCATATCCCATTTTGAGAAGAAAGAGAATAAAAAACAATTTTCCAAATGTTTCAAAAAGGGTTAAGTAAGAAAATGTCTGAATCTGCCTGAAAATCCTGAAATAAAAAAGAGATATAGACTCGATCACGCTCAGAAGAATTAAAAGGGAACCTGCCTGGATAAAATAAGTTGCATGAGGGTCTTTAAAACCGAAGGTTGCAAGCGGCTCTGCAAACGTATAGAGTAAAAAAGAGGCAAATAGACCGGATACAGTTACAAAAAAGAGAATTGAATATACTGCTTCCCTTATTATTTTGATTTCCGTTTCAGAAGATAAAAACCTGACAAAACCCATAGAAAGGCCCATCAGTGCAAGTGGAGAGATGAGAGATACAGTGATATTGATTTGAGCCCAGAGTCCATAGTCGTATGTTCCAAGGGTCTTTGTAATTATCGGAAGCAGGAAAAAAGTTCCCAGGCTTGTAAGTACCTGAACTGTCCCGATAAAACCAACATCCTTTGCAAACTTTTGATATGACACCATATCACCTTAAAAAGAATTCCGTTTTTAAGAATTTCCATTGAAAGAAGTTATGAAAATAGCCTTACATGAAAGTATTTCTTAAGACTTGACCCGGCTCAATATCCAGCGCCTGATATTTAAACCCTTTTGAATGCTTCTCATCTTGCTCAAGTTTTAATCTCTCAGTAGAAGTTCTATTTATAACTATATTATAATAAGTTTCATTCATACAAAGTACCTTTAATTTTGAATTCAAAAGTTTCGATATATTATACTTATATTCAGTGTTAACTTCAAATTTTTTTAGCGGCATTTTTTTTCAACAACGACAAATTTTAACTGCCCCCAATAAGAGATTTCTACAAAAGATAAAAGCCTTTGTGTTGAGATAAATTTTGGCAGAAGTTCAGTGCATATATGGACATGATTTTCTAAAAAACATGCAGTTGAGACAAAAAGAATTAAAGATGCGAACACCGCAAGTTCTGGCTTATTAGGAAATATAATTAAAAATTTTACACGATGTAGGCATAAATCCAAAAGATAGCCAGAAATTAGAATAAGACGTTTAAAAAGAAGAATAAGTTTGGAAGCAAAAACAAATAATTAAACCTGATTAGTAGGTCTATAAACCACACTAACTTACTTAAAAAATTACTTATGGAAAATTTTAAAAATTCATGTTTTTCGTGCATTAAAAGAAAAAAGTTCCAAAATATCCGACCGCAGAAGTTTATTTTCGGGTCGGAAGTTATGGAAAATCTTTTTTGAGAATTCAACTCTTACCTGTAAACTAGATTCAGTTTTGGTACCTGACTTATATTTCCGCAGTCAGCACTGTAGAAGGCGATATAGTTATCACTTTCACTGTGGGCTTTTATAAGGAAACCTGTGTTTTCATACCTGCCACTGACATATTCTTTTACAAGATCAGTTACATCGAGCTCATAGTACCTGTTATCTGGCAAGCTATCGGCTCTCAGGGTTAATGTAGCATATGGAGTACTTCCCTGGAGAACACCATTTCTGTCATACCAATCTCCTCCTGCGTTATTCCAGGCAATGTCTTTATTCTTTTTATTCCAGCTCACATAATCAGGATTCCAGGAAACAGGCCTGTAAATCTCGATAACAGTATCATTTGATCGTGTGCTGGAAGGATAATACCAGAAAAGAGAAAGATTTGCACTTTCTACCTCTGTGGTACTGGTATATTCACTTAAATTAAACGAAATAACATCCCTGTATCTCCCAACATTGCTCAATTTTCCTACATCGATAAATGATGTGTCAGAAAAGACGCCCTCAGGTGAGATTTCACGCAGGCGGTTATCTTTTGCGCCAGTAATAGTTGCATTTGCAGTTACCCTTTTCTTAATATTAAGCTTTGGTACCTGGCTTGTGTTTCCGCAGTCAGCGCTGTAGAAGGCAATATAGTTATTATTTTCACTGCGGGCTTTTATAAGGAAACCTGTGTTTTCATAACTGCAATTGACATATTCTTTTACAAGATCGGTCACATCGAGCTCATAGTACCTGTTATCTGGCAAACTACTGGCTCTCAGGGTTAATGTAGCATATGGAGTACTTCCCTGGAGGACACCATTTCTGTCATACCAATCTCCTCCTGCGTTATTCCAGGCAATGTCTTTATTCTTTTTATTCCAGCTCACATAATCAGGATTCCAGGAAACAGGCCTGTAGACCTCGATAACAGTATCATTTGGTCGTGTGCTGGAAGGATAATACCAGAAAAGAGAAAGATTTGCACTACTGATTTCAGTAGCATTGGTGTATTCGCTTACGTTAAACCATATGAGGTCTCTGTATCTACCAACGCTGCTAATTCCTCCTACATCGAGAAATGATTTATCCGAAAAAACATCCTCAGGAGAAGCTTCACGCATGCGGTTGTCGTACATATCTCCAAAGAGATTCAAAACAACACTTATATTTGCAACTTCAGAAGCACTGAGCTTACCATCGCTCACTTCAAAAGATATCGCGTAGAGACCTTCCTGCTCATTTGCCGGCCTCCAGCTGAAAAGCCCTGAATTCCCATCAAAACTTGCACCTGCAGGAAGGCCAGAAGCTGAGTATGTAAGGCTGTCTCCATCCTCATCAGAAGCTTTTACTAGAATATTCAGGTTCTCTCCGGCTTTAACCGTGACCTCAGAAATAGGCTCTATTATGGGAGCATGATTTTCCTCAGAAACCCCTGAAAGAGATGCATAGATCGTGTTTCCATATCTTCCTATATTGATTCTGTTTCCATTATCTTCGGGCTCGTTAGAGTAATCCGAGAAATAACATCCGGCATCAATGCAGGGAGAACTAACTCTGTCTTTAACCCAGGTTTTTCCGTTCCAGCGGCCTGAGACCGACTGAAGATGGTAGTCATGGTTTTCTGGGTCTGCAAAAAGAGGGGTTACATAGATATCAGTTGTTGATGCGCAGTTTTTATAGTTACCTGCTGAGTTATTGTAGAGACAGTTATTTTCCAGCACAAAGGAATGCGTTTCAGGCAGATAATTCATAATTCCATACCCTGTTTCAGTCGGAGACTTTGTGCGCAATCTGGTATTTACAATTATGTTATTGCGGACAATTGTTGTGAATCCGTCGCCTCCTGGCACATAGGTTGGAGAATAACTGTTGATATACATATTGGCAATTGCAGTATGGTAGATTCCGTCAAAAACATTGTTTTCAATGACAGTGTCTTCAAATCCACCTGTTATGATACCGCCTACCCATGTAATGCTAGGATTGGTGCCCGTGTCATAGAAAGTATTGTGATGGATATAGACATTTTTCGCCTGGTCTCTGGTAGCAGAAGAGCTATCATAGTTGAAAAGCCAGATTCCAGGGCCATAGGTATTATTGATAGTATTATTGTAAATCTCTACATTATCCATAATGCCTGCAGACTTTTCTACCTGAATCCCTGGCCCGCCTGCACTCCAGTGGTAGAAAGAATCGATGAAATTATCATGGAATTTTACATCATTTGAGTTCCAGATTCTAAGACCACTGTTAGTCCTGCAGGTTATTGTATTATTCCAGGCCTCTACATTTTGACACTGAATCGCAAACAGACCGTCGTGCCCGAGCTTGTAGATAGTATTGTTATAAAACTTGATGTTCTCGCCATATTTTATCCTCAGCCCGTCTCCGTGACCGTCGTGCATATACATATCGCAAACGGTTACGTTATTGCAGTAAAGGAAGTAAATCACATTATAATATCCTTTACCCTTAGCGAACTCGGTGTTACCGTCATGGTTCACATTGACCTCGAAACCTCTTATTACAATATTATTATTTCCAGAATTGCTCATCTGCTGGATTAAGGGCTTCATTGTAACCCAGCCTGCGTGATCAACCAGCTTGATCACAGCAGTCGAATCCCCTTCAAAAATAGTATTGCTGCCGATGAGAAGAGTATCGTTAATAGAATAAGTAAAAGGACCTTTAAGGTGTACAGTAGTATATTCAGAGTTATCGGCCACAAACTTAAGAGCCTGATTTATCTGTACATGATCATCTTTTCCATCGCAGTTAAAATCTCCACTACCGTCCCCCGCAACATAAACAGTTGGTGCAGGACTTCGACATAAAGCAGTAGGAACGCTTGCAAGAATAAGGCAACTTACCAAGAAAAGGAGTCCAAATTCTCGTTTTAACATCGGGATTATCTGGGATTGATCACAACAGCGCATATTGTTAATTTTGGTAGGTAGATGTTCATGTGGTGACGTATCAATATCCCCATAAAATTTGTTACTATTTATCAAAAATTTGCTTAAACTTAATATTCTGATTCTCATAAAGTGAATAATGTTTTTTAGATAGTGCTCACTCTCAGACGTTCAAGGCTATAGAAAAGTTCCGGAGAATTTATTCATGGCAAAAAATATTGAATCCGATAAAATGCAATGAATAAGGGACTCAGAATAAATCTCCCTGATTTTCAGGCCAATTCTCGACTTCACCAAATCCTCCCATGAAACATAGTGAACGGTCTGAGTATTAGCCCTTAATTAAAGATCTATAGCCAACACTGTAAACTATATTGTAATGTTATAAAAATATTTGTGCAAACTTGATAAATATTTAAAGAGTTGCATAGTGTTAGAGAGAACAAATAAATTTGTAGAAAGAATAAATTTGCAGAAAGAATGAATTTGTAGAAAGAGAAAACACCATACAAAAAAAACATAAAAGTTGGAGAAGAATGTGGAAGTTAGGAGTAAAACTCTGACATATCATAAAAGTATTGTCAGATCATATTGCTCCAATTCCATTCTTGCAACTCCATTCTAACTGCGTTCTTAAGATATTCCGACCATTTTTCTGAGAACTTGCTTTATTTACACAATTTAGAATTGATTCAACAGAGCTGGTTTTACCACAGACTGCGAGTTTTTTGGTTTAGAACTTACTAAGCATCAGTCATTCCTCCAATCCGAGAGATAAATTGCTCAAACAAAGGCCTTCAGGAGATACTTCGTAAAGGTAGGTGTCGTACGCGTTAGAAAGGTTCAAAGCGGCTTCTTCAACCACACTTATTATCGCAACTTCAGAATCGTTGAAAATGCCATCGCTTACCTCAAAAGATACAGTGTATACCCCTTCCTGTCCGTTTGAAGGCGTCCAGCTAAAAACCCCTGTTTTGTCAAAACTTGCGCCTGCAGGAAGATCAGATGCTGAAAAGGTAAGATTGCCTCCATTCACATCAGACGTTTTCACTGTAAAGTTCAAAGTTTCTCCAATCTTAACTGTAGTTTCGGGAATTGATTCAATAACCGGACCCTGTGTATCGACAGAAAGATCTTCGGAGTATGTGAAATTATCTTCGTCCTCGTCAAAAATTTCCTCCGTAAAGTTAAGATCCTCATCAATCTCATTTTCATCAGTCTCATTTTCATCAGTCTCATTTTCATCAGTCTCATTTTCATCAGTCTCATTTTCATCAGTCTCATTTGTATATTCAGAGATTGAGTCTGTTAACAAAGACTGAACAGTCTTTACTTGTGTGGATGACAGTGAAGCATAGATTGTGTTTCCATATCTGCCTATGTTAATCCTATTTCCATTATTTTCAGGTTCTTTAGAATAGTCCGAAGAGGCGTATCCGGCATCAATACAGGGAGAACTAACTTTGTCCTTAACCCATTTTTTCCCATTCCAGTGACCTGCAACTGACTGGAGGTGATAATCATGTTTTTTCTGGTTTACAAATAATGGGTTTAAGTAGAGGTCAGATTTCGAAGTGCAGCCTTTATATTTGCCTGCTGAGTTCTTGTAAAGGCAATTATTCTCCAACACAAAAACATGGTTTTTAGTGATGTAATTGATCACTGCATACCCTGTCCCACTAGGAGACTTTGTACGTTTTTGAGTATTTACAATTATGTTGTTACGGACAATTGTTGTGTATTTTGACGAGTACTTTGGAGAATAAACTTCTGGATACATGTGAATAACAGCAGCATGATATACGCCGTCAAAAACATTATTTTCAATTAGAGTATCATGGAACCCACTGGCTACAATACCCCCAACCCAGGTAATGCTAGGATTGGTGCCTGTCCCGTAGAAGGCATTATGATAGATATGGACATTTTTCCCTTTGTCTTTGGTAGCAGAGGTGTCATAGTTGAAAATCCAGATGCCTGGGCCATAGGTGTTAGAGATAGTATTATCATAGATCTCTATATCATCCATAACACCTGCAGACTTTTCGATCTGAATGCCCGGGCCGCCTGCACTCCAGTGGTAGAAAGAATTAATTACATTGTCATGGAATTTTACATGGTTTGAGTTCCAGATTCGCAGACCACTGTTAGTCCTGCAGGTTATTGTATTCTTCCAGGCCTCTACGTTTTGACACTCAATTGCAAACAAACCGTCGTGCCCGAGCTTGTATATCTTGTTGTTATAAAATTGAATATTATTTCCGGATTTTATCCTCAGCCCATCGCCGAGTCCATCGTGCATATACATGTTGTATACTTTTACATTACTACACTTAGTAAAGTAAATTACATTATAGTACCCTTTACCCTTAGAAACTTTGGGATTACCGTCATGGTTTCCATTAACCTCGAACCCTCTTATTACAATGTTTTTATTTCCGGAACTGCTCATCTGCTGGATCATAGGTTTCATTGTAACCCAACCTGCGTTGTTAGCCAGTTTGATAACAGCATTTGAATCCCCTTCAAGAATAGTATTGCTACCAATGAGAAGAGTATCGTCAATAACATAAGTAAAAGGACCTTTGAGGTGGACAGTAGTATATTTAGAGTTACCTGCTACAAACTTAAGGGCCTGATTTATCTGTACATGATCATCTTTTCCATCGCAATTAAAATCCCCACTCCCATCTCCTGCAACATAAACAGTTGGTGCAGGACTTCGGCATAAAGCAGTAGGAATACTTGCAAGAATAAGGCAACTTACCAAGAAAAAGATCCCTAATTCTCTTTTTAGCATCTATATCACCTGAGACTACTATAAAAAGTATATTAAAATATTTACAGAGTAAGTGCTGGGCAAAAAGTACCCATCTGTCTACAAAATTAAAATTGCCTGTCAAATAATTAGACAAATTTCTTACTCAGTTCATTGAATAATGGATGAGATTTTTCAAATAGTATCCACTCTCCAACATTCAAGACTATAGAAATTCTTAGAGAAATTGTTCATAGCAAAAACTACTAAATCCTATCAAAGGAACAAAGGAATCCAGAAGAAATCACCCTTTATTTCAGGCTAATTCCTCAAATTCATCTAAGTCCCCCCAAGGATCATAGTGAATAAATTGAGTATTAGCCTTTAATAATTTTAATAGTCAACACTATAAACACTTTAATAATTTCTATAGCCAACACTATGAACTAAATCACTATGTTATAAAAATATTTTGGCAGTCTTTTTGAATTTTTAATCAGTTTGTAAAATGAAAAGAAGAGTCTATAAAGATTTTAGCCAGGCCCGAAGTCAGAAACAGCTTTAGTAACATTACGGGAGATCTCAAAACTCCAACAATTTCTATAATTGGGGGAAACATTTTTGACTTAATTCAGCCGGAAATCATCCCAAAATTTACGCAGGGTTGAACCCCTACCATCAATGAATCATCCCAATTATAGAATTGAATGTCGTTTTGAGACAGCCTTTGCAATATCATTAAGAATACAATCAAATGATATCGTTAAAGTTATACAGAATCTTTTTCAAATCCCTCCCGGATATAATTTTTAACGCGTGTCTAGTTTTTCCTAACGGCTATGGCACTTATATCAATGTTAATTTAAATGCAACCTCAAGTCTCTGGATTCGCAATATAAGAAACGATAAACATATCGATGCATCAGTGCTTTGATTTCGATGCATAGATTGTGTTCCCATACCTTCCGATATTGATCCTGTTTCCGTTATCTTCAGGTTCATTGGAATAGTCAGCAGATGGATATCCGGTATCAATACATGGAGAACTCACTTTGTATTTAACCCATGTTTTCCCGTTCCAACTTCCACCTCTTGATTGAAGGTGGTAATCATGGTTTTCCTGGTCTACAAATAATGGCCTTATGTGGATATCGGCTTTCGAGGTGCAGTCTTTATAGTTACCCGCTGAGTTATTGTAAAGGCAATTATATGCAATCTCAAAGGAATGTGTTTCAGGTAGGTAATTGGCAATTCCATATCCTGTTCCGCTCGGACTTTTTGTACGCTTCTGGGTATTTACAATTATATTGTTGCGGACAATTGTTGTGTATTCTGACGTATAATTTGAGAAAAAACCTTCGGGACTCATGCTGACAATGGCAACATTATATGCACTGTCAAAGACATTATTTTCTATAAGTGTATCATGGAATCCACTTCCCAAGATACCCCCAACCCAGGTAATGCTAGGATTGGTGCCCGTGTCATAGAAAATGTTGTGATGGATATAGACATTTTTCCCCTCGTCTTTGGTAGCAGAGGTATCATAGTTGAAAAGCCAGATACCAGGGCCGTAGGTATTATTGATCATATTATTGTAGATCTCAATATCATCCATAGCACCTGAAGACTTTTCTACCTGAATGCCCGGGCCGCCTGCGCTCCAATCGTAGAAAGAATCGATGAAATTATCATGGAGTTTTACATCATTTGAGTTCCAGATTCTAAGACCACTGTTAGTCCTGCAAGTTATTATATTATTCCAGGCCTCTACATTCTGACACTGAATCGCAAACATACCGTCGTGTCCGAGCTTGTATATCTTGTTGTTATAAAACTGGACGTTCTTGCCATATTTTATCCTCAGTCCGTCTCCGAGCCCGTCGTGCATGTACATATCGTATACGGTTACGTTATTGCAATAAAGGAAGTACATCACATTATAGAACCCTTTACCCTTAGGATATTTTTTTTGATCGTAATTACCGTCATGGTTTCCATCAACCTCGAAACCTCTTATTACAATGTTATTATTTCCGGAACTACTCATCTGCTGGATCAAAGGTTTCATTGTAACCCAGCCTGCGTGATCAACCAGTTTGATCACAGCAGTCGAATCACCTTCAAGAATAGTATTGCTGCCGATGAGAAGAGTATTGTTAATAACATACGTAAACGGACCTTTAAGGTGGACAGTGGTATATTCAGAGTTATCAGCCACAAACTTAAGAGCCTGATTTATCTGTACATGATCATCTTTTCCATCGCAGTTAAAATCTCCACTACCATCTCCTGCAACATAAACAGTTGGCGCAGGACTTTGGCATAAAGCAGTAGGAACGCTTGCAAGAATAAGGCAACTTACCAATAAAAGGAGTCCAAATTCTCGTTTTGACATCGGGATCATCTTAAGGTGATCAGAATAAAATTTATTAATATTTTTGATAATTAAATATTTGTGCAGTAACGTGTCCACACCTCCGCAAAAATTACAATTGTTTGCTAAAAATTTGAGGAAGTTTGCCCATATTTTCAGATATATTGGGCAAGATATTACAAACATTAGATCCTTTCAGAATTTAAAGGCTTTATATACGCAAATTAATTTTTGAAAGCGTAAAGGGTTAATATATAATAACACCTTTAAGGATAAGGCAACCCATCGATAAAAAGATTCCTAATTCTCGTTTTAACATCGAAATGATTTAGTATTAATCATTACAAAAATTCATAATTATTTCTGTTAGATAGATATTTGTGTAGTAACAGCGTATACAGTCGCAGAATTTAAGAACACTTACAAAAAATATTTACAAATTCGGCCGTTTTTTCATACTGTTTGTCAAATTTTTATAAAAGATAGTTATATGAGTTTAAAGATGTGAGAAAAAGTACTGAACTAATAACTCATAGAACTTTCGGTACACTGCCAGACAAGATGCTATAGTAAAGAATTCAAAATAAATCGCCTGTTTCTCAGGTTAAGTTTTCCAAATTACAGTTTTCCAAATTACACAAATTCATCTTGAGAAAAGAGTGAATTTATTGTTAGTTTCTAATTAACCCCTTGCAATAAACAGTGCAATTAAGATAAATATCCATTCGTCATTGGTTAAGATACGATCTATTAGAAAAATGTTACTATTATCATGTTTTTCTGTAAACCTGTAAAGTAAATCAAGATGTGTAAATAATTTTAGTAGCCATGTTATGGTTAAATGATTCCTTAACCGAAGACACATGGATAAATATCACATAGTTGCCGAACTCTGTTACAGCAGCGCTGTAATATTAGCAAATAATGAAGAATTGCAGGATTGAAGATTGGTAGTTTACTCAAGCCGTAAAATGCCGTAAGTTACAAAAAATACTATCTCAGCCTGCGTTTGTTTTATGAATACAGCCATGAATAAAGCTGTAGACTTTCTTTTTACAAGTTACAAAGAGTTAATTAAATAATATCTTTGCATATGTCAAGAATTTTCCTTGCAACTCCGTCCCAGCTGTGATTCTCAACGACATATCTTCGGCCTTTCTCTCCCATAAGAGCTCGGGTATTTTCATCGAGAAGTAATTTGACTACAGCAATCGCAAGTTGTTCAGGATCTTCAGGAGTTACGGAAATTCCGCCATCTGAAGCTTCAATTAAATCTTTGACTCCCGAAATACCGCTTGCCACAATAGGCTTTCCACAGGCAAGGTACTCATAAGTTTTCAATGCTGAAAGTCCTATTTTTGAGTTTCTTTCCTTGATGAAAGGAGCAACGCAAACATCAGCCGCGTTGATGTAGAGAGGAACCTGTTCGTAGGGAATTCTTCCGGTGAAAGTAAATTTATCCGAAAGCCCTAACCTAGAAGCTATTTCCATCAGTTTCTCCTTCATAACTCCGTCTCCTACAACAAGGAAATGAGCATCAGGACATTTCTCCAGAATCAAAGGAGAGGCATGAATTAGATATTCAACTCCCTGCCAGGCTGCAAGGTTCCCGACAAAGCATATGTACTTTTTTGAGTTTTCAAGCTGCAGCTTCTCTCTGGTCTGTTTGGAATCCAGAGGCTTGAATACATCAGTATTTGCCCCATTGTTAATAACATAGATTTTGCTCTCAGGAACTGAGTATAGTCTCACAAGTTCGTCCCTGAGTTTATCCGTGACTGAAACAATTCTGTCGCAGTGCCTGTAATTAAAGTTTTCAGACCTGAGTGCAAGATGAGAGAAAACTCTATACGCAAAAGACTGTGAATTTGGATCGACCTTTAACTCATCCAGAACTATCCCATTAACTTCTACTATGGAAGGAATTTTTAGAATATTACATAGAAGTATAGGAAAGAACGGAAAAGAATTCTGGCGAAGATAGAGCACGTCAGGCCTATTTCTTATGCAAGAATAAAGAAGGTAAAAAGAAAGCATGAATTCGTAAGAGGGCTGTACAAGATATTTATTGTCTATTACAGGCACGCATTTTATCCCTGGAAGAGTGCGGTCTACACTCTTCTGTCCGGGTGCAAACAGGACTATATCAGTATATTTTTTTAAATTTTTCAGAAGTTCTAGAATGTGGATATTCGAACCTGATTTAGCATTGAAAGAACCGTAATAAACCAGGAAAATATTATTTACTTTTTTAAACATAGTAGCCGGTTACCAGAATAGCAAAAGTAGTTAATTAGTTTATCCCATGGCTTTATTTATTATTTTTTTCAGTTCAAGGACGAGGGTTTAGCATAAAATCCATGGACAAGAATTTAATGCATTTTGCAGAGAAGTATTTATAGGATTACTTCTCTCCTCTGTCTGCTTTTGATGCATCCGAATCGAAAACGAGCAAAAGATTATGAAAGTACTGGAAGCATGTCAGGAATTTCCTAACAGGTATTACCCTCAACTTGGGACATTCATAAAACAGAGTATAGACTCAATTGCAAACCAGGGCGTAGATGTTACTGTCATCTCGCCAAAACCCTTTGTCCTTCCTTTTTCCGTATTTCCATATTATAACTTTTTTAAACTGCCTCGGATTGAGCATACCGAAAAATATGACCTTCATTATCCACGTTATATATATGCTGTCCCCAAAAAATATTTTTATCCCATAACAGGGTTTTCGTACTCTCACTTCATTTTCGAATACGCAATCAAAAATATAAATCCAGAACCAGACCTGATCCACGCACACTTCTCATATCCCGACGGGTATGGGATGATGAAACTTGCAAAGAAATGGAAAGTCCCTCTTGTAATAAGTGCACTCGGAACAATAGAAAGAAAAGTTGCTTATGAAGGTTCCTATACATCAAAGCAGATTATAGAGGCAATGAATTTTGCAGATAAGATTCTTTCTGTCAGCGAGGACCTCAAGCTCCACATAGTAAATCTGGGAATAAACGAAGAAAAGGTCCATGTGGTTCCAAACGGTGTTAACACCGTAAAGTTCAAACCTGCAGGAAAAGCACATGCAAGGAATCTGTTAAACCTGCCACAAGATAAGAATATCGTCCTATTTGTTGGAGCCCTTAGAAAAATAAAAGGTGTGGACTACCTTATTGAAGCTGCAAAGGATTTTGTGAACACAAACACCAATCTTTTTATGGTAGGCAGGGACGATGGCCTGAAAAAAAGTCTGGAAAAAAGAGCACAGGAGCTCAAAATTGCAGATCACATTAAATTCACTGGGCCTGTAAACCATGAGAACATCCCGCTCTGGATCTCAGCTTCGGATATCCTCGTATTGCCTTCACTTTCTGAAGGGAGACCAAATGTAGTACTTGAAGCCCTTGCCTGTGAGGTTCCAGTTGTAGCAACCGACGTCGGCGGGATACCTGAACTTATGGTCGATGGGGAAACAGGGTATTTGGTACCTGCAAAAAACCCTGAAGAATTATCCAGAAAAATTAATAAACTGCTTGAGAATAAAAACCAGAGAGAAAACATGGGGAAGCTCGGGCGTAAAAGCATAATTCAGAGAGAACTGACCTGGGAAGCCCATGCAAAAAAGACTGTGGATATATACTCAGAGCTTTTGGAGAAGACTTTGAAATAAGTCCCAATCCCTCCAGCCTACTTTTTTAATTCCTTAGTCTGCTGTAAATCACAGACCCTAAAATCCACAAAATAGAAAATAAAAATTCGTAAAAGCTTATACTCATATACAAATGCTGTACCATTTCACCCTATGTTGAGTCAATCATCAAGGATTCAATGATTCTTAATAACTGCAATTGATTTTATACGACATTTTGCGGTTGACTCGGCACTAGTGTCTAAGCAATTTAGTTATGGATCATTATAATTAAGAACGGGACTACAGATGAAGTATTGTCTATGTATTGAAGTATCATAACTAAGTTGCCATGACACTAGAAGTAAAATGGGCACCTGGAAAAAAAGCATCTTTAAATGCACATTCTGAACCCCTGCCAACTTGAGATAATAATCATTTGATATTGGCCAGTTCGTTAATAGATAACCATTATAATAATACTTCTGTGATTTGAAATTGTACAAAAAAATTAGAAATCGGAATGTGAGTTTAAAGAATAAATTTAAGGGGTTATTAAATCCCCTTATGCGGAATGTAAATGTCTGTCGATGGATTTGAATAGATTTTGTCAAGGCCTTTGAGGTTGTTTTCCAGCTCAAGCTCATTTTTGGGTAACCCCTGATAGAAATAGTTGGCAGTATCTTTCAGGGTGCTTTCCTCACTGCCAAAGTATAATCCACTCCTGAAAAACTCTCTGGTTCTGAGAACGATATAACCTTTGTATTCCGGGAGTTTATTTACATCACCGATTCTGTAATTATCGTAAGATGAGATATTCAATTCCGCAGATTTCGAAGGAATCAGCGGGACATAAAAGAACCTTGAAGCGTAATAATCGGTGTAAACCGACTTAGTTGGAGAATTGACAGGAACATACTTAAAAATATGATTAAAGCCGCTCAACTCTTCGGAAGTAAAGTATTCGTGTTTTGCTTCTTGACCAAGAAAACCCGAATCTGAAATACTGTAGACCGAAGAGACTAAAACAAAAATCGAAAACAATAAGATCACTAAGAAAGCAGAGTTCGATTTCTTAGAAGAATACTTAGTCATATAATTCCAGAATATATACAATCCGTACCCCATAATGAAAGCCATAAAGGGACTGACGAAAAGCATAAACCGGTCAACTCTGAAAAGGACTTTGAACTGCCAGATCGTATTGAGGGGATTGGGAATATAAAATATAAGAGTCAACAGAGCAAATAACCCTAATACAGAAGCATAATTTTTCTTGTAATTTTTCAGGAGAAAACCTATTCCTATCAATGCAAAAAATAAAAATACCGATTTATCCAGAAGCCCTGCTAAATCAGTAAAACTTTCCTGAAGAACTTCTGAACCTCCAGCAGTTAAAACTATAGAATCCAAAAACTGGCTCTGCAAACGGGGAGCCAGGCTCCTCTGTACAAACATGTATGCTACAAAGAACCAGTAAGTGGAAAAAATGACATTAAGCAGTATAAAGAAGGGTTTGCTGATATAGTTGTTATTCCCTATCACATATTCCGATGCAAGAAGAATGATCAGCAATATAACAAGCTGTGGAAGGGAGACATTGTGAACTAAAGTTAAAAAAACTGCAACAATTACTGAAAGGGTTTTTAAGGAAAGTTTATCCTCTTTGAAATTGACACTATAAATCAGGTATAATAATACAATAAACATTATGAATGCCATTGTGCGAGTGATTACATTTGTACCATAATAGAGTACGGTAGAACTTGCGGAGAAAAGTACACATGAAAGGAGTGAGATCTGCCTGTTGTTTGTTATGTAATTAAAAAGGTAATAAAGGAAAATTATGGTTATTGCATAGACAGGTGCAGTTACCACAAAAAGTGAGTTCTTTATGCTTATTTTCAAGATTTCAGAAGCTTCTGCAATAAACACATGATAAAGAGGAAAGTAAGCGTAATCACTTAAGGAAGTCGGAATTATTTTCCCGGTCAGTGCAGTAACTTCCGAAATAAAGATATGGGGCAGGATGTCTGTGGTACCGACATAGAAATCATAATTTAAAGTCACACTGAAAATTAAATTACCCGCGATTAAGATAGATTCCGCCAGAATAAGAGAAGGATTTATATTTTTAGAGAAAATTTGGAAGAATACCGACAGATAAAGTCCTAAAATAAAAAGGAAATAGCATAGAGGCCTGCTTCCCGGAGACAGCAAAAGTACAACTAGGGAACCAATATAAAATATCCCGAAAAGGTACGCAAGGGACTTTGTACTCAATGATGGAAAGATATCGATATCGTGCAAACTTACATCTTTTTTGTAAATGAAAAATATGAAAAGACAGGAAAGTATTGCAGGTATTCCTGTAAATATCCCCCGAAGTGCATAACCGAACTTTCCGGTTGCAAACATCCATAAGAACGCGAATATTACTGCGAAGATTATAGCTAACGGAAACAGAAAAGAAATTAACCTCATTAGACGGTCATTATCTAATCCGAGTCCTGTTTCTTTACTTAATCCGAACATACTATCTCCATGACCTTAAATAATCATATAATAAATTTAACAAACCTGGCATCCAAACTTCTGTGTTTGAAAATCAGCAAGAATTCATCAGGGCTTTATTGATTAAGAAGATTTTGCCCTGAAAAGCTTCACATATATTCAAGTGTTTCGGTTTCTATTTAAATAAATGACATCGTTCGTGATTGTTAAATATCTGAACAGGAACTGTCTTTTGAGATCAAAGGGGAATTTGTAAAGCTGTACAAAAACCCCAGCCCATAAGCAACGTGTTGCACAGGAATAATAAAAAGGGTAAAAAGACCGTATTTTGATTTCATTTTATAGGTAACCTGGATTGAGGTAATAAAGACAAGAATAAAGTACACAGCCATGAGTGCAAGAAGAAGCAAACTTGGGATGAAAAATTTAATAGAAGTAATAAGCAAAATGACTGCAAATAAGATGGCAATCGAAGGCAAAAAAGCATACCAACGGACAAATTCTCCATGCTTCTTGAAAAGTTCTGCCATCCACACACCATACTTAAACATCCTTACGGAAAAGGACTTGAAAGTTCCTCTTCTATGGTGCAGGACCTTTGCATTCGGGATATACAAAAACTTGTTACCCTTCTTACTGATTCTGTAGTTCAGGTCTCCGTCCTGACCCACCACAAACCGCTCATCAAAACCTCCAACTTCCTTAATTGCCGCTTTTTTGTACATTGCATTGCAGTTAGGAAGAGAGCTGACATAATGCTTTTTTGTGGAGTTTTTAGACTGAGCCGAACCTCCAGACCCCAAGAAAGACTCCTGGGCATATCCCACAACTCTGCCAAATACAGGATCAGTGTCAAAGATCAGGTTCGGCCCTCCAAAACACACAACATCATCTGGAGAAGCTTGCATTTCATGGACAAGGGTTTTCAACCACTGAGGATCGGCCTTACAGTCTCCGTCGGTAAACGCGACAAGTTCTCCCCTGGCATTCTCCACACCAAGGTTTCTTGCCGCAGCAACATTCTTTTTTTCGTTCAAAAGAAGTGTGACAGGATATTTTTGTACAATATCTCGCGTTTTGTCGGTGGACATACCATCAACGATAATAATCTCGTAAGAATCTCTCGGGTAATCTAGATTAAGAAGTGACTCAATACATTCTTCAATGAATTTTTCTTCATTACGAATACCTACTACGACTGAAACAAAAGGGTATTTCATACAAATTGGCCCCGTTTTAAAATTACTGTTTTCGAATATTCTCATTTAAAAATATCATTCTTGAGATGGCATGCAGTATTATTCCGGTAAACACCATGAATGCTCCTATAACCGTCAGCATGACCATAAGGAGTGTTGGCCCAAAGCGCAGGGATCCTCCCATAAGAAAATCCTGTAAAAATATTAATCCCATAAGAAAGCCCGTAGATGTCATAATCAAGCCAGGAACAGAGAAATAGTACAAAGGCCGTCTGTACTCCATATCTTTAAGGATGCGGAACAGGACTCTAGGACCATGTATGAAAGGATGCTCACTTGAGCAGTCCTCAAGATCATATCTGCAATGGATTTCCACTTCAGTAAACTTTAATTTATAATCCTTGGCCTGAATCAGAATTTCAGAGCCCGCAGACATATCTGTTCCATTCAAATTTATGTTTTCAATAGCTTTTTTTCCATAAGCTCGAAATCCGCTTTGTGAATCCGTTACATTCAGACCGCCTGCAATATAGGTTGCGATATCAAGGACTTTCATCCCGAATTTACGATAAATAGGGACATTTTTACCGTTGCCATTGACAAATCTTGAGCCGATTACCAGATCAAACCCATTTTTCAAGGGTTCAAGGAGCTTGGGAATTTCGGAGGGGTCATGTTGACCGTCAGAGTCAATTATGACCATAGCATTTGCATCGAGCTTACGGGCGGTTTCAAAACAGTTTCTTAGGGCTGCTCCATATCCCTTATTTGTTTCGTGACGAACTACATAGGCACCAAGAGATTCGGCGATATCGACAGTATTATCGGTGCTTCCGTCATCTACAACTACTACTCTGTCGACGTATTTTTTGCAACCCTTGATAACATCTGCAATGGCATGGGCTTCGTTATAAGCAGGTATGGCTGCAATCGTAATGGCCATATGCAATCATCTACCTCTTTGAAGATAAAGGTAAGAAGTCTCCTTGATAACATAGTTTATTAGGGAAAAATCAGTAAAAAGTCCAAATTCTGCAAATATATTTTTCAGAGTCATCGCTCCATAATTTTTAGAGGGTTTCAAAAGGTCTTTTACGGCTACATTTACAGAGAATCAATTGGGGGACTTGTTCTCCTCTTTTTACCCAAAAGAAGGAACATAAATACTCCGTAAGTGAGTCACAGCATTTAATGCAAGACCTGTATCTGTTTTAATATACGAGCTATATAAGCATTTAGACACGAAAAATAATTAGCCAGTAACCCCGATAACGAAAAATAATTAAACCCATGTGAAATGCCTGTTAACCATAATAGTAGCTTAAAAGGTATCAATTATTTACAAAAATAAGAGAATAATAAAAGAAAAAATTATACAGATATAAGAACTCAAAGACTTCCTTGTTAGATGTCAACGTTTGCAACCCTGCGGATTCAACCCCGAAAGTATATTTAAAAAAGTAGAAAGAGGGAGACTCAAAAGGCTAAAAGTTCTTTAAGGGATATAGAAAAAAAGGGAAAAGTATTTTAAATACAATTCAGGAAAAGGGAAAGATATTTTATACAACTAAGTTATTGAGTAGATCGGGTTAAAACATTCTTGAAAACGAATATAATTCAGGAAATATATTCTGCTAAATAAGAAAAAAACCGGGATTAAAGCTCGGACAACTTTCACCTTTCCGGCGTAACTCTTCGCAATTGAAGACTGAAAAGCAGCCGGTAAGAGGAAATCGGAAGGTTTCCGAAAAACCTCATAAGGGAACAGAGAAATTGGCAGATTAGCCCGAATAACGAAAAGGCTGGGAAGCCAAAAAACATAAAACCGTTTTATGAGGAGTTATATGGCCGGAAACCAGAAGTTCCCATCTGACCTGTTGTTAGTAGCAGGCCTTGTAATTCTTACAGATATTTTCGTACTAATTCCTGTACTTAGCGGAAGCCTTATTCGCACAGCTCTTGGTCTACCACTGATACTCTTCCTTCCAGGATACGCTCTCATAGCCATGCTTTTTCCAGAAAAAAGCGGACTTGAAGGAATGGAAAGGATAGCTCTTTCTGTCGCAATGAGTGTCTCAATTGTGTCTTTGATAGGGCTTGCACTCAATTATACCTCCTGGGGAATCAAAGAGATACCTCTCATAACAAGTATCTCCATATTTACCCTGATCATGTTGGCAACAGCATACGTTAGAAGAAACTATCTACCTGCAGACAGTAAATTTGATGTCCCTTTCAAGGATCTTGCTATCACCCTGCTATCAGGAATAATAGGAAAGCCGGAATCTAGAACAGAGAAAAACCTTAGAATAATTCTAGCTCTTTCTTTCCTTATCTTGATAGGAACTGGAGTTTATGTCGTTCTTGTGCCTCAGGACAAAGAACCATATACGGAGTTCTACGTTCTTGGGGCCAATGGAACGGCTAACGACTACAAAACAGATTATATACAGGGAGAAAGTGGGACCTACTTTATAGGAATAACAAATAATGAACACAGAACAATGGACTATACAATGGAAGTAAGGCTTAAAAATCAATCTCTGCCTCTTCCGGAAAATCTGCAGCATATCAGGCTTGCCAATAATAAGACCCTTGTAGAACCTTTTGAGATTACACCTTCTGTTGAAGGAGATAATATGAAGCTTGAGTTCCTGCTTTTCAATGAAACTGAAAAGAATATACCATACAAAGATCTGCGCCTCTGGATAAATGTTGGAGAGGAGGTGTGAAGATGGGAGCATTTGAGATTTATAATGTGGAGACTCCGGAAGGCATAAAAACGAAGATGTCTGAGAATCTAAAGGAAAAAACATCCGAGATCGAAAACAAATGGGTTTATCTCGGAATCCCGATTGTAGCTATTGCTCTTGCGGAACTGATGATATATTCGGGAAGGAAACTCCCAGGCATGGAAATACATGCATTAGTTCTGCTTGGGCTTTCCTTTTCCATAATATATATAAAAAACAAGGACATTCAGAAAACCTATCAGAGTTTTCTCCTTCTACCGATCCTGCGTCTGGTAGATTTTTCAATGCCTCTTTTCTATGAAGAAAAACTTTACAACCTTATTTTCATATACTGCCTTCTGGCAATTCCTGTAAGCATTGCAGCCATTAATCAGGAGTTTACTCCCGCACAGCTTGGGATAACTTTCAAAAAAATAGGGATATATATTCCATTATCAATATTCATGGGCCTTTTATTAGGAGCAGGAGAATATATCATAGTAGGAAAAAATCCTCTTATTCAGGATCTTTCAATCCTTAACATCATAAATCTCACCATAATTATGGTATTTCTCGTGAGCCCTATAGAAGAGATGATCTTCCGGTCAGTCCTGCAGACCCGGTTAGAAATAGTATTAGGCGGCCGGGAAGCGTTGATAGTTACAAGTATTTTATTCGGGTTAATGCACTCAGGATATGGGAGCATTTACGAAATATTTTACATAACCTTAGTGGGTGCTGTTATAGGCTACCTATATTACGGAACCCGAAGCCTACCGCTGGTTGCATTAATTCATGGGTTTATGAATGTGTTCTTTTTCGGGATTATCCCCCTTCTCCTTTAAACTCTCTACGTCTACTAATGTATTCCAAAAAAGAAAGGATTCGATCAAAGGAAATTAAGCCAAAGGCAAAATCTTCGATATAGCGGGAACTTCTTTACAGATTTACTCTCGATTATAATCAGGAAAAACTCACTTAGGTTTCTACAATAATGGAGACAGAATAGAGTAAATATTAGCAGTTCCCTATGCTTTTCGCGTTTTTTACATTTTTGAGAATTAACCAGAGAATTCAGGTATAAACTGTATTCTGCCAGAATAAAAAAGTAAATGAAACTCATCAACTGCCGAGTATAACCAAAATTACCCCGGCAGCCGAAACCGAGTCAAGTACGACAATCATTCTTAAAAAAGTGTGATTATATCCAGAAATACTTCATGAGACAAGATTACTGTTACTTACCCATAGTTCAGCCCTCATGAGCGAAGAAAAGTGGAGCAGAAAGGGCAGTGAACTGCAGAGCCGCACTCTGCCGAGATGGGAATCGGAGCGAACACCTGACGGAAGCCCTCTGAAAAGCCATTAAAATAGTGCGACAACCTTAAAGAGAATGATTGCACCAAAGGAAAACATCAGTGGAATAATTCCCATATTCAAAGAAACCTTTACCGTACTTTCCCAGTGTTTCGATGCAGGGAGGAAGTCCCTGAGCAAAAGCAATAAAAGTAAAACTGCCGCAGCCACAGATGCGCCTTCAGGAATTCCCGGTGTTACGGTAGTTACTGAGAGCACACCTGAAGAAACGGAGTTGGACGTTATTAAACTTGTAAGCGTAGTCAGCACTCCTAGAGTTGATTAGCATATTACAGGAACAAATACGCGATAAGATATAAAAATCCTCCTCATACAATTGATAAACATCAAGAGAAGAGGCATAAAATTCGAATTTTGGAAAACGGTAGGAAATTTCCTTAATAGATAAAGAAAATACTATGAGTTTGAGTTTGCAATCAAAAGAATAAAATTAAAAATTATATTGTAAAAATATAAACGCAGAATATAATTGAATAATTCTTAGAAAAGATAGGAAAGAAGAGTAGAAAAATGAACCAAATCATTAAATAATTAAAGAGCCCTTTAAACTAAAAATTTAGAGGTAGTTAGAAAAATCAAAGAAATGAATATAAAAAAAGCAATAACAATATATTGGGTTTGTCCTGAGAGCTTGAATAGCCCGATTCTCGGGAACATGAAAAACTATGAAATGAATGATTATGAAAAACTGCATAAAGTAAGCAGATGTTTTTATGCTCCAACAGAAAGTTTATCTGGCTAAGAAAAACCAGAAGAACGGGGGGAACAATGAACTCTACTGAATTTAAAATTCACAATTCCTCTAAGATATACGGAACCTCTGTAATTGGGAAAGACACAGTAATAATGGAAAATGTGATTCTAGGATACCCTGAACATAGGGTCCTGATGGAAATCCTGAGGCAAAACGTCGAAATTGAAAACTTTGATTTTCCAGGGTGTACCATAGGTCCAAACTCAATTGTAAGGGCTGGCTCAACGATATTTTCCAATGTAAAAACCGGAAAAAACTTCAAAACCGGGCATAACGTAATGATTAGAGAAAATACAGAAATTGGAAACAATGTTCTTATTGGAACCAATGTCATCATAGATGGACATGTAAAAATAGGAAATAACGTAAGCATCCAGGGAAATGTCTACATTCCAACCAATGTTGTTATCGAGGACAATGTATTTATTGGGCCCTGTGCTGTTCTGGCCAACGATAAATATCCTATTCGAAAGAAATACGAATTGAAGGGTCCTGTATTGAGAAAAGGTGCGTCTATCGGTGCAAACGCCACCTTACTTCCCGATGTTGAAATAGGAGAAGGAGCAATGGTTGCAGGGGGAGCACTTGTGACAAAAAACGTGCCCGCCTGGAAACTTGCAATTGGAGCGCCTGCCAGAATACAAGAACTCCCCAAAGATTTAAAGGAATTGAATCAGATATAAACTTATAAAAACTCAATCGTAAGTAAGATTAGTTTTATCAAGATTATTAAAAGAGGTTCTAAAATGATCCCAATTGCCAAGCCCCTGATGGGTAAGGAAGAGGTTGATGCAGTAACAGAGGTCCTGAGATCAGGCATGATTGCACAGGGCCCGAAAGTCGAAGAATTTGAACTTGCTTTTTCTGAATACACTGGTTGTGAGCATGGAGTTGCTGTGAACTCTGGCACTGCAGCTTTGCACATTGCGCTTCTTGCCAATGGTATAGAAAAAGGAGATGAAGTGATTACAAGTCCTTTCAGTTTCATTGCAACAGCAAACAGCATCCTTTATACCGGGGCAAAACCTGTTTTTGCAGATATTGAATCAGATACATATAATATAGATCCTGAAAGAATTCAGGAGAAAATAACTCCAAAAACCAGAGCAATTTTGCCTGTTCACCTCTATGGGCACCCTGCAGACATGAAAGCGATAATGGAAATTGCAGATGATAATAAGCTTATTGTAATTGAGGATGCCTGCCAGTCCCATGGCGCAGAATGCCTTGGAAAAAAAGTGGGCAGCTTCGGAACAGGAGCATTCAGCTTTTACCCTACTAAAAATATGACAACCAGCGAAGGTGGAATGCTCACTACAGACGATAAGGAAATTGCAGAGAAAGCAAAAATGATTCGAGCCCATGGCTCAAAAGTACGATATCTGCACGAAATGCTGGGCTTTAACCTGCGCATGACTGACGTTGCAGCTGCAATCGGACTTGTACAGCTCGGAAAGCTAGATGGTTTTACAGCAACCAGACAAAAGAATGCGGAGATTCTTTCAGCAGGGTTAAAAGGTATATCTGGAATTATGCCACCAGTAATAAGAACCGGCTGCACCCACGTATTCCACCAGTATACGGTAAGAGCAGAAAAGAGAGATCAACTGGCAACTTTCCTGAAAGAAAAAGAAATAGGAACAGGAGTCCACTATCCTATATCTATTCACAAGCAACCTTTCTACATGGAACTTGGATACAGGGACTCACTGCCTGTCGCAGAAAAAGCAGCCGACGAGGTTCTATCTCTCCCTGTGCACCCTGCATTATCCAGAACTGATTTACAGAAAATAATTGACGCGACCAAAGAATTTTATGTAAAGGACTGATTAGTTTTCCAGCCACCGCATTCTCAGAATCAGGAAGTGAAACTTTTGATTAGAGTAGGAGTAATAGGTACAGGTGCTATGGGGCAGAACCACGTAAGGATTTACAATGAAATGAATGACGTGGAGCTTGCCGGAATCTCGGATGTAGACCAGAAGCGTGTTGAAGCAATGGCTACGCAGTTCAAGACAAAAGCCTTTACAGATTATAAGGAAATGTTAGCCGAAGGACTTGATGCGGTAAGTGTGGTTGTGCCCACCAAACTGCATAAGCAAGTCGTACTTGATGCTCTTGAGGCAGGCGTACATGTCCTTGTAGAAAAGCCGATTGCAGACACGACTGAAAACGCGGACCTGATGATAGCAGCTGCAAGAAAAGCGGGAAAAATCCTTATGGTTGGGCACATTGAGCGCTTTAACCCCGCAGTTATAAAACTCAAAGAGATTATAAATTCAGGCATTTTGGGAAAGATAGTCTCAATCTCAACCAAAAGAGTAGGACCCTATAACCCGAGAATAAGAGACGTGGGAGTAATCCTGGATATTGGTGTCCATGATATTGATGTGATCTCATATCTTTACGGCAAGAAAATAAATAGTGTTTATGCAATTGCAGGTGCTGACATTCACTCATTTGAAGATCACGCCTCAATTATCCTGCGTATGGACCATAATTTTGCAGGGGTTGTGGAAACAAACTGGCTGACTCCTCACAAGATAAGGCAGCTAACAGCGATTGGAGTTAAGGGAGTTGCCTATCTGGACTATATTAATCAGACAGTACAGCTACACGATAACGAATGGATAAGAAAAGCCAAAGTAGAACATAGCGAACCCCTGAAAAACGAACTCACCTATTTCATAGATTGTGCTACGAAGGGTAAAAATCCTAACCCTTGCGGAGAAGACGGAAAACATGCCCTTGAAGTGGCAATGGCCGCTATAAAATCCTATGAAGAAGGAAGATTAATTGAAGTAGGACAATAAGCCGAAAAAGACTCTGAAAAAGTAAAATCTCGACAACTTTTGAAAATGAGAAAGGTTTGAAAAGATCTGAAAAAAACAATTTAGAAAGTGATATGCATGAGTAAATTAGAAAAACTTTTCCAGGAAAGAGGCCCGATAAAAAAAATTGGAGTACTTGGAATGGGCTATGTAGGTATTCCTTCAGCGGTTCTTTTCGCAGATGCTCCATGTTTCAATAAAGTTCTTGGCTTCCAGCGCAATTCAAAAAGTTCAAGTTACAAGATTGGTATGCTCAACCGTGGAGAAAGTCCTCTTAAAGGAGAGGAGCCTGGTCTGGAAGACCTTATTAACAAAGTTGTAAAAGCCGGCAAATTTGAATGCACCCCAGACTTCTCAAGGATATCAGAACTTGATGCTGTAACGCTTGCAATCCAAACTCCTTTTGCAAATCCTAAAGATTTGGAACCTGACTTTTCCGCACTTATTGAAGGTATAAGAAACGTAGGAAAATACCTGAGGCCAGGAATGCTCGTAGTTCTTGAGTCCACAATTACCCCTGGTACAACCGAAGGTATGGCAAAAAAGATTCTTGAGGAAGAATCAGGCCTAAAAGCCGGAGAAGACTTTGCTCTTGCCCATGCACCTGAAAGAGTAATGGTAGGCAGGCTTTTAAAAAATATCAGGGAACATGATAGAATTGTAGGCGGGATAAACGAAGCAAGTACCAGGAGGGCTATCGAGCTCTATTCTCCTGTATTGACTGTGGGAAAAGTAATTCCTATGAGTGCAACTGCAGCCGAGGTAACGAAAACTGCAGAAAATACTTTCCGCGACCTCCAGATTGCAGCAATCAACCAGCTTGCCCTTTACTGTGAAGCTATGGGAATAAACGTGTACGATGTAAGGACTGGAGTAGACAGTCTAAAAGGAGAAGGCATTACAAGAGCTATACTCTGGCCAGGAGCAGGTGTTGGAGGCCACTGCCTTACAAAAGATACATACCACCTGGAGAGAGGAGTTAAGATAGGTAATGGACAGCTTGACTATCCGGAAGGTGCAGATTCAATCTACGTGCTCGCAAGAAAAGTCAATGATTTCATGCCTGCCCATATGTACAACCTGACTGTTGCAGCTCTTAAAAGGATTGGAAAGGAAATGAAAGGCTCAAAGATTGCAATTCTCGGCTGGGCTTTCATCCGGGACTCGGATGATGCAAGGAACACGCCTTCAGAACCTTACAGGGAACTCTGCCTGAAGGCAGGTGCAATAGTTACTGTGCATGATCCTTATGTTGTGAACTATCCAGGAATTGAGATTTCAGATAATCTTGAAAATGTTATCAGAGACGCGGATGCTGTGGTCATTCTTGCAGGGCACAGTGCATACTCTGATATAAAGGCTGATTGGGTAAAGAAAATTACAGACAAAGAAAACCCAGTTATTGTAGATGGAAGAAATGTAATTGAACCGGACGAATTTATTAGTAAGGGATTTGTCTATAAGGGAATAGGGAGAGGCGATAAAAACGAACATTTATTAATGTAAACTAAAATTTATTTAAAAAAAAAGTTAGGGCATTAAAATCTGGAAAAAGGATGAAAGATGATCGAGGAACTGAAACAAAATGAGGAACTCTGGGATCTATTTAGCAAAAAAGAAGAATACAATTTGACCTTTACTGACCAGTACGATAGGTTTCCGTACTATTTAAGCAGCCAGAGGAATATTTTTGATCCCAGTGTTTCCAGGTTTCTGGTAGAAAACGGGTTACACCCTGAGTATCCAGACGGAAAAAAATTCGCAGTCTGCCTTACTCATGATATTGATGTGATATATCCGGAAAAGATCTACACGATCATTGGAACTGCCAAAGCTTTTGCTAAAGGAAATTTAACAGATGCTATAAAGACGCCTTTTTGTAGAATTTGCAAAAAGTTTAACCCTTGCTGGAACTTTAGAGAAATAATGGAGCTGGAGGCAAAATATAATGCAAAATCCAGCTTTTATTTTCTGGCCTTGAGGCCTGGAGAGAAAGATTTCAATTATGAAATTGAGGATCTCGAAGCTGAATTGAAGTATATATCCACTCATGGTTGGGAAGTAGGGTTGCATGGAGGGCATGAGTCTTACAGAAGCTTGGAAGATATAAAGGAAAAAAAGCAGAGACTTGAAAAAGTATTGGGTAAGGAAATTATAGGGTACAGGAATCATTATTTAAGGTTTAAAGTACCGGACACATGGGAATTATTAAGCAAAGCAAACTTTAAGTATGACACAACATTTGGGTATTCGGATTGTGCAGGCTTTAGAAATGGTATGTGTCATCCTTTCAGGCCATATAATATAAACACTGGAAAACAAATAGATATCATTGAGCTTCCTCTCATAGTTATGGACCGGACGTTATTAAAAAGTTACATGCGGTTTGACGTTAAAACGGCCTGGGAACTCACAAAAAGCCTTGTTGATAAAGTTGAACAGTACAATGGTGTAATCACAATTCTATGGCACAACAATACATCCATTGATGGAGAAGGCCTTAAATACTACGAAAAATTCCTCAAATATGTTTCCGGCAAAAAAGCCTGGCTTGCAAGTGGAGAGGAAATATATAACTGGTGGTCTACCAATATTGAACCACGATATTGAAAAAAAACAGGTACAGGATCGGAATCAGTTGATAATCACCAGAGGCACTAAGATAGATTAGTTTCTCTACATAAGCAAGATAACACTATCAAATTAACACTATCAAATTAACACTATCAAATTAACACTATCAAATTAACACTATCAAATTAAACCAAATATATTAACACATTGAAAAAATATAAAATCACCGCCGAAGACAAGCATAATTAATAACTTTTTTCAATTTAGAACGGGCTTGAGGTTGGTAAAGCGGATACTACCGTTTTTGGGACCGAAATTCTTTAAAAATTAACACTGACGTTGCGTTAAAAATATTCATTATGACTGTAACTCGCTAGAATTTATAAAAAAATGTGATAAAGTGGTTTTAAAGATAACGGAAGAGAAAATGAGGAGTCAGGAGAAAATATATGGTTCCAGTTGTTAACGTTTATATAGACTGAGGAAACCGATAGATTTATTTCAAGGTGTTTATTTATAGGGGGTCTAGAGGGAAAAAGTCTAATATTCAGTATCAGCTTGAGAATATCATACATTAGTATAAGATATAACTTAATTTTTAAAGTTTTGACGCGGCTTGAAAATGTAGGACTAAATGGATTTCAGCTCTAAAGGAAATTTCTTTAAGGTACCGGAAATGGATGAAGGAACAGCAGATGCAGCAGAGAAAAAGCCTGATAACAGCAAAAAGGAAAGCTTTGTTTTTGATGTGATAACACTTGCAGGCGGAACAACCTTTGCTCAAATCCTTACAATTTTAGCTGCTCCTGTATTGACTCGCCTCTATGGGCCTGATGATTTTGGAGTTTGGGCTCTTTACCTTTCTATCACCAGCATTATCAGTGTTATTGCCTGCATGAGATACGAATATTCCATAATGCTACCTGAATCGAGTGAAGAGGCTGTAAACCTGTTGGGACTGAGTTTTCTAGCAGTGCTGTTCGTAACAGGTTTGACCTTTCCAGTCATATGGTACTTTAAAGAACCAATAGTTAATATTCTAAATTCTCAGCAGATAGGAAACTATCTCTGGCTTGTACCTCCTTTTATTTTTGTAAACGGGTTATTTCTTGCACTGAATAGCTGGAATACAAGAACAAAACTTTTTAAAAGGCTTTCATTTGCAAAAGTTTTCAGTTCGTTCTCGAGTACTGCAACACAGATAGGCCTGGGGGTTACAAAAAAGATTGGAGCAGGAGGGTTGATAGTTGGAAGCCTTGCCGGTCAGTCTATTGCAACATTTGTACTTGGAGGACAGATCTGGAGAGATGACAGGAAATTAATTGTAAAAAGTCTGAGCTGGGAAAAAATTTATGAGGGGTTTAAGAAGTACCGCAAGTTTTCATTTGTAGATACATGGGGAGCCCTCATGAACTCAGTATCCTGGCAGCTTCCTGCCTTCCTTCTTTCGGCTTTCTTCACTCCTGCAGTAGTAGGTTTTTATTCTCTCGGCTTTCGCCTTCTGCAGCTGCCGATGAGTTTCATTGGAGGTTCGATTTCAGAGGTATTTTTCCAGAGAGCCTCAAGAGCCTTCACCGAGGGCACTCTCCCTTCCCTTGTTGAGAATGTGTTCAGAATGCTTGTGGTTATAGGCATGTTCCCGATACTTATCCTGACAATTGTCGGCGGCGACGTCTTTACGGTTATTTTTGGAAAAGCCTGGACAGAAGCAGGCATCTACGCTCAGATTCTTAGTCTCTGGGCTTTTGTATGGTTTATCTCCTCTCCATTAACTGCTATATACGTAGTAGTCGAAAAATATCACTTCGGTTTTCATTATAATTTATTCAACCTGATAACACGCCTCCTTTCCCTTATAATCGGCGGCTTGCTTGGAAGTGCCCGTGCGGCACTGATTCTTTTTTCACTATCAGGTATTGCAGTATACGGTTACCTTTGCCTAAAGATGATGTCCTATGCCGGAGTAAAGACTTCGAGAGCCCTGAAAATAGTATTTTCGAATTTTATTCTCTTTGTTCCTGCAGGAGCTATCATTATTGCCCTTAAAATTATAGAAATAAACCAGATACTGCTTGTTATCTTTTCCGGTGTAATTGTCTGTTTATACTATCTGTATATCTTGAAAAGCGATGAACAGATAAAAAAGATATTTGGAGAATTCAAAAATTGAAGAATTCGTTCAAACAATGAAACCTGAAAACATGAAGTCAGGCTTTAATTAAGAAACCCCAAGAAAGCCTGTTCAAGCAAACTAAAAGAAAACTGAACTTTTTACTTCGCACACCGTTAAAAGCGTTTTCTGTATCTTATTTTTCATTTCAACATGTTCTATTTGACGATATTCCCAGAATATGATCTTGAGTAATTGTGTATCAGGTATTATGTAGCCTCAGTTTGGGTCACCTCTGCCAGGGAATGCAGTACAATTCCTTTCACTGTCATATATACTCCGGCAACAGATAGAAAAATCATTATAATTACATACCAGAAATGAAGGCTTTCTATTCCAAGGACTAAGACTTCAAGAAACTTCACACCCATACAAAAACCGCATGTTGCAAGGGCAAAACCTGGCACTGCATAGAAGTATAGTGGCTTATTGGCCTCTATATCCCTGATTACAGTCTTTAGTACTCCACGAACATACTTAACTGGAGCTTGTATTGGGTCTTCAAAGGTATAATGGGTACCTATCTCGATTTCTTTTATGCGAAGGCCAGATTTGTCTGCATTTATAAGCATCTCGTCTTCTGTTGCCAGGTCCCGGGCATCGAAGATAATATCTTTTTTAGAGGCTGTAAAGGCGCGAAAAGTGACCTGAGAATCTCTAATTTTGTCAGATTTTTTATTGGCGAATCTACCCAGAATTGTTTGCCCAACACGACGGTAAACAGGAGTGTTCTTGCTCACCTTGTTTAAATACCGAGTCCCATTGACCACATCTGCACCTCCTGTTATTATCGGGTCAATGAGCCTTGGGATGTCTTCAGGGTTATGGCGACCTCTTGAGTCCATTGTCACAATTACATCAGCGCCGAGATGTACTGCAGCTTCAAAACCTGTTTCTAGAGACGCACCTTTGCCCCTACTAGTCTTGTTTATCATCACTTCAGCCCCGGCTTTTTTTGCTATCTCTGCTGTTTGATCTGAACTGGCGTCATCAACCAAAATCACCCTATCAGCATAGAGCCTGGTGAGAAGTACAATACTTCCTATAGATGTTTCTTCATTATAGGCAGAAAGGACAACTGTGACATTTTTAGAGACTCTGCTTATAGTACATTTATTTCTTTTATTTATTATAGGCCCTGTACCACTTTTCATAAGTAACTGATCACTCATTCTTGATAACCCCCCTTCGTATAGCCACGTATATATTTAGAAGATTAGTTATGAAGATCCTAAAAGTTGTTAAATCTGGAAAGAGATTAGATCTATTAAACATTACAACAAGATTAGTTTTTAAAGTGAAATCTGGAAAAATACATATATAAATTTATTGACAGGTCGACTTTAAAAAGAATAGTATGTAGTGGGCATCAGTATGCTTCGACCCTATGTTAGTACAAATATAAAATTGGACAATTGAAATATCGACGATTAAAAATCTGTATTAACTGACATATTCTAAAAATATAGACAAATATATGAAAAAGTAAGCTTGAGAATCAATAGTATGGAAGCTCAGACCTTTAAGATTTCAGTCCCGCAAACTTCTGGATCTTTGTGAGAATCTATTTAGAAATATTTCAAGTTTCAAAACTCTATTATTCCTGCTCACCACTTGCCGCAATTTTTAATATTGAGAAATAAGAAATAAAGATAATCATATGAGATAAAATAAATTATAGAGTTTGTTTTAGTTAGAGGAAAAGAGAGCTATTAAGAAAGTGAAGCAGCATAAAAAATATTCGATGTGAATTAAGGTCCTTTGTCATTCCCTGTGGTAAGATGATTTTAAATTCGAGAATGCATTGGTTTTTATGAAGACATTATGAGGATTCCACATAAAACAACGAAGAGCCTAAATTAATTAAGCTGCGCTATTAAAAAAGTATCAGCCAGAAAGGTTGAGAAAAAAGATTCAGGAAAAGAAATAAAAAGGAAGCTGCAAATAAAGAAGAAAGTACTTTGTAGGATAATGGAAGACAATTGGCGTGGATCGGAAAAGATGGGCACAAAAATCGGAGAAAAAACCTGAGTATTTCAAATTTGAGTATTTTAAATCTTGGAAAAATAGATCGAAAGAATAAAATGGATTAGAAAAATATTTACTCATCTAAATGAAACTGAAGAGAGTATAATTTTTATTATAAGCTGGATGACCTGCATGACTGTAAAAAAAATTTCCTCAGATCTGTTTATTATTATGGGGCTCGTGCTCCTAACAGATATCTTTGTGCTCACTCCTGGAATAAATGAAACAATGTTCCGGAACATACTTGGACTGCCTCTTGTGTTATTTCTGCCAGGGTATGCTCTGATTGCAGCTCTTTTTCCTGCAAAATCTGATCTTGACGGAATCGAACGGGTCGCTCTTTCTTTCGGACTGAGTATTGCAGTTGTGCCACTAATAGGCCTTGGCCTTAATTATACTCCATGGGGAATCAGGACTCTACCAATTCTCATAAGTCTGTCCGCTTTTACCTTTATTATGTGTGGCCTTGCATATCTTAGACGGATCAGTCTCCCAGAAAACGAGGCTTTTAATATCTCTTTCAAAGCAGCAGCACTTTCGCTCAAAGGCGAGATCATGGAAACTTCAGACTCAAGGCTGGATAGAGCTCTCACGGTTTTCCTGATAATTTCCATTCTCCTGTCCATAGCAACCCTGGCTTATGTGGTTGTGAGCCCAAAAGAAGGAGAACATTTCACAGAGTTCTATCTTCTTGGACCTGAAGGAAAAGCAGATAATTATACTACAAATTACACGCTCGGGCAAAGTGGAACCGTGATAGTTGGAGTTGTAAACCATGAATACAGGCCTGTAAATTACACAATGGAAATAAAACTTGAAAATAAATCACTGTTCCTTCCGGAAAATGTGAAGCATATCAATCTTGCCCATAACGCTACCTGGGAAGAACCAGTTACTATTATGCCTCCTGTTGAGGGAAAGAATCTGAAGCTTCAGTTCCTGCTCTTTAATGACACTGAGAAAAGTGTGCCTTATAGAGACCTTCATCTATGGGTAAATGTGAGTGCACCAAAACAACTGGAAACTTAAATATCAGGCGGAAAAGATATTTAACAGGAAGAGCTCTCAAATTTCCAGACGAATAGCATATAATACAGTCTTTAAGCTGCATCTCTGCAGTTTGAAAGCTCTCAATTAAAGAGTTGGAGATTATATAACTCAGTCATCCGAACTGAATATTTTCTTTTAAGAATTTGTAGATTTGACCATATAAAAATTTTAGATAGTACACTGAAAACTCAACTTGGAACCTTTACTTAAGGTAAGAAACTGCTTGAACCAATGAGAAAGCCGCTGTCTAACCGATAGCAGCTTTCGTTTTTAGATTAGAAAGTAAGAGCTCTTACAATCCTATCAAATCAGGCTTTTTAACCCTTCCTGTAACTCGATTTCTCCTTTCCACCAGCTTGAGATTTTTGAGACATCTGCTTTTGAGTCCCGAACATCACCTGCCCTTGAAGCAGCATGCACAATCCTGCTAGAAGAGCCAGTTAACTTAATAATATTTTCGGCAAGTTCTAGAACTGTCACGCTTTTTCCCATAGCCACGTTAAAGACCTGACCATCCCCATGCTCAAGAGCCGCGGCGTTTGCCCTGACTACATCTTTAATATGAACGAAATCTCGGCTCTGAAGTCCATCTCCATAAATAACAAGGTCCTTTCCCAGTTTCGCTCTCTCAAGGAAAATTGGAATAACGGCTGCATATGGGGATTTTGGGTCCTGGCGAGGACCGTAGACATTGAAATAACGCAGGCAAGTAGTACGAAGACCGTGGTCTTCATAAAACATCCTCGCCAGATATTCTCCATCAAGTTTAGAAATAGCATAAGGGGAAGACGGTTCAGGATACATGTTCTCTTGTTTTGGAAGGATAGGGTTATTTCCATAGATCGCAGCTGAAGACGCTGTCACAAATTTATTGACTTCGGCTTTAACGCAGGCCTGCAGTACATTAAGGGTCCCAAGCGTGTTAATCTGGAAAGCTTCAGCAGGTTTTTCACAGCTTAAAGGTACGGATACAAGGGCAGCTTCGTGAAAGACGTAATCCATGCCCGAAACCGCCTTTTCGACTGAGGAAAAGTCACATATATTTCCCTCAATGAACTCGATGTTTTTATACTGCGGAATATTTCTGAGAAAACCTGTGGCAAGATTATCCAACATCCTGACAGTATGTCCTGCTTCTGCGAAATATTCAGCTATGTGGGAGCCTATGAAACCTGCTCCTCCAGTAACCAGCACTTTCATGCTTGCAGAAAGGGAAAAATACAAAATAAAATTTTCTGTGCGCGCCCAAAGGTTTATAAAATAAAGCTAAAACTTCCCTGAAGTGTACAAAATATGACACAGCCTGGAAAAGGTCTCTTCCAAAAGAGGAAAAAAGTTCTTCAAAAGAAGGGAAATTTTTCATACAAAGAGACCTAATCAATAAAGGGGGAGTCTAAGAAATTTGGAAATTGAGATGTTTTTCAGAAAATTGAGCCTCAGAAAGAAGTAAAATTATTTTCAAAACTAAATTTCATAAATAGAGAACAATACCAGCAAAAATTAAATTCAAACGGAAAGCCATGTTCTCCCTTGTTTTCCTGCAAGAGCCACCTAAAAAGACCATCTGAAAGACCAAATTATACTTATGAATAAAATGAGAAGGGTTTAGCAGTAAAAGGCTTGCATAGATATAAATTCAAAGAGGACACAGTATAAAATAATTTTATTAGTGATATAATGGCCGGAAATAGACAACTTTCCATGGACCTGCTGTTTGTTGCAGGTTTTGTGTTTATTACTAACATCTTCATACTCGTACCTGTACTTAGCGACAGTTTCCTGCACACGTACCTGGGAATTATTATTGTGCTTTTCTTGCCGGGCTATGCACTCACTGGAGCTCTCTTCCCAGCAAAAAAAGATCTTGACGGAATTGAGAGAGCTGCAATTTCCTTCGGACTGAGTATTTCAATCGCCCCATTATTGGGACTTGGCCTGAACTATTCCAGCTGGGGTATCAGGGAGATTCCTCTGCTGACAGAATTTTCAATTTTTACTCTCCTGATGTGTGCAATTGCATATTACAGAAGAGGACTGCTGCCTGAAACCGAAGCCTTTGGAGTTTCATTCAAAAGATGTTACCTTAGCATGAAAGCCAGAATTCTTGAAAAGACCGAATCGAAAACTGATAAAGTTATTGCGGTTATCCTTATCCTTTCTATTCTGGCCTCTATGGGAAGCCTCGCTTATATTATAGGAAACCCTAAAGAGGGAGAGCACTTTACCGAATTCTATATTCTTGGAAACAACAGTAAGATCGGAGACTATCCTACAGAGTTTGTACAGGGAGAAAAAGGAACAGTTACTGTAGGGATCATAAACCACGAGTACAGGCCAATGGATTATACAATAGATGTAAGGCTCGAAAACAGGTCGCTTCCGGAAAGTAAGAAACAGATAAGCCTGGGGAATAATATGTCCTGGGAACAAACAGTTAATTTTACGCCACCTCTTGAAGGAAAGAATATGAAACTAGAGTTTCTGCTCTTTAATGAAACTGAGAAAACCATACCTTACCGGAACCTGCATCTCTGGATTAATGTTACTGAGGAGGCCTGAAGATGGCAATCTCGGATTTTATATCTTCAGAGCTGGAAGCGGGAAAGACCTCTCTGCCGGAGCTCGGGAAAATGCTTAAAATGCAAAATGAAGAAAAAAGCGGGTTCCTGAAAAAGATAATTTATGCAGGAATCCCTGTAGCTGCAATTACCCTTATCGAATTGTTGATTTTCGGAGGAAGGTTAAGAGAAGCTTCAATAGCTTATACCTTGCTTCTGCTCTCGCTTTCATATTCAATATCAGTTTTAAAAAAGACTGAAATAAGAAAAATCTACCAAGCCCTCCTGCTTCTGACAATTTTCAGATTGGTAAATTTTTCAATGCCAATTTTTTTTGAGAGAAATCTTTATTCATTCATATTTATCTATGCACCCATGGCAATTCCAATAACTCTTGCTACCGTGCATCAGAAAGTGATATATGAGAAAAAAAGAGACACTCTGAAGAGGATATGGATCTACCTTCCTCTATCTATTCTTGCAGGCCTGGTTTTTGGACAGGTAGAATATGTAATGATAGGGGCCAGAGAACTGATACCAGATCTCTCATTGAGAAACCTGCTGATACTCATAATTATAATGGTTTTTATTGTAGGGCTTATAGAAGAACTCATCTTCAGGTCAATTCTCCAGACAAGCCTGGAAGAATTCCTGGGACCAGCCTGGGGAATTTTTCTTTCAAGCCTCCTTTTCGGGATAATGCATTCTACTTACGGCACTCCTTACGAAATGGCATATACCTTCCTTTTAGGAGGTTTTTTAGGATACCTATTTTATAAAACCCGAAGTCTTCCCCTTGTGGTAATGATTCACGGCTCAATAAATGTGTTCTTGTTTGGGATAATCCCACATGCAGGACCCATAATTGGATTGATATAAAACACTGTAAACGTTGATTTGAAGAAGTCCATGAAAGTTAGTGTATTCGATCTTAATAGAAGTGATCTTAATAGTAGCAATCTTAATTCTTAATAGAAATGAAGTAGACACTCAGTCCTGACTATTTACGCAGCCATTTGCTTACAAGGAGTGCCTTTTTCCTGTTGCAAGAGAAGTTATCTGGCAGATTAGACATGCTGATCGAAATTTCTGAAGGAATCAAGCCTCTGTTGCCATTACATAAAAGAGTAAGAGACTAAAGAGTAAGAGACCAAAGAGTAAGAGACCAAAGAGTAAGAGACCAAAGAGTAAGAGACCTTAGCCTTCTCCTGAATGAACCAGAAATTATAAATATACGTCTTTAAAAGAAAACGTTCATTCTTTATGAATGGAATTTGATGCGCTCCGGAGAAAAATTTATGGCCAGATATGCAGACCGCTTCTGGGAGATTGATTGTCTGCGAGGACTTGCTGTTCTCTTGATGCTCCTTTATCATTTTCTCTATGACCTGAACTTTTTCGAGATTGCAAATGTTCAGCTCAGGTCCGGTTTAATTTTATATGCAGGCAGATTCTCAGCTTTACTTTTCATCCTGATCTCAGGAGCGGCCCTTTCTATAAGCCATTCAAGAGCCCTTAAAAAAAAGTTTGCTGGAAATGAAGCAGAAAATTTTTCTAAGTACCTGAAAAGAGGAATAAAACTCTATTTAATGGGGCTTTTGCTCACAGTTATAACCTGGATCTTTTTACCTGAAGAGTATATTGTCTTTGGAATCCTGCATTTTTTTGGGGTTTCGGCAGTACTCGTCTATCCCTTTCTGGATTATGGGAAAGAAAATCTCCTTTTTAGCCTGTTTTTCGGCCTTATAGGGCTTTACCTGAGGAATATGACTTTTGGATTTTCCAGCCTGCTCTGGCTAGGCTTTACTCCCGAAAATTTCAGTACCCTTGATTACTTTCCTATATTTCCCTGGTTTGGGGTATTGCTAGCAGGAGTTTGCCTGGGTAATTTTCTGTACTCCGGCGGAAAAAGGCAGTTTGAAATTCCCTATACTGGAAAAAATCCCCTTATCAGGATGTTTTCAAGAACGGGGCAACATTCTCTGGTTATATACTTCATTCATCAACCCCTTTTTCTCGGACTTTTATTCCTAAGCGGACTACTCAATCTGAATATGCTGTAAAGTCTAGTGAAAAAATAAGTCTAAAAAATACCTCATAAATTATATTCTCCTAGTTATCTTTACAACTCAAAATTACCAGCAGGTTCAAAACCTGCTGGTTTTATATTATGTAATATACTTAATGTGTATCTGTTTGCTTACACTGGTATACTGATCAATCTTCGCCTGCTCGCTGAAAAATAATCAGGATATTAAGTATAGCCGGGATAAAAGAACAAAAAGAAATAAGACTCATATTTTCAATCCGATAAAGGAGCAGGAAGACAAAATTAAAAACAGAAGATGGAGAAAAGAATGTATCTAGAAATTGCAATGTTTGCTTATTTTGTAGTTCTTTTCCTGACCCTTCGGGATATCCGGATTTTTAAAAGAACAGGTTACCGTTCTTACAGGAAAGGAGCCATGAAGGGACTTGCAGCTTCTTCCATGGTTTTGATAGGAGCAGTTGCTGTCGAAGCAAAACCTGATCTTGGGCTACTTTTAGTATTAATAGGACTCTTTATTAACCGTAAAGGGAGAAGAGAGCGTGTTTTCACTAACGCAGGGACTCTTGACCGCTTTCTTGGTAAAACAGACTATGTAAAGAGAAAATAAGAGATATAATACATAAAGGTGCTGGATATTTAATGTAGGATAATCTAAATGTCACATGAAGGTACAGGATATTTAATCTAGGATATATCTAAATGTCACATGAAGGTATAGAATATTTAAAGGATATATCTAAATGTCACATGAAGGTACAGAATATTTAAAGGATATATCCAAATGTCACATAACAAAACTGTACCCAGAATCTAACTATAGCTGTTGCACTGATGCTGCAAAAAGTATATATTCAAAGGAGAATTGTCAGCATCTAATTACACACTCAAGTAATTGAGAAAAGGAATGATAAGCCTCACAGGTTTAGGCCAGAGTGTCGACCCCAAAAGTTATAAATCTCAAGTGACCTTATTAGTCGACAAAATCATGATCAATCAAATTATTATATCCAGTTTTCACTAAACTTATCAATTCCAGAGAAGAAAAATAGACATCAAACAACTATTTTTTACCTCGGGCTTCACGTTAACCAGAATTCACAGGAAAACATGTGAGATAAACTAGAAGTAGAATTGAATAACTGGACTAAAAGCAGCAAAAACATCTAAGAGGAGATACGATGGGAAATATAAGACAGACAAACATAAAAAGAATCGCATTCCGACTGATTGAGAACCACGGGGATGTCTTTACAAAAGACTTTGAAACTAACAAAGCTCTTGTGACAAAGTATACGACCATTGAAAGCAAAGTCATAAGGAACAGGGTTGCAGGTTACGTCACAAGAAAAGTTGCACGCATGAAAGTATACTGAGCAGAAGATTTACTTCTGGACACAGGCGGGGATATCTGAAATGTTTGAAGGAACAATGCCTGCCCTGATAACTCCTTTTACGAAAGATGACAGGATTGACAGGGAAGGCTTACAAAGGAATATTGAATTTGTTGAAGAGGGAGGAGTTGCAGGGATTGTGCCCTGTGGCACTACCGGAGAATCCGCAACTCTTTCTGCACTTGAGCATGAAGAAGTCATAGATATTGCAGTGGAATGTTCAAAAGTTCCTGTAATTGCAGGAACAGGTTCAAATAATACAGGAGAAGCCCTCCAGTTTACAAAACACGCTGCAGACGCGGGTGTCGATGGTGTACTTCTGATTTCTCCCTATTATAACAAGCCAAATCCTGCGGGGCTGCTTGCGCATTTTAAGAAGATTGCAGAAGCAGTCGATGTTCCTATGGTTATGTATAATATCCCTTCCCGTACAGGACAGGACATGCCACTCGAAGTCATTGTCGAACTTGCAAAAGTTGAAAATATCGTGGGAATTAAAGAAGCCAGTGGGAATATCGGGAAAGTTTCCCAGATTCTGGAAAATACTGTAGATGAAGACTTCGTGGTTATTTCAGGTGAGGATAATTTGACTCTTCCTATTCTCTCCGTAGGAGGCAGAGGAGTCATTTCTGTTGCTGCAAATATAGTGCCTGACAGAATGTCCAGAATGGTAAATGCAGCTCTTGCCGGAGACTACGAAACTGCAAGGAAGATCCATTTTGAAATTGCCCCTCTGATTCGCTCCCTTTTCCTGGAAACGAACCCAATCCCAGTTAAAAAAGCTGCGGAACTCGTAGGCCTGGCAAGCGGGCAACTGAGGCTTCCACTCGCGCCCCTTAGTGAGACAAATGCTCAGAAGGTTGCAGATGAACTCAGGAAACTGGGGGTTATAGAATGATTAACGTAGCAGTACTCGGAGCCTGCGGCAGGATGGGCTCTTTAATTGTGGAGAATGTTACCAACTCTACGGACATGCAGCTTGTTGCTGCTTTTGACATCAACAATTTCGGAAAGGACATAGGAGAATTTGCCCGCGTAGGGAACCTGGGAGTCAAGGTCTCGGACGTAAAAGACCTTGAAACTGTTCTGAAAGAAAGCAAGGCTGATGTCCTTATCGACTTCACTATAGCCGGTGCAACCGTAGTTAACGCTCCAATAGCAGCCAGAGCCGGGGTAAATCTAATAATAGGAACCACAGGGCTGACTCCGGAGCAGCGAGCAGTAATTGATGAAGCTATTCATGAAGGCCAGGTAAGTGCCGTCATTTCCCCCAACTATTCGGTAGGCGTTAATGTCTTTTTCAAGATTATCAGGGAAGCGGCAAAATATCTTGCAGATTATGATATCGAGATTATTGAAGCTCACCACAACCAGAAAAAAGATGCCCCAAGCGGAACCGCCCTTAGGGCAGCCGACATTATAAGTGAAGCTCTCGGCGGAAAGGAATATGTCTATGGCAGGGAAGGTATTGCCCCACGCGGAAAAGAAATTGGAATTCATGGAGTCCGCGCCGGAGATATCACAGGTGACCATACTGTTCTTTTCGCGGGGAATTCTGAAAGAATTGAGATCAAGCATATGGCTCACTCTCGCCAGATCTTTGCTAAAGGTGCCGTCCGTGCAGCCGAATGGGTCTGCAGGCAAAAAACAGGAATTTATTCCATGGACGATGTGCTTGGTTTATAAGAACATCTTTAGTCAGCAATTTAAAGAAATTTTGAACAACTGGTTGAGTCCTGAGTTTCCTTATCAGGCCTACTCTCTTTTAACTTAGAAAAGAGCTATTTACTCTCTTTTTTCTAATCTTTTTTAACTTAATCCAGGCAGGTTTACTTTTTAGGAGATTAATATTAACCCGTTGACTGGAAAGTTATATATAGTATAGGATAGGAAATAGGATACTGCTTGCTTGTAAGTATATAGCCCTGAAATCTCAAAATATCATCCCACAACAATAGGGATACTTGCTTGCAAGCAATATTCCATTAAAACTATTATAAGGAAAACTACAAACTTGGACAAAAAAACTCAAAACCAAAAGAAAAAACATGAAGTATAACATCTAGTGTTGAGTCAACAACAAAATGTCGTATAAAATCAATTGCAGTTATTCGGAATTATTGGATCCTTGAAGATTGACTCGACACTGGTGTCTTGAAAATTTAGTTATTGGTCAACATGTTAACTCTGAATCGTTATATGTTGATGAGAAGCTATCAAAAATTATACTAAATAATTAAATTGCCATGGCACTAGAACCCTGGCAAAATAGTTGCCATATAAAGTCATTTACAACTGAAAGCGGTAGACCTGCCAGAACTGCCCGATGATCTGGTAGAACAGTTGCCATATAAAGTCATTTACGACTGAAGACAAGCCCAGAACTCAAATTTTCAATTCTGTCCGCAACAACGACATTTCCCTGTATTCCGAGCCTTTTTCCCCTGTACCATTTACCCCTAATGCTAAGTTTGTCGTCTTTTAAAACAAAACAGACTCCATGATATAGAACCAATGTTGTTCCACTCTCATATGCTATAGAAAATATACTTTCGTATTTAGAAAATATACCTCCTAGAGCAATTATAATGAAAGGCAAGCCGATGAAGAAAAATGGTCTTTCATAAACTATGGAATCGCCTAGACATATAGATTCAACGCCAAAAGATTCGGATTTCTCATTTCCCCTGTAACCGGATGAGTTCAAAGGGTCTGTGATAAGCGGCAAAAAAAGTAGCATAACTGCAATCAGAATAATCATCCCCGCAGCTATAATGCCCCAGAGTAGCTGGCCTACGGAATATGAATAAAAAAGTATGGTTCCTACAATAAATACTACAATTACCCCGATCACGAGAGAATTTGATATTCTAGTCACATTTATCACTCTTAAAACTTAGTTCTGTACTTTTATTCCATTTACTAGCAATATAAAAGCGAATCAGTCCTAAAAACGCAGAGATCATCAGCCCTACATATTTTGAACAGATTGAGCAACACCGCGTTCAGTCACTTTTGGAAGTGCAGGATTTATAGAGAGTTTAACATTGGAGAGAGTCTGCACCAGTTTTCGGGAATCTTCCAAAAGAAACAGGATCTCTAAATTTATTCTGAATAATTTCTTCGGCATATCAAGACCTAAATAAATCCTCAACTTCGAACTTATAGTACCATAACATCGAATTCAAATTTTATATTATTCAATAAATAGTTATATTTGTGAATAAATTTTAATGTTATTCTATATATGTTTTATGACCAGATCTTCAATCTATTCTTAACAAAACTTCAGGATTTCTTCATCTGGCAAAAATTTTCATTAAAGAGACTCAACAAAGTTAATGAGAGAGGAAGTTATATAAAGTCAACATTCACATGTTTACATGTGTTTCTTCCAGCAGGTGAAAAACAGTTTGAATTCTGGGTTCTGCGCCGAAACGGGCTCCCGAATATCAATATCGCAAAACGTTTCGGGGTCTCCAGGCAGGCGGTCTCGCGAGCCTTTCTTAGTATAAATAGCGCATCGAAGAAATCTGCTTGAGATGGCCAGGGCAAACAGGATTGAAGTCGAAAGCAAATTCATGCGGACTCTAATTAACGTGAATCCTGATAGAACAGTTTCCAGGCAGGGTCATTGACTGTCATGACTGAAGACAAGCCCAGAACTCAAATTTTCAATTCTGTCCGCAACAACGACATTTCCCTGTATTCCGAGCCTTTTTCCCTTGTCCCATTTTCCGTGAATAAAAAGTCTGTCCGCTACTGAGACAAGGCAGATACCATTGTATAGTACAACTACGTTTTTTCCTTTATATTCAATGGAGAAAACACTTTCATAACTGCTTCTTATACCCCCAATAATAATAATCAAAGGTATACCGAGAAAAAAAGAAGAGTGTTCATAGGTTCTGGAATCAATAGATGCTGCAGCTTGGGCTTCAAATTCTTCAGTTTCTTTCTTATTTTTTTCGTTTTCATTTTCGGCTATTGAGTCTTCAGAAAAATATATAACTTCAGGATTTATTTCAAAATCACTATCTTTTTGCATAAAACATCCCTATTGATTTTACATTTTCATTTTATAATTTCAAAAATGGGATTTAATATATAGATATTTGTAAAAATATATAAAGCTCTGATTAAACTTTAATCAGTTTCTATATATTTTTTATGGTCAGGTCATTAAACTGCTTTTAATAAGATTTTAGAATTATCTTTAGAGAGAAGAATTTTTTTAGACAAATAGCTTCAAAAATTTTCAGAGCAGAAAGTTATATATAGTCAACGTTCAGATGTTTACATATGTTTCTTCCAGCAGGTGAAAAACAGTTTGAATTCTGGGTTCTGCGCCGAAACGGGCTTCCGAATATCAATATCGCAAAACGTTTCGGGGTCTCCAGGCAGGCGGTCTCGCGAGCCCTTCTTAGTATGGATAAACGCATTGAAGAAACCCTGCTTGAAATGGCCAGTGCAAACAGGATCGAAGTAGAAAAACTTGACTCAAAAAAGGGGATACTCTTTGGAAAATCGGTCCCTTTCAAAGCCAACGCAATAATCTTTGTCTCGGCAAAACACGGAATGCAAGTCTGGTACGAACACGAAGGTGAATGCGGGTCTTGCGAGAGGTACAGGGAATGCATTGAACTTCTCTGGGACTTTGCAGAAGAGATGCAGCTCAAACTCCAGAGTACGGAAGATCCCACAAAGATAGCTGATGAATTATTTGAGAAATTAAAAGAATCGATTGAATAGGCCTGACTAAAGGCAGGTAAAATTAAGTGAAGGGTTAAAGATGGACGTATTCACAAAAAGTATAAGGAAGCTTATGGGGTGGTGTCCAAACGCAAAAACGATTGAAACTCAAAATGTCATCCACCCTGAATATTTTGAAGCGAACAACCAGTCCAGAGGAAAAGATGCCGCAAATTCGCCTTTACCCTCCGGCTGGTGGAACAGACGCCATAACAGGACCTTAATGGTGTCCTCAGGGTTGACTCTTGTATCTTTGTTGGGAATTGGATTTTTTGGGGTGCATCTCAGAGATGAAAGTTTCATATTTGGGTTAATTATCGGAACTATCTTTAACCTGCCTCTTTGCATCTGGAACTGGCATTTTTTGAATAAAATAAAAAACTCCAGCAAAAGAGTTCAGACAAAAAATAAATTGATAGTCATATCTGGGTTATTAGGCCTTACAACGCTGCTTACACAGTCTTCACTGGTTGGCTGGAGAGTTGTTTTGGCATTTATTTCCGGTTTTTGTTTGACAACTTTTCTGTATTACCTTACAGATGTATACTGGGAAAAGAAAAACGAAAAAATTGTGCTTCTGGAAGGGAGTTACATGCCAGATATCTACATTGTAAATGCATGAATGGAATGGACACATGACTCTGGAATACATCAAGAAACTGATGGGATGGTGCCCGAATGCAAAAATGCTTGAAACTCAACATTCCATCCATTCTAAATATTTTGAAGCCAGTGACCAAGCTAAAGGGAGAGATGCTGGAAGTCTTCCGGTTTTACCCACTGGTTGGTGGAACAAACGCCATAATAGAGCATTAGTAATATCCTCTGGATTGACTCTTTTTTCTGTATTGGGAATTGGATTTCTGGGCATTCATCCTATGGATAAAGGTTTCATATTTGGGTTAACTATCGGAACCATTTTTAACCTGCTCTTGTGCATCTGGAACTGGCATTTCTTGAATAAAATAAAAAACACAGGCAAGAAAATAAAGAAGAATATTGTATCTCCAAAATGGAGAATTATAAATCTACTACTTTCCCTGGTACTACTGTATCTCTTTTTTTCACAGTTTAATTGGGGACTCATTTTGTTTTTTATTTCTGCCTTTTGTTTGATAGCTTTGTTTTATTATTTTAATTTTGATTCAACTGGCTTAGTAGTGCTTCTCGGCTTAAGTTCATTTCTTGGCTGGAAATACATTATAGCATTTCTATCTGGCTTTTGTTTGACGGCTTTTCTGTATTACCTTACAGATATGTACTGGGAAAAAAGGAATGGGAAAATAATCATTGTGTACGGGCGCAAAATGCCGGGAGTCTACATTGTAAATAAATAAACGGAGAGATGCTATGACTCTGGAATACATCAAGAAACTGATGGGATGGTGTCCGAATGTAAAAACACTTGAAACCGGATCTCGAATTATCCCTACTAATTTTGAATTATATGGTCAATCTGGAGGAGAAAAAGACAGGAATCCAGAGATTGCAAGTCGTATTTCCAGGCTTTTTTCCAGATTTGATATCCGAATTCTCTTACCAACATTATTCCTAACTCTTGTTTACATAAATTTGCTATTTCAAAAAGGTATAAATGCAGAAGCTCTCTTTTTAGGTTTTTTACTTTCTCTGCTGATTTACCTGCTCGGCTGGAAAAAGCAGATGCATCATTACGATTCCCTGGCAAAAAAATCCATTGTTCGCTCTTCCTCAAAGAAAACGCTCTTATGGGTTTTCTTAGTCCTAATCTTGTTCTTAATTTTGCCTATGGTCTTCTTATCTCAGATACCCTCTTTTCTTAACGCTCAGTCAATGTATTCCTTAACTGTAGGGGCTTTGATTCTGTTATGGGGAAGTTATCTTCAGTTAATTTACTGGGAAAGAAAAAGTCATATGAAAATTTATGTGAAAAGTGAAAAGGGATTCCAAAAGATGTATGCTATTGGGGAAAAGGAGGGAGAGTCATGAATTGGGAAGCAAAATACATTAGAAAGCTAATGGGATGGTGCCCGAATGCAAAAACAATTGAAACCGGATCTAGAGTTAGCCCTGTTAATTTTGAAGCATATGATCAACCTCGAGGAGAAAAAGTCAGGATTCCGATGGCTCTTAGCCGTTTTTCCAGGCTTGATGTCAGACTACTCTTACCAACACTTTTCTTAACTCCTGTTTACACAGTTATGCTATTAGTAAAGGGTGTAAATTTTGATTTATTCTTTTTGGGCATTTTGTTTTCTTTGCTGATAAATTTACTTTTCTGGAAAAATCAGATACGTGAGTACGATGCTGCCGCAAAAAAAACCACTGTTCGTTATGTCTCTAAAATAGTACTCTTCTTTGTTTTCTTATCCCTAATTTTGTTTTTGAGTTTCCCACCTATAGTTTTCTTGTCTAACACGCCTTCTTCTATTAACTCTCAATCAATGTATTCTTTTATTGCAGCAACCTGGATTCTTACTATGTGGGGAACCTGTCTTCAGCTATTTTACTGGGAGAAAAAAAATCACATGATAATTCATATCAAAAATGAAAATGGCTTCCAAAAAACATATGCTATCGGGGAAGAAGAGGAAGAAATATGAGCCTTAAAGTTGAATACATAAAAAAGCTAATGGGTTGGTGCCCAAATGCAAAAGCATATGAAGCCAGACAGCACGCTCATCTTGAAAGTTTTGATTCCGATATTCCGGACAGAGCAAGGGGAGAAAATGGAGATTTAAAGGACCCTGGATGGCTCCGGAAAGAAAGTAATCAAATTCTTCTATTTGATATTTTTTTAACGTTTGTGTATCTCCTGATGATTAATCTGATAGATCTGAACCTGCTCTATTTACTTGCTGGATTTTTAGTGGCCCTATCTCAGTTAGTATTACGCTGGAATAAGCAAATGCAGCGATACAACGACATTGCGAGAAAACCTATTACTCGTTATGGCTCTAAAGAAAAATATCTTCCAGGTTTACTATTCATAATTTTTACTATTCTATTCACATCTCTTCTTATAGTTCTCTCTTACATATTCAACTTTGGCAGTCAATCGATACCGATATTTTATATTTCAATTCTTTGGTTCTTTATGTGGGGCTTTTATTTCCAGTTAATTTACTGGGAGATGAAAAATCACATGAAAATTTGTATAATATTTGAAAATGGCTTCCAAAAAACATATGCTCTTGGGAAAAAGGAGGAAGAAATATGAGCCTTAAAGTCGAATACATAAAAAAGCTAATGGGTTGGTGCCCAAATGCAAAAGCATATGAAGCTAGAAGGAATATTGACCTTGAAAATTTTGATTCCAATGTTCCGGACAGGGCAAGGGGAGATAACAGCTGTTTAAAGAATCCTGGATGGCTCCAGAGAGAAAGCAATCAAATTCTTCTATTTGCTATTTTTTTAACATTTGTTCATTTCCTTATATACAATCACATGGGCCTTCTCCCATCCCTTTTTGCACCATTACCTCCCTTATTTTATTTTGTATTTCACTGGAATGAGCGGATTCAGCGGTTCAACGACGTTGCGAAAAAGCCTATTGTCCGTTATATCTCTAAATTATCATATCTTTGGATTTTTTTGATAATCATAGTTTTTATTGCTCCGATGATGTTGCTCACTTATATGATAATACAATCCTGGCACTTGGCCTTATTCGGACTTTCAATTCTTTGTTTTTTCATGTGGGGTTTTTATTTTCAGCTAATTCACTGGGAAAAGAAAAACCACATGAGAATTTATATTAAAAGTGAAAATGGCTTCCAAAAGGCATATGCTATTGGGGAAAAGGAGGAAGAAATGTGAGCCTTAGAGTTGAAAACATAAAAAAGCTTATGGGATGGTGCCCGAATGCAAAAGCACTTGAACCTGAAACCCGAATTAGCTCTGCTAATTTTGCAGCAAATGACCAGTCCGGAGGAGAAAAGACAAGAAGTCTGAATAATATTCCTAAACAGCATTCCAGGCTTGATAACCAACTCCTCTTGCTACCAATTATCTTTATTTATATTTATATAAACTTATTTCAAAAAGGTGTAAATACAGAGGCTTTCCTTCTTGGCCTTTCACTTTCTTTACCGATCTATTTGCTCGGCTGGAAAAAACAGATGCGTCAATACGATGCCGTGAAAAGAAATCCTGTCGTTTCTCCTTCCTTTAGAAGAACTTTTGCCTGCGTGATCTTATTCCTATTTTTGGGTTTCACTTTGCTCATGGCTTTATTGCCCTATATCTCGTCTTATGCAGCTTATCTTTTTAACGATCAGGCACTGTACTCTTTCACTTCAGGAACCCTGATTCTGATGTGGGGATTCTATTTCCAGCTAATTTACTGGGAGAAGAAAAACCATATGAAAATGTACATGAAAAGAGAAAAGGGACAGCAAAAGTTGTATGTCCTTGGAGAAAAGGATGAAGAACTATGAGCCGGGAGTCCAGATACATAGAAAAGCTGATAGGATGGTGCCCGACAAAAAACTCCCTCCAGAATCAAATGCAGGAAGGTTGCCTCCCGGATTTTAAATGGGGAAATGGAAATATTCAATTAAGCTCCTCTCCCGCAGATCTCCAGGAAAACAGAACTCTTAAAGTGCAAGCCAGTCTCTTTGACTGGTGGTGGTTATTGCGGGTTTTAATAATCGTTTTTTCCACATTAATAGCCTCCTCGCTTTTATGGGCATATACTCCTGAAGACTCTTATTTGATTATATTTTCAGGCCTTGTTAAGTTCTTTCTGCCTATAATATTTCTTCTTAATCGCCCCGATGCTGTCACAGTAACACCTGGGGAAATCAGAATCAAAAAGCCTCTGCTTAAGCCTATTGTGATTGAAAAAGAGGATATCATTCAAATCTCGACAACGAAAAATTATAATCATTCATTACGATGGCTATCCCGTTTGTTTTGTGTAGTTTTAATACCAATCTACTTTATAGAAGGGATGCCAAGGAACTCGCAATATATTGAATATGTTGAATATATTGAAGGATTACTTTCAAACTATGTTGATCTTAGTCTATTTCTGGGACATATTGCAACAGTAACAATTCTACTTGTGGCATTTTACAATGCCGAACTCTTAACGCCTTATCAGTGGGCCCTTAAAGTTACTACTCACTCAAAACTGGAAATTACGTTTTTTACTAATAAACCTGAAGAGCTTACAAGTTTCCTCAAAAACGAAAGGGATCAAAATGAAATAAAAACGTTTTGAAGGCTTATGAAATGATTTTGGTAAAATATTTTAGAAAATTGATGGGATGGTGCCCTATGGAGGATTCTATCCAAAAAGAAAGGAAGGAAGGCGGCTGTTATAGTTTTGGACTGGAAAAGCTGGGCCAACCAGTACATTCTCCTGCAAGTATGCAAGAAGGTGAGGTTCTGAAAGGACGGGGCCTGTATAGAGGCTACGGAATTGGAAAAATTATCGGTACATCGTTAGTAATCAGTTTAATTTTGGGATTATATAGTCCTGCAGGCTCTTTTTTCGATCTCTTTTCTTCCTTAATCCCCTATCTGGCTTTTTTGGCTTTTATTCTTTATAATCATACTACTGTGTTGTTGACTCCTGAAAAAATAATTATTCGCCGGCATCTGTTCAGATCCCTCGTGTTAAGGAAAGAGAATATCGTGACGAACACTATATCAAAGAACAAAGGCCGTTCCCTGCGTTGGCCACTGCGTTTGTTAGCCCTTGCTACCCTTGTAATTCAACTGCCTCATATCGTAGAAAATATAACCAGAGATTTGCAGATGGAAGCAGCTCCAGCTTTCATAAAACTAAGCTCAGTCATGGTAGATTTCTGGATAGTTGCATATGTCCTTGTTATTTATTTTTATATCTTCGAACTCACAGTGCCTTATCAACAGATTCTTAAAATTACTACACGATCAAACTTAAGTTTGGAATTCTACACTGAAGAACCTGAAGACATTATGGCGACCTTAAAAAATAAGAGTAAGTAGAAAATTGAAAACAAAAAAGAAATCGAAAGACTATCCTGAAATTGAAATTCCCTGAAGCCGAAACCACTGAAGAAATCACAAACAAACTTATTACTTTAAACTTTTAATAAGATTCTGAAAGTACTTTTCGTCCACTATCTTCTGGTTATTGAGCATACGCTTAAACTCATCAACACTTTTTTCCCCACCTTTCCCCTCAAGTTTGTCTTTTAATTCCATTGAAGCCCGCATAAGCCCAGTTGCTTCTTCGTAGAGGGCTTCAGCCTCTGCTTTTGTAAGCTCTTCGGTCTCTATTAATTCTTCGTCTACTTTTGATTTTTCATTCAATTTTGGGATAAGAGCTCTGATTTCGGCAGTTTTATCTGTATCCAGTGATTCTTTTTCGCTCAGTTCTCGAACCATGTCCCTGAGTTTGTACTCACGCCCATCAATCTCTACGCTTTCAGGGATTTTCTTTCCTGTCCAGGCAAAATCACTCCTTAGGCTCCAGAGGAGCTTATTGCGCTCTTGAGTACTTATATATTCGTCATCTGCCTCTTCCGTATCATTATCTCTTTTTATCATGAGCAATTTCCCCTGAAGATAATAGCAGTTAAAACTGCAAAATTATATTCAAATAGATAATATTCGAACTACACTGAACTAATATCCTGTGAATTAATTACCGATCACTTCAGTCCTGTAAGAGAACCTCAAGATAAAAACGAAAATTGATTTTTAGCTCACAGAAAGTCATATATTTGCAGCAGATTTTCATTTACAGCAAATTTTCATTTACAGCAAATTTTCATTTACAGCAAATTTTCATTTACAGCAGATTTTCATTTACAGCAAATTTTCATTTACAGCAAATTTTCGGCTATATTTTCTGAAATTACGTGCTCGCAGTAAAGACAGCGTAGAGTTACCCCTTCTTCTTCGGACTGAAGCACGGAAAATTTTGATTTTATGGGTTCACTGCTATTAGAAACACAGTTTGGATTGGTACAGCGTACAACACCTTCAACATAAGAAGGAAGCACAACCTTATTTTTCTGAACCACTTCAAAATCCCTTATAATATTGATAGTGGCTTTCGGAGATATAAGAGCAATCCTGTTAAGCTCTTCGACGCTGAGTTCCTTACCTTCAATCTTCACAACGTCTTTTATGCCTGCTGCACCGGGTGCATTCATAACGAAACTGATAGTAGCTCGAAAAGCACTGGAAATCCCGAGTATACGCAGAACATTCAAAGCCTGCCCAGCCTTTATATGGTCAATCACCGTTCCATTTTCAATTGCCTGAATCTTCAGGTCTCTTTTTTCCTTCATTCAATCACTCCCGTGGCAAGAGCGAGAAGTGCCATCCGCGTAGGGACCCCATAAAAAGCCTGCTCGAAATAACATGCATACGGTGTTGAATCCACTTCAGGAGAGATTTCGTTGACCCGTGGGAGAGGATGAAGAATCTTAAGGTTAGGATCTGCGTTTTTCAGCAGGTCACCTGTAACCCTCAACCTGTTTTTGACCTTTTCATATTCTTCGGGATCAGGGAAACGTTCCCTTTGAACCCTTGTCATATAAAGAACTTCAACATCTCCAATTATTTCTTCAAGAGAAGTTGTCTCTCTGATTCTGATCTTATTCTTTTGAAGATCCCTGATTATCTCCTGGGGCATCCTGAGTTCAGGAGGCGAAACTAAAGTTATTTCGGCTCCGTAAAGAGATAGGGCATGACATAGGGAATGAACTGTTCTTCCATACTTCAGGTCTCCTGCCATAGCGATCTTCAGACCTTCTAGATGGCTTTCCCTGCGAATAGTATAGAGGTCAAGGAAAGTTTGCGTAGGGTGGTGTAGAGAGCCGTCTCCACCATTGATAATAGGAACACTTGCAAATTCCGCAGCCATTCGTGCTGACCCATCAAGAGGATGACGCAACACTATAAGATCTGCATACTTACTGATTACGCGGATAGTATCGGCAAGATTTTCTCCTTTCATTACTGAACTTGCCTCCACAGAACCCAGGTTAAGAACCTGCCCTCCAAGCCTCTGCGCAGCGGCCTCAAAAGACAGCCTTGTCCTTGTGCTTGGTTCAAAAAAAAGAAGAGCTATTATTTTTCCATCCAGCAACCGGGACCTCTCTTCACCTCTGGCTACAGGTTCAAGCTTTTCTGCCGTATCCAGAACGTAATCGATTTCTTTTCGCGAAAAGTCCTTCATAGAGATGACGTTTCTGTTCTTAAATGACATCCTGTTTTCATAAAGTGGTTCCCAGAGATATAACCTTTGCTCCAGAAATTTCTAAGAGTATTGAAGGAAATTAAATCCAGTATTGTACCTCAGTGCTAACATATCACGTTCAATGGTAATATGATAGTTTAAGTGCTAATGCATTACTTTTAATGCTGAGAGGTTACTTTCAGTACTAAGATATTACTTTTAATGCTGCAATGTTACTTTCAGTACTAATGCATTACTTTCAGTGCTAACATATCACTTACAATGCTAACACATCATTTAGACACTTACATCATTTAGACACTTACATCATTTAGACACTTACATCATTTAGACACTTACATCATTTAGACACTTTTTTTATGAATTCAAGCCAGAGCTTTGCGTCTCTAACCCTCTGATTAGCGAACTGTTCCTGAAAGCGTTTCGTATTTTGCTTGAAGATTCCGCTCTCGATCTCCTGCAAATTTGTGATTGCACGCAATAAGCCTGCAGTCTCATGATAGAGATTTCTTGATTCTTCCGAAGTAAGAGAATTCTCTTCAAGCTCTTTTTCATCTTTCATTTCCTTTGCTGAAAGAATTTCAATGCATTTATCTATCCTGGATTTCTCAGATTCACTGAGTTCCTCTTTTTGAACCAGTTCCCATATATAGTTGTGAAGAGGATAAGTTTCTCCCTCAAGCTCAACATAATCCGGGATACGCTGACCTACCCAGAAAAGGCGAGAATGCAGAGCCGAAAGTAACTGCTTGCGTTCCTCATCTGTGATATAATTTTCAGAATCATTCTTTTCGGATATTCCAAGGTTCTTTTCCATTGTCTTCCCCCAGTAAATATTATAGCATTAATCAAATTCCTACGACAACTGGATAATATTCATTTTTTATAACTGGCTAATATTTATTCTTTACCTGTGAATGTCAGATATAAACAACACCGTGAACACAAAAACAGTCGCAAATAAAAAGAAATATAGGTAATGAAAAACTCACATATAAAAATTAGATAATTTGAGTCAGAATAAAAGGATAAATTTAAGAGAATTAAATTAAAAGAATCGATATAAAACCCGGAAGTCCGAAGGAATAGATCCGGAGTAAAACAGGATAAAAACATACAGGACAGCTGATATAGAAATACTTGAAAATTTCAGCTTTTCCTATTTCCCGCTTGAGGTGATACTATAGTTCCCATAATTCAGGTTGCACTTGATCTTCTGGAATTGGATCGTGCGGTAGAGATTGCAAAAGAGGCAATAGCAGGAGGTGCGGACTGGATCGAAATTGGAACCCCTCTGATCAAAAGTGAGGGAATGGACGCAATCCGCACTATGAGGAAAGCTTTTCCAGACCGGACGATTCTGGCAGACATGAAAACTGTAGATACAGGCGCTATAGAAGTTGAGATGGCAGCAAAAGCTGGGGCTGATGTCGTTATTGTGCTAGGGAGTGCAGATGATTCTACGTTACTTGATGCACTCCGTTCATCCCATAAATATGGAGTCAGGTTAATGGCAGACCTCATTTCGGCTCCTGACCCTGTAAAAAGAGTAATTGAACTTGAGTCTCTGGGCGTAGACTATGTTAATGTACACATAGGTATAGACCAGCAGATGATGGGAAAAGACCCCATATCGCTTCTCAGGGAAATTTCACAGAGAGTCAACGTACAGCTTGCAGTCGCTGGTGGGCTCGATGCAAATAGTGCAGTGCAGGCTGTTAAGGCCGGGGCAAAAGTTGTAATTGTCGGAGGGAATATCACCCATTCTGACAACGTAACCGAAGCTGCAAGAAAAATCAGGCAGAGTGTGGACTCCCCAGAAGCTGTAGAAATCTGCAGTGTCAGCACTGTAGACCAGGAAATCAGAGAAATTCTTAAGGAAGTATCCACTTCAAACATTTCTGATGCCATGCACCGGAAAGGCGCAATGAAAGGCATTCATCCTCTGGTAAGAGGAAAAATGGTAGGAACCGCAGTTACCGTGCAGACTTTTCCCGGAGACTGGGCAAAGCCCGTGGAAGCAATTGATATTGCAAAAGAAGGAGACGTAATCGTTATTTACAATGAAAATAAGGATGTTGCCTGCTGGGGAGGGCTTGCAACCTGGAGCGCCTTGAACAAGGGAATTGCAGGCGTGGTAATAGAGGGCGCTGTCAGGGATATTGACGAAGTCGAAACCCTGGGACTTCCGATTTATACAAGCAATACAGTACCTAACGCCGGAGATCCTAAAGGTTTTGGAGAAATCAACGCTGAGATTACCTGCGGTGGCCAGACAGTGAAGCCAGGAGATTATATAGTGGGCGACGAAAGCGGTGTTGTGGTAATTCCAGCAGAAAGGGCATACGAGCTGGCAAGAAGAGCAAAAGAGGTTTACAAAACCGAAAAAAGACTCTTCGATGAAATCAAGAGAGGCGGGACGCTGTCTGAGATTATGAATCTAAAGAAATGGGAAAAACGTTGAATGCCCCCATTTTCAGGACTCAGGCCAAAAACAAGAAAACACAAATGAGAATTAAAAAAGTGAAAATTAAAAAAAGTGATAATTAAAAAACAGCGAGAATTAAAAAAAGTGGGATTAAAAAACAGCGAGAATTAAAAAGTAGTGAGAATTGAAAAACAGTGAAAATTAAAAAGGTCAGAAAATCATAAAAATCAAAGAAGAACAGCGAAATTTGCAGAAAAGGGTTTTACTTACCACCTTCAGACTGGGAAAAGCAGATTCTGGACAGAAGGAGAGCTCTGACAAATTTCATTTCTTCTTCCTGGCAGTTCTCACCCAACCTTGCCCGAAGCAGAGAGTTTAGCTCAACTTCTAAGCTTTCCAGGGAAGCTTTGATCTGTTGTTGTCTTTTGGGAGGTAAGAGCCCTCCAATATTTCTTACGTTTCCAAAAAGAGTGAGCTGTTCAAGTTGCCTGAAAACGGCTCTGATACTCATACCCTGGATGTCAGCAATCTCATCGATTCCAAACCCCTGCGTAAAAAGAGAGAAAGTTCTTTGCATAGAATCCGTTTCAAAAGAACCGGAGATAGAAGGATCTGCTATGGTGGCGTTTACAACCTCTAATTCAGGCGATATCTCTGCAGTATCTATTTCCCTGAAGCCGCCTGCCGAAGAATTCCGCTCTGACCAGTCCTGAATGCTCGTATCCAGATACCTTGTCTTTTTTGTGGATAAGTTGCAAACTTCCAAACTGTTGATTTTGTCAGTTTCGGGGTCGGAGATATTAGTCCCGAACATCTCGATCTCAACTTTGGGATTTTCATCATTCTGAGCATTCTGAGCAGTTTCTTTTGAGTTTATTCCCTCTTGTTCAGGGTCTTTACAGGTAGCCTCTAATTTTTCAACAGGTGTTTCAATAGATTTTTCAACAGGTTTTTCAATAGATTTTTCAATAGATTTTTCAATAGATTTTTCAACAGGTGTTTTAATAGATTTCTCAACAGGTGTTTCAGCAGATTCTTCAACAGGTTTTTCAATAGATTTTTCAGCAGGTTTTTCAGCGGGTACTAAACTGTAATCTGTGCAGTAGTTTTCGATTTCCTTGAGAAAAACATCCCCGTATTTTCTTAATTTATGTTCTCCAACCCCTGTAATAGAATGAAACTCCTCAGAAGTTTGCGGAAATCTTGTAGCCATTTCCTTAAGGGAAGTGTCAGAAAAAATAATGTAGGGAGGAAGATTTTTCTGTAGAGCAATTTCCTTTCTCAGAGCTCTTAACCGTTCAAAAAGAATAGGATCAGGCTCTTTCCCGGAGATTATAGCTTTTTTCGCCTCTGAAGCTTTGAGGATGTCAGAAGCAACTGAAAATTTATCTGAAAAAGTTTCTTCCTCAGAGAAACTTAGATCGTCGGCTTTTTTGCCTTTTGTACCAGTTACCGTAGAAGGCATGAAACTTTCTTCAGCCTCAGGAGCAAAACCTTCGGGGCAGACAAGCTCTACTTGTTCCAGCCCTTTCAGTATTTTTCTGCTCATGGCATTAAGCTTCAATACAGGATACTTTGTCCCACTTACGTCCAGAAGACCGGTATTTATCATTTCGGAAGCTAATGATTTCCATTGTTCTTTTGTGAACTCCAGGCCACTGCCATGACTTTTCAACCTTTCATGACGGTTTTGCCTGATCTTTTTATTCTTTGAACCTGTGAGGACATCAATAACATAGTTAGTGCCAAAGCGCTGGTTCAGTTCCTGGACGCAGGTTATCAATTTTTTTGCAGCTTCAGTCCCGTCAAAGGTATCTTTAGGAGTAAGGCAGCAGTCACAATTCCCGCAGGGTTCTGGGAGCTCTTCACCAAAGTACTCCATCAAAGTCTGGCGCCTGCACTTATTTACCTCGCAATAAGCTACCATTTGCCTTAACTGCACCAGAGAAATGTCCTTCTCCTTTTCATTTGTCTTCTGTGAGATAAAGTACTCAATCTTGAAACGGTCTCCTCTGCTGAAAAAAAGGATACATTCGCATGGGCTTCCGTCCCTTCCTCCTCTGCCGGTCTCCTGATAGTAGCTCTCAAGATTTCTGGGAAGGTCATAGTGTATTACAAAACGTACATTGGACTTATCAATCCCCATCCCAAAAGCGATTGTAGCTACTATGATGTCCACGTCATCTTTAATGAACATCTCCTGGTTTCGGTTCCTCTCGGAGTCTGAAAGCCCTGCATGGTAGGGAAGGGCCCTGAAACCTGCAATGTTCAGTTTTTTTGTAAGTGCTTCGACACTATTTCGGCTCTGGCAATAGATGATACCCGCTTCACCTCTATGCCTGCGCAGGTAGTCAGTAATCTCGGAAAAAGTTTCTTTTTTTGGCCTGACCTCATAGTAAAGGTTTTTCCGGTTGAAACTGGCCACATACGGACCTTTTTCCGGAGGAAGATGAAGATTGAGTTGCGATATGATATCTTCTCGGACCCTTTCTGTGGCTGTTGCCGTAAGCGCAATAATTGGGATATCAGGAAAGCCTGTTTTAGGATCTCTCAAAAGTTTCAATTTTCTGTACTCAGGCCGAAAATCATGGCCCCACTCGGAAATACAGTGAGCTTCGTCAATCGCAAAAAGACTGACCTTTCCTTTCTTTAAAAAAGCAAGGGTCCCTGGCATCATAAGCCTTTCAGGAGCAACGTAAAGAACTTTTAACCGGTTTTCGAGAAAAGCCGTCTTTACATCACGGTTTTCTCTGGCGCTCTGGGTACTGTTCATGCAGGCTGCGGCAATCCCGTTTGCTTCAAGTCCATCAACCTGGTCTTTCATCAGAGAGATAAGAGGAGAAACAACAACAGTAACTCCTTCCATGAGAAGGGCAGGCAACTGGTAGCACATCGACTTGCCCCCGCCGGTAGGCATGAGCACGAAAACGTCTTTCCTTTCCAGAACATCCCTGATAATTGCCTCCTGCAACGGGCGAAAGGAAGTGTATCCGAAATACTGGTGAAGGGTTGAATGCATTCTGGCGGACAGGGAAGGCATTGGCTCAAGCTCACGTTTACTTGCCTTCAAGAAATCATACTCAGTGCTCGTTTTCGAATCCCCCTGACCTGTAGAATCAATGTCACGCCAGAATATAAACCCCAGAAGATCCAGGGAAGTCAAAGTGTGGATATGCTCTCATGCACAGACATATCCTCAATATTTCAATTTTTATAATAGACTTATTCTATGTTTATGAAAACTATTCCTCTATAGTAAATTATTCCCGTGTAGTGAGGAATTAGACATCAGTAATATCAGTATAAAATGTGTCAGGTATGGAATCCTGATGTTGTGGTGTTTTACGCTCATCATATTTAAGTTGCAGGTGTGCGGGGTGAAAGTACTCGGGTGTATTAGCTGTAAGCTATGGACATACATCAGAGGTATCTCAAGATAGTAAAATTCAAAAAAGGATATAGAAAGGAAAATTAAATTACCAAATTAGGAAAAAATTTAGAAAAGAAAATCACATCACCAAATTAGGAAAAGTCGGAAAAGGATTAAAAAGTGGTGATAAGCAAGTGGTTTACTGGTTTCTAGCGTCAGCATTATTAATGTTTGATCTTAGGTAAAGATAGGAAGATAAGGAGTGCGGCTACACCCAGGTACTTCTTATCTTCCTCTTAAGATAATCTATACCAACCAGCTATGTTTTCAGTTTTCCGCAGTTTTCTATTCATGGCACACTTTTCCTTATTCCAAAAATTTCGCCCGCTTCAGTCTACAAATCCCTTGTCTTTTACCACCCATTCCAGAGTGTCAGCTATTTTTTTCTGTGACTCTGCCAGGCTTTCCAGGGACTTTGCAATTCTTTCAAGCGTATCGACAAGCTCATAGTTCTCACTACCCATTCCTATCACCAATTCCTCTCTGGATTTTAATAGGAATATTTTTGGAAAAGCTTTGTATATAATTCTAATTTTTAATTTTCTAGAGGGGGTAGACGTAAATTTCTGCCTATGTAGAATACTTGCTTTCGTATCAAGCTTAATTTTCCATAAAGTCTTCAGGAAATTGATTTCGACTCCATTTGAAGTTATCTTACCAGCCAGTAAGTTACTGGCTAATAAGATCTAAAACAAAATCATAACTGGGAATTAAAAAACTAATTTCCCGTTTATAGCTGCTAGACAAAGAGAATACATTTAAATTTTATTTCGTTTCAGTAGAAGTAAAATATTTTTATTTATCTGCAAACTTCTTTTATGATACCTTTAAATATCAAAAACCCCATGCACAAACTCATATATCACACTAAAATAGTCAAATTCAGATAATTCTAATAAGTCTTTACTGATCACGATCATTTTTTCAAAGGATTTTCAGTTCAGCATCATTTAAGGAGCATTTCAATGGTAAAACCCGAGAAATTCATTCCAAAAGCAGTTGAGAAAATTAGCAAGGAAATAAAGGATGGGAGAGCAATTATTGCACTCTCAGGCGGCGTGGACAGTTCTGTTTGTGCGGAACTGGCTCACAGGGCAATAGGGGGCAGGCTGCAACCAATCTACATTGACACAGGGCTCATGAGAAAAGGAGAAACCGAGAGGATAAAGCATATTTTCTCCCACATGAACCTGGATATTGTATATGCAAAGGACAGGTTCCTTGCAGCCCTGAAAGGCATAACTGACCCTGAAGAGAAAAGGAAGGCTATAGGCGAGACATTCATCCGGGTCTTTGAAGAAGAGGCAAGGAAACTTGAAGCCGATTATCTTATCCAGGGCACAATTTACCCTGACAGGATCGAGTCAGAAGGCGGAATCAAATCCCACCACAATGTTGGAGGGCTGCCCAGCGTAATGGACTTCAAGAAGATAATAGAACCTATCGAGGACCTTTACAAAGATGAGGTTCGAGAAGTTGCCTGGGCTCTCAAGCTGCCTGACGAAATCTGTGAAAGGATGCCTTTCCCCGGACCTGGCCTGGCTGTGCGGATTCTTGGAGAAGTTACAGAGGAGAAACTTGAGGTTGTACGGGAAGCGAACTCTATAGTTGAAGAAGAACTTCTTGACAGGTTCTGTCCCTGGCAGACTTTTGCTGCTGTACTTGGCAAGGGAACAGGCGTAAAAGGAGATATCCGGGCTTACGGCTGGATAATAGCTGTAAGGGCTGTAGGCTCCAGAGACGGAATGACTGCAGAAGCGCTCGAACTTCCCTGGGATGTACTCAAAAAGCTGGAATCAAGAATTACCTCTGAAATCCCGAAAGTAGCCAGAGTGGTTTATGATATCACACCAAAACCGCCTGCAACTATTGAGTTTGAGTGAAGCACAGGCCACTTAAATGGAATTAGAGTTACAGAGTATAAAAGTAAAAGTACAGAATATAAGGAATGAATAATGAAGCTGGCTCTCAGCTTCAAATCTTTTTTATAATATGAAGCAAGCCACAAAGCGAGTTTTTACGCCCATGACACTGAATAAAGCAGTAATGGAAATCCGACAGCGGATTAAAGTTAGACCTTCTCCTACCAATGAACCTGCAGCAAGCTGGACAGGAGTAGACCTGGTAAATGAAACTCAGGTAAAGACTTTGACTGTGATCTTCAAGAGCGCCGGGTGCCGCTGGGGAAAAGCCGGAGGGTGTACTATGTGCGGTTATGTCTATGACTGCGCAAGTGAACCCCCAACTCTGGAGGATTACAAGGCCCAGCTTGCAAGAGCAATGAAGAAAGCTGAAAAATTCCCTGAGTTTATGGTAAAAATTTTCACCTCAGGCAGTTTTCTTGACGAGCAGGAGGTTCCTCCTGAGGCAAGAGATGCAATCCTCAAAACTCTTGCAGACGATCCCAGAGTAGTCAAGGTACTTGCGGAAACCCGCCCTAACTTCGTAACTGAAGAGAATGTTAAGGAATGTCTCAATATTCTGAAAAATAAGCCATTTGAACTGGCTTTCGGATTGGAGACTAGCTCGGACAGAATCCGCAGGGACTCTATTAATAAAGGTTTTACCTTCAGGGATTTTGTCCGTGCCTCAGAAATATCAAGGAAAAATGGGGCAACTGTTAAAGCCTACCTGATGCTAAAACCTCTATTTCTTTCCGAACGCCAGGCTCTTGAGGACATTATCGGTTCCATAGATGATGCGGCTCCTTACGCTGACACAATTTCGATCAACCTCTGCAATGTCCAGAAAGGTACCCTTGTTGAAGCGCTCTGGGAAAAAGGACAATATCGCCCTCCCTGGCTCTGGAGTATTGTAGAAATCCTGAAAAGGGCAAAAGCCGCTCATCCAGACCTTCCTCTTATGTCCGATCCGGTAGGTGCAGGCTCAAAACGCGGTCCTCACAATTGTAAAATCTGCAGCTCGGATGTTGCAGACTCTCTAAGGACTTTTTCACTTACCCAGAATCCAGAAGACCTCAGCAAAACAGACTGCGAATGCAAAGAACTCTGGAGAAAAGTCCTGGAACTTGAAGACTTTACCTACGGAGCACCTATTTTAGATTAAAAACCGTAAAAAATTCATTTTTACCTGAACTTTTTTTATTTGAACTGAGTGGGAATATTGTACCTGGCCATCATGAGAAGGTCGGCATACTTCCCATCCTTTATTATTGCGTATTTTTTTGTCCCTTCGATCTCAAAACCAAAAGACTGGTAAAGACTGATAGCTTTTTCATTGTCTGCAGTAACATCAAGCTCGATTCTTACCAGCATAAGCCAGTTATCTGCAAGGTCAAGAATGTTTTCCATCAACTTTTTCCCGATACCCTGCCCCTGATATTCAGTCCTTACCATAATTCCAAGGAAGGCGGAATGTCTCTGCCTGACACCTTTCAGAAGATGTATCCCTACCATTCCAATAACTTTTCCTTCGGACTCGGATACCAGTACATGGTCGTCACCGCCCATACTCCTCAGGAATCCTTCCGTAAACTCAATAGTTTCGGTAGGAAGGGCAAGGTTATGTGCCCTGACCTCTTTTTGCCTTCGCATCTCATTGATGTCCTGAGAATCACTTAACCTGACAGGCCTGATGATTAGATTCATAAATACCTCTAAACTCTTTTATCAAGATTAATCAAAAACTAGAGGTATTTATAAGCTGCCGGGTCGTTTATAATTAATCTTTTGGCTTTTTGAACTTGTAGACCATGGTTCCGACTCCACAATCAGTAAAGAGTTCAAGAAGCATGGAGTGAGAAACACTTCCGTTTATTATATGAGCCCTTTCAACCCCGTTTTTTACTGCGACTGCTGCGCCTTTGAGTTTTGGGATCATACCACCCTGTATAATGCCTTCGGCGATAAGGTTATCAATATCATCCAGAGTTACACGGGAGATATGGCTACTGGGATCATTTACATCTCTAAGTAGCCCTGAGACATCAGTCATCAGAATAAGCTTTTTAGCATGCAAAGCTGCTGCAATATCGCCTGCCACTATATCGGCATTAATATTCAGGGCATTGCCTTTCGCATCCACAGCAATAGGAGAAATGACAGGAATATAACCGTTTTGAAGTACTATATGGAGAATATCAGGATTAATTACCTCACACTCCCCAACCCAGCCAATATCAACTTCAGTCTCAATACCGTTAATCACTACCTTCTTTACAGCCTGCTTATGGCCAAGGATCATTCTTCCATCGTATCCAGTAAGCCCAATACCATTTCCTCCGCAAACCCCGATAAGAGATACAATTTTGGTATTGATATTTCCGACAAGCACCATCCTGGCAATTTCCATTGTCTCGTCATCTGTAATACGTAATCCCTGGAAAAACTCAGCTTTCTTGCCCATACGCTCCATTTTTTCAGTAATCTCAGGCCCGCCCCCGTGTACAATAACGGGTTTGATTCCCACATAGCGCAGGAGCACAACATCTTTTATGATATCCTCCATGATCTGGGCGCTAACCATTGCATTTCCGCCCACTTTTATAACCATGATTGAGTCATAGAACTCCTGCATATAAGGCAGAGCTTCAATAAGCACGTTCTCTCTCTTTAGTTCCATGATGTAGGAATCAGAAAATCTATTTTTAAACTTATCGTTAAAGACTCTGGTGATAGTTAGAAACAACATGCAAAAAAATAAGAGTAAGAGAATTAATTTTGAGAAAGCAGTGGAAATGAAAGCAGTGGAAATGAAAGCAGTGGAAATGAAAGCAGTGGAAATGAAAGCAGTGGAAATGAAAGCAGTGGAAATGAAAGCAGTGGAAATGAAAGCAGTGGAAATGAAAGCAGTGGAAATGAAAGCAGTGGAAATGAAAGCAGTGGAAATGAAAGCAGTAGAAATGAAAGCAGTGGAAATGAAGGCAATGGAAATGAAGGCAGTGGAAATGAAAACATTGGAAATAAGCCAGCCCGGATAGTATAAAAAATTAAAGACCAGTCCAGGCTAATTCCTTATCTATATTAAAGAAAAAGAAAGAACCCTATTTTCAGGGTATATGAGAGAAATTATTTTTATCAGATTTGTTCGATTTATCCGATTTATTCGATTTTTTCTATTTTTTCTTTCTTGACAAAGGGCTTGCTGATTTTCTCAGGCATCCAGTCAGGCCTATTTTTAGGCGCTTCAACCATTTCCTTCCATGCCTTGAAAACGTGCACCTTCTTTGTCCCGCGTTCTCTGAGTCGGATGACATCCGGATTGGATTTAGTCCCAGCGCCCCGATTTGCAGCTTTCAAGGCAGCCTGTCGAGGCTGTTTTCCTGTGAAAACGCCGTGTTCATTGCCTTCTTCGTCTCGTAAAACAAAATTTCTTGTGTTGGACATAAAGGTCACCTCGCAAATGTATTGCTAGACACTGATTACGTTTTAAAGTATATAAAATCTTTCTTCAGGATGTTGCCTGTAGTTATTGGTTTATCAAAAATTCACCTCAATTTGCGAGGAATATATAAACTAAATTTTTCAATATTGTTGGCAAAATGGGAAATATTTAAATAATTATATCTTGTTAGAAATGCAGTCCAAAATATGTTTTAGGAAATCAGTTTTGGGCAATTAAGAAATTTGAGTTTATTGTATATATTCGAAAACCCCTGAAAGCACAAACTTTACATGCTATTACTCCTTATGATCATTATATTTTTCCAAATGGAATAAAATTGCATGTTTATCAAGATTCATTTTACAAAATTAAACATTCATCTTTTTATGGATCTGGTTAATTATGGAACATTGCACTTTCAACCTCCCGGACGTCCAGGCCAGCAAACCAAGCATAGCTATAAACCTTACCCGAGTAGGGGTAACAAATGTTAAAAAACTCGTTGAAATCAAGCGAAAAGACAAACGTCCTATCGTACTTATTTCAACTTTTGACGTTTTTGTTGACCTGCCCTCGGACCGAAAAGGAGCAAATCTCTCAAGGAACTTCGAAGCTGTAGATGAGGTACTGGAAAAAATACTCAGTATGCCCGTATACGAAATTGAGCAGCTTTGCAGTGATATCGCACACAACTTGCTTGGCAGACATGAATACGCCAACCAGGCCGAAGTTAGGATGACAAGCGAATATATGATCAGGCGTGCGTCCCCTGCCACCGGAATCAAGTGCCAGGAAGTTGTAAATATCTTTGCTGAAGCATCAGCCATAAGGGGCCAGGGCAATGATGACTATTTTGATGTAAAGAAGCTAATAGGCGCCGAAGTTGTAGGAATGACAGCCTGCCCCTGTGCTCAGGAGATTATGCGAGATAAAGCCGCAAATGAGCTTTCTGAACTTGGAGTCGATAAAGATACGATTATAAAATTCCTGGAAAAAGTTCCCATGGCTACCCATAACCAGCGTGGAAGAGGAATTATATCAATCAAGGTAGCACATGATTTTGACGTCTCCCTCGAAAGCATCATCAGCATTATTGATCACTCTATGAGTTCCAGCGTGTATGAGGTATTGAAACGCTCAGACGAAAAAGTCGTTGTGGAAACTGCACATATGAACCCGAAATTTGTGGAAGACTGTGTAAGAACCATGGCAGACAATGTAGTAAAAGAGTTTCCGAACCTTCCTGATAATGCAGTAATTACTATCAAGCAAACCAATGAGGAAAGCATTCACAGGCACAATGCTTATGCCGAAAGAGTTGCCCTGATGGGAGATCTAAGGTCGGAAATTAATCACAGTTAAAAATAAGAGAATACAAAATAGACCCGTCCTATACCTTGAACCCCGGAGGTCTCTGGAAAAAGCTCTGACCCCCAGAGGCCCCAAAAGTTCAATCCAAAACAATTTCCACAAAGTTTTTGATAAAACTTTTTTCGAAAACGTTTTTGATGAGATTCTTGTAACGATTCAGCTTGCCGGAATCTATCGATCGATATCGATTTTGATGAAATCGGCATGTCTGAATTCTAACTAATGATAGTTGAAAAAAACGTAATCAATAGCCAACAATCAAATAAAATACATTTTCTGAAATTTGCCAATTGAATTCTGTTAAATCAGGCTAATGATGTTGTTTTTCCTAGGCTGAATAGTTACAGATTTTTTTCGAAAAAGTTTTTGATGAGATTTTTTTCTTAGAAGGATTTACAGAGTTACCCCAGAGTTTAACCCACATAAACTTTATTAGAGGGCCTGGACAACCTATAAGCAGAAAATTAAAACAAAGGACTTTTGGGCCTGAAATACCAGCGTCCTGGAAGCCTTCGAGGTAAGATCATGGCTGATGCTGAAGTAATCACAGCAGTAGGGCGAAATAAAAAACCCATTAAAGCGGGAGATACCGTCAAATACGTAAACAGTGATACGGTCAGCCGCGTAACTCAAATCAAAAAGGATGAGCAGGGAAAGGTATGGGTTCTGCTCGAAAGTACAGAGCTATGGTACAGGGAAGAAACCCTGGAACTAACTGAGCTTAAAGCTAAAGAAAAGAAAGAAGAAAGAGAATTCACAGCCGAGGAACTGGAAGAAAGATTCAGAAAAGAGAGAGAAACAATGCAAGCCTTCGACCTTGGAAAAGCCGGTGGTGGAGGAGCAGGAGGTTAATTCCTCTTGCTGCATTTAAAAACCTTCTCTTTTAATATTTCGAGTTTTTCCACATTTTAAATATTTTTTATATTTTTAGTATTTTAAGGTCATTTGGCCTGTAATTTTAAGGTAATTTATCTTGAATTTGAGGTTATTTTTTCTGTAGTTTTAAGGCCATTTGTCCTGCAATTTTAAGGTCATTTATTCTGTAGTTTTACCCTCTGTGCAAGAATACATTTTCCACCGTGCCTGCCGCCTAGAGGGTTTTGCGGCGAGCCAAGAGAATTCATACACCGAGCCATTACGGCTGCGCCCCTGGCAAGTCCATCGTCTACGAAGACTACTCTCTCATCGATTTTCGAAGAAATATTCAGATCTTCCAAGCATTTCAAGATCAATTTAGGTTTGTTCCCCGTAATCCCTGCCCTGCCAGTGATCCCTATAGTTGTATCCTCAAAAACAAGCTTTGCTTCTTTTGCAACCTTAATCAACCTGCAAACCACGCCTGCCATAACCTCATCAATAACAGCAGAAACAACCTGAAGTCCGTGAGTCTTGCAGATTTCCATGCCTATAGCACTAAGCTTGCCCATATCGGAGCCGTTTACTCCTACATCGCAACCTATAAGTGTTACACCTATCTGTTCAGCTGCATCAGGCCTTACAGGCACGCTTCCGTACCTCGTTCTGTCCCGTGGAACCTGTTCTATAACAATAAGTTCATGAATACGCTTTGTATACGTTTCAATCGCTTTAGCCTTCATTTTTAAAGTAAGGAAAGAAGGCGGTTTCTCTTTTTCAAAAACTTCGAGAGCAGTTCCTACTTTTGAGTCCACAATCTTCGAACCCCGAATAATTGCGTCAGGAATTGCCCCGGCATAGCCACAGAAGTTACCCACTGTTTTTGCATACGGTTGATCCGAATTTGTGACCCTGCCATCAAGGGTTGTCCCAAAATCGATTGAAATACAGGGGTTCCTGAAATCAACATCTGTAAGTTTGGATGCTTCCTTAATCCCCGCGGTTGCAAGCTCCCCTTCCATCTCATTTGCAACGATTTCAACGCCAGTTGAACCTATCGGAGGTAGTACGCCGGCTACAGCCCCATCAAAAATTACTTTTTCCAGTTTACTGTATTTCTGGAATTTTTTGGGGATATTTGAAATAGACATTGGTGGGGTCATGTTTTTCGGGGGAACTCCTGCCATCAGGCAGCCATCTGCCAGAGCCTTGATAAATTCGCCCACTTCTTCCGGAGAATCAAAACCTGCAACAACTCCAGTGGAACGAACCACAAAGTCCAGATCGGTTTTTATATCCAGACTTGCTTTTTCCATTGATTCGGCCAGGGTTCCACGTACCAGTTCTGCAACGGATTCACGAGTGAGTTCCACACCGGTAAGTGTCCTCCCGAATACAACTTCTCCGGGACTAGGGTGGCGGACATCTCTGGTCATCCGCACTACCTTATTAATAATATGAGTCCTTCCAGTCTCCATATTGGTAGCTGTAAGGATACATTTGGTTGTGGTGTTTCCAACCTCTACGGAAGCTACAATAAAGAAAGGTTTTGACTTAAGGTCAATCAAACGAACCTGAGGGGATTCTGTAATTCTGGGTTTCAGAGCCATTTTTAATTCCTTCCTAAAAACCTGTGCATAAACTCGAATTAGTACAAAGTACAAGTCATTGTGCGAACTTAATCTAAAAACAATACCGACTTATTTGAAGATTATTCAGACCTAATTGAAGTCAGTCAGGATAAATTTATGTTTTTAATATTTAGAAAGCCAGTATTTGAACTCAGATTAATCGGGAAAAGTAGTACTTCTCTAACTTTACAAAAAGACCAACAGGAGTGGATTGTCAAAGGTTTAAAGATGGTATTCATCAAAACCTATAATAACTTTTGCTAAGTACTGTAAATTAATAATATTATTATATCGGGAGCGCGGAAGGTTACGAATACCCTGCATTCAGGTGCGGGACGAAGTGAATCCTCGCCTCTTTTTGTTTTCGTTTAAACTTCTTTACCATCGTTTCTTTGTAAAATGAGCTTTCCTGGCACTTCCGGTTACATAGTTGAGAATGCAACTTTATCTTATGGAAATCTCATACATGGACATTACACAATTCCTCAGAAACCAGGCGAAAGGCACGAAGCATCCTTTAGGAGAGATTGCAGCACGCAATTTGATTTTATAATATTTTTAGGACACTATTCCGTAATCTGGCGATTTCTCATTTATTTCTTCCACAAAATTCCACTTTATATACAAATTACCCATACAGAAACATTTTCACGGCATATTTTGCTAAAATCGATATTGTTGCACTGCCAACCCGTAATTTAGATCTCAAAAATAGTTCATTTATCTACAAACACTGTTTGACAAATTCCTCTGGCATTAAAGTGCGTTTTACGGTTTCTTCAATTGATAAGCCTTGACTCAAGAACCTTTTTACTACGCTTTCCATAGGTTCGCCAACCTCAACAATGTGCATATCAGGATCGTAGAATCTGATAACTCGCTGTCCCCAGGGCTGTTCTTTCAAACCGTGTACATATTCAATGGAACCCACATCTTTCAGCTTTTGAAGAAAACTATCCAGATCGTCTTCTTCAAAATACAATTCACAATTGTTTGACTTTTGAACTATGTCGTTCTTGCTTATGCTTATTAAATCTGAAAAATGTGATTTCAAGTGTATAGCAAAGCCGCCTTCAAATGATACATTCTCACCGAAATCGCACTGTACCTTTTGATTAAGGACGTTTTCGTAAAAGCTTCTGGAAGCCCCTATATCATTTACAACAATAAGCGGGCATATAAATTTCATTTTAGATTCTCCTTTTGTAAATAATATGATACCTCTTCTATTGTATTCTCTTGTACTGAGTTCTCTTAAAGTGCATTCTCTTCTGGTACATCCCCTTATATTTTATTTTCCTCCGTTCCAAAAATTACGTTGGTAATTGTAAATTACTTTAGACATTATAAATTATAGCCTAACAGACTGAAAGTGTTTATATGAAATTTCAGGTAAAAGTGCCAAAAAATTCGAACTATATTGTTGAAACTTAAAATTTGTAAAGACTTCTAAAAAGACTTCTAAACCACCCACAAAAAGCTCTCAGAAAAACCCAAAAGGGAGAAAAAAAGGAGAAAAACGAAGAGAAAGAAAAAAGAATCTTCAGACAGATCGCGAATTTAAGAGATAAATGAAAATGGCAGTAATATTATCAGTTAAAAACTTCAACAAAAGACACAGCATATGTTTTAAGAATTGTAGAAATTAAAAAGGTAGAAATTAAAAAGTTGCTTGCTTTGCAAGCAACTACACTGATCCTGAATCTGTGCTTTATTCTAAAAGAACATTTACCGTTTTCTGTATTCCTTGCATTTTTGCACGAATTTTTCCACCGGAAAGGTAGCAGGGTGAGAATGCATATAGCCTGCCAGGGTGTTATGCTCGACAAGGCCATCAAAACCGTCCTGTATACCTTTTCCGCGCAGCATTTCATATGCAAACTTTGCATCGCGATCACATTCTGTGACAGAGTAGTGGAATTCGTGACCTCTGATATTGTGAGAAGAGAAGGTTTTATCCAGAGGGCGAGCTTCAGTATATCCCAGGGCTTTAAGCCGGTTTGTCATGCGTGTGTTTGCAGGCACGACATCTGCGAGCTTATATGTTCTGTTATCGATTTCATATGTCCCGCAGAGGTAAAGAAGGCCACCGCATTCTGCATAGATAGGCAAACCGTCAGCTGCAAGACCTTTAAGTTTTCGGGTCGTTTCTGACTTTTCAAGGGTTTCTGCGTAAAGTTCAGGGTAGCCGCCTCCAAGGTAAATTCCGTCTACATCCGGAAGTTCTCCTTCCATAGGACTGAAAAATTCGACTTCAGCTCCGCAATCCCTGAAAGCGTCGAACATATCCTGGTAATAGAAGCAGAAAGCCGGGTCCATAGCAATTCCTATCCTGAGATCCGCTTCAGGCCCAGTGATATTTCTGATCTCCGGGACCGAAATAGGCTCAGAAAGTTCGATCACTGCATCAAGGTCAACATTTTCCTCAATAAAAGCCGCCATTTCCTCAGTATTGTAGTCCTTTTCATGAGCCATGTACAGCCCGAGATGTCTGGAGGGAACCTCGATATCTTTCCTTCTTGGAATCATACCTACAATAGGAATGTTACCCGGAAGTGAATTTCTTACGAGTTCCGCATGCCTTTGGCTGCCTACCTGATTCAGGATAACGCCTACAACCCTTACTTCAGGATCGAACTCAGAATACCCTTTAAGGAGGGCAGCGGTACTCCTGGACATCCCATGCACATTGATTACCAGAATTACCGGGAGCTTAAGGGTTTTTGCGATATGTGCGGAACTTGCAATTTCTGTAGAATCAATTCCATCAAAGAGCCCCATAACTCCTTCTACTACCACAATATCCGCATCTGCAGAAGTCCGGGCCACAGTCTGCCCGACTCCGTCAGTGCCCATTATGTATGTGTCCAGGTTCCTTGAAGGACGCCCGCAAATTGCAGTGTGATGAGAAGGATCGATATAGTCAGGCCCTACCTTGTAAGGCTGAACCTTTAGCTGCCTGTGTTTAAGGGCAGCCATGATACCCATGGAGACTGTCGTTTTTCCGACCCCACTATGGGTTCCTGCAATAAGTATTCCTTTTGTCATCTGCTGGATATTGTTGCCGTTAAAATATATTAAAGCTATCAATCCGGCTGTTTTCAGCACTTTATGATCGCGTCCAAAAAAAGAATGAAAAAATTTTGAAAATTTTAATATATAATAAAAATGTTATAATGTTAGTAATAAGTGCGGTTAAACAGAAAGAACAACAGCAAAATTTAATAAAATTAATTAATATTTAAGTTCGTGACTTTATAAATAAGTGTTAGAAGTAAATAAAGCATTATAAAGCTTTAAATTTGTTTTTATCGCCTTATTAGAGGTTATGAAGTATTAGAAACATTCTTGTGAATATTATATAACGTATTTAATGTAAGTATTGTTATATATATAATTGAAAGGATGAACTTTAGTTCCGGATTTTCTCAAGTTACAAGATCAGAGGAATCAGAGGAACTAGAGGAATAAGATGAATTCTAATGAAAAATCAATTGCAAAAATAATGGGATCTATTTTATTTATATTACTAATGATCTCAACTTCAATTACCGCAGGAGCAGCTTCCTGTGATAATTCTGTAAAGTCTGCAACAGACTGTGATCAAGCAAATTGTAGCTTAGTAAATTGTAGCTTAGCAAATTGCAGCTTAGTAAATTGCAGCTTAGTAAATTGTAGCGTAACAAATTGTAGCTCAGCAAATTGTAGCTCTGAATTATACGGCTGCGTTTCTATTGTAGACGGAAAACAGAACAAATATTGTAATAAGGAATGTACCTCTTGTAATTGCGAGTCTATTACAGACTGCGAGCAAGCAAATTGTAGCTTAGCAAATTGTAGCTTAGTAAATTGCAACCTAGTAAATTGCAACGTAGTAAATTGTAGCTCAACAAATTGTAGCTCTGAATTACACAGCTGCGTTTCTGTAGATACTTCAACAACAGAAAAGACATGTGGCAATGCTGCAGATACTTCAACAACAGAAAAAACATGTGACAATGCTGCAGATACCTCAACAACAGAAAAAACATGTAATAATGCTGCAGATACTTCAACAACAGAAAAGACATGTGACAATGCTGCAGATACCTCAACAGAGACTTCAACAACAGAAAAGACATGTGACAATGCTGCAGATACTTCAACAACAGAAAAGACATGTGACAATGCTGCAGATACTTCAACAGAAGAAAAGACATGTGACAATGCTGTAGATACTTCAACAACAGAAAAAACATGTGACAATGCTGCAGATACCTCAACAGAAGAAAAAACATGTGACAATGCTGTAGATACCTCAACAGAGACTTCAACAACAGAAAAGACATGTGACAATGCTGCAGATACCTCAACAGAAGAAAAAACATGTGACAATGCTGTAGATACTTCAACAACAGAAAAAACATGTGACAATGCTGCAGATACTTCAACAGAAGAAAAAACATGTGACAATGCTGTAGATACCTCAACAGAGACTTCAACAACAGAAAAGACATGTGACAATGCTGCAGATACCTCAACAGAAGAAAAAACATGTGACAATGCTGTAGATACCTCAACAGAAGAAAAAACATGTGACAATGCTGCAGAGACTTCAACAGAAGAAAAAACATGTGACAATGCTGTAGATACCTCAACAGAAGAAAAAACATGTGACAATGCTGTAGATACCTCAACAGAGACTTCAACAACAGAAAAGACATGTGACAATGCTGCAGATACCTCAACAGAAGAAAAAACATGTGACAATGCTGCAGATACCTCAACAGAAGAAAAAACATGTGACAATGCTGTAGATACCTCAACAGAGACTTCAACAACAGAAAAGACATGTGACAATGCTGCAGATACCTCAACAGAAGAAAAAACATGTGACAATGCTGCAGATACCTCAACAGAAGAAAAAACATGTGACAATGCTGTAGATACCTCAACAGAGACTTCAACAACAGAAAAGACATGTGACGATGCTGCAGATACCTCAACAGAAGAAAAAACATGTGACAATGCTGCAGATACCTCAACAGAAGAAAAAACATGTGACAATGCTGTAGATACCTCAACAGAGACTTCAACAACAGAAAAGACATGTGACAATGCTGCAGAGACTTCAACAGAAGAAAAGACATGTGATAATGCTGCAGAGACTTCAACAAAAGAATGTGAATAAATTAGCCAGCAAAAAATATAACATATGTGTCGGAGAGTATACCTACTCTCCACACAAAGTGTTAGAATACAACATTAAATGCAACTATTCATCAGATAGATTTTTTAGTATCTGAGAATCCTTAAAGTTCTAGTTTTATTCAAAAGTTATAAAAGTATTATTGAAAGCTAATCCTTATTTTTGATTTAAGAAAAAGAATATGAGGACTCTGGTCCAAAATCCAGTGATTTTTGCATTTTTTGATTGAAAATCTGAATTAGCAAGAAAAATTCGGTTTTCACTAAAATCAATATTCGGTATCTAAAGACGTCAATCCCTAAGTTGTATTACAAGGATTGTGACCAATTACAAAATCTAGTGATTTTGAATTTTACATTCATCACTAGATTTTGGTACTGAGTCAATATGAGGGTTAATTTATATTTGATTTGTATTAGATATTTGAATATCATATGTGTACATTAGGGGAAAAGAAGTCAAAACCCACAATTCTTTAACGTTGCCTGTCCAAATAAAACCTGCAAGCTCTATGGTCTTACTAACCGAGGCAATATTTCCGGGAATGGGACTTACATAATACACCTGCAAGAGCGGCAGGAATTGTGAACTCAATATGGACTTTAAAGGAACTGCTGACATTCAGGTGTTTTAAAACATCAATCGAATAAAGAGAGACCATCCACGATCAGGTTTTAAACATGCATCCTGTAATCATATTCCTTTTTGCCCTTCTCTGCATCTTATTTTTTACAGCCAGACTCAGGTTGCACCCTTTTATCAGTCTTGTCCTTGTATCCGTTTTTACAGGAATCCTTGCAGGAGAGCCCCTGGCTACGGTCGAAGCAATAACCGGAGGATTGGGCAGTGTATTTTCTCGTTTTGCTATTATTATTACATGTGGAAGTGTTATTGGACTCCTGCTTCAGGGAACCGGAGGGATGTCCTTAATAGCCTCTGATATTATACGTTTTTCCAGAAATCCCCTACTTGCCCTTAATGTCCTTGGCTTTCTTTTTTCTGTTCCCCTGATGTGTTACATTCTTGCCTATGTTATCTTTATTCCAATAGCTAAAGAGTTGGCTGCCAGGCTCGATAACCCCCCCATTTCCACTGCAACAGTCCTTGCACTCGGAGCCGTTGCCTCGTTTAACCTTGTCTATCCTTCACCGGTAGTAATCTCGGCAGCAGAAGAGCTATCAGCTAATGTGGACAGGCTTTTTATTCTGGGACTTCTTATCGCACTTCCGACTTCCATTGCAGGTTACCTTTATTCCAAAAATCTGGAAAAGTCTGAGACTGCATATCTTTCGAACAGGGTAGAGGAAAAGACAACTGAAATTCAGGAAAAAACCTCAGGAATATATAGTAACTCTGTCAAAAGACCCAAACGGCTTGAGGCCTACGCCCCAATCTTTTTTCCTTTACTCCTTATTCTCCTTCACACAGGCTTTGAACACCATCCTGTGCTCACCTTTCTGGGAAACCCAAATATTGCTCTTCTTATAGGGGTCCTTCTCTCCATCTTTTCTGCCAGAAAACTTGGATCTCTCGTACTGAGGGAACTGATCGAAAAAGCTGTGAGAAGAAGTGGAGTTGTTCTTCTTGACCTTTGCGGAGGAGGCGCTCTCGGGGCAACTCTTGCCATGACCGGGGCAGGAGAAGCTCTTGGCAGGTTTTTCTTGCAGTTGAGCCTTCCCCATATCCTTGTGCCTTTTCTCGTTGCCGCAGCCCTTCAAACCGTTCAGGGATCAAGGGTTGTTACCATGCTTATTGCACCCTCCCTTTTACTGCCACTGGTTCCTGAACTTGGGATTCCTCCGGAAATTGTTATCCTTTCAATGGCTTCAGGCACTTTTCTAATTTCCCATGTCAATGATCCCTTCTTCTGGATTTTCGGAGAGCTTGCAGAACTGGAGCCATCTAAGGTTTTCAAGTCAAATACCCTTGGGAACGCCTTGATGGGTATCGTGAGTTTCTTGCTGATATCTACTGTGTATATCTTCTTTTACTGAATTCTTCCTTTTACCGTGTTTTTTACTGAGAGTTTTAAACTCTACTCCTCACATTCTTCCCGCTTTTCTAATTTTGCCACAGTAAAATTATAACTTCATAATTTGGGACGTGGCAAACAATAAATACCAGTTTTTTATATTTCTCTATATGAATGAGCAAAGTTATCATGAATTTACAGGCCTTGAACTCTCGCCGAGAAAGGTAGATTATCTTAAGTTCATTCTAGAAAAAGGAGGCACTGTAAAAACTACAGAGATTTCTTCAGGCCTGCAAGTAGACCCCTCAACCACAACCAAGACCTTAAACGAGCTTGCAAGTGCAGGCTACCTGAACCATGTCCCTTACAGGGGGGTGGATCTGACGGAAATGGGTGAGGCGTATACGCAGTTTCTTATCCGAAGGCACAGGATCCTCAGCCTTCTCTTAACCCATTACGGTCTTTCGTCGGAGGAAGCTTGTAGTGAAGTTTCGCGTTTTGAGGCTTTCGTCTCAAGGGACGCTGTAAATAAAATCTGCAGCTCAATGGGCCACCCAATGTTCGGAGTATGCGGGGAAATAAGCCATGAAAGATGCTTGTATGAAGAAAAACATGATTGAATGCCTGAATAAGTGGAGCATTAAACGAAATGTTAGATGAAGAACTAAAGTGCTAATTAAGTGCTGAGTATGAGCTTCAAGATAAATTTGGCCATACACCAAAAAATTATCTGAATAACTCAAAAATTTGGACATATGCCAAATTTGGATACTTATGGACTTTGGGTATAGAGAGACTTTGAATAATGTCGGCCTTATCTCATCCAGAAATATATTCATGAGCCATTCATGAGCCATTCATGAGCCAAAGAAAAGTGAAAGTGAAGAAAGTGGGATCTTAATATGAATCTGAAAATTCTACCTTTATTAGTGCTCTTGACTGTTGGTCTGAGCCTTTTTGCCAGCGGCTGTACAAGCCCAGATGACTCCCAAACTAATGAGAGTACAGGACAGGAAGTTGGAGTAGCAGGGTCAAACGAGCCTGTAATTGTAGCTGTAAGTGTACTTCCTCAGGCTGAGTTTGTAGAAAAAGTGGGGGGAGACAAAGTAAAAACTGTTGTCATAATTCCTCCGGGAGCAGACCCTCATACTTATGAACCATCCCCTAAAGAGATAGAAAATATAAGCAAAGCCAGTATGTATGTTACAGTCGGAATCGATATGCCCTTTGAGGAAGTCTGGATCGACAGGTTTGAATCTATTAACAGTGGAACTCTTATTGTAAACTCTTCTAATGGAATTAAACTCAGAGAACTTGCTGCTCACGATCATCACGAAGAAGAAGGAGCAGGGGAACTTGAAGCTGATGAAGAAGAAACTGGGTTGGACCCCCATATATGGACATCTCCTGCAAATGCAAAAATAATGGTCGAGAACATTTATGAGGGACTTGCCAAAATAGATCCTGAGAACAAGACTTACTATGCTCAGAACAGAGACGCCTATCTTAAGGACCTGGACACCCTGGACGCAAGGATTCGCGAAAAGCTTTCGGGAAAAACGGAAAGAAACTTCATGGTTTATCATCCTTCCTGGGGATATTTTGCAGCGGATTATAACCTTACCATGATTTCAGTTGAGAGTGAAGGAAAAGAGCCAAGCGCTGAGGATCTGGCGAAGCTTGTAGATCTTGCAAAGGAAAAGCACGTCAAAGTAATCTTTATCCAGCCCCAAACAAGTAAGCAGAGTGCTCAAGCCGTAGCTGAAGAGATCGGCGGTGAGGTTGTAGCTGTAGACCCGCTTGCAAAGGATTACATTGCAAATATGGATAATGTATCTGATATTTTTGCCAGAAACCTCGTATGAAGGCAGTATGTACGAAGGCAGTATGTAAGAAGGCAGTAAGGTACGAAGGCAGTAAGGTAAAAAGTCAGTAAGGTACGAAGTTAGTAAAATTAGCATTTGAGTTCTGGTAAAGTCAACCACTCAAATTTCGTATATAAATATCAAAAGATTGTAATCCGATAAACAAAAACGATGATAAAAACGATGATAAAAACGATAATAAAAACGATGATAAAAACGATAATAAAAACGATATTCTGAAGGGAAGGCAATGGAGAAGGTTATAGAACTGAAAGATGTCTGGGTTCGTTACGGAAACCAGATTATCCTTGAGGCAATCAATTTTGAATTAAAAGAGCCCAATGGACTGCTTGGGATTATCGGACCTAATGGGGGAGGAAAGACCACATTTCTAAAAGTGCTCCTTGGACTTTTGAAACCCTATAAAGGCAGTGTGAAGCTCTTTGGGAAAACACCCGAAAAGAGCAGAGAGCTTATAGGCTATGTTCCTCAATACAAAGGTTTCGATTTTGACTTTCCTATAAGTGTCTGGGAAGTGGTGCTCACAGGCAGGATGAGCCATACGGGTTTTCGGAAAAAATACAGAGAAGAAGACAAAAAGGCTGCAGAAGAAGCCCTGAAGATGGTAGAAATGTTCCAGTACAAGGACCGGCAGATTGGCCAGCTTTCGGGAGGGCAGCGTCAGAGAGTCTTTATTGCGAGAGCTCTTGCCACAAACCCCAAACTTCTGCTTCTGGACGAACCTAACTCCGGGCTTGATCCGCATATGCAGGAGGAACTCTACCGCCTGCTGGACAGGCTAAAGAAGGAAATGGCAGTCATCATGGTTACTCACGACCTCAGCGCGGTTTCTATTTATGTCGATAGAATAGCCTGCTTAAACCGCACTCTCCATTACCACAACTCCAGAGAAATCCCGGTTGAAGATCTTGAAGCTACCTACCAGTGCCCTGTTGAACTGATTGCTCATGGAATACCTCACAGAGTGCTGGAAAACCATAAGGAGAACTCCTGATAATCAGGACTTGTCCGAAAAAGACTGACTCGAAAAACAGACGGAGAAATAAGAATGTTTAATTTTCTGCAATACACCTTTATCCAGAACGCTCTTGCAGCCGCAATTCTTGCAAGTATAGCCTGCGGGATTATAGGAGTCTATGTTGTCGTCAAAAAAATAGTATTCATAAGTGGGGGGATAGCTCATGCTTCCTTTGGAGGTGTTGGGCTGGGCTATTACCTGGGAATCAACCCTATGTTCGGAGTTCTTCCCTTCAGCTTGCTTTCGGCTCTTGTTATGGGAACAGTTAGCAAGAGGTCTAAAATCCCTGAAGACAGTGCTATAGGCATACTCTGGTCTCTTGGAATGGCACTTGGAATAATTTTTGTCTATTTAACCCCTGGATATGCTCCTGATCTTATGACATATCTATTCGGAAATATTTTAACGGTGCCCCGCTCCGACCTTTACTTTATGCTAGCTCTTGATATAGTAATAGTAGGTGCAGTTTACTTACTTTATAAGGAATTCCTTGCTCTCTGTTTTGACGAAGAATTCACAACCGTGCAGGGACTTCCTACCGAGAAGCTTTACCTTTTCCTGCTCTGCATAATTGCGCTAACAATTGTGGTGCTTATTAAGGTCGTGGGTATTATCCTTGTAATCGCTCTACTTACCATTCCTGCTTCCCTGAGCCGTAAATTCACTCATAACCTGAAGCGTATGATGCTGATTTCCATAGCCTTTGGAACTGTAATCAGCGTTACAGGAATAGGTCTTTCATATGCTCTGGATGTCCCATCCGGTGCGACGATCATTCTCGTACTGAGCCTTGTTTATGGAGTTGCAGCTTTCGGGATGGAAATGCTGGAGAACAGAAGAAGTTCAGGGGTTTAAAATTCCCTGAAATTTATTTTAAAGGCTTTAAATTGGTGTTTACGATTTATTCAAGATTGCTTAAGGTCAATTTAGATAGCTATTCAGGATCTTTACAGTATCAAGTAAAAATTTTTAATATAATTATATTTAGTCTGTTTTATTAAGACATAATTTTATATATGGTGAGATGCTAGAGCCTAAACGTTTAATTGATCATACTTTACAGGACTCAGTGCCTAGACCTCTAAGGCTGGGTTCGTGGAGATAAAAACGGAATCTGAAGCATCTAAACCCATGTGCGTACAACCGCTTCGAGTGGGGAAGCGACGGAAACGCCGGTGATTAACACAATGGATTTATTTGGAGCCACCCGAAGACAATCCGATAAGTGTATCTGAAAACTATATTAAAGCAAGTGATTGAACCCGTTATACGAAACGGAAGCCACCAGAGCATTCATTAAAATAAGTTTTTACAATCAGGGTGATAAAATGGATCGTGATACAACCCGAGATCAAAATATAAAAGAAAACGAGACTTTTGATGGAGACTGCCTCGATCTTCCGGATATCCCCCTTCCGGAAACCGACAACGTTCTATACTCAATTCTAAACTCCTTAAACCAGAACATTGCAGATTTTCACACCTTTGTGAAGTTCAACCCCTATCTGTCTGAGGAACATCTTAACGTTGAATTGCTTAAAAGAAGCATGGGCATTCACAGGGACTTTGCAGCTCTGTTCCTGCACACCAAAGAAGAGCTGGTTTTTACGTATCCCGAATTTATAGAAAAAACAGAAAAATTGCTGTTTAAGGGAAATGTTGGTAACGACTGCATAAAATATACCCACAAATTATGCAGAGCAATAAGCGACTATAAAATAGCCCTGCACAGAGAAGGCTATTTGCCTGACCTGAGAAGACAGTTACCACTAATTGATCTGTAATCATCCGGTAACTTACTTTTTCGCTCAAATTCTTTTTTCATCAGGGTTCAAAACCAGGCTTCCACTCTTTTATATTTTAAGATTATAATAAGTATCTTAACTCTAATCATTTTAATAATTTTATGAATTGAATGTGCTTCCAGTACTCTGTTTTGATTGAATGCAGAAAGGAAGTTTTTTCTCTATTATCTTTAAACTTTCTATATATTTTACGGTACTTCCAGAATTATATATTTCTTTTTCAGTACATCCGTAGTTTTATATGACCATAAGATATCTGAATTGCTAGGCATCTGTAAAAAAACGGTGTCTTTAAAAAACGGTATTTAAAAAACGGTATCTTAAAAAACGGTATTTAAAAAACGGTATTTAAAAAACGGTATCTTAAAAAAAGATCTTTAAAAAACGGTACTAAAAACGGATTTTCAAAAAACGGCATTTAAAAACGGTATTTAAAAACGGTATTTAAAAACGGCATTTAAAAACGGTATTTAAAAACGGTATTTAAAAAACGGTATCTTAAAAAAAGATCTTTAAAAAACGGTACTAAAAACGGATTTTCAAAAAACGGCATTTAAAAACGGTATTTAAAAACGGTATTTAAAAACGGTATTTAAAAACGGCATTTAAAAACGGCATTTAAAAAACAGATGCCTGTCTTCGTAATACGGAACCTTTTGTATTTGTTTCAAGAATTTTTCTCTTTCTTCACATTACGTATCTCCATTTTAGTATTGGATATCCTCAAGTTTACTTTAGCATGAAAATGCTACCATCTGCAAGCACTTTCATTGTTTTTGCATGTTATTCAAAGAATATCATGTTCGTTTAGTATGTCTTAAACTCCAAAAATTCTTTATATTATATCCTAGTATCTTGAAAATTTAGATATTAACCATATGTTAAATCTGAATCGCTATCGTTTAATGAAAAGTTATCAAAAATTATGCTCGATAATTAAGTTGCCATAATATTAGTTTATTGATTTCAAAGTATGTCAAGAATGAATTTTTAAAAAAACACGGAAAGCACGGAAAACACGGAAATGAGTAGTAAAGGCGTGGTTCTCTCGTGTTTTCCGTTTATTCCGTGGTTGTAATATTCAGATTAAATCGCTCTGCGACTGGCTGTGTTTTTGCGTTAAAAAATCTCATACGACTTTAAAACAATATTCGAATTGTAAGCAGGAATCATTTTTTTATTATGCACTTATTTTGAGAATCGATGCAATAGTTTGACAGAAAGATATAGTTTATAGTGTACAAATGGGCTTCATGCATTTATACACTATAAAATTCACAGTTCTGTTTATTGTTTATTGATTTTTGATATTTTTTCTTTTCCAGAAAATTTTGTGTTGACAATCCCGAAAAATTAAGCTATCGAACTCTATAATTCCAGTAGCGTTGTAAAGAAAATAGAAAATTGTGAAGTAATAGTAAAATTAAAAAAAAGTAATATTAAAAACTAAAATTAAAAAATAGAACTTCAGTTTTTACTGAAGCCCAAAGTGCTTTATGTTCCAGTCTGCAAGAGCCTGGATCTTCTTTATTTCTTCCTCGCCGCCTTCCATGGTGAAGAGGTGTTTGAACCTTTTCTGGGCTCTCAGGTACTCTTCAACTGGCCTGGGGTCCTTAACTTTCCTGACCTGGGTAATTTCCCCGTTTTCCATTTCATACATGGGCCAGAGGCAGGTTTCGACTGCAAGTTTGGCAATTTCCAGGGTCTTGGAGGTATCAAAACCCCAGCCTGTTGGACAGGGGGCCTGAGCATGGATATAGGTAGGCCCTACGATTTCAGTTGCCTTCTTGACCTTTCGTATCATGTCTCTTGGGAAACCTATGGAGGTCGTGGCCACATAAGGAGATCCATGAGCTGCCATGATAGCAGGCATGTTCTTCTTAGGGCGTGGGTTTCCAAAGGAAACTTTTCCGGCTGGAGTTGTTGTGGTACTTGCATCAAAAGGTGTTCCGCTACTGCGCTGGACTCCAGTGTTCATATACGCTTCGTTATCCATGCACACATAGGTGAAGTCGTGGCCTCTCTCGAATGCACCAGAAAGGGCACCGAGACCTATATCCATAGTAGAACCGTCTCCCCCGATTGATACAACCTTGATGTCATCCTTTTTTCCAAGGGCTTTCAAAGCAGCTTCCACACCTGAAGCCACTGCACCTGCATTTTCAAAGAGGGAGTGAATCCACGGAACCTGCCAGGAGGAATATGGGAAAGGTGTAGACATGACTTCAAGGCAACCCGTCGGGTTAACTATAATTGTATTTGGGCCTGCGCCCATAAGTGTGAATTTTGCAGCAAAGGCATCACAGCAACCTGCACAGCCGCTGTGCCCGGACGTAATATATGTTTGAGGTGCAGTTTTACTCATAGCAACTCCTCCTTAAGATCCAGGAATTGGCTTTCAATCGTGATTCCAGATTTTGCAACTTTCTTGGTTTCTTCTATAACCTTTGCAATACTTTCCACTGGAATGTCACGGCCTCCGTGCCCTACAGTATAGCCAACCACAGGTACACGGACTTTACTGTTGTAGAGACAGGATTTTGTTTCTGTAAAGAGCGCTCCTTCGTTAGTCCCGATAGAAATATTCTTATCAAGGACGACAACTGCGTGGGCATTCTTAACAGCCTTGCAGATCTGTTCCTTCGGGAAAGGCCTGAAGGACCTGACCTTTAAGACGCCGATCTTTTCTCCTTTTGCTCTATACTTATCAACAACATCCTTGACAGTGCCGAGAATAGAGCCCATAGCCATGATAATTATTTCGGCATCATCAAGCATATAACCATCAATAAGTCCTCCGTGATATCTACCGTATACTTCCCCAAATTCCTTTGCAACGGCTTCGATCTTTGGAAGGGCTTTCTGCATTGCCTGCTCGTGAAGATATCTGAACTCTTCATATGTATCAGGGGATGCAAAGGCTCCGAAAGTCTTGGGGTCTTCAGGATCAAGAATATCTTCGGGCTGGAAGGACGGAAGGAACTCATCAGTTAGGTCCTGTTCAAGCAGGACAACAGGTTCATAAACATGAGACAGGATAAAGCCGTCCATGCAGACCATACCCGGAACCATGATCTCATTGTCTTCTGCGATTTTGTAGAGCTGAGGCAGGGTATCACACGCTTCCTGAACATCCTCTACATAGAGCTGCATCCAGCCTGTATCTCTCTGCGCAATAGCATCTTGATGATCGTTCCAGATGTTGATTGGAGCGCTAATTGCTCTATTTGCCACTGTCATTAAAATTGGAAGTCTCATGCCTGCAGCGTTAAAAAGTGCCTCATGCATGAGCAGAAGCCCCTGGGAGGTTGTGGCTGAATAAGTCCTTGCACCTACGGCTGATGCTCCTATAAGGGCAGAAATTGCCGAGAACTCAGCTTCTACATTAATATACTCGCAGTTAGGGATTTCCCCGTCTGCCATAAACTGAGATAGATGTTCGACAATATGTGTCTGAGGAGTAATCGGATAGGCGGAAATTACATTTGGACGGCAGATTTTTGCGGAATGGGCCACAGCATAGGAACCTTCCACGACTACCATTTTCTTTCTGTAAGCCGGATCAATCATTATTTCTCCTCCAGAATCATTTCAATTGCATCTGCAGGACACTCATTTGCACAGATGCCGCAACCTTTGCAGTAATCATAATCATATTCAAAAAAGCCATCTTCTCTAGGTTTGATAGACATATCAGGACAGACAATATGGCAAATTCCGCACTTGGTACATTTTTCGTAAATATAAACAGGACGGAAGTTTCTCCAGCCTCCGGTTTTGTTTATGAGAGTAGAACCAGGTTTACAGACTCTGCAGCGTGAAATGTTTAAACATTCTTCCTCTTTATTTGTCACGCTTCTTCCCCCCTGATAAGCTTGTAGGCCTTCTGAATTGCATTTGCATTCTTTTCTCCTACCTTTCCTGAAAAACGAGCCCTTATTGCATGTTGAATTGATTCAACATTGATTTCTCCGGTTGCACCCGCAAAAGCTCCAAGGAGGACAGTATTTACAATGGGGATACCTATGATGTCCATTGCCACCTTGGTAGCGTCCACGGTCATGACCCTAGCTTTTGTATTGAGTTTCAGGCTTTCCGGTTTTTCGGTTGTGTTAACAATAATTATTCCGTCATCCTTTACCCCGCTTGCAACGTCAACAGTCTCAAGCAGAGTTGCGTCCTGGACAATAACATAATCCGGTTTGTAAATCTGACTTCGGAGCCTGATAGGATTATTGTTAATCCTCGTGAATGCTTGGACTGGGGCACCTCTACGCTCTACCCCAAAAGCGGGGAAGGCCTGGCTAAATTTTCCATCTTCAAAAGCTGCAACGGAAAGCATTTCAGCCGCGGTAACAGAACCCTGGCCTCCTCGACCGTGTATTCTGATTTCCTTCATCTAGATTCTCCTTTTTAATGAGATTTTATCTATTGTTTTTCGATTGTTTTTCAAATTTTTCTGTAATTTTGCTGTTCTCGGCAGTCTGTTTGACAAGTTTTAATTAGCTGTCTGGCACACTCTATTAGTCAAAATACTAAGCGAATTAACCCAATATTATTCAATTTATTTGCTTTGTCAGACACAATCAGCATTTTATTTTGTCAGACATAATCAGCATTTTATTCTGCCAGACACAACCACAGCATCTGACTCTTTCTTCAGGCACTACTGTAATATAATAAGTGTGACATGTACATCCATGTCAGGGACCCAAAAACCTGGATGGTAAATTGTTAACCTGGATCTCTTTCATATCATGAATTATAACTAATATTGAAAGGTTTATTTTCAATTCTGAATTCACACTGTTTTATGCCTGATAGTTCATGGATAATAGTGTAGAATATTATTAGGTTTTCGGTGAATTGAAATATATTCTTTATATATATTTCTAATCTATAATTATTTTTTAAATGTATTATATTTGGTACATTCAGGTTAACCTGTTGTCTGGTTACGTTTTTATTGCACCATAGCCGTAAACAAATATCTTTTTAAAAATATGGGATATTTTAATATTTCTCTTTATAGAAATCCTTTATTAACTCAATCATCGCTTTTCCATCTTTCAGATTATTAATCTTTTCCCTAATCTGCCGCGAGCCGCGCAACCCTTTTGTAAACCAGTGAGCGTGCATTCTTAGATTTGTAGACGTGCTGAGGTCATATTCTTCAAGTAAGGCGATATAATTCTCAAAGTCCTCCAATTGCCGAACTTGCCTGTCAAATTCCAGCCTTCCCCCAGTTTCCAGGTAATGCCTTATCCTTTTGAAGATAAAGGGATTCCCCATTGCTGCGCGTCCGATCATAAGCCCATCACATCCAGTAAAATCAAGGGCAGCTTCGGCAGACTCCTCATCCCTTACATCGCCGTTTGCAATTACTGGAATGGAAAGTTCCTGTTTAACGGCCCTTATCGCTCTAAGGTCTGAACTTCCGGAGTACATTTGCTCTGCCCTCCTGCCATGTACAGTTAGGGCAGAAGCCCCAGCCTCTTCGATCAGGCGTGCAATCTCAAGGGTTTTTTCATCCCTCTTCAGAATGCGGATCTTTGCAGTCACAGGAGTCTTCAGCACATCGGTCAGCTCTGAGATAATTTCATATACAAGTTTCGGGGAGTTAAGAAGAGCTGAGCCGCACCCTGTTCCAGTAATGCGCTGTGCAGGGCAACCCATATTCACGTCAATGAGTTCAGGTCTATACTCGTCTTCAATAAAGAGAGCAGCTTCCCTCAGTTTCTCAGGAGAACTTCCTACAAGCTGAACTCCAAAAGGTCGGTCTTCAGGGGAAGACAGCCCCTTGAGGAGTGATTTTCGGTTTTCATTGACCAGGGCATCTGCGCTGATCATCTCAGTATATGTAAGGTCAGCTCCATTCTGCCTGCAGAGCAACCTGAAAGCCAGATTTGTAACATCTGCCATAGGCGCAAGAAGAAGGTTTCCAGGTGTTTCGGTCTTGCCGATTTTTAGTTTATTAAGTTTCATTTTTCCAACGGTTTTTGAATATTTTGATTCTAGTTTGATTCTGTTTTGATTCCAGTTTGATTCTGTTTTGATCTGTTTTTGATTCTATTTTTAATTGTTTTTGGTTATTTTTGGTTATTTTTGGTTTCTTTTGGTTGTTTTTTGACTGTTTTTCTAATTATTTTCCTAGTGGTTTTCTCATTCCTTTCCCTTATTTATTTGTTTTGGAGTTGCCTCCTCAAAGATTGCTGCCTCTAGCTTCCTGTAATTGAAACCTTTTTGTGATTTATTGAGCCTCTTTTGATTTCCTGAAATTCTTTGAATCTATGTGAGTTTTCTCTAATACGCCAAAACCTAAAAATTCACGCAACCAGAAGTTTACGCAACTAGAAATTCACGCAACTAGAAATTCACGCAACTAGAAATTCACGCAACCAGAAGTTTACGCACCAGAAGTTTACGCAATCAGGAACTTACGCAACTAGAAATTCACGCAACTAGAAACTCACACAATTTCTGGCAAAAATAGAACGATTACTTAAAAACATAATCATTGTAATATATAATAATAAGAGAAACACAAACCAAGAACCTGAAAAGATTCAAGAAATAAAGAACAGGATGCCTGAACCAGTTAATCAAGAAAACTGATTCAGGGATTTAAAAAGATAAGTCGAGAGTCATATGAATTTGATTCATGAGAAGAGCAATCTGACATATCCCAGATAAGGAATCCTGTACTTCGCAGTCCCTATAATCCATTCATCTTTTACAGGCATATTATAACTTATCTGCCCTTCCTGGTCATAGTGACTGTTGGTTACAGCATTGTCTCCTTTGGTAATATAACCGGAATAAGGAGCAGGTGGACCGCCTTCCCACATTGGCTCTCCAGCTTCCACTCTGTACATAGCCCTATGAATAATCGGAGTCACTCCTTCCTCGCCATACTGGCGATAAAGAATCACATCTCCATAATTTTCAAATGACTTATAGCCTGTGTTTTTTCCTTCTTCGTACGTTGTAATATTTGATCTATCGATGCTTTTAATGAAAATAATATCTCCTATCTGCATATGCGGTTCCATACTCCCCGACTCCACCGCAACCATAGGAGTCCAGAGTCCAAATGCCAGCTTGGAAAGGACCATAAAAATGATCACGACAGCTACAACGGACATCAAGTCCTTCCCAAGGGAAACCCAGGCGTTTTCTTGTTCCTGGGCACTTTTTTCCTTATTAATCTCGCTCATGCTAAGCCTTTATTCTTTTGATTTTATCCTTATAGATGCCAGTGTCGAGTCAATCATCAAGGATTCAATAATTCCGAATAATTGCAATCGATTTGATACGACATTTTGTTGTTGACTCAACACCAGGATGCTGCGTTATATTCCATTAGATTTTGTCCTACTCGAAATCTTATCATCTGGCTAAACTTATTATTACCCAGGGACTTAGTATGATTTTCAGAGTATAATGCAGCCGCAAAACTATTTCAGCCCTACATTCTACATTTCTGACTTATATAAGTTAGTCAAAAATTGGTTTATTGAGTTTTCTCAGTAGATTACTGAAGACTTGTTTTTACTTTATATTAGTTTTCAATTAACTTTTTTAACCAATTCTTTTCAATTGATTAATCTATTTTTTTAATATTTTTTATTGTTTATTTAAAACATTTATCGTTTCTTAATAAACAATGAACAGATTCGTTCTATATCGTATAGGAACTAATACTCATTCTACAATAGATAGGAATTAATAACTATAAGTACTCTATCGAGCGTACAAAAGTTTCATACATTCTTCTTTATGGTAACAAACTAAATTTAGTACATTAGTTTTGTACCTTATTAGTTTTTATATTGTAAGCAGGCTTTTGCTTTAGTCTCTGTAAGTCTTGAGTGAAATTGATCATGGTGCCAGATCGCACGAAAAGTTGGAAGAACTCAGGTCAGTTCGAAAGGTCAGGTTGGAATTATGGAAAAAAAGGATATTATAAGGACTGTTATGGAAAAAGAGTACCAGATAAGTCCTGAAGCTGTAGAACTTATTTATTCCAGTAATTCTCCCGAAGACCTGCTTAAATATGTCCTTTCAACTGTAAATGCCTCTGTTATTGTCATAAGTATCGAAGATATAGATCTTGAAGGCTTTGACGCTTTTTCGGCAGGGGAATCGCATTCAGATAAAATACATGCCTCCTCTACAGAGGAAAGGAAAATTCTTTCCGGGACTTCCATACTTTCTTCCAGATCAGACAATCCATCTTCAGAACCTGATTCCTTTTTAGTGCCCGATCCTCTTTCAGAACCTGTTCTTTCCTCAGAGCCCGATGTTATTACTACAGCTTCTGATCCAAGTATAAAATTATCTCAAGACGATGTTCCTGATTCTTCAGTTCAGGGCATTGTTCTGGATAAGGCTTACGAACCAGATCCGGATATTCCAGATGCTTCAAACATTCAGGATATTCCAGATGCTTCAAATACTCCGAATACTCCGAATACTCTGAATACACAATCAATCACTGTTTTATCTGACGAAGCTTTGGCCTCCGATCTTGCCTCAGACTCCTTTTCTTCGGTGAAAACAACAACTCCAACTTTCTCTTTTCATCCCTCCCTGGATGCAAACAGGCCAGTCTCCTCTTTTTTCGGGCAGGAGAACTCTCTTTCCTCAATTCCTTCAAATAGGAGTTTCAGGACAGAACCATCTTCTTCCACTTCTGAGAGAGGGATATTTTCGAGTTCCATCGATGAATACAAACATTATCCGGGCAAAAATCCTGTGACCGTCGTTTCGGATATAACAGGGCATTCCACCTGTGTCGGGGAATATATGCAATTTGTGCAATATTTTAGGGACAGATACAGCAGGCTTTCGGAGATTATCCGGAGCAGGATCAATGCACGTCCTATCGAAAGCTTAAAAAGAAGAAGCTTTCGCAGAGGAGGAGATGGAGGTTCTGAAGAAATCTCGATTATAGGTATGGTTTCGGATATCAACAGCACAACGAACGGCCACAAAATCCTTTCTCTGGAAGACCCAACAGGTTCTTTTTCAGTCCTGATTCGAAATTCCGATAAAGAGCTTTTTGAGCTTGCATCAAAAATTCTCCTTGATGAGGTCATAGGGGTTACTGGTTCGATAACCAATGACGGAAGCCTCATGATAGCAACAAAGCTAATACAACCCGATGTCCCGAATAATGTACAGCGCAGAACTGGAAGCCACGGAAAAGCTATATTGATTTCGGATGTGCACGTGGGTAGCTCCCAGTTTATGGAAGATGCCTGGCTTGATTTCCTGGATTTTTTGAAAGGGGAATCGGATTCAGAGGATATGCGGGAACTTGCAGCCAGTGTCCGTTATCTTGTTGTCGCAGGAGATATTGTTGACGGGATAGGGATCTACCCTGACCAGGAATTGGAACTTGACATTCTGGATGTCTACGACCAATACAGGAAGGCCGCCGAATATTTCAGGGAAATCCCCGAGCATATTCGTGTAATAATAAGTCCAGGTAACCACGATGCTGTTCGCCAGGCAGAACCTCAGCCTGCCCTGCCGGAAAGTATCCAGGCGTATTTCTCTGAGAATATTGTTTTTGTTGGTAACCCTGCTTTTCTGGAACTTGACGGTGTTCGCCTTCTGATCTACCACGGCAGGTCGATTGACGACCTTGTGGCGAGTGTCCCCGGAGTCTCGTACCAGGAACCTGCCGGGGCAGTCCTTGAGATGCTGAAACGCAGGCATCTTGCTCCGACCTATGGGAGTAGAGTTTCAATATCCCCTGAGAAAAAGGATTATTTCATAATCGATCCTGTGCCTGATATTATTCATACAGGTCACGTCCACACCCTTGGGGTCCAGCACTATAAGAACGTCCTTCTGGTCAATTCCGGAACATGGCAGGGCCAAACAGAGTTCCAGAAGCGTGTAAATCTAGTACCTGTCCCTGCCAGGGTCCCTATCGTGGATCTCGAAAATTTCGACGTAAAGATTCTTCCTTTTGACTGAATTTTTATAAACTGCGACACTATTCTTATGCACTATATTAGGGCTCTTCGCGATTCCGTATGGATAAGATGATTTTTAACTCCTGATGAAGTTTCCTGCTACCGTTAATTGCCTGACATTTTTCAATCTTTGAAAAAAGGTAAAAACCTGGAAAATGCTAAAAGACATTTATAGCAGTCATGGAATTGAGAAGCTCTCAAAAGTGCTCCCCGGAAGACGCTTTCTGGAAGCTGAAACTAATTGCCGGCAGCGTATTGCTATCGAATGTTTAAGGATAGATTTTCCGGCGTGGATTCTTGAAAAGTATTTTTTCATAACATACGGTAATAATTAATGATTTTTTTAGTAATAAATAGTAAAGTAAAAATTAGATTAATGAATACCCTATGGAGATTTTTAAAATTTCTCATAATTCCTTCGATGCATCAATTTTCATCACCCAAGCATATCCCTCATCAAGCACCGTCCCCTGGTAAGAATGTAAATTTCTGAAAATTTGTTTTGCAAAAATTTACATAAATCAATTGCAAGAAACTAAATATATACCAAAAATGTATCAGGATATTCATTTAACGTTAAGCTAGATTCATTATTTCAGAAAATATCTACAAAACTTAAGGCTCTAAACTTCAAAATCAAACTGACATTGAATTTACGGAAACGGTATAAAATATGAATCATTCAGTGCCTAAAATCTTACTGTTACTACTCACACTGACACTGGTTGGAGTTGCTGCCGGAATCAGCGAAAGCAACAAAGAAAACCCCAATGAAACAACCATCTTAGATATAAATGAGTCAGAAACTCAACAGGCTATAGAACCTCCCACACTAACACTGGTTGGAGCTGCTTCCGGGATCAGCGAAAGCAACAATGAAAACTCCAATGAAACAACCATGTTAGATACGAATGAGTCAGAAACTCAACAGGCTATAGAGCCTCTGATAAAGGCATTAGGAAATGACAATATAGACTCCAGAAAGGAAGCCAGATTCGCTCTGGAAGAAATGGGAGAAAAAGCTGTAGATCCTCTTATAGAAGTTATTGACTCTGAAAACCCGGAAATAAGATGTGAAGCAGCTCTGGCTCTTGGAAATATTGGTGGGCAAAAAGCAGAAAAAGCCATAATAAAGCTTTTGAATGACGAAGACCCGAAGGTTAGAAGCAGTGCAGCTCTAGCTCTTGGTAATGCAAGAAGCCAGAGAGCAGAAAAACAACTAATCCAGGCACTTTCAGACGAAGATGAAAGAGTGCGCTCCAATTCAGCCTGGGCTCTTGGGGAAATTGAAAAGACAGGTTCTTCTTCAGAGGAAGATGACTGGGGAGGAACCTTATTCTCAGGAAAAGTCGAAAATGAGGAAATTGTTGAGGCACTCTGCCTGAGTCTCGAAGATAATAACAGTGAGGTAAGGTCCAATGCAGCAGAAGCTCTGGGGAAACTTGGAGGAGAAAAAGCTGAAGAGTCTCTGATTCAGGCACTTTCAGAGAAGGACGAAAAAGTTCGAAGGAATGCTGTGGAAGCCCTTGGAAAAATAGGGGATAAAAAAGCAACTGAACCCCTGATAAAAGCATTGAATGACGAAGATAGAGAAACAAGAAAGAAAGCCATTGTCGCTCTTGGAGAACTCCGGGAAGAGAGAGCAACAGAAGCCCTGATTAAGGCCCTTTCGAGTGAAGATAAGGAAATCCGCTGTACTGCCGCTGTTGAATTGGGAGAGATTGGGGATCAGAGAGCCGAAAAAGCCCTGATAAGTGCTCTTTCAGATGAAGATCCTGAAGTAAGGAGTCTTGTCGTGGAATCTCTTGGAAAATTAGGAGAAGAAGAATCAATAGGAGCTCTCGTCCAGCAGTTAAAAGACCCTGACCAAAAAGTCAGAAATATAACTGTAAAAACGCTTGAAGAAACGGGAGATAGAAACACTAAACCGATTATTCAGGCATTAAAGGATAAAAATAAGAATGTCAAGCAATATGCTGGTGATATTCTTGTTGAAATCGGAAAACCAGCAGTTAAGCCCCTTATAGAAGCCCTTTCAGATGATGATGCATATACAAGCAGTACGGCCGCCTGGGCTCTTGGAAATATAGGAGATAAAAGAGCAATAAAACCTCTCATTCAAAATCTCTCGGCTGAAAATGAAGAAACAAGATTGAGCTGTGCCAGAGCTCTTGTAGAAATAGGAGAACCCGCAGTCCCTTATATGATAAAATCTCTTGAGAACCAGAATAAGACTGTTAGAAAATATATTGTTTTTTCACTCATTGAAATGGGAGACAAGAGAGCCGTTCCAGAACTTGAGGAACTTTTCAAGGAAAAAACAGAAACTTCTGCTGAACTTACTGAAAAAAAAGGTGACGAAAAAGTAGACCAGACTCTCCAGAAGGCTGTAGAAGAAAAAGACCTGAACTTCCGGAAGGAAGTGGCAAACGCCTTTGAAGATGTTGGGAACTCAGAAACAAAACCCCTCATCAATGCACTGAAAGCAGACCCTCAAAACATAAAAAAATACGAAGAGGCTTCCGGAGTTAATCCTAAAGATAAAAAAGCGCCGGAGAAACTCTTAGATGCATTAAAACATGAAGAGAGTTATGTGAGAGTCAGCTCTATACTTGCACTGGGAGGAATGAGAAAAGAAAGTTCTATCGAGCCTCTTATTGAAATACTGGTCAAAGACTGCAATGAGACAAAAGCCTGTGCAGCCTTTTCTCTTGGAGAAATTGGAAACAAAAAGGCAGTGGAACCCTTATCAATTGCCCTGAAAACGGATAAATACGACAATGTGAAAGAGTGCAGTGCCATTTCCCTCGGAAAAATCGGGGATCAAAGGGCAGTAGCCCCTCTTATCATGGCTTTAAACGAAAACGATTCCGTAAAAAGTTGTGCAGCCCTTGCTCTGGGAGAAATTGGAAGCCCGAAGGCAGTTAAATCCCTGACCCAGATACTATCCGATGAAGATCCCGAAGTAAGGCAAAATGCAGCTCTGGCTCTGGGGGCAATAGGGGACCAAAAAGCAGTGAAATCTTTAACTGTGACACTGCAAGATGGAGACGAAAATGTGAGAACCGCTTCAGCATGGGCTCTTGGAAATATAGGTAATGCCACAGCTGTGGGTGTGCTCAATAGTGCTGCAGTAGATGGAAATGAAACACTCAGATGCGCTGCTTTAGAAGCTCTGGGAAAAATAAACGATCCAAAAGCAGTTGGAACTCTTGAGAAGGCTCTTGAGGATAATAACTCCAGAATTCGGCTCTCTGCTGTTACTGCTTTAGGAGAGATAAAAGATGAAAAAGCAACTGAAACTCTTGTCAGAGCTTTGGGAGATAATAACAAAGAAGTAAGAAACTGCGCTTCAAAGATCCTTATTGATAGAAAAGAAGAAGCAGTGAAACCTCTAATAAGAGGCCTGAGTAGTGAAAACAAGAATATCAGGGAGAACTCCGTGTTCCTGCTAATTGACATTGGAGATGAAAGAGCGGTAAAACCTCTCACCAAGTACTTAAATGCAAATACCAAAGCTCAACCTGAAATTCAAGAAAACAAAACTTAAACCAGACGGATAAGGTCTTCAAGTGCGGCTTTTGGGTCTGCGGCTTTCACAATTCCAGATGCCAGAAGCACGCCTTGAGAACCAAGGTCAAGGGCTGCCCTGAGATCTTCACCTTTGGAAATCCCGGCTCCGCAGAGTACCTTTACCCTGGGATCAATTTTTGCAACTGCCTCAACCGAACCGCTAACAACTTCGGGGTCAGCTTTTGAAACGGGGATTCCGCTCCCTATAAGTTCGGGGGGCTCGATTGCAACATAATCCGGACCCAGAGCTGCTGCTGCTGCAGTTGTCGGGACATTATTAGTGCAGATAATTGACCTGAGTCCGAATTCCTTTGCAGCCTTTAACGATGCCTCGATCTCTGCAAGGGTCAGACGCTTTTCAGAGTGGTTGATCAGAGTCCCTACAGCACCTGCCTCTTTTATGGATTTTCCAAAAACATGGCCTGTGAAGCTTCCTGCTCCTATTCCATCCAGATGCTGTGAAAAGACCGGAAGCTCAACTTCCGAAGCTACCCTGTAAATATCCGGAAGCTGCGGAGCTACTGCTATCTCGATACCTGACTCTTCGGATACGGCTTTACAGGCCTTTGCAATTTCCACTGCTCCCTGACCAGTACCCTGCAAATAAGTCTTATAGTTCAATACAATGAATGGTAAACCCAAAAAAATCCCCTCTTGAAAAGTAAAAAGAATGGAAAGCGCGAATTTCAACGCTTTCTCTAAAGGTTTCTGCCGAAATCACTGCATGGTTTTCCCCTTTAGCGGTAAGTTTTTAGCAGTAGGTTTTCAGCAACCTTTTTCGGGAAATTCTGAAACCTTTTTATGGAAAATTCCTAAACCTTTTTATGGAAAATTCCTAAACCTTTTTATGGAAAATTCCTAAACCTGCTTAGAAGTCAGTCATGATCCTGAATTGGTCAATTTCCGGTTTATTAAGGCTGTTGATAAACTGCTCAGCAACTTCCCTGACGTCTTTTGCGTTAGTAATCGCACGGCCCACAACAAGAATGTCAGCACCCTGACTGAGAGCCACAGGCACCTTGTCCAGACGGACCCCGCCTGCAACAGCAACCAGAGTTTTTGGAGCAATCTTTTTGATCTCAGCAATATTGCCCCATGCATGTTCAGTGGCCTCAATGTCGATTCCACGGTGGAGTTCAATGACATCAGGCATGACCTTAAGCTGTTTTAAGACAGAAATTGGATCTTGCTGATTAAGCGTGTCCATGACTGCATAGATGCCTGTCTTATGAGCTTCCTCGATAAGCTTGTCAATAGTGTTGATAGGAGCAAGGGCAGAGACTACAATAGCATCTCCTGCAGCATCAGCAACCATTCTTGCTTCAAGGTTTCCGGTGTCCAGAGTCTTCAGGTCAGCTACTATGAAGGCATCAGGCCTTACCTGTCTGATCTTTGAAATGACATCCATACCATAGCGTTTGATAAGAGGTGTACCTGCTTCGATAATAACGTGATCACTTTTAGGAATCTGGGAGATGGCAGACTGCACAAATTGGATGTCAGGATTGTCAAAAGCAACCTGCAGATAGGGAGGGTCCCAGAGCCTTATAACCTTGAATCCCATGATAGCATGGGTAGACTTGTTGCTTTCCTCCAGAACAGTGTCTATGTCCGGGAAGCCTTTGAGAGCACGCTTGATTGCAAGTTTTGTGGCTCCGTAATTATACCTGTATATCTTGTTGTAATCCTGGGCATCAGGATGAATAAAAACACTGGCTACAATGACAATTTCTTCAACCTGATCCTTTGAGATTACGCCTTCTTCAACTGAGTCTGCTACTGCCTTTGCAACGGCTGACTGAGCAGGTCCGAAAATTTTTCCTGCCTGATCCATATTTTTTACCGTAACCTTCGGAATAATTAGAGTTGAAGGCTTTGGAGGCAAATTGGGCCTGATAACGGACAGGAGTGGAGTATGGCCGACTGAAAGCTGGGTCAGGCCGTTTGCAAAAGCTTGACCTACGGGTCCTCCCTTGTCTCCAATCATCAAATCAACATGGGCAAGTTCTGCACCCTGCCCCATTAAAGCTTCTCCTATTTGAAACATATTTGACCTCGTAAAATGTGATAAATTATATGATACTGAGTATTGATAACGGTATGGATAGCCGTGTACATGGAAATATTTTACTATTAACTAAGGATACGAATAACCCTTTTGCCTGCTAAATGCCAGCCTTATATAAATAATCTCGTATCGCCTCGCAGGTTTTTTCCGCAGCCTGATAGAGCCAAAGAGAGGCACGGAGTTCGATTTTGGAGTTTGACTTTGAAGTTTTCGGAGCCATATTGGAGTTTGACTTCGAAATTTCCGGGACCACAGAAAACTCCCTATTAAAGGAGAATTTTAGGACAGATATCATCAAGAGCGCATGTTTTGCACCTGGGAGAAATGGGCCGGCAGGTATTCTGCCCTAATTTTACAAGCAGGAGATTTATATGTCTCCAATATTTTTGTGGAAAGATCTTTTTTAATTCGATTTCAGTTTCTTCAGGAGCTTTTGTCTCTACCAGACCAAGCCTGTTAGAAATCCTGTGAACATGAGTATCCACGGCAAGGGCATCCTTAAGGAAGGCATGCGCAAGCACGCAGTTAGCAGTCTTCCTGCCAACTCCAGGCAGTTCAAGAAGAGCTTCCATATCGTCAGGAACCCTGCCATCATATTTCTCTAGAAGAAGTCTGGAAATTTCCTTTATTCTTCCGGCTTTAACTCTATAAAAGCCCACATCTTTTATAAGAATTTCAATCTCGCTAACATCAGCTCTCACCATTTCTTCAGGCGTAGAAAATTTCTCAAAAAGCTTGCTAGCCGCTGGATAGGTCACATCATCCCGGGTTCTGTGGGACATCACAGTGGAAATTAGCGCAAAAAAAGGATCTTTAAAGGCATCGTTAGAAGCTTCAGGATAAAGTTCAAAGAGCCTCTTCATGAGTTCATCAATGTCCATGCTCAAAAATCAGTATTCTCTAATATAAAATTAAGGTTCGGAATTGAACCTGGATCAAAGTAAGCTCTAAATTACATAAAAGTCGTGAGAATCAGGAAATTAAAAGTTCTCAGGGAATTAAAAGTTCTGGAAAAAAGATTGGTTTTTAAAGGAAAGCCAAGATCCGGATTCGAACCGGAATGGAATCGCTCTGCAGGCGATTGCGTAGCCGCTCCGCCATCTTGGCATTATGCAAATTCGTTTGGAATACTTTAAAAATTTAGAGCAATAAATTGTTTAAGTAAGAAGCCAAGATCCGGATTCGAACCGGAATGGAATCGCTCTGCAGGCGATTGCGTAGCCGCTCCGCCATCTTGGCATTCTTGATCACGTATTGCTCGTGTAGCTTCAATTAAAGTAATTTCTAATATATAAATATTTAGCTCGAGGCAATCGGTTTTTAAATTTTTACAGAGAACGTAACTAAAAAGTAGAGGGAGTCGTTCTTATAAAAGGATAACCCCCGTAGAAAAGAACCCCAAGAGAGATAATCCTGAGAAAGCAAATATCCATGCCATGAATATGGCCATAAACAGGATTATAAGTAAAGTTGGTAGCAGTATAGCTATTACGGACCTTGCCATGCTTATATCATGGACATATATTCCGCCCACAATATAGAGATATATCCCGTAAATTCCGGCAATCCAGCCGATAATAGGAATCCAGGAAAGTACCAGTACAGCAGTTGCATAAGAAATGAATCTTACAGTGCCTTCGTAACTTCCCGTTCCTCCAAGTATTTTATAAATAACATAGAGTATTGCAGCTTCGATAAAGATAGAAATAATACCTGTAATAGGTGTTATGATCACAGTCATAAGTATCGTGAAAAAGCCAAGCCCTCTCGAACTACCGAACATACCCTCGTACATCCCACCATACGTTCCACCGTGCATCCAGCCCATATACATTCCAGGGCCAAAGAGTACGGTTAAAAGTGCGGCTAAAAACGCGTATATGATGAAACTGATTGCTGCAAAGGTAAGCGGATCAGTATACCCTCCGGTCTTAGGCATTTCTCTGTAAAAGTCAGACGGACTTTGCATTACCTCTTTCCAGGTTTCGATATAACCCATGAGTTACCCCCAATAAGTATAGATTTAATTATTATTTAGATGAATTTATTAAAATGTTCTGATAAGATCCTTTGATCTCAGTAAAATTAAGAGAAATTTCATTATAAGCCCGTAACGGTAGAGGCACATAATATAGAGACCCCCACCGAACACGAACCTGGATCACTAATACAGCACAAATAGCATTGCATTGAATGTTCACGAAAATCAGAAAGCAGACTGGAGATCTCACACACCAGATGCGTCGTCAGTTATACCACATTGGGGATTAGTTACTGCTTCTTCACACTTGCACATGCTCAGTGCTTCAAATATACCTTCACCTACATTTATTCCTTTTAGAGCGCATTTTTCCATTAAACGGTAGTAAAGGTCTTCATTTTCGCTTTTAATAAACTCGCATATCTCAGAAACCATTTCCTGTGTTGCAAATTCTTCCTTTTTGTTTACCCAATTATTAATTGATCCAATTAAGTGCTTGTGTATAGATTTATCGTCCCTGTTCTGATCTATTACACTCATGAAGACGCATTCATTTCTATTCAGAAGCCACTTACCAAGTCTATACCTGAACCTACTCTCGTTATCTTGACTCGTTTTATTTTCATCACTCATAATATATTCCCCACAATAATTAAAGACTTCATGATATTTAACAATTTTAGACGATTTTTATAATATTCCGGATTCGCTAAAATTTAACATTGATTTCGATGGTAGTTGGTTGCTATTACTCAGAATTTGAGACGGTTTCTGTGGTCGAAAAGCCCAAAAACCAGGCTCAACAACATTGTTTCCCCAATGAAAAACTTCAACACTTTCAGGAATTGGTGGGTACATAAAAATATTCATAAACTATAATTATAAATTGTGAAAATTATAATTTCTTTTGCATAGGGGGTTTATTTGTGAAAGGAGATGAAAAGATTATCGAGAGTCTAAACGCTCGTTTGGCCGAGGAACTGACTGCTATCAACCAGTACTTTGTTCATGCTGAGATGTGCGAAAACTGGAACTACAAACTACTGGGCGAGGCAATCGAGCAGCGAGCCATTGCCGAGATGAAACACGCTGAAAAACTAATCGAACGTATCCTCTTCCTGGAAGGAAAGCCCATAGTCAGCAAACTGAACGAAATAACCATTGGTTCCCATGTGCCGAAGATGCATGAGCATGATCTTGAGGCTGAATTAGGGGCCGTCAAAGGTTATAATGAAAGCATTCGCCTGGCGACGGAGTTGGGAGATAACAACACTAAAAACCTTCTCGAATCTATCCTGAAGGAAGAAGAAGAACACGTCGACTGGTTAGAAGCCCAGCTCGACCAGATTGGACAGATAGGTATCCAGACCTATCTGGCACAGCAGATCTATGGATAAGGAAGTTCCTGCTGAATCTATATCTTGAAAAGATTGCTTTTAAGAGGTTCCTGGGGCCATTCATGAGATGCCCTGACTAAAGGGTAAAAAAATTTTCAGTATCCCAGGAATATCTTTCTAAGGAGAGTTATAAGATGAGAAATTGGAAATAGAATTTGTGAATATATTTTTAGCCTTTTTTATTGCTTTCTTAAATCATTAATTCCGCCGATCACGTAAGAATACAAAATATCCTACCAAATTGGCAGCAGTTAGACGATAACGATGCAAAAACATGAGCATTAAAAGAATCAGAAAACGCCTTTATTTCTTATCGCCTTTATTTCTTATGGAAAAAGGCGAATATCTGTTTTTGTAGTCATAAGAAGGTCTATAAAGCAGAATACGAGAAAAAGCGATTCAAAAATGGACTGAAAAAGCGATATAAAATTAATCAAAAACTAATTTTAAAAACAGATCATGAAAAGTAAAGTATTATAAGGTGAGTATGGCAGCGATCCAGAGTTCCCGAAGGCTCGCACACTTCAGTACAGTAAGGAACGCGGGCAGGCTTATCTACTGTGTTCGGGATGGGTACAGGAGTTACACTGCCGCTATGGCCGCCAGACTCAACCTATAAGTGGGATTATGAAATAAAGTCATGTATAGTGCTGCATACTGAATTTCGCCTGGACTTGATTAGGAAAGGAACGGATGGTTAGTTAACGCGGACTGAACACCTCGTTGCCTTGGTGCTTACATCCCGTTTCTATCAAACCGGTCTTTTACCGGAATCCTTAATGAGGTCTCTTTTTAGGTTAGATTTCGAGCTTAGATGCATTCAGCTCTTATTCCGAAGCGCGTAGCTGCCCGGCGATGCCTTGTCAGACAAACGGTACACCAGTGGCGCCGCTGCTTGGTTCCTCTCGTACTAAAAGCAGCTTACCCGCAGACCTCGAACACCTCTAGTAGATAGTAACCGACCTGTCTCACGACGGTCTAAACCCAGCTCACGATCTCCTTTAATAGGCGAACAACCTCACCCTTGGCCGCTGCTGCACGGCCAGGATGGAAAGAACCGACATCGAGGTAGCAAGCTGCCGGGTCGATATGTACTCTTGCCGGCAACGACTCAATTATCCCCGGGGTAACTTTTCTGTCATTTTTGGCCCCCACCAAGGAGGCTCAAAAGTTCGCTAGAGCCGACTTTCGTCTCGTCATCCACTGCTATGCTGAATAACGTCAGGCTGACTTATGCTCTTGCACTCTTCAGTGAGTTTCCGACCCACTTGAGTCAACCATTGCGCGCCCTTGATATCTTTTCAAGGGCGTCCCGCCCCAGGCAAACTGCCCACCTATCGGGGTCCTCTTCGCAGAGTTAGGGTCGTAGTCCCAGAAGGGTAGTGTCCCAATTGCGGCTCCACGGATGCTGGCGCACCCGCTTCGATGCCTCCTACCTACACTGTACATCCAGAACCACAACCCAACGACAGGCTGCAGTAAAGCTCCACGGGGTCTTCACTTCCCCCTAGAGGTCTCTAGACTGTGCACTAGAATGTAAGCTTCACCGGATTCCAGTTAGGGACAGTAGGGCTCTCATTGATCCATTCATGCAAGTCGCCAATTAAGCGACAAGGTACTACGCTACCTTAAGAGGGTCATAGTTACCCCCGCTGTTTACAGGCCCTTCTTCCCGTTGAAACGGGGTTTCAGGTACCTGCACTGAGCAGGATTCAGAGATTGTACTAGCCCTTACGGGTTTGCAATCTCCTATGTTGGTATTAGACAGTTAGAGCCCCCTGGTCACTGCGACCTGCTGTCTTCACAGCAGGCACTCCTTATCCCGAAGTTACGGAGCTAATTTGCCGAATTCCCTTAACTGAAGTACTCCGACACGCCTTAGCCTTTTCAGCTAGGGGCACCAGTGTCAGATCTTGGTACGGACATTTAGCGGCCTTTTCACGGGTCCCTGGGTGCAGCCGACTTTAGCCATTACAGATTCGCCCGCTTCTCGCCATTACGGCTCTCCACGGGGTTCGCTGCTTAGACGGCGCGACGACGCCGCTCGGCCTGCCCTGAGACGTCAGACGGATTGCTAAATGGTACAGGAATATTAACCTGTTTCCCTTTCGGCGTACTCGAATTACGGTACGTCTTAGGACCGACTAACCCTCGGCTGACGATCATTGCCGAGGAAACCTGGCCCCTTCGGCGGCAGGGATTCTCACCCTGCTTTGCTGCTACTATTACCAGGATTTTCGTTTGCGAACGGTCCACAGGACTTTACAGCCCTGCTTCAGCCCGAACGCAACGCCTTCCTACGAGATTACCTTGCGGTACTCCGTGGTATCGGTGGTCGACTTGAGCCCCGTCAATTTTCGGGGCCCCAAACCTCGACTGGTGAGCTGTTACGCACTCTTTGAAGGGTAGCTGCTTCTAAGCTAACCTTCCAGCTGTCTTGGGCTTGGGACGCCCTTTAGTATTAACACTTAGTCGACACTTGGGGACCTTAACCACGGGCTGGGTTGTCTCCCTTACGGACTACAAGCTTACCCCAGCAGTCCGGACTCCGACTTTCTACAATGACGGTGGGTTTGGAGTTTGACAGGCGGGCGAGGGGTTTCCCCCCCGGAACCGCTAATCAGTGCTCTACTCCACCGACGATCTCCAGTCAGGTCATGCTGCGACATGTTTTGGAAGGAACCAGCGGATGCCGGGTTAGATTAGCATTTCACTACGAGACGCAGGTCACACGAATGATTTGCAGATCAATACCGCTTGCGGTCCTCCACGTAGCTTTCGCCACGCTTCAACCTGCCCACGCCTAGATCACCCGGCTTCGGGTCTTACCCCAGTGACTCCACGCACTTGTATACGTCGTGCCTCGCCCGAAGGGCTGCGCACATGTTGCTTTCGCTTCGGCTGCCCAAATATAAGGTTAGCCATTGCCACTGAGATAAACTCCCTGGCCCGTTCTTCAAAACGTAAGATACGACACTGGCAGTGATATTCGTACAACATTCTCGCGAATGTTTCCTTCATATCAGAGTTCCTTTCATGCCGTATCGTTCTATCACTATCAGGTTTCAGGCACTTTGCACCTCCCTTCTCGGGGTACTTTTCAGCGTTCGGTCACCCTACTATTTCGCTATCGGTCTCAAGTAGTATTTAGTTTTGGAGGTTGGTGCCCCCCAGATTCCCGCACGATATCCAACGCACGGTACTCAGGGACATGTTCCGGTCTTTTGGTTTACACATACGTGACTGTCACACTCTACGGTCTGCCGTTTCAGGCAAGTTCTGTTTAGCCGCCGGACGTTTGAACAGCCCTACAACACCACATTTCCCTGTGAAGGGATTCGGTTTGAACTGTGCCGTTTTCACTCGCCGTTACTCACGGTATCTCGGTTGATTTCTTTTCCTGCTCCTACTAAGATGTTTCAATTCGGAGCGTTCCCGATCATTACTGATCACTATGGAGAGGTCCCATTCGGAAATCCCGGGTTCATTGGCTCCTTGCACCTACCCCGGGCTTATCGCAGCTTGGCACGTCCTTCATCAGCTCTTGAGCCGAGCCATCCACCTGATAGCATAATTCCTGTGTATCCTAACCAGGTCCAGAAAGCGTCCAGTATACAGCACCTATACATGACTTCATGTACCTGCGTGTCAACGCAGGCAATCCGCCCTTCCCCGAAAATTTACTTTCCGGGTGCATTTGATGAGTTTGAGTTGATCATGAGATTATGATCGATGATTTTAATGGTGAGGATTTTGTTCGGTTTATCGGCATCTGGGCAGTGGGTTTTTTTGCTTAGGAGGTGATCCAGCCGCAGATTCCCCTACGGCTACCTTGTTACGACTTAACCCCCCTTGCAAAGCACAGGTTCGAACACGACACAGAGTTCGTGCCCTCACCCATACCTCACTCGGGTGGTTTGACGGGCGGTGTGTGCAAGGAGCAGGGACGTATTCACCGCGCTATATTGAAACGCGATTACTACGGATTCCAGCTTCACGAGGGCGAGTTACAGCCCTCGATCCGAACTAAGGATGGGTTTGTGAGATTACCAGCCCTTTTCAGGGGAGGGGCCCATTGTCCCATTCATTGTAGCCCGCGTGTAGCCCGGGAAATTCGGGGCATACTGACCTACCGTAGCCCGCACCTTCCTCCGATTTAACACCGGCGGTCCCCACAGAGTACCCATCATCCCGGAGGACATGCTGGTAACAGTGGGCACGGGTCTCGCTCGTTGCCTGACTTAACAGGATGCTTCACAGTACGAACTGGCGACGGCCATGCACCTCCTCTCAGCGATTCAGGCAAGGTCTTCAGCCTGGCCTACATATTGCTGTCGTCCCCGGTGAGTTGTCCGGCGTTGAGTCCAATTAAACCGCAGGCTCCACCCGTTGTTGTGCTCCCCCGCCAATTCCTTTAAGTTTCAGCCTTGCGGCCGTACTTCCCAGGTGGCTCGCTTCACGGCTTCCCTGCGGCACCAGACACGGTCGCGCCATGCCTGACACCTAGCGAGCATCGTTTACGGCTGGGACTACCCGGGTATCTAATCCGGTTCGTGCCCCCAGCTTTCGTCCCTCACCGTCGAACCCGTTCTGGTAAGACGCCTTCGCCACAGGTGGTCCCACAGGGATTACAAGATTTCACTCCTACCCCTGTAGTACCTCTTACCTCTCCCGGTTCCAAGTCTGGCAGTATCCCCCGAAAGCCTAACAGTTGAGCTGTCAGATTTCCCGGAGGACTGACCAAACCGGCTACGGACCCTTTAGACCCAATAATCACGATCACCACTCGGGCCGCCGGTGTTACCGCGGCGGCTGGCACCGGTCTTGCCCGGCCCTTGCTAACAGGTGTATTTTACACACCTGGACAGCCAGCATATGATGCTAGCACTCGGTGTCCCCTTATCACGGTTTCCCGCATTGTAAAGTTTTCGCGCCTGCTGCGCCCCGTAGGGCCTGGATTCATGTCTCAGAATCCATCTCCGGGCTCTTGCTCTCACAACCCGTACCCGTTGTAGGCTAGTAGGTACATTACACCCACTACTACCTGATAGGCCGCAGACCCATCCTTGGGCAGACGAATCCATTTTACGCATAAAGCATTCCAGCATATGTGCGTTATCCGGAATTATCCCCAGTTTCCCGGGGTTATGCCGGACCCAAGGGCAGGTTATCCACGTGTTACTGAGCAGTACGCCATGTTCACGAAGAACATATGACTCGCATGGCTTAGGCGAACACCGATAGCAGTAACCTCTGGCAGGATCAACCAGAATTGTTAATGTATCGCACACTTCAAAATAAAGATCTTGGTCGCAGAAACTTGCACTAACAACTATCAATTCAGTTATTTCAGTTTCGCGATGATATGTTATGAAAACTCTCACCGCCCAGAATTAACCGAACCGACAAAATCCTCGTCAGTCAGGAAACAACTCCTGACTCCATTAAAAGATGAAAGAGATTTGTGATTTGTATCTACGCAATCAGTTTGCGCAGGGTCATATACAAGGTATTTCTTGTATATAAAGCTTTGTGTTATTCACCTCGACACAATCGCTTGTGTGAGGGATGTATACAAGACATTTCTTGTATATAAAGCTTTGTATTGCTTTCCTCAGAACATTGGAGATGTACGAGGAAGATATACAACGCATTGATTGTATATAAAACTTCTCCTGCAAAGGAGATTGAACAATTTTGAAAGAGGGAAATGAGAAGAGTTAAAAGATTTCAAAAGAGTTGTACTTTCGAATCCTTAACTTTATCCGTTTTTATGAGCCATTGCTTCAAGAAACAATGCCTACAGGCGCCTTCTGTTTCCATTTTTCAGATTCGTTTTTTCGGCACCTTTGAATTCCGTTTTTCAAGTCCCGTTTTTCAAGTTTCGTTTTTCATCCTCATAGATGTTGTGTTACACCTTGAGAAGCAACCCTAGAATGGGGTATCTAGTATATATAATTTTCCGTCGAGAAATTGAAAAACAAAACTTAATATTAAATATAAAAGAACTCTCGTGAGATTTATATACTAGGAATTAACATTCAACTAGATGATTACTATGAATGTAAGAACTGAAAGAAGGGATCGATTTTTACATCGAACCTATGAGGAATAAAAAGGTAACTGTTTTTGACACAACACTGCGTGACGGAGAACAAACCCCTGGTGTATCTCTAACTTCTGCCCAGAAGCTGGAAATTGCCCGTCAACTTGACAAACTTGGGGTAGACATTATAGAAGCTGGATTTCCTATCTCATCAGAAGGAGATAAAGAATCCGTAAAATCTATTTCTAATGACGGACTGGACCTTGAGGTTTGTGGACTTGCCCGTGTATTGAAAAAAGATATTGATGCCTGTTTTGACAGTGATGTAGGACTTGTGCATACTTTCGTCCCTACTTCTGAAGTACAGCGGACATACACCATCAAAAAAAGCCAGGAAGAAGTTATTCAAATGGCTGTGGAGGCTGTCCAGTACATTAAAGATAATGGGAGAAGATGCATGTTTTCTGCAATGGACGCTACGAGAACCGAACCTGAATATCTCATAGAGGTTTTCAAAGCAGTGCAGGAAGCAGGATGCGATATCATTAATGTGCCAGATACTGTTGGCGTTATGGTTCCATCAGCAATGTACAGGCAGATAAAGGACATCGCGACTGAAATAACGATTCCCATTGACGTACATTGCCATAACGATTTCGGGCTTGCTGTAGCAAACAGCCTTATGGCAGTCGAAGCAGGTGCATCCCAAGTTCAGGTTACAATAAATGGAATAGGTGAAAGAGCAGGAAATGCCGACCTTTCCCAGACAGTCATGAGTCTGACCTCAATCTACGGGGCAAAAACAAATATTCACACTGAGTATCTTGTAGAAACCTCGAAAATGATTGAAAACTATACTGGAATCAGGCTGCCTCCAAATACACCTGTCGTAGGTCAAAACGCCTTTTCCCATGAGTCAGGAATCCACAGCCAGGGAGTACTCGAAAAATCCGATACTTTCGAGCCCGGAATAATGACACCGGAAATGGTAGGACACAAACGGCGTATTGTCCTTGGTAAGCATACAGGCAAACATGCAGTCAAGCAATCTCTTGAATCTGCAGGCATAATTAGCAGTGACAAGCAGCTTGATGAAATTGTATCCAGAATTAAGGAGATTGCAAATAAAGGAAAGCACATTACAGATGCAGACCTTTATGCTGTTGCCTCTGCCGTGCTTGGGAAAGCAAGTTCAGAAGAAGAACTGATTAAACTCAAAGAAGTTTCTGTAATGACAGGAAATATCCTGACACCAACTGCAGTAGTCAAAGCAGATATCCAAGGCAAAGAAATCATTGCAGCAAAGACAGGGGTTGGCCCTGTAGATGCCGCCCTCAAAGCAGTAAGAGATATCCTGGGAGAAAGTAACCACTTCAGACTCCAGGAATTCAGGATCGATGCAATTACAGGTGGAGCAGATGCCCTTGCAGATGTATACATAGGTCTCGAAAATGAAAAGGGCAGAGTCGTAACTGCACGGTCTGCAAACCCGGACATAGTTATGGCCTCTGTAGAAGCTCTTGTAAATGCTATGAACCTGCTGTATAAGAGAGAAGAAAAAAGCTAAAATTGACAACTTGGGCTGGCCAAAACAGACTGGCAGGCTCGAGTGCTATAATTAAAAAAACAAAAAACCGGATAAGAGCTGCATACTCATTTTCGGGTCTGTATTCCATAATCATGTGTAAAAAGTAAAATAAAATGAGATGGAATACAGACCCATGCCTTATCCAATTATTGATTCTCATTGTCATCTTGATTTTCCCAAATTTAACCGCGATAGGGAAGAGACTATTCTACGAGCCAGAGAGGCAGGAGTTGTCGGAATGATCAACTCCGGGATTTCCCTGAAAGGCAACCGCATTAGCCTTGAACTTGCGGAAAATAATGAAGATATTTATGCCACACTTGGCCTGAATCCTGATATTGGCAGGGAAGGCGAAGATAAAGAGATAAATGATATTCTTGTCCAGATTGAGGCCAATGCAGGAAAAGCAGTTGGAATCGGGGAAGCAGGACTGGATTTTCAGGACTGCAAAACAAACGAGGAACGTGAGAGACAGACTGCTGCATTCAAAAAGGTAATTGAGCTTGCAAAAGATCTGAACAAACCTCTTATAGTGCACGCCCGAATGGCTGAAGCGGAAGTATTGAAACTTGTCAAAGACTTGGATACGGTAATCTATCACTGCTATAGCGGCCCTCTTGAGACCATGAAGGAAATTGTGGATATGGGATACTATATTTCCCTGGCAACTCTTGTATGCTTTTCCGAACATCACCAAACTCTTGCAGAAGCAGTCCCGCTTGAAAACTTGCTTCTGGAAACCGACAGTCCCTTCCTTTCTCCCCGCAAAGGCAGAAACGAGCCTGCCTTCATAGTAGACTCCGTTCCGGTAGTAGCACAACTTAAGGATATGGAGCCAGCAGAAATTGCAAAATCGACTACTGAAAATGCGCGCAGAGCTTTTAATATCTAAATTATCAGACATAGTGCTCAGACATATTAAAACCAAAGAGTGAACTAACAGTAAGGAAAGTGCAAGGAAAGTTAAGGAAAGTTAAGGAAAGTTAAGGAAAGTTAAGGAAAGTTAAGGAAAGTTAAGGAAAGTTAAGGAAAGTTAAGGAAAGTTAAGGAAAGTTAAGGAAAGTTAAGGAAAGTTAAGGAAAGTTAAGGAAAGTTAAGGAAAGTTAAGGAAAGTTAAGGAAAGTGTAAGAAAGAGAAGTTACGCAGAAAGTGCAGGAAATGGCAGCAAGGAAAAAAGAGAAAGAGAAGTGAAAGAGGAAAAACTATGGAAGTCCGGTATATTTGCCCTACAGCTTACGATTCCAGTGTCTATCTGGTAAATGGGAAAGTGCTGATCGATACAGGGATGAACAGCGACCTGATTATCAAGCAACTGGAGAAATATATAAAGCTAACCGACATCGAATTAATAGTCCTGACACACTGTCATTATGATCATACCGCAGCAGCCGCAGTTATTGCAGAAAGAAGCGGTGCAAAAGTCGGAATACATAAAGCTGACCTGGAAGGCATAAATGATGAATACCTCAGCGTGGCCGTGATTTTTGGGGAGCGAGCTCCTGAGGTCAGGCCCACAATTACATATGAAGAAGGAGATAAAATAGACATAGGAAATGGGGAATACCTGGAAGTAATCCATACGCCGGGCCACTCAAAAGGAAGTATCTGCCTCTATGAGCCTGTTTCAAAAAGTCTTTTCTCCGGAGACACTGTGTTTCCAGGCGGAGGGTTCGGAAGAACGGACTTTGAGGGTTCGGAACCTGAAAAGATGGCTAGCTCAATAGAAAAACTCACAAAACTGGACGTAAAAGCTCTGTATTCTGGACATGGAGCTCCTACAGACAGGGATGGGAACAACCAGATTATGGCTTCGTACAGAATGCTAAAAATGATGATGGGCGAATAAAAGCGAATAAAAATACGAAAATGAGGAGCCTTAAAGCAAATTATGGCCAAAGATACAGCAATTTCAAAGAAGAATAAGAGCTTAAGCTCGGAAAAGCCAAATAAAGAAAGACCGAGCAGAAAACCCAGTTCTTTTGTTCCAAAAAAAGCTGAAGCGAAGCAAAAAACAAAAGAAGAAGCTAAATTAGGCGTAAATCCCAGAATAAAATCTGATAAAACCAAAGGAAAAGAAGCAGAAATAAAGTTCTCAGAAGTAAAGGTCTCAGAAGTAAAGGTCTCAGAAGTAAAGATCTCAAAAGTAAAGTCCCCGACAGCAGTGGGAAGAAAACCAGGGAAAGGATCTGAGACCAAACACAGGAAGAAGGAAAGAAAAGAAAAATACATTTCTTCCCGCATACCTGCATCGAAATTTCTTCCAATGAGCCCTGAGGAAGTGAAAGCTCGCGGCTGGGAAGAACTTGATATTATTCTGATTTCTGGGGACGCCTATATAGACCATTCCAGTTTTGGCACGGCAATAATAGGAAGAGTTCTTGAAGATGCCGGTTTTAGAGTAGGAGTAATCGCCCAACCGCGCTGGGATAGCCCTGAAGATTTCAAAAAACTTGGAAAGCCCAGACTCTTTTTTTCTGTAAGTGCAGGAAATACTGATTCTATGGTCAGCAACCTGACTCCGGGCCTGAAACCACGCGAAAAGGACGTTTACTCCCCTGGAGGCAAAGCAGGGCTTCGTCCGAATCGCGCCGTGATAATTTATTCAAACAGGATAAAAGAGGCATTCCCTGAAGTGCCTATAGTAATGGGAGGTATTGAAGCTTCCTTACGTCGCTTTGCCCATTACGACTATCTTTCGGATAAGGTCAGACAGTCCATTCTGGCTGACGCGCCTGCTGACCTCATAGTCTACGGCATGGGGGAGCTTCAGGTCGTGGAAATTGCAAAAAGACTGCAAGCCGGGGAAGATATCAGAAATATCAGAGATATTCCGGGTACAGTATGGAAGATGGAAGTTAAAGCCTGGAAAGAACTCAAGGAAAGAGCCGAAAAATCAGAACAAAAAGACGAGAAAATAGCTGAGGACGCAGCCACATTTTTAAAGCAATATCTCGAAGTTTCCTCCTTTTCAGAAGTTTCTCAGGATAAAACGGCATTTGCAAAGGCTTTTCGCATTTATTTTGCGGAACAGAATCCTGTTACTGGGAAAGGGGTTATTCAACCTCACCCGAAAACCATAATCGTGCAAAACAGGCCAATGCGTCTCCTTACAGAGGCTGAAATGGACCATGTGTATGAACTGCCGTTCACTGGCGAAACACACCCTTCCTATACTGAACCGGTTCCTGCTCTTGAAATGGTAAAATTCTCCCTTACAACGCACAGAGGCTGTTTTGGAGGCTGCGCTTTCTGTGCAATTACAGAACATCAGGGACGCATGATTGCAAGCCGCAGTATCGAATCTGTCCTGCGTGAAGCAAAAAAGCTCACGGAAAAACCTGATTTCAAGGGCATTATAAACGGAGTTGGCGGTCCAAGCGCAAACATGTATGGCATGGAGTGTAAAACCTGGGAGAAAAAAGGAGCCTGTCTGGACAAATCCTGCCTTTATCCTCGCATTTGCCCTGCTCTGGATACCAGCCACAAAAAACTGCTTGAACTCTTACGCCGCTTGCGCGAACTTCCGGGAGTGAAGCATGTCTTTACAGGTTACGGGGTACGCTATGACCTGGCTCTTAAGGATGAAGAGTACCTTGAAGAGCTTTGCACTTACCATATCAGCGGACAATTACGAATCGCACCTGAACACTTTTCGAGGCAGGTTACAAATGTAATGTGCAAGCCAGGCAGGGAAGTCTACGAGAAATTTACCCAGAAATTTACAGATGTCAACCGGAAGTGCGGCAAAGAACAGTACATCGTAAACTACTTGATGTCAGGACATCCGGGTTGTACCCTTGAAGATATGATAGAAATGGCGGAGTATGTGCGAGACCATGGAGGCTATACTGAACAGGTACAGGACTTTACCCCAACACCTATGACCGTATCGACATGCATGTATTATACAGGACTTGACCCGTTCACAGGCAAAAAAGTATACGTTGCGAAAGGTAAGAAAGAAAAAGCCATGCAGAGAGCCCTTATGCACTACAGGAACCCTGCAAATTACGAGCTTGTATATGAAGCTCTCGAGAAGGTAGGAAGACTTGACCTCGTAGGTAATGCCCATAAGTGTTTGATAAGAAGGAAAGGTAAGTGGTAAAGATAAAGTTGTTCTTATAGAAATTAAAGTAATTCAGTGGTAGTATACTAAAAGTTCTGTAAATTATAATTTGTGATACATAGGCTTTGTTGTAAAAACCTAGGTGAAATACCCATTAATTCTGCCTATATGTTTCTCACTATTTTTTACGTTTGATAGGATCGGTGAATTGTTTCGTATTCTAGATAGTATGAAATGAATGGATTTTGTGAATGCGCTGTACAAATATTTATATTCTGTCAAGTTGACAGATGCTAGACACTTTATAAGCTCAACCGTGGCTGGAAAAATACCTTAGCACCCGTAGGACTTGACAGTACCATTTTCGAGAGTTTCTCATTTTTGTCAAAATTGTAGCTTTATACTGAGTCACGAACAGTTAAAACGTAAAATTTTTCTTTGTATTTAATATCATCTAGATCTTGAATAAATGTCTTAAAATCTCCATTTCGTTGATCGTTCTCTCTAATTAATTTTATCAATACACTTCTTGCATATATACCTGCTAATTCAATTAATTTCAATTGTTCAAATTTTTTATTAAATTTTTTGCCAATGATACTACCCGAGTGAACAACTGCACTTCTCATTTTATAAATTTCTTTTACATTTGTACAAATATCCTTTCTCTTTTTATAATCAGTTTCTAGGAACAAAGCGCAGCGATCTGCAATCCTTTGTGTCAATTCGTTACGATCGTTGAATTTTAAAGCGGATTCTAAAACAGTAACGTAATTAAGGAGTTTGGCTGACAGAAGATTTGTGTCCAAAGCAAGTCCATACCAATATAAACAATCTTTTACTACATCACTTATTTTAAACTCACAGTTTATTTGATTATTATTCGAAAGACTGTTTATTCCATTTTTTACTAAGTACTCATACACTTTTGGATTCAATTTTTGCTGTTGGTTGATATCTTTTTTTCCAGATACATTAGCACATTTTTTCGTGATATTAGTTGAAATTAGTTCATAAATAATTGTTTCTTGTTTATCCGATAGAGATACCGGATTTTTAATACTAATTTTTAAATTTGGAAAATAAAGTTTTAATAAATTAATAGATAAATTAAAATTATCAATAGCCAATTCCTCGGCTTTTGAGAGATCACCTGCTTTAACGTCTGTATATATGCAATGTGATAATACCCAGTTTGAATAATGAGGTCCTAAAACCTCCTGTTGGAGTGAACTACCGCTAATGGATAATTCATCTGGCTTCATTAATTTTAGAGTGCAATCAATTAAGTCATCTAGCTTCATATGTTTTAGAGTGCAATCAATTAACTTAAAAACGGCACGTTCCACAAATATTACATTTTCTAACTGAGCAATAACGCGCCATTCATTATTTGAATTCTCTATAAAATTTGTATAGAACTTTTCAATAGATTCATCGGCTTGGGAGTAATCATTTCGTAATTTATGAAGTAGGTTTAAGAATTCTTTTTCTACATACTTTTCTGAAAAATTACCCTCAAAATCTTGGTAGTAAGTGAGCTTCGTCACAAGATCATTAAAAGAGGTAAATTGATCTATTGTTATGATAATATCATATTGAAAACCAGAGACAGTAAAACCTTTTACGTTTTCTTTTTGATGTCTTTTATTATCCCATATTATCTGCAGAAAATTATCTATCAAAGGTTTAAACTCTTTTATGAATTGGTCTTTTTTGCTCATAATAAGAAATCTTATTTAGAGTATAAATTCTCATGTTTTTCTTTATGACATTTCATTGTCCTTTGTCCTATTTTATGACGTACATCAAGTGAACAAAAATCTGTTTTTGTTGCAAAATTAGTGCCAAAACTGTTTTTCAAATCAGTATATCTAAAGATCTGACAATTTTAATTTATGATTCATAGTTTTTGTCATAAAGCTATGTATTTTTCGGCTTTATAGAAAGATAGTATTATATTCAACGTGTGCATATAATGTGCATAAGGAATGTATATGATACAAGCTAGAGTTAAAATATCAGACAGGACAAACCAGGTTTTGAATATTGTTAAAGCCAAATATAATCTAAAGGATAAGAGTGCAGCTCTTGACTTAGTTGTAGCTCAGTATGAAGAGAAAATACTTGAGCCTCAGTACAGTCCTGAGTTCATAAAGGAAATGCTTGATTCGGAAAATGACGAAGTAATTGGGCCATTTGAAAATGCCAATGAACTAAAAGCATACATCGAAAGCTTGCCTGATGAGGATGAATAAGCTTGTACAAATTATTAATCAAAGGAAAACTTTCAAAAGAGCTGAGAAAGTTAAACAAAAAGAATCATGTCCTATTTGAGGCAGTATTCAAAAAAGCTGATGAAATTTGCATTAATCCTCAGCATTACAAAAATCTCAACTATCCTTTGAATAAGTATAAGCGAGTGCATGTTGATTCTAATTTTGTGCTATGTTTTTCTGTTGATGAAAAAGAGCAAACTGTGACGTTAGTAAAATTGGCCCATCACAAAGATGCTTATTAATTAAAGTGCAAGTTCGTGTAAATTGTTGAACTTTAGTAGCACTTCGGCAGTGTCATGAATTTGCTGTAATAAACGTAATCCTGATGTAAGCATGAATTGGATTCACCTTCATAAACCCTGACACTCACGCCAGAAAGCCCTGAATTTCCTACTTACCTGCCCACAGTAAGTGTCCAGAGGTCTTATGTGTAAATTTAGATAATGTTGATTTTTGTGACAATGTGTTTTTATTTTTAGGGTTTATTTTTGCAATGGACCTCCACATGACGTTCAAAAGGATTTAAATACATTATTGATAATAAGTTGGATTAAATTTTAAGAGTATTTTTGTAAGTATTATTTTCGTGAGTTTATTCAAATTATAAATATAAAAAAACAGGATTTTTTCAAGGTTAATTGATGTCATATCAAAAGTTTGCAAGAGATGTTGGCTTAATAGGCACGGCTCAAGTACTTACAAGCCTGGGTACTTTTTTTCTACTTCCGATAATCACAAAAAGCCTTGGAGCATATTATTATGGCATCTGGGCTCAGATCACTATCACTGTGTCCCTTATTACCCCATTTGCACTTCTGGGCCTTTCAATGGCTCTTGTTAGATTTTTATCTTCTGAAACAGAGATTAACAAAATAAGGGAAGCTGTCTACTCCATTCTTTTTTTCGTAACTATGTCTGGTCTTTTAGTCTCTTTTTTGCTTTATATGTTTGCAGAACCTCTCGCGACATTTGCTTTCAAGGACCTTAGAGCAGCTTATTTCATCAAAGCAGGTTCACTTTTGATTCTCTTGAATGTGCTCGAACCTGTGTCCCTATATTATTTCAGAGTATTTAAACAGATCAAGAAATACTCTTGCCTTACTATTTTTGAGGTGTTTGGAAAACTACTTTTGACTCTTGCTCTTCTTAAAATGGGATACGGGCTTCTTGGTGTCATAGCAGCCACATTAATGGTACAGAGCATGATTATTTTAATCGCTTTTCTAACAATTATATCACAGATTGGATTTGTTATTCCTCGATTTGTTTATATAAGAGAGTACCTGCAATTTTCTTTACCGCTGACCCCAAATGCTCTTATCAGATGGGTTACGGAATCAAGTGATAGATATCTGGTTACCTACTTTCTTGGTCTAAAAATTGTGGGTGTTTATTCGGCAGCCTGTTCCATTGGTAGCCTTACACAGCTTTTTGTAAGTCCCCTTCAGCTTATTCTTCTCCCAGAACTTGCAAAATTGTTTGATGAAAATAAAATTGACAAAGTAATTATTTATATGTCCTATTCTTTGCGATATTTCCTTTTCATTTCCATTCCGGCAGTCTTTGGGCTTTCAGCTCTTGCAAAGCCTTTACTTGGAATATTTACAACTGAAGACTTTCTATCGGGTTGGTTTGTGATTCCTGTTATCGCTTTTTCTGGCCTTATGGCAGGAGTTGTTCAAATTTTTGTCAATACACTGTTAATTGTCAAAAAAACAAAAGCACAAACTAATATCAATATTGCTGCGGCAGTTTCGAACGTATTGCTCAATCTTTTACTAATACCCTCAATAGGTATTGTCGGAGCTGCTCTTTCAACTCTGATCTCATACTTTTTTATGGCAATTCTCTGCACGCATATGTCTTTAAAATATTTTAAACATGAATTCTATTTTCATGATATTGCAAAAAGCATTTTGTCCTCAGTGGCTATGTATCTCTTTGTTTCTTATTTTGAGATTTCAAGCATCCATGAGATTTTTGAGGTAGCAGGAATAGGTGTTTTAATCTATTTATTTGGAATGTTTCTGTTGGGAGGGTTCAACGACCTTGAACTTTCTTTAATGAAAAGATATTTGTTTGGAATCAAGAAAAATCTAGTCAAAATAATTGGAGTTTAAACATTAGACTGTTTAATGTTGAACTCATTCTCTGCCGCATAAAACTAAAATATTGCTATAATTCCCGTAACATGGAAAGAGTTGTGAAAATATTTATGAGATTATGGGATTATGAGATTCTCAAGTACTATATCTACAAAGATACCGTATTTCAATATCAAGATCTGCCAAATCAATCAATAATTCTTTTTTAAACCAGTTATAAAAAACACACGTAATCCTGATGTAAGCATGGCTTGGGTTTACCTTCATAAACCCTGACATTCACGCCAGAAAGCCCTGAATTTTCCACTTACCTGCCCGCAGTAAGTGTCCAGAGGCCTTTCCTTGATCTCAATTGACAGGTTTGCCTCACCATCCCAGCTAAAATGTGCAACTATTCCGTTTCCTTTAAGAACACCGGAATTCCCGGATGAAACTTCAAGTCCATAGCTTTGAAATTTTTTATTTATGCAGGAAAATACTTCAGGAGTTACATTTCTGAATTTAATTCCCTGGCAGCCCTCAGTATCCAGTTTCCTTTCGGCCATACTTAATCACAGAATTTTCTCTATTGAGCCCTGGCACTCTTTAACAAATTCGCTCATTTTCCAAGTTACAGTCTCGTAACTGACAATTAAGGGCTTTTTCTTGATTGTAATGATAAGTTTTGACTCTCCATCCCATTCGAAATCTGCTGCAACTCCCTGGCCTGAAAGCTTTCCTTTGTTGCCAGGAGGGACAAAAATACCCATTTTCTGAAGCTTTTTCTTCATACATTTGAAACTGGCAGGTGAAACGTTATGGAAAGTTATTGAATTATCACTCACAGTCCTGTCCTCCTGACTTACTTATAAGGTTGACATCTGAATACAGCATTCAATAACAAGAATCACTCAGGAGATAAAAATATACTGTTTTTTACTGTTGAAGCGACATCAGACAAGGAGAAAGAAAAAGGAGAAAGAAAAAGGAGATAGAATTACTCCATTGCCATTGCCACGAGTTCTACAATATCAATAACCTCGATATTTCCGCCTGCATCCCTGAGATTTCTCACACAGAGAGGACAGGAAGTGACGATATAATCCATGCCTTCCGGCACATCTTGAAGCCTGTTTCTTGCAAGTTCAAGAGAGATATCAGGATACCCTGTCCGTACCCCGCCTCCGCCGCCGCAGCAACGTGCGTTCTCTTTAATATTCTTCATTTCCTTGAGAGTACAGATTGCCTGAATAACCTTTCTTGGAGCATCATAAACCTTATTATGCCTGCCCAGGTGGCAGGGGTCATGATAGGTAACTGTAAGGTCAAGTTTCTTTAAATTGAGTTCTTCCAGGTGTTCGGCAAGGAATTCAGGGAGACTTATAACCTTAAGTTCCTCGGGGTAGTTGTTCTTGAGCGTTGTATAACAACCGGCACAGCTTGTGATAATTGTGTGTGCCCCTACTTTTCTGATCTGCTCAAGGTTGTGCTTCATTACCTCTTCTGCTTCCTCCCTAAATCCGGTACGCAGGAGTGGAGAAGCACAGCACTGCTCGTCAGGAAGGAGAGTCACTCCAAAACGCTGCAGAATTTCAAAAGTTCTTTTAGCAAACTCCGGATAGCGGTAGGAATCGAAGCAGCCCACAAAATAGACATAATCGGATTTATGAGGAAGTTTGGAAAGTTCTGCTTCGGAGAGCCAGTGTTTACGGCCTCTTGTTTCCCCGAACGAGTTTCCGTATGTCATAATTGCCGATTTCAAGTTTTCCTGGGCGTCAGTTGTGATACCACATTTCACAAGCTGGGCACGGGCAGCTTCCACAACTTCAGGTGGGTTTGCTCCTGCAGGGCATTTGGAAGCACAGATTCCGCATGTTGTACAGGAAGCAAGGCTTGGGAGGACATCTTCGGAAGGGGGCCTCCCTTCGAGCAGGCTTTTGATGATTAGCATCCTGCCTCGTGTGTTGGCAGATTCCCAGCCTACCACGTCAAACACAGGGCAAACCGAGCGGCAGGTCCCGCACTGCACGCATCTATAAACCGACCTGCGGTCAACCTCAAAGGACTGCTTTTCGCTTTCGCTCTCATTCCCGTTTATCCCATTATCGGTTATTTTGATCTCATTATCGGTTATTTTGGTTTTTGCCGGTTTTTTTGCCTGCTCAGTTTCCTTTTTTCCTTCGTTTTTCATGTTCTCACAACCCCAGTTTGCCCGGATTCAGTATACCTTTCGGGTCAAGGACATTTTTGATCGCACGCATTACCTCAAGGGCAGGGCCCCATTGTGCTTTCATGTATTCAGCCCTGGCCGCGCCTATACCATGTTCGGAGCTAACTGTGCCTCCAAGCTCAATCGCTGTCCTGTGAATAAGGTCCGCAGCTTTTTTCAGGCGGTCCCACTCGTCTTTATTCAAGACATCGATGAAAAGGGCAAGGTGCAGGTTTCCGTCCCCTATATGCCCGTATTTCATAGCCGGCAGGTTGAATTTCTCGGCGATTTCCTGTGCTCGTTTTAGCAGTTCCGGGATTTGCTTTATGGGAACTCCCACGTCTTCTCCGACATAGATGCGGCTCTTTGTTGGATCCAGGCGAGAAACAGCAGCCCCTACGAGTTTTCTGGCTGCCCAGATATCTGCCATTTCCTTTTCACTTTCCGCAAGCCTTATGGAAAGAGCCAGGGGGGCACAAACTTTCATTATCTGTTCTGCAGCTTCACGTGCCGAGTTTTCAGTGCCGTCAACCTCGAAAAGAATAACATCGCCTTCTGAAGGAAGCACAAGGTTCGGGTCGTAACGTTTGAGAACCTGTAGAGAAACCCTGTCCAGAATCTCACAGGCCGAGGGAATAACCCCGTTTGAAAAGGTTTTTACAACTGCCTGCCCTGCAATTTCCGCATTTTCAAAGGAAGTAATTACCAGTTTTCGGGTTTTAGGGAGAGGAGCAATCTTAAGCCTGGCTTTTGTGACAATGCCGAGTGTGCCTTCCGAACCTACAATAAGCTGGGTCAAATCATATCCTGCTGCGGATTTCAGCATCTTTGAACCGGTATGAATAACTGTCCCGTCCGCAAGCACCACTTCAAGGTCACGAACGTAGTTTCTGGTAGTACCGTACTTAACACAGCGCATTCCGCTTGCGTTGTAAGCTATCATACCCCCGATAGTACACATGGCTGAGCTGCCAGGATTTGGAGGAAAGAAAAAGCCATAAGGCTTTAGCGCTTCATTTAAAGCATCCTGAATAAGCCCGGGTTCTACCAGAACCTGAATATTATCAATATCGAGTTCAAGAACACGGTTCATGCCCGACATATCCAGCACAATGCCCCCTTTAACAGGGACTGCACCACCTGCAAGTCCGGTGCCTGCTCCCCTTGCAGTCACAGGGATCTCGTTCTCATAGGCAAGCCTGACAATCCGGCTTACTTCGTCTGTACTTTTCGGGCGTACCACGTAATCAGGCATTCCCTTGACCTGGGATGCATCAGAAGAATAACAATAAAGTTCCGAAGGAGAGACAGAAAGTCGTCCACCAACGATTTTTTGAAGTTCTGCAGTTATATCCATTCTAGACCTCAAATTGGAGTTCAAATGTGAAAAATAGAATTTCTGCCACGGCTTGAGACAGACAATGACAGACAAATGAAAGATGAGTTGCAGCAAATAATCAAGATTAATAATATATAAAAATATACCATCCTCCTTTCTTCTGAGGAATATCTTTTTTTCTTCTGAAGAATACCATTCTCCTTCTGAAGAGTTCAAGGGATAAAACGTAAAGCTGAGAACCTTTTAGCTTCAGAAAAGCGGGGAGTAAAAGAAATATTCAGGAAAAAAGTGCAGGACAAACCTTTACATCCTGATAGACATAAGAGGACAAATATGACACGGTACTTTGAGATAGAACAGAGAGACGGAGCAGCAAGGATTGGAAAACTTCTGCTGTCTCCCGAGCTTCATACGCCCTGCATTTTGAATGCGGCAAAACTAGGAAGGCTGGAAAAACCTGGCCCTGTTATTGATGCAGGAAGTTTCTGGGGTGTAAAATCCGATGCAGAGCTAGAAGCACGCGTAAAGCAAATCCGGGAAAAAGCAGGAAAAGGAACTCTTATAATCCTGCCGCATCAAGCGTATCCGCCTTCTATTCCAGTTGAGTCCCTTGAGAAAGTCCAAAAATTTACTGCTTTTAAAGGCGAAAACGTTGAAGATGCAGGCCCGACAGGTTCTCTCCTGAGGATGGGAGAACAGCCTGAAAAAACTGACCTGTATGTAATGGAAGGGGCAGGTACCCTGGAAAACAATGCACGAAGATTTCTCGAGACTGTAATAGAGTTTAGAAACCATATTCCCCCTGATACAGCTCTTTATGCCCCAAACCTGGCGCTTCCTGAAAATATAGCTATGCTGGTCTACCTCGGAGTTGATGTCCTGGACGATACCAGAGCAGAAATTGCAGCTTATTCTGATATTTACCTGACAGCAGCAGGCAGCTTTTATCTTGACTCCCTGACAGAGTTTCCCTGCAGGTGCAGGGTATGTGCCGAAAGTACACCTGCAGATCTCAGGAAGCTTCCGAAGATAGAGAGAGCAAAATTCCTTTCAGCTCACAATAAGAATGCTCTCGAAGCCGAACTTTCCCTTGTGCGGGAAAGAATAAGGACCGGAACATTGAGAGAATATGTTGAAGGCCAGTGCAGAGTCAGGCCCTGGCTCACAGCCCTGTTAAGACTTGGAGATTTTGAGTATTCCTACCTTGAAGAAAGAATTCCTGCTTTCCGGCAAAACCAGTTGCTTGCAGATACCTCGGAGGCTCTATCTCGAGTCGAAGTGGTGCGGTTTGCACGGCGTATACAGGAGAAGTATACACCTCCGGACCTTGAGATCCTCGTACTTTTACCATGCGCGGCCAGAAAACCTTACTCAATTTCCCAATCCCATCAGAAATTTATTCTGGCCCTAGGAAAATACCGGAAATTCGTCCATGAAGTGATTTTAACCTCGCCTCTTGGAATAGTACCCAGAGAACTGGAATTAACATACCCAGCAGCCCATTATGACACTGCGGTTACAGGGCACTGGGACGAAGAAGAAAAAGCCTGGGTTTCCGGCTGCCTTGAGGCTTATCTCTCAAAATACAGATACAAGGCCATAGTCGCCCATGTAGAAGGGGCATACAGAGAAATCTGTGAACGATCGGCAGGTAAGCTCGGGATTGAAATAACCTATACTGCCACAGGAAGCCTTGTATCTATGGAGGCTCTTTCAAACCTCAAGAAGACCGTTGAGTCTATCTGCACATCCGAAAGTTTCAGCAGGAAAAGCCTGAACGCGGAAGAAGACAAAAAGAATTTCATGAGAGCTATTGCAGAATATCAGTTCGGAGAAGGTGCTGCATTTCTTTTCTCTGAAGAAACCGGAAAGCTTGCAGTTAAAGGCCGATTCCCCAAGTATCAGCTCTTTTCTGGAAAAAAACAACTCGCAACCCTGGTTCCGCAATACGGAATGCTTGCTCTTTCCCTCGAAGGGGCTGAACTCGTGCTAAAAAACAAGAAATACCTGGTAAAAATTGATGATTTTCTACCACGCGGTTCCATCCTTGCCCCAGGAGTTATTGAAGCCGATCCGGGAATAAGGCCTAATGATGAGGTAATTGTGCTCGGGAAAAAAGCGCTCTGTGTAGGGCGAGCTATGATGAGCGGAGAAGAAATGGTGAAATCCAGTAGAGGAGTTGCAGTGGATGTCAGGCATATCAAGAAACTCTGAGCTTATACATGGACCTCTAAATCAGTTATATTGAAATAAGTTATATTGAAATAAGTTATATTGAAATCGGTTATATTGAAATCGGTTATATTGAAATCGGTTATATTGAAATCGGTTATATTGAAATCGGTTATATGAAAACCAGCTATATGAAAACCAGCTATACTGAAATAAGTTCATGAAATCTGAACTTTATGGCTTCAAAATGACTTCAGAAGAACTTTGGGAGGAAATTAGAAGAAACTTTTCCTCTCGAAGAAATAATAAAATGGCAGGAATATATTAGATATTATGATAAGGCGTTTTGTACCTGAGGACTTTCAAGAAGTAGTTGAAATTGAAAGTGAGGCCTTTTCGGAGCACAACTCCCTCCTGTACATGAGCTTTTATGAAACCGTCGGGGATGGTTTTCTTGTCGCAGAACAAGATGGAAAAGTCGTGGGGTATGTAGTAGGCTACCGTTCCGGAGAAAACGAAGGGCACATTTTTTCTGTCGGTGTCAAAGAAGAATATCGGGGAAGAAGAATAGGCACATCACTAATTCATGCTATCTGTGATATATTTGTTGCAAACGGTCTTCGATACGCAAGGCTCGAAGTAAGAAACAGTAACGAAGGAGCGCAAAAATTATATAAGTCCATAGGATTTGTATCCTGCTGGACCGAAAAAAAATATTATGCAGATGGAGAGGACGGGATGGTGATGAAGATGCACCTTCACCCTTATCGTCTCCTAATTTCAAAACAAAAATACCTGGAATCTATAATTTCAGATAACGAATTCTTTGTCACCTTCAGGGGCCCTATCAGTTATTACCCATGAGCTTGATGACGGAATTCAGTGAATCCCTCATATGAGCTGGTGTTTCTTCAAAGATAGGATCGTCCCGGGACATGAGAGTTGCAAGTTCGCCTCCTAAAATAAAAATTGCGCGCTTGTGATCTGCCTTGCTCCGGTGAATGTGTACAGGGCTTATGGATAAAGCCTTGTAATCATCGAATTCGTGCGTTACCCCGTGCCTTTCGAAATATCTCTTCATTTGGGCCATATACGTGTGTAGTTGTATTAGCTCTTCCTTGTGCATAGCGAACAGACCTACAATTTTACAAGATCAATTTAATGTTATCTTGAATCGGATAAAAGAATTATCCGAGGAAATGAACTTCCTAGTTTTAAATGATAAACTTTTCCATATAATGTATATGATAAATAATGAAGGATTATGGCAGAAAGTGTGAAGTTTAGCACTATGGTGTGAAAAAATACCAAATCGTGGTGATCCTCTAGACCCTATACATAAACTTCTGGACCTTATATATAAATATTACACATAAGATGACAGTCCAGATGGAGTTGACTTTAGAAAAAGATGGAAAGTATAGGAATGTATTTTTTAGAAAAATGAGATCATGAAATGTAAGAACTTATGGAAAAAAAACAGATTTTAGAAAATAAAACCCCAGAATTAAGAAAAAAAACAAAAAAGAAGTAAAAACTTGAAAAAATGAAAGATAAGCTGGAAAAAGAAAAAAGAATAGGGAAGAGTGAAGATTGAAAAAAGAGTAGTTTAAAAGGATGGAAATTAGGATAATAGAAGTAAAAAGGAAGGAAAAATGAAAAAAGGAAGCAATAAGGAATGAAAAGTGAAAAAAGAAGTAATAAGGAATAGGAAATGAAAAAATGAAGAAATAAGGAATGAAAATAGAAAAAAGGAAGTAATAAGGAATAGAAATTGAAAAAAGGAAGTAAAAAAGAATAAATATTGAGAGAAGTAAAGGTCTCTCAAAGCATGCTTGCGGTTAAAACTTCCATATCAGCAGGAACCTTGGCTATATTCCCTATCTTTACACCTATAAGGTTCTTAATTGCATTACTTGAGGCAATATCAACGAGTCTCTGAGTAATTACGCCATCAAAAACTACGCTCTGGATATTTTCTTTATAGGTTTTCAGCCTGCTCGCAAGGTCCCGCACCGCAATCTCTTCTATTACCTTGTCCTGAGAGTCAAGAATTCTGGCTGTTAAAGTTCCTTTCAGAGCCTCGACATGAGGCCTGAACCTGAGGGCTTCAGGAGAAACAGGGACTGGCTTTACTGGAGCAGGTGAGACCCTGACCGCCTCACCTCCAGGAACTTTGACGGCTGCCGGGATCTTATCGGCAGGCTTTTCTCTGGAAACTCTGACAGCAGAAGGAACTACCCTTGCTGAAATCTGAGGTTTTGCGATGATAGGTCTTGTTTTGACTTTTTCTGCAGTCACAGGAACTATTCCCGAGACTTTTTCAGCAGTTTTTTCAGAAATCTTTTCAAAAGCTTTTACAGATTCTGTTTCTTTCGTTTCTTCTTCCGGGAATTCCTCCCCGTAAAGGTCTGGCTTTGAAGAGACCCTGTGAACTTTAACACGCTTGTGCAACTTCTTTTCGGCAATCCTGGGAGCAATTTCAGGTGTCCTTATCTTTCTTTTGGAGCCCCTCTCCACTCTGCAGGCACTATCTTCGCCTTCCCTCTCCTGGATTCCGTATTTCTCGATGATCTGCTCTACAGGAACCTTCCGACGAAGAGCTCGTATAACTTCTTTCTGGACAAGGTCCTCTACACATTTTCCATCGGGGGCACGGGCAACATAGTCGATGTCTGCCACCTGGAGGAGCTCACGTATTATGAGTTCTCCTCCGCGGTCTCCGTCAGTAAACGCTGTTACCGTTTTCTTTTTAGTAAGCTCTGCAACTTCCGGAGGAATATTTGTTCCTCCTACACAGATGGTGTTCTTTATACCATAGCGGAGCAGGTTTAGAATGTCAGCCCTTCCCTCGAGAATAATAATGGCATCTGAATTAAGTACATTCGGCCCACAGGGAATTCTGGATTTTCCGTAGTAAGTGAGTTCATCGACTCTTACGGACTGTCGTACTTCGTCGGCCAGTTCCTGGGATTCAGGCACGGTCTCATCAAACATTTTGGTAAAAATGAGTTTTGCCCTTTCAATAATCTTCTTTCGCTTTACAGCTCTTACGTCTTCTACTTGGAAAACCTCGATTTTTGCGCTACATGGCCCCACTCTGTCAATGGTCTCAAGCGACGCGGCAAGAATTGAGGTTTCGACCTTATCAAGGCTTGAGGGAACAAAGATATTTCCTTTAGTCTTTCCTCCTTTAGCCGTAACCATTACCTCGATCCTGCCAATCCGGCCAGTTTTTTGCAGGTCACGGAGATCAAGATCAGCCCCGAGTAATCCCTCAGTTTGCCCAAAGATCGCACCTACGATATCAGGACGTTCAATTACCCCATCAGCATTAATTTTAGAATGAATGATGTATTTTGTAGTATCCGTATTTTGCATGTGAATTCTCCTCATATATTGTGAATGATTTATCGTGATAGATTTATTAAATTAAACACACTAGGAAGTTAATTCCCAACAATTGTAATTAATTACATTTGTGAATTAGATCCGTCGAGTTTTCTGATAACATAAACTATTCTCTAGACTCCGAAAACTCGTAAAGCCCTGAAAATGCAAAAATAGTAAAAAAATCAGATTTCATCTCGGATCAGGGACAAAACACCCTTGAAGGGGCAGATTTAAGAATTAACTATAAATGTAGCCGGAAAGCTAGTTCCGAACCTGCCTTGAGTTTCCATTGTACTTATGCCAGGAGACATAATTCGGTAGAGTGCCAGAAATTTACGCTATTAAGTGGAAGCTCTTACCTTATGAGAACCTGCTATAATCCCAGACCTGAGTTAACCTGTCTTAAGGCTCTCTAGATCTAGAATCTCTTAACTTTCAATTGAACAGACAATAATACCTGCGTTGTTTCTGAGACTTTCCAATATCTGTTCGAAAGCCTTTTCCCTAACATAAGTTCTTATTATGACCCTGAGATAAACTTCAGGACCGAAAGCCAAAAAAAAGTGTTCACATTTCAATTAGCCTGATAACTATGATTTTCAATAAATACCCTTAAAAACGGGTAATCCGGGCATGAAGCCGATATGTGCAGACGCCCTATCCCGTGATTTAGGGGCTCTGTAGTGATAACTGGTAAGCGGTAAGTGAAATGTATATCAGGTTTATCGAGAACACTTTTTGACTTTTACTTCATGGGTGATGAGATATGAATTTCAGTTTTACGTTGAATGGTATTTTAACCCTGAGTGATAATGTAGTGAATCTGAAGTTTTTATTAATTTGCATATGGATTAGTTACATTGGATTATCTTTACGAATTTAGCAATGGTGAATAGGTGAAGTTGTTAATCAATGATATGATCTGACAGAACAGTTCCCTTCTGCTTTTAAAGGAGTCTCGGCAAATGAGGAAACCTGTACGTCATATGTTTTAAATTCATGTATTTAATGCCGGCAGGCTTTAAGAACTTTGTGGTTATTTAAAGAGTTTTATCAAATCAAAGTAATTTTTCATGTCTGATGTCTTGAAGATAAGATACTTTCAAAACAACTTCAGAAGAAGTCTTTCAGAACGGGTCATAAGAAATTTAGAAAATGTAAAAAATAATAGAGTCGAAAATTTAGAAAAGTATATATAAAAAAAAAGACTTGTAAAAAATTGAACGGGCGAGGCATAGAAACTTTTTTATGTACTAACCCCCCACTCCCAAACTCGCTCGTTCAGCCACCCCTGAAGATTATAAGTCCTTTTCACGCTTTTTCCGGATTATGTAAAGACCCATTTTCATGTGGGAAGAGCAGATGATTTTCAAGTAATCTGCCTTTCAAAAAATGCCTGATCAAATAACCTTGATGAATCGTTTTAAGAATTCTCCACTCGTTAACCTGAAAGCTTTTTGGGCACTTAAATTATAATAGGCGGGAAACACAATTACTGAGAGCATGGGAAGCGATTTTGGCACAGAAAGCGTTGTAGATGAAATACAGAAAGCAGTCAGAGCCGATGGAAAATTTCAGGGAGCAGTATCCGCACAGAATCTCGAAAAAAAAGACCCCGTAAAAGTGGTTATTATAGGAGGGGGAGCCTGTGGAATGGCGGTTGCTACCAAAATTCGAAGACAGAGCGATTTTGAGATTACCGTAATTTCAAGAGATTCCCATACTGCTTACAGCCACTGCGGAATCCCTTTTGTTCTGAGCCGGGAAATCGAGAGTTTTGAAAAATTAATAGTGAAGCCCACGGATTTTTTCAAAAGAAATCGAATAGATGTCAGGCTAAACGAGTGTGTCAGTTCAATAGACCTCGATTTAAAAGTTGTTCGGACAGGAGAAGGGACTTATCCTTTTGACAAACTTGTTATCGCTACAGGTAGCCTTCCATTTATACCTCTAACAGGCAGCACAAATGTTCTCCCTTATGGTGTTTTTACTCTAAGGACCCTTGACGATGGAGTACTTTTTGAAAAAGCCCTGGAAACTGTTGAGAGAGTTTGCATAATAGGCGCAGGAACAATAGGAATAGAGTGTTCAGCGGCACTTTCAAAAAGAGGAATTAAAACCTCCCTTATAAGCCGAAGTAAAAATCTGCTTTCCAGACAACTGGACCCTGACATTTCCGAAATCATAAAAGAACATCTGGAAAGTCTCGGGATTGAGGTCATTTTCGGGGAACTTGCTGTTTATCCTGAAAATTTCTGGAAAGAAAAAACGCTATATGTAGGAGATAGTCAGCTTTCTGCAGATCTTGTACTTCTTGCGAGTGGAGTTAGACCTGAGATATCCCTTGCCCTGGAGGCCGGTATCGAAATAGGGAAAGCAGGAGGAATAATTGTAAATGAAATGCTCCAGGTTAAGGCAGGAGAAGAATTTCTTCCCTATGTATATGCAGGCGGGGAATGTGTGGAAGTAATAGATCTTATAACAGGGGAAGCAAAATTAAGTCAACTGGGAACGACAGCCCGGCATATGGCCGACATAATCGGCAATAATCTCACAGGAAAACGTACTCCTCTCGGACCACTTACCAACCCCTGGGTAGCCGTGGCAGGAGAGTTACAATTCGGCGGAGTTGGCATTACCTCAAAAGAGGCTGAAAGCCATGGAATAAAAATAAACACAGGATTTTCACGGGGGCGTACTAGAGCTTCCTATTATCCGGGCCGTAAAGACCTGTACATTAAACTCCTATTCAAAGACGATATTCTGGTAGGTGCACAGCTTGCCGGAGGAGAGGGAATAAAAGAAAGGATTGATGCTCTTTCCCTGGCAATCCGAAAGAAAGCTACCATTAGAGACCTTCTTGACCTGGAGACTTGCTATGCACCACCGGTCTCTATGCTTGTGGATCCTCTCAGACCAGCTGTAAAAACTGCAATCCGAAATATAAAGGAAAAGGAAGGAAAGCAAATAGAAACACAGTGAATGGAAGCGAAGAAAATAGAAGCAACATAAATGGAAGCAAAGCAAATAGAAATCAGTAGGATAACGTAAGATGGAATCAGGAAAATGTGGGGGAAGCAAATGTTAGAGATCGACGGCTCTTATGGTGAAGGGGGAGGGCAGTTGGTCAGAACGGCTGTTGCCCTTTCCGCAGTTACCGGAAATGGGATAAGGATTACTAATATCAGGAAAAACAGACCAAATCCAGGCCTGAAACAGCAGCATTTAAAGGCGCTGGAAACTGCAGCCAGTATATGTAGAGCTCAGACATCTGGACTTTTTCCAGGCTCTACTGAAATTTTGTTTGTTCCAGTGGAAATAGGGGGGGGTAAGTATGATATTGATATCGGGACTGCAGGAAGCATAACCCTGCTCCTCCAGTGCATTATGCCTGCCCTACCGTTTGCAAAAAAGAAGGTCGAGCTCACTATAAAAGGGGGAACCGACGTTGCCTGGTCTCCAACAATAGACTACCTGCAGAATGTAACCTTCAGGGCTCTGAAACAACTTGGATATTCAGGCAGCTTAACTCTGAAAGAACACGGTTACTACCCAAAAGGAGGAGGAAAAGTTTCAGCTTATTTTAAGCCGTGCAGGTTGCGAGGATTTAATTTTTTAAAAGAAGAGGAAGAAATCAAGGGGATTTCTCACGCTTCGAATCTTCCGGCTCATGTACCTTTACGCCAGGCCGAAGCTGCCAGTACGAGATTAATGGAAGCCGGATATACATCTCAAATTGAAACTCAATCCTTTGAAGCTTTTTCCACCGGAAGCGGGATAACCCTCTGGACAGGCTATATAGGTGGGAGTGCCCTTGGGGAAAGAGGGCTTCCCGCAGAAAAAGTAGGCAAATATGCCGCAGACGAAATTATTCCTGAACTTAGATCAGGAGCCTCGGTGGACACACATCTGGCAGACCAGCTAATACCGTACATGGCTCTTGCAGGAAATTGTTCTTACACTGTCCGTGAACTCTCTCTTCATACTACGACAAATATCTGGATTACTGAACAGTTTCTGAATGTCAAATTCAGGATAGAAAAAAAAGAAGGCTTTTTAGAAGTGTCCGTGAATTGAAAGAAGAGAGAAAGAGAAAGAAAAGAAAAAAGAAAAGAACGAAAAGAAAAGTAACACAAATAACTTGCTGGAAATTTAAAAATCAGCCTTTTAAAGTTGTTCTTTTGAAATCGACCCTTTAAAATCAGTCTTCAACGATAAAGAGATATTCAGGAGGTATCTTTTCCGCAAGTACGATGTCATCAGTTGCAAGTTTGAGAGAGATCCCATCTTCCTGAGCTTTAAAGGCATCGATTTGAAGGATGACAGGGCTTTCAGTATGAATAAGAGACACTTCTACTGCTTTTTCATACGAAGTGCTGAGATGGACATATCTTTGCTTTATTGGAAATATTCCGTTCTCCAGCAGAACATCAACTTCTTCAGGGCTTGCCCCATAATACAGATATGGAGAATCGCTTTCCCTGTAATCCAGATCAATATTGACAGAGTGCCCGTAACGTGCCCTGATTCTTGAATTGCGGATCTCGTACCTTCCTTTTTCATCAGATTCTACAAGCGCGTAAAGGTATTCCTTCCTCATCCAGTTGTATCGCTTTCTCATAACGTCACAGAAATCGTTGATATTAACCCAGCCGAATCTGTCCATTTCAACTCCCGCAGATTCCGGGAAATGTCTGAGAGCACCAGATACAAACCTGCCAAGCTTTTCTTCCTTGTTATCGTCCAGCAGGTATCTTCCAGGGCGTTTACACTGCAGACAGCTGCCTCCTCTAAAATAGCCGTGCTCAGTGCATTTTCGAATCATGATATCACGTACATAATGAAACTTTACTATAAATAAGGTTTTGTTTTAAGTTTTATTTTAACAAAGTTGCAGAGCCAAAATTGTATGTTTCTCAACTATCCTCTACCCCAATTTATTTCCTGAAATTCGCAGGACAGGAAACCTCTGAGTTCTTCAGTACGGCATTCAAGGAAAAATAGTGAATATCAAGCTTTGATTTCAGGATATTTTTAGTTTGAAAGCCAGCGGGAGATAGAATAGATAAGCTCAGGCATGTTTATTAAATGGGCATAGTTTATTAAACGGGCATAGTTTATTAATATTGATTCCGCTTTGTTGAGAAATACTTTCATCTGGCACACGGTAATCTTTAGTAAGACGGCTTGCATATCGTAGCGCAATATATAAAGTACTTCAACAGCCGCGTGTTCAAACTTAAAATCAAAAAGAATAAAAGGGACTTTAGAAGGTATTTGGTTATGATTATTCTTATCATTCATTAAAAGATGTAAGAAAAAGTTAATGTGCGACTTAAGTTAATGTGCTCAGACTTATAAACTTGTAATTTACTAACCTGTAATTTACTTGTCTCTTAACAGTTTTTGAATTTTATGCCATAATGCTAAACCGGATTCAAAGCATTGACCGTCACTAACAGTCACTAACAATCACTAACAATCACTAACAATCACTAACAGTCACTAACAATCACTAATAGTCACTAACAATCACTAACAATCACTAATAGTCACTAACAATCACTAATAGTCACTAACAATTATTGCCACAGGAATTAAGGCAAATAATTGAGGCAAATAATAGACACTGAAAATAGAAATCATATATTAAGGGGATAATATGACAGATATTGAATCAATCTATAATAAACTTAATAACGTTATCAGTAAAGAAGACTTTCTGCAGCGTGTACAGGAAAAGGTCGAAAGCATGGGAGGGCTTTGCGATGAACCTATGGCTGCCATGCTGGTTGCCAATGAACTTGGATTTTCGGATGTAGGTCGGGATAGTGTAAAAGTTGAAAATATTACAGCTGATAGCGGGCAAATTAACTTTGTTGCAAAGGTTGTGTCGGTTTTTGAGATCAAAGAATTCACCCGAAACGACGGGACGATAGGTAGAGTCGGAAATATAATTGTTGGAGATGAAACCGGCAAGATTAAGCTCACTCTCTGGGACAACATGGCAGATCTCATCAAAACTGGAAAAATCGTAGCAGGGCAAACCCTCCAGATCAGCGGCTATGCGAAGCAAGGATACTCAGGAGTGGAAGTCAATGTCGGAAATAATGGAGTCCTGGCCGAGAGTGAAGAAGAAATCGATGTAGCTGCCAACAACCAGAAAATAAAGGATATAAAGGACGGCATGGGAGACCTGAATTTGACAGGAAAAGTCCTGGAAATTTCAGAGATAAGGACCTTCCAGCGAAAAGACGGGACCAATGGAAAGGTAGGAAATCTGCTTCTTGGAGACAGTACAGGCACAGTCAGGGTGACCCTCTGGGACGACAGGACTGAGTTTATGAACCAGGTAGAATATGGAGACACTGTGGAGCTGGTCAGTGCTTATGCGCGGGAGAATGCCTTTACCCAGAAAGTTGAGTTGCAGGTGGGAAACCGAAGTATAATAAAGAAAAGTGAGAAAAAAATCGAGTACGAAGAGGAATTTACCCCAATTGAGGATATCGGGGCTGATATGAACAATATTAACGTTTCCGGTAGAGTTCTTGATATAGGGGAAATCCGGACCTTTGAGAAAAAAGACGGGTCTGCCGGAAGAGTCGGAAATCTTCTTCTTGGTGATTCCACTGGAAAAATCAGGCTGACTCTATGGGATGAAAAAACCAGTTTTCTGGATGAAATCGACTTTGACGAGACCATAGAGGTACTTCATGCTTACTCTCGTGAAAATGCCTTCAACCAGCAGGTGGAACTCAACATGGGAAGCCGGGGAATAATCCAGAAGAGTGAAAAGGAGATTGAGTACAGAGAAAAGTTTACGGATATCGCTGATATTATCCCTGGGGAAAACTATTCGGTTCAGGGTAAGGTTTCCGAAATAGGGGAACTCCGCGAGTTTGAAAGGGAAGATGGAACCGAGAATGTGGTTGCAAATCTCCAAATAAAAGACGAAACCGGCAGCATAAGGCTAACTCTCTGGGGAGAACAGGCTTATGTGATCGAAGATCTTGATATTGACTCCGAAATCCAGGTCATTAATGCATATTCGAAGTATGGCCTGAATGAAGAAATCGAGCTGAGTATTGGGAACCGAAGCAGAGTAATTATGCTTTAATCACTTTCCCTTTTTCGGGTTCGGATCGGGCTTCTGCTTCTGGTTTACTCCTCAAGCCATACTTTTTAAGGTAAAAACTTATAAAGTGCGTTCCAGTGGAAATAAAGGGGTCTGAAAAATTTCTTGTGAGAGAAATAGAAAGCATTACAAATATAATTTGGATTTTTTGAAACTGTATAAGCCTATTTTCTAAAGTATACTTCTTTTCTGCACTTCTTTCTAATACTTCTTCCAGAAGATTGAATCTTTTTCATTCTCAGCAAAAACCTCCAGTGGAAATAGGGGGGTTCTGAAAAATTTCCTCCGTGATTTCCTCAAGCTTTTTACTATGAGATTTACCATAAGCAAACTAACTGGAGATTTAAAGTGAATGCGCTTGACTTCATGCAAATTTATGTTCTCTACAAAAAAAGTAAATGCCGTTATTATTATGTACCATTGAATCATAATATAAGCTGTAAAAAAAGTCCGAAAATTATGGGGAAAACATCTTAGAGGAAGCGGACAAAAAAAGAAATCCGGGACAATGGGCCTCACCGGAGTATTATCTTTAAAAAGCTAATGATTGCAAGGCCTAAACTGGAGGGAAAACTAAAGCGATCTTGAACGTTTTTCCACAGGACACTTGATACCTGAAGAGCTTTTTCGAAATTTTAGTATAAATTATATTTTAAATAATATATTATAAGTTTATATATTATACGTTGTCTAACATTATCTAACATTATCTAAAATTATCTAAAATTATCTGTAAATTTTATATTGTGAATTGCCGAATTACGGAATGAAAGGGGGAACGGCGGTAGATGGCAGATGGACCTAGAAGGGGCACCGATGCTGAGAGAGATATAGATACTGGTATTCACAGCAGAGAGATTGAAAGAGAGGTCTCAGTTGCTGAAGTCATGAATAAAGCAGTCATAATAATGGACATTAATTCAGACATTCCTGCCATTGCAAGGGAAATGGTCAGCCGTGATGCAGGAAGCGTCATTATTACAGAAAATGGCAAAGCCATGGGAATTATAACTGAAAGGGACTTTGTAAAGGGTATTGTTACAGAAGATAGAAAACCAGGTGAGGTAAAGGCAAGTGAAATCCTCTCAACCCCCTTAATAACTGTAAAGCCTGAAACAAGTGTAATAAAAACTTCTGAGATCATGTTAAAGGCGAATATTAAAAGGTTGCCAGTCCTGGAAAACGGTACAATAATAGGAGTGGTTTCGAATACTGATATTCTGATGGTTACACCCGGGCTCAGCACCATACTCAAAGATCTTATTGATATGAACCGGGAAGCTCTCCTCTCCACTCCTTCAGTTGAAGAGATTACAGAGGAGTTCATCACAGGAATATGTGAATCCTGTTTTTATCACTCAGCAGACCTTAAATTAGTTGACGGCATGTATTTATGCGAAAACTGTCGGCAAGAAGAAGGGGAGAATTACGAATGAATTACAATCTTGAAATCTCGACTTTCAAATATTCGGTCTTAAAGAAAGCACAGGAAGGTAAACAATGAATGTCAGCGAGATTATGTCAGAAGGGCCTATAAGTATCAAAGAAGGAGACTTTGTAACTCACGCCCGTCAGCTGATGCGCGATTACCTTCTTCGAAGCCTTGTTGTTGTTGACGAAGAGAACAGGCTTGTGGGAATGCTAAGTGACCAGGATATCTTGAGGGTTACCTCTACACGCTCAAATGTCACAGTAGACGGGTATGCAAGCCAATCCCCGACAGTCACTCCGGATATGGATGTCATGAAAGCTGCAAGGTTAATAGTGCAATCGAAACAGAATAGGGTCCCGGTTGTTAAATCAACTGCTGACCATACGGTTGTCGGCGTCCTGAGTAATGTGGATATTCTTAGAAACGTGGAGCTTCCGAAAAATCTTCCCAAAACCATACAGGAGATTATGACAAAAAAAGTTGAAATCTGCTCTCCAGAAGAAAGAGTGGCAAAGATTTGGGGGCGTATGCTTGAGACAGATTACACGGGTATTCCTGTAGCTTCAAAAACAGGGGAGCCCATAGGGATGATAACCAGAAGGGACATCATCAAATCAGGAGCTGTGCGGATATCCGTAGAAGACGATCGAGCGACAAGGCCCAATGACAGTCCGAAGGTTGAAACGGTAATGTCAACTCCCACATATACTATTTCAGAAAGCGATTCCGTCCGGAGTGCAATTGAGATGATTATTCACTATGATATCGGGAGGGTCACTGTAGTGAATGAACATGGAAAAGTATCCGGAATTGCTGACAGACAGGATCTTCTGAAGTCTATTGTCAATGTATGGACTGAACAACCCTCAGATAATCGCTTTTGAAATTAACTTTCTACTTTAAAGCTCCGTGAATTGTGAAAACTGGCCAGAAAATTAATGTAAAAAATAAATGGCAGTTTTCATGCAAAAAGATTATAACATCAAAGACTATCATCAATAATAATTATAAATCCACAAATAAAGTAAACCTTTCGGAAAGATTCGGGAGAAATTGCTTTCAGGTTTTGTTTTTTCCAGTAGCAAACCTGGGTTTGCTGAGAAGTAAGCTGCACGCTCCAGGGAAACTCCTGCAAGCTGCAGGAAGAGAAAAACGGCATATGAAAAAAGCAATTAACTGCAACTCGAATTCGGTGATTCCATTGGACAAAAATATGACATTTAAATCTGTCGACAAGATGAAGATTCAGCCAGGTGTGAGCAAATCCAAGAAAGCGCAGCAGAAAGACCCGCACACGATTAGCAGCATGGGCACTATGCGAATAGGTCCTGAGTTTAAATCCCGCATTTCAGAACATGAGGGAAAAATCCTGGCTCTGGCAACAAGAAATGTAGTAACCCTCCCTCCAACCGCAAAAATAATGGATGCAATCAGGATTATGACTGAAAAGAGGTTCAGGCGCATTCCTATTACAAACGCCGGTACGCGGAGACTGGAAGGGGTAGTTACTTCCGTAGATATTATCGATTTTCTGGGGGGCGGAAAAAAGAATCTGCTCGTTGAAAACCGCTTCAAAGGTAACCTTCTGGCTGCAATCAACGAAGAAGTACGACAAATCATGGAAACTGACATTCCCTATCTTTATGACCAGGCTGACTTTAAAGACGCTGTTTCAACAATGATTGAAAGAAGAACAGGCGGTCTGCCAATCGTGAACAGTGACATGCAGGTCGTTGCAATCTTTACCGAAAGGAATGCACTTGAATTGATGGGCGGAATCGTGACAAACCGAACTGTTGATGAATATATGACCGAGAACGTCAGAATGGTCTCAACTGATACCCCCATTGGACAGGCAGCAAAAATAATGGTAGAGAACAGGCTTCGAAGGCTTCCTGTAGTCAAGGACGGCATCTTCGCAGGAATTATCACGTCCTCTGATATTATCCATTTCCTTGGAAAGGGGGAAGCCTTCAGTAAGCTGACAACAGGAAACATTCACGAGGCTCTAGACCGGCCTGTAGGTTCTATTGTCTCAAGAGAGCTGATATGGACTGGTCCAGGCACAGACCTGGGAAAAGCAATGGAAATAATGCTTGAGAAAAAGATAGGTTCACTTCCGGTCCTGGATAATGGGCTGCTCCGCGGCATTATTACTGAAAGAGACCTTCTGAGATCTCTTAAATGAATTCTAGGAATAATCAATTGATTAGAGATTCAAATTGATTAGACCTCATCCAGGCTGGTTAAAGTTGATTCAAGCTGGTTCAAGTCGGTTCAAGCTGATTCAAGCTGATTCAAGCTGATTCAAGCCGATACAAGTTGATTCAAGCTGGTTCAAACTGTCACGGAACTTAACGAAGTTTAGCGAAAATTAAAGTTGAACTGAGCCCGAGAAACTTTCGGGCTTAAGTTTTAAGAGATTAAGATTCCAGGAGATTAAGATTCCAGGAGACTAAGGTTCCAGGAGACTTGAAGAAAAGGAAAATTTTCTAGCTGGATAGATCAAGAAGTAAGCCTACAATTTGTGGATAGGTCGAAAAGTAAGCTGTACATTGAGTACTCAGGATTTGAAGTGTAGCTCATTAAAATAAAAACTTTCTAAAATAAGAACCTTTTAAAATAATTCTCGCTTCAACAAGAGGTACTGGTTACTTCCCTGAAATTTCACCGAGTACAGCTAAAAACTGTAACTTTTGCTTCCGATTCAAAAAGTATAATTATTGACACTTATATATTGTAAAAGTGAAGGAGGTACTTCATGAATGTAGCGAACATCATGAGTTCACCTGTGTACGTCGTAAATACAGATGAACCCGTGTCACGTGCGAGAAAACTGATGTTAAGGCATAAAATCAGTACGTTGCTCGTCCTCAATGAGGGCAAAATAGTGGGAATCGTTACAAAATCAGACATCACTAACCGTCTGGCTCAGGCTGAACCTCTATGGAGGAGGAGGCCAATAGATCAAATCCCTATCAAGTTATTGATGACTGAATCGGTCATTAGCATCTATCCTGAAGCCTCTATTTCCCAAGCAGCTGCCTTAATGCTTGAGAACGGGGTGCATACTATCCCGGTTGTAAAGAACGATATTGTAGGTATTATCACCAGGACAGATCTTGTGCGCTTTGTTGCGGAAAATGACGAGGAAATGAAAACAAAAATCTCTAAATTAATGACTGAAGATATTATTTCTGTTCACAGGCATCATACTATCAACCATGTAATTGACGAAATGAACAGAAATAACATCGAAAGAGTGATTGTTAAAGACGATGCAGGAAAGCCTGTAGGAATTATTTCCAGCAGAAGCCTTGCCTTAAACCTCTTAACTGATTTTCAAGGCGAACTTTCCACGAAAAACATCAAGATGACTCGCAAATCCTCTCCTGGGGGCCAGAAGACCTATAGATATGTAAAAGAGTTACCCTTGACCGCAGAAGACATCATGATATCTCCAATAAACTCCATTGATTCAAATGAAGATATCAGTGCAGCCGCCAAAAAGATGATTGAAAATGGAGTGACTGCATTACCTGTCAGTGATGGAGAAGATATAGTGGGCATAATAAGCAGAACCGATATCATGAAAGCCATCCTCTGAAACACCGCAGTGGAGGTACATACTGCGAAAGAACCAATTAACAGCGATAGACAAATCATCCAAATGTAAGAAAAGAATGCGGAATTAAACCGTAGGAAACGGATGAAGAAAACACGTAAAGAATTACGAAAAATATAATTAAAAATTCTGGATACGCATGAGGTGAATTACATGCAAGCTAAAGACATGATGGTACAGCCATACAGGATTGATAAGTCAGACACCATATCTCACGCTCTGGATCTAATGGAAAAGAAAAACACAAAACGTCTGCTGGTAGTTCATGACGATCAGATAATCGGTGTACTTACAATGAGAAGTCTGACAGAGCAGCTCGGGACTCGCAAGAAACTGAGCAAACCTGCATCCTCTCTGCATGTTGCAACAGCCGTATCCGACAATTTTGTAAAGGTTCTGCCTGATACCGATACCAGGGATGTTCTTACCCTGATGAAAAAGACTGGTGGCGTAATTATTGTCACTGATAATGGAAAAGCCCTGGGTTGGGTGACACCCCAGGAATTCATGGAACTAAATCACTTCACAGGCTTTGTCGGGGAAGTAATGGAAAAAAATCCTGTAGTAATCAGTTCATCCGATAGGGTTAGCCATGCTAGGCGAGTTATCCTGGACAAAGATGTAGGAAGGCTGCCAGTACTTGAAAACGGAAAACTTGTAGGCATTATTGCTGAAGACGATATTGCCTTTGCCATGCGTTCTTTCAGGGATCTGGTGGCTGATAATCAGCAGGATTCAAGGATCAAGAACCTATTGGTAGGGGATATTATGACCCGTAGTGTGATTAGTGTCTATACCAATACTCCACTTGAAGAAGCTGTCAGGACAATGCTAGAACACGATGTAGGAGGTGTTCCAGTCCTTAGCCTGGATGATGAACTTGCTGGTTTCCTGGCCCGCAGAAATGTAATAAATACACTTGAGAAGTAAGCTCAAAACCAGAGAAAGAGAGAGAGAAAAAACTTAATTGAAATCCTGAAAGCCAGTAATTAAAAAAAGGCCTGCTTTCTTAAACAGGCCTTTTTTGAATTTCTGCACTTTCTCTTGGACCTATTTCTTGCTTTAAAACAAATTTTACTTTAATCCGATTTAGGAAGGATTCCTATTTTACGATGAATCTCTCTTTAAGAAGAATTCGATTTTTCAATGAATTTCTCTTTACAAGCTGTCTCAAAACTCAAGCCATTTCTACAATTGGACTATGGATAATATTTACTTTAAATACATCGAAGCTATTTTTCCAAACTTTAGATATGGATTAACTTTACAGTCAAATATAATATATCAATTGTAGAATCAAGTTTACTTTTGAGACTGCCTGTTTAAGAAGATTCGATTTTAAAACAATTCCCCTTTTAGAATGATTTTTTCATTTAGAATACTTTCCTATTTTTAGAAAGATCTATCTCCACCGATGAGGCCTCCCAGAATACCAGTTCCAGCAACGCCGGTCTGTTCGTCCCTGTGACTATAAGCAGAAGCTGCAAAGATTCTGTCAGCAAGGCGGGAGAAAGGAAGGCTCTGCATATATACTGTGCCCGGACCTGTAAGGGTTGCAAGAACAACTCCTTCACCACCGAAAAGGGCATTTTTAAAGTTCCTTGACCAGGTTATATCATATGTTACGGTTTCGGTGAAAGCTGCCACACAGCCTGTGTCAACACGATAAGTCTCACCAACCGCCAGGTCTTTTCTTATAACTGTGCCCCCGATATGGAGAAAGGCCAGACCGTCACCTGTCAGTCTCTGCAGGATAAAACCTTCGCCACCGAAGAATCCTGCTCCAAGCTTGCGGGTGAAAGCTACTTCTATTTCTACTCCGCGAGCAGCACAGAGAAATGAATCTTTCTGACAGAGGAGACTGCCTCCAAACTTTGTGAGGTCAAGGGGAATAATCTTTCCCGGATAAGGAGCCGCAAAAGCTACATGTCCCTTTCCAGAACCTTTTTGAACAAAGCTTGTAATGAAGAAACTTTCCCCTGTCAGGGCCCTTTTAAGTCCTTTTTTGAGACCTCCGAAAAATCCACCACCTTCGTTACCCATACTGGTCTGCATCTCAATTCCGGGCCCCATGTATGCCATAGCCCCGGCTTCTGCCTGAACAGCTTCATTCGGATCAAGCTCAATTTCAACGATCTGCATATCGTCGCCGATAATCTCGTAGTCGATTTCATCTGCCATATTATACTCTCCAACCTTTTTGTAAGCTTAGATGTAATAAAATTAGAAACAAATTAGAACCGAATACTTAAAAACATTTTTAATGGACTAAATCATTTTTAAATTATTTCATGAAAACAGGTTATTGTGAAGACAGGTTATTGTGAAGACAGGTTATTGTGAAGACAGGTTATTGTGAAGACAGGTTATTGTGAAGACAGATGTAGATATTCTGATACATGCCTGATAACGACAACTTATTTCAGGCGTGAAAACAGATAAATAAACATGAGTAGAGAGGGGAACGAGGAAATAGATCCTCAATTTATAGTTAAGCTTGCCAGTTTCCTGGGATTCGATAAAGAAAGGGTTCAGCACCTTTTTGAGAAAAACTATCTTGCCCAGAATTGGGGAAAATATGAATATCTGTTCCGTTTCGATAAGGAGATCTCCCATATAGAGAGGGGAACTGTGCTTTATGAGAAAGACGATTCTTTCGAAATCATAATGGGTTTCCCGAAAATCCGGAGAGCAATGGTACTGGACACCACGATTAAAAAGCACTTCAGCGGCCTTGAAAAAGTGGCTGTGGAAGAAAAGATGAATGGGTATAATGTCCGCATAGCGATTGCAAAAGACGAAATTCTTGCAATTACCCGAAGCGGATATATCTGTCCCTATACGACTCAAAAAGCAAAAGAGAAATTGAACCTGAAGTTTTTTGACGATTTCCCTGAACTTGTACTTTATGGAGAGATGATAGGTCCGGACAATCCTTATGTCCCTAAAGATATCTATGGCATCGATTCAGTAGAGTTTTATATTTTTGATATCCGGGAGAAAAATAGCGGTAAGCCTCTCCCAATAAGCCGGAAACAGGAAATTTTGGAAAAGTACGGCTTTTTCCAGGTAAAGTTTTTCAAAGAAATTCCTCTGGAAAGTGCTGCTGAAGAAATTGGAAAAATCATCCGGGAACTCGGAGAAAAAGAACATGAAGGCGTCGTAATAAAAGACCCGGAAATGGTTCTTTCTCCGTTAAAATATACCTCTTCCCAGAGTAATTGCTCGGATCTCAGACATGCCTTTAAGTTTTACAATGAGACCGGCAGAGACTATATGCTTTCCCGAATTGTCAGAGAAGGTTTTCAAACAGTTGAATGGAACGAAGATAAGGCCGAGTTTGAAAAACGCTGCATGCAGCTAGGGAAGAGTATACTTGGCCCTCTCAGTGAATCCATTCTGAGTGTAAAAAACGGTCAGCGGTTATATGAAGAAGCAAAGATCCGGGTAAGGGATCTAAAAACTGCAGCCGAGTTCGAAGATTATCTTAAAAGACTCGGGATAGATGCAATTTTTGAAGAGCCTCAGTTAGTAGGAGAAGAGTATCTGGTAATTATAAAAAAGATTAACAAAAGCACCAACGATAAAACTCAAGCAATGTGGCAGGGTGAAACCTGGTAATCTTTCCCTGCCAGATTGTGTTTTAAGATTTGAATTTTGAATAGTTTTTTTCAGAGTGTTTCGAAAAGAAATATATTACAGTATAATTATACCAGATGCAGGTTCAGAGTTATAATACCCTGTAAATTCAGAGTCATAATACACTGTAAATTCAGAGTTATCAATAGCACATAGATCAAGGAATTGCAAGACACTATAAGGAATTAAAAGGAATTAAAAGGAATTAAAAGGAATTAAAAGGAATTAAAAGGAATTAAAAGGAATTAAAAGGAATTAAAAGGAATTAAAAGGAATTAAAAGGAATTAAAAGGAATTAAAAGGAATTAAAAGGAATTACAAGAAATTACAAGAAATTAAAAGAAATTAAAAGAAATTAAAAGGAATTACAAGAGATTACAAGGAACTAAAAGAAATTAAAAGGAATTACAAGAAATTAAAAGAAATTACAAAAAATTAGAAGGAATCCAGTATGACAAATGTTGCAATTATCGGGACGGAAAAAAGTGGAAGAACCTCCCTTGCCGCAAACCTGGGGAAAAAAGGAACATCCTCCGACATAACTATGTATAATAATGCTAAGGAGAGCCGGAAAATGGTTTTTGTAGACTCGCACGGCTATCCTAAAGCTTTAAAATCCCTGATTACGGTACTGAATATTTCAGATATGGCAGTCCTCTGTGTCCCTCCTGATGGCCTTGATAGGAATAATCCTGCAAGTGTTCATACCGGAGAATGCATTGTTGCCCTGGATCTGCTCGGCTTTAAGCATGGAATAATTGCCCTGACAAAGTCCGACAGTACACATATGTATGCAATCGATGAGCTGATAAAGAAAATAAAACTGATGACCGCAGGCACTTCCCTTCAGGATTGGGAATGTATTTCCCTGAATACCAATAAAAGTGCAAAAGATCCTTTTGAGGGTGTGGAAGACCTCAAAGCCAAAATTTCCGAGATCTCGGAAAAAATCGAAGCCGAACAGGCTGAGTTGAATAGTCTGCCTACAAGAGTGTTTATAGATCATGCGTTCAATGTTACTGGAAAAGGCTGCGTTGTTCTTGGAGTTGTCAAACAGGGGATTTCAAAAGACAAGGACAAAACCAAAATTTTCCCGATGGACAGAGACATTGAAATCCGATCCATCCAGAGCCACGATGTGGATATTGAAAGTGCACCCACAGGCACCAGAGTAGGAATGCGTCTTAAAAACGTGCAGGCCAAAGATATAGAAAGGGGATTTATCATCTCCGATAAAGAAATCATAAGTACTGATTATGTCCTTGAATGCACCATCTCAAGATTCACACGAGCAATTGAAACCTCAAGTGTGCTTCATCTCTTTGTTGGCCTGCAGTCCGAACCTGTACGTGTGGAGAAGATCCTGGTTGATGGGAAGGAAGTAAAAGAAGCAAAGCCTGGCAGTACCTGCGTGATGGAACTTTTAGGTAACAAAAAAGTAGCTTACAGTAAAGAAGACCGTTTCCTGCTGGCAAACCTTGACATTCCCCAGAGATTTGCAGGCTATGGCTTTACAAAATAACTATTTTATAAATTTATATACATAATTTTTAAGGGTAGAATATGGAGAAAAATTCAGGAAAAAAGGATTTGGGAAAAAAGGATTTAGGAAAAAGGGATTTAGGAAAAGATGATTCAAGAAAAAATGAAGCTACTTGTGAAGACGTGGAGAGTACAGTAAGAGATAAGACTCTTTATGGAAATGTTTTTCATAGAAATGTCTGTTGGCAGCGTTCTTACCAGAAACCTGAAGGTGAAGAGCTTATCATAGCACTGTACGGCAGCCTAAGAAATGGGCTTTACAATAGCCGCCGTTTTGATCTGCAAAATAGGTCAGAGTTTCTTGGTACAACAACAGTAAGAGGGTACGCTCTTTACTCCCTGGGCCCTTATCCAGGCATCTATCCCTTGGAAAATTCCTGTGTTGTAGCTGAAGTACGCAGGTTTTCAGGAAAACAGCAGCTTGAAATTGCCAAATCAATTGATTATATGGAACTTTTCGGAGGATACCACAGGGAGTATGTAGATCTGGAAATTGGTGAGCAGAAATTTAGAGGCTTTATTTACGTTTATGATGAGAAACCTGAATCGGAAAGAATCGAGCATGGTGACTGGGCCAGATACTTGAATGAAAAAGAACCACAGGAATGAAACAATTAAGAAAGTGAATAATACTACCAAAACACACATGAAATTCTTCTAATCACAGGCACAAAGAAATGAAAGTACTTGAAAGAATTTTCATGCTAAACATTACGAAGAATTCCCACCATGGCGTAAGTTATTAATAGGGAATTCAAAAAAGGATTTTAGAATGAACAACAGCTGAGCATTCTGTTTTATTGAAAGATGTTAACGGTTAATCGTAGATAGAGAGTTGTGGTTAATCGCAAATAGAGAGTTGTTTAACGGTTAATCGTAGAGATAGAGAGTTGTGGTTAATCGCAAATAGAGAGTTGTTTAACGGTTAATCGTAGAGATAGAGAGTTGTGGTTAATCGCAAATATAAGAGTCCGTGAATAAGTCCGTAAATAAATCCATGATGGTGGAAAAGAGGGCTCATTTATGAATTTTATAGATATTCTAGAGTTTACAAAGAAACCGCAAATCTATGCAGAAGGAAACGCTGTTATGTGGACAGATGACCACATTTCAAAGCAGCTGTTGAATATCCATTTGAACCCGGATATTGATCTGGCAAGCCGGAAAAAAGCAAGTATAGAGAGTACCGTGGACTGGATTTTAAACTCCGTCAATCAGGAAAAAATGAATATTCTTGATCTGGGATGCGGACCCGGATTGTATGCTGAGGTTATGGCAAAGAGGGGACATAAAGTAACAGGTGTCGATTTCTCAAAGAATTCAATCGAATATGCCAGAAATGAAGCCATAAAGAAAAACCTGGATATAGAATACATAAACCAGAATTACCTCGAACTATGTGAAGAGAATAAATATGACCTTGCAATGATGATTTTTACTGATTTTGGCGTCTTAACACCAGTTGCAAGAAGGACTTTATTACAGAATACTTACAGAGCTTTAAAGCCTAAAGGAATTTTCATTTTTGATGTTCTCAGCGATAAAGACATCGAATTGAAAGTTGCTGAAAAATCCTGGGAAATGGAAGAATGTGGCTTTTGGAAAGATAGACCATACCTTGTTCTTTCAGACTCCTATTATTATCCGATGGACAAAGTGATATTGTACCAGCACATCGTAATCGATAATTCTGACAATTTCAATGTATATCGTTTTTGGACTCACTTCTTTACGTCTGATGACCTGAAGAAAATTCTGGAACAGGAAGGCTTTAAACAGGTCGAGTGCTATGATGACGTCTTGCCAGATACTGATCTCTGGAATGGAAATAATGTTATCTTTTGCAAGGCAACTAAAAAGTAATTTAAATAGTATCATCAGAAAGACGAGTTATGGAAATATAGGGGAAAAATAATTTCAAGAGGTTCTTCAGAAAGATGAGTTATGAAAATATAGGGAAAAAAATAATTTGAAAGAAGTAAAAAATGGGAAACAGAGCCTCAAAAACTCACAAGTTCCTTATCACAAATTCCTTAAAAACTCGAGGCTCTTGATCCCTTCTTCTACTGAACTCATTTCAGTAACAAAGATTCCTTCATAGTTTGAGAGCTTCTCCATAACCTGTTTCCAGTTAATATTACCCTCTCCAATAGGTAAATGTTCATCTTTTTTTCCCATATTATCATGGATGTGCACATGGGAAATACGATTGCTTAACTGATCCAGAAAATCGTCAATAAGCCCTAATGTGTTTGCGTGTCCGACATCGAAGGTGAAACCTACATTATGGCTTCCAATGGATTCAAGCATCTCAAGCATCTCGTCGGGATATTTTCCAAAGATCTTAGGCATGTCGGGCATATTTTCGACAGCAACAAGGATTCCGAAATCCGCAGCGAAGTCACAGATTTCCTGGAGAGAAGCAAGATTGGTAAAATAAGCTTCCTGTGGAACCTGCGCACCATAAGGAGAAAGATAACCAGGGTGTACTACAGCAAGATTGACATAGTTAGAGGCAAGAGTGAGGTAGTGCTTCATCTGCCTGATAACTTCTGTCCTGATTGAGTAATTCAGACCTGCCAGATTCATATCCGAGAAAGGTAGGTGCAGAGTTAGCTCGAGACCTGTGGTTTCACTGATATTTTTCAAATTCTGAATGTTCTTACTGTTCAGGCACTGAGAACCTTCCTGTACGACTTCCCAACCGGTGTATCCATGGTCTTCGAGCGTGTAAGCCCATTTGAAAGGGTCTTCAATGACTGCACGCGAAGAATAGCTGATTCTGTGCAATTGCATGATGAAAGTTCATTCCTTTTCATTTATCAATATACATCATCTAGCGAGAACTGAGATATATTTAACTGAATTATTTTAATGAACTATTATTAGCCCAGTTTTACAAAATATTAAAGATGTTAAATATTAAAAATGTATTAAAAATGTATTAAAAATATATTTTGAATATATTAAAAATTGATTAAAAATGGATTAAAAGGTTACAAAGAAAATGTATGTTGTGTAAAACATGTTAAAGCCCTTCAATTCCTCTCCACATAGTCCATTTCTACCTCAACAACAGGCTTTCCATCTTCAGTAAGGGGCAAAAGCCATTCAAAAAGCCTTTCCATTTCTTCCTGAGAGTCGGCCCTGATAATGATTTCAATAGATCCAAGAGATTCTTCCTGCGCAGGAACACTGGGAATTCCGACAAAAGCAGCCTGTTTATTGAGCGAAAAACGAACCGAAAGCCCGTCGCTGGACAAACCTTTGCTGAAAGCTTTGTTGCGGACGCTATCTATAATTTCTTCCCTGCGAATGAGCCAATGCAGGGTTTGCAGAACATCAATTCCCCCTTCCCCTGAAAAGAAAAAGGAAGGAGAAACTCCCGTTTCTGAACCAGTGATTTCAATATCTTTCTTCTCAAGTTCAATATCAGTAAAAAGAGACGAGACTGCTTTGACAACCTTTTCCGAGTCTTCTGTAGGATATACAGCTGCTGAAACCTTAACATGTATCATAAATCTACTCCAGTAATTTAAAAAGGATTTATTCCGGAATTTTGAATTTTTTTCAGAAATATATTTGAGAGTGTTACTTCGCGGGAGTTTTTCCAAAGTAGTTGCTCAAAACTTCAACAACATCCTTTTTGAAAATTTCCAGAGTGGAATTATTTTCAATTTCAATATTCGATGCTTCTATAGCTTCTCCCATCCCCCAGCCGAGTTCTCGTTCGTCCCGGTTGCGGAGACCTTCTATACTGTTCATATCATCGCTTCTTCCTCGTTTCTGAACTCTAGAAAAGCGAATTTCAATAGGAGCATAAATCGAAATTAGAATAAAACCTTCTCCGAATTCTCGCCTGAAGCATTCCACTTCGGCAATTCCACGCACCCCATCCACAACAATAAGGTCAGAGCCGGCATCCCTGATTTGGGAAGTACAGCGTACTGCGACTGCATCCATACCCTCGCATTTGCGAAGTTGTGTTGCAACCATTCCGGTATTGGAATCATTGGGTTCAAGCCCGCGCTTTGAAACTTCCTTCCGGATCACATCACCCATGTTAATAACGGGAATACCCATTTCAGCAGCAATTCTGGCAGCTTCCGACTTTCCAGATGCTGGCATGCCTACGAACGCTATTATCTTCATCAAAAATTACCCTTTAAACTTTAATTAAACTTAAACTATTAATATGAGCCATTAAACCTGAATTATTAACTTGAATTACTGGATCGTGAATCATTGGACTTGAATTATTTAAGCAATAATCATTGGATTTGAATTATCTAAGCAATAATCATTGGATTTGAATTATCTAAGCAATAATCATTGGACTTGAATTATTTAAGCAATAATCATTGGATCTGAATTATCTAAGCAATAATCATTGGATCTGAATTGCCTAAGCAATAATCATTGGATTTGAATTGTCTAATTTGTTTAATATTAGATTATTGGGTTTGTACTATTGAATTATTAGATTTGAACAGAAACCTGAGTATATTGAATCCTAATTTCAAAGGTGGATAGAGATAAAATTATAAATTAAATAGTAAGTTGAATAATCGAATCCATAAGCTAACATAAGATAATATGATTCTAGTCAAATCACAGGATCGTATATATTATTTCCTGAAAACTAACACATGAATGATAAAAATAAGCTGGAGCACGAAAAAAACTGAAAAACTGAGAGAAAACTGAGAGTAGAGAAAGGGCAAAGAAAGGCAAAAACCTGAAGTAAGGGAAGTTAGAGAAGACTTAAAGACCTAAAATAAGAAAAGTTAAAAGAAGTTATGGAAACCCCGAAAAAGTGAGAAGTTAGCAGGTAGGCCAAAAAACCAGGATGGAGAATATAAAAAGTCTCATCCTTGTGAAAACATGCCTCATTCTTATGAAAACGTCTTTATGAAAACGTCTTGCTGAAAACATCTTTAGAAAAACGTCTTTACAAAAACGTCTTTACAAAAACGTCTTTACGAAAACGTCTTTACGAAAACGTCTTTACGAAAACATCTTGCTGAAAACTGATGCCTTGAAATCTACCAGAGGTTTGAGCCTGTAATCCTCAAGAAGTACTTTACGGGTGCTTTCGACTGGAACGCTCAGTGAAATTTCTTTCGTTCGACCATAGCGACCTTTACTTACAACCACTGCGTTGACTATTCCCAGCATATCAAGTTCGGACATGAGATCAGTAACCCTGCGCTGGGTAAGAATATCCACGTCAATATGGTGGCAGAGCTGGCGGTAAACATTGTACATCTCGCCTGTTGTGACATTTTTACCTTCTCTGCCTCTACTCCGCAAAAGAATGATACTATAGAGTACGAGTTTGGACTGGGTTGGAAGGGTTCTTACCACTTCGACTACGCGGTCAACTTCGATTTTTTCTTGAGCGCGCCTTACGTGCTCTTCAAGAACCTGAGGCTGATTTTCCCTTTCTGCAATTTCCCCCGAGACCCTTAGGAGGTCAAGTGCGCGCCTTGCATCGCCGTGTTCCTGAGCTGCAAAAGCGGCGCATAAGGGAATTACCATCTCACCAAGAGCACCGTCGGTGTAGGCCATTTTTGCTCTTTGTTTCAGGATATCGCTTATCTGTTCAGCGTCATAAGGAGGAAAGATAAGTTCTTCTTCACCCAGGGAACTTTTGACCCTGGGGTCCAGAAATTCCGTGAATTTAAGATCGTTTGAAACGCCGATCATACTGACTTTGGCTCTCTGCAAGTCTGTATTGATTCTCGACAGGTTATAAAGAACATCATCGCCTTTTTTTATCAGCTTATCGATTTCGTCCAGAATTATGACAATGACCTGCTCTCTGGAATCTATTGCCTCCTTGAATTTCATGAAGACCTGATCAGTAGGCCATCCGGTCATCGGAACTTCTTCTTCAAAATGTCTGGCAAGATTTGCAAGGAGCCGGTACTGTGTATCGATTACTTCACAATTAATATAAACAACCGAGCAGAAAAGGGATTTGTCTTCACTTACCCTTTCAAGTTCTTTTCCAACATAACGGGTAACAGCGGTTTTTCCTGTCCCGGTTTTCCCATAAATAAGTACATTGGAAGGAGTTTCTCCTCGGAGTGCAGAAACCAGGATTGTCGCAAGACTGTTAATTTGCTCATTTCTGTGCAATAAAAGGTCAGGCGTATAAGAAGGCCGAAGTACTTCTTTATTTTTGAAAATTGATTTTCCGTCAAGTAATTTTTCGAATAAGCCGTCTAATGATTGAGCTTTTATCATGAAGATCCTCTATAAAAATTATGATATTAAGCATTTAAGAAATTAAGATACTTCTAACGCAGATAATTAATACAATGCAAACCATTGCATGTCAAATTAATGGATACAGTAGATACAGTAATTTTACTAAGTAAGTTAGATATAATAAATTAATATAGTTGAAAAACTCTGTATACTTTTTCTTTGAATTACTTTAATATTTATTTTTGTAATAATGATTTTTAGTTTTTTAATTTTAAATGTTTTGATTTTAAATGTTTTACTAATTTTAAGTGCTTTTAATTTTAAGCGTTTTACTAATTTTAAGTGTTTTTAATCTCAAACGTTTTACTGTTACCTGAAATCAGGAGGAATTTTTACAGTCTGCAGTCAATTTAATCCTCCTGATCCGCATCTATTAAGTATTGTGTTTTTAGAGCTTCCTTTTCAAATGCCTGACAATTATAACCGCAACTATTTGACAAGCTTTAGACTGATTTTACAATAGCCGTTCAGCGGTTTTCAATAATTTGTGTAATGGTTATCAAGGGATTTTAGGAGGCTGTAAATGTGGTTTCATGTAAGGGATATTTGGAAAGAGGGAGAGAGGGAAAGGGGGAAAGGTTAAACTCTCAACTCCGAAATTTTAACTTTCAATATCTGGAACTAAAGTTCATTTTAGGATTTCTGAGATTTTACTCCATCATTATTTGTGCCTTTATGAAAAACCCTATATATCCTGCTAATAAGGAGAAAGGGATAGAAGAGACATATTGCTTATAATTAATGCCTGAAACCCTTATTTTCTACTAGCTAATGATAAAATGGCGGGCGAGTTTTAAGTATTAAGATACCTCGCCTACCAGATAAAATCTATATTCCATATCTTCTTTTGTTGAAATTTTAGGTGAAATTGGTTTATAAACAAGTGAATTTAAGCTATATTTGCAGTAGATGCAATGGAAGTACACCGTATTAATTGTTATGGTAAAGACCCCCTGATTTCCACTGGAAATATTTTATACCTTAAATA